>OZ241879.1:4800000-7032527 GCA_965202935.1 Spirochaetia bacterium
GTTTGGTCACGGTGCCGAGCGGGCCGGTGAAGGTGGTGTCCGACGCTGCCCGGGCCCCGTCCGCGCCCATCAGCATTGCGGCGGCCGGCCGAGCGGCGGCTTCAGGCCGGAAAGGAAAGGAATCGGAAGCAGCGGAGGGCGGGAGCGCGGCCGTGTCGATCCCGCCGAAAATCGGTCACTCCAACTGTAAGGTCGCTACCGCGCGTGGTGTGGGGCCGGGTGAACCAGGGACCGGTGTGTCCGGGCGCGGCGGCGCGCGGTCGCCGCGCCGGCCGTCTTCATGCTTCAGGCGGCAGAAAGAGTGCGTCCGAAGCCGGAACGGGCGGGAGAGGGTTCCGCGGAAAGACGCCGAAGCCTACCAACTGAGAAAACGCCCGGACGCTCAGATCTTGACCGGACGTCGCCATCTCGACCAGCGGGATCCCGACAATGCTCACAAATCATCCACTCCGTACTTCTGATAGCGCAGGCGCAAGGCATCCCGCCCTCCATCTAGAATTGCGATCACATGCGGAGTGATCGGTGATTCGCTCATGCAAAGAAACCCTCGAGCGCTAACCGACCCTTTCGCGCCATCGCTCTCAAACATAGCTATCTGCTCTGCATCAGTTAGCACGACCAAGTTCGCATTGTGAGACGTGAACGCAATTTGCCGTCCCTTCTTGTCTTCTATCAGTGCCGGCGCAATAGCGTCCGCGATATGCCTATTGTCCAGGTTATCTTCGGGTTGGTCAACGATCAGAGGACCCTCCTGCAGCTTCAGTAACAACGGAAACACTGCCGTGCAGCGTTGCCCTGCCGACAATTGGTCGATCGGCCTATAATCCTCTTGAGTTTGACCTACGTCAAGATAGATGCTAAGATCATCTCCTTCGAATGCAGCCAAGTAATCGCTGAAGGCCATGGATGACAACAACAAAGGAAACCCTTGAACCAAATCAGCTTTGGCCCTCCTGTACCCCTCCGCAAGTCTTCGATGGTGCCTATTCGATTCTGCGAATTTACTATTAAGTTCGCTAAACACACTTGCTCCGTCCGGATTACTTGCTGCTATATTCTCAAACATGCTAAGACGTGAGCGCGGTGCAACATCCAGCCGCACGCCAAATCCAATGAGCTCCTTTCCCAATTCTTCCACACGTGACCTTCGCAACGTTGTCTGATCGTCCAATGCGTCTGCAACAGTGTCACATAGACTCGCGAGCTTCGTGAGCATTTCCTCCAGCTTGCTTCGCTCCTCCTCCAATTTGTGTTCCAAGGATGGCAACGCTCTTGTCTGGTCAAGGACCTGCCGATGACTTTGCAATAATTTTATTTGCTCATCCGATAAAACCGAAACGGCTTCGTCGTACTTAGCGGCAAATTCATCCATGGAAGCTGCCAATCCCGGCATGATTTGCGCCAGACTAACCGCGTGTTGATCTACCTTCTTTCGGTGAAAACCAGAGAAGTTCGCCACGTGTTTTCGGAGGTCATCCACCATTTGAGCAGCTTGATTCGCAAACTCCCGGATTGGCGAATCTCCTTCCAGCGACGGAAGATCCGGCACCACATCGCTCGACTGTAAATCGACGCCTTGCCTTGACCGTGTATCCAACCAAGATTCCAGCGACTCTATTGACTCTCTGTGTTGGTTAGCTGTCTCGTACGTATCCTTGAGTTCGACGAGCTTCGCGTCCGATAGTTCTCGAAGACCAGATCTCAGGTCCCGCAGCAAGGAAACGCGCCCTCTCAGATTCATAAAGCCGGAATACCGATTAGCTACCTGCTCATGCAAGGATTTGATGTGGCCTATTCCTTCATCTGCCATCTCGTGCAACTGACGGATTTTCTCCCTGTCGGCAATGGTATCTAGATATGCCTGCCGAACGGCTACATCCGTTGCTGCTTGCTCAATTTCATGCCATCCCAAGATGAACGACGTGAACATCAGCGCTTCCGGATTTCGGACGTCCTCTCGACGATCATCCTCAAAGACCAAGCCGAACGAGTCCGGATTGCTAGCGTTTCGCTCGACGAGGACCTTAGCACCATCTTCGCGTCTTACTAGAACGCGCACAGAACCACTTTCTCCAAGAATGTGCGACAGGTGTGATTGGACTTCGTCCTTTCTGGAATCAGGGACGAGAGATCCCAACGCAAAACGCAAACACTCCAGAACCGACGTCTTTCCGGATCCCTTTACTCCGATCATAGCATTGCAGTTCGGAGAAAGAGAAAGCCAAAAGTCTTGAAAAAACTGACCGCGAATATTTAGGCCTATTATGTAGCTCGATGGCAACGCTGGTTCTTCGAGGGATACACGCAAAGGGATCTCCAGACTAGCCTTCAATTCCTCAAAGGTCGGCGACTCCATCTGCACATAGGTGACGCGCTGCCCGATTGACTCTACATCATGCGCATCGCTGGACCAAATACACGACTTGTGTAGCCGACCGGTTTCCTCGTGCTTTCCATCGAAAAACTCCGCGGTTTTTGGATCTGTTACTTCGAGTGCCGTGAAATGGTTCTTTACCAATTTCAAGAATTCCTCGTCCACATAGATGTCATCTACACTTCGGCTCTTGAATGCATCGCGGCTCTTGTGCAAATGAGCCGGGATTATTATCGCTCCGGATTCGGCGAGTACGTCGCAAATCTCATCTACTCTGGAAGTCAAGCCGGGTACGTTGGTCCCAGAAACCTCACGCTCCTCATGGCCGCATTTCTGTTTGACGGCCTTGAACCAATAGTCCGCATCCGTGGTTGGCGAAAACCCGACGAGGAGATGGAAGTACGGTTTTTTTTGTACCTTTGACTGAGGTTTGCCCCAAGCATCGACAAAGATGTTCAACTCTACACCTCGAAGTATTGTCTTCCCGGTTCCACGTTGCACCTTGTCGACAAATCCTTGGTCGGGCAGCGTGTGGTGGTCTGTGAGCATCACCACATCTACATTTGCAGTCGAGAGGTGACTGATGGCGGCTCCTACGGCGCCGGTCGTGTTTCCTTCGTAGTCAAAACTAGCCGGTGAATGGTTGTGCAGATCGACAGGTCGCCACTCTGCATAGGACGGCTTTGAGTGCTTGGACAAGGTGCTTTCGAACTCATCGATGATCGGCATAGGCTTAGTAGATCCTGTTGGTTACGAGTAGCGTGTGTCCGGTAGAACGCCCGCGTGCGCGTTGGATGGTGGCCGAGGTCGTGGTTTGGAGGTTTGGCATGCGTCACGGGTTCTAGCGGGTTCGGCAGGGCGCTCAGGCGGTCACGGCGGGTAGCTCGACGATGAGATTGTCACTCACAATAGCGATTGATTCCGGTCCTTGTAGTTCGTGGAGATGGCGCAATCGTCGTTCTGCCAAAGCTAGGGGCAGATAAGAGTGGCGCAGATCACATGACAGCAGAAGGGCTCGGTGGAGTGTCCGGGTCAACGGCAAGGCTTTTCGACACCGCCTCCGCGTCGGTCTTGGCTGAGTCGCGCGGGAGGTGGGCGTAGCGCGCGGTGGTCTGGATCTTGCGTTTCCCGAGGAGCTTGCGGTTCGAGGTCGACATCCTCCGATCGCGGCTCCACGATCTCGTTGCGCCCGCATCCGATCAGCACGAGGAGGCCGAGCGCCGCCGCGGCGTGGACCGGCGCCGGGCCCTCGGCCGGCGCCCCACGGAGTGCCCGTCGGAGCCGGTGGAGCTCCCGGCCGGTCGGGAAACGCTCGTGGTTCTCGACCTTGCAGGGGGGCACGCCCCGGCACGGGTTGCTCCCGGACGGACGCGAGTCCTACGCATCGGTGATGTCGGACATCTTGATCAGTATGTGGGCGGCGCTGTTGGCCACGGTGGGCATGTCGTGCAGCCCGGTGTGGAAGGCCAGGATGTCCTTGTGCTGGACCTCCGCGACGAGGCGTTGCGCGAGGCCGGACGCGATGTGATTGCGCAGCATGAGCCGTGTAGTGCGACACCGTCTCAGGCTCGCAGTGCATCTCGACATACTCGAGCTGGTAGCGCTCGGCGAGGTCGGCGACGGACGGGTCGGGCGCCGGATCGGGCGCGGCCGCGGGTTGCGCCTTCTTGAAGCGGGCGATGACCGCCGCGGCGTCCTTGCGGGCCTTCTCGGCGGTGAGCGTGCCGTGCGTCCCGAGGGTCACGCGCTCCAAGCGGTCGAAGGCGGGGGTCTGGACGACGAAGACGTTCTTGCCCGAAGGGTAGACGCGCACGCCGAAACCGGCAAGATCGCGGTACCAGAAGGTGGCGTCGTTGCCGTTGACGAAGAGGGGGTCGGCGGTGCGCTTGGTGAGAGAGCGGTACTGGGCTTGCGCCATGGTGCGGTGGTCCTGCGGCAAGGATCCGAGGGATGGACCGTCATCGTTACCGTAAGCGTTTGGGTAGTGCAAGGGGTCAAATGGTGGGTGTAATCGTGCTCGTCGGGGGGTGTAGGCGGCGAGGGGGATACACTCTATCAAGAAAATCAAGTCTATACATCACGTTAGGCGTCACTAGCGTACGATTGGCGGCGCATGCGGACCAAGAAAAGGGATTGGTTCATCTACGGGTCACCAAGGTTCTGCTGTCCGCATTGCTGTTCCGTTCGGAGTCGCTGTCGTGGCTGCGCCATGCGTGGCAGACGGGGCAACATCGTGCCGTTGGCCAGCCCCGATCCGACGCGCGAGCTCGTCCGGGTGTTGTGTTGTCCCAAGTTCGGCTTGACGCAGGATGAGCGAGGGGACCTGCTGGCCGAGTACCTGTCGTGGTGCGAACCCGTCATCGTGCCGGAGCTTCCGAACGTGCCTGCATGTGGAGATCCGTCAGACATGCCATTCCTGCAACTCGCCTTGGCAGGGCACGTGTGCATATGGTGACCGATGACGACGACCTGTTGGCGATGGCAGGGGAGTGTTCGGTGCCGGTCCTTTGCACCGACCGTCACGCGGGCTCGCTAGGCCCCGACCGACCGCGGTCCTGTCCCACGCCGTCGTAGAGCCGCGCTCGATAGGCTTTGCGCCCGCCGTCGCGCTCGGCCGGACGCCGGCGACTTGGTGTCCATCGATCAGACCGGTGGTTCTCCGGGCGTTTTGCGATAGCACGTTCGTCTGTTCTCAGCCATGCCGCCGCGCGCGATACGGCCGCTCGGCTTCGGCCCAGATCTCCTTCACGGTCTTGTCGGTCTCGCCGCTTGCCAGCCCCTCTTGAATGGCGTGCTTCAGTGCCCGGAACTGTGCATTCGTCTCCTGATCGCGGCGGATCAGGTCGCGCACGTACTCACTGTCGCTGCCGTACTCGCCGCTCGCGATCTGCGCTTTGATCCACTGTTCCTGGCGGTCCGTCACCGTGATGCTCTTCTTGACCAGCGCCATGGCGCCACCTCCAGCAGGGTAAGAATAAGTAGGATGAAATCGGATTATATCTTCCTGAGAGCTGACTGCCCACCGGCCGCTTCGTAGCGCATGAGGCGTGCGGCTACTACGATAGGGGCTGCAGCCACCTCCGAGCCCTGGGCGGCGTGCGCCACGCTGCTCAGCGCACCCTACCCACGGAGTGCTTCGGAGTCCGTGAGGCTTGCCGCTGACGGGGCGATCCGACAGACTCCGTGGCGTGCGGAGCTCGTAGCTGATGGGTCGATTCCTCGCGCGGCGCTTCGTGACGATGGTCCTGCTGGTGTTCGGCATCTCGGTGGTGTCGTTCGTCATCATCGAGCTGCCGCGCGGGGATTTCGTCAGCTACCACGTGCTCACGCTCAAGGCGGCCGGCTTCGAGATGGCGCCGGAACAGGTCAGTAACCTGCGCGCCCAGTTCGGCATGGACAAGCCGTGGTACCACCGGTACATCCGCTGGATCGGCGGCATCGTCCTGCGCGGCGACTTCGGCTGGTCCTTCATCAACAACCAGCCGGTATCGGAGCTCATCTGGAGCCGGGTGGGCCTCACCGCGCTGATCGCGGTGCTGTCGGTCAGCTTCACGCTCGTGATCGGCGTGGTGATCGGCATCTACAGCGCCGTCCACCACTACTCGGTCTCCGACTACCTGTTCACGGCCCTGGGCTTCCTGGGCCTGTCGATCCCGAACTTCCTGCTGGCGCTGGTGCTGATGTGGTTCGGCTGGTCGTGGTTCGGCATCACCATGGGCGGCCTGTTCTCCCGCGAGTTCCTGCACGCCGACTGGAGCTGGGCCAGGCTGTGGGACCTGCTCACGCACCTCTGGGTGCCGGTCGTCGTCCTGGGAACCGCAGGAACGGCCGGAACGATGCGGGTGATGCGCGCGACCACCCTCGACGAGCTGGGCAAGCAGTACGTGGTGACCGCTCGCGCCAAGGGCGTGCCGGGCATGCGCGTGATCACCCGCCACGTCTTCAAGGTGGCCATCAACCCCATCCTGACGACTATCGGCTGGCTGCTGCCCGCCATATTCTCCGGCGAGGCGATCGTCGCCATCGTCCTCAACCTGCCCACCGTCGGGCCGCTGCTGTTCATCGCCCTGACGACGCAGGACATGTTCCTGGCCGCCAGCCTGGTGTTCATCCTCAGCGGGCTGACCGTGGTCGGCACCCTGCTGTCCGACATCATCCTGGCGGCGGTGGACCACCGGATCCGGTACGACTGATGGCCGAAGCCGCGCTGGCCCCGGTCGGACGCTCGCACGGGCAGTTGATGTGGCTGAAGTTCAAGGAGCACCGCGTCGCGCTGGTCTCGCTGTGGCTGCTGGCGGTGCTCTACTTCGTCGCCATCTTCGCCGAGTTCTTCGCCCCGTACGACCCTCGCGTCATCAGCACCAGCATCAAGGTCTCAAGCCCGCCGGAGCGCATCCGCTTCTTCGACCAGGGCCGCTTCCAGCTCCGCCCCTTCGTCTACCACAGGTTCACCGACGGCTATGACCCGGAAACCTGGGCGCTGATATACCGGGACGATCGCAGCCACAAGAAGGAGCTGCGCTTCTTCGTGCAAGGCGAGGAGTACAAGCTGTGGGGCGTGTTCCCCTCCCGGCTGCACTTCTTCGGCACCGACGACCCGGAGCCGATCAACCTGTTCGGCACCGACGACATCGGCCGCGACCTGCTGTCACGGACCATCTACGGCGGCCGGTTGTCGATGTCGGTGGGGATGATCGGCGTGCTGGCAAGCCTGGTGCTGGGGACGCCGCTGGGCGGCATCTCCGGCTACTTCGGCGGCGCCGTGGACAACGTCATCCAGCGGATCATCGAGCTGCTGCGCAGCATCCCGCACATCCCGCTGTGGCTGGCGCTCTCGGCCGCCATCCCCAAGGAGTGGAGCGCCGTGCAGCGCTACTTCTCCATCGTCGTGATCCTGTCGCTGATCGGCTGGACGGACCTGGCGCGCGTGGTGCGCGGCCAGTTCCTGGCGCTGCGCGAGGAGGAGTACGTCATAGCATCGCGCGCGCTGGGCGCCGGCGGCGGCTGGGTGATCACCCGCCACCTGATCCCGAACTTCATCGGCTACCTGATCGTCTCCCTGAGCCTGGGGGTGCCCGGCATGATCATCGGCGAGACGGCGCTGAGCTTCCTGGGCCTGGGGCTGCTGCCGCCCGCGATAAGCTGGGGGTGCTCCTCAAGGAGGCCGAGACGTTCATGGCCATCGCCTTTCACCCGTGGTTCTTCATCCCGGCGATTCTGGTTATCATCGTGGTGCTGGCATTCAACTTCGTGGGAGACGGGCTGCGCGACGCGGCCGATCCCTTCGAGAAGTGAGCGAATTGAGAATTCATGACGTGCGCTGAACTGAAGCAGAAGAAATACCGCCTTGGTCGTATGTTACGGAACTGCTCATGCTCCGGAAAGCACTTGTGAATAGGAGCATGTAGTGCTGCGTCCTTTCTTGAGCTATCAACGAAATGACAAGCGGCTTGTGGATCGAATCGCAAGAGCGCTCGTCGAGGCTGGAATGGAACCGATACTTGACGAATGGGACTTCATACCCGGTAAGTCACTTACCAAATCCATGAACAAGGCGATCGAATCCGCGTCAGTTCTTGTCTTATTTTGGTCTGAGAGTGCGGCGGCGTCTAAGTATGTTGAGTATGAGCGCGAACTCGGTTTGATGGAAGAAAAGAAGCGCGATGGTTTCCGAATAATCTGTGTCCGTTTTGATGACACGCCACCTCCGGCCGAGCATTCGTTCCGTTTGTTCATCGACTGGCAACAAGGACAGCGTCGCAGCAAGATATTCGAACAGAACGTACTCAAACTTTCTCGCGCGATTCATGGACAACCTCTCAAACAGCCGCCACGCAAGCGTCCACAGGAAAGTGAAAGACGTAGCGAACTATTATTCATCTATGCAAGAGACTTCTCTACACTGAATAGTGCAATGTCCGTCGTCGGTGATCGCCTTGAATCTGGACCAAACCATAGCCCGGCAGGTCCCTTCATTACGGCTCGGATCGATCGCCAAACCGCAGCAACACTGGAGCGATCAGAGTCCGTATCGGTGTATCGTAAGCCGCGTCACAAAGTCGAAACGTCAAAGAGGAAGTGCATCTATGTTGTCCAGACTGAAGATGCCAAGAGACTCGAAGAGATAATAGGTATGGGCATTGGAGATGTTCGAAATTGGGAGGCTACGAGTATGGGTCTGTACATCGAAGCCGATGTCTCGGATCAGATGATTCCTCAGATACAATTGCTACCTTCCGTTACGGTGTTTGACGAGGCTCAGCACGCGCTGACCGAGGATGACAGGCGGCTTCATGATCGAATGAAATGGTCAAAAAGGGCCGCAATTACGGCTGTATCAAATACGAAATTCGAATCAGTTGAAGAATTTGGCGCCGCAACTACTGCTGAGTTTCAAAACATAAGTCTTGTTGAACTTGCGCTCAAGAATGTTAGAGTAACTGTCCAAGAGCGTTGCTATGTTGTTCGTATTGCAATGTCATGCCACGAGACTCCGCAACAAGGCTCGAATACCGAGAACTTGAACGACATTCTGCAGGGCATGAAGGCATTTGTCGCGGGAGATCGTAACGTTGATGTGGAGGATATTGACTTCTCGATAAGGCCAGTGGTTTGTACGGATGGTATAGTGCTAATAATAGAATATTCGTGGTAACAATGTGTCGATAACAAGAGAACATTTGAATCCTTAGTAGCGCTAACGGGACAGTTGCCGGGGCTCCTTCATGAGGTTGGGACCTGCATTCCATTGCAGCAGTTGGAGGAGTTCTTTCAACTCTTCACAGGAGTGCCCGGTGCCCGACCGTAACCGCCCCAGCGGGCTGTAGCCGGCGGATCGGCTAGTTGACTCTGAGCTGTTTCGGCGATCCACTCGCCGATCTCGGCGGTGATCCGAAGTGCCCGTGGCGACCTTGTAGGCGACCTACTGTTGCGCCTGCCGCGCTGAGGTACGTTTGCCTACCGGTGCGGCCATCTTGTGGCTGAGCACCGCCATGCCGCCGGCTCGACACTACTCCACCGGCGTTGCACCGTTGCACCGAGGGATAGTGCACCCTGGCGGACACGTCGGCTACGGTGCCGCCCAAGCGCAGCAGCCACAGACGATGCAGTCGGGTACGCAGTGCGACTCGATCCCCCTGTCTACGAACTCATGCTATCATCCCAATCGGATCGAATTGTAGTGCACGGGCGACGGCACTCGTGGGGACACCATGACGCGGTCGATCCGTGCGAAGGTCGTGTGCAGGAGCTACCGGCGCGTAGTCGAGCGCCTCTTAGATGATCAAGGAGAGACGTAATGAGAAAGTACCTGTTCCTGGCGCTGGCGCTGATGCTGAGCGCCGGGATGGTTTCCGCGCAGTTTTAGGAGGCGCCGGTGCTGGCCCGCGCGGCCGCGGCCGGCGAGATCCCGCCCTTGGCTGAGCGGCTTCCCTCGGAACCGCTGGTGGTGTCGATGGGACCCCCTGACTTCCAGATCGGCCAGTACAAGGATGGCAGCGCCATCGAGACGAACTTCATGGGCCAGGGCTTCTGGTGGCCGGCGGTGCAGTTCGCGATCGTGGGCATCGTTCGCGCTGACACCGAGAGCAAGATTCATCCCAACCTTGCCCGCTCCTGGGAGTGGAACGAGGACAAGAGCTCGCTGACCCTGCACTTCGTCAAGGGCATCAAGTGGTCGGACGGCGAAGCCGAGTTCACCACCGAGGATCTCCGCTTCACCTACGAGGACGTGGTGATGAACACCGACCTCACGCCGACCCCGAACAGCAAGTACCTGGTGAACGGAGAGCCGTGGCAGATGCACGTGATCGACGACCACACGCTACGGCTGGACTTCGGCACGCCGAATCCGCTGGCGCTGCTCTTCCTGTCACAGCTCGCCCAGGTCGGCCACCAGGGCGGCGACTCCATCTACCTGCCGGCCCATCACTACAAGCAGTTCCACATCGACTACAACGAGGACGCCGACACGGTCGCCAAGGACAACGGCTCCTCCGACTGGAAGGAGCACTTCAGCAAGCAGCGGCAGCGCTACTGGCTGGGGCAGCACTACCCGGAGGTGCCGACGGTGGCCGCGTGGATGCCGGTCGAGGCATCGCCGCAACTCGTGCGCTGGGAGCGCAACCCCTATTACTGGAAGGTCGACGAGGAGGGCAAGCAGCTCCCCTATATCGACGCCATGAACGCCGAGTTCATGACCAACGGCGGCGAGACCTGGCGCGCGCGCGACATCGCCGGCGAGCTGTTCGTCGGCGGCTGGTATCCGTTCACGGAGCGTCCGCAGTTCGGGGACATCTCGCGCGTGGGCCTGGAGCAGCGCAACATCCCGCGCAACCTCGGCGGCACGGAGATGGTCATCCACCTGAACCTGACGGTGGACGACCCGGTCAAGCGCGAGATCTTCCAGGACACCCGCTTCCGCCGCGCGCTGTCCAAGGGAATCAACCGCCAGCCGATCCTGGACATCGTCTTCGGTCCCCAGGGCGTGGCCGGCATGGGCTACCTGCACGCGCTGCCGTGGCGCGACGCGGAGGTGGAAGCGGCCGAGGCCGACGTGCTGGCCTACGACGTCGGCGAGGCCCACCGGCTGCTCGACGACATGGGCCTGACCGAGCGCGACTCGGACGGGTTCCGCCTGATGCCGGACGGCCGGCGGCTGACCATCAACTTCACGATGGACACCATCGTCGAGAACCAGTGGCGGTCCTCCGACCAGACGCAGATCATCGCCCAGCAGTGGAAGGAGATCGGCGTCCAGCTGAACTTCAACCTGGTCGAGCGCAGCCTGCTCACGGAGATGGCGGCCGGCAACGAGCACGAAGGCACGGTGTGGGCCATGACCATCCCCTACCTGCAGTACCTGCTCAGCCCGCGCCAGTTCATCCAGGTGGGCTGGTGGGCGCCGCTGTGGGATCAGTGGTACGCCACGCAAGGGGCATCGGGCGAGGAGCCTCCGCCCGAGTTCAAGGAGTACCTGGACCTGGCCATCGGCTGGGCCGCGGAGACCGACGAGGACACGGCGCAGCAGATGGCGCGCGACGCCAACATCATGGCCTACGAGAAGGCGCTGTGGCTGGGCGTCGGCGCCGGCGCGCAGCAGTTCACGTTCGTCAGGGACACCCTGGTCAACATGCCGCTCGGACACTTCCAGCCCGACTCCTGGGTGGCCTGGAAGTACTTTCCGGAAGGCTGGTGGCTGGAGTAGAGCCGCTCGGATAGACCCGCCTCGGCGAAAGCCGGGGAGTCTGCCTCAGGGCGCGTGGACGCTTCGGCGTGCATGCGCCCTCTCTGTCTCCTGCCCGCCGTCAGAAGTGCCGGGCGTCAGTAATGACGGACGTGGGGCAGAAGCTCGCTGCCCGGACGGCCCGCGACGGTTGTGGCCCACCCGGTCAGGTCCGGCCGCGAACCGTAGAGGACGACGACCCTGCCGTCCCGAGGCGTGCCGGGGCGGAGGCCGCCGTCGACTCGCCATCCTCTCGCCGCGCCCGGCAGCAGAGCCGCCGAAGGAGCGGTGATCGCGTCAGTTCCCTGCATTCGCAGACGACGGGCCTCCGACTGGCACATCGCATACGTTCGGGGACCACCAGTGATGACTTCCAGGGGAATTGCCGGCCGTGCCGGCGACTCGTCTCCCACGTCTACTGCCCACAGCGCACGCCGGATGCCGGACAGGTCCTCGGGCGCGGTGATCTCCTCGTGGCGCAGGAACTCGGCCCACGCGCCGTCGGGTGTGTCACTGAAGTAGTGAGCCGGCCCTTCGCCCTGCGCGTGCCATCGCCCGCTTGGTTGCGAACGACTCTCCCACAGAAACGGATAGCGGGGATCGGCGTGCCGGAACGCGATCACGTTGCCGGCGAGGAGACCAGGGCGGCGGCAAGGTCGCGCACCCGTTGCGGGCCGGGATCCTCGGGTTGCCACGTGCCATCCAGGAGTTGGGAAGGTGAGCGGCTGCCGAGCAGTTTCCGCGGACGTTGGAACCACCGGCGGACGCCGAAGTCATTGTAGGCCCCCGCAAGGTCGCCGATGACCAGTGCCAGGAAGTGGAGGCGAGCCGCGATCGCGTCGGGGGTCTCGCGGCTCCCGGACAGATAGCGGCGTACGCTGGAAGGGGAAATCCCGAGAAGCGAGGCGAGCACCTCACCGCCCAGGACACCGTTCACGCCCGCCCATTCGCAGGCCGGGGTCGGCGACGCATCGAGCGCGTCGTTGAGCTTCCGGAGCGTGACCGAGAGCTGCTGCGGACTCGGACTGGAAGACGCCGCGAGGTCGGCGAGCAGGCCATTGCCGATACCCGCCTGGGCAATTCCTTCGGCCAGGCGCCGGAACACGGTCATGTCCAGCCGTTCGACCGTTTCCTTCTCGGGGAGCAGACCCATCGCCTCTGCGCGCGTCAGCACCGTGACCGCCAGGCGGGCAACCGCGGGACTGTCGAACGGACCCTGAACGGACCTGATTTGGATAATCATGGTGATCCATACCATATCCGACAGCGGGCACGAGCCGTCAAGCGCCTGTCCTGAAACGCCGACTCCGCGTGATAGCATGAGCGCGGTGGAAAGGCTCCGCAGCCCATCAGGACCGAGCGCCGTTTCCGGCGCGGCGCGCGTCCGCCTGATGGCCGTGTGCGTGTTGCTCGCGGCCGTGCTGGGCCCGGGCCGGGCTTGGGCGGACGGCACCGAGCCGATGAGGATCGGCCTGCTGCTCGACTTCTCCGGCGCTCCCGACACATCGGCGGACCGGAAGCGCGCCTTCGACCTGGCCATCCGCCACCTGAACGACGGCGGGGGTGTGCTGGGCCGGCCCGTGCAGGGAGTGACGGCCGACGCCACCCGCAACCCGGCTCCGGCGGTGCGTGCCGCCCGGCACCTGGTGGATCAGGACGGAGTGCATGCCGTCGTCGGCCCCAACGCCAGCGCGGCGGCGTTGCCGGTGGTGGAGGTCGTGACGGGGCCGGCTGGCATCCCCACCATCAGTCCGTCTGCGACATCGCCCCGGCTGACGGATGCGGACGACGACGATTTCTTCTTCCGCACGACCCTTGCCGACACGGCCCAGGGTCCCGTGCTTGCGCGGGTGACGCGGGAGCGCGGCTTCGACAACGTGGGCCTGATCTACCGAGACGACCCCTACGGACAGGGTCTGGCGGACGTCTTCGCGGACGCCTGGCACGGGACGCTGCGGGCTGTCCCGGTCGCGGATGGCCAAGCGACGTACGCTTCCGAGCTGCGGCGGAGCGCCGGCGCCGGGGCTCAGGCGCTGGTGGTCGTCACCTTCGAGGACCAGGCGCTGGTCATCGTCCGGGAGGCGATCGACGACGGCATCTACGCACGATTCGTCTTCGCCGACGCCGCCAAGAGAGTGCGACTGGTCACGGAGATCGGCGGCGCCGCGTTGGGAGGCATGTACGGCACCGCCGGAGCGCCGACTCCCGACAGCGCCGCTGCCGCCGAGTGGGAGGAGTCGTTCGTGGCCGAGTACGGTGAGCCGCCCGCCTTCACCTACGTCAAGGAGACCTACGACGCGACGATAGCCGTGGCCCTCGCCGCGCAGGCCGCCGGGAGCCTGGACGGCGCCGCCATTCGCGACCATCTGAGGGACATCGGCAGCCCGCCGGGTCAGGTCGTTCCGGGCACGCCCGGCGGCGTGGCAGATGCCCTTCGATTGCTGGCTGCAGGCCGGCGGATCGACTACGAGGGGGTGGCCACCACGCTGGACTGGGACGCGAACGGCGACCTTCGCGAAGGCTACATCGGGGTGTGGCGATTCACGCCGGACGAAGGGATCGAGGATGTCGAGACGGTCTTTTTTCGGTTTTGAGGCGGTGGGCGCCGGCTTCAGGCCCGTGACAGGTGGAGCCCCGCCAGGCTCAGCTCGCCGGCGCGGTGGCACGCCACCTCATGCCGGCTGTCCGCGCGCAGCTCGCGCAGCTCCGGCTCGCGTTGCCGGCACTCCTCCACCGCGTACGGACAGCGGGTGTGGAAGTGGCAGCCGGCCGGCGGAGACGACGGGTCGGGGATGTCTCCCTTGACCGCCGGCTGCGCGTCCTGGTCAGGGTCCGGGAGCGGGATGGCCGCGAGCAGCGCCTCCGTGTAGGGGTGCAGCGGCTGCTCGCCGAGCGCGCCGGCCGGCGCCACTTCGACCACCCGGCCCAGGTACATCACGGCGATCCGGTCGCTGACGTACTGCATGACGGTGAGGTCGTGGGCGATGAAGAGGTAGCTGAGGCCGAGCTCGCGTTGCAGCCGGTTGAACAGGTTGAGCACCTGCGCCTGGATGGAGACGTCCAGGGCCGACACCGGCTCGTCGCAGAGCAGCACCCGCGGGCCGAGCGCCAGCGCGCGGGCGATGCCGATCCGCTGCCGCTGGCCGCCCGAGAACTCGTGCGGGTAGCGGCGCATCACGGCCGGGTCCATGCCGACCAGGTCGAGCAGCTCGGCGACGCGCGCCTCCCGCTCCCTGCGCCGCCTCATGCCGTGCAGCACCAGTCCCTCGCCGATGACGTCGCCTACCGACATGCGCGGATCGAGCGAGGACACCGGGTCCTGGAAGACGATCTGCATGTGGCGCTTGATCGCCTTGAGCTCGTCCCGCTGCAGCGCCACCACGTCCCAGCTCGTGCCGTCGACGGTCAAGCGGATGCTGCCGGAGGTCGGCTCGACCAGCCGCATGAGGCAGCGGGCGACCGTCGTCTTGCCGGAGCCTGACTCGCCGACGATGCCGAGCGTCTCCCGCGCGGCCACCGAGAAGCTCACGTCGTCCACGGCGCGGATGTCGCCCACCCGGCGCCGCAGCAGGCCGCGGTGGATGGGGAAGAGCTTGCTGAGCCCGCCGACCTCCAGAACGTTCATTCGTAGAGCCAGCAGGCCACCCGGTGGCCCTCTTCGGTCGTCGTCACCGGCGGCTCGTCGCTGAAACAGCGAGCCTCCGCGTGCGGGCAGCGGGGCGCGAAGCTGCACCCGCGCCGCTCCCCGTACGGCGACGGCACCGTGCCCTCGATCGCTTCCAGGGCGGTGCTCTTGGTCACCCCGCGCAACGGCATCGAGCGCAGCAACCCCTGCGTGTAGGGGTGCAGGGGACGCTTGAACACCGAGTGGACGTCGGTGAGCTCGACGATCCGGCCCAGGTACATGACCGCCACGCGCTGCGCCATGCGGGCGACCAGCCCCATGTTGTGGGTGATGACCACCAGCGACATGCCGTACGCCTCGTGCAGCTCCAGCATCAGGTCGACGATCTGCGCCTGGATGGTGACGTCCAGCGCGGTGGTCGGCTCGTCGGCGAACAGCAGGCGCGGGTTGCAACTCAGCGCCATGGCGATCATCACCCGCTGGCGCATGCCGCCGCTCATCTGACCGGGATAATCGTCGACCCGCCGGGCGGGCGCGGCGATGCCGACCCGATCTATGAGCTCGACCGCCCGCTCGCGAGCGGTTCTCTTGTCCGTGTCCTGGTGAAGCAGGATGGCTTCGATGATCTGCGCGCCGACGGTCTTGATCGGGTGCAGGGAGTTCATCGGCTCCTGAAAGACCATGGAGATCTCGCTGCCGCGCAACGCGCGAAGGTCCTCATCATCGGCCCGGTAGCGCGCCAGATCGACCGTGTCGCCGGCCGCGCGGCGGTAGTGGATGTGCCCGCCCACGATCCTGCCGAGCGGCTCCGGCAGGATGCGCAGTACGGACTGCGCCATGACGCTCTTGCCGCACCCGCTCTCGCCGACGACGCCGAGCACTTCGCCTTCGTCCAGGGAGAAGCTGATCCCGTCCACGGCCCTGATCACCCCGTCCCGCGTCTTGAAGTGGGTGCTGAGCTCCTCCACTCGGAGGAGTCCGACGTCGGTTGGAGGAGCCGCGTTGAGAGCGCCGTCCGCGGACTTCGGGCGCATGGTCCGGCGATCGTACCACGCGCCGGGGCGCGCCCTCAGGCCGCGGCAGCCCCCCTGGCGATCCGGGAATCGAGCTCGGCCAACGCTTCGTCGAGCGGCAACTCGAACGCGGCGAGGTAGGTGCGCTGTACGGTGGTCGCTCCCGGGCCGACCGCGCGGCTCACCGCGTCGCTGTGCAGACAGGGGTTGTCGGGATTGACGACAGCATGCCGGCCTGCGGCGATCCGTAGATCGTGGTGTAGCGGGTGTCCTGCATGGGCATGGCGATCCAGGGACTGGTGATGACCTGGGTGCTCGGGTCGTCGGGACTGCCCGGGCGGAACATCTCCATGAACGCGCGCCCCGGACGATTGCCCGGCAGGAACCAGTGGCGCGCGGGCGGGTAGCCGTCGCCGCAGAGCAGCCGGTCGGCCGGGATCCATTCGCCATCCACGCTGACCAGCGCCCGCTCGCGCCAGCCCCAGACCAGTCCCCTTCCATGGAAGCGGCAGCAGACGTGGGAGAAGAACGTGGTCGCCGTCGAGGACAGGTTGGTGATGTGGAGCGCGATCTCGACCAGATCGAAGCCCACGGCCATCTGCGCCCGGTAGCGCACCAGCCCGTCGCGGTCGATCAGGTGGTCCGGGCCGGCGAAGCACGCCCGGTCGAAGTCCGGCCCCAGCGGATGGCTCTCCGCGACGTACTCGACCGCATCGCCGCCGCCGGCCGGCTGCCACCGCTCGGGCACCTCGAAGCCGAACACGAAGCCGTCGCTGGTGCCGATCATCTCCGGAACCGACAGCGACCACATGCCCAGCGCGCTGTCGCGGTTGCGCCCGAACCACTCATCCCGTCGGTACCAGCCGGGCGGCCGGAAGTTGACCTGGACGTTCTGGGTCGAGCTGAGCACGCCGGTCTCGACGCTGAACCCCTCGGCCACCGGCTCGCGATGGATGATGCGGGGCCGATCCGCGGACCGATGCATGCCAGCAGGCACTCTACCCGACTGGGGCGCTCTGGGTCCCGGTTGAGAGTCCGTCGACCTTCGTAGTAGGTTCTGCTCCAGATACCCGCCGTCAGCGTGCTGTCGGCTCAAGGGTCGCTCTTCGGAGCGACCCTTGCTCTCGATGGGGCCCCTCGGTGCGAACCTCAGTCTACGTCGACGGTTTCAACCTGTACTACGGAGCGGTGAAAGATACGCCGGCGTCGGTCGCTTCCGTGAGCGGATTGATCACCTGCCGCGCGCGCTCGGCCACGTCGAAGGCGTCGGGCACCAGCACCTCGTAGCGCTCGCCCCGGTAGGGCGGCACCGTCGCGGACGGCGCCTCGGGGTTGATGTAGGCGATCGGATTGCCGGACTGCCAGTCCGCGTTCAGGTCGTCGCAGGCATCGCGGCCGGCCGGCACCTGGTCACCGCTCATCGCCCGGCCAATCTCATCCGCTGATAGGCGAGGTCAACATGCCAGCGGCTTCCCGCGTTTCGAATCAGAGTCGTGGATTCGTCGACTATTTGGACTTGCCTCGCGCGTCCACGAGGAGCCCGTTGATGTACTTGTGCAGGACGCTGGAGATCAGCGTCTGATAGGGCAACCCCTCGCGCAGGGCCGCTTTCCGGAAGTGGGTCAGGTCGCGTTCCGTCATCCTGATGTTGACGCGTTTGTCCTTTCGCAGGGTTGCACGAGCGGCCGCGCGGTAGCGCTCGGCTTCCTGCTCGAAGCCGGGAATGGTCTTCCACTCTCCTTGCTCGACTGAATCGAGCAACCGCTGCTCTTCTTCGGTCAGGCTCATTGCAATCCGCCTCCCAGGTAGCGTCGTGTCATCTTGCGACTGGGAATGATCGTCTTGAGGAAGATGACGTCGTCATCCTCCCACGAACGGGACGAGGCAGAATCATGCTCACAATGTGTGCTCTTTGGCAACTCTTGTTTCCTGGAGGGGGCATGGTGGGCCGGGCCCGAAGCGCCCGTCTGATTGGCGCGTGGTACGCGGCAATCGAAATGCCCGTCAGGAGGCCGGATGATGCTTGTGCGCTATGAGTCGAGGCGGAGAGCCGTGTGGCGCGCGAGCACGTCGAAGTCGCCGGCGTTGTGCAGGATCGGGGTGGCGGCTCGGATGGCGACGGATGCGATCAGGCAGTCGATGAGGCGGCGAATGGTGGAGCCCTCCCGGCGACAGCGGCGAAACAGGGCGGCAGCCTCGTCGTAGTCCGCGCGTGTCGTGGGAAGCACGGACGCACGCGCAAGCAGGCGGCGAAGGCGTTCCAGGTGGTGCTCGTCGCGGGCACCGGCAAGCACCTCCATCCGGATCGCGTCGCAGGTCGCGATCTCACCGTCGAGGAGGGCCTCGACGCGATCGCACGCCGGCGATCCGGTCCCCCGCAGAAACTCCACCCATGCGGAGGTGTCGATCAGGATCACGGAGTGCGGCTGGACCGCAACTCATCGAGATCGCCATCCCATCCGGATCCCCGCATCCGCCGCGCTTCGTCGACGCTGAGGGGCTCCGCCGCCAGCGTACGAAGCGCGAAGTTGACCGCCGCGCGCTTCGTGGCCAGGGAGTACCGGCGCATGACTTCCGCGCACGCCGCCTCATCGACATCGATGTTGGTGCGGGCCATACACACATCATACACCATGGAGGCGTTTCAGCTTGACGAACGGCTGTCCGCATACAAACCTGATTTACAGCGATGGAACCGGTTCGGCTCGACGACGAACGGCGCCGGTTCTTCGACGAGAACGGCTACCTGGTGGTTCCCGGGGCGCTCGGACCCGACGAGGTAGGGGCGCTGACGGCCGCAGCCGACAGGCTGATCGACGACTTCGATCGGACGCCGGGACAAGCGTACGTGCAGCGTCGCCCGGGCGTCGTCGAGGAGCCGGCGTTTCACCCGCTGCTCGCCCATTCCTCCACCCTGCCCCTGGTGGTGAAGCTTCTGTCGCCCAACCTGCACCTGCATACCGCCGCGATCATCTACAAGTGGCCGGAGGACGAGGCCGCCGGCAACGCGCGGACGTGGCACCGGGACATCGGCATGACCGAGGACGTCGGGCACGCTGGGGTGTTCCGCGCCGGCATCAAGGTCGGCTACTGCCTGACCGATTTCCCCGAGCCGCACTCGGGCTTCACGCTGTTCGCTCCCGGCTCGCACCGGCTCCGCACTCCGTTGCCGATTTCCAAGGGGGCGGTCGATCCCGACGGGGTGGTCGATCTCTGCCTGAGTGCCGGCGATGCATTCCTCTTCGAGAACCGCGTCTTCCACAGCACGGCGCCGAACCTGAGCAGGCGAGTCTCGAAGGTCGTGATCCTGGGCTACAGCTACCGCTGGATGGGAGGGACGAGGGACAACATGCGCCTCGTCCAGCCCGGCGAGCACGTGCTGGGGCAGGTAGACGCCATCCGGCAGCAGTTGCTGGGCGGGCCGGCGGAGGGACTGATCGAGTGGGCCCGGGAGCACGGGATCGGGCAGGTCCCGTTCCGGTGGACGATGGAGGTCTGACAGCACGATGGCGGATCAGGAGATCTTTGCCTGGCAGTACTCCGCCGACGCCGAGTCGGGCTGGGAGACGAGCTGCTGGGTCTACGACGAGGAGCGCTACCGGGGCGGGTTTCCACCAAGGGGTGATGCCGACGCCGACGCCGCGGGGCTGCCGGGGTGGGCGGTCGGACCCTTCCGGAAATATCCAGGGAACCCCGTGCTCGCTCCGTCCGCCTCCTCCTGGGATCCCGGGAGGTTCGGCGGAGGGGTGCACAACGGGGCGATCATCCGCGCCGGCGGCGCCTTCCACTACGTCTACCGGGGCGAACGGCCGTGCGAGCCGGTCAACGGCATCGACTACCTCTGCAAGATCGGGCTCGCCGAGAGCGCCGACGGGCAGCGGTTCACGAAGGTCACGGGCGACGCGCCGCTGTTCGGTGCCGGCGACCCGTTCAGCTACGAGGACGTGAGCCTGGTCCGGCTGGGTGAGACCTTCCACCTGTTCTGCAATCGCTGGGATTGGGAGCGGATCGACGATCCTGCCGTGAGCGGCTGCTGGCTGGCCACCTCCACCGATCTTCGCCGCTGGACCGAGCACGGCCTGGTGTATCCCGATGCGGAGCGCATCCATCGCAACGGCGTCGTGCTGTGCAACCCGGACAACGAGCCGGTGAGAGTCGACGGCCACTACCTCATGTACATCAACGGCCACATCATCGGGCGGTCGAAGGACCTGTTGCGATGGGAATCGACGCCGCTCGAGACCCGCTGGCCGGGCGGCGAGGGGTGCTTCGCCCTGGCCGACCACTCGGACGACCCCGACGACATACTGCTCTTCACCGGCGGCCACCACAGCGGCCACTTCTATGCGATCGGCGAGGTGCGGTTCTCCAAGCGGGACCCTGAGTCGCCGCTGGCGTGGCTGCTGCGGCCGGTCCTGCACGCCGAGCCCCGCTACCCGCACGAGAGCGGATGCAGCGCGTCCGATCCGGCGCAGAAGGTGTCGCCCTACCGGGACTGCATCTTCTTCAACGGATTGACCCGCCACGACGGGCGCTGGTGGATCTACTACGGCGGCAGCGAGTACTACACCTGCCTCGCGACCGCGCCGGTCTCGCGGAGCGAGCCCTGAGCCCGAGGCGGGCCGTCAAGCGGGCCGGGTACCTCATCGAGCCCGCCGCCAGCGGGCCGGCGGCGAGCTGGGAGGGCCACCATGCCACCAACCCGAGCGCCATCCGCCTGAGCGCGGATCCGCGGGTGTTCCTGGGCTATCGGGCCGGGGGCTCGGTGGATCGGTACTGCAACGGCGGCGTCACCGTCTGGCGCAGTCATCTCGGGCTCGCGGTGCTGGACAGCCGCGGCGATGCCGTCCTGAACCGCTTCCCGCTGCCGATCTTCGACCTGCGCACCGGGATCGACCTTCCCCGGACCGCCGAGGAGTTCGCCGCCTACCAGGCGGGGCCGGACCGCGACCGGGCCGTCGTGCTCCACGACTTCCGCTTCTGGGAGGACCGGGGGTGGCTGTACGTGATCTACCACGAGGGGAGCGTCACCAAGGTATGGGACTGCGTGGTCAGGATGCCGGCGGAGGACTTCCTCGCGCGGGTGGCCAGCTCGATACGGCTCGCCGAGGCAGGTGAACCCGGCGATGCCGCGTTCGAGCAGCGCTGGAGCGCGATCTGGTGGGACGAGGGGATCTGGCAGCCCTGTGGCGTGGGCGGCACCAACCGCATCTATCCCTCGGAGATGACCAAGAACGACATCGTCTACCTCCGCCTCGACGACGGCGCGCTGGTGATGTATCACCGGCCGTGCCCGGACATCGCGATGGTCCGCACGGCGGGAGGGCCGTGCCCGGGCGCGACCGCCGATGGCATCACGGAGGTCGGCACGCTGCAGTCGTGCGTCCGTCCCGGCTACCGGGACAACTCGCACATCGGCAACAACGCGGTGCCCGTGCCGGTGCGGATCGGTGGCACGCGGGTCGCGATGGACATCGTGCACGGGGTGTTCAACCGGGCGATCGCCGACCCCGCCGTGCGGCAGAAGTGGAAGCTCTCGTACTATCCGTATCTCAGGCTGCTCGACGCCCGCACCGGGCACTGCCTCTACTACTCTCGCGAATCCGTCCTCGAGTACGACGGCGTGTGGGATGAGCATGCGCGCCACGGGACGTGGATCGGCGAGCTGGCGCATCTCGACGGCGTCATGTTCGCCGGCGGCCAGGTGGCCGTCGATGCCGGGAGGAACGGGCTCGACGACCTGTTTCGCCTTTACACCGGCGTCGGCGATACCGCGGTCGCGACGGCCGACTTCCGCCTGCGGGACCTGATCCCGGAGCGGGTGGTGGCGGACATCCGGAGCATGGAACGGCATCGCCGGCACCGGGTGGCCCGAATACCGGAGAACCGCTGCCCGCTGCCCGAGCGCTGCTCCGGCTGGCGTTGGAGCATCGGCAACGACTCGGACTCCCGGTCGCTGGCCATCCGCCGCGAGCTCGAAAACGGCGAGCGGGCGGAGCGCCTGATCACGCCGCGCCCCGGCTTCTTCGACGCGGATGCCCTGTTGTTCGACGGCTCCGCGGTGGCGTCGTACGCGGACCTGGGCTGGCTGGTTCAGTACCGCGGCGCGCGCTGGGACCACGGCCCGCGTCGCACGACCTACGGTTCGGGAGTCATGCTGCTCGACCGCGAGAACCCGGAGCGCGTGCTGTACCGCTCCGAGGTTCCGATCTCTGGCAGCGAGCGCCGGGAGGACGGCTGGTGGTGTCTCCACGACGCCTTCACCGTCCGCATGGGCGCGGAGCTGGTGCCGGACGCCGTCGCGCGCGAGGTGCGGCGAACGTACGAGCGCCGGCCGATGCCGTCGGACATGACACGATGGCTGCTGCGGAAGGCGGGTCTGCCCGAGCCGCAGCCGGCGTTCTGAGCGCGCGGCGCCGCTACTTCCGGTACGGATCGGCCGCGTCGCGCAGGCCGTCGCCGACGAAGTTGAAGGCCAGCACGGTGACGATGACGAACAGGGCCGGGATCAGCAGCCAGGGGTGCAGCGCGATGGTGCGGAAGTTCTGCGCGTTCTGCAGCAGCACGCCCCAGCTCACCGCCGGCGCCTGCATGCCCAGGCCCAGGAAGCTGAGAGCGGTCTCGCCCAGGATCATGAACGGGATCGCGAGCGTGACGCGGACGATCAGGTAGCTGAACATGGACGGCAGCATGTGCCGCCGAATCGTCTGCAGATCCGTGGCGCCGGCGATCCTGGCGGCCATCGTGTAGTCCTCTTCGCGCGACGCCAGGACCCGGCCGCGCACGACCCGCGCGACCTCCACCCATCCGACCACCGACAGGACGATGGTGAGCCCGAAGTAGATCGCCGTCGTCGGCCACTTCTTGGGGAGCGCCGCGCTCAAGCCCATCCACAGCGGGATCTGCGGAATGGAGATGATGAGCTCGATGAGCCGCTGAATGACGACGTCGACGCGGCCGCCCGCGAACCCGGAGATGCCGCCGAGCAGGCAACCCAGCACGAAGCTCAACGCGACGCCGGCCAGGCCGATCGTGAGCGAGATGCGCGCCGCGTGGATGTTGCGCGACCACATGTCGCGCCCGAGCTTGTCGGTGCCGAACAGGTGCAGGTAGCCGTCACCGCCGACCCCCAGCAGATGGATGTCGGTGCGGATCAGGCCCAGGAGCCGGTACTCGTGGCCCCGTGCGAACACCCTCAGGGGAAACCGCGTCGAAGTGTCCTCGACGTAGGTCTTGCGCAGGGTCACCGGGTCCCTGGCCGACTCGTACGCGTGGACGAACGGACCGACCAGGCCGGTGCTTGGCGCGAAGATCCGCACCCGCTGCGGCGGGGCGTTGATGCGGTCCAGGTACTGCTCGTGAATGTCGTTGGTGGAGAAGAAGCCCGCGAACACCGCGAACAGGTAGAACAGGCCGAGGATGCTGCCGCCGATGATCGCCAGCTTGTGCCTGCGGAACTTCCGCCACGCGAGCTGCCACTGCGATGCGGTGTAGTACCGCTCGTTCCTGGCGTCCTCCGCAGCGGTCATCGGGAGTCCAGGAGCCGGATGCGCGGGTCGACCCACACCAGCAGCAGATCGGAGATGAACGTCCCGATCACGGTCAGGCCGGCCAGGATCATGATGATGCTGCCGCCGAGCTGCATGTCCTGCTGGAGCAGTCCCTCGAAGAGAACGGGCCCCATGGTCGGCAGGTTGAGCACGATGGACGTGATCGCGGACCCGGAGAAGATCCACGGCAGCGTCCAGCCGATGGTGCTCACCAGCGGGTTGATGGCGATGCGCACCGGGTACTTGAACAGCAGCCGCTTCTCCGCCACGCCTTTCGCGCGCGCGGTGATCACGTATTGCTTGCCGAGCTCGTCCAGGACGGTCGCGCGCAGCACGCGGATCAAGCCCGCCGTTCCCGCGGTGCCGACCACCACGACGGGAATGGGAAGGTGCTTGAGCATGTCCACGAACTTGGCCCACGACCAGGGCTGATCGGCGAAGTCGGTGGAGAACAGCCCCACCGCCGTGAAGTCGAAGTACTTGAAGAGCAGGAACATGAGGATGATCGCCAGCAGGAAGTTGGGCGTTGCCAGGCCGACGAAGCCGACCGCGGTCACGGTGTAGTCGACGATCGAGTACTGGTGGGTGGCCGAGTAGATGCCGATCGGCACCGCGACGGCGTACGTGAATATCATCGTGAAGAACGCGACCAGCATGGTCAGCGGCAGCCGCGCCGCGATGATCTCGGCGACCGGCTTCTCGTAGAGATAGGAGCGGCCCAGGTCACCCTGGACCAGGTTACCGGCCCACCGGAGGTACTGCGCGACCATGGGCCGGTCGACGCCGTACTGGCGGCGCAGCGACTGCACGGCCTCCTCGGTCATCTGCACGCCGGTGAAGAGCTCCATCCTGGTGACGAGCGCTTCGACGAAGTCGCCCGGCGGGAGCTGCATGATCGCGAACGCCGCGACCGAGACCATGGCCAGCAGCACGATCATGTAGAGGAACCGGCGTGCGATGTAGCGGGTCACGGTTGCACCCAGGCGGCCGGCGGGTCAGAGACGACGAGTCCCGCCCCCGCGGGGGCGGGACTCGCTTCCGTCGTCGGTCTAACTCCTATCGGTCGAGATACCACTGCGAGGACTGCAGCAGCGGGTGAAAGCCGATCGACCACCCGAACCAGAAGCCGCTCGGCACGTTGTGCAGGTCGTTGCTGACGGTCTGGAACACCGGCGCCGCGTACACGGTGCCGATGTGCCAGAGCTGCTTGATGCGCCAGTCCCAGGTCTCGCGCGTGCGCTCGATCCACTCGGGCGTTCCCGGAACGAGCTTCCCGGCTTCCTGGACCCTGTCCCAGAGGTCCAGCCACTCCTGCGGCGGCTCGGTGACGTTCTCGCCCTCGCCGTTGGTGGCGACCCAGCGGTTCCAGCTATGGCCGCCCCCGCCCACTTCCCAGAAGAGCTGAACCCAGCCCTGCAGGTCCATCTCGGTAGAGGCGCCGCCTCCGTCGACGATCAGCATCTCGTACAGCTCGCCCTCCTGAAGCCGCTGGTGGGTGATCTTCTCGGGCTTTATGGTCAGGGTCACCCCGACGTCCTCCCACATGTTCTTGATCACCTCGGCGACGGTCGCCTCCGGTGCCGAACCGTGCCCGGACTCCATCAGGATGTTCATCGGCTTCCCGTCGGGGCGCAGCCGCAGCTTGCCGTCGGCGTCCCAGCCCAGGCCCATCTCGTCGAGGAGCTGGTTGGCGCGGTCGACGTCGTACTCGATGAAGTAATCGCCCCACGCCTCGTCGTAGAAGCTCACGTTGGGGAGCGGAGCGACCTGCCGGGGCGTCGCCAGGCCGAAGAAGACCGATTCGTTCAGCGCGTCCCGGTCGATGGCGAGCGACAGCGCCTGGCGGAACCTGATGTCCCGGAAGATGTCGTGCAGCACCGGGTCCTTCACCACCGGGTTGAAGCCGACGGTGAACGCGCTCTGGTAGTCGCCCTTGAGCGTCTGTACGCGGTAGTTGCCGGCGGCCTCGTTCTCCTTCATCAGCGGGAAGTCGCTCACCGCGAGAATGCTGAACCCGGAGAGGTAGTCCAGGTCGCCGCCGATCGCCCGCAGCAGCTTGGTCTGCGCATCGCCCGAGTACGGCGCGATCAGCGTGTCGATGTAGGGGAGCTGGTTCCCCGCCGTGTCGACCTGCCAGAAGTAGGGATTGCGCTCGGCCAGGTACTCGGTTTCCGTGAAATCGGTGACGATCCACGTGTTCAGCGTCGGGATGCCAGGGCGCTGCTGGAAGACCCAGGATGCCTTCCAGTGGTTGTAGAGCTGGGTCCAGCTCTCGAAGCCCTGCTCGGAGGCGAGCTTGTTCGCGTCCTCGTTGTAGTCGATGTGGTATTGCCGCTGAAAGTGCTCGGCCACGAAGAAGTGACTGCGTGAGGCCGCGAAGGGATGGCTCAGGGACGCCATCAGCGTGGGCTGCGGCACCGAAAGGTCGACCTGGATGGTGTAGTCGTCGACGGCGCTCAACTCCGCATTGGCCCATATCCAGGTCGGGCCGTGCGGCGTGAGCTCATCGTTGTTCATCTGGTCGTTCCACCAGAACATGATGTCGGCCGACGTGAAGTCCTCGCCATCGGACCACTTGGCGCCCGGCCGGAGGAAGATCCGGTATTGGGTGTAGTCGTCGTTCACCTCGTACCCCATGCCGAGGTCGGTCCTGATCTCGGCACCGTTGACGTCCCGCGTAAAGAGGCCGCGCTTGAGCAGGCTGCGGAAGAACGTGCCGTCGAACTTGGCGGTGCCGCCATACACGCCCACCGACTCCAGTGGCACCGCGACCGCCGGATCGTCGGGGAGTCTCTGCTCGACCGGAGGCAGCGTACCGGCGTCGACCAGTGCGGTCAGCATCGGTGACTCGGAGTATGCGGGCACGGTCCTGCCGGTTGCCCGCTCGTATTCGGAGACGGATACGTAGGCTATGACGCCCCCGTCCTCGTCGCCGCCGACCATCGCGTCCTGCGCGAAACCCGGTAGAGCGATGAGCAGAACCGCGCCCATCGCGATCAACAGTCGTCTTGGCATGTAGGTACGCCCCCCTGATGTTCTTTCCTTCGATTGTGAGGCGCGGTACGGAAACGGGTCAACGGTAGCGGATGAGGTGCATCGGGTCAGGCGCCGGTCCGGGGCGGCTCATGGCCTCCGGCCGCGAACGGCTTTCCTTGCAGATCCAGCTCCCGTGCCCGCAGGCACGCGGTGGCGTGACCGGGGCTGATCTCGACCAGCTCCGGTGGATCGGCCTTGCAGCGTTCCTCGGCGTACAGGCAGCGGGGGTGGAACGGACATCCCGGCGGCGGATTGGTCGGGCTCGGCACGTCGCCGCGCAGGACGATGCGGTCCTCCTCCGCCGTGGGATCCGTCTCCGGGAGCGCCGACAGCAGCGCTTCCGTATACGGATGGCGGGGGTGGCGGAACACGTCCTCCGCTTCGCCGGTCTCCACGATCTTCCCCAGGTACATGACGGCGACGCGGTCGCTGAGGTACCGCACCACGCTCAGGTCATGGGCGATGAACAGATAGCTCAGCCCGAACCGGACCTGAAGATCGATCAGCAGGTTCAGGATCTGCGCCTGCACCGAGACGTCCAGGGCCGAGACCGGTTCGTCCGCGACCACGAGTCGCGGCCCGGGAGCCAGCGCCCTGGCGATCCCGATCCTCTGTCTCTGCCCCCCACTGAACTCGTGGGGGAACCGGTCCCCATACTGGGAGCGCAGGCCCACGACCTCCAGCAGTCGGCCGACCTCGCGGCGCAACTCCTTCCCCTTCATGCCGCGCTGCACGATGAGCGGCTCCCCGACGATCTCCGTAACCCGCATCCAGGGATTCAGGGAAGAGAAGGGATCCTGGAAGACGATCTGGACGCCGCGCCGGAATTCGAGCATCTCGACGTGCGTCAAGCTCCAGACGTCCATGTCCTCCCCGTCCGCATGAAAGACGACCCGCCCTGCCGTCGGCTCGTACAAGCCGGCGATCATCCGGCCGGTCGTGGTCTTGCCGCATCCGCTCTCGCCTACCAGGCCCAGCGTCTCGCCCTTGCGTACGGCGAAGCTCACGCCGTCCACCGCCCGGACATGGCCGACGGTCCTGCGGAACAGCCCCTTCTCGATCGGGAAGTGCTTCTTCAACCCTTCCACGGACAACAGGCGCCGCGGTTCCCCGTCCGCCTGGCTCATGCGTCCTGCTCCGGGCGGCTACGTGGCGAACGGGTCGACCGCATCGCGGATAGCATCCCCGAGGAAGTTGAAGCAGAGCACGGTGACGGTGATCATCAATCCCGGAATCGTCAGCCAGACATGCCGCACGATGGCGTGAATGCTCGTCGCGTCCTTGATCAGCACGCCCCAGCTCGTCATGGGCGGCGTCACCCCCACGCCCAGATAGCTCAGGGCGCTCTCGCCGAGAATGATGCCCGGTATTGACAGCGTGGCGATGACGATCGTATGGCTGACACAGCCGGGCACCAGGTGCCTGGTGATGATGCGCCAGTTGCGGGCGCCCGCCGCGCGGGCGGCAAGGACGTACTCCTCGCCCCGGTATGCCAGGACCTTTCCGCGCACGACCCTGGCCAGACCTCCCCATCCTATGAAGGAGAGAATCGCCACGATGGTGAGGTAGACGTAGTTGGACGGCCAGGTAGGGGGAATCGCGGCCGACAGCGCCAGCCACAGCGGGATGTGCGGGAACGACAGCAACAGCTCGATGAAGCGCTGGATGACGTCGTCGATCACCCCGCCGAAGTAACCCGACGCGACGCCGAGAATCAGCCCCAACACCACGGTTATGAAGGTGCCGACCAGCGGAACCGAGAGGCTGACCTGCGCTGCCTTGAGGATGCGCGACAGCAGGTCCCTGCCGAGCACGTCGGTTCCCAGGAGGAAGACCGTGCCGCCCTCCTCGATGCCGATGAAGCGCAGCCTGGCCGGGATGACGAACAGGACCCGGTACGGCTCGCCGCGAACGAAGAAGCGGATGCGATACCTGGTCGACCGGTCCTCCTGGTAGTTGAGCGCCAGCGTCTCCGGGTCCATCTGCCGCCGGTACGCGTAGAGGAAGGGGGCGGTCAGCCGGCCCTCTTCGTCGAACACCCGGATGCGCTGCGGCGGAGCGAACTTGAACTTGCCGTGGAACTCGTCGAACGGGTACGGGCTGAAGAACGGCGCGAAAACGGCCACCGTGTAGAGGACGATCAGGATGATGCCGCTGACCACGCCCAGGCGGTTCTTCCGAAAGCGGCGCCAGATGGGCAGCCAGAACCCGGCT
Source organism: Spirochaetia bacterium (assembly GCA_965202935.1). Lineage (GTDB taxonomy): Bacteria > Spirochaetota > Spirochaetia > SZUA-6 > Bin103 > CATQHW01. Next base: position 4,829,036 of record OZ241879.1, read on the forward strand.
GCGAGCCCGACGTCGAGGTCGACGGCGGGCTGCGGGGCCGGACTCTGTGTCGCTCCTGCTTCCTGGCTCATGGGTTCTGCATCAATCCGGGCCGCGGTCGCCGCTCACTCCAGCCGGATGCGAGGATCCAGCCACGTCAGGGCGATGTCGGCCATCAGGTTTCCGAGGAGAAGGAAGATGGCGTAGAACTGGAGGATGCTCGCGGACAGGTAGATGTCCTCCGCGAGCAGGGCCTCGAACAGGAGGGGACCCGCGGTAGGCAGATTGAGCACGATGGAGGTGATGGTCTCGCCCGAAAGCAACGTCGGCAACGACATGCCCAGGCCGCTGACGAACGGGTTGAACGCGATCCTTACCGCATGGCGGCGGACGACGATCCGTTCCTTCAGCCCCTTGGATCGTGCCGTGGTAACGAAGGGTTGGCCCAGCATGTCGAGGAGGTTGCCGCGCATGACTCGGATGGTGGCTGCCGTTCCGGCCGTGCCGATGACGACGATGGGGATCCACAGATTCTTCGCCAGATCCAGAGCCTTCATCAGGCTCCACGGCTTGTCCTCGTACTCCAGCGAGAAGAGCACGCCGACGGACTGCTCGAGCTCGAACACGGCGAATATCATCAGGAGCAAAGCCAGGAAGAAGTTCGGAATCGACAGGCCCAGGAAGCCGACGAAGGTCGCCGCGTGGTCGCCGATCGTGTTCTTGTGTGTCGCTCCATAGATCCCGATCGGAATGCCGATCAGCCAGGTGAACACCAGGCTGCCGAACGAGATTCCGAAGCTGAGTGCCAGGCGGTCGCCGAGCAGCGTCGCAACGGGCCGTCCGTGAAGGAGAGAGTGGCCCATGTCGCCGGTGAGAAAATTCCGAATCCATATGAAGTACTGAATCCACTTCGGCTGGTCCAGACCGTGCAGCCGCCGGAAATTCTCGGCGAACTCGCGGGCGTACTCGTCCCTCATCCCGCCCCCGGACATCTGCGCCATGAGATGAGTGATGAAGTCGCCCGGCGCGAGCTGAATGATGATGAAGATCACCAGCGACATCAGCAGGAAGGAGATGACCATCGTGAACAGCCGCCGGACCAGGAAGACGGTCATGTCAGAGAGCGGCCAGGATGGAGCTTGGGGAGAGACGCGCCGGTCTCTCCCCAAGCGATGACGTGCAGGTGACGCCGTTCGATAACGTCAGGACTTGATGTAGAACTGCTCCGGATGAGCCGACGACTCGCCCTTGAGATTGACGCCGGTCGACGGCACGTTCCCCATCCTGTTGTGGACGACGAAGGGCACGGGAAAGCCCGACGTGACGGCGATTTCCGGGGTGACCTCGGTGGCGACGTACGTCAGGAACTCCTTGAGCTTCTGCGTGTAGCTTTCCGGATCCTGTTGACCCAGGAACTCCTGCTCCATCTCCCAGGCTTTCAGGTACTCGGGCGGCGGATCGTCCAGCCGGCTGCCCAGGTGCGTCTCCGGGTTGAAGGCGTTGCCCAGGAACACGTACGGCAGGAAGACCTGCATGGAGGGACCCCAGTTCGAGTACATCTGCACGTCGCCGGACGTCCGGTTCTCGAAGATGACGGACGCCTGGACGACCTCCATCCTCACGTCGAGCCCGATGTCCTGCCAGTACTTCACGGCCATCTCTCCCAGCGGCAGGTTGGGCCGCAGGTTGCTCGCGTTGTTGAGGATGATCGTGACCTTGCCGCCTTCCGGATACTCGACGAACCCGTCGCCGTCGGTGTCCTTCAGTCCCAGTCCCGCCAGCAGCTCGCGTGCGCGGTCCGGCTCATAGCCGCCCCACATCTCCATCGCGGGATCGTGGAAGAACGACTCGGAGCTCAGGGTGGTTGCGGACGGCTCGGCGAGCCCGAAGTACAGGGTGTCGTTCACTTCGTCGCGGTTGATCGCCAGCGACATCGCGCGCCGGAAATCCACCTCCCGGACGTACTTCGCGAGCTGCGGATCTCCCTCGGGCTCGATGTTCAGCAGGTAGTAGCCCTGCGTTGCTCCGCCCTTCCAGATGCTCACCTTGTAGTCGCCCCGCTCCTCGTTCTCCTTGAGGACCGTGTAGCCTGAGAGGTCGGTGTAGTGCGTGGACTGGACGTCGACCTCGCCGCGGAACGTGCTGAGCACGCCGGCTTCCACGCTGGAGAACAGCCTGATGCGGATGTGGTCGATGTAAGGAAGCTGGTTGCCCGCGGGATCGACCACGGGGTAGTAGGGGTTGCGCGTGGCGAGCACGCCGTCCACCTCATCGGTGCTGGTGTAGACCCACGCTCCGAGCTGGGGAAGCTCATCCGGAAACTTGATGAAGCCGGTGGTGTGGGTGCCACCCGAGCTGCCGCCGAGCAGCAGTCGGTCGATCAGGTCCTCCCACGTCGCGTCGGAGTTGTGGTCGGGATGGAACTGTTCGAAGTAGTGCTTGGCATGCACCATCTCGTAGATCGTGACGAGCGTGTGCATGCGCGGGTTGGGCGAGTTGCTGGTGTACTTGACCGCGTTGTCGCCGACCTTCTCGGCCGTCATGTTGGCGCCGCCGTGGATCGTGGCCCAGTGCCCGGGAGGATTCCAGACGTTGGGATTGATGGAGATCTCGTTCCAGCTCCAGACGATGTCATCCACCGTGAACGGATGGCCGTCCGACCACTTCAGTCCTTCGCGCAGCCAGCAGGTGACCTCGGTGTAGTCGTCGTTGTATTCGTAGCGCTCGAAGTGGTACGGCTCGTGTCCGGTGAAGAACATGCCGTTCTCCAGGTACGCGTTGATGTCGAACGGTGTGTCGAAGCCGTAGCCGCCCATCTCCGTGTTGAACACGTAGCCATATAGCGTGAAGAAGGCGTTCCGCAGGTTCGTGTCCCACTTGTTCAGCGTGCCGCCGTATGTCCCGATCTCGGATTGGACCTGGCGGACGAACGGGTTCGCCGGCAGCCGTTCTTCGACCGGTGGCAAGTCGCCGGCGGCGACCATCTCGGCAAGCATGGGCGCTTCGTTGTACTGCTGTGCCCAAGCCGGCAGCGCCGCCATCATGATGGCCAGCGCCAGCGCTAATTTACAAGCGTGTGTTCGCTTCATTCTGCTCCCTCGTGTTTCTTGGCGGTGCGAAAAACCGTAAGTGTTACGTCGCAATGCTTACGATTTACCTCGGTCAACCGGAATGCCGATGTGTTCTTAAACGTTACCTGGGATGTCTCCTCCTGAGCGTTGATGAGGACAGTACGCCACCGACGTGAGAAATGCGAAAGAATTGAATGCCGGTAGTGTGCTGCCTCCGGGATGATATAGCTGTAGAGCGTATCGTCGGCCTGGAGAGGGGTCAAGGACACTCGGCCGCGGCGTTGCCGTAGTGGGGCCGTCGTGGGTCTGCAGGAACCCGAAGGTCTCGAAGCGGGCAAGCTGCCGGCGGTCGAGCCGGAACGGACCTGCCATCGTGGCGCTAGCTCCAGTTCGCCATCTCGGCGCGCAGCCCGGCGTCGATGCCGTCCTGCAGGCAGCGCAGCGCGTTGTCCACCTGGGCGGTGCTGCGCGCGCCGAACAGCGTGCTGCCCACCGACGGGTTCGACACCGTCCACGCCCCGGCCAGGTACGCCATGGACTCGCCGAGCTCGGTGGCCTTCGCGCGCAGCCGCTCCACCACCCGGAAGTTGCGGTCCGAGAAATAGACGTCGCAGTGGGCGGGAGCGACGTCGAAGCGGGTCCCGGCAGGCAACCTGCCGCGGTCGTCGGTGTACTTGCCGGTCAGGAAGCCAGCGCCCAGCGGGCTGAAGGCCAGGAAGGTCACCTCGTGCCGATCGCACACCGGCATCGAGCTCTGTTCCTCTTCCGGCCGCGCCAGGTTGTAGATGTTCTCGACGATCTCGATCCGTGCCCAGCCGTTGCGCCGGCTGATCTCCAGCGCCTGCGCGAGTTGCTCGCCGGTGAAGTTGCTGCACCCGATCGCCTGTGCCCGGCCGGACGCCACCACCTCGTGCAGCGCGTGCAGGGTCTCGTCGAGCGGCACCTCGTCGCCCCAGCGATGGAGCATGTACACCGCCACCCGGTCGAGCTGCAGGCGTTCCAGGCTCTGGGCAAAGACCTGCTCGATGTTGCTCGGACTGTTGCCCGAGCCCACCTTGGTCATGACCACCACTTGGTCCTGGACGCCGCGGTCGGCGATCCACGTGCCCAGGATGCGCTCGGACGGGACGAACGTCCCCGATCCGCTGCCGCCATACCCTTCGGCGGAGTCGATGCTCGTCACCCCGCGCTCGAACGCATGGTCCAGGACCGCGCGCGAGGTCTCCTCGTCGATCTCCCGGCCGAACGTCCCCGAGCCCAGTCCGGTCCGGCCGATGCGCAGCGCCGTGCGCCCCACCGGGGTCTGTTCGATTCTGCCCACCCCTCGACCGTACCACACGCCCGAGGCCGTTGAAGGCCGGCCGGAACGATGGGTATCGTCGCCGGACGGCGGAATCACGAGGTCGGTGTAGGCGGCAACCCCGCCGGTGGAGGCCAGGATGGCATTCGAGAAGGTGGTGGCGGGAGGATCGGTGATCGACGGCACCGGTGCGGCGGCGTACCGGGCTGACGTGGCGGTCGCGGACGGGCGCATCGCCGCGGTCGGCGACTTGGCCGCAGCCGAGCGCGGCGAGACGATCGACGCCAGCGGCCAGGTGGTGTGCCCGGGCTTCATCGACATGCACGCCCATTCGGACGTCTCCATGCTCGACGATCCCGGCGGCGAGTCCAAGGCTTACCAGGGCGTGACGACCGAAGTGGTCGGAAACTGCGGATCGTCGGCGTTCCCGGCCGGGCTGCTGACCCCGGTGGAGCTGCAGGAGATCGCCCCCGTGCAGGTCGTCGAAGGCAGCGCCGTGCGCTACGCGTGGAGGGATTTCGACGGCTGGGCTCAGGCGCTCGAAGGCAGCGGCGTCAGCCTGAACGTGGTGGCGCAGATCGGCCACAGCACCCTACGGCAGGCGGCGAAAGCCACGGAGACCCGGCCGGCGAACGACCAGGAGCTGGCGTTGATGAAGCGCCTGGTGGCCGAGGCGGTGGAGCAGGGGGCGGTCGCGCTCACCACCCAGCTCACCGGTCCGCCGGCCTCGGCGGCGCCGGCCGGCGAGATCGCGGCGCTCGCGGCGGAGGCTCACCGGTTCCCCGGCGCCTTCTACGCCACGCACGCCCGGCTCCATAGCGGCAATCACTTCAACGCCGTGGACGAGGCGATCGAGATCGGTGACCTCACCGGCATTCCCGTGCAGTACTCCCACATCGCGCTGATCGACAGCCGGCACCACGGCGAAGGCGGTGAGATGGTGCGGCGCATGGAGGCGGCGCGGGAGCGGGGCGTGGACGTGCGCTACGACGTCTACCCCTATACCGCCGGAGCGTGCGGAATCACCGGGGTGCTGCCGCTCTGGGCGCAGGAGGACGGACCGGCGGCGGTCCAGCGCCGGCTGGCCGACCCGGACACGTGCGCCCGGATGGCACAGGAGATCGCGCGCGGGTTCTGGGGCGGTGTGCCGCTGCCCTGGGACAAGTACGTGATCACCGTTGCCAACAGGGACTCGACGCGCTGGATGGTCGGCAAGGTGTGGACGGAGATCGCCGCCCGGCGTGGCGAGTCGCCGGTGGAGGCGATCCTGTCGGTAGCCCTCGAGGACCCCTGGCTCGAGGGCGTGGTGCACATCCGCTCGGAGGACGACGTGCGCTACTTCCTCGGCCATCCGCTGGCGATGATCGGCTCCGACGGCAGGGCGGTGTCGCCCGACGGCGTGTGGGGGACCGGCTCTCCGCATCCGCGGGTCTACGGCTGCTACCCGCGGGTGCTCGGCCGCTACGTGCGCGATCTCGGCGTGCTCACGCTGGAGGACGCCGTGCACAAGATGACCGGCGCGGTGGCCGACCGGCTGCATATGGAGAGCCGCGGGCGGATCGCCGCCGGAAAGGCGGCCGACGTGGTCGTCTTCGACCCGGACACCGTCATCGACAACGCGACTTGGGAGGACCCGCACCGGTACCCGGACGGGATCGGCCACGTGCTGGTGAACGGCGAGTCGGTGATCCGTGACGGCACCCACACCCAGGCGCGCCCGGGGCGTGTGTTGCGTAGAGGGGCCGAGTAGTCGGTTGGCGCGGGCGTGCCCGCAGGAGTAGTCGAGGATGGCCACGGAGTTGCACCTGCGCCGTTACGGCGCCACGCCGGATGGCGGCGTCAACAGCATCGAGGCGTTCCGGCGCCTCGCCGCCGACGCCTGCGGGCACAAGGACGTGACCGTGCTGTTCGGAGGAGGAACCTACCTGCTGGGGGATGCGGGCGGCATGGCCGAGTTCGAGCGCTTTATGCACTCGGCGCTGCCCGGCATGAACTGGGCCGACCCGCCCGATTACGCCCCGTATCCGTTCGGCACGGCGATGTGCTTCGATTCCTGCCGGAACCTCACCGTCGACGGCGAGGGGGCCGTGCTGGTGATGCGCGGCTTCACCCGGCCCGCGCGCTTCGTCAACTGCACCGGGGTGCTGACGGTACGCAACCTGACGATCGACTGGGACCGTCCCTTCTACTCGATCGGTGAGATCGTGGCGGCGCGACCCAAGGATGCCGGCGAAGGCGGCGGACACCTCGACGTTCGCGTGGCCGACGAGTTCCCGGTGTCCGGTGGCGAGCCCGTGCACATCTTCCAGGAGTACGAGCCCGGCACCCTGCGGCCGATGCGGCGCGAGTTCATGGGCCTGGACTCCAGCGAACTCGTCGCCCCGCAGACCCTGCGCCTCCACATGCGGCGCCCGTTCCAGGTGGATTCCGGCAACGCGGCCTGTCTGCGGCATCCCCACTACTGCTTCAACAACCTGGACTTCTCCCACAACGAAGAGATCGTCCTCACCGACGTCACCGTCCACGGCAGCGGCGGTTTCGCCTTCGGCGGCAGCCACAACCGCGACGTCACCGCCACCCGCGTCCGCATCGTCCCGCGTCCAGGGACCATGCGGATGATGTCCAGCAACCACGACGGCATGAGCTTCAGTGCGGGCCGCGGCACGGTCACGTACGAGAGCTGCGCGTTCGAGGGAATGGGCGACGACTGCGCCGGTGCCTCGGGGGACTCCGGGCGCCATGCCTACGTGCGGGAGGTGCTCGACGCGCACACGCTGGTCGCGTACTTCAAGAACTACCACCACGTGCAGGTGTCGGGAAACTCCCACTGCCCGCTGCCGGGTGAGGATCTGCTGTTCACCGACCTGGAGGGATTGAACCTCGACTACTGGAACGGGACGGTACAGGCCTCCTCCCTCGATCCAGGCACCGGAGTGATGAGGATCACCCTCGCCGAACGCATCCCGGACACGGTGGCGCCGAACCACGTCTTCAACAACACCAGCTATTCATACCGGCTGCGCTATGACGGATGCTACTTCGGTCCCAATCGGAGCCGTGGCGCCATCACGTCGACCAGCGACGTGCTGATCGAGAACTGCCGCTTCGATCGGTCCGGGGGCACCGGCACGTATGTCTCCACCGAGCTGTACTGGGAGGTGAGTCGCGGCCGGCGCGACATCACGATCCGCAACAACACCTACCACGACTGCGGCAAGGCGGCCGGCAACATGGGGAGCCACGCCATCGCGGTCGACGCCACCGGCTTCCGCATGTACGGCCACGAGGACGACTTCGGTCCGGCGGGCTTCCACCGCAACATCCTGATCGAGGGCAACACCATCGCCGGCGACGGCGTAGCCATCAGCCTCTGCTCGGCGGAGGACGTGGTCGTACGCGACAACCGCATCGAAGGAACGAATCCGGCGATCACGACCCCGGCGATTGCCCTGCACAACTGCCGCAACGTCCGGATCGAGGGAAATGACCTGCCGGGAGGGGCAGGGGCTGCCGAGGCGACGGTGAGGATCGGCAGCGGATGTGACCCGCGATCCGTCACCATCAACGGACGTCCCTGAAGGGGCGGCATGCTGCCCCTGCGGCTCACATACGGCCACGGGCAGGACCTCTGCTCAGGGCAGCTCGGTACCCTCGCTCATGATCGCCAGGCTGCACTGGTAGGCGAAGAGCCGGCCTTTTCTTCGGCCCGTGATCTCGAGAGCGATGCGCAGGCGCTCCAGCTCCCGCATGGCTGCTGCGACCGTGGGAGCGGAAAGGCCGGTTTCCGTGGTCGCTTGCCGCAGGGACGTGACCGGACGCTGGCAGAGGACCCGGTGCAGGCGGAGCACCGAACCGGCGGCACGCGCTTCCTGCTCGATCCGCTCCCGGTCTTTCCGGAACAGGTCGTCAAGGCGCATCGCGGCAGATGCCGCAACTCCGGCGGTCCGTGCCACGCCGTCGAGGAAGAAGTGCAGCCAGGCCTCCCAGTCACCGTAACGCCTGATGCCGTCCAGGAGCGCGTAGTAGTCCTGACGATGCTCCTTGAAGTATAGGCTCAGATATAGCAGAGGCTCCTTCAGCACGCCGTGGTGGCAGAGCAGCAGCGTGATCAGCAGCCGTCCCACGCGGCCGTTGCCGTCCAGGAAGGGATGGATGGTCTCGAACTGCGCGTGGGCCAGTCCGGCACGCACCAGGGCGGGCAGCTCCGGAGCCGCGCCATGCAGGAAGCGCTCCAGGTCGGACATGCAGTCGCCGACCGCGTGCGCTGGCGGCGGCACGAAGGCTGCGTTCCCCGGACGGGAGCCGCCGATCCAGTTCTGTGATCTCCGGAACTGGCCGGGGTCCATGCCGCTGCCTCGTCCGTTCCGCATCAGCACCCCATGGATCTCCCGGATCAGGCGATTGGATAGCGGAAAGCCTGCGCGAAGCCGGCTGAGGCCGTGCTCCAGCGCCGCCACGTAGTTGGACACGTCGACCACGTCGTCCGCCGGTACGCTGTCCGCTCCTGCGAGCTCGAACATCAGCAGATCGGAGAGCGAGGACTGCGTGCCCTCGATCTGGGAGGAGAGGACCGCCTCCTTGCGCACGTAGCCGTAGAGGAACATGCCGGTATCGGGGAGCACCGTGGCCAAGCCGTCCAGGCGGCCCAGCATCAGCAGCGCTTGTTCCAGCCCCGGCTGCAGTGGCCCGAGATCGAGCGGCGGTGTCGGCGGTAGTGGGTTCGGCATGAAGGCACGAACCTGCTCACCGCTGGCGGTCGTGATCTCGTATCGCCCGGTCTCACCGCGTCTCATTCGGTCCCTGCCAACCGGAGCATCATGCAGGAAACCTTCATTAGCTGTCAGATAATGAAAGAAATGGTCCCTTTTCTTGCAATACCGGATTGCCGAATCGTTGACGGGGCGGTCTCTCGCCGCACCGTCAGAGGCTTGCCTGACGATGCGGGAGTGACGATCTTGTGGACCCGTGTTCTACGTTGCCCGGAAGAGGACTCGAACCTCCACAGCCTTGCGGCCACTAGACCCTGAACCTAGCGTGTCTACCAATTTCACCATCCGGGCCGGGACGGCAGGGTAGGAAGTGAACCGCCTCGATGTCAACGGTGCGCAGGCCGCTACGGTGACTCGACGCCGAACGCCGGCATGCGGTAGCCTCCGTGGCTCGACGGCGCCGGGACCGGCTCTGCCGGACGGTGCGTCGGGCGAATCCAGATACAGCAGTCGCAGGGACATACCTGGCAAGGGAGCAGCATGATCGGGATCGGACTCGATTTTGGCACCACCAACAGCACGCTCGCCGTCTGGGAGGCGGACCGCATCACCTACATCGATCTGGACGCGGCGGCGGCCAACCCCAAGATCATGCCTTCGGCGCTGTATCTGGACCGCGCCATGGGGCGCTCGGTAGGTACCGCGGCGATCGACCGCTACCTCGGCGACAACCGCGGGCGGATCGTCCGCCTGAAGCGGGTCAAGGTGGGCCAGATCGCCATGACCTTCAGCACGACCGACTCGCAACGCGCAGGCCACGGACGCGGCGACACCACGCGCGTCCATCAGGTGTCGGGCTATGACGACACCGAGCTGCCCGGGCGGCTGTTCCGGGGACTGAAGAGCTTCCTCGGCGTGGCCGAGCAGAGCCGCTTCAAGGTGTTTCACCGCAGTTTTCACATCGTGGCCCTGGTCACGCTCATCCTGGCCGAGATCCGCTCGGTCCTGGAGCGGGCCGGGTACGAGGTCGGCCGCGGCATCCACATCGGCCGTCCGGTGCGCTACGTCGGTGGCAACGGCGCCAACGACGTCGCCGTGAAGCGGATGACCACCGCATGCCAGAACGCCGGCTTCGATGATGTCGTGTTCTACCCGGAACCGGTTGCGGCGGGCTTGAGCTATCTGCGGACGGCTTCCGCGCAGCCCGAGCACCTGCTCACCTTCGATTTCGGCGGCGGCACGCTCGACCTGTGCCTGCTGTCCACGCGCAACGGCGGCTTCGAGGTGGTGGCCACGCGCGGGCTGCCGATCGGCGGCAATCACATCGACCAGCAGATCATGCGCAACGTCATTTTCCCGGAGCTGGGCGAAGGGTGCGCGGTGAAGAGCTCGCTGTCGCGGTCGGAGCCCGACTCGGTGTTCCCGTTCTACCGCTACCAGGACTACCTGCTGAACTGGCAGACGTCCTACATGTCGAACCGCCCGGAGCTCATGGAGAGCATTCTGGCCGGCATCCAGTCCGGTCCCGACGCGCGCCGCAGGCTGACCCGGCTCTGGAAGCTGATCCGCGGCAACGCCGTGTACGCTTTGCTGAGCGCCACCGAGGCCGCCAAGGCCGAGCTGTCCGAGCGGGAGGCGACGGAGATCCGCCTTGACGAGGTCGACCTTCGCCTGCCGTTCGATCGCGCCCGCCTGGAGCGGGTGCTGGAGCCGACGATGGAACGGGTCAATGCAACCGCCCGGGCGCTGCTCGCCGATGCCGGTATCGATGCCGATGACGTCGACCAGGTCGTCTGCACGGGCGGATCTTCTCAGCTCGTGCCGGTGCAGCGCTGGCTGGCCGAGGTCTTTCCCGGCCGCGTGGAGGACTTCGACTACTACCGGAGCATCGCCGGCGGGCTGGCGATCGCCAACGCGTGCGAGAGGGAGCTGGCGGCCGTCCAGCTCTAGCTCTATCGCTCGCGGTCGGGCGCGGACTCGTCCGCTTCCTCTGCGGCCGTCTCGGCGGCGGCTTCCGCCCGCAGGAGGTCGGTCACGTTGCGGTGGCCGCCCAGGTCCAGCTCTTCGAAATCGGTGCGTGCGCGCACGGCGTTCAGGATCGCCTCGAACGACTCGAACTCGTCGGAGAGCTCCACGAGCTGGTCTTGGTCGGCGCGGTAGAGGAAGACGCTGCGGCGCCGCCCGTTGGTGGCAAGCCCGGCGCGGGTCAGCTCCGTCCAGCGCACGACGGCCTGCTCCTCGCCCATGAAGTCCAGCTCGATCCGGTCGTCGAACAGCCGCAGCCGGTTGCGGGACTGCTTCAACAGGTAGCGGAGCACGCGGTAGCCGATCAGGCCGATCGGCGCGACGCCGATCAGTACCGGCCAGGCCTCGGCCAGCAGGGCGACGGCGACGATGATCGCGATCAGACCCGGAGGCAGCAGCAGCGGCACCAGGGCGCGCGGATTGGAGCGAAGCGTGATGCGCGACTGCAGGAGCGCTGCTTCGTTCGCGGGCACGGCGTCCATCTTAGGGGCGCGGCGAGCCCGAAGGGAAGGTCAGGCGGATATTCGGGTGGGTGCCGCTGCGCTATGATAGTGCTATACTTGAAGTAGCGTTGCCGCGGCGCGGCGCTGCCAAACCCCTTTCCGCAAGGACATTCGATGAGACGCTTCTTCTCCGTATCGCTCATTCTGGCCCTAGCCGTGCTTCCGGCCGCACTCGGTTTTGCCGACGAGACCGCTGCCGGGCAGGCGGCCAAAGAGGACACCGACATGATGTGGGTCACCTGGATCGGCTCCGTGGCCGCACTCGGATTCTCCCTGATCCTGGCGCTCGCCGTGCTGCGCAAGGAGCCCGGCAACGACCGCATGAAGGAACTCAGCCGCGCCGTGCAGGAGGGGGCGATCGCCTACCTGAAGCAACAGTACAAGGTGGTGACGATCTTCTTCGTGGTGCTGTTCGCGATCCTGGGGGTGATCTCCTGGGGGCTGGGCCTGCTGTCCGGCTTCGTGCCGTTCGCGTTCATCACCGGCGGCTTCTTCTCCGCGCTGGCCGGATACATCGGCATGACCGTGGCGACCCGCGCCAATGCGCGCACCGCCTGGGGCGCCCGCGAGAGCCTCAACGCCGGGCTGCGCGTGGCCTTCTCCTCCGGGACGGTGATGGGCATGACCGTCGTCGGCCTGGGGCTGCTGGACATCTCGATCTGGTGGTGGCTGCTGCGCGCGGTGTTCGACGTCTCGCCGGAGGAGATCCCGCCGATCATGATCACCTTCGGCATGGGCGCCTCGGCGATGGCGCTGTTCGCCCGCCTGGGCGGCGGCATCTTCACCAAGGCCGCCGACGTCGGCGCCGATCTGGTCGGCAAGGTGGAGGCGGGCATCCCGGAGGACGATCCCCGCAACCCGGCGTCGATCGCCGACAACGTCGGCGACAACGTCGGCGACGTGGCCGGCATGGGCGCCGACCTGTACGAATCGTACGTCGGCTCGATCATCGCCACCATGGCGCTGGGAGCGGTCGCCTCGATGGGCCTGGACTCGATCTCGGCGCTGCAGGCGATCCAGGTGCCGGTGTCGATCGCGACCATCGGCGTGCTCTGCTCGATCCTGGGCACCTTCGTGGTGCGCGCCAAGGGCGACGCCAGCCAGGCGGTGCTGCTCGGCGCGCTGCGGCGCGGCACCTACGGGTCGACCGCGCTGATCGCGATCGGCTCCTTCCTGCTGGTGATGTTCACGCTCGGCAGCGAGTTCCTGGGGATCTGGGCCGCCATGATCGTCGGGCTGATCGCCGGCAACGTCATCGGCTACTTCACCGAGTACTACACCTCCGACCACTACAAGCCCACGCAGCTCCTGTCCAACGAGGCGATCACCGGTCCGGCGACCACCATCATCGGCGGCGTCGGTCTGGGCATGCTCTCCACGCTGATCCCGGTGCTCACGGTGATCGTGGCGACCCTCGCGGCATTCTTCCTGTCCGGCGGAGCCGCCTATCCGGGTCTGGGACTGTACGGCATCGGGCTGTCCGCGGTCGGCATGCTGTCGACGCTGGGCATCACCCTGGCCACCGACGCCTACGGGCCGGTGGCCGACAACGCCGGCGGCATCGCCGAGATGGCCAAGATGGAGCCGCACGTGCGCGAGCGCACCGACGCGCTCGACTCGCTGGGCAACACCACGGCCGCCACCGGCAAGGGCTTCGCGATCGGCTCCGCCGCGCTGACCGCGCTGGCGCTGCTGGCCGAGTACGGCAACAAGATCGTGGAGGCATTCGAGCAGCTCGACGTGTCGCCGCTGTTCGAGGAGTTCTACTCAGGCTTGGTGGAGATCGTGCGCGGGGCCGACGGCCACATCACCGACGTGGTCATGAACATCAACCTGCTGGACCCGAAGATCCTGATCGGCCTGTTCATCGGCGCCATGCTGCCGTTCGTGTTCTCGTCGCTGTCGATGCGCGCGGTGGGCCGCGCCGCCGGCGACATGGTCAAGGAGGTGCGCCGGCAGTTCCGGGAGAAGCCGGGCCTGCTGGAAGGCAAGGACCGTCCGGACTACGCCGGCTGCGTGGCCATCTCCACCCAGGGTGCGCAGCGCGAGATGGTGGTGCCGTCGCTGCTGGCGGTGATAGCCCCGGTCCTGACCGGCATCATCTTCGGCCCGTTCACGGTGATCGCGCTGCTCGCCGGCGCCCTGACATCCGGCTTCGTGCTTGCCATCATGATGGCCAACGCCGGCGGCGCCTGGGACAACGCCAAGAAGTTCATCGAGGGCGGCGCGCACGGCGGCAAGGGTTCCGAGGCGCACAAGGCGGCGGTCGTGGGCGACACGGTCGGCGATCCGTTCAAGGACACCTCCGGGCCGTCGATCAACATCCTGCTGAAGCTCATGTCGATGGTCTCGATCGTGTTCGTCACCACGGTGATCGCGCTCAACGACCTGTTCATCCGGATCTTCTCGTAGCGCCGCACGCGATCACTCGAGGCGGTAGCCGCGGCCGCGAACGGTGACGATCAACAGCCCGGCCACGGGCCGGGCGGTGTCCGCCGGGTCCGCGACCGCCGCCAAGTGGCGCCGCAGCGTGGTGATGTGCATGTCCACCGCGCGGCTGCGCCGGACCGGCGGCCTGCCCCACATCGCGTAGAACAGGGCGTCGCGCGTTACCGTCGATCCGCGGTTAGCAAGCAGCATGCGCAGGACCTCCGCTTCCTGCGCGCCAAGCGAGACTGTGCCCGCCGGTCCCGAGAGCGTTCGCCCCAGCAGGCGCAGGGCGCGGCCGTCGCCGAACCGGGTAGCCGGCTCCGCGGCGCCGATGATGCGCAGCGCGCGCAACTCCAACTCCTCCGGCGTCCACGGATCGCGCAGGTAGTCGGCACAGCCGGCCAGGAACAGGCGCGGCAGCTCGGTGTCAGGGCCGAAGGCGATCAGCGGCCAGGCGGGCTGAATCGGCCCGGTGAGCAGGGGCTCTGCGGCCTCGGCCGGCATCACGGCGGCCACATAGCGGGGGTCGCGCGGCGCGGGGGGCTCGTCGACAAGGTCGAGATCGAAACCCCTGATACGCCGGGAATAGGCGTCCATGCGCGCAGCGAGAGCGCCCGACGATGCCATCAGGCAGACTCGCGGCGGTTCCTCAACCATGCCATGTCCACAGACGCCCGACAGAGCACGCCGCGGTCGTGGTCAGCCGCCCGGCGACGTACCCTGGCTCGAACTCTCCTGCGACTTGTCCTCGATCTGCCCCATCTTCCGCTTCAGGTCCTCCAGCAGCCTGTCCCCGGACGTGTCACGTCCTTCGAGCTGCCGGAACTCCCGTTCGAGCGCCTTGTCGCCGGCGTCGAGCTGGTCGATTTCCTGCTCGGCGTCCGCCTGCGCTTCGATCTGGTCGACCTTCTTGGCCATGCGGTCGAACGCCTCGAACGCCGACGTGTCCCGCGAGGTGCTCAGGGTCGCCTGGATGCGCTGCTGCGCCTCCGCCCGCTTGGCGCGGGCGATCAGGATGTTCTTCTTGCGCTGCGCTTCCTCGATCTTCTGCGTCAGGTCGCGCAGCGATCCCTTGAGCTGCTCGACCGAATCGCGCTGCGCCTGCCACTGGTCCTGGTAGCTGGAGACGTACTCGTCGAGCTCCTGCTTGCGGACCAGGGCGCGCTTGGCCAGATCGTCCTGTCCCTCCTGCACCGCGAGCACGGCGCGCTTCTCCCAGTCCTCGGCCTGGGTGCGCTGCTGCAGGAACTGGCGCTCGAGCTGCTTCTCGTCGGCGATGGCTGAGGCTACCGCCTTCTTGGATTCGATGAGCTGGCCGTTCATGTCCTCGATCAACTGCGTGAGCATCTTTTCGGGATTCTCCGCCTTGCTGATCATGTCGTTCACGTTCGACTTGACGACCCTGCGGAACCGATCGAACAGGCCCATATCAGCCGCCCTCCGTTTTGACCAGCGGCACGAGCCGCTCATAGTGCTCGGCGACCGACAGGCTGATCGCGTCGAGCGTTGCCTGAAACTCCTCGATATCGATGGTCTCGCTGAGCAGCGTGTTCATCAACACGACGGAGGTGCCTCCCATGTCGTCGCCTTCCAGTGCGTAGGCGCCGTGCAGGAGGTCGGTGCCGTTCAGGCGCAGCAACTCCTCGTAGAGGGCGCAGTGATCGCCCGGCGGCAGGTCGGCGACCTTGAGCCGGAAGATGATCACCGGTTCCTCGTGCACGACGATAACATTCTCGACGCCGCGCTCCTCGTCATTGATGATCCAGGTGTCGGCGTCCAGCTCGTCGAATGACAGGCCGAGCGTGCGGAGAAAGCTCTCGATTCGTTGTCGGGTCATGCTGCGAATACCTGTGCGCCGTGGTTGATTGCCAGGACCGCCTGGCAGCTCGAGCAGCGGAACCGACCGGGCTTGACGGCGCGAAGCCTGGTCGTACAGGTCGGGCACTCGAGCACGTGCGGAAAGAGAACCGGAGGCGCGGTCTGCCCGGGCGAGGCGAGATGGGAAACCGCTTCCTCCACGTCCAGGGCGACGGGGATCAGGTCGGCGAAGCCGAGCAGCCGGAAGAGATCGTGATCCGGTTCCCGCAGGCCCTGCAGCACCAGATCACCGCCGCGCCGGCGCAGATGTCGCTGCAGGGCCGCGAACGCCCCGATCGCCGTGCCGGACAGCGTGTCCAGCGCCGTACAGTCCAGGATCAGTCGAAGGTAACCGGTCTCCACCACGGCGTGGCAGCGATCCCGGAACCGGCCGACGTTGGTAGGATCGATCCGGCCGCCGAGATGCAGCACCGCGCCGCCGTCGACCCGCCCGCCGTCGAGCGCGTGAAGCTGGAGCCCGAAGCCCTGCTCCCGGACATCCGGACCTTCGGTTGGCTGCCCGGCCCCGGGCTCGGGGTTGTCACTCGGCACGGCCCCGAAAGTATAGCGGCGCTCCCGGAGAGCGGTCAATTTCGGGACGTTGGCCGGCGCGGAAAGGATCGGGTGCTACTGGAACCTGATCGCGTTCGCATCCACCGTGCGCCGGTCGCCCGGCTGCACGCTCGCCAGCAGGCTGGCGCGCTCCATGACGTTGCGCAGCTCTCGCACGTTGCCCGGCCAGTGGTGCTCCCCGAGCTTCGCGATTGCCCGCGGAGTCAGACGGAGGGGCGGCGGAAGGAAATGATAGGCAAGCTGGACGATGTCCTGGAGCCGCTCCCGGAGCGGCGGTACGTGGATCAGCAACACGCCCAACCGGTAGTACAGGTCGTCGCGGAAGCGGCCGGCCCCCATCAGATCGGACAGCACGGCGTTGGTCGCTGCGATCGTGCGCACGTCGACCGGCTTCGTGCGCGTGCCGCCGATGCGGGTGACCTCCTGCGCTTCCAGCACGCGCAGGAGCTTCACCTGCAGATCGGTTCCCATCTCGCCGATCTCGTCCAGGAACAGGGTCCCGTTGTCGGCGCGTTCGAAGCACCCGGGGCGGCTGACGGCATCCGTATAGGCACCGCGCTCGGATCCGAAGAGCTCCGCCTCGACTATGGTGGGCGCGATCGCTCCGCAGTTGATCGCCACCCACGGCTGGCCGGCTCTCGGCGAGCTCGTGTGCAGGCTGCGCGCCACCACCTCCTTGCCGACGCCGCTCTCGCCGGAAACCACGACGGGTGAGTTGGCCGGCGCGTACATGGCGACCTCTTCGCGAATGCGCTGCATCTGTGGGCTGGAGCCGATCAGACCGTCCGTGGCCGCGGTGTTCGGCCGCCGGCGCAGCGCCACCGCCTGGCGGACCGTGGCGCGCAGCTTGTCGAGCGCGAGCGGCTTGATCAGGTAGTCGACGGCGCCGGCCCGCATGGCCTCCACCACCAGCTCGATGTCGTCGTGGGCGCTGACCATCACCATCGGCGGCGCGCCGGGGCGGGTGTTCACCTCACGCACCAGCTCGATGCCGTCATCCGTCCCGAGGGCGACGTCCATCAGGACCACGTCTGCCGGCTCGGCGTCGATCCGTTCGTAGAACTCCGGCGCCGTGCGTGCGCCGATCACGCGGTACTCGGCCGGAAGGATCGCGGCCAGCGTGTCGTGGATCAGCGGATCGTCGTCCACCAGCAGAATGGTGATCACCGCGCGGCCCCGCGTGCGTCCCGGGCGGGCCGTGGCGCGAGGTGCCGGACCACGCGTACGGCCATGATCGCCGCCACCGCCGCGGTCTCCGCCCGCAGCACCGTGGCTCCGAGCGCGCAGCGGCGAAAGCCGGCGCCGTCGATGCGATCGAGCTCCGTGGCGGAGAACCCTCCCTCCGGACCCAGCAGAAGCCACGCCGGCACGGCGGGGTCGAGCGTCTCCGGCAGTGCGACATCCACATCGCCGGGTGCCGGGGGATGGAAGACCAGCCGTGCGGCCGCGGCCGGCACCGCCTGCAGCATCTCGGGCAGGCGGCGCGGCGCCTCGATCGCCGGCAGCCGCCACCGTCCGCTCTGCTGGCCGGCGCTGCGTGCGATCCGCTCCCAGCGTGGCTGGCGCGGATGCGCGTGGGCGGCGGGAACCGAACGCTCGGTCACCACCGGAACGATGCCCGCCACGCCGAGCTCGGTCGCCTGCCGGACGATGAGATCCATCGCCGCCGGTTTGACGACTGCCTGGGCGAGCGTCAGTGCAGGGAGCGGCGGCACATCGCGGGCCTCGTCGGCAAGCGGGCGCAGTGCGACGGAAAGCCGGTCGTGGCAACGCTCGCGCACGGTCATCGCGAAGCGACAGCCGTCCGCCGTGCTGGCGGGGATGCTGTCACCCGGCCCGAGCCGGCGGACATGCGCCAGATAGTGGAAGTCCTTCCCGGTCAGCACCGCCGTGTACGCCGCCGCGTCGCCGGGAACGGCGGCCATGAGCGCGCCCTCGGGGATGACGAACTGCAGCAACTCAGCGGACGCGCCGGCGTCCGGCCGGCGCGATCATGACCACTCTCCCGGCGAGGACTCGGCAGCGGCGCTGGCGGGAGTCCCGGCCTGCGCGGCATCGGGAAAGGAATCCGCGCTGACCTCGCCCGTGCGCAGCAGCCTCACCGCTTCGATCAGGGAAGGGTCGTTGACCAGGTCGTAGATGGGTGTCCGCCGGTGGATCCGCGCGATGGTGCGCGCAAGCTGCCGGCGGACCAACTGCTCCTCCAGGTCGAACTCGCTCTGCTCCAGTTCGACCAGGAACCTGCCGATGTCAGCTTCCGTCGGCTCCGGATGGGCGAGCGCGAACCGGATCAGCAGCTTCGACCTGCCGAACTCGCCCAGCGCCCTCTGCTCGTCGTCGCTCAGCTTCGGCTCGGTGATGCGGTGGGGCGCGACACCCACGCCGTCGATCCTGGTTCCGTCGGGGGTGAGGTAGCGGGAGGTGGTGACCTTGACGGCGCGATCGTCCTCGATGCGCATGACCTGCTGCACGGACCCCTTCCCGTAACTCTGCTGGCCGACCAGGTAGGCGCGCTCGTGGTCCTTGAGCGCGCCGGCCAGGATCTCCGCGGCCGACGCCGACACGCTGTCGATCAGCACGACGATGGGAAGATCGGGGTCGACCAGCGTGGCACGCCGCGTGGCGGTGTACTGCTGGTTCTCGTTCTCGACGCGCGAGCGGGTCTGCACGATCGTTCCCGCGTCCAGAAACAGGTCGGCGATCTCGACGACGGCCGAGAACAGGCCGCCGCGATTGCCGCGCAGATCGAGGATCAGCGACCGCGACCGGTCCTCCAGGTCGCGCAGCGCCTCTCGGATCCGGTCCGGGGTCTTGCTGGTGAACTGAGGACTGACCCGCAGGTAGCCGATTCCGGGGTCGATCACGGCGTGGCGGACGGTGGGCACCTCGATGAGCTGACGGGTGACGGTAACCTCCAGGGTCTCGTTGCCGGCCCGCAGCAGCGAAACGCGAACGTCGGTGCCGGGAGAGCCGCGCAGGCGGGCCACGACATCGTCCTGGTTCAGGGCGCCGGCCTCCGTGCCGTCGATGGCCACGATCAGGTCGCCGGCCATGATCCCGGCCGCATGGGCCGGCGAGCCCACGAACGGCTCGATGACCAGCACGCCGTCGTCGGCGCGGCTGAGATAGAGGCCCACCCCGCCGAACTCGCCGATGGTCATGTCGTTCAACTCGTCGATCTCGTCTCGATCGAGGAACTTCGTGTGGTCATCGCCGACCGCCTCCAACATCCCCTGCAGCGCCCCGGTCAGCAACCGGTCGGTATCGGCCGCGGCGGCGTTCACGTAGTTCAGCCGGACGAAGTTGAACACGTCGCGCAGAATGGCGATGGCCCGTTCCGAATCGCGCGCACGGTTCTGTGCCAGCACCTGGGGCGCCAGGACCAGCAGGATGCAGGCGAGCACCGCGGCGGCGGACACGGTCATCCGGAACGTCCGGCGTACGCCGAGCCTGATCCGGGCCGGCTCGGTGCCTTTCATGGTCGCCTCCGATTCTCGAAGCGGGCCGGAGCGTGTGTCAACGCGCGCGATGCGATCTATCATGGATGCGATCTATCATGACGGTCTGATGGACGGAGGCTACATCCCGTTTCCCACTTGGCTGAACCCGGAGATCGTACCCGGATTGCCGCTGCGCTGGTACGGCCTGATGTACCTGGTGGCGTTCTACCTTACCTATCGGCTGCTGCGCGTGCGAATCGCGGAGCGCGACCTGACCGTCGACAACGAGACGGTGCTCAACCTGTTCTTCTGGGGGATCATCGGCGTGCTCATCGGAGGGCGCCTGGTCTCCGTCATCGTCTACGACCCGAGCGGCCACTACCTGCGCAATCCGCTTCAGATCATCGTTCCGTTCGCCCGCGAGGGGGGCAAGCTGCGCTTCGTGGGGCTGCAGGGGATGGCGTACCACGGCGGCCTGCTCGGGGGGATCGTCGCGGTCGCCCTCTACTGCCGGGCCAAGCGGCTGCCGGTCGCGGAGTGGATGGACATGATCGCGACCTGCACGCCGCTGGGTTATACGTTCGGCCGGGTCGGGAACTTCATCAACGGCGAGCTGTTCGGCCGGGTGACCACGGTGCCGTGGGGGGTGGTCTTCCCCGATGCCCCCGGCTTCCCGGCGGAGCAGGAATGGGTACGGGAGATGGCGGGGCGATCCGGGATCGAGATCGGCCCGGAACAGGCGCTGGTGAACCTGGCGCGCCATCCTTCCCAACTCTACGAGGCTGCCCTGGAAGGGTTGCTGCTGTTCGTGGTGCTGTGGTTCGTGCTGCGCAAGCGCGCGCCGTTCCCGGGGGTGCTGTTCTCGGCCTACCTGATCGGCTACGGGGTGGTGCGCTTCGCGGTCGAGTACCTCCGGCAGCCGGACCCTGGCCTGGACTTCCCGATCATGCTGGTACCGGTGGCGAATGCGTCGCAGACGTCGCTGCTCAACTTCACCACCGGCCAGATACTCTCCGCGATCATGATCGGCGCCGGGCTCCTGGCGTTCTTCCTGCTGCGACGGCGCGCGATGGCTGTCGCTCCGGAGGGGAGCAAGCCGGCGACCGTGCCGGGCGTCGGTCCCCGGTCGGGCCGGTCGAGGCGGCGGCGCCGTGCCGCCGCCAAGCGATCGCTCCGCTCGTAGCGGCGGGCTCGTTAGGGACGAAACCGAGCGTAAGCGACGCATCGGCAAGAGGTTGCGGCTTGCCGACCAGCGCGCGATGGGCGATACTGGATTTGAACCAGTGACTTCTACCGTGTGAAGGTAGCACTCTCCCGCTGAGTTAATCGCCCATGGACGAACAGTGTACCGCATAGCGTCGCAAACATCACGCCCTCTGCAACTGCTTCCGGCGCTCGCGCAGCCCACCCTGCGGATGCCCGCACGCGGCCGGGTGGACGGTCTCGATCGCGAGTTGATCCGCAAGGCCATCCACTTGCTGGTGGCGCTGGTTCCCCCGCTGGCGGCGGTGAATCTTCCCGTCACCATGGGCCTGCTGATGGCGGGAACCCTGTTCTATACGGCTGCCGAGGCGATGCGGCTGACCGGGATCCGCGTGGCGGTAGTGTCGGGGCTTACCGTGGCTGCCGCGCGGCCGGGCGACACCGGCTTCGTGCTCGGACCGGTCACCCTGGGCCTGGGCGCCATGCTGGCGTTGCTGCTGTACCCGCTGCCCGCATCGGCGATCGCGATCTACGCGCTCGCGTTCGGCGATTCGGCGGCAAGCGTGATCGGCATGGCGTTCGCGGGGCGGCGCATGCCGCTGAACCGGAACAAGACCGTGCCCGGGAGCGTGGCCTGCTGCGCCGCGGTGTTCCTGGTCACGATCACCCTCACGGCCGACCTCCGCCTGTCGATCGCGGTGGCCGTCGCCGCCACGACGATCGAGGCGCTCTCGGGCCGCGATCTGGACAACCTGCTGGTCCCCGTCGGGGTCGGGATGGTCGTGCAGGCGGTCAGGCTGCTGCCATAGTCTGCGGGCGGATATGCGCAACATCGGCCTGCTCACCAGTGGGGGTGATGCACCCGGACTGAACGCCGTGCTGCACGGCGCCGCCGCCATGGCGGAAGCGCGCGGCGCGTGCGCCTGGATCATCCCCAACGGCTACGCCGGACTCTACAACCTGGAGCAGATCTCGGAGCTGGTGGCGCTGGACGCTGGCCGGCGCGACGCGATCGACTGCACGGAAGCCGGGTCGTCGGCCGGGCACTCCCGCATCAAGATCGCCGCGATACCCGACGAGAACCGCTACGAACGGATCGTCGCGGGGCTGCGGCGCTTCTCCATCGACGGCCTGGTCATCGCGGGCGGCGACGATACCGGCTCGGTGGTCGTCGACCTCGCGGAACGGGGCATCCCGGTCGTGCACGCGCCGAAGACGATCGACCTCGACCTGCAAACCTACTCGGTCGGCGGGGATACCGCGGCCAACCGGATCGCGCGCGTCGTCGACGATCTCAAGTCGACCGGCCGCAGCCACAACCGCGTGATGATCACCGAGGCGTTCGGGCGCTATGCCGGCCACGTCGCGCTGCGCGGCGGCATCGCCGCCGACGCCGACTGCATCCTGCTGCCGGAGGTCGCGGTCGACTTCGATGTCGTCCACGAACACCTGAAGCAGAGACTGATCGGCCGCCTGCGCTCCGCGGGCGGTTTCGCCGCGACCTACACGGTGGTCGTGGCCGAAGGGATGACGACGGCGGACGGCGGCACGGTTACCGACGACAGCGTCGCCGCGGACGCCTTCGGCCATCGCAAGCTCGCCGGCGCCGGGCGCTACGTCCGCGACCAGATCCAGGCGCGACTCGACGACGATGAGGAGATCCGCCAGGCGATGCGGGAGCTGGGCATGTACGTGCCGGGTCTCCACCAGGCACTTGAGGCGCGCGATGTCGCGCCCGCGCACCTGGTGCGTTCCGGGGCCACGTCCGCGTTCGATGTCGGGTTCGGCAAGCAGGTCGGCGCGGGGGCGGTGCTGTTGTTGCTGGGCGGCGTCTCGGGGGTGACCGTAAGCTGGGTAGATGGCGATTCGGTGTCGTATCTGCCCACGCGGACGGCCATCACGCAGCACCACGTCGATCCGGCGATCATCAGCCTGTACGAGGAGATGGGGGTCTGCTTCGGCCGCCGCCCACGCCGCTACGCGCCGGAATTCCGACAGCTCGACGGACCGGAGCCGCGCTACCTCTGACGGCGGTCCGGCCTCGGCCCGGCCGGCAGGCGCGCGCGCGCGCCGCTCACGGCGGCGATCGCGCCGCCGATCGCGACGTCCGCGGCCACGCCCATCGCGGTCAGCAGCGGCAGCACCGGGGCCACCAGGAGGTAACTCTCTTCCAGCCCTCTCCCCCAGCGAGCGGCAAGCAAGGCCAGGGCGGCGGTTGCGGCGCCGCCCGGAGCCGCCGGAAGGGCGAAGGCGAGCACCGAGACGGCGCCGATGATCCACAGCACCTCATCCCAGGCAAGCGGGATGGTGGAGTAGGAGCGAACGACAACGGTGAAGGAGGCGGCGGCCACCATGGCGCTGCCTGCACGGCCGAACATCGCGAACAGCGGAAAGGCGGCGCTTCCGAGTGTGGTCGGAATCCGCAGATCCGCGGCCCCGTGCCGGGCCAGCGCCGCCAGCGCCGCGTGGTGGTGTCCGGTGCCGATCCCCGTCAGCACCGGCACGGTCAGTCCGGACAACGGCGGCATCTCCACCTGCCTGCGTCCGAGCAGGCGCCACGCGAGCAGCAGGCCTCCGAGCACCAGCCCCAGGTCGATCGCCAGCACCAGCACGAGCTGGCCGTACCGACCGGCGCCGCCCCCTCGCAGCGCGGCGGTCAGCGACGCGCCGCCAAGCAGCAGCGCGATCCAGAGATGGCCGGTGACGAGGGAGTTGATCCGGTAGAAGAGCCGCGCCAGCGCCTCGACCAGCTCGGCGATCACGCGGCTCGACCGGTCTTCCGGTATGCTCAGGCCGATTACCAGAGCGATCAGATATACTGGCAGCAACAGCGCCCCGTCGCCGGCCAGTCCGGCGAACAGGTTGGTCGGCAACGCATGTTGTACATGCCAGAGAAAGCTCGGCACCGAGGCGGCGGCGCGGTTTACGACGATGATGGGAATCCGATCGGGTGACGCCGCCAGCACGGACAGCACGCCCAGGGACGCCAGGGACACCGTGGCGGCCGCCTGCCCGGCGAGCAACATGACGTGGGCGCGCAGCGCGCCGCGGCGGCCCAGCTCGCGCATGCCTGCGACCAGGCCGAAGAACACCATCGGAAACACGAAGACCTGCACGGCCCGGACCGCCAGGTTCGCGGCGGTATGCAGGCCCGCGGCGACCGGCGGCTGGTGGAGCAGGGCGCCCAGCGCGGCGCCGGCGGCCAGCGCAAGGGCGCCCCGCACGGCCGGCGTCATCGTTCACTCCAGGAGGCACGCATGAAGGCGGTGATCGTCGCGGCCGGGTACGGCAGCCGGTTTCTGCCGGCTTCGAAGACGGTACCCAAGGAGATGTTTCCGGTCATCGACCGCCCCGCGATCGACTTCATACTACAGGAGCTGCGCGACTCCGGGGTCGAGGACATCCTGTTCATCACCTCCCGCCGCAAGCGCGCGCTGGAAGACTACGTCGATCGCGAGGTGGAGCTGGAGCAGGTGTTCGAGTCCGAGGGCGCGGCCGACAAGCAGCGGACGATCGCCGTGCCGTCGGGCCGATACGTCTTCCTGCGGCAGCAGCGGATGCTGGGCACGGGCCAGGCGATCCTGCTGGCCGAGCCGTTCACCGGTGACGACCCGTTCGTGGTCGTGTTTCCCGACGACCTGCACGTCGGCGATCCACCGCTCACGCGCCAGTTGATCGACACCTACGAGCGCACCGGTTGCAGCGTGCTGGCGGTCGAGCACGATCCGCCCCACCTGGAGCGGTACGGGGTGGTGGCGCTTGCAGACGACGGCCTGCACGTGACCGGCATCGTCGAGAAGCCGGCGCCGGGCACCGAACCGAGCCGCGACATCTCCATCGGCCGCTACCTGTATACGCCGGAGATCTACCCGGCCTTGAGGGGCCGCTGGGAACACCATCGCGGCGGCGAGTTCAACTACACCGAGGGGGTGGAGGAGCTGGCACGGCAGGGGCGCGTGGTCATCCAGCGCATGATCGGCCGCCGGCTGGACATCGGCGCGCCGGCAGGCTACCTGCGGTCGATCCTGGAGTACGCGGCGCGCGATCCGGAGTTGGCGGCGGAGATCGAAGCCTTCCGCGCCGGCGGCGATACGTCGGCTGCCAGCGCCTCGTAGCGCTCGGCCTCGACGGCGCGGCCACGCTTGCGGGCGCCGGCGGCGTGGATCAGGCACTTGCGGGCCAGCTCGCGCCGCGCGATGGACCGCTCCGGCTCCGGCCAGTGATCGGCCGCCACCAGCGGCGCCAGGGCGTCGATGCGAAAGCGCTCGATC
Organism: Spirochaetia bacterium; assembly: GCA_965202935.1. GTDB lineage: Bacteria > Spirochaetota > Spirochaetia > SZUA-6 > Bin103 > CATQHW01. The sequence goes on from OZ241879.1 coordinate 4,854,397, forward strand.
TGCCCGTGGCGCTCCGAGAGCTGATCGCCGTGGCCGGCGCGCTTGGTGACCAGCGGGCGGTCACAGTACGCCACCGGGAAGCGGGCGGTCACGCGCAGCCACAGCTCGTAGTCCTCGGCGATCTCCAGGTCTTCGCGGAAGCCGCCGACCGCGCACAGCACGGCACGGTGCAGGACCACCGTGGATGGCCCGACGATGCACTTGCGGACGGCGTCCGCAAACAGCCACCCGGAGCGCCGGTGGCGTTGGCCCGCCTGTGACACCGGGCGGCGGTCGCGCAGCCAGATCTCCCGGCTGTGGACGATCTGGACCTCGGGACGCTCGCGCAGCAGCTCCATCTGCAGGGCGAGCTTGTCGGGCATCCACAGGTCGTCGGAATCGAGGAACGCCAGGTAGTCGCCGGTCGCGACCGCCACGCCGGCGTTGCGTACGGCGCCGGGGCGGCCGGTGTGGTCAATGCGGAGCGGGCGCAGGCCGGGCTCCGCGCGCAGCCGCTCCCAAGTGCCGTCGGTGGACCCGTCATCCACGACGATCAGCTCGACCGGAGCGTAACGCTGCGCGCGCACCGAGCCGATGGCCTCCATCAGCAGGGCGAGGCGGTCGTGGGTGGGGATGATCACCGACACCAGAGGGTGATCGCTCCCTGATCCGGGCATCACGGCAGTACTATGCAGTAGTCTGTATTCGTGGCCATCGGCACCGGACAGGGGCGGGAGCCGATCGTCGCAGATGAAGTCACGCGCGTGGCGCTCATCGGTTTCATGGGCGCCGGCAAGTCCTCGGTCGGGATGGCGCTGGCGGTGGCGCTGCGCTGGCGGTTCGTCGACCTGGACCGGACGATCGAACAGGAGCAGGGGCGGACGATCCGCGAGATCTTCGCCGCAGCCGGCGAGCCCGGCTTCCGGGCAGCGGAGAGCGCCGCCCTGCATCGGCTGACCGGTGCGGAGCAGACGGTCCTGGCGGTCGGCGGCGGAGCGCCCGTGCAGCCGGCGAACCGGGCGTTCTTCCGCGACTGGATGACCTTCTACCTGGCTGCGCCGCTCGCGGAGCTTCGGGAGCGGGCCGGCCGGCCGGGCGCCCGGCCGCTGATGGACCTGCCGCCCGCCCAACTGCGCGCGCTGTATCAGCGGCGCGAGCCGATCTACCAGAGTCTCGGCATCCGTATTCACACCACCCGCAAGCCGGTCGGCGTCATCGTGGCCGCCATCCTGGAACGGATGCGCCAGCCGGTGTGATGTGCCTCCGGCGCGCAAGCCGCAACCGTCTCCGGTCCGCGGGAATGGTGCTCAGCCTCGCGGCGTACGCCCTGCTCGGCGGATGCGGGAGTGACCCGGAACCCGATACGGCGGAGATCCGGGCACTGTCGGTGCCGCTCCAGGAGCGGACGACCCTCAGCGTCGGCGTCGCCGGTCCACCGAACGCGTCCGACCTCGCGCTGTTCCGCCGGGTCGAGGACGCAGCGAACGTGACCTTCGAGCACCTGACCCTGGAGGGGACCAACGGCATGCTGCGCCTGCTCGTCCTGGGCGAGACCTCCAGGAATGGGACGGCACCCGACATCATCGACCTGCGGGCGGTTTCGCGGGACGCCACGGCGTTCCGGGGACTCTTCGTGAACCTGCTCGATCACCCGCAGGCGACGCCGAACCTGGTCGCACTGGCGCGCTCCGATCCGCTGTTCGCCGACGGCCTGCTGCAGTCGCTCACCGCGCCCGGCGAATTGCGCGGATTCCCGGAGTACTTCCCGGGCGTGGAGCCGTTCGTGGCAACCCTGGCATTCCGCGCCGACCTCTTCCGGCAGCGGGGCCTGATCGCCGAGACCTGGGACCAGCTCGACTCGTCCCTGCGGCGCCTGAAGGCTGCCTTTCCGGCGAGCCGGCCGTTCGGGATTGCCCAGGACGACCTGCTCTATCGCGCCCCGTCGTGGTTCGGCAGCGGGCATGACCGCAGGCTCGTCGCCTACTTCCATCCCGAGCAGGGCAGCTTTCGCCTGGGGCCTCTGGACCGGGAATACCGGGAGTACGTCCGATGGTTCGCGACGGCACTCCGCGACGACCTGCTGCTCTTGAAGACCGGGGGTGCCGATGCCGACTTCACCCGTGAGATAGCGGCGGAAGCCGTGCACGTCGCGCTTGCCTACTCGCGCGGCTTCGCCGGCTCGGCCGGTGGCGCAGGCATCACGCTGACGCCCATGCCGCTGCCGCGCAACGGCCCGGCAAGACCGCGCATGCAACCGCGTCCGTGGAGCCCGGCCCGGGCGCGCTGGGCCGTCTGGAGCGGCTCTCCCCGCGCCTCGGAGGCCGTCGCGGCGTTGGACCTGATGCTTGCCCCTGCCGCATCCGCACCCGATGACCAGCCCGCCGCGGATCCGGACGACTGGTGGAGCCTGGCGATTGAGTACAACCGGCCGGCCGTGTCTACCGCGCCGTGGCCGTTCCTGCCGGAGGATGTTCGCTTCGAGGTAGGATCGATCGGCGCCGCAGTCTCCCCCATCGTCACCGGCGAGACGATGAAGTTCATCTTTGGACACCGCCCCCTGAGCGAGTACGACGCGTTCCTGGACGAGCTGAAGGAAGCCGGGGCGGCGCGGCTCATCGAGCTTCTGAACACCGGGGCGCAGGCGGTGGACATCGCTTCGCTGTGGGAGTCCGCCCCCCAGGAGTAACGGGCGCGGGTCAGCGCCGGCGGCGCTCGAGCTCCGCGTACACCTGGTCGAGCCGGACGCCCTGCGCTTCCAGCAACGCCAGCAGATGGTAGAGCAGGTCGGCCGACTCGGTGACCAACTCCTCGGCCGTGCCGGCGGTGATCACCTCGATCGCCTCTTCGCCCACCTTCTTGCGGATCTTGCCGTCACCCTGCTCGAACAGATACGCCGTGTAGGATCGCGCCGGATCGGCTGCCTTGCGTTCCCTGATGGTCGCCGCCAGTGCGTCGAGCGCGTCGGGCGCGCGCTCCGGGTTCGTGGAGGCACCAGCTTCTTGCGGCTCCACCGCATCATCTGCAAGTGCCGCCGCGTACCATGAGTCCCCGCGGCGCACTTCGGCGACCCGGGACGTGTGGCCCTGCGGAGGGCGGTAGGGCAGCTCGCGGGTGCCGTCGGCATCGGTCACCCACAGCGATCCCGATTCGCGCGTCTTGACGTAGGCGCGTTCATTCATCGCCAGCAGGTCGACCACCGCGCCGCCGGAGATCACCACCAGGGGGCGCGGGCCGGCAGCCGGAGCCTCCGTCACGCCGCCCACCGCGCGGTATCCCCCGGGCGCTGCAGCGCGGCGACCGCGCGCCGCAGATCGACGCGCCGCTCATAGATCGCGGTGCCGACGATCGCACCGGCGGCGGCGCCCGTCGAGGCGATCGCCGTCAGGTCGGCCTGCGAGCTCACGCCCCCGGAGAACAGCACCGGCAGCCCGGACGCGTCGGCGGCCGCGGTGCCGCCCGCAAGGTCCGGGCCTGCCAGCATGCCGTCGCGATCGACCGCCGTGTAGATCAGTCCCGCGAGCCTGGATCCGCGCACGGCATCGATGAGCGCCCCTTCGGTGCCCGCGGACTCCGCCCATCCCTTCACCTGCACCTGCCCCAGTCGGGCGTCGATGCCGCCGACCACCCGGCCGGGCCACCGCTCGGCCCACGACAGGACCTCTGCCGTCCGTGTGGCCAGCGTCGTGCCCACGACCACCGCGTCCGCTCCGAGGTCGAGCAGCGCCTCGGCATCCGCGGCGCTCCGTACCCCGCCGCCGACCTGCACGCGCACGTCGACCGCCTTCCGAATCCTGCCGATCGCCGCGCGATTGCCTCCGCAGCCACGCGCGGCGTCCAGGTCGACCACGTGGATCCAGAGCGCTCCCTGCTGCGCGAACCCGTCGGCGACCGCCGCGGCGTCGCTGCCGTAGCGGCGTGCGCGTTCGAAGTCCCCCTGCTGCAACTGGACACAGCGGCCGCCGAGCAGGTCGATGGCGGGTACGATGAGCACCGCGGCCTCAGTGCAGCGGGTCGAACGCCTGATTCAGCGTTCGCTCGATGGTGCCCGCGTCGACCGCGCTCTCCCAGAGGCCGGTCAGGCGGCCCTGACGGCCCAGGCGGCATATCGCCGCCAGCACCTGCAGGTACTCCGTGCGCTGTGCGGGCGGCGTGGCGAATACGAACAGCAGATGTACCGGTTGCCGGTCGACGGCCGCGAACTCGATGCCGATCCGGGAGACGCCGACCGCGACCAGCAGCGACGACAATCCCCGCAGCTCGCCGTGCGAGAGCGCTATGCCGCGTCCGACCGCCGTCGAATGGATGCGCTCGCGTGCGACCACCGCGTGCTCGATTGCATCGCGATTGGCGTCGCTCAACGCCGGCCAGCGGCTGATCACTTCGTGGATTGCAGCCCATTTATCGCGACTGGATAGATCCGGAACGACCGCAACGGAAGAGACGCAGCCCTGCACCTCGACCCACGTTACACGCGAATCGGCGGCGCGACAACGACGGCGGACGCGGCGGACGCGGCCGACGCGGCTGGACGCGGCCGTGTTAAGCTGCCCCGTGCGCATAGCGGTCGCCTACCGGCCCGGCATTACCGATGGCAGGGCAACGGCGCTGGCCGCGACGCTGGCCGCCGAGGGCATCGGCGGCATCGCTGCGATCCGGATCGTCGATATCCACATCGTCGAGGGAGTGCCGGTGGAGCCCGCGGCGCTGGTGGCCCTTCTGGCGGATGGCGTGGCCGGCATCGCCATCGACGAGGCCCCCCTGGAAGGCGCCGACCTGGTGATCGAGGTGACCTGCCGGCCGGGCGTGCACGACCCCGCCAGCGGGACGCTGCGCGAAGTGGTGGGGCTGGTCGCCGATGACCTTCCTCGCGCGGCGACGCTGCAGACGGCCCGCCAGTACCGGTTCCGGTTCGGGGAGGGCGCGGAACCGCCGGCCGGGCGGCTGGCCGAAGCGCTGCACAACCCGCTGGTGCAGCAGGTTACGTCGATCGCCGCGCGCGCGTGGGAACGGGGTGAGCGGCCGCCGGCGCGCTACCCGCCGGTGGCCGCCGAACAGGCTCCCGCCGTCGAACGGATCGACGTGGCGGCGATGGACGACGGCGCGCTGGCGGTGCTCTCGGACCGTCGGCTGCTGGCGCTTTCGGCGGCGGAGCTTGCCGCCATCCGCTCCTACGCGGCCGATCCCGAGCTTCGGTCGCGCCGGCGCGAAGGCGGGATCGGCGAGCCCCTCACCGACGTGGAGCTCGAGATGCTGGCACAGACCTGGTCCGAGCACTGCAAGCACAAGATCTTCAACGCCGTCATCGATCACTGCGAGGACGGCCGGACCGAGCGTATCGTGTCGCTGTTCGACACCTATATCCGTCGCACGACCGCGGAGCTGGACGACGGTTCGGGGTTCCTGAAGTCGGTATTCAGCGACGATTCCGGGGTGATCCGGTTCGATGACCGGACGCTGCTGTGCTTCAAGGCGGAGACTCACAACGCGCCGTCCGCGCTGGATCCCTACGGCGGGGCGATCACCGGCATCGTCGGGGTGAACCGCGACATTATCGGCACCGGCCGCGGCGCCAAGCCGATCTTCAACACCGACGTCCTCTGTTTCGCGCCGCCGGACACTCCGGAGCGGGAGGTGCCCGCCGAGCTCATGCATCCGCGGCGGATGCTGGCCGGCGTCCATCGCGGCATCGTCGACGGCGGCAATCAGTCGGGGATTCCGGTGGTGGCCGGCGCCTTCCTGTTCGACCCGAGCTTCATCGGCAAGCCCCTGGTGTTCTGCGGAACCGGCGGCGTGCTGCCGGCCGAGGTGGCCGGCGAGCCTGCGTGGCAGGGACGCGTGCGGCCCGGCGACCTGGCGGTCATGGTCGGCGGACGCATCGGCAAGGACGGCATCCACGGCGCGACCTTCTCCTCGCTGGCCCTCGACGACGGCTCGCCCAGTTCCGCCGTTCAGATCGGCGATCCGATCGTGCAGCGGCGGGTGCTCGATCTGCTGCTGGAGGCGCGCGACGCCGGCCTGTTCCACGGCATTACCGACAACGGCGCCGGCGGCCTGTCGTCGTCGCTCGGGGAGATGGCCCGCGAATCGGGCGGCGTGAGCATCGACCTGGACGCGGCGCCCCTGAAGTATCCGGGTCTCGCACCATGGGAGATCCTGCTGTCCGAGTCGCAGGAGCGCATGAGCCTGGCGGTGCCGCCGGGCAGGCTGGAGGCGCTGCGCCGTCTGGCGGCCGACCGGGGTGTGGAGCTCTCCGTGGTGGGCCGTTTCACCGATGACGGCCTGGTTACGGTCCGTGCCGGCGGCGAGCTGGTCGCATCGCTCGACCTGGAGTTTCTCCACGATGGAGTGCCGCGCATGCGCCTGCGCTCGGCGTGGGAGCCGCCGCCCGCCGTTCGCGTGACGGCCGATCGGCTGCGTCATGCGCCGGCCCCGGAGGAAGCCCTGCTGGCGCTGTTGGCGGAGCCCAACGTCACCTCCAAGGAGAGCCTGGTCCGGCAATACGATCACGAGGTGCGGGCCGGATCGGTGGTCAAGCCGTTCTGCGGAGTCTCGGCCGACGGGCCCACCGACGGAGCGGTGGTCCGCCCGCGCTACGACAGCTACCGTGGGGTGACCGTGACGCACGGCATCTGCCCGTGGCTGTCGCAGGTCGACCCGTACGCGATGGCGATGTGCGCGGTGGACGAGGCGGTACGCGCGCATGTGGCGTGCGGCGGCGATCCGGACCTGATGGCGGCGCTGGACAATTTCTGCTGGCCCGACCCGGTCGAGTCGGGCGAGACGCCCGACGGCCGGTTCAAGCTCGGGCAGCTCGTTCGCGCCGCCAGGGGCTTGCGCCGCGCCTGTCTTGCCTACCGGCTGCCGCTGATCTCCGGCAAGGACTCGATGAAGAACGACGCGTTCGCGGGCGGCCGCAAGATCTCGGTGCTGCCGACGCTGCTGGTGTCGCTGATCGGCATCATCCCGGACGTGCGCAGGGCGCTGACCACCGACTTCAAGCGGGCCGGGGACCTGCTGTTCGTGGTAGGGGCGACCCGCGACGAGCTCCGGGCCGGCGCCTACGACCGGATGTACGGCGGCGGCCGGCACGGACCGCACGTGCTGCCGGAAACCGCGCGAGACGCCTATCGCGCCCTGCACGCGGCGGCCCGCGAGGGGTGCATCGCCTCCTGCCACGACCTCTCCGATGGCGGGCTGGCGGTCGCCCTGGCCGAGTCCGCGATCGGGGGCCGGGTGGGCGCCCGCGTCCGCTTGGAGCGCCTGGCCGCGCCCCCGCGGACCTCCACGACCGGCCTTCTGTTCGGGGAGAGCCCGTCGCGGCTGCTGGTGTCGGTGCCGCGTCAGCGTCGGGAGCGCTTCCTGGCCCTGATCGACGGCCTGGACGGTGCGGAGATCGGCGAGGTGTCGGGCGACCGGCGGCTGCACGTGTCCCGGCACGGCCGCCGGATCCTCCGCGTCGAAGTGGAGCGGCTGGCAGCGGCGTGGAGCACCGGTCCGGCCGGAGGCGGCAGTTGAACCGCGTGCGCGTGTGCGTGCTCGGCGGCTTCGGCATCAACGCGGACGAGGAGCTGGCCGCGGCCTTCGAGGCGGTCGGTGCCCGCGCCGAACGCGTGCACGTCACCGAGCTGACGCTCGGCCGCGAGCCGCTGGCATCGTTCGGGATCCTGGCGCTGCCCGGCGGGTTCACCTATGGCGACCACCTGGGTTCCGCGACGGCGATGGCGGCGCTGCTGCGCCTCCGGCTGCGGTCGGAGATCGACCGGTTTCTGGACTCGGGCCGGCTGGTCGTGGGCATCTGCAACGGATTCCAGATCCTGGTCCGCGCCGGGCTGCTGCCGGCGGCCGCCCGGCGCTGGCAGTGCGAGGCGTCGCTGATACACAATGAGTCGGGCCGGTTCGAGGATCGCTGGGTGCGCGTCGGGTTCGACGACCGTTCGCCATGCGTATGGACGCGGGGACTGAGCGACCTGGAGTTGCCGGTGCGCCATGGCGAGGGCAGGCTGGTGTTCGCCGGTGCGTCGGCGCAGTCCCGGCTGGAGGACGCGGGCCACGTGTGCGTGCGTTACCGGAGCAGCACGGGCGGGACGCCGGCCTATCCGGAGAACCCCAACGGCTCGACCGCGGCGGCGGCCGGCCTGTGCGACGCGAGCGGCCGGGTGTTCGGGCTGATGCCGCACCCGGAGGCGTTCCTGGATCCTGTCAACCACCCGCGCTGGACGCGCAGCATGCCGGCTCGGGCAGACGGCCTGCTGCTGCTTGAGAACGGCGTGCAGCAGGCCGCGGCCGCATGAGCCCGTCCCCGGCCGACGGCCATTGCCACCGCCTGCTCGCCCTGCTCCGCGGCAACGCCGTGCTCTGGGAGTGCCTGGAGCGGGTGGCCGAGCTGGATCTGCCCGGCTGGTACCTGGGGGCAGGCTGCGTGACCCAGACCGTGTGGAACGCCGCCCACGGCAAGCCGCCGGGTGAGGACGTCGACGACCACGACCTGGTCTATTTCGATGCCGGCGACCTCGGCGAGGAAGCCGAGGACGACGTCGTGACCGGGGCGCAGGAGGCCGTGACCGGCCTGCCGGTCCGTCTGGACGTCAAGAACCAGGCCAGGGTCCACCTCTGGTACCAGCAACGCTTCGGGTACGGCATCGAGCCCTACGGCTCCACCGAGGCCGCCATCCGCACGTGGCCCACCACGGCGACCGCGGTCGGCGTGCGGCTGACGCGCGGAGACCCGGTCGTGTTCGCACCGTTCGGCCTGGCAGACCTGTTCGGGCTCGTGGTGCGCGCCAATCGGGTGCAGATCACGCGGGAGATCTACGAAGGAAAGGTGGCTCGATGGCGCCGGTGCTGGCCGGGTCTCACGGTGCTGCCGTGGGACGACGGCATCGGCGCCCCGCGGCGACCTTGAAGGCAGCCGCCCGGCGTGGCACCGTACGGCTGACTATCCGGCCCCGGACGGGGTCCAGCCGCCAGGAGGACATCAGTGGCGCTCAGGATCAACGACGAAGCTCCCGATTTTTCCGCGGAGACTACTCAGGGCCCGATCGACTTCCACGAGTGGATCGGCGACGGATGGGCGGTTCTCTTCTCTCACCCCAAGGACTTCACGCCGGTGTGCACGACCGAGCTGGGCGCCGTGGCGGGTCTCCAGGACGAGTTCGCCAGGCGCAACTGCAAGGTGCTCGGCATCAGCGTGGACGGCGTCAGCGACCACGAAGCGTGGTCGAAGGACATCGAGGCGTCGCAGGGCCACGCGGTGACCTATCCGCTGATCGGCGATCCGGACCTGACCATCGTGAAGACCTACGACATGCTGCCGGGGGACGCCGGGACGACCTCCGAAGGCCGCACTCCCATGGACAACGCCACGGCGCGCTCGGTGTTCGTGATCGGGCCGGACAAGAAGATCAAGGCGACCCTTACCTACCCGATGAGCACGGGCCGCAACTTCGCGGAGATCCTGCGCCTGCTCGACTCGTGCCAGCTCACCGCGGCCAAGTAGGTCGCGACTCCGGCCAACTGGAACCAGGGCGACGACGTGATCATCCTGCCGTCCGTTTCGGACGACGCGGCGAAGGAGACCTATCCGGACGGGTGGGAGTCTCCGCTGCCGTACATCCGCATCGTCCCGCAGCCCAAGTAGCGGCCGTACCGTCGGCTTCCGCGCGGGCGCTCGGCTTGCCTTGGCGAGCGCCGCGCGCGTACCATACGGAAAGCGCGCGATCGTCTGACGCGCGTCGAATCTCCGGGGGCGTAGCTCAGTTGGCTAGAGCGCGTGAATGGCATTCACGAGGTCGTGGGTTCGATTCCCGTCGCCTCCATCGGATCGATCGCGGCTGACCCGTCGCAGGCAGGCCGCGCTCTTTGAGGACAAGGGATGACAGACTCCATCAAGCAGGCACTGGCGGCGGGTGAGCCGTCGCTGGGTTCGTGGCTCAACCTGGGCTCTCCGCTGGCGGCGGAGGTCATGGCGGCCGCCGGCTACTCGTGGCTGGTGGTCGACGCCGAGCATACCGCGTTCGACCTGGGCCTCATCGCCCACACCTTCCGCGCGACCGAGGCGCGCGGCGCCGTGCCCCTGGCGCGCATCTGGGACCACGACCCGGTCACCATCGGCCGCGTGCTGGACGCGGGTGCCTGCGGCTTGGTGATCCCGCACGTGTCGACGCCGGAGCAGGCCGCCGCGGTCGTGTCCGCCATGCGTTATCCGCCGGCCGGCACGCGCTCGCAGGGGACGGGCCGCTGCGTGACGCTGGCCGACGACTACCGGCAGACAGCCAACGACTGGCTGCTGTGCATCCCGCAGATCGAGGACCTGGAAGGGATCGACAACGCCGAGGCGATCGCCGGTGTCGACGGGGTCGACATCGGCTTCCTGGGTCCGGGGGACCTGGCGCTGTCGATGGGGGTGACCGCGGGAGACCCGCGGCACGAAGATGCGCTGCAGCGCTTCCGCGAAGGGTGCGCGCGCGCCGGCGTTCCGTGCGGGATGCCCGTGCCGAACCCCGCGGACGTGCCGCGCCGACTGGGCGAAGGATTCCAGTTCATCGACATCGCCAGCGACCTGCGCTTCACCGACAGCGCGGCGCGCGCGGCGCTGGCCCAGGCTCGCGGAGGTTAGCGCCTCCCGCTACCGCCGCCTGCGCTGGAACAACGGGTAGATCTTCGAAGACAGGTCGATCTTGCGGTCGACCAGCTTTATCACCCGCCCGTACGCAAAGAAGGATCCGGCCAGCCCGGCGAGGGTGAACACCACCAGCAGCACCGACGCCACCCCTTGCGCGAGCCCCATCTGCGTCAGCCAGCCGACCAGCACGATGGAGATCAGGATCACCACCACCATCATGGCCAGCGAGAACGCGGTGGCGGCCACCATGAAGACGGCCGTGTTCATCGCCTTGTTCATCTGTCCTCCTCGTCGTTTTCAGGGTCGTTTTCGGGCACGCACTGCTCTCGGACGCCGTTCTCCGGGTCCATGGCATCATGCCTCGGCCGCGACACCAACCACGAGCTTGCCAGCAGCAGGATGCCGGCGACTACTACCGACGAATCGGCCACGTTGAAGGTGGGAAACCGGCTGAAGCCCAGGATGCCGTAGAACTTGACGTCCACGAAGTCGACCACCCCGTCCGGCCGAGCGACCCGGTCCACGTAATTGCCGATGCCGCCGCCCATGATCGCCGCCAGCAGCCATCGCTGCCCGCGCGTGAGCTGGTCGCTGGTGAGGTAGTACGCCGCGATCAGGCCGATCGCCGCCAGCGGCAGGATGAGCAGCAGCACGCGGCGCAGGTCCGCCGGGATGCCGCGCCCGATGCTGAAGGCTATCGCGGTGTTGTGCACGTACGTGAACCGCAGGAAGTCGCCGATCACGGGAACGGGCCGCTCCAGCGGCAGCGTTGCCACCACGAACGCTTTCGCGATCTGGTCGGCGGCCACCACCGCCAGCGTGAGCAGTAGCGGCAGATAGCGCTCGCGGGCGCGGAGCGGGCTCACAGGCCGGTCGGCAGGTCGATGAACGTGGTCGCCAGCTCGGTGTGAGCGGCGGTGTGCGCCATCATGTTGCGCACGCCCCAGGTCTCGGTCGCGTAGTGGCCGGCGAACACGACGTTGATGCCGGCTTCGAGCGCCTCGTGATAGACCTCGTGCGAGGCATCGCCGGTGATGTACAGGTCGAGTCCCGCGGCGATCGCCTGGCTGACGATGCGCGGGCCGCCGCCCGACACCAGCCCTACGGTACGGATGCGCTCCGCGCCGAACGGCAGCACCGCCGAGCACCGCTCGCGCCCGCCGAACGGGTCGGCGAGCAGCTCGTCCAGCGTGGCGCCGTCGGGGTAGCGCGCTTCCGGTACGCGGCCGGCCACGCCGATGTCGACCCCGTGGTAGTCGCCGAAGGGCCGGCAGTCGGTGAGCCCGAGCGCGGCGGCCATGCCGGCGTTGTTGCCGAGCCGGGGGTGGGCGTCCAGCGGCAGGTGCACGGCGTAGAGGGCCAGATCGCGCTGCACCAGCACGCGGATGCGCTCGAAGAGCCCGCCGGTGACGGTCACCTGGCGGCCCCAGAACAGGCCGTGATGGACGAACAGCAGTTGTGCCTCCTGGTCGACGGCGCGCCGCAGCACCTCCAGCCCGCAGTCGACCGCGAACGCAACGCGTGCGACAGGGGCGTCTGCGGCGCCTACCTGCAGGCCGTTCGGCGCCGTGTCGGCCGCGTCGACCGGCGCCATCGGCGCGATGAGTGCGTCACGGACGAATGCATCGAACTCGCTGATCAGCAAGGGAACGCAGTATAGGTCCGGAGAAGGGGCAGCGGCGAGGCCGCGCGCCTCATGGTGCAGGCGCTACGCCGGGATGCGGACGGAAGGATGCCGGACCGCTCCCGGCCGGTGCCGGGGTCAGGTCCCGAACCGGTCCTGGAGGCGTTCGGCGATACGGTCGATGACGGTGGAGCTGAGGTAGTCGGGGTCCCGCAGCCTGGCCTTGACGTCGGCGACCAGTTCCGCGCGGACCGTGGGGCTGCCGTTGACGATATCCATGGCTTCCTCGATCTCCGCGACCACGCGGGCTTCCGTTGACAGACCGCCCGGCTCGGTGTCGTCGGTGCGAGAGGCGGCTGCCGTCCGGTCGATGTCCTTGAGAATGGAAACCGGATCGATCGATCCGAGAGAGTCGACGGCCATCTGAGTGCTCCTTCCTGGTGTCCTGACCGCAACGGCTCCACGCCGCGCGGCAGCACACCGCACTGTTCTGTGGCCTCCCCCTCTTGAGGCGAGCCGGCCTCACACATGGCCGACAAGCCGATATTCGCGCATGGAAGGCATGCCGTCAACCACCCCTGTCACGGCGCGTCTCGAAGGGATAGTGCCTCACAGGTGCCAGCCGCCTGAAACCTTGAGATTGTCGCCGGTGATGTAGGAGGTCTCGCGGCGCAGGAAGAAGTCGATCGCGCGGTTGAGGTCGTCGCAGGTTCCGTAGCGGCCCTTCGGGACCGCGGCCGGCCCGCCGGGAGGCTTGGTCACCGAGTTCTCCATGATGCCCGGCGACACGGCGTTGACGGTGATGTCGCAGTCGGCGGTCGCGGCGGCCAGACTCCTGGTCAGGATCAGGATGCCGGTCTTGCCTACCATGTACGGCGCCAGCGTGGGCTGCGGCGACAGCTTGTCGGCGGCGGAGTCGGCGATGTTGACGATGCGTCCGAAGCCGTGGCGGCGCATGTGCGGGAGCACCGCGCGGCACACCAGGAACGCGGCCGTGACCGTGGTGCGGATGGCGCGGTCCCATTCCGCCGGGTCCACCTGCTCGACCGGCTTGACCTGGAAGGTGCCGACGTTGTTCACCAGCAGGTCGATGCGGTCGCCGCGTCCGGTGATGCGGTCGACCATCGCCGACACGCTGGCGGGGTCGGTGAGGTCGGCGGCCTCGGCATGGCAGCCGGCCGCGTCACCGCCCAGCCGGTCGACGAGCTCGCGTGCCGCGGCGGCGCTGGTGTGGTAGTGCACGGCGACGGCCGCGCCGCGGGCGGCCAGGTGCTCGGCGATGGCGGCGCCGGTGCGGCGCGCGGCGCCGGTGACCAGCGCCACCTGGCCGGCGAAGGGCCGGTCGGCGGAGGGCGGTGAGGCGTTGGCCGTCACGGCAGCACTCGGCAGAGGATCTGCCGGTAGGGGAGCCGGTGCCGGCGGGCGGAGAGCGGCTCGCCGTCGGCGGGATGGATCAGGTCCGGCGCGATGTCCAACAGCGGCACCAGCATGAAATCCCGTTCGGTGAGACCGGGGTGCGGGATGGTGAGACGCCCGTCGCCGATGACGAGGTCGCCGTACAGCAGGATGTCCAGATCGACCGTGCGCGGCCCGTAGCGGACCGTGCGGGTGCGGCCGAGCGCGCGCTCGATCGCCTGCAGGCGTCCGAGCAGCACGTGCGGAGCGGCCTCGGTGCGGACGCCGATCACCAGGTTCAGGTAGGGCGCCTGTTCGGCCATCCCCCACGGACGGGTGAGATAGGTGGGCGAGGTGCGGAGGCGTTCGGCGACCGCCTCCAGCCGCGCCAGGGCCGCGGCCAGGTTGGGACGCGGATCGATGTTCGATCCGCAGGCGATGAAGACCGTCCTCGCGCCCATCGGCACTTCACTCCCGGTCGCCGGGCGCGCGCGGGCCGCGCAGGGTGGCGATGATCTGCGGGTCGTGGGTCCGGATCCAGGAAGGCCGGATCGCAAGCAGCAGGTGGGAGAGGATGATGCGGCTGGTCAGGCTCTCCTTACGGGGGCAGTTGATCAGCACCGGGTAGCCTGTCTCCTCCAGCCTGCGGGCCGCCTCGATCGCCTGCATCTGCAGCTCGATCTTGCGGTAGTCGTCCAGCTCGGGGTGGACGATGCCGGTGTTGGGGTCCACGTACACGTCGCCGGCGCCGGCCGCCCGCGCGGCATCGGCGCGCGCCGACAGGCTGGCGACCGTCCGGCCGGCGTCGCGCTCGATCGGGCTCTGCCGGCGCATCCGTTCCGGGTCACCGTAGGGCAGGTTCACCAGCACCAGCGCCGCGCCGCGCTCGCCGGCGCGGCGGCACACCTCGTCGGGGAGGTCTTCGCTGGTGTAGTCGAGCATCTCCGCCCCCGCGTCGAGCGCCCACAGCGCGGTGCCGGCGCTCCAGGTCTCGACCCCGACGCGATAGCCGTCCGCGGCGAGCGACCGCAACGCCGGCCGCAGGCGGTCGATCTCCTCCGCGTCGCTGAGGTTGCCCGAGCCGGGCGCCGGGTTGGTGGAACGGGCGCCCAGCTCGATCACCTCGCATCCCGCCTCACGCAGGTGGCGGGCCCGCTCGCCGATGCTCGCCTCGTCCGCGGCGACCGACGGAGTGACGCGTGATTCGGGCGAAAGATTGAGCACGCCCAGCAGCCGCGGTTCCGGCCGCGGACGCTGGCGCACCACCTCGACCACCGCTGACCGGGCGGCGCGAATCGCCGCCGGTTTGCGCACCCGCACCCGAGCCTCCCGCACGCCGGCGCGCTGCAGGCACAGGCCGGCCAGCGCCTCGGCCAGCGTTTCCAGCAGCCGGTAGCGGCCGCGCTGCGCTTCGGCCTCGGCCGCGGCGGCCAGGTCGGCATAGTCGATGGTGTCGGCGAGCCGGCCGCTGGACGCCGCCGGCGCAAGATCGGCCGCCATGGACAGCGTGATCCGCACCTCCTGGGGTGACCGGCGTTCCCACGGGTGGACGCCGATGATGCAGCTCACCCGCAGGTCGTCGATCTCGACCCGGTCGCCGGTCACCGGATCAGGTCGAAGAACTCCGCCCGAGTGGCGCCGTCGGTGCGGAACGTGCCGAGCATGCACGAGGTGCGCATCACCGGGTTCTGCTTGCGCACGCCGCGCATCGCGACGCACAGATGACGGGCTTCGATCACCACGCCCACGCCGCGTGCGTTCAGGGCTTCCATGAGGACGCCGGCAATCTGTGCGGTGAGACGCTCCTGGACCTGCAGCCGATGCGCGAAACCATCGACGATGCGCGCGATCTTGGAGAAGCCGACGATCGTCGCGTCAGGAACGTAGGCGACGTGGGCATGGCCGAAGAACGGCAGCAGGTGGTGCTCGCACAGCGAGTACAGCTCGATATCCTTCACGGCGACCATCTCGTCCGATTCGGAGGGAAACACCGCGTCCGCCAACTCCGCGGCCGGATCGAATCGGTAGCCTGACGTCAGGAACGCGAACGCCTCCGCGGCGCGCGCCGGGGTGATCCGCAGGCCGTCTCGGCCGGGATCGTCACCGCTCGCAGAGACCAGCTCGCCGTACGCTCGCTCCAGGCCCTCCCGCATGCAGCAGGACTCTAGAGCGTGCCGGGCAGGGCGGCAACCTCACGCGATACTCTGCGGCCAGCCTGCTTATCGGCGCCGCTCCGGGGGCGGCATCTCGAGGCGCTCGCGGTCCGTGCGCTGCAGCCAGATCTCGCTGACCTGGGCGCCCCGGCCCGCCCCGCCGCGGGTTTCGTGGTAGATCCGAAACGCGACCGAGCCGCCCACCGTTGCGCCGGCGGGAACCTCGAAGGTCAGCGGTCCGCGGGGATCGGGCTTGGCCAGCCAGCCGTGCACCTCGTGCACGGTCCCGTCCGCACCCTCCGCCTCCATCCGCACACGCGGCTGGCCGGAATCGGCGCGACGCTCGCCGCCGTACACCACCACGACGCGGTAGGCCGCCCGGGCGTCGAGTCCGTCGTAGCGCAGACTCAGGGGACCGTGGCCGATCGACTCCGCCTGGCTGAGCCAGGCATAGGGGATCGCTTCCGCGGGGTAGGGGATGGCGAAGCCGCGCAGCGCGGAGTCCAGGAACGAAGGGTCCTCGCAGAACCCGGCGCCCGGGACCAGGTGAGCCTGCTCGGCCGGGTCGCCGAGGTTGTCGTAGCGGCCGCCGGGGCCGGGATCGGTGCGCTGCAGAACCATCTCGATGGCGGCGAGGCGCGCAGGCTCGGTGTCCAGGGTATCGATCTCGGCGCAGCGTTCGTGCAGCCACACGCGGTCGTTGAGCGGATACTCCAGGCCGTCCAGGCTGGCCCCCCGGCGCACCGCCTGCGCGCCGTAGCGCGGCACCGAGAGCTGCACGTGGATGCTCTGAAACAGCGCCTCGGCAAGGGCGTGGACGCGGGCGCGCAACTCGCCCTGGCACGCCGCTGCCGCCGCGTCGTCCAGGATCGCCAGCGCGCGCCGGCATGCCGCCCGCGCGCCGAGATCGGCGGCACGCCGCAACTCGCCGTGCGCGCGGCTCTGCGCCGCGGTCTCGGCCAACAGCCGTTCCCGGATGTAGGCGTCGGAGTAGGCGCGGTAGAGGAGCTGCAGCAATCGCCAGCTCTTCAGCACCCGCGGCGGCGCGGCTCGTTCCAGAGCCTGCGCGCGCAACAGCGTCGTCGTCACGCCGCCGTTGGCCAGCAGCGGACCACGCCAGTTGGCCTCCAGGCCCTGGATCGCAGAAGCCACCCCGTCGGCCAGGTCGGGATGCGCGAACAGGCGGCCATACTGGCGCAGTACCGAGTGCGGATCGGCCTTGGGATCCCACAGCAGGGCGCTCCACAGCATCTTGTTGAGGTCGTCGTTGTTGCCCTCGCAGTAGGTCAGGGCGCCGATCGAGTGCGGGGCCGTGAGGGCGAGGATGCGCGCCTGGCCGGTGGGGCGCGGATTGATCGGCTCGCGCCCCTGGCAGGCCGCCAGCGCCGGATCCCAGTCCGGCACCGGGTACTGGCACGACAGGCAGTGGGTGATGTCCGGGTAGAGGCGAATCGGATAGCGCGCCGGCACGCGGGCGCGGAACGCCTCCGCGGTCATGTGGATCCAGGGGCCGAAGATCACCCCATCCAGCCAGTCGAGCCCGTCTTCCAGCGCCGCGTGGAAGTGCTCCTCGTCGGCGCCGTGGAATCCCTGCGGGGCGATCCACACCTGCGCCCGCGGGTGCCGGTCACGGAGCGACGCCTTCTGCCGTTCCGCCAGAGCCAGCAGCAGGCGCGCGGGCGTCGACCCCGGATCGCCGCCGGGAATGAACACGGCGTCGATCCTGGGCAGGGCGGCGAACACCTCCCGCCACTCGGCGAGGGCGCGCTGTACCGTCGCCTCGTCGCCGTAGTCGGACTCCAGGGCGGGAAACCAGATCCACAGGTCCACGTCGTAGCGGTCGGCGATCGCCGACACCTCCCGCATCATGTCGATCTGCGGCAGCGGGAAGTGGTCGGAGTCGGCCTCGTCGTCGGAGACCGGCGGGATCACCTCCACGGCGTTCGCGCCGAAGATCGCCAGCTCGCGGATGTACTGCTCCCACTCGGCGACGGTCCAGCCGCAGTAGGAGTTGGTCTTCGGCCGATAGCCGATCTGATGGCCGCGCAACGGGTAGTGCGGCGCCGACCGCACCGGCCCGCCGTCCAGCAGCGGGTCGGGCAGCAGCACCGAGGAGCGGCGCACCTCCAGGCGGCGCAGCAGCCAGCCCACGCCGTACAGCACGCCACGGGCGTCGTTGCCGGTGACGGTCAACGAGTCGCCATCGCGGTGGATGGAGAAACCTTCCGGGCGAGCTGTGAACTCGGCGTTCCGAAACGATTGCGCCTCCTGCGCCGACCAGCGCCTGCCCGCCCGCTCAGCGGTCGCGGCATCGCGCAGGGCGATCACCGGGCCATGCCCGCCGCCCGCCGGCCACACCTGCTGGGCGCGGCGGCTCACCTCCTCGGCCAGCACCACACGCGCCTGCCGGCACTGCGGCCCGCTGCCGTCGTCCAGTTCGATCCGTGCGCTCGTAAGGTCCACTTCGTCGCTCCGGGGCACACCTAATCACGAGACGCGCGGTTTCATCGAGTACGGCGGACAACGGCGGGCGCGCGTGGTATGAGTGGGCCATGCTCAAACGTCCGAAGATCGCCGTGATCGGCGCCGGCAACGTCGGCGCCACCTGTGCCCATTGGCTGGTCGCCCAGGAGCTGGGCGACGTCGTGCTCATCGACATCCCGAAGGTCGCCGACCAGACCCGCGGCAAGGCGCTCGACCTGTACGAGGCCACGCCCATCGAGCGGCTGGACTGCCGCGTGACCGGCACCGACGACTACGCGGAGCTGGCCGGCTCCGACATCGTCGTGCTGACCGCCGGCTCCCCGCGCCGGCCCGGCATGAGCCGCGACGACCTGATCAAGATCAACGCCGGCATCGTCGCCAGCGTCGCCGGAGAGGTCCGCGAGCGCGTGCCCGACTGCATCCTGATCGTCATGACGAACCCGCTCGACGCCATGGTCTACGCCGCCTGGAAGGCGAGCGGCTTTCCGCCGGAGCGCATCGTCGGCCAGGCCGGCTGCCTCGACGTGGCGCGTTTCAAGACCTTCATCGCCGAGGAGACCGGCTACAGCGTGGAGGACATCAATGCGCTGCTGCTCGGCGGCCACGGCGACGACATGGTGCCGCTGCCGCGCTTCACCAACGTCGGCGGCATCCCGGTGACCGAGCTGATGAGCGCCGAGCGGCTGGACGAGCTGGTGGAGCGCACCAAGACCGGCGGGGGCGAGATCGTCGAGCTGATGGGAACCAGCTCCTACTACGCGGCGGCGGCGGCCATCCTGCAGATGGTCGAGGCGATCGTCCGCGACAAGAAGCGCATCCTGCCGTGCGCGGCGCTCTGCCAGGGCGAGTACGGGGTCGACGGCATCTTCGTCGGCGTGCCGTGCGTGCTCGGCGCCGGCGGCGTCGAACGGATCATCGAGGTCAATCTCGACGACGGTGAGCGCGCGGCGTTCGCGGTCTCCGCCGGCCACGTGCGCGAACTGGTGGACGTGGTGCGCACGCTGTTCCCGGAGCTCGCCTGAGGTGGCGGACGCAGTCGCGGGCTACCGGGAGGAGACCGACTCGCTCGGCCCGGTGCCGGTTCCGGCCGACCGCTACTGGGGGGCGCAGACCGAGCGTTCGCGCAACAACTTCCGCATCGGCGGCGAGCGCATGCCGCTGGAGGTGGTGCGCGCCTTCGGGATCCTCAAGAAGGCGGCGGCTCTGGCCAATGCGGAGCTCGGCGTGCTGGAGGACGGCAAGCGCGACCTGATCGTGGCCGCCTGCGACCAGATCATCGCGGGCGACCTGGACGACCACTTCCCGCTGGTCGTCTGGCAGACCGGCTCCGGAACGCAGTCGAACATGAACGTCAACGAGGTGGTCTCCAACCGCGCCATCGAGCTGGCCGGCGGCGTGCTCGGCAGCAAGACGCCCATCCACCCCAACGACGACGTCAACCGCTCACAGTCCTCCAACGACACCTTCCCGACCGCCATGCACATCGCCGCCGTCACGGCGCTGCGCGAACGCCTGCTGCCGGCCGCGGCCGCGCTGCAGGAGGAGCTGGAGGCCAAGCGCGACGCGTTCGCGCAGATCGTCAAGATCGGCCGCACGCACCTGATGGACGCCGTGCCGCTGACCCTGGGCCAGGAGTTCTCGGGCTACGTCGAGCAGGTCAGACGCGGCCGGGAGCGGGTCGAGCGCGCGATGCCGGACCTGCACGAGCTGGCGCTGGGCGGTACCGCGGTCGGCACCGGGCTGAACGCGCCGCCCGGCTTCGCCGAGCGCGTCGCGGCCTGGGTCGCCCGCCTCACCGGCCAGCCGTTCGTCAGCGCGCCCAACAAGTTCGAGGCGCTGGCCGCCCACGACGCGATCCTGGAGGCGTCCGGCGCCCTGAAGACGCTGGCGGCGGCGCTGATGAAGATCGCCAACGACATCCGCTGGCTTGGCTCGGGCCCACGCTCCGGGCTCGGCGAGCTGCGGCTTCCGGAGAACGAGCCCGGCAGCTCGATCATGCCGGGCAAGGTCAACCCCACCCAATGCGAGGCGCTGACCATGGTGTGCGCCCGCGTGTTCGGCAACGACACCGCCATCACCGTGGCCGGCGCCTCCGGCAACTTCGAGCTCAACGTCTTCAAGCCGGTGCTGATCGACAGCCTGCTGCAGTCCATCCGCCTGCTCGCCGACGGCATGAACAGCTTCACCGAGCACTGCGTCACCGGCCTTGAGGCCGACGCCGAGCGGATCGACGAGCTGGTGCAGCGCTCGCTCATGCTGGTGACCGCCCTCAACCCGCACATCGGCTACGACAACGCGGCCACCATCGCCAAGACCGCCCACCGCGAAGGCATCACCCTGCGCGAGGCCGCCGTCGCCAGCGGCCACCTGACCGCCGACCAGTACGACCAATGGGTCCGCCCCGAAGAAATGACCGGCGCGGAGGGGTGATCTTCGGCCCCTCGCATCGACCACTGGCATCGCGATGAGCGTGATCATCGAGCCCTCCGATGATGCCGATGAGGTCGTCGAGCTGCTCCGGCACGTGCACGAGGAGCACCGCCAGCGGCGCCCGCAATGGTTCAAGCCGTTCGACCGAACGGCTGAGCTGGAGGGCCAGCGCTTCTTCCTGTCGCGCGCCGGCGCGCAGATGTTGGTGGCGCGTGTCGAGGGCGTCTGCGTCGGTTACGCGTTGGTGTGCGAGCGGGTTCGCCAGGAGAACCCGTTCCGCTACGCGAGCCGGTCGCTTGTGGTGGACCAGATGGCAGTGTCGAAGCCCCACCGCAGGCAGGGAATCGGGACGCTGCTGATGGACCGGATCCGAGCCGAGGCCGCCGGGCGAGGAGTTCAGCGCGTGGAGCTAAGCGTATACAGCGACAACGACGAGGCACGCCGCTTCTACAAGGCCCAAGGCTTCGTCCGCTTCCAGGACGTCATGGAGTCGGGTGTCGGGTCAGGAGCCCCGCTTGACCTCCGATAGTCCCACACATACGTTTGGCGGGTAAGCACCTGACTCAGACGGATAGAATCGCCGGCAGGCCGAAGGCCGTACTGGTACCCGAGATGCCCATGAAGAGCAGACCGCAAAACGTGGCATATCATCCCATGGTAAACATTTGTAGGGTGTTGACAGATGCACGCGGGGAGTAATCCTGAACCTTGGGGGTTTTATAATCACTCAGCAGATTAAGGGCCGATCATCATCGGTGCGCCTTGAACGTAGGCCAAGAGCCCACTATCGCACAGCCGACGACGGATTCCTGGACGGATTCTTTTCCGGGCTCGGATCTTGGCTGCTCCTTTGGCCGCAAGAGCGATTCGATCCGCCGCGGTATCCGCGCAACGCCAGGCACAGCGACTTGGTCCGGATAGCTCGTGACATGTACTCGGCGATGGAAATGATGAGTTACGATGTCGGCGAGGAGTCGTAAGCGGAAGCGGAGGCCCGCAATACCTGCTTCCAATAGGAACAAGAGCCGAACCCCGGCCCTTCCTCCGAAGGAAGTTCTCGACAAGCTTCCCGAAAATGTCCGTATTTCAGCGGTTGAGGCAGCATCGTTCACAGGACCTCTTCCACCCCCTTCGATGTTCAGCCACTATAATGAGGTGTTGCCTGGGGCCGCAGAGCGGATTCTCAGGATCACCGAAAAAGAGCAGGACCATCGGATCGCATGGGAGTCGAAGGCTCTCACCTTGGGAGCGCGCAACAATCTGATTGGCCAAGTGTTCGGGCTCATAGCTCTGGTGTTATGTATAGGAAGTGCCACGTACATGGCATTGATTTGGGGTTCCATGACGAAGGGTCGTGTTCGTGCTTTGCACGTGACGGCGCGGGCCGGGAGTTTCTGGTAGATGCGTTTGTCTCCGATCAAGGACTGCCGCCCGAAATCACCAATCTACTTACCGTATAGTCCTTCGACTTGCCGGCTCTCACGCATCCGGACAAACGATTCAGCGCCGCCCCGGGCTTGTCGCCGGGCGTCGTTGAGGACGACGAGATACTGCTTTGTGAGATGTTCGATCCGGAGCATGTGCTGGCCGGAGAGGTTACGGCGGCTTGGAGCGAATGAGTGTGACTATCGAAACCTCGGGTGAAGCCGAGGAGATTGTCGAGCTGCTCCGGCAGGTGCATGAAGAGCACCGTCAGCGGCGCCCGCAGTGGTTCAAGCCGTTCGACCGGACGGCGGCGCTGGAGGGCCAGCGCTTCCTCCTGTCGCGCGACGGCGCTCAAATGTTCGTGGCTCGTGTCGATGGCGTCTGCCTTGGGTACGCGTTGGTGTGCGAGCGGGTTCGTGAGGAGAACGCGTTCCGTTACGCGAGCCGGTCGCTCGTGGTCGACCAGATGGCAGTGTCCAACACGAACCGCAGGCAGGGAATCGGAACTCTGCTGATGGAACGGATCCGACGGGAGGCCGCCCGGAGAGGAGCGCAGCGCGTGGAACTGAACGTGTACAGCGACAACGATGAGGCACGCCGTTTCTACAAGGCACAGGACTTCGTCCGCTTCCAAGACCTCATGGAATGGAGTCCCTAGCGGCTGCTCCTCAGGTCGTGCGCTCAGGGGTTGGTGGACCGGGGATCAGGCGCTATCAGCTCCGGTCGTCTATCCCGTCTGCGCCTCGAGAGTCGGTATCCCGGACACGTCCACCGTGCGCTTCGCGAGGTCCAGGTCGTACACGCGTTGCAGGTTCACCCAGAAGCCTGCGCCGTTGCCGAACAGCTTGCCGAAACGAACCGCCATTTCCGCGGTGACCGGCTGCCTCTCGTTGAGGATGTCGTAGAGGGTCTGTCGGGAAATCCCGAGCGCATCGGCAACGGCCGTCTTGCTCAAGGCAAGCGCGGGGAGAATGTCCTCGCGCAGGATCTCCCCGGGATGCACCGGGTCTATCGAAGGGTGTCTCTCGATCATCAGTGATAGTCCTCTATGTCTACATCTACCGCGCCGTCGTCGTCCCAGCCGAAGGTGACGCGCACATTGGCGGTAATCCGAACGGCGTAGCGGCCTGCCCGGTCGCCCTTCAAGGAGTGGAAGTACGATCCGGGATAGTTCACTTGCTCCGGCCGGTCGGCGGCTTCGAGCGCCGACAGGATCCGTCGCAGCTTCCGTATCCACTCGGTGTTCAGGCCCTTCGTCTCCCCCTTGGTCCAATAGTTGCGAAGCGCCTTGTGCCGAATGCTACCGACGATGCCTTGAAGGTGAGCGAGTGCGGCGAATCTGTCAAGTGCCGCCTTACATCCATCCGGCAGGTCTCACCGAAACGCACGAAGTGGCTTGCCCAGGGGTGAACGGACATCCGTCTGGATAGAGGGTCACCCGCGGATCAGAGCAGCTCGGCGGCTCCGATGCCGGCGTAGTCGTTGCCGGCGTAGAACATGAGGGTGCGGGTTCCGGACGGGCATTCGTGGTGGATCACCGACGGGTAGCAGGTCATCTGCGAGTCCCAGCCGGATTCGCTCACGTCGACGACGGGGTCGGGGAGCCACTTGAAGTGGATGCCGTCGGCGCTCTGCGCGTAGTGGACGCGGTAGTGCTCGCCGTCGACGGCGCGGTTGAACCACATGTGGAAGAGGTCGCCGGAGCGCTCCACGAAGGGCTTTGAGCAGGTGGAGGCGAGGTGGCCGATGCGCGGCGGAATGTTCAGGAGTGCTCCCGCAGGGTGCGGGACGAAGGTGTGGCCGCCGTCGCGGGAGACGGCGAGAGCGGTGGAGACCCGCCCCCAGTCGGCGGTCGGCACCGACAGCGCCGTGTAGTACATCCAGTACTCGTCGCCGACCGGGATCACCGCGCAGGAGCCGGTGCCGTTCTCGTCGGGGGCGCCGCTGCGTCCCAGCGCCAGCAGCGGCCGGCCGTCGCGCCGCCACGTGACGCCGGCGTCGTCGCTCTCTGCCATGCAGGTCTGGTAGCGCTTCTGGTGCGTCGCGTGCGGGAGGAACGAGCCGTCCCATGCCGCGTAGTACAGGTGCCAGTGGGTGTCGGTGATCCGCGTTACCCACGGGTAGGCGGCCATGTGCGAGTCGGTGGCTCCCTCGCCGCCCAGGTCGATGAGCGGCTCCTCGCTCACCATGCGCCAGTCGAGCGGGTCGTCGAGAGGTGCCTCCGCCAGTCCGATCCGGGTGAGCTTGCGCTGCTCGCTGTAGAACTGCAGCCCGTGCAGGTACATCAGGTAGCGGTCGTGCGTGCGAAAGACGCACGGCGCCGACGGGCGCTGGTTCCAGACAAACTCTTCGCGCTGCGGGAAGATGACGCCGAGCTTGCGCCAGCGCTGGGTCAACGCGCCCTCACTCCCCGGCGGGATCGCGGAGCTCGGCGGCCAGGAATTCGCGGTTGAGGCGCGCGATGGTGTCGAAGGAGATGCCCTTCGGGCACTCCGCTTCGCACTCCGCCTCGTTCGTGCAGTTGCCGAATCCCTCCGCGTCCATGGTGCGCACCATTGCGCGCACGCGGCGGCGACGCTCCGGCTGCCCCTGCGGGAGCCGGCCCAGGTGGGTGAGCTTGGCGCTGGTGAACAGCATCGCCGAGGCGTTCTTGCAGGCGGCCACGCACGCCCCGCAGCCGATGCAGGCCGCGGCGTCCAGGGACGCCTCCGCGTCCACCTTGGCGACCGGCACGGCGTTCGCCTCGGGAGCGCTGCCGGTGTTGACCGAGATGTAGCCGCCGGCCTGGATGATCCGGTCGAAGGCGGCGCGGTCCACGACCAGGTCCTTGATCACCGGGAAGGCGCGCGCCCGCCATGGCTCGACCACCAGCGTGTCGCCGTCGGAGAAGTGGCGCATGTGCAGTTGGCAGACGGTGGTGCCGGCAAGCGGACCGTGCGCGCGGCCGTCGATCATGAAGCCGCAGGAGCCGCAGATGCCCTCCCGGCAGTCGTGCTCGAAGGCGATCGGCTCATCGCCGCGCCGCTCCAGGGAGTCGTTGAGCACGTCCAGCATCTCCAGGAACGACATGTCGGGGGAGACGTCCGGCACCTCGTAGTCGACCAGCCGGCCCTTGGTTTCGCCGCGCCCCTGCCGCCACACCCGCAAGACTATCCTCACTTGTAGCTCCTGGCGGTGGGGTGGGCGACGTCGAAGGTGAGGTCCTCACGGTGCAGCAACGCGTCCGTGCCCATGCCCTGATGGTCCCAGGCGGCGACGTAGGAGAAGCGCTCGTCGTCGCGCAACGCCTCGTTGTCCGGGGTCTGGTGCTCGACGCGGAAGTGCGACCCGCACGATTCCTCGCGGTGCAGGGCGTCCTGCACGATCAGGTCCCCGAACTCCAGGAAGTCGGCCACGCGGCCGGCGCGCTCCAGCACGTTGTTGAGGTCGGAGGCGCTGCCCGGCACCGACGCTTCCGACCAGAAGCGGTCGCGCAACTCGGCGATCTCGCCTCTGGCCTCCGTGAGCCCCTCCGCGCTGCGCGCCATGCCCGCCTTGTCCCACAGGACGCGGCCCAGGCGGCGGTGGAAGTCCTCCACCGGCGTGCCACCGTCCAGGGCGGTCAGGCGCCCGAGCTGCTCGGCCGCCTGCCGCTCGGCGTCCGCGAACGCCGCGTGGCCGGTGTCGACGTCGGGCAAGGGCGCGGTGGCCAGGTAGCCGCCCAGTGTGTAGGGGATGATGAAGTAGCCGTCGGCCAGCCCCTGCATCAGGGCGCTGGCGCCCAGACGGTTGGCGCCGTGGTCGGAGAAGTTGGCCTCGCCCAGCGCGAACAGGCCGGGGATGGTGGTCATCAGGTCGTAGTCCACCCACAGGCCGCCCATCGTGTAGTGGACGGCCGGGTAGATCCGCATCGGCCCGGTGTAGGCGTCCTCGCCCGTGATCATCTGGTACATCTGGAAGAGGTTGCCGTAGCGCTCGCGGATGGTGTCCACGCCGAGCCGTTCGATGGCGTCGCGCAGGTCCAGATAGACGGCCTGACCGGTGGCGCCCACGCCGCGGCCGGCGTCGCACACCTCCTTGGCGGCCCGCGAGGCCACGTCGCGCGGCACGAGGTTGCCGAACGCCGGGTAGCGCTCCTCCAGGAAGTAGGAGCGGTCCGCCTCCGGGATGTCCGCGGGCGGACGGGTGTCGTCGGTGGCAACAGGCACCCAGACGCGGCCGTCGTTGCGCAGGCTCTCGCTCATCAGGGTCAGCTTGGACTGGTGCTCGCCCGACACGGGGATGCAGGTGGGGTGGATCTGCACGAAGCAGGGGTTGGCGAACAGCGCGCCGCGCTTGTGGGCGCGCCAGGTGGCGGTGACGTTGCTGGCCATCGCGTTGGTGGACAGGTAGTAGGCGTTGCCGTAGCCGCCGGTGGCCAGCAGCACCGCGTGCGCGGCATGCGTCTCCAGGCTGCCGTCGACGAGGTTGCGCGCGACGATGCCGCGCGCGGTGCCGTCCACGACGACCACGTCCAGCATCTCGCGCCGCGTGAGCATCCGCACCTGGCCGGCGGCGACCTGACGGCTGAGCGCTCCGTAGGCGCCCAGCAGGAGCTGCTGGCCGGTCTGGCCGCGCGCGTAGAAGGTGCGTGACACCTGCGCGCCGCCGAACGAGCGGTTGGCCAGCAGTCCGCCGTACTCGCGCGCGAACGGCACCCCCTGCGCCACGCACTGGTCGATGATCAGGTTGGAGATCTCGGCCAGCCGGTGGACGTTGGATTCGCGCGCGCGGTAGTCGCCGCCCTTGATGGTGTCGTAGAAGAGCCGGAAGACGCTGTCGCCGTCGTTGGGGTAGTTCTTGGCGGCGTTGATGCCGCCCTGCGCGGCGATGCTGTGCGCGCGCCGGGCGCTGTCCTGCAGGCACAGGCAGGTCACCTGGTAGCCCATCTCCGCGAGCGAGGCGGCAGCCGACGCGCCGGCCAGCCCGGAGCCCACCACGATTACGGAGTAGCGGCGCCGGTTGGCCGGGTTGACCAGATTCAGGTCGAAGCGGTGCTTGGTCCAGCGCTCGGCGAGCTCGCCGGAAGGCGCGCGGCCGTCGAGCGTGCCCTGCGGCTTCGTGCCGCGTCCGATCCGACCGGCCCGCGACCGTTTCGGTCGGCCGGCTCCGCCGCGCCTCATCCGTTGCCTCCGCCGGCGACGAAGTAGATCGGCAGCGATGCGAATCCGGCCGGCACCGCGATCGCGAAGACGATGCCCACGGCGCGGATCAGGCGGGCGTAGCGCACCTGGTGCAGCCCCAGCGACTTGAAGCCGGACTGGAAGCCGTGCAGCAGGTGCCCGGCCAGCAGTACCATCGCCACGACGTACAGCACCGCGTACCCCGGCATGCGGAAGGTCGTGACCACCAGCTCATACAGCGACACATCGTCCGCCTGCGGGCCGAACCGCGACTCGTAGAAGAAATGCCGGAGATGGATCACCAGGTAGATGAAGATCGCGCTGCCGGTGATCACCATCGTCCGCGAGGCCAGAGTGCTCCTTCCCGCCGAGCGGTTCCTGGCGTAGCGCACGGGGCGCGCCCTGCGGTTCTGCGCGGTGAGCCAGATCCCGCTGGCCGCGTGCAGGACGATCGACAGGAACAGGAACACCTCGATGATGCGGATGATGACGTTGGTGGCGAACTCGTGCGCGTGCGCATCGAATTTCGCGGCGCCGGCGTACAGCAGCAGGTTGCCGTACAGGTGTACCACCAGGAACGAGCACAGGAACAACCCGGTGGCGCCCATCAACGCCTTCTTGCCGACCGAGGAGGTCAGCACCTCGAAGCACCAGCGAATCACGCGCTGACGACTCTACGGGATGACTGTGGTATCGCGCTACCGCCGGTGGACCGCCAGCCTCTCAGCCGGCCAGCTCCTCGGCTTGCTCGACCATCTGCTCGACCATCGCCAGGCCGCGGTCCCAGAACCCGGGATCGGTCAGGTCGACGCCGAGCGGCTGCATGATCCGGTGCGGCCAGTCGGAGCCGCCGGCCGCCAGCATCTCCACGTAGGAGTCCGCGAAGGACTCGCCTGCCTCCCGATAGCGGGCGTAGAGCGCCAGCACCAGCAGCTCCCCGAAGGAATAGGCGTACACGTAGCCGGGCGTGTGCACGAAGTGGGGGATGTAGCTCCACCACAGGCCGTAATCCTCGCTCAGGGTGACGCTGTCGCCGAACATCGCCCGCTGCGTGGAGAGCCACAGCTCGGCGAAACGCTCGTGAGTCAACTCGCCGTCGCTGCGGCGCGCCTCGTGGATTGCCTGCTCGAAGCGGTTCATGGCGGTCTGGCGAAAGACGGTCGCGAAGGTGTCCTCGATGCGGCGGACCAGCATGGCCAGGCGCTCGCGCCGGTCGTCTTCACGTTCCAGCAGGTCCTGGAATACCAGCGCCTCTCCGAACACGGAGGCGGTCTCCGCGGTGGTCAGCGGGGTGTGGAACTGCAGGTACCCGCGCGGCGCGGCCAGCAGCCCGTGCACGCCGTGGCCGAGCTCGTGCGCGAGGGTCATCACGTCGCGCGGTTGCCCCTGGTAGTTGAGCAGCAGGTAGGGGTGGACGGAGGGCACGCAGGAGTGGCAGAAGGCGCCGCCGCGCTTGCGCGGGCGGATCGGGGCGTCGATCCAGGCGTTGTCGAAGAAGCGCGCGGCCTGCTCACCCAGGCGGCCGCTGAAGCGCCGGTAGGCCGACAGCACCGTCTCCACGGCGTCGTCCCAGTGGTAGCGCCGGGACTCGGAGGCGAGCGGCGCGTAGCGGTCGTAGTCGAACAGCTCGCCGACGTCGAGCAGCCGGCGCTTGAGCCGGTAGTAGCGCTCGACGATGTCGTACCGGCCGACCACGGCGGACACCAGCGCGTCGACGATGGCGTCATCCACCTGGTTGTCCAGGTTGCGGTCGCTGATCCAGGTCGGGAAGCTGCGCATGCGGTCCTCGGACGCCTTGTCGGCCAGCAGCGTGTTGAACACGAACGTCGAGGTGGGAAGCAGTGCCCGCAGCCCCTCGGTGATCGAGGCCGCGGCCCGCTGCCGCAGTGGCCGTTCGGCCTGGTGGAGCGTGTTCAGCAGCTCCTCGCGCTGGATCTCGGCACCGTCGAGCTGGAACTTCGCCGCGCCGTGCACCTCGTCGAAGTAGCGGATCCAGGCGCGGCGGCCCGTGACCGACTTCTCGCTGAGCATGCGCTCCTCCGGCTCGGTCAAAAGGTGCGGCCTGGTGCGCCGGGTGACGCGCAGGAAGTGGCGGTAGTGCTCGACCCGGTCGTCGGCCAGCAGCGCGTCGGCCTGTTCGTCTTCCAGGGCCGCCCACTCCAACTCGAAGAACAGCAGGGCCTGGTGCAGGCGAGCGGAGCGCTCGGTGAGCTTCTGCAACAGCGCGCCGCGCTGTGCGTCGCCGGTGTCGGTCGACCACGCCAGGTGGGCGTAGGCGCCCGCCCTGCCCGCCCGCTCCAGACATGACTCGTAGCGCGCGACCAGGCCGGTGAGCTCCGCGGCGTCGAGCCGCGCGATGCGGTTGCGGTAGTCGGCGCCCAGCTCGGCCGCCTCCCGATCGGCCGCTTCCAGGTCGCGGTCGAGCGCCGGGTCGTCCGCGGCGGCGTACAGGTCGGCAAGGTCCCAGCCGACGGCTGCGGCTGATTGGGCGGCTGATTCGGCAGGGGAAGAAGCCATGCTCCTCTCTCTTGATGCGGGGTGTGGATTCCGGGCTCGCGCTGCCCCCGGCAGCGTCGCGGCGGTATCATAGGGCATGGCTTCCAAGGCAGACGTCACCGACGCACTGCGCGCGATCGTCGACCCCGACCTGCACCAGGACATCGTCAGCCTGGGGTTCCTGCAGGAGGTGGAGATCGAAGACGGGCACGTGCTCGCCGAGATCCGCATCACCACGCCCGCGTGCCCGGTGCGCGACGAGTTCAAGACGCAGGCCGAGCGGCTGATCGGCGACCTGCCCGGGGTCAAGTCGGTGACGGTGCGGATCACCGCGCCGGAGCAGCGGCGCACGTCCCCGGTCAAGGAGTCCGGCCTCGAGGAGGTCTCCTCGATCATCGCCGTGGCCTCGTGCAAGGGCGGCGTCGGCAAGTCGACGGTGGCTGCCGGCATCGCCTGCGAGCTGGCGCGGCGCGGCCACCGCGTCGGCCTGCTGGACGCCGACATCTTCGGCCCGTCGGTGCCGACCCTGTTCAACCGGCACGACCAGCCGCTCACCGCCGGGCGGGGCAACCTGCTGGCGCCGGTGGCGGTCGGCCCCCTGCAGGTGATGTCGTTCGGCTTCTGGCTCGGCGACGCGCCGGCGGTGATGCGCGGGCCGATGGTCACCAACTACGTGCAGCAGTTCCTGCACGGCGTCGCCTGGGAGGGCCTGGACTACCTGCTGATCGACCTGCCGCCGGGAACGGGCGACATCCAGCTCACCATCACGCAGGCCATCCAGCTCGACGGTGCGCTGATCGTCACCACCCCGCAGGCGCTGGCGCTCGCCGACGTCGGCAAGGGCATCGTCATGTTCGACAAGGTCGAGGTGCCGGTGCTGGGCGTGATCGAGAACATGGCGTGGTTCGCCGACGCCGACGGACGGCGGCACCACGTGTTCGGCGAAGGCGGGGGCGAGGCGCTGGCCGAGCGCTTCGGCGTGCCGCTGCTCTGCCAGCTTCCGCTCGATCCCGCGGCGTACGGCGGCACGTTCGACGCCTATGCCGGCGACGAGGGGTTCGCGCATGCGTCCGACACGGTCGTGCGTGCGCTGGGACGCAGCAAGGCGGGCTCGCAGGCCAGGCCGGAGGTCGCCTTTGACGAGCGCACGATCACGGTGAGCTGGGAGGACGGGTCGGTCGACCGCGTCGCCAACCGCGAGCTGCGCGCCAACTGCCGCTGCGCGCGCTGCGTGGACGAGTTCTCGGGAGAGCAGCTCCTCGACGTCGGCCGCATCCCGGCCGACATCCGCGCCGACGAGGTGCGGGTGGTCGGCAACTACGCGCTGGCGGTGACCTGGAGCGACGGCCACTCCACCGGGCTCTACCCGTACCGGACCATCAGGTCGCTGGCGGCGGAGGCGGCCTGAACCCGGGCGGGGGCGGCGTGAATCCCCTGCAGGAGCCGCTCACCGGCGCGGCCAGCGTCGGCGTGTGCCACGGCACGAGCTGCTCCATGGCGTTCTGCGAGGACGTCCTGGAGGCGGGCTATGATCACGCCGCCCGTTCGGTGCCGGTGAGGCGCTGCGGCTGCCTCGGCCACTGCGACGAGGGACCGAACGTGGTCTACGACGGCGTGGTCTACACCGACATGGACCCGAACAAGATGCGCGCCCTGCTCGCGCGGCTCGGTCTGAGTGCGTAGCCTCAGCCCGGGATCGGGAATTCCATCTCGGCCCCGAGGTAGGTGGGGCCAGAAGAACGTATGGCTGCAACGACAGGTCGAGGCGAGGGTCTTCTGCGGCCCCGACAGCTCGCGGCCCCGTCACCCACCGGACGACGTCAACCTGCTCGCCCTCGACCGCTGGCGGCCCGAAGCGCGCTGTTCCACGGCAGGTGGGGAAATGCCCAAAGCTCAGGTTGACGAGGAATAGTCACTTCTGTTAGGTTCTCGGTTATCTACTCCCCGCTCGCTGGGACTTGGCTTCGGCCATGTTCCCTGAGCGGGTGTTCCATCTGTTGAACCGCGTGTTGCCGGTCATACAGTTCATTTCACTGTAGTACGTTACCCCATTCGAGACAACTTCCAGAGAGAACTCCTCCAGAGGTGGGCACCGTGCGTACCATCGTCTACATCGACGGCCAGAATCTGTTCCATCTGGCGAGACGGGCCTGGAGCGGCACGGACTCGGCAGCCTCCCATGGTTATGCGTGGCCGAGCTTTGACATCGAGAAGCTGGCGAAGGCCGTTGGCATGAGAGCGCCCGGCCGCATCCTTTCCGGAATCCGATTCTATACTGGTGTTCCGAATCCGGCTTTGGGCGCGCGACAGAAGTTCTGGCATGGCTTCTGGTCGAACAAGATCCGATCCCTTAAGAACAAGGGCATCTACGTCTATCAGGGGCGTGTCGGTCCTGAAGGACAGGAAAAGGGAGTCGACGTGAGCTTGGCTATCGACTTGGTGAGGGGCACGTACGAGAAGACATACGAAGCCGTAGTCATCATGAGCCAGGATTGGGACTTCGGTCCCGCATTTATACGCTTGGGCGTATAGACGCTCAGGAGGCAGCGTGTCCAAGCGTATGACCGTCGTCTTTGAGGACGAAGGGCTGTACACGGCCCTCAAGGTAGCGGCTGCCCGCAGCGGCCGGCCTGCAAAGGACATCGTCGCGCAGGCTGTCCGTGAGTGGTTGAAGGCCAAGGAGGGCGAGGAGCTTCGAGCCGAGCTGGAAGAGGCGCGCCGCGAGTGGGATCGCGAAGGCGGCCGCGACGCAGGCGAGTTCTTCGCGGGGATGGACGCTGCCTCGCCGGAGTAGCGTCACATGCCCCAGACCGTGACCGGCGCCCCGTCTGCGCTCGGCGCGCGGCGGAAGATCTTCTCCTCCCAGCTCCGTTCCGGGGCACGGTCGAACACGATCAGGTGTCCGGCCTCCGCTCCGCATCGGTCCACGTAGGCGCGGGTCTGTTTCATCCCCTCCGCGACGGTCCGCTCCAGCTCTCCGCGCCGTACCTTGAGCTCAACCACGAAGCGCCTCTCCCGCCCGCCCTGCGGCCATACGATCAGTACGATCAGCAGGTCCGTGCGCCCGCGCCCCAGCGCGTACTCCCGCTCGATCCGCCGCCGCCGTTGACGATGCGCTGCAGGTGCGCCTGCAGCAGCAACTGCGGGCCGGCCTCGTGGTAGCGCTCGAAGCGCTGCACCCAGTGCTCGGAATGCTCACGGAAGAACGCCTGGAACGCCGCGATCAGCCCCTCCACGTCCAGCCCGCCGTCCGCGTCCACGTACCACGCCATCCGCTGCGGCAGCGTCTCCTGCACTGCGTAGTTCAGGTGCCTTGGCACCACCTCGGCGTAGATCGGGTTGGCGATGCGCGGCGGGCCGTCTGCGTCCTGCGCCACCAGTCCCAGGTCGCGGACGTAGGCCAAGTCCTCGTCCGAGCACGCGGTCTCCGACGCGGCGGCCAGGATCGGCTCCACCACGCGCCGCACGCGCTCCTCGCGCAGCTTGTGCGCCA
Source organism: Spirochaetia bacterium (assembly GCA_965202935.1). Taxonomy (GTDB): domain Bacteria; phylum Spirochaetota; class Spirochaetia; order SZUA-6; family Bin103; genus CATQHW01. The sequence continues at coordinate 4,887,638 of OZ241879.1, forward strand.
GATCGTCGATGTGCGTGTCGCGGCGCAGGATCAGCCGCTCCTGCGCTTCCAGGATGGCATCCGCCGTGATCGGCCGCGACCGGTCGCGGCCCGCCACGTCGTCGAAGCACGCCTCCCGGCACAGTGCGTTTACCAGCCATGGCTGGCCGGCAGTGCGCGCCAGGATCAGCCGCAGTGCCTCCTCCGTGAACCCCTGCCCGGTCGCCGCGGTGTGCTGCGCCAGCAGCGCCCGTATCTCCCGCTCGGAGAAGTCGCCGAGCCGCAACGATTTGGCCTTGACGTTGAAGGCGCTGCCGCCGAGCACCAGGCGGTTCTCCGCGGTGGAGTGGATGCGGTAGTCGCGCACGTCCCGCACCCCACACAGCACGATGCTGTGCGGAAACGCGGATGGGCGCTGGTCGTAACCGGCGCGGAGCTGCCGCAGCACCGCCAGCAGGGTGTCGCCCACCAGCGCGTCGATCTCGTCGATCAGCAGCACCAGCGGCGTGCGGTCGGCAGCCGCCCAGCGGCTCAGCGTCACGCTCAGAGCACCCAGCGGTCCCGCGCCGTCAAGCGCGTCGCGGTAGATTCGCTCCAGGGAATCGTCGCTCAGTGTCAGGCTCGCCCGCAGCGCGAGTTGCGAAAGGACGGCGCGCATGCCCTCCGCGACGTTCTCGCGGGCCGCCTGGCCGGCCTCGACATTGGCATACACGCAGCGGTAGTCCCCGGCGGTCCCGCCGTTCAGCAGGTCGCGCAGCGCCAGCAGCGCCGAGGTCTTGCCGGTCTGCCGGGGCGCGTGCAGCACGAAGTGCTTCTTGTCCCGCACGAGGCCGAGCATCTCGTCCAGATCGATCCGCTCCAGCGGCGGGATGTGGTAGTGGTCTGCGGCCACGACCGGCCCCTCGGTATTGAACGACCGCACGGCCGGCAGTGTCGCATTGCGCGGCCGTCACACCCGCCAGACTCCTACGAGCGAACTCCCTCGCTCGCCGCATCCTCCGGTCGCCGCGAGTCCAGGAGCGGGCAAAGCCGGGCGGCCGCGGCGATGGCGGCTGCCGCATCCGGCATCGCCGGCTCCGGGGTGCGCTGGCCGCGCCGGGAGGGCTGCAGCAGCGCGGCAACGCCGTCGCGCACCGCTGATCGCGCATAGCCGCCTTCCAGGGTCGCCGCCCAGGGTACGCCGAGCTCGCCGAGCAGGGCGAACAGCCGGCCGAACAGATCCCGCAGGCCCGCGGCGCTGAGCTGCATGCCGGCCAGAGGATCGGCCGCATGCGCGTCGAAGCCCGCCGACACGATCACCAGGTCGGGGCGCCAGGCGCGCACCAGCGGCAGCACCACCTCCTCCATCGCCAGCGCGTACTCGGCGTCGCCGCAGCCGGCCGGCAGCGGCACGTTGACGGTGTACCCGCGCCCGGCGCCACGGCCGGTCTCGTCCGCGGCGCTGCTGATCCACGGGTACCACGGGTACTGGTGCAGCGATACGTAGAGCACGTCGGAGCGGTCGTAGAAGATCTCCTGCGTGCCGTTGCCGTGGTGGACGTCCGGATCGAGGATCAGCACCCGGCGGCAGCCGAGGTCGGCGACCGCCGCCGCGGCCGCAACGGCGGCGTTGTTGAAGACGCAGAACCCCATGGCGCGCTCCGACTCGGCGTGGTGGCCGGGCGGCCGGGTGAGGCAGACGGCGCCCGACGCGTCGCCGGCGAGCACGGCGCGCACCGCTTCCAGCGCAGCCTGCGCCGCGAGTCGCGCCGCCTCAATGCTGTGCGGGCCGATGCGGGTGTCCGGGTCCAGGACGGCGCTGCGGCCGGCCATCCCCAGCAGGCGCTCGACGTAGCGGGGCGTGTGCGCGAGGACGAGCCGGGACTCGTCGACGGGTTCGACCCGTTCGACGATCCGCAGTTCCGGCGCCCCCGCAGCCTCTGTCGCGGCGACGGCGTCCATGGCGAACCGCAGCCGCTCCGGGCGCTCGGGGTGGCCGGCGCCCGCGTCGTGCAGGGCGCAGCGCGGGTCGGTGAGCACCAGCAGCGGGGCCACTTCCCTCATCTTGACGTGCCTTCGGAGGGCTGCCTATCTTGCTGCCAAGTTAGCGCGAGGAAGTTCATGGCCTACATCATCACCGAACCCTGCATCGGCACCTGCGACACCTCCTGCGTCGAAGTCTGCCCGGTCGACTGCATCCATCCCTCCGAGGGATACGACGATCCGGAAGGCAAGATGCTGTACATCGATCCCGACGAGTGCATCGACTGCGCCGCCTGCGTGCCGGAGTGCCCGGTCGACGCCATCTTCGAGGAGAGCGAAGTCCCCGACGAGTGGCAGAAGTACATCCAGATCAACGCGGACTACTTCCAGTAGCCCGCTGAGAACGGGGGAGAGATCATGGCCAAGAAGAAGCGCCGGGCGGAGTTCTACCGGTCGATTCCGGAGCTTCCCAAGGCCATGCAGACCAAGAAGCGCAAGCCCAAGCTCATGGCGGTGGTCGACGAGGACAACTGTACCGGCTGCCAGGTGTGCGTGCCGTTCTGCCCCGTCGACTGTATCGAGGCGGTCCCCGACGAGAAGTACGACATCCCGATCCCGCCCGTGCAGATCCGCTTCCAGGAGTGCATCGGCTGTCAGATCTGCGCCCGCGTGTGCACGCAGTTGACCTGGGACGCGATCGACATGCTGCCGACCGCGGAGTTCGAGAAAACCTACCAGATCGAGATCGGCCAGACCGCCGGTTGATCCGCCGCATCGCAGCCGCCGATGTGGCTCTTCCTCTACACGTGCTACGCCCTCATCACCGTCACCGGAGTGCTCTTCACCGCGGCGGTGGTGCAGGGGTTCGCCGGCATCCAGGTGCTGGGCGCCGGCCATCCGGCGTTCGGGTTCTTCACGACCATCGTCTTTCTGCTGACGCAGACGGCGGTCATCTTCTTCTTCGTCGCCACCGGCGTGAGCGTGCGCGACTTCGTGCGCGAGCGCGGGCTCGGCCCGGACCTGATCCAGCGCTCGCGCCGCGCCCACGGACGGGTGTCGGGGCAGACGACGCTCAGCCTTCCGCTGGTGATGGCTACTGCCATCTCCGGCGGTGCGTCGGCAGCCGCCGCGATACCGCGCTGGCTGCACTTGGCGGTGGTGGCGGTCACGTACGCGCACTTCCTGATGCTGGTGGTGATGCAGCACCGCGCCTTCCGCACGCAGACCGCCATCGTCGTGGAGATGGCGGAGCTGGCACGGGACTCAGAGACTGAGGACGGAAATGACGACGACGGCTCCGGAGCCGAGCAGCAGTAGCGCGAACGCCGCCGTGACCAGCACGATGCGGCGGAAGCCGCTGGCTCCGGCGTCGAACTTGAGCACGGTGCGGCGCTCGGTCATGCTTGCAACCCGGTCATCGCTTGAGCCGCTGCATGAGCCAGCCGGCCATGAAGATGGCCGCGCCGATCGCCACGTCGCGGCCACGCAGCGGCTCGGGCAGCGTCAGCACGAAGCTGAGGGCAAGAAAGCTCAGTCCGAGCCCCTGCACGATCTTGGCGACGATGAGCATCGGCCCATTATGATACGGAGGAACGGATGAGCGACACAGGACGGCGCGTAGCGATCGTGGGCTCCGGCCCCAGCGGCTTCTATGCAGCGGAGGTGCTGCTGAAGGACGAACGGAACCTGCAGGTGGACATCATCGACCGCCTGCCCACCCCCTTCGGGCTGGTGCGCGGCGGCGTGGCCCCCGACCATCAGAAGATCAAGAACGTGATCCGCATCTACGAGCGAACGGCCGGCAACGACCGCTGCAGCTTCATCGGCAACGTGATGGTCGGCCGCGACGTGAGCGTCGCCGACCTGCAGCGCTTCTACGACGCGGTGGTGTTCACCTGCGGTGCGGAGACCGACCGCACGCTCAACATCCCGGGCATCGATCTGCCCGGCAGCCACACCGCCACCGCGTTCGTGGGCTGGTACAACGGCCACCCGGACTACCGCGACCTGAGCTTCGACCTCTCCGGCGAGGCGGCCGTCGTCATCGGCCAGGGCAACGTCGCCGTCGACGTGACCCGCATCCTGGCCAAGACCGTGGACGAGCTGGCCGGCACCGACATCGCCGCCCATGCCCTGGAGGCGCTGGCGGAGAGCAAGGTGCGCGAGGTGCACATGGTCGGCCGCCGCGGCCCGGTGCAGGCGGCCTTCACCAGCAAGGAGATCCGCGAGCTCGGCGAGCTCGGCGACTGCGCGCTGCACTTCAACGACCAGGCCGACTTCGACCTCGGCCCCTGCTGCCAGGCGGAGCTCGACGAAACCGGCAACACCGACGCGCAGCGCAACTGGAAGGCGCTGGGCGAGCTGCGCGAGGAAGGGCCGGCGAGCGGCTGCTCGAAGCGGATCGTCGTCCACTTCTTCCGCAGCCCCAAGGAGCTCGCCGGCAACGGCCGGGTGCAGCGGCTGACCCTGGAGAAGAACCGCTTGGCCGGCGAGGCCGGCGACCAGTGGGCGGAGGGAACGGGCGAGACGGTGGAGATGGACTGCGGGCTGTTCTTTCGCAGCGTCGGCTACCGCGGCGTGCCAATCGAGGGGCTGCCGTTCGACGACCGGCGCGGCGTGTTCCCCAACCAGGGCGGGCGCATCACCGCCGACGGCGCGGTGGCGCCGGGCCTGTACGCAGCCGGCTGGATCAAGCGCGGCCCCTCCGGCGTCATCGGCACCAACAAGCCGGACAGCACCGAGACCGCGAAGAACCTGCTGGCCGACCTCGACGGGCTTGCCGCGTGCTCGGTGCCCGACACCGGCGCGCTGCTCGCGCAGCTCCGCGACGGCGGCGTGCGGCCGATCAGCTACGAGGACTGGCGCGCCATCGACGCCGCCGAGGTCGCGCGCGGCACCGCCGCCGGCAAGCCGCGGGAGAAGTTCACCCGCATCGAGGAGATGCTCGCCGTCCTCGACTGACCGGGCCGGCGCGTCCGAGCCGGCCAGCCTTTGACCCGCAAGGACCGCGCCGGATAGAGTGCTCGCACAGCATCTGGGCTGCACATCATGGCAGAGATCCGTGCACCGCCCATTGAGGTAGACCTCGGCGCAGCCGCAAGAAAGGAACGCCGGCGAAGGGCCAGGAAGTACCTTGTCCTCTACATCTTCTGCCTGATTCCCGCAACCGTTCTCTTCATCTTTCACTACCTCCCGATCTGGGGGGTGGTCATAGCCTTCAAGGACTTCCGGGTCGGACTCGGCATCCTGGGCAGCCCCTGGAACAATTTCGAGCACTTCAGAGACCTGTTTCTCGATCCCTTTTTTGCGCGGGTACTGCGCAACACGGTGATCATCAGCCTGCTGAAGATCGTCTTCGGGTTTCCCGCTCCCGTCATCCTCGCGTTGCTGTTGAACGAGCTTCGAAACCAGCCGTTCAAGAAGGCCGTGCAGTCGATCTCGTACCTCCCGCACTTCATGTCCTGGGTCGTCATCGCCGGCGTGGTGATGGAGATCCTCTCGCCGCAGCGCGGCATTCCTGCCTTTATCGGCCACCTGTTCGGAGCCGAGGAGGTTCCGAATCTCTTCATGGACAGGTCGCTGTTCCGCCCGCTGCTGGTCGTCACGCACATCTGGCAGAGCGTGGGCTGGGGAACCATCGTGTATCTTGCCGCCATCTCCACCATCGACCCGACGCTCTATGACGTTTCGGCCGTCGACGGGGCGGGCCGGCTGCGCACGATGGTGCACATCACGCTGCCCGCCCTCGTCCCCGTCATGACCATCCTGTTCCTGCTGTCCCTGGGCCACCTGCTGAACGCCGGGTTCGAGCAGATCTTCAACCTCTACAATCCGCTCGTCTACGAGGTGGCCGACATCATCGACACCTACGTCTATCGCGTCGGCATTCTGGACATCCGCTTCGAGTTCGGCGCCGCCGTCGGCCTGTTCAAGAACGTGATCGGCGTCATCCTGCTGGTGGCGGCCAACGCGATCATCAGACGGTTCAGCGAGTACGCGATATGGTAACTGCGCTGCGGCCCAGGTCGATCGGGGACCGAACGCTTGGAGCCGGCATCGTCGTCTTCTTCGTCTGCTTCTGCGTGACGATCATCTATCCGTTCTGGAACATCGTGCTCACCTCCTTCTCGACGCCGGGCAGCGTCAACCACCTGGGATTCCGCCTCTGGATGGCGGAATGGACGTTGCGCCCGTACCGGTATTCCCTGTCGGCATACGGCAACATCCTGGTCGGATACGCGAACAGCGTGTTGCGGGTGGTCGCCGGAACGGCGCTCACGATCGCCATGACGTTCCTGTTCGCCTACCCGCTGTCCAAGCGGGATCTTCCCGGCAGATCGGCGATCACGATGTACATCGTCATCACGATGTTTTTTTCCGGAGGGCTCATTCCGATGTACCTACTGGTTCGCAAGCTGGGACTCATGGACACGCGCCTGTCCCTGATCCTGCCGTTGGTGGCGAACGGGTTCTACATCATCATCATGCGCAACTTCCTCATGACCATCGACGCCGCGTACGAGGAGTCGGCCATGATCGACGGCGCCGGCTATCCGACGATCGCGACGCGGATCGTCCTGCCGCTATCGAAGGCGGTGACCGCGACCATCGCGCTGTGGACGGCGGTCGCGCACTGGAACGAGTGGTTCTTCGCCATGTTGTTCATCGACGGCCGCGACAAGTGGGTGCTGCAGTACATCCTGCGGCGCATGCTGACCGATCTGCAGATGGTGCGCCGGGACATGGTCGCTTGGGACGAACGGGTGGAGCTGCTGCCGACGGTGGCCGTGCGGTCGGCGATGACGGTGCTGACGATCGGGCCGATCATCCTGGTCTACCCGTTCCTGCAGCGGTTCTTCATCAAGGGCGTGTTCGTGGGGTCATTGAAAGGATGAGCGGTGCGCGCGCGGCATGCGCGAAAGTCCATCGGCAAGGAGGTGAGGCGACGACGTTTCCGGGAACGAAGCAACGCGACAAGCAACGGAGGAGAGAACCATGAGAAGAGCGTCACTGTTTCTGTGCATGGCGGCACTGCTGGCGGCGCCCCTCGGCGTCGGCGCCGCGGGGCAGGCTGCCGAGGAAGGAGCTGCCGCCATAGACGACCTCAGCAATCACCTGGAGATAAGCTGGCTGGGGAACCCGGCGGAAAAGCCGTGGTGGCAGGGTGAGCTGGAGCAAATGTTCAACGTCACCATCGTCCCCAACGGGGTCGGCAAGTTCCAGGTCGACAAGCAGCAGATCATCGTGGCGGCCGGCGAGATGCCGGACACCGGGGTGTACTTCGTCGACTCGAAGGTGATGTACCAGGACGCGGTCATCCGCAGCGCACCGGAGTCCATGTTCCGGGAGTACGCGCCCAACTACGTGAAAGCCGTGGACAGCGCGTACCCGGCGGCCTGGAAGGTGCACCGCGCCCCCGACAAGCCGGGCGAGCACTACGGATGGGCGACCATTCGCGGCGGCAGCATCGTCGGCAACTGGCTGCTGGCCTTTCGCAAGGACTGGGCGGACGCCCTTGGCGTCTCCATGCCCGGCGACTACGACAGCGACAAGGTGCAGTTGGACGAGAAAGGCAAGATGTTCTACTACGACCATCCGTCGATGGACATCGACTGGCTGGAGGGGCTGATGGTCGCGTTCCGCGACGGGGATCCCGACGGCAACGGCAAGACCGACACGCTCCCGTACGGCGGGTTCTTCTACGGCGACCTGAGTTTCAGCAATTTCGCTTGGGCGACGATCCAGGGAGCGTTCGGCGTGGGGCAGACGGGGCTGCAGGGCAATCAGCTCATCGACGGCGAGGTCGTGCACAATTTCGTGGGCCCGGGCTTCAGGGCCTTCACCAAGCAGGTCGCGCGCTGGTGGGAGATGGGTCTCATCGACAACGAGTCGCTCACCCAGGGCGTGGACCCGCTGCTCGACAAGCAGAACACCGGGCGCTACGGCGTGGTGATGGTGAATACCCCCGGCATCGACCGGGATCCCAACGGACCGCCGGACAGCATGATCTCCGATGAGGACTTCGCCGCCGGCGGCGAGCTGGTCCTGTTCGCGCCGCGGGGGCCGGACGGACACCAGTTCGCTCCGACCTACGGCATCACCAACATCGGCGACAACATCCCGCAGGTGTGGGAGAAGTCGATCAGCGACGCCAAGGTCGCCCGCGTCATGCAGATCCTGGACACCAAGGCGGGCCTGCTCGACTTCACGCCGGAGGCCATCGCCAATTGGGCGGGCTGGGCGTATGGCAAGGAGGGCGTGCACTGGAATTGGGGCGGTGAGCCCGGCAACTCCAGCATCGTCAGGGTGGCGCAGGAGGACGTCCCGGCCGAGTATCCCCAACGGGGAAGCCTGTGGACGAACTATCCGAACTTCAACCCGCGGGAGAGCTACAAGTTCTCGCGGACCCCGAACGTCTACACGTTCTACGAGGAGTATCTGTACACCGACGAGATCTGGAGCAAGATGGCCAGGCCCTACAAGTGGGACTCCTACAAGGAGACCGACATCCAGGAGGTCATGAAGCAGCGCGGGGCCGCGCTCAACACGCTGGCGTCCGAGTGGTTCGCCAAGGCGGTCACCGGCGAGATCGACGTCGATGCCACGTGGGACGAGTACGTAGAGGACTTCATGCGCTTCGGCGGCAGCGAGATCCTCGCGGAGATGGAGAAGATGCCGACCTGGGATGAGGTCTGGGGCACCGAGTCGCGTTAGCGAAGCGACTCGCTGACTCCCGGTCGTGCGGCGTGCCGCGGTCGTTCGACGCGACGGCGGCGCGCCGCTCTTGGGAAGCGGTCATGGAAGATGCGAAGGTCGGCGCCTTCTTCTCCCGTCTCGACTACGAGATCCGGGGGCTGGCGCGGGTACGGGATGCGGAGGCGCGCGGCGATCGGCGCGCGGCCGAAGAGGCGTTCCTTGCGTATTACCGGGAGCGGCCGCAGCCCAATCTGGCAGTGCGGTACGTGTCCGCTCACACGGAGCGGGGATTCGCACAGAACACGACCGGATACGATTTCATTTCCGAGCGCTACGTCGAGGAGTTTCCGGACCACCACGTCACGTGGCGCGATCGCGCCCGCATGCGTCCGCTGATCAGCACGGAGCCGGGCTACACCTGGAGCAGGACGCAGGGCATCAAGCCGTCGGCGTACACGCTGATCGACATCGCCGACCTGCTGCTCGACAACAAGGTGTTCACGCCGGCCGAGCCGGAGAAGGGAATCCAGGACGTCGGCGCGCAGTGGGACTGGACGCACGTTCCGGATGACGGCGACGTCATCTGGACCCATCACCTCAACTATCAGCTCTTCCAGCGGGCGCTGGCGCAGGCCTACTGGCTTACGGGCGATGACGCATACATCGAGAAGCTGATATGGATCGCCCGGCACTACGTGCTCTACGTGGACACCAAGCCGGAGTGGATCTGGTTTCCGGGGCTGCAGATGAACCACTCCTACCTGCAGCTCATGCCGTACCTCCTCTCGTGGGAGGGACTCTCCGGCCACGACCTGTGCCTGATGCTGTCGCTGTACACCGGGCCCTGCATCGAGGAGGACCTGATCGCGTTCGCGAACAGGCAGCCGCCGCCGCAGGGCAACCAGCTCTTCTACGCGGGACAGGGGCTGATCACCGCAAGCGTCGGGTTTCCGGAGTGCAGGGACGCGCGTGACTGGCGGGAGCTGGGCCTGCGCATCGTCGGCGACTACCTCGGCGCCGGAGCCTCCTACCCCGACGGAACCTCGAAGGAGAACTCCGCGGGGTACGTGGTGGGCGCGTCCACGAGCGTCCTGGAGACGTGGCTGATGCTGCGCGACAACGGCCTGTCGTTTCCCGAGGATTACGTCGAGGTGCTGCTGAAGCGCACGGCGTATCTGGCCTGCTCCAGCAAGCCCGACGGGAGCTACGTCTGGAACGGCGACTCCAGGCGCGGGTCGGCTCTCCCGTTCGTAGGCGCGGTGCTCGCCGAGCGTTACCGGGAAGACTGGGACTACGTCGCGAGCCGCGGGGAGCGCGGCCGGCCGCCGGCCCAGACGTCGTTCTGGTACCCGTACTGCGGGCACGGCATCATGCGGTCCTCCTGGCAGAGGGACACCAACTACCTGCAGTTCGACGTCGGCCCCATCGGGACCATCCACGGCCACGAGAACGCGCTGGCCGTCGAGATCGTGTCGCACGGGAGATCGATGGTGGAGGACCTCGGCGTCCACTCCTATTCCGCGGCGGCCGAGGACGTCCTCATGCAGCAGTTCATGAGCTGGTCACAGGGCCACAACACCGTCGTGGTGGACGGCAAGACGCAGGTGCGCGACGTGAACGGTCCGCGCGAGAGCGCGCATCGCCTCGGCAACGTCTGGCACAGCACCGGGATCTGCGACTACCTGGAGGGAAGCTATCGCGAGGGGTATGCGACCTATCGCGAGGAGCGCCGCGAGGACGGCGTTCCCCGCACCGTCATCGACGGCGCGGTCGACCGATCGGTCGAGCACGCGCGCAGCGTCCTGTTCGTGAAGGCCGGGGAGACCGGGCACGAATACTGGATCATCACGGACTTTCTCGGTGGACACGGATGTCACACCTTCGAGGTGCTCTTTCACCTGGTGCCGACGACGGTCGTGGTGGACGGGGAGCGCAAGACCGCCCGGAGCATGGACCACGGCGAGCCGAACCTCGCGTTCATCAGCGCCGCGCCGGAGAGCGTCGAGCTCGACATCGCCGAGGGACGCCGGGAGCCGAGCCTGCAGGGCTGGTATGCCGGCGGCGGCGGGTTGGGCGTGGCGCCGGCTCCGTGCGTGATCTACCGTCGTTCGGCACCGGCGCCGGTGACGATCCAGACCGTCGTGGTGCCGCTGGCACCGGGTGCGACCGAGCTGCCAAGCGTTGCCGTCGTCCACGAGCAGGCGGACAGCACGTGGACCAGGATCGGCTTCGCCGACGGGCAGACCGACATCTGCTGCTCGGCCCGATCGGCAGGCACGTTCCGGTACGGCCGACATGGGTTCACGGGAGTGGCTGCCCTGTATCGCCGCAGAAAGGGGGCGGTGATCGCGCAGGAGATCGTCGCAGGTCAGGTCAGTTGATGGCGGAGTCCAGGTCGACGGAGACGTCCTTGAACGGGATGAGACGTAGCGGACCGATCAGGCCGTTGCGGTCGATGGCGCCCAGGTAGGGAGGCGCGTACCAGCCGCGCCACCCGTAGCGCCAGAGGTCGAACCTGCCCTCGATCATCCGCTCGACGCTGGCCTCGCCTCGCCTGCTGGCATCGGCATTGGTGACGGCGACCCGCAACCGGTTGCGTCCCGCCCTCAGGTGCCCGGTGACCTCGATCTCGAACGGCTCCCACAGGCGGGTGCCCACCTGCCGGCCGTTGAGCCAGACCTCCGCGGTGAGCCCGACCGCGCCGAGGTCGAGCATGACGCGCGTCCCTGTCAGCCGCGGATCGAGATCGAAGTCCTTCTCGTAGCACGCCTCACCGGAGTAGAAGGTCAGGCCGGTCCAGGTCCAGGCGCCCAGGCGGTACTCCGTCGGCCCCGACGGGAACTGAAGGTAGTCCAGCAGCTCCCGGTCGGCCGGCAGCCGCAGCGCGATGCTGGCGGGTCGGTCGAAGTCGAGCGCGGGGAAGGTAACCCTGCCGTCACCGTCCGGCTGCACGCGGGTGCCGTTCAGGTAGACGGCGATGCCGGGCGGCCGCGCGGGGACCAGGAACGCCGTGGTGCCCGGCGGGATCTCCACGCGGTACCAGCGCTCCTTGCCGTGCGTTACCTCGAACCGGCCCTGTCGCTGGTCGTACGTCGGGAAGGGAGGCAGGAACCGCATCGTGTCGCGCACCACTCCCTGCCGGCGCTCGCGCACGAGCGCGTTTGGGTCCCGCGGCCGCTTCGCGTACCGCAGGCCGGGCGCCGGGAACCCCTCCTCATCCGTGAGCCGGAACACCAGGCCGGTGTTGTAGGCCGGGAACGCGCTTTCGATCTTGACCAGGATCGTGTTCCACCCTGCCTGCAGCCGGATGGGCAGCCGTTCGGCAAACCCGTCGTTCATCTTGATGAAGCCGATCTGGCTGTAGAACGAGTAGACCTCCGTCCCGTTGACCCAGATCTTGCCGTTCGCCACCTCGAAGCGCGCCTGAACGCGCCGCGCGGCCGGGGAATGGACGAACGTGGCCGCGAAGGCCACGCCCGGTTCCCCCTCGTAGTCCAGGACCTTCCCGACGTTCACCCACGGATTGCGGCTGTGGAAGTACTGCCACACGAGGATCTCTCCATCCGGCGTGCGACACGGCGTGTCCAGGTCGAATTCCGTCTCCGGCGGGTACCGGGTGTGGAATCCCCTCCCGTTGTCGCTGGGAAACGGCCCCAGCAGCCACCAGTTGCGGATGGTGAACCGCTCCCTGGAGATCCATGTGAGCGGCCAGGCGCGGTGGTTGTAGGCGGCGTCCGCGAAGCCGGCCGCCTCTCCATGGCCCTCGGGCGCGACGCGTTCCGCCGCGTAGCGCACCTCCACGCGCTCGGCCGCCGGCGTGAACCGCCACCCCGTGGGAGCGACCTCCTGGATGGGCGCCCGCCTGTGCAGCGGGATCTCGGCGGCAAACGGTCGAGCACGCCAGCTACCCGCGACCGATGCGGTCCGCGCCGGAGCCCGCACCGTGCCTTCGAGGCGCGTCCGGCCATCGCGCGTCGCGAGAGTGGCGCTGGCGATGTTCGTTCGGTCGATGCGAATGGGCGGAGCCTCGCCGTGCCGGAGGATCACCACGGCGAACCCGTCGAAGGCCGACCAGGCCAGCGGGACGATGGTCCTGCCGCCCGCCACCCAGTAGACGGTTTCCCGACGCTCTCCGGTCGCCGCGTCCCAGATCTCCGGCGTGCCGGCGGCGCTGAAGGAAACGGTGGCGCTGCGCGCATGGCCGGTGTCGTTCGCGATCCAGTAGACGTCCGTTCCTTCCTTCACGCGGTGGGAGTAGTACAGGTGCTCGGAAGGCCCGTCGATGACGGCGAGGTCGGCCGGCAGTACGCGGTCGATCTCCTGCAGCACCCGGTCGTGGCCACCGGCGACGAAGACGGCGGTCCCGCCGGCGGCCTGCTCCGCGGTTGCGCCGGCGGCGCCGCCGGTCCGGGCGCCGAGCATCGCCGCCACGGCTTCCCGTATCTCCGGGTCGTTCCTGCCGTGCTCGGGTGAGCCCGACGGAAGCGCACCGTAGAAGATCACCGCACCGCCGCCGTCGTGGAAGCGGCGGATGGTCGCCATCGACGCGCGGCTGATCAGGGTCATCCGCGGCAGGAGCACGACCTTGAACTCGCTACGGCCGATCACCAGCGAGCCTTCGCCGACGGTCGCCTTGGCGAGGTAGTGGTCGTCCGCGACCTCGAAGTCGCGCTGCCCTTCCACCAGCCGCTCCATGAGGCCGTCGTAGTCGGCTTCCACCAGCCGGGTGAAGCTCGCTCCGCGATCCTGTCCGGTCGTCTCGGTGATGCCGCCGTCCTCTTCGGACGAGCCGCCGGGTGATGCGTCCGCGGGGCCGCCCCCGCCGACCACGGCCGCCAGCGGCTTGAGGAGCAGGATCGGCGCGACGGAGACGCCGTCATCGTTCAGGAAGCCCACGCGCTGCATGAAGTCGCCGTACCGGGAGTGGAACTTCCAGAAGGGCTGCCCGGTCCCCAGCATGGGATGCCCGTCGAGCGTGTGGTGCTCGTCGAAGGAGGTCATCGTGGTCTGCACGGATACGCCCCATGCCGCCAGCACGTTGCCGGCCGACCGCAGTTTCTGGGGGCTGATGAACGACTCGCATCCGTCCAGGAGCCCGGCCTCCACCCACAGCGGCCGGTTCTCGAAGTGGGCGATCGAAGCGACCTCCTTGAACCCGCGCGGGCCGTGGTGCCAGGAGAACAGGTCCTCCATGAAGGGGCAGGTCATCTCCCGCTGGGAGGCCATGAAGTCGCCCGCCAGGGTGGACTCCGCGACGAGGTTGTCCCCCCAGGACTGCTGTATCGCCTGGACTCCGTGCGCCCGGCACCAGCCTGCCAGCACCTTCCAGAAGCTCTCGACGAACAGGTGGCTGACGACGCGGAAGTAGTCGCAGCGGACCCGCGGCGTCTCGTCGCCGCCGTCGCGCGTCAGCAGCGGCAGGTACGGCCGCACGTCGTAGCCGCACATATCCCGGAACGTCGGGAAGAACCGGGGGGTCCACGCGATCGGCCCGCCGAAGGTGGTCTCCGCGTCGAACAGGGCGACCGCGAAGGTCGTGCCGACGTGCTCGGGAAAGCGGCGGGCCAGCTCGCCGAGGGTGAGGTCGAGGTAGCGCCGCGTGGCATCCGGATTGAGCGGGTCCACCCGCACGTTGATCGGGCCCATGCGGTCCACGGGATGGTAGAAGGAGAGCAGCCACTCCCCCTCGCCGAGATCCGCGCGGAAGGTGGAGCCGTCGATCGCGGGTGAGAGATCGCGCAGGCTGGCGTAGTCCAGGGAGCCGCCGCTCGTGATCCTGCCCGCGCCGGCGATGACCGGATCCGGGAGGCCGCGAATCAGGGCGGTGCCCGGGCCGCTGAAGCGTCGCTCGACGGTCTGCAGGCGCTTCAGCCGGTACTCGGGGTGGCCCGCAAGCACCAGGCTGGGGTCCGGCGGGTCCAGCCGCACGTCACGGGCATCGCCCTGCGGATGGAAGAAGTCGGGCACCATCCCCATGCGCAGACCCGTGCGCTTGGCGTGCTCGAGGAAGATCCCCCAGAGCCGCCACCAGCCTTCGCTCAGGAAGTGCGGGCGCATCCCGTGCGCGGGGTACACGATGACGGTGCGTACCCCCTGGTGCCGGAACTCGTCCAGTTGGCGCCTGCCCTCGTCGGCATCGATCGTGGTGGACCACCACCACTGGATGGCAGGCCGGTACTTCGGCGGCGGGTTCCGAAACGACTCGAAGAGGCGTTGCCCGCGCGTCACGCTCCTCCCCGCGGGCTGTCCGCGTCGGCCCAGTACACGCGGTGGTCCATGACCGAGCGCTTGGATCGCGACCCGGCGGTGAGGACGGAGTAGATCATCCCGGGCAGGGTGCCGGATGCGACCCGGTGGAACCCGGTCGGTCGTTCCAGGCTCGGCTGGTTGGGGGGCATCCGCGGGTCGGGCCCGATCACGTCGCGGGCGGTGAACGTGCGGCCTCCGTCACGTGACTCCAGCCAGGCGATCCGTCGCCTGGCCGGGTTCTCCGCGCACCAGGTGTTGGCCGACTCGTAGCTGATGCGCGCGTTCTCGGGGTTCGTGGAGTAGCACGGCAGCCCGAGGTAGTAGGTCTCCTCCAGCTTCCTGGAATGCTGTGCCTCCGGCCGGTGCGGGGTACGCCATGCCTTGCGCTCCCGCTCCGCCGGCGGGTGCTCGCGCGGGATCAGGGTCAGCGCGATGCAGAGCGTGTCGTCTTCCGTGATGCTGAACCCGGCGCGGCAGTCGATTACCGCCATCTGTGGCCAGTGCTCGTCCAGGGCCGCCTGCAGCGGCAGGTGCTGCCAGCGGCCCTGCCCGTCGGGCGTGACCAGGAACACCTGGCCCGGCCGCGGCATGTTGTAGTGGATGTAGAGGACGAACGGCCGGCCAGTGGAGTCGACGACGATGGCGCCCTGGTTCCGTATGCCCGGCTTCGCGAACGCGCTCTCGCCGGCAACCAGCACGTCCATGGTCTCCGAGGTCGCCGGGAGCGGGATCGGCGTGCCGTCGGCACGCTCCCAGGTCGCCCCGCCGTCGGTGGAACGCATGTAGTTGGCCGACTGGATCGTGCCCCACAGGTTCGACTCCGTCGTCTTGCTCTGGTAGGTGCTGGTGGACAGGTGCAGCGTGCGGTGGTCCGGACCCCACGCCAGGCCCGGATGGTAGGCCGCGTAGCTGAAGCAGCCTTCGAGCGTGCGGATGATCAGCCCCCGGTCCTCCCAGTCTCCGTCCGGCGGCTTGGCGTACAGGCGCGAGCCTTCCCACCTCGACCGTCCCGCCATGTAGAGCGTGTCGTCCGCTCCGCACACCAGCGCCGGGTAGGTCATGTCTCCCCCGAAGGTCACCGTCGGCGTCCATTCGGAGGCGTCGTTCGGGCGCAGCGATCGCCGGTAGGGAACCTGGTCGTGGTGCACCCCGAAGACCACGTGCAGGTAGCCCCGGCTGTCCATGGTCATGGCGGGCCGGCCGTGGTCGTCCGTGGCCGTTCCGAGGGTGAAGGGGGGAGACCACTCGCCGGTCGCGCGGTCCAGGGTGCGGACCTGCGCGAAGTACCCCGCTTCGGTCGCATCGAGCCACGCCACGTGGGTCTTGCCGTCGTGCGTGATGATCTTGTTGCCGACCCCGGAGGTCGCCGTCTCGCCCCCCTGCGAGGAGATGAGGCGGTACTCCGGTTCCGGACCGGTGCGCCCCGATCGCTCTGCGTCCATCTGCTTCCGCCCTCCTTGACCTCAGGGGCCGGCCGACGTGCCTTCGATCCGAGCTGCCGGCCACGATACCACAGCCGTCGAGGGCGCGCGGGCGGAGCGAGCGGCCGTAACGTTGACCGTGCGCGGACGGCGTCCGTACACTGCGGGCCGTGGCCGGCCCGGAAGGCACGTCGCAACCCGACGCAGCGAGCACGCGGCCCGGCAGCAATGGCTCATCCGGGCAGGGCGCTTCCGGGCAGAACGGCGCCGCTGGCGAGCCCAAGCGCTCCGGCCTGGGCGTCATCGTCCACTCCTTCTTCGTCGTCCCGCTGCTGATCGCGGTGCTGGCGGTGCTGGTGATCGCCGGCGTCTCCCTCCTGTCGTCGGAGCCGGCCGACGCGATGGACTACCTGGAGGACGTGCGCACGGGGGGCCAGCGGGAGCGCTGGAAGGCGGCGTTCGACCTGAGCACGCTGCTGTTCGACCTTGCCCGCAAGGACGACGTGCCGCGCGACGAGCGCTTCGTGAACCAGATGAACCTCGCCTTCGCCGAGGCCGAGGGCGACGATCAGCGCGTGCGGCAGTACCTGTCGCAGGCGATGGCGCTGACCGGAGACCGCCGGTTCGTCGCGACGCTGCTGGACGCGCTGGCGATCGAGGACAGCGAGGTCTCGGCCTCCTTCTACCTGCAGGCGCTCGGCTTCCTGGCCGGGCCGGAGGAGCTGCCGGTGCTGCTGCCGTACCTGCAGCACGACTCGGACCGCATCCGGACGTCCGCCGTGCGCACGATCGGCGCCATCGGCGACCCGTCCACGGTTCCGGCGCTGGAGCCGCTGCTGTACGACGAGGAGTACAACGCGCGCTGGTTCGCGGCGATCGCGCTGGCAGCGCTGGGCAGCGACGCCGGCGCGGAGGTCCTCATGCAGCTCTTGGACCGTGAGTACTGGGCGGGCTTCCCGAATGTTGACGCGGACGAGCAAAGCGACATAATGGAGGTCGCGGTGAACGTCGCAGTCGGGCTCGGCCGGCCGGAGCTGACCGAAAGGGTACGCGTCCTGTCGACCGGCGATATCGACCCACGGGTCCGCCGGGCAGCCACGGAGGCGCTCCGATGAAGGCGACGGTCTTGGGGCGAGTGGACAGCCAACGGGCAGACGTGAAGAATCCGGCCGTGAACGACGATACAGGAATGCGAAGAAGCTGATGGCAAAGACTGGAGAAGCCGCCGCGGCCTCGCCCGGCTCCCGGGGGGAGTCCGGGGGCGAGATGACGCGGCGTTCGTTCCTGTCCACGCTCGCCGTGGCGTGGATCTCCTTCACCGCGATCGTGCTGGGCTCGGTGCTCGGCCTGGTGCGCTTCCTGTTCCCGAACGTGCTGTTCGAGCCGCCGCAGTCCTTTCGCGCCGGCTTCGTGGACGAGTACACGGTCGGCGAGGTTTCCACGCGCTGGAAGGATCAGTTCGGCGTCTGGATCATCCGCGAAGAGCAGCAGGTGTACGCGCTGTCGACCGTGTGCACGCACCTGGGCTGCACGCCGAACTGGCTGGAGGCGGACCGCAAGTTCAAGTGCCCGTGCCACGGCAGCGGCTTCCGCATCACCGGCATCAACTTCGAGGGGCCGGCCCCGCGCCCGCTGGAGCGGTACAGCATCTCGCTGGGCGACGACGGCCAGATCGTGGTCGACAAGACCAAGAAGTACCAGTGGGAGAAGGGCGAGTGGAGCGACCCCTCGTCCTTCCTCGCGGTCTGACGAGGCACGGAGTCACCTGAATGGCCAAGAGCAGCAACGGCAGGGGTTCGAACGGAGGGGGCCGCAAGAGCCCGGCAGACGCCGTGAAGGCGATCGGCGAGACCCAGGTATGGAAGTCCATCTTCCGCACCGGCGTGCCGGTCTCCCGGCGCCAGCGCATGATGTCGGTGCTCAACAACGTCTTCCTGCACCTGCATCCGGTGCGGCTGCCCAAGCACGCGGTCAAGGTGAAGTACACCTGGTGCATGGGCGGGCTAACGTTCTTCATCTTCCTGGTGCTGACCGTCACCGGCATCCTGCTGATGTTCTACTACCGGCCGACCTCCCAGCACGCCTACGGCGACATCATCGACCTGGGCTCGCAGGTGCCACTCGGCATCATGCGGGAGATTCACCGCTGGGGGGCCCACCTGATGGTGATCACGGTGTGGCTGCACATGTTCCGGGTGTTCATGACCGGCTCCTACAAGCCGCCGCGCGAGTTCAACTGGGCGATCGGCGTGCTGCTGCTGACCATCACCATGTTCCTCAGCTACACCGGCTACCTGCTGCCGTGGGACCAGCTCGCCATCTGGGCGGTCACCGTCGGCCTGAACATGGCGCGCGCGGCACCGTTCCTCGGCCACGAGGGACCCGGCGCGGCCCTGCTGCACCTGGGCGACATCAACTTCGTGCACGCCGGGGCGGACGCCAAGTTCGCGCTGGCCGGCGGCCGCTTCGTGGGTGAGGCGACGCTGCTGCGCTTCTACGTCCTGCACTGCATCGGCGTGCCGTTCATCGCGATGATCTTCATGATCGTGCACTTCTGGCGCGTCCGTAAGGACGGCGGCATCTCGGGTCCCACGTAGGACCTGAAGGGAACACGGTAGGTAAAGCAGAACGTGCGCGCCATCATCGACCGGATCTCCGATCCGGCAATCCTGTTCACCATCACCCTCGTTCTGACCATGGTGGTGTTTCCGCCCACCAAGGGGCTGCGCAAGGTGCACGACGCCCTGCGGGTCGACCGCCTCTGGACCAACGCCGGCGGCGTGGTGATGCTGCTGATCCTGCTGGCGTTCTTCGGCCTGGGGCTCTTCGATCGCGACTTCCGCCTGATCGCCACCAAGCCGGACAACATCCCGATCACGGCGCTGATGTTCGTCGTGGTGTTCTTCCTCTGGTTCGCCATGAAGCAGGCGCGCGCCAACGACGAGCGCATCGCCGCCGGCAAGAAGCCGGAGGAGGCGGAAGGCGGCAAGGTGCTGGTGTGGCCGGACCTGGTCTACATCGAGTTCATCTCGCTGATCCTGATCAGCGTGCTGCTGATCGTCTGGTCGATCGGGCTGAAGGCGCCGCTGGAGGAACCGGCCAACCCCACCGTATCGCCCAATCCGTCCAAGGCGCCGTGGTACTTCCTGGGCCTGCAAGAGATGCTGGTCTACTTCGACCCCTGGATCGCAGGCGTGGTGTTCCCGACGCTGATCATCGTCGGCCTGATGGCCATCCCCTACCTGGACGAGCGGCAGGGCGGGCAGGGCTACTACAGCTACGCCGAGCGCGGCCGCATCATGAGCGTGTTCATGTTCGGCTGGCTGGCGCTCTGGGTGTTCCTGATCTACACGGGAACGTTCCTGCGCGGCCCCAACTGGAACTTCTTCGGCCCGTTCGAGACCTGGGACGTCAACAAGCGGGTGGTGCTCAACAACATCAACCTGTCGGAGATCATCTGGGTTCGGCTGCTCGGCGTCGGCCTGCCGCGCGCGCCGATCGTCCGCGAGGCGTTCGGGTTCGTGATCGTCGTCGGCTACTTCCTGATCCTGCCCGGACTGTTGGCGAAGACGGTGTTCAAGGACCTGCACGAGCGGCTCGGCCGCGCCAAGTACGGGGTGCTGATCATCCTGTTCCTCTCCATGCTGTCGCTGCCGCTGAAGATGTATACGCGGTGGCTGTTCAACCTCAAGTACGTGATCTCGATCCCCGAGGTCTTCTTCAACATATAGGTGCGGCAATGAAGGCGTTTGCGGATGGCTGATCGGGACCATGGCTGATAGAGATCAGGAGAAACACTACAAGCCGGCGGGTTTGAACCGCTGGTTCGCGATCAGCTCCATTCTGTTGCTGGCCGCGGTCGTCGGCGTCTTCCTGGAGGACTACAACCGCGAGTGGAAGCGCTACCAGCGCGATTTCCGGGACATCGACCGGCAGATCACCCGCGGCGCCTGGGAGACGGAGCTCGCGCGGCTGGAGGGCGAGTCGCAGTACCAGCAGGCGCTCTCCGCGGTGGACGCCGCCCTGGCTCGGCAGGACGAGCTGCAGGGCGACATCCGCGCCGCCGAGCGCGAGGTGCGCCGGGCCGACACCGAGTTCCAGGGGATCAACCAGCGCTACCTCACCGACAAGGCCCGCTACGAGGAGGCGCTGTACAAGTTCGAGCAGGCGCAGGCGGGCATAGGCGGCAACGTCGACCGCGAGCGTGCTCGCAAGGAGCGGCTGCTCGTGCAGTACGAGGAGTCGGGCGTCGAGCACGAGGCGGCGACGCTGAAGCTGGAGGGCGTGCAGGCGCAGCTCGCTTCCTACCGGGAGGATCTGCGCCAGGCCGAGCGTGCCGTGACCGGCCTGCAGCGTGACGCCGACGTCCTGCTCGGCAAGCTGGAGCGCATCGACCCGCAGGCGATGGACTTCTGGAACCGGCTGGGCACCGGCGTCCGCGACCTGCCGATCATCGACCTGGCGCAGCCGTCGTTGAAGATCGAGCAGGTCGTGCTGAGCGACATCCGGGAGGATCTCAACTTCGAGATGGTGCCGCGCGTGGACCGCTGCGTGACCTGCCACCAGGGCGTGTCGCGGGAGGACCTGGCGGAGGCTCCCAACCCCCACCGCACCCATCCGAGCCTCGACCTGTTCCTGGCCAGCGACTCGCCGCACCCGCTGGAGGAGTTCGGCTGCACGAGCTGCCACGGCGGACGCGGGCGCGCCACCGACTTCTACGGCAGCGTGCACACGCCGGACGGCTCCGACCAGCGCGCCATGTGGGTCTCCGACCTGGGCTGGCGGGAGTTCCACCTGTGGGAGGAGCCCATGCACCCCGCGCGCTACGCGGAGGCGGGCTGCTTCCAGTGCCACGCCGGGCAGACCACCGTGAAGGGCGCGGAGAAGCTCAGCTTCGGGCTGTCCCTGGTCGAGCGCGCCGGCTGCTACGGCTGCCACGAGATCGACTCCTACGAGGGGCTGAGCGCGCGCGGCCCGTCGCTGGCGCGCGTCAAGGACAAGCTGACCCCGGACTGGGCGTTCCGCTGGATCCAGGATCCCAAGGCATTCCGCGCCAACGCGTGGATGCCGGCCTTCTTCGGCCAGCCCAACAACAGCACCCCCGAGTTGACCGCCCGCACCGAGCAGGAAATTCACGCGATGGTCAGCTACCTGTGGGACCACGCGAGCGGCTACGAGATGGAGCCGCTGCCGGCCGGCGGCGACGTGGCGCGCGGCGAGGAGCTGGTCGCGTCGGTCGGCTGCATGGCCTGCCACCAGCTCCCCGACAGCCAGGAACCGGCGGCGGACCAAGACGCGTTGCGGCGCCAGTTCGGCCCCAACTTCGCCGGCATCGGCTCCAAGACCACGCCGCGGTGGATCTACAACTGGCTGCGCGATCCCGAGAGCTACCACGCCGGCACGCGCATGCCCGACATGCGCCTGACCGTCGAGGAGGCGGCGGACATCACCGCCTACCTGGTCACGTTCCGGAACGATGCGTATGGGCCGCCCCCCGGCGTGAACGAGGAGCTGGTCGGCGAGATCGTGGTCGGACTCCTGGGCAAGACCGCGCCGCCCAGCGTGGCCCGTGATCAGGCGGCCGCCATGAACCTGGGCGAGAAGCTCAACTACGCCGGCGAGCGGCTGATCCGCCAGTACGGCTGCTTCGGCTGCCACGAGATTCCGGGGTTCGAGACGGCCAAGCCGATCGGCACCGAGCTGACGGCGATCGGCCACAAGCCGCTGCACCAGTTTGACTTCGGCTTCCTGCACATCGAGCACACCCGCTACGACTGGTGGACGCAGAAGATGAAGGACCCCCGCTCCTTCGACGAGCACAAGGAGCTGGAGCCGGACCTACTGCTGCGCATGCCGAACTACGGTTTCACGGATCAGCAGGTGGAGGCGGTGGTCACCGTGCTGGCCGGCTTCGTGGAGCCTGACGAGGATCTGACCAAGATCGTGCCGCGCACGCCGGAGAGGCTGGCGATCGAGCGCGGCCAGCAGCTCGTGCGAACCAACAACTGCCAAGCGTGCCACATCATCGAAGGCGAAGGGGGCTCCATCGCGCCCACTGTCACCGATTGGCTGGTGCGCTTCCGCAACCAAGGAGCCGCGGCGGCGGAGGCGGCCACCGTCGGCTTCGCGCCGCCCAACCTGGTCGGCGAGGGCGCCAAGGTGCAGACTGACTGGCTGTTCGCGTTCCTGCACCAGCCGTCGGAGATCCGCCCATGGCTGGCGGCGCGCATGCCCACGTTCGGCTTCAGCGCGAGCGAGATCAACGACTTGGCGCGCTACTTCAGCGCCCTCGACGGGGAGGAGTTCCCGTTCGTGGAGCGGGTGGAGCCGGCGCTCACCGCGGAGGAGCTTCAGGCGGCGGAGAAGCTGTGGTCCACCGATTACTTCAACTGCACCACCTGCCACATCCAGGGGGGCGAGACGCCGCCGGGCACGCCCGACCGCTGGGCGCCCGACTTCGCGCTGGCCGCGGACAGGCTCAAGCCGCAGTGGATCATCGACTGGATCGCCGATCCGCAGACGCTGCTGCCCGGCACCAGGATGCCGACCTTCTATCCGCAGGCCACCCCTCGCGACATCCTGGGCGGCGACGCCGACCACCAGATCCGGGTGCTGCGCGACTACATCCTGACCATCGGCCTGGCTGCCGCGGACAACTAAGGGGACAGGCGGCGCAATGCTGCTTCGCCTGTCCGCCTCCGTCTTCCTGTCGTTCGGCGGCCTGTACCCGCTGTGGCTGTGGGTCAACCGCCGCGACGGGATCGACCACGGCTTCACGCGCTTCAACCTGGGCCTGGGTGCCGTGGTGCTGGGGCTCGGCGTGCTGTTGGTCACCTTGGTGCCCGGGGGCGGCGTGAGCCGGCCGTGGCTGGCCGTGGTCTGGCTGGGCGCCGCGATGGCCGCGACCGCCTACGCGTGGCAGCGGCGGCCGTGGGCGATCGCGGCGTGCGCGGTGCCGCCGGCGGTCGGCGTCTTCGTGCTGGCCGACGGCCTTGCCGGCACTCCCGCCGCGGCCTCCGGTGGTCTGGCCGCCGCGGCCGCCACCACGCTGATCGGCGGACTGGCGCTGGCGGGGTCGATGTACACGATGGTGCTCGGCCACCACTACCTGAATGCGGAGAAGATGCCGACCCGGTTCCTGGGCAAGGCGATCGCCGTGTACGCGGCAGTCCTGTCGGTCCGCCTGATCTGGGACGCGGTGGTGATCGCCGCGGGCAGGGTGACGGTCGGCGGTTTCGAGCGCCCGGTGCTGGACTTCGCGCTGAGCCTGGACGGCATGTTCGTCTGGATCGCACTGTTCTTCGGGACGGTGGTGCCGCTGGTGATCTGCTTCCTGGCAGGGGCGGCGGTGCGCGCCAAGTCGACGCAGGCGGCCACCGGGTTGCTGTACGTGGCGGTGAGCGCGGCCATCATCGGCGAGGCGAGCTACCGGTTCGACCTGCTGTCCTACGGTCTGGCGCTGTGAGCGGCGAGGCGGGCGCAGGCGAGCTGGCGTTGTCGTGGAGCTGCGCAGCCTGCGGCGAGGCGAACGCGTCGCGGCCGGCCGGCGACGGCGTCGCCTGCGACGCGTGCGGAGCGGCCGTGGCGGTGGCCGAGGAGCACCGGCAGCTTCGCCAGTGCGCGGTCTGCTCCTCGACGCGGCTCTACCGCCAGCGTGACTTCAACCGCTTCCTGGGACTGGCCGTGATCGTGGTGGGCGCGGTGCTGGTGCCGTTCACCTACGGGATCAGCCTGCCGGTGGTGTTCCTGATCGACCTGATCCTGTACCGCCGCGTGGCGGAGATGGCCGTCTGCTACCTCTGCCGGGCCGAGTACCGGGGCATCGAGGTGCCGACGCGCATCCTGCCGTTCCGCCACCACCTGGCCGCCGGCTACGAGAAGCGGCGCGAGCGGTGGCTGGAGCAGACCGGCCGGCGCTCCGAGGGCGGGTAACCGCATGCGCGCCCGCCCCAACATCGTCTTCGTCTTCTCCGACCAGCATCGCGCGTGGCGTCCGCTCCGCGCGCTACGGCATCATGCTTTCTCGATGTCGGTGCCGGAGAAGTCGTCGCCCTTGAACAGCAGTGGTTCCCCGTGCGTCTTGGCAAGCGCGTACGCGAAACAGTCCCCGAAGTTCAGAGCTGCCGGGTGGTTCCCCTTCCCGAAGCGCCGCCATCCCCGACGAGCGGCGTCGGTCTGTTCGCGTGTGACCGGCATCAACTCGACCCCCGCTTGTTGCAGAAACGCATCGAGCTCGAGCCCCGCCTCCGTCCCACCCCGGCTCTCGATCACCATGGCGGCTTCGAGCAGGGCGACCGCCGACATGCGGCGCGGTGACGCTGTCGCTATGGCGGTCGCGTAGCGCTTGGCGTCCGGCTCGGCCAGCAGGACAGCCAGGATCGCCGACGTGTCGATGATCACTTCGGCAGGCCACGCTCGTCGTAGAGCAGAGCGCCGTGGTCCACTGCAGAGGGGCCGGGCCCCAGCAGCGTGGCGCATCGCTGTCCGATCGCATGCAACTCCCGCGCCAGCGCATCAGCGCCGTGGCGGCGACGTTCCCGTTCCAGGCGATCTCGCAATGCAACGGTGATAGCGCCGGTCATGGTCTCGCCCGTGAGACGGGCGAGCTCGCCGGCCAGCCGGCAGGTCTCGTCGTTCTTGATGTTGAGGCTCATCGCATGCCTCTCTGTGTGAGGTAGAAGGTCGTGTGTCAATCTACCCGGACGCGCAGGCGGATGGCAAGGGTCCCCAATATCGTCTTCGTCTTTTCCGACCAGCATCGGGCGCGGACGACCGGCTACGAGGGCGCCGCGGTGCAGACGCCGGCGATGGACCGCCTGGCAGCGGAGGGTGTGGTGTTCGACACGGCGGTCTCCAGCATTCCCGTCTGCACGCCGTGGCGCGCCGCGCTGCTCACCGGCCAGTACCCGCTCACCAACGGTGTGTTCCTCAACGACGTGCGGCTCCCCACCGACCGGCCCACCCTCGGTACCGTCCTCAGCGACGCCGGCTACGACACCGCCTACATCGGCAAGTGGCACCTGGACGGCAACCGCCGGGGCGCGTTCACGCCGCCGGGCCCGCGCCGGCAGGGATTCAAGTTCTGGGCTGCCGCCAACTGTACGCACGACTACCTGCGGTCCTTCTACTACCGGGACACGCCGGAGCGGCTGTGGTGGGACGGCTACGACGCCGCCGCGCAGACGGACATGGCCGCCGATTACATCGCCTCGCGGCCCGGGGACCGCCCCTTCGCTCTGGTGCTTTCCTGGGGGCCGCCGCACAACCCGTACCGCGACGTGCCGCGGGAGTACCTGGACCGCTATCCCGTCCCGGACGTCGAGGTTCCGGCCAACTGCCCGGATCCCGTCCGTGAGGACCTGGCCGGCTACTGCGCCCACGTCACGGCGCTGGACGAGCAACTGGCCCGTATCGTCGCGGCGATCGACGCGGCCGGCCTGCGCGACGAAACCATCCTCGTCTACACCTCCGACCACGGCGACATGCTGGGCTCGCAGGGGATGACCCGCAAACAGCATCCCTGGGACGAATCGATCCGGGTGCCGTTTCTGCTGCGCTGCCCGGACCAGGCCGGGCACGGCCGCCACCTGTCGTTTCCCTTCGGCGTGGTGGACATTCTGCCGACCCTGCTCGGCCTGGCCGGGGTGGCGATTCCCGACTCCGTCGAGGGGACGGACGTGTCGCCGGCCATCCGCGGCGAACCGTTCGCGGAGCCGGAGTTCGCCCTCACCATGTGCATCGCCCCGTTCGCGGAATACCTCGGGGCGCCCTGGCGCGGCGTCCGCTCGGCGCGCTACAGCTATGCGCGCTGGCTGGACGGCCGGGGCATCCTGTACGACACCGCGGCCGATCCCGACCAGCTCGACAACCGCTACGGCAGCCCCGCATGCGCCGTCCTGCAGCGGCACCTGGAGGACGCCATGCAGCAGCTCCTCGCCGAGCGCGGCGATGAGTTCCTTCCCGCCGCGCACTATATCGACCGACATGGCTTCACCGTGGATGAGCGCGGAGCCGTCCCCTTCACCCTCTGAAGCGTCCCGTGCAGGCGCAGTGTCGAGTTGACAGAACGGCCCCAACCTGCGACCGTTAGCGGCGAGCCTGTCACGGCTCCCACTTCCTCCGGAGGACCTACGTGCACGTACGCGAAGACCCTATTCCTACCGCGGGGCCGGCAGGCGCGCGCCGCCGCCGGCCGCTGCTTCCGACCGCCCTGCTGCCGATGCTGGCGGCGCTGCTGGCCTTGACGCTGGCCGCCTGTGGCGGCGACGACGACGGCGGTTCCGAGACGACGACCGAAGCCGAGAAGCCCAAGGAGCCCGCGACCACGTCCAGCGCCGAGGCATCGTCCACGCCGGGCGCGCTGAACGCGACCATCTCCGGCACCATCACCTTCGGCGCCGAAGCCAGGCGCGCGCCGGCCGTCCTGAACATGGAGGCCGACCCGGTCTGCGCCGAAAAGAACGCCGAGGATCCCAAGACCGAGCAGGCGTTCCTGCTCGACGAGTCGAAGGGGCTGGCCAACGTCCTGATCCAGGTCAAGTCCGGGCTCCCGGACATGGAGTTCGACGCTCCCGAGTCGGAGGTGGAGTTCACCCAGTCTGGCTGCATCTACGATCCGCACATCCTGATCGCGCGGGTCGGCCAGACGGTCAGGATCCTCAATCCCGACGGCACGCTCCACAACGTGCACGTGTTCGGCAAGGTGAACCAGGAGTTCAACCAGGCCATGCCGAAGTTCCAGACGGAGCTGGAGCAGGTGTTCGACAAGGTGGAGGCCGAACCGTTCGCCATCAAGTGCGACGTGCACCCGTGGATGAACGCCTTCGGCGTCGTCCTCGACCATCCGTACGCGGCGGTCACGGCCGCGGACGGCACGTTCAGCATCCCGAATCTTCCGGCCGGCACCTACCAGGTGGAGGTCTGGCACGAGCTGCTGGGCGCGCAGACCCATGAGGTGACCGTTACGGAAGGCGGCACCGCGACGCTCGACCTGGCGCTGCAGCCGCCGAGCTGACCCGAAGGGCTGACGTAGTGGCGCACGCTGGTACCGCAGACCACGCGCACTCGCACGAAGACCATCCGCCGGAGCCGTTCTGGCGGAAGTACGTCTTCTCCACCGATCACAAGACGATCGGCATCCAGTACGGCATCACCGCGCTGATATTCCTGTTCTTCGGGTTCTGCCTGGTGATGATCATGCGCTACAGCATCGCCTACCCGGGCAGCCCGCTGCCGTTGCTTGGCGGTCTGCTCAACCTGCCCGAGCCGGGCGCCATCCCGCCGGAGTTCTACAACCAGCTCGGCGCCATGCACGGCACGATCATGGTCTTCCTGGGCGTCGTGCCGCTGGCGGTCGGCGCCTTCGGCAACTACTTCGTGCCGCTGCAGGTGGGCGCCCCGGACATGGCGTTCCCGAAGCTCAACATGACCAGCTACTGGATGTACTTCATCGGCGGCGTGATCATGCTGATCAGCTTCTTCGTGCCGGGCGGCGCCGCCAAGTCCGGGTGGACCTCCTACGCGCCTCTGTCCGTGATCGAGACGGTGGGGCAGACGTGGTGGCTGATCGGCATGATCTTCCTGATCACCTCCTCGCTGCTCGGCTCGATCAACATCATCACCACGATCGTGCAGCTCCGCGCCCCGGGGCTGGCCTACATGCGCATGCCCTTCTTCGTCTGGGCGCAGCTCATCACCTCGTTCCTGCTGCTGCTGGCGTTCCCGCCGCTGGAGGCGGCCGGCGTGCTGCAGCTCCTGGACCGGGTGGCGGGCACCAGCTTCTTCCTGCCCACCGGACTGGTCATATCCGGCGAACCGCTGGAGGTGTCGGGCGGCGGCAGCGCGCTGCTGTGGCAGCACCTGTTCTGGTTCCTGGCCCACCCGGAGGTGTACGTCCTGATCCTGCCGGCGTTCGGGGTCATCGCCGAGGTGATCGCCAACAACACGCGCAAGCCGCTGTGGGGCTACAAGTCGTTGGTCTACTCGGCGCTGTTCATGGGCTTCATGTCGTTCATCGTGTGGGCGCACCACATGTTCCTGACCGGCATGGGCACGGTGATCAGCTCCTTCTTCCAGTTGACGACCATGATCATCTCGGTGCCGTCGATCATCATCCTGACGGCGTTCATCCTGTCGCTGTGGGGCGGCTCCATCCGCTTCACGGCGCCGATGAAGTTCGCCCTTGCCTTCATCCCCATGTTCGGCATCGGCGGCCTGACCGGCCTGCCGCTCGGCCTGGCCTCGGCCGACATCTACCTGCACGACACCTACTACGTGATCGGCCACTTCCACTACGTCGTGGCTCCGGGGTCGCTGTTCGGCCTGTTCGCCGGGATCTACTACTGGTATCCCAAGGTGACCGGCCGGCGCATGAGCGAGCGGCTGGCGAGCTGGCACTTCTGGCCGTCGCTGATCTTCATGAACGGTGTCTTCTTCCCGATGTTCATCCAGGGCATGGCAGGCGTGTCCCGGCGCCTCTACGACGGCGGCGCCACGTACGCTCACGCGCAGGACGTGCTCTGGCTCAACGAGGTGATGTCGTTCTCCGCGTGGGGGCTGGGGCTGGCGCAGATCTTCTTCATCGTCAACTTCATCATCAGCCTGCGGAAGCCGAAGGAAGCGGAAGACAACCCGTGGGAGGCGACCACCCTGGAGTGGGCAGCGCCCTCACCGCCGCTGCCGCACGTGAACTTCCGCGAGCCGGTGGCGGTTTCGCGGCCTCCCTACGATTACAGCCCGGCAGGCACCAAGGCCGGGTTCCTGCCGCAGAACACTCCCGCCGGTACCGGGCCCGAGCCGGCAGGCGCCGGACACTGAGCCAGCACTCCCATGGACATTCCCTACACCACGGCCGAACATCCGGAGACACGCCTCTACAACGGCAAGCTCGGCATCTGGCTTTTCCTGGCCTCCGAGGTGCTGCTGTTCGGGGCATTCTTCTCGACCTACATCCTGTTGCGGGTCGGCGCCGGCGGGAACTGGCCGGTGCAGGCGGAGCTGCTCAACATCCCGCTGGCCACGGTCAACACCGTCATCCTGATCACGTCCAGCGTCACCATGGTGATGGCGTGGGCGTCGCTGAAGATGGAGCGCTTCGGCCGCTTTCAGCTCTATTTCGGCGCCACCATCGCGCTGGCGCTGGCCTTCCTGGTGATCAAGGGGTTCGAGTACGGGGCCGAGTTCTCCCATCACCGCTATCCCAAGACCAACACCTTCCTGGCGATCTACTTCACGATGACGGGCCTGCACGGCGTGCACATCCTGGCCGGCGTTGCGGTCAACCTCTACCACCTGGCGACCGCGCGCCGCTGGTACCGGGACGACAAGGAGCGACTGGCCAACCGCATCGAGATCGCCGGGCTGTACTGGCACTTCGTCGACCTGGTGTGGATCTTCCTGTTCCCGGTCCTGTACCTGATCTGAGGAGTTGAAGGTGGCCGATCAACACGTCGACAAGCACGTCCGCCAGTACGTGGCGGTGTTCGTGGCGCTGATGGTGCTGACGATCGTCACGGTGCTCGCCAGCCGCATCGATATCGGTGTTGCCGGCGGCATCATCCTTGCTCTGATCATCGCCAGCGTGAAGGGCACGCTGGTGGCCGGCGTGTTCATGCACCTGTTCAGCGACAAGCGCAAGATCGTCTACACGGTGCTGATCTACACCGGCATCTTCCTGCTGGTGCTGTTTCTGCTCACCGCCCTGAGCTACGGGGACACGCTGGACCTCGGAGACCCGGATTCCAGGTAGGCGGCATGTCCCTCAAGGTGTTCCACATCGTCTTCGTCTCCATCGCCGGGCTGTTCCTGGCGCTGTTCTCCGGCTGGGCGTTCCTGTTCGCTCCCGGACTCGACCGCGGCCCCGCCGTCGCGCTGGGCGTTTCGGCGGCGGCCGGACTGGTGGCGCTGGTCCTCACCGAGCGGCGCGTGCTGGCAAGCCTGCCGCGGAGGCCGCGATGATGCGCCGCCATGCCGCGCGGCTGCACCCGGCGCTGGTGGCCGCGGCACTGCTGCTGGCGCCGCGGCTGGCCGGCGCCTGTGCGGTCTGCTTCGGCGACCCGGACTCACCGGCGTCCAGGGGGCTGACCGTCGCGGTGCTGTTCCTGGTGGGGGTCATCGTCGCGGTGCTGGCCGGGGTGGCGCTGTTCGCGGTCTCCATGCTGCGACGCAACGAGCGGCAGCATGAGCACGGCTCCGCCCTGTCCGGAGGGAGTCTGACTGGGGGAACCGATGGTTGAATTCGCGCAGGCGCTCGGCCTGCCGCTCGACATCTCCGCTCACGGGTACCGGATCGACGCGATCATCGGCTGGGTGCACCTGGTCATGTTCGTGCTGTTCGTCGGCTGGGGAGCGTTCTTCATCTACGCCATGATCCGCTTCCGGCGGCGGAGGAACCCCGTTGCGGACCCGCAGGGCGTGCGCACGCACGCGACCAGCTACCTGGAAGCCGTGATCGTGGTGATCGAGCTCGTGCTGCTGTTCGCGCTGTCGATTCCGTTCTGGGCCGGTTTCGTGGCCAAGGTGCCGGAGCCCTCGGAGGCGATGCGGATACGCGTCGTCGCGCAGCAGTTCCAGTGGAACATCCACTACGCCGGCCCCGACGGCGTCTTCGGCCGCACCGACCCCGCGCTGGTGAGCCCCCAGGAGAACAACCACATCGGCCTGGACCGCGACGACCTGTTCGGCAAGGACGACGTGATGACCAACAATCAGCTCAACGTCCCCATCGACCAGTCGATCGTGATCGAGCTGTCCAGCCTGGACGTCGTGCACAGCTTCTTCGTGCCGGTGCTGCGCGTGAAGCAGGACGCGGTCCCCGGGCTGGTGATCCCGCTCACCTTCACGGCCACCGCCACCGGCAAGTACGAGATCGCGTGCGCACAGCTCTGCGGCATCGGCCACGCGCAGATGCGCGGCTTCATCACCCTGATGGAGCAGGCCGAGTTCGACGCGTGGCTGGAAGAGCGCTCCGAGGAAGCGCAGCAGTCCGGCGCAGGCGGCTTCTTCTGATCGGGTCTTCAGGAATCCGTGTGGAAGAGTGAGTCACCGAGTGACGCCGGCGGGGTAGAGGTCAAGGCCGCCGAGGTGAAAGTAGATGGCGTTCGGAGTCGATTGCGGTTGCGGAATCCCCGCACTGAGTACTTCAGTTTCTGAACCCCGGTGTTGATCGACTCGGCCCGCGCGTTGGTCACCTTGTCCACGACAGCCGTGATGATTCCGTCGAGGTGGCGCTTGATCATCCTCGCCACCTTCTTGACCGGCTCCAGCCGGCAGCGGATCGCCGAGCGGTACCACGCGCCGCGCCTCGGTAGTGGGTCAGTTTGAATCGAGCCGCTTGCGGACCTCCCTCTGATGGCGCCGGAATCGTGGGTTGGCGTGGAGGCGCCGAAGTGCGCGGCGAATGGCGATGATGCTGAGCTGGCTCGGCCGCTGCCCCTTCCGTGAGCGTCCCATGCGGGACCTCCTGCGCGATTGCGCGCTGGACGTGCGCTTGCGCAGGGGCAGGGGATCAGGCAGACTGCCTGTGTAAGCGATCCCGTGCTCCTGTGAAGCGCGATTTCGCGTCGAGCCTGCTGGCGTGGGTGCCGGCAGGCTCGACTTGTTCTAGGCGCTCATGGGCAATGCATTGAGGAAGCGGACCCTGATGTCAACCGCGCGGACGACAGCCGGCGCTCCTCGTCGAGGTGCCTCTGAACCATCTCTTCGAGCTTCCGGTTCTGCTCTTGGTCCATCAGCTTCCGTACGCGTCTGCGGTCCGTCGTCCCTTCGTTCGCTGCGATCGTGGCCGGATCGCTGCCGATGATGCCGGGGAGCATGGCCCCCTCCTGATTGACAAGGAGAGGTCACGCGTGGATCGTGTAAGCCTGTTACTGCGGAACATGTCGCGACCTGCTCCCTGGAAGCGGTTGAGATTTCGGGTGGCCAGTGTTTGGCGCACTGGTCGCCCGTTCCGCTTTAAGGACAATGCATTGAGGAAGCGGCCCCTGATGTCAACCGCGTGGACAGCCGGCGCGCCCACCCAGCAGGTCATCGAAGTACGCCAGACGAGCCGGGATCGCGGATCGGATGAAGTCCAGCTCCGCTGGCGTGAGTAGATCCGCGGCACAGCGGACTGCGAACCAAGCGACGTAGCTCTCGGCGACGTCCTCGCGGTCTTTGCGTGTATGTGCGTAATAGGAGATGAATCGACCATCCGACGCCACGGCCGCGCGCCATCTGGAACTGGCAACGGCCGCTTCGTCGTAGGCGAGGTGCGCGTATTCGTGCAGCAGAACATATCCAACCGTCCCGAAGCTCAGTATGAAGTCCCAGTGCACGATGCCGATGACGTCGCTACGCGCGTAAGCGAAACCCTCGCAGTCGCCGATGATTACGAGTTCTCGGAGCGCAGACCAGTCCGGCAGCTTGCCTATCCACCGTGCGTAGAGATCTGCGAGGACATCTGCTCGCGCCCGCCCGAAATCTTGGTCGATCATCACGGCGACCGTCGTGCCGTCAGTGAACCGTGCCTTGTACGCGTGGACTGCTCGGGGAGAGTCGAAGGAACAGGCAACGAAAGTCCGCTGCTCACCTGAGTAGGAGATGTAGTCATACATCGAGTGGTCGCTGTCGTCGATGATCCAAGATCGACCGCTATATTGAAGCCCGTTCACGTAAGGGGCGCCCCAGTAAGGGGTTTCAGCAACGGTAGTTACTATAAACCAATCGCAGTTTCGGCCAGGTCCGCCCGAGTTGCTGGGTTCGCCCGGAACCTGATCGACACACAATTTGTAGAACGCCCGTGCTCCAGGGGTTTCCAGAGCGTTCACCACGATCGGCTGCCAGTAGTGCGTTTCATCCACGGCAAATTCGGTGAAATCTGCTTCGTCCCAGTGATCGTACGACTCTCCCGCCGCAAGCGCCGGAACGGTGCCTGACCACAGCTCCGTG
Organism: Spirochaetia bacterium; assembly: GCA_965202935.1. Classification (GTDB taxonomy): domain Bacteria; phylum Spirochaetota; class Spirochaetia; order SZUA-6; family Bin103; genus CATQHW01. Next base: position 4,920,871 of record OZ241879.1, read on the forward strand.
TCGGCGGCGTCGTCCGGCGAGTGGTAGAGCCGTAAGGTTGACGCGGGCGCGTCGCCGTCGCCCACGTTCTCCACCGATGCCGTGAGGAATATGAGTCCGCCCGCTGCGAACAGGTAATCAGTCACGGCCCCATCTCCCAAGCGGCCTCTCACGTGAGTCGACACGTGCAAGTCTGGAGCGGGCTCAGGCTCCGGTTCGGGCGTCACGGGGATGTGGCCGGTCACTGGCGGCGGCAACGGCTCTTCGCAACCAGCGAGCACGAAGCTGGCCAGCACGGCCAAGCTCCACAGCGGCCATGAACGCACCGAGGGCCGCCCACCGTGAGGTAGGCGGCCCTCGGGATTGAGCGCGTGATGTCTGCGGGTTCCGATCGGGATCGGCCGTCGATGGTGAATCTCCATGTTCACCCTCCTCCTGCCGGCACGCAGAGGTGCCGGGCCGTTGATACTTGCACAGTCAGCGACAGGCGAGGCCCTACGTATTCACCGCTGGCCTGGGTAGCTACTCCCCTGCCGTGGCGCGGCTGTTGTGTTCCGCAGGCGACCCGACATGGGCCGACCACGCAAGTATCAGGGGACATGTTGAATGGGTGGCAGCGAGGGCGCAAGCCCGCGACTGCATGAATTGTAAGGGTCTGGTCATAATGAAAGTGGGACCGCCGGACAGCGGCATCCAGCGGTCCCACAAGACCCAGTTCATGGGGGTGGATTGGTTCGCCTGTGGGCTCCAAACTCGCCAGGCCGGGGTTCAACTCCCCGCACCTCCAATCGCTGGAGTCTACGTATTCAGGTTGAAGGGTGTCACCGAAGCGCGTTGGCGATGGCCGCGAGCGCGATGAGAGCGGCCACCATGGTGCCGATCAGCCATCGCAGGATGGAGTTCTTCGCCTTCTCGATGTCTTCGCGTGTGGCGACGTGCTCAAGGAGCGCCTCGATCCTGGTGACTCGCGTCTCGATCGCACTGACCCTGTTGTCCAGATCAGCCATGCCAGCGTGCGATCGCGGCGCGCTTGGCGATCTTGCTGCGCTGCTCGGGGGTGAGCGCCGCAGCGCGGGCGTGGCCGCTACGCGAGCGGCCGTCCTCGGGCGGGTTGAGGATCTCGTCCTTGTCGTTTGGTACCTGACCCGTGGTCATATCGACCATGAGCTTTGCGAGTTGGGCCGGGTCCCGCGGCCGCTTAGGGGTGTGCATGATCCCTCCTCGCTTCGTGATGCGCTGTTGTCCCGATGGTATGGCAGCCGCCTCGTACTTGACAAGCATGCTTGTAGTTAGCATGATAGTTCATCATGAATAGGTTGAGCGTTGAGAAGCGGGCGCTGATCCTGCGGTGTCTCGTGGACGGTTCGAGCATCCGTGCTACCACCCGCATCGCGGGAGTGTCGAAGAACACGGTCACCAAGCTCCTGCTCGATGCTGCCCGCGTGTGCTCCGAGTATCAAGACCGGGTGCTGCGCGACCTGCCGTGCCGGCGCATCCAGGTCGACGAGGCGTGGGCCTTCGTGTACGCGAAGGAGAAGAACGTGCCCATGGCGAAGTCACCGCCGCCCGACGCTGGCGACGTGTGGACGTGGACGGCGCTGTGCGCGGACACCAACGTCGTGCCGACGTGGCGCGTCGGCGATCGGAGCGGGGAGACCGCGCTGGACCTGTTGTCCGACCTGCGCGACCGCATCGCGCACCGCTTCCAGCTCACCACTGATGGGCTGGGTTCCTACCTGGAAGCCGCCGAGGGAGCCTTCGGCGGCGACGTGGATTACGCGATGCTCGTCAAGCAGTACGGCAACAGGCCGGGCGCCGAGCGCCACGCCAACACGCGCTACAGCCCCGGGGAGTGCACGGGCACGCACGTCATCCACGTCAGCGGCCGGCCGGACCCGAAGCACATCAACACCAGCTTCATCGAGCGGCACAACCTGACGATGCGGATGAGCATGCGCCGGTTCACCCGCCTCACCAACGCGTTCTCGAAGAAGCTGGAGAACCACGCGGCGATGCTGGCGCTGTTCATGTACAGCTACAACTTCATCCAGCCGCACCGGACCCTGACGAGCAAGGGCGGCCCGCCGACGACACCGGCGATGGCTGTCGGCGTGGCCGACTGGCGCCGGAGCACCGAGGACATCGTGACGATGCTCGATGAGCGGTACGAGGCCGAGCGGCCGAAGACTCGCGGCCCCTACAAGCCCCGCAATTCAAAGTGACCCACTACCCGCGCCTCCCACGCCTTGCGCGCCAGGCGCGGCTGCGGTACGCTCACAGCGTCATCGCATGCTCCTTGTAGCCCCACGCTCGGGCGGTAACGCGCCACGGGGCCTTGATGTTCAGGATCCTCGCGTACAGGTCCTTGTCATGCATGGCTCCAGCGTAGCCGTGCCCGCCTTCACGCCGCGACCCTCCGGCACCCTCACTCCACACGAAACCCGGAAGAGCCTGATCTACAGAACGTGACCCTCGGTTCCAACTCGATCGTCGTATCCTGCGCTCTCTCCTCACACCCTTCTGCCGTTTGTGGGCTATGCCGTGACTTCCCTAGGTGTCCACTGCTTAGCTGAACGCATGTCGATCCAGTCGCAGTGCAATTCCACGCGGATCTCCGCATCGTTGCGCGGGACGAGATAGCGATTGAGAGGAGTGGGTATTGGAAAGTACAATCCGTTGAACATCTCCTGCAGTGGCCTGCCAAGAGAAATGGCGCCCTCCGCCCTCGTTGCTCCATCCATGTCCGCCGCGACCACTTCGTCAAGGCGAATCTCGTAGTGAAACGCTGCGCTGACTGTGTCTGAGACGACGTATACGATTCTGTTCCCCGCCCACACGACGCCGCGGCTGTCACATTCAGGAAGCAAGTCCCCATACGCAGCGAAGGCTTTGTCCGGCATACGGATGTAGAAACCGCCGAGATCGTTAGCCGTAAAGTCTTCAATGTAGAGAAGACGTGGAGGAGCTCTGTCGGGTGGCGGTTCAGTCTGTCGCGCGCCGCCATGAACCGTGATCACCTGAACATCTGCGCGCGTCACGACTTCCCGCTCGCCCTTACGCACGACGCCAATATCGTCCTTTAACAGAGTCCAGAGCTCGGTTCTGCGTCTAGCGAGGAGACTGAGGTTCAATGCGCCGTCGCCGAAGAACCGCGGACTCCACTTCTTCAGGGACGGGCCTAGGTACTCGTGGCAAAAGGCTGCGATGAGAGAATAGAGAATCTGCGTAAAGCCTAGCGCCTCGAGCTTGGAGACTTCTTGGTGTCGTACATCAACGAAAATATCGATTGGTTGTGCACCTCTGCCCTCCTTCACAAACACTGGAATATCCTCAGTCAATTTTCCAGCCGTCAGCCGAAAGTTATCCACCTCAAATGATCTTGATATACTGAGTTCGAGTTCGCTCAGGAAAATCTGCTCGAATCGGCTCAGCGGTGTATAGCGTTCGGCGCAGTCTACAATCCCGTCGAATGGCTTCGCTTTGCAGTACTTCTCAAGATACGCGCACTCGGCCCGACGCCGGTGGCGGTCACCCGACAATAGCACTACGATGTGTCCCCGCGCATGCATGATTTGGTTGAGAGCCTGTTTTTGGGCGACGCCGAAGAAAACCGTGACGCCCCCCTTCTGCACTCGGCGCTTGATGTCGATGAGCCGGGTCTCTGACCCGTCGGCAAGTTGCACCCGAACAAGGTCCAGCTTATTGATAAGGCCCCGTCGCGTGACGTACCGGAAAATCCTCGTGTGTTGGGCAATCCGTTCGTCTGACTCCAGCACGGCGTCCACCGCGACCTCTTCAAGCAACAGGGCGATCTGCCCGAGGAGACTGCTCGTAGGGCCATCGGGAGAGTCTCGACCCGCGGTCGGAATGAAGCGGTCGCAATCAAGCCGACCGGACACACCTATCACCGTGCCCACGCTGGTCGCGCACAGCTTGAATCCTCGCTTGAACAGGTCGATAGTGCCGGCCTCAAACCGAACGTAGCCCGTGAGATTCACCGGCTCTTGGCCAACGGTAAGGCCATGAATAGCAGCCACGACGCTGTGACCGAGATCCTCGTATAGTCGCCCACTAATGAGGAGGTCTCCACTCTTCCACTCCTGCGCACTGGCATTGAGTGGCGTCAGGTTTTCTTGATCCTCGATTCGCGAAAAAACCTCTCCTGAGATCTTACGGCCGTTGAAGAAGATCGCCATCGGTACAAAACGTACAAAATCGTGGAGATAGTGCCGCAGCTCATCCTCACTGGCTGCCTCTCTTAGTCGGCCAATAACATGTGTCCCATGCGGAGCCGCTTGGCTCGATGCCTCGGCGTGTACGGTAGGAATCGTGGGTCCAGCGGCTTTGATTTCAGTCGCTCCTAGGCGGGTCAGCGTACCTTGAGAGGCGTCGACGCATTGGGATATCACTTCAAGTGAATCACATACGCCAAAATTCGCAAAGCCTCCGATGCCAAACATACCGACGCAGCCTGCGGCAAAGGCCTCCTCTGTGCGCTTTCCGCTGGCGCCAATCGTCCAGAAATAGTTCTGGAGGTCGATAGCGGACATACCGGTACCGTTGTCTTGTACGATGATACACTGGGGCTCTACGGTGACGTCGATGCGAAAGCGCGTACTAGAAGCGTCCACATTCTCGCGTAGCGCTTGAATCCGTATTGCGTCGACAGCATTCTGGACGTTCTCTCTAATGAACGCGAGGGGCGTCTCGTAAATCTGTTTGGAGATAGCGCGCAACACGCTCTCAAAATCGATTCCAACCCTGAATGGCCTGTTGTCGTTGCTCACGGTTCCGTATTCTCCGCGACGACTGCCTCTATCCGCGTCCGGAACTCTCGGTCGCCGGTCGCCTCGACCAGCGCCTGCCCTATCTCAGCCAGATACTTGGTGCCGAGGGGCCCACAAGTGGTGATACCGCGCAATACAACCTGTTGCGCCTGCCCGGTACGGCCAAGCTCGGTGAGTAGTGTGGCAAGACTGCCATAGTCTGTGTGTAGAGCCGCGTCACTATCGCACAGTTGCTCATACAGCGAAGCGGCGCGCTCCCTGTGGACCCGCTCAAGGCTGTTGGCCAAGGCCAGCGCGAGCGTGCGCCGACATGCGACGCGCACCTCTGGAAAGGGGGAATGAATGTGGCGCTCGGCTTGCGTACGGAGCACGGTCCACTCCCGTGCCTCGACGAGCTCTCTGAGCATCGTGATAGTATGAGAGAAGGCGTCCTGCGGCTGGGTGCGAGCGAGATCGACGGCGTCCCTCTCGAGCGCTTCGAGGCGTTTTTTGAGCGCTACGTCAGCTTCAGCGAGTTTAACAAGCGCGGAGCCGTAATCCGCTACCTCCTTACCGTGTCTTCGGAGAATCTCAGGCAGTGGCATGTGATCATAGAGTACACGCAATACATTGCGGAAGGCCTTGAACTCAGCTGATCGGGCCTTGAGTTCGCTGTCTGGAGTGGCCTCAATGACGGCAAAGGAGCCGAATACGTACCCTGAGGTCTTGGGCACGGGGACCTCGGCTTTCTGGTCGAGCAAGAGCGCGGCGAGGTAGTAGGGCCATGACCGGAGCGCACGTGTTGCGTTGCATGCCCGAGGGCAATGGGGGATGCAGGCAAGATGGCATGGAGTGTTCCGTTCCGAGTGAGTCCCTGGTGCGGAACGCGGAACGGCGGAACAGGTGGGGTGAGCGTGTTTGAGGGCATCAGCTTGAGTTGATGTGCGCCGCCGCCAGAGTCCAGCCGTGGCGGTCGCGCACCGCCAAGCCGCGTTGTTCGAGGGTGTGCAGGGCATCGCCGAGGCGGGAATTGTTGACGCGCAGCCGTTGGCGCAGGGCGGTCCTGGACAGGGGTTGCTCGGCGTCACGCAGAGCGGTGCGCACGGCCTCGGCGAGCGGCGGCGGCGGGGCGGCGCCACCGTCGAGACGCAGCGCGAGCGGCTGTTGGCCGCCGCCGGTGAGACGGATCAGGAAGGGATCGGGTGCGGGTGCGGAGCGATGTTCGACGGTGAGCAGCAAGCGCCCGTCGGAGCGGCGCACCAAGTAGCAGGCGGAGTCGGTCCAGGCGTGCAGGTCGGATGAGCCGCGCAGGGCTTGGCCGAGGTTGCGCCGCGAACGCTTGGCGAGATGGTGGACGAGGAGGACCGCGAGGTGATGGCGGCGGTTGAGTTCGCGCAGGAAGCCGAGCAGAGCGGAGATGTCTGAGGCTGAGTTCTCATCGAGGCGGTGCAGACGGACCAGGGGATCGAGCAGCAGCAGCGCTGGGCGCAGGGCGGTCAAGGTGCGATCGAGGGCGAGTTGATCGCGCTCGCAATCCAGGCGCAGGCTGGCTGAGGTGACCACGTGCAGGTCGAGGGTGTTCAGGTCCAGGCCGCGGTGGCGGCACAGATGGGCGACACGGTCGCGCACGGCGGGCAGAGAGTCCTCGGCGAGGTAGACCAGCGCCGGCCCTGGGGCCAGCACGTCGAAGCGGTCGAGGGCCGCCGTGGCGGAGGAGACCGAGACGGCAAGATCGAGCCCGAACCACGACTTGCAGGACTTGGGCAGGCCGCCGATGACGCCCACGGCACCGGCGCTCCACAGGTCGCGGATCAGCCACTGGGATGCGGTGGGCTGTGGATCGATGGCGTGCACGGCGACGGTGGGCAGACCGCTCACGGTCCCAACCACTGGCGTGCGGCGATCACGTCGCCGGCCCCGACGGCGGCGGCGCCGGCCGTGGCGGCGCGTTGCACCGCAGCCAGGGCGAGGCGGTCGATGGCGCGCAGGTTGCCGCGGCTGATCTCGAAGATGCTCTGGTGGGCGTCCTCATCGAACGGATCGTCTGGGGCGCCGGCAAGCGTGCAGCGGTGGCGCAGGTAGGTGCGGGTTTCTTCGCGAGAGAGCAGGCGCAAGGTGGCGAACCGGGCCAGGCGCCCAGCCATGGCGGCTTGCTCGGGGCGGGCCAGCAGGGTCGCAAGCAGCGGCTGGCCGCAGAGGATCACCGACACCACCAAGCGGCTGTCCATCTCGAAATTGGTCAAGAGGCGCAGCATGGCCAGCGCTTCGGGACGCAGGTCGTGGGCTTCGTCGAACAGGATCACGGGGCGCAGGCCGTCGTTGCCGGTGTGGATGAAGGCGTCCTGGAGCTTGCGCACCAGGGCGGGGTAGATGCCGGCCGGCTCAAGGCCGCAGGCGACGGCGATCTCCTTGCACAGGTCGCGCTTGGACAGCCCGGTGACCTTGACGTAGCGGACCTGGAAGCGAGCCTCCGGCAGCTTGGAGCGCAGCAGGCGCAGGACGACGGTCTTGCCGAGGCCGGCGGCGGCGATCAGAGCCGCGCTCATGCGTTGCTGCACCACGGCGGCCAGCGCTGTGGCCGCCTCGTCCTGCGCAGGCAACGGGCAGCGCTCGGCGACGGCGAGTTCGCGGGTGAAGGGGGTCTTGCGGAAGCCCAACGGGCTCAGATCGATGCTCATCAGTGATGCTCCTGGTCGGGTGGATCGTCGGGTGGCTGCGGATCGCGGAACCCGCCGTCGGCGTCGAGCAGCGGGCGCAGATCATGGGCGAAGCGGATGCTGGCGGCGGTGTCGGGCACCCCTTCGCCGGGCAGCGGCGGCGGGGTGTGGTGTCGGCCGCGGGGGTCGGTGGCGTTGGCGTGCGGATCGAGCACTGCCAGTTCGACCATGCGCCCGTCGTGCAGGACCCACAGGCGGTCGTCGAGCAGGTGGCGTGCCACCTCGACCTGCTGGCCGGCGGTGCCGCGCGGCGCTTCCCACTGCCGCCCGTCGGCTTTGATGACGTGGTCGGCCGATACCTTGTGCACGGCGCGTGCCACGAAGCGGCGATGCAACTCGGCGTGGTCTTCGGGGAAGCGCAGAGGGCGTCCCCGCTCCCAGCGCTGCCGCGGGGTGTCACCGCCCAGAGTCTCGTGCGAGGTGTCGTTGTAGAAGCGCAGAAAATGGCGCAGTCGCAGGGTGAGCGCCGCACAGGCCGGATCGACCTCGATGGCGCCGTCCAGCGAGCGAAGTACCTGCTCGGAAACGGTGCGGTTGAAGCGCTCGACGGCGCCGCGGCCCTGCGGATAGCGGGCAGCGCCGTGAATGAGCCAGGCGCCAAGGCCGCCCTGCACGACCGCCAGGGTGTCGCCGGAGATGAAGCCGGGACCGCGGTCCAGATAGAACAGATCGGCCAGCCCATGGCGCTGGACCACCTCGTAGAGTCCGCGCAGGAACAGCTCGGTGGACTCCGAGGTGCCCACCAGCACGTCCAAGCCGTAGCGGGTGGCGTCGTCGATGAAGAACAGCGCCACCCGCCGCAGGCGCGTGGCGCCGGCGCGGAAGTGCTTGCCGTCGGCCAGCACGCACTGCATGCGATGCGGGTAGCGCCAACGGCGCAGGTCGCCCTCGCGCTTGCCGGGCCGCGCGCGGGTGGGCAGGCCGAGCCTGCGGCAGGCGCGCCAAGCGGTGGTGCGGTCGATCCTCAGCTCGGCCGCCACGATGCCGCGCGCGACCGCCCGCCGCAGCAGTTCGGGCACCGAGGCGCGCGGGTCGCGCTGCTTCTCGGTGCGCAGAAACTCCACCAACTCAGCGCTCAGCGCGACCGAGGTCCTCGTGCGGGTGCGGTTGCGCGGCGCCAGCGCGTCGATGCCGCCGGCCGCGTAGGCGGCGCGCCAGCGCTGCAGGGTACGCACGCTGACGTGCTCCGGCTGCCCATCAGGAGCGGCGTGCGGCTCTGCGGCAACTTTGCGCACCGCGGCTGCCGCAGGCCAGCCGGCCAGCACCAGGCTCTCGACCTGCGCCACGATCGAATAGCGCAGCAGCGCGGCGTCCGAGACCGCCGGCGGGGGAGTGTGCGAGTCATTCATGCGCCCACCGTAGCGCCGCCGCAGGCGGCCCGATGGGCCACTGTCGTGTGCGGCGGCGGGCGCCTGTGGGCAACCCCGCCAGTGTGCTGTTCCACGGCTGCGGAACCACGGGCCGGCGCCAGCACCCAACTGGCGCCGGCCGCCTCCCAGCGCGCCACCCGTCGCGGGCGCGGCGGCCCCCACAGGTCGCTGACCGCCCCGGCTGCCGCCAAGCGGTCCAGCAACGAGGCGCCGCCGGCAAGCGCATGCAGCACCGCCGTCACCGCCGACCCCCGCGTGCGCCACCACCGGCCCCAAGCGCGAGCGCCGGCGATCAGGACCATCGTCGCCACTCCCAGCCGCGTGGCGATTCGTTCGCGGGCGTCCTCGGCAAGCTGCGGATGCACCCCGGTCAGCCGCCCGGCCACCTCCAGACGACGCTCCTGGGTACGCCGCCGAGGCACCTCCAAGCGCTCCCACCACTGCTGCTCCGATGGCCAGCGCTCCTCCCGCTCGGCATCCAGCGCCGCCTCGAACAGCGTCGCCTCCCACTGCGGCTGCCCGCTCTCGGCGTCCACCAACACCTGCCCCGTCGTGCTGTACGGCGCATACGACACCCGCCCATACGGGTAGTGGCCCGGCGGATACAGCGTGTAGCGCCTGCCCGCATGCACCCGGCAGCCCACCACCGCTACCGGGAAGCACGGCCCGGTCTTGCGCTCCCGGTAATGATCGACGAACATCACGCACGTCTGCTCCCCAGCGGCGTAGACGCAGCGTGACGGCAGCACCGCGCGCAGGACCCCTTCCTGGTCCTCCGTGTAGTTCGTCGTCGCGAACGGGAGCGCGGGTGCCCGGGGTTCTTCCCTTGCGGACACTCGATTCCTCTCGTGAGCCCCCGGCTGGCAGCGGTAAGCCTTCCAGCCAAGGCTCCTGACACAGTGAAGCCCGCAGCTCTCACCGCTGCGGGCTTCACACTTTAGGTCGCTTCCCGCTTCCCCGCCTACGCCACCCTCACTGCATCCGGTACTCCTTCACCCCGCCCTCGGGCGTGCAACGCAATAGCACGGTCAAAGGTGGTGAGGGCGTCAGCGAGCTTCGCGACTCCGCAAACCCCAGATGATTGAATGTCGATAGGGAACTGGACCTCGGAGGTCTCCGCGAAGGCGGCTTGGTTTCGATTGTAGTGGATCGTTGTCAATGACCGGACGCCTCTTCGAAGGTCCAGCGTGACAATTGCGTAACTGTTACGTGTATGCCTAGTCTCGAATGATGCGCCCGAAGCGAGCGTCAGGCAGCCGTTGGCTCGATCTCCGCCGGCCATTCGTTGATCCGGATCATGGAGATGGCCGCAATGTACGAAATGGCAACTCCGTTCGAGGTGAGTCTGGACGGCCACGCGATCGAACTCCCGTAGGACGTGCACTGGATGATGGCTCACGGCAAGCAATACGTGCGGTGGAGTGGTGCTCTCGTGAGCTAGGCTCAGCGCATTAAGAACTTGGCGCTCGCCGATCAATAGCTTGCCATGGTCGCTGATACCGCCCTCTGAGCACCAAGCCGAATCTAATCCCATGATGGCGATCTGCACGTCGTCTACAGTGATACGGGAGACGTACGCGAGGCCATCTGCAGCAACGACTCGGTGTTGGTCCGTGAAATACGACTCCTGGAAATTCCGATAGGCCTCCTCACGTTGTAGGAGTGTCGCGAGATCCTCTCGCGATGAAGGTTCGAGAAAGGAGTCGATTCTGTTTTCGTCATGGAGCGTCGAACGTATTCCGGCGAATGTCATTTTCTGGCGTTCGCGGTTGATATCGTGATTGCCCGGGACACAGAAGATGTGTTTCTTGGGGACGCGAGAGGCGGTGCTCAGGGCGTCGAGGAAGCTAGCGACGAGATCATATTCTTTAGGGTCGCCGGAGTAGGCAAGATCACCGCTCAGAATTACGAAATCGGGGGTCAGAGCTGCGTGTCGGCTCGCGATGTCGTCGCACATAGCGCGGAGGACGACGTCCTGCGCCCATGCCTGCGTCGGCTGGAGATGGATATCGGAGATATGGAGCCAAGTGATAGGACGCATCGTGGGAAGTGAATTCCTTCGTTGACACTATGCCATGGATCGAGAGGTGAGGCGACGGGCTGGAGGAAGACGGGTAGCGGTGATGGCAAAGACTCTCCGTCCACGGTCTGTGGCATCTGTCGTAGTGGTCGAGGCCATGGGTGCGAGAGCGCGGATCCGCTGGCGCCATCAAGACGGGGCGCCCGCTAGTGAGGACAGATTGTGGGTACGTGAATGGAAAGCGTCAGCACGCCGGTGGATGGACCTGCGGGAACGCCTCGCCGCTGAGTTGTGCGCCGTCGGTCACGCGCACGAACGGCTTCATCGGGTGCTCGCCCGCCTGCACGTAGCGCGTCTGCTCCGGCATGTAGTGGATGGCGATGGCGCGCCGCGGCCCATCGCTGCGGTTCGGGAACGAGGCGTGCCAGGTCAGGCAGTGGTGGTAGTGGACGTGCCCGGCATGCACCGGTCGCGGCTCGGCACGCACGGCGTGTCCGTCGTGGGTGGCGGGCAACCCCTCCCCTGGATCGGGCAGGGAAACCGTGCCCCAGCGATGGGAGCCCGGGACCATCCACATGCAGCCGTTGTCGAGGTCGACATCGTCCAGGGCCACCCACGCCGTGACCTGCACGTCCGGCGTGATGACCGGCCACGCCGGTGCGTCCTGGTGCCAGTGCGTGGTGCCGCCGGTGCGCGGCGGCTTGTACTGGATCTGGTCGTGCCACACGCGCAGCTCGCGCGCGCCGGTGAGCTGGACCACCTCCGCGACGATCCGAGGGTGCTGCAGCAGGTGGCGGAACGCCGGGCTGGCTTGCCAGATGTTGACCACCTGCTGCACCGGGGCCCGTTCCTGGCCGATGTCGCGGTCCAGCACCGGCTTCGCGCCGTCCGTCGCGTCGCGCTCGGCCGACACGCGGGCCAGCTCCGCGCGTAGCTCATCGACGGCGTCCGCTTCGACGGCGCGCCCCCCGGTCACGAATCCCCGTTCCTCGAACGAGCGTACGTCGGCTTCGCTCAACATGGCTGTACCCATACCTCCACCTCGTCGATGATCGCCGGAGTCGACCGTTGCGGGTCGGGCTGGTCCAGCGTGATCGCCAGGGCGTTCTCTCCCAGGGCCGGGGCGCCGGCGGGAAGGACGAACCAGCGCGTGTCCGGACACACCGGCCGCACCGGCAGGGCCGGATCGGGCCGCCCGGTCGGCCGCTCGCGCGTGCGCGTGTCCGGGCGGCCCAGGGGACCGTCGGCAAGCGGCACGCCGTTGAGCGCCACGGCAAGCTCGTCCCGCTCGGTGAGGTCGGCGCCGCGCAGCGCCAGCGTCGCACACCGCACCCGGTCCATCCGCTCGTAGAGCCGGAAGCGGTACGTGCCGGCCGGGCGCTCGGCGGACCGGTCGAGGACCAGCCGCTGCGCCTTGACCACGCCCGTGGAGGTGCGGTCCATGCCCATCCACGGCACGCCGCCCCAGGTGGGGTCGAACACGTAGTGCCGCTCGCCTGCAGCGACGCGCTGCGGGTCGCGCAGATCGTGGAACACCTGCAACGCCTGCGGATAGTACGGCGGCGTGAACAGGTGACCGACGAAGTGGTTGAAGACCGACACCCCGTCGGCGCCGCCGCCGTAGAAGGTGTGCGCCAGCGCCCGGCTCATAGACGGGCTCATCACCTCCTTCCTGCGGCGCCGGCGGTGGCTGACCCAGGGATGCAGCCCCGGGTAGACCATGCAGGAGCTGCCCTGCGCGCGCGCCAGGGCGCCGAACTCCGCGTATCCCGCGCTGAAGTCGCAGAACATCGTGTCCATCGGCGCGCAGTAGTCGATCAGCCCCTCGGCGATCCAGGCCGGCACGTCCACGCCCATGACCAGGCACTCGTCGACGGTGGGGAGCACGCGCGCCCCCAGCAGCAACCGCCGCCCGCGCGCGCGGCCGTGGTCGTCGAGCGTCCGGCGGATGCGCCGGATCAGGTCGGTCATCAGGTGCGCGCGGTCGCAGGCGTCCGGGAGCGGGAAGTAGCCGGGATCGCGCATCACCAGCTCCACGCCGTCGACGTCGATCGTGTCCAGCAGGGTCGCGACGACGGCGTGCAGAAAGGCGCGCACCGGCTCGAAGGTGAAGTCGAGCGGCTTGCCGCCGCGGTCGATGGCGGCTTCCGGCGGGCGCTGGATGCCCAGCACGTCCCAGCGCTTGGGGAGCTGGAACTCGGGATGCGACTCCACGAACTCCGCGAACCTCGGGAAGTCATGGGTGTCGTTCATGCGCATGCCGCCAAGGAACGTCATGCCGCGCTCGTGGCAGCGATCGGCCAGTACCTGCAGCGGCTGTACGCCCGCGTCCAGCAGCGGCAGGAATCGCCGGTGCTGAGCCCGCGTGTCGTACGGAAAGCGGTCGGTGCGCCAATAGGGGGTGAACCCCTGGTTGTAGCAGTCCTGCACCATGGTATCGACCCCGGCGTCGGCCAGCAGGTCGACCCAGCGGCGCAGGTCGGCGGCGGCGACCGGATCCGGCAGCATCCAGGTGGCGATGGTGGACGGATCGCTGTTGAAGACGATGCGGCGCTCGCCGCGCGGTTGCGGAGCCGGGGCGTCGGTACTCACGGCGTGAGCCTACCCCGAGGTGGCGCTCAGAATCCGCCGCCTGCGCTGCTCATCCTCCGCCTCGTAGAAGAGCCGGAAGCGCCCGTCGTCGAGGTCGATCACGCACGGCTCGGAGACCATGTTCACGTCCAGCGGCCGATCCAGGTCTAGCAGCGGACCCGGCTCCCTGGTCCAGGTCAGGCCGTCCCGGGAGGAGGCGGCGAAGATGCCGCCGCGAATGTCGATGGCCCAGGCGGCGTAGTACATGCGGTAGCGCGGCTCGGCCGGGTCGCCCAGCCGGATCATCTCCGGCGCGTAGACCGCCAGCGTGTCGCGCTTCACGTCCTCCTGGGCGATGCGCACGCCCGGCTCGATCCGGAACGACAGCCCGTCGTCGGAGATGGCGCTGATGATGTGGTTGGGTGCGTCGAGCCCGGTGCGCCGGGGATGGGCATAGCTGTGGAAGTAGAGCCGGCAGCAGAGCCGGGACGGGTCCGACGGCGACTCGACGTAGACGCAGCGCGGCGAGCCGAACGACGCGCCGGGAGCGGCGGCGCGGACGCCGGGCTCGGGCTCCCAGGCCAGCCCGTCCGGGGAGACCGCGCTCTTGATCACGGTGGGGCGGTCGGGGCCGGCCGCCTCGAAGTACATCCGCCACCGCCCGTCCGGCAGCGGCACGACGTCGGGACAGAGCACCCGCTGCGTCGCGTCCGGCTCGTGTACGTCCAGGCGTACGCCCGGCTCCTTGCGCCACGCCGCGCCATCGTCGGACACGGCGCTCAGGATGGAGCCGTTGGCGTCGGGCACCGCGCGCCCCGGCCCCCAGCCGGTGTAGTACAGCCGGTAGCCGCCTGCGGGCAGCCGCACCACGTTCGGGGTCAGGATGCTCAAGGAGTCCAGCGGCGAATCGGGGCCGATGCACGGCTCCGGGTCCTTGGTCCAGACGAGCCCGGGATCGCGGGCCTGGTAGTGCACGGCGCGGATCCCGTCGAATCGTTCCGTCACGCGTACAGAGTACCACCTCGCATCTGCCACGGTTTGACACTCCTGCCGGGGAAGGGACAATAGGGCGTCAACAGAGATCGTCAACGGAACCGCCGAAGACTCGATGTCATCGCAAGGAGAATGATGATGAAGAAGTTCGTGCCCGTGACCGTTCTACTGCTGTTGTTGCTGACCTCCTTCGCAGCCGTCAGCGACGAGCAGATCGACCACGCAATCCCCTACAACCTCAGCGAGTACGAAAGCATGACGGGGACCACGCTCACGCTCAACGAGGCGCCGGTGCTGGCCCAGCTCGTCGCCGCGGGCAGTCTTCCGCCCATCGCCGAGCGGCTGCCCCAGGAACCGTTGGTCGTGCAGCCGGTCGACGGGATCGGCACGTACGGCGGTACGCTGCGCCTGCCCAACACCGGCAAGGCCGCCACCAACTACATGATGGACTGGGGCTACGAGTTCCTGGTCTCTTACACCCCGGACATGGCGCGGTTGTTCCCCCGGCTCATCGAGGGCTGGGACGTCAGCGCGGACGGCATGACCTTCACGCTGCACCTGCGCGAGGGCATGAAGTGGAGCGACGGCACCCCGTTCACCGCCGACGACCTGATGTTCTACTTCGAGGACGTGGCGCTGAACACCGACCTCTCCCCGAGCCCCTCGTCCCGCATGCTGGTCGACGGGGTTCCCGGCGTACCTGCGAAGATCGATGACTACACCTTCCAGATGACGTTCCACAAGCCGTTCGGGGTGTTCATCGAGAACCTGGCCCGGTGGCGGCCCAACAACTATCTGCCCAAGCACTACCTGCAGCAGTTCCATCCCACCTACACCAAGATGGAGGACATCGAAGCCACCATGAAGGCCGAGGGCTACGACACCTGGGTGAACCTCTTCAACTCCAAGATGGGCGGCCACCTGGATGCCTGGGGGATGCCCGACCGCCCGGTCCTGCTGGCGTGGATTCCGCAGAACTCGGTCACCGAACCGGTGCAGGTCATGGAGCGCAACCCCTACTACTTCATGATCGACACCGCCGGCAATCAGCTCCCCTACATCGACCGCATGGAGCGGGTGCTCACCGAGGACAAGGAGGCCCTGCTGCTCAAGACCATCGCCGGCGACTTCGACTACAACAGTTGCTTCGACTGGGGCTGCTTCCCCAACCATCAGCTCGTGGTCGACAGCATGGAGCGCGGCGGCTACCGCATCGAGCAGCACTGGTGGCCTCCGGACAACCAGGGCAACGTGCGCTTCAACTTCCACCACGAGGACCCGGTGCTGAACGCGTTGCTCAACGACAAGCGGTTCCGCGTCGCCCTCTCGCTCGCCATCGATCGTGGGGAGGCGAACAGCCTGGTGTTCAAGGGACTCGCCACGCCGACCCACACCGGGCTCCCGGAGGGTCCTCCGTTCCATGGCGAGAACCTGTTCAAGAGCCACCTGGACTTCGATCCGGGCCAGGCAAACGCGCTGCTCGACGACATCGGCACGATCTCCGACCGCGACGGCGACGGCTTCCGGCTGCGCTCCGACGGAGAGCGCCTGCGCCTGGTGAACACCATCAACGTGCTGTGGCCGGAGACCGTGGAGTTGGCCGAGCTGTACCGGAACTACTGGAAGGAGCTCGGCATCGAGGTGGTCAGCAAGCCGATCGAGCAGGGCATGGCGTCCGCCACGATCGAGTCCGGGCAGTACGACATCTTCACCGCCACCGGACAGCACGGCGGCAGGCCGATGAATCCGCTGTTCCGCGCCTCGCTGGTGCCGATTTCCGAGCGTTGGGGAACCGCGCCGCAATGGGGCTCCTGGATCGTGAGCGGCGGTGAGAAGGGATCGGAGCCGCCCGAGGACGTGAAGACCATCATGCGCCTGCGCGAGGAGGCGCTCGCTTCCGGCGACGAGCAGGTGAGAATCGCCAAGACCATCGAGATCGCCGAGATCTGGGACGACAACCTGTGGATGGTCGGCGGCTTCAACATGCCGATGCAGGCGCAGTACTGGGTGGTCAACAACCGGATCAAGAACTGGCCCAGGAACAGCAACTACAACATCTGTTACGAGATGCTGGCGCCGATCTACATCGACGAATAGGCGCTGAAGCGTGCATCCCCGCTCGCCGGGGATGCGCGCTCCACCTCCCTTTCGCTGACCGGAGCCCCGGCTTCGATGCATGATGGCGCGGTGGCGAAGGACGACGCGCTACTCAGCGTGCGCGACCTCAAGACATGGTTCTTCTCGCGCGAGGGAACGCTGAAGGCCGTCGACGGCCTGTCGTTCGACCTGCAGCGCGGAGAGACGCTCGGCATCGCCGGGGAGAGCGGCTGCGGCAAGAGCGTCACGGCGCAGTCGATCCTCCGCATCGTGCCGCGCAACGGCCGCATCGTGAACGGCGAGATCCTGCTGCGCACGGAAGCCGGCGTGGTGGATCTGGCCAAGCTGGACTGGAAGGGCCGGCGGGTCCGGAGCATCCGCGGGGCCGAGGTGTCGATGGTGTTCCAGGAGCCGATGACCGCCTTCAGCCTGGTCTACACCATCGGCAACCAGATCATGGAGGCGATCCGCCTGCACCAGGAGTGCGACCGGCGCACCGCGCGCGACCGAGCCGTCGAAATGCTGCGCCGCGCCGGCATGCCGAATCCGGAACAGACCATCGACGCCTATCCCTTCGCCATCAGCGGCGGCATGCGGCAGCGGGCGATGATCGCCATGGCGCTCTCCTGCCATCCCAGCCTGCTGATCGCCGACGAGCCCACCACCGCGGTGGACGTGACGATCCAGGCCCAGGTGCTGGAGTTGATGAAAGATCTGCAGCGGGAGCTGAACATGTCGCTCATCATCATCACCCATGACTTGGCGGTGATCGCCGAGCTGTGCGACCGGGTGATGGTCATGTACCTGGGGCGGGACGTGGAGTCGGCGCCGGTGGAGACGATCTTCAGGGCACCGAAACATCCCTACACGGTCGGCCTGCTGAACTCGATCCCGCGCTTGGGCGAGGGCTCGGCCCACGAGATCGAGGCGATCGGCGGCAGCGTCCCCAGCCCCTACGAGATGCCGGGCGGATGCCCGTTTCACCCCCGCTGCGCCCACGTCCTGGAGGACCGGTGTGCGCAGGCGTTCCCCGGCTCCGCGGTGGTAGGGCCCGGCCACACCACGAGCTGCTACCTGTATCACTGATGGCGCGCATGGAGAACGAGAAGCTGCTTGAGGTCATCGCCCTGGTGAAGCACTTCCCGGTGACTCGGGGCCTGCTGCGCAGCACGGTCAACGTGGTGCGGGCCGTCGACGGGGTCAGCTTCTTCGTGCGTCGCGGCGAGGTCCTGGGGCTGGTCGGAGAGAGCGGTTGCGGCAAGACCACCACCGGCAGATGCATCATTCGGGCCCTGGATCCCACGTCCGGATCGGTCCGCTTCAGCGTCGACGGCGGCGACCCGATCGACGTCGCCAGCCTCCAGGAGGCGCAGCTCAAGAGTGTCTGGCGTCACATGAGCATGATCTTTCAGGACCCCTACTCGTCGCTCAATCCGCGCATGAACATCCTGGAGACGGTGGGAGAGCCGCTGCTCACGCACGGCATCGTGCGCCGCAAGAACGAGCTCGAGGAGACGGTGGCGCGGCTGCTGCGGGACGTCAGCCTCGATCCCGAGTACATGCGGCGCTATCCGCACGCCTTCTCAGGCGGCCAGCGGCAGAGGATCGCGATAGCGCGGGCATTGGCGCTGAGCCCCAGGTTCATCGTCGCCGATGAACCGGTGTCAGCCCTCGACGTCTCCGTGCAGGCGCAGATCCTCAAGCTGATGCAGGAACTGAAGCAGCGCTTCCACCTCACCTACCTGTTCATCGCCCACAACCTTGCGGTGGTGGAATACGTGAGCCAGCGCGTCGCCGTGATGTACGTGGGGAAGGTCGTGGAGCTCGGCGACACCGACGAGATCTTCTTCCGTCCCCTGCACCCCTACACCGAGGCGCTACTCTCCGCGGTGCCGAAGACCGAGCCCGAATCGCGCCGGGAGGGGCGGCGCATCGTGCTCACGGGCGATGTCGCCGACCCGGCCAACCCTCCCGCGGGCTGCTACTTCCACCCGCGCTGTCCGTACGCCGAAGAGATCTGCAGGCGAGAGGAGCCGCCGCTCGTGAACCGCGGGGACCGGGCGGCACGCCCGCACTTCGTCGCCTGCCACTTCGCCGACACCCTGTCGCTCGCCGGCATCAAGCGGGCGCAGCGCCGCACCCGGTACACGGTCGGACAGAACACAACCGGAACCTGAAGCGCCGGCCGGCCCAACCCGTCAGCGCGCGACCGTGAAGCGGAAGCTGTACAGCTCGGCGTCCCGCAGGTGGAAGCGCAACGACACGGGCGTATCCCGCAGTGTCCCCAGCGACCTGCCGCCGCGGAAGCGGACCACGTGGCGCACGCTGTCCGTGTTGATCGGGACACAGTCGCTCCTGCCGAACCCGGCCACGGCCGCGCCGTCGAGGTCCAGCACCTCCACCTTCACCAGGCCGCCGCGGGTACGGGCGTTCACCACCAGCGCGTCGCCGGCGACGGCCATGGGCCTGGTGGTGAGCGTTCCGCCATCGGCGCCGGCATCGAGCGAGACGAACCCGTCCAGGCGCAGCCGTCCCAGGCCGAGCGCGCCGCCGCGGCGCGGCTCGTCGCTGCCCCACGGCTCCTTGTACCAGTAGGAACCGTGGTCACCGTCGTGCCCGTCGTAGTAGATCCACACCTCGTCGCCGACCACGAGCGGCCGGCCGGCGGCGTGGATGTAGCCGCAGTCGAAGCTCTCCTGGGGGCCGATCGGGATCAGCGGCATGCGGCTGAAGGCGCGCTCCCAGGCGACCCCGTCGCGGCTGTGCACCAGTTGCCCGTGGATACCGCCGTAGTTGGTGCCGCCCGGCACCTTGCCGGTGACCCGGAACACCCACAGCACGCCCAGGTACATGCCGGCGTAGGGGAACCCGCACAGTCCGTAGAACTCGGTGTGGTGGCCCGGACGGCCCAGGGTCCAGCCTTCGTCCTGATCGTCCGGAGCCAGGATCAGTTGTGGGTCGCTCCAATGGATGAAGTCGGGGCTGGTGCCGCGGCCCACCAGCCGGCGCCGGTGTCCCTCGTACTCGTCGTGAACCTTGGCGAAGCTGACGTACTGTCGCGCGCGCTCGTCGTAGATGGTGGGCGCCACGTCGCCGGTGATGGGCCACACCGGGTTGCCGGGCGCATCGGTCCAGTGGATCCCGTCGGGCGAGAAGGCGGCCTGGTAGCCGCCGGTGACCCAGGCCAGCATCTTGTAGCGCCGCCGCTGGTCCGGCTCCCGGTCGGGGCCGGTGTGCACCACGCCCTGCAGCCAGCGCCCGCTGTCGATTGCGTTGCTGGGCTGCGACCCGCCGCACTCGATCAGCCCGAGATCGGGCTTGTCCCAGTTGACCCCGTCCGCGGAGGTGGCGTAGCAGGAGCGGATCTCGAACCGGGATTTCATTCCCGGGCTGGCGCGGGCGTCCTGGTTGTCGCCGCACAGGTACCAGGTCTTGAAGAGCTGCTCCGCCTCGTCCCAGAGCACGCTGGTGTATTCGATCGAGGTCCCCTCACAGGGCAGCTCGGGACGCAACACCGGGTTGGCCGGGTCCTTCTCCACCGCGTGCAGGCGCCGGGTGAGCCGCTCGGTCGCGGCGACCACGTGGTCGTCCACGAACAACTGCGATACCTCGCCCACGTGCAGGATGTCGGTCGCTGCGGGTCTCGGCATGTTCTTTCCTCCTGTTTCTACACGGCCGTATAGGGATCCGCCGCGTCCCGCAAGCCGTCGCCCACGAAGTTGAACGCCAGGATCGCGACGATCACGAAGATGCTCGGCGTCAGCAGCCACGGGGCGTTGGCCAGCACCCGGATGTGCTGCGCTTCCTTGAGCAGCACGCCCCAACTGATCGCCGGCGGCTGCAGCCCCAGCCCGATGAAGCTGAGCGCGGTCTCGCCGATGATCATGCCCGGAATCGACAGCGTGAGCGAGGCGATGACGTAGCTGTAGAACGACGGCAGCAGATGGCGCGCGATGATGCGTCCCCTGCTGCAGCCGTTCAGTCGCGCCGCCTGCACGAAGTCTTCCTCCTTCAGCGACAGGAAGCGCCCCCGCACCACGCGCGCAAGGTCGGTCCAGCCGACCAGCGAAAGGATGATCACGATGCCGAAGTAGACCTTGATGATCGACCAGTACGGCGGCAGCGCCAGGCTCAGCGCCATCCACAGCGGCAGCGTCGGGATCGAGCGAATGAACTCGATGAGCCGCTGGATCGCCATGTCCGCCAAGCCTCCGAAGTACCCGGAGATGCCGCCGATCAGGATGCCCAGCACGAAGCTGATGGCGATGCCGACCAGCCCGATGGTGAGCGAGATCCTGCTGCCATAGATGACGCGGGTCAGGAGGTCGCGCCCCATCCTGTCGGCACCGAGCAGGAACAGCGTTCCTTCGCGTACCCCGAACAGGTGAAGGTGCGAATCGAACAGCCCCCACATGCGGTACCGATCGCCCTTCACGAAGAGTGTCAGCGGATGCCTGGCCGAGGTATCGACCTCGAACACCAGGGCCATCCGTATCGGATCGACCTCGGACGTCAGGCCGTACACGAACGGCCGCAGGTGCAGGCGGCCCTGGTCGTCGATGAAGCGCAGCCGCTGCGGAGGCGCGTGCAGGTACTTCGCGTCGTTGTGGTAGGGATCGTAGGGCGCCACGAACTCGGCGAAGGCCACGACCAGGTAGAATATCCCCAGAATCACCAGGGCGACGACGGCCATCCTGTGGCGCATGAAGCGCCAGATGGTGAGCTGCCACTGGGACGCAACGACGTAGCGTTGGTCGCGTGTCCGCCGCGGTTTGCGACGGCTCGTGAGTGCTCCCATGACCATCCCGGTCACACGGCTCCGCGCACTCTCGGATCCAGGAACGCCAGCAGGATATCCGAGAGCAGCGTGCCGATCACGGTCAGCACGCTGAGCACGAAGACGATGCTTCCCGCCAGGAACATGTCTTGAAACCGGAGGGAAGTGAGGAATATGGGGGCCAGCGTCGGAATCCCCAGCACCATCGAGGTGAGCAGCTCGCCGCTCACCAGCGTCGGCAGCGTCCAGCCGAGCGTGCTGATCGCCGGGTTGATCGCGATGCGGAACGGGTACTTGTATACCATCCTCTGCTCCGACAGGCCCTTGGAGCGCGCCACCATCACGTATTGCTTGTTGAGCTCGTCGAGCAGGTTCGCGCGAATCGTGCGGATCAGAAACGCGGTGCCGGCCGTGCCCACGATCAGGGCCGGCATCCAGACGTGCTTGAGCAGATCGAGCAGCTTCGCGAAGCTCCACGGGGCGAGCTGATACTCCGACGAGAACAAGCCTACGGCCACGTTTCCGGAGAGCTGATAGTAGCCCCAGAGGAGGACCAGGGCGAACAGAAAGTTCGGTATGGCAAGCCCCAGGAACCCGATGACGGTGAACACGTAGTCGCGCACCGAGTATTGGTGAATGGCCGAGATCATCCCCACCGGAAGCCCGATCAGGTAGACGATGAACAAGGCCGCCAGTGAGATGGTGACGCTCCACGGCAGCCGTTCGAGGATGAGCTCCGTCACCGGTCTGTTGTAGACCATGGAGAATCCCATGTTCCCGCGGAGCATGCTGCGCAGCCACTTGAGGTACTGAACGGAGAGCGGTTGATCCAGGCCCCAGCGCACGCGCAACGCCTGCGCCTGGTCGTCGGCCACCTGCTCGCCGCGGGATTCGAGCTGGCCGATGTACACGGTGAGGAAGTCGCCCGGCGGCGCCTGAATGACGAGGAAGGCGACGATGGACACCGCCAGCAGCGTGGGAATGATGATCAGAACGCGCCGCAGGAGGTAGATCAGCATCCTCCCCCATGGTTTCGGGGCAGCAACTCACTGTCAACGGACGCGCGACATCCGCCCGCAGCGCGCGGCTCCCGACATTGCAGGGGTTGATCTGCGTGCGCAATTGTGGACATGATATGGAACACAATTGTGATGCAGCGAGGGAAGACGCGATGAAGTTCGTTTCCGTCCGTGAGCTTCGCAGCCGTACGTCGCAACTCTGGCGAGACCTCGCGCAAGAACGGGATCTGGTCGTGACGAATCATGGCAAGCCGATCGCGATCCTGAGCGCCACGGATGAGGACTCGTTGGAACGCTCGCTTGCCGAGATCCGGCGGCACCGGGCTCGTGACGCGCTGCGCAGGATTCAGCGGGATGCGGCACGACGCGGTCTCGACCGGCTGTCGATCGAGGAGATCGACGCCGAGATCCTGGCAACGCGCAGACGCCGGGACTCGGCTTGAGGATCGTACTCGACACCAACGTCCTGGTAGCGGGATTCATCTCACCGAGCGGTCCGCCCGGCGCGATTCTCCGGTCCATTCTGGCGGGCAGGGTCACGGTCTGTTTCGATGAGCGCATCCTGGCGGAGTACCGGGACGTGCTGACACGGAGCAGCTTCGCCTTCGACGGAGACCGGGTGGCCGAGGTGCTGGACCTCATCGAAGCGACCGGAGAGCCCGTGTTGGCGGAGGACCTCGGAATCGCGCTACCGGATGCCGCGGACGCGATGTTCGTCGAGGTGGCGACCGCTGCCGGCGCCGTTTGCCTTGTGACCGGCAACCGCAGGCACTTTCCGACCGAGCAGCTTCCAGGTATGCGCGTGTTGCTCCCACGCGAGTTCCTGGACCATGTCCGGGATTCACGGCGCCGCCCCTCGACTTGACCGGACATCGTC
Organism: Spirochaetia bacterium; assembly: GCA_965202935.1. Taxonomy (GTDB): domain Bacteria; phylum Spirochaetota; class Spirochaetia; order SZUA-6; family Bin103; genus CATQHW01. The sequence goes on from OZ241879.1 coordinate 4,944,057, forward strand.
GACCGCCCACGATCATCGGATTACGGCGACGTGAAAGTCGCCGCCGACCCATCGATCAGCCGAGGAGGGAGTCATGAAACGGTTCTTCATCGCTGTTCTGATCTGCGCGCTGGCGCTGCCCGCGTTCGCCACCGGTATGGAGGAAGAGGAAGCCACCTACCAGGTGCAGATCATGCTCATCGACGGCCACGACGGCCTGTGGGACCTCACGCCGACGGAGAACACCACGCCGACCGCCGAGCAGCCGATCGTGCGCACGGCCATGGCCACGCTCAAGGCGGAGTTCGAGGAGATGCACCCGGACACGGAGATCGTCTTCCTGCGCTATCCGCCCATGGACCGCGCGGGGCTCTCGCAGTGGTACGCCACCAAGCGCGCCAACGACGATCTGCCGCAGATCGGCATCGATCCGATGCTGACGCAGATGGAGGGAGGCACGACGCCCGAGTGGTGGGTCAACCTGGCGCCGTACCTGGAAGCGCCCAACCCATTCGTGCCGGGCAACGATCGCTGGCTGGACCTGCTCAACAGCGGCGATCCCGAATTCTGGTTCCAGTTCTTTCAGGACACCTGGACCAACGACCCGAACCCCGACAACCGCTACGCATTCCCGCTGTCGATGGAGCCGTTCGGGCAGTTCTTCATCGTCAACCGCGCCGCCTTCGAAGACGCGGGGCTCGACCCGGACATGGAGCTGGGCGGCCACGGTGATCTGATCGCGGTCTGGAAGCAGCTCCAGGAGGCCGGCTACATCCCGTACCTGCCGCAACACCCGGTGGTCATCGCCGCACACCTGACCATCCACCCGATCATGGCCGATTCGGTCATCGAGGTGGCGTCGCTGCCGTTCGATTGGCGCGTGCCCGGCGGCCGCATGCGCGACGGCGCGCAGCGGGAGGAGATCATACGCGCCTTCTCGCAGAACGAGCTGCTGACCGCAAACGATCCGCGTGCCGTGGCGTTCTGGCGCTACGCAAAGGAGATGGCCGGCTACTACGCGCCTGGCTGGGACACGCTCGATGCCGACCAGAAGCTCAGCCTGTGGCGGTCCGGCAAGGTCGCGATGAAGGGCGCCTTCGCCAAGGACGTTTCCGCCGACATCAACGATCCGCAGCGTCCGTTCGACATCGGCATCATGTCGATCCCGGTGATGCAACCGGAGGAAGACCCGCTGGTCAGCCGTTCGGCGACCCCGATCGTCAACGCCGGCATCGCCTACCAGGGCGACTTCATGTGGATCGGCAAGCCGATGGTCGGGATCCTGGCCGACGCGACCGAGGATCCGGAGCTTCTGGACCGAACGGTGAAATGGCTGCAGTTCATCACCACGCCGGAGGCCAACGAGCTGTACATCAACGAGGCCGGCAACCTGATACCGTCCGTCCGGGGCGCCGCCTACCCGCCGGGATTCGAGATCGTCGCCGACATCCCGTCGCCCGGTGCTTGGGGCATCGTCGTCCGCGCGCCCGGCCGCGCCATAGAGGAGATGGCCGTGGGTACGCCGCCGATGGGCACGGACGCCGAGGCGGAGTCGAAGATGACTCGCCTGTCCATCCAGTACCGCAACGACCAGATCTCCGAGGAGGAGTTCCACGAGGAGTGGCGCAAGATCCAGGAGGCCAACGTCGAGCGCGCCTTGGCGCAGTACGGCTACGATACCTCCAAGTGGTAGGCTGATCCGCCGCGGCGGATCGGCCCGTCAGCCTGAAGCGGCAGCGACGGCCCATGCGGTCGCTGCCGCTCTTTTTCCGACAGCCCGCTACCGGTACGAGCGAAATGAAGCCCCTTGAGATCCGCCGCACGTCCCTGCCGTCGCAGGGACTGTTGCGCCGCATCGGCAAGGCGGGCCCGATCTACGCGATGCTGCTCCCGTCGCTCGCGCTGGTCCTGCTGATCGCCTATTACCCGGCGCTGTCGGCGATCTACCACTCCTTCTTCGACTGGAGCTACGCGGGAAACTCCACTTTCGTCGGCTTCGACAACTTCGTGCGGATGTTCTCCGACGAGATATTCGGGACGTCGTTTCTGAACCTGATGCAGCTCACGGCGTTCGGGGTGCTGGTCAAGAGCATCATCGTTCCCATCGTCGTCGCCGAGCTGCTGTTCGCCATTCGCAACTCCCGCGCCCGCTACTATTACCGCATCATCCTGCTGGTGCCGCTGGTGGTTCCCGGCGTGGTGATCTGGTTCATCTGGAAGTTCATCTACGAGCCGAACGTCGGGCTGCTCAACTCGATCTTCGCCGTGATGGGACTGGATTTCCTGCGGTTCAACTGGCTCGGCGAGCCGCGCACCGCGCTGTTCTCGATCATGGTGCTGGGGTTTCCCTGGGTGTCGGGGACGGCGGTGCTCATCTACTACGCCGGGCTGATCGGGATCAGCGAATCGGTGCTCGATGCCGCCCGGCTTGACGGCGTCACCGGCCTGCAGCGCATCCGCCGCATCGACATTCCGCTGATCCGGGGGCAGATCAAGTTCTTCCTGGTGGTGGGCATCATCGACAGCATGAAGGGGTACGAGATCAATCTCGTGCTGACCAACGGCGGGCCGGGCTACTCGACCATGGTGCCCGGCCTGCACATGTACCAGGAGGCGTTCGCCTATCAGCGCATGGGCTACGCCAGCGCCATCGGCGTGGCGCTTTTCGCCCTGATCCTGATCCTGACGATCGTCAACGCCCGCTTCATCAAGAGCGATCCGGGGGCGTGAGATGACGGTCATGACCTCCCGGGAGCGCGCCGGCCAGGTCGTCATTCACGGCGCCTTCGTTCTGCTGTTCGTGCTGGTGCTCTACCCGTTCTTCATGACCCTGTCGATCTCGGTCAAGGACGAGCTGCAGTTCATCTACAACCGCTTCGGGCCGAGCTTTCCGTTGTGGTTCTGGACCTACCGGCGGGCCGCGGTGGCGGTGATCGGCTACCTGGTGAACACGACCGTCAACGGCGTCATCACGATCGTCGCCGTGCTGGTGCTGTCGTCGTTCACCGGCTACATCTTCGCCCGCCTGAAGTTCCCGGGCAAGGAGATCCTGTTCTACATGATCTTCTCGCTGCTGATGATCCCGAGCATCCTGACGCTGGTGCCGCAGTTCATGATCGTCAAGGGACTGGGGCTGCTGAACACGCGCTGGGTGCTGATCCTGCCGTGGACGGCCATCCACCAGGTGCTCGGCATCTTCCTGATGCGCACCTACCTGGAGGGACTGCCGGGAGACCTGTTCGAGTCGGCGCGCATCGACGGCTGCGGCGACTTTCGCACCTACTGGCACATCGTGCTGCCGCTGTCGAAGCCGATCCTGGCGACGCTGGCGGTGATGAAGCTGGTCGACATATGGAACGACCTGATCTGGCCCAGCGTGACGATCACGGACTACACCAAGCAGGTGCTTTCGGTGGGGATCTGGGCGCTCACGACCGAGTTCTCGGGGCAGTACGGGCCGATGTTCGCCGGCTACGTGTTCGGCTCCCTGCCCCTGATCCTGGTGTTCATGTTCGGCTCGAAGTACTACGTCGAAGGGTTGCTGTCCGGTGCCCTCAAGTTCTGATCGTCCGGGCGAGCTCCGCGCCGGGACCGAGGTTCGCACCGGAGCCGTCGCCAGGTTCCTGATCAAGCTCCTGTGGCTGGCGGTGCCGGCGGCGGTGCTGGGCGCCTTCTGGTTCATCGACTCGAACCGCGTCGTGAACATCGACATCTCGGTCTCTCCCGACCGGCTGCCGGGCAACGGCTTCGATCGCGCGCAGGTGGACATCCGGGTCAGCGACCCCGATGGGGCTCCGCTTCCCGATCACGTGCTGGTCCTGTACGTGGACGGCTTCGGACAGATGACGCGGCAGCGGGTGAAGACCGACCGCAACGGCGCGGCCGAGGTCGAGTACGCCGTCTACGCCGTCAGCCGCTTCAAGCCGCCCGGCGTGGACACGATCCGGGTGGCCGATACCTCGGTCGGCAAGGTGATCGGCGTGTTCGTCGAGCAGTCGGCGGAGATCACCGTGGTCGACGCGCCGCGCCTGTCCCCCGAGGAGGTTCAGAAACGCATCTCCGGCGCCACCGATACGACGGTTTCGACGGAGAGCGAGGAGGATTGACTCCGCGGCAGAGCCGAGCGCTGATTCATGAGCACTTGCCGTTGATCGCTTGGCAGGCATAGTGTGCTACACAGAAAAGGGTGTGCAGACGTTGGAACGAGAGGTACTGGCGGCTCAGATAGAGTTGAGGATCGCCAACCTCCCTGATTGGTATTTCTGATGATCCGAATGACCCAAGGCGACTTGCTGGAAGCGAAGGTAGATGCGCTCGTCAACACCGTGAATACGGTGGGAGTCATGGGTAAAGGCATCGCGCTCATGTTCAAGGAGCGGTTTCCTGCAAATTTTCACGCGTACGCCCGCGCGTGCAAGAGCGGTGAACTCGGAATCGGCCGGATGTTCGTCACGCGTAATGAAGAATTGTTCGGACCGGCGTGGATCATCAACTTTCCGACCAAGACAGAGTGGCGTCGGAACAGCCGATTGGAGTGGATAGAGTTGGGTCTGAAGGATCTCGTTCGTACCATCGAGAAAGAGCGCATCCGGTCGATTGCGATTCCTCCGCTCGGCTGCGGAAATGGAGGTCTCGACTGGAGTGAAGTGCGACCGCTGATACAGGCTGCACTGGGCAGGATTGACGATCTGGAAGCGGTCATCTACGAACCGACGCGAGAGTACCAGACGTAGCGAGGCTGTCGAACCGACAGTCGAGGGGATGGTTCAAGGGCTGCGCAATTGGCCGGGGGGAGCCAGGGCGGGTGAGCGCAAGCTGCGGATACTCGATGGGCGGCTCATCGACATCGCGCTACGTCGGCTCACGTCGGCCGCAGAAGGAACCGTGGCACGTCAGCTTCTTTCGGCATAGGGAGCGCGATACAAGCAGAGGCTTGGATGGCGTCGTCGACCGCAAGTCGTTCGATGCCGCTCTATTCCTCAGTTCGTGGAGAGGTAGCGCGTAGAACGACTACGCGTTCCCGGCGGGACGAGCCGAACCGGATGCGGCGCAGGTCGTCTCGGCGCGGGGAGTCTGCCGACGTTCAGGCGCGGGCGAGCTCGGCCTTGAGCTCGGCTATCTCGCTTTCGATCTCCACGTCGTCCGGCAGGTCGCGCTCGGCGCGCCGGTACCAGTAGCCGGCATTGGAGCGATCGCCTTCCAGCAGGTGGACGATACCGTGAGCCCAGCTCGCGATTTGAGAGGAGTCCTTCTGCACGATGGTGTGGGCGGCCTGCCAGTCGCCGGCCTCGATCAGGCGCACCGCGTCGTCAAGGGTAGCCATGGACCGATGCTACACCGTTTCGGCGTGGCGTCGAACACGGGGCGCTACGTCCGGGGCCGATATCCGCGGGGTTCGCTGCCTTTGCCGTCCGGGAATAGGTAGTGGATCTCCAGCTCGTCGTTCCACATGACGTGATAGCGGCGGCGCAGCCGGCTGGATGGACTGCTCATGCGCGCAAGATCCAAGACCGACGGCGGCGCCGTGGTCCACCCCGCGGGCATGAACGGCCCCTTGCCTGCTGCAGGCTGGGCGGGCATGGTGGGGGCGCGGAGGCGGCGGCGCTGGACATGAACGGGCAGACCACCGAGGCGAAGACGGTCCTGGACCGGGGCTATCTGATCGTGCGCGGCGCGATCGACCCGGAGCAGCTTGAGCCGGTCCGCGCAACCGCCGAGCTGTTCCTGGACCGGGCGCGGGAGCGGTCGCGCGGCGACCCGAACGTCGGCTGGGACGCGCACCGCGTGCCGCATCCCGCGCTCTACGACTTCGTCGACCGGGACACCGCTGCTCTGTTCGATCCGCTGGTGTCGGATCGGGTGCTGGACGTCAACCGGCGGCTCATGGACGCGCCGGAGGCAGGACTCAACACGGCCTCGCTGTTCACGGAGCCGCGCAAGCCGCTCGGCAAGATCTTCCAATGGCACCGGGACTCGGTGCTGCGGCCGTCCTCCCCGCTGCCGTTGAGCGGCCTGCAGGCGGACTGCCAGGCCAACGCGCCCGGCGTGCTCTCATGGAACATCGCCCTGCACGACGACGACTCGCTCTGGGTGGTGCCGGGAAGCAACCGGCGCGGCAACACCGCGGCCGAGCAGGAGGTGCTCGACCGCCCGGCGCAGCTCGCCGACGAGCCGTTGCCGGGAGCGCGCCGCTGCGAGCTTGCCGCCGGCGATGCCGTGGTGTTCGACGCGGCGATGGTCCACTCCGGCAGCAACGACGCGGACTGCCGCCGGCGCACCTTCAACGTCGCCTACCGCGAGTTCGGCGGCCCGGTGCTCGCGCACAGCCGCGCCACCTATTGGAAGCCGGATCTCTTCGGATCGCTGACCCCGGAGACGGCGGGGCGGTTCGAGCGTTTCGAACGGCTGCTGGGCGAGGAGCAGGACACGATCGAGGGCGCCTTCCGGGCCGTCATCGAACGGGACGGGATCGCGTTCCGGGAACACTTGGCACGGCTGCATCCCGGACGGATCGGGCGCATGGTCTGCGTGGTGCAGCTTCACAAGGTCGCGCACGCGCTCTGGAAATTGGCCGAGATCGGCTCGGAAGCGCTGTCCGACGCCGACTACCAGGCCGCAACGCTGGACCACGCCGGCAACCGGTGGCGCACCGCCGCGCTCCTGGAGCGCTTCACCGGGGTGGAGGTGAACCGTCTGCGGGACGGCTTCGCCGACCTCGACCGCAGGCTGCGACCCCCCGGCCACCAGCCGGCGGCCGGCGGTTCGACCGAGCCCGCTGGCTACGATCAGTACGAGATGCCGCGGGACTTCGAGGTCGACGACTTCGTGGCAAGCTGGCCGCCCGGCTGAGGACGCCCGGCGCGGCGGCGAGCTACGGCGCGTGACAGTCGTCACATGCCCCATACGTCCACGTGCAGCCCGTCGGAGGCGCGCCGCACGTGGAATATCTTCTCCTCCCAGCTCCGGTTCTCCCGTTGATCGATCACGACCAGGTGCCCCGCCTCGGCCGCGCAGCGCTCCACGTACCCGGCCGTCTGCTTCACACCCTCGTCGATCATGCTCTCCAGCCCGTCGCGTTCGCGCACCACCTTGCACTCCACCGCGAACTCCTGCACCCGCTCTGCCAACGGCCACACGATCAGCAGGTCCACCCGCCCGCTCCCCAGCGCGTACTCCCGCTCGATGCGCCCGCCGCCGTTCACCACCCGTTGCAGGTACGCCTGCAGCAGCAACTGCGGCCACGCCTCCTCGTACGCGAAGCGGTTCCTCCAGTGCTCGGAGTGGCGGCGGAAGAAGCCTTGGAACTCCTCCATCAGCAGGGCCGCGTCCAGACTGCCGTCCGCCTGCACGAACGGCGCCGGCTCCTGATCGAGCTCTTCCTGCACCACCCACGCCAGCTCGCGCGGTATCACCTCCGCGTAGATCGCGTTGGCAATGCGCACCGGCGCGCCCTGCGCCACCAGCCCCAGGTCGCGCGCGTACTCGACGTCGCGTCCGGAGGCGCGGCGCTCGCCGCCGCTCAGCATCGGCTCGATCACCCGTCGCACGCGCTCCTCCCGGAGCTTGTCCGCCAGGTAGTCCAGGTGCGTCACCCGGTTCACGATGAGGTCCTCGCGCACCGCGGCGATGTCGTCCGCGGTCACCGTGCGCGAACGATTCTCGCGCAGCGCCCTGTTCTCGAAGCAGGTACCGTACGCCAGCGCGTTCACCAGCCACGGCTGACCGCGCGTCTGCGTCCATACGGCCTCCATCGCCTCCGCCGCGAACACTTGTCCGGTCTCTTCGGTGTGCTGGCCCAGCAGCGCCAGCGTCTCGTCGCGGGAGAAGTCGCCCAGCCGCAGCGACTTCGCGGCGATGTTGAAGGGGCTGCCGGTGGCGCCCATGCGGTAGTCGCGCACGTCGCGCATGCCGCACAGGACCACGCTCTGCGGGAAGCGCGCCGGGCGTTTGGGGTAGCCGGCGCGGAGTTGCTGCAGCACGGACAACAGCGAATCGCCGGTCAGCGTGTCGATCTCGTCTATCAGCAGCACCAGTGGCCGCGGGGACGCCTGCGCCCAGCGCGACAGCGCATCGCCCAGCGCCTCGTCCGCACCGGCGCGCGCCAGCGTGTCCTGCCAGATGTCGTCCAGGAAGCCGTCGTCCAGCGTCTCCCGCGCTTCCGATGCCAGCCTGAAGAGCACCGTCCGCATCGCCCGCTGCACGTCGTCGCGGGCGGTGCGGGCGGTTTCGACGGTGACGTATACGCAGTGGTAGCCGCGCTCGTTCAGCACGTCGGCCAAGGCCAGCAGCGCCGACGTCTTGCCGGTCTGCCGCGGCGCGTGCAGCACGAAGTACTTCTCGTCCCGTACCAGGCCGAGCGCCTCGTCCAGATCGATCCTCGACAGCGGCGGGATGCAATAGTGTGTATCGGGCTTGACCGGACCGGCGGTGTTGAACGAGCGCATGGTTCGATCCTGGCTTGACTGACCCTGCTCTGGGTTAAGGCGTGCTCAGCGCGCCGGTCTCCCATTCCCGGCGGTAGATCCCGAGCAGCTCCTCCGCGGACGGCAGCCGGTAGTCCAGCCGCTCCGCGGTGGCCGCCGCCGACATGCTGGTGTCGTGCGGGACCTGGGCTCCGGCCATCCCCACCCAGCTCGGCGGCCCGATGGAGATCAGGCCGGCGTCCAGCTCGAACACCTCGGCGGCGGTCCGGATCGCCTCCATGCGCGAGAGGCTGGCTCCGGAGCAGCAGTGGAAGATCCCGCGCGCGTCGCGCTCGATGATGCGCATCATCATGCGGGCGCTCTCGCTGGCCAGGCTGAGGGTGGCGTGCATGTTGATCTCGCCATGCCACATGACGAAGGGCTGTCCGCGGCCGGCGGTCTCGAGAAGGGCGCCGATCAGGCTGCCGTAGCCGACGTTCTGGGTCTGTGGCTCCTCGGGGCGTGTCCAGTGCACGCCGTTCACGCCGGAGATGCGCGCCACCGCGCCGTTGTCGGCGGCCTCCTGCACCACCGTCTCGCCCACCACCTTGAGCAGGCCGTACAGGTTGACGGGATTGGGAGGCGTCGCCTCGTCTGCGCCGCTCTGGGTGCCGTCGAACACCCAGTCGGACGAGATCAGGATCATCTTGGCGCCGGCCTCGTTGGCGGCCTCGGTCAGATGGCGCGTCGAGTCGACGTAGGCGCGCCAGGCCAGGGCGCGATCGTTATACATGAGATCGAACCCCTTGAGGATCGCCGAGTGGATGATGGCGTCGGGCCGGAACGCGCGCACGCTTTCGAGGACCTGGTCGCGGTCGGTCATGTCGACGCGGCCGTACTGGTAGGGGACCGGGCCCTCGGGCTGCCAGCGGTACGCGGTCGTGAACACCTCCGCGCCCTGCTCCTCGGCGGCGACCTTGACGATGTTGCTGCCGACGAATCCGGTGCCTCCGGTCACGTATACCTTCACCGCGTTTCCACCTCCCTCAGCGACATCGGCATTCTATGCCGCCGTCAGTCGAGGGTCAGCCGGCAGTCCACCCATCCGCCGCCGGCGGCGGAGGAAGCGAGCGCGGCCTCCACGAAGGCGAGCCCGCGCGCGCCGTCCGCGACCGTCGGGAAGTGCAGCGCCAGCGGATCGGGTACGCCCCCGGAGCGGCGGGCGGCGATCACCTCGGCGGCGTCCGCGTAGATGTTGGCGAAAGCCTCGTGGAACCCCTCCGGGTGGCCCTTGCCGACACGGCTGCCGCGGGCGGACAGCGGCAGAGTCCCCGGTCCGTTGCGGGTCCGCACCTGCGCCGGGCCGGCGAGCGGCAGGAAGCGGAGCTCGTTGGCCCGGTCCTGGTGCCACTCGACGGTGCCTGCGGCGCCGGAGATCCGGAATCCCAGGCTGCTCTCCATTCCCGCGGCCGCCTGCGTCGCCCACAGGCAGCCGCGCGCGCCGCCCGCGAACCGCAGCAGCACGCCGGCGTAGTCGTGCACCGTGCGGCCCGGCACGATCGCGCCGACGTCGGCCGCGACCGCCTCCAGCTCCACGCCGGCGACGTAGCAGACCAGGTGGTGGGCGTGGGTGCCGATGTCGCCCAGGATCAGCGACGGCCCGCTACGCGCGGGATCGAAGCGCCACCGTGTCGGCGGGTCGGGCTCGACAGCGTTGCCTCCCTGCACGTACTCGACCTGCACCAGCCGGATCTCGCCGAGCTCGCCGGCCGCGACCATGGCGCGCGCCTGACGCACCATCGGGTAGCCGGTGTAGTTGTGGGTGAGGGCGAAGACCCTGCGGCAGGCCCGTACCGCCCGCACCACCGCCAGCGCATCGTCGAGCGAGTTGGCCAGCGGCTTGTCGCAGATGACGTCGAAGCCGCGCTCCAGCGCGGCGACGCTGTACTCCCGGTGCGTCTCGTTCGGGGTCATGATCGCGACCACGTCGGCGCCGTCGGCGCGGGCGGCCTCGCGCTCGATCAACTCCGCCCCGGAGCCGTAGGCGCGGTCGTCCGGCACGCCGATCCGCCGGGCCGCGGCGCGCCCGCGCTCCGCGTCCGACGACAGGGCGGCGGCGACGATCCGGTAGCGATCGTCGAGCCGCGATGCCGCGCGATGCATCTCGCCGATGAACGATCCGGGGCCGCCGCCGATCACGGCCAGCCGCAAGCGGCGCCCCAGGGCCTCCACGACCGGGTTGGTGTCGACGATCCGCGATTCAGCTATTCCCATTGCCACATCGTGCGCGCCCGGTCATCGTAACCGGCGAGCCGGAGGCTGTCCGGCGCCAAGGAGATACGAATGGCAGACGCCGTCAGGTTCGCGATCGTGGGTCTGGGCATGGGCCGCGGGCGGGCAGACCGCTGCATGGAGACCGAGGGGGCGGAGCTGGTCGCGATCTGCGACCTGTCCGAAGAGCGCGGCACGGCCGCGTCCGGGGAGCTGGGCGTGCCGTGGGTGCGGAGCTACGACGAGCTGCTGGCGCGCGATGACGTGGACGTGATCGGGCTATGGACGCCGAGCGGCACGCACGGGGCGATGGCGGTGCAGGCCCTGCAGGCGGGCAAGCACGTGTGCATGACCAAGCCGATGGACATCACCGCCGCCGCCTGCGACCGCGCCATCGACGAGGCCGACGGGCGCGGACTGCTCCTGGGCATCGACTTCCAGGAGCGCTACCTCGCCGCGAACCACCGGGTGAAGCAGGCGATCGAATCGGGAGCCGTGGGCCGGCTGCTGCGGGCGGACCTGCGCATGTTCTGGTTCCGCGGGCAGGCCTACTACGACGCGGGCATGCCGCAGGCGTGGCGCAGCCGCCTGGACACCGAGGGAGGCTCGCTGGCCAACCAGGCCGTCCACTTTGTGGACCTCCTGCTCTGGTGGGCCGGCACCCCCGAACGGGTGGTGGGCTGCCGCGGCACGTACGGCCACGACATCGAGACCGAGGACGGCACCACCGCCGTCGTCCAGTTCCGCGAAGGGGCGGTGGGGTCCATCGTCACCACCACCTGTGCGGTTCCCAATCGCGGGCACGAGGTCACGCTGAGCGGCACCTGGGGCACCCTCACCTGGGAGAACGCCGAGGAGATGACGCTCGAGCACGTGCCGGAGGGGGCCCGCTCGGCCGCCGACGCGTTCCGGATCGAGGGGGCGCCGGAGGTGGTCGCGGGGGACCTGAGCGCCTATCCGATCCCGCCGGATCTGCCGGACAACATCTTCGCGGACATGGTGGGCGCCATCCGCACCGGCTCGGCGCTGCAGTGCGACGGTCGCGAGGCACGCCGCTCGGTGGCGCTGTTCGACGCCGTGTACCGCTCCTCCGACAGCAGCTCCTGGGTCGAGGTGTGACCGCGTCCGAGCCCACTCGCACGCCCAACATCCTCTACATCCTCGCCGACGACCTGGGATGGGGGGACGTGGGCTACCACGGCTCGGAGATCCGCACGCCCAACCTCGACCGGCTGGCGCGGGACGGCGTCGAGCTCGACCAGCACTACGTCTGCCCGATGTGCACGCCCACGCGCGTGTCGCTGTTGACCGGCCGCCATCCCGGGCGCTTCGGACGGCATGCCACCGAGCCGTCCAACCCGCCCGTGCTTCCCGACGGCTACGAGACGCTGGCGACGGCGCTGCGCAACGCCGGCTACGCCACCGGCCTGTTCGGCAAGTGGCACCTCGGCTCGGACCCGCGTTTCGGTCCAAACCGGTACGGGTTCGACTACGCGTACGGCAGCCTCGCCGGCGGCGTCGATCCCTACAGCCACCGTTACAAGGAAGGCGCGTACTCCTGGACCTGGCATCGCAACGGCGAGTTGATCGAGGCGCGCGGGCACGTGACCGACCTGATCGTGGAGGAAGCGCTGCAGTGGATGGAGGCGCAGGCGCAACCGTGGTTCTGTTACGTGCCGTTCACCGCCGTCCACGTGCCGGTCAAGGCGCCGCAGCACTGGATCGACACCTACCATGACCGGATCTACGACGCCGATCGAGCCCGTGACCGCTCGTTCAAGATGTACGCCGCCTACCTGAGTCACATGGATCACGCGATCGGGCGGATGATCGAGTCGCTGCACCGGACGCTGCGGCTCGACGACACGATCGTGGTGTTCGCGTCCGACAACGGCGCGATCCCCGACTGTCCGCTGCACGGCACCGACCGGTATCCGGGCCGGCAGGAGGAGATGCCGCGCCTGGGATGCAACCTGCCGCTGCGCGGGCAGAAGGCGCAGCTCTACGAAGGCGGAATCCGCACGCCCGCGGTCATCAGTTGGCCGGGCACGCTGCGGCCGGCCACCGTGTCGCGGCCGATCCAGGTCGTCGACTGGATGCCGACCTTCGCCAACCTGGTGGGCGCGACCACCGCCGAGGATCCGTGCTGGGATGGGCGGGACGTCTGGCCGCTGATCGCCGGCGAGGCGGCCGCGCTGGACCGCGCCCTGTTCTGGAACTTCCGCGGCAGCGAGTTCGGCGCCCGCATCGGCGACCTGAAACTCTGCACCGACGGGGAGCTGCGGCCGGAGAAGACCGAGCTGTTCGACCTTTCCGCCGACCCCGGCGAGCAGCGCAACCTGTTCGGGGAGTCGCCCGCTCTGGCGGCGGACCTGCTGGACCTGATCCGCCAGGAGCGGGAGCTGGACGGCTCCTCGAAGCGGCCCGACGCACCGCCGTAGCTCGACTGCCGAGGCCGGCGGGCTGAGCGGTGCCTCCGCCCGGATCACCGCGTCCTCAGACGCGGTGGTGCTTCTGCGGCGGGGCCGCGAGCGAGGCGATCCAACGGCGGCACCACTCGCCGTAGTCGTCCTGCACCGAGGCGGGATCGCTCCGGCTCTGCACCACCACCTCCGGGAAGTCCGGGCGGCCGGTGGGCGTGCCGGTCTTCTGAAACCGCAGGTCGATGCTCCAGCGCACCCGGTCGCTGCGGTTCTGATGGCCGTGGTGCGGGGTGTAGGCGCTCATCATCAGCAGGTCGCCGCGGCGCATGACGCAGTCGTACGGCTCCACGTCGGGCATCACGGAATGCTTGATGTGGGTGCCTCCCTCCCGCTCGTGCTGCAGCAGGCCGAGTCCGGCGACACCCGGAAGCACCTGCAGGCAGCCGTTGGTCGGGTCCACGTCGACCAGCGGAATCCACACCGTGAGGATCTCCGAGGCGTCCGCCTCCTCCCGGGTGACGCCCTGGTCCTGGTGCCACGGGACCTGCATCGGCTGGCGCTCGCCCCGCATCGGCGTATAGGGGCGAAGATGCTGGATGGGGCTCAGGGTGATCTCCGGCCCGACGATGCTCTCCACCGGCGCAAGCAGATTGGGGTTGAAGCAGAAGGCGAACATCTCCGGGAGCCGCGCCTCCATGATGTCCAGCACCCGCTTGTGGACCGTCGCGTCGCTGTCGGAGAGCTGCTCCTCGATGCGCGCCAGGCGCGTGGTGAAGCCCTCATCCTCGGCGGCGAAGGCGATCCGCCCCTCTGCCAGGTGCTGGCGGGCGATGGTGTCGACGAGCCGCTCGTAGGCCGCCTCGACCGGCGCGAAGTCGGCGTCCCCAAGGACGTCCTCGACGATCAGGAACCCCTGGTCGGCGTACCGGTCCAGCTCGTCCCGGTTGAGGGAGCGCGGCATCGCCCCATGGTATCGACAAGCTCCCGCACCTGCTACCGCCGACGCCTTGAAGCGGCGCCGCCGTCGGACACGCTCATTGGCTATAGTGGGAGGTGCTGGTGGCAGAGCCGGTGGTGCTGAGGGAAGAGGACGTAGGCCGCATCGGGGAGTACGTCAAGCCGTGGCTCCGGGAGGTGGTGGACCGGATGGTGCCGCGGACGGAAGCGGCCGGCCCGGACACCGCGTTGCTGGAGCGCATGGTGCGGGTCGAGGAGGAGATCAGGGCGCAGCGGGAGCTGATGGACGAGCGCTTCGGGTCCATGGAGCAGCGCTTCGAGGCGGTCGACAGGCGATTCGAGGAACTGATCCGGCACACCGACAAGCGCTTCGATGCTGTCGACAAACGCTTCGAGGCAAGTGACAAGCGGTTCGAGGACTTGATCGCCCACACCGACAAGCGGTTCGAGACGGTGGACAAGCGCTTCAACACGCTCACGTGGATGATCGGCGTCGGCTTCGTGGTCGTCACGTCGCTGACGACGGTGTTCGCCCTGCTCGCGTAGCGCTCCGGCGCGCCGCTCGCCGCCGTGATACGCTCGTCACTCGTAGATGCTCTTCATCTGCCACGCGTCGAGGGAACGGAGCGTCGCCTCGCTCCCGCAGGCGCGGAGCGCCACGCCGGCCGAGTCCTCGCGTCCGGGATAGACGCGCAGCGCCACGCACTGTCGGCCGTTCACGAACACCTCCACCACGCTGCGGTCGATGAAGATGCGGAGCGCCAGCGGCTCGTCCGGCGCGACGTACACCGGCGCCGTCTCCGGCGCCCGCGACAGCACGTCCGGCGACTCGGACGAGCGCGCGTTGTCCAGGCTGATCAGGCTGTCCGCCGCCGCGGCAGCCTTGTCCCGATCGCGTCCGGCGTACCGCTCGCGGTTCCGGAAGCCCCGCCGCCGGTAGAAACCGATGCGGGTGTACTCCTCGCGCCGCGGGGAGCGCAGCACGTCGATCTCCACGGTGGGCGCATCCTGCGGATCGATCACCGCGGCGATCTCCAGTGACGTGCCGCTCACATCGTCCAGCACCACGTCCCGGTTCGCCGGCAGCGTCGTCGGCCCCACCCGGACGTGCCGGCCGCGCAGGGATGCGATGTCGCCGGCCGGCTCCATCTCCACCTCGTCGTGCTCGGCCAGGGTGAGACGGCGCGGCAGGCTCATGACCTGGTCCCAGCCGCGCGTGGGCTTGGCGGGGTTCATGTTGAAGATGACGATCAGGCCGTCGCCGTCCGGCGTGGCCGACGGCGCGTGCACGCCACCCGGCTGCGCGGAGCCGAAGTTGAAGCGGCCGCCGGCCGTCACCAGCAGCTTGTCGCGCTGCGTATCGTAGTCGCCGATCAGGTACTTGCCGCCGCTCATGTGGCTGAAGTAGAGCAGCATGTGGCGGCGGCTCGCGCCCGCGCCGATCGGCCAGAAGTAGGGGCAGGCGCCGTCGTCGCCGGCCAGCGAGAAGCGGTCGTTCTCGTCGAAGGGGTGCAGGTACTCCCAGTTCACCAGGTCGTCGGAGCGGAACAGGAAGTCGGCGCGGCTCACCTTGCCGGCCGGCGGATGGGGCAGGGTGCCGCCGCTCAGCGAGTAATAGCGGCCGCCCTGCTTCCAGATGCACGGGTCGAAGACGCGGTAGGGAAGCGGCGAGCCGTCCGGGCTCTCCATGGGAATGACCGGCTTGCCGGTGAGCTTCTCCCAGTTGAGCAGCAGAGGATCGCTCGAGGTGGCCACCATGGTGCCGGCCTCGGTGCCGTGGTAGCAGGCGATGACCCGGTCTTCCTCGACCAGCGTTGCGCCCGAGAAGCAGCACCGTTCGGGGTCGGGGTAGATCGCGTAGGGGAGGTCGCGCCAGTGGATGAGGTCGTCGCTCACCGCGTGGCCCCAGTGCTGCCGCGGGTCCTCGGGCGGGTAGCCCTGGTAGAACAGGTGCCAGCGGCCCTGCCAGCGGCACAGGCCGTTGGGATCGTTCAGCCGGTGCTCCGGGCTGACGAAGTGGTACCGGGGCACGTGCCGGTCGCGGGCGAGCTCGCGCCGGGAGGCGCGGAAGCGCTCCAGCAGCGGGTTGGCGGACAGCTCGCGTTCCTGAGCCGCTAGCGTGTCGGAGAAGGTGAATCGCGGAACGGCGGAGCGGTAATCGGGCATGGCGTCCGACGTTAGCGCCGCGCACGCGCACGGGCAAGGTTCGCGCAACGGCCGCCGCCGGGTACCATTACTGACCGGGAGCCATGGCTGAAGAGAGGGGCGCGCCGTCTGCGGACACCCCTCGCCAGCAGCTCAACGTCTATCCGCCCACCATTCTCGACATCTACGTGAACGAGCCCCGGGTCGCGCCCGAGCGCGCGGCGCCCGCCAACCTCCTGCGCCTGTGGTTTCCGGAATCGCTCCAGGCCTACGACGCCGGGGACAACATGCTGTGGGAGCACACGTTCGAATCCCACCCCTCCTGGCGCTACGTGAACGAGTCGATGGGGGACATGAAGGGCGGCCGCGCGATCCGCAAGACCCTGCGGAGCGTCGAGACGGTCGACGGAATGGCGCTGATCGACTGCACCGTGCGGTGGCGGGGCGTCGACATCGATCTCGATCTCACGATCACGAACACCGGGCCGATGGCATGGGCGCGCGTGGTCACCAGCACCTGCCTGCAGCGTCCGGCGGCCCGCGACTACCTGGACGCGGACGACACCCGCACCTGGCTCTGCAGCGACCAGGGGTTCGTGTCCGCGGCCGAGCTGGCCTTTCCGCCGCGCCGCGACTCGCTCTACGGCTGGGTCGGCGAGGAGCTGCCGATGAAGAGCGGCGCCAGGAGGCGGCTGACGGAGCCGCCCCTGTTCGCGGTCTCGCTCGACGGACGCTTCGTGCTCGGCTACGCGTGGCGGCACGCGCGGCGGCTCTTTCTGGGCGCCGGACGCGCTCGCTGCCTCCACTCCGACCCCGAGCTCGGGACGGTCGAGCCGCAGCGCCAGGTCCGGCGCCAGGGGATCCTGTTCGTGCACGAGGGCACGCTGCAG
Source organism: Spirochaetia bacterium (assembly GCA_965202935.1). Taxonomy (GTDB): domain Bacteria; phylum Spirochaetota; class Spirochaetia; order SZUA-6; family Bin103; genus CATQHW01. Next base: position 4,961,124 of record OZ241879.1, read on the forward strand.
GACGCCTACGACCGCTACCGCTCCTGGAACGACGAGTTGGCGGCGGCCGAAGTTTAGAGCCCGCGTTATCCGCGAGCTTGACGTCGGCCTCACGTGCCTGGATCCTATTGTCTACCGTCAGGCTGTGGGAGGCTCTCGTGATGGAGATTGACAAGGTATTTCACAGCAAACTCGACATCCTGGGAGGCACTCCGGTGTTCGTCGATACCCGGGTTCCCGTGAAGGCGTTGTTCGACTACCTGGAGCATGGGCATGATGTGTCCCTCTTTCTCGATGACTTCCCGTCGGTGACTCGCGAGCGTGCGGAGAAGGCCATCGTCTTGGCCCGGGACTCCCTCTTGAGCAAGGTTGTTGAGACTGCTGCTTGATGAGTCCGTTCCCAGGCGACTACGCGGGATGTTTGTGGGCCATACAGTCCGTACGGTCAGAGAAGAAGGATGGAGCGGCACATCGAACGGTGACTTGCTGGCTCTCGCGAGCGCTTCGTTCGATGTCTTGGTAACGACGGATCAGAGCATGGAGTATCAACAGAACATGGCGCTGCACGATGTCGCTCTGGTCGTCCTTCGAGGACGCTCCAATGACATGATCGACTTGGCGCCGCTCGTACCGCAGGCGCTCACGGCGATGACCGGCATTGTCTCGGGACAGATCGTCCGCATAGGAGCAAGGGAGTAACCGCCGCGCTTCGGATCAGCCATTCACCATTTCGCCGACGTCCAGCAGGTAGATCTGCCGGCCGCCTTCGTGGGCGGAGTCGATGGTGACGTAGCGCCCGCCGGGGTCGGAGCGGGGGTGCAGGTCGCAGCGCAGCTCGCCCGTGTATTCCGGCGGCGCGTGGAAGAGTCCGAGGTCGATCCGCCGGCCGGTCGGCACGTGATAGAGGTACAGTTCCTGCATCCGTCCGCGGCCCTGGGGGTAGCAGTCGTTGAGGATCCAGTCCGGATCGCCGCCGAGGAAGGTGCAGTGTCCGTCGCTGGTCATCGTGCCGGAGCCGATGACGCTCACCTCGTCGCTCCGGTCCCGGTGGAGGTAGAACGCGCCTCCCGCGCTCGGTCGCCAGGACCATCCCAGGATGGTCTCTCGATCGCGCCAGATGAAGTGCGACATCCTGCCGTAGTCGTCGACGACGTGCAGGTCGGAGCCATCGCGGGCCGCGGTGAGCATCCTCGTCCTCCTGCCGTCGCCCCACCGCCAGCGGTGCAGGAAGATGAAGCGCGATCCGTCGGTGTTGAACAGCAGATGGTTGAAGTAGTGCTTGGTCGTGCCCATGTCGCCGTGCGGATACGGCAGCGCCGCCACCTCGGCCACCGTGATGACGAGATCCGGCTCCGCGCCGTTCTCCGTCAGGTCGAGCGTGTAGATGCCGGTGTCCTCCGGCGCCAGGACCTCGCGGTTGGGGTCGGGGATGCCAGCGTAACCGTAGCCGGGCCGCATGTCGTTCAGCCGGCGGAAGTCGGTGCCGATGGCGGTACGGCCGTCGGGGGCGACCGCATAGATGGCCGCCGGCAGCGTGCGCGATGCGCCTGACTCCAGGTCCAGGATGCGGGAGACGAACCGGTCTTCCTGCCGGTCGTTCCAGATGATTCTGCGGTCCGAGCCGGGAATCCACTGCAGCATGCATCCCTGCTGCCAGCACCACGCCCGCGTGCGGCCGACCTCCCGCCAAGCGTCGCCCGCCTCCAGGTCGATCACGCCCACCGCAATGCTGTCGTCCGGCCGCGGCTGGCGGCCCTCGAAATCCACCCGCATGCCCAGCACGTAGCGGCCGGTGGGATCGAACTGCAGCTTGTCGTAGTAGCCGAACCAGTGCCGGCCCGGACCTGAGGTGATCGCCCGCATGGGTACGGCAGCACCGGGTCTCATGTCATCCTTGCACGCAACGCTACCACGCCCGTTGCGGCACCCGCGGGTTCGTGAACCGTTCGCTCGCGAGACGGTGGCTCTCTTGGAGCGACGGCTACACCACTGCCGGCAACAGTTCGCTTGTGGAGCGGCCGCCTGCGGCGTACCGTGTCCGCATGACGAAGGCTGCGGAGACCGTCCTTGCGGATGCGCTTCGCTTGGATCTGAAGGGCCGTGCTGAGTTAGCCAGCGAGATCCTTGCAAGTCTTGACGGCCCGGCGGACCCAGATGCTGCTTCCGCGTGGTCCGGTGAGATCAGACGACGTGTTGCGGCCCTCGAGTCAGGCTCCGTGGAGCTTGAGTCTTGGGATGACGCCGTGGGACGGATCGAGCGCGACATTCTTGGCCGGTGAGCCGTCGGGTTCGCAACCTTTCGGCGGCTCGCGAAGAATTCGCTGCCGCCGTATCCTGGTACGAACGACAACGGTCTGGGCTGGGGGCGGATTTCTTCGATAGCGTCACAGAGGCGACGGCCCTTATTCGAGTTCAGCCGCACATAGGACCGTTCGATGGGGAGACTCGTACCCGTCGCGTGCCGGTCCGTCGGTTCCCCTATCAGGTCATCTACGTTGTCTCCGAGGACGAAATCGCGATCGTCGCGGTCGCCCACACGAAACGACGACCGGGTTACTGGAAGAATCGGATATAGCATAGTGTACGGTTTCGTCGGGATGAGGGTTGCTCCCGAAACCGGCGCGGCGCAGCCGGTCCTGCACTGGTCGTTCGACCAGAATCACTCGCAGCAACAACCCGGCTTCGGCGCCGAACTGGTGGCCACGCTGCGCGGCTACTACCGGAAGCCGACGCCGGGGGACGGCACCGTGTACCAGGTGCTGCCCAACTTCTGGAGCGGGTACCAGCCCGCGCCGGTGACCCGTCTGGCGATCGGCAGCGTCGAGGTGAACCGCGCCCGCGCATCCGCCACGGGTGAGACCGACTATCGTGTGACCGCTCGCAACACCACCAGCGGCGAGCACGCTACCTACACGTTCCGAGCGGGCGCGGACCGCTGGCGCAGCCTCACCGGAGACTGGCAGATCGAGATACGCAACGGCGCCCGCGGCTCCTATCGCCGTCACCGTGCCACAGGCGCGCTGGGAGCGCCCGGGCCGGACGCCGCGCGGCCGATACGGCTGAACGTGAACGGCGTCACCCTGGCGGCGGGAACCTGGAGCGGCACCCGGCCGCTGACCACGCCGTGGGCGTTGCTCGACGTCCTCCCGGAGTTGCAGGAGGCCTGCGAGCTGGCACTGCTGGAGGAACTCGACCGGCTGCGCGAGCCGGTGCGGATCACTCCCCTCGGGATCTGGCAGTGGCCGCCCCCCGACGAGGATCTGGGCGCCTTCACCGGGTGGTGCGCGCACGGGTGCGGACTGCCGCCCACGTACTACTGGGTTGATGCGGGCGGCACCGTAGCCGTGGCATCGACTCTGTTCCAGACTTGGGTGGCAAGCGCCGCATCGAAAACGGGTGAAGCGTGAGCTCGCCTCCCAACATCCTCTTCCTGCACACCGATCAACACACGTGGGATGCCGTCTCCGCGTACGGCAACCGCGATCTCGCCACACCCAACATCGACCGCCTGCAGCGCAACGGCCTGTCCTTCATGCGCGCCTACTGCGCGGACCCGGTCTGCGCGCCGGCGCGCTCGAGCTGGATGACCGGACGGTACTCCTCCGAGACCGGGGTGCCGCACAACCGGGGCGTGCTGCACGACGACCTCCCCGATCTTGGCCGTCATCTGAACGCCCACGGCTTCCCCGCCTATCACGCCGGCAAGTGGCACATCGCCGGCCGCGAAGTCACCGAGAGCTTCCGCACCCTCTACGTCGGCAAGCGCCGGATCGGGGCCGGCGGCGGGGAGTACTACGACGGCGCGACCACCCGCTCGGTGGTGGAGTTCCTCACCAGGCGCGGCACTCGGGAGCCCTTCTTCCTGCAGATCGGCATGGTCAATCCGCACGACGTGTGCGAGTACGGGCACGACTTCGAGGAGACGCCGATTCCCGATCCGGTGGCGCAGGGGATCCTGGGCGCCGGCGAGCTGCCGCCGCTGCCGGCGAACTTCGATTACGACCAGCCGGAGACCATGACCCACCGCGTGGTGCGCCGCGACGACGATTGCCTCATCCACTGGCCGATCCTGCGCCGCACGCGCCAGTGGTCGGAACTGCAGTGGCGGTCCCTGGCGTGGAACCTGTACCGCTTCGTGGAGAAGGTGGACGCGGAGATCGGCATGGTGCTGGCCGCCCTGGAGGCCACGGGCCGCGCCGACGACACCGTGATCCTGTTCACCGCCGACCACGGCGAGGCGGCCGGCCGGCACCGGATGTTCCAGAAATTCACCCTCTACGAGGAGAGCATCCGGGTGCCGTTCATCGCTGCCTGCCTCGGCTCCGGCGTGACGCTGCCCAAGGGCCGCTACGACCGGGAGCATTTCATCTCCGGCGTGGATGTGTTTCCCACCGTGTGCGACTACGCCGGCGTCGCGCCGCCGCCGGGGCTGCCGGGACGCAGCATCCGGCCTCTGCTGGAGGGCGGCGGCGCTGACTGGCGCGAGCACGCCTTCATCGAGAGCAACTACTGGGCGCGCGCCATCGTCACTCCCCGCTACAAGTACGTCACCGAGTACCGCCCGCGCGAAGTCGAGGACTACCGGCCGCCCGGACCCGACGCGGAACGGGGAATCGAGCAGCTCTTCGACCTGGAGCGGGATCCGGGCGAGACTCGCAACCTGGCTGGCGATGCGGCGCTGGCCGGCGTGATCGCCGATTGCCGGCAGCGGCTGGCGGACACCGAGCGCTCCCTGGAGCGCCGGCCGCTGCGCCCCGGCACGCCGCGCGACTTGGTGGACCGGTGGGGCGAACGGCTGCGGCAGCGCTGGCAGCAGGCGGAGTGATCCGCTCCGAAGAGTCCGCGGCAGTTGCGTGCGACTCCGACCAAACCTACACTCGGAGGTCTCATCTCAAGGAGGAACCCAGGACGGGGTGGAGGAGGGCGGCCGCTTCAGCCTGCTCGGCACCGACACGCTGGGCCGCGACCTGTACTCGCGGCTGCTGATCGGCGGCCAGGTCAGCCTGTCGGTACCGTTCGTGGGCGTGGGCCTGTCGATGCTGATCGGCACCATCCTGGGGGTGATCTCCGGCTACTTCGGGGGGCGGGTCGACCACTACATCCAGCGTTCGATCGAGATCCTGCTGTCCTTCCCGTCGCTGCCGCTGTGGATGGCCCTGGCGGCGGCGATGCCGGTGACGATGGCGTCGACCACGCGCTACGTCCTGATCGTGGTGATACTGTCGCTGATCGGCTGGGGCTCGCTGGCGCGAGTGGTGCGCGGCAAGGTGCTGCAGTACCGGGGCGAGGAATACGTGGCCGCCGCGGAGATGTCGGGCGCCGGCCTGTGGCGGGTCATCTTCCGCCACCTGATTCCGGGTACGCTGAGCCATCTGATCGTGAGCGCTACTCTGGGCATACCGGGCATGATCCTCGGCGAGAGCTCGCTGAGCTTTCTGGGGGTGGGCATCACCCCGCCGCTGACAAGCTGGGGACTGCTGCTGAGCGACGCGCAGAAGACGGAGGTGCTGGTCAACCACCAGTGGCTGATGATTCCGGGCCTGTTGATCACCGTGATCGTGCTGGCGTTCAATTTCTTCGGCGACGGCCTGCGCGATGCGGCCGACCCGTACGCTTGACGCCATGCTGTTGTCCGCGTCCCGCCTGACCCTGCGCACCCGCCGGAGCCGCGGCCCCGACGGGACGGAGTCGGAGGAGATGGTGCTGGGGATGTCGGTCGGCTACCGCGTGATGATGGCCGGGATCGGCGTGATGCTGATCGTCGGCATGGTGGTGGCGACCGCTGACGGCGGCCGTCCGGTCACGCTGCCGGCGGACGCGGTTCCGCTGGGGATCATCGCGCTGTGCCTGTTCGGCGCGGCCTACCGCGACTGCTGGATCTTCAAGCCTGCCGCCGGAACCTGCGAGCGGCAGATCGGCCTGGCGTTCCTGTTCAAGCGCACGGGCATCCCGGTGTCGTCGATCCGGTGCGTCGAGGTCAGCGAGTACCTGCGGGGAGGCCCGATCGACAGCGCGCCGCTGGACCCGTCACGGTACGCCCCCAGCCGGCTGCCGCTCGGCCGCAGCAAGCCGCGCAGCTTCGTGACCCTGAGCCTGATCGACGCGGACGAGCGGACCATCCGCATCGATCACTCGGGCGGCGCCACCGCCGACCGGATGGTCACGGTGGGCCGTGAGCTGGCCGCCTTCATCGGCGTGGAGCTGGTCGACCGCACCGCGGGCGCCGCGCCGCCGCGCGAGTGAGGCGCCGCTCCGCATCGACGCCGGCCGCGCTGGCCGCGGCGCTGTGCCTGGCAGCCGCCGGAAGTGCCGCGGGGGACGGCTCCGACGCGATGGTCGTGGAGAGCCGTCCGGTGGCCGCCGCGTCCGCGTGCACGGGTGCCTTCGTCGCCCATCCGCTGGACCACACGACGCAGGTGGACGAGCGACCGGTGGGGTTCTACGCCTCCAACGGCTCGGGACTGGCCGCCGGCGATCTGGACGGCGATGGGGACCTGGACCTGGTGTTGGGCAACCTGGACGGCCGCAACGCGATCTTCTGGAACCGGGGCGGACTGCGCTTTCACAAGCAGGAGTTGCCGGTCGGCAACACCCGGTCCGTGGTCGCGGTCGACGCCGACGGCGACGGCCGGCTGGACCTGTCGTTCACCCACCGCCTGCTGCCGCCCACGCTGTGGCGGAACCTGGGCGGCGCGGCAGAGCCGCGCTTCGCGGCGGTGCCGGGGTTCGGCGGACGGACGATCCCCTACGCCGTCTCCTGGGGCGACCTCGACCGGGACGGCGACCTGGACATGGCGGCGGCCAGCTACGACACCGAGATCCCGGTCCCGCCCACCGAACCGCCCCCGCAACGGGAGGACTACCTGGGGCCGTCCGATCCGGTGCAAAGCGCGGACGACCCGGTCGCCCGCTGGCTGAGCGCCATGCCTGCCGCGAGCGGGACGCCCGGCGGCGGCGTGTTCGTCTACCTCCAACAGGATTCGGGCGAGTTCCGTATCGTGCGGCTGGCGCGCCAGTCGCAGGCGCTGGCACTCGCCCTGCAGGACCTGGATGGGGACGGACGCCTCGACATCCACGTCGGCAACGACTTCGCCCTGCCGGATGCCGTGTTCCTGGCTGCGGGCGACCGGTGGGAGCGGGCCGAGCCCCTGGCCCGAATGACCCGCAACACGATGAGCCTGGACGCGGGCGACATCGACAACGACGGCGTGGACGAGCTGTTCGCCACCGACATGAAGCCGTACCGGCCCACGCGCAAGGAGGAGGACCGGTGGTACTTCGTGGTGGTGGGGATGGAGGAGCTGCCCCCGGACGACCCGCAGGTGGTGCGCAACGTGCTGCTGCGGCGGGCGGGGGAGAGCTATCGGGACGTCGCGGTGCCGGCCGGCGTCGACGCCAGCGGCTGGAGTTGGTCGTCGCGGCTGGGCGACCTGGACCAGGACGGCTTCCTGGACATCTACGTGGTCAACGGCATGGTCTCGGCCGAGCTGTTCGGACAGTTGCCGGCCGGCGAGCTCACCGAGCGCAACCTGGCGTTCCGCAACCGCGGCGACGGCACCTTCGCGGAAGCCCGGGAGTGGGCTCTGGACGACACCGCCGGCGGCCGCGGCATGACGATGGCCGACCTGGACGACGACGGCGACCTGGACATCGCCGTCAACAACCTGCTGTCGCCGGCGGTGGTGTTCGAGAACCGGCTGTGCGGCGGCGCCAGCCTGCAGGTGGTGCTGCGCCTGCCGGGGTCCGGCAACCGCCACGCCCTCGGGGCGCGCGTGTCGCTGGTCACCTCGGCGGGCACCTACGTGCGGCAGATGCGGAGCACCGCCGGCTACCTGTCCGGCGAGCCGCCGCGCCTCCACTTCGGCCTGCCGGCCGGTGCCCGCATCGACGCCCTGTCCATCGTCTGGCCCGACGGCCTCACCTCGCACCTCCGCGGCGACGCCCGGCTCGCACCCGGCCGCATCGTGACCATCGACCGTTCGTCCTGACGGGCGGGATTCGTCACGACGATCTGGAGAGCGCCAATGGCGTCGCACGGCTCACGAACGGTCTCCGGGCGCCAACGGCGGGCCGGGGTGCAAGGCGGGGTGCAAGCCCGGGTGCAAGCTGGAGTGGCGTGGAGCCGGAAGCCGGCTACCGGTTGCGGAAGACGAACGTCTCTTCGGTTTGCTGGCGGGTGAGCTGCAGCGCCACCATGCCGTCAAGGTCCGGGCGTACCGGGATGTACCGGGATGCTCGCGGCCGGGGTTACGAGCCCGCGCGGCTCACGCGGGGCCAGGAAGTCGGCAGTCGTGTCGCAGTCCACGATCCACTCCCCCGCTTCGGTGAGGCGATCCGCGTCGGTCATGCCGGCGAGCAGCGCCAACAGCCGCTCCGCTGCCGCCAGACCGACCGGCGCCGATGTCGACTCGCTGTCCATCGGCCGGCCCGACGGCCTCACCTCGCAGGTTCTCGGCGACAGCCAGCTCACACCCGGCCGCACCGAGACGATCGCGGCTCAGAGTCGCTCGACGGGATATTCCGGAAATCGCTCGTTCCATGACCGAAGGTTGAACACGCCGCAACTGGCGACGATCGGCTGGGGCCAAGGACCGGACCGCGGGCCGCGCAGTGGAAGTTTACGATCCAACTGCCGTTTTCTGGTCATAAGGGCAGCCTTGTCCAGAACGTCTAGGGCGATCAGCACCAGGAAATGGACAGGTCGTTCGGCTCGTCCAGATGCCTGTTCATAAAGAAAAGAATCGCGATACTTGTATATAAGTTCGCTATCTAACGCGTCGCCTTTGAGCTTATCAAGGAAACTCTTGAGACCCGCCGGAGGACTGTCGCTTGGGTCCTTCAGCTCGATGAATAGATACCGATCGGGAAGCTCGACGATGAAATCTACCGCCTTCATGCAATGACTCAGTCCATGATCGGCGCCATCAAACTTCCGAGCTGCAATTGCTTCATTGACGGTAATCTGTATAGTCCCTTCTTTGAGAACGAACCTCATGGACTTGTCACCTCGAAACGCGTCCGATCTCTCGGTCATAGAGGTCATCGAAAGTGTCCGCGATCGCGTTGGGATGGATGTTCAGATAGTCATTCGTCGTGTTGCATGCGATCTGATCATCGTCCCGGTAGAGTGAATGGTACAGAACCTCGTCCTCCTCCTTCGTGCGGAGGTCCAGCTCCTTGAGAACGACGTAATCATGAGTAGCAAGGAAGACCTGCACTCCTGAGCGCTGCAACTCCACGAGGATGTTCATCACGGTTCCAAGCATCTTGGGGTTCAGGTTGGTCTCAGGCTCGTCCCAGAACATCACTGAACCGTTGCGCAAGGTACCGTTCTGAATCAAGAGCCACAGCAGTGCGAGTTTGCGCACTCCCTCGGCAAGCAAGGTAAACTCCAGATTTCCGTGCCTGTTGCTCAGGAAGAACTCATCGTTCTTGACCGTGACTCTCCCGTCGATGGCCTTACGCAAGATCGTCATCAGCCGCTTGCGCTCGCGGTCCATCGGTCCACGCAATACTGGGAGACTGGCTCGCGCAACTATGTCTGCGTAGATTTCCTCGAAATGAATCTCTCGTTGACTATAGAGCGACCGGAATCCAGGCGCATTCGACAACATCTCCTTCACGGGGATATATACGCTCTCGATGTCCTGAGAAGCCCAGGATCTGGCACCGACAACGGTCGCCGATTGGGGCTGTCTGACAAGGGTGGAGAAAGAAGCACTCAGTCGTCGGTCGTGGGTGGCTATCGACACACTTCCTTTTGACCGCCCTACTTGGCGCTTTACCAGGCGGCCGAGTACGCCGTATGATGGTAGGAACACGCGGAACAGTTTCTCGGGAAATGATTCGTCGGTCTTGGTGATGTCACAGGCGGCGTAACATGCCTTCATGATATGTGTCTTGCCTGTGCCGTTCGCTCCGACGAGGACATTGATGCCCGGACTGAAGTGCAGTGTTAGATCGTCGAATGCGGTGAACCGCTTGAACTCTATTCTCGTCAAAGCCATGGTTACACCTCGTAAGGATCCCGGTAGCTCTCCAGTATAGGCGAGTCGGGAGGGATTGTCGAATGTTGTCGGCCCGAAAGCGGAGAACATGCCGGTGCGGGAGACGGCCCTTGCGGGTATGATCGCACGCCATGAGCCGGAGGCGTCGGAACGTCGTCTTCGTCGTTACCGACGACCAGGGTTATGGAGACCTGGGTTGCCACGGCAACGATGTGATCCGCACACCCAACCTCGACGATCACTACGCGGACGCGGTTCGGTTCACGGACTTCCACGTCGGCACCACGTGCGCGCCGACGCGGGCGGGTCTTCTCACCGGACACTACTGCAACAGCGCCGGTGTCTGGCACACGATCGGCGGGCGTTCGCTGCTGCGGGAAGACGAGTGGACGCTTGCCGACGCGCTACGCGAAGCCGGCTACCGCACCGGGCACTTCGGCAAGTGGCATCTGGGAGACAGCCAGCCGTTCCGGCCGCATGAGCGCGGCTTCGAGCGGTCGGTCTACCACGCCGGCGGCGGCATCGGGAACACCGGCGATCCGTGGGGGAACGACTACTTCGACGACACCTACTACGTGAACGGCGAGCCCGAGCGCTTCACCGGCTACTGCACCGACGTATTCTTCCGCGAGGGGCTACGCTTCATCGCCGAGCACCGGGACGAGCCGTTCTTCTGCTACATCGCCACCAACGCCCCGCACACCCCGCTCAACGTGGAGCCGCGCTACGTGGACATGTACAGGAACGCCGTTCCCCACGACGAGCGGGCGCGGTTCTACGGGATGATCACCAACATCGACGAGAACTTCGGCACGCTGACGCGCGCTCTGCAGGACCTCGGACTGGCCGACGACATCATCGTCGTGTTCATGACCGACAACGGGACCGCCACCGGCGTGGAGCTCGACGCGGATGAGCACCCGAGCGAGGGGCCGGGCAGCTTTAACGCCGGCATGCGCGGGCGGAAGGGCTCACCCTACGAGGGCGGTCATCGCGTGCCGTTCCTGCTGCGTTACCCCGCCGGTGGAGCGGCCGGCGGCCGCGACGTCGACGCCCTCACCAGCTACGTCGACTTCATGCCGACGATCCTCGACCTGTGTGGCCTGGACGTGCCGGCCGGCCGCTCCTTCCACGGCCGCAGCCTCGTGCCCCTGATCCGCGGCGAGGCGGACGCCGGCTGGGAGGAGCGCATCGTGGTGAGCGATACCCAGCGGATCGCCCGGCCCATGAAGTGGCGGAAGAGCGCGGTGATGCGTGGCCGGTGGCGGCTGGTCAACGGCACCGAGCTGTACGACCTGGAGCGCGATCCCGGCCAGTGCAGCGACATCGCCGCGGCCAACCCGACGCTCGTGGCCGAGCTTCGCGCCGGCTATGACCGCTGGTGGGAGCGGGTCTCCGGGCAGTTCGACCGCGATGTCGCCATCGCCGTCGGGGCCGACGCGGAGCCGGTGCGGCTCACCACCCATGACCTGCGCAACGAGGCCTGCCACACCGCGTGGAACCAACGCCAGGTGCGCGCCGGACTGGCCGTCAGCGGCTTCTGGGCCATCGACGTCCGCCGCGCGGGCCGTTACCGGGTGGAGCTGCGGCGTTGGCCGGAAGACGCCGGCTACGCGCTGGCCGCCGGCATCGACGGGGACGACGTGGCGTGGCGCCGGGACGCGATCCGCGAGGACGACGCCCCGCACTACAGCGGCGGCGTCGCGCTGGACATCGGCTGGGCGCAACTCGCCGTGGGCGGCAGAAGCTACCAGGTCGAGACCCCTTCCGGGGACTCGCTGGCGGCGTTCGAGGTGGAGCTGGATGCCGGCCCGGACGAACTGTACGCGTCGTTTCACGACCGTCAGGAGCGCACCATCGCCCCCTACTACGTGACGATCCGCCCGGCCTGACACCGCCAATGCTTGACAGCGAATCCGGCCGAACGCTACCGTCAGCAGCAGTGCGGACCACCTGTGCTCACAGGACGGTGAGCATGGCCAGGGAGATCAAATAGCGTAACGAAACCGGAAGATAGCGCAACGACAGGGGCATCGTCCCAGCCGGCACCTGTGCCCGGTTGCCGCTGATCGATGCGACACGACAGGAGGATCCTTTCGAGGAACACGGCGTGAAGAACACAGAGCCCGGCGAAGTATCATCCGCTATCGCGGACCATACTGCCGACGGCAGAGTGGGCACCTTCCTCCGCACGTGCGTCCGCCAAAGACACCTGCTGTACCTCGCCGCGCCGGCCTTTCTGGTCGTGTTCGTCTTCACCTACCTCCCCATGTACGGGGTGGTCGTCTCGTTTCAGAACTTCCACTTCGTGCGCGGCGTCTTCGGCAGCCCCTGGGTGGGGCTGCGGTGGTTCGAGTCGTTCTTCGCCAGTCCGTTCGCGTTCCGTATCATCAGAAACACGTTTCTGTTGGGGTTCCTCAACTTCGCGATCGGCTTCCCGGCGCCGATCCTCCTCGCGCTGCTGCTGAACGAGCTGACATCCCCCGGTTTCAAGCGGTCCATACAGACGCTGTCGTACTTCCCGAGCTTCATCTCGGCGGTCATCATCGTCGGAATGCTGAAGGAGCTCGCCGGGCTGGAAGGCCCGATAAACGCGTTGATGGTCCGGATCGGCATCGCGCCCCTGCACTTCTTCGCGCTGCCGGAGTGGTTTCGCAGTCTCTATATCGGTTCCGACATGTGGCAGAGCATGGGGGTAGGGACGATTATCTACCTGGCCGCCCTGACCCAGCTCAATCCCGAGCTGTACGAAGCGTCGGTCATCGACGGCGCCAATCGGCTGCAGAAGATCCGGCACGTCACCATACCGGGCATCGCTCCCACGGTCATCATCCTCATGATCCTCGCCGTCGGTCAGATGATACGCAACGCGGACACCGAGAAGGTGCTGCTCATGTACAACCCGCAGACCTACGAGACCGCGGACATCATCGGCACCTACGTCTATCGACAGGGCATACTGGGTGCGAATTTCAGTTACGCGGCCGCCGTGGGGCTGCTGATGAGCGTCGTGTCGTTCGTATTTCTCTACATCACGAACCTGGTGAGCAGAAGGATCTCGGACACGAGCCTGTGGTAGCGGAATGGCGATGATCGAAGACAGGACCTTCGGGTCGGTGCTCTTCAACGTGGTCAACCACGCCTTCCTGGTGGTCATGGGCGTCGTGTGGCTGTATCCCATGGCGAGGGTCATCGCCCTTTCGCTGAGCGATCCTACGGCGATCCTGCTCGGGGAGGTCGATTGGTATCCGAAAAGGCCGACTCTGAAGGGATATTCCTACATCCTCAGCTATCGCCTGCTGTGGCGGGCCTATGCCAATACCGTGCTGTATGCCGGCGTCGGCACGTTCGTGACCATCACGCTGACGTCCATGATCGCGTACTCGCTGTCGATCAAGACGTTCGTGTTGCGGAAATTCCTGACCGTCTACCTGGCCATCACCATGTTCTTCTCGGGCGGTTTGATACCGACCTTCCTGTTGATCAAGACGCTGGGCGGGATGGACACCTTCTGGGTGATGGTGATACCGGGTTCGGTCGCCGCGTTTACGGTCATCGTCTTCAGGACGTTCTTTCAGAATCACCCCGAGTCGCTGCGGGAATCGGCGTACATCGACGGGGCGAACGACATCACGATCCTCTTCCGCATCATCCTGCCGATGTCGACGGCGCTGCTGGCGACGTTCGCCCTGTTCACGATCGTCGGGCACTGGAATCGGTGGTTCGAGGCGCTGATATACCTGACCGATCCGGAGCGGCATCCGTTGCAGATGATCCTGCGGCGGCTGGTGGTGTTGGAGGACACGCTGCACCACCTGTTCGACGCCGAAGATCCGCGCATACTGGCCATGATGGAGGGGGTCATTCATCCAAAGAACATACAGTTCGCGGCGGTGGTCGTCGTCCTGGTGCCGATCGTGATCATGTTTCCCTACGCGCAACGGTATTTCATGAGAGGTCTGATCGTGGGATCGCTGAAGGGTTGATGAGCGTGCCGTGGCAGGGAGGTGCGATGGAAGGAAGCTGAACGAATGTTGTATCATATCAGGAGATCGGAGCGGACGGCGTCGCGCAGCTCGTAGTTTGCCGGGACGCGTCCGCGGGACACACACGAAGCGAGGTGTAAACGTGACGAAGCTGAACAAGCACATGGTGCTGGGAGTGACATTTCTGTGCCTCTCAGCCCTGATCGCGGGCGCGAGCGCGAGCGAGGAGATGGCGGAAGGCATGCCCGAGGTGTTGCAGTTCTCCAGCTACATGGGAGAGCCGGGGGCGGAAGCCCATATCTCGGAGTGGCCATCGCAGATGGCGATCGTGGCGGCCGCAGAGAAATACCTGGGCATGCCGATCGAGATCGAGTGGGTGTTGCTGCCGCCGGGCGATCACCGGGACCGGCAGGCCGTCTACCTTGCCAGCGGTGATCTGCATGACGTCTTCAGCGCGAGCGGGAACGTGGAGACCATAAACAACCTCGGCGAGCTGGGCCAGATCATCAACATCCTGGACTACGAAGACGAGCTGCTCTATTACAAGAAGTGGCTGGGAACGGAGAACTACAACCTGGAGCGGGCCGGGTTCGACACCGGCAAGGTGTGGGGGTTCGCCTACGGGCAGGCTTCCCCGGACGAAGGATCGCAATGGGTATGGGCGGCCCGGATGGACACCTACGAGACGCACGATCTGCAGGTGCCGGAGACGCTCGATGAGCTGTACGACGTGCTCGCGGCGTTGAAGGGATTGTATCCGGACTCGTATCCGATGGAGTCCTACGTCGCGCCCCAGTGGTACGGCATCCCGCGGGTCATCATGCTGATCAACCGGGTGGACTTCGGGGTCTACTACGACGGCAGCAAGTACATCTATGGTCCCATCGATCAGGAAGAGCGGTTCAGGCAGAGCATCGAATACGTGGCCAGGCTCTACGAAGAGGGGCTCCTGCAGCCGGAGTTCTTCACGCAGAACCCGGACGACCTGCCGGCCAAGTCGCTGCAGGACCGGACCTTCATGATCCCCAACCAGTTCGCTCTCAACGTGTCCAACCGGCACAACAATCCGGAATACCCCGAAGTCGTATGGGGGGTGATGCCGAGGCCCAAGGGATTCGACGGACAGCCGGGCTGGAAGCCCAACATCAACAAGAAGGGCAACAACTTCATCAGGGTGAACGCCCACATCAACGCCGATTTCGAGCATCCGGCGCTGCTGGTGAAACTGCTGGACTTCGCGTTCTCGCAGGAAGTGATCGACTATGCCAATTGGGGCATCGAAGGTGAGACGTACACGGTGGACAGCAACGGCAAGAAGAGCTGGGCGCCGGTGATCATGGACCTGACGGGAGCGGACCGCTCGATCAAGCTGGCGGAGTGGGGAGCCATCGGCTCGGGATTCGGCTATCCCATGCTGTCGCTGCCGACCATTCTCGACTGGGAACCGCGCGGTCAGCTCTGGGAGACGCCCGTGGCGTACGGTAACGGGGAGTTCTTCAAGCCGGCGAGCGTCTTCGCGTGGAGCGACGAGTTCGACGGCGCTCCGAGGGCACACGAGTACGCGCCTCCCATCGATCTCACCCAGGACGAGCTGGCTACCGTGCGAGAGATTCAGGGTGCCGTCGACACCGCGGTGGAAGAGGGCATGACCAAGCTGATCACCGGTCAGATGAGCTTCGACGACTGGGATGCCTACATCCAGGGAGTCAAGGACACCGCGGACTACCAGCGCGTGGTAGACATTTATAACGCCCACCTGAACTAGCACGGAGCAATCGGTGCGGTAGCAGGGACGGTGTTGTGCGGGGAGCACGGCAATCGGTTGCCGTGCTCCCCTTCGAGTTCTGCTTGGGTTCTGCCGCGAGGCGCGAGCCCGGACCCGACGGACGGGAGGTCGAATGTGAATACGGCGGAACGGGACGGCAAGGGCGTGGCGGACATCGGCTCGAGGCTTGAGCCGTTCGTCGACGACTGGCTGATCGAATCGATGCGGGGCGTGGATCTCAAGCTCCATCCGCCCGAGCGGTGCGAGACGGCGCTCGCGTTCGACGCGCCGTGGGAGGGGTCGGGAAGCGCCTACGTGACGGTGTTCAAGGACGGCGAGCGCTATCGGATGTACTACCGCGGCTCGTCCGCCGACGGTGCGCGGCGCGAGGTCACCTGCTGCGCGGAGAGCGATGACGGCATCCACTGGCACCGGCCCTCGTTCGGCGCCTGCGAGTTCGATGGCTCGCGCGACAACAACATCGTCTTGACCGAAGTGGGGTCCCACAATTTCATGCCCTTCCGAGATGCCAACCCGCACGCGTCCGAAGCGGAGCGCTACAAGGCGATCGGCGGCGGCTATCATGGCTTCGTCTCTCCCGACGGCATCCACTGGAAGACGATCCGCGATGAGAAGATCATCGACCCGTTCGCCAAGTGCGTCGGGGACGGTGACTGGATCGGCCAGGCGTTCTGGGATGCCGGGCAGGAGCAATACGTGGCCTACGTCCGCGGGTGGCGCGGCTCGGACCCGATCCGGTTCCAGCACGAGTTGCCCGCCGAGCACGACGGCACGCTCTATCCGCTCTGCCACGTGCCCGACACGTACCGGCAGGTGCTGCGCTGCACCTCGACGGACTTCATCCACTGGACGGAACCGGAGTTCATCAACTTCGGCGGCACTCCGCCGGAGCACTTCTACACGAACGCGGTGACCCCCTACTTCCGCGCTCCGCACGTGTACTTGGCGTTCCCGAAGCGGTTCGCCCCGGAGCGCAAGAAGGTGGAAGAGCACGACAAGGACGGTGTCTCCGACGCGGTGTTCCTGAGCAGCCGCGACGGCATGAACTTCGATCGACGGTTCATGGAGGCGTTCATTCGTCCCGGCCGCGACCGGCTGAACTGGACGCAGCGGAGCAACATGCCGGCATGGGGCGTGGTGCCGACCGGTCCGGACGAGATCTCCATCTACTTCAGCGAGAACTACGACCATCCGACCGGCCGTATGCGCCGCGCCAGGCTGCGGACCGACGGGTTCGTGTCCGTGCATGCCGACTACCGGGGAGGCGAGCTCGTGACCAGGCCCATCGTCTTTCGAGGCGGCGCCCTGATCCTGAATTACGCGACCTCCGCGGTCGGCAGCGTGCAGGCCGAGATTCAGGATGGCGACGGACGGCCCGTCCCCGGACATGCGCTTGCGGATTCGGCGGAGATCTACGGTGACGAGATCGAGCACGCGGTTGAGTGGAAGAGCGGCTCGGATCTGACAAGCCTGAGCGGCCGGCCGGTCCGTCTGCGGTTCGTGATGAAGGACGCCGACCTGTACTCGATCAGGTTCCGCTGACGCGCTCCGTGCCGTACGTGCTCAGGGAGGCGAAGTGAACGACGACTGGAGGGAGCCGTTCGAGCCGGACGAGCACACAATTGCGCTCTACCACTTCGACGAAGGCTCCGGCGACGAGGCCCACGACGCCTGCGGCGATCCGGCGTTGACCCTGCGCGCCTACCAGCAGGCCCTGTGGGGCAGCAGGCCCGGCTTCGGCTCCACGGCGCGCTTCGACCGGCAGAACGCCCACCTGCTGGTGGGACCGGCGAACAACGACAAGCTGGAGCTGCGGACCTGCACGCGGGAGTGGACGATCGAAGCCTGGGTTCGCTACACGGGGCCCGGCGGCAAGGACCGTGCGCGGAACTGGCCGCCGGGACAGGGATACACCTTCGCCAACATCTGCGGCTCCGACGAGGAAGGATGCGCCCTGGCGGACGGATACCGGCAGGGCTGGATCTTCTACCTGCGGACGGCCGAGACGGGTCCTGAGTCCACGCGTTCGGACGGGCTGCTGCCCGGCGCCAGGTTCCTCGGCGCGCACAGCGGCCGAGATCCGAACAACGACGTGGGCACCGCGTTCTGGCCCGGGACCGCGCACGGCTGGCTGCAGGAGGATCGGGGCCGCTTCCGCGACAGCGGCTGGCACCACGTCGCATGGCAATTCCGCTACCGGGACCAGACCGGGTTCCTGTACGTCGACGGCAGAATGATCCGGAAGGTGCAGCTCCCCGCTCCCGGGCGCGCTTCCACTCGGATCGTCGCCAATGACGCCAAGCGGTGCGACATCCCCTTTCAGGTGGGCGGCTTTGTCCGTCCGGAGCATCGGGACGGCTGGGTCCCCGGAGACTTCGGCATGACCATGTACAACCTGGAAGGCGAGATCGACGAGCTGCGCATCTCGGACGTCATGCGCTACCCGGTAGCGGATCGGCTGAGCATCATCCGCCAGAAGCTGCCCGAAGCCGGCCTGAACCTGCCCTATCAGGTTCGGCTGGGCACGGATGCCGGCGCCGGCAGGGTCTCGTGGGAGCTGGCGGCGGGCACCCTGCCCGCGGGAATGAGCCTGGACCCGTCCGAGGGGGTGATTCGCGGCACGCCGCAGCAGACGGTGGCAAAGCCGGAGATCGCCATGCGGGCTCGCGACGAGGAGGACGCCACGGACGAGCACGTCTTCAGCCTTGCGGTGGTGCGCGGGCGGCTGGTCACGGAGTCGCTGCCCCCGGCCTGCGCGGGTGCAGGCTACCGCGCCAGGTTGACCGCCGAGCACATGGCCGGGCCGCTGGCGTGGGAGATCGTCTCCGGGACGCTTCCCGAGGGCGTGAGCCTGGACGGGCAGACGGGTCATCTGGCCGGGACCACGGTGGAGGAAGGGTGGTCGACTCTGACGGTGCGGGTGACCGACGCGAATGGGCTGCAGGATCGGGCGGAGCTCACGCTCAAGGTGCTGCCGGAGGCGCTGCGGGTGCTCGATGCCGACGAGCACACGGTGGTGCTGTACGACTGGCAGGGACCGAGCGGCCGGCTGATCCCGGAACGGGTGAGCGGCGATCCGGAGCTGGCGCTCACCTACACCAACATGGGCGCGGATCGGCGGGTGTGCTGGCCGGGCCGGGACGGAAGGTTCCCGCAGGAGACCGGGCACGGCGAGCACGGCTACGCGGTCGTGGGCCAGGGCAAGGAGAGCTTTCCGAGGTTCGACGGCAGCCACCGGCCGGATCCCAGGCTCGATCTGAAGACCTGCGCCGGGGAGTGGACGGTGGAAGCCTGGGTGCGCCGCGGCGGTCCGTGGCAGGCGTTCGACGACGTTCCCCTGAAGCGGTTCGACTACGGCCACGTCTGCGGGACCTACGACAGCAGGGAGAGCGGGGTGTGGGAGCTGTATCTGTCCGACCGCAACTCGCCCGATGCCGGCATGGCGCCGGGCGTGCACTTCCAGAGCCGCGACCACACCTGGAAGTACCTGCACCCCTGGATGCGGCCGAAGGGAATGGTGGCCCGGCCCGACGTGGCGGGCATCGACGACACGGAGTGGCACCACGTCGCCTGGCAGTACGGCCATGCCGAAGACCTGCACCAGCTCTTCCTGGACGGCAGGCCGATCTGGGAGATGCGCAATCCCGACGGCCGCAGGCTGGTCAACGATCGAGAGCACGACGCGCAGTTCAGCGTGTTCAGCCGCCTGACCGGTTACACCCGATACGGGGGCGGCTTCAACTACCTGGGCTGGGGCAACTTCTTCGGTCAGGTCGGTGAGATCCGCATCTCCGATGTCCGGCGGTACTGACCGAGTGAGCTCGGACTGGACCGGCCGGTTCGAGCCGGATCGCCACACCGTGGCGCTCTACCGTTTCGACGAGGGGGACGGCCGCGAGGCGCATGACGCCTGCGGTGACGCTGCGCTGACGCTGACGGCCAGGCAGGCGCTCTGGGGCCGCGCACCGGATGGCGGCGCCGCGGCTCGCTTCGCATCCGTCGACGATGACGCCAACGTGTTCGTCGGCCCGCTCAACCACCCCAAGCTGATGCTGAAGCCCTGCACGCGGGAATGGACGGTGGAAGCCTGGATTCGCTACGCGGGGCCATGGGGCGGATTCGGCAGGTACGACGCCACCTATGCGCACCTCTGCGGGTCCTCCGAAGAGGGCTACCATCTCTCGCACATCGGGGTCCGCGGCGGCTTTCAGTTTCTGCTGGAAGGGGGCAACGCTCCCGGCGCCGGGCATGGGCTGCTGCCCACCTCTCGCTACGAGGGGAACTTCGCGGGGAAGGACCCCAACTACGACGTGCACTATATGGCCGACCTTGAGCCGGCCCTTGCGGCACAGGACGCGGACGGCATACGCGACGACCGGTGGCATCACGTGGCCTGGCAGTTCCGCTTCCGCGACCAGATGCACGTCCTGTTCGTCGATGGCACGCCGGTGCGGCGCATCCAGCCCTATCGGAAGATCTTCAACGACACCGACGAGCACGTCGGCGTGCCCTTCACAGTGGGCGGCTTCCTGTGCTGGAGTGATCCGCCGTGGGCCGGGAGAGGCAACTTCGTGGGGGAGATGTACGACCTGCGGATCTCCGACGTCATGCGCTACCCGGTCGCGGACCGGCTCTCCATCGTCGGTGGGCCGGGGTTCTCGCCCTGTGACGTCTACGACGACGAGTCCCTGCGTGCCGGCTTCCGGTTCGGCACCGAAGCGCTCCCGTTCGCCGTCCCGAGCGTTCCCTATCGCGTGCAGCTCGCTGCGGACGGCGCGGAGGGGAGCGTCAGTTGGGAGCTCTCCGACGGCCGGCTTCCGAACGGGCTGGAGCTGCGGGAAGACGGCATCGTCGAAGGCACGGTACGCGGGTACGTCGACCGGGACACACATTTCACGGTCAACGCCACCGACCAGGGAGGGCAGTGCGACAGCCATACCTTCGCCATCGGCATCCGCGCGGGCACGATCACGACCGCAGGCCTGCCGCCCGCGTTCGTCGGAACGGAATACCGACACCTGCTGGAAAGCAGGTACACGGTGAAGCCCGACACGTGGGAGGTGACCTCAGGAAGGCCTCCCGATGGGATCGTCCTGGAGGAGGCCTCCGGAGCACTGAAGGGCGTGCCGGTGGACCGCGGCACCTGCGAGTTCCGGGTGGCGGTCGCGGACTCCGCGGGTGCCAGGGCGACACGAGCTCTGGGGATGCGGGTGCTTCCCAGGGAGCTGCATCGCATCGAGGCCGATGAGGACACCGTGTTCCTGTACGGCTGGCAGGACGAAGACCTGCTGTACGCCAGGGACGCCCTGGGAGACGAGGAGCTGACCCTGACCTGTGTCGGCCGGCACTCGGACCGGCGGGTCGCGTGGCCCGGCCGGGAGGGACGGTTTCCGCAGGATACCGGGCATGGCGAGCACGGCTGGGTGAGCCTGAAGACCGACGCCGACAAGCACAATCTGCGGACCTGCCGTGAGGCATGGACCGTCGAGGCTTGGATCCGGCCGGGTGGCCCGGTGCAGGGGTTCGGCGCTTCCCGACCGTTCGACTTCGGACATGTCTGCGGCACGTATGACACGTCCGAGCGTGGCGTGTGGGAACTGTACCTCTCCAACCACGACTCGCCGGACGGCAGTTGGGCGCCCGGCGTCCACTTCGCATGCGGACCGGACGACGTTCTGAAGGACCTGCATCCGTGGAAACGGCCGGCGGGCATCGTGGGCAGTCACGAAGACGCGGGAATACGGGACGATCAGTGGCATCACGTAGCTTGGCAGTACGGCTGTTCGGAAGACCTGCACCAGTTGTTCCTCGACGGTGCGTTGATATGGCAGACGCGCGCGCCGGACGGCATCAGGCTGGTCAACGAGCGCCGGCACCAGGCGCAGTTCAGCGTCGGTACCAGGATCGACCGCTACGCCTATTGGTGCACGGACGCGGACGGCGCTCACCACCACCCCAACTATCTGGGCTGGGGCAACTTCTTCGGCCAGATCGGCGAGATACGCGTGTCGAGCATCAGGCGTTACTGATCACACGGGAGGCATCCGCATGAGCTCCGATTGGACCGAGCCGTTCGAGCCTGATGAGCACACGGTGGCGCTCTATCACTTCGATGAAGGGGAAGGCGACCAGGCACATGATGCCTGCGGCGATCCGGAATTGACCCTGCGGGCCTACCGGAAGGCACTGTGGGGCAGTCGCCCGGGCTTCGGGTCCACGGCGCGGTTCGACCGGCAGAACGCCCACCTCCTGGTCGGCCCGGCGAACAACGACAAGCTGGAGCTGCGGACCTGCACGCGCGAATGGACCGTCGAAGCCTGGGTGCGATACACGGGCCCCGGCGGGAAGGACCGCGCCCGGAGCTGGCCCTCCGGCAAGGGCTATACCCTCGGCTTCATCTGCGCCACCGACGAGGAAGGATGTGCGTTGGCGGATGGATACCGGCAGGGCTGGTCGTTCCACCTGCACCAGACGAAGACCGAGGGGTTGATGTGGACCCGCGAGGACGGGCTCATTCCCGGAGCCAGATTCATAGGATCGCTCCGCGGAAGAGACCCGAACCACGACACGAGCAACGCCCTCATGCCCGAGACCCCGTTCGGCTGGCTGCAGGAGGACCGCGGACGATTCTGCGACACGGGGTGGCATCACGTCGCCTGGCAATTCCGCTACCGGGATCAGACGAACTTCCTCTTCGTTGACGGAAGGCTCGTCAGGAAAGCGCAGCTCCCGGCTCCCGGAAGCGCTTCGACTCGGACCATCGCGGGCGACGCCGAGCGGTGCGACATCCCGTTTCAGGTGGGAGGCTTTCTCCGCCCGGAGCATCGGGACGGCTGGGTTCCCGGGGACTTCGGCATGGCCATGTTCAACCTGGAAGGCGAGATCGACGAGCTGCGCATCTCGGACGTCATGCGCTACCCGGTGGCGGACAGCCTGAGCATCATCCGCCAGAAGCTTCCCGAAGCGGGCCTGAACCTGCCCTATCGGGTTCCGCTGGGAACGGATGCGGCCGCCGGCAGGGTCTCGTGGGAGCTGGCGGCCGGCAGCCTGCCCGCGGGATTGAGTCTGGACCCGTCGGAGGGGGTGATTCGGGGCACGCCGGAGCAGTCGGCGGCGGAGCAGGAGTTCACGGTCCGGGCGCACGATGAGGCGGGAGCCGCCGACGCGCACACCTTCAGGCTTGCGGTGGAGCGCGGCCGGCTGGTCACCGAGTCGCTGCTTCCTGCCTTCGCGGGCGCTCCCTACCGGGCCGGCTTGACCGCCGAGCACATGGCCGGGCCGCTGGCATGGGAGATCGTCTCGGGAACCCTTCCGGAAGGGGTGAGCCTGGACGCGAAGACGGGGCGCCTGGCCGGGACCGCGATCAAGGAAGGAAGCTCGAGGCTGGCCGTGCGGGTGACCGATGCCCTGGGGCTGGAGGATCGGGCGGAGCTCACGCTCAAGGTGCTGCCGGCGGCGCTGCGGGTGCTCGATGCCGACGAGCACACGGTGGTGCTGTACGACTGGCAGGGACCGAGCGGCCGGCTGATCCCGGAACGGGTGAGCGGCGACCCGGAGCTGGCGCTCACCTACACCAACATGGGCGCGGACCGGCGGGTGTGCTGGCCGGGCCGGGACGGGCGGTTCCCGCAGGAAACCGGGCACGGCGAGCACGGCTACGCGGTCATGGGCCAGGAGAAGGAGAGCTATCCCAGGTTCGAAGGCAGACACCGGCCGGATCCCCGGCTCGACCTGAAGACCTGTGCCGGGGAATGGACGGTGGAAGCCTGGGTGCGCCGCGGCGGTCCGTGGCAGGCGTTCGACGACGTTCCCCTGAAGCGGT
Source organism: Spirochaetia bacterium (assembly GCA_965202935.1). Taxonomy (GTDB): domain Bacteria; phylum Spirochaetota; class Spirochaetia; order SZUA-6; family Bin103; genus CATQHW01. The sequence continues at coordinate 4,984,704 of OZ241879.1, forward strand.
TCGACTACGGCCACGTCTGCGGGACCTACGACAGCAGGGAGAGCGGGGTGTGGGAGCTGTATCTGTCCGATCTCAACTCGCCCGATGCCGGCATGGCGCCGGGCGTGCACTTCCGGAGCCGCGATCACACGTGGAAGAACCTGCATCCCTGGATGCGGCCGAAGGGCATGGTGGCCCCGCCGGAGGATGCGGGGATCGACGACACGGAGTGGCACCACGTCGCCTGGCAGTACAGCTATGCCGAAGATCTGCACCAGCTCTTCCTGGACGGCCGGCCGATCTGGGAGATGCGCAGTCCCGACGGCCGCAGGCTGGTCAACGATCGGGAGCACGACGCGCAGTTCAGCGTGTTCAGCCGCCTGACCGGGTACACCCGATACGGAGGCGGCTTCAACTACCTGGGCTGGGGCAATTTCTTCGGTCAGATCGGTGAGATCCGCATTTCCGACGTCCGGCGGTACCGTGGGAGGTAGGGGAATGAGCTCGGACTGGACCAAGCGCCTCGAGCCGGACCGGCACACGGTGGCGCTCTACCGTTTCGACGAAGGGGATGGCCGCGAGGCGCACGACGCCTGCGGTGACGCGGCCCTGACCCTGAAGGCCAGGCACGCGCTCTGGGGTCGAGGACCGAAGGGCGGCGCCGTGGCGCGTTTCGCATCCGTCGACGATGACGCCAACGTGTTCGTCGGGCCGCTCAACCATCCCAAGCTGATGCTGAAGCCCTGTACGCGGGAATGGACGGTGGAAGCCTGGATTCGCTACACCGGACCATGGGGAGGATTCGCGCGGAACACCACGTACGCTCACCTCTGCGGGTCCTCCGAGGAGGGCTACCATCTCTCGCACATCGGGGTCCGCGCCGGCTTTCAGCTTCTGCTGGAAGGGGGGAGCGCTCCCGACGCCGGGCACGGATTGCTGCCCACCTCCCGCTACGAGGGGAACTTCGCGGGGAAGGACCCCAACCATGACGTGCACTATGGCGTCGGCAGCGAACCGGCCCTTGCGGGAGCGGATGTGGACGGGATACGCGACGAGCGGTGGCATCACGTGGCCTGGCATTTCCGCTTCCGCGACCAGGTGCACGTCCTGTTCGTGGACGGCATGCCGGTGCGGCGCATCCAGCCGTATCGCAAGATCCTGAACGACACCGACGAGCATTCCGGCGTGCCCTTCACGGTGGGCGGCTTCCTGTGCTGGAGTGATCCGCCGTGGGCCGGGAGAGGCAACTTCGTCGGGGAGATGTACGACCTGCGGATCTCCGACGTCATGCGCTACCCGGTCGCGGACCGGCTCTCCATCGTCGGTGGGCCCGGGTTCTCGCCCTGTGACGTCTACCCCGACGAGTCCCTGCGCGCCGGCTACCGGTTCGGCACCGAAGCGCTCCCGTTCGCTGTCCCGGGCGTTCCGTATCGCGTTGAGCTCGCCGCGGACGGTGCGGATGGGAGCGTGACATGGGAGCTTGCCGACGGTCGGCTTCCGAACGGGCTGGAGCTGCGGGAAGACGGCATCGTCGAAGGCACGGTACGAGGGCAGGTCAACCGAAACGCCCGTTTCACGGTCAGCGCCACCGACGAGTCAGGTCACCGCGACAGCCACGGCTTCGTCATCGGCATCCGCAGCAGCACGATCACGACCGACGCGCTGCCGCCGGCATTCGTCGGGACGGAATACCGACACCGGCTGGACAGCCGCTACACCGTCGAGCCCGCCACATGGAAGGTGAATGCGGGGGCACCGCCGCCGGGCATCGTGCTGGACGAAAGCACGGGTGAGCTGAGGGGCGTACCGGCCGACCGCGGCATCGGCGAGTTCCGGGTGGCGGCCACGGACTCCGCGGGTGCCGGGGCGACACGAGCCCTGGCGATTCGGGTGCTTCCCGCGGAGCTGCACCGCATCGAGGCCGATGCGGACACCGTGTTCCTGTACGGATGGCAGGACGAAGACCTGTTGTACGCCAGGGACGCCATGGGAGACGAGGGCCTGACCCTGACCTGTGCCGGCCGTGCCGCGGATCGAAGGGTTGCGTGGCCCGGCCGCGACGGACGGTTTCCGCAGGATACCGGTCACGGCGAGCACGGCTGGGTGAGCCTGAAGACCGACGACGACAAGCACAACCTGCGGACCTGCCGCGAGGCATGGACGGTCGAGGCATGGATCCGCCCCGGCGGCCCGGTGCAGGCGTTCGGCGCTTCGCGGCCGTTCGACTTCGGACACGTCTGCGGCACGTATGACACCTCGGAGAGCGGGGTGTGGGAGCTGTACCTCTCCAACCACGACTCGCCGGACGGGAGCTGGGCGCCCGGCGTGCACTTCGCGTGCGGACCGGACCGCGTCCTGAAGGACCTCCATCCGTGGAAACGGCCTGCGGGCATCGTGGGCGATCGCCAAGACGCGGGAATCCGGGACGATCAGTGGCACCACGTGGCCTGGCAGTACGGTCGCTCGGACGACCTGCACCAGTTGTTCCTCGACGGCGCGCTGATCTGGCAGATGCGCCAGCCGGACGGCATCAGGCTGGTCAACGAGCGCCGGCACAAGGCGCAGTTCAGCGTCGCGACCCGAATCGCCCGCTACGCGTACTGGTGCACGGACGCGAACGGCGGTCACCACCATCCCAACTATCTGGGCTGGGGCAACTTCTTCGGGCAGATCGGCGAGATACGCGTGTCGAGCGTCAGGCGGTATTGATCAGGCAGGAGGCATCGGCATGAGCTCCGACTGGACCCGGCCGTTCGAGCCGGACGAGCACACGGTGGCGCTCTATCACTTCGACGAGGGGGAGGGCGACCAGGCGCACGATGCCTGCGGCGATCGCGAGCTGACGCTGCGCGCGCACAGGAAGGCGCTGTGGGGCAGCCGTCCCGGTTTCGGCGCGACCGCCCGCTTCACCGGGAGCGACGACGACGCCGAGATCCTGGTGGGGCCCGTGGACAACGACAAGCTGGAGCTGCGCGGCTGCACCAGGGAATGGACGATCGAGGTCTGGCTTCGACTGGGCGCGCGGCCCGGAGAACCGCGGGACGAAGCTTGGGCGGGAGCGTCCGGCTACCTCAATATCTGTGGTACCGACGACGAGGGATTCGGCATGCCCGAAGGCGTGCGTGCGGGCTGGAACTTCTACCTGCTCTGGCCGCATTGGCCCATCCTCAAGAAGCTTCGCCACCACGACCTGTGGATCAACGGCAACGGGCTGGCCCCGCAGGGCCGCTACATCGGGTCATATGCGCGTGCCCCCCACAACGACGTGAACCAGGTCGGCGCGTTCGCCACGGCGCCGGCCATCGACGACGACCGCTGGCACCATGTCGCCTGGCAGTTCCGCTACGAGGACCAGATGCATTTCATGTTCGTCGACGGAACGCTGATCTACCGGGAGAGCAAGCCCGGAGGGCGGGCCGTGGCGAACGACGCTGCGCGGTGTGATCTGCCGTTCGTGGTCGGAGGGTTCCTGCACTCCCAGCACGACCCTTCGGACGAAGCTCTGGGCAAGGACAACTTCGGGGTCTACCTGGGCCGGGGTGAGTGCAACTTCGAGGGGGAGATCGACGAGTTGCGGATCTCCGCCGTCATGCGCTACCGGCCGGCCGATCGGATGGCGGTGGTTCGCCGCGAGCTGCCCGACGCGGGCATGAACGTGCCCTATGCGGAGTCGCTGTCGGCGGATGCGGCGCAGGGAGCGGTGACGTGGAAACTGGCCGCAGGCCGGCTGCCGGCGGGACTGCAGCTCGACGAGGCCGGCGGCACGATCGAGGGCACTCCCACGGAAGCCTCGGAAGAAGCGGAGATCAGGGTCCGAGCTGCTGACTCCGCCGGACACACGGACGAGCACACGTTCACGCTGTGCGTGCGCCCGGGCCGGATCGTCGAGGAGTCGCTGCCGGTCGCCTTCGCGGGTCAGGCATATCGCGAGCGATTGACGGTCCGGCACATGGCCGAGCCCGTGCGGTGGGAGATACGGGACGGTGCCCTGCCGGCGGGGATCTCGTTCGACCGCACGACGGGAGAGCTCGGCGGCATCCCGGCCGCCGTGGGTCGGGTGAGCGAAGCGAACCTCGCTCGAAGAGTGAGCGTGCGGGTCGAAGCCCGAGACGCCGGCGGCCAGACCGATTGCCGGGACCTGGTGCTCGCGGTCCTGCCGGGCGCGCTGCGGCATATCGGGCTGGACCGGCACACGGTCGCGCTCTGGGACTGGCAGGGGGCCAGCGGCAAGCTGATACCGGATCTCGCCGACGACGAGGAGCTGACCCTCACCTGGACCAACGTGAAGGGAGACACGCGTCTGCCGCGGCCCGGCTGGGGGCGCTACCCCTCCTTCATCGGCGGCGGGGAAGGGGGGTTCGTCGGGCCGCAGCACAACGACAAGGTCGATCTGCGCACCTGTGCGGCCGAGTGGACGGTGGAAGCCTGGCTGCGGCGCGGCGGGCCGGTGGACGGCTACGGGCGCGAGTTTCACTTCGGGCACGTCTTCGGGACCTACGACAACACCGAGCGCGGGGTGTGGGAGTTGTACCTGTCCGATCACGACGCGCCGGATGGGAGCATGGCCCCCGGCGTTCACTTCCTGGGTGCCGAACCGGAACACGCGCTGCTGAACCTCCATCCGTGGTCGCGCCCGGACGGCATCGTCGCCGAACGGGAAGCGGTCGGCATACGTGACACGGAGTGGCACCACGTCGCCTGGCAGTACTCGCATGCCGACGAAGTCCATCAGCTCTTTCTTGATGGAACCCGCGTCTGGCAGATGTACCGCCCGGACGGGCGCCGGCTGGTCAACGACCGCCGGCACGATGCCCAGTTCAGCATCTCGTCCAGGCTGAAGGGCTACTCCCGCTACGGGGGAGAGTTCAACTGGCTGGGGTGGGGCAACTTCTTCGGGCAGATCGGCGAGATGCGCCTGTCGAACATCCGACGGTATTGAGCACAGGGAGGTGCGGACATGAGCGGCGACTGGAACGAACCCTTCGAGCCGGACGAGCACACGGTGGCGCTCTATCACTTCGACGAGGGCTCAGGCGACGAAGCGCACGACGCCTGCGGCGATCCCGAGCTGACGTTGCGCTCGAAGGGCCGAGCGTTGTGGGGAAGCCGTCCGGGCTTCGGGTCCACGGCGCGGTTCGAGCGCAGCGACAGCAACATCCGGGTAGGTCCCGTGAACCACGACAAGCTGCAGTTGCGGACCTGCACCGAGGAATGGACGGTCGAAGCGTGGGTCCGCTACAGCGGCCCCGGCGGCCGGGACCGGGTCGAGTGGGGCCGGTTCGACGCCGATGACGCCCTGCTGGGCCGCTACACCTACGCATTCCTCTGCGGCACGGACGAGGAAGGCTTCAGCCTTCCGGGCGGGATGCGCGGCGGCTGGAGCTTCTACCTCAACTGCTCGGGCGTGCCGGGCACCCTGGAAGACGGACTGATGCCGGGCTCGCGGCTCCTGGGCTGGTCGGGCAGAATGCCCATCCACGGCGTCCTGATCACGCCCACGTCCTCGTACGGCTGGCTGCAGGAGGATCGGGGCCGGTTCCGCGACACCGGGTGGCACCACGTGGCCTGGCAGTTTCGCTACCGCGATCAGATGAATTGCCTGCTGGTGGACGGAAAGGTCGTCCGACAGGTGTGGCTTCCCGCGCCCGACCAGTCCTCGAATCGCATCCTCGTCAACGACGCCGACCGGTGCGACATTCCCTTCTTCGTGGGCGGGATTCCTCACTCTCGGGATCCGGTCGTCACATCGGGCCTGGAAATGGGCAACATGGACGGCGAGATCGACGAGCTGCGCATCTCGAGCGTCATGCGCTACTCGGTGACCGACCGGATGGCCGTCATCCGTCAGAGACTGCCGGATGCGGCACTGGGCATTCCCTACGAGGTTCGGCTGGGGGCGGACGCGGCTGCCGGCCGGGTCTCCTGGGCCATGACGGAGGGCGGGTTGCCGGCGGGGTTGGCGTTCGACTCCGGCGCCGGCGTGATTCGGGGGACGCCGGAAGAGACGGTGGAGTCCCGTCAGGCGACCATCGAGGCGCGGGACGAGGGAGGAGCGACCGACGGCCACACCTTCTCGTTCACGGTGCGGCGTGGCCGGCTGGTCACCGAATCGCTGCCGACCGCCTACGCCGGTGCTGCGTATCAGGCCGCGCTGAGCACCGAGCACCTGGCCGAACCCCTGGAGTGGGAGGTGGTGTCGGGGGCCCTCCCCGCGGGCATGAGCTTCGACCGCGTGGCAGGGCGCCTGGCGGGGACTCCGGTCGAGGCGGGACGCTCCCGGCTCGCGGTGCAGGTAACGGACGCGAACGGGTTGAGCGATCGGCGTGAGCTGCTCCTCAGGGTGCTGCCGGAGCACCTGTGGGTGATAGGCGCCGACGAGCACACGGTGGCGCTCTATGACTGGCAGGGTCCCGACGGCCGGCTGTTCGAGGAACGTGTCAGCCGCGACCGGGCGATGACGTTGACCTACACGAACACGGGCGGCGACCACCGGCACCCCTGGCCCGGCCGGGAGGGACGGTTCCCGCTGGACACCGGACACGGCGAGCACGGGTACGCCAACATCGGCACGGAGTGGGGCTCGCTGCCGAAGGCCAGGGCCGAATACGAATCGGTTCCGGCGCTCGACCTGAAGACGTGCCCCCGCGAATGGACGGTGGAAGCGTGGGTGCGCCGGGGTGGTCCATGGCAGGGGTTCGGCGACGTTCCCCTGAAGCGCTTCGACTACGGCCACATCTGCGGGACCTACGACAGCCGGGAGCAGGGGGTCTGGGAGCTGTACCTGTCCGACCTCAACTCGCCCGATGCCGGCATGGCGCCGGGCGTGCACTTTCAGAGCAGCGGCCACACCTGGAAGGACCTGCATCCGTGGATGCGCCCCGCGGGCATCGTGGCCGAGCGGGAGCAGGTCGGCATCACCGACACCGAGTGGCACCACGTCGCCTGGCAGTACGGCTATGCCGAGGATGAGCACGAGCTGTTCCTGGACGGCACGCCGATCTGGCGGATGCGGAACGCCGACGGCCGCCGGCTGGTCAACGACCGCGAGCACGACTGCCAGTTCAGCGTGATCACCCGCCTGACGGGCTACGCCAAGTACGGGGGCGCGTTCAACTATCACGGCTGGGGCAACTTCTTCGGCCAGATCGGCGAGATCCGCATCTCCCGCGTGCGGCGGTATCGAGCGCAGGCGGAGGCGCGGACATGAGCTCCGACTGGACCAGGCCGTTCGAGCCGGACGAGCACACGGTGGCGCTCTATCACTTCGACGAAGGCGAGGGGGACGAGGCGCATGACGCCTGCGGCGATCCCGAGCTGACGCTGCGGTCCCCCGGGCGGGCGCTGTGGGGCAGCCGTCCGGGCTTCGAGTCCACGGCGCGGTTCGAGCGCAGCGACGGCCAGCTCCGGGTGGGTCCCGCGAACAACGACAAGCTGCGGCTGCGGACCTGCACGGAGGAATGGACGATCGAAGCGTGGGTCCGCTACACCGGCCCCGGCGGCAAGGACAGGGCCCAGTGGAACAAGAGGGACGGCACCGACTCCAGGGAGGGTGGGTGCACGTACGCATTCATCTGCGGCACGGAAGAGGAGGGCTTCAGCCTTCCCCGCGGGATGCGTGGCGGGTGGAGCTTCTGGCTCCGCAACGGTGTCACCCCGGGCACCCGCGAGGACGGACTCATTCCGGGAGTACGTTACATGGGCTGGGTGGGCAGGGATCCGAACCACGACACCAGCAGTGCCCTCGGGCCTACGGCCTCGTTCGGCTGGCTGACAGAGGACCGGGGACGGTTCGGCGACACGGGCTGGCATCACGTGGCCTGGCAGTTCCGCTACCGCGATCAGATGAACTGGCTGCTGGTGGACGGCAAGCTCATCCGACAGGTGCAGCTCCCCGCACCCGGTCAGGTCTCACACCGCATCATCGTCAGCGATGCCGAGCGGTGCGACATCCCCTTCTGCGTGGGAGGCGTTCATCATTCGCGGGATCCGGTCATCTCGGCGGGCCTGGAGATGGGCAACATGGACGGCGAGATCGACGAGCTCCGCATCTCGAAGGTCATGCGCTATCCCGTGACGGAGCGGCTGACCGTCATCCGCCAGAGACTGCCCGACGCGGGATTGGGGATCCCGTACGAGGTCCGGCTCGGCGCGGAGGCGGCTTCGGGCCGGGTCTCCTGGGCCATGACCGAGGGCGGTCTGCCGGCGGGGTTGGCGTTCGACGCCGACACCGGTGTGATCCGAGGGACGCCTGCGGAAGCGGCGGAGTCCCGCCAGATGTCCATCGGCGCGCGGGACGAAGACGGCGCGACCGACGGCCATGCGTTCACGCTCACGGTCCGGCGCGGCCGGCTGGTCACCGAGTCGCTGCCGCCTGCCTACGCAGGCGCGGCGTATCGGGCCGCGCTGAGCACCGAGCACATGGCCGAACCGCTGGCGTGGGAGGTGGTGTCGGGGGCACTGCCCGCGGGCGTGAGCTTCGACGGCAAGGCCGGATGCGTGTCGGGAACTCCGGTCGAGCCGGGGCGCTGCCCGCTCACGGTCCGGGTGACGGACGCCAACGGATCGAGCGATCGGCGCGAGCTGCTCCTCAGGGTGCTTCCGGAGCACCTGCGGGTCATGGCCGCCGACGAGCATGCGGTGGTGCTTTATGACTGGCAGGGTCCCGACGGCCGGCTGTTCCCGGATCGCGTCCGCGGCGAGCGGACGACGACGCTGACGTATACGAACATCGGCGGCGACCGCAGGCTGCGCTGGCCGGGCCGCGAAGGAAGGTTTCCGCAGGAGACCGGGCACGGCGAGCACGGGTACGCCAACATCGGCGCGGAGTGGGGCTCCTATCCGCAGGCCAGAGCCGCGTACGAGTCGGTTCCGGAGCTCGACCTGAAGACGTGCCCCCGGGAATGGACGGTGGAAGCGTGGGTGCGCCGGGGTGGTCCCTGGCAGGGCTTCGGCGACGTCCCCCTGAAGCGCTTCGACTACGGTCACGTCTGCGGGACCTACGACAGCCGGGAGCAGGGAATCTGGGAGCTGTACCTGTCCGACCTCAACTCGCCCGATGCCGGCATGGCGCCGGGGGTGCATTTTCAGAGCCGTGACCACACCTGGAAGAACCTGCATCCATGGATGCGCCCGCGCGGCATCGTGGCCGACCGGGAGGAGGTCGGGATCACCGACACCGAGTGGCACCACGTGGCGTGGCAGTACGGCTACGCCGAGGATGAGCACGAGCTGTTCCTGGACGGCACGCCGATCTGGCGGATGCGGAACGCCGACGGCCGCGCGCTGGTCAACGACCGCGAGCACGACTGCCAGTTCAGCGTGTGCACCCGCCTGACGGGCTACGCCAAGTACGGGGGCGGGTTCAACTACCTGGGCTGGGGCAACTTCTTCGGCCAGATCGGAGAGATCCGCATCTCGGGCGTGCGGCGGTATTGAGCGCGCGTCCTCATCGGGACAGCAGAGCCGCGACCACGTGCTCGCCGCGCCGGAGCGCGCTCTGGTATGCGGTCTCCTTCCGGGAGTCGCGGGCGTCGGGGTCGGCTCCGGCTTCCAGGAGGGCATCGACGATCGGTTCGAGATCGTCGATGTCGTCACGGAGGTGATGGAGCGGCGAGCCGCCGCCCGCAACGGTGCCGGTCGCGAAGTCGGGATGTGCCGACAGGTGCCGGCGCAACGCCGCGATCCTGCCGAAGGAGACCAGGTCCAGACCGTCGGGGCAGTGGTCGAGCAGGTAGTCCCGCATGGCGGCGTGGCCGGCGTGGTCGGCCCACCCTGCCGGCGTCGACCCGTGACTGGCGTCGCGCAGCGGACGCGCGCCGTGCGCGACCAGGACCTCGGCGACCTCGCGCCGGTCGTTCCACCCGGCGTGGTGCAGCGCGGTCGTGCCGTCCCCGGCGGCAGCGTTCGGGTCCGCGCCCAGGCTCAGCAGGCACCTGACGGCGTCCGCGTTGCCCACCGAAGCGGCCGCATGCAGCGTATCCGGCTCGCCCAGGCCCTGCGGCGCGTTTTCGAGAGCGGCGCGCGCGGCAGCCTCGTCACCGCGCATGCAGGCGGCCCGAAAGCGGTCCTCCGGACTCAGCTCGGCCGGCTCGGCGCCCGCGCGCTCCAGCATCGTGGCGATGTCCTGGAAGCCGTTCAGCAGCGCGTTCTCGTAGTGGGTCCGCCCGTTGTAGTAGCTGCGGCCGCGCGGATCGGCGCCGTGCCGGAGCACCAGCCCCACCCGGCCGGCGAAGCCCTTGGTCGCCGCGTGACCGAGGAGGAAGTCCAGCGTCCCGACCCGGTTCCCGGTCTTCCAGTTGATCCTGGCCGAGGCGGTGAGCCCGCGGTCCAGGAGCAGTCGCAGCCAGCGGTCGTCGGGCCGGAACATCGTGTTGTAAAGCCCCTGGGCGTCGTTGGGATCCGCCTCCGCGTCGAGCAGCAGCTCGGCCAGCGCCCGTGCACGCGGATGCGGGGGCTGGCTGGCGACGCCGCCCTCGCCTTCGCCCATCGCGCCGGTGAGGGCCGTGAACCGATACGTCCGCCCCCACATGAAGTGGGCGTTGGGGTCGGCGCCGTGGTCGAGCAGCAGCCGGGCGGTGCCGATGGTGTCGGCTCCGGCGAGTTGCTCGGTCACCCGCGAGTAGCAGAGGTAGAGCAGCGGCGGCCACCCGCGCGGCCCACCGGCCCGGGATGCTCGCCTGGAGTCCTCGCTCAGGAGCCGTCGCAGTGCCGCCACGCTGGCCGTGGCGGCGGCGGTATACGCGTCGGCCGCCGCCAGCGACGGCCGGTCGGCCAGCATCCGCCTGGCTCGATCGACCCTGTCCGTCGAATCGTTGCCGTAGGTCAGGCAGGCCAGGTCCAGGAACCGCGCCACCTCGCCCTGATCGGATTTCATGGCGCGTTCCTCGACGTATTCCGGCGCGGCTCGGACAACTCGCGGATTGTGTACGCGATCTCGGCCTTGCCCTTCTCGCCACGCGCCACCGCCATCATGAGCGGGTAGAGCGTCCCGTCCGGATCGGTGATGCGAATGCCGCTGAGATCCAGAAACACCAGCGCCGAGGCGAGCGCGACGCGCTTGTTGCCATCGACGAACGGATGGTTCTGACACAGGTGAAAGGCATATGCGGCAGCCATCCCGAACAGGTCGCCGTGAACCATCCGGCCGCCGAAGGATGCCCGGGGTACCGCTATCGCAGAGCTGACCAATCCCAGATCGCGTACGCCGAACTCACCTCCATAGCGCGCCGTCTGGTCCTGGAGAATCGACAGTACCTCCGCGAGGGTAAGGAACCGAGGCGTCTCCATCTCACTCGGCAAGCCGCTTCAGCGTGGGCGCGAACCTCTGGTTGATGCGATCCAGGGACGCGCGAAGCTCGTCCTCGGAATGCGAGGCTGCCGGCGAGATCACGAGGCTCCGCCCATCCGTCGTGATCTCAAGAGGGGTGTCCATCGTGACGTTGAGCAGCTCCAGGATCGGCTTGTCGAGAATGAGCGCGGCGCTGTTCCCGTGCTGCACGAGCTTCTTGGTCATGGCGTGAGCGTATACACATCGTGTATCCGGATCAAGATCGACACGTGCCCGGATCACGGGATGGCGCGAAGTTGACGCCAGAGCATGAAGCATCATGATGTCAATATGAGAACCACCTTGACGCTCGACCCTGACGTTGCCCGGCTGCTCAGGGAAGAGGCACACCGGCTGCGCAAGCCGTTCAAGCACGTCGTCAACGAGGCGATTCGCAAGGGCTTGGCGCCGGCGCCCGCGGGGGCGAGTCAGGAGGTGTTCCGAGTCCAACCTCACAAGACGACGCTGCGGCCCGGCATCGATGCCGCATCGTTGAACCGGCTGGTCGACGAACTGGAGGATGAAGCGGTGATCGAAAGGCTGCAGACATCGCAGTGATCGTTCCCGACGTCAACCTCTTGCTGTACGGAGGCGAGGTCTACTCCAACGATGCGGACTTCAGTCGCTTCGCGGGCGTCCGTTGGGTGAATCCACTCACTTCATCTGCGGACGCATAGTCGGAGGGTCAGTCAGGTAGTCCTCCATCGCCGAGGAGGGCGAGTATCCCCTCGGAGAGATCCAGACCGTGCCCGAACGGGGAGGCGAGGACGCTCCGCGTGGACAGGGTACCCGCGGCGATCAGCAGCGACGCGTAGCCCTGGGGCCGCATGGCATAGAGGTCAGCGTGCGCGTTGCACGCCGTGGCCTGCAGCGCGCGGGGGAACATGCCGAGCCCGGCGAAGTAGTGGTGTCCGTTGCGCTCCACGTCGCCGATGCCCAGGACGGCCATCGCGGCCACGTCGTTGAGCAGCGCCACCGGTCCCACGTTGGCCAGGTCCTCGCCGCTCATGACCCACGGCCCGGCCTCCGGACGGGTGCGCCGGGACCACTCGATCAGGCAGCGGTTCGCCAGACCCTTGATCACTCCCTTGCAGTTCTTGTGGCTCGTGCCCCGGTATCCCAGCTCCAGCGCCCGGCGCAGCGAATCCGGCTCGCCGTCCGACTCGTCGATGATCATGGGCGGCGCCTCGGGCCAGGACGCCAGCGCCTCGCCGACCTCGCGGGTCAGCGCGACGTCGCGGTGCAGAGGCTGCTCCACGAACAGCAGCCTGCCGACGCCGAACAGCGACCGCAGCGCCGCCTCCCCCTGATACGCCTCCCAGTGCTCGCGGAAGGTGGCGATGTCTCCGTACTGCTCGTTGCCGTCCAGGGTGAACCGGAAGCCGGGAGAGCCGGCTTCGAGCACCTCGGCGACGGCTCGCAGCCGCGGCACGTCGGTTTCCAGGCGCCCGGACACCTTGATCTTGAAGTGGGTCAGTCCGTACGCGGCCACGGCGTCGGCGAGGGCGTGGGGCAGCCCGTCGGCGACACACTCCTCGGCTGGGATCTGGTCGCGCAGCAGGGGATCTCCCAGGCCGACGGTGTGCCGGGCGACGATCGAGGGGAGCGGCGCGGGCAGCCAGTCGGCCGGCCGGCTCCCCGCCAGCTCAGGATGAATCGCGCCCAGCTTGACGCCCAGCAGGTTCTCGTGAACGGCGCGCGCGAAGGTGGTCGAGCTTCCGCGGCAGAAGGCGTCGATCGCCGCCCGCTCCATCAGGCTGGTCCCCAGGTGCGCCAGCAGCGGGGGGGGCTCCTGCCGGCCGGCCCATTCCGCCTGGTCCGCGTGCAGCCGGTGCCAGAGCGCGAACACCGATTCGTGGGTTGAACCGGCCACCAGGTCGGCGGCGTGCCGGATGACCTGCACCATCGCCGGCAGATCCTCCTCGAAGCGCGTGTCAGGGTCCTTGGTGAACCACTTCGGCGGCAATCCCTCGGAGGCGAGACCGGCGCACGCCGTTCCGTCGACCGATCCGCGCACGACGACGAACACGTGCGGCAACTCGGTCATGGACGCGATTCCGTACCGAAACGGAAACCTGGTGCGCATCCACTTGGTGCGAAACGAAACCGAATCGACGTTCAGCGACATCCTGGTCAGCGGGTGGGTGGCAGCCTCCTACCCGGATGCTCCAGACACTACCATGGAGGGACTGTCGATAATGGAACAGGATCGAGGTGCCGGGGACATGTGGCACTATGGACGACATGTCACGCCTGACCGCTGAACAGGTGCGTTCGTTCGAGGAGACGGGGTATCTGCTCGTGCCCGGCGTCCTGTCCGACGCCGACACGCAGCCGGTGATCGACGAGCTGGAGGCATTCATCGACCGGCGGGCGGGCGAGCTGTACGATGCGGGCAAGCTCACCGACCGGTGCGAGGGCGCGCCGTTCGATACTCGCTACGGACTGCTGCTCAGGCAGACCGGCGAAATCGGCGACGGCATGGACATCATGCAGATGCGCTCCCCGGCGATGTTCGCGTTCCTGTCCAACCCGAGCCTGCTGGACCTGGTCGAACCGCTGGTGGGCTCCGAGATCACCTGCAACCCCATCCAGCACGTGCGCGCCAAGCCGCCGTCGGAGTTCGGGGACAGTAGCTGGTCCCACGGCGTGCCGTGGCATCAGGACGCCGCCGTGATGATGAAGGAGGGCGAGGGCTCCAACGTGGTCACCTGCTGGCTGCCGCTCGGCGACAGCACCGTCGAGATGGGCTGCCTGCAGGTCCTGCCCGGCGTGTCGAAGCTGGGCTATCTGCGCCATCAGAAGGAGGGCGGCACGATGATCGTCCCGGACGTGATGCCTGCGGTGGAGCCCGTGCTGCTCGAGTGCGGGCGAGGCGACGTGGTCCTGCTCACGCGCTTCACGCCGCACTGCTCGGTGCCCAACGTCTCCGACCGGTGCCGGTGGTCGCTCGACCTGCGCTACCAGCCGACCGGCCAGCACACCGGCCGGACGGCGCATCCGGACTTCGTCGTCCGCAGCCGTCGCGACCCGGACAGCGTCATGGCCAGCTACGACAGGTGGCGCTGGCTGTGGACGGACGCCCTGGAGAATCCGCGGGAAGGGCAGACCCACCGAACCGATTGACCGCCCGCTCCGGAAAGCGCCGCCATCCGATCCCAAGTTACAGTCGATCCATTCGTCCAGGAAGATCCCGCAGCCGGTGATCCCTTCCATCTCGCGAATCCTCATCCGGGGCCGGAGGTATAGCCAGAATCCGCGCCGATGCGGCATTTGCGGTTCCCGGGGGCTGAGAACGAAGAATCGATCGAGAGCGGGCTTGACGGATGGACGATGTTCTGACAAGCCTCTTAGGGCGAGCCGTCGGGAGGCCTGTGAGAATGGATGTAGTCGAGAAGGCTGTAGCAGAAAGGCGTGAAGACGCAAGGCGTGTCCGTTGTCATGCAGAAAACGTAAAGGAACCTGTCATGCGTACCCATCTGCTCAGGATGGCGGATGACCTGGACGAGCAAGGTGATATGCTACAAGTAAACCTACAGTTGACGTGGATTCGCAGAGACCTTGAGGAAGGCAATCCAGTCTCCGAAGATAGGTGGTTGACGTTAGGGGAAAACTACCTGCGCGAAGAAGAAGCCTACCGCAAAGCTGGCGTCGACGAAGAAACGCTACAGAGAAACCGGCATAGTCTTATCGATGACTTTCTTGGGATTTCGGAAGAAGCTGGCCAAAAACTCAGAAGGACAATAGAGCCGTAGCGATTCGCAGAGCAAGGATTCGTACGCCCAAGGCCCGTTGCTTGGCGATTGAGTTAAGTCCTTGTGTCCCGTTGCCGAAGGTTCGCCCGGCAGCCGAGCGGCATTGCCTGCATTGACGAGCAAACAGTCAAGTCCATAGCGATGCAGCAATTAGTGATGAATGCCCCAGCTCCAGGCCGACGAGCACCCAGTCCTCCAGCGTCGACCGCAACGACCGCTCGCACTCCTTCAGCGTTGCGCCGAAGGAAACCACACCCTTGCAGTCGGGGATCCTCCCCGCATAGGTGCAGTCGTCGAGCTTGTCGTACTCCGCCCCCGCGAGTGCCTGCTGAAGATAGTCCGTGAGGATGTATTGAGCCGTCATCCGCGAGCGATCCTGAGCCGAGCGTATCACGCAGCTTACGTCAGTCCCAGAACGCGGGGCCGTAGGGGGTCGCCATCTCGCCGGAGGCTTCGCCCGCCGCCGAGAGCTCCGCGCGCATGGCCGCCAGGCGCTGCTGCTGGTCCGGGCGTCCGGAGAGGTCGTTCATCTCCCATGGGTCTTCGTCCAGGTCGAACAACTGGGTCACCGGCCCGTCGCCGGCCCGGTACTCGATGAGCTTGTAGCGGCGGTCCTTGATCGCCCGCTGGCTGTCCCAGTAGGCGAGGTAGAGTTGCTCGCGTGCGTGGTGGGCGGGATCGGCCAGCGCCGGGGCCAGCGAGCGGCCGGTGACCGAATCGGGGACGGGCAGGCCGGCCAGGTCGCAGAGGGTGGGGAAGATGTCCAGCAGGTAGGCGTAGCTGTCGCGCGTCTGGCCCCGCGGCACGCCGGGGCCGGCGAAGATCAGCGGCACCCGCACCGAGTGCTCGTAGAGGTTCTGCTTGCCCATCAGGCCGTGCTGGCCGACCGCCAGCCCGTTGTCGCCGGCCATGACGATGATCGTGTCCTCGGCGAGGCTGCGCTCCTCCAGCACGTCGAGCAGCCGGCCGGTCTCCGCGTCCAGGTGGGTGATCATCGCGTAGTACTCGGCGATGTGGCGCCGCACCTCCGTCTCGTCGCGCGGGTGGGCGGCCAGCAGCTCGTCGCGGATGTCGAGCGCGCCGTTGTCGAACGGGTGGCGCGGCAGGAAGTTGGGCGGCAGCGTCAGCCGCTCCGGGTCGTAGCGGCGCAGGTGCTCGGCCGGCATCGTGCGCGGGTCGTGCGGAGCCATGAACGACACGTACATCAGGAACGGGGTCGCCGGATCGACCTGCCGGAGCTGCTCGATCGCCGCGTCGCAGAACAGCCGGCTGGAGTGCACGCCGGTGCGGATCCCGTCGCCGCGGCGCACGCGCACCTCGTTGGAGGAGAGCCAGTCCGGGACCTGCGGCAGCGTGCCGGCGTAGCGCCCCGTCGGGTCGTAGCGGAAGGCCGGCACGTTCCAGTGGTCCTCCATGCCGCCCAGGAAGATCTCGGCGCCGTCCTGGAAGCTGCGGTTGAAGCTCGCCGCGCCGTTGTGCCACTTGCCGGTGCCCCAGGTGCGGTAACCGTGGCGGGCCAGGTGCTCGCCGAGCAGCACGTGGCCCGCCGGGATGTCCTCGCCCGTGCCTTCGATGTGGAAGAGATCGCGGCCCGTGTGCAGCATTGCCCGGCTCGGCATGCAGATCGCGCCGGTGGTGCCGCCGGGGATGTGCGCGTGGGTGAAGGCCGTGCCGCGTTCGGCCAGGCGGTCGAGGTGCGGGGTGTGGACCTCGCCTGCCCCCAGGGCGCCGATCGTGTCGAAGCGCTGGTCGTCCGTGAACAGGACCAGGATGTTCGGAGGTGCCATCGGGGGTCAGCCGACCGGCAGGGTGCGTCCCGTGTGGGCGCGGCCGATGCGGGCGACCTGCTCGCGCCCGCTGGACACGATGCGTACGCCGCGGTCGATCTGACTGGTGATGGTGTCCGCCGTGCCTCCTCCCAGGAACGCAACGCCGTTGGCGGCGCAGGCGGCGCGCACCCGCTCGTTTGCCTCTGTCACCCGCGGGTCGTACTGCCCCTCGACCCGTTCCACGCCGTAGGACATGTGCAGGTCGCCGGGACCGCACTCGGCGAACCCCAGCCCCGGCACGGCCAGCATCTGCTCGATGTGGGCCACCCCGCGCACCGATTCCACCTTGATGCCCAGCAGCAGCTCGCCGTCGGGATTGAGCGGCCACGGGTCACACCTGGCGATGTACTCGTCGATCTCGACGCCCCAGATGGGCGCCGCCTCCGGCTCGGAGCCCACGCCCCGCGTGCCGCGCTCCAGCCCGGCGCCCACGCCGATCATGTTGCGCGGGTAGCGGCACGACTCCACGAAGGCGCGCACCGCGTCCGGGGTCTCCGCCTGGCACAGCAGGATGCCGTGCACGCCGCGCGCCAGGATCTGCCGGAACTGCCACGCGTTGAAGCGGACCACCGGCTCGCTGGTGCCGTCGACCGGCGGCTCGACGATGACGGTGGGCGTGCGGTGGCCGCTCGCGGTCGGCCCGCCGGCGACCAGTCCCTGCATGTAGTGGGCCAGGCCGGTAAGGTCGAAGCAGCCGTGCTCCATGCCGACGTTGAAGTAGTCGGCCCAGGTGTGCGCGTCCTGCACGCCCTGTTCGTGGGTCAGCACCGCGCCGGTGTGCCCTCCGATGTAGTAGACCGGCTGGCCGGCGGCCAGCAGCTCGATGGTCCGATTGATGCGGTGATCGCTCATACGCTCGCTACGCCTCCGTGTCCATCTCCGCCAGTTCCACCCAGGTGCCGCGCTTCGCGGATGCGACCGCCGCCTCGGTGAACACCTGCGTGCGCCAGCCGTCGTACAGCCCCGGATGGTCGCAATCGGCGCCCGCCGCCCGCTCGGCCAGCGCCGGCAGCACGAAGCTGGCCCAGCGGTTGACCCGTTCCTCCGGGATCTCCTCGACGCCGATCTCGCCGTCCGCGCCGGCCAGGTTGACCGTATGGCGGACGCGGTCGATCGACACCGATGCCTCGCTGCCGTGCAGCTCCACTTCCGGTGCCAGCCCCTTGCGCAGCGCCGGGGCGTGCGACAGCAGCAGACAGCCGACGGCGCCGTTGTGAAACTCCCAGATGATCGCCCCGTAGTCGTAGGCGGTGCCGGCGCGGGTGCGCGTGGCCGCTGATGCGGGGTGGGCCGCTCCCCAATCGAGGGCCTCGGCGAGGTCGATCGGCCCCACGTCGGGCTTGGGAGGCGAGATGACCCCGGCCTGGGCGAGCACCCGCCGCGCCTCGCAGCCGGTCAGCCAGCGCACCGCGTCGTAGGCGTGCGAGCCGACGTCGGCGATGCTGCCGGCGGCGGACAGGCTGGCGTCGTCGCGCCAGATGAAGGGGATGGCCGGCGGGCGCGGGTTGTGCCAGCGGTACACGATCACCTTGAGCTCGCCGAGCGTGCCGGCGTCGAGCAGCTCCTTGACGCGGCGGAACGTCGGCTCGTAGCGCGTCCAGTAGGGGACGTAGTGCGCCAGGCCGCTGTCGCGGTAGGCGCGCCAGATCTCGTACGCCTCGCCGACGTCGGCGCCGACCGGCTTGTCGCAGAACAGGTGCTTGCCGGCGGCGGCCGCGGCCAGCGCCGGTTCGCGGTGCAGCCGGTCGGGCGTCGTCACCACTACCAGGTCGACCTCCGGGTGGTCCACCACCTGCCGCCAGTCGTCGGTGATGAAGCTGCAGCGGTCGACCTGCGCCGCCGCCTGCAGCCGGTCGCGCCGGCGTGCGCACAGCGCGACGATGCGAGCGGCGTCGGGTGCACTGCGTATCTCTTCCCGGTACGGAGTGCCGATGTAGCCGGTCGCCCCGATCACGCCTACGTGAAACTTCATGAGTCAGGCTCCTCCGCCGGCGAGGTGCCGGCGGAACCAGGCCAGGCTGCCCCGCCACTGCGCATCCTCGAACGCGTGGGCGACGCTGGAGTGGAGCACCGCCTCGATCCGCTCCGGGCAGCCGGCGTAGATCTCCCGGCGCAGCGCGTCCACGAAGCGCACCGAGCCGTCGGGGGGCACCTGCCGGTCGAGCGCGCCGTTCTGGAAGCTGATCGCCGGCGTGTGCCGGTAGGCGTCCAGGTTGGTGAGCGGGTTGCGCCGCCGGTAATCCTGCCGGGCCGCCTCGTCGGGCTCACCCGGCGGCTCGAAGGAGCCGGGGCGCAGCCAGTCGGGCGTGGCGATGCCGGCCGCCACCGCCTCGATGCGGTGATCGAGGGCCGCTGCCGCCACCGAGGCGTCCCCGCCGGCCGAGATGCCGCCCATGCCGACCCGCTCGCCGACGCCGAGCCGCTCGACCGCCCAGTCGATCACCTGCGTCGCGTCCTCGGCGGTGCGGGCAAGGATCGGCCAGAAGTAGCGCCGGATGTTGCCCTTGATGCGCTCGCGCAGCTCGTCGAGCGTCTCGACCATGCGCTCGCCGTGCTGGTACGGGTCGTAGGCGAGCGCCACGAACCCCGCCGCGGCGAGATCCGCCAGGTAGGGCTCCATCTTCTCCTTGCTGCCGCTGAAGCCCGGCAGCCAGATCACCAGCGTGCGCCGCTCCGCCCGCTCCGGCTCGATCCACGCGACGGGGACGTCGCCCGTCCGGCCCTTGCGCATCCGCATTCGGAGCCAGCTTAGCACCGCTGAGTTGCAAGGCCCGGCAGCGTGCTCTCCGGTCAGCCTAGGTCGAGCGCGAAGCGAACCGCGGTCGCGACCTGATCCATCACTCCCGGCGAGAGGGTCGTGATCAGGGCGCCGAGCTTGCCCCGCTGCACGGTCTGGACGTGGTCGCAGTTCACGGCACACTCGCGCGGCAGTCCCTCCTCCACGGAGAGGAGCACCTCGCTCGGGATGTCGCGGATCCGCGTGGTGATGGGTGCCACGGTCACCTCTCCCAGGAACGGGATGATCGAGTCGCGCGTCAGGACCAGAACGGGTCGCCGTTTGTCCGGCGATGCGAATCGATACCAGCGGACCTCCGCGCGCTTCACCGGCGGCCTTCCGCAGGACCGGTCATTCGCTGTCGTTCCATGGCTCGTCACCCCACGCCCGGTCCTCTTCGGGAACGTCGAATTCCCCGGGTGACGTCGGGTGCCTCCGGTACCCGGCGACCTGGCGTGCCTCGAGCTCCGCTTCCTCGTGGCGCTGCAGCGCCGAACGGAGAGCGTTGCGGGTGAACGACGACCTGGTGGTACGGAGCTCCCTGGCGACTTGGTCGACCTTGGCAAGCAACTCGGCATCCATCGTCATCTGTACGGTCGGCATAGCTATGACATTAGCTATAAGCATGGATACGCCGCAAGCGCACACACGTCAGCGTGTTGGCTATCCGTCGACCTGCACTTCCGCGCACAATCGACTCAGAGGTATCGATGGCGACGCGCATGCAGCCGGCCGGCCTGGACCTGTTGGACAAGAGCGCCCCCGACTCGCAGCGGGTGGCCGTGCTGGAGGCGCCGTACCGGATCACCACGGCCCGCGCGCGGATCCCGGAACCGGGGGACGACGAAGTGCGCGTCAAGGTCCGATGGGTGGGCGTGTGCGGCTCCGACGTCGAGGTGTACCGCGGCACCCGCAGGCCCGAGTGGCTGTCCCTGCCCGCCCGGCTCGGCCACGAGGTGGCGGGCGTGATCGACAAGCTCGGCGCGAACGTGCGCGGCCTGGCCGCCGGTGACCAAGTGATCTGCCGCTACATCTGGGGCGGCTTCGCCGAGTACGTGGTCTGCCGGCCGTTCAACGTGAAGAAGCTGCCGCCGGGGTTCCCGCTCAAGGCGGCCAGCCTGATCGAGATCCTGCCCGGCATCCTGCACGCGGCGGAGCTGTCGCGCATCGACCCGGGCACGGACGTGCTGATCATGGGCCAGGGCGTCAGCGGCCTGACCCTCACGCAGGTGATCTCCCTGTACAGCCCCCGGAGCCTTGCCGTGACCGATCTCAAGGAGCGCAACCTGGAGCTCGCGCGAAGGTACGGGGCGACGCACGCATACCGGCTGCCCACACCGCAGACGCCGACCATGGAGGTGGCAGGCGAGGATTTCCCGGCAGGGTTCGACGTGGTCATCCCGTGCATGACCGTCGGGCACGGCATGATCGACGCCGTGGACGCCGCCGCGGTCTGCGGCCACATCGTCATGTACGGCTGCATCGAGACCTGCGACCGGCCGTTCGACTTCTACAAGGTCCACTACAAGCGCCTGACCATCCACACCACCGAGCCGCGGCGCGACATCGACATGCGGCGCTTCTTTCAGGAGGGCGTGCAGCTCGTGATGGACGGCCTGGTGAACACGGCCGGGATC
The DNA here is from genome assembly GCA_965202935.1 of Spirochaetia bacterium. Classification (GTDB taxonomy): domain Bacteria; phylum Spirochaetota; class Spirochaetia; order SZUA-6; family Bin103; genus CATQHW01. Next base: position 5,006,006 of record OZ241879.1, read on the forward strand.
CTCACGCACGAGGTGCCGCTGAGCCGCATCGACCAGGCCCTCGCACTGCGCGACGACCAGGCCAACGACGCCATCCACGTGCTGGTCGACTGCGAGGCCTGAGGGCCGTTGGCGCTACGGTCCGAGGCGGCGGGCCGGCGCGTAGCCGAAGGTGCGCCGCGCCCGGTCGATGGACAGCAGCGGGGCGCGGCCGTGCAGCGGAGGATCGACCGTCGCGGCCAGGTCCGGGCGGAAACGGGCCAGCAGCTCCATGGTCGGCTCCGGGCACTGGGTGTCCCCGGCAGCGAGCGTGTAGACGCCGAAGCCGGGGAGGTCCGGCGCCTCTAGCGCCTGCCGCAGGCCGCGGACGACGTCGTCCACGTGCACCCACTGGTAGAGCAGGTCCGACCACTCCTCGGTGGGCGGCGGGCCCTCGTCGAGCTTCTGCCGGTAGCGCTCCTCCGACCAGACGCCGGCGAACCGGAATGCGGCCGTAGTCATGCCGTAGGCGCGGTGGTAGGCGGCGCAGGTCTTCTCGTTGACCAGCTTGCTCAGGCTGTAGGGATCCTCTGGGACGGGGTCGAACGCCTCGTCCAGGGGCATCTTGGTGTAGGGGACCGGCCGGCCGCTGAGGCGCCAGTGGAAGGTGCCGAAGGCGTTGATGCTCGACGCACAGAAGAAGCGCCCGGCGCCCGCCCGCCGCGCCGCGTCGATGGCCACGAAGGTGCCCAGCGCGTTGTCGCGGAAGGTCGCCACGCCGATCTCCGGCAGTCCGCGCGGCTCTCCCGCCAGGTGGATGACCGCGTCCATCCCCTCCATGGCGGCCAGCATCCCCGCCTCGTCGGTGATGTCGGCCTGCACGAACGGCCAGTCCGTCTTGAACGGCGCGACCAGCCGGGTGGTGCCGGCGAACATGGTCGCCTCCTCCGGCCGGGCCTGGTCGAGCAGGCGCAGCTCGTGGGCCGGCTCCAGCTCGCGGATCAGGTGGCGGCCGATGAAGCCGGTGGCGCCGGTGATCAGGACCTTCATCCCGTGCGCCTCCAGTCCAGGGTGATGCCCAGGAACGGCTCCGCCTTGGCGGCGATCATGCGGTACATCTCCGGCGCCCGGGAGGCCGGCACCAAGTGGGTGATCAGGGGCTCCAGGCTGAGCTGCCCCCGCGCCATCAGGTCCAGCGTCGCCTCCATCCGCGGCCGCGTCCAGCCGGAGACGAAGTGCGCCGTCAGCTCGCGCTGCTGCAGCAGCGCCATGTCCGCCCACACCGTTCCCGGCGTGAAGCCGCAGTAGACGATCTGCCCCTCGGCGCGTTCCAGCACGGGCGTGTACTGCCGCTGAGCCTCCTCGGTCTGCACGGAGTCCAGGACCGCCGTGACGTGCTCGCTCCCCGTCGCGCGCCGGACCGCCTCGACCACCTCCCGCTCATGCCCGTTCACGACCGCGTCAGCGCTGTGCGCCGCCGCCAGCTCCAGCCGCTCCGCGCGGTGGCCGACCAGGATCACGCGTGCCCCGCGGGCGCGGGCGGCCTGCGCCGCGCATTGCCCGATGAGGCCGTCCCCGTACACCACCACCGGATCGCCCGGCTCGAATCGGGCGCGACTGGCGGCGTTGTACCCGACTTGGGCGACTACCAGCCCGGAGGCATCGACCTCGCCGACGCCCGCAGGCAAGGCGAAGAGCTCCAAGGCCAGCGTGTTGCCGACCGCAGCGTGCGCCCCGGACCGCGCTGCCAGGGCGCCGGGCCAGTCACTGCGGGTCGCCATCACCCGGTCCCCGACCGACCAGCCGCTGGCGCCGGTGCCCACGGCCTCGACCGTGCCGACCCGCTGGTAGCCGGGCACGCAGGGGTAGCGGGTGGGCGTCCACGTGAAGCGGTCGTGCAGGATCCACCCCTCGGTCCCGGCGCTGATGGTGGACAGGCGGGTGCGGACCTGCACCTGCCCGGGCCCGGGATCGCTCACGTCGACCCGCTGGAATGCCGCTTCGCCCACGCCGACGAAGACGACTGCCTCGGTCTGTGCCACGTTCATGCTCCTTGCCGGTGCCGGCCCCCGCGGATTGGAGTCCAGCGCCCATTTCTGGTACGCATGGACCATGGACGGTCAGGAAATCCGCTACTCGACGATCGCGAAGTCGGGGCCGGCGAACCCGCGCAACGATACCGCGAGCGTGATCGAGCTGAACAACGGCGAGCTGCTGGTGCTCTGGCACAAGTACGAGGCGTCGGCCGAAGGCGGGGCAGACCTCGCCCGCTGCCGGATCCACGCCAAGACCTCCGCCGACCAGGGACTCACCTGGGGCGGCGAGCGCATGGTCATCGACATCGCGCCGGGCGACATGAACGTGCACTCGCCGGCGGTCAAGCGTCTGCCGACGGGCGAGCTCCTCATGATCTGCCTGCGCGCCCACTCGGAAAGCAGCACGACCATGTGCGTGTATGTATTCGAGGACGAAGGCGCCACGTTCACGGAGCTCGGCCCCGTGTGGGAGCGGTCGCCGGGCCAGTGGCTGCAGGGCGGCGCGGTCGACATCGTCGTGCTCTCGTCCGGCCGGCTGCTCCTGCCGTGCCATGGCGGAACGGGCGGCCAGTTCAGCCAGCACAACACGGCGTGGTGCTGGCTCAGCGAGGATGGCGGCAGGAGCTGGGTGCGCTCGCAGGGCACCGTGGACCTGCCGCTGCGCGGCGCCATGGAGGCATCACTGGCGGAGGTGGACAGCGGCCGGATCTACATGACGCTGCGGACCCAGTTGGGGGCGGTGTTCCTCTCGTACTCCGAGGACGGCGGCGACACGTGGTCGCTGCCGCAGACGACGGGCCTGAAGGCCCCGGAGTCGGGCACCTGTCTGCGCCGCGTCCCGGGCACCGACACGCTGCTCCTCATCTGGAACGACAGCATCTACGAGCCGGAGCACCATCACTTCGGCCGCAGGCGCCCGCTGTCGATGGCCGTCTCCACCGACGAGTGCCGGAGCTGGCGGCGCATCGGCGACATCGCCGGCGGCGAGTACGAGCTGACCAACATCGGCTGCACCTTCACGACCGCCGGCAACGCGGTGGTGACCTACCTGCAGGTAGAGGACCGGGACTGGGGACGCTTCATCAGAACCGGCATCGACCTCCAGGCCGCCATCATCCCCGTGTCGAGGATTCTCGACTCCTGAGAGGCGAAGCGGAGATCGGGATGTCGCTCAGAGGTTGTTGACGAGCCTGTCGGCGGCCGCCGCGTCCGCGAGGATCTCCGCCTTCCACTCGTTCCACCACTTCGTCCACTCCTCGTTCGAGGCGCCGATGGGATCGCAGAACCTTCCCAGGTTGATCATGTAGGTGATTGCAAAGTCGCGCAGTTTCTCGCGGCTGATCTCATGGCCGCACGCCGAACACTCCCAGCGGCCTCCGCGGGCGTGTCTGCCGCTGTACTCGTCGCAGTGGATGCACGGAGGCGCGGCCGTGGTGACGGTCGCGTCATACTCGTCAGCCGGCTCGGTCGGGGTCAGGCGCAGAATGAGGGCCGGCTGGCCGTCGTCCGTCATCACCATGTCGCCGGGGGCGACCGGCCGGCGCAGCCTCACCGTGATCGGCATGACGTCACCAGCGAGTGATCGCGCCGAGCAGCAGCTTCTGCTCCGGCGTCCCGTTCTCGCGCAGGGCGGTCATCTTCGGCCCGTCGAAGTCCTGTGACTCACTGAACTGAACTATCACCGTCAGGATTGCTGTAGATGACCTTGAATCAGTTGCCCTATCGAGCGGACTACGGCATCCACGTCGGTTGTATCTACGTCCGGCCGCACAGTCGGTAGACGCCTCAGAAAGTAGCCGCCGTCTATCAGGATCGCCGCCTTGGTCATCGTGAATCACGCTGGGCATGAAAAAGCCCCAAGGGATCGGCCGTGCTCATGATCGCCAGTCGAGACTGGGAGCACGGCGTACTGCCATGGGGCGGATGTACGTGCACTGTACTTGACTCCGCGTGGGATGGTCAAGCGGGGCGGGCTGGCCAGCGACAATCAAGGAGGAGGAGTGGTCTCAAACTGGTCTGCAAAGTGTGGCCGATGAACGATCCCCGAGATGTCGTCGCGGCTGATTCTTCCTTTGTTCGCCAGAATAGTCTTTACCGCTATAGGCGACACTTGATAGTGCTCAGCGATTTCATTCTGGCGGTCCTCTGAGTCATCTGCACCAAGCATGTCACTCACAGCCTCAAATGGACTCAGAAACTCCGCAGCAAATGCGCGTTGCGCCTGTTGTCGACAAGTGTATGACCGCGTTGCCGGGAACATGTTGTCCTCCCAAGCGAACAGTCGGTCGCCGACTATTCGCGCAAGGGCGAACCGCCGGCCGGTCTCCCACTTGGAGCGGAACACTACTCTTGCGTCGGATTTGCGGGCGACTCTTTCAAGAAAGAAAGAGATGTCTCCTATACAATCAGAGGCCGAAATAGCATTCTTGGAAACACCCGCGATTTCCGCAAGCCGCTCATTTGAGACAGGATCTCCTACATCAATTCTTGCTTCCATCCGAAGTTCATGAGCGTATTTCTCACCGATGCGCCAAGCCTCCACATTTCCCCACTCTGAACTCCTCTCGCGAGGTGCAATGGAATCTTGACCGCTGACTTCAAATCCGCAAGAGTCTGCCATTTCTGTAATCTGAGATGCTGACATCATCTCGGTCGGCTTACCTTGGTATGCCGCATCAGCCGCCAATTCCTCGAGCGAATCCCCGCCGAGTTGTGCGGCATCGTTCCTCCATCCGTCGCCCAGATGGCTGGCCTCGTTTGGATCGTAACCGAGCCGCGCTTCCAGCCTACGCAAAGAAGCAGTTTCTGGATCTTGACGCTCAGTTTGCAATTCACTCCAGAGTCGGTGAAGATTCGTCTCACAAAGTCCTCTTGCGTTCAATTCATCCATAACCTTGGACACAAAGTCCTCGACGGCCGTTTCCAGGATGCTTGCTGGAATCAACGTCATGGGAGCTCCGAAATATCGAAAGGAGGCATGGTCAATAGATGGATAAGATGTAATGCCCGTCATAAAACCGTCCGATGCAATCGCTATGTTGGGCCACTCATAACCTTCTCCAATCGTTGATAGGCGATGAGCAAAGTCCCATTCATCTACAACGTCGTTGCAGGCATTTTCGTGGTGCCACCATTCCCAACGTAGTCTCCACCAATTCCACGCCAGCCACTCTGCAAGGTGGTAGCCCGAGACAAGAGGTCCCCCGCGTTGCTGGTTGGTATGCTGATCAATTCCGCCGGTAAGAAGTACATCTTCCGTCTCAAGTTTGACCACTCCGAAACCAGCTCGCTCTTCTTTCGGTTCAAGGTCGGACGAGTCAACATGTGACAACGAAATAACTAGTTTGTGTTGCATCGTGCTTTCCACTCCTTGAGCACACGACGACACATCGCACGTTCGTCTTTACCCAGCCGGTAGCCATGATATCCTTCGGAGCCGAGTTTTGCTTCGTAGACCTCGCCGTATCTGTCAACAGCCCAAATGTACTTGGGGAATTCGTCAATACTATAGGAACTCATCATCCCTCGCGCAATACCACTACGGAACAATCTGGTTGCTTCGGCTCGCTTTACGATTCTCTTATCGTCACACACTGACTTACTTGCTCTGGGCGCGACGGGAGGGGTGAAGTCGTAGTCGGCTGGATGTTTCTTGTGAAGGTTGCTGCCGATGTAGTACAGATTTCGCAGTATTGCTCTATCATACGACCCTTGAGGGGCTATCCTGCGCTTGGGGTTAGGTGAGTCACGGTTCCTGCTCATGGCTGGTGCCGTTTCAGGTACCGCCAGTTCTTCGTCGGCGGGCCGGACATCGGGGCACGGGCGATGCTCTCGGGTGAGTCGGGGATCGGGGCTGGATGCTCCATGGAGGGAGGCCGGCCCGGGCCCGGTTGCTGTTTCTGTTCCGGTTTCTGAGGCGGTGCCGGGCTAGTGCCAGTCACGTCTTCCGATGTTTCGCGGATGGGGTGCAGGACGTGGCAAGCGGTGCGGATCGGGAGACCCTGGTTCCGACCCTGGTGACCATGAACGTTACCGTCACCGTCACGGTTCCGGTTGCTCATGCCAGTATCTCCTCTCAATACAACGTACCGGACGGTGCTGGCTGTGGCAAGGAGCTGTAAGTCGCCCTTGGCCGAGCCAGAGGGCGAGGTGGTTCGCGTGGTCGCTCAGGGCCGCTGAGGTCACCAGCGGGGGATCCCGCCGAGCAGCAGCTTCTGCTCGGGCGTCCCGTTTCTCGCCCAGGCGGTCATCTTCGGCCGTCGAAGGATCGGGTAGTCAGCGCGAGCGATGGCATGGTCCGTCCGTGGTTCCATGATTAGGTCGAGTGTCGACCACGGTGGTCAAGCCGAGCGGGCTCGTGCCAAGGTTTCGGCGAGTCCGAACGTGAATGGCAGCGCTCCGTACACCAAGATCGTGGAGTGGTCCGATGAAGACCGTTGTTTCGTCGGCTCGTGCCCCGGGATCATTGGGGCTTGTTGTCACGGCGATGACGAGGTAGAGGTGTATCGGCAACTCTGTCAGATCGTCGACGAGTGGTTGGAGATCGACGCGCGGGAAGACAGGCGAGGTCAAACGTGATCGAACGCCGCTTCGGTGACCTCTGGCAGCAGTTGCAGGGCAAGAAGCCCCATCTGCCGCACTTCCTGGCGGAGATTCATCTGCAGGGCATTCGCGGGATCGATGATCTGCGCGTGGTGCTCGATTACCCGGTCAGCGTGATCGCCGGGGGCAACGCCAGCGGCAAGACGACCGTGTTGTTCGCGGCGGCGTGCGCCTACCGGGTGCCGGGCGCCGGGGTCAGGGACTTCGTGCCGTCGACGCTGTTTCCCGACTATCGCCCCCGACACGGCGGACGCGAGGACGAGAAGAGCGAGGTGATCGTCGAGTTCGACTACGCCACGCCGGACGGCCGGCGGTCCATGCGCTGGCGGCGTGCCAAGGGATGGAACCGCAGCTTCCTGGGGCGCAAGAACGCCAGGCAACCGGAGCGTCCGGTCTATCTGCGGACGCTCAGCAACCTCAGCAACCCGTCGGAGGTACGCGGCGTGCTCAGCATGTCGCGACAGACCTCTCCGCCGCACGAAACGCCGCTGACCGCCTCACAAATCGAGTTCGCGCAGCAGATGCTGCCGTTCCGGTACGCGGAGGTGGTCGATCTCTCCAGCGGCAACAAGAATCTGCTGTTTGCGGCTCAGGAGCGCGGCGCGTCCTACTCCGAACTGCACATGGCCGCCGGGGAGCGCGCCATCCTGCGGCTGGCACAGGAGATCGCCCAGCGAAACGGGGCGCTGGTGTTGATCGACGAGGTCGAGGCGGGGCTGCACCCCTGGGTGCAGCAACTGCTGATGTTGCAATTGCAGCAGCTCGCCCTCCGCAACGATCTGCAGATCATCGTGACCACTCATAGCCCGGTGGTCCTGGACTCGGTGCCGGCCAACGGGCGCATCTTCCTGGATCGCGACGAGAGCGGTCGGGTCACCGTGCAGCAGGCCCATGTCGACGTGGTCCAGGACGCGCTCTACGGCCGCTCGCGGGACGCGCTCAACCTGCTGTGTGAAGACGTAGCGGCGGAGGCTGTCGTGCAGGGGGTTCTCGATCACATTGTGCCCAAGCAGCGCATCAGAGGGGATTCGGTGCGCATCGGGCGGGATACCGGAGCGGAGGAGTTTCCGGCGCACGCCGGAGCGTTTCGCAAGTTCGGCCAGATCGACAACTTCGTCTTCATCCTCGACGGCGACCAGCGCGACAGCGGCATCGATGAGCGCATCCATGCCAGTGCCGGGCGCGAGGTGTCCGCCCTGTTTCTGCCGGGCCGCGATGCGCCCGAGGTGTGGGTATGGCGGCTGCTGCAGCAGGCCACCGAGACGATGGCTGCCGGGTTGAGCGTCGATCCTGCCGAGCTCGCCAACCAGTTGCGCCGGCTCGACGCGGTCTACGACACCGCCTCCGACCGGCCTGCGGAGATCGCCAAGTCGAAGCTGCGCAGCTTGGGTGAGGTCCTGCACCGCGACGAAGCCGGCATCTGTCGCGTCGTCGCCCGTCTGGAATCGAATCGTCCCGAAAGCGACCTCCAGCCATTCGCGGAGGGGCTGGAGACCGCCCTCATGCGATGGCGCGCGGGGTAAGACCGGAGCAATGCGGATCGAGGTGGAGCCGGTCGCGGCCGAAGCCTGAGGGCGAAGTCGTTCGCGAGGTCGCTCAGGGCCTCGACGTCACCAGCGGGGGATCCCGCCGAGCAGCAGCTTCTGCTCCGGGGTCCCGTTCTCGCGCATGGCGGTCATCTTCGGTCCGTCGAAGGTCTCGCGCGACTTCATCCAGGCGTTCTGGTAGCACATCAGGCACACCCGCCGCTTCGCGCCCGAGTTGTTGGCCGCCCCGCGGTGGTAGAGCCAGCCGCTGAACAGCACCGCCTGCCCCGGTTTGGCCAAGACGTACAGCTCGTCCGGGAACTCCACGGGACTGTCCTTCGGCGGCCTGAAGATCGCCCGGTGGCTGCCGGGGAGGATGACGATGGCGCCGTTCTCCATGGTCAGCTCGTCCAGGTAGTAGCCGCAGTTGACCTGCCCCGGGATCGACCCGAAGGGGGTGCCGTCCGGGTCCTGGGGCCACGGCCCGTCGCGGTGCCAGTTCTGCTCGGGCGTCCCGGGCGGGGTGACCCGGCCGGTGGCGCTGTGGAGCTGCACCGCGTTGCCGAGGATGGCCTTCATGAGGGTGAGGACCGGCGGATGGTCGAGCAGGAAGGCGAAGCGGTCATCCTCCTCCAGCAGCTCCCGAAACAGGCTGCCCGTCGGCCCCGGATTGGGCTCCCCGTTCCACCCGAAGGTCTCGCGCGCATCGGCGTCGTCCATCGCGTCACGCAGGATCTCGACCTGCTCCGGGGTGATGGCGTCATCGACGACCAGGTACCCCCATTTCTGGAAGAACCGGACCTCCCGCTCCATCTCGGGGGTCAGCTCGGGATTCAGCCGCTCCGGGACGATCGATACGTCAGGTCGAGCCATGGCATGCTCCGTCCAAGGTCCCATGATTAGGTCGAGTGTCGTTCGCGCGGTCAAGCCGAGGGCCATCGTGCCGGAGTTTCGAGGACGAAGGTGAGTAACAGCCTCTCGATCGTCGAGTGTTCGGATGAAGACCAGTGTTTCATCGGCTGCTGCCCTGGGATCATCGGTCGCTGCTGTCACGGCGATGACAAGGTGGAGGTGTGTCGGCGACTCTTTCAGATCGTCGCTGAGTGGCTGGAGATCGACTCTCTCGAGAACAGGACGCTTCCGTCTCCCACGACTGGAGACAGATTAAGGAGTCGCTGCTGGCTTCTGGCTGACGGAGGAAAACGTTGCGTTCCGCGGCCGGTTCAACGCGGCGGTACCACTGATTGCGATGACGTTGAATGAGTTTCATCGGAAACTGATAGGACTCAACGTCTGGAAGCAGGGCGGCAAACGCGCTCCCCACAAGCCCTTGCTACTGCTGCTGGCCGTAGGCAAGGCCGTTCGAGGAGAAGAACGTCTGGCGCCGTTCAGTGAGATCGAGAAGACACTCACCGGTCTTCTCCGGCACTTCGGTCCTCCCAGCAAGGCGTTCCATCCGGAATTTCCCTTCGGCCGCTTGGTCACGGATGGGCTGTGGGAGATCCCCGGCGCCGACTCCTTGCGCCGCACTCGGAGCGGCGATCTCCATACGACAGAGTTGCGGACCCGCGGTATCACGGGCGGCTTGCCGGAGCCGGTCTACCGGTTGGTGGCCGCCGATCACCAGGGAGCGCGCGCCGCGGCCCAGTGGATACTCGATGAGCACTTTCCTGTTTCGATGCACCAGCACATCCTGGAGTCCGTGGGGATGGACGGCCCCGCGAGGGAGGAAATCAAGGCGAGCCGGCGAGTGAATCGTGATCCGCGTTTTCGGGAGCTCGTGCTGACCGCGTACGAGCGTCGATGCGCCGTCTGCGGCTTCGACCTGCGCCTCAACGACGACCTGCTGGGGCTCGAAGCCGCACACATTCGGTGGCACTCCCACGGCGGCCCGGACCGGGTCAGCAACGGACTGGCGCTGTGTTCCTTTCACCATGGCGCGCTCGATCGTGGAGCGATTGGTCTTGAGAAAGCCGGCGGTGCGGGCTATCGGATGCTGGTATCGGGCGATGTGAACGGCACGAGCGCGGCGGTGCGCTGGCTGCTGGACTACCACGGCCAGCCGGTGCGTCCTCCTCAGAAGGGCGCCGGCGAGCCTCACGGCGACTACGTCGCATGGCACACCGACGAGGTGTTCCGAAAGCCGGCACGGGAACTGTAGGTGCTGTGTCCATCCTCTTCGCGTCCTCGCGGCGAGCCAAGATTCCCGACGCCACGGTGCGTAGGGCGCAAGACCTGCTCAACGCCGCAATATGCCAGATGGCGTGTCAAAGCGAGTATGGCCTGGAATCCGCGGACACGACGTTGCATGATGTGCTCCGATACGGAGGGGCACTTGATGACGATCGAAGTCAAGCGACGGAAGGTGCGTGACGGGGGTATGAGCTACGGGCACGGTCGCCGTCGCGGCGATGTTCGGTATCCGGCGACGTGGGCGGTGTCTGTGAATGGTACCGTGGTTGGGTACTACAACGGCGCCAGCAGCGACGGTGGGTCCTGGTCCGCCCCGACCGTGCATGCCAACTGGCAAGCCACGTCAGATGGCGTTGAAGCGGGGCTCGGCTACATTGTGCCGGACGGCGGCTGGCAGCAAGTCCGAGAACGCATCGAAAAGGCCGTAGTCCGGGCGATCGTTCAGATGTTCCGCAGGGGCCTCGAACGCACACTTGGCGCGCTGAGTCAAGCTTGAGAGCCATCCCGCCGTCCGTCATGTCTTCCCGTCCGATGGCCGGGAGGTAGTTGAGCGACACGGGGCGGCGGGTGAAGAGGGTGGCGACGGGATGGGCGTTGTGGTCCATGCCCGCCGACCTAGATGGGGCGCTTCCGGGTTGTTGACTGGCAATCAGATATACCCCGGTGAGGTGAGTATTCGAGGTGTATAGGTCAGCCGTCGACGGCCCTCCCGGATTCGCGCCAGACCATGCGCCGCGCCGTCCCGCCCATGGTCGGCTCGCGCTCGGCGTCGTCCCAGATCTCGCTTGCTTGTAGTGGCCGCCGAGCCGCTGGAGCGCTATCGTGCGGACGTGACGAGACCGAGGGGTGAGCAGCCGTGATCCCGCAGATTCACGACCGCCTGTTTCGCACCGTGTTCCGCGATCGCCGGGAGGCTGCCGCCCTGCTGCGGCCGCATCTGCCGGCGGCCTTGGCCGAGTCCCTGGACTGGTCCACGCTCACCTTGGCGGACCGCAGCTACATCGACGAAGACGCCCGCGAAAGCGAGCTGGATCTGCTGTTCATGATCACCCGGGCCGAGGACCGGACGCCGCTGTCGCTGTACGTGCTGCTCGAACACCAGTCGGAACCGCAACGGTACATGCGGGTCCGGTTGCTCAAGTACTGCTGCCGGATCTGGGAGCAGGCCGAGCAGGAGCCGGGCGGGCTACGCGCCATCGTGCCGGTGGTGTTCTACCAGGGACGGGAGCGCTGGCGCTATTCCCGCGAGATGTCGGAGCTGTTTGCGCCCGTGGACCGCCAGTGGCCGTGGGTGCCGCGCTTTGCGCACGTGCTGATCGATCAGTCGCAGGCTGCCGCGGCCGACGCCGGCGGCCAGACACGGGGCCGGATCGCCCTGCTGGCGCTGATGGCGGCGTTTCGCGATGGGCGCGAGCAGTTGGACCTGGGGCTGCGCGTGGTGCGCCTGCTGGCGGCGTTGCCGCGCACCGGGCGCTTCGATATCGTGAGGTTGTTCGTACACTACTTGCTGCGCACGCAGGACGCCGCGCATCTGCCGCTGCTCGACGAGGAGTGGCAGCGCCGAGCGCCTGAGGCGGGAGGTGACTTCGTGACCATAGCGGAGATGCTTGTCAAGCAGGGCCGCCAGGAGGGCCGCCAGGAGGGCATCGAGGAGGGCCGCCAGGAGGGCATCGAGGAAGGGCGGCTTGAGATCCTGGAAAAGGCGGTGCGCGCCGGAGCCAATTGGTCGCTCATCGAGTCGGCCGCCGACGGCGATTCCGAGATACTGCAGGCGCTCAGGCAACGGCTGGCGGCTGCGGGCGATTCTGCCGATGTCCACACCAACGGCGCCGACCAGCCCGATCCACCGGGCTGACGCTCCTTGCGCGCCCGAGTGCGCGCTCGTCATTGCGCTTGGAGACCAGCTCAGATGTAGCCGGGCGAGCTGAGCAGGTCCGCCTGGTCGGAGAGGCGCTCCAGGACGTGGTCGGGGTAGATGGACATGCGCTGGAACGGGAGGTTGTCTCGGCCGATTGCCGGCATGTAGTTGAAGAACACGGAGCGCCGGATCGAGTTGTTGGTGACCGGGTAGGCGTTGTGGGTCATGCCCTCGGAGAAGATGACCACGTCGCCGGGCGCGGCCAGTACGGGGACCGCCATCGGGTTGCGGCTGGCGTCCTCCATGTCGAAGGGGCAGCGGAAGTTGGCCTTGTGGCTGCCGGGGATGGCCGCGAACGGTCCGTTCTCCACGCGCGTCATGTCGGAGAGGATGATGACGCTCTTGGTGCTCTTGCAGGCGAAGCGCCCGTTGGTGTGGTCGTATCCGTAGTAGATGTCGCGGTCGACGGGGAAGCCGCCGTTGTGCAGGCCGCCGCCGGGGGCCGGGCCGACCTTCTCGATGTAGTAGGTGGCTGAGAGGTAGACGGGGCCGCCGGCCAGCTCGGTGTGGATGGCCTTGAGGACGGGGTCGCGCACGATGCGGTCGAACCTGGCGGTGCCGCAGATCGCGTGGTCGACGCGGCCGATGCCACCGGTGGCGGGATTGGGGGCGCGGTCGGCGCGGTGCTCGCCCTTCCAGAACGGATGCTCGGGGTCGGCCATAGCCTGGTGCAGGAAGTAGCTGGCGACGCCCAGCCGCGTGTAGGTCGCGTAGTCGATGGGGATCGCCTGCAGCTCGTCGATGCCGGCGTGGAACTCCGCGACCGCTTCGGCGTCGAAGTGCTGCCGGAGCACGAGGTAGCCGCGCAGGTCGAACTCGTATTTCTGCTCGGGCGTCAGCTCGTAGGCGGGGCCGTCGGCATCAGCCATCGGTGACTCTCCCCGACTCGCGCCAGACCATGCGGCGCGCGGTGCCGTCCATGATCAGCGCGCGGTCCTCCTCGCCTATATCCGGCAGCAGCTCGTCGAGCACGCGGGTCAGCTTGCCATAGCCGGGATCCTCCTGGATCCAGGGGAAATCGGTGGCCCACATGCAGTGGTCGGCGCCCATGTCCTTCACGAGCTGCTCGTGCCAGCGCCGCAGGTCCAGGTACGGGTAGGGCTCCTGGCTGAAGGCATACTGGCCGGACAGCTTGACGCACACGTTCGGGAACTGCGCGAGGCCGAGCGTGTTGTGGCGGGTAAGCGGCATGTCGAAGGAGAAGGTGCGCCGGACCATCCGCGGCCGGCCCTGCTCGTCGGTCGCCATGGACCCGGCGGCCGGGCAGATCATCAGGTGGTTGAACACCACCGTGAGCTCCGGAAACGCGTCCAGCAGCCAGGGGGTCAGGTGCGCGTCGGCGGCGCGGGGATAGAGCCAGACGATGTAGTCCCTCTCGGCGGCGTGCTTCCAGAACGGATAGGTCGTGAAGGTGCGCACGTCCATCGGCGCGGTCGGATCGAGCGGGCCGCCGATCTCGTGCAGCCGGAAGCCGACGATGCCGCCGTCCTCGGCCAGCCGGTCCATGTGGTCTTCCGGCCGGCGCGGGTCCGGCACCAGGCCGATCCCCTTGAACCGGTCCGGGTAGCGCTTCAGGCAGTGGCGGAGATAGGCGTGCGTTTCGAGCGAGGTGCCCCCGATCTGCACCAGCGTGGCCCGCTCGACGCCGTGGGCCTCCATCAGGCCCAGGAGCTTCTCGGCGCTCTCCTCCCGGCCGGCGGGCATGGTGTCGCTCACCTCGCGCGGGAACTCGCGCGATGCCTTGGCGAAGACGTGGACGTGGGCGTCGATCACGAAGCGGGCCTCCCGATCTCGTCGTCATCGCTCGTCGACTCGCGCCAGACCATGCGGCGCGCGGTGCCGTGCATGATCAGCGCGCGGTCGGCGTCGTCGAGGTCCGGTAGCAGCTCGTCGATCACACGGGTGAGCTTGCCGTAGCCGGGGTCCTCCTGGATCCAGGGGAAGTCGGTGGCCCACATGCAGCGGTCGGCGCCCATCTCTATCAGCAGCTCGCTGTGCCAGCGCCGCAGGTCCAGGTACGGGTAGGGCTCCTGGCTGAAGGCGTACTGGCCGGACAGCTTGACGCACACGTTCGGGAACTGCGCCAAGCCCAGGGTGTTGTGGCGGGTCAGCGGCTGGTCGTTCGTGAACGTTCGCCGGATCATCCGCGGCCGGCCCTGCTCGTCGGTCGTCATGGAGCCCTCGGGCGGGCAGATCATCAGGTGGTTGAAGACCACCGTGAGCTCCGGAAACGCGTCCAGCAGAAACGGGGTCAGGTGCGCCTCGGCGGCGCGGGGATAGAGCCAGACGATGTAGTCCCTCTCGGCGGCGTGCTTCCAGAACGGATAGGTCGTGTAAGTGCGCACGTCCATCGGCGCCGTCGGATCGAGCGGGCCACCGATCTCGTGCAGGCGGAAGCCGACGATGCCGCCGTCCTCGGCCAACCGATCCATGTGGTCCTCCGGACGGCGCGGGTCCGGCACCAGGCCGATCCCCTTGAACCGGTCCGGGTAGCGCTTCAGGCAGTGGCGGAGGTAGGCATGGGTTTCGAGCGAGGTGCCGCCGATCTGCACCAGCGTCGCCCGCTCGACGGCGTGCTCCTCCATCAGGCCCAGGAGCTTCTCGGCGCTCTCCTCACGGCCGGCGGGCAGAGCGTCGCTCACCTCGCGCGGGAACTCGCGCGAGGCCTTGGCGAAGACGTGGACGTGGGCGTCGATCATGATGCGAGCCTCCCGATCTCGTCCTCCGCGAGGGCGCGGCGGTACAGGCGCAGGTCGCGAATCCTGCCGTTGAAGGTGTCGATGGCGCCGGCGCCGATCCGCAGGGGCTGGTCCGTGGAGAGGTCGAAGGCCGAGGCGTCGAAGGCCGCCGAGGTCGCGACGCGGCTGCCGTCGACGTGGAGCTCCAGCCGCCCTCCCCTGCGGACGGCGGCGAGGCGGCGCCAGCCGGGCTCGAGCTCATGGTCGTGGGTGACGTTGGCGCCCGCCTGCAGGGCGCAGACGCGGCCCGAGGGGAGGGTGCCGGCGAACAGGCGGCCGCGGTAGACGGCCATCGACCAGACGCGGCGGTACTTCACGTCCGGGGTGGTGTCGAGCTGCCCGGTGAGGGTCCAGGTGTCGCCGCCGTCGTAGCGGTAGACCTGGCCCAGCGGCAGGGTGCCGGCGTAGAGCTTGCCGTTGTAGACGGCCATGGCCATGACCTCCAGCTCTTCGCCGAGGCGGCCGACGCAGGTCCAGGGATCGTCGCCGTCGTCGCGGAAGACCTTGCCCTCCGGCCAGGTGCCGGCGTGCAGTTTCCCGTGGTGGGCGGCGAACGAGTAGACCTGCGAGACGCCCTCCTGGCCGCCGGCGCGCACCCAGTCGCTGCCGCCGGCGTAGCGGAACACGCCGCCCGACTTCCCGCCCTCGTTGCCCGCTCCGTAGAGGTGGCCGTTGAAGACCCCGAGCGACATCATGCGGCGGCCGGGGGTGCCGCAGTGCTCCCAGCGGTCGCCCCCCTGGTAGCGGAAGACGCCCTGGCTGTAGAGCGGAATGGCATAGAGCTCGCCCCGGTACACGGCCATGCCGGCGCAGGAGTCGGCGCCCTCCATGCGGCCGACGCTCACCCACTCACGGCCGCCCGCGTAGCGGTACAGGGCGCCGCCGGGGGTTCGGTTCTCCGACTCCGGCAGCGCCGAGCCGCCGGCCCGGTAGCACGACGTGCCGGCGTAGATGTCGCCGTCGAAGACGCACAGGGAGGCCACGGTGTTGGCGGCGTCCGGGCTCCCGCACGGCTTCCAGCCGGCCCTGCCGTCGTAGCGGTAGACGCCGCCGGCCTCGTCGGCGCCGGTCTCGAAGGTGCCCGCGTAGAGATCGCCCCGAAAGACGCACAGGGAGTAGACGCGCAGGTTGTTGCCGGGGGCGGCCGCAGTCGGCCCATGCGCAATTGCTGCCGGCGTCGATGCCGAAGTGGAGGTGGCGGTAGTTGGCCTGGGCGGCGGTCACGCCGGCGTTGTTGAGCAGGCTGAGCTGGAAGCCGGTCCGGGTGCCGGGGGCGTAGCGGCTGACGATGTCGCCCGGCACGTCGTCGAGGACAGCGTCCGTGTGGATCTGGACGGCCAGGGTGAAGTCGCCCGTCCCCAGGTCCAGGGCCGCCGACGGGGGCACGAGGACGTGGGCGCCGCGGCCGTCGAAGACGGCGCCGCCGGCCGCAAGGTCAGCGCCCTGGTTCCGGCCGTGGTGGCCGTTTCCGGAGCGATCGCGGCAGTCGCCGGCGAGCGGCCAGTGCGCGAGCAGGCCTGTATCGGTGCCCATCGGGATCCTGTCCCGGCACCATAGGTCGCTCGGGCCGGGCCGTCAAAACGGGGACGCCCCGACATCCTCCGGCCGGCTCGACTACAATCGGGAGTTGCCATGATCGACTATCGACAGCTCGGAGCGCGTACCCTGATCAACGCCAGCGGCACCATCACCACGCTCGGCGGCAGCCTGATGCCGGCGGAGGTGCTGGAGGCGATGCGCACGGCGGCCGGCGCGTACGTCGACCTGCCGGATCTGCTCGTCAAGTCCGGCGAGTACCTGGCGCGGCGCATCGGCGTCCCGGCGGCGTTCGTCTCCTGCGGTGCGGCGAGCGGCATGCAGCTCGCGGCCGCGGGCTGTCTGACCGGTACCGACGTCGAGCGCGTACGGGCACTGCCGAACACGTCCGGATGGGCCAACGAGTTCGTGATCGGCAGCGTCGATCCGCACTTCTACATCCACCAGGGCATCGAGGCGTGCGGCGGCACGCTGGTCCGCGTGGGCACCAGCGCCGCCCTCAGTACCGAGGAAATGGTCGGCGCCATCGGCAGCCGCACGGCCGCCGTCGTCTTCTTCCTCGGCAGCCAGCCCATCGAACAGCTCGCCGAGGTGGCGAGCGGAGCCGCCGAGCGTGGCGTTCCGGTCATCGTCGACGCCGCCGCGCAGTTGCCGCCGCGCTCCAACCTGACCGAGCTCGTCGCCAAGGGAGCGTCTCTGGCCGTGTTCAGCGGCGGCAAGGGGCTGCGGGGTCCGCAGTGCACGGGACTGGTGGTCGGCACGCCCGAGCTGGTCGCCGCCGTGCGGCTGAACTCCAGTCCCGAGAGCGGCATCGGCCGGGCGATGAAGGTGGGCAAGGAAGAGATCATGGGCCTGCTGGCGGCGGTGGATCGGTTCCTGGCCTCCAGCGACGCGGAGGACGTGGCGCGCTGGGAAGCGCAGGCAGCGCATGTCGCCGAGGCGCTCGTCGCGGCGTCCGCGGCGGATGCCGGGGCGGTGTCGATCAAGGGCAGGGGCCAAGGCGCGTATCCGGATGTGGCGCCGCGCCTGCACGTCGATCTCGATCCCGAGCGGGCGTCCGCCGTCGTGGCGGAGCTGTGGAACGGCGATCCGTGCATCGCCATGCGCCAGAGCGGACGCGGCGTGGTCGTCGACCCGATGACGCTGGAGCCGGGCGACGAGCGGATCGTCGCGACGCGCCTGTGCGCTGCGTTGATTGATTCCATCGCGGGTGCTGATTCAGCGGAACATCAATGAGCCAGTCTGGTGGCCAAGGGCATCGGACACGACGCCCCCGCCTTCGTGACGGCCGGTCGTCTCATTCTGGTACCGGTATTGGAGAGCCTTCAACTGGTGCCCGTAACGTTGTCTGAGATACGTGGCGCTTGGTTGTACATGGACGTTGTTCACGTGGCCCGTACAATAGGCGAAGCAGGCGATGGGGTAGAGCAGCGCGGAACAGACGAGGTCACAGATCTGAAGACCGGCGTGGTTTTCGCTATGGCCGAAGGTCGGCAGTTCTCCGAGGCGCTGGTAGCGTCGCCTGGCCGGACTGAATTTCTGCGTAAAGATAGAGTGGGAGACGCTGACATTCTTGAACTTGTTGCGGCTGTCAGCGATGCAAGCTCCGGTGTCGTTGGTCTGACTCAGATAATGTTCGAAATAGGCACAGATGCCCTGTATCGAGGATGTGTACACTGGCGTGGCATCGAACGGTCCGCCAACTTCCTTCACCCGGATACGTGCAACCAACTTGACGTCGCAGCGTCGTAATAACCCAAGAATTTGATCGAGGAAGCCAACGGCATGCGCGCGTTGACGAGCGCTTCCCCGTGTTGCGTTAGCCCGAACGTCGGCACCCTTTACTTCGGGCAGGATGCGATCCAGAACCCTGGTCGAAGGATAGGGTAAGCCAGGAAAGTACTGGTGTTTCAGTTGCAGAAAACGGTTGGTGAGATCGGTCAGGTGTGCGACATCAACGAATAGACCGCCGATGACGAGAACGGGTTGGTCGTTTGGCCGGGGAGGACTCGCGAGCACTCCGAGATCCCCGGCTTCATCGATGAAGCAAACGTGCAACGACAACCCCAGAAAAAGCTATGGCCACCGGATGGTGGCCATAGGGTCTGCCGCCCAACGCGGGGTCGGCTATCGAGAGTTTCTACGCGGAGTGTATGGACGGGTCGCCCGGATGTCAAGGCAACGACTGCCTTGGAGCGCGACGGCGTTGAGCACGACTGCGTGTTGTCGGCTGCACTCCGAAGCGGGTCAGCCGGTGGCCGCGCTTCTGATCGGCTCCAGGCTGAGCAGCTTGCGCCGCGCGGAGGTCGTGCACCGGTCCGCGATGCTCTTGTAGTCGTCCCTGTTCGCGTTCTTCTCGCTCCACTTCTCGTAGATGAGGATGATCGACTTCCGCGCCTGGCCGGTCCTGTTGACCATTGAGGTGTGCCATCCGTAGGAGTTGAACAGCACGGCGTCGCCGGCCGTGCCGGCGAAGGCCCGGTGGCCGGGCATGGTCTCCAGCGGCCGGGGATTGGGGCACTCGCCGGCGTCCGGCTTGTGGCTTCCCGGCACGAAGCCGAACGCGCCGCCGTCGGCCGGCACGTCGTCGACGTAGATCTGCACCTTCATGTGCAGGGGGTAGGAGTGCGGGACGTCGGCGTGCCAGCGGAGGTAGCTGACCGGCTGCGCGGGCAGGGTCCGCACCTGCGGCGCGAGCAGCAGCAGCTCGTCGTCGGCGAAGTCCATCAGGTAGGGATACCAGGAGGGGTGGTCGATCAGGTCGATGAAGGCGTCGTCCTTCTCGAACGGATCCGGGATGTCGAAGTAGCCGGCCGGCCGCGTGCCCTGCGCGATGCCTTCCAGCCACTGCGCCTTTTCCTCGCGCACGCAGCGATCGAAGGCCCGCTGCAGGCGAGTCAGCTCGGCGCCGGCCATGGCTCCCTCCAGGAACAGGTAGCCGTTCTCCTCCCAGAAGCGTCGCTCGCCGTCCGTCGGGTGCTGAGCCATCGCGGGTACGCTCCGTAGCGTAGCACAGCCGGCTCCGCATGTGTCGATTGCGGGCGCCCGCTCCGGATGGGCAGGATGCCGGGACATGGATCCGACGACCGAAGGCGGTGCCGGGCTGAACCGGCAGCTCGTCCGTGACGGGTACTGCCACGTCCACGGCGTGGCGCCGTGCGAGCTGATCGACCGGGTGCGGGCGTTCGCGGACGGCGCCGCCGACGGCCTGTCGGACGCGCAGAAGGAGCGGACCCGTTTCCAGGGTTCGATGATCCAGGTGAAGGAGCACGAGGAGATGCTGCCCCTGATCGTGCTGCCGGCGGCGCGCGAGGTGCTGGCCGGGATGGGCTATCCCGGCGCGCGCTTCATGTCCGGGTACATCATCAGCAAGCCGCCGCTGGAAGCTCCGCCGCTGTTCTGGCATCAGGACGGCATCGTCTGGGACGACCCGACCAGCTACACCGACGAGCCGGTGCAGGTGTTCCTGATGTACTACCTGATCGACACCAACCGGCGGAACGGCTGCCTGCGGGTCATCCCGGGCTCGCATCGCCGCCGCCGCCGGCTGCACGGCCTGCCTCCGGCCCATGGCGAGGAGCTCGCGGGCGCGGAGGAGCATCATCCGGCGCTGCAGCCCGACCCGGACGAGGTGGACGTGCCGGTCCGCGCGGGCGACCTGGTGATCGGCGACGCGCGCCTGCTGCACTCCGCGCACGCGAACGTCTCGGGCCGGCGCCGCACCGTCGTCACGCTGTGGTTTCTGCCGACCTGGCCGGACCTCTCCGAGCGCCTGCACGCGTTCTACGGCAGCCGCAATGCCCGCGAAGGCAGGCCGGCGGGCTGGAGCGACGCCGGCTGGCGCGCGCTGCGCGGCGTGCTGGCCTGGTACGACGGCCCCATGGAACCCAGGGAGGCCAGCCGGATCCCGGACGCCCGCCTCGCCTAGCGGTTCTTGCCGCGACGCGGACGCCGTGATACGACAACCGGTCAAGATGGCTAACGCTTACGAACCTCTGTCGGATGTCCGCCGCAACCTCAAGGTGGGGTGGTACCGCAGCCCGATCGAGCCGGCGACGCTCAGGCGGCTGATGCAGCGCAGCGACCTGCAGGGGTGGCTGCAGTCAGGCGGCCACCTGCTCCTGTACCTGGCGCTCGGCGCGCTGACGTTCCGGCTGTGGGCCTCTGAGGCGTGGGTGGCCTTCGCCTTCGCGCTGTTCGCCCACGGCACGGTGGCGAGCTTCATCCGCGGCGTCGCCCCGCACGAGCTCGCGCACGGCACGGTGTTCCGCACCAAGTGGCTGAACCACGTGTTCCTCTACATCTACAGCGTGCTGAGCTGGTGGGACCCGTACGACTACGGCACCAGCCACACGTACCACCACCGCTACACCCTGTATCCGGAGGGAGACCGGGAGAACCTGCTGCCGCTCAACCCCAAGGTGGGCGGACCGTGGTTCCTGATCCAGATCTTCACCGTGAACCTGACCGGCCGTCCCGGCCGCACCTTCGGCAAGGGCGGGCTGGTCTCCACGCTCGTGGTCACCTTCATGTCCGCGATCGGCAGGGTCGGCTACGTCCGGTCGCCGGCCGGCGAGTGGGTCAGCGCCCTGCACTCCGACCAGCCGGCGGAGGCGCGCAAGTCGATGTGGTTCTCGCGGGTGCAGCTCGCCTTCCACGGCGCGGTGGCCGTCTACGGGATCGTCTCCGGGTACTGGATCCTGCCGATCCTGGTCGGCGTGGCGCCGCACATCGGCAACTGGCTGGTCTACCTGTGCGGCCTGCCCCAGCACTGCGGGCTGCGCGACAACGTGGCCGACTTCCGCAAGTCGACGCGCTCGATGAAGCTCGATCCGATCTCGACCTTCCTTTACTGGCGGATGAACTGGCACGCCGAGCACCACATGTACGCCGGGGTGCCGTGCTACAACCTCAGGAAGCTGGCGCGGGAGATCGCGCACGACATGCCCGAGCCGCGCACCCTGTGGGGGGCATGGCGGGAGATGCGCTCGGTCTGGAAGCGGCAGCAGACCGACCCCGGCTACCAGTTCGACACCCCGCTACCCAACGAGGCGCCCGCCCCGGCAGCGGGGGCACGTCGTCCTGACCGGCCGGACGACCTGGAAGCCTCCATAGGCGAGCTCGCGCCGCAGGGGCTGCAGACGGCTCCCGAACCGCGGTAACGGGCAGATGGCGTCCGCGCAGCATGGCGGCCGGCCGGCCGGCGGGGAGCGTTCCTTGGCGGGAAGGTACGCGCTGGTCACCGGCAGCACGCAGGGGCTCGGCGCGGCCACCGCGCGGGCGTTCGCGGAGCGCGGCGCGGCCGGCGTGGTGGTCACCGGCCGCAACGCCGAGCGGGGCCGGGCGGTATCAGGCGAGCTTGCCGCTCTGGGCTGCGACGCCCGGTTCGTGGCGGGCGACCTCGCCTGCCTGGACGACTGCCGGAACCTCGTGGAGGCGGCCGACCGCGCCTTCGGCACGCTGCACGTCCTGGTCAACGCCGGCGCCCTCACCGAGCGCGCCACGATCTGGGACACGACGCCGGAGTTCTACGAGCAGGTGATGAACATCAACGTGCGCGCGCCCTTCTTTCTGACGCAGGCGGCGGTCAAGGTGATGCAGCGCGAGGGCGTGGCCGGATCGATCGTCAACGTGTCGAGCGTGGCCGCGCACGGCGGGGAGCCGATGCTCTGCCCGTACGCGATCTCCAAGGCGGCGCTGAACGCGATGACCAAGAATGTCGCCTACTCGGTGATGCGCCACCGCATCCGCGTGAACGCCCTCAACCTCGGCTGGATGAACACGCCGGGCGAGGACGCGATCCAGCGGCGCTACCACTCGGACGGCGGGGACTGGCTGGCCGCCGCCGAGGCCGCGCAGCCGTTCGGTCGGCTGATCAAACCGGCCGAGGTCGCCCGCACCATCGCCTACCTGGCCTCCGACGAGTCCGGCGTGATGACCGGGGCCCTGATCGACTACGACCAGTCCGTGTTCGGCGCCGGCCGCCAGCCCATCCCGCCCCCGATGGACGAATGGCCGGCGGTGGCGGGGGTGTCTTTTCAGTAGTGGTAACGGGCCGCGAGGAAGCGCACGCGGCCTTCGCTGACTCGATAGAGCAGACGGTGCTCCTGGTCGATGCGCCGGGACCACGCGCCTGAGAGTTGACCACGAAGCGGTGCCGGTTTGCCCGGTCCGCTGAACGGATCGCGGAGCACAGCCTCAATCAGCTTCAGGGTGCGCAGTGCCCGCCGTCGGTCCGTGCGCACCCAGTGCTCCAGATCGTCCAGGCAGTTCGGATCGAAGATCGCGTCCCGACGTCTGCTCTCCGTCACGCGCCTTCGAGGCCGAGTCGCTCGCGGAGTTGCTCGATGTTCAGCGGGATTCCTTCACCGGCGGCCGCGCGCTGGCTGGCGTCCAGCAGGCGCCGGGCATTCTTCGGAGAACGGAGCAGGTAGGCGGTCTCCATCCAGCCGGCGAGCTCGTCGGCTGCGACCAGCGCGACCGGCTCCGCGCCGCGACGGCGAATCACCACCGGCTCGCGGGTGTCCGTCACCTGATCCATGAGCGCCGCCAAGTGGGCGCGGGCATTGCTGTAGGTGGTTTCGTGAATCATCTCAGGCTACTAACGTACAGGAAGACGGTACAAGTAGAGGGTGCGGTCGGTCAATTCGCGAAGGCCCGTGTGACAGCCATGCTTCGTGCTGGCCGCCTCGTCCGGCCTCTGTAGTACAGTTGGGCCCAATGGGCCAGACAGTCGCGGTGCACCGGGTCGATTCTGTGATCGAGTCGTTTCTTCGCCGGATTGTCACGGTTCGCGACGACGTAGTCGGTCTGTATCTGTACGGTTCGCGGGCGCGCGGCGATCATCGTCCAGACTCGGACTATGACGTCTTCGTAGTACTGGGCGAGCGCACCAGACCCGTGATCGATGCGCTGTACGACGCCGTGGTCGATGTCGTGTGCGAAACCGGCTCGCTCGTGTCGCTGAAGATCGTCTCCCGGGAGAACTTCAAGAGGTCGACGGCGGCGGGCAGTCCGTTCGTCGCCAACGTCCTGCACGATGGAGTGCCGCTTGCACTCGACTAGCAAGCAGCTCATTGCGGCCTACATGGAGAAGGCCCGGCAGAAGCTGGGAGTAGCTGAGCGTCTGCGCGACTCAGGGGATCACGAGGATGCGATTTCACGGGCCTATTACGCGGCGTTCCACGCCGTGAAAGCGCTGCTGACCAGCGCCGGCGAACAGCCGCGAACCCATCACGGGGCTGTGACGCTGTTCAATCTCCTGTTCGTGAAGACCGGGAAGATGAGCAAGCGTGCCGGCCGCTTCCTCGCCAACTTGAAGGACGATCGGGAAAGCGCCGATTACGAGCTGTTCTCGCATGCCGATGCGGACACTGCACGCGTCGCGGTCGAGGAGGCGCAGAGCATCATCGCCGAAACGACAAGCTATCTGGAGCGTTTGACCGCGGAGTAGGCGCGTCGGCTCAGCTACCCATCGCGGCGTTCCACGCCGCTCAGCCGATCTGCACGGCGACGACGCTCATGGCCGGGAGGGAGGCCTGGAGCCTGCCGCCGGCGTAGCGCACGTCATCGAACGGAGCGATGCGCACGACGTGCGGGTCATCGAAGGTGTTGTGCGCCTGCATGGTGTCCGCCGTCAGGATGCGTCCTTTCACGCCCGGGGGCCTCGCGTCGCTCCATCCCGAGCCGCGGATCTCGGCGCTGACCTCGTGCGGTCGGTTCGGGTCGAGGTTGCTCATCGTCAGCAGCACCCGGCCCGTGGCATCGCGGGAGGAGGAGGCCGAGACGGCCGGAATCGATTCGTCCCCGAGCCCGTAGGGGTCGGCGCGGACGTCCAGTGGCAGCGAGGTGGCGTCCTGGTGGCCCTGGTACAGGTCGAACACATGGTACGTGGGCGTGAGCAGCATCCGCTCGCCTTCGGTCAGCGCCATCGCCTGCAGCACGTTGACCGTCTGCGCGATCTGCGCGCCGCGCACCCGCGCGCAGTGGCGGTTGAAGATGTCGAGCGTCACCGCGGCGACCAGCGCGTCGCGCATGGTGCTCTGCTGGTACAGGAACCGAGGATGGGTGCCCGGCTCCGGGTCGTGCCACGTGCCCCACTCGTCGACGATGAGCGCGACGCGCTTGTCCGGGTCGTAGCGATCCATGATGGTCGAGTGGCGGGTGATGAGCTCGTCCATCCGCAGCGCGCGTTGCAGCAGCCCGAACCAGTCCGCCTCCCCGAACCCGGTCGCGGTGGTCCGCGGCCGTCCGGGAACCACACGCGTGTAGTAGTGGAGCGACAGCGCCTCCAGCTTGGGCGTCCGCTGCATGAGCACCTCCGTCCAGCGGTAGTCGTCGCCGCTCGCCCCGCAGGCGATCGGGTACAGGCGGTTGCCGGCGAAGTCGCGCAGGTAGGTGGCGTACTGCCGGTAGAGGTCGGCGTAGTACTCGGGCCGCATGTTGCCTCCGCAGCCCCAGTTCTCGTTGCCGACGCCCCACAAGCGGACCCTCCACGGCTCCGCTCGGCCGTTCGCGCGCCGGAGCTCGGCCATCGAGTCGTCCGCGTCGGAGGTCAGGTACTCCACCCACTGCTGCATCTCGCGCACGCTGCCGGAGCCGACGTTGCCGCAGATGTACGGCTCGCACCCGAGCTGGCCGCACAGGTCCATGAACTCGTGGGTGCCGAAGTGGTTGGTCTCGATGACCCCGCCCCAGTGGGTGTTGATGTTCTTCGGCCGCCGCTCGCGCGGGCCGATGCCGTCCATCCAGTGGTACTCGTCGGCGAAGCAGCCACCCGGCCAGCGGAGGTTGGGGATGCGGATGGCGCGCAGCGCCTCGACCAGGTCGTCGCGGATCCCGCGGGTGTTGGGAATCGGCGAGTCCTCCCCTACCCAGAAGCCGTCGTAAATGCAGCGCCCCAGGTGCTCGGAGAAGTGGCCGTAGACGTGGCGGCTGATGGTGTGCTGGCCGGCGTCGGCACTGAGGACGATGCGCGTCATGTCGCGCACGCGGACGTGTTGCTGTCGTCGCGGTCCCGGTCGCGATAGATCTCCGCGTCAGTTTCGGCGATCGGTCCGTCCGGGTAGATTCGGGCAAGTCGCTCCATGAGATCCGGCCACGGCTCAGCGCGTTCCGAGGCAGTATGGGGGACGACCCACGCGATCACGCAGCGGCGTCGGCGAACTTCAAGGATCTCTCCTGCCTCAACCGCTTCGAGGTAGCGGCCCAAGTGGTGCTTCAGTTCCTTCACGGTCACCTGAGTCATGTCGGACAGATGCCCTGCGCGGCGCCGCGGGTCAAGCCGAGGAACCGGCGACGGCGAGTTCGATGTCTGGTCCGGTGGGGCGGTGCCGGTTGACGGCCATGGGCGCATGCTCTATATTTCAGAGTAAACGCAATAAGAGAGTACACTCATAATGAGAGTGTAGAGCCGGAGGAGCAGGATGACCAACACGGACAAGCTCAGGGAGGACATCGCGTACGTGCGCGCTGTCGCGGACCGAGCGGACGCCACGACGATCCCGTCGATTCATTTCTTGTGGGCCGCAATCGTGTTGTGCGGATTCGCGCTGTCCGACTTCGTCGAGGATTACCGCTGGATCGGGAGATTCTGGGTGGTAGCCAGTCCGGTCGGAATGTGTCTCTCCATGTGGCTCGGCTATCGCTCGCACCTCGGCGCCGGACAGGCCGGTCGCCGCACCGGCATTCGGTGGGCATTACATTGGCTGGCGTTCCTGGCGGCCGTCGGGCTGGGGGCCGCCCTCTCCGTCACCGGGCACCTGGAGTGGTCGGGGTTCGGATCGCTCGTGGTGCTGTTGGTGAGCCTGACGTACTTCCTTGCGGGTCTGCATCTGGACCGACGGTTGCTGCCGATCAGCGGCGTTGCCGCCGCCTGCTACCTCGTCACGATATTCGTGCCCGGGTACCAGTGGACGGTGGCCGGCGTCCTGATGGCCGCCGCGCTGGTCTGGCAGGGGCTGCTGGGAGCGCGAACGCGGAATGCCGCCCACCAGTCCTGATCCCACCGATCCGGAGATCGGCAGCCTCGACGAGCTGCAGTCGCTGAACGGACTGCTCGACCATCGCGTCCGGCTGGCGATCTGCGTGCTGCTGTCGAAGTACGACGCGATGTCGTTCAGCCGCCTCAAGCAGGTGCTGGACGAGACGGACGGCAGCCTCGGCACACATCTCCGCAAGCTGGAGGACGGCGGGTACCTGACGATCGACAAGACCTACCGCGGCCGGCGACCCGTGACTTGGTACGGGCTTACCGCCGACGGCCACACCCGGCTGGAGCAGCACATCGCGAACCTGACGCGGCTGCTCGGGCGCGCGCAGAGCCGATGACGGCGAACGCGGCACGGAAGGGCGTGACGGCGGTCCTGCTGTGTCTGGCGGCGGCCGGTGCGACGGCGCAGCAGGGGATGCACGAAGAATTGCCGGCGCCGGTGTGGGATGTGTCGGTCGCGGGCGGCGAGTTCCTGGTGGGCGTGGGCGTCGGCTTCGGCCGGCACGCGGTGCTGGGGTACGGCTCCGTGCTGGGAGCCGACCGGCTCGCGTTCAACGTCGGCGCCGGCTACCGGGGCGACACGGTGCAGGCGATCGGCCTGTATCGGCACGAATCACCCGGACGGCTGCGCTATCTGGATGCCGTGCGCGACCGCCAGGGCGGGCTCCTGCTGCTGGAGTACACGCCCCCGGCCGCCGAGCTGCGCCTCACTCTGGAGAACCAGATGTACGTGGGCCGCGTGGCTCTTCCGCATGCCGGGGAGCATCTCGCCTTGTACGATCTGGCCGCAGCCGCGCTCGACCTTCATGCGGACTACCGGAACCGCGTCACCCTGGTAGCGGAGCTCAGTACCATCCAGCTCCTGCGTCAGGCGGCCGGCGCCTACGGCGTCGGGCTGTCCGTGCCGATGCAGTTCCTCGACCGCACCATCATCGTGGAGCCGCGCCTGCTGCACAGCGGAACCACTGGCGAACCGACGTTGTTCGCCCGCGACCTGATCGGCTACCGGTTCGGTGACTTCAGCGTCGGCCGCCTGTTCGGGCTGCTCGAAGGCGTGCGCAGCGACGTCGCCGGGACTACGGCACTGGTGCTGAACGTGGAGTACCGCCTCCATTTCCTGCAGACCGCAGGCGTGCCGATCGCAGACGGCGTCTTCCTCGGAGCGTTCGCGGACGGCGGTCTGTTCCGGAACGAGCCAATGGGGAATCCGGCGGGAGCGGCCGTTTCAGGGGACTTCGCCGTCGGCGGCTCCCTGGGGATCGACTGGCTGAGGTTTTCCCTGGCCGTCGAGGCCGGGTACCACCATGCGGGGGCCCGCTTCGTGTGGGGCATCGATTTCAAGTCGTTCAGATAAGGGCAGCGCAGACAGGAGGCAACAGGATGAAGATTGGCGCGAGCGTACTCGGTTGGCTGCTGGCGTCCGCGACCGTGGTTGTCGCGGGCGGCGGCGGAGAGCTGCAGGACTACGACCTCTCTGCGGCCGCGGCGCAGATGCTCGGCGAATACGAGCGGATGAACCATGAGGGGTTCATGAACATGGAGAGTGCTCCCGACCCGGAAGGCGTGATCGAGCGAACGCGATCGTGGCTCGACCGCAGCGAAGAGCTGAGGGACGATCCAGCGGCCTACCACTACCTGCGTGCCAGGATCGAGTACGACGCCTACAACCAGTTGGCGGACACGGGACGTTCCGAGACTGACGGCTACCTGGATCGAGCGCTCGGGCAGATCCGCATCTTTGCGGATGAGAGCGTCGCATTTGCCGATGGGCATGCACTGCACGGCGCCATCCTGGGACGGATGATCGCCGCCAGCCCGGCGCGCGCAATGCTCCATTCGGGCGCCGCCAAGCGGGCGACGACCAAGGCGCTGGCGTTGGATCCGGACAACCAGTTGGCCCACCTCAATCTGGCCTTCACCTATGCGAACGCCCCCGAGGCATTCGGCGGCGACCGCAAGCTGGCCGTCGAACACTTTCGCCGGGCGTTCGCCGACGGTGTGCTGCCGCTGCGCGCGGTGGCCGGCACATGGCTCAGCGTGACCTACGATCAGCTCGGCGATTCGGCTCGTGCCATGGAGGTGATCGAGCAGGTGCTGGAGCTCGCCCCCGGCTTTCCACAGGCCCAGGCGACGGCTCGTGCCCTGGCCGACGGCGCCGACCCGGTCGTGTACATGCAGCGGCTGCAGAACCGTGCGGAGTGACGCGGGAGCACCGCCCGTCCTGCAGGCGCGGCGCGCCACCAGGCGCTACTCCAGCAAGGCAGGGGAGGTAGTGGCGCTACGAAACGTCGATCTGAGCATAGGGGAGGGCGACTTCGCCGTCGTCCTCGGTCCATCCGGAAGCGGCAAGAGCACGCTGCTCAACGTGCTCTCGGGCATCGATACCGTCGACGAGGGAGAGGTTCTCTACCGCGGCCGGGCGCTGAGCAGCTACTCGGACGCGCGGCGCACCCACCTGCGCCGGCGCTCCATCGCCGTGGTGTTCCAGAGCTTCGAGCTCGTCTCGCTCATGAGCTGCTACCGCAACATCGAGTATCCCCTGCTGCTGGCACGGCTGCCGCGGGCACAGCGGCGCCGCCGGGTGCAGGAGATTGCCGATCGTCTGGAAATCGGGCACCTGCTCGGGCGGCGGGTCAACGCCGTCTCCGTGGGGCAGCGGCAGCGGGTCGCCATCGCCCGTGCGCTGGTGGCGGAGCCGGAGGTGGTGCTGGGCGACGAGATCACCGGCAGCCTCGACTCGCGGTCGTCGCGACGGATCTACACGCTGCTGCGGGAGCAGCAGCGGACGGCCGGGCGCACCTTCGTGATGGTCACGCACGACAGCTCGCTGGCGCAACCGTCCGACCGCCTGTTCCAGTTGCGCGACGGGACGCTGCGAGAGCAGGGCGCGTAGACGCATGCTGCTGGTCGTCCACGCGCTGCTCAACGTGGTCCACAACCTGCGGCGGACCCTGGCCGCGGTGGTGATCATCGCGCTGGGGACCGGATTGCTGTTTCTCAGCCACGCCTACCTGCAGGGGCTCTACAGCATTCTCAGCTTCGGCATCCGCAACCAGGCCGGCGACCTGCAGATCCATCACGCCGATTACGACCATGCGAGCATGACGGCGCAACCGCTTATACCGGGCGACGTGCTGGCCCGCGTGGAGCAGGTCCTTGCTGACGGCGACCTCCCCGAGGTCCGGACGATCAGCCGGGAGCTGTTGTTCGGCGGCTTGTTCGAGGCCGGCGCGCAGAGCCAGGGAGTGTCCGGAGTGGGTGTCGAGACCGATCGCCTGCATCGCGGGGCCGCCAGCCGCCGCCTGCTGGTGGCAGGAACGGACCTGAAGTATGGCGACGACGCCCACACGATCCTTGGCGAGGGAGTGGCGGAGCAGGTCGACGCGGAGCCGGGTGGAAGCGCGACCGTGCAGGTCTACACCGACTCGGGGCAGGAGCGCCGGCTGGAGGTCCAGGTCAAGGGCGTCATCCGTACCGGCAGCAGCTTCGCCGACGCCTACTTCATCTACGTGCCGCTACCGTTCGCGCAGCGGCTGACTGATACCGACGGCGTCCACCGGATCCTGCTGTCCCTGCGCAAGGAACGACAGCTTGTAGCCGTTCGCGCGCGCCTGAGCGCGCTGATCGAAGACCACGACCTGCCGCTGGCGGTGTCGAGCTGGCGCGAGGTGCAGGAATTCTACGATCAGCTCAAGTCGTTCTACGACGTGCTGTTCACCTTCGTGATCGCGGTCGTGACGGTGCTGTCGATGGTCGCCATCTTCGCGATCATCTCGGTCAGCTTCCTGGAACGCCTGCGCGAGCTGGGATCGTTGCGTGCCATCGGAACGACGCGGGCGGAGTTGCTGTCGCTGTTGCTGGTCGAGGCGCTGGCGACCTATCTGACCGGCGCCGCGGCGGCGCTCGGCCTCGGTCTGGCTGCGGGCACCATCATCAATGCCCTGGGCATCACCTTCGTCCCGATCGGCAGCAACCTCGCGGTTCCGTTCTACATCGACCTGGAACCGCGTTACTTCCTGATCCCGGCTTCAATTACCCTGTTGATGACCGCGGCCGCCGCGCTGGTCCCGGTGGTCCGCACCGCGCGTATGAGCGTCGCCCACGTCCTGCGGCACGAGTAGGACTCATCCCGTGCCGAGGTTTCACGGCAATGTCGTCGCCGAGGTTCGTCCACAGCGCCTGCGCGGAAGGGAGCGAGAAAGTGAGTCGCAAGGACAAGGACGGGCTGCTACCATCCGCGGGCCGTGAGAGACTTCCCGAGCCTCCGGCTTTCCCTGGTGCGCCACGCACAGGCGCGTCATGCGCCGGGCACCAGCTACGAGGACGCCTCGCTGTCGGCGCTTGGCCGAACACAGGCGGCCGCCGTTGCGCGCGCGTGCACCGATCCCCCGCCCGCCGCCCTGTATAGCAGCCCGGCACCGCGGGCGCGCCAGACCGCGGACCTGATCGGTGTCGCCACCGGGCTTTCCGTGACGGTCGATGAGCGCTTGCTGGAGTACCGCTCCGGCAGCATCACGGACCCTGGCCTCACCGTGGAGCAGATTCTCGAGCGACGCGGCGACCTCCTGGCGTGGCACCCGAACAGCAAGCTGGCCCCCGACGGTGAGACGATACGCGAGTTCGCGGCGCGGGTTGAGGCCGTGACCGACGAGATCACCGCCCGCCATGTCAGCGAGCGCGTGGTGATCGTCTCCCATGCCGGAGCCATCCACATGATCATGCGGTGGGCGAGCGGCCTCGGCCCCGGCACCCCGGTGCTGCACGGCTTCCTGATCGCAAACGCCAGCATCAGCGAGCTGATCCATTGGCCGGGCGGACGCACAACCGGAGGCGCGCCTCGTCACACCGAATTCGCCAGCGTCGGATCGGTTGACCACTTGCCGTCCGAACATCGCAGCGGAAACTGAGGGTGGCGCGGAGAGCGGCGTGGCGAAGGCCTGCCCGTCACCAGCAGGTCGCGCCGTGAAGCATGACGCCGTGCTCGACCGCCGCGATTGCCCCGGCGCCCGATCCGAGATCCTCTTCGGCCAGGGCGCGCGCAAGCGCGTCTTCGGTGATCCGCAGGGCGCCGGGAGTCTTCGACGGTACCAGCGGAAGGGTAACCCGGTGCCCGGTACCGCCCAACGCGGTGTAGGTGAGGCGTTGCTCCAGCGCCTCGGTCACGTAGGCCCGCAGGCTCTTGCCGTCGAGCGACGCCGCCGCTTTCGCGCGGCGCAGCAGCGGCTCCGGGATGTCGATCGTCGTTCTCATCAAAGGCACACTTGTGGCAGGATGTGCCTCCGGTCAAGAGCCGGTCGGTGAAGCGGCCGACGACACCGCCCGGGAACAGGTCGTGCGATAGCCAGCTACGTTGGACAAACATGGAGACGAGCAGACGTCGCCGTTCACTACGCTAGGCCGAGAGCACCCGCCGCACCTGGTGCACGTCGACCGCCAGCGCCGCGGCGATCGCGTCGGCATCCTGACCGAGACCGTGCAGCCGGCGGATGGCGCGCGCGAGCGTCTGCTCGGCCCGTTTCTGCTCCTGCTCGGCCCGCTCCGCCCGCCGCTCCTGATGCTCCACCTGTTGCCCCAGCAGCATCGAGTCGCGCAACAGCAGGTCCTCGCCCTCCATCGTGCGCCGTACCTCTTCCTCCGCTATCGCCTCGCGCAACTGCCTCAGCACGATCCCGCACTCCGCCGGATACTCCTCCTCCGCGATCGTCAGCACGTGCGCGTCCGCCCGTCCGTTGCCCTTCACCAAGTCCTGGTCGAAGATCGCCAGCACCCGCTCCAGCTCGTCCCGCCGCCGGCTCGCCAGGCGCGGTATCTGGATGACGTGGCTTCGGTGGTGCATCCCCTCCACCAGCGGATGCTGCGCCTGCACCTCCCGCCCCGTGCGCCGCTCGGTCACCCGCGGACCCACGTCCAGCACCGCCTCGTCCGACAGATCGTCCAGGGCGTAGCCCAGAAAGTAGATCGTCACGATCGGCACCGCCTCGGTACGCCCCGATGCATGCACGAGGAGGTTGTCCCGGCTGGCGACCTGCTGTCCCAGGTAGCGCCGGAAGCGCTCGATCACAGTCGGCGTGTTCGCCTTCTGGATCTCGATCAGCACCTGCCGCTCGCCCCCGTCGGCGGTCTGCACGCGCGCCGCGAAGTCCATGCGCAGCAGCGTCAGCGGCATCTGGTACTCCAGGGACTCCGGCGTGCGGCGCACGGCGGTCTCTTGCGCGCTGACGGTCAGCGACCGTACCGACAAGCCGGTGATCCTCTCGATCAGCAGGCGGGCGACGCGCTGGTCCTGCATCAGGTACTTGAACACCACGTCGTAGATCGGGTTGGCGACCTCCATGCCGGCCCTCCGTGCCCGCATTGAACCGGCGCGCCGCGCGCTGCGTCAATCGCCTCTCCGGGTTGCTCGCGGCGACGACCTCCGGCGAGGCCGGCCCTGCGGCCCGCGTCACAATCGGGTGCCCGAACGCCTGAGCCCACCGCACGGCGGGCTCAGGCGTCCACGCTACCAGCGCATCGTCGACCTGAGATCGACCGCTGGGGAGAGGAAATCGATAGACCAGATCAGTCGGCCAGCAGCAGGGTGTAGAGGCGGAGCGGCAGGTTCGCCGACAGGAACGCCCGCCACGTCGATGGGTCGCCGGCCGTGCGCAGGGGTACGTCCAGGCCGCCGGCGAGCGCGAGTGGCAGGTCGATCAGCGAGGTGAGGCCGACGCTCAGCTCGATCCCCGCGTGCGGGCTCCACTCCCGGTGGTCGCCGAGCGCAGCGAACCCCGTGAAGCGGTTCTCGGCTTCGACGTAGAGCGCGGCCGTCAGGCTGCGGAACACGACCAGGTCCAGGATCCGGTCCTCGCGCCCGCCGATCAGCGGGACCAGCAGGTCCAGGCCGCCGTATACGCGCCCGGTCGCCGCCGGCTCGCCGATCCCGCTCGGGCCGCCGCGCAGCCGGCTCTCCACGCCGGCCGGCGGCGCGTTGCCCAGGCCGAACAGCCGCCAGTCGGCGCCCAGGTCCACGCTGGGCACCACGTACACGCGCGGCACGAGGCGCAGCGGCACGGCCGCGGCGAGGCTCGACTGCAGGGACCAGGCACCGTCGGTCGGCAGCACGGTGGCGCGCTGACGCAGGGAGGCGAGGTGGGGCACGGCGCCCAACAGTCTCACCGAATCCAGTCCGATCCACGGCTCCAGCGCCGGGCGCTGGTCGGCGTCCAGTCCGGCTGCCAGTGACAGGCCGGTGTCGTAGAACGTCGGGCGGGTGCCGATCTCCAGGGGCGTGCGCAGCGGCTGCCGGAACGCCAGCGAGCCGTTCCAGTCTCCCTCCGCATGCCAGGTGAAGCGGGCGCCGCCCTGCGCACCGCGCGGCAGCGACAGCTCCGCGGCGGCATAGGCGCCGGGCTCCACCATCGGCACGCCGCTCAGCCACCGGCCGGGCTCGGCCGGCTCGATCCGGGCGGCGGCTCCCGCGCTCAGCCCGTACGACACCATCCCGGTCGACCAGTAGCCGATCCCGGCGCCCAGGCTCACCGCGTCCGCCGACAGCTTGAACGGGCGCAGATCGATGCCGATCAGGTCGGCCTCGAACCGGCTGTGCTGCCGAAACACCCAGTTCAGCTTGCGCGGGTGATGGTTGTTTTTGCGGTCGACGTCCAGCGTGTACCAGTCCGGGTCGATCTCCACCGAGCGCACGCGGCCGGCCACCTCCAGCACCTCGGTGCCGCGCACCGTGAAGTCGAGCGTGCGCTCGCCGCCGCCGTCGCCAGCCACGACGACCCGAACCGGCGCGGTCAGGCCGCTGTCGAGGAGGTCGCGGATCGTGATCCTGGCCACGTCCCCCTCGTCTTCCACTCCGGTCACGGCGTAGTCGGGATAGCGGACGGTGGTCAGCACCCGTTCGCCGATGCTCAGCATGCCCGGCCGGCGCTCCTCCAGGTGGGCGAGGAACCGCTCGGTGTCCGTGAACCGGTGGCGGTACCGGCGGGCGTACTCGCCCAGGGCCTCATCGAAGGCGTCCTTGCCCATCTCGGTGGCGAGCTGGCGCACGGCGAAGGCGCCCTTGCGATAGATCACCGCGGCCAGTCCGTTCTGGTTCTGCGCGTCCACCTCGCTTGCCACCGGAAAATCGAATCCGGACCTGCGCAGCGCGTGGAAGCTCGCTGTCAGCAGCTCCCGGAAGCTGCGGTAGGACAGGACACGACCGGCGATCGCCCCCGCCGGCCCGGCCTCCTCGCCGAACGCGTTGTCGTCCGCTCCGTACGTCCGCTCCAGGTAGTCGAGCGTCACGTACTGGGTGAGGGACTCGCTCAGCCAGTTGTCGCTGACGAAGTCCACCGCGGTGCCGATGCCGAAGTAGAAGTGGCCGATCTCGTGCGCTACCAGGAACTCCAGCAGGCGGTTCCAGAGCTCCGGGGACGGCACGTCGGCGTTGAACGCGCCGCTGCCCAGCATCACGAAGGCGTCCGCCGCCATGCCCCAGGCGCCGGGCCGCACCCCCTCCACGATGGTGACGCGGCGGTAGTCCAGCGGCCCGAGGACGGCGGCGTAGTGATCGAGTGCCGCGGCGGCGTAGCCGGCGAGCTTGCGCGCCTGGCGCTCGTGGCCGGGACGGTGGATCACGCGGACCGCGACGTCGGCGGATGCGGTCTCGACGAGCCGGAAGCGGTCCTCGGGAAAGATGGTCAACGGGATCGTCGTGACAGGCTCCCGGCTCTCGATCACGTAGGCGGTCCCGCCTGGCGCGGGCGAGGCGCGCTCGTCGTGCGAGATCACCCGGTAACCGGGCGGGACGACGATGCGCGCGCGGTAGCCGTCGTTCGGCGGCAGCGTGAAGCGGGTCGGATCGGGGTAGAGGCGCGGATACCAGGCGAAGCGCTGCACGAACACGCCGTCGCGGCTGGTGAGATCTCCCTCGCGCAAGGCCGGCAGGCGAGTCCGGAACGTCACGGTGAGCCGGTAGCGGTCGCGCGGCGGCAGGCGCAGCCGCACGGCAAGGTCGGGTATGGGATAGGTGAACAGGCGGCCGTGCGCCGGCGGCGTGAACGCCTCGAACGGCACCTCCGCGCCGTGCGCGTCGACGATGGCGGTGATGCGCGTGTAGGCCGCGTCGAACCCGGACTGGTAGCGCAGGTCCTCGATCAGCGGGTTGTCATGCGGATTGGGGACGGCGCCCGCGTTGTTGAGGAGGACCAGCACCGCTTCCTCGCCCATTTCCGACCGGCTGAAGGAGATCGCCTGCGTGCCGGCGATCACCGATTCCGCCGGGTCGTAGGTCAGGTCGAACTCGTACGTGACGGCACTGAGCGACGCCGGCTGCAGCAGGGCAGCGACGGTCAGGGCCAAGGCGACGGCGCCGAGACGGAGCGCCATCGGATTGCGCGAGCGCAGCTTCGGAGTTATGCCCGGCGTTTTCGCATGCGGGCGTGGGTGCGGGCGCGCATCCTGGCGTGTCCCTCGTCGGTGCCGTCGTGGAAGCTGCCGAACATGCGGTCGAACATCATGCCGTTGTCGCCGGCGTAGTTGCATTCGAAGTAGCGGTGGTGGAGGTAGTGGTAGTAGCTGCCGTGCTTCATCGCCAGCGACTCGTTGCCCAGCTCGGCCTTTTCGTAGCCGGTGTGGCCGGTCGCGGGCGAGAGCGCGGCGTGCTGCAGGTGGAAGATGGCGTGCAGCGGGTGGGACGGCAGGATCCAGTGCAGGAACACCCCGGTGAAGTAGAGCAGGTGCTCGACCGGGTGCATGGACAGCCCCGACCACGGACCGACGTTGATGTTGCGGTGATGGAGGTAGTGGGCGGCCTTGTACAGCGGCTTCCAGTGCAGCAGGCGATGGATCCAGTAGAAGTGGATGTCCCGGATCAACGGGATCAGGACCATCAGGGCGACGAAGTACACGGGGTTGGTGCGCAGCTCGACGAACGGCAGGTAGTTGTTGGCATAGGCCCACAGCGTCAGGATCTCATACGCCGACCAGACGCTGCCGCCGGACACGACGGTCCAGAAGAGGTTGTCGCGGGTCTGGTCATTGAAGGTGAAGCCGCGGTGCTTCGTGCTCAGCCAGCGGTTGCTGTACTTGTAGCGCATCCCCTGCGCGCGCTGCACGTACAGCCGCAGGTGCCACAGGCCGAACCACACGAACAGCAGCGCCGCGTTGCGGACCACGATCCATGCCATCCAGCCGGGCCGGAACGTGGCCATCGACTCCAGCGGAGGGGTGAGCAGGAACCAGGTGAGGGCCGCGGTCCCGACCCAGAACGCGTTCAGCGGCCACAGGTAGCCGGGGAATCCGAACAGCCACTTGAGGATCGCCAGCGGCTTGATCGGCCACTGGAACGGCGGCGGAAACTCGATCCGCTCCGTCGGCTTCCACTCGCCGTGCGCGTCGCGAGCACCAAGGTCAGCAGACGCCATAGCCTCGAAAACATAGCCGGCGCGTGCGCTCGGCGCAACGCGGCACGGTCGGCTAAGCGCGGCTAGGCGCCGGCGATGCGGGGCATCGGCAGCGGCTCCTTGCCCATCTCCGCGAACAGGAGCTTGCGGGTCAGCTCGTTCTTCAGTTCGCGTGCTCGGGGGGCGTCCCAAAGGTTGTCGACCTCGCCCGGGTCCGTCGCCAAGTCGAACAGCTCGCCGTAGTCCTGCCGATAGTAGACGGTCAGCTTGTAGCGGTCCTCGACGTAGGTCTTGAGGTGCACGGTGGTCGGCTCGTGCCGGTTCTCGACCACCACGTGGTCGCGGCGCGACGGGCGCCGCCCGTACCACACGTCGGTCTGGTCGAGGCCGGTCATCGATGCCGGGACGTCGATGCCGGCCGCCGCCAGGAACGACGGCGCGAA
Organism: Spirochaetia bacterium; assembly: GCA_965202935.1. Classification (GTDB taxonomy): domain Bacteria; phylum Spirochaetota; class Spirochaetia; order SZUA-6; family Bin103; genus CATQHW01. The sequence continues at coordinate 5,043,320 of OZ241879.1, forward strand.
GTCCACCAGCGACTGCAGGGAGTCCGAGCGCCGGCCGGCCGGCACGACGCCCGGCTGCGCGACGATCAGCGGCACGCGGATCAGGTCCTCGTAGTGGAACGGCCCCTTGCCGGTCATTCCGTGCTGGCCGAACAGGTGGCCGTGGTCGGAGGTGAACACCACCAGCGTGTCGGAGGCCAGCCCCAGCGCCTCCAGCCGGTCCAGGATCCTCCCGATCTGCGCGTCCATCAGGCTGATCATCCCGTAGTAGCAGGCGATGTCCCTGGCAAGCTCGTCCCGGTCGTGCAGGTGCGAGGTGAAGCCGTGCACGCCCTGGCCGCTCTCCTTCCACGCCGAAAAGTCGGGATTCGCCGTCTGCTTGAGGCGAAAGTGCGGCGGGTTGGCATCGTGCTCGCCGGGCTGCACCGCCGGCACGGTGAGCGCGGCGGGATCGTACATCGAGTCCCACGGCTCCGGGACCAGGTACGTGGGGTGCGGGTCGAGGAAGCTTGCCCAGAGAAAGAAGCGCTCACCGCGCTCCGCGTACCCGTCAAGCAGGTCGCAACTGCGCTCGGCGATCCAGGTGCCGTAGTGGAACGCCTCCGGAATCTCCCAGGTCCGCCGCTGGCGGTCGTTGGTGCCGGTCGGCGGGCGGAAGTAGCCGCGCCAGTCGGCCAGCCCCTTGCGCTCCATCCAGAGCGCGTAGTGCTGGCCGACGTACGCCTCGTCGGTGTGGTTGCGCGCCAGCTCGACGTGCTCGAACCCGTAGAACGGGCCGTGGAATCCTCGCCAGAACTCCAGGTCCTGGAGCGTGGGATACGCTTCCAGCGACGGGTGCTCGCAGGTCCCGGCCGTCGGCTGGAAGTGCGCCTTGCCCACCAGCGCGGTGCGCACGCCGGCACCCTGGAAGTCCTCGCCGACCGTGTGCTCGGATTCAAGCAGCTTGGTGCCGAGCGACCAGGCGCCGTGCTGGCTGGGATAGCGGCCGGTGATGATCGACGCGCGCGTCGGCGTGCAGGTCGGGTTGGGGCAGTAGGCGCGGGTGAACAGCGTGCCGCGCGCGGCCAGCCGGTCCAGGTTGGGCGTGCGGAGCTCCCCGTTCAGGCAGCTCAGAGTGTTCCAGTGCTGCTGGTCGGAGGTGATCAGGAGGACGTTGCGGGCGGCGGGCGGCATACCCCGGATCAGAGCGGAATCCCCGCCGGCTGTCCATGCATGGCGCGTGCGTGGCAGTGTCGGCCCCACCGTGGCGCGCCAAGAGCAGGGACCGGTGCGCATCGGCGCCGACGTCGGCGGGACCTTCACCGACGTCGTGCTGACCGATGGGGCCGGCAGGATCTGGACCCACAAGCTGCCCTCGACGCCGCCGGACTTCGAGCAGGCGGCCCTGGAGGGCATCCGGCGCACGCTGAGCATGGCCGGCGTGGGCGGCGGCGCCGTCGGACTCGTTTCTCATGGCACGACGGTGGCGACCAACGCCGTGCTGGAAGGCCGCGGCGCGCGCACGGCGCTGATCACCACGGCCGGGTTCCGCGACGTGCTGGAGCTGCGCCGCCTGCGCGCCCCGCAGCTCTACGACCTGTTCTTCGAAAAGCCGCCGGCCCTCATCGAGCGCCGCCTGCGGTTCGAGCTGGACGAGCGGGTCACCGTCGCCGGCGAGATCCTGCGCGGCGTGCGTGAAGACGATCTCGAGCGCATCGCGGCGGAGCTTGTCCACGAGAGGGTGGAGTCGGTCGCCGTCTGCCTGCTGCACGCCTACGCGTACCCGGAGCACGAACGGCAGGTCGGCGCATTCCTGCGCCGGAAGCTTCCGGAAGTGCAGGTGTCGCTGTCGTGCGACATCCTGCCGGAGCGGCGCGAGTACGAGCGCACGGCGACCACGGCGGTCAACGCCTACGTGCGCCCGACGATGGCCGCGTACCTGCTGGCCATGCGGCGCGGCCTGGACGAGCTGGGCATCGCCGCCCCTCTCCTCATCATGCAATCGTCCGGCGGCCTGGCCTCGGAAGCGCACACCGCCCGGCGGCCGGTGTTCATGCTGGAGTCCGGTCCCGCCGCCGGCGTCCTGGCCGCCAACCTGACCGCCGGAAGACTCGGGGTGGACAACATCGTCACCCTGGACATGGGCGGCACCACCGCCAAGGCGTCGCTGGTCGAGGCCGGGCGCGTGAGCTATTCCGCCGAATACGAGGTGGGCGCCTCGCTCTCCTCGGGCAGCCGCCTGGTGGGAGGCGGCGGCGAGCTGATCCGCGCCCCGACCATCGACATCGCCGAGGTCGGCGCCGGCGGCGGCAGCGTGGCCTACGTGGACACGGCCGGCGGCCTGCGCGTGGGCCCGCGCTCGGCCGGAGCGCGGCCCGGGCCCGCCTGCTACCGCCGCGGCGGCGAGGAGCCCACGCTCACCGACGCCAACGTCGTGCTGGGCTACATCCGCCCCGGTCCCCTGGCGGACGGCGACGTCGTGGTCGAAGCCGAGCTCGCCCGGCGCAGCGTGGCCGACCGCATCGCCGGCCCCCTCGGCCTGGACCTGCCGGCCGCCGCGTTCGGGATCCACCAGATCGCCAATGCCACCACCATGCGCGCGCTGCGCCAGGTGTCCACCGAGCGCGGCCGCGACCCGCGCGAGTTCACGCTGGTGGCCTTCGGCGGCGCCGGCCCCATCCATGCCGCGGGACTCGCCGGCGAGCTGGCGATCAGCCGCGTGGTGGTCCCGCCGCTGCCCGGCCTGTTCAGCGCCATGGGCCTGCTGTTCTCCGGCATCGAGCACCACGCCGTCCGAAGCTGCCAGTTGTCGCGGCAGGACCTGTCGGCGGAGGCGCTGGAAGCCGTTCGCGCCGAGTTGCGCGCCGACGTGCTGGACACGTTTGCCGAGGAGGGGCACGCCGCGGACGAGCTCGCCGTGCGCTATACCGCGGACGTGCGCTTCCGCGGCCAGACCTCGGAGATCAACGTGCCGCTGGCCTCCGGTTCGTGGGGGCCGGCCGAGCTGGCGGCGCTCCAGGAAGCCTTTGCGGACGAGCACGAGCGCCTGTACGGCCACCGCTCCGATCCCGACAATCCGGTGGAGGTGATCGCCCTGCGCGCGGTCGGTCGCGCCGAGGTCCCGGACTCCAGCGACCGCCTGCGGCCGGGCGCCGCCGTGGCGGGCGAGTCGGGCGACCGCAGCGCCTGGTTCGGCCCGTCGTGGGGCAGCATCGACACGCCGGTATGCCGCCGGGAGGACCTGGGACACGGCGAGCGCGGCCCGCTGCTGATCGACGAGTACGACACCACGATCGTCGTGCCGCCGGGCATGCGCGCGCGGGTCGACGACCGGCTCAACGTCCACATCGAACCTGAGAGGTCGTCATGACGACGCAGCAGCGGGACTTCTTTGCGGCCAACGGGTTTCTCAATCTGGGACCGGTTCTGGAACAGGATGAGACCGCCTGCTTCGAAGCGATGTTCGACGACGACCGCCGGAAGCATCCCTTTTTCTGGCACGCCTACGGGCATCATCAGCACGCCAATTATGACGCTCTGGTGTCCTCGCCGCAGTTCGACGAACTGATCCGGCATCCGCGTCTGCTGCCGTCGATAGAGGAATTGATGGGTGGGCCGGTCTGCTTCGGCGAGATCGGGTTGCGTTCCATGGGGCCGTACGATGGCACGCTGCATCGGGACTGGCACCGCGACCGGGCGCATTGGCATGACCATCCGCTACGCATGGACTACCTGCAACTCGTGGTCTACTTCCGCGACGTGAATGTGGGCACCCACTGCCTGTCGCTGTCGCCCGAGTCCATCGCCGATCCGGTGCTGGACGACCAGGCGGCGCAGCTCGCACGGGGCGGCGTCCATGATCTGCATGGTCCGGCGGGCACCTGTGCGCTGTTCAACGTATCGGTGCTGCACACGGCGACCACCCGGCCGACGCAGGAGATCCGCAAGACGGCGCAGATCTATTACGGCCACCGGCACCGTGCCCCGCTGGCGAACGACTCGGCGATTCCAGCCACGTTCTGGCGCGACTCGCCCGACGCCGAGACTCGAGCCTTCTACGGGGTGTTGAACGACCGTACGCGGCTCTACCTGAAGGCATTCGGCACGCCGACAGATGAGGAGGCGCGCCCGTAATGGATCACGGCGTAGACCCGGTCACGCGCGAGATCGTCAAGAACGCGCTGGCGGCCGCCGCCGACGAGATGGCGATCGCGCTCTACCGCACCGCCTACTCGACGATCGTGCGCGACTGCCTGGACTACTCCACCTCGCTCTGCGACGGCGAAGGCCAGATGATCGCGCAGGGTGTGACCATCCCCCTGCACCTGGGCTCGGTGCCGTTCGCGATGGAGACGCTGTTCGCCAGGTACGGCGACGACATGGAGCCCGGCGACGTCTTCATCCTCAACGACCCCTTCGAGGGCGGGATGCACATCCCCGACATCTTCATCATCAAGCCCATCTACTGGGAGGGAGCGCGCATCGCGTTCTCCGTGTCCACCGCCCACCACCTCGACCTGGGCGGGCGGCTGCCCGGCAGCTCGGCGTGCGACAACACCGAGATCTTCCAGGACGGGCTGCGCATCCCGTGGTTGAAGCTGTACCGCCGCGGCGAGCCGGACGAGGCGCTGCTGGCGATGATACGGGTCAACGTGCGGGTGCCGGAGATGACGCTCGGGGACCTGCGCGCGCAAGTGGCGGCCTGCCACACCGGCGAGCGCGCCGTGCACGAGCTGGTGCGCCGCTACGGCCCCGAGTCCTTTCGCGCCTGCACGGCCGACCTGATCGACTACACCGAGCGGCTGGTGCGCGCCGAGATCGCGCGCTGGCCGGACGGCACGCACACCTTCACCGACTACATGGACTCCGACGGGGTGGGCGGCCCGCCGGTGAAGCTGCACGTGGCGCTGACAGTCGAAGGCGACAGCCTGACCGCGGACTTCACCGGCAGCGCGGCGCAGGTGCCGGGAGCGATCAACAACACCTATTCGTTCACCTTCTCGGTGGCCGCGCTCTGCGTGCGCGCCGCGTTGCGCCTCGACCTGCCCAACACCGCCGGCATCTTCCGCCCGATCTCGGTCATCGCCCCGGAGGGAACGGTGCTGAACGTGGTGATGCCGGGCGCGTCGTCGATGCGCGGCATCACCGGCTTTCGGCTGGCCGACCTGATGTTCGGGGTGCTTGCGCAGTTCGTCCCGCACCGCATCCAGGCGGCGGGCGAGGGCGGCAACTCGCTGGTCGTGCTCGGCGGCCTGCACCCCGACCGGTCGCCCTACGTCTACTACGAGTTGATGACCGGCACCTGGGGCGGCCGCCCGGACCGCGACGCCAACGACGGGCTGTGCAATCCGGCCAACGTCGCCAGCAACATCCCGGTCGAGGAGGCCGAGAGCAACTACCCCCTGCGGATCGAGCGCTACGGCCTGGTCCGCGACTCGGGCGGGCCGGGCAGGTTCCGGGGCGGGATGGCCGTGGAGCGGGAGTGGCGGCTGCTGGACGGGCGCGCCCACCTGGCGATCCGCTCCGACCGGCGCGACCACCTGCCGTACGGACTGTCCGGCGGCCGGCCGGGCACCGGCTCGATCAACGTGCTGAGCCGGGAGCCAGGCGAGGAGGAGACGCTCATCACCATGGTCTCCACCTCGATGGAGGCCGGCGAGCGGCTCTATCACCGGCAGGCCGGCGGCGGCGGCTGGGGCGATCCGCTGGAGCGCGACCCGGAGCTGGTCGCGCAGGACGTCCGCAACGACAAGGTGTCGCTCGCCTCCGCGCGCGAGGATTACGGCGTGGTGCTCGATCCCGACACCTTCGCCGTCGACCACGACGCCACGAAGAGCGCCCGCCGGGAGCTGGCCGCCGGGGACACCGACGAGCGGTAACGGCCAACGGAGCCGCAATGCCTGCTGTAACCGATCACGGATCCACCGGTTCGCCGTCGTCTGGGGTCGCGCGCATGTCGCGAATGGACTTCTGCAGGCCGAACAGCACGCACAGCAGCGCCATCGAGGCGCCGGCGACGAGGAACACCCAACCCAGGCTGATACGGATCAGGGCGCCGGAAACCGCGTTGGAGATCGGCGACAGGCCGATCGACGCCACCATCAGCAGGCTCATCACGCGACCCATCATCGGCGGTGGGGTGTGCGTCTGGAGCCATGAGGTGAACTGGATATTGAAGTAGCCGCCCATGACGCCGATGCAGAACAGCAAAGCGGCTGCGGGCGTGGTCGCGGTCATGAAGCCGAACGGCATCAGCAGCGCACCGCATAGCGCGAGCATGGCGATCAGCACAGTCCCGAGGCGGCGCCGGGGCGCCGGCAGCACGCCGGCCAGCACCGCGCCGAGCAACGCGCCGACCGCATACGAGGAGCTGATGATGCCGAGCGCCACCGACCCCTCCGGCAGCCGGGTGTGGGCCAGCACGGGCATGCCGACGATCGTCGGTCCCTGCACCAACAGCTCGATGCCCGCGATCAGCACGAACAGGCTGAACATCGTCGTGTTGGCCCGCACGAAACGGACCCCGTGGATGATCGAGCCGAACATGCCGCCGGCCTTCCGTTCCGCGTCCATCTCCGCCGATGGGGCCTCACCGTTCACGGTCGGCAGGCGGATGCCCGCGACCAGCACGAAGACCGCCAGGAACATCAGCGCCACCGCCGCGAACGCCAGCGCGATGCTTCCGGTGCTCGACGGCGCCGACGGCGCCACCCGGTCGAAGGCGATCAGAACGCCCGCGAGCATGGGGCCGACGATGCCGCTGGTCTCGGCAGTGGTCTGCAGCAGCGAGTTGGCTCTGCGGAGGTGCCCGGTGGCGACGATCCGGGGAACGATCGCGGACTGCGCCGGGTAGTAGAACGCGTCGGCCATGCCCTTCAGCACGGCGAACACGTAGATCAGCCACACGGGAGTCAGGTCCGTGTAGATAAGGGCCGCCAGCACCAGGCTGAGCGCGACGCGTGCGAGGTTGCTGACCTGCATGATCCGGCGTGGATCGAAGCGGTCGATCAACGTCCCGCCGATGAGCATGAACACGACGGTGGGCACGCTGCTGACGGCGATGATCGCGCCCACCGCCAGCGGATCGCCGGTTATGACGAGCAACAGCCATGGAAAGGCGATCAGGTCGAACTGGTCGCCGAGTGACGACATGATCCCTGCGGCCGAGAGCCGGAGGAAGCCACGCGTCGAGAGCAGCGACCGCCACGCTCCGCCGCCTTCCGTCGATTGCATGGGACGGCTCAATGCTCCCGTTGCGCGAGCCTGTCGACCAGCTCGTGCGGCCGAATCACGGTCACCTCCCGATACGGGGAGGACGCCAGGAGGTCACGGTCGCCGATCACGACGTACGCGGCACCGGCGGCGACCGCGCCCGCGAGGAGCTTGTCGTCGTCCGGATCGGAGTACGCTGGCCTCGGGAGCGGCGGCGCGGCGTTGGTGTCGACGACGACGCTCACCCGGAGCGCACGGATCGGATCGCCGCGGCGACGTCCGACCGGCGGAGTCGGGCTTCGCGCGCGGCACGCGAAGCATGGGCAACGATCTCATCGAATTCGCGCATCGAAGGCGCGCTGATCGGCTTGAGCACCACCGTGTCGTCTTCGCCAAGCACCACGAACTGCGTGCCAGGCCGAAACCCCATCCGCTTGCGGATCGCTTCCGGGATGACGACTTGGCCTTTCGAGGAGAGTCTCGTGGTTGCGATCTCGTCCATGATCGGATCCTGCCGGTAAGACTCTGCCCCTGCAATCAGTCACGCACCAGGGGAGTTGCCCCTGCCGGCTCCCTCGATCTGAGCCGCCGGGCCAACGCAGATGACCCGATGGTGAACTGTGCTGCCTTGGTCGGTACACTGTAAGCGACCGGTGAAACCAGTCTCTATGAATCCGGCGGCGGTGGACGTGGAGTGGGCAGGAGTGTGAGGTAGTCAGCGCGGGTGCGCGCATGGGGCAGCTTCTCGAACAGCTCGCGCAGATACCAGTACGGCTCGCGCCGGTTGGCCTTGGCGGTCTCGATCAGGCTGTACAGGATCGCGCTCGCCGCGGCTCCGCGCGGACTTCCCGAAAACAGCCAGTTCTTGCGGCCCACCACGAACGGCCGGATCGCCTGCTCGCAGGCGTTGTTGTCCGGCGTGAGCTGCGGGTGGTCCAGGTAGCGGATCAGCTTCGGCCACTCGCCCAACGCGAAGGCGACCGCCTTGCCGAGCGCCGAGCCGGGCAGCACCTGATCACGTTTGTCCTGCAGCCAGCCGTGGAACGTGTCGAGCACCGGCTGCACCTGCGCGCGCCGCGCGGCCACGAACCCCGCCGGATCCTCCTTGCGGTGCTTCGCGAGCTGCGACTCGGCGCGGTACAGCTTGGCGATGAACCCCAGCGCTTGCAGCGCCGCTCCGGCGCGGCTGGACACCTTGCCCAGCGCGTCGGCGGCCTCCTTGAACGCGCGCCGCACGTGCGCCCAACAGCCCACGTGCACGATGCCGGGCTGCGCACACGGGCGCGTGTAGCCGTCGTACCCGTCGGTCTGCACGTAGCCCTGGTAGTCGCCGATGATCTGGAAGGCCACCCGCGCGGCGCGGCTGGGCTCATAGCGATAGACCACCACCGGCTCATCAGGCGGGCCGCCGCGGGCCACCCACACGTAGCTGGTGTCGGTGTTGGCGCGCTCGGGCTCCTTGAGCACCTGCACGGTGGTCTCGTCGATCTGCAGGGTCGGCCCACTGCGCAGCTTGTCGAGCAACGCCTGCATCAACGGCCGGCAGGCGCCGGCGACCGCGATCATCCAGTCCGACATCGTGCGCCGCGACAGCTCGACCCCGAGCCGCGCGAACTGCCGCTCCTGCCGATACAGCGGCAACGCGTCGCAGAACTTCGCCGTGGCGATGAACGCCAGCAACCCCTCCGAGGCCAGCCCCTTCGGGATCAGCGCCGGCGGCGGCGGCGCGATCCGCACCGCCGGATGCTCTTCGTCGCCGGAGCCCTCGCAGTGATGGCAGGCATACTTGGGCCGCACCGTGCGGATCACCTGCACCTGCGGCGGGATCACGTCGAGCTTCTCGGAGGTGTCCTCGCCGATGCGCACCAGGCGGTGGCCGCACTCACACTGCTTGTCCTGCTCGGGCAGGTCGATGACCCGGTCCACGCGCGGCAGCGCCTGCGGCAGTGGTCTGCGCCGCGGGCGACGGCGGGTTCGCTCAAGTACTTCGACGGTCGCCTCATCCGGGGGCGCCTCATCCTCGGGCGCCTGGTCCTCCGGGGGGGCGCTGTCGGCGGCGTGTTCGATCTCATCGAACAGCCGGATCTGCTGCAGCTCGGCGGCGGTGAGTTGTTCGCTGCCGCGTCCATACAGCTTGTTCTTGAACCAGGCAAGCTGTTCTTCGTAGAGGTCCAGCTTCTTGTTCAGTGCTCGCAGTTTCGTGTCCAGCTCACCGTTCTTCGCCGTCAACTCGTCCTTTTCCAGGATCAGGCGGCGGTTCTCTACGCGCAAAGCATCGCGTTGTTCGGCGACCGCTATCGCGCTGGACATGTCGATACCATAGCACGAAATAGGCCGAGCAAGTCAACCCCTGTCAGGCGATTTCTCGGTACCGAAGCTCCTCGTGCTCGTGCCAGAAATCGATCCCGATCAGCAGCATCCGAAGCTGCTTGACATCGATCTCCCGGCGCGCCTCGGCCGCCGTTCGCGGCCACGGAAATCGCCCTTTCTCCAGCCGCTTGCACCACAGGCAGAATCCCGTGCGGTCCCAGTACACCGCCTTCAGGACCCGCCGCTGTGCGTTGCAGAATACGAACAGCGCCGCCTCGAACGGACTGAGCTGCATCTGCTCCTGCACCAGCAATACCAGCCCGTTGATCTGCTTGCGCATATCGGTCGCCCCGGGCCGTACGAAGATCCGCGCCCCGCCCAGCTCCAGCCGGATCACCTCACGTCCTCCAGCGCTGCGAGCACCTCGTGCAGATGCTCGGCGCGCACCGACCGCCACAGCCTCAGCACGTACCGATCGCCGACCACCAACTCCATGGCCGCTCGCTGCTCGGCGCCACCGTCGATGCCGGCGATCGGCCCCAGTTCCACCAACTGCTCACCCCGCGGCAGTTGCGGCTGCGACAACTTGCCCGCCCAGCGGCACAGCGACCAATACGGCAGGCCGTGCCGCTCGCTGTACGCCCTCTTCGTCAGACCGCTGCGCCGCCACTGCGCGACCTGCTCGCTCCAATACTCGCGTCCGCGCCTCTCGTTCACTTCGTCCCTCCTGACAGGGACGATGTCTCGCTATTTCAGCCTTCGTAAGGTGGGGTTCAGCGGACGCTTACGATAGACACTGTGATTGGCCAAGTGAGGCTTCAGCACGGTGTCAGCAAAGACCTGCTCCGTAGTGCCTTCGACGAACATGTGAAGCCTCGCCATCAGTGCGGTCCGCCACCAATGACGTTCTTCTCCCATATCTCCCCAAGCGAATAGTCCTCCAACCAATCGCGGAGCTTGTCTGCGTCCGGTCGCGCGAATGTCGTCGCTTCGTCCTGTCGTTCGACGACTACGATGTCCTCAAGTTCGAAGGCATCAACAAACGTGCTGGACTGGGTGCTGATGAGCACTTGAGCATATTCGCTCACGGCCTGAAACAGCGAAGCAATCAACCCCAGGGCGTGTGGGTGCAAGCCAAGCTCGGGTTCGTCGACCACGATCACGAATGGCAGATCGTCCTGCGGTTGCTGCAAGAGCGCGATCAGGCAGATCGCGCGCAGGGTGCCATCCGACAATTGATGAGGGCCGAACACCAGATCGGAATCCCGGTGGCGCCAGTTGAGAATAATGTCCGTTCTGTTTTGTCCGGCAGGTTCCAGATCGAAGTCTACGAAGAATGGTGCCACCTGTGTCACGTTTCTTACGATTCGGCGATAGACCACCTCATGATCGGACTTCAGCCGGTAGAGTACGGCCGCAAGATTCGCGGCGTCGGGCATGAGCCATCGATTGTCCTCGACATAACAGTATTGACGAATACGTGCAGTCTGTGACGTATCGTGGAAGTGGTACACACGGCAGTGATTCAGGAAGTAGCGAACCGTTCTTGCCACCGGATCTTCTGCCTCGATTATCTTCCCTTCCTGATGCCCCGCCCCGAGTGCTATCTCCTTGGGTGTCATGTACCCTGTCTGATGGAACGATATTACCTCTTCAGCGAAGATCAGGGAGTCCCCGGCGGCGTGGAACATGCGGATCCGATAGACATCGGTTCCATTGTCAGCCTCGAACTCCATCTGAGCTTCGAACTGCGGCGTTAGCCTGGGTCCGAAATACAGATTGCCCGTGGCCCTCCCCGTTGTTGCTATGTATTGCTGCAGGCGCCCGCCCATGAGTTCGTTTATCATCTTGAAGAACGCGATCAGATTGCTCTTTCCCGCTCCGTTGGCTCCAATGCAGACGTTGATCGGCCGGAGTTCCAGATCCATCTCCTTGATGGAACGGAAGCCCTCGATCTTGACGCTCCTCAGTTGCGGCATGGTTGACTCTCCTGTCGTCCGGTCGGATTTCAATCTACGATGCAGCCGCCATCGTGAACCACGACGTGGAGGCGGCGGCGCACCGACTCACTCCGGTGCAGATCCCGACAGCTCGACATCATCCATGGTCCGGACGCAGAAGGAGTATGAAGCATGATCGACCTGACACGGTGCATGGAGCCCGCTCCAGCGGTGCACGCCGCCGAGCGCGACCCCGGCACGACGTGGCGGAAGAGCCCGGAACCTGCGATCGACGCGCCGCCCGACGACGATCTCCATCCCGCTCCCGACGCCCGCTGGCCGCGGCAGGCGGCACGGTCCGGCCTGTGCGGGTCGGTCAGCCCGCGGGTGGTGCGGCTGGCCGACGGGACCTACCGGATGTACTACACCCAGATTCTCCCGCGTACGGGCAATCCCACCGGCGCCAACGACTATGGCAACGCGACCACCCGCATCCTGAGCGCTCGCTCGGCCGACGGGGTGACCTGGAATCCGGAGCCGGGCGTCCGCCTGTCGGCGGCCGAAGGCGGCGCGGGCGACTTCCGGGTCGTGTCGAGCGACGTCAGTCCGGCGGCAGATGGCAGCGGCCGGCTGCGCATGTACTACGAGTGCTGCCCCGGATCGCAGGACGTGCAGAACTCGATCCGCAGCGCGGTCAGCGACGACGGACTCGAATGGGAGCCGGAGCCGGGCGACCGGCTGCTGGTGTCGGGCAGCAACATCATGGCGCCGCGCGTCCTCTTTCTGGGCGACGGGCGCCTGCGCATGTACGTGACGCAGCGCGGCGTCGGCATCGTCAGCGCGATCTCATCGGACGGGATGACGTTCGAACTGGAGCCGGGGCCGCGATTTCCCGGAGATCCGAGCACCTTCGCGCCGGACCTGGTCGCACTCCCGGACGGCCGGTACCGGATGTACCTGGTCGCCAGCGTGAGCGACCGGCCGGCGATGCAGGGCGGCGGGCAGCACCTGGTGACCGCCCTGTCCGACGACGGGCTCACATGGGAGCGGGACGCAGAGCCGGTGCTGTCGCCGGGCGGGACGTGGGACCGCGCGAAGTCTTCGGAGATGTGCGTGTTCCCGCTCCCCGCCGACGCGCGCGAGCCACCCCACCACGGAATGGTGTACGAGGGCTGCGACGGCACGACTGCCAACGCACGCGGCGTATGGCGCGTCGTCGCCGCCGCGACCAGCGCCGAGGGGGCTTAGCGGGTTACCGTCCAGCGGCCGCCAAACCTGCTTCGACGTCGAAGTCGGAGGCGTCGCCGATCAACCCCGCCGGAGCAGTGCCGGCAGCTCGCTCAGGCTGGTCATCTCGGCATCGGGCAGCACGTCCAGCTCGCGCTCCCGGCCGGAACGGTTCAGCCAGAACGCTCGCATGCCGGCCTGCTGAGCGCCCTGGACGTCGCGATGCAGGTTATCGCCGACCATGGCCGTCCCGCCCGCGGCCGCGCCGGCCGTTTCCAGGGCAGCGGCGAACGCGCGGACATCCGGCTTGCCTACCCCCACCTCGCCGGCGACCGTGATGGCGTCGAAGTAGCGCGCCAGACCCGAGCCCGCGATCTTCTCGCGCCGGAGGCCGGGGGTCCCGTTGGTGAGGACGGCCAGCCGCCAGGTTCCGTGCAGCGCCGCCAGCGCGTCCTCGACATCGGGGAACACGACGTGGCGCGCCCGCCGTTCGGCCGGGAAGATGGCTGCCAGGCGTTCGGCGAACGCCGCGTCGCGTACGCCGAGGTCTTGGAGGGCACGCGTCCATGCCTCGCGCCGGTAAGCGGGTGCCCATCGCCGGAGCGCCTCCAGGTTCGGATCATCCCCGGTAAACCGGGCCCAGAGTCCTTCCCAGGAGGAGAGGCCGATGGCTTGGCAATAGGCGTTCGTCGGTGCCGCAAACCACGCCTCGCGAGCCCGCTCCCGCACGGTCCGATAGAGCGCGTGCGGATCGACGCCGTAGCGTTCGCGGGCATGCTCGCAGGTCGCCAGGAACGCCGCCTCCGCCGAAGACTCCTCGGCGACCAGCGTGTCGTCGAGATCGAACAGGACATGGGTTATCTCCATTGAGCGCCAACCTCGTCTTCAATCATCGTGCACGGTCCATGCCCATGGCACATTGCAAGTTGAACGTTCAATCAGCCAGGCGGCCGGAGAGCGCCGTGGTCCAATTCGGGCGGCTCCGGGTAACCTGACAGTTGCCATGATGAATGCCGATCAACGCGCCTACTTCGATGCCTTCGGCTTCATCGTGCTTCGCAAGCTGTTCTCCCGCGAGGAAATGGATCGCATCATCGCGGCCTCCGAGCGCCTCTGGTCAGGCGAGCTCGACGCGGGGACCGACAGCACGCAATACCAGACGTTCCCGAACTTCGTCGAGCGGAGCCCGGACCTGCTGTGGTTGATCGACGACAACCGGATCCACGGCGTGGCGACCGACCTGCTCGGCGAGCGGGTCGTGTGGGCCAGCTCCGAAGGCAACAGGGGCTTCGCCGACCTGCGCGACGGCCTCTTCTGGCATGCCGACCGCCCCGGCCGCGACGAGCTGACCTACCCGCGGGTCAAGATGCTGCTGTACCTGGATCCGATGAGCCTCGAGAACGGGGCGCTGCGCGTGATCCCGGGCTCGCACCGCTCGCCGCTGCACGACTCGTTGCTGCCGTTCTACGCCAGCCGCAAGCCGAAGGAGCCGCGCTACTTCGGCGAGCGGGGCGCCGACGTCCCGTGCCACGTGGTCGAAACCGAACCGGGCGACCTGCTCCATCTTCGACCACTCGCTGTTCCACGCCGCGTTCGCCTCCGGCCGGCCGGCCCGGCGCTACTTGGCGCTCAAGTACGCCGCCGAGCCGAGCGACTACCTGCAGGCCGCCCGGCTGGTGCGTGACCTGGGAGGCGACCTGCGGCCGATGCAGATTCTCATCGACAGCGACCGGCCGCGCATCCGCGCCATGATCGCGATCCGGCTCGACTCCCGGCCGTGGCATCGGCACGGCTCCGCCATGCCGCCCGAGTACCGGTAGCGCTGCGCCGGCGGCTGCAAGCGTTTACACTGGCCCACCATGCTCGACAAACCGTTCCTGACCACCGTGGTCGGCTCCATGCCGCGGCCGAAGTTCTTTCGCGAGCGGGTCGACCGCCACCTCGTCGAGGGCACCGACGAGGGCGACCTGCTCGACCTGATGGACCGATCCATCCCCTACGTCGCCGCGCTGCAGGAAGCCGCCGGCGTCGACGTCATCTCCGACGGCGAGTGGCGGCGCAAGTCCTACGTGGGCGTGATCGCCGAGATGCTCACCGGCGTCGAGCAGTTCAAGGTGCCGCTCGACTCGTTCCGTCACGACGCGCGCGTCGGCTACGCGGTCATCGGCCCGGTCGCCCCGACCCGCGAGGGGCTGTTCGCGGAGGAGGCGACCAAGCTCCGCGGCCACACCAGCAAGGCGGTGCGGGTGGCGCTGCCCACGCCGCACCTGACCGCCGGCTTCCTGTGGGACCCGGTCAAGTCGCCCGAGCACTACTCCGAGCGCGAGTTCATCGAGGTCATGGTGCCGATCCTCAGGCGGGAGGTGGAGCTGCTGCGCGACGCCGGCGTCCGCTACGTGCAGTTCGACGACACCGGCATCGGCGGCGTGCACGCCGAGGAGCCCGAGTCACAGGCGTACCGCGACGCGCTGTTCGACTCCGTGGACACCCTCAACCGCGTGGTCGACGGCATCGACGGCATCTACACCTCCCTGCACCTGTGCGGAAAGCGCCACATCGGGCCGGACCAGGTGCCGCGCTACGACACGATGCTGCCGGGCTTCGAGCGCCTGCACATCGACATGCCGATGTTCGAGATGCTGCAGTTCGACGACTACGACCGCGAGTTGCTGCGCGGCCTGCCCGAAAGCATGGACGTGGGCTGCGGCTGCGTGGCATCGAAGACCTTCGAGGTGGACACCCCGGAGGAGATCGCCGCCCGAGCGCGGGAGACGGCCAAGATCGTCGGCCCGGAGCGCACGGCGCTGCATCCCGACTGCGGGTTCTCGCCCGGCACCTACTTCGACATCCCGCTCGACGAGATCTACCAGAAGCTCGGCAACATGACGCGCGCGGCCGAGATGCTGCGTGCGGAGATGTAGCGCGGCCGACAGCTACCACGCGACAACGGACCGATGCGACGCGACGGGCGGACGATATTCGTGGGCGACGTGCACGGCTGCTGCGCGGAGCTCGACGCGCTGCTGGCCAAGGTCGAGTACGTCCCCGGCCGGGACCGGCTGCTCCTGACCGGGGACGCCTTCACGCGGGGGCCCGACCCGCTCGGTGTCTGGCGGCGCATCCGCGGCAGCAGCGCGGAGATGGTGATGGGCAACCATGACGACGCGCTGCTCGCCCAGCTCCGCACCCTCGCCGCCGGCGGCGATCCCAAGCCGGCCCACGGCGACCGCACCGAAACCCTGCGCGTGCTGGCCCCGCAGGGCGAAGAGCTGATCGCGTGGCTGGCGGCGTTGCCGCTCTTCATCGAGGAGCGGGAGTTCCTGCTCGTCCACGCCGGCATCGACCCGGAGCGGGGGGTGGCCGGCACCTCGCGCGACCAGTTCCTGACCATCCGCACTTGGCCTCCCGACGGCGGCATCACCGGCCCGCGCTGGCACGAGCACTTGGACGAACGCTACCGCGTCCCCGGCAGGCCGATCATTATCGGCCACGACGCGCCGCAGGGCCTGCTGATCAAGCACTTCCCGGAGGCCGGGAACGGCGTCCGGCCCGGCCTGATCGCCCTCGACTCGGGCTGCGTGTTCGGCAACGCGCTGAGCGCCTACGTCCTCGAAGAGGACCGCATCGTCCAAGTTCCCGCCCAACGCCGCTGGATCACGAAAGGATCGTTCAGCTACATCCCACGATGAGTGACGGCCCCGATCGACCTGCAGCGGAAGTGCCCGACGCCTGATAGCGCTTCCGCACCGAAGTCGGTGCCCGCCAACGATCGGACGCGCTATAGTGCCGCCGGCATGAAACCCGTCCAGATCAAGTACCAGCCGGAGCGGAGCGTCACCTTCCTGGGGAGCCCGAGCATCGTCCGGTTGCCCGACGGCGCCCTGCTGGTCACCCACGACCACTTCGGCCCCGGCTGCCCGCGCAATCACGAGGACGAGGAGAGCCTGACCAGCGTCTACCGGTCCGAGGACGACGGCGCCACCTGGAGCAACGTCACCCACGTGATGAACGCCTACTGGAGCACCCTGTTCGTGCACGGCGGCGCCGTCTACCTGCTCGGGACCTCCCAGCAGTACGGCTCCATCGTCATCCGCCGCAGCGACGACGGCGGCTTCCGCTGGACCCATCCCAAGGACGCCGGCAGCGGGCTGCTCTTCCCCGGCGGCCCGTTCAAGGCAGCTCCCAACTACCACTGCGCCCCGGTGGCCGTCCTGGAGCACGACGGCCGCATCTACAAGGCGTTCGAGGACTGCGATCCCTGCGTGTGGGGCACCGGCTTCCGCGCCTGCGTCATCTCCGCGCCGGTCGACGCCGACCTGCTGGACGCCGCCAGTTGGCGGATGACCAACAAGCTGCCGTTCACCCCGTCATGGACGCCCGAGGCCTGGAGGGCGGTCACCCAGCCGGGCTGGCGCGAGGGCAACGTGGTCGCCGCGCCCGACGGACAGCTCTGGGACGTGCTGACCTTCGAGACGCGCCCGCTGGCGCAGGACACCGCCGCGATGGTGCGGATCGACGGCGAGGGCGAGCGTGTGAGCTTCGATCCCGGCGCCAATCCCGACCCGGCGGAACCCACCGGGCCGGGCGGCTTCGTCTCCTTCCCCGGAGCCAAGGCCAAGTTCACGCTGCGCCGCGACCCGGTGACCGGCACGTACCTGACCCTGGCCAACGCGGTCACGGACCCGGACTGGCTGATCGCCACCTGGCAGGCGACGCAACCGCCGGGCGAGGGTCTCAACAAGCATCCGCGGCAGCGCAACGAGGTGTGGCTGTGCGCCTCCGACGACCTGGTGCGGTGGCGGACGGTGAAGCGGCTCATGGACGACGAGAGCGGCCTGCGGCCCGAGGACTCGCTGCGCCTCACCGGCTTCCAGTACGTGGATTGGCGGTTCGACGGCGACGACCTGATCTACGTGGTGCGCACCGCCTATCGCGGCGCGCGCAACTTTCACGACTCCAACCGCATCCTGTTCAACCGCCTGACCGGATTCCGGCACCTGTTGCGTTGACGGCTCCGGCCGGGCCGCCGATCATGCCACCTCCGTGAGCACAGCCCCGGCGATTCGCGCGAGCGCGCGACGCCTGCCACCCGCCGCTCGATTGGCACGGTCGTGGCAGCTCTACCTGCTGCTGCTGCCCACGGTGCTACTGGTGTTCCTGTTCCAGTACGTGCCGATGTACGGGGTCACCATCGCGTTCAAGAACTTCAAGCCCCACCTGGGCGTGCTGGGCAGCGACTGGATCGGCCTGCGCCACTTCATCCGCTTCTTCGAGTCGCCGAGTTTCTGGCGGCTGATCAGGAACACGGCCCTGCTCTCCGGCTACGAGCTGCTGGTCGGGTTCCCGATCCCGATCGTCCTGGCGCTGATGATGAACATGGTCACGGGGCACCGCTTCAAGCGCACGGTGCAGATGGTCACCTACGCCCCTCACTTCATCTCCACCGTGGTGATCGTCGGCATGCTGGGCGTCTTCCTCTCCAAGAACTTCGGGCTGGCCAACCATCTGCTTGACACGCTCGGCGGGGAGCGGGTGTTCTTCCTGGGCCGGCGGGAGTGGTTCCGCACGTTGTACGTGTTCTCCGGCGTGTGGCAGAACGCCGGCTGGGGCACCATCATCTACCTGGCGGCGCTCAGCAGCATCGATCCGGAGCAGCACGAGGCGGCGGTCGTGGACGGCGCCAGCCTCTGGCAGCGGGTGTGGCACATCGACATCCCCGGCATCCTGCCGACCATCGTCATCCTGCTCATCCTCAACGTGGGCCAGATCATGAGCGTCGGCTTCGAGAAGGCGTTCCTGATGCAGAACGCGCTGAACCTGGAAGTGTCCGAGATCATCCCCACTTTCGTCTACAAGGTGGGGCTGCTCGACGCACGCTACAGCTTCTCCGCCGCGGTGGACCTGTTCAGAACGGTGATCAACTTCGCGCTGCTGATCTCGGTCAACCGTGTCGCCAAGCTTCTGGGCCAATCGGGGCTCTGGTAGGCCGGGGCGGAAGCGGATGATCGCGCTGGGGCGTCAGGATCGTATCCTCAACGGCGTCGTCTACGCCCTGCTGTCGCTGGTGCTGCTGGCGGTCGCCTACCCGCTGTTCTTCGTCGTCGTCGCCTCCATCAGCGACCCGTTCATGGTCAACCGGGGCGAGGTGTGGCTGTTCCCGCGCGGCATCACCCTGGACGGCTACGCGCGCATCATCCAGCACGAGGCGCTGCTGCGCGGCTACCGCAACAGCCTGGTCTACGCGACCGTGGGGACGGCGCTCAACCTGGCCCTGACGCTGACCGCAGCCTACGCCCTGTCGCGCCGCGACCTGTGGGGCCGCAACGCGTTCATGATCTACCTCACCTTCACCATGTTCTTCTCCGGCGGCCTGATCCCCACCTTCCTGCTGATCCGCAACCTCGGCCTCTACAACTCGTTCTGGATCATGATCCTGCCGGCCGGCGGCAGCGCCCTGCACCTGACGGTCTCGGTGTTCAACATCATCATCGCCCGCACCTTCTTCATGAACACCATCCCGCAGGAACTGCTGGACGCCGCGGTGATCGACGGCTGCAGCGACCTGCGCTTCTTCCGCTCCGTGGTGCTGCCGCTGTCGGGGGCGATCGTCGCCGTGCTGATGGTGTTCTACGCGGTCGGCCACTGGAACGGGTTCTTCCACGGACTGATCTACCTGCGCGAGCGCGAGCGCTTCCCGTTGCAGTTGATCCTGCGTGATATATTGATCCAGAACACGTTTACCGAGGAACTGGAGATCGACGACGAGAACGCGATGGCGGCGATGATGCTGGCCGAGTCGATCAAGTACGGGATGATTATCGTCGCCAGCGTCCCGGTCCTGTTGCTCTATCCCTTCGTGCAGAAGCACTACGTGCGCGGCGTGATGATCGGCGCGATCAAGGGCTGATGGGGGACGGGGAACGCGAGGAAACAGTGCACGCCGGCATGCGCCGGCGAAGAGAAACCACTTTCCCAAGGAGTTGTTCATGTTGAACAAACGCTGGGCTGCCGTGGCGGCAGCCATCGTGATCGGTGCCGGGGCCGCGTGGGCCGAAGGCGCCGAAGAGACCGCTTCCGCGGAGGGACGGCTTGAGGCCGTCGGCTTCAACGAGGGCGGCTACCCGATCGTCGACGAGACGGTGACCGTGCACGCGCTGATCCAGCGCCCCGGCCACGTGACCTCGGCGTTCGACGAGCAGACCCTGCTGGTCGAGATGCAGGAGCGCACCAACGTCGACATCGTCTTCGAAGAGGTGCCGCAGGCGCAGGTCCGGGAGAAGACCAACCTGCTGTTCGCCAGCCGCGAGTTTCCCGACGTGATCTTCGTGGCCGGGGTGCAGGACCGGCTGCTGTGGGACGCCGCCCAGGCCGGCGACGTGTGGCCGCTGAACGACCTGGTCGAGCAGTACGCCCCGAACTGGCAGAAGGGATTCGAGGAACGGCCGGTGATCCGCAACGCCATCACCATGCCGGACGGCAAGTTCTACAGCCTTCCCTACTACCGCGAGATCCTCAACGACTTCGGCATCCGCGACATCCAGGCGATCAACGTCGACTGGCTGAACACGATGGGGCTCCCGATGCCGCAGACCACCGAGGAGCTGTACGAGACGCTGAAGGCGTTCCGCTCCGGCATCGACTCGAGCACGCTGCCCAAGGACGGCATCCCCTGGTACTTCCGCTTCCACCAGTGGGTCGGCGGCGAGTTCGAGATCTACAACGCCTTCGGCCTGTGGATGAAGGGCCAGGGCTCTGGCGCGCAGCGCTACCTGTCGGTCAACGACGGCGTGGTGGAGTTCGGCGCCGCGGATCCCAAGCTCAAGGACGTGGTCAACTACATGCACCGCCTGTTCATCGAGGACCTGATTCCGGAAGAGGTGTTCACCGACGCCTGGGACGACTACCTCGCGAAGTCGCGCTCGGTGCCGCCGATCACGGGTATGTGGGGCTCCTACTTCATCGTGTCTCCGGTCGAGGAGTGGTACGACCCGCTGCCGCCCGTGGCCGGCCCCGACGGGACGCAGCGCTTCCGCTCGCAGCCGGTGCGCCTGCAGAAGAACGCGATGACGATCTTCACCAAGTTCGAGCTGCCGGAGGTGATGGTGCGTTTCATCGACGCCTGGGCGGACGATGACTTCAGCATCCAGGCTTCCTACGGTGGTCCGATGATCGAGCAGAACTCCGACGGCTCCCGCACGGTGGTGGGGCGCGGCACCGAGTGGTACATGCACGGCCCGCACAACCACTTCCCGTCCTACATCTCGAAGAGGGCCTCGGACAACGTGCGCTGGACCGGCGAGCAGGGGGCGCGCGACGACTACGTCAACAACGTGTTCGCTCCCTACCTCTGGCCCCAGGACCGGCACTACGCCTACATCACCTTCACCGACGAGGAGCAGGAGGAACTGTCGATCCAGGAGACGGAGATCGGCGACTACGTGAAGTCCACGATCGCCCGCTGGATCGTCGAAGGCACCGCCGACGCCGAGTGGGACGACTACCTGAAGCAGCTCGACCGCCTCGGCCTGCCGGAGGCGATGGCGATCTACCAGACCGCCTACGACCGCTTCTCCGGCAACTAGCCCCGTGAGCGGCGCCGCTGGCGCCGCTCACGGCCCAGCCCCTTTGGGCACGGAGCGCATCGTCCCGATGCGCTCCGTGCCGGATACGGGTAGTCGCGGCGCCGGAAACGGCAAGCCGCTTCCCGCCGGCCGGTAGCCGCCGGGAAGCGGCGGACCTATAATCGGCCGGGTCATGTTCGCTCACACGGGCCGATGTGGCCGGCTTCTCGCGATCGGCGCCGTCCTCGCCCTGACCGCCGCCATCGCGGTGGCCGAGCCCGAGCACTCGGTGGCACGCCGCTGGAACGAGGTGATGTTGCACGCGATCCGCAACGACTTCGCGCGTCCGCCCGTGCACGCCCGCAACCTCTACCACGTCACCGTCGCCATGTGGGACGCCTGGGCCGCTTACGACGACACAGCGCGACAGGTCCTGACCGACGAGCGCGCCACGGCCGACGACGTCGCCGCCGCCCGCCACGAGGCGATCAGCTACGCCGCCTACCGCGTTCTGTACAACCGGTACCGCGACTCTCCCGGCGCCTATGAGTCGCTGACCAGCTTTGACAACCTGATGAAGGAGCTCGGCTACGACCCCGACTACAGCAGCCGGGAAGGGGAGAGCCCGGCGGCGCTCGGCAACCGCATCGGCAACTACATCGTCGACCTGGGCTACGACGACGGCGCCGACGAGCTGGGCTCCTACGCCTTCGAATGGGAGTACCGCCCCGCCAACCGGCCGATGGTGGTGGCGAACTCCGGATCCGGTGTCGTGCACGACCCCAACCGCTGGCAGCCGCTGGCCCTGCGCATGTTCATCGACCAGGCCGGCCGCCAGCAGGCCGGCGGCGTGCAGCGCTTCATCGGCTCCCACTGGGGGGCGGTCACCCCGTTCGCGCTGGCCGACGACGGCATGGCCGACGAGGGCGTCTACCTCGACCCGGGCCCGCCGCCCTACCTGGGAGACCACGGCACCCTGGAGTACCAGATGGCCTTCGCCCAGGTCGCGCACTACAGCGCCACGCTCACCCCGGACGACGGCGTGCTGATGGACATCTCGCCCGGCGCGTTCGGCAACAACAGCCTGGGCGCCAACGACGGTCGTGGCCACCCACTGAATCCGGTCACCGGCGAGCCGTACGCCCCCAACGTCGTCAAGCGCGGCGACTGGGCGCGGGTCATCGCCGAGTTCTGGGCCGACGGCCCCGACTCGGAGACGCCGCCCGGGCACTGGAACACGCTGGCCAACTACGTCACCGACCACCCGCTGCTGGAGCGCCGCCTGGGCGGCGAGGGCCGGGAGCTCGGCCCGCTGGAGTGGGACCTCAAGCTGTACCTGGCCCTGAACGGCGCCACGCACGACGCGGCGATCTGCGCCTGGGGCCTCAAGGGCCACTACGACTACGTGCGGCCGATCACGGCCATCCGCTACATGGCCGGGCTCGGCCAGTCCTCCGACCCCGATCTGCCCTCCTTTCACGAGCACGGCCTGCCGCTGCACCCGGGGCTGGTCGAGGTGGTCACCGAGGAGTCGGCCGCGGCCGGCGAGCGGCACGCCCACCTTGCCGAGCACGTCGGCTCGGTCACGATCTACGGCTGGCTGGGCATTCCCGAGGACCCGGAGACCCAGTACAGCGGCGTGGACTGGGTCCTGGCCGCCGACTGGGTCCCCTACCAGCGCGACACCTTCGTCACGCCGCCGTTCGCCGGCTACGTCTCCGGGCACAGCACCTTCAGCCGCGCCGCCGCCGAGGTGATGGCACTGTTCACCGGCAGCGAGTTCTTCCCCGGCGGCCTGGGCGAATTCGTGGCGCCACAGCACGACTTCCTGGTGTTCGAGTCCGGGCCGACCGAGACGCTCACCCTGCAGTGGGCGACCTACTACGACGCCTCCGACGAGGCCGGCATCTCCCGCCTCTATGGCGGCATCCACCCCTGGGTGGACGACCTGCCGGGCCGCATCATCGGTTCGAAGATCGGCATCGCCGCCTTCGAGCAGGCCTTGGCCTACTTCGGAGACCGATCGTAGCGCTCGAATCGCGGCGACGTCAGTGAGCGCGACGCTTCCGATCAACCTCGACAACCTGCTGCACGGACGCGGCGTCGAGTCCGTGCGCGCGGAGTTCAAGGCAGCCTGGGATGCCGAGACGACCGGACCGCAGGTGCTCAAGACGATCTGCGCGTTCGCCAACGACTACCACAACCTGAACGGCGGTTACGTCGTCATCGGAGTCGCCGAGCGGGACGGGCGCGCCAGCCTGCCGCCGGCCGGACTTGCCCCGGTCGAGATCGCGGAAGCGCAGAGGTGGCTGCGCGGCAACTGCAACCGGCTCGATCCCCCGTACCAGCCGCTGCTCTCACCCGAGGTCGTGAGCGGCCGGCACGTCCTCGTCGTGTGGGCGCCGGCGAGTCAGGTCCGGCCGCACCGCGCGCCGGACGCCGGGCGCGGTGCGCTCAGGTATTGGGTGCGCCTTGGCGCGGAAACCGTCGCCGCGGAGCAACGCGGGGGACTGCTCCGGGAGCTGATCGGGCTGACCGCCCGCGTGCCGTGGGACGACCGCCGGTCGCTGGACGCCGGCCTGACCGACCTGCACGAGATGGCGGTGCGGGAGCATCTGCACGAGATCGGCAGCGGGCTTGCCGGCGAGCCCGACGCAGTGGAGATCTACCGCCGCATGGGCATCACCACGCGGGTCAACGATCACGACGTGCCGCGCAACGGCGGGTTGCTGTTCTTCGCCGACGAGCCGACCCGCTGGTTTCGCGGCGCCTGGATCGATTGCGCTCTGTTCGCCGCCGGCGGTACCGGCGACGTGCTGGAAGAGAGAGCATTTCGCGGCGGGCTGACACAGCAGGTACGCAACTGCCTCCAGTACCTGTACGGGCACGCGCCGGTCCATCTTCGGAAGGAGCCGGAACGGATCGAAACGCGCCGTTGGCGCGCGTACCCCGAGGTGGCTCTGCGCGAGACCCTGGTAAACGCGCTGTACCACCGCGGCTATGAACCCGAGGACCCGGAACCGACCAAGGTGTATCTGTACCCGGACCGCGTCGAGATCATCAGCTATCCGGGGCCGGTTCCCGGACTGGAGCCGGAGCACTTCTCGTTGCGATCCTCCTTTCCGACGGTGCCGGCACGCAACCGGCGCATCGGCGAGTTTCTCAAGGAGCTGGGGCTCGCCGAGGCGCGCCTGACCGGGCTACGGAAGGTAGCTGCGGCGATGGCGGCCAACGGCTCCCCGGCACCGCGCTACGACTTCGACGAGCACCGGACGTACTTCCGGGCCACGCTGCCGGCGCATGCGGAGTACGCGGCCCTGACCGCGATACGGGACGCAGCGGAGCTGCGCGCGCTCGGGGAGGCAGACGCGGCGCACAGCCTGCTCGAGTCCTCCTGGGAGTCCAACCAAGCCTCGGAGGCACTTGCAGCGGAACTGATCCGATCGCACGCCGCGCGCGGCGACCTTGATGCAGCCAAGAAGGTCCTGGACGGCTTCGGGGAGCACGCATCGGAGTCCGCGCTGCGCGAGGTGGCGGCGGTGCTGTTCACTGTCCGGCGTGCTGCGCGTGATTGAGCAACGCGTTACTCGACTGTGCGGCGCAGCCGCGCCGCCAAGTTGCCACGCCTGCCTATATTCACCTCGCCCAGTTCCAACCATGCCGCCATCGAAGCCAAATGGACGGCCAGTTCGGCCGACGCTGCCTCAGGATCACAGCCCTCCTCCAGGTACGCGCCGTGGACCAGCAGCGCCCCGCGCGGCCGGTCCGCCTTGAGGTCCACGCGCGCCGCCAGCGTGTCGCCGGTCAGGAACGGGAACACGTAGTAGCCGTACTGCCGCTCCGGCTCGGGGACGTAGATCTCGATGCGGTAGCGGAAGCCGAACAGGCGCTCGGTGCGCTCCCGGCGCCAGATCAGCGAGTCGAACGGGCTGAGCAGCGCGCTCGCCCCGATCCGGCGGGGCATGCGGGCGTCGCGGTGCAGATAGGCGGGCCGGCTCCAGCCTTCGACGCTCGCCTCCAGCAACTCTCCCTCCTCCACCAGCTCCCGCAGGAGCGGCCGCGCCTGCGGCACGCGGATGCGGTAGTAGTCGGCCAGGTCGCCCGCGTCGCCGATGCCGTGCGCGCGGGCGGCCAGGCGCAGCAGCTCCCGTTGCGCGTCACGCGCCGCGGGCGCCGGCGCGGACAGCACCTCGGGCGGGATCACCCGCTCGGCCAGGTCGTAGACCCGCGTGAAGTTGCCGCGCCGGGAGGTCGCCAGCCGGCCGGTGGCGAACAGCCACTCCAGTGCGAGCTTGCCGTCGCTCCTCCCCCACCACGGTCCGCTACGACCGCGGCCCTGATCGCGCAGGTCCGAAACCGCGAGCGGTCCCCGCTCGGCCACCTCCCGGCGGATCGCCTCCACGTACGAGCGCCGCTCGTGGCCGAACGAGCGGATCGAGCGGGACTGCGCGTCCTCCATGCGGTGGCGCAGCAACGGGTGATGCTCGACCGGCAGCAGTGAGGCCACGTGCCCCCACGCCTCGAACAGCCGCCGCCGGCCGTAGGCGTAGGCGTCGAAGCGCTCCCGCGGGTATGACCCGAGGCGGGAGAACGCCGGCATGTAGTGGGTGCGCACCGCCACGTTGACCGAGTCGAGCTGCACCACCTTGACGCGGTCGAACAGGCGGTCGAAGTGGCGGCTGTCGACGCGGCCGGCTGGGGGCCGGTCGGCGAACCCCTGGGCCGCCAGCGCGATGCGCCGCGCCTCCCGGTTGGACAGCTCCGTCTTCAGAGTGCGCGGCCTCCTCATCTTGTAATCGTTTTTGAATGGCGATCGTGTACTGTCATCGCTATTGCACGAGCGTAACCGATTCTGCATCGCGCGCTTCCACGGCTCGATGCCGTTTCGGGCTCCGAACCTGTAAGGTCTGCTTCATGCCGAAGGAACTGGTCGGGGTCGCGCCGGGGACGCTGCGGTGGCGGGAGTACGAGGATCCTCCGCTGGGCCGCGGGGACGTGCGCGTGGCGAGCGAGCACGCCGTGGCCAAACACGGCACCGAGATGTCGTTCTTCAAGGGCTACGCGAATCCGCGCGGATCGTACGACCGCGACCTGGGGCTGTTCACGGGCCAGGCACGCGCGGACGCCGGGTACGGCGTCGGCAACATGTTCGCAGGCACCGTGGTCGAGGCGGGAACGGCGGTGTCCGGCCTGCGTCCCGGCGACCGGGTCTTCGCGTACGGGCCCTTCCGGGAGTCGCACGTCCTGCCGGCCGAGCGCTGCTACCGCCTGCAGCCGGGCGTGGGCTGGAAGTCGGCGCTGTGCCTGGACCCGGCCGTGTTCGCGATGGGCGCGGTCCGCGACGGCCACGTCCGCCTGGGCGACCGGGTGGCGGTGTTCGGCCTCGGGGCGATCGGGCTGGTCGTCGTGCAGATGGCCCGGCTGGCCGGCGCCTCGGAGGTGATCGCCGTCGATCCGATTGCGTTGCGCCGCGACGTGGCAGCGCGCACCGGCGCCACGCGGACGCTCGATCCGACCGCGTGCGACGCCGGCCGCGAGATCAAGCTGGCCACCGGCGGCGCGGGCGTGGACGTGGCGGTCGAGTACTCAGGGACCGTGCCCGGTCTGCAGCAGGCGTTTCGCGCCGTGGCGTTCGGCGGCACCGTCGTGTGCGGCGCCTACCCCGGCCCCTACCCGGCCGGCCTGGACCTGGGCGGGGAAGCGCACTTCAACCGCCCCAACGTCGTGTTCTCGCGCGTCAACAGCGACCCGTCGCGCGACCACCCGCGCTGGGACGAGCAGCGCGTCTACCGAGCGTGCCTGAAGCTGATCGCCGAGCGTCGGCTCGACGGAGAGGAAATCGTGCAACCGGTCGTCCGCTTCGCCGACCTGGCCGACGAGTACCCGAAGATCGCGGATGCGCCGGAGACGCTCGTCAAGCTCGGCGTCGACTACTGACGGTCCGTGTCGAGACCTTCGAGGTCGATGTCGAAGATGTCGCCGAGCTGATCCTCGGCCAGGGTGTCGGCGCCGGTCGCCGCGCCGTCGGGCAGCACCGTCTCGGCGCTGATCAGCTCCGCCGGATCGACGCCGCGCAGGCGAAACAGCAGCTCCGGACTGTCGTCGAGCCGGTTGCCAACGCCGTAGAGGGCCGCCGCGACGTGCTTGCACATGGTCGCCCAGTCGGGGCAACTGCAGGCAAGCTCGATCTGCCGCGGCTTCGGGAACAGGCCGCGCTCGGGATCGGACACGACCTCCATCACGTGGTCGGAGAGCGATCCCCGGAGCAGCTCCAGCATCGAGCCGATCTGTCCCGAGCATGCCTCCCGGATCGCCTTCCAGGTCGCGGCCGGGAGCCGCTTTACGCGAATGGTGACCTGGTAGGGCTTCGCCCGCGATCCATGGACCGTGGCTTCGATGCGCCCGGGGTGGATCTCCAGGTGCCAGATGGAGCCCCGGCGAGCGTAGGTGCGGCCGCGCGGCAGGCGGTTGGCGAAGTCCGAGAACGACTCCAGGTGCGCGCACCAGCGCTTGCCCCAGAAGCTGCGGGCTATGAGGCGGCCCTGAATCCTGACCGGGCGCATGGTCGTTTTCGCTACTCCGGTCGCGCGAAGGCGACAAGCGCGGCGTCCGCCCCGGCGCCCGTCGCTATGACGACGAACTGCCGCCCCGAGCGCGCGCGGTAGGTCATCGGGTTCGCGTTCGTCGCAAACGGTGTCGCGCCGCGCCAGACCTCGGCGCCCGTCGCCTTGTCGAACGCGTACAGGTACGGCTCGCCGCCGCCCACGAACACCAGGCCTCCCCCGGTCACCATCGGGCCGGCGTTGCCGCGCGTGCCGAGCCGCTCCGGCAGGTCGACGCCGCGCAGCAACGGGTGCCCACGCACCTCCGGGCTGCCCGCGCCGAACGGCACCTTCCAGGCGATCTCGCCCGCGTGGAGATCGATCGCCACCAGATGCGCGTAGGGCGGCTTGATGACCGGAATCGGGCCGAGCCTGCTCTCCGGGGTCTCCGCGGCGCCCGGTCCGCCGGCCTCCCGATACATGACGAGCGTCGCCCCGTAGGGACAGTTGTTGCTGTAGGCGACGTCGACCTCCGGATCGTCCCCGGCATTCACGCACACCTGGTTCGTGTCGGCGTCTTCCGAGGTGCGCACGTACAGCAGCCCCGTTTCGGGGTCGAACGCCGCCCCACCCCAGTTCGCGCCGCCGCTCGCCCCCGGGCGCTGCAGCGTCCCCTGCAGGCTCGGCGGCGTGTACAGCGGACCAAGCCGGAACCGCCGCATCTCCTCCACCGCCAGCGCACGGATCTCCGGCGTCAGGTCGTTCGCGTCCTCCAGCGACACCCCCTGCCGGCTGAACGGCGGCGGCCTGGTCGGGAACGGCTGCGTCGGATACAGCACTTCACCCGGCACGTCCGTCGTCGTGTCCACCGAGCGCTCCTCGATCGGCCATACCGGCCGGCCCGTCACCCGGTCGAACACGTACGTGAAGCCGTTCTTCGCCACCTGCGCCACCGCGTCGATCTGGCGCCCGTCCACCGTGATCGTCACCAGGTTGGGCGCCGCGGAAAGGTCGTAGTCCCACACGCCGTGATGAACCGCCTGGAAGTGCCACCGGCGCTCTCCCGTGCGCGCGTCCAGGCACACCAGCGACTCCGCGAACAGATTCGCCCCGACCCGGCGGCCACCCCAGTAGTCGCTGCTCGGCGTGCTGGTCGGCACGTACAGAAGCCCGCGCTCGGCGTCGAGCGACATCAGCCCCCACACGTTGGCGTGGCCGGTAAAGCGCCACGACTCGTCCTCCCAGGTATCTGCGCCGAAGTCGTCGCTCGACTGCGGGATGGTGAAGAACACCCAGCGGCGCTCTCCCGTGCGTACGTCGAACGCCTGCACGGTTCCGGGCGGGTCGAACCTCCGCTGCACGCGGTCGGGTACCCGGCTGCCCACGATCACCAGGTCCTCGAACACGACCGGCGGCGAGGTCTGGTCGAACTCGTGGCGGCTCACCGGGCGGCCATGGCCCTCGGTCAGCAGGACGCTCCCGCTCTCGCCGAAGCCCCGGTCCAACTCTCCGGTGGCGGCATCGATCGCGTACAGCCGGTCTCGGCTGTTGAGGAAGATGCGCGTGACGTCCCCCTCGCTCCACCAGGCGACGCCACGGTGCTTGAACCCGGTCGGCGAGGCACCCTTGGGTCCGCCTTCGTAAGCCCTCGGATCGAAGGTCCACAGCCCGGCGCCCGTCTCCGCGTCGACGGCGGCCACCCGGGTATACATGGTCGAGAGGTACAGGACGTTGCCGACCATGATCGGCGTCGCCTGGAATCGGCCCGGCCGGGTGCCGTACTCCGCCAGGGGCATCTCGTTCGGCTCCCAGCGCCAGGCGATCTCCAGTTCGCCCACGTTGGCGACCGTGACGACCGAAGCCGCCGAGTACTTGGTGTGTGCCTGCTCGGCGCCGACGTACGGCCACTCGATGATGACGCCCGGTTCCCGGGCGCCCGCGAGGGCGACGGACACGAGGAGGGCGGCTGTCGCAACGAATCGCTTCATCCCGGATCGATCTCCGCCTCGATGGTACCCTGACCGCCGCATGAACGAAGCGACGGCCTCGCTCCGCGGACTCGCGTCCGAGTTGCGCGCCGACCTGCTTTCCGCGAAGACCATTCCCGCGGTGTCGGCGGGTTTCACCTCGGGGCTGGGTCTGCTGGTCGCCCAGATCGCCTTCGGCAGCCTGATCTTCTCGGGAGCGCTGGCTCCGTGGTCCTCGCAGGGCGTCGGCCTGGTGTTGTTCGGGAACTTCGCGGCCTGTCTGATCTTCGCCCTGGCCGGCGGCTTCCGCGGGACGATCGCGGGGCTGTCGCCCGCTCTGGTGATCGTGATGGCGACCATCGGAGCGTCGATGGACGCCGAGGGCGAAGCGCTGTTCGTCACCGCCGCCGGCGCCCTGGTGATCAGCGCGGCGGCCACCGGCGTGGGCTTCTTCCTGCTCGGACGGTTCCGGCTCGCCAACCTGGTGCGTTTCATCCCCTACCCGGTGACGGCGGGATTCGTGGCCGGCATCGGCGCGGCCGTCTGCCTGGGAGCCCTGTCGCTGATGGGCGCGGAGGCGGATGTGCGGTCGATCCCGACGCTCCTGGAGCAGTCCGTGCTGCTCCGGTGGGGGCCGGGCGCAGCGTATGGGATCGCCCTCTACCTGGCGATCAAGCGCTGGGGCCATCCGTTGATCCTGCCGGTGAGCGTCGTGCTGGCCGTCGGCGCCTACCACCTCGTGCTCGCCGCCACCGGCATGAGCGGGGACGAGGCGCGCGCAGCCGGCCTGCTGCTCACCAGCACGGCGGACGGCGGCCT
The DNA here is from genome assembly GCA_965202935.1 of Spirochaetia bacterium. GTDB lineage: Bacteria > Spirochaetota > Spirochaetia > SZUA-6 > Bin103 > CATQHW01. Next base: position 5,073,856 of record OZ241879.1, read on the forward strand.
GTGGCCGCCGCTGGGCCCCGCCGACCTGGCGCAGGTGGAGTGGGCGACTCTGGCGGCGCAGATCCCGCTCCTGCTGACGCTGATCCTGATCGCCTTCATCTGCGTGATCATGAACGTGGCCGGCCTGGAGCTGGCCGCCAACCAGGAGCTGGATTGGGACCGGGAGTTCCGGGTGACCGGCGTGGCCAGCGTGATCGCCGGCCTGGGCGGCGGCACGGTGGCGACCATCGTGGTGCCGGCGTCCCTGCGCAGCAAGCTGCTCGGCGCTTCCACGCGCCTGACGGGCCTGGTCGCCGCCGGAGTCATCGGCGCCGCCCTGTTGCTGGGCGACGGGATGCTGGAGATCGTCCCGGCGCGACTGGTCGGCGGGATCCTGATCTTCGCCGGCCTGGGCATGCTGGACGAGGGCCTGGTGAAGAGCCGCGCGCGCCTCCCCTGGTCCGAGTACGGGATCATCCTGCTGATCGTGATCGTGATCACGGCGTTCGGACTGATCGAGGGCGTGGCCGTCGGCATGATCGCCACCCTGGTGTTCTTCGCCGTGCGCCTCAGCCGCGTGGACCCGATTCAGGCGCGGTTCACGGCGTGCGACCGGGAGAGCAACAAGACGCGCCCGGTCCCCGATCGCGCCATCCTGATGGAGATGGGAGAGCGGGTACACGCCTACCGGCTGCGCGGCTACCTGTTCTTCGGCAGCGCCTCCTCGCTGGCCGATCACCTCCGGCAGTCGCTGCGCGGCGCCGAGCGTCCGGTCTGTCTTCTGCTCGACTTCGGCGCCGTTTCCGGCTTCGACTTCTCGGCGGTGAACGTCCTGGCCCGGTTCCTGCAGACGGCGGATGCGGCGGGGGTGACGATCGTCCTGAGCGCCGTGTCCGAGAAGCTGCGGGCAGGGCTCGAGCGCAACCTGTCACCCTCGGCAGCCGCCGAGCTCCTGATCGAACCCGATGCGGACCGCGCCCTGGAGCGCGGCGAGGATCTCGTCATCGCGGCGTGGAAGGCGGAAGTGGGCATCGGGGACGAGCGGCGTGCCTCGCTGCTGGAGCACTCCGCCGACGACCTGGAGCACTATCTGGACCGCCAGATCCGGTTCGAGGACCTGCTGGAGGGGCTCGAACACTGGCTGACTCCTCGCCAGTATGCGGCCGGGGAGCCCCTCGCGGGACCTGATGCTCCGCACGAGGGTCTGCAACTGCTGGTGTCCGGCTCGGCCTCCGGCTACGACGCGGCTGGCGAGCGCCTCTATCAGCGCGGCCGTGGCGACGCGATCTGGCCCGGTGCGTTGGACCGGCATGCGGCATCGGTGGTGGCGGACGATCCCTGCCGCGCGATGGTGCTGACGCCGGCCGCCCGGAGCCGGCTCGAGCAGCAGGACGAGCGGCTTACCCTGACGCTGTATCGATACCTGCTCGACGAGCGCCTCCTGACCCTGCCGGATGCGGCAGAACACCAACCGGATCCCCGCGCGAGGGCGGAAGATCGATAGCTACAGAGCCGCGCTGGTCACGTCCAGCCGGACCAGGTCGAGCAGTTCGTCGTCGGGCAATTCGGTGAGACTCACCTCCTGCTCGCCGCCCAGCACGTCCTCGGCCAGTTGACGCTTGTCGGCGATCATGGCGTCGATCCGTTCCTCGACGGTGCCGCGGGTGATGAACTTGTGGACCAGCACGTTGCGCCGCTGGCCGATGCGGAAGGCTCGGTCGGTGGCCTGATTCTCCACCGCCGGGTTCCACCAGCGGTCGAAGTGAATGACGTGCGACGCCCCGGTCAGGTTCAGGCCGGTGCCGCCGGCCTTGAGCGACAGGATAAGGAACGGCGGCCCGTCGTCGGCCTGGAACCGTTCCACCACGGCGCGCCGCTCGCCCACTCCGGTGCCGCCGTGCAGCGTGAGCCCGGCGCGGCCGAACAGGGTCGCGGCGTACTCCGCGAGCGGATCGATGATCTCGCGATACTGGGTGAAGATCAGCACGCGCTCCTGGCGGGCGGCCAGCTCCTCGGCAAGCTCCGCCAGCCGCTGGAACTTGCCGCTGGCGGCCGCCGCGTACTCGCCGTCCCCGGAGAGCTGGCTGGGGTGGTTGCAGACCTGCTTGAGGCGCAGCAGCGAGCCGAGCACCAGCCCGCGGCGCTCGATGCCTTCGCTGGACTCCAGGGCACGCTGCAGCCGCTGCACCACCTGCTGGTAGAGCCTGACCTGCGCGCGCGTCAGGTGGCAGTACCGGTCGGCCTCGGTCTTCTCCGGCAGATCGGCGATGATGCTGCGATCGGTCTTCAGGCGGCGCAGGATGTAGGGACCGACCAGCCGCCGCAACGGCGCGAACGGCTGCTCCGGCCGCGCCTGCAGCGTCTTGACGAAGGTTCCGAACACGGTGCGCGAGCCGAGCAGTCCGGGATTGAGGAAGTCGAACAGCGCCCACAGGTCACCGAGCCGATTCTCCACCGGCGTGCCGGTCAGGGCGATGCGGGCGTCCGCCGCCAGCCCGCGGGCCGCGCGGCTCTGGCGCGTCGCCGGGTTCCGGATCGCCTGAGCCTCGTCCAGGATCACCAGCCGCCAGCGCAACGCGGCCAGCCACGTCTGGCGCACCAGCATGGTGTAGGTGGTGACCGCCAGGTCGGCGGCCGCCAAGTGCTCCTCCGGCGAGGCCGCGATCTCCGCCAGGGTGTCGCGATCGGTCTCGGCCGGGTGCAGGAAGCAGAGCCTCAGTGACGGCGCGAACCGCGCCGCCTCCGCGCGCCAGTTGCCGAGCAGCGACGCCGGGACCACCAGCAGCGCGGGGGCGCTCCGGCCGTCCTCGCCATTCCGGCCGCACAGCAGCAGCGCCAGCACCTGGATGGTCTTGCCCAGCCCCATGTCGTCGGCCAGGCAGGCGCCGAGCCCCAGCCCGGTGACGAAGCGCAGCCACGCCAGCCCCTCGCGCTGATAGGACCGCAGGGTCCCCCGCAGCCCGTCGGTGCCCGCCGGCTCGCGCTGCTCCAGCGTGTCCGGCCGGCGCAACCCGTCCAGCAGCCTGCGCAGATCCGCGCCGGCGGTCACCTGCACCCACGGGCGGTCGGCCTCCGCCAGGTCCTCCCGGCGAAGATCCGCCGACGCCCCTGCCAGCAGGCGCATGCCCTCGACGAACGAGATCTGATCGCCGTCCGCTTGGCGCTGCAGGGTCTCCCAGTGCTCGATGGCCTGGTCGAGCCGCTCGCGGTCCACCTCCACCCACTGGTTGCGAAGCAGCACCAGGTTGTCGCCGCCCGTGCGCAGCGCCTCGATCTCCTCCGCCGACAGCGGGCTGTCGCCCAGGGCCATCTCCACCTTGAAGTCCAGCACTGCATCGGCGCCCACCCGTGGCGGCGTCTGACTGCCGATCGTCACCGACACCTGCGGCCGTGGCCGCTTGCGCCACCAGTTGGGCACCCGTACCGACAGGCCGCTCCGCTCCAGCTCCGGCACGCTCTGCAGGAAGCGATAGGCATGCGCCGGCGGCCATGCCAACGGGCGGTAGAGGTCACCGGAATCGGCCAGCGCCCGCACCCAGTCGCACGCCCTGGCCGCCTCCTCCACCGGCGACAGCAGGTTGATCAGCGCCGCCCGGTTTCTCGCGCCGGCGTACTGCTGCAGGGCATTGCGCAACGGCAGGTGCTTGAGGCGTCCCCCGGCGCCGAAGCCGGAGGCGTAGGTGGCCAGAAACGCGAACGGCCGCTCCTGGTCGTTCTTGTTCTCGGCCAGGTGGAAGCAGACCCGTCCCACCTGCCGCCAGCGCGGCGCCCGTGCGCGCAGCAGGCCGGCCACGCCGCCCGCGGACGCGGCGGCGTCCTGCACCCACGCGTCGAGCTGCTCCCACAGGCGCTGCAGGAGGTCCGCCGAGAGATACTCGCCTCCCTCCATCGGCGGAGCGTTCAGGACCCAGGTGGACAGGAGCGCGTCGCCCGGCGGCTCGACCGCCGCCTGCCCGGCGTCCTCGGGCAGGTGGCAGAGCCCGGTCAGGTAGTGTTCCGCAAGCTGCTGCCAGTAGCGCAGGCCGGGGATCTCCTGTGCCGGCAGTTTCCCCGCCGCCAGGGTGAAGAGCGCGCCGCGCCAATCGCTCCGAAAGGCGTCCAGAACGGGACCCAGAGCGGCCGCGGGTTCCTCCGCTGCGGGATCCGGCTCCCAGCACAGGTGACCGGCTGGCGTCAGTCGCACCCCCATGGATGCCGATTGTGCACAGCAGGGCGAGTGGTAGGCATCAGAGCGGGTGAGACCCGTGAGGCCCGTCGGCTGCCTTCTTGACCACCAGCTTTTCTGTAGTAACATTAAAGATGCGGCTCGACTTCGACGAGGCGAAACGTGCCGAGACGATCAAGGCCCGGGGACTGGACATGGTGCGGGCCGCCGACGTTCTGGCAGGGGCGACACTGACCGTCGAGGACGACCGGCAGGACTATGGCGAACTTCGCTTCATCACTATCGGCTTTCTGGACGACACGATGGTGGTGCTCGTCTGGACGCCACGCGACGATGCATGCCGGATCATAAGCATGAGGAAGGCCAATGAACGAGAACGACGACTCTACGGCCCACGGTTTTGATCCCGACACGGCGCCCGACCTCTCGACGGACGGCTGGCCGGAGAGATTCGCCAGGGTTTCCGTGCGTCGGGGTCGTCCCCCGAAGGAACGGCCGAAGGTATCCACTACCATCCGGCTTTCGCAGGACGTCATCGACCACTTTCGGGCTGGGGGGCGCGGTTGGCAGACACGGATCGACCACGCCCTGCGCGACTGGATCAAGCAACATGGTGTCGGGTGACAGGATGATCTGGGGTGCAGGTAGACCTGTGTAGCCTGTGGAGGCAGAGCGCATAGGCGCGGGGAGCGTCACTGGCCGACAGTACCTTTCGCTGCTCCGAGCCCCATGGTGGTGCCTGCACGTTAAGGTGTCCGAAAGGCATACTGCCTCCGACACGGCGTCGGAGTGATAGGTCAGTCGGTCGAATGGGATTGCGGTATCTCAGGGGGCAGTTGGGTTCGCGATGCCGTAGCGGACACCGGTGGGGACGACGTCGATCTCGCGGCCGGCACGGATGGCGAGCGCCGCGTCCAGCGTGCTCCAGAAGTCGTGATCGGGAGCGTAGCCCAGGAGCTCGCGCACCTTGGTGTGGTCGAACTCGAAGTAGTTCGGGGACGGCATGCGTACGTCGGCATATCCGGCGCCCAGTCGCGCGGCCAGCGCCGGAACCAGCTCCCCCCACACGGTGAGCAGGCCGCCCACGGTGAACGCCTCGCCCACCGCGGCCTCGGCATCCAGCGCCAGCGCCAGCCCCTTGGCGATGTCGCGCACGTCCGCCCACTCCTGCTTGAAGGAGCGCCCGTCGGGACAGCGGCTGACCAGCAGGCGCTTGCCTTCCTGCCACGCCGCGTCGAGCTGCTGCAGAGCCTCCCGCGCCAGCGGCGACGGATCGGACAGCCCCTGCAACTCCCGGCGGGCTCGGGCGACGCTCCAGTTCCGGGGAATACCCTCCGCGTCGAGCAACTCGCTCGGCTCCAGCACCGTGGTAAAGCGGCACACGACGGTCGGCACGCCGTACTGGTAGTGGTAGTTCATGCACAGTTCCTCCCCGATCCACTTGGTCAGGAAGTAGGGCATCTTGATGCTGTGGCTGACCTCGTCCTCCCGGATCGGCCGCTCGAACAGGCGTCCGTCATCTTCCGTACGCCAGTACACGGCTTCGGTGCAGGCGTACACCAGGCGATGCAGCGCCGGCGCGTGGGCGCGGATCGCCTCCAGCACGTGCAGGGTCCCCAGCCCGTTGATCTGCAGGTACTCGATGTGGTCGTGCGGCGAGGCGAAGGCGGCGGCGATGTGGTACACGGCGTCCACGCCCCGCACCGCCCGCTCCACGGCGGCGTAGTCGCGCAGGTCGCCCTCCATCAGCTCGACGTCCGCGATTCCGTCCAGCTTGTGTGCCCGGCTGGCGTCGCCGGGAAACACGAAGCCGCGGACCCGGTGGCCCTGCCGCAGCAACCGGCGCACCAGGTTGGCGCCGATGCGCCCGTTGGAGCCCGTAACCAGGATCTTCACGTCACGCCTCCACGCGGTAGCCGTCGTCGGCCCGCACCCCGCGCTCGACCAGCTCCAGCTCCAGTTCGAAGCCGGTGCCGGGGGTGTCCGGCACCAGCAGCCTGCCGTCGCGCTGCTCCCAGCCATCCAGCAGCAGCCCCTCCGTGTCGGCGGGCGCCGCCTCCAGCAGCGCGAAGTTCGGCACCGACGCCGCGAAGTGGGCGTGCGCGTAGCGCTCGATGATCGAGCCCCAGCAGTGCGGAGCGCAGCGCGCGCCCCACGGCTCGATGCGCGCCGCGGTCGCCTTCCACCAGGAGAGACCCTTCGCCCGGAAGTCGTGCTGCACCACGTCGATGTCCCGGGCTTCCACCATGGCGAAGAAGCTCGGAGGTGGCGGGCCGGACTCGCCGTCGGCCACCAGGGTCGAATAGCCGCGATCCCGGATGAACCGGCGCAGATCGGCGTTGAGCTCGGGATCCTCCGCGAACGGCTCCTCGAACCAGTAGATGCCGGCATCCGCGCACGCGTCGAGGGTGTCCTTGGTGCTGTTGAGCGTGCCGCCGTTGTTGGCGTCCACCATGATCTTGGCGTCTTGGCCGGCCGCCTCCCGCACCGTGTGGATCACCAGCAGGTCGCGCTCCAGCCCCGCGGCGGTCGGCATCCAGCGCGCGCCGCGCCCGATCTTGATCTTGAAGTTCCGGTACCCGTAGCGGTGCCCGGTGCGCACCTCTTCCCGAAAGATCTCCTGCGCCTGCACATCGTCGGCGTCCAGGTCGTCGATGTAGATGGAGCCGTCGTAGAGCTCGACGGCGCGGCTCCCGCGCGCCCCCAGCAGGCGGTACAGGGGCACGCCCTGCAGCTTGGCGGCGAGGTCCCACAGCGGCAGGTCGATCGCCACGCCCTCCCCCAGCGAGCCGTCCGGCAGCCGGAACAGCTCCCCGAGTCGGCGCTCCACCAGGGATTCGGCATCCGCTCGCTCCAGGGGCGACCAGCCGACGCCGACCGCGCCGCTCGCGGTATGCACGCGCACCACCGAATCGTGCACCACCGGCCCGTGAGCCCCTTTGCGGGAGTTAAAGCCGATGTCGCGGGGCCGCGGGCTGTGCACCCCGACCCTCTCGATCCGGCTGATCCGTTCGCCCGAGATGTCGCTCATCACTGCTGCGGCTTGCCGTTCAGCAACCTCACCAGGCTCGACGTATCAATTCCGAAGCGCGGGGTCATGCGGCTGATTTCTGAATTCCTCCAGGTCGAACGGGCCGGGGTCGCGCCGGATCTTGTCCCGCAACGGCGCCAAGCTGGCGAACTCGATGCGCTGCGGCCGCAGCAGGAAGCCGTCGGGGCCTTCCTGCAACTCAAGCCGGTCGCCCGGCCCCACGCGCAGCGCGTCCAACACTGCTCCGGGCAACGTCACCTGCCGTTTCGCCGTGATCTTCAACACCATCGTGCTATCCAAGCGGCACCTTACGATAGAGCTAGACACTACGTTGGTAACGTGGAGTCGTCAAAGGGGTTTCGCCGCCAAGTCCTGCTATCGACATCCAAGGGTCGTCCCGGGTCAAATGCCCCTAGCTGATCGTGGAGGAAGTGAGACGACCATGACGACTGACGACCATCGCCAAGTGTACTCCGACCTAGCCATTCCGCCAGCCGAGACGCTCGCCGACGAGATCGCCGCCCGAGGTATGAACCAGACGACGCTGGCGGCACGTCTCGGACGCCCCGTGCCGGTGGTAAACGATATCATCGACGGGAAGCAGGCGATCACCGACGACACGGCCCTCGGCCTGGAGGGGGTTCTGGGCATCTCGGCAAGGTTCTGGGTCAACCTGGAGCAGAACTACCGGATGACCCGAGCCAGACTCCGCGAACACGAACGCCCCCAGGCCGGCGAGTAGTCGCTAAGGAACTACGAAGAACGTTGCCCAGCATACTTGCCAAGCTGAACAGCCCCACAAATTCTCACCGTTCGATGCGTGAGCCGCTGTAGACTGGCGAAGGTTCTGTCGGCAACCCCGCGTCCATACTGGATCGTTCAACGCCGATCTCTATACTGCGGTTTGCCACCAACCCATTGAGCACATTTAGTTTCCATGCAGGAGCGTCGGGATGGATGCTCACGCTCTCTACTACCGACTTGAAATCAAAGTCTACCAAGATACCCGGCGGTTGCGGGCCATTAGCGGTAAACATCGACAGCAGCCTCACTTCTCGCTCACTTGCATACTCCTTCCTCTTGTTCATATATGTTTCGAGAGGACTCGAAGAATAAAAGCCCGGATGCCCGTCGGCGATGTAATCCATGTATCGAACTTGCCCTATGAAAACCGGGAATTCCAAGTTTGCAGGGACGTTGTCCCGCAGCTTCGCGTATGTGCTTTGAATCACCAGGCCCAATCCGCTCTCACCGTATGCGCGCCACATGAGGGCATTCTCCGCGTCGCCAGAATACCAACAACTAGCATACATGCGCTCGCCAAGAACGTTCTTCATGTACGAGGAATAGATGCGCATAGCGTTCTTGGAGGCCATTGTCATTTCGGTCAGGATTCCAGCGCTGGCTAACCCCTTCGTAAGTTCTCGTGATGTGGAGGCTGCGCCTTGCGGATAGGTTCCTTCGAAGTAATCCTTGAACGCGCTCACCCTGCTTAGATGGAGATAATTAGTTTGAAGGAAGTCGACGAACTTCGGCAAGTCCATATATCGCCATACCTTGATCTGATCGTCTTGAGGTTGGTATCCAGAGACAGCAGGATGCGTTGTGTTTGCTGGCATAAGTATCCTCTCAAAGTTAGCCGCCAAGGGGTTTCTTGGCGGTCACCGAAGCAACTTCGATGATCATCTTTCGCACGATTGAAGAACCGAGCAGACGATACGTTCCGTCGGCATCAGGCGGCGCGCGGAGCGTGTCTCTCTATTTCCCAAGCCCAACTCCTTCAGGGTTGCCCTCGGTCGCTGCGTCCACCGCGCCTCCGCCTCGTACGCCGTCATGGCGTCTCTGGGCAGTGGCGGCTTCGCCTCCCTGGGCTTTCTGCCTTCTCGGTCGGGCCAGTGACATGGCGCCGGTCTTCAGCGCTGCTCACTACGATCTGATACCGCCGAAACATCGGCACGGCCGCGCTTCTGGGCGTGACCCCGGCAGGACCCACGTCCGCCGCACCAGGCGTGACGCGGCGTTGGTTCAACCGTTCAATCGGCCCAGTCGGCCGAGAGGACCTCGGCCTGTTCCAGGACCGTTTGCGTCGCCTTCTCCTGCTTGTCGGGCGGGTAGCCGTGCTTGCGCAGGACGCGCTTGACCAGTCGTCGGAGGTTGGCGCGGACGTTCTCGCGCAGGGTCCAGTCGATGGTGACGTTGCGCCGCACGGTTTCGACCAGTTCGCGGGCGATGTCCCGTAGCGTGTCGTCGCCAAGCACCTGAACCGCGCTGTCGTTGGTTTCGAGCGCATCGTAGAAGGCGAGCTCAGCCTCCGACAGGCCGAGCTCGTCGCCGCGGGCACTGGCCTCGCGCATCTCGCGCGCAAGCTCGATCAGCTCCTCGATCACCTGCGCGGCCTCGACGGCCCGGTTCTGGTAGCGGCGCAGCGTCTCCTCCAGCATCTCCGCGAAAGACCGCGCCTGCACGACGTTCTTGCGCCGGCGGGCGGCCAGCTCTCCCTTCAGCAGCTTCTGCAGCAGCTCGACGGCGAGATTGCGCCGTTTCATCCCGCGCACCTCGGCCAGGAACTCGTCCGACAGGATCGAGATGTCGGGCTTCTCCAGGCCGGCGGCGGCGAAGATGTCGATCACGCCCTCGGACGCGACCGCCCGCGAGACGATCTGGCGTACGGCGTGCTCCAGGTCTTCCTCGGGCCGAGCCTCGGCTGCGGCTCGTTTGCTCAGCACGGACTGGACGGCCTGGAAGAACGCCACGTCGTCGCGGATGCGCATCGCGTCGTCGTGCGGTACGGCAAGCGCGAAGGCTCGCGACAGGTCACGCACGGCCTGGACGCATCGCTCCTTCCCGCTCTCCTGAGCCAGGATGTGCTCCTGCGCTGCCGGCAGCAGCGCAAGGCGCTCCTGCGGGGTTCCGGCCGACCACCGAGAGCGGTCGAAGCCGTGGAACAGGCCGCAGCAGACCTCGTACTTCTCCAGCATCACGGCAACCGCCTCGGCCTGATTCAGCGCGGTCTGCCCGGTGCCGCCGCTCTCGGTATAGGTCGCGAGCGCGCGCTTGAGCTCGTGCGCGAGCCCGAGGTAGTCGACGACCAGACCGCCCGGCTTGTCCCGGAACACGCGGTTGACCCGCGCGATCGCCTGCATCAGCCCATGGCCGCGCATCGGCTTGTCGACGTACATCGTGTGCAGGCTCGGCGCATCGAATCCGGTGAGCCACATGTCGCGCACCAGCACCACGTGCAGCGGGTCGGAGGGGTCGCGGAACCGCTTCGCCAGCGCCTCCCGGCGAGGCTTGTTGCGGATGTGCGGCTGCCAGTCGAGCGGGTCGGACGCGGAGCCCGTCATGACCACCTTGAGCCGTCCCTTGGCGTTGTCCTCGTCATGCCACTCCGGGCGCAGGCGAGTGAGCTCGCGATAGAGATCGATGCAGATGCGCCGGCTCATGCAGACGACCATCGCCTTGCCGTCCATGGCTTCGAGGCGCTGGTCGAAGTGCCCGACCAGGTCCTTGGCGACGAGCTTCAGCCGCTTCTCGGCACCGACGACCGCTTCGAGCTGCGCCCACTTGGTCTTGAGCTGCTCCTTGCGGTCGACTTCCTCTCCCTCGGTCGCTTCCTCGAAGCCGGGGTCGATCGTGGGCCGTTCGCGCTCGTCGAGCGTCAGCTTGGCGAGCCGGCTCTCGTAGTAGATCGGCACCGTCGCCTGGTCCTCGACCGCGCGCTGGATGTCGTAGACGCTGATGTAGTCCCCGAACACGGCGCGGGTGTTGGCGTCCTGAAGCTCGATCGGCGTGCCGGTGAAGCCGATGAACGAGGCGTTGGGCAGCGCATCGCGCATGTGGCGCGCATAGCCGTCGAGGAAGTCGTACTGGCTGCGATGCGCCTCGTCGGCGATGACGACGATGTTGCGCCGATCGGAGAGCGGCGGGTGGCGGTCGCCCTTCTCCTCCGGGAAGAACTTCTGGATGGTGGTGAACACGACGCCGCCGGCCTCGACGGCGAGCTTGGCGCGCAAGTCCGCCCGGCTTGCCGCCTGCACCGGAGGCTGGCGCAGCAGATCCCGGCAGCGCGCGAAGGTGCCGAAAAGCTGGTCGTCCAGGTCGTTGCGGTCGGTCAGCACGACCACGGTCGGATTGGCCATCGCCTGCTCGCGGATGATGCGCCCGGCGTAGAAGGCCATGGTCAGGCTCTTTCCCGAGCCCTGCGTGTGCCAGACGACGCCGATCCGCCGGTCGCCGGGATCGCCGCCCGGCTGTCTGCCGGCCTCATACCGGCCGCCCGTCTCGGCGACCTGCTGCGCTTGCTGCTGCAGCGCCGCCGCGCGCAAGGTCTCGCCGACCGCCGCCTCCACCGCGTGGAACTGGTGATAGCCGGCCATCTTCTTGACGAGCGCGCCACCGTCGTCCTCGAACACGATGAAGTCCCGGAGCAGCGACAGAAAGCGGCGCTTCTCGAAAACGCCCTCGATCGCCACCTGCAGCTCGGTGTAGAAGGCCGGCGCCAGCTCTTGACCGCCGATCGTCCGCCACGGCTTGAACCACTCCCGCCCGGCGGAGAGTGTCCCGAGCCGCGCCTGCAGGCCGTCCGATACCAGGAGCACCGCGTTACAGGCAAACAGCGACGGTAGTTCCGTCTTGTAGGTCTGCAACTGGTGGAACGCCGACCACACGGTGGCGTTCTCGTCGGCCGGATTCTTGAGCTCGATCACGGCCAGCGGCAGCCCGTTGACGAACACCACGATGTCGGGCCGGCGGGTGTTGCCGTTCTCGGACACCGTGAACTGGTTGATGGCCGACCACGTGTTGGCGTCCGGCTCATCGAAGTCGATCACGCGTGCCTGAGCGCCGCGCACGGCGCCGTCCGCCTCCCGGTACTCGACATTCACCCCGTCCACCGCCATGCGGTGGAAGGAGCGATTGCGCGCCTCCGGCGTCGCGCCGTCCGGGCGCGTCAGCCTGCGCAGCGCATCGTCGAGCGCCTCCTCGGGCAGATCGGAGTTGAGCCGGCGCAGGGAGCCGCGCAGGTCGCTCGTCAGCACCGCGTCCGCGTGGCTCGCACGCAGCGGGTAGTAGAGCGAATCCGGTCCCGGCGACATGTCCGGGCCGCCCAGGACGCTGTAGCCGAGCGCCCGAAACCAATCGAGCGCGGCATCCTCCACCATCGATTCGGTCACGATCGGCATTGACTACCCCAGGACCGGTAGGGATTCCAGCCGGGTGAGCCACTCTCCGAAGTGCGCGCACTCGCGGCGAATGCGGTCCAACCCGATGCGCTCCGCAACGGCCGTACCATCGCGAACCTTGCGGTAGCCGGGGAGTCGATCGAGCCGCGCCGACGGATGGGTGTCGGGGCCGTCATTGATGTGTTCCGGGCTGGCGGCCCCACGCCGGGCCGCGGCAAGCTCCTCGGCCGGTTGTTCCCACTCTGCCTGCTCGCGCGCAAAGTGCGACGTATCCGAGAACAACAGCGCCTCGAACTCATACGGCTGAATATGCGGGAGGAATCGGTCTGGACGGCGTCGTGCCAAGTTCACGACCTCCTCATGCAAGGACGCCTCGATGGCCGAAGCATGGTCCAGGGGATCCCGCAGCGAAACAGCGACTCCGGGAAAGCCCGGCGGAAGCCCGTAGAGATCAAAAAACGTCGTGACGTAGGTATCCCTTCGTTGCCTCAGAGTGTTACGCAGAAACCGTAGTACCCGCTGCGGGCTCAAGGCGCCGCCTTTCGCCTTGGGAGACGTCGGAATCAATCTCGTCTCGACGAACACGTTCGACTCTGCAAGTGCCGGACCGAGAACCTGCACGACGAAATCGCGCTCGGTAGGACCTTCGCAGACCACCACTACGACGATCAACGCGCCGGCCCGCCGCCGACAACCTCCGACTTCCAGAGCTGCCCCACCGAGTACTCCTTCAGCCAGTCCTCTAAGGTATCTGAATCCAACCTCTCGAACACAGACTCTCCATTTCTGCGGCTAACGACCACCACATCCTCCGGCTCGAACTCGCTGACCAAGTCCGCCGACTGCGTCGCAACCACCACTTGTCGCGCAGCGCTCGATCCGCGAATCATTTCGGCCAACAGGGTTAGCGCAAGCGGGTGCAATCCCAGTTCCGGTTCGTCGATAATGATCGGATCGGGCTGCAACTCCGGAGGCTGCAACAGCAGCGTCGCCAGGCAAATGAAACGGAGCGTGCCGTCCGATATCTGAAGCGGCCCCAGCGGCGTGTCCTGATCATCTCTATGGTACCATTCAAGCTCGATACGCTCATCGATCTCCGCGCGGTATACGAAATCGCCAAAGAACGGCGCCGCTATCCGCACCGTCTCCACAATATCCCGATGCCGGCGGGGATGGCGTTCTCGCAGAAACCGCAGAAACGGGCCAAGGTTGCTCCCGTCCCCCTTCAGCCGTAGGTTGTCGCGCACCGCTTGCGGGCAGCGCATCTCTGCCTTGTCGCTCGTGTCGTGAAAGTGATATACACGCCAGTCCCTGATCGCGGGGAGCGCGAACGCCGCAAAGCTACCCATGCCAAGCCTCGCCAAATGCGCTTCCACATGCCCCCCTGACCAAGTAGTACCACCTTCAACGGTTGGGAACGTCCCCGGAGCCGCCGCGTCGACCCACTGCGGCACCCCCGGACTAACGTGTTCCTCCGCGAACACCAGTGCGTCGCCTGCCGCCTCCGCCGTAAAACGATAGCGACATTCTCTCCTGCCGAAGAGAAGCTCCACTTCAAGGCTCGGCGTCCTCCTGCGTCCGCCGAACAGCACGCCGTCCACTCCACCTTCCTGCTGAACGAAGACCTGCAACCTGCTGACGACAAGCTGAGACAGCAAGCGAAACACGCCTAGCAAGTTGCTCTTCCCCGCTCCATTGGCCCCGATCAGGACGCTGATACCGCGAAATGAGAAGTCCTCCAGCGCACGTATCGACTTGAATCCCTGCACACTAAGTCGTTCCAGCTTCATCGGCGACTCCAGCGCCGCAGGTACCGCTTCATCCAGGCTCCTGTAGATGGCGCCATTGCCGACCGGACATCCCAGATACGACCCGTGATCGGAACGAGGCGATGGGCCGTGTTTCCCGATGGCTACTCACGGTCATTCGGGGAGTCTCGATTCCCGTTCGTCGTCGCGCAAGACGCCTTTGACGCACGAATTCAACAACCGCCACCGCTGGCCGGCGCGTTCGAGGTCGCCCGCCAGCACCACCAGTGCGCGATCCTTGTGAGCCTGAACCGCCCGGTCATAGTCCGCCCGACCAAGAACCGCCACGACCGATTGCTGCTTCCCGTCTATATCGGTCGCGAGACGGATCGTTCCATCGTCTTCAGCCTCCCCGCGCTTCAGGAGCCGAACGAAGCCGTGGAGGCGCACGTCGGGTCGAGGCGCGCGCTCGCGGAGCGAATTCGCTGCCTCGCGCAGGAGAGCCGCATCCGCCCGGCCGAAACGAACTACGGTTCCTTGTATCGCCATCGGGCGAGTCCGAGCCCACGAAACGCCGACGTCCAGCGTCGGAAACGGCTCGATGATCCGGACCAAGGCCTCGCATAGGTTCGCGCTCACGCCGCTGCTCACGGTCTCCTCGAAGGCGCCGTCATCACCGGCTGCCGCCCGTTCTGTCGCCCGTCGCGCCGCGGTGACGGCCTCCACCAGCCGCCGCGTCGTCCGACGTTCGATCGGCGCGTTCCCATCATCTGGGTCCGAAAATAACGCAGGCATTGGCGGCGGCACGACCGGCGTGAGCAACGTCACCACGAAGCTGCCCTGGTCTGTCTGCCCAAGCCGCATCTGCTTCAACAGTTCCGCCGCCTCCCGATTCGCCCCGGGACGATAGACCGGTTGCGGTTCCCGAATTGAACACGCCGCTGACAGCAAGAGATCGCGCGCGCCGCTCACGAGGTTCACGCCGTCGTCCAAGCCAACACTGCCATCGTCGCTCTCAGCCGCCCGAACGCGCACGATGTCCCGATCCGCGGTCACGAGATCGCGATAGACCGTCAACGCGTCCTCGTCAGCCACGCTGGCGAACGTGTCTATCAGCATCGCCACGACGCTCGCGTAATCGCCCAAGCGCTCCGTGCGCGGCACGATGATCTCCGGCCGCGCCTCACCGACGTAGACATCCGAGTGCACGCGGTACGCATCCTGTCGCTTCCATCCGCTCGCGCGGGCGTACGCCGACAGCGCCGCCGGTGACACGGCCAGCAGAGCATTTCTGTCGCGAATGCTGATCTCCATCAGATCTCCCCTCTCCGGGACTGTTCCATGAGGTTCTTCAGAGCTTCGACGTTAAACACATTGGCTTCCGGAACGTGCACCGTGACCGTCTGCTGATGGATCCGTCCCTGGTATCCCTGTTGCAGGCTCAGCCAGTAGGCACGTCGCCGCAGTATCAATTCTTCCGGCGTCACCGTCATCCACCTGGACTCATCCTTCGGCAACTCGAGCAGCACGAGCAGCCGAGGCGTCTGCGTCTCCGCACAAAGATCCCCGTAGTTCTTGATGCTCAACCGGAAGCGCAGAAAGCCGGACCGGCCCTCCGGCAGGTCGGTCGTAGCCTTCAACTGCAGGTCGAGGGCCGGACGACGCGGACCATCCGCCATGACTCGCAGATCAACGCTGTCCCGGTCGGGCTCCGGCACGGAGGTCGAGAGTCCCGCACGCGCGGCCAGCGCCCTGACGTACGCCAGGGACAGCCCTTCCTTCTGATCCGCTTCAGTGACGAGGGTCGCCGTCATGAGACTTCTCCAACGTATTTCGTGAAACCGATAGTCAGCACCCCGATGTCGATCTTCCAGCCGTTCGACCCGACGAGGGCGGCGTTGAAGGCGACCGGCGATTGGGTCATCGCCTGGAATATCTGACACTGTTGGAAGGCTGGCCACATGGCCGCCCAATCGTCGGCGACGTGTTCAATCTGATGATGGCAACCGGCAGCCGGCTGCAAACCGGCACGACATCCCGGAGCGCTTAGTCCGTCTCGACAAAGGCGAGTGGATTGACCGCAAGCCAATCGCCGCTCTCCGGTCCGCCGCAGTCGAGCACGCGAACCTGAACGCCACCCGCAGCGGTCGAACCAACGCTCCTCCCCTTTACACCGGCAACGAGCATCCGATCGAAGCCGCTGCTGCGTGCTTCCAGCGCTGCCGCGCGCGGGGGAGACAGCGGTCCAGCCCACCGAACCGAACCAGTCGATGGCGACGGATTCGAAGCTCGATTCCAAGAGGGACGTATCGCTCACACTTGCGGCTCCGTCAGGTTTCGAGCGTTCCGCCCGCTACCGGACACGCATCGTCCATGATGGGACGTTGCTGGCCAAGCAACTGCAGCTTTCCGGAGATCAACTCGGGGAGCAGCGTGTCCCGAAGAGCAGTGAGGGCGCCGACTTGGTACAAATTTATCAGGATCCTGCCCATTAGGGGCGACACTGCGAATTCGAATTCCTTCACGACACTTACTGGCGGAAGAGGCACGTTGACGGACGCGAATGTCTGCCGTGTAATTGTGTCGAAGACGGTACCGTGGGTTCGGCTGCGTAACTCCTCGACTGTGCTTCGGATGAGCCAGTATATGAAGTAGTCATGACCCTGATACGCGACGGCACCTCGTATACCGTAGCAGGTCTGATTCATCGCCATCGGCACTCCCAAACAAGCCAGCCGCCCTACCGTGCCGCGCGCGGAAATCACCGTCGTTCCAGCAGGCAGCACGATCGTTGAGCTGTTTTCGACCCCCGCTTGAGTGATGGTTTTTTCAGTCGCTACCACGAACACATCGGAAGGAACGGGAGCGTCCTTCGGAGTGTACCATGGGATGTCTCCATTCCAATAGTGGTTCACCGACGTACGTGGCGTCCCACCGCTGTGAATCTCGACAGCATCGGCAAGAACACCAGTGTCCCAGCCTATCGGTACCTCTCCCGACTCCGAGTCCACCAATCGGTCGGGGAACAAATCCGCGACCTCAGTCGGAAGGCCGGTTTCGCGGCCTTCCACCTTGGCACGGACGAGCTCGAAGTCGACGAACCAGGACTTGAACAGCGCTCCCGCCATCGCGTCCAGTGTCGCGCTCATGCGCCGGTTGAGTTCGATTTTGCTATCTATTTGGCCAAGAGCGTGGGCGATAGCGTCCTGTACAGCAACGGGATGGCATGCGACATCTAAACCTGCAAGATCAGTTGCCCGTATGCCTGAAGCTCCAGCTCCTTGCTCGACGATGCTCTGTATGGCAGATCGTCCTTCATGGGACTGGAAATAGTAATAGTAGTACAGCGGGTTAGCCATCTCGCGATTCAATCTGACACGAATAACGTGCGACTCGAACGTAGTTGGTTCATCATCACCCAAGAAAATCGAGCACTTGCCGGCACCCGAGAGGACGAGCGACTGTCGGGCGAACAGCAAGTCGCCCCCGTGCAAAAGAAATCTTGATCTCTCGGACTGGTCAAACGGAACCCGCTCCATTGCTACGTTTCTTAGTCGCCCGTGAGCGAAAATCTCCCCCATATTGACCATCTTCACACCGGAACCCCGAACCGCCTTGGGACGGGTGAGCCCGTTTCGGCTTGGTTCGGCGAAAAGATCAGAGAACGTACACGTGCCGTTACTCAGCATAACCTAGCTCGATGAGAGAAGTAACTATGTCCTTGTCGAGTGTCGCAGCCTCAGCCTGCTGCTCGCGTAACTCAGTGACAAGCCGTTTCATCGTGTCTTCGAAAGGCTCACCGCGGTCCTTCGGTGCTTCCGTGCCCACATATCGGCCGGGTGTGAGCATATGGCCGTGCTTGCGCACCTCCTCCAGCGCCGCGCTCTTGCAGAAACCGGGAATGTCGGCGTAAGCGCCGGCTGCTTCTTCTTCCCGCCATGCATGGTAGGTGTCGGCGATGCGGGCGACGTCGTCGTCCGCCAGCTCTCGATGGGTTCGGTCGACCATGCGACCCAGCTTGCGGGCGTCTACGAATAGCACCTCACCGCGTCGGTCGCGGAACGCGCCGCCGCGTCGGTCGCGGGCGAGGAACCAGAGGCAGGCAGGAATCTGAGTTGAGTAGAACAGTTGCCCCGGCAACGCCACCATGCAGTCCACCAGATCAGCGTCGATCAGGTTCTTGCGGATCTGGCCCTCGCCGGACTGGTTCGAGGACATTGAGCCGTTGGCGAGGACGAAGCCAGCCGTGCCATCTGGTGCCAAGTGGTGAACAATGTGCTGCACCCAGGCGAAGTTGGCGTTTCTTCGAGGTGGCACCCCATAGCGCCAGCGCTTGTCCTCCGCAAGCCGCTCACCGCCCCAGTCGGAGACGTTGAAAGGCGGATTGGCCAGGATGAAGTCCGCCTTGAGGTCGGGATGGCGGTCGCTGTGGAAGGTGTCGCCGTGGGCGATCTGGCCCTCGATGCCGCGTATGGCGAGATTCATCTTGGCGAGTCGCCACGTCGTGTAGTTCGACTCCTGACCGTAGACGGAGATGTCGCCGCGCGCCCTGCCGCCGTTGCCGTTGCCGGTGGTGTGCGCGCGGATGAACTCGACTGACTGGACGAACATGCCGGAGGAGCCGCAGCAGGGGTCGTAGACCCGGCCCCGGTACGGCTCCAGCATCTCGACCAGGAGCTTGACGACGCAGCGCGGGGTGTAGAACTCGCCTCCCTTCTTGCCCTCGGCGCTGGCGAACTGCGACAGGAAGTACTCGTAGACCCGGCCGATCACGTCCTTCGAGCGGGCGTCCTGGTCGCCCACCTTGATGTTGCTGATCATGTCGATGAGCTGGCCAAGCCGCTGTTTGTCGAGGGCCGGGCGGGCGTAGTCCTTGGGCAGCACGTCCTTGAGCGCTGGGTTGTCGCGCTCAATCGCGGTCATGGCGTCGTCGACGAGCTGGCCGATGGTGGGCTGCTTGGCCTGTGCCTTGAGGTGACTCCAGCGCGCCTCGCGCGGGACCCAGAAGATGCTCGCCGCGCGGTACTCGTCCGGATCCTCCGGATCGGCGCCCTCAGCTTGCTCGCGTTCGAGTTGGGCGTGCCGCTCCTCGAATGCGTCAGAGATGTACTTGAGGAAGATCAGGCCCAGGACGACGTGCTTGTACTCTGCCGCATCCATCGAGCCGCGGAGCGCGTCGGCCATGCCCCACAGCTCGGCCTCGTATCCGGTCGTGGCGGCTTGGGCGGTGGCGGCTCCGCCTCCGTCGGCCTTCTGCTTCCTTGGACGCCCCCGTGCCATGACGCTGGTCTACTCCATTCCGTCAGCCGCCGGCTACCGCTGCGACTTCGACGACATCGGCAGTGGCCTGGGGCTTTGGGACGGGTTCGCCGTCTTCCCGCATCCCTTCGATGTGGACGCGATCACGAAGACCTGACCGCGCTCGATCTCGCGGTGGAACCGTTCCGGGAGCCGAGCCCAGTCGCGAGCCTCGACAAGGAAAGGGATGTTCGATTCACGGACAGCGTCCTCGAAGCTGGCCAACCGGTCTGCCGGGAGTTCCTTGAGGTCGGGGCCGCGCACCACCAGATCGAGGTCGCTGCCGTCGTGGCTGCGGCCGTTGACGCGACTCCCGTAGGCCCAGACCTCGACTCCGGGCAAGTGCTCCTGCAACAGAGCGACCAGCACGCGGCGGTGCCTGGTGTGAAGGTGGAGGTGGTCAGCCATCGTCCGCGGCCTCGATCATGTCTGCCAGCGCCTTCGCATCGTCGACGAACGACGGCAGCAGCTTCAGGGTGGCTTCGGCGAAGTGCTCGCCGTAGTCGTGGGCGGTGTCATTGCGGTTGTCGCGGTAGCCCAGCCAGCGCTCGACTGCCTCCGCCTCCAGCAACCCGTGCTTGGCTGCGTGGCGGAAGAGATCCTTGAACGGCAGGCGATCCGCCTGCCGGTTGCTGGCGAAGAAGGCCGCGAGCCGCTTGCGAAGCAGCTTGCCACTCTGCTCCAGTACCAGTTCGAACTCCTTGACGCAGGCGGCGCGGTACACGTCGTACAGGAATTCGTCGCCGCCGCGATGCTCGCCGAGCTGCGAAAGCGCGCGTTCCAGCGTCCGGATGCAGCGACGGGCGAAGGCGGTATCCATGCTCATGCGTCGCCTGCCTTCCCTGGTCGTCCTCGCGCCATGTCGCACTGTACCCCGCTCAGCACGTGGTTCAGAACTACCGTCGCTCGCCCGAAATCCCTCGGCGACAGCTCCGGAGTCGCCCATGCCGCCGCACTCGATTGACCGCACACGAACCTGCCGCCACCATCGCGCCTCATGGGCAACACCTTCGGGCACCTGTTCCGGGTCACTACCTTCGGCGAATCGCACGGGCCCGCCCCTGCTGGAGCTGGCCGAGGCCGACCTGCAGGCGGAGCTGGACCGCCGGCGCCCCCAGCTCGTTCTGCGAGATCGAACGGCTTCCTGCTTCCGTCATGTACAGGAGCTTGCGTGCTTCAAGCCGCATAGAGCGGAGTCCTCGTCCTATCCACGGATTGACGAAAGTAAGGATTCCTGATGGCCGATTCCACCACCAAGTCCACGGGGCAACCGAAGAGTCGCTGGAGCGCGTCCAGCAGGCCGAAGTAGGCATCTGCGTAGGAATCGCGAGCCGACGGGCGGAATTCGACCAGGAAGTCCAGATCGCTCTCCCCCGGGCGAAATGCGTCGCTCGCGGCGGACCCGAACAGATCCAGCCGCTGCACGCCGTGCCGGAGACAGAGGCGCGTCATCTCGTCAACGCGTTCCTCGATGAAGGGACTCATTTTGGCTCCCTCGATGAGCTGGCCGAGCCGTTGCTTGTCGAGGGCGGGACGGGCGTAGTCCTTGGGCAGCACGGCAGCACGTCCTTGAACGCCGGGTTGTCGCGCTCGATCGCGGCCATCGCGTCGTCGACGAGCTGGCCGATGGTGGGCTGCCTGGCCTGTGCCTTGAGGTGACTCCAGCGCGCCTCGCGCGGGACCCAGAAGATGCTCTCCGCGCGGTACTCGTCCGGATCCTCCGGATCGGCGCCCTCAGCTTGCTCGCGTTCGAGTTGGGCGTGCCGCTCCTCGAATGCGTCAGAGATGTACTTGAGGAAGATCAGGCCCAGGACGACGTGCTTGTACTCTGCCGCATCCATCGAGCCCCGTAGCGCATCGGCCATGCGCCACAGTTCCGCCTCGTATCCGGTCGTGGCGGCTTGGACGGTCGCGACTCCGCCTCCCTCGGCTCTCTGCGTTCTCGCTCGTCCCCGTGCCATGACTCTGGTCTACGCTACTCCCTTCGCGCGCGCTGACGGCGCGTCGAGTACACTCTACCCCGTCCGCTTGGCGTCAGAAACAAGCTGAGCACCATCCGCAGCCGCTCCTTCAAGACAAGAAGCGGCAAAATGCGGGGCGTCGCCCATACTTGTCAGGAGACCGATCTGCAGGAGACCGTGGTGAGCATCATGTCGGCCACGAGGCATGAACGCCGACACGAGGAGAGCCATGAGACACGAGTATGACTTTTCGAAAGGTGAACGTGGCAAGTTCTACCATGAGAATGCCAGATTCGTTCGACCGGTTTACCTGGAGGAAGACGTCCAGCGCTATCTGGATGAGCGGGCAGAATCAAAAGGCATGGAAGTCTCTCAGCTTGTCAACGAAATGCTGCGCCGGGACATAGCGTTGATCGAAACGGTGAAGTAGAGACGCTTGATGTTGGAGACCATGAAGCTCACCCTGCTCGGTACCGGTGTCCCCGCCCCCTCGGCGAAACGGGCCGGTTCGGGCTACGTCGTCCAGATCGCAGGTGAGACGTTCGTCTTCGATCATGGCCCGGGCGCCCACGCCCGCATGCTGCAAGCCGGCATCCCGGTCACCGACGTGACGCAGTTGTTCCTGACGCATTTCCACTACGATCACTTCACGGATGTCGCGTCACTGGTGATGCGCCGCTGGGACCAGGGAGCCGGCAGGATCCCGGACCTTCCCGTGTACGGTCCCCGGCCGGTCAGGCGTATCTTCACGTTGCTGTTCGGCGACGATGGCGTCTTTGCCGGCGACATCGACGCGCGCACCGGGAATGCGTCCAGCGTCGCCCTGTATCACGCCCGCGGCGGCACCGGCGCGCGAGCACGTCCGCACCCTCGGGTCACGGAACTGCAGCATGGATCGACGGTGGAAGGCGGCGGCTGGACGGTTCGCGCCGTCGAGACGCCGCACACGCAGCCGCAGTTGATCTCCCTTGCCTACCGCCTCGATTGCAACGAGGGATCGCTGGTGTACAGCGGCGACACGGGACCGTGCGACGCCTTGGTCGATCTGGCCCAGGGGGCGGACATCCTGGTCCACATGTGCCACTACGTCAGCGGAACGGAGTACAACCAGGCGATGAGCTGGGGCACTGCCAGCCACAAGCATGCGGCCGAGCACGCCCAGCGCGCCGGCGTGGGCACGCTGGTGCTGACGCACCTGACCCGGCAGGTCGACACGGACGGGGTGCGCGAGCGCGTCGTGAAGGAGATCGGGGAGATCTACGGCGGCCGAGTCGTCGTGGGTGAGGACCTCAACACGATCGGGCGCGAACCACAGGAAATCGGCGATCCGCTGTGACCGACCTTCGAGAAGCGGGAGGCGCCATCCACGCCATGAGCGTCCGGGAGCTGAAAAAGAACCCTTCGCTGGCGTTACGGAAGGCGAGGGAGGGGCCGGTTCTGATCCTGAAGGGTAACGAGCCGGACGCCGTGCTGATGCACCTGGACAAGTCGTTGACCGAGACAGCAGCAGGCATGCGGCCGGCGCTCGCGGCCAGTCTCTACAACGGCGGCGGCGCCTCGCTGGGAAAGGCCGCGGGAATCAGCGGTCTCTCCCTGAGCGAGTTCGTCCAGCATCTGGGCAGCCTGGGATCGACATCGTCCGGCAGGACGAGACGACCAGCCACGAAGCCGGCGATGTCTCCTCGTGGCTCGTGTCATGATTGATGGCCCCCATACACCCAGCAGTAACGCCCGCGATTGACCGAGCGCGAACGGGCGGCCACCATCGCGCCTCATGGGCAACACCTTCGGGCACCTGTTCCGGGTGACCACCTTCGGCGAGTCGCACGGGCCCGCGGTGGGCGCGGTGGTCGACGGCTGCCCGCCCCTGCTGGCGCTGGCCGAGGCCGACCTGCAGGCGGAGCTGGACCGCCGGCGCCCGGGGCAGAGCTCGCTGACCACCCAGCGGCGCGAGGCCGACCGGGCGGAGATCCTGTCCGGGGTGTTCGAGGGCCGCACGCTGGGCACGCCGATCGCAGTGCTGGTGCGCAACACCGACGCCAAGCCGCAGGACTACGAGGAAGTGCGCCGCGCCTACCGCCCCTCGCACGCCGACTACACCTACGAACGCAAGTACGGGATCCGCGCCTGGATCGGCGGCGGGCGCGCCAGTGCGCGCGAGACCGTGGGCCGCGTGGCCGCGGGCGCCATCGCCCAGAAGCTGCTCCGTGAGAGCCGCGGCACCGAGGTGCTGTCCTACGTCGCCCGCGTGCAGTCGATCGAGGCCGAGGTCGACCACGAGCGGCTCGACCGCGCCGCCATCGAGGCGACGCCCACCCGCTGCCCGGACCCGCAGGCGGCCGAGCGGATGGTCGAGCGCATCGGCGCCGCCCGCAAGGACGGCGACTCGCTCGGCGGCGTCGTGCAGACGCTCGTACGCGGGGTCCCGCCGGGCCTGGGCGAGCCGGTGTTCGACAAGCTGGAGGCCGAGCTGGGCCGGGCGCTGCTGTCGCTGCCGGCCTGCAAGGGGTTCGAGATCGGCTCCGGCTTCGGTGGCACGCTGCTGACCGGCTCGACGCACAACGACCCGTTCTACGCCGAGGACGGCCGCGTCCGCACCCGCACCAACCGCTCCGGCGGGGTGCAGGGCGGCATCACCAACGGCGAGGACATCGTCGTCCGCGCCGCCTTCAAGCCGACCGCCACCATCTTGCGCGAGCAGGAGACCGTGGACGTGGACGGCAACCCCACGACGATCAAGGGGCGCGGGCGCCACGACCCGTGCGTGCTGCCGCGCGCCGTGCCGCTGGTCGACGCCATGGTGGCACTGGTGCTGGCCGATCACTATCTGCTGCATGGGGCGACATCTGCGGCCGTGCTACAATCTTCCGAGGAGACCGAAACGTGAGTGAAAGCGAGCCGCAGGCAGGGACTGCAGGTTGGATGTCGTACCGCCCCGAGATCAAGGTGCTGGACTGCACCATCCGCGACGGCGGACTGATGAACGACCATCAGTTCAGCGACGAGACCGTGCGCGCCGTGTACCAGGCGTGCGTCGAGGGCGGCGTCGACTACATGGAGATCGGCTACATCAACTCCCGCGAGCAGTTCCCGCCCGGCGAGTTCGGGCCGTGGAAGCACTGCCAGGAGAGCGACGTGCGCCGCATCGTCGGCGACAACGACACGGCGCTGAAGATCGCGGCGATGGCCGACGCCGAGAAGAGCGACTACCAGGAGGACATCCTCCCCAAGTCGGAAAGCGTGATCGACATGATCCGCATCGCCACCTACATCCACCAGATCCCGCTGGCGCTGGACATGATCAG
The DNA here is from genome assembly GCA_965202935.1 of Spirochaetia bacterium. Lineage (GTDB taxonomy): Bacteria > Spirochaetota > Spirochaetia > SZUA-6 > Bin103 > CATQHW01. Next base: position 5,098,523 of record OZ241879.1, read on the forward strand.
GGACGCCCACGACAAGGGCTACGAGACCAGCCTCAACCTGATGGCGCTGTCCACCGTGAACGACCGGGAGCTGCACGAGGCGCTGGCGCTGGTGGCCCGCTCCGAAGTCGAGGTGATCTGCATTGTCGACAGCTTCGGCGCGCTGTACACGGAGCACATCGACGACTACATGAAGATCTTTCAGCCGTACTGCGACGAGGGCGGCAAGCTGGTGGGCATGCACGCGCACAACAACCGGCAACTCGCCTTCGCCAACACCATCCAGGCCACCGTCCGCGGCGCCAACCGGCTGGACGCGAGCATGGCCGGCCTGGGGCGCGGGGCCGGCAACTGCCCGATGGAGCTGCTGCTGAGCTTCCTGCACAACCCCAAGTTCCGCCTGCGCCCGGCGCTGCACTGCATCCAGCACCACATCGAGCCGCTGCGCGACACGCTCAAGTGGGGCTTCGACTATCCGTACATGATGACCGGCGTGCTCAATCAGCACCCGCGCGCCGGCATGGCGTTCAACGAATCCGAGCACCGCGGCGACATCATCCGCTTCTACGATTCGCTGGAGAATCCGGACTGAGCCGATGGAGGCGCTGGTTCAGCCGACCCCCGGGCACGTTCTGGACGAGGAGACCCGCGCCGCCCTCCGGCTGATCAACTCCACCGCCGTGGTCGACACGCTGGCCCACGCCGGCTATGCCGCGCGCTACACCTTCATGCCGAACCTGAAGAGCATGAACCCCGGCACGCGGCTGGTCGCGCGGGCGGTGACCGTCCGCTTCGTCCCGGCGCGGCCGGACGGCGTGGCCGACAAGCCGCCGGGCGAGCAGTCGGCGGAGTACGTGGCCTTCGAGCAGGCCGGCCCGGGCGACGTGATCGTCATGGAGGCCATGCGCAGCACGCTGATGTCGGTCGGCGGCGACATCAAGTTCCTGCGGCTCAAGCAGCGGGGCGCGGACGGGCTGATCTGCGACGGCGGCATCCGCGACATGGACACGGTCAAGGAATACGGCGTCTCGCTCTGGGGCCTGGGCAGGACCGCGGCCCTGGGCACGCAGTTCGGCTACCCGTACACGGCCAACGACGCGATCTCCGTGGACGGCGTGCTGGTCCGTCCCGGCGACTACCTGGTCGCCGACGACGACGGCGTGGTGGTCATCCCGCGCTCGATCGCTCCCGAGATCGCGCAGGCGACCATCGAGCGCGACGACCTGGAGGAGTGGATCCGCCGCCGCCTTGACGAGGAGAACCTCTCACCCGGCAAGTACTACCCGCCGGACGAGGACACCTTCGCCCAGTACCGCGCGTGGAAGAGCAAGCAGAAGCATGATCGGGTTCCGTGACAAGCACTGAAATGGCGAGGTTCACACTCAGGAATTATCGCTGCTTCCGCGACAAACAGGCCGCCCGTCTTGCGCCGCTGACGCTGTTGGTAGGAGAGAACAGCAGTGGCAAAACCTCCTTTATGGCCATGGTCCGGGCGCTGTGGGAAGTCGCCTTTCGGCAGCGTGCGCCCGACTTCAAGGAAGATCCGTACGATCTCGGTAGTTTCGACGAGATCGTTTACCATCGTGGAGGCAAAGCTGATCGGCCGGTTGAATTCGAAGCCGGAATCGACGTCGCCCTACGAGGTGCCGAACGCCGATCCTTCCGGTTCGAGGTCGCGTTCGGCAAGAAAGATGCCATGCCAACACCGATAAGGATGCGCATCTCCGACGACACCACTTGCATAGACGCCGGCTTCGACGGGAGCGCTTGGCAGATGAGCTTCCGAACGCCCGGAGGCGACTGGAAGTCTGCCGATACCATTGAGCTTTCAGACTCCCATCATGCGCCGATGTCCCCGATCTGGCACTCCACGCCCTTGTGGTCCGACGTCGGTGATCGACCTGACGCGACTGTGTTGCAATCGCCAAATGGCTCCGCAGCGCCTTCTGACGTAGATCGACGGCTCATCGACAGCCTCTTGACGACCTACCGGCTGGCCAGCTCCAGATACGATGCCGACTCCATCTATGCCAGCGCCCCGGTCCGCTCCAAACCGTTGCGCACATATGATCCTTGGCATTCGACCCGCGATCCCGAAGGCGATCATGCTCCAACGTACCTCGCAGCGATCTACTCCCGAGACAAGCCAGCGTGGAGCGCTCTCAAAGTTGAGATCGAGAGCGTCGGACGAGATGCAGGCTTGTTCGATGAAGTCGCGATCGCACAGTTGGGGAAGACCGAGAGCAGTCCGTTTCAGGTGCGAGTACGGAAATTCGGGACCAGGACCAAGGGCCCTTGGCGCAACCTGTTGGACGTCGGCTACGGCGTCAGCCAAGCACTGCCTGTGATGACCGAACTACTGCGCCCGGACGCGCCGGCGATGTTTTTGTTACAGCAGCCTGAAGTACACCTCCACCCTAGCGCCCAAGCCGCCTTGGGACGTCTGTTCTGCCGGGTGGCCACGCCGGAGCGCCAATTGATCGTCGAGACGCACAGCGATCACCTGTTTGATCGCATCCGGATGGACGTACGAGACCGCGTCGTGCCGCTGAAGCCCGATGACGTGTCCATCCTGTTCTTTGAACGCGGCGATCTCGACGCGCGTATCCACTCGCTCCGAATCGACGAAGATGGGAATGTCCTGGACGCCCCTCCGGGCTATCGGCGGTTCTTCATGGAAGAAACGACACGGTCGCTTCTGAAGATACCTCGATCCTCGGAGAACTGACCGATGTGCGCGATCGTTGACGCGAACGTTGCCACCGAGGTGTTCAGTACCGAGGCCGGCGTGAAATTCGCACAATGGATCGACACAGGACGAGGTCGGCTCGTGGCCGCCGGCAAGCTGCTTGAGGAACTCGAAAAGACTCCACTCAGGAACTGGATACAGCAGGCGATCAACGCCGGGTTGCTCAGGACCGTGAGTGCAGCGGATGTTGAAATCAGGACGGCGGCACTGAAAAGCACGCAGGCGTGCAGGTCAAATGATCCACATATCGTCGCGCTGGCTCAAGTCAGCGGAGCCCGTCTGCTGTATTCGCATGACAGGGACCTGCAGAGCGATTTCAAGAACAAGAGCCTGATTGACCAGCCGCGCGGAAAGGTGTACTCGACGCAAGAGAACAAGAGCCTCCTGCCTAGCCACACGCGGCTGCTCGCGAGAACGGATCTTTGTGGTCGTGGGTGACAGAAGGTGACTGCCTCGTTTCGAGCAGGTCGCGGCACGCGAACTGCGGCGATTGTGCTCCGTGTGTGGCGAAGAATTGCACCGGAGATCTCGCTCTCCTCCAATCATACCCGAGATCAGATCGCCCGTGAAACCGGCGATATACCACAGAATGTCAACACTGCGCCGTCTGAGCGCCGCTCGCACCTGACCAAGTGGCGGCCGTCGGGAAGAACTCCACCGGCCTCGTCGAGTGCTGGAAACCGGGAACATGACGGTGAGACCGGTGGCAGGGACGATGACTACGCGCAAGATTGCGATCGATGTTCCAGAGAGTGTACTGATCACGGAGAAGACCAACGAACGCGCCTTTGCTCGTGAAATCCAGATGCTCGCGGCGGTGAAGCTCTACGAGCTCGGACGCCTGTCGTCCGGTCGGGCTGCGGAGATCGCCGGGATGCCGCGCGTTGAGTTCCTGCTGACGCTTGAACGCTACAAAGCGTTTCCGCTCGATACCGAATTGAGCGACTTGGAACGCGAGCGTGACTGAGTTCATCAGCAACACGCACGGGCATGTCGGACGCGGTTCGACATCGCGTGCTCGCACTGGCCGGAGAAGCGGACTTCAGAGTAAGACATGAGCGAGACGAGGGATTCGGGCCTTAGGATGGACAAGGGACGGTCCATGACGAGACCGGCGAGGATACGCTGGATGCTGCAAGCACTCTTCCTCTGTCTCGGCCTTTCAGCGGCCTTGCCGGCGATCGCTCAGACCTGGGGTGAGTCCGTCGCGGCCTACGAACGCGGGGACTATGAAACGGCATACCGGGGTTTCCGGAGTCTCGCACTACAGGGTGACGCCAGAGCCCAGTACCGACTCGGGGTCATGTACTACTTGGGCCTCGGCGACGTATCGCAGGACCTTGCGGAAGCGGCGACGTGGTACTCGCGCGCGGCCGAACAGGGCGATGTGGAGGCTCAGGCAAGCCTCGGACTCATGTACGCCGAAGGCCACGGGGTCGCCCAGAGCGACGCCGAGGCGTTGCGATGGTACCGCCGCGCGGCCGAGCAGGGCGACGCCTACGCTCAGTACTACCTCGGCGTCTCGCACCACATAGGGCGGGGCACTTCCAGGGACCTGGAAGAAGCCGCCAAATGGTACCGCCTGGCGGCCGAGCAGGACTATACCTACGCGCAGTACTACCTGGGGCTCATGCATCTCAACGGGACAGGCGTCGCTCAGAGCAATGCACGGGCAGCGCTATGGTTCCGCCGCGCCGCCGAGCAGGGGCACGTCCGCGCTCAAACCCTTCTTGGCTTCATGTATCGCGACGGCCTTGGCCTGGACCAGAACCTGGCAGCGGCCGCCACGTGGTTCCGCCGGGCGGCCGAGCAGGGCGACGGGGACGCTCAGTCCGGCCTGGGGGCCAGCTACTACCTCGGTCAGGGCGTAACCCAGGACTACGACGAGGCCGCGAAGTGGTTCCTTGCGGCCGCCGAACAGGGCGACGCCTACGCCCAGTCCCGGCTCGCGACCATGTACCTCGACGGTCAGGGCGTCCCTCAGGACTTTGCCGAAGCCGCGAAGTGGCTGATCCGCATCGCCGAAGAAGGCCACGCCGACGCTCAGTTCCGGATCGGGATCATGTACGGAGTCGGCGTCGGCGTCTCCCAGGACTATGCCACCGCCATGAGCTGGTTCCGGCGCGCCGCCGAACAGGGACACGACGAAGCCCGGTACATCGTCAACAACACGACGGGCGAGGACATTCCGCCGGCCCTGACCAGGGAAGTCGCGAAGTGGTTCCGGCGCGCCGCCGAACAGGGAGATGTCGTGGCTCAGTACACGATCGGGAACATGTACTACGCCGGGCAGGGCGTCGCTCAGGACCATGCGGCAGCGGCCGACTGGTACCAGCGTGCCGCCGACCGGGGTGCCGCCGACGCTCAGTTCTCGATCGGGTACATGTACGACAACGGACTGGGCGTGGAGCAGGACGACACGCGGGCATACCTGTGGTACGAGCTCGCCGCCTCGCGGTTCCAGTCACCGGAGCGGCGGGAATCGGCCGAGCGGTTCCGGGATCAGGTTTCCGCCCGTCTCTCCCCGGCCCTCCTGGCGGAGGCCCGGCGCCTGGCGCGGGAGTGGCGGCCCACGGCTGACGCCATCACGGGTCCCAGACGCCACTCAGTAAGCGGCTGAACGGAGCTCAATGGGCGCTGAGCCAGTCGGAGCCGACGCCGATCTCGACCTCGATCGGGGCGGCCAGGGGCAGCGCGTCGCGCATCAGGTCGTGCACGAGCGGCACGACCTCGTCGCGCTCGTCGCGGTGCAGGTCGAACACCAGTTCGTCGTGCACCTGCAGGATCATCTGCGTGCGCAGGCGGCGCCGTTTCAGCTCGCGGGCGATGTCGATCATGGCGATCTTGATCATGTCGGCCGCGGTGCCCTGGATCGGGGCGTTGATGGCGATGCGCTCCGCGGCCGCGCGCGCGGTGCGGTTGCGGGAGTTGATGTCGCGCAGGAAGCGGCGCCGGCCCTTCAGGGTCTGCACGTACTCGGCGGCGTGCGCGAACGCGATCGCCTCGTCCATGTAGCCGCGGATCTTCGGGTACTGGGTGAAGTAGCGCTCGATGATCTCCCCCGCTTCCTTGCGCGCGATGCGCAGCCGCTGCGCCAGTCCGAATGAGGACATGCCGTAGGCGATGCCGTAGTTGACCATCTTGGACTTGCTGCGCATCTCCAGGGTGACCTGGTCCAGCGGCACGCCGTACACGCGCGACGCGGTGGCCGCGTGGATGTCCACGTCGCTGCTCAGGTCCTCCAGCATCGACTCCTCGCCCGCGATCGAGGCCAGGATGCGCAGCTCGATCTGCGAGTAGTCGGCCGACAACAGCAGGTAGTCGGGGCCGCGCGGCACGAACGCCCGCCGGATCTCGCGCCCCTTTTCGGTGCGGATCGGGATGTTCTGCAGGTTCGGGCCTTCCGAGTTCAACCGCCCGGTGGCGGCCACCAACTGGTTGAAGGTGGTGTGGATGCGCCCGGTGCGCTCGAACACCGCCGCCGGCAGCGTATCCACGTAGGTGGACTTGAGCTTCTGGACGACGCGGTAGTCGAGCAGCATCGGGATCATCGGGTGCCGGTCGGCGTAGCGGGAGAGCTGCTGCTCGTTGGTCATGTACTGGCCGGTGCGGGTCTTCTTGGGATTGGGGTCGATCTGCAGCCGGTCGAACAGGATCTCGCCGAGCTGCTTGGGCGAGTTGAGGTTGAACTCGCCTTCCGCCGCCTCGTAGATCCCCTGCTCCAGCGCGGCGATCTCGGCGCCGAGCTGGTCCGCGTATTCGTGCAGCACGTCGACGTCGACGGTGACCCCCGTATGCTCCATCTCCACCAGCACCCCGATCAGCGGGCTCTCGATGTCGTGGCAGACGCCCTCGTACTCGGCATCGGCCAGCTCGGCGGCGAGCGCGGCCTGCAGGCGCAGGGCCACGTCCGCCCGCTCGGCAGCGTAGTCGGCCAGGCGCTGCGGATCGGCCTCCAGCAGCGGCAACTGGTCCTTGCCGTCCTCCCCCACCAGCGAGGAGAGCGGGATCGGCGAGTAGTCCAGGTAGCGCTCGGCGAGCTGCTCCAGGCGATGGCGCCCCTCCTGGTCGATGAGGCTGTGCGTGACGTGCGTGTCGCGCACCGTGCCGGCCAGCCCCACCCCGTGCCAGGCCAGCACGCTCATGGCGTGCTTGAGATAGTGGCCGACCTTGGTCACCGCCTCCGACTCGAACACCGGCCGCAGGTCGTCGAGCGCCTGCCGGTAGCCGGCCTGGTCGTCCGCCGGGAACGGCACATAGGTCGCCGCGTGCGGGGCGGCAGCAAGGGCGACGCCGGCGATGCGGGCGCGCTTGAGATCCCCCGTCGTGCTCTGCAGATCGAGTGCCACCGCCTCCCCGGCGAGCAGCTCGGCGGTCAGCGCCAGCCGCTCCGCCGCGTTGGCGGCGACCCGGTAGTCGTGCTCCGTGTCTTCGATGGTGGCCATGCCGCGCGCGGCCGGAGAGTCGTCCCCGGCGTCGCCGAACAGCCGCTCCTTGAGCAGCCGGAACTCCAGCCGGTCGAAGATGGCGATGGTGGCGTCCGGGTCGGGATCGCGCCGGGCGAAGCTGTCCAGGTCGACCTCCACCGGGAGGTCGACGTCGATGGTGGCCAGGCGCTTGGACAGGAGCGCCTGGTTCCCGTACTGCTCGATCCGCTCGCGCTGCTTGCCCTTGAGGCCGCCGGCGCGCCCGATCAGCTCCTCGACCGTCCCGAACTGCGCCAGCAGCTTCTGCGCGGTCTTGTCGCCGATGCCCGGGACGCCGGGGATATTGTCGACCGAGTCGCCCACCAGCGCCAGCATGTCCGTCACCTGCGCCACGTCGGCGATGCCCCAGCGCTCGCGCACCTCGGCCGGGCCCAGGATCGACGCGGGGCTGCCGGGCGTGCGGCTGACCCGGTAGAGCGTGGTATGGTCGGTAACGAGCTGCGCCAGGTCCTTGTCCGGCGTCACCAGCCAGGTACGGAAGCCGGCCGCCTCGGCCTGCGCGGCGATGGTGGCGATGACGTCGTCGGCCTCGGCGCCGGGCCAGGTGATCTCCGGGATGCGCAGCGCCGCGGTGATGGCGTGCACATCGTCGAGCGAGTCCAGCATCTCCTCCGGCGCCTTCTCCCGCTGCGCCTTGTACTCGCCGTATTCGTCGTGACGGCGGTTGCGGCCGGGCGCGTCGAACACCACCGCCATGTGCGTGGGCTGCTCCTCCTCGATGATCTTGACCAGCGAGTTGGTGTAGCCGAACGCGGCCGACGTGTTGACCCCGCGGGAGGTCAGCCGCGGGTTGGAGAGGAATACGAAGTAGGCCTGATAGACGATCGGCATGCCGTCGATCAGGAACAGCCGCCGGTCGTCGTTCACGCCGTCAGGTTACTTCCCCGCCCCGTGCCATCACAACTTTGCCGGTGCGGATCATCTCGACGATCCCGAACTTGCCGAGCATGCCGATCAGCGCGTCGACCTTCTCCGACGAACCCGTGCACTTGAGGATCATCGAATGCTCGGTGAGATCCTCCGTCGTGCAGTCGAAATGCTCGCAGATCTGCAGCGCCTCGGTGCGCTGATCCGACAGACACGAGATCTTCACCAGCGCCAGCTCCTGCACCACGGCGCGATCGAAGGTGTGGTCGAAGCAGTGGATGACGTCCACCAGCTTGTTGACGCCCTTGATGATCTGGTCGAGCCCCTGCGGATCGCCGGAGGCGCCGATCGTCATCCGCGAGTAGGCGCCGTTGTGGGCCGGCGAGACCACCAGCGACTCGATGTTGTAGGCGCGCCGCGCGAACACCTGCGCGATGCGGGCCAGCACGCCCGGCTTGTTGGCGACCAGGGCGCTCAACGTGTTGACCGGGCGTTCCTCCATCAGGCTGCCCACGTGCCCGTTTCCCGACGCCATCAGGTGGATCCCACCGGCTTGGCCAGCTTGGTGGTCGGCCGGTCGATGATCATGGTCTCCAGCGGCTGGCCGGAGGGGACCATCGGGTAGACGTTGTCCGCCTTCTCCACCTCGGCGTTGATGAGCACGGGACCGTCGTTGTACTCCAGCGCCCGGGTCAGGATCTTGCGCACGTCGCCGGGACGCCGCAGGTTGAGACCCATGGCCCCGAACGACTGCGCCAGCTTGGCGAAGTCGGGGTTGCCCTCCAGGTCGACCCCGCTCTCCCGCTCGTCGTAGAACAGCTCCTGCCACTGCCGGACCATGCCCAGGTAGTGATTGTTGAGGACGATTATCTTGAGCGGCAGCTTGTGGATGCAGGCGGTGGCCAGCTCGCACATGGTCATCTGGAAGCCGCCGTCGCCGACGATCGCCAGCACCAGGTCGTCCGGGCGGCCGAACTGGGCGCCGATCGCCGCGGGGAAGCCGAAGCCCATGCTGCCGGCGCCGCCGGATGAGAGCCAGTTGTCGGGGTGGTCGGTCAGGTAGAACTGCGCCGCCCACATCTGGTGCTGGCCGACGTCGCTGGAGACGATCGCGCGCCCGCCGGTCAGGTGGTACAGCTCGTCGATCACGTGCTGCATCTTCAGACCGCCCTGCTTGCGGTACTTCAGCGGATAGCGCTTCTTGTATCCGTCCAGCCGGGTCAGCCACTCTTCGGTCTCCAGCCGGCCGACGTGCCTGGTCAGTTCCTCCAGCGCCACGCGGGCATCGGCCACGCAGTGCAGGTCGGGCTTGATCATCTTGCCGATCTCACCCTCGTCGATGTCGATGTGGATCTTGGTCGCGTTCTGGCAGAACTTGGTCGGATCGCCGACGATGCGGTCGTCGAAGCGGGAGCCGACCGACATGATCAGGTCGCACTCCATGACCGCCTTGTTCGCGTACGCGGTGCCGTGCATGCCCAGCATGCCCAGCGACAGTGGATGGGTCTCCGGGAACGCGCCCTTGCCCAGCAGCGTGGTGGTCACCGGGGCGTGCAGCTTCTCGGCCAGCGCGCGCACCGCCTCGTGCGCGCCTGCGATCAGGGCGCCGTGCCCGATCAGCAGCACCGGCCGGCGCGCATTGCCCAGCGCCTCCGCGATGTCGTGGATGGACTCCCGATCGGTGAGCTCCGGCACGTGGTAGCCGGGCAGCTCCAGGCCGGGCTCCATGGAGCCTGCGAACGGCCCCTGGCTGACGTTCTTGGGAACGTCGATCAGCACCGGCCCGGGACGGCCGCTGGTGGCGATGTGCACGGCCTCCCGCACGGTGCGGGGGATGTCGGCCGTCTCCTTGACCAGGTAGCTGTGCTTCACGATCGGCATGGTCACGCCGAAGATGTCCGCCTCCTGAAAGGCGTCCTTGCCGAGCATCCAGGTCACCTGCTGCCCGGAGACGACGATCATCGGCACCGAATCCATGTGCGCGGTCATGATGCCGGTCAGGGTGTTGGTGGCGCCGGGACCGCTGGTGACCAGCACGCAGGCCGGCTTGCCGGTGGCGCGCGCGTAGCCGTCGGCCATGTGCGCGGCGCCCTGCTCGTGGCGGACCAGGATGAACTCCATGTCGGTGCCGGTCGCGACCAGCGCGTCGAAGATCGGCAGCGCCGCGCCGCCCGAGAGGCCGAACACGTGCTTGATCCCGGCCTGCTCCAGGCACTTGATCAGGACGTGTCCGCCTTCCATGCCGTTGTCCGTCATTGCCATCGCTTCACTCCTGTGAGTTGGGGAACATACGGGTCCTCATCGCAGACTGTCAAGCCCCGTGCACGAGATTCCGCAGATCGATGACCGGTTTCCTGCAAAGTGAATCTGAAATGACCCAGGAAGCAGGTGCTATCTCGTCCGTTGGTATCGAACTTGGTCAGGAATTAACAAAAATATGAATAAAACGGCCAAGGTTATCCATCAAGACGCACGGAAACAGCGCTCATTCCTTCAAATGCGTCGCGTTCGGCACTGGACTCAACGTATCTTCTGCGCTCTTTTATCGAATCAGCCGTCTCCGCATCACGCAGGAACGGAAGATTGACGTCGACTGTCAAAAGTGCCGATTTCAGCGCCGCGTGCGCCAGATGCAACGCGACGCCGGCGTCGCTGATGGCGTGCGCGGCGCCGATCGGCGCGAGCTGCCGGGCCAGCCGCAGCACCTCGGCGCAGCGCTCGGCCGTGGCCAGCGGCGCGCGCGTCATGCGCACCACGGCGGCGGCGACCTCCGCTTCGCGCCGCTCACGCGCGGCGGCGCCTTCCTTGGGCAGGGCCGACGCCCGCAGGTACGCCCCATAGGCGTCCGCATCCTCTACGGCCGCCTCCTGCAGCGCGCGCATGGCGGCGACCGCCCGGTCGCGGAGCGCCGTCACCTCCATCTGCACGTCCCGGTAGCGCTTCCGGCCGATCGTCAGCTCACCCACCATGGACACCAGCGCAGCGGCGCCGGCGCCGGTCACCGCCGCCACCGCGCCGCCACCCGGGGCCGGCGCACGGGACGCGGCCTGCGCCAGGAACTCCGTCACCGGCAACGCCAGCATGTTCACCCCGCGATCCGCCGCATTTCGGCCGCGCGCATCACGTTGGCCATGATCATCGCCGTGGTGACCGTTCCCACGCCGCCCGGCACCGGCGTCAGCGCGCCGGCGACCGCGGCGACCGATTCAGGCTCCACGTCGCCGACCAGCTCGTCTCCCACCTGGTTGGTGCCGGCGTCGATCACCGCCGCGCCGGGCCGGATCATCGCTCCGGTGACCAGGCGCGGCACGCCGGCGGCGGCCACTACCACCTCCGCTTCGCCGAGCACCGCGCCCAGGTCGCGCGTGCGCGTGTGGCACACCGTGACCGTGGCGTGACGGTTGACCAGTGCGGCGGCAACGGGACGGCCCACGGTCGGCCCGCGACCGACGACGGCGACCGCGGCGCCGCGGATGGTCCGGCCGCAACGCTCGATCATGCGGATGCAGGCCAGCGCCGTGGCCGGCAGCAGCGCCCGCTCCTCGTGCCCGTCGAAGAGCGCCGCCCGGTTGGCGGGGGTGATGCCGTCAACGTCCTTCACCGGGTCCAGGCGGTCACAGAGTCCGGCGAGCGGGATCCCCGGCGGCAGCGGCAGCTCGATGATGACCCCGTCCACGATCGGGTCGTCGCTCGCGCGGCCGACCGCGTCGGCGGCGGCCGCAGCCGGTGTGTCGGCCGCCAGCTCGATGACGCGCACCTCGATGCCGAGCCGCCGGCCGAGCTTGCGCTTCGCGCCGACGTACCACGCGGAGGCCGGATCATCGCCGATCAGCAGCACGTCCAGCCGCGGCGGGCGGCCGGCGGCGGCCGTCAGCTTGGCGGCGGCCGCGCTCACCTCCTTGCGCAACGCGGCCGCGACCTCCGCGCCGGCGACGATCGTCGCGCCGGCCGGGCTCACGCCTCGTCGGCTTTGCCGGTCAGCCGCCCAAGAAGGCGCTTCAGCAGCGAACGCTTGGCGGGCGCCACAGGGCGAGCCGGCGCGGCCGGGCGAGCGGGCGCGGCCGGAGCCTCCTTCTGCGCGGGCGAAACCGTGGGCCTGGGCGCCGGCCGGAGTTTCGTTCCGTTGGCCGCTTCGGGCGCGCGCGGACGACCGCCGCCCGATTCACCCCGGTTCCCCGCGCGTGCGGCGGCGGGGACGGCGGCCGGTGTGCGCGCGGGCCGTGGCCGCGCGGGCGCCCCACGGTCCCGTTGCTCGGGCCGATTCGGTCGGGGTGGCCGGTCGCGGCGGTCCTGCGCCCCCACGAGACGCCGGTCGGCGGGCCGCTGCTGCCTGCGCCGGCCGTCGCCGGACGACGGGCGGCCGGACGGCCGCCGGTCTCCGGGCCGATGGCGCGGGCCGTGCGGGATCCGTGCACCGGCGGACCGGTCGGCGACGTACAGCGCGGGCGCCGCCCGCTCGACCGGGATCTCCTTGCGGGTGAACTCCTCGATCGCCTGCAGGCCGTAGACGAACTCCTCGCACACCAGAGAGACCGCCTTGCCCCGCTTGCCGGCGCGCGCGGTGCGGCCGATGCGGTGCACGTAATTCTCGGTGTGCTCGGGCAGGTCGTAGTTGACTACCAGGTCCAGGTCGTCGATGTGCAGCCCGCGCGCCGCCACGTCGGTGGCCACCAGGATAGGCAGGTTGCCCTCCTTGAGCTGATCGATCAGTTTCTGGCGCTTCGTCTGCGGCAGGTCGCCGATGATGAACTCGGCGTCGCGGCCGTTCATGGACAGCCGGCGCGCCACCTGCTCGGCGGCGTGCTTGGTGTTGGTGAAGATCAGCGCGCTTTCGGGCTTCTCCTGCTCCAGCAGCCCGAGCAGCAGGCTGAGCTTCTGCTGCTTGGTGACGTGGTAGAGGCTCTGCGTGACGGTGTCTACCGTCATCCGCTCCGGCTCGATGGCGATCTCGGCCGGCTTGCTCATGTCCCGCCACGCCAGGTTGCGCACCCGGCCGTCCAGGGTGGCGCTGGACAGCATCGTCCAGCGCTCCTTCGCAGGCGGCACCCGGCGCAGGATCTTGCGCACGTCCGGCATGAAGCCCATGTCGAACAGGCGGTCCGCCTCGTCGATCACCAGGGCGCCGACGTCCGGCAGCGGCACCTTGCCGGAACGGTCGAAGTCGAGCAGCCGGCCGGGTGTGGCGATAAGGATGTCCACGCCCTCGCGCAGGGCTCGTTCCTGTTCCTCGTAGCCAACGCCTCCGTACACGCAGGCCATCTTGAAGTCGAGGTGCGTGCCGAGCAGTTGCGCCTCCTGCTCGATCTGCACCGCCAGCTCGCGGGTGGGGACGATGATGAGCGCGAATCGGTCGTCGAAGTATTCCTCCTTGAGGAACAGCTCGAAGATCGAGATCAGGAACGCGGCGGTCTTGCCGGTTCCGGTCTGGGACTGCACGGTCACGTCGATGCCTTCCAGGGAGTACTCGAAGGTACGCTCCTGGACTTTCGTGCATTCGACGAACCCGGCGTCGCGGATTCCGTCCTGGATCCTCGGATCCAGGTTGAGGTCGGTGAACTTCATCGGTTTGTCTGATTACTCCATGAGTCGTTCGAAGGCGCCGGCCGGATCCGGGGCGGCGGTCACCGCCCGGCCGACGACCACGTAATCGGCTCCCGCGGCGAGCGCCGCCGCCGGCGTCACGATTCGTTTCTGGTCCTGCGCGGCCGCCCAGACCGGTCGCACCCAGATCGGCGCGGTCAAGGGCCGTAAGTATAGTAACGCCGAGAAGCGTCGGCGCATAGCCCGCCGTGTCCGCCGCTCTCGCGAATCGAGCCGATCAGGTCGCGCAGGCGCCCGCCCTCGCGGCGGACGTGTTCCGCGATGCCGTCGCGCACCGCGCCGGCGGTGCCGGGATCGACGAACGACGCGGTGCCGACCTGCACGGCGGCGGCGCCGGCGATGATCATCTGCAGGGCGTCGTCGGCCGAGCGGATGCCACCCACGCCGATCACGGGGATGGAGACCGCGCGCGCGGCCTGGAACACCTGCCGGACCGCGATCGGCAGGATGGCCGGCCCCGACAGGCCGCCGGTACCGTTGGCCAGCACCGGCCGGCGCGTGCGCACGTCGATCACCATGCCGGTGATGGTGTTCATCACGGTCACCGCGTCGGCCCCGGCCCGCTCGGCCGCCAGTGCGTAGCCGGCCACCTCCGGCACTTCCGGGCTGAGCTTGGCGGCCACCGGACGATCGGTGACCTGCCGCACCGCCGCGACGGCCGCGGCGACCAGCTCCGGGTCGTGCGCGAACATGCGGGCGTCGGCGTAGGCGACGTTCGGGCACGACAGGTTGAGCTCGAAGCCGATCCGGCGGTCCAGCCCGTCTTCGCGGCAGACACGTTCCACGACTGCGCACAGCTCCTCCACCGTGTGCCCCATCACGCTCACCAGCAGCGGGATCCCCAGCTCGGCCAGGTACGGCAGCTTGTCACGGCAGAAGGCGTCTACCCCGACGTTCTGCAGGCCGATCGCGTTGAGCATCCCGGACGGCGTCTCGGTGATGCGCGGCGGCGGGTTGCCGGCCCGCGGGCGCAGGGTGACGGTCTTGGTGACGATTCCGCCCAGGTTGCGCAGCGGCAGGAACGCCTCCAGCTCGCGGCCGTAGCCGCAGGTGCCGGAGGCCAGCAGCACCGGATTCGGCGCCGGCAGGCCACGCGCGATCGTGGTGGAGAGGTCGGTCACGCGGACGCCTCCGCCGGGCCGGGCCACGCCAGCCGCTTTGCGTCGAAAGCCGGCCCGTCACGGCAGACCAGGTCGTAGCCGCCGGCGGCAGTGCGCACCGCGCATCCCTGGCAGGCGCCGAACCCGCACGCCATGTGCTCCTCCACGGCGACCTGGCATGGCGTGCCGCTCCGCCGGCAGAGGTGGGCCACCGCGGCCAGCATCGGCTCCGGGCCGCAGGCGTAGACCCGGCACCCGGCGGCGTCCGTCCCCAGCAGCTCACGCAGGCGGTCCGCGGCCGTGCCGCGGCCGCCGGCGCTGCCGTCGTCGGTCATCACGTGCACCTCGGCTCCGAGCGCCGTGAGCTCCTCGTGCAGCAGCACCTGGTCGGCGGTGCGCGCGCCGACGATCACGTGGGGTGGCCGCCCCTGCCCTGCCAGCCGCTCGGCCAGCGCGTAGATCGGCGGCAGACCGACGCCGCCGCCCACCAGGATCGAGGACGCGGAGCTGTCGGAGCGGAAGCCGCGGCCCAGCGGCCCCAGCACCCACACGCGCTGCCCCGGCGTGCAGGCGAACAGCGCCCGCGTGCCCAGCCCCACGGCCTTCGACAGAACCGCCAAGTGGCGGCCGTCGGCACGGAGGATGCTGAACGGCCGCGGCAGGTACGCCGTCTCCAGGCCGAGCTGGACGAACTGCCCAGGCTCGAAGCCGGCGCCACGGCCGCATGCCAGGGTCAGCACATGGTGCTCCGGCGCCACGACCCGGTTGGCGACCACCTCGCAGAGCTGCCGGGTCACCGTTGGCGCGACGCTGTGCCCCGCGGTAGGTAGCGTCACCCCTGCGGCCCGCCTCCGTTGGCAGCGGCCTGCGCGTACTGCTCCTGCAGCGACATCACCTGCAACTGGCCCGATGCCATGGCGCGCATGCCGGAGATGGACGCGAAGGCGCCGGGCACGGTGGTGATGCACGGCACCCCGCGCGCCACCGCCAGCGAGCGGATGATCACCCCGTCGCTGCGCGGCTTCTTGCCGCCGGGCGTATTGATGACCAGCGCCACCTCGCCCCGTTCCAGCATCTCGACGACGTTGGGGCTGCCTTCGCTGACCCGTGAAAGGGCGGACACCGCGACTCCGGCCCGCTCCAGCTCAACGGCGGTGCCGCGCGTGGCGAAGAGGCGGAACCCCAACTCCTGGAGCGAGCGGCCGATGCGGGCGGCGTGGCGCTTGTCCTCGTCGCGCACGCTCAGGAACACGTTGCCGCCGACCGGCAGCGGCGATCCGGCGCCCATCTGCGCCTTCGCGAACGCCTTGCCGAAGCGGTCGTCGGATCCCATCACCTCGCCGGTCGACTTCATCTCCGGCCCCAGTACCACGTCGACGCCGTGGAAGCGGCTGAAGGGCAGCACCGCCTCCTTGACCGCGTAGCGTTCGGGCCGTTCGGGGATCTGCACGTCCATGTCCGCCAGCGGGACCCCGATCATGACCTTGGCGGCGATCCGTGCCAGCGGCACCCCGATCGCCTTGGACACGAACGGGACCGTGCGCGAGGCGCGCGGGTTCACCTCCAGCACGAAGACGTCGCCGCTCTTGACCGCGAACTGCACGTTCATCAGCCCCACGATGTGCAACTCACGCGCGATCGCCACGGTCTGCCGCTTGATCTCGCCGATGACGGCGTCCGGCAACGAGTGCGGGGGCAGGCAGCAGGCGCTGTCTCCCGAGTGCACGCCGGCCTCCTCGATGTGCTCCATCACGCCGCCCACCAGGTAGGTGGTTCCGTCGCCGATCAGGTCGACGTCCACCTCGGTGGCGCCCTCCAGGAAGCTGTCGATGAGCACCGGCCGGTCGCCGGACACCTCCACGGCGCGCGCCATGTAGTCGCGCAGCGACTCTGCGTCGTAGACGATCTCCATGGCCCGGCCGCCCAGCACGTAGGACGGCCGCAGGAGCACCGGGTAGCCGATCCGTTCCGCTTCCCGCTCGGCCTCCGCGACGGAGACGGCCGAGCCGTTCGGAGGCTGCACCAACCCCAGGCCGGACAGCATCTCCGCGAACCGGGAGCGGTCCTCGGCGCGGTCGATCGCGTCGAAGGCGGTGCCGGCGATCGGCACGCCGGCGGCCTCCAGGGCGCCCGCCAGGTTCAGCGGCGTCTGCCCCCCGAACTGGACGATGACGCCGTCGGGCCGCTCCTTGTCGACGATGTTGAGCACGTCCTCCAGGGTGAGCGGCTCGAAGTAGAGGCGGGTGGAGGTGTCGTAGTCGGTGGAGACGGTCTCCGGGTTGCAGTTGACCATGATCGACTCGTAGCCGGCGTCGTCCAGCCCGAAGGCGGCCTGACAGCAGCAGTAGTCGAACTCGATCCCCTGCCCGATCCGGTTGGGGCCGCCGCCCAGGATGATGACCCGCTTGTGGTCGGACGGGGGAACCTCGTCTTCCTCCTCGTAGGTCGAGTAGTAGTAGGGGGTGTAGGCCTCGAACTCGGCCGCGCAGGTGTCCACCGGCTTGTAGGTGGGGAGCACCGCCTGCTCCTTGCGGCGCTCGCGCACCTCCCCTTCGCTTGCGCCGAGCGCAGCGCCGATCTGCGCGTCGGAGAAGCCGAAGCGCTTGGCCGCGAGCAGCTCTCCGACAGCATCCGCGCCGTCGCTGCCGCCCAGGGCTCCGGTGAGCTGCCGCTCCTGCTCGACGATGCGGGCGAGAGAGGCCAGGAACCAGGGGTCGATGGCGGTGGCCTCGTAGAGCTCGTCCACGGTGGCGCCCAGCTCGAAGGCGTGCCGGAGCTGGAACAGGCGCTCGGCGTTGGGGGTGCGCAGCGCCGCGATGAGCGCCGCCTTGTCCAGGCCCCGGAAGGCGTCGCGGAGCTGAAAGCCGTCCGCCTTGATCTCCAGGCCGCGCATGCCCTTCTGCAGCGCCTCGGTGAAGGTGCGGCCGATGGCCATCACTTCGCCCACCGACTTCATCTGCGTGGTCAGGGTGGGGTCGGCCTCCGGGAACTTCTCGAAGGCGAAGCGCGGGATCTTGACCACGCAGTAGTCGATGGTGGGCTCGAAGCTGGCCGGCGTCTCGCGGGTGATGTCGTTGGGGATCTCGTCGAGCGTGTAGCCGACCGCCAGCTTGGCGGCGAACTTCGCGATCGGGAAGCCGGTCGCCTTGGAGGCGAGCGCGGAGGAGCGCGACAGGCGCGGGTTCATCTCGATGACGACCATGTCGCCGGTCTCCGGGTCGAGGGCGAACTGGATGTTGGAGCCGCCGGTCTCCACGCCCACCTTGCGGATGCAGGCGATGGCGGCGTCGCGCATGATCTGGTACTCGCGGTCGGTCAGGGTCTGCGCCGGCGCCACCGTGATCGAGTCGCCGGTGTGCACGCCCATCGGATCGACGTTCTCGATCGAGCAGATGATGACGACGTTGTCCTTCTTGTCGCGCATCACCTCCAGCTCGAATTCCTTCCAGCCGATCACGGACTGCTCGATCAGCACCTCGTGCGTGAGGGAGAGCTGCAGCCCGAGCTGCACGATCCGGTCGAACTCCTCCGAGGTCCACGCGACGCCGCCGCCGGTGCCGCCCAGGGTGAAGCTGGGCCTCACCACGCTGGGGAAGCCGGTCACCTTCACCGCCGCGCGCGCCTCGTCGAGGCTGCCGGCGATGATCGAGCGCGGCACTGCCAGGCCGATCTCCTCCATGGCGCGGCGGAACTCCTGGCGCGCCTCGGCCATGTGGATCGCCTGAAGGTCGGCACCGATCATCTCCACCCCGAAGCGGTCGAACAGGCCGGCCTCCGACGCCTCCACCGCCAAGTTGAGCGCGGTCTGCCCGCCCAGCGTGGTGAGCACGGCGTCGGGACGCTCGCGCTCCAGGATGCGCTCCAGCGCCCACAGGTTGATCGGCTCGACGTAGGTGCGGTCGGCCAGCTCCGGGTCCGTCATGATGGTGGCGGGGTTGGAGTTGAGCAGCACCACCTCAAACCCCTCCTCCTTGAGCGCCTTGCACGCCTGCGTGCCGGAGTAGTCGAACTCGCACGCCTGCCCGATCACGATGGGGCCGGCGCCGAGCACCATCACCCGGTGGAGGTCGTCGCGGCGCGGCATCAGCGAGCGTCCGCCATGTCGGCGATGAAGCGGTCGAACAGGGGGCGGGCGTCGTGCGGGCCGGGCGCCGCCTCCGGATGGTACTGGATGGCGTACACCGGCAGCTCGCGGTGCTCGATCCCTTCCACGGTGTCGTCGTTGAGGTTGACCTGGGTCAGCCGGTAGTCGGCGGGCAGCGATTCCAGGCGCACGCAGAAGCCGTGGTTCTGGGAGGTGATCGCCACCGCGCCGGTGTCCAGGTCCTTGACCGGATGGTTGCCGCCGTGGTGGCCGAACTTGAGCTTGTAGCACTCGCCGCCGGCGGCCAGCGCGGTGATCTGCTGTCCCAGACAGATGCCGAACACCGGCAGCGAGCCGATCAGCTCCCGCACCGCCTCGATCAGGTAGACCGGTCCGTCCGGGTCGCCCGGGCCGTTGGACAGGAACAGCCCGTCCGGGCCGAGCGCCAGGATGTGGGCGGCCGGCGTCGAGGCCGGCACCACGGTCACCCGGCAGCCGCGCGCGGTCAGCAGGCGCAGGATGTTGGTCTTGATGCCGCAGTCGATCGCGACCACGTGGTAGGAGCCTTCGGTGCTGTATGCGTACGGCTCCGCGCAGGTGACCGCGGCGACCAGGTCGCGGCCCACCAGCCCCGGCGAGCGGTCGGCCAGCGCCACGGCGTCCGCCTCCGACATGTCCTCGGTGGTGAGGACGGCCTTCAGCGCTCCCGCCCGCCGGATGTGGCGGGTCAGCGCCCGCGTGTCGATGCCCTCGATGCCGATGACGCCGGAGTCCTCCAGGTAGGCGGAGAGGTCGCCGGTGGCGCGCCAGTTGGAGACGATCGGCGACAGCTCCTTGATGATGAAGCCCTCCGCCTGCGGGCCGGCCGACTCGGGATCCTCGTCGTTGATGCCGTAGTTGCCGATCAGCGGATAGGTCATGCAGACGAGCTGCCCCTTGTAGGAGGGGTCGGTGATGATCTCCTGGTAGCCGGTCATGCTGGTGTTGAAGACCACCTCGCCGTCGCGGGTGCCTTCGGCGCCGAAGCGCGTGCCGTGGAAGACGCGGCCGTCCTCCAGCGCCAGCATCGCGCGCCGCTGTCCGCCGGCGTTCACGCCGCCCACGGCGGTCACGCTGCCTGCTCCATGGTGCCCCGCTCCATCAGCACGCGGCCGCCGACGATGCAGGCGGTGGCGCGCCCGGTCATGGTGGCGCCCAGAAACGGCGTGTTGATCGACTTGGAGCGGATCGTGTCCCGCTCCACTACCCACGACTCCTCCGGATCGATCACGGTGACGTCGGCGGCGGCACCGGGCGACAGGTGCCCGCCGTCCACGCCGATCAGGGCCGCCGGGTTGGCAGACAGGTAGCGCACGAACCGCTGCCAGTCGATCACGCCGTCGCGCACCAGGTTCAAGGCCAGCGGCACCGTGGTCTCCAGGCCGATAATGCCGTTGGGCGCGGCCACGAACTCCAGCGCCTTCTCGTACGGGGCGTGCGGGGCGTGGTCGCTGCCGATCGTGTCGATGACGCCGTCGGCCAGCGCCGCGCGCACCGCCAGGCGGTCGGACTCCGCGCGCAGCGGCGGATACATCTTGGCGTCGGCGTTGTAGCCGTCCACCGCCTCGTCGGTGAGCTCCCAGTAATGCGGGCAGGTCTCGGCGGTGACGGAGATGCCCTCGGCCTTGGCCATGCGGATCAGCGCCACGGAGCGGGCGCAGGAGACGTGCAGGAAGTGCACGCGCCCGCCGGTCAGCGCCGCGATCTGGATGTCGCGGGCGACCATCGCGCTCTCGGCCGCGCACGGCGTGCCGGACAGCCCCATGCGGGTGGCGGCCAGCCCCTCGTTCATGGCGCCGTCGGCGGACAGGCCCGGATCCTCGGCATGGACGAGGATGGGCAACTCGAACTTCAGCGCGTATTCCAGGCTGCGGCGCATCACCATCGAGTCGGCGATCGGCTGGCCGTCGTCGGAGAGCGCCACCGCCCCGCCCTTGCGGAGCTGACCGAACTCGGTGAGCTGCGTTCCCTCCTGGCCCTGCGTGACCGCGCCCACCGGCCACAGCCGGGCGAGCCCGATGCGGCGCGACTCGCGGATCAGGAACTCCATGTCGGGGCGGCTGTCGGAGACCGGCCGGGTGTTGGGCATCGGGCAGACGCCGGTGAAGCCGGCCGCGACCGCGGCGGTGAGCCCGCTCTGCAGGTCCTCCTTGTACTCGAACCCCGGTTCGCGCAAGTGCACGTGCAGGTCGATCAGGCCGGGCGTCACCACCTGCCCCTCGCAGTCGATGGTGTGGTCGGCCGCCGTACCGGGATCGGCGCCGACGGAGGCGATCACCCCGTCGCGGATCAGCAGGTTGCAGACGCGGTCGACGCCGCCCTGCGGGTCGATCACGCGCCCGCCGCGCAGCAGCAGCGTCATCGGGCCGTCCTCATCGGGACCTCCTCATCGGGCAAGGCACGTGTGGAACAGGACGGCCATGCGCACCGCCACGCCGTTGGTCACCTGGTCCAGGATGAGCGAGTGCGGGCCGTCGGCCACGTCGGCGGCGATCTCCACGCCGCGGTGCATGGGCATGGGGTGCAGCACCAGCACGTCCGGATCGGCGGCCGCCAGCCGCTCACGGGTGATGCCGTACTCGACCGCGTACTCGTGGATAGACGGGAAGTAGCCGCCGTGCTGGCGCTCGAACTGGATGCGCAGGATGTTGAGCACGTCCTGCTCGCCGATCACGGCGTCCAGGTCGTAGCTGACCGTCACGCCCAGCTCCTCGATGTCGGCCGGGATCAGCGTCGGCGGCCCGCAGACCGTGACCGACGCGCCCAGCCTGGTCAGTCCCCAGATGTTGGAGCGCGCCACCCGCGAGTGCAGGATGTCGCCGATCAGGCAGACGCGCAGCCCCTCGATCGGTCGCCGTTCGCGGATCGTGTAGATGTCGAGCAGCCCCTGCGTGGGGTGCTCGTGCACGCCGTCGCCGGCGTTGACCACGCCGGCATCGAGCACCCGCGCCAGCAGGCGGGCCGCGCCGGAGGCCTGGTGCCGGACCACCACGGTGTCGATCTGCATCGCCTCGATGGCGCGGGCGGTGTCGGTCAGGCTCTCCCCCTTCTCGGTGGATGAGGTGGAGCCGGTCAGGTTGACGGTGTCGGCCGACAGCCGCTTGGCGGCCAGCTCGAAGCTGGAGCGGGTGCGGGTGGAGGCCTCGAAGAACAGGTTGGCGATGGTCTTGCCCTGCAGCGCCGGGACCTTCTTGACCTCGCGCGAGGAGACCTCCTTGAAGGAGTCGGTGGAGTCGAGGAGGAGCTCGATCTCCCCCCGCGACAGCTCCTGCAGGCCGAGCAGGTCCTTGCGCGACCAGCGGACCTTCTCCGCGGCCGGCTCGGGCGCGGTGGCGGCCGGGGCCACGTGGGTACCGGTCATGCCGGGTCTCCCGTGCGGTCGATGAGCACGTCCTCGACGCCGTCGGTCTCCGTGAAACGGACCCTGATCTTCTCTTCGCGTGCGGTGGGGATGTTCCTGCCCACGTAATCGGCGCGGATCGGCAGCTCCCGGTGACCGCGGTCGATGAGCACGGCCAGCTTGATCTTGCGCGGGCGGCCCAGGTCGGCCAGCGCGTCCATGGCGGCGCGCGTGGTGCGGCCGGTGTAGAGGACGTCGTCGACCAGGATCACCACCGTGCCGTCGATGGGAAAGCCCAGCTCCGTGGGTCGCACGACCGGCTGCGCCGCCACCTGGCTGAGGTCGTCCCGGTACAGGTTGATGTCCAGCGAGCCGAGGGGCACGTCAACGCCGGTGGCGTCGCGCATGGCCTGCGCGATGCGCTGCGCCATCGGCACGCCGCGCGTGCGCACGCCGACCAGGCGTACGTCGTCATCGGCCGATTCGATGATCTCGTGGGCGATGCGGATGAGTGCGCGCCGGATCTGGTCGGCGTCGAGCACGCGCCGACTCACCAAGCGCTGATCGTGCGGCATGAGGCAATCCCTTTCGGGCCTCACAGGACCCGACTTAAAGGTATGCGCGAAGGATATCCGGTTGGCCTGCCTGCGTCAACCCGGACAGGCCGTCGGGCCGTCGGTGACCGGGTCTACAGCCCGAGCTTCTCGAATGTCTCGAGCGGGAGGAAGAGACGGCGCTGCTCGTCGGCGAAGACACGGAAGCCGTAGCGCTCATAGAACGCCTGCGCGCGAGCGTCCTTGGCATCGACGATCATCGCGTACACCGCGATCTCCGTGCTGGCGCGGACGACGCGGCGGATCGCGTCAAGCAGCAGCGCTTCCCCGAGCCCGCGGCCCTGTCGCGACTGATCGACTGCCAGCCGTCCGAGCACGGCGGCCGGTACCGGATAATGCGGCAGGCGCTTCGCCAGGGCCTGCGGTAGCTCGCTCTTGTGGAAGCTCGCGGCGCTCAGCGTGTAGTAGCCGGCGATCGAGCCTGGATCGTCGCCGACCGCGACGAACACCTGAGCCACCCGCCGCCGCGCGTCCTGTGAAGCCTGCCGGCGGAGATAGGCGTCGAGGGCGGCCTCCCCGCACGAGAAGGTCGAGCGGTCGTGGTGAGATCCGAGTGGCTCAATGAGGAGATCCGGCTCATTCACCGACCCGCTCACGGTAGCGGCGAGCTGCTTCCCTGAGCTTCTCGTTAGGCTCCGGCGGGTTGAGCAGCGCGTCCTGAAACGCGTCCCAATCCCTGGCCGAGAGGGTTACCTGCTCGTGCGACTCGATGACGCGCTCGGCCGCCGCCATCGCGCTCGACAGCACGAAGGCGGTTACCGTGGTCTCCTGATAGGCCGCCGCCCGCTCCAGCGTGAGCTTCGTCCTGGCATCCAGGCGCAAGTGCATCCGATCCCGTTTGACTACCGCGACATGGTCCATCCTTCGCTACTCCGGTGAAGTCCTGTCACTAACGTACGCCATTCAGGCGTACGTTGCAAGTATAGCGGCGAAGCTGGAAAAAAGAGGCAGGAGGCGCGGAGTCGTGATGCTCTGTCGCTGCCGGGCTGTACTTGCTCTGCCGCTCCGGTGCTGATCGGCTTCCGGGCTTTGCCGGATAGTTATGAGCTATCAAACCCTTTCCAAAGGTTGGCTGTCTCAGTCGCCGGTCCTGGGCTACCTCTCCCGTCGCCGGGAGGCTCGCGCTTACTCCCCTGCCTCCTGCCGTGACCTCTCGCTCGTTCCTACTCGTCGGTGAAGTCGACGACCACCGTGAAGCCGGCCGCCCGCAGGGCTCGGTTGAGCCGGCGGAACGCCCGGCGCGCCGCGTCGAGCTGTTCGGCGCTCTCGGCGTAGGTGGCGTCGTTGGACTCCACGATGTCGCGATCCTCCTTGTAGACCACCTTCACGTAGGCGGACTGCACGCACTGGGTGTGCAGCTCACCGATGCGGTCGGAGAGCCCCTTGCGGACCTCCAGCGCCTCGCTCAGGTCCAGGTTCTCGCCGTCGGCGCTCACGCTGTGCGCGTAGTTGGCGCGCTGGATGGCATTGTTGAGCTTGCGCCGCTTGTGCTCCAGCGCGCGGATCGACTCGCGGGTCGTGGACACGTCGAAGTCGGCGGCGGGCCGAAGCTGGTGCTGGTCGTTGCCATACATCCCGAGCCGGTCACGGTTCTTGCGCGTCTCCGGCAGACAGTCGCGAAGCGTCTTGATCCGTGCGTCGTACTCGGCGCGGAGCTCCAGCGCTTCGTACAGGTAGAGTCTGTTCCCGTCAGTCGGCATTGCCTGTCCCCTCCGATGAATGCTGCCTGGCGCTTACGGACTGCTCCGGGCCGCCACCGGCAGCGAGCAGGCGAATGTAGTCAGGGCATACCATGGGTGACAAGTGTTTGGTGTTCGCTCCGGTCGCTCGCTGCGTCGACCGGTTGACAGGGGCCGCGTTGGGGGGACACTCACAGAGCGATGCGCTTCTTCAACACCACCGGTCCGGTGGTTGCCGCCGACCACTACTGCGTGCCGCCGCTCGAACGCATCGACCTGAGCGAGATCCTCTCCCTGATCGCCGACAAGCGCTACTTCGTGCTGCACGCGCCGCGCCAGACCGGCAAGACCTCGGCGCTGCTGGCGCTCCGCGATCTACTGAACGGCGGCGCCCATGGCCGGTACCGCTGCGTCTACGTGAACGTGGAGGTCGGCCAAGCGGCACGCGAGGATCGAGCGGAAGCGATGCGCGCCATCCTCAGCGAACTGGAGATCGAGGCGGAGGCGACGCTCGACGACCCGTTGCCGGCCAATCTGTGGCCGGGACTGCTGGATCGCGTCGGCCCGGACGGAGTGCTCCGGCAGGTACTGACGCGGTGGTCGCAGGCGACTCCCACGCCGCTGGTGCTGCTGATCGACGAGATCGACACGCTCATCGGCGACACACTGATCGCCGTGCTGAGGCAGTTGCGCGCCGGCTACGCGCACCGCCCGCTCCGTTTCCCGCAGAGCGTCATCCTGTGCGGGGTGCGCGACGTCCGCGACTACCGTATCCACTCCTCCACCGAGAACGCCATCGTCACCGGCGGCAGCGCCTTCAACATCAAGGCCGAATCCCTGCGCATCGGCGACTTCTCGGAGGCCGACGTGCGCGCTCTGCTCGGCCAGCACATCGCCGACACCGGGCAGCGGTTTTCCGAGGATGCACTGCGGGCGGTCTGGGAGCTGACCGCCGGCCAGCCGTGGCTGGTGAACGCCCTGGCCCAGCAAGCCTGTTTCCGGGACGAGTCCGGGCGGGACCGCAGCCGGGACATCACCCGCGACGCGGTCCATGCCGCCCGCGAGCAGCTCATCCTGCGCCGCGAGACCCACCTCGAGCAGCTCACCGACAAGCTCTCGGAAGAGCGCGTACGGCGGGTGATGGGACCGGTGCTGAGTGGCGGCCAGGCCAACCCGGAGATGCGCCCCGACGACCTGCAATACGCGCGCGACCTGGGGCTGGTAGCGCGTGACGACCCGATCCGCGTCGCCAATCCGATCTACCGCGAGGTCATTCCGCGCGATCTCACGTGGACGACGCAGGCCGGCTTCACGCACGATCCCGCCTGGTATGTGGACGCGGACGGCACCCTGAAGCTGGCCGAGCTGCTGGCCGAGTTCCAGCGATTCTTCCGGGAGCACTCCGAGCACTGGATCGAGCGGTTCCAGTATCGGGAGGCCGGCCCGCAGTTGCTGCTGCAGGCATTCCTGCAGCGCGTCGTCAACTCGGGCGGCCGGGTGGAGCGCGAGTACGGGCTGGGGCGGATGCGGACCGACCTGCTGATTCTCTGGCCGGCCGGTGCGCCCCCGGACCGCGCGCGCCGGATGGTGATCGAGTGCAAGCTGTTGCGCCGCAGCCTGGAGGAGACCATCCGCACCGGGCTGGAGCAGACACGCTCCTACATGGACCGCTGCGCGGCCACTGAAGGACACCTGGTGATCTTCGACCGTACCGCCGACAAGCCGTGGAGCGAGAAGCTCTTCAGCCGTACGGAACGCGCAGGGGGCCTACCGATCACCGTATGGGGGATGTAGAGAGAGGCCATCAACTCTCGGTGCAGCCCGCGTCCCCCATCAGGCTCCGCAGAGCCCGAGCCGCCCGCTTCATGCCTTCCGCCCGGTCGCCGAGGTGCGGCTCCAGGGCGAGGAAGCCCCGGTAACCGTCGTCACGGAGCTTGCCGAGCAGCTCCAGTGCCTGGCCGTCGCCGGCGCCGGCCACCGTCATCGCGCGGTCCGCGAGCCGTGTGTCCTTCACCTGCACGTGCGCCACGTAGCGGCCGAGCAGCGGCCAGCCCAAGTCCACCGCGCGCTCCACGCCGCGGTGCGGGAAGTTGCCGATGTCCCAGACGAACCTGAGACTCGGGCTGTCGACCCCCTGGAGCAGGGTGCGGCACCGCTCGGGGATGTCGCCGACCGTGCCGGTCTCGTTCTCCATCACCAGCACCACGCCACGGGCGCCGGCAACCTCCGCAAGCGCTTTCAGCCGTGAGAGCGACTCGTCCACGTGCTCGGCCTCCCGACCGGCCGGGGGGCGAAACGAGAAGATCCGCACCAGTTTCGTGCTCAGGCGCTCGGCCAGATCCAGGATGCGCCCCAACTCGGCCAGAGTCGCCTCCAGCGGCTCCGTGATCGGCGACTTGCCGATACGGCTGCCGATGCAGCTCACCCCCATCGAGCGCGTGCGGCAGGCCGTCGCCAGGCGTTCGATCTCCTGGTCGTCGAGATCGGCGGATTTCTTGCCCCACGCGGTCCGCATCTCCAGGTAGCGGATGTCGAACTCGGCCAAGCGGTCGAGCTGCGTATCGACGTCGTCGTCTATCTCGTCGCCAAACGCACTCAGAACGAACGAGGCGCGATCCTCCAGGTCCCTGACATCCGCCATCACACCTCACCGTCCCCGCCTTGATTCGGTTGATCCAAGTTGCGTCGGACACCGGTGCCCGCGCATCCGCCGATCCGCTCACGGTAGCGGTGAGCCGCATCCCTGAGCTGTGTGTTCGGATCCGGCGGATCGATCAGCGCCTCCCAGAGGGCATCCCAATCTCTCGCCGACAGAGTGATGACCTCCCCTGATTCGATGCCGCGCTCGGCCGTTTCTCGCGCCCGACAGCACGGCGTCGGTCTCACCCGGCCTCGGACCAGCATGCACCTACGTCGCGTGCTGGACGGGCTTTATGCTGGGCTCGGGGAGTGCACGGCCACGGGCCTCGAAGTCGTGAATGACGTCCTCCACCACGTGGCATAGGTCCGCGTACACTTGCACTGGGTCATTCCCATGGATACCCGTTATCAGGTCCGGGCACTTCCCTAGGTACACGCGGTCTTCCTCGCTCCACTCGACCCACTTGTGGTATCGATCAGTCGCTTTCATCGACGGTCTCCTGGAAGACGGCTCGCCGCGGTCACCGGACCACTGAGCGGCTTCCGGTCTACTCGGGTTGGGCCTCCACGTCCACGGAAATGCCGTTGCTGAGTCCGCGGAGCTCCTGCTTGATGCCCTCGATCCGATCGAAGCCTTCCTGGATCTTGTCGAGCAGGTCGGCCGAGACCGCGATGCCTTGCTTGACCAGGTACGCGACGGCCGCGCTTCGATCGGGGACGACTTCGGCGCGGACCATCTCGTCCACGCACTTGAGGCTGTCGTTGTCGAGGCGAACGGTCACCGTGTGAGCGCGCGAATCGATGGCGCCGGTGACGGCGTCGCGCGCGTTGGTGACGGCGGCGCTGGCCCCGGTAACC
This sequence comes from Spirochaetia bacterium, assembly GCA_965202935.1. Lineage (GTDB taxonomy): Bacteria > Spirochaetota > Spirochaetia > SZUA-6 > Bin103 > CATQHW01. The sequence continues at coordinate 5,126,560 of OZ241879.1, forward strand.
ACTTTCTCTACCTTGTTTTCCACTCTCTTGAGCATGGCCAACCTCCTGGGATGGTTCCCTTCTCCCGGCCCTTCCGCCGGGGGTCAAACATAGCGCCCACCCGGTGGATGAGACAAGCACACCCCCTGCCCGCCCTGCCCGCCCTGCCCGCCGGCCTCTCTGCTAACCGCCCAGGTGGTCCTCGGCGCGGTCGGCCGGCTCGAAGCCCAGCACCTCGCGCGTGTGCTCGGCGTCCAGCCACCGGTAGCGGCTGGTCGACAGCGCATAGAAGATGTCGAACCGCAGTTCCTCCGGCGCGTTGACGGCCAGCTCGGCGACCGTGGCCACGTCGCGCTGGCTGCACCACAACGCACCGCCGTCCGCCCCCTCCGGCACGTCCCGATGGTTCACGCCGCCGATGCGCAAGCACAGGCAGGACAGGCCGTGGCCGTCGGCGTACGCCCGGCACATGCCTTCGCCCCACACCTTGCTGGCCGAGTACGGCTCGGTCGGCCGCACGGGATCCAGGTGGGTGACGCGCCGGAAGCCGTCGGGCACGTCCTCGAAACGCCCCTCGCTGATCGCCTTGTACGGCTCGTCGAACCGGTAGCCCCAGTTGGTCATGACCGTGCTGGCGTAGACGACGCGGCGGACGCCCTGGCGCCGGGACGCTTCCAACACGTTGTACCCTCCGACCACGTTGCTGGGGACGATGACCTCGATCGGCGCCGACGGATCGGGGATCGCGCCCATGTGGACGACCACCTCCGCCCCCTCGAAAGCCCGCTCCACCGCGTCCAGGTCAGCGAGGTCTGCGCGCCGGAAGCTCTCCGGCGGACAGCGGGGCGGGCGCCCGGGCGCCACCCGCAACGACCCCTCAGACCGCCGGCCGCTGCCTGTCACGGTGTAGCGATCGGGCTGCGCCGCCAGATGCGCGTACACCACATCTCCGATGAGCCCGCTGACTCCGGTAACGTGTACGTTCAGTGCCATGATGCGCGGAGTATCGCCCCGGCCGGGAGGATCGACAAACCGCATGAACACCATCAGGGTCGTGCTGACCGACTTCGACGGCGTGGTCCGTCACTGGCCGTCCGCCGTCACGGCATCCATCGAAGACCGGCACGGATTGAAGCGAGGCCGCCTGGCCCGGACGGCCTTCGACCCGTCCCTCCTGGACGATGCGATCACCGGGCGGATGGCCGACTCGGAATGGCGGAGCGAGGTCGCGCGCCGGCTCGGATCGGAGACCGATCCCGACACGGCCCGTTCCGCGGTCGCGGCATGGTCGACCAGTCGCGGAGAAGTGGATCAGGCAGTGCTGCAGGTCTTGCAGGCGGCGCGGCGTGTCGCCACGCTCGGCTTGGTCACGAACGCCACAACCCGGCTGGACGACGACCTCGCCCACCTGGGCCTGAGTGACGCGTTCGACTTCGTCGTCAACTCCTCCGCTGTCGGCTGTGCGAAGCCCTCCCGTTGCTTCCACGAGCACGCGGCACGGCGGTGCGGGTGCGAGCGGGGAGCTGTCCTCTTCGTGGATGACCGGCCGGAGAACGTGGAAGCCGCGATCGACTTCGGGTTCCACGGACACGTGCACCGCGACGCCGCGACGCTCGAACGGCTGGTGCGCGATTGGAACCTGACATACAAGGAGATCTGACCGGACGAGGCTCTCGTCCGGTCAGGGCAGGAGCTGAGCGACTTCGCTACAACGACGAGTACGTGGACTCCGATCGGCGAGCGACCCTGAGGATGACGATCAACCCCTTTTCGTCGTGGATGTCGTACACGACACGGTATGGACCGACCCGGAGGCGCCACGTCCCTCCTTGCGGGCTCCCGGCGGCCGCGGACTCCGGGCGAGATCCAGTATCGGTGCGGCAAGCCTGGATCGCGCAACGGCCGGCAACCGCCGCAACTGCCGTTGGGCCGCAGGTGCCAACTCCGCCCGGTAGGGCATCGGCTACTCCTGCGAGCCAGCGTCCATCTCCGCGAAGAACTCGCCCGCCTCGCGGCCGCCTTCACGCTCCCACTCGCGGCGCGCATCTTCCAGCTCGGCTCGGATCTCCTCGTCCTCCCTGGTTTCCAACAACTCACGAACAGCCTGCGCGACGATGTCCTTGGCAGGTTGACCCTTCCGAGCTGCCTCTACCTTGAGCGCCGTATAGAGCCCTTCGTCTTCGAAGATGACGGTCATACGCTTGGACATGCTGCCTCCTGAGCGTCTGCACATCCAAGCGTACAGACGTCGGACATTGTCGTCCATGACGGGGAACCGGCAAGCTCAGGAGTTGTTCAGTGCGTGATGGCTCCCAGGCTGGCCGAGGAGACCAGCCGTGCGTACTTGGCGAGCACGCCGCGCTGGTAGGGGATGGGGCGCTCGGCCGGCTTGATCTGGCGCAGCCGCGCCTGGATCTCTTCATCGGTCAGGGCCACGTCGATCGTGTTGGCGTCCAGGTCGAGCGTGATCGTGTCGCCTTCCTGCACCGCGGCGATCGGGCCGCCGGCCTGCGCCTCGGGGGCGACGTGGCCGACGACGATGCCGTGGCTGCCGCCGGAGAAGCGGCCGTCGGTGATCAGCGCCACGTCCGCGATCAGCCCGGCGCCGGCGATCGCCGAGGTCGGCGCCAGCATCTCGCGCATGCCCGGTCCGCCGCGGGGACCCTCGTAGCGGATCACCACCACGTCGCCGGCGACGATCGCGCCGTCCAGGATCGCGCGCAGGGCGCTCTCTTCCTCGTCGAACACGCGCGCCGGCCCGCTGTGGCGGCGCACCGTCACGCCCGAGCTCTTCAGCACCGCCCCCTCCGGGGCCAGATTGCCCTTGATCACGCTGATCGGCCCCGTCGGCTTCACGGGCGCCGACAGCGGATACAGCACGTCCTGCCCTTCCAACTCCACGCGGATGTCGGCCAGGTTCTCGGCCACGGTGCGGCCGTTCACGGTCAGGCAATCGCCGTGCAGGAGGCCGGCGTCGAGCAGCAGCTTCATCGCCGCCTGCACGCCGCCTACCCGGTCCAGGTCGCGCATCACGTAGCGGCCGGCCGGCTTGAGGTCGGCGATCGTCGGCGTCGTGTCACAGAAGGCGTTGAACTCGTCGATCGACAGCGGCACCTCCGCCTCGTGCGCGAGCGCCAGCAGGTGCAGCACGGCGTTGGTGGAGCCGCCGAGCGCCATCACCACCCGGATCGCGTTCTCGAACGCGTCGTGGGTCATGATCTGGCGCGGCGTGCGGCCGGCGCGGACCGCGTCCATCAGCGCCCGGCCGGCGCGATCCATCTCGGCCGCCTTGCGCTCGTCGACGGCCGGGATGGAGGCGTTGCCCGGCAGCGTCATGCCGATCGCCTCCATGGCGGACGCCATGGTGTTGGCCGTGTACATGCCGCCGCAGGCGCCGGGGCCCGGGCACGCCGTGCACTCGATGCCGTGGCGCTCCTCCTCGTCGATGCGGCCGGCGCTGAAGGCGCCTACCGACTCGAATGCCGACACGATGTCCACGTCGCGGCCCCGGAAGTTGCCCGGCAGGATGGTGCCGCCGTAGACGAAGATGCTCGGTACGTCCAGGCGAGCCATGGGCATCACGGTGCCGGGGATGGTCTTGTCGCAGCCGGCGACGCCCAGGATGGCGTCGAGCTGATGGCCGCGGGTGACCAGCTCGATCGTGTCGGCGATCGCCTCGCGGCTGACCAGCGAGCACTTCATGCCCTCGTGGCCCATCGCCTCGCCGTCGGTGACCACGAAGGTGTTGTAGCGGACCGGCACGCCGCCTGACGCCCGCACCCCGGCCCGCGCCCGGTCGGCCAGGTCGTCCAGGTGCACGTTGCACGGCGTCACGTCGCTGCCGGCTGAGGCGATGCCGACGATCGGCTTGTCGAAGTCCTCGTCGGTGAAGCCGACGGCGCGCAGCATCGCGCGGTTGGGCGTGCGCTCAACGCCGGCGGTCATCGCCCGGCTGCGGATGTTCAGGTCGCTCATGCGCTCGTTCTCCATTCCAGGTAGGGGATCCGCGCCGCGGTGGCGCCGATCGCCCGGTCGCCGGCGAGCAGCGCGGCCGTCGAGTCCCAGGTGCCGGAAACCAGCGACCGGCGCGCCGCCTCCGGCATCTCGACCGGCCACGTGTCGCCGCCCAGCGTGATCGTCGACTGCTCCAGGTCGACCCGCACCGGCGTGTCGGGCGCCGCCTCCACGCGGTCCTGCCACTCCGCGACCCGGTCCGAGGTCAGCAGCGGCAGGCCCATCACCAGGCAGTTGCCGGCGAAGATCTCCGCGAAGGAGCCGCCGACGATGGCGCGGATGCCGGAGCGGTAGAGCGCCTGCGGCGCGTGCTCCCGCGACGAGCCGCAGCCGAAGTTGCCGTTCACGAACAGCACCTGCGCGCCGGCGTAGCGCGGGTCGTCGAACGGGTGCCCCTTGCGCGAGCCGTCGGAGGCAACCCGCTCGTCCTGGAAGGCGTGATCGCCCAGGCCGTCGAAGGTGACCGCCTTCAGGTAGCGCGCCGGGATGATGCGGTCGGTGTCGATGTCGTCGCCGCGGACCGGCACGCCGGTGCCGGAGACGGCGGTGATGCGGGCGTCCGTGCTCATCAGTTGGCCCCAAGCAGGTCGCGCACGTCGGTGACCTGGCCGGCGACCGCGGCCGCGGCCACCATGGCCGGGCTCATCAGCAGCGTGCGCCCGTCGGGCGACCCTTGCCGGCCGACGAAGTTCCGGTTCGACGAGGAGGCCGATATCTGCGCCCCTTCCAGCTTGTCCGGGTTCATCGCCAGGCACATGGAGCAGCCGGCGCCGCGCCACTCGAACCCGGCCGCCTCGAACACCTCGCGCAGGCCCTCGGAGTCGGCCTGCTCGGCGATGCGGCGCGATCCGGGCACAACCAGCGCCTTGACGTCGGAGGAGACGCGCCGGCCCTCCACCACCCGCGCGGCTTCGCGAAGGTCTGTCAGCCGGCTGTTCGTGCACGAGCCGATGAAGGCGACGTCGATCGGCGTGCCGGCCAGCGGCGCGCCCGGACGCAGCTTCATGTGGCCGATCGCCGCGGCCATCCCGTCGCGCAGCTCGCCGGGCGCACGCTCCGGGTCGGGAATCGTGTCGGTGACCGCCGCGGACTGGCCGGGGTTGGTGCCCCAGGTGACCACCGGCTCGATGTCGGCGGCCTCGAGCACCACCTCGTCGTCGTAGGCGGTGTCCGGGTCCGATGCCATGTCGCGCCAGAACGCGACCGCCCGCTCCCAGTCGTCGCCGTCCGGCGCCTCCGGGCGTCCCTGCAGGAAGTCGAAGGTGGTGCGGTCCGGGTTGACGTAGCCGACGCGGGCGCCGCCCTCGATGCTCATGTTGCAGATCGACATGCGGCCTTCCATGTCCATCGCGTCGATGGTGGAGCCCGCGTACTCGTAGGCGTAGCCGATGCCGCCCTTCACGCCGAGCGTGGCGATGATCGACAGGATCACGTCCTTGGCGTAGACGCCGGGGCCGAGGTCGCCCTGCACCGTGATGCGGCGCAGCTTCGGCTTGCGCATGGCCAGCGTCTGGGTGGCCAGCACGTCGCGGACCTGCGAGGTGCCGATGCCGAAGGCGATCGCCCCGAACGCGCCGTGCGTGGAGGTGTGCGAGTCGCCGCAGGCGATCGTCATGCCGGGCTGGGTGAGGCCGAGCTGCGGGCCGATCACGTGCACGATGCCCTGCTCGGCATGGCCGAGCCCGTAGTAGCGGATGCTGTGCTCGGCGACGTTGCGCTCCAGGTGCTGCAGCATCTGCTCGGCCATGGGGTCGGCGAACGGGCGCTGCACGTCGTCGGTCGGCACGATGTGGTCGACCGTGGCGACGGTGAGCTCCGGGTGGCGGACGGCGAGGCCGCGCTCGCGCAGCATCGCGAACGCCTGCGGCGAGGTGACCTCGTGCACGAGGTGCAGCCCCACGAAGAGCTGCGTCTCACCGGACGGCAACTCCGCCACGCGGTGCAGATCCCACACCTTGTCCAGAAGGCTCCTACCCATTGATGTACTCCTTTGCTTCATGGCCCGTTTCCGCGCGAGGAGTCTGTCGGATTTGCCGCGTGAGCGGCAAGTTCGACGGACTCCGAGCGAAAGGCGGGGCTGGGCCAGATCGTTCGCCAAAGGCGACCGATCTGGGGCTCAGTAGCTGGGCTGGTCGGGATCGATCTCCTCGACCCAGGCGTCGATGCCGCCGGCCAGGTTGACCACGTCGGAGAACCCTTCCGAGCGCATCAGCTCGACCGCCTTGGCGCTGCGGCCGCCCATCTTGCAGTGGATGACGTACGAGTCGCCCGGCGACAGCTCGGAGAGCCGGTCCGGCAGCTCGCCGAGCGGGATGAGCTGCGCCTGTTCGATGCTGTTGATCTCGTGCTCGAACGGCTCCCGGACGTCGATCAGGACCGTCTCCGATCCGTTGTCCAGGCGCTTGGCCAACTCGTGCACGTCGATCTCCGGCACGCCCTCTTCCTCGGCGCCGCCTGAAGGGATGCCGCAGAACTGCTCGTAGTCGATCAGCTCGGTCACGGTCGGCGACTCGCCGGACACCGGGCAGCAAGGGTTGCGGCGCAGGCGCAGCTCCCGGAACGACAGCTTGAGCGCGTCGAACAGCACGTAGCGGCCCGCGGCAACGTCTCCGACGCCGAGCAGCAGCTTGATCACCTCGTTGGCCTGCATGGCGCCGACGATGCCGGGCAGCACGCCGAACACGCCGCCTTCGGCGCAGGACGGGACCAGTCCGGGCGGCGGCGGCTCCGGGTACAGGCAGCGGTAGCAGGGCCCGCCGTCGTGGTTGAACACGGAGACCTGGCCCTCGAAGCGGAAGATCGATCCATACACGTTGGGCTTGCCGGTCAGCACGCAGGCGTCGTTGACCAGGTAGCGGGTCGGGAAGTTGTCGGTACCGTCGGCGACCACGTCGTAGTCGGCGAAGATCGACAGCGCGTTCTGAGAGGAGAGCTGCTGCGGGATGCGGTCGATCTGCACGTGCGGGTTGAGGTCGGACAGGCGCTCGGTGGCCGCATCGAGCTTGCGCACTCCCACGGTCGACTCGCCGTACAGGATCTGCCGCTGCAGGTTGGTCCGGTCGACCACGTCGAACTCGACGATGCCGATGCGGCCGACGCCTGCGGCGGTCAGGTAGAGCGCCAGCGGCGAGCCCAGGCCGCCGGCGCCGATGAGCAGCGCGGAGCTGTCCTTGAGCCGCTGCTGCCCCTCCTGGCCGACCTCCGGCATGATGATGTGGCGGCTGTAGCGCGCCAGCTCGTCCGTGCCGAGTGGGGCTGCGCCGCCCGCGATGGACGGCACGATGGAGATCTCGTCCCCATCGGCGACCGGCGTCGCCTCTCCGTCGCGATCGCGGATGCTGTCGTCGTTGACGTAGACGTTGACGTAGCCGGGCACGGTGCCGTCCGCGTTCAGCAGGTGCTTCTTGAGGTCGGCGCTGAGCGCGGTGAGCTGGCCGAGCAGGTCGGCCACGTCGGTGGCGGCGTCGATGGTGACGGTCGACTGGCCGTCCAGAAACTGCCGCAGCGGCGTCGGAATGTTGACGTTAATCGGCATGGATCAATCCTCGAGGACGCGTATCGGCTCGCGGCGAAAGGAACTGCCGTCGTCGTTCAGCACGAAGCAGCCCGCTTGGCCGCGGTATTCCGCCCTCTGTATAGAGATAATGATATACAAGAACAGCGGCATCGCATAGCTCAGGTCGGTGCCGGAGGGCTCGGCCGGATGGTCGGGGTGCGAGTGGTAGAAGCCGAGCAGCTCCAGGCCCGCCCTGGTGGCGTGGCGCTCGCACGCCAGGTAGTCGCGGTCGGAGACGTGGAAGCGGCGGCGCCGGTCCTCGTCGGAGTCATTGTCGAGCGGCCTGACCTCGGTGATGACCGGTCCGGACGGCGGACGCGTGCCGAACAGGGCGCCGACGCACTCGTACGGGTACGCGCGAACGCCTTCGCGCTCCATGTCACGCGAAAGGGTCTTCGAGATCGTCGTCATGCTGGTCCCAGAAGTCGTCGGCCAAGTACTTGAGCGAGTTGTCCGGAAACACCGTCACCACCACCGCGCCCGCGCCCGCCTCGCGCGCGGCGCGCAGGGCCGCCGCCAGGTTGGCGGCCGACGAGGGACTGAGCGGGAGGCCCAGGTAGCGACCGGCCGCGACCGCCATGCGGTACGCCTCCGGCGTGGGAACCTCGATCGGGTCCGCGCAGATCTCGGCGTCGTAGATGGCCGGCACGTGCGCGACGGTGGGCATGTGCTTCCAGCCCTCCAGGCCGTGCAGCGGCGTGTCGGGCTGCACGGCGATGCAGCGCACCCCCTTGTCCTGCAGGAAGCGGGAGGTGCCGATGAAGGTGCCGGAGGTGCCGAGCCCGGCGACGAAGTGGGTGACGCGCCGGCGGGTCTGCTCCCAGATCTCCGGGCCGGTGCCGCGGTAGTGCGCCTGCCAGTTGGCCGGGTTGGCGTACTGGTCGGGGTAGTAGTAGCGCGCAGGTGCAGCCGCCACGCGCCGCCGCGCCTCCGCCTGCGCGCCGTCGGTCCCCTCCAGCGGATCGGTATAGGTGACCACCGCGCCCAGCGTCGCCAGTAGCCGCTTGCGCTCGGGCGAGGCGTTGGCCGGCATGAGGATGTGCACGCCGAGCCGCAGCGCGGCGCCGATCGCGGCCAGCGCGATGCCGGTGTTGCCGCTGGTCGCCTCGATCAGGGTGCGGCCGGCCAGTCGGTCACCGGCGAGCGCCTGCTCGATCATTCCCTTGACCGCGCGGTCCTTCACCGACCCGGTGGGGTTGTAGTACTCGAGCTTGGCGTACACCTCCACGCCGGGAATGCCGTGGCGGATGGGCGCCAGCGGCGTGTTTCCGATCAGGGAGAGGATCGCCTGACCGCCACTCAAGGGCCGGGACTCACAGGGCGAGCAGCACGTCCAGCTCGGCGATGCGGGCGCAGAGCGTCTGCAGGAACCGCGCCGCCGGAGCGCCGTCGATCAGCCGGTGGTCGATCGTCAGCGACAGCGCGATCTGCTGCTGCACCTCCTGCTCCCCGGTCGGCCGCCAGGTCACCGCGCCGACGCCCAGGATGGCGGCCTGCGGCGGATTCAGGATCGGCGTGAACGACTCCACGCCGAAGCTGCCCAGGTTGCTCACGGTGAAGGTGCCGCCTGCGAGCTCCGCCGGCGTGATCGACCCTTCGCGGCAGCGCTCGGCAAGTTCGGCGGCACGGGAGGAAAGCTCGCGCACGCGCAGGCGGGCGGCATCGCGGATCACCGGCACCATCAGCACGCGCGGCGTGTCGACCGCGAATGCCAGGTGCACGGCGGCCGAGCGCACGATCTCCAGCCCGCCTTCGCCGTCACGGCAGGTCGCGTTGAGCTCCGGGTGCTCGGTGAGGGTCCTGGCCACCGCGAACAGCAGCAGGTCGTTGAGGGTCACGTCGCTCATCTCGAACTGCGGATCGGCGGTCTTGAAGGCGGCACGGAGTTGCAGGAGCCGCGTGGCGTCGGCGTAGGAGGTCATGGTGAGCTGCGCGGTGTCGCGCAGCGAGGCGTGCATGCGCTCGGCGACCAGGCGGCGGGCGCCGCGCACCGGGATTACCTGGTCGCCAACACCGTCGTCGGGAGCCGGCGCGGCGGCGGGAGCCGGGGCCGGGGCGGACGCGTGGGCGGCCAGCACGTCGCGTTCGATGATGCGTCCGCCGGGCCCGGTGCCGGTCAGGCCGGCCAGCGTGACCGCCAGCTCCGCGGCCCGCTTGCGCGCCCGCGGGGAGACCGCAAGGCGGCGCGGCGCGGCCGGCTGCGGAGCCGGCGCCGCGGCGGCTGCGGACTCCGGCGCCGTTGGTTCCGGCGGAGCGGCCGGCTCGGGCGGTGAGGGCGGGGCCGCGCCGGACGCCCCGGCGGCCGCTTCGGCCCCGCCGGCCTCCGAGGTTCCGATCTCGGCGGCGTCGCCGACCATCGCGATCGGTCCGTCCTCGGGGATCTCCGCCCCGACGTCGAACAGCTTCGCGACCAGCACGCCGTCGGCCTGCGATTCGATCTCGACCGTGGCCTTGTCGGTCTCCACTTCGCAGATGGTGTCGCCGGCGCTCACCGGATCACCGATCTCCCTGGTCCAGGCGATGATGGTGCGGGTCTCGCCCGGTTGGGCGAGCGGCGGGCGAACCGGGACGGCCATCACGCGCGCTCCAGGGAACCCTTGCTGAACGCAAGGTCGATCGCCAGGATCGCCGCGTCCGCATGGGAGTCGAGGTCGCCGGTGATCTCCTCGATGCCGGCGATCAGCCGGTCGAACTCGCCGGCCGGCACGACGGCCATGATGGTCCTGCTCATATCGCTCTTCTCGCCAAGGAAATTCAGGAAGTCGCCGAAGATCGGCACGCTGGTAAGGTGCCCGCGGATACCCTTGGTGTCGAACACCGCGGCGCCGCGGATGCCGCGCTCCAGGAACAGCGTGACGATGTCATCGAAGTAGCGCTGCTCGTATACCACCACGAACAGCAGCCGGTCGCCAATGCGTGAACTGCCGGCGGCTGCGCGCGCCACGGCCGGTTCCAGGTGCGCCGCGAACGCGTCGGCGAGCTGCTGGCGGGTCGGCGCGGCCAGCAGTTCCTCGTGCAGCCGCCGGCTGAGGCCGGTCCGCGAGATCTGCGCGAGAAGCTGCAGGTACTGCTGCGGATCCTCGTCCGGTCCGACCAGCACGAAGAACAGCCGCGTGCGCTTGCCGTCCACGCTGTCGTAGTCGATGCCGCGCTTGGACACGGCGATGCCGAACACGAACTGCGACACCTGCGGCAGCCGCGCATGCGGCATCGCGACGCCGTCCTCGAACCCGGTCGACCCCGCCTCCTCGCGCTCCACCAGCGCCCGGTGCAGCTCGTCCGGGGTGACTCCCTCCAGGCCGGCGCTGATCAGCTCCGCCAACTCGCGCACGCACTGCTCCTTGGCGGTCGCGCTGAGCGCCACGGTGCAGGCGCGCGCGTCGATGATCTCGCGTAGCTCCACGATCTGCCTCTCCTCCATCGTTACCACTCCTAGCGCTGCGCTGCAACGCCGCGGGTCACGCCGTAGCGCGAGATCAGCGGGCCGATCAGCTCGTTGATGAACACGCTCAGGAGCACGATGTTGACCAACTGCGTGACCAGGCGCTGAATATCCTCCGCAGCCGTGGCCACCACGCTCGCGCCCTGCAGGAACAGTGCCAGGCCGATCGCCACCCCCGCCTGCGGAAACAGGCAGAAGCCAAGGTAGCGGCGCACACCGGCCGGCGCGTTCATCACGCGCGCGCCGAGGTACGACCCGGCCATCTTGCCGGCGAAGCGGGCCGCCAGGTAGACGAAGCCGTAGCCGACGATGATCAGCTCCGTGAACACCGAGAGTTGCAGCTCGGCGCCGGCCAGGATGAAGAACAGGGCGAAGATCGGCGGCGTCACCGGTTCCAGCACCATGAAGAGCTGCCGGTTGGACGGACTCAGATTGATCAGCACCGCCCCGAACATCATGTTCGCGAGCAGCGGCGACAGGTGCAGGGCGAGGGCGCCGGCGGTGACGATGAACACCACCGCCACGGTGATCACCGTGCGGGCGCCGTCGGACGCCGCGCTGCGGGCGATCGCGTGCAGGATCACGGCCCCCACGGCGCCGAGCAGCACCGAGAGCCCGATCTCCGACCCGGCCTCCGCGGCGGCGTGCAGGACGCCGCCGTGGTCCGCGCCGGCCGCGCCCAGGAGCGGGGTGACCAGCGCCAGGATGAGGCTGAACAGCAGGACGGCGATGGCATCGTCGAAGGCGACGACGCCGTACAGGTAGTCCACGAACTCGCCGTGCACCTTCAGCTCGCGGACGATGACGACCGTCGCCGCCGGCGCCGTGGCTGCCGCGATGCCGCCGAGCAGCAGGGCGAACCAGGACTCCAGGCCCAGAACCCTGAGCACGGTGCTGACCACCAGGAACGCCAGGAACGCCTCCAGCACGGTGATCACCAGGATCTTGGCACCGGACCGGCGCAACTTGGGGAGCTGAAACTCGCCGCCGATCGTGATGGCGATGAAGGCCAGCGCCACCTCCGTGACCGGCTGCAGCCGCGCGGTCGCATGGTGGGTGACAAGACCCGTGACCGAGTCTCCCAGCGCAAGGCCGGCGACGATGTAGCCGGTGATGGCCGGCAACCCGATCAGGCCGGCCAGCCGGCCGGCGAAGTAGCCGCACAGCAGGAGCATGCCCAGGCTGAGAACCGGGCTGGCGTCGGCGACGGCCGCGACTCGCTCGACCGCCGTTGCGAGCCACTGCACGGCTCTGAGCGTAGGTTTCGCCGGCAGTGCCGTCAATTCGACCGGGCAGTCTGGCATGCCGGCCGGCGGCGGTGTAGCCTGCCTGCGCCGTGATGAAGCCGATGTCCTTTCTGCGCACCGCGCTGATCGTGCTCGGGGGCGCGCTGGTCCTGACCGGCTGCTTCCCGCGCTTTCCCAACCCCCAGACCGCTGCCCAGCAGCTACCGTCGGCGCTGGATGCCTCGTACTCTCCGGACGGATCCAAGATCCTGTATTCCGCCGATCACGACGGCGACCTGGAGATCTACGTGGTCAACGCCGACGGCACCGGCAAGCGCGCGCTGACCGACAACGACAAGCGGGACTTCTTCCCGAGCTGGTCGCCGGACGGCTCCACGATCGTGTTCAGCTCGGACCGGGACGGCGGCGGGATGGAGCTCTACGTGATGGACGCCGACGGAGGCAACCAGCGGCGCCTCGTCATCGAAGACGCCAGTCCTTGAGCCTGCTACGCCTTTATCCGCCGCGGCCCTTGCCCCTGCCCCAGCCGTCGGCCGACATGCGGTCCGGGCCGTTCATGGCGACCACCAGCGTGGCGATCATCACCCCGAAATCCCGGATCGCGATCGCCGGCAGCCCCAGCGTGTAGAGGGTGACGACGATCGCGGCAAGCTGCACGGCCAGCAGCAGCGCCGCCGCCCGCGTGAACAGGCCGACGATCAACGCGCTGCCGAGCGCCACCTCGACGGCGCCGTGGATGACCGTGAACAGGCGGTCGAAGTCGATGATGCCGAGCTGCTCGCCGATCGCGTAGACGAACTCGGGCAGGTAGGCCGCGCCGAAGTCCGGGTCGCGGAGCTGGGTGACGCCGAACCACAGGAACACCACGCCGGTACCGAGCCGCAACAACACCATGCCGACGTTGTTCACTCTGCCCCCGCGTGGCATCCGGCAAGGCTAGGCGCGGGCTCGCCGCGCGTCAAGGACATGGGCGGCGGCCTCCCGTGTCCGCCAGAACGCTCGATCGCGGCCGTTCACGCCCGGATGACCCGGACGCGCCGCGTGACCGGCGCGGGCCACTCGCGGCAGGCCAGCATCGCGGCGCCGCCGGGACCCAGCGCCAGCAACGCCACGGCGGAGCCGGCGCCGGCGGGAAGGCGTGCGGCCACCGGATCCAGCACCGCCAAGCCGGTTGCGCGGTCCGGCACGAACGCCACGAAGGCACCGCCTCCCCCGCCGCCGGAGATCTTGCCGCCGGTGGCACCGGCCGCTCGCGCGGCCGCCAGCAGCTCGGCCACCACGGGCGAGCCCACGCCGATGCCGTTCAGCAGCGCGCCGGCCTCATCGGCCAGCGCGCCCAGGCGGACCGCCCGATCGGCGGCAGGTGCGCCCAGTAGCCGGCACGCGGGTTCGACGATGGCTCCGAGCCGGTCGATCGCCGCTCGGACCGCGGCGTCGCCGGCCTGCATTCGCTGCCGGACGGCCGCCACGTGGGCGGCGGTGTCGCCGCGGCGCGGCACGAATCCCGCGACCAGGTGGATCCGCTGCACGGCGACCGGCCTCGCGGCCGGCACGCTGCCGGGTCCGGCCGGCGTGAACCGCTGCACGCCGCCGAGCAGTGCCAGCCCCGTGTCGATGCCGGACGGCGAGCCGTGGAAGGCGTGCTCGGCGCGGTGCGCGACGTCCCACAGCTCGCACTCGCCCGAGGCGGCGGCCGCACCGCCCACGGCGCGGGCCAGCGCCACGCAGAGTGCCGCCGAGGAACCCAGGCCCACGCCGAAGGGTATCTCCGAACGCACCTCCAGCGCGCCGGCCGGCGGCGTGTCGATCCCGATCCGGCGGCAGGCATCGCGAAGCCGCTCGGCCGCGGCACCCGTTTCGTCCCCTTCGCGCGCCGGCACGAAGCGGAGCCGCAGCGACCACGGCACGCCCAGACCGACCGCCGGACGGCCGTACACCGCGGCGTGCTCGCCGAACAGCAGCAGCTTGCCGGCCGCCTGGCCGGTCATGCGCCGATCCCGCCATCCCCGGCACTGTCGTCCCAGGCACCGGCGTCCCTGACGCCGGCCTCACTGACGGTGAGCGGCCGAACCCAGGGCCGGTCCGGCACGGCGCATCCGGGCGCCGCGACGCAGATCGCCAGCTCGCCGCCGGCACCGGCAGGCTTGCCGGCATGGCCGGCGGCGGCCACCTGCTCCAGCCGCCCGCGGAGCTCGTCCGGCTCCACCGGGACGCCGATGTGCTCCCCCAGCCACTGCGTCACCCGGCGGCCGGCGCGCAGCGCCTCGGCCCACCCCCCGGTACGCAGCGCGTGGCGGACGATGGCATCGGAGACCCGGCGATGGCGACGGCAGTCGACGGGCTGCTCGCGAGCCCACGCCAGATAGCGGGACACCGCCGGCGGCGTCGCCAGCGGCCGGTCGCCGAGCACCAGGAACAGGTCCGCGGGCGCGCCCGGAAGCGGCTCGAAGCGCGGCTCCCCGCCGCCGTGGAACAGCCCCGTGCCACCGAAGGTGGAGGCGGCCACGTCGTAGCCGCTGCCGCGTCCTCCCTGTGCCGCACGGTGCGCGCGCAGGGCCGTGCGAAACACCGTGTCGAGCGGCACTTCGCCGCCGGCGCCGCCGAGCAGCGCACGGGTGACCGCCACTGCCACCGCGGCGCTCGAACCCAGTCCCAGCTTGCGTCCGCCTCGAGTCAGTGCGCTGGAGTCGACCTCCACCACCTTCGCATCCGGCGCCCTGCCCAGCGCGTGGGTGCACGCGTCGACCACCGAATCGAGCAGGCCGCCCGCGCCAGCGCGCCACGCGAACCGCTCGATGCCGTCCGTTCCCTCGACGCGCAGGCCGTTCGCCGCCGGGCTCGCGCGCACCCGCACCCGCAGCTCGACCGCTGCCGCCACACCCAACCCGCCGGGCTGCAGCACGGCGTACTCGCCGAGCAGCAGCACGCTGCCGGGAGCGCTGCAGTCGAGGACCTCAGCCGTCACGGGCTACCCCCGTCCCGACCGCCGACACGATCGGCGGCGGCGCACCGGGACACGCCGTGGCCAGCGCCGCGGCCACTCGCCGCGCGTCGCCGTCGAGGCACAGAACCTTGACCTGCGGGCCCGCGTCCATCGTCTCCCACGCCGCCACTCCCTGATCCCGCAGCTCCTCCACCGCCCTCAGCAGCACGAGCGTCTCGGGCAGCCAGTAGCGGATCGGCGGATCGGCGGCGAGCATGGTTGCGAACATGCGGGAGTAGCTCTTGCGCATCGCGCCGCCGAGCCGCGCCAAGTCGCGGTCGCCGACCGCGGCCACCGCCTCCCGGTACAGGTGCGGGCTGTCAGCCACCCAGCCGGCGTACGCGGGCGAGGTGTGCCGCACCCGCTCCATCGCCTCGCGCGAGCCGATCGGCTTGGCGGCGGCCGTCACCACCGCGACCACCACCCGCAGTTCCGGCCACGCCTCCGCCGTCGCCAGCGGCCGCGCCGCCTCGGCGCCGGCCGGCAGCGCCACGAAGCCGCCGAACACGGCCCGCGCCGCCGAAGCCGAGCCCACCCGCGCCAACGCGGAGAGCTCCCCGGCGGAGAGCTCCATCCCGCACGCCGCCGTGCACGCCGCGGCAAGTGCCGCGAACCCGGAGGCCGAGCTGGCCAGACCGGCCGAGCTCGGGAAGTCGTTGCGCGCGCGGATGCGAAAGCCGTTGCGCGTCCCGCACCGGCCGCGAACCGCGTCCAGGAACGGCCGGTAGCGGGCAGGGTCGAGGCGGCGGCCGTCCAGCTCCACGGAGTCGCCTGCACCGTCTGTCTGCACCTGCACGCGGCTGCGCAGCGCCGCGAGGGAGATGCCCAGGCTGGGCGTTGCCGGCAGGTTGCGCTCGGCGTCCGCCTTGCCCCAGTACTTGACCAGGGCCAGGTTCGGGTGCGCGACCGCGGTGACGGTGCCCGCCCCGTCCGACGCCATCACGAGTCGCCGCGGCGCAGCTCGGCGAGCGCCGCGGCGGCGGCATCGCCGTCGATCGTGCCCGCGGCGGCGATACGTCCGGCGACCCGTTCGATCTCCGCGCCGCGCGCACCGGCCTGGAACGCGAGCCGCCGGGCGTGCAGGCGCAGATGGCCGCGCTGGATCCCCTCGCCCACCAGCGCCATCAGCGCCGCCAGGTTCTGGGCCAGCCCCACCGCGCAGGCGATCCCGGCGAGCTGCCGCGCGCCGGGGTTGCCGAGCACCTGCAGGGCGAACCGGGCGCCCGGATGCACGCCCGTGGCGCCTCCCACCGAGCCCAGCGGGATCGGCACCGCCAGCTCGCCGATCAGCTCGCCACTCTCACGGCGGAAGCTCGACAGCGGCCCGTATCGTCCCGAACGGCCGGCGTGCAGGTGGGCCGCCGCCTCCACGGCGCGCGTGTCGTTCCCGGTTGCCAGCGCCACGGCGGAGATGCCGTTCATGATCCCCTTGTTGTGCGTGACCGCGCGGTCGGGATCGTCCGCGGCGACCACGGTCGCCCGAACCACCCGCTCGGCCATGTCGGCGCCGCTGCGTCCGGCGCGCGCCAGCCGGTCCTCGGGACAGGAGAACCCGGCGGTGCAGACGTTGTGCCGCGAGGCGTTGGTGACGATCGACATGAGCACCGTCCCGCCGGCGGTGCGCTCCAGCAGGGGGCGGAGCGCCTCGCCCGCGGTGTTGACCTTGTTGGCGCCCATCGCGTCGCGGGCGTCCAGGTCCACCTCGACCTTGAGCACACCGTTCGCCGGCAGCGGATGCACGCGCAGGCCGCGGTAGCCACCGCCACGGGCCACCAGCGTCGGCACCGCGGCGTCCACCTGCCCGCGAATCTCGGGCTCGGCCGCCCGTACGCGATCGGCGCCGCCCGCCGCGCCGTCGACGAACACCTGCACGGTCGCCAGCGGCCGGCCGCCGCTGGTTACGAACCCGCCGCCGCGACGCGCCAACCTGGCGGCGTGGGTGGCGGCGGCGATCACCGACGGCTCCTCGGTCGCCATCGGCACGGCCAGCTCCCGGCCGTCGATCACGAATCCGGCGGCGACCCCGACCGGCACCGGCAGCACGCCGACCGCGGATTCGACCATCAGGTCGGCCAGGTCCAGCGCGTCGGCCGGCCCGCCGGTGGCGGCACACTCGGCATCGCCCAGCGGATGGCCGGCGGCGGCGGCGGCGCTCCGCAACATGGCGCGCCGCTCGGCCACGGATGCACGGCGGAAGCGCTCGGGCAGGTTCACGGCGTGTCGTTCAGGGGGCGCCCGCTGAAACGGGCTACGGGCGCGCGTCTCTCTGGTAGTCGTAGAGGCGGTAGCCGTCGTCGCGGATGCCGCTCAGGTAGAACCGGTCGGACGGAACGACCTCGTCGTCCGGAACGACCTCGTCGTCCGGCATGACCTCGCCGTCCGGCGCGGCTCCGTTGCCGGCGGCCGGGGCGTCCGGACGGCCCATCCACCGGTCGTACTGTCCGAAGGTAGCCGGCACCGCGTGGTCGAGCTCCTCGTCCAGCGTCCAGGACCGGATCACCTCGGGCGCCCCTGCGGCCACCCGGCCCGAGACCACCACCGCGGTGTTGCCGGAGCCGTAGGAGAACAGCAGCACCTGGCGGCCGACGATGTCGTCGCCCAGCCTCAGGTAGCGCTTCCAGAGCACCGATGCCAGACCCAGGAACAGCGCTCCAGAGTAGATGTTGCCGATCACGCCTACCGGTTCGACCGCCGCGTCCAGGTCGCGCTCGGCCAGGAACGCGCGGCTGGCGGCCTTGTCGAGGCCCAGGTGCCGGCCGATCAACTCGCTCATCGCCTCCACCGGCAGCGTCATGAACGGGCTGTGCAGGGCGAACGCATCGGTGGCGGCCAGCACCTCGCGCGGTTCCCGGCCGGCGCGCGCACAGTGGTCGAGCAGCGCCCGGCCGACCGCCTGCTTGTAGCACTTCAGCGAGTAGCCGCCCTTCACGCGCGCGGTGTCGGAGCCGAGCGGCCGGAAGAAGTCGTCCACGTCGCTCGACGAGTAGCCGGCGGTGGCCACGTCGATCTCCAGCAGCTTGGGGTCGACGCAGGCGCTCATGGCGACGGCGCCCGCGCCCTGGGTGAGCTCCGCGGTCGAGGCGGCGTCGTAGCGGGCGACGTCCGAGCAGACCACGACGCCGCTCTCGGCCGGCCGGTTGGTCAGCGCCAGCAGCGCCAGCACGGCCAGCAGCGAGATCATGCCGCCCGCGCAGGCATGTTGGATTTGGAAGGTGGAGATGCCCTCCGGCACCTCGCAGCCTGCATCCTGCAGCATCCCTTCGACATAGGCGGCGACCGGCTTGCTGTGGTCGACGGTCGTCTCCGTGCCCACGGCCAGGTAGCGCAGGTCGGCCAGCGACAGGGTACCGCGCGTCAGCAACCGCAGAGCTGCCTGGGCGGCCATGGTCGCGCAGTCCTCCCACCACGCCGGGAAGCGCACCTTCTTCTGCTGCGTGTATTCGAATGCCCGCTTGAGCGCCATGCGCAGCAGCGGGTTCTCCTCGATCCGGCGGCGGATGAGCGCGCCGATGTCGATCTGCAGCGACGGCAGGTAGAGAGCAATGTCGCCGATGCCGACGGCGGTCCTGGCGGCGGCGCTCATGAGGCGAGCTCCTCGGCTGGCATGGCCTCCCTGGCAGGCATGGCCGCCAGATCGCCTTCCACGGAGAGCGGCGCCGCGCCCGTGATCCGCACCGGCACGATGTGACCCGGCCGCACGTCGGCCCGCTCCGGAAAGCGCACGATCACCCGGCCCTCGGTGCGGCCGCTCAGAAAGCCGGCCCGGCGCGCCGTGCCCTCTACCAGCACCGGCAGCGTGCTGCCGACCAGGGCGGCGTTGTGGGCGCCGGCCGAGCGCTGCAGCTCGTCGGAGAGGATCTGCACCCGTTCCTTCTTGACGGCGGCCGGCACGTCGTCCGCCCAGCGCGAGCTGGCGGCGCCGGGGCGCGGCGAGTAGGCGGCGATGTAGGCCATGTTGAACCGGAACTCGCGCATCGCGCGGCGGGTCTCTTCGAACTGCGCGTCGGTCTCACCCGTGAAGCCGACGATGATGTCCGTGGACAGCGTCGCCTGCGGCAGGATCCGGCGGATGTCGTCGACGATCCGGCGGTAGCGGTCCAGCCGGTAGTTGCGGTTCATGCGGATCAGGACCTTGTCGTCCCCGGACTGCAGCGGCAGGTGCACCTGCTTGGCGATCGACGGGTGGGCGGCCATGGTCTCCAGCACTTCGGTCGACATGTCCTGTGGGTGCGGAGAGGTGTAGTAGACCCAGATCGTGCGGCCGGCCTTCTCGCACAGCTCGGCCACGCGGTGGAGCAGCTCGGCAAAGCCGCACTCGCCCGACGCGTCGGTGCCGTAGGAGTTGACGTTCTGGCCGAGCAGGGTGATCGAGTGGTAGCCCAGCCCGACCAGGCGGCCCACCTCGTCCAGGATCCCGGCGGACGGCCGCGACACCTCGCGCCCACGGGTATAGGGAACCGCGCAGAACGTGCAGAGCTTGTCGCAGCCGTTCTGGATCGGCACGAAGGCGGCGTAGTCGGAGGAGTAGCGCGGGGTGATCTTCCAGAATGCGTCGTCGGTGCCCAGGTATCCGCCTCCGGAGGCTGGGGTTACCACCCCGTCCTGGCGGATCAGGTCGGGCAGCGACGGCACGTCCGCGGTGCGCACCAGGAAGTCGAACTTGCCCGCCAGCCGCGGCTCGTCGTGCGGCAGCACGCACCCGGAGACGAAGGTGAGCAGGGGGCGCTGCGCCTTCCAGGCGTTCCAGCGCTCGATGCGGGCGTCCACCCGGTCGATCGCCCGCTGCCGTACCGAGCAGGCGATCGCGCCGATCAGGTCCGCATCCTCCTCTCGCTCGGTCCTCGCGAACCCCGCGGAGTCCAGCACCGTGGCGATCCGCTCGGTGTCGGAGAGGTTCATCTGGCAGCCGAACGACACCAGATGGTATGTCATGCCGCTGCCGAGCATAATAGCTCGCCCCCGCCATCGACAACCGACGGAGCGTCCCGCCGGCGTCCTGGATCGCCGCGGCGGAAACGGCCGGGCTCGGGAGTCGCCGCAACTCGTCCCAAAGATTTTACAATCTTTCCAATCAAATCTATGGATCGATTGATTCATATCGAAAGATTCGATAATGATTCGAATGTGAGCACCCTGCCTCCGCTCGGTGACATTCCCCGAACGCTCACGGACCAGGCGTTCTGGGCGCTGTTCGGCGTGGTCGAGCACGAACAGCTCGACTTCAAGCGGGGCGTCTCGACCGGCATCCGAGACACCATCGCCGCGATGGCCATGACGCACGGCGGCCTCATCGTCCACGGCGTAGACGACCGCCGTACCATCGTCGGCTGTCCGCTGTCGCAGAATACCCAGGATCGGATCACCCGGATCGCCTCCGAGTGCGGCGTCGACGTACAGGTCCGCACCGTGGTCGTCGGACAGCACGAGCTGACGATCACTGCCGTGCCCGAGGTGCGAGGGCGGATCGTCACAACCCCCGACGGCCGGCTGCTCCGCCGCGTCGGCGGCGACTCGCAGCCCATTCGCGGCGACGCCATGGGCCGGTTCGTCCGCGAGCGGGAGCACCGCTCGGCCGAAGACGAGCCCCTTGCAGCCGTCGACGAACGAGTATTCAGCCTGGACGCGATACACCAGGCGCTGGCGGCAGAAGGGCGATCTCCGGCAGGACGCACTCAATTGTCGCGCGCCCTGGTCGACCTCGGCGTTGCCGCAAGCGCGCCGCCACCGCTCGCGACCAGCGTGCTGAAGGCCGCCGTGGTTCTGTTCGCGGCAGCACCACGTGACGTCATTCGCGGCGCGGCGGTGCAACTGGTACGCCGCGTCGGGGTTGGGGCCGGCCCGGGGCCCGCCGCCGCTCGCGAGGAGTGCTCAGAACCGCTCGCGGCCACGGTCGACTGCTGCCTGCGCTTCATCGCCGACCACACGACGCACGTGGAAGCGGTCACGGGTTCGCGACGGGAGGTGCTGCCCGCATACCCGCAGGCGGTCCTGCGTGAAGCCATCGTCAACGCGCTCGCACACCGCGACTACGGCCTGCATGGCAGTACGGTGGACATCACCGTCTGGGACGATCGGGTCGAGGTTCACAGTCCCGGGCCGCTGCCCGGACACATCACCCTCGACAACATGCGCGCCGAACACTACAGCCGCAATCCCCGCATCATGCGCGTTCTGAGGACGCTCGGCCTGGTAGAAGAGTACGGCGAAGGGATCGAGCGCATGTACCGGGAAATGGAGTCCCGGCTGCTCGAACCTCCAGTCTTCACGGCAACCGACAGCTCGGTGACCGTGACGCTATACCGCCGCAGCGTGATCGACGTGGAGGACCAGTTGTGGCTGCAGGCGGTTGCCGGCGTGCACCTGACTGCCGACGAACGCCGCCTGCTCCTCGAAGTGCGACACGCGGGTGGCAGCACCACTCCCCGCCAGCTTCGCGAGGCCATGCCAGGCGTGGAAATCCAGGGGTTGCTCGCCGGCGCCCACGCGAAGAGGCTGCTGACCCGCGTCGGTACGCGTGGCGGCTCGCGCTACGTGCTTTCCGACTGGATCGTCCGGATCGCCGGCGGCGCTGACAGGACCGGTTCGCAGGCGCTGCTGGATGAGATACGCCGTCGTGGCAGCCTCTCCACCACGGAGGGCGCCAAGGTTCTCGGGGCTTCGGCTGCTGCCGTGCGCAGCACGCTCAGGAAGCTCGAACAGGCGGGGCTGGTGCGTGCCGAGGGCAATACGCGGGCGCGACGGTACTATCTTCGTTAGAACAGCGTCCTGTCCCAAAGAACGTTGCCGGTGGATCGGTCCACTACCGCAGCAATCGCATGCATTTCTGCATCTCTACTTCAATATTGCATGCGAAACACCGCCATGCATTCGATATGATCGCCGTTCATGGCCACGCCCACCCATGGCGACATCGCCTCCAACATCGAGCTGCTGTGCGCCTGGATCGAAGCCCAGATGGCACACCGGGCCGAGCCGGGCCTCTCCATCGGTATCGTCCACGACCACGATCTGGTGTGGGCACACGGGTTCGGTCACGCCGACCTGGACAACCGGGTCGCGGCGACCGCCGACACCCGGTACCGGATCGCGTCCGTCACCAAGCTGTTCACCGCCACCGCCATCCTGATCCTGCGCGACGCCGGGATGCTCCAGCTCGACGACCCGGTCGACCGGCACCTGCCCTGGTTCGACATCCGGCAGCGCCATCCCGATGCGCCGCCCATCACCATCCGCCACCTGCTGACCCACACCGCCGGACTGCCGCGGGAGGCGGCGTTTCCTTACTGGACGGACGACAGCTTCCCCACCCGCGACCAGGTCAGGGAGGCGCTGAGGGGGCAGGAGACGGCCTATCCTACCGAGACCCGCTGGAAGTACTCCAACCTCGCGCTCGCCTTGGCGGGAGAGGTCGTCGCCGCGGTTGCCGGTCAGGCATACGAAGATTTCGTACAGCAACGCATCCTGGGCCCCCTCGGCATGGGCGACACCCTGGTCCGTGCACCGCATCCCGGTGACCCCAAGCTGGCCGTCGGGTACGGACGGCGCTTGCCTGGTTCCGGCCGTGCGGTGCTCGGCTCCGCCGCCGATTTCAAGGGGATCACGCCCGCAGCCAACATGACGTCCACCGTGCGCGATCTGGCGAAGTTCGCGATGCTGCAGTTCCGGGATGGGCCGGCCGGCGGCGACCAAGTCCTGCGCGGCAGCACGCTGCGGGAGATGCAGCGCGTGCACTGGCTGGATCCGGACTGGAAGCAGGGTTGGGGCCTGGGATTCCGCGTGATGCGCGAGCGCGACGCTACCTGGATCGGACACGGCGGGTGGGCGCCGGGGTATCGCGCGCAGATGCTCCTCTGCCCCGCCGACAGGACCGGCGTGATCGTCCTCAGCAACGCCCACGACTGCGACCCGGTGCGCTACTGCGACCGCGCCTTCCGGTGGGTGCTGCCGGCGGTGGTGGCACGGGCCACGCCTGACCCTCGACCGGGGACGCCCGATCCCGGCTGGCAGCGCTATGTCGGCAGGTATCGCGATGCCTGGAGCGACACGCAGGTGCTGGTCCACAACGGCGAGCTGGTGATCGTCGATCCTTCGGCGGACGATCCGCTCGAGACGCGCGCCACGCTGACCCCGGTCGCCGAGCACACCTTTCGGTACGAGTCCGACAACGGCTTTCGTTCCCGGGGCGAGCTGGCGGTATTCGAGGTCGACGACGCCGGCCGGGTGCAGCGGCTGAAACTTGACGAGAACTACACGTACCCGGTCACCGACTGGCGCGCTTCGGCTGCCGGGAGTACCGGCGAGAGCTAGAAATACACCTCCGCGAACAGGTGCTCGCTGGAGACGCCCTGCCGCTTGAGGAGGTCGAAGGCGGCGAAGATCATGGCGCTGTTCCCGCACAGAAAGCAGGGCGTGGCCGCGGCGACCGGGTGCTGTCGCAGGTAATCGGTCACACGGCCCTGGAACCCGCCGGGGCCGCGGCTCACGCACGGGACGTACCGGTCGGCCGCATACGCCTCGGACTCGTAGCAGTCGTCGAGCGTGCGCACGCCGTGCAGCAGCAGAAAGTCCAGCGCGGGATCGCTGCGCACCATGGCCCGGAACGGGGCGATGCCGGTGCCGGACGCCACGAACAGGAGCGGGCCGCGCGCGTGCTCGGCGGCGATGGTGAAGAAGCCGAACGGCCCCTCCACGGCCAACGGGCTGCCGGGCGGAAGGCGCCGCAGTTGGCGTGAAACCGAGCCGCCGGACACCTCCTTGATCAAGACCTCCAGCCAGGGGTCTCCGGCGCCGGAGTACACGGAGTACTCCCGCGACTCGACGTCGTCGGCGGCGCCCACGGTGATGTACTGCCCGGGGGCGAACCGCATCTGCCCGCGCTCGATGCGCAGCACGTAGGCGCTCGGCGACAGGTCGCGGCGCGCGATCAGCTCGTGAGTCGGCACGATTGAGAAGACCGCGCTAGCGGTGGAGCGCGACGCTCAGCACGTTGAGGTCGACCGGGGTGACGCCGGCGACGCGCGACGCCTGCCCGATGCTCACCGGCCGTATGCGCTCGAGCGTCTCGGCCGCCTCCGCCGACAGCGCGCGCACGGCCGCAAAGTCGAACGCTTCGGGAATCCGGACCGCCTCGTGCTTTGCCTGCCGCGCGATGAGCCTGAGCTCGCGCCGGATGTAGCCGGCGTAGCGCACCTCCGCGGCCACTTGGTCGCGGAGCGGTGCGTCGGTCAGCAGGGCGCGCAGGTCCGGGATGTCCGCCGCTCCCCCGGCCACCAGCAGGTCCCGGAACGGCACCTCGGGGCGGCGGGCCAAGCTGGCCAGCGAAGCCGGGGCACCGATCGGCGCGGTGCCGGCGGCGCGCAGCAACTCCTCCACCGCCGCGGGCGCGGCGCGGCCGGCGTCCAGCGCGACCAGCGCCCGTTCCAGCGCCCCCTCCCGGTCCTTCACGCGGCGGTAGTGGGCGTCGCCGACCAGCCCGAACCGATGGCCGTGGCCCGCGAGGCGACGCTCCGCGTTGTCCTGGCGCAGCACCAGCCGGTGCTCGGCGCGCGAGGTGAACATGCGGTAGGGCTCGCGCCACTCGCGGGTGGTCAGGTCGTCGATCATCACGCCGATGTACGCCTCGCTGCGTCCCACCGTGAACGGAGGCCGGCCCTGCACCCGGCAGGCGGCGTTGATGCCGGCCATCAGCCCCAACGCCGCCGCCTCCTCGTACCCGGAGGTTCCGCACACCTGGCCGGCCAGGAACAGGCCGGGCACGGCGCGCGTCTCGAGCGTCGGCCCCAACTGGTACGCCGGCACGCTCTCGTACTCGACGGCGTATCCGGGCCGCGCCACACGCGCGCGCTCCAGGCCCGGGATCGTGGCCAGCGCCGCCGCCTGCACCTCGCGCGGCAGCGAGGTGGAGAAGCCGTTGAGATAGATCAGGTCGCTGTCCAGGCCGTCCGGCTCGATGAAGAGCTGGTGACTGTCGCGGTCGGCGAATCGGACCAGCTTGTCCTCGATCGACGGGCAGTAGCGCGGGCCGCGGCCGGCGATCGCGCCGGTGAAGATCGGCGAGCGGTCGAAGCCGGTGCGCAGCACCTCGTGGGTGGCGGCGGTGGTGTGGGTGATGTGGCAGCTCACCTGCGGCATCGCGGGAAAGGCGGCGCGATCGGTGCGCCCCGAGAACGGCTGCGGATCGGGGTCGCCGGGCTGCTCGTCGCAGACGGAGAAGTCAATCGAGTCGCGGTACAGGCGCGGCGGCGTGCCGGTCTTGAGGCGGTGGGTCACCAGGCCGGCGCGGGCCAGCCAGCCGCCCAGGCCCACCGCCGCCGCCTCGCCCGCGCGCCCCCCCGCGGTAGGCTCCAGGCCGGTATACATGACCGCGTCGAGGAAGGTGCCGGACGCGATCACCAGCGCCCGGCAGGCGATCCGCCGGCCGTCGTCGAGCAGCACGGCGGACACGCCGCCGCCGGCCGCGTCGCGGTCCGCGGCGACGATGGTGCCGGTGACGATGCGCACCGCGTCGAGCGACTCCACGTGCTCGCGCGCGCAGCGCGCATAGGAGTCGCGGTCCGACTGGCAGCGGGTCGACCAGACGGCCGGCCCCTTGGAGCGGTTGAGGATCCGGAACTGGATGCCGGTGCGGTCGGCCAGATCGCCCATCACGCCGCCGAGGGCGTCCACCTCGTGCACGAGGTGGGCCTTGGCGGTGCCGCCGATCGCGGGGTTGCACGACATGCGGCCGATCGCGGCCGGGTCCATGGTGACCAGCGCCACCGTCGAGCCCATGCGCGCGGCGGCGCTGGCCGCCTCGATGCCGGCGTGACCGCCGCCGAGCACGACCACGTCGACCGGCTCCAGCGCCGCGCGGCCGGCCGCGCCCGTGCCGTTCACTTGCCGATGCAGAACCGCGAGAAGATGCGGTTCAGGATGTCGTCGGTGGTCACCACGCCCAGGATCTCGTCCAGGCACAGGGTCGCATTGCGCAGGTGCACGGCGACCAGCTCCGCTTCCGTGCGGGCGGCGAGCAGGCGCCCCGCCGCTTCGACCTCGGCCAGCGCATCCCGCAGGGCGCGGCGATGGCGGGCGCCGGCCACCGCGGCGCCGCGCTCGGTGTAGTCCACCCCGGCCGCCCGATCGCGCAGTGCGGACGCCAGCTCGGGGACGCCGGCGCCGGTGCGGGCCGACACCAGCAGTGCGCCGTCGGGGACCTGCGCGGGCGGCGTCCCGTTCAGCAGGTCGGCCTTGTTGAGCACCGGGATCAGGCGCGCCGCGGGGATCAGCGCCTCCACGTCCGCCCGCACCTCGGGCGACAAGCCGGCGCGGGCGTCGCCCACCAGGATCGCCACGTCGGCCTGCGCCGCCGCCTCGCGTGTGCGCTCGATGCCGGTCCGCTCGACGCCGCTCGTCCCCGCGCGGATGCCGGCGGTGTCGACCAGCCGCACGTGCATGCCGGCGACGGACAGGTCCTCCCTGATCACGTCGCGGGTGGTGCCGGGGGCGGCGTCGACGATGGCCCGCTCGCTGCCGGCCAGCCGGTTGAGGAGCGACGACTTGCCCACGTTGGGCGGCCCGAGGATGGCGGCGTTCACACCGTCGTATGGCAACTCGGCGTGCAGCGCGTCCTCCGCCGCGCACGCCAGCAGCTCGGCCACCGTCTCCAGATGCGCGCGTACGGCGTTGCGATCGGCCAGGTCGCCCTCCTCTTCCGCGAAGTCCAGCTCCACCTCCAGCTCGCTCAGCGCATCCAGCAGCCCCTCGCGGATCGGCTCGACCACGGCCGCCACGGCGCCGTCCAGGCGGGCGCGCGCGCCGCGCAGGGCGGTGTCGGCCGAGCCGCGGATCAGGTCGGCCACGGCCTCCGCCTGCGAGAGGTCGAGCCTGCCTGAGAGAAAGGCGCGCCTGGTGAACTCGCCCGGGCCGGCGGGTGCGACGGATGGATCGCCGGCCAGCAGCGTGTCGACGATGCGCGCGGCAAGCAGCGGGTTGCCGTGACAGGTGATCTCCACGCAGTCCTCGCCGGTGTAGGAGCGCGGCGCGCGGAACACGGTGACCACCACGTCGTCGACCGGTTCGGAGCCCGCGACGATGTAGCCGTGGTGGGCGGTGTGCGAAGCGACCTGCCCGAGGTCCGCGCCGCGGAAGCAGCCGGCCACCGCCGCAATCGCCTGCGGGCCGGACAGCCGCACGATCGCCAGCGCCCCGGTGCCCGGCGGGGTGGCGACGGCCACCACGGTGTCCCCGGCGAGCGCGGCGGCGCTCACGAGGACGCTCCCACGGCTGCCGGAGCCGCGCGCAGGCGGTCACACGCCCAGCGCGCGTGCTCGGCGACCACCGCGTCGCCGTCGGCCGTCAGGGTCTGCAGCCGGTCCAGAAGGTGGTGCGCGCCAACGTTGGCGGCGACGACGCAGGCGTTGCGCACCAGGCCGCGGCGGCCGGCGCGCATCAACGGCGTGCCGGCGAAGCGGGCGGCGAGCTGGTCGTGATCCTCGATCGCCAGCACCTCGGCCACGTCGACCGTGGGCCCGGCGCGGTCGGCGGTGAAGTCCGGCTCCGTGGTCGGCGCGGCGCGCACGTTCCACGGACATGCCTCCTGACAGAGGTCGCAGCCGAACAGCCAGTCGCCGATCAGCGGCCGCAGATCGACCGGAATCGATCCCTGGTGCTCGATGGTCAGATAGGAGATGCAGCGGCGCGCGTCGATCCGCCACTCGTCGTCCAGCGCTCCGGTCGGGCAGACGTCTCGGCAGTGGTTGCAGGCCGTGCCGCAACGCGACCGCCGGCCGGCCGGCGGCTCCGGGGCCGTCGCCGGCAACGACGCCGTCGTGAGCACCTCGCCGATCACGAACCAACTCCCGAGCGTGCGATGGATCAGCAGCGTGTGCTTGCCCTGGAAGCCGAGGCCGGCGCGGGCGGCGTAGTGGGTCTCCAGCAGCGGCGTGGCGTCGGCGCCCCACAGGAAGCGCTCGCCCGGCAGTTCCTCCTGCAGTGTCCGGATCAGATCGCGCAGCTTGCCGCGCAGCACGCGGTGGTAGTCGCGCCCCCACGCATACATGCCGACGCGGCCGGCAGCGGCACGCGGGCCGCCCGGCACGGACGTGGTTGCCGGCTCCATCGCGGCGAGCGCCTCCGGGTGCGACCCGCGGGACCGCCGGCGGTTGTAGCTGAGTCCCACCACGATCACGGAGGCGCAGTCGGCAAGCAGCGCGGTGGCGTCGGTCTTGGCCGGCGCGTGCCGCTCCAGGTAGCGCATCTCGCCATGCCGGTCGAGCTCGATCCAGCGCTCGAAGCGGCGCTGGGCCGCCTTCGAGCCGCGCGGCTCGGTGATCCCGAGCAGGTCCACCCCGACCTGCCCGGCGGCGTCTCGGATCAGTTCCAGGTCGCCCATGGCGACGCGGTCGCTGAAGTTACAACGAGCAGCGGCAGCCGCCGCAGGAGCTGATCTGCTCCGCAAT
This sequence comes from Spirochaetia bacterium, assembly GCA_965202935.1. Classification (GTDB taxonomy): domain Bacteria; phylum Spirochaetota; class Spirochaetia; order SZUA-6; family Bin103; genus CATQHW01. The sequence goes on from OZ241879.1 coordinate 5,155,217, forward strand.
GATGTTGATCGCGATCTCGCCGGCGAGCCGGGTCCCGTCGCCGTCATGTTCCAGCTCGTGCAACTCGAACGCCTGCGGATGGCCGTTCTCCGGCAGGCCGTACAGAACCTCGATCGCCCCCTGCAGCGCGAAGAGCTGCTTGGTCAGCATGAACGCCTGCACGTCATCCACGCGGGGATCGATCAGGTCGTCGGCTGGCGCGGAGAGCAGCGCGCGGGCCGGCATGTCGCGGATGACCGGCAGCAACGCGGCGCCGCCGACCGGCTGGTGGCAGGTGCGCTTGTCGAGCGCGAAGCTGCGGATGCGGTCCTGGCTATCGAGCTCCAGGGTCAGCAGCTCGGTCTGGTCACTGCACGGCATGGCCGCTCCACCGCCACCGCGGGCTCAGCTCGCGTCCGGAGCGTACTCCGGGCGCATGGGCGAGAAGCACTCCACCGCCTCGGTGTCCTCCAGCACCTCGCAGCCGTGGAACTCCTCGGATGCGAAGAAGTAGCTGGAGCCGGCCTCGGCGATGAAGGTGTTGCCCTCCTGGCCCTTGTGGAACTTCAGCTTGCCGCGGATGACGAAGCCGTTCTGCACCGCCACGTGGTTGTGCAGCGGGATGCGCGAGCCCTTGGTCATCTTGAAGTGGCAGAGCATCGATTCGTCCCCGTAGGAAAGGGTGGTGCGGAAGATGCCGTCGGGGTTCTCGACCGTCTGTGCCTTGTTCACGTCTGCGTTGCTGATCATCGGTCCCTCACGGTGATTGGTTGCGTGCGTTGCCCCCAGATCATACGCATGCGCGCGGCCGATGAGAAGCTGACCCTTACGTCCCGGCGGACACCAGGCGCAGGAACTCTTCCTCGTCGCGGCACGCCAACGCCGCATCGACCAGACGCTCGCCGGCTCCCTCCATCTGCGCCAACCGCTCGGCCAGATGTGCCGACACCGAAACGCCGCACGCCTTGAGCACTTTCAGCGCATTCGCACGCTGCGCCTCCGTGCGGCCCCTTGACCAACCCGCGGCGTGGTTCTCCCTGCGCTCTTCACGCAGGAACGGATCGTCGTCCGGGCCGGTACCCTCCGTCGCGCCCAGAGATCGGCCCACGCGGCGCAGCGCCGCGGTCGTCTCCTCGGACAGCTCCGGCTCGTTCAGCGCACGATGTATCTCGTCCGCGGTCCAGCCCGGCAATGCGCGGCTCACGAGCGCCGGGCGAAAGTGTCCATCCTCCCGCAGGTGGATCGTCAAGCCCGGACGCGCCGACGCCGGACGGCTCTCATCGGGCTCGTCCGGCACCTCGACCCACACTTCGGGAAAGCCCCAGGACTCGTACAGGCCCAGCTTGCCACGGCGCACGTCCGTGGTGTTGTCCACCTCCAGCACCACGTCCGGCAAGGAGTCGGCGCCCACCTCGATCACTTTGCCCCGCGGTATCGCCTGCGAGGGACGCAGAAACAGGATCTGGTCGGCCTGCATGATGCGTTGCCGCTCGCCGCGCGCGTTGCGCACCAGCAGGTCGGTGTGGCCGACGGCCTCAATCGGCGCGCCGCGCGCGGCCGCGATCAGTCCGGCCAGCCGGGCGAGGCGCGCGGCCGGGCGTTCGTGGTAGTAGCTGACCGGCTCGCAGATCATCGCGATCTCGGTGTCCGCCTCCCAGTACTCGAAGCGGATGTCGCAGTCGGCAATCTGGTCGCGCGGTATGCGCACCGGACGGCAGCCCGGGAACTCGGGCTCCGGCGGCTGGCGCCGCTCGGTGGCCGGCCTCGGCATGGTGGTCGTGATCGGCTCGGCCATCGGCGTCAATGGTACGAGAAGGGGAGGCTGACCGGCAATGGCCGCGCGTTCGGCCACATGGCCACATAGGTAGGGCGTTTGATCTTCTCCGCCTGCGGGCGTATCCTCAGAGACGATGAGTGACGCTACGGCCACCGCGCCTTATTCGGTCTCCATCAGCGAACGGGCCAGGGAAGAGATTCGCAGGCTCGCGTCGGACAACGGGTTCCTGCGCCTGTGGGTCAGCGAGGGAGGTTGCTCCGGCATGACCTACCAGGCGTCCATGGACGAGACCCGCACGCCGTTCGACGTCGTGGTCTACGACCGGGACGGGGTCACCCTCCTGGCGGACCGCAACAGCGCCGGGTACCTGCACCATCTCGACGTCGACTACTCCGACGACCTGGTGAGCATGGGCTTCCGCTTCAGCAATCCGAACGCCACCAAGGCGTGCGGCTGCGGGGCCAGCTTCGCCCTGTAGCGGCTGACGCGGGGATCGGCACGGCATGGCAGTGCAGCCGGTCGACCTGACCGGCGGCGAGTCCGTCTACTGCATCAACCAGGCGCAGCTCGAGCGGGCGTTCCAGTTGGCCGACGCCGACCCCGACAGCGGCCCGCGAATCCGCGCCGCCCTGCAAGGGCTGGAGCAGGACCTGTCCCGCAACGAGCGCGCCGCGCTCGCCTTCGTCCTCATCGACCGGCTGCTGAAGTCCTCCTCAAGGGGCTGAGCGTCCGAGCCGACATGGGCAAGGAGACTTACACCCAGTGGGACAGCGCCGAGGTCCTCGACGATGACGCGGTGATCATCGAGTACTTGCAGGCAGCGCTTGAAGAAGACGATCCGGAGCTGTTCGTCAAGGCAGTGGGAAACGTCGCACGCGCCATGGGCATGGCCACGATTGCACAGGAAACTGACCTGGGACGTACAAGCCTCTACAAGGCACTGTCCGGTGAGCGCGATCCGCGTATCGGCACCGTGATGAAGGTTCTCGGCGCACTTGGTGTCCGGCTCACCGTTGAGCCCAAGGTAGCTTGAGGTCACAACGGCCGACGCGGACGCCGTCGTCGATCATGGTGCCCTCGTCGACCACGAAGCCGGCACGGCCGGCGTTGCAGTCGATGTCGTAACCGCCCAGGGCGAGAGTCGATCCCGCCGATCATCGGAGAAAGAAGTCGCCCCATACTCCAATGTGATCCGACAGCGGCTCGCCGCGAGGACTTCGATCCGGCCAGATTCCGAGGCAGTCCGGTGTCAGGTCCTTGGTGTGCGCGATGTGATCGATTGCTCGGACCAGTACGGGCTGGGAAAGATCGAGAATGCACCCGTAGTCCCGCAGAAGCTTGGGTTCGCCTCCCGAACTGCCCTTGGTGGCGATGCTCAACCCGTCGAAAGCACGCATCAGCACCCTGTGTACGCGCATCGGCGCACGACTCCGCGGTATACGCTGATTGAAGTCTCCAAGAACCACCGTCTTCCCGACGGCGTGCCGATAGGGCAGTCGCTGAAATGCTGAGAGCCACGCCTCGTGTTCCTCCCATCGTCGGCGGTCTCTGCGGCCGGTGTCGACATGGGCGCCTGCCCAGGGAATGCAAACGCCGACGACCGTGATCTCACCGAGCGAGGTCTGCGTGACGCCCGCCACAAACCTTCCGTTTGGCAAGTCGTCCGAGCCTCGGCAATCGACGCTGGACCAAGGTCGTTTGCTCCACAGGAGTACCTTTCTACGGCCTTCCTGTCCCTCATCGATGGGGTAGCCCCAATCCGAGCCCCCGTCGATGACGTTGCCTTCATCGGAGAGGATCCCCTCGAACCCTTCGGTTACGCACAGGATGTCGCAATCGGGACCGGCCAAGGCGTTTTGGACTCGTTCGCCGCGTGCTCGATCAGGTTCTGCCCAATTGGTGTTCCAGGTGCCTATGCGGAGGAAGCGAGAGCTGCCTTCAGAGCTCATGATCGCAATCTATGCGCTACCTTGGGACGGCGCAACAATAGATATGCCGAGACGGCCCGATCACGACAGGGGACAGATGTATGGTTGCGCGATGGATTGGGTCTGGTACGCTTCGGGCACGGTGGAGTGTGGCGACATCGGGCGTGTCGCAGAGCTGCCCACGACGCGCAGGGGGCTGCCGCTCACGATGAGCCCCGGTCACCGCGGAACATGAGCGCGTAGAAACGCTCCATCTCGTAGGCGAAGGCCGCAAACACGGCGGCGTAGTACCGGTTCCGCACCCCAGCGGACTTGCCGATCGGAACGTTGAAGAGCATCTTTCGGCAAGCCGGATGGGACTGGAGGATACGATGAACTACCCGGTAGTGATCCACAAAGACACAGATAGCGATTACGGCGTGACGGTGCCGGACTTGCCCGGCTGCTTTTCGTTCGGGCCAACGATGGACGACGCCCTTGCCAACGCCGTCGACGCAATCGTTACCCACGTCGAAGGACTGCTTCTCGATGGCGAGCCCGTTCCAGGCCCCGGGAAGATCGAGACGCATCGGGAGAACCCTGATTATAGCGATGGCATATGGGCTGTAGTGGCGGTGGACCTCTCAGAGCGAGCGGCAGCGCACGGCGCATCAACGTCACTATTCCCGAACGAATTCGGCCACGAGTTGACGAGTATGCGAAGGAAACAGGCGACTCTCGATCGGGCTTGATGGCAGCCGCGCTACCTGGAGTACGTCAGCCAACGACCAGAGCGAGAGTCGGCCTGACTGATCGCCCTCCTCAAGCGCGAGTCTCGCGAACGCGGAAGCCGTCGGCGATCATGGTGCCCTCGTCGATCACGAAGCCGGCGCCGCCGCTCCCGTAGCGGTCGTCACGCGCTTCCAGCAGCGGGGAGCCGTCCACGGCGAGCGACAGGCGGTCTCCGACGGCGGCGAAGCGCAGCGCGTACAGGCGTTCCATTTCGTAGGGGAAGGCGGTCTGCGCGAGGGTGTGCACGGCGCCGTCCTGGCGGGCGACGATGGCGAGCCGGGCTCCCCCTGAGAACAGGGCGGCGTAGTAGCGCCGCAGGCCGCGGGAGCGGAGCACCAGGCCGCCCGAGCGGTGCAGGCTGAAGCGGAGCCCGGTCTCCACGGCGTAGTCGCACCAGTCGCGCGTGCCCAAGGTGACCAAGCCGTTCCCGGCGCTGTGCGAGATACAGTAGGTGAGCTCGAAGTCGGGCGCGAACTCGCGTGCCGCGCTCACCCAGGCGCGCATCCAGTGGGGCCGCAGGTTCCAGATCGAGGACATCAGCATGCCGCTCTGCCGGAAGTCGTGCGGCGCGCCGTCCCAGTCCACGCTCAGCAGCCTCACGCGCCCGGAAAGCGGGGTCTGCGCCCCGGACGGCGCCGACAGCTCCAGGCCGAGGCGGAACAGCGGCATGCCGCCGTTCGCGGGCACCCGCCAGCGCAGCGTGTTGGCGCCGGGGCGCAGCGGCTGCGCGTCCGATCGCAGCTCCTGCACGCGGTCGGCGGCGTCGTAAGAGAGCGCGTACAGGGCCGCGCTCGGAAGCGGCTCGCCGGCCGCGTCCGGGGCCTGCACGCGCGCCGCCACCTCCTGGGTGGCGTAGAGCGTGGGGCTGGCATGGGTCGAGAAGTTGTCCGCCACCTCGTCGAAGTCCAGGAAGACCGGCGTCGAAACGCGGCCGGCAGCCGATTCGGCGAGATCGCGGTAGTGCAGCAGGAGGCCGTCGTCGTCGCTGTCGACGACACGGACCGGGGCTGCGCCGGGAGGGGCGTGCGGGCAGGATGCGAAGCCCTGCCGGGCGCCCGGCAGCTCGAACGCGAAACGGGGCTGCGGCGCCGGCGCCCGATCTTCCCGGCTGGCTGCGCCGGCGCACAGGATCCGGCGCGTCTCCAGCACGGCGTCGCTCACGCAGCGGCCGCCCTCCGCGGTCACCACCAGCAGGCGGTCGGCGACCGGATCGCGCAGGTCGTCCGGGATCGCCGCCAGTCCCAGCCGCACGCCGTTCAGGCAGCCGACGCTGCCGGCGTTGCAGTCGGTGTCGTAGCCGGCGGAGGCGGCGATGGTCACGGCGCGGCGGAAGTCGTCGCCGCCGAGCAGCAGCGCGGCCAGCACCATCGCGTGGTTGGTCTGTATCGGGCACGGCCCGGCGAAGACGCCGTAGCCGTAGCGGGGATCCAGCCACTCCCGTACCCGGCGCCAGTCGTCCTGGCGGGCGCAGATGCCGCGCACGTCGTCCAGCAGCCGGCGGAGCTGGTCGCCGGACGCGAACGGCTCGGCCGCGTCCAGCAGCGCGTCCAGCGAGCGGTGCTCGAAGGCCAGCGCCTGCAGCGCCCCCAGGTAGGCGGCACAGTCGAGCGCCATCCCGTCGTGACTGACCGACGCCGCCTTGCGGATCAGCGCAACGGCCTCGCCCGGGTCGCCGGGAGACATGAGCGCCAGCGGATCGGTGAAGATCTGGGCGCCGATCTGGGTGGAGAGCATCGGCCCGTTGAGCGCGCAGCTCCCGCTCTCCGGGGCGCGATGGCCGGCCTTCAGGCGCAGAAAAGCCGTGTGCTCGGTGGAGCGGCCAAGTCCGCCCCACCAGAGGATGGTCTTGTCCTCGATGATCGTGTTGAGCCACGTGTCGCCGAAGTCCGCCGCCGTGACCTCGCCATCCCCAGCCTCCTCCACGGCGCGGAAGAAGCCGAAGCTGCCGGACAGGTCGTCGTCGGCGACCACCAGCGGCTGCCCGAGCCGCTCGTGCACGTAGCGGTCGACCTCGCCGAAGCGCTCCTGGATCGCCTCGTACGCCCATCCCTCGACCGGCCGGCCCAAGTAGACGCCGATCATCTTGCCGAGCACGCCGGCGTAGGTCGCCTCGGCGAGCCGTTGCTCCCGAGCGCTCACGGCCTGTCACCGCCGTCGCGCGCCGCACGTTCCACCCGGAATCCGCGCGCCAGGTAGCCGCCCTCCTCCACCAGGAACCCGGCGCCGCCGCTTTCGTATTCCCCGTCCCGCGCACTCAGCAGCACGCGGCCCCCGACCGCGAAGCGCAGCGCTTCGCCGGCGACGGTCAGGGCGACCTCCAGGGGCTCGTCGTGCGGCGCGTCGCACGGACAGCGGGCCAGCACCTCCACCATCCCGTCGCGGCGCTTGATCAGCCGCACCTCATCGCCGCGCGCCCTGCCGGCGCCCAGCACGGCGGCGTAGTAGCGGCGATGGCCCCGCGCCCGCGCCACCAGCCCCGCCGTGCGCTGGTGCACGAGGGTCAACTGCGAGCTCACGGTGTAGTCGTCCCAGTCGCGCGTGCCGATGGTGAGCACGCCGTTGTCGTCCGGGTGGGAGATCGAGAAGGTGGTCGTGTAGTCCGGTGCCAGGTTGCGCGCCGAGCTGAGGAAAGCCTTCAGCCACGGCGTGTTGGTGGTCCAGGGCGTCAGGTCGGGGGACAGCTCGTCGGCCCTTCCCATCACCAGGCGCTCCGGCGCGCCGTGCCAGTCGAGGTGGCGCAGGGTCACCTCGCCGTCCAGCCGCTGCGCCGCGTTCAGCTCGATGCCCAGCTCGTAGATCGGCAGCCCATCGCAGGCCGGCACCTTCCAGGTCAGCCGGTTGGCGCCGGGCTGCAGCGCGGCGGGCTCCCCGTAGCGCGTGTGGAGCGAGCCGTCGCCCCGGTAGTGCCGGCCGCCACTGTAGTGGCGGACGAAGAAGCGCCAGCTCGGCTGCGGCCCGGCGCCGCACTCGACCAGAGCCCGCACCGTCTGCGTGCCGTACAAGGTCGGACTGGCCAGCACCTCGAAGTAGCTGGTATCGCGCACGCCGCTCGGCTCCGGAGCGAAGCAGGTCTGCACGCGCAGCCGCCCGCAGCGGCCCGGCGCCAGCCGCCCGTAGGAGATCTGCAGCCCGCTGCCATCGTTGCGCAACCCGGTGACCGCCTGCAGGTGGTGCGGCTCGCGGTCGGCCTGGAACCCCTGCACGGCGCCGGGAAACTCGAAACCGAAGCGCGGCTGCCGCGGCGGCGGCTCCTCGCCACGCAACACGGCCGCCGCCCGCAGGATCCGCCGCGTCTCCAGCACCGCGTCGGTCACGCACTCGCCGCCGTCGGCGCTGACCGCATACAGGCGGTCGGCCACCGGCGCGCGCAGGTCCACACCCGCCGACAGCGCCGCCAGCCCCAGCCGCACGCCGTTCAGGCAGCCGACGTTGCCGGCGTTGCAGTCCGTGTCCCAGCCCGCGCTCGCCGCGATGGTCAGGCTGCGCTGGAAATCCCGTCCGCCTGTCAGCAGCGCCATCAACACCGACAGGTGGTTGGTCACCATCGGACAGTTGCCGGGGTAGCGGTGGTAGCCGTGCTCGCGCTCGATCCAGTCGCGCACCTCCCGCCAGTCGCCGGCCGCCGCGCAGCGGTCGCGCACCGCCGTCACCAGCCCGCGCAGTGTCCGGTTGGCGACGAAGCCCAACCCCTGCTCCAGCAGGCACCCGGCGTCCGCCTCCTCGAACGCCAGCGCCTCCAGCACCGCCAGGAACTCCGCGCAGTCGACGGCGATCCCGTCGTGGCTGACCGAGGCGGCGGCGCGCGCCAGCCGCGCGGCCCGCTCCGGTACGCCGGGATTGGCCAGCGCCCACGCGTCGGCGAAGATCTGCGCGCCGATCTGCTCCGCCATCGCGCGGCCGTTCAGGGCGATCGAGCCGCTCGCCGGCGCCGCGTGGCCCTTCCGCAGCCGCAGCCAGGCGGTGTGCTCGGTGGAGCGGCTCATGCCGCCCCACCACAGGATCGTCTTGTCCTCGATGATGTAGTTGAGCCAGGTCTCGCCGATCTGCCGCGGACTCAGGCCGGGGTCGTAGCCGTGGTCCTCCAGCGCGCGGAAAAACACGAACGTGCCGGACAGGTCGTCGTCGGGGACGATCAGCGGCATGCCCACCTCGTGGTGGACGAAGTTGGCGACCTCGCCGAAACGTTCCCGGATCGCCGGGTAGCTCCAGCCCTCCACGGCGCGTCCCAGGTAGACGCCGATCAGCTTGCCCAGCACGCCGGCGTAGACCCGCTCGCGGACCTCCTCGCTCAACCCAGCCATGCCGGAAGGCCTACCCCTTGAGGGCGCCCGAGATCAGCCCTTCGATGAAGTAGCGCTGCACCAACACGAAGAACACCAGGGGCGGTCCGATCATCAGCATGGTGCCGGCCATCATCACGCTCATGTTGTCGGTGAAGGTGCCGTTCATGGACAGCAGCCCGAGGGTGGCGGTGATGCTCTCCTGGCCCAGGAAGGTGCGCGTGATCAGGAACTCGTTCCACGCCTGCAGGCCGACGATCACGGCCACCGTGATCAGGCCCGGGCGCACCGGCGGTATCAGCACCGACCACAGCACGCGCGCGGTGTTGGCGCCGTCGATGCGCGCTGCCTCCTCGAGCTGCTCCGGCACCGCCAGGAAGAAGGAGCGCATCAGGAACACGGCCAGCGGCATGTTCAGCGCTGCCAGCACCACGCCCACCGCGTACAGGCTGCCGAGCAGCCCCAGCACCCGCGCGAAGAAGTAGTAGAGCGGGAACAGGAACAACTGGATGGGGACGGTCATCGCCACCATGAAGTAGACGGTCACCATCCGCCACTGACGTATCCGCCGCCGGGCCAGCACGTAGCCGGCCAGCGTCGAGCAGGTCAGGACCGTGGCGACCGCCGTGCCGCTCAGCAGGATGCTGTTGACGAACCCGCGCGAGAACTGCCCGTAGCGCCACGCCAGCTCGAAGTTGTCCCAGTGCAGGGTGGTGGGCAAGGCGAGGGGACTGCGCACCACCTCCCGGTGGGTCTTGAGGCTGTTGATCGCCACCAGCGCCAGCGGCGCCAGCGCCGTGAACGCGAACAGGATCAGGACAAGGTGGGAGCCTGCCGATCCGATCAGCCGCCGGGAGCGCGGCGAGCTCCACGACGACGCTGCCGTCTTCACGCCGGGTGTCGTCACCGAGCGCGCACTCATGAGCCCACCTCCCGCCTGCTCATCCACACGTAGAACACCGACGCGGCCAAGCCGAAGAAGCTCATCACCAGCCCGGTTGCCGCGGCCTTGCCGTACTGCAGCGCGTTGAACGCCAGCGTGTAGGCGTAGGTGCTGAGCATCTCGGAGCCGTGCGCCGGCCCGCCGCCGGTCATGATGTAGACGTACTCGAAGGTCAGGAACGAGAAGATCGTGATGATCACGAACATCAGCAGCATCGTGGGCAGGATCGTCGGCAGGTAGAGGAACCGGAAGAGCTGCAGCACGCCCGCCCCCTCCACCGTGGAGGCCTCCACCAGCTCTTGCGGCGTCTGGCGCAGGGCCGCCAGGTAGATGACCGTGAGAAACCCCCAGTAGTGCCAGATGTCGACCATCGCCACGAAGTAGAGCGCCGTGTCCGGGCTGCCCAGAGGCGACCGCAGCGGCGCCAGCGGCGAGTTGCGCGGAAACAGGTGGCGAACGTGGCGCAGCAGGCCGGAGACGGGGTTGAGGATGATGTTCAGCCACAGGATGGCGTTGGTGACCGGCGCCAGCACGTAGGGGCCGAGGTAGATCATCTGGTAGAGGGTGCGCGTGCGGCCGCGCTTGAGCAGCAGCATCGCGGTCAGCAGCCCGATGCCGACCGGCACGGTCAGGAACAGCAGGGTCCAGCGGACGTTGTTGCCCAGCGCTTTCCAGAACACCCGGTCGGCGAAGATCTTCTCGAAGTTGACCGACCCGATCCAGTTCATGCTGAGCGACACGCCGTTCCAGTCGGTGAAGGCGACGTAGGCGGTCATCAGACCGGGCGCGAGCACCACTGTCACGCTCAGCAGCACGGCGGGCGCGAGCAGCAGGTAGTACTGAAAGGACCGGCTGTGCATCAGCGGTCGGGGTGGGGCGCCGCGGCGGGCCGCGCCGGCCCGGGCATCGCCGTGCGAGGCCCGGGCGGCGCGGTCGGCAGCGCGAGGGTCGGGGGCGCGATCAGCCGCCCATGGCGACCGGTGGCGGCACCGGCGCCACCAGTCCGGCCGCCTTGTCCTCCTCGAAGGCGGTCTGCACGTTGGCCAGGAACTCCTCGACCGTCAGCTCGCCCAGCCAGACCGAGTCGATGTCCCAGAAGGCGGTCTGCGTGGCCGACGGGAAGAAGGTCGAGGGCGAATAGCCGAAGTTGCCGGCGTTCGCCGCCGAGATGGCGTCCTGGATGGCGCTCAGGAAGCCGTGCGACAGGCCGCTGAAGTCGTCCAGGTCGATGTCGAGCTGGCTGATCGGCACGCCCCAGTAGCCGGGCCATCCCTCGGTCATGCCGACCAGGAACTCCTGGGTCATCATGCGGTCGATGATCTCGCCCACGGCGTCCTGCACCTCGGGTGAGGAGTAGGCGTTGATCGACAGCGATGCGGTGGTGCCGAGCAGGTAAATCGGCGACGGCAGCCCCTCCCGGCTGGGCAGCGGGAAGAAGCCGAGCTCGTCCAGGTTGCCGTCCTCCTCGGAGTAGGAACTGGTGGCGAACTGGAACACCAGCGACGGGCCGAAGAAGAACGGCGCGTCGTTCGACGCCAGCAGCGACACCGCTTCCAGGAAGTTGAGGCTGAAGTAGTCCTCGCCCGCCAGGTAGTCGGCCTGGAACCACTCCGCGCTCTTCTGCATCGCCTCCGCGATCGCCGCGTCCGTCCAGGGGATGGCGCCGGTGAGCGCGTCGTAGGTGGCCTGCGGCCCCGCCCAGTGGGTGAGGAAGAGTTGCGTGTAGTTCTCGTTGACCGGGCGCCAGCCCTTGTTGCCCGTCACCGAGGCATAAAGGCCCTGGGCGAGGGCGTCATCCATGATCGCTTCCAGCTCCTCGAAGGTGGTGGGGATCTCCCAGCCGTTCTCCTCGAACAGGACCTTGTTGTAGAAGACGCCCATGGTGTTCAGCGAGTTGGGCAGGGCGTACAGGTCGCCGTCGACCGTGCCCGCCTCGTAGATCGGCGTGAGGATGCGGTCGCGCCAGCCGTACTTCTCGGCGTAGGGCTCCATCGAGGCCAGGTGGCCGGCGGCGGCGAACGGGCGTACGAACGCCGGACCGGAGCCGTAGACGAGGTCGGGACCGCCCCCGGCGGGCAGCACCGATGCGATGACCGAGTCCACGTCGTTGCGGAACTCCATGACCAGCTCGAACTGGTCCTGCGACTCGTTGTAGGGATCGACCAGCACGGCCTTGATCACGTCCTGCAGGTGCGGGCCGGCGCCCCACATCCAGAACTGGATCTGCGTCCGTTCCTGCGCCGCGAGCGGCGCGACGGCAAGCAGACCGATCGCGAGGACGAGCATCAAGCTTCTTGCGAGAGGAGAGCGTTTCACCATTACCTCCTGGGTATTGCTCATGGGCTAACGTCTACACGAGCCACGGCACGGATGCAACCGGCGCACCGGCCGCCGCGTCCGCTCGCGCGGCAAGCGGCTCAGCCGGCCAGGAGGGTCTCGACGATGAACCGGCGCAGGCCGGGAAAGTCCGCGTCGCGGGCCGCCTGCACCTGCGGCAGGTGCTGCCAGCGGAAGTTCTGGCGGACGTCGACCACCGTCTGCCCGCGCGTCAGCCCGTCGCGCGTCTCCACGTCGCAGTGCAGGGCCACGGTGTCGATGAGCTCCGGCCACGCCGCCGCCGCGATCGCGCACGAATCGATCAGCACGCAGTAGCTGCCGAAGCCGCGCCCGGTGACGAAGTCCAGCATGCCGGCGGCGAGGCGCGCCTCGGCGCGGCCGGAGGCGCGCAGCGCCTGACCGTCCGCGTCGGTGAGCCTCAGGTCCCGGTGCGTGGCCACGTCCAGCCCGACCGCGACCAGGTCGAAGCCGCCGTGCAGGACCAGCCGCGCCGCCTCGGGATCGACGTAGAAGTTCCACTCGCTCATCGGATTGTCGCCGGTCGCGTTGAGGGCCGCCTCGCGCTGCAGCCCGAACGCGCCGCCCAGCACGACCAGGCGGTCGATCAGCTCCGGCAGCCGCGGCTCCATGTGCAGCGCCAGCGCGACGTTGGTCAGCGGCCCGAGCGTCACCACGGTGAGCGGGTCGCCGTCGGCCGCGTGCCGGCGGGCCTGCTCCACCAGCAGGACGGGCGCCCAGGCGGGCTCGGCCGGCACCGGCGCCGCGGGCAGGCCGGTCTCTCCCAGGCCGTCCGCACCGTGCGAGAATGGGTCATGCGCGAGCTCCCGAACCAGCGCCCGCGGACCGCCCTGGCCGGTGGGCAGGCCCGCTTCGCCGCACGCCGGTATGCCCATCAGGTTCAGGACCGTGTGGATATTCCGGTAGCAGCGGTCGGCCGGCAAGTTGCCGGAAACGCTGGTGATGCCGCACACGCGGACGGCAGGACTCTTGAGCGCGACGATGAGCGCCAGCGCATCGTCCATGCCAGGGTCACAGTCGATGAACAGCGGCGTGGCGCCAGCAGCGTCGCCGGCATCCTGACCCTCGCGGGTCGCTGAATCGCTAGCGATGGCTGACTCCTCGTTGCACGGGTGCGGAACGCTACCGGCTCGTCCGGCACGGCGCAAACCGGCCTCCCCCTCCGTTCCGGCATGTCGGTGACAGGAGTGGAGTACGTCGTGCTGTCGCACGTGATCGTGGACGACCTGCGCTTCCCGTCCGGCGCCGGGCGGCGCGGCGTCCTCGGCGGCGCCGGCAGCTACGCCGCCGCCGGCCTGCGCCTGGCCGCCGGTCGCGCCGGCATCGCGTGCGGCGTGGGCGAAGACTTCGCCTGCTCCGAGCACGTGGCGTGGTTTCGCGCGAACGGCATCGACACTGAAGGACTGGAACCGCGCGGCCGCCGCACGCCGCGCAGTGCGGTGGTCTACCACGCCGAGGACGCGCGCACGGAAACGCCCCTGTTCGGATACGCGCACTTCGCGACGATGGCGCCGATGATCGAGCGCTTGCCGCCGGCCTACCGCACCGCCCGCGGCTACTACCTCTTCCGCGACCACGACGCGGCGTTCTGGCAGGAAGCCGCCGCGCTGCGCGCCGCCACCGGCGCCGTGGTGCTGTGGGAGTTGCACGCGGCGGCGGCGGAGCCGGCGTGCTGGCCGGAGGTCGCCGAACGGCTCGCCTGCGTGGACGCGGTCTCGCTGAACCTCGCGGAGGGCCGCCGCCTGTGCGGCCGGCAGGACCCGAGGGAGATCGTCCGGCGCCTGATGGGTGCCGGCGTGGGCGTCGTCGCGTTGCGGCTGGGGGCGGACGGCGCGTTGCTCGGCCGCGCTCCGGGGGAGTGCTGCCACGTGCCCGCCTGGCCCGCGGAGGTGGTCGACGTGACCGGCGCGGGCAACGCCTTCGGCGGAGCGCTGCTGGGGGGACTAGGCGCGGGGCAGGACTGGCTGCTCTCCGCCTGCGGCGCTGCCGCCGCCGCCTCCCTGATGCTGGAACAGTACGGCCCGCCGGAGCGGCTGGACCGTTGCCACGGCGAGTGGCGCCGGCGGCGCGACCTGCTCATGGCCCGCGTGAGCTCGGCGGCACCGGCGGGAGCGACCGCATGAGCTCGCCGGCGCCTGCCACGGACAACCCGATGCGCGCGCAGATCTTCAGCCTGCCGGAACTCCTGGCGGCGCAACACGACGCCGTGGAGTCCGCCACGCGCGCGCTGCTCCCCACGCCGACCATCTTCACCGTACGGGAGGTCATCCTCACCGGCTGCGGCGACTCGCACGTCGCCGGCGAGCTGGCCGCCGAGCCCTGGGTGCGGCTGACCGGGCTCCCGTGCCGGCCGCTCCCCGCCATGCAGGCCGCCCGCTACGAGACCGAGCTCCCCCGGCGGAGCCATCCTCACGACCCCCTGGTGCTGGCCGTCAGCTCCTCGGGCACGGTCGCGCGCACGGTGGAGGCGGTCGAGCAGTGGCGGCGGCGCGGCGCGCTGACGGTCGCGGTGACCGCCGACGCGGGCAGCAGCCTGGCGCAGGCCGCCGAATGCTGCCTGCCGCTCACGCTGCCCCCGTTCGCGCCCGCGCCGGGGGTGCGCTCGTTCTTTCTCAGTGCGCACGCGCTGTACCTGCTCGCCATCCGCCTGGGCGAGGTGCGCGGCCGGCTGCAGCAGGAGGACGCCGGGCGCCTGCGAAGCCGGTTGTCGCAGACTGTCGGCGCCATCGGCCGGATGCTGCCGGCGCTCGACGGTGAGCTGGCCGCGCTGGCGCGGGAGTGGCGCGGACACGGTCGCTACGAGCTGCTGGCCTCAGGCCCCGCCCGCGCCGCGGCCGCCTACGGCAGGGCGAAGCTGCTGGAGGCCACGGGCGTGCCCACGGTCGATCAGGACGTCGAGGAGTGGGTGCACCTGGACTACTTCGCCCGCGACCCCGATGCCTGCGCCACCCTGGTGCTGTGCCCGGAGCCCGCCCGCGACCGCAGCCGCGTGCGCGAGGTCGAGCCGTTCCTGCAGCGCCTCGGACGGCCCTATCGCATCCTGAGCGACGCACCGGCGGCGGCAGAGTCCGGCCGGACGATCGCGCTGCCGGCGCCGCCCGACCCCGTGTTCGCCCCGCTCGTGTACGCGGCGGCTCTGGCGCTCTACGCAGCCTGGCTGAGCGCCGAGCTGGGCGCCGAGTACGGCCGCGGCGCGCGCGGGCGCTGGCAGGATTGCCGGGACGGGGCCACGACCCGGAACTCGCAGCGACTGCCGTCCGCGGAAACGGTCGCAGGAGATTGACCCAGACCATGCACGTCCACCGCTTTCGCACGCCGGGCAACGGCCCGCACGAGGTCACCGACACGCTGCACGCCGCGGTGGCGCGGAGCGGCCTGCGCGCGGGCGTGCTGATCGCCACCATCCCGCACACCACCGCGGGGCTGACGGTGCTGTCGTTTCCCGATCCGCTCGGCCTGGAGGACGTCGCCGACGAGTTGGCGCGGCTGGTGCCGACGCGGATCGACTTCAAGCACCAGCACGACACCCCGCAGGATGCGGCCGGGCACATCAAGTCCGCCCTGGTCGGTGTGTCGCTCAGCCTGATCGTCGCGGACGGCGCGCTGCAGCTCGGCCACTCGCAGGGGGTCTACTTCATGGAGTTCGACGGCCCGCGCGACCGCCAGCTCTACCTGCAGCTCGTCCCAGCAGCAGAGGTACCGGAGAGGGAGAAGAACGATGAGTGACGCAGTGGACAAGCTCTACCGGCGCTACGAGTACGCCGCCAACGTGCCGCGCCGCGGCCTCCTGATCGACGGCCGGCCGGCGCTGACCGGCATCGACCCCGAACGCATCGGTGACTACGTCATCATCACCGTGCGCGACCCCCTGTGCGCCTACGAGGAAGACCCCGCGCAGCAGGTCGCCCGCCACCTGAGCGACAGCGAGCTGGTGGCCCGCACGGGCATGTTCACGACCTACAGCGGCCACTACGACGGCGCCCATGTGACCGTGGTCTCCGGCGGCAGCGGCTCACCGGAAGCGGAACTCGTCCTGCACGAGTTCCTGGAGAACACGGCCGCCACCGCCTACCTGCGGCTGGGCGGCTCCGGCGGCATGCACGAATCGGTGCGGCCCGGGGACGTCGTGATCAGCCACGGCGTGGTGCGCGACGAGGGCATGACGCAGGCATACGTACGCCCCTCCTTTCCCGCCGCTGCAAGCCCGGAGATCGTGCTGGCCTTGGCGCAGGCGGGCGAGGAGTTGGGCGCCCGCTACCACGTCGGCATCACCCGCTCCAGCGACAGCGACTTCTGCGGTGTCGGGCGGCCCTCGGTGGGCGGCTACATGCAGCCCGAGCACCTGGAGGTGATCGACTACTACCGGCGCGCCGGCGTCCTCAACGGCGACCGCGAGTCGGCGGCCCTGGTCACCCTGCCGCTGCTGTTCGGCAGGCGCGGCGGCTCGATCTGCTCGGTGGCCGACAACCTGGTGACCGGCGAGACGTTCACCGCCGGCGCCGGCCACGACACCGCCCGCCGGATGGCCCTGCGCGGCCTGGCGATCCTGGCCCGCATGGACCGCGAGAAGGCGCAGGCCGGCCAAGCGCACTGGACGCCCTCGCTGCGGGGATAGCCGCGCGGCGCCGGACTCCTCAGGCCGGACAGGCCGCAGCGACGGCCTGTTCCTCGGCGTGGTAGCTGGAGCGGACGAACGGCCCCGAGTCGCAGTGGCGGAAGCCGCGGTCGAGGGCGATGAGCTTCAGCCGGTCGAACTCGTCCGGCCGCCAGAAGCGCTTGACGCGCAGTTGCGTGCGCCCCGGCTGCAGGTACTGGCCCAGGTTGAGGATGTCCACGCCGACCGCGCGCAGGTCGTCCATCGCCTCGACCACCTCGCCTTCGTCCTCGCCCAGCCCCAGCATCAGGCTGGACTTGGTGACCGCCTCCGGAGACAGCTCCTTGACGGTGTGCAGGAAGCCGAGCGAGCGGTCGTAGTCGGAGTGCGAGCGCACCGCCGGCGTCAGCCGCCGGATCGTCTCCAGGTTGTGGGCGATGATGTCCGGGCCGCTGTCGACCAGTGTCTCCACCGAGGAGGGATCGACGACCAGGTCGGGGCCCGCAAGGTCCGAGGGCAGCACCTCGACCCGGCAACCCGGCGCGGCAGCGCGGATCGCCCGCACCGTGTCGGCCATCGCTTCGGCGCCGCCGTCGGGAAGGTCGTCGCGCGCCACCATGGTGATGACCACGTGGCGGAGCCCCATCTGCGCCACCGACTCCGCGACGCGCCGCGGCTCGTCGGCGTCGACGCTGCCGGGCAGGCCGGTCTCCACGGAGCAGAAACGGCAGCGCCGCGTGCATACATTGCCCAGTATCATGAAGGTGGCGGTGCCGTGCGTGCCCCAGCACTCGTGGATGTTGGGGCAGCGCGCCTCCTCGCATACGGTATGGAGCTTCTGTGAACGGACGATTTCGCGAACCTGGAAATAGCGCGGGTCGGACGACAGGCGCACCCGCAGCCACTCCGGCTTCGGCGTCATGAGCGGGACCATACTACACGCGGGCGGCCCGCCGGCCGGACGCGCGCGCTCCTTCTGGGACGACCTGCCGCGGCCGTGCTTCCTGCTGGCGCCGATGGCCAACGCCACCGACACCGCCTTCCGCCGCATCGTCACCGAGTGCAGCCACCCGCACGCGGTGTACACGGAGTTCACGTCGGTGGCCGGCCTGTGCTCGCCCGGCGCGCCGCGGCTGATGGTCGACCTGGAGTTCGCCGAGTGCGAGCGGCCGGTGATCGCGCAGTTCTTCGGCTCGGTGCCGGAGCAGTTCCGGCGCTGTGCGGAGCTGGCCGTCGAGCTCGGCTTCGACGGGGTGGACATCAACATGGGCTGCCCGGATCGCTCCGTCCTGCGCCAGAAGGCGGGCGCGGCGCTGATCCGCGATCCCGACCTGGCGGTGGAGATCATCGACGCGACGCGCGCCGGCGCCGGGGATCTGCCGGTGTCGGTGAAGACCCGCATCGGGGACGCCTCCGACATCGTCGAGGAGTGGATCGGCCGGCTCCTGAGCACGCGGCCGGCGGCCATCGCCATCCACGCCCGCACGATCAAGGAGCGTTCCGAGGTGCCCGCCCACTGGGACGCCGTGCGGCGGGCCTGCCATCTGGCGCGTGGCACCGGCGTGCCGATCGTCGGCAACGGCGACGTGCGTTCGCTGGAGCAGGGCCGTTCGCTGGCCGCCGAAACCGGCGCCGACGGCGTGATGATCGGCCGCGGCGTGTTCGGCAACCCCTGGCTGTTTTCCGCGGCCGGCGGGCCGGGCGACCTGCGCGTGGCGGTGGAGACGATGCTCGCGCACGCGCTGGTGTACGACCTGCTGTTCGCGGGCCGCAAGAACTTCGTCGACCTGCGGCGCCACTTCAAGGCCTACGTCGGCGGCTTCCCCGGCGCCAGGCGGCTTCGCATGGAGCTGATGGAGACGCGCTCGGTGGCCGACGTGGAGCGGATCGTCGCGCCCGTGATCGGCGCGTCATCGGTGCGGCGGGCGCACGATCGGGCGCATGAGCTGGCCTCGGCCGAAGCCTGGGCGACCCGCCGAAACGGCGCCGTCGAGTTGACGGTGAAAACGGCCGGTTAGTATCCTCACGGCCAAATCCAGACCCGAAACAGGAGTCTACCCATGGCCTTCTCGGTCCCACCCCTCACCTACGCATACGACGCCCTCGAGCCGCACATCGACGAGCAGACGATGCGCATTCACCACGACAAGCATCACGACGCCTACGTCGGCAAGCTGAACGACGCGGTCGCCGGCACCGACCTGGAGAGCCAGTCGATCGAGTCGATCCTCAGCAACCTGGGCTCGGTGCCCGACGGGAAGCGCGCCGCGGTGCAGAACCAAGGCGGCGGCCACGCCAACCACACGCTGTTCTGGACCGTGATCGGCCCCAACGGCGGCGGTGCCCCCTCCGGCGACCTGGCCGGCGCGATCGACGCGGCCTTCGGCAGCTTCGACGGCTTCAAGGCGGCGTTCACGGACGCGGCCACCACCCGCTTCGGCTCCGGCTGGGCATGGCTGGTGGTCAAGAGCGGCGGCGGCTTGGCGGTCTACAGCACCGGCAATCAGGACAGCCCGCTGTCCCAGGGCGACACCCCGATCCTGGGCATCGACGTGTGGGAGCACGCCTACTACCTGAACTACCAGAACCGGCGCCCCGACTACATCACCGCGTTCTACAACGTGATCGACTGGGCGGCGGTCGCCGAGCGCTACGCCGCGGCGAGCTGAGGCAACCCCTGAGCAAGTCCGACAACGCGGCCGGGAACGGCGCCTCCGGGAACGGCCGCATGGAAAACGTCGTCATCGTCGGTTCGGGTCCGGCCGGGCACACGGCGGCCATCTACGCCGGCCGCGCCCTGCTGGACCCGTTGCTGTACGAGGGCTTCATGGCCGGCGGCGTGGCGGCGGGCGGCCAGCTCACCACCACCACCGACGTC
The DNA here is from genome assembly GCA_965202935.1 of Spirochaetia bacterium. Taxonomy (GTDB): domain Bacteria; phylum Spirochaetota; class Spirochaetia; order SZUA-6; family Bin103; genus CATQHW01. The sequence continues at coordinate 5,174,722 of OZ241879.1, forward strand.
GAGAACTATCCCGGCTTCCCGACCGGCGTCGGCGGCATCGAGCTCACCGAGCTCTACCGCCAGCAGTCCGTGAACTGCGGTGCCCGCATCGAGACGGTCACCGTCGACCGGGTGGACCTGAGCGAGCGCCCGTTCACGGTGGTCGCCGACGACGAGGGCGTGCGCGCCCGTACGCTCATCATTGCCACCGGCGCGACCGCCAAGCGGCTGGAGGTGCCCGGCACCGAGCGGCTGTGGCAGAAGGGGATCTCCGCGTGCGCGGTCTGTGACGGCGCGCTGCCGGTGTTCCGCGACAAGCCGCTAATCGTGATCGGCGGCGGCGACACCGCATGCGAGGAATCGCTGTTCCTGACCCGCTACGGTTCCTCGGTCACCATGCTGGTGCGGCGCGACATGATGCGCGCCTCCAAGACCATGCAGCAGCGGGTTCTGGAGAACGACAAGATCAACATCTCCTGGCAGACCGAGCTGGTCGAGGTGCTCGGCGACCAGTTGCTGGCCGGGGTACGCGTGCACGACAAGGCCGCGGGTCAGGAGCGCGAGATCGAGGCCGGCGGCCTCTTCTTCGCCATCGGCCACCAGCCCAACACCGAGTTCCTGGACGGCCAGCTCGACACCGACGACACCGGCTACGTGCTCACCGCCGCCGACAGCACCGCCACCAGCGTGCCCGGCGTGTTCGCCTGCGGGGACGTCCAGGACAAGGTCTACCGCCAGGCGGTCACCGCCGCCGGCACCGGCTGCATGGCGGCCCTGGAAGCCGAACGCTTCCTGGACGCGCACGGGTAGCGGCGCCGAACCATGGCGCTGGAGATCGTCCAGGGCGACCTGTCGTGGAGCGGCGAGCACTGGATCTGCATGCTCCGCGAGCCGGGCTCGGACGAAACGTCGGTGGTCAGCCACTACCACCTGCGCGTCTCCCCGGCCGGGCCGGGAAACGTGGCGGTCATTCACGTCCCGGGTATGGACGGCGCCCACGTGATCGCCACCGACAACGACGATGCGGCCACGTTCGCGAGGGAACGGTTCTTCTCCGGGCGTTCGGACTACTTCCACGGCGACCTGCCGGTGCGGCAGGCCACCTTCGAGCGGACCGGTGAGGGACAGCCGGGATCCGGCTGGCGCTACCGGTTCGCCGGCACCGAGGTATCCGCGCGCTGGTTCGTGGCGGAGCCGCCGGTCGTCGCGCACGGCCACCTGCGCCCCGGCGACTGGTGCTTCACCGTCCTGTACTTCGCCCAGGAGGCGGAGATCCACCTGAACGGCCGCCGCGTGCCGGGAGCGCCGTTCACCCGAGACATCTGGCGCTCCTCCATCGGCGGCGACCGCAGCTCCTGCGTCTACGCCCTGGCCGAGACCTTCATCGATACGGAGTAGGCAGTTCGCGCTGTTCGGCGCCGCATCACCGCCAGCGGCACGCGGAGCCGGCTGAATCAGGCAGGCATGACTGAGTCGAGATCCGCATGCCGCGTCGGCGTCGACATCGGCGGGACCTTTACGGACGTCGTCACCCTGACCGAGGACGGTCGGTCCGCCGTGGTCAAGGTGTCGAGCACGCCGGACGACTACGGCCGGGGGGTGCTGCGCGGCCTCGCAGACGCCCTGGCCGAGGTGGGCCTGCCCGCCGCCAGCGTGGCCGAGATCGTGCACGGTTTCACGGTCGCCACCAACGCCATCCTGGAAGGCAAGGGCGCGGCGATGGCGCTGATCACCACCGAGGGGTTCCGCGACGTGCTGGAGATCGCCCGGCTGCGCACGCCGCGGCTCTACGACCTCTACTACCGCAAGCCGCCGCCTCTGGTGGAGCGGCGCCTGCGCCTGGAGGTGCGCGAGCGCGTCGATGCGCGCGGCCGCGTGCTCGCGCCGCTGGACGCCGGTGACGTGGAGCGCGCGGTCGACGCGGTGCGCGACGCGGGCGTCTCCTCCGTGGCGGTCTGTCTGCTGCACTCTTACGCCAACCCCGATCACGAGCAGCAGATAGGCGAGGCGCTCCGCGCCGCCCTGCCCGAGGTGGACGTCTCCCTGTCGAGCGAGTTGCTGCCCGAAGCGCGCGAGTACGAGCGCACCAGCACGACCGTCGTCAACGGCTACATCCGGCCGGTCGTGGAGCGCTATCTGCAGCGGCTGGTCGCCGAGCTGCGCCGCGCCGGCACGGACGCGCCGGTGACCGTCATGCAGTCCAACGGCGGGCTGATGCCGGTCGAGCTGGCCGCGCGCAAGCCCATGTACTGCATCGAGTCCGGCCCCGCCGCCGGCGTCATCGGGGCGGCGGAGATCGGCGCCCGCCTCGGCCAGGGCGACCTGATCACCTTCGACATGGGCGGCACGACCGCCAAGGCGTCGATCGTCGAGGGTAACCAGGTGCTGCTGGCGCCGGAGTGCGAGGTCGGCGGCGACATGAACGCCGGCCACCGCCTGCTGCGCGGGGCCGGCTACGTGCTGCGCGTGCCGACCATCGACATCGCCGAGGTGTCGGCCGGCGGCGGCAGCATCGCCTGGGTGGACCGCGCGGGCGGCCTGCAGATCGGCCCCCACTCCGCCGGCGCGGTGCCGGGCCCGGTCTGCTACGGCGCGGGCGGCACCGAACCCACCGTCTCCGATGCCGACGTGGCGCTGGGCTTCCTGAATCCCGAGCACCTGCTCGGCGGCACCTTCCCGATCGACGCCGAGCGGGCGCGCGCGGCGCTGCGCGAACGGCTGGCCAATCCGGCCGGCCTCACGGAGACCGAGGCGGCCTGGGGCGTGCACACGCTGGCCAACGTGAAGATGGGCGGAGCGCTCCGCTCGGTCTCCAGCGAGCGCGGGCGCGATCCGCGCCGGTTCGCGATGATCGCCTTCGGCGGCAGCGGGCCCGTGCACGCGGCCGGACTGGCGGCCAGCCTGGGGATCTCCCGCGTGATCGTCCCGCGGTCGCCCGGCGTGTTCAGCGCGTTCGGGTTGCTGTTCGCCGACGTCGAGCACCACTTCGTGCAGACCCTCAACCAGCCGCTGGCGGCGGTCGACGTGGAGCGGGCGAACGCGATCCTGGACCGCATCGGCGGCGAGTGCCGGGCGCTGCTGACCCGCGAAGGGTTCGACCGCGCCCGCCAGAGGCTGCAGATCCAGATCGACGCCAAGTACGACGGCCAGACCTCGGAGCTGACCGTCGACCTGCCGGTCGAGCGCTTCAGTACCGCGGACCTGCCGGCGATCGAGGAGGCGTTCACGCGCGAGCACCGGCGCACCTACGGCTACAGCGTCCCGGAGCCGGTGCAGGTGGTGAGCCTGCGGGTGATCGGCCGCGGCCTCGCCGACCGGGATCGTTCGCCGGCCGACGCCGGGACCGGCAGCGACCAGCCCGCCGCGGGACCGGTGCGCCCGCCGGCCGACCGCCGGGTCTACTTCGGCCCTGCCCACGGCTGGCTGTCCACGCCCGTGGTCGACCGTCCTGCACTGGATTCCGGCGGCATCGCCGGCCCCCTGATCGTCGAGGAGTACGACTCGACCACCGTCGTGCCGCCCGGCTGGCGCGCGGCCCCGGCCGATCAGGGCTGCATGACCCTGGAGGCGGGGTGATGGCACACGAATCAATGCCCCGCGACCCGGTAACCCGCGAGGTCATCCGCAGCTCGCTGGTGTCCGCCGCCGACAGCATGGCGGTGACCGTGGTGCGCACCGCCCGCTCCGCCGTCGTCAAGGACGGCATGGACTTCTCCACCGCCGTGTTCGACGCCGCCGGCCAGCAGGTGGCCCAGGGGCTGACCCTGCCGTTCCACATGGGCGCCATGCAGCCGGCGCTGGACGGCGTCCTCGCCGAGTTCTCCGGGGACGTGGAGCCGGGCGACATCCTGGCCAGCAACGACCCCTACTCCGGCGCCAGCCACCTGCCCGACATCTTCCTGTTCAAGCCCGTGTTCGCCGGGCGGACGCTCATCGCCTGGCTGTGCGTGATCGGCCACCACACCGACATCGGCGGCCGGGTGGCCGGCGGCAACGCCTGCGACAACACCGAGATCTACCAGGAAGGGCTGCGCCTGCCGCCGCTGAAGCTCATCGCCGCCGGGCAGCGCAACGACGCGGTGTGGCGGATCATCGGCAGCAACGTCCGCGTCCCGTCGCTCGTGCAGGGCGACCTGCTGGCGCAGGTGGCGGCCCTGGAGCAGGGTGAGCAGGACCTGCTGGCGCTCGCCGCCGAGCACGGCATCGACCGGCTCGCCCGCTACATGGGCGACATCATCGAGCACACCGAGCGCCGCACGCGCGCGGAGATCGCCGCCCTGCCTGACGGCTCCTGGAGCTTCTCGGACTTCATCGACGGCGACGGCATCCGCCCCGAGCCGATCGAGATCCGGGTGCGCGTGACCATCGCCGGCGACCAGTTCACCGCCGACTTCGCCGGCACCTCCCCGCAGGCGGCCGGCTCCATCAACCCCAACCTGCCGTACACCACCTCGGCCGTGTACGCCGTCCTCAAGACCCTCACCGACCCCGCGATCGACGCCAACGCCGGCTTCTTCCGCCCGATCGCGGTGCAGGCGCCGCCCGGCTGCTTCGTCAACCCGCAGCACCCCGCCGCGGTCGCCGCCCGCGGGTTGGGCGGATTCCGCATCGCGCAGGCCGTGTTCGGGGCGCTGGCCAAGGCCCTGCCCGACCGGGTGCCGGCCGCCTGGGGCGGCGGCGAGTTCGGCGTCAGCTTCGGCGGCTACTACCCGGACGGCCGCGCTTTCGTGTTCCTGGAGTTCAACAACGACGGCCCGCGCGGCGGCGGGCCGCACGCCGACGGCGCCGACGGCCTGACCGCGCCCGTGCACAACATGGCCAACACCCCGATCGAAACGATCGAAGCCTCGCAGCCTCTGCTCATCCGCCGCTACGGCTTCGTCCCCGACACCGGCGGCCCGGGCCGCTTCCGCGGCGGCCTGGGGCTGGTACGCGAATACGAGCTCACGCACGACGAGGCCATCCTGCAGATCCGCTCCGACCGCGCCCGCTTCCTGCCCTGGGGCACGCGCGGCGGCTCGCCCGGCACCGCCGGCGCCAACCTCCTCAACCCGGACCGCGCCGACGGCAGCGAACCCCTGCCAGGAAAGTTCCTGCGCACGCTGAAACGCGGCGACGTCTACCGGCTGGTCCAGCCGGGCGGCGGCGGCTACGGCGACCCTCTGAACCGCGACCCGGCGGCGGTGCAGGCGGACTCCGCGCAGGGCAAGATCACCGCCGCCCACGCGCGCGACGCCTACGGCGTAGTCCTGAACGAATCCGGCCGGGTCGATATGACCGCCACCTCCGCGCTACGAGAGCGCCGCAACCGAGACCGAGGCCCTCTGCCCACCGAGCCCCGTGTAGAGCGCGCTAAAGGCGCCCCCACCGTGGCCGATTCGTGATACGAGGATCGATAGATGGCTATCATCAAGAGCGAAGTCGATCGGAACGCCTTCAATCCCGCGCATCCGCTTCCCTACGAGCTTCGCATCAGCGATTTCGAGTCGGCCATGCACGACGTCTATGACTTCTTCCATGACGTCAATTCTCACTTGGTGAGCAAAGGCTTGCAGCGGCTCGACGACATGCTGCGACCGGCGATCATGTCCGGCGTGCTGTCCGACATGGTCACGGCAAGTCTGGCCAAGCACTCCCGCGTTCTCACGGAGAATGAATACTTCAACGGCCATCCTGACCTCGTAGTGCAGGGTCGATATCCGCAAAACTCCGTCAAATCCGGTAGCGATGGCATCGAGATCAAGACGACCAGGAAGAAGGGTGGAGCGGTCGACACCCATGGTGCGAGAGACCAGTGGATGTGCGTGTTCGTCTACGTCATCGACAACGAAACAGAGCCAGCGATCGACAGGAGTTCATTGACATTCACCGAAGTCTACTTGGCCGACGTAACGGTCGACGACTTCAGAAGGAACCCACGCGGAGAACTCGGCACGCGAACCGCAACGCTCCATCGAGAGGGGGTGAAGAAGCTGCGGTCGAAGTGGCTCTACCGTGTGTAGCGCCTCATGCGCTGCTGTCGACCGAGAGGTCTGCCAGGAGAGGCATCGCCGTGGTAGCCATTTCGAAGTAGTGGGGGTCCTTCTCGACACCCATGGACGAGTATCCTACGGCCTGTGCCGCGGCCAGAGTCGACCCTGCTCCGGCGAACGGATCGACCACCGAGCCTTCACCGAGCGGTAGCACGCTTCTGACGAGCCGGCGCAGAAATGCCTGCGGCTTGAGGCTTGGGTGCGGAGCTATCTCCTTCTCCTTCTTTCTGGTCGGGGCAGACCTGATGACGTCGCCGAACGGCGACTGATCCGAAAGCCGGCGGAATCCGCCGGTACGCCACTTGCGCAGGTTGTCCTGCACCCTGCCTTCGATCGGCTTGCGAAACAGGACCCACGGCTCCCACATCGACCTCGGCATCACGCTGACATCGCCGAACTCTTCGTGCGCTCCCTTCGGTCGGTCGCCGCCGCGTAACGTCATCACCAATCTGATGATCTCTCCCCTTCGTTGCAGGCCGGCGTCGGCCAATGCAGCGGAGACGATGTGCGAAAGCAAGGGGCTGGAGGCGACCACGACGTTGGCGCCCGGTACCAGTTTCGGGATCAGGAGACGCGTCCACACAAAGAAGAACCCATGAAGATGGTTCCGCTGTGCATCCGTCAGCGTGGTGAATCTGGGGAGCGGGGATCGCAGATGGCCGTCGAACGATGGCGGTATTCGCCAGACTCCTCCTCGACCCTTTCTCAGTTTCGACTGCTCGTTCGGGGTGTACTCCTGAAGACCGTACGGCGGATCGGTGACCACCGCATGGATCGAATTGTCTTCGCGCGCGTCCAGCCAGTCGAAGCAATCGCCGTGTACCAGTATCGCGTTCCCGAAGCGGTACGGATCCTTCCATCGCGAGATCCCGGGGAGCGCGCGTTGGAGGCCGTTGGTCGAATCCGTTCTCAGCCGATAGACACCGCGACGTTCCTTGACGAAGAGTGCCGGCGTGTTCAGCCCCAGGAACGACCGAACGGAGGACTCGGGCGTCGGTCCGTTCACCTTGGCGACGCGCTGCGCGATCTGCTTCGCCGACAAGCCCTCGGACGTCAGGCTCAGAACATCGAAGATCGCATCGCGGACGTGGCCCGGCGCGTATCTCGCCGGCTGTTCACTCATCTCTGACACTATAGACGTCCAGACGTCATAGATCAAATAGAAGGCAGGCCAGGAGGACGTCGCAGACGGCATGGGCCGTCAGCCGCCGGCCCACTCCTCGTACAAGCGGTCGATCTGGCGGACGACGCGATGCAGGCGGGCGGTCTGGCGCCGTTCCGCGGTCCGGTCGCCGGACTGCAGCGCCCGGGAAACCTGGCGCTCCAACTCCTGTTTCTCGCTTTCCAGGCGCTCGATGCGGGCCTCCATCGGCGGTTCAGCCGGCTGCCGCTCGCGCGTGACGCCGGCGGGCACCGCCGGACTGTCCCGCCGTTTGCGCCAGGCCCAGTACTCCGAGAACCCGCCCGGGAAACGGTGCAGCCCCTGATCGCGCACCTCGACCACGGCGGTGGCGACCTTGTCCAGGAGGTAGCGGTCGTGGCTGACCACCAGGACCGTGCCGGAGTAGTCGACCAGCGCGAGCCGCTCGCCGCAGGCGATCTCCAGGTGGGCGTCCCAATCCCTGCAAGCGGGTCAACTGGTAGTCGGAGTAGTTTCCCGCGTACTCCCGGACGCGGCCTCCCTTGAGCTCCAGGATACGGGTGACGGTCCGGTCGAGCAGGCGGCGGTTGTGCGAGACCAGCAGCACGGCTCCCGCAAAGGTGACGAGCGCCTCCTCCAGCCACTCCAGGCCGGCGTAGTCCAGGTGGTTGCCCGGCTCGTCCAGAACCAGCAGCCCCGGGTCCATCATCAGCGCGCGGGCGAGCGCCAGCAGGTTGCGTTCGCCGCCGGAGAGCTGCCCCACGGCCGCCGCGCCGGCATGGGTCAGCCCGACGTGCTGCAGGACGCGCTCGGCCTGCCAGCCCGCCTGGTCGCCGCCGGCCGCCTCATACCGGTCCCGGGCCGACTGGTAGCGCTGCAGGGCACCGGCCATCTGCTCTTCCGCGGCCTCGGCAAGGGCGCGCTCGGCATCCCGTAGCGCCTCCTCCGCGGGCGCCACCTGACCCAGCAGGAAGTCCCGCACCTTCATCGCCGGCGGGGCTTCCAACTGCTGCGGAACGTGCCCGATCTTGAGGTCCAGGCCCACCACGACACTGCCCGCGCTGGGCCGCTGCGCGCCCAACAGCAGGTGCAGGACCGTGGACTTGCCGGCGCCGTTCGCCCCGATCAGCCTTACCCTGTCACCGGGATTGATCTGGAACGAGAGGTCCGTCAGGACGTCATGGCCACCGTAGTGCTTGGATACGTGGTGAAAGCTCAACACGGGGGCGGCCTCCGCGGCCAATCCGACAGCGCACCGGCGATCAGCGCTGTCGGCAGAGTGAATTCTCTCGAACGGCGAGCAGATCGCCAGCGATGGTAGCGAGATCGGCGAAGAAAGAGCTCACCTCGCCGTGACCTTGTTCGACAGGATGTTGCGAAGGGAATCGATGCGCGGAAACAGCCCGGCCGAAAGCAACGCACCAAACCGCGGTGCGCTGTCGTTAACGAAGTCGACTTTCAGCGTCAATTCCCCTGCGGTGATCAGCACCCGAGCGTACTGCTCGCTGCGGACGAACGCTTCGTCATCGAGCGGTAGCCGGTGGCGAGCAGCGCGGCGAGCGCTGCGTCGATATAGCGACCGAACCGGGGATCCTGATTGACGAACATATCGAGATCGTCCGAGTAGCGATACCCGAAGTGATGTCTATGAAGCGCGGTACCACCGGTCAGATAGAACGGTGCTTCGCAAGCGGCGAGCGTGCTCAGCACTCCACTCTGCAGGGGGTACAGGGTCTCCTCGTAATAGGCGTCGGATTCGTGCATAGCGCTCCCGCAAGCTCGGCGGCCACAGCCGCGCGATCGTCTCCGGCGTCAACAGCGTCTTGACTTCCTCCAACGTCAAAGCCGCCACGATACGCTGCCACGGCATGGTCTTGAGCATCCGCGCGAAGAGGGCCGCTTTGTCGAGATGGCCGATCCGTTCTCGTCGGCCGCTCAGCACATCGGCGACCGATTCCGGATCGTATCGGTAGTCCCACACGATCGTCCGTGCGATGCGACTCAGTTCGCGGTCGTCCACCAGAACAGTGTATTGCCTTTCGGGCAGTCCTGCCAAAGAGGGCGGGTTGCGGGACCCGGGCAGCACGGAGACACCGGCCGGCGTCTCGCACAGCCTGCGCCTGCCACGTGCGAGGATCGCCGCATGTTCGCCACCGCCCGCAAGCACCTGAAGACCGCCGCCATGGTCGCGGTCCGCTCGCTGGACGACCGGGGCTGGGCGATCGCCGTGGACTTCGGGATGCGCCTGCTGCGGGTCGTGTTCCTGCTGTCGCTGTGGCGGATGCTGCTGCCGGAGACCGGCGAAGTCTCCGGCATGACGCGCGCCGCCGTGCTCACCTACACGCTGGTCGCCGCGGCCTTCTCCGGGCTGCTGGCCTCCCGCTCGGGTCTGGACGCGGCGCTCTGGCGCGGCGACATCGCCAACCGCTTCCTGCGGCCGGCCGGCATCTACGGCCAGTTCATGGCCGAGATGTTCGGTGGCAGTCTGAACGGCCTGCTGCTGTTCGCGCTGCCGCTGTACTGCATCGCCCCGCTGCTGGGCGTCGACCCGCTGCCGGCGGGCGCCTCCGCCGCGGCGCTGTTCGTGGGCAGCCTGGTCCTGGCCGTCTGCATCGGCGCCGCGCTCGACTTCATCTTCGCCGGCCTGATGGTCCTGCTGGAGCAGAACGTGTATGCCGTGATGCAGATCAGGAGCGCCCTCACCGCGCTGCTGTCGGGGGCCGTGATCCCGCTGGCGCTGATGCCGTGGGGCATCGGCGAGGTCCTTGGCTACCTGCCGTTCGCGTCGCTGGCGTCCGCGCCCCTGCGCATCTACACCGGCACCGGCGATCCCGCGTTCCTGATCGTGCTGCAGGCGTTCTGGCTGGCGGTGCTGTGGCCGCTCGCGCACCTGACCTGGACGGTCAACCGCGAGCGCCTGGTCTCGCACGGAGGGTGAGGTGGTGCGAACGCTGACGGCGCTCTTCGCCCGCTGGCGGGCACAGGCGCGGCTGGACGTCATGTGGATGACCCGCGACTTCCGCTTCTTCGTCATCAACGTGGTGTCGGACATCATCCTCAACCTGGCCGGCGTCACCGCCGTCTTTCTTCTGGCGGAGCGGTTCGGCGGCATCGGCCCGTGGTCCCGCGACCAGATCCTCTTCATGCTCGGCTACGCGGCCCTGGTGCGCGGCATCCTGGAGGTGGGGTTCGGCTACAACGTCCTGGCGATCAGCCGCCGCATCGGCCGCGGCCAGCTCGATCACACGCTGGCGCAGCCGCAGCCGCTCTGGATGGCGCTCGCGACCGAGGGGTTCATGCCGTTCACCGGCCTCTGGCCCCTGCTGGCCGGCATCGGCATCACGGTCTGGGCGGTCCTGCAGGCGGAGATCCCGATGTCCGCGGGCTGGTGGCTGATGCTCGCCGGCAATCTCGCGGCATCGTGCGCGGTCGTGCTGGCCTGCTCCTACCTGTGGGGGAGCCTGGCATTCTGGGCTCCGGTCGCGGCCGAGGAGATCTCGAGCCGGGCGTTCGGCTTCCTGTACCAGCTCAAGTCATTCCCGCTCGACGGCTTGAGCTCCTTCCTGCTGGCCGGCATGCTCACCGTCCTGCTGGTCGGCTTCGTCGCGTGGTATCCGTGCCGGCAGCTTCTGGGCATCGCGCCGCCCGACTTCTGGCACACGCCGCTGGCGGCGCTCGCCCTGTCGCTGGTGGCGGCGTTCGTCTTCACGAGAGGACTGAAGCACTATGCACAAACTGGATCGCAGCGATACGTCGGCTGGGGACATCGCGGTTAGGCTGACCGGCGTCGACAAGACCTTCCAGCAGCGGCAGCGCTCGGAGCAGGTCCGCGACGTCTTCAGGAACCTCTTTCGCCCGGTCGTCCGCGAGATCCATGCGCTGCGGGGCGTCGACCTGACCATCCGCCGCGGCGAGATCGTCGCCTACGCCGGCCCCAACGGCGCGGGCAAGTCGACCACGGTCAAGCTCCTCTCCAGCGTCCTGGCGCCGACCGCCGGCACGGTCCGCTGCCTCGGCATGAACCCGATGAAGGACCGGGTCCGCTACGTCGGACGCATCGGCGTGGTATTCGGGCAACGCACGGAGCTCTGGTGGGACCAGCCGGTGGCGGCCAGCTTCGAGTGGAAGCGCGTGGTCTGGAACATCCCTCGCGACCGCTACGAGTCCATGCTCGCCTTCGTCACGGAACTGCTGGGCATCGGCGAGTTCTTCCACACCCTGGCGCGGCAGCTCAGCCTGGGCCAGAAGATGCGCGCCGACTGGCGCTCATGCTCATGCACGATCCGGAGATCCTCTTCCTGGACGAGCCGACCATCGGCGTCGACGTGCTGGCGAAGCGCAACATCCTGCAGTTCGTCAAGGACCTCAACCGCGAGAGGGGGGTCACCGTGATGATCACCAGCCACGACATGGACGAGCTGGAGCAGCTCGCCGGCCGCATCGTCATGATCGACAAGGGCCGCATCGCCTTCGACGGCGACTTCCGGGCCCTGCGCCGACGGTTCGGCGACCGCCGCCACCTCTTCCTGGAGACCACGGACACCGCGCCGCCTCGGCTTGCCGGCGTCCGCCACGTCCACAGCGAGGGCAACCGGCACCACTTCACATTCGACGCCGCGCGCACGCCGATCCCGGCGCTCCTGCAGCAGGCGGCCGGCCAGACCACCATCCGCGACGTGGAGACGCACCGCTCGCGCATCGATGACGTGATCGCGGATATCTACGAAGATTGGGACTCCGACAGAGGAGGGAGCGGCGATGGCGGAGACGATGTGGCGAGCGGCCAAGGGTGAGGGCGTGGGCAACGTCTTCCTGGAGCAGGTGCCGGTGCCCCAGCCCGGACCGGAGGAGGTGCTGACGCGGACCCGCGTGAGCCTGATCAGCCGCGGCTCGGAGCTGTGGCGGCGCTACGTGATGGAGGGGCCGGTGAGCCCGGAGGCCATGGGGTACTCCACCACCGGGGTCGTCGAGGCGGCCGGTGACGGCGTGAGGGGCTTCGCGGCCGGCGACCGGGTCGTGGCCACCGCGCCGCACGCCGAGTACTCCCTGCGCTCGCTGGCCGCCGATGCGCGCACGGACCGGCTGCACCGGCTGCATCCGGAGCTCTCCTTCGAGCAGGGGACGTTCCATCCGCTCGCGAGCAGCGGCGCCGGATGGGCGCAGGCGCTCCAGATCACCGCGGACGACCGCGTCGCCGTGCTGGGCCAGGGACTGGTGGGCAACTTGGTCATGCAGTTCGCCGGGCGCTTCCGGCCGGCCCAGCTCATCGCCGTGGATACGCTGGAGATCCGCTGCCGGATCGCCCGCGAGGTGGGCGCGCCCGAGGTCGTGCACGCAGGCGAGGAGGACCCGGTGGAGGCGGTGCGGCGGCTGACCGGCGGCGAAGGGGCGAGCATCGTCGTCGATTGCGTCGGCGGCCCGCCCGGCATCGCCTCCTTCGAGCAGGCGCAGAAGATGCTCGCCCCCGGTGGGCTCATCCAGGTGAACGCCAAGTACCAGAACGCGCCGTTGCCGCTCGACGTCGACAGCTTCCAGGGCAAGCGCGTGCTGGTGAGCTACCCGCCCTCGGCCGACCGCGCCGCGATGGCCAGCACCGCGATGGCAGCCATGGCCGCGGGCGAGGTGCAGGTGCAGCCGCTGGTCACCCACCGCCTCCCCGGCAAGGAGCTGAAGGCCGGCTACGACCTGCTCTACGAGCACCCGGAGCAGGCGCTGGGCGTCCTGTTTCACTGGGAGTGACCGCTTCGGAGCTGTGAGTATCAGGGAGGCGCCCGGTCGGTCGGTTCACGAACGCTTGCGGTACGACGTCTGCCGGCTGCGGAGGTCAGCAATGATGACTACCGTTTCCTCTTCGTCGATCGTGTAGAACAAGCGGTAATCGCCCAGCCGGTATCGATAGAATTCGCTGAACTCCCCCTGCAGTCGCTTGATGTTGGGGCCGAAGTGCGGTTCTCGGCGGAGCAGCGGGTACACAACGTCCCGTATGCGCGGGTAGCGGCGGGCGATGGTCTTGTTCTTGCGCAGCGCCCTGCGGAACGACTCGGTCTCCGCAATGGCGTAGCTACTCGACAACCCGATACTTCTTGCCGCTCACCTCGGAACGCGCACGCCGCAGGGTGGAGACCAGTTCGGCGTCGGACAGGATCTCGGCCATCTCTTCATCGGAAACGGAGGCCTCTTCCGCGAGATACGAGAGGGTGGCGTACTCGATGAAGTTGGCGATGCTGCGAAGCTGACCGCGGGCGGCCCGCCGGATCAATCGATAGACTTCGTCGTTAAGGCGAATCGTGACGGTTTTGGACATGTGCATTCAATAGTATTCGTTTGCATTCATTTCGTCCATCATGGCACGTAGCAGCGATGGACCGCGCGTAGCGTAGGCGGCCGGCCGGGAGCAGGGCTATGCTCTGCCCCGTGAGCCCAGCCCGATGACGGCGGCAGCCGGCGGCGCACCGTTGCTGGAGGTGCGCAACCTCTCCAAGCGCTTCGACATGACGCAGGCGCTCAGCGATGTGTCGCTGTCTCTGCACGCGGGCGAGATCCACGCGCTGGTCGGGGAGAATGGCGCCGGCAAGTCGACCCTCATCAAGATCCTGACCGGCGTCGTGCAGAGCGACGCCGGGGAGGTCATCGTGGAGGGGGCGCCGGTGCACTTGGCCAACGCGCAGGAGGCGCAGGCTGCCGGGCTGGCCGCCGTCTACCAGGAGCCGCTGCTGTTCCCGGACCTGGACGTGGCCGAGAACATCTTCATCACCCACCGCGAGCAGGGACTGCTGACCAACTGGCGGCGCATGTACGCCGAGGCCGAGGGGATCCTTGCGAGCCTGGGCGTCCGCCTGGAGGTGCGGGCGCCGGCGCGGGGGCTGACCCTGGCCGCGCAGCAGGCGGTGGAGATCGCGAAGGCGATCTCGCTCGATGTGAAGGTCCTGATCATGGACGAGCCCACCGCGTCGCTCTCCGAGCACGAGGTCGGGCAGCTCTTCCAGGCGGCGCGCCAGTTGCGCGACCGCGGCGTGACGGTGCTGTTCATCACCCACCGGCTGGAGGAAGTGTTCCAGATCGCGGACCGGATCACGGTGCTGCGCGACGGCGAGCACGTCTCCACGCGCCCGGCGGCGGAGGTGACCCGCGAGCTGCTCATCCGCGACATGGTGGGCCGGGAGGTGGATCAGTTCTACGGGGTCGGGCACGAGCGGACCGTCGGCGAGCGGGTGTGCCGCGTGCGCGGCCTGGGCCGGGAGGGCGTGTTCTCCGGGATCGACTTCGACCTGCACGCCGGCGAGGTGCTGGGCTTCGCCGGGCTGGTGGGCTCGCGCCGGACGGACGTGGGCCTGGCCCTGTTCGGCATGCAGCCGGCCGACCACGGCACCATCGAGATCGGCGGCCGGGAACGGCGCATCGCCTCGCCGCGAGCCGCCCAGCAGTTCGGCGTGGCCTACATGACCGAGGACCGCCGCAAGTTCGGGCTGGCCATGCCGCTGTCGATCACGGCCAACATCACCCTGCCGGTGCTGCGCCGCTACCTGTCGCGGTTCGGCCTGGTCCGCCGCGCCGCCGAAGAGGAGGCGGCCGAGGGGTTCCGGCAGCGGCTGCAGATCAAGGCGCCATCCACCATGCACGTGGTCGCCAAGCTGTCCGGCGGCAACCAGCAGAAGGTCATGTTCGGCAAGTGGCTGAACACCCGGCCCAGGATCCTGATCCTGGACGAGCCGACCCGCGGGATCGACGTCGGCGCCAAGGCCGAGGTGCACGCCATGGTGCGGGAGCTGGCCGATCAGGGGATGGCCATCCTCTTCATCTCCTCCGACCTGCCGGAGGTGCTGGCGATGAGCGACCGCATCCTGGTCATGCGCGAGGGGCGGCAGATGGGCATCCTGGAACGGGAGGAAGCCACCCAGGAGGCGGTCATGTCCCTCGCCACCGGCGAGCGGGAACCGACCGCGGACGCCGCCGCAGGGGGCGTGACGCCGTGAGACTCCGCGCCGGCCGCCTGCGCGCCGAGACCCGGCGCGAGGGCGTGCTGGTACTGCTCATCGTGCTGGTGCTGGTCGGCTTCTCCCTGATCATCCAGAACTACCTGAGCGCCCGCCTGTTCAACCGGGTGTCGGCGAGCGTCACGATCCTGGCGATCCTGGCCATCGGCCAGACGCTGGTGGTGCTGACCCGCAACATCGACCTCTCCGTGGGCTCCGTCGTGGGCTTCACCGCCTATTTCGTAGGCCAGCAGCTCTCGCTCGCCAACGACATCCCTCCGCTGGTGGCGGTGGCGATGTGCGTCGGCATCGGGGCCGCGCTCGGCGCCTGCAACGGCGCCATCGTCGCCTGGTGCCGGGTGCCCGCGATCATCGTCACGCTCGGGACCCTCGCCCTCTTCCGCACCGTGCTGGTCGAGTTCTCCGACGCGCAGACCATCCTCACCGTCAACCTGCCGCAGTGGCTGGTCGATCTGCCGCGCCTCAACGTGGTCAGCTTCGGCCGCCTGCACCTGCGGATGGTGGTGGTCGTCATGCTGGGGGTGGCCGTGTTCTTCCAGCTCCTGCTCAAGTACTCCTCGTTCGGCCGCCGGCTGTACGCCATCGGCTCGAACCCGGAGGCCGCCCACCACGCCGGGTTTCCCACCCGTGGTCTCGTGTTCACGGCCTTCACGCTGTGCGGGGCGCTGGCGGGGCTCGCCGGATTCCTGTTCCTGGCCCGCTTCGGCAACGTCACCGTGGTCGCCGGACTCGGCCTGGAGCTCAAGTCGGTGGCCGCGGTCGTGGTGGGCGGCGTCAACATCTTCGGCGGCGCGGGCAGCGTGCTCGGCGCCGTGCTGGGAGCGATCCTGATCGACCTGCTGGAGAACAGCCTGATCCGCTCGCTGCAGGTGAGCGAGTTCCTGCGCGACGCGCTGCTCGGCCTGCTGATCCTGGTCTCGGTGGCCGTCGACAGCCTGCTCATGAAGCGGAGGCGCAGCTCGTGAGCGGCGCCGGACCCGCCGGCTTGGCGTCGGCGATCGGCGCCCGCTTCAAGACCTGGGAGGGCTTCCTGGCCGGACTGCTGCTCGGCATCGTCGCGGCGAACGCCCTGACCTCCCCGTCCTTCCTCACCATGGGCAACCAGATCAACCTGTTCGCCCTCTCGATCGAGAAGGTGATCGTCGTCCTCATCATGGCCTTCATCATCCTCAACGGAGAGATCGACCTGTCGGTCGCGTCGATGATGGGTCTCTCCGCCTGCGCCCTCGGCTGGCTGATCCAGCAGGGGACTCCCATGCCGGCCGCGCTGGCCCTCTGCCTCCTGATCGGGATCGCCGGCGGCGCGTTCAACGGGTTCTGGATCACCGTGGTGCGCCTGCCGTCCCTGGTGGTGACGTTGGCGATGCTGATCGGCTTCCGGGGGTTGGCCCGCGTGCTCGTCGAGGACCGCTCCATCAAGGAGTTTCCCGCGTGGTTCGAGGCACTCGGCCAGCAGCCGCTGCTCGGCCCGTTCCCGCTCTCCCTGCTGATCTTCGTCGGCCTGCTGGTGGTGGCGGTGATCGTGCTGCGCTACAGCGGGTTCGGCCGGCAGGTGCAGGTCATCGGCATCAACCAGGAGGTGGCCCGCTACTCCGGCATCAACGTCGCGCGGGTCAAGATGCTGCTGTTCACGACCTCCGGCCTGCTCTCCGCGCTGGCCGGGATCCTGTTCGCGGCGCGCCTGGGCACCGTGCGGGGGGACATGGGGCTGGGCTTCGAGCTCGACATCATCACCATCGTGCTGCTGGGCGGGGTGAGCATCTTCGGCGGCGCCGGCTCCATCTACGGCGTGCTGCTGTCGATCCTGATCGTGCTCTACCTGCGCAACGGGATGTCGCTCAGCAACATCACCGGGCACCTGCAGGCCGGCGTCATCGGCATCCTGCTCATCCTGTCGGCCATGATCCCGAACGTGCGCAGCTTCCTGGCCCGCGTCGCAGGCGCTCCCGGCGGCCGTCAATCTTGACTTCCTGATCGGAGCCGTACGAGGCTCCGCGCCATGAAGATCACACGACTGATTACCGCAACGGCCCTCGCCCTGATCCTGGGTGCGGGCGCCGCCCAGGCTCAGGTCATGGCCACCAAGGGCATGGAGGCCGACCTCGTGCTGCTGCCGAAGTTCATCGGCATCCTGGTGTTCGACCAAGCGCACAACGGCGCGCGGGAGGCGCACGAGGAGCTCGGCAATCCGGGCACGCTGGAGTTCATCGGTCCGACCCCGGAGAACAGCGTCGCCGGGCAGATCGAGATCGTGACCACCGCCACCACGCAGGGTCAGGACGGCATCATGATCTCCAACAACGCCGGCGACCAGATCGCCCCCGCCGCCGTCGCGGCCCGCGAAGCCGGGCTGACGGTGGTGACCTGGGACTCGCAGATCCCGTCGGCGGAAGGCGAGCAGGTGTTCGTGGCCCAGGTGGACTTCGACGAGACCGGCGTGGTGATGGCCGACATGGCGCTCAACATCCTGGGCTCCGACGGCGGCGACTTCGCCGTGCTCTCGGCGACCCCGGATGCCGCCAATCAGAACTCCTGGATCGCCGCCATGCAGAACGCCCTGGAGGACGACAAGTACGCGGCCCTCAACCTGGTGGACATCGTCTACGGCGACGACCAGTCGGAGAAGAGCTACAACCAGGCGCTGGCGCTCATCGACAAGTACCCGGACCTGAAGCTGCTCATGGCCCCGACCACGGTCGGCATCGCCGCCGCGTCGAAGGCGCTGCAGGACGAGGACCTCTGCGACGAGATCAAGGTGAGCGGCCTGGGCCTGCCGGCGGAGATGGTGAGCTTCACGCTGAACGGCTGCGCGCCGGAGTTCGCGCTCTGGAGCTTCGTCGACCTGGGCTACCTGACCTACTACGTGACCTACCTGATCGCCACCGGGCAGATCGAGGGCGTCGAGGGCGAGAGCTTCAAGGCCGGCCGCATGGGCACGTATACCATCCACAAGGATCCCACCAGGGACCAGGGCCTGCGCGTCCTGATGGGACCGTTCACGGTCTACGACAAGGACAACGTGGAGGCGGCCGCCCGCTGACCCTTGCCGATCGCCGCGCTGAGCGCGCGCTACCAGACGCCCCACCCCTCACCGGGTGGGGCGTCGTCATATGCGACACCCGCGCGGTAAGAAC
Organism: Spirochaetia bacterium; assembly: GCA_965202935.1. GTDB lineage: Bacteria > Spirochaetota > Spirochaetia > SZUA-6 > Bin103 > CATQHW01. Next base: position 5,193,002 of record OZ241879.1, read on the forward strand.
CCTTCGCGTCCGGTAGACTGGAAGGTATGAAGAACGACCAGTCGACCACCGTACGAGACCGCATCCGGGCGGCGCGAGCGATCTCCCTGCTGCCGCTCGTCGCCGTCCTGCTCGGCCTGCTGGCGACGACGGCCGGCGCCCGGGCGGTCGAGGAAGAGATGACCGAGGGCGAGGCGATGTCGGAGCGCGAGCGGGCGCGCGCCGAGATTCTGGCCAAGACCGTCACGCGCCCCGGCGGCCAGGAGTGGGCCCTGGGCACGGTGGGCGGCACCTGGCTGACCGCCATCAACAACGACCCCAAGAGCTTCAACACAATGAACGCCCGCGACGGCGACACCGGCACGGTGGTCGGTGTGCTGTTCGACTTCCTGGCCGACTACGATCCCTACACGCGCGAGTTCCTCCCCAACCTGGCCAGCTTCGAGGTGGAGGTCGACGAGGAAGCCGACACGCTCACCGTCGTCTACACCCTGCGCGACGACCTGTACTGGACGACCCTCGCCGATCCCGACACCCGCGTTCAGGTGACCGCCGACGACATCGTCTTCTGGTACGACGAGATCGAGGGTGACCGGGAGCTGCAGCAGCCCGGCTACGCCGGCCAGTTCATCGAGATGCCGGACGGCTCGGAGGCGCGCATCGAGGTGGAGAAGATCGACGAGCTGACGGTGGCGTTCCACTACCCGCGCATCGTCGCCAACCCGATCCTGTCCACGAACATGGACTTCGGCCCGCGCTACGTGTACGAGCCGGCCAAGAGCGAAGGTGGCGCCGAGGGCGTGCTCAACCTGTTCAGCGTCGACACCGACCCGACGACCATTCCCTCGATCGGCGAGTACTATCTCACCGAGTACGAGCCCGGCGTGCGCGTCGTGGCCGAGCGCAACCCCAACTACTGGAAGAAGGACGCGGCCGGCGTCACGCTGCCCTACATTGAGAAGCTGGTCTTCCAGATCGTGCCGGACTGGAACACCGAGCTGCTGCTGTTCAAGGAGGGCAAGAAGGACTCCTTCACGTTGCGGCCCGAGGACATGGACGAGCTGCTCAACGCCGAGGACCCCGACTACACCGTGTACAACGGCGGCCCGACGCTGGGCTCGTCCTTCATCGCCTTCAACCAGAACCCCGACACCATGGACCAGTTGGTCTATAGCTGGTTCAGCCAGACCACGTTCCGGCAGGCCATGAGCTCGGTGCTGAACCGCGACCGCATCGCCAGCCAGGTGTACCGCGGCCTGGCCGAGCCGGCGCTGCACTTCTTCGCGCGCGCCAACCCCTACTTCGACGAGTCGATCCGCCAGGAGTTCGACTACGATCCGGACCGGGCGCGCGACCTGCTGGCCGAGATCGGCATCCGCCCCAACGCGGACGGGCTGATGGAGGACGCCGATGGCAACCACATCGAGTTCGACATTCACGTCGGCGCGGAGAACAACGTCGGGGTCGACATCATGAACATCTTCTCCGACGAGCTGAAGGCGATCGGCATCACCGGCAACGTGCGGCCGATCGACTTCCAGAAGCTCGTGGAGATGCTCATCAGCACCTACGACTGGCACGTGGCCACCGCCTCGCTCGGCTCCAACTACTGGCCGGAGGGCGGCAGCAACGTGTGGCAGTCCAAGGGCAACTTCCACCTGTGGCACCCGCTGCAGGAGGAGCCGTACACGGAGTGGGAGGCGCGCGTCGACTACCTCTACAACGAGGGCCGCTTCACGATCGACAAGGAGGCGGCGAAGGCGATCTACGACGAGTACCAGCGCATCCTGCTCGACCAGGTGCCGAAGATGTACATCGTCTATCCGTTCCGCTTCGTGGCGGTGCGCAACAAGTGGGGCAACGTGTTCTACGACACCCTGAACGGACTCGACTCGACGTACCTGTACCTGCCCGACGGCGAATAGCCCGGATGCCGCTCCGCGAAAGCGCCGGTGCGGATGGCCGAGCCCGACCGTAGTCCCGCACCGGACGCGACGGCGTCCCCGGCGGCTGCGCGGCGGCCGCGCGGCCGCCGCCCGCTGCTCCGGTTCCTGGCCACCCGCCTGGCGTCGATGGTGGTCCTCCTGCTGCTGCTCGGCCTGGCGGTGTTCGCTCTGATGAAGCTGGCGCCCGGCGACATGGTCGAGAACTACGTCCGGAGCCAGATGCTGATCTCCGCCGACCGGCAGGTGGACAACGTCTACACCGACGAGCAGATCGCCGCGGCCAAGGCGCGCCTCGGTCTGGACCTGCCGTTCTATGCCCAGTACGCACGCTGGCTCTACCAGGTGGTGGTGGAGCGCGACCTGGGGCGGTCGCTGATCTCGCGCGCGCCGATCCTGTTCCTTGTCCGCTCGCGGCTGATCAACTCGCTGATCCTCAACCTGATCGAGCTGGTGTTCATCACCGTGCTGTCGTTCGCGGCGGCCCTCTACTTCTCCTCCAAGACCGGCACCCGCACGGACCTGGCGGCGACCTTCGTGGCGCTGGTGCTGCACGCCTTCCCGGCCATCCTGCTGCTCATCCTGCTGCAGCTCTTCGCGTTCGTGAGCGGCTGGTTCCCGATCACGGCCTACCCCGACTTCCCGTTCCGGGAGGCCCCCCTGCGCTTCTCCTTCAGCTACCTGCACCACATCGCCATGCCGCTGCTGGCAGCGTTCCTGGGCGGCGTCGGCGGCACCATGCGCTACGTCCGCGCCACCATGCTGGACCAGCTCGGCCAGCCGTACGTGACCGCGCTGCGCTCGCGCGGCGTCAGCGAGCGGCGCGTGTTCGTCGTGCACGCGTTCCGCAACACCCTCAATCCCTACATCACCAGCAGCGCCGACCTGTTCGCGTCGCTGATCTCGGGATCGCTGATCCTGGAGATCATCTTCTCCTATCCCGGCATCGGCCGGCTGCTGTACGAGGCGGTGCGCCAGGAGGACATCAACCTGGTACTGGCCGTGATCATGTTCACCAGTTTCCTGATCCTGCTGGGGATGATCGCCGCCGACGTGCTGCTGGCGGTGGTCGATCCGCGCATCCGCTTCTCGGGCAGCCGGGATGACTGAGCCCGTGCCGGCGCAGCGGCGGCGCAGCGTATTCCTGCAACGGCTGCGCGCGCGCCCGGTGGCCGCCGCGGCGGTGGTGGTGCTGATCCTGCTGTACGGAGCGATGCTGCTCGCGGAGTTCCTGGCGCCCTACGAACCGACCACGACGTTCCGGTTCCACACCCACCACCGGCCTTCGATCGACTGGTACTCGCCCGAGCTGGGCTTCGGCCCGCAGGTCCAGCGCCGCGCCCTGGTAGACGACGTGACCCGGCGTTATGCGCGCATCCGCGGCGAGCACTACCGTGTGCGGCTGCTGGTGCGGGGACCGGAATACCGGCTGTTGGGACTGCTGCCGATGCGGGTGCACCTGTTCGGCACCGTCGCGCCGTACGTGGACGACGAAGGCGGCGGCGAGCTGTGGCGGAACGGCCGGCAGGCCTACCCGGTGTTCCTGCTGGGATCCGACCACCTGGGCCGCGACATACTGTCGCGCATTCTCTACGGCTCCCGCATCTCCCTGACCGTCGGCTTCATCGCAATCTCGATCTCGCTGACGCTGGCGATCGTCCTGGGCGGGCTGGCCGGCTACTACGGTGGCGCCACCGACTGGATCATCATGCGCCTGTCGGAGTTCTTCATCCTCATCCCCGGCCTCTACATGATCCTGTTCCTGCGTTCCGTGCTGTCCTACAAGATGGACTCCGGGCAGTCGTTCGTGGTCATCACCCTGATCCTGGCGTTCGTCGGCTGGCCCGGCACCGCGCGGCTGATACGCGGCATGGTGCTCAGCATCAGGACCGAGGACTTCGTGGCCGCGGCCCGGCTGCAGGGCATCCCGCCGCTGGTGATCATCGTCAGGCAGATCATCCCGCAGATGGCGTCGATCCTGATCGTCAGCGTCGCCCTGGGCATTCCCGGCTTCATCCTGGCGGAGACGGCGCTCTCCTACCTGGCGTTGGGCATCTCCGATCCGGCGGTGAGCTGGGGCTCCATGCTGGACCGCAACGTCACCTCTTTGGGCAACCTGCGCAGCTTTCCGTGGTTCCTCTACCCCGGTCTGGCGCTCCTGATCACCACCCTGTCGTTCAGCTTCCTGGGAGACCTGCTGCGCGACGTGCTGGACCCCTACCACCGGGAGCCGGCTCGTGGCTGACCGCGCGGGGTTCCCGCTCTGCGAGGCAGCCGGGCTGACCGTGACCTTCGCCACCGACCGCGGGCCGCTGCAGGCGGTGCGCGGCGTCGACCTGGAGATCCACGGCGGCGAGGTCCTGGGCGTGGTCGGCGAGAGCGGTTCGGGCAAGAGCGTCACCGCGCTGGCCCTGGTGCGCCTGCTGCCGCCGCACGCCCGCGCGGCGGCCGGCCGGCTGCGCTTCCGCGGCGAGGACGTGACCGCCATGCGCCCGGCGGACCTGCGGCGCCTGCGCGGCGGCCACGTGGGGATGATCTTCCAGGAACCGGCGCGATCGTTCGACCCGATCTACTCCATCGAGCGCTCGCTGGCCGAGACGCTGCGCGCCCACGCCCCGGACCTGCAGGACGAGGCGGTGCGCGACCACTCGGTCCGGCTCCTGGAAGAGGTGGGGATCGCCGACGCGGCGCGCCGGCTCGGCAGCTTCCCGCACCAGTTCTCCGGCGGCATGTTGCAGCGGGTGATGATCGCCCACGCGCTGGCGGCGGGCCCGGAGCTGCTGATCGCCGACGAGCCGACCACCGCCCTGGACGTGACGGTGCAGGCGCAGGTGGTGGAGCTCCTGCTGCGGCTGCGCGCCGCGCGCGGGCTGGCCATCCTGTTCATCAGCCACGACTTGGCGCTGGTCAGCCAGGTGGCCGACCGCATCCTGGTGATGTACGGCGGCCTGGTGATGGAGCAGGGTCCGGCGGCGCTGGTGATGAGCGAGCCGCGCCATCCCTACACCCGCGCGCTGCTGGAGGCCCACCTGGAGCTGGGCGTGCACTACACCGACCGGCCGCTGCGCACCATCCCCGGCACCGTGCCCGATCCCCTGCATCCGGAGCCGGGCTGTCCGTTCGCGCCGCGCTGCGCGCTGGCCGAAGCGCGCTGCGCCCGCGCCATACCGCCGCTGGTCGACGAACGGGCGGAAGGGCCGGACATCGCCGTCGATTTCACGCTCCGCCACCGCTGCGTGCTGCCGGGGGTCAAGCCGGGCGCCGTCGTCGCCGGGCCGCGGGAAGAGGCCCGATGCTGACGCTGGACGAATGCTGACGCTGGACGCCGTCAGCAAGCGGTTCGCCCTGAAGGCCGGCTACTTCGCGGCCGCCAGGCGGCACGTGCAGGCGGTCCGGGAGGTGAGCTTTCGCATCGACGACGGCGAGACCTACGGCCTGGTGGGCGAATCGGGCAGCGGCAAGACCACCACCGCTCGCCTTGCGGTGGGCATGTACCGGCCCGACAGCGGCTCCATCACCTACCGCGACCGCGCCGGGGTCGTGCACCAGGTCAGCAGGTCGACGGCCCGTGCGCGGCGCGACCTCCGCACCCGTCTGGCGTACGTGTTCCAGGACCCTGCCCGCTCCCTCAACCCGCGCATGCGGGTGGAATCGATCCTGCTGGCCGGGCTGCGCTACACCTCCGATTGGCGCGGCGTCGACGACGGACGCGAGCGCGCCCTGGCCGCCCTGGAGGCCGTGGGGTTGGCCGCCCGCCACCTGAGTCGCCGCCCGCCCGACTTCTCCGGCGGCCAGCGCCAGCGCGTCGCCATCGCACGCGCGCTGATCGTCCGGCCGGAGACGCTCATCTGCGACGAGATCGTCTCCGCCCTCGACGTGTCGGTACGCAGCCAGATCCTGGACCTGCTGCAGACGCTGCGCCGCGACCTGGGTCTGACCCTGCTGTTCATCTCCCACGACCTGGCCGTCGTCACCTACTTCTGCGACCGCGTCGGCGTGATGCAGGGCGGACGCCTGGTGGAGGAGGCCACGGCGCAGGAACTGGCGGCCGGCCCGCAGCACTCGTACACCCGGCAGCTCTACGCGGCGGTGCCCAGGCTCGCAGGTTCCGGCTGACGATCCCGGCAGCGCCTGCGCCGGCGGCGATGACGCGGCGCCCGGATGCGTACGAGTATCGGCCTGCCACATCGAGGAGGTGCCCATGACGCTCGCCGAAGTCCACGACGACCGATCGCTGCAACGGTTCATGACCGAGCCGTCGCCGGCGCTGATCGAAGCAGCGGCGCGGATCGACGGGCCGGTGCTGGTCCTGGGCGGCAGCGGCAAGATGGGACCGGAACTGGCGGCGACGCTGCGGCGGGCCGACCGGCAGGCAGGCGTCGAGCGCGAGGTGGTCGTCGCGTCGACCTTCAGCGACGACGCCACCCGCGCGGCGCTGGAGGCGGACCGCATCCGCTGCATCCGCGGCGACCTGACCGACCCCCGCTTCCTGGACGCGCTGCCCGACTCCCGCCAGGTCGTCTACATGCTCGGCTTCAAGTTCGGCAGCGGCACCGACTGGCGGCGCGCGTTCCACGTCAACTCGATCGTTCCCTACCTGGTGGGGGAACGGTTCAGCGACGCGAACATCGTCGTGTTCTCATCGACCAACCCGTATGCCGGGGTCGAGTACGCGCTTGGCGAGCCGGCCGGAGCGGGCCGCGGAGCCAGCGTCGGACCGCCCCTTGCCGGCGGCAGCCGCGAGGACGCGGAGGTGCAGCCGCACGGCGTGTACGGCTGGTCGATCGTGGCGCGCGAGGCTTCCTTCGCCACCACCGCGGCCCGGCACGGCGGGCAGCGCATCTGCAACTACCGCCTCAGCTACGCGCAGCACCTGTGCTACGGCGTGCTGCGCGACCTGGCCGACATGGTCCACCGCGGCGCGCCGGTCTCGCTTGCGGTGCCGGCGGTCAACCTCATCTCGCAGCGCGATGCCGTCGACGTCGCCTTGCGCTGCCTGGAGCACTGCGCCAATCCGCCCTGGACGGTCAACGTGTCCGGTCCCGGCCACCGGGTCGCCGGGATCGTGTCCACCCTGGGGTCTGCGCTCGGGCGCGAGCCGGAGCTGGCCGGCGGCGAGGGCGGCACGGCGCCGCTGATCGACGACAGCCTGTGCCGCACGAGGTTCGGCGAGCCGCGCGACGGCGTCCGCGAGCTGATCGCCGCCGTGGCGGGTTGGGTCGAGCGCGGCGGCGCGAGCTGGGACAAGCCGACGCTGTTCGGCAGCGTCGATCACCGCTACTGAGCGCGGCTCATACCCGCATGCCCTCAGACCCGCATGCGCAACATCGGGCGAGCGAACGAGACCGCGAGATGCTCGCCGGTGCGGCGTGACGTGGTGCCGGGCGTCATGAAGTGGATGATGAACGCGCGCCGCTCGCGCGCGGTGTTGTTGGGCGCGGTGTAGTGGAAGGTCTGGCAGTGGTGCAGCATGGCGCCGCCGGCGGGCAACTCGATCGCCACCGCCTGTGAGGCGTCCACCTGATCGGCGCTGTCCAGCAGCGCGTTGGTTGACGCCGAGCGGTCGTGCTCCAGCGCCTGCACGTGGGAGCCGGGGATCACCTGCATCGCGCCGTTGTCGACGGTGACGTCGTCGAGCGTCATCCAGCAACTCACCAGGTTGGCCGGCACGCACTGCCAGTAGGCGTTGTCCTGGTGCCAGAACACCGGTCCGCCGTGGTGCGCCGGCTTGTACAGCGCCTGGTCGTGGAAGAGCTGGATGTTGGGGCCGATCAGGTCCTCGATGCAGTCTAGGATCGGCTCGTGGTAGAGCATGCGGCGGAAGTGCAGGTTGCGCTCGCACATCTGCATGATCTGCAGCATCTGCTCCTCCGCCTCGTTCTTGGCCGCCACGTCGTCGGTGTCGTCGATGGCCAGGTTGCGGAACGAGGCGGCGCCGGAGCGGGCCAGCGCGAACTCGCGGTCGTACTCGCGGCGCAGCAGCTCGACCGTGGCGTCATCCAGCAACGGTCCCAGCTTGACGTAGCCGTGGGTGTGAAAGGCACTCACCTGCTCGGCGGTCAGTCTTCGGAAGCCGTCGGTCATCACGTTCCTCGCCAGACCCTATCCGAGCCACAGCGCTCTGTCAGCCCGCGGGCAAGCCGGCAGGCTTGACCTCGCCTCCCCCGGCGGGCATCGTCGCGGCGGAATCCACGACTCACTACGGAGGTCACTGTAGACATGCATCGAACGAAGACCCGCGCCGCGCTCACGCTGATCGCCGCGCTGGCGGCCCTGCTGGCGGCGCCGACCGCCTTCGCCAGTGCCGAGGGAGAGACGGCTGCGGCCGAAGAGATCAAGATCCCGATGCTGTTCCGGGAGGGCGGCAACGACGCCAACACCGTGATGTATCGCGGCTTCATCGACGCGTTCAACGAGCAGTACGACGGCCGCTACGAGCTGGACATCGAGTGGGTGCCAGGCATGGCGGTCGAGATCCGGCAGAAGCTGAAGGCGCTGAACTCGGCGCGCAACCTGCCGGCGGTGGTCACCAATCTCGGCCCGGAGGCGGCATTCGCCGAGGCGCTGATGCGCGACGGCCGGCTGATGGACCAGCGGCCCTACTTCGACGCCGACCCGGAGTGGCAGAAGGTGGCGTTCCCGGAGAGCGTCGAGTTCAACACCGACGCCGAGGGCAGGATGTTCACCTCCCCCTCGACCGGCACGTCCTACATCGGCATCTACTACAACAAGGAGATGTTCGCCGAGGCCGGCATCGACGCCTTCCCCACGACTTGGGACGACTTCTTCGCGGCGTGCGAATCGCTCCAGGCGGCCGGCTTCACGCCCCTGTCGATGCACACCACGGAGACCGGCTGGATCACCAACCTGCTGCTCACCACCTACCTGGGCCGCACCCAGGAGGGTCGGGACTTCATGGACATCCGCTACCCGACCGACGAGTTCACCTCGGAGATCTACGTCGACGCGGTGCGGATGGTCGAACGCCTGTACGAGTACACCACCGCGGACGCGATCGGCGGCACCTATGCGCTGGCGGCCAACCACTTCTCGGCCTCCGACACGGCGATGATCGCCAACGGACCGTGGATGATCGCCAGCTTCAGCGACACGCAGTACTCGCCCGAGGGCTTCGAGGACAAGGTCGGCTACGCCCGCTTCCCGAACGACATGATGATCTCCAACCTGGGCCGCGAGTACGGCCGCGGCGTGTCGATGGACCACGACCTGCCGGTGCGCGAGGGCGCGGTGGAGTGGATCAAGTTCCTGGCCACCCGCGACAACATCGCCCAGCAGGCGATCGCGCTCGGCCACATGACCCACCTGGTGTCGCTGAACGAAGACGAGAAGGCCGGGCTCGGGCCGGTGAATCTCGAGTACTTCAACGCGGTCGAGGGGGTCGAGCTGACCATTCCCTGGTTCCAGGCGCAGTGGGATCCGATCAACCAGAACGAGACGATCGTCAATCAGCTCCCCGCGCTGCTGTACGGCGAGATCACGGCGGAGGAGTACGCGGCCATGCTGGCCGCATCGGCCAAGGAGTACCTGGAATCGCTGTAGACTCCCGCCGCGGGGCGTGACGGCGCCCGGTACCTCCTGAAGGTACCGGGCGCGCCTGCCTGCCCGCCCATGAGCAACCGATGATCAAGCCCGGACGCCTGTGGATCGTCCTGTTCCTGCTGCCGGCGCTGGCGATGTTCCTGCTGGTCTACCTGGGTCCGCTGGTGACGGCGGTGACCACCAGCTTCACCAAGTGGAACGGGGTGCAGGCGCCGCAGTTCATCGGACTCGACAACTACCTGCGCCTGGCGACCAGCGCCAAGTTCCAGGCGGCGTTCGTCAACAGCATCAAGTGGGTGCTGGCGGCGGCGTTCATCCACGTGCCGTTCGGCGTGCTGGTGGCGCTGGTGCTGTTCAAGCGGCCGCGCGGCTGGCGCTTCACCCGCGCCGTCTTCATGATCCCGAACGTCCTGGGATGGACGGCGCTGTCCATGCTGTTCATCTTCATCTACCTGCCCGACGCCGGCATCCTCAACGGGTTGATCCAGCTTCTCGGGTTCCGGGACTTCAACCGCAACTGGCTGTACGAGCCCGGCAGCGCGTTCACGGCGGTGACCATGATCTGGCTGTTCTTCGCCGCCGTGATCACCCTGATCACGATGTCGGAGCTGATGGCGATCCCGGACTCGCTGGGCGACTCGGCGCGCATCGACGGCGCCAGCCCGCTGCAGGTCGACCTCTACATCCACCTGCCTCTGATCCGGCCGATCGTCGGCACCGGCATCGTGATCGCCGTCACCGCGGTGCTGAAGGCGTTCGAGATCATCTTCCTCACCACCGGCGGCGGTCCCGGCAACCGCACCCAGAACATCTCCGTGATCATGGTGAACCGCCTGCTCAACAGCCAGGAGTACGGCTACGCCAACGCGCTGGCGGTGGTGCTGCTGGTCATGGGCATGGTGGCGGTCCTGCTGGTGCAGTGGCTGTTCCGCCTGGGCCGGAGCTACCGTGAGTAGCCGGGCGGCCGAGCAGGTCGGCCTGCGCACGCCGCACGAGCGGTTTGCCGCCGGGGCGGCGGCGCTGTTCCGCTACGCGGTCATGGGCTTCGTGATCGCCATCTCCGTGCTGCCGCTGGTGTGGGTGGTGATCTCGTCCCTGGAGACCAACGCCGAGATCCTGTCCTCGGCGCTCAACCTGCCGGCGCAGCCGTCGCTCAAGGGCTACGCCACCGCGTTCCGCTTCGCGCGCCTCGACCTCAAGTTCGTCACCTCGCTGATCGTCGCCGTCTGCACGACCACCATCTCGCTGCTGATCTACTCGCTTGCGGCCTACGCCCTGTCCCGCTTCCGCTTCCGCCTGCGCACTCTCGTGTTCACGCTGCTGATCTCGTCGATCCTGATCCCGGTCAACACGATGGTGCAGCCGGTGTACGAGGTGGTGCTGCGGCTCGGGCTCTACGACACCAAGGCAGCGCTGATCCTGGTGTACACCGGATTCTCCATGCCGCTGTGCCTGTTCGTGCTGCGCAGCTACATGATGCACCTGCCCTACGAGATGGAGGAGTCCGCCTATATGGAGGGGGCCAGCGTGCCGCGCGCCTTCTGGCGGATCATGCTTCCGCTGACGCAGCCGGCGCTGGTCAGCTCGGCGGTGCTCACCTTCCTGGGATCGTGGAACGAGCTGCTGTACGCGCTGCTGCTGACCTCCTCCGAGCACAACCGCACCCTGCCCCTGGCGATGCGCTACTTCATGCAGCAGTTCACGTTCGATTTCTCGGCGATGTTCGCCGCCCTGGTGATCTACGTGGTGCCGTCGATCATCCTCTACATCCTCCTGCAGGAGAAGATCATGTCCGGCATCGCCGCCGGCGCCATCAAGGAGTGACCGGATGGCCGAAGTTCCCGCGTTCCGCCGCCACACCATCTACCAGGGCGGTCCCGCCGAGCGCATGTCGTGCCTGGTCGGCGATCTGGACGCCGACGGTGTGCAGGAGTTCATCGTCTCGACCCGCAATCCGGAACAGCTCCACTGGTTCGGTCGAACGGAAGGCGGCACCTGGCAGCCGCACCTGATCGACGACACCTTCCCGAGCATCAGCGTCGGCGGCGCGCTGGTGGACCTGACCGGCAGCGGCCGGCTGGACCTGATCGGCGCCACCAGCGACCGCGGCAGCAGCGTCTTCTGGTGGGAGTGCCCGGACGATCCGACCCGGCGGTGGGTGCGCCGGGAAGCGTTCCCGCTGCCCGCGCCCCGCACCCACGACCTGCTGCTGGCGGACATCGACGGCGACGGCCGGCTGGAGCTCTACGTCTGGAACCAGGACGCGGAGACGCTCTTTACCGTCCCGTTGCCGGACGATCCGTCCACGACCCCGTGGCCCGGCGTTCGGCCCGTCGTCACCGGCGTGGACGAGCAGGCGCTCGCGGCCGCCGACGTCGACGGCGACGGCCGGCTGGAGCTCATCGCCGGCTGCTCGTGGTATCGCCTGCTGCCGAACGGCGAGTGGGAACGGCACGTCTATACCCGCGACTACGGCGGCGTGCGGGTGGTCGCCGCCGACTTCGACGGTGACGGGCGGCCGGAGATCGCGGTCGCCGAGGTGGCGCTGGACATCGGCCGCACCTACGGACGCCTGGCGCTGTTCCGGCCGGGGGCGGACGTCGAGGACGTGTGGGAAGACGAGGTGTTGCACGACCGGCTGCTGGACGCGCACACGCTGCAGGTGGCCGATTTCGACGGCGACGGGCGCCCGGACCTCTACGTGGGCGAGATGGGGCGCGGAGACTGGACCCTCCCGCACCCGCCGGCGCAGTTGGTCTTTCTGAGCCGCGGAGACCGGATGGAGGAGGTCGTGATCGACTCCGGCATCGGCACCCACGAGGCGCAGGTCATCGAGCTGGACGGCCGCGCCGGGATCGTCAGCAAGCCGTACCGGGCGCTTGCGGACACCGCTCCGCGCCCCGCGGAAGTCGACGCCCTCTACCTGTATCTGCCGGAGTGAGCGGGCGGGTTGCCGTGCCGCCAGCCGTCCGGGCGGTTGTAGACGATGGCAGCCTGGAACGAGTTGAGCAGCGAGTGCTTCCGGCGTGCCTGCCGCAGCGCGGTCACGTCGATGGTCCCGGTCACGGCCGCCTCCTCGTTGCCGGCGCCATCCAGCACGCAGCGGGCCGTTCCGTCGCAGTCCACGATCATGGCGCCTCCGCAGAAGCGCTGCGCCCGCTCGTCGCCGGCGTCGTCGACCGCGGGCATCTCCGGGGCCGGCCGGCCCGCACAGCTCACCCCGGCGATCGTCACCGCGCAGTCGCGGGCGAACAGCGGCCAGCGTTCCCGGCGCCAGCGGAGCCAGCCGTCGCGGTTGCCGCCGTAGGACCCAAGCGAATTGGCGTGCGGCGCCAGGATCACCTCGGCCCCGCGCAGCGACAGCAGGTGGATCATCTCGAAGCGCGTGGCGTCCGCGCAGATGGCGACGCCCAGCCGCAGGCCGGCCAGCCTTCCGGAAGATACCTCGATCACCGGCACCTCGCTGCCCGGGTGAAAGTGCCGGCACTCGGCCGGGGTCAGGTTGATCTTGCGCATCACGCCGGCGACGCCGTCCGGGCCGGCGACCACGAAGCTGTTGCAGCGCACGCCGCCGCGGCGCTCGACCAGACCGAACCCGACCACGGTGGCGAACTCCGACGCCAGACCGATCGCGCGGCCTACCAGCGGCGAATCCAATTCGAGCGCGGCGTCAGGATCGTAGGTCCAGCCGGTCAGCGAGAACTCCGGAAAGAGGACGAGGTCAGGCCTGGTATCGGCGCCATTCACCAGCGTGTTCAGCCACGCGCCGTGCCGGTCCAGGTTGATCGCCGGATCGGCGCAGAATCGAAAACTGACCAGGCTGGCGGTGAGCTCCGCGCTCATGGATCGGAGCGTACCGCAGGCCGCCGTCGTACGTGGCCCGGCAGCCTTTGAACGTCCGCGGAGGGGCCACGATAATGGCAGGGGTGGAGGCGGTGGCGCGGGCGATTGAGGAGCACGGGGAGACAAGCCGGGGATGAGCCGCCTGGCGGGCAAGCGCACGGTGGTCACCGGAGCGGGGCGAGGGCTTGGTCTGGCGGTGGCCGAGCTGTTCGTGAGCGAGGGAGCGGCGGTCGTCCTGGCCGACCTGGACGAGGGCGCCGTCACGGCAGCGGCGAACCGGCTCGAAGCCGCCGGCGGCACGGCGATCGGGATGCGGGCGGACGTCGCCGCGGCTTCGGACGTGCAGGCGCTGATGGCCGGGACGGCCGAGCGCCTGGGCGGACTGGACGTGCTGGTGAACAACGCCGGCATCGTCAGCGCCGGCAGCGTGACCGAGGTCGACGAAGCGCACTGGAACCGGGTGCTGCGGGTCAACCTCACCGGTGTCTTTCTGTGCTCGCGCTACGCGATTCCGCACATGGAACGGTCCGGCGGCGGATCGATGGTGTGCATCTCTTCCTCGGCGGGGGTGGTCGGCAAGAGGGATCAGGTCGCCTACAACGTGTCCAAGCACGGCCTCATCGGGCTGGTGCGCTGTATGGCCCTGGACCACGCCGACGCCGGCATTCGCGTCAACGCGGTGTGTCCGGGAGCGATGGACACGCCGGCGCTCCGGGAGCTCGGCGCCGAGCAGCGTGCCGATCTGGCCACGCGCAATCCGCTCGGTCGCGTGGCGGATCCGGCGGAAGTGGCGCAGACCGTGCTGCACCTGGCGTCCGACGAATCGTCGTTCACCACCGGCGCGCTGTTCCTGGTCGACGGGGGCCTCACCGCGATGTTGCGAACGTACCGGGAAGGGACCTCCAAGAACGAGAATTCCGCTGCTCGCCCTCGATCCCGAAAGCGGATATCGTGACTTCGGCACGGCCCCCGGTGGAAGGCTTCCATGATCGCATCGCAGGCCGTACCCACGTGACGAAGGGAGGCGCTGTGATGTCAGGTTCCACGCTTCCGGCTCCGGGGCGGCCCCGGGCTCGTCTCACCGGGCTCCGGCGCCAAGTCGTCGCCCTTCTCGCCCTGGCAGTCCTGGCGCTGACCGGCTGTTCCGGCATGAGCCCGAGGAAAGCCGACTGCGACGACTGGGCCACGAGCGCGTTCTTCGAGACCGCCGCCGTCGACCGGGTCGCGGCATGCCTGAAGCAGGGATCCGGCGTGGACGCTCGGGACGAAGAGGCCAATACGCCGCTGCACCTCGCAGTTCGCTACCACGACGATCCGGCCGTCGCCACGGTGCTGCTGGAAGCCGGTGCGGACCCGCAAGCCCGCAACGGCGAAGGCGATACGCCGCTGCACCTCGCGGCTCGTCACAACGACGACCCGAGCGTCGTCGGCTTGCTCCTGGAAGCAGGCGCGAACCAGGAGGCGCGCAACCAGAACGGAAGCGTCCCGCTTCATGCCGCGGCCGCGGGGAACGAGAATCCGGCCGTCGCCATCGCCCTGATCGACGCCGGATCCGACCTGGAGGTCCAGAATCCGGAGCGGTTCACGCCGCTGCATATGGCTGCCCGGTTCAATGCGAATCCCGCCATGACTACCGCCCTGGTGGAGGCCGGCGCGAACCTCGACGCCCGGCACTTCCGGCGCGGCACCCCGCTGCATGTCGCCGCTTCGTTCACGGCGAACCCGGCCGTCATCGCCGCCCTGGTGGAGGCCGGCGCAGACCTCGAGGCGCGCAACCGATTCGGCGACACGCCGCTGCATTCAGGGGCTGGGCTGAACCGGGACCCGGATGTCGTGCAAGCCCTGATCGACGCCGGGGCGGACCTCGACGCCCGGCACGACAACGGCGGGACTCCGCTGCACATCGCGGCGTCGATCGGCCGGAATCCCGCCGTCATCGTCGTGCTCGTCATGGCCGGCGCGGATCTGGGCGCGCGCAACGACGGAGGGTCCACGCCGCTGCACTCGGCAGCCTCGCTCAACAGGAACCCGGCCGTCATCGCAACGCTGGCCGCGCTGGGCGCGGACCTCGACGCGCGCAGCGACTTCGGCGGCACCCCGCTGCACAACGCCGCCGCGATCAACCGGGACTCCAAGGCCGTCGCGGTGTTGATCGCTGCCGGCGCGGACGTGCACGCGCGCAACGACTTCGGCGGCACCCCGCTGCACAGCATGGCGATCTACCAGGACGACGGGCGAGAAAAGCTCATCGAAGGCATCACCGAAGCGCTCCTGGGTGCCGGCGCGGACGTGAATGCGCGGGATCTCGATGGCCGCACTCCGCTTCACAGTGCGACGATCTTCAATGAGGAGCCTGTCGTCGTCGGGGCGCTGATCGCTGCGGGCGCCGACGTGAATGCGCGGGACGACAACGGCCGGACGCCGCTGGATTACGCGCAGGATCCGGTCGTCATCGCGGCGCTCAGAACCGCGGGCGCCGACTGCGGTGAGGGCTCGGTCTTTGCCGGCGGCAGGTGCCAGCCGGCTTCCACCTCCTCGGCCTTCGAGAACGGACAGACTGACCGGGTGCCTCCGCACCTGTTCGAGAGTCAAGTCACGGTAGAACGTCGGCTCGCGATCGGGGACTTCCGGAGATAGCCGCCGCGCAATACGAAGAGGCGTACCTTGGCATCCTCTCAGCCGCCGAGGTACACCATCGACAAGCCGGCGACTCGCTCGAAGTGAGCGTCGTACGTAAGCAGCGACGCGCCCGTCTGCAAGGCGTGAGCGGCGACCCAGACGTCGTTGACGGGAATCGGCGTTCCCGCCCGTCTCAACTCGGCGGCTACCGAGCCGAATCGACTGCAGGTTTCGAACGTGACCGGGACGAACGCCACGAACGGCTTGGCAAGAAAGCGTTCAAGCTGATCGAGGTTCTCTCCGTACCGCGTGCCGTGCCGGAAGCCGTAGATCAACTCGCCCACGACCGCCGCCGGCAGAAGGATGCGTGCCGCCGAGTCGACCCTGTCCGTGACCGCCGGTTCAGAGCGCAGATACCCGGTGTAGGCGTTCGTGTCGAGCATGAGCCTCATCGCCAGAACTCGTCGTCCATCCGATCGAGGTCCGCCACCGCATCGAGCACCGCTTGTTCGTCCTCCTTGGACCAAGTGCCACGGAACTCGCTGAGGGAGTCACCGACGGTGGGCTGCTCCCCGCCGGCACCGCCCAGGCCAGCACCTCTGCGCATCAGGTAGACGGCAGCCTTGTTCAACGACGTATCGCGACGCATCGCGACCTCGCGAAGCCGTCGTTCGAGCTCCGGTCCGAGATTGCGAACCGTCAATTGCTTCATGATCGCAAGCCTACGGAGACCGATGACTTCCTGGCAAGTCGTTTCGACTCACAATGACTCGTGACGGCTCCTCACGTCTGATACGTTCACGCTGTGCAGTACGACGAAGAGGCGTACCGGAGGGCCATTCGCCGCGATCAGGGCTGGAACTTCTGGGTCAACGTCGGCGACCTGGCGTTCGTCAACCTGGCGGGCAGCTTCGTCTTCATCTCGACGATCCTGCCGCTCTACGCCAGCTACCTGACCGACTCGCGCGTCCTGATCGGCCTCATCCCGGCAGCCTACGTGGTCGCGTCACACGGGCCGCAGCTCTTCATGGCCGCGCGCGCGGAAGCGCTGGGACGCAAGAAACCGTGGGTCGTGAAGGCCAGCGTGTTCGAGCGGGTGCCGTGGCTGATCCTGGGGCTGGGTATCCTGCTGTGGCCGGAAGCGCCGGCATGGTTCTCCTACGCCTTCCTGGTCGCCATGCTGCTGGCGGCCCAGGGCGCCGTCGGGGTAGCCAGCCCGGCATGGCGCGCCATGCTGGCCAACGTCATCCACGCCGACCGCAAGGGGCTGATGTTCGGGCTCGGCAGTTCATTCGGCGGACTGATGGGAGCCGCCGGCGCGCTGCTGGCCCGGTACATCCTGGACACCGTTGCCTTTCCCCGTTCGTTCGGACTGTGCTTCCTGCTGGCGTTCGCGGGCCAGGCGGTTTCCTGGACGTTCCTGACCCTCAACCGCGAGCCGGAACGTCCCCCCGACCGTCCGCGAGCCCGCCTGGGTTCCTATCTCCGGGAGCTGCCGGACGTGCTGCGGCGCGATGCCAACTTCGCCCGCTTCCTGGTCAGCCAGGTGCTCGTGATCCTGGGAGCGCTGGGAGTGACGTTCTACGTCGTGTACGGGCGAGAGGCGTTCGGCGTGAGCGACGCCTTCGCGGCCACCCTCACGATGGTGGCGCTGATCAGCCAGGCCGTGGGCACGCCGCTGCTCGGCTGGTGGGGGGACCGCTTCGGGCACCGCTCCGCCGCCGAGATGTCGGCGCTGCTCTGCGCCGCCGCCGGCGTGGTGATGGTCGCGGCTCCCGGCGCCGGGTGGATGTACGCGGCGTTCGCCCTGCTGACGGTCTCCGATTTCGGGCTCAGGGTGGCCCGGCCCAGCCTGGCCATGGACCTGGGCGCCGGCGGCCGCGTGCCGACCTACGTGGCCCTCGCCACCACCCTGCTCGCCGTCCCCGCCCTGGTGGCGCCGATTCTGGGCGGCTGGCTCATCGACTTGGTGGGTTTCCGCCCGGTGTTCGTGGCCGGCGCGGTCCTCGCCGTGCTCGGCTGGCTGCTGATGCGCACGGGCGTCGCCGACCCGCGGGTGAAACCGCGTCGAAGCGCACGCGGTTAGTGCTCGTATTCCTCCATCAGCTCCACGTGGTTGCCATCCGGGTCGGTGCAGAAGCAGACGCTGACCGAGCCCACGGTCAACTCGAAATTGACGGGACCGGAGATGAAGTGGACTCCCTTCGCCCTGAGCTCCTCGACCGCCCCGGGCAGATCGTCGACCACCAGCGCGAAGTGGCACGAGCCGACCGCCCCGATGGGCGGCTGGTGCGCTTCGATCGGCGGCGTGTAGTACTCCAGCAGGTCGATCAGGATGTCGGGGCTGTCGGGCGCGGCCAGCCGCGTGGACTGGGCGCGCGCACCCCGGAGACCGTTCGCCTCGTCGATCTTGTCGCCTTCGAGCTGGTGGTTCTCCACCAGCCGCAGCCCGAGCTTGTCGACGTAGAATTCCAGCGCCCGCCTGGTGTCGCTGACCGTCACCGCGACGTGGTCGAATGTCCGTACCTTCATACGCCGAGTCTACCCGATCGGCTCTACATCGCGGTGAGACCGCCGTCCACCAGGAACAGCGCGCCGGTGGTGAACGACGACTCGTCGGATGCCAGGTGCAGCACGGTGCGGGCCACCTCGCCCGGCTCGGCAATGCGGCCGAGCGGATGCCACCCCGCCAGCTTCGCGCGATGCTCGGCGCTGAGCGAGTCGGTCATCGGCGTGTTGATCACCCCCGGGCACACGGCGTTGACCCGGATGCCGGCGTCGGCATGGTCCAGCGCCATGCAGCGGACCAGGCCGATGACGCCGTGCTTGGACACGTTGTAGGCGACCTGGCCCTTCTGACCGGTCACGCCGGAGGCCGAAGCGATGCAGACGATCGAACCGCCGCCGGACCGCTCCATGTGCGGGACCGCGTAGCGGGAGCACAGATAGGAAGCGGTGAGGTTGACCGCCAGCACTCGCTCCCAGTGCGCTTCGTCCACTTCGGTGACCGTACCGGCACTGGAGATCCCGGCGTTGTTCACCAGCACGTCCAGACCGCCCATGCACTCGGCCGCCGCGTCCATCAACCCCTGCACGTCCCGCGTCGAGGTGACGTCCGCGCGCACGGCGACCGCTTCGCCGCCGGCAGCCGCGAGCCTCTCCGCCGCTGCCGTGGCGGAGCCCTCGTCCACGTCGGCAAGCACGACCGTGGCCCCCTCGCGCGCGAACAGCTCGGCCACCGCCAACCCCAGCCCGCGCCCGGCTCCGGTGACCACCGCCCGCCTGCCCGCCAGCCGCTTCATCGCCTGCTCACCAGGCCGACCGTAGTCACGCCCCCACGGATTGGCAAGAGCGGCACCGAACCGGGTAGAGTGCCGACCGACGTTGGACGTGAATGAGACCCCGGAGCTCACGGAAAACCAGTTTGCGAGCGCACTACCCGCAACTCTTAGAAGACGCCTCATGCGTAGCCAGTTCGAGTCCGGTGCGGACGTCGCGGCGTTGCGCCGGTTTGTGGGACTTTCACAAGTCCAGTTCGCTGCGGCGGTCGGTATCAGCGTTCATACGCTTCGCAACTGGGAGCAGAACCGGCGACGCCCTGAAGGTCCGGCGCTCGCTCTCCTTCGCATTGCCGCGCGGCATCCGCGAGTAATCCGGGAAAGCACCGAGTCCGTGGCATGAGCGCCCGCCACCGGTATGGGATGACCATCAGCGCCAGCATCTTGGCCCGCTCAACTCGCACATCTCCAGCGTCTGCCGGGTCGATCATGTCGGGACCGTCGCCCCAGCCCGACGTTACGTGACGAGGAGACCGCCGAAAGCAACCCGGCCCTTGCCATCAGGCTCGTAGATGATGTGCGTGTGTCGTTCGGGACGCAGGAGTACGTTTGCCACAATCGATGCGAGTTCCTTCGCTTCCTGTGCGAGTCGCTCTTGGTCTGGAATCTTGTACTTCAACACACGAACCAGCGTGGGTCTTGCATCGTCATGAAGCGTCTCCCGGTTCTCCGCATACTGCTCGAACGGTATGTAGTCGACTTTGACCCAGGTGGCCGCCGCCCCAGACTGGAAGCACTCGCCGAGCTCATCCGCCAGACGCTGCAACGTCTCGTGAGCGATCCGTTCGGAGTCATCTCGAATCACGAGCTGCAATTGAACGATAGGCATCGGCCCGGGTAGTGGGTCAGCCTGGATTCGGCGGGGGTGCAGGCTCGATCGACGGCCCGGCGGGGTCGCCCCACGGCGGTGCGCCGGGGACCGCCGGAGAGCTGGGCGTCGCTAGCCCCATCCACGGGTGGTGCGAGCGGCCGGGCAGCGGCGGCATCGGCTCCATGACTGCTAATCCCCGGTGTCGCCAAGTCGGCCGCGGCGGCTCGGCGTAGCCGGGCACCGCAGGCGGCACGTCGAGTTGCTCCGGTCCCGCGAACGGCGGGTTCGGGTAGCGCGGCTCGACTGGTGCCGGCACGGCCAGCGCCTCCGGGTCTGGGAACGGCTCCGGCTCCGGCACGGCCGCGAATTGCGCCACGCTCGACGCTGCAGCCATCAGTAGCAGGCCGACCGGAACGATGCGTCTCATGTGGGCCTTCTGCGCCCCTTGGCGCGGTAGATCAATTCAGCAGAGGTGCCAGGATCGCGACATCCGACGGGAGCGGCTCGTCGGCCGAAAGGCGGCAGCGTTTCCTGATATGTAGTTCGCACTCTCGCTCGCTCCCAGGCCATTCTGCCACCCAGACCCTGACCAGTCCCCAACTCGAGTACGCTGATGCGAAGATCCGCGCAACCCACACGTCCCTGTAATTTGGCGGCGGAGGCAGATTGGAACCGATCCCGATCCGCAGTCCCTTCGGCGGCTTCGACGATCGCTCGAACAGTTCGCCGACCTCGAACGATTGCTGCCTCCCATCATCAAGGACATGAAACAGCGTGTCGTCGAACGGCTCGCGGACGTGCCCGAGATCGCAGTAGACGGTCCCGATGAACTCGCTTTGACAAATGCGGTGGGCCTCCTGGATGTTCCTCGCGGGTCTCAGTGAGAAGAACCCCTGCTCGTCCTGGTAGATGTCGATTCGTTGTTCGTGCAACTTCGTTGCTCCTTCGCCCCTCGCAGGCCGGGGTCATGGCGATTATCATGATAATCGCTGTCAGCGACGGCGACCAGTGTCCACAAGGTAGTCCCCGGACGAGGAACGGTGGTGGCCAAGGGCATGGGCTATGCACAACCTGACCATCCTGACTATATTGCTTCCTGATGAAGGTCGAGGAGATCGGCACGCTGGAAGCCAAGACCAACCTTTCGGCGCTGCTGAATCAGGTGCTTGAGGGCAAGAGCTTCTATCTGACCCGCCGTGGCAAGCGGATCGCGGAACTCAGGCCCGTCGCGCCGCCTGCTCGTACCCGGCGCGCCGGCTTCGCCAAAGGCACCTTCACCTACATCGCTCCTGACTTCGACGCGCCACTGGACGACTTCGCCGACTACCGGTAGTGACGCTGCTGCTCGATACGCACACCGTGCTCTGGTTCGTCGAAAACGCGCCAGACCTCTCCCCTCGCGCCCAGGCCGCCGTCGAGGACACCGACAATACCGTCGTTTGCAATGTCGCGTCCGTGTGGGAGATGGCAACCAAGCTCGGCCTGGGCAAGCTCGCCATGTCGCGTCCGCTCTATCCCGAATTCGCCGACCTGCTGGAGGAGCATGGCATACAGCAACTGGCCATCTCGTACCGCCATGCCAGCGAAGTCGCGGCGTTGCCGTTGCACCACTGCGATCCCTTCGATCGTCTGCTTATCGCCCAAGCAGTCGTCGAGAATCTCCCGATCGTCAGTGTCGATCAGGCATTCGACCCCTACCCCATCACCCGAATCTGGTAACGGTCTTCAAACGGGCACCGCGATGAGGATGGCGATGACGGCTCCGATCACTCCGCCCAATCCGTTCTACGTGCCGCTTGATCGCGAGGTCACGCTCTCACTGGACGGCACGTGGAGGTTCTCGCCGGATCCAGAGGACCGCGGCGAAGCCGACAGCTGGCACCGCACCGGCGTGCAGGGACGCGCGTGCCCGGTGCCGGCCGCCTGGCAGTTCGTGTTCGACGATCTGCGCGAGTACCGGGGGCCGGTGTGGTACGAGCGGGAGCTCACTGTCTCTGCCGAGCACGCGGGGCGGAGGATCGCCCTGGTCTTCGCCGGGGTCGACTACCACGCCACGGTGTGGGTGAACGGGCAACTCGCCGGCACTCACGAGGACGGCTATCTGCCGTTCGCGATGGACGTCTCCCACCTCGTCTCCTTCGACCGGCCCGACCGGATCACGGTCCGGGCTTCGGTGCCTGAGGACCAGCTTGAGATTCCCGGGGACGAGACCTCCGGCTCTCACCGGAGCGGCATCTGGCGGCCGGTGTGGGCGGAGGTGACCGGCACCACCCACTTCTGCGACCTGTTCGTCGCCCCCGACCTGGACGCCGGGCGGGCCGACCTGAGCATCGGCATCACCGCGCCCGCGCACGAGACGGCGCGGACCGTGCGGCTGAGCCTGCGGGCAGACAGCCCGGACGGCGCGGCGCACACCGCGGAGCAGGAGCTGGTGCTGCCGGCCGCCGGCGAACCGTTCTCGATCGAGGTCGCGACCGCCCTCGCCATCGACGACCCGCAGCCGTGGACGGTCGAGGATCCGCAGCTCTACCGGCTGCACGCCGTTCTCACGGAAGGCGAGCGCACCCTCGATGCGGTCTCCCGCGAGTTCGGCATGCGCACGATCGACATCGACGGCATCCACATCCGCCTCAACGGCCAGCCGATCTACCTGATGGGCGCGATGGACCCGCAGGACATCCCCGACAAGAACATCTACCTCCCCGAGTACCACGCCCCCACCGATGACGAGATCAGGAACGAGGTGCTGCTGGCCAAGCGGATGGGCTTCAACTGCATCCGCAAGTGTCACCAGATCGACGATCACCGCTACCTGCGCTGGGCCGACCGGCTGGGGCTGCTGGTGTACGGGCAGCCGCCCTGCTACCGGCGGATCACCGAAGCGTCGGTGCGCCGCTGGCGCCGCCTGGTCGAGGGATGGGTGCGCCGCGACCGGGGCCATCCCTCCATGCTCATGTGGACGCTGTTCAACGCCGCGCAGGGCCTTGCGCCCATGCCCACGGCTTACGACAAGCGGGCCGAGCACGAGAGCGCGGCGACCACCCCGGAGGAACGGGCCGAGATCGTCCGCGTCGCCCACGACCTGGTGAAGCGGCTGGACCCGACCCGGCCGGTCATGGACACCGCAGGCGGCGAGTTCTACCGGAGCGAGGTGCGCTCGCTCATGCGCTACGGCTTCTCCGGGCCGCAGTACTACCGGCGCGCGCGCGAGCACTACCCCGCCCTGCGCGCCGACCGCGTCAGCCGTATCCCCGGCGCACAGAGCGCGCAGCCGGACCCCGATCCCAAGCCGCTCCTGGTCGGCGAGCTGGGCGGCTACATCTATTTCCCGGACCTGGACAAGTTCCGGCGGCGGTGGGGCGGGCGCACGCCGTGGCCGATCCTGCGCTCGGCCGGCCTGGGCTGGGGCGCCCTGGGCGAGCGGATGGCCGACGGCTACGAGGAACGGTTCCGCGCCTGGGGTCTGGACGCGGTGTACGGCGGTTTCGCCGGCCTGGCCGAACGGCACGACTGGTCGGCGTTCGCGGACATCAAGGACGAGGTCGAGCAGATCAGGAAGGGTCCGGACGTGACCGGCTACGTGTTCACGATGTTCTCCAACATGGGGCCGTACGTGCACGGACTCCTGGATTACGACCTGAGCCTGCGTCCGTTCCATGGCGAGCTCGCGCGGCTGAACAGCCCGGATCTTCTGATCGTCGACTGGGAGGAGCTGAACTACTGGCCGGGACAGACGGTGCGCGCGAAGCTGCTGCTTTCGCACTACGGCACCCGCCCGATCGCGGGCTGCACGGTGCGCTGGCGGCTCGACGGCTTCGACCCCCACGGCGAGGTGACCGGCGTATCGATGGAGTCGGTGGGGGTCCGGACCATCGGCAGCATCACGTTCCCGGCGCCGTCGGTGGAGCGGGGAACCCGGGCGCGCCTGATCGTGGAGTTGCTCGACGGCAACGGCGTGCGATCGGCCAACCACGTCGACCTCTACCTGTACCCGGAGACCGGCAGGCGAGCGCCGCGCCCGCACCGGATCAACGTCTACCGCGCCGACCGGCAGAAGCTGCACGACGCCGGCTACGAGACCCGCGACGGCATCGATCCCGGCATCCCGGTCACCGTCGCCGGCGCCTTCGACGCACGGGTCGACGAGTACCTGAGCGCCGGCGGAACGGTGCTGCTGTTCGCCGGGGATGGCACCCAGGTCGCCCCCGAGCTGGGCATCTCGATCGGGACCGTCGGCTACGCGCTGGGCACGATGCCGGGCTGCAACTTCTGGGCGTACATCAACCCCGCCCACGGCCTGTTCGACGCGATCCCGTACGAGAATCCGCTGGGCTGGACCTTCCTCAAGGTCCTGGCCGCGCCGCCGGGCCAGGAGACCCTCCCCGGCGGCTCAGGCTCCTCGCCCCGGCTGGCCAGCATGATCGGAGACCTGGAGCCGTCCGTGAAGGGCGACATCCTGATCGGCTGCTACTCCGAGTGGCTGCGCTCCCGGTCGCCCGGACGGCTGCAGGGCGAAGCCGTCCCGCGGGAAGTGGCGGCGCTGGCCGCGCGCTTTCGCTTCAAGGCCGGCCGCGTCGTGGTGGTGACCCTCGACCTGCTCTCCTCCGCGGACACCGACCCGGTCGCCGCCCTCATGCTGCACGACCTGATCGGCTACTGCTTCTCGGACTTCGAGCCCGCGACCGCGCTGCCGCTGACCGTCACCCCTTGAGCGCGCCGATCATCACGCCCTTGATGAAGTAGCGCTGCAGGAACGGGTAGATGGCGACGATCGGCGCAATGGTCACCACGATGGCGACGTACTTCATCTGCTCGGCCACCCCGGAGTTCCGGGTGAGCATGCCGGGCGCGCGACCCAGGCCGAGCTCCGCACCCTGCCCCTGGATCAGGAGCTTGACCAGGAAGATCTGGATCGGCTGCTTGTCCGCGTCGAAGATGAACACCAGCGCCCAGAAGTAGGTGTTCCAGAAGCCGACGGCCGTCCACAGGGCGATCACGGCGATCACGGGCTTGGCGAGTGGCACGACGATGCTCACCAGGATGCGGGTCCTGCTGGCTCCGTCGATCAGCGCCGACTCGTGCAGGCTGTCCGGTATCGCCGACTGGAAGTAGGTGCGGGTGATGATGATGTGCCACGCCGCCACTGCGAACGGGATGATCAGCGCCCAGCGCGTGTTCACCATCCCCAGGCTGCGCACGACGATGTAGAAGGGGATGATGCCGCCGTGGAAGAACATCGTGAACACGATGAAGCCCATGAACAGGTGGCGGAACCGGAAGTCTCGGCGCGACAGCGGATAGGCGGCCAGGCAGGTCATCACCAGGTTGATCGCCGTGCCGACCGCGACGATGAAGACGGTGTTGAAGTAGTACGTCCCGATCGCCGCCCGCTCGAAGATGTCCGCGTACGACTGCAGGTAGATGCGGTCCGGCAGGAACAGCACCTGGTTGAAGAACACCGCCTCCGGCGTCGAGACCGACAGGAACAGCACGTACAGGAACGGCAGTCCGGTGACCAGCAGCGCTACCACGGCGATGCTCCAGACGGCGATATCGAGGCCCGGCTCCCGGTTTCTGATTGCCATCGCGACGACGCCCTACCCGGTTCCTGTCACCACAGGCTGGTGTCGCCGATGCGCCGGGCGAGCTGGTTGGCCCCCACCAGCAGCGCGAAGTTGATCACGGAATTGAACAGCCCCACCGCGGCCGAGAAGCTGTATTCGAGCTCGATCAGGCCCTGCCGATAGACGTAGGTCTGGATCACGTCCGCCACGTCGTAGGTGGCGGGGGTGTACATCAGGATGATCTTCTCGAAGCCGACGTTCATCATGTTGCCGATCGTGAAGATCAGGATGATCACGATCGTCGGCATGATCCCGGGGATGGTGACGAACCGCATCTGCTGGACGCGCGTCGCGCCGTCGATGACCGCCGCCTCGTAGAGCTCCGAATCGATCGAGCTGATGGTGGCGATGAAGATGATCGAGCCCCAGCCGAACCCCTGCCAGATGCCGGAGCCGACGAACAGCGAGCGGAAATACCGGGACTCCAGGAAGAAGTTGATCTTCTCCATGCCCAGCTCCACGAACATGGTGTTGACCCATCCGTGGCTGACGCTCAGGAAGTTGTACAACATGCCGACGACTACCACAGTCGACACGAAGTGCGGGAGATAGCTCACTGTCTGCAGCGACCTCTTGAACGAGCGCACGCGCAGCTCGTTGATGACCAGCGCGAACAGGATCGGCGCCGGAAAGCCGAACACCAGCATCAGGACGTTGAGCAGCAGCGTGTTGCGGATGAGCCGCCAGAAATAGAAGGACCGGAAGAACTCCACGAACCACGCGACGCCCACCCACGGCGCCGAGCCGATGGTGTCGCCGATGCCGAAGTCCTTGAAGGCGATGACCGAGCCCCACATCGGCAGGTAGGCGAAGACGATGTAGTAGGCGACCACCGGCGAGATGATCAGCAGGTACTCGCCCTGCGAGGCGACCAGACGGCGCACCCGCCCCGCCAAGGTGGGTACCGAGGCCGATTCCGTCACCGGTGCCATCTTGCTCCTCTGAACGGCAAGAGGGAGGAAGCGCGGCTCCGCTCCCTCCCTCTGACGCTGAATACCGATCGAGCCGGGTCGATCCGGCCGCTACATGCCTTTCAGGAACTCGTCGTAGTAGCCCTGATAGACGGCCAGCGCCGCGTCGATCTCGTCGCCGGCGATGCGGTTGACGGTGTCGACGTACGCGTCCCAGCCGGAGAACGACTCCTGGCCGGTGATGAACTTCGCCACCATCTCGTCGACGTAGTCGTCGAACCCCTTCCGCGACTCCTGCACGACCTCCGACTCGTCCCCGGTCAGCTTCCAGAAGATGAACGCGCCGGCCCAGGGACTGATCAGCTCCTCGAAGTCGCGCACGTCCTGCCACAGCGGCTCGACCGCCGAGGCGCGGTTGTTCTCGTACAGCACGTACTCGCGGGCGATGCGGCCGACCGCCGATCCCATCGGGTAGAAGCGGCTGGGCAACTCCGCCCACGTGCCGATGAACGTGACCTCGCCGTCCTCGATGACGTGGTGCTCGCCCTCGATGCCGATCTCGCCCTTGAGCGGGAACTCCGTGTCGCCGAGCGTGTAGTCGACCACGCGCACCGCGGCGTCCGTGTTGGGGCCGGCCGCAGCCAGGAAGTTGGACCAGATCGTCGCCGAATCGCGCGGGTAGAAGCGGTCGCTGCCGTCCCACACGGCGCTGGTCGGCTCAAGGATCGGGATCACGTGCGCGTCCTCGGATTGCTCGTTGCGCAGCGAGCCGGTGACGCTTGCCGCGACGTGCAGCCACAGGTGGAAGGAGACCATCTGCTGGTACTGCGAGTTGAACTTGGGCGAATCGAGCTGGAAGATGTCCTGGTCGATCAGCCCCGCTTCGAACATCCCGTTCAGCCACTCCAGCATCGCCCGGAAACGGTCGCTGGTGGGCACGAAATAGACCTGGTCGTCCTCGACCGAATAGTGGTCGTCCCCGGACGGCTGCCCGGAAAGGTAGCCGATGCCGAACGAGGGGTACCACTTCACGACCCAGTCGGAGCCGCCGTAGTAGCTGGACCAGCCGATCTCGTCCGCCTGGCCGTTGCCGTTGGCGTCGCCTGAGACCAGGGCGCTCAGGGCAGCCTGGTAGTCGTCGACGGTCTCCGGCACGTCGAGGCCGGCGTTGCCCAGCCAGTCCTGCCGGATCAGCAGTGCCCAGTAGTTGAAGCGGTTGGGCAGGATCGAGGGCAACCCCAGGATGCGTCCGTCGCGCTCCGAGACCGCGCCCTTGTAGGCCTGATAAGCGGGCTGTGACAGCTTCGCGGACAGCTTCGGCATCTCGCCGGCGTCGAGCTTGTCGCTCCACGGGATGATCACGCCCTTGTCGGCCATCTCGCTGGGGGTCATGCCTTCCGGGTGGGCGGTGAAGATGTCGGGCATGTCGCTTCCGGAGGCGATCAGCAGCGCGAGCTGCTTGCCCAGCTCCGCGATCGGCACGACGCGCCAGTCGAACTCGATGTTCAGCTCCTGCTCGACCAGGTCGATGATCGGCTGCTCTCCGGTCAGCGGGTAGGAAGCGTCGTCGTTCTCCCAGGTCATGACGGTCACCACGTCCGGTCCCATCTCCGCGCCTTCGTCCTGCGCGGCCGCGAACACCAGCGTGGCGCTCAGGCACAGTCCGATCAGGACCATGCAGCGTCTCTTCAGGTGAGTCATCCGTGCGGCCTCCTCGTGTGGCGGATAATTGGGTGACGGTCCGCCACCACCCGGATCGTGTCAAGCGCGGGCGGCCACCCACCCGGGTCGGCGGCCCTCCCGTAAACTCCCGGATCAGGGAGAGGCCGAGGCGCTCACGTTCAGTAGGGGAGCCGGCCTCCGGAGACGTTCAGCGTCTGCCCGGCGATGTAGTCGGCCTCGTCACCGGCCAGGTAGACCGCCACGTTGGCCATGTCCTCGGGCCGCTGGATCCGTCCGATCGGCACCGACGCCACCGCCTCCGCCTTGAACGAGCCGGCCTCCGCGCCGCTGCGGCCGGTCACGCCGCGGTCGATCACGTTCCACATCTCGGTGTCGACGATGCCGCCGCAGATGCAGTTCACCAGGATGCCGTCGGCGGCAAGCTCCACGCCCAACTGGCGGGTCAGGCCCACCACGGCGTGCTTGGTCATGGCGTACACCCCGAGCGGAGCCTCCTTGCCCGGCGCCATCTTGCCGGCACCGCTGGCGTTGATGATGATGCGGCCGCCGTCCCCCTGGCGGAGCATCTGCCGGGCGGCGGCCGTGGCGGTCAGAAACGCGCCCTTGGCGTTGACCGTCATCTGCCGGTCGAAGCTCGCCGCGCTGGCCTCCACGAGCGGCGCCACCTCGCAGATGCCGGCGTTGCAGACCATGCAGTCCAGGCGGCCGAACAGCTCCACCGCGCGGGCGATGCCTTGCTCCACCTGCTCCGGGTCCGTCACATCCATCGGCTCGTAGGCGGCGCGCGTGCCGCGCTCCTCGGCCAGGGCGATCACCTCGCCGCTGCCGCCCTCCGCGACGTCGGTCAGCAGCACGCGCGCGCCCTCGCTCACGAACCGCCGTGCGATCGCCAGGCCGATGCCGCGGCCGGCGCCCGTCACCACGACGGACTTGTCGATCAATTCGGGATAGGTCGCCATCTTGCCCATACCATCGACGGAAAGGGGTGAACTGGCAAGGCAGAAACCCGGGACTGGACGGTGGCCGGCCCGCGCTGCTCGACCGGAAGACGGCCGCCGACTATGCTCTGGCGGCCGGCGCCGCCGGTAACACGCCATCATGAAAACCAATCACGTCAGACAGAAACTCAAGGCCGGCCAGGCGACGGTCGGCTGCTTCCTGGGCATGGGCAGCCCGAACGTCGCCGAGCAGATGGCCCATTCCGGATTCGACTTCATCGTCATCGAGATGGAGCACAACGGCCTGGACATGGCCGAGGTCCAGCACATGTTGATGGCGATCAACGGCACGGACGCCGTACCCATCGTCCGCATCCCCAGCTCCGACCAGGTGTTCATCCAGCGCTCCCTGGACGTCGGCGCCCTGGGCATCATCGTGCCGCTGCTGCGCTCAGCCGAGCAGGCGCGGGAGGTCGTTCAGGCGACCCGCTATCCGCCCGACGGAATCCGTGGCTTCGGTCCGTTGCGGGCGTCGCAGTACACCCTGGACTACCCCGACTATCTCGCCAGAGCCAACGACAACATCCTGGTCTCGTTTCTGCTGGAGACGCGTGAGGCGATGGAGAGCCTGGAGGAGATCACCGCCGTGCCGGGGGTGGACGCGCTGTACCTGGGCCTCTGGGACCTGTACCTGAACCACGGCGTGAGCCCCTTCGAGATGCCGCATCCCGAGATGGACAAGGTCGTGGAGCGGGCGATCGAGGTGTGCGCGGCGAGCGGGGTCGCCCTCGGGATCGGCTCCGGCACCCCGGAAGACCTCACGCACTGGCGCGACCGCGGGCTCACCTACTTGGGGTACGGGCCGGACTTCGTGCTGCTCACCAACGCGGCGCGCGCCGGTATCGAGGCGTTTCGCGCGAAACCGGGCACCTGATGGCCGGCCCGGGGTCGTCGATGCTCGACGCCACCGCGGCGGCCGGCGACCCGGTCCGCCTCCGGGCCTTGCTGGCCGAGCGTGGCTACCTGCTGCTGCGCGGCGCGCTCGACCGCGACCTGGTGCAGCGCGTGCGCGACGACCTCATCGCCATCCTGCACGACTGCCACATCCTGGAGAGCCCTGAGGCGCCGCCGACCTGGAGCGGCGGACCGCCGCCCACCGAAGAGGAGTACATAGTCTACTACGAGCGGGCCGTGCGGCTCGACTCGTTCAACCGGCTGGCGGAGTCGCCCGAGGTGCGCGCCGTGCTGGAGGCGATCTACGACGGTCCGGTGCAGGTGTGGACGCAGCGGTTGCTGCGCATCATCCCGCCCGACCCGGAGGGCGCGGCGCCGCTCGGCGTCGGCGCCCACCAGGACGGCAGCCCGCAACTCGGCTACCTGACGCAGGAATTCTGCACGGCCTGGATCCCGCTCACCGAGATCGACGAGCGGCTCGGCGGACTGGCCGTGGTCCCCGGCTCCCATCGCGGCGGCGTGCGCGCGCAGACCGGGGCCGCGTCCAGCTCCCTGAAGACCGCCAAGGACCAGGTGTTCGAGCTGCCCTCGGCGGACGAGGAGTGGGTCACCACCACGTACAGCCCCGGCGACCTGGTCGTCTTTGCCAGCATGACCCTGCACAAGGGCATGCCCAACGTCTCGGACCGCCTGCGGCTGTCGTGTGACTTCCGCTACCAGCCGCAGGGCGCCTACGCCAACTGGCTGGCGCACACCAGCGGACCCGAGGTGCGGCGCACGGCCCAGCAGATCGACGCGGTCGTCACAAGCCGCGCGCTGTACGTGACCACCCACGCCGACGCGGACCTGCGCGACGCGGTGCGGCGGCGCATGCTGGAGGAGCGCAGCACCACCTTGAAGCGGGCCCGGGAGCTGGCCGCCGAGCTGGCAGGAGGCTGACACGCCGATGAGTGACATGGCCGAGAAGTTCTCGCCCCGCCCGGCGCCTGCCGCCCGGCAGACGCGCCTGTTCTACGATGCCGCCTCCTACTCGGCGTTTCCCCACGTCATCCGCATGGAGGGGGACGAGCTGCTGGTGGCGTTCCGGCAGGCGCCGCGGGTGGAGGGCATCAGGCACACCCATCCGCGCTCGATCATCACGCTGATCCGCTCGTACGACCTGGGCGAGACCTGGGAGGTCGACGCCGCCTCGCAGATGGGCGCGGGCGGCGGACAGGAGCTGGGGCTCATCTACCTGGGCGACGGCAAGGTGGGCGGCGCACTGGCCGCGCACGAGGTCGTGCACTGGCACGAGACCGAACGGATCAGCTTCCGCGACCCGCCCCGCAAGGAGTACCCGTACGTCGGCGGCAGCCCCGACACCGGCGTGCCCCCGTTCGCGTACAGCAACGTCGGCGCGCTGTGGTGCTGGAGCGACAACTACGGGCTCACTTGGCGGCTGGAGCACGCCATATTGGTCGGTGAGGCGGCACAGGCCTGCGCGCCGCCGGTGCGAACCGCCGACGGCACGCTGCTGATCCCGGCCTACGTCTCGCTCGGCGGGGACCCCAACTCGTCGGTGCTGTACCGCTCCCACGACGGCGGCGCCACCTGGTCCGAGGGGACGGTGATGGCCCGAGGCAGCGCCGGCACCCGCGACTACAACGAGCCGGCGGTGATCGAGCTCGAACCCGGGCACCTGCTCGGACTGCACCGCACGACAACCGGCGACCGCGAAGCGCGCAGCCTGTTCTGGCAGAACGAGTCCCGCGACGCCGGTGCCACCTGGAGCCGCCCCGCGCCCACCGCCATCCAGTCGGGTGCCTGTCCGCGGCTGCTGAATCTGCGCGACGGCCGGCTGCTGTTGACCTACGGCCGCCGCCTGCCGCCGTACGGGATCTACGCATCCATCAGCGAGGACGGCGGCCGGAGTTGGGGCCGCACCAGTTGGCTGGTGCGCAAGACGCCGGAGGCCGCCCTCGCCGATCAGGGCTACACGTCGTCGATCCAGCTCGACGACACGCGCATCTTCACCACCAGCTATGCGCAGTGGCGGGGCGTCACCGGCATCACCGGGACGTTCTGGGAGCTGCCCTGACTCTCCCGGTCAGGTAGGCAGAGCGGCCAGCTCCGACATCAGGTCCGGTGGATTCCACCACCGCGTGACGCCGAGATCCGCGGCGATCACCGAGGCGGCGTTGTAGCCGCACAGCCCGGTCACGTTTCCTCCCGGATGCGTGGAGCCGCCGCACAGGTACAGACCGTCCAACGCCGTGCGATAGCAGCCGGCTCCCGGAAACGGACGGTTGTAGCCGACCTGGTCGTTGGCGAACGATCCGACCAGCAGGTCGCCCTGTGACATGTTCGGCAGCCGGCCGACCGTGTCCAGGGGACTGAGCGCAAACCGGTCAAGGATCACGTCGTCACGGAGGTTGGGCGCGAACTGCTGCCAGAACTGCAGCAGCCGTTCGGCGTGCTCGTCACGGTGCGCGTCCCAGTTGGACGCGTTCCCGCCCAGATGATAGGGCACCTTCTCCCACAGGAACGCGGCGTGCGTGTCCGGCCCGGCCTGGGTGCGATCGAACCGCGTGGGGCACGAGCCCCAGGCCACGGTCGGCGGAATCCGGCCGTGCGCGTGCGCGTCGATGATGTCCCGAAACTGGTCGAAACGTTCAAGGCCCAGAATGACCATGAACGCGTTCCGCAACTCCGGGTCCGTGTCCGCGGCGGCGTAGGCGGGCGGTTCCGTCAGGGCCAAGTGCAGGCCGAACAGCGGCGCGATCACGTTGTAGCGAAAGCCCCGCGCGCTCCGTCGGAGAGCGGGACCGGCATCCGATTCCGCCAGGAGCTCCAGAAACGTCTGCTGGGGATTGAGGCCCGAAGCCACGAAGCGGGTCGCCTGCAGCCTCTCGCCGTCCTCCAGCTCCACCTCACCGACCCGGCCATTCCTGAGGTGCAGCCGCTGGATGTGCACGCCGCACCGAACCTCGCCTCCGTGGGCTTCGATGTCAGCCACCAAGCCCCAAGCGAGTCGAGCCGAGCCGCCGACGCACATCTGCGCCTTGCCGGCGGACGCCAGCAGCGCCGGAATCGAGTGACCGAAGCCCTTCATGCGCAGATCGACTTCCCTCAGTCCGTTGAAGAACAGCAGACCTGCCCGGATCACGTCATCGGTGAAGTTCCGCGTGACGAACTCCAGGGGCGAAAGGGCCGACACTTCCAACAGTCGTCGGCCCAGGCTCGACCGGCTCAGCAGGCGCCGCCGCAGCGACGGTTCCAGGGGTGGCGACCGCGACTCCGGAACCAGGATGTGCTCGACGATCGGCCGGAACTCATCGACCAGCCTCGTGAGCGTGTCCGCATCCGCGGGCGACCACTCGTGGAATGACGCGCGGGTTCTCTCGAAATCCGTCCACCACGTCAGGCTGTGCCCCTCGCCGGTGAGCAGCGCCACGTTCAGTTCCGGCTCCAAGTAGCGGACGCCCCGGGCCGCCAGTTCCAGATCGTCGTACCACGGCATCCGGTTCAGGGCGCGGTGATAGAACGAGTGGGGATTGTGCATCACGCCGGCGACACGCGGGTTTTCGATCGTCGCCAGACCGCCGCCGGGCACGTCCCATCGTTCGAGCGACAACGTCTTGAGACCGCACCGCGAGAGGTAGGCCTGCAGCACCAGGGCGTTGTGCCCGGTTCCCAGGATGATACCGTCGTACGCCGTGCTCATCGTGAGTCAGCCGATTTCCGGCGCGGCGATCGCCCACTGGGCCGAAGGAGTGCCGGGATGGGCGTTCCGGCCGAGATACATCCGGGTCAGCTTACGTTGGCGATCCATGCCGTACCGTCGCGCGACGCGGATCGCGGCGTGATTCGCATCGGGTATGTCCCAATAAAGGGGACGACCCTGAATGCTCCCCAGCAGGTCGTCTGCCAGCGCGACGCCGCTCGACTCATCGTGAGCGACCATCGGTCCGAGATAGTCCGCGCGTTGGCCGGGCCGCAGCATGCCGTACCCCGTCACCTGCCCGGTTCCGGCCCTGCGAACGCGCGTGTCCGACTGCGCGGCCAACATCGCCAGCATCCGGTCGCGGGCGACGCCGAACGCGCCGGCATCGAGATCCGCGACGCAACCGATGTCGCCTCTGTCCAGCGGCCGAGCACCCTCGTCGGATGTCGCATCGACCTTCGCCGGGCAGGCTGCGAGCTTCGCTGTCTGCCACCGAGAGAGGCGCCACTCCGCAACGAATCCGAGCGGACCATACACGCGCCTGCCCAACGGCGTGGCGTCCAGCTTGATGCAGCCCACCCCCGACTGCCGCAGATGCTCGATGCAGTGCACGAGCAACGCCCTGCCGATCCCTCGCCGCCGCAGGTCGGGGTCGACCAGGACCATGCCGATCCACGCCAGGTCATTCGAATAGGTCGTGGTCGTCGCCGTACCGGCCCGCCGTCCGCTCCACTCGGCGACGAAGCAGCCATCGGGGTCGTGCCGCAGCAACCGCCGCCAGTCCTGCAGCGACTGGTTCCATCCGGCCAGATCACGCAGGCGGTCCGCAAACGGCACGTCCGTGTCGGCCATCTGTCGCAGCGTGATGGAGCCGCTGATCGGCACCCCCCGCTACAGCTCGGGACCGACCGCGGCGATCCGCATCGGCGCGTAGTGCGTGTCGAGGATGCTCCGGTCGCCGGTTGCGTGGGCGCGCCGCCAGATCTCCGCCATCATGTCGCGGCGGCGCTGAGCATGGCGCGGATCGGTGCCGAGGTTGATCAGCTCGTCGGGATCGGTGGCGAGGTCGTAGAGCTCGTCGTAGTCGAAGCCGTTGAAGACGAACTTCCACGTTCCCTGCCAGAGAATGCGCTGGGTCATCAGGAAACGGTTGCCGCAGGACTCCGCGTAGGCGCAGTCGTGGTTCGCAGCCGCGCCCGCGGGGTCGCGCAGCAGGTCGGCGAAGGACCGGGAGTCGGGCGCATCGTTCGGGGGCGCGCCGGTCAGCTCCAGCAGCGTCGGCGCCACGTCCACCAGCGAGACGATCGAATCGACGTCGGAGTCGGCCACGACCCCGGGTCCGGTGACGCCGGGTCCGGCAATGACCAGCGGAATCCGGTACGCCTCTTCGAACGCGCCGAAGTTGTGGGCATCGAACCCGTGGGCGCCGACGTAACGGCCGTGATCGCTCATGAACACCACGATCGTGTCGTCCAGAACGTCCAGCCGCTCGAGTTGATCCAGGAGCGCCCCCACCTGCGCGTCGAGCTCGCCGATGAGGGCGTAGTACACCGCCCGCGCCTGGCGCCACTCGCGCTCGGTGATGGCGCCGAACACCTCGCGCTGGCGCCGGTAGATGGCGGGGCTGTCGGCGAAGGTGTCCCCCAGGCTGGCGGGCAGGTCGATCGCGTCCAGGTCATACCCGAGGTAGGCGTCGCGGTTGGCGATGAGGGGGACGTTGGGCTCCGCGAAGCTGACGCAGCAGGCCCATGGCCCGCCGCCCGCGACCGCGGATTCCACGAACGTCTGCGCGGCACGGGTCGTCGCGGCGAAGGCGCGCCGCTCGCTCGGCACGGGCGTAGCCGCGTAGTGCAGGACCGGGCGATAGCCGTCCGGTCCTTCGTCGTGGCGGACCGGATCGGCTCCGTCGAGGAGGTCGGCGGTAGCGGTGACCCCCGCCCCCAGCGCCCGCTGTGCGGCGGCGTGATCGCTGCCCCCCTCCTGCCAGCCGAAGCGGCGCAGGTCGTTGCTGCGCTCAATGTGCCACTTGCCGAAGTAGGCGGTGCGGTAGCCGGCATCGCACAGCCGCTGCGCCCAGTGCGGGTACCCGGTGCGCAGCACGCACTGATCGTCGTCCACGGTGTGCTCGACCTGCAGCACACCGTGGTTGTGCGGCAGCACCCCCGTCATCAGGCTGGCGCGGGCGGGCGAGCAGGTGAACTGGACGGTGTATGCACGGCGGAACCGCAGGCCGCGCTCGGCGATCCGGTCGACGCTGGGCGTCCGGCACGGCGACTCGGGAAACGTGGCCTGCGCCTGCATGCCGTCCGGCACCACCAGGAGCAGGTTGGGTCGCGTCACCCCAGCCGTCCCATGACCCTGGTGACCGCGGCCGCCACCTCGTGCGCGTCCCAGTCGCTCCAGTCCAGGGACAGGGTGTATTCCCCGACCCGCGGGAGGATCTCCTCGGCTGCCGGGCAGGTGCCCGGCGCGTAGCTG
The DNA here is from genome assembly GCA_965202935.1 of Spirochaetia bacterium. GTDB lineage: Bacteria > Spirochaetota > Spirochaetia > SZUA-6 > Bin103 > CATQHW01. The sequence goes on from OZ241879.1 coordinate 5,229,386, forward strand.
ACGTCTCCGTGGTAGATGCGCGGATCCCATGGGCCGGAGCCGGCATGCCACAGCCGCCGTTGCTGGAACACGTCGCGCAGGTAGATCGGCCGGCCGCCATACGGGGTCGACAGCGGCACGCCCTCCGCCGCCAGCGCCTGCTTCGCCGTGGCTGCCAGTTCCGCCGTGTCGAAGATCAGGATCGCGGATGCGCCCACGTCCGCGCCGCTGGCGGCGCGCCGGCGCTGGCGGACGCCGTCACAGGCGTCCACGGCCGCACCGATGATGCCGCACACCTTCCGCAGACGCTGCCGTACCCGGTCGAGCTTGCCGAGTTGCACCCGCATGATGGCGGCGGCGACCTCCGTCAGGCGGTAGTTCTCGCCGAACAGCTCGGTGGTCTCCGGGACGAGACCGTTCCCCTTACGGGCGGAGCCGTTGTCGTGCAGGGCGATCGCCCGAGCCGCGAGATCCGGGTCGTCCGTGGCGACCATACCACCCTCGCCCGCGGTGAGCACCTTGTTCATCTGGAAGCTGAAGGCGTTGATCCGGCCGCGCGCCCCAACCTCAACACCGTCGTCCCGGGCTCCGAGGGACTGGGCACAGTCCTCGATCACCGGTATTCCGTGCGCGTTCGCGATGTCCATGATGGGCGGCAGCGGCACCGCAAGCCCGCGCCAGTGCACGGCCATGATGGCCTTCGTGCGCGGCGTGATGCAGCCTTCGATGCCGGCAGGGCTGATCTGCAGGTCATCGTCCACGTCGGCGAACACCGGAACGGCCCCTGCCGCCACCACCGCGTTGGCGCAGCCGACGAACGTCGCGGGCGGAAGGATCACCTCGTCACCCGGCCCCAATCCGAGCGCCCGCAGGGCGACGATGAGGGCGGCCGTCCCCGAGCTGACCCCGAGGGCGTGAGCCACGCCCAGGCGGGCGGCAAACGCCCGTTCCAGCGCCTCGGCGGCCCCGGCCACCTCCGGCCCGTAGTACCGGAACGGCGAGCGACGCTCCAGCACTTCGCGCACGGCGGCCACCTCGTCGCCGTCGATGGCGGTCGCGCCCGGATAGCCGCCCGGCAGCGGCGCGGAGCGAACCGGCGCCCCCGTATCCGTCGCCACCCGTTCCATCGGCAGTCCCGTGTCCGGGGTCAGCGCACGCAGCCGGGGAAGCTCCGGCCGGCGATGCTCAGGTACTCCGGCCCCGGACCTTCCCCGGTGTACCGCGAGCGCGCGCTCATGTAGGACAGCGCGATGGCGCGGCGCCAGTGGTCGGACGAGTTCGGCGCCGTGTAGTGCGGCAGCAGGGCATGGAAGAACAGCCCCCCTCCGGCCTTGACCGGCGCCAGTACCAAGTCGTCCATCGAGTAGCGGTCCTCCTCGATGACGTAGTCGTCCGTCACGTGCGTGTGCGGCTGCGCTCCCCGCTTGTGCGCGCCGGGCAGCACACCCATGCAGCCGTTCTCCGGTGTCGCGTCATCCAGGGCGAACCAGCAGGAGCACTCACTCTGCGGCTCGATCGGCCAGTAGGGCGCATCCTGGTGCATGCCCTTGGAGGAGCCCACGTGCGGGGGCTTCATCAGCAGGGCGTTGCGGAACATCTTCACGTCCGGTCCCAGGATCCGGGTGATGACGGTGACGATCGCGGGATCGGTGCCCAGCGCCCGGAACAGGTCGTCGTGCTCGACCAGGCCGTCGATCTTGCGGATGCCGTCGCCGGGGTGGTCGACCCGCTCCTCTCCCCGCGTCACTCGCGGCTCGATCTGCACGCGCAGGGCGCCGGCGTCGCGCCCGCCGTGGGTGTACTCCCGGACCCGCGCGCCGAGCGCCGCGACCCGTTCCGGGTCGACCAGGTTTTCCACCACGAGGTAGCCGTCGCGGTCGAAGCGGGCCACCTGCTCGTCGGTCAGGCGGACCGGCGCCTTCGTCGCCTCACTCATGGTCGAAGATGGTAGGCGCGCTCGCCGGCTGCCGTCGAGCGGGATCTCGACCCGCGCTCTCCGACCCGCCCTTGACAAGCGGCCGTCATTTACTATGTTTGTCAAACATACAACTTGAGAAACATACATCATGAGGATTGCCTTCCACGACCGTGACGACGAGACGCGCCGGCTCCACCGATTCCTGCGGAACGCAACCGCGGAGCTTGCCGTCGTGTACGGTCGTCGCCGGTGCGGGAAGTCCACCCTGCTGCAGCGGGTGCTTTCGCCGCAGCAGATCTATTTCCAGGCGGACGAGCGCGAAACCCCACTGCAACTGGAGTCGCTCGCTACCGTTCTGTCCCTCCGCCTGACCGATTTCGACAAGGTCCGGTACCGGACGTGGGATGAGCTTCTGGCATCTCTGTATGCGCGGGCGGATCGACTCGTGCACGTCTGCCTCGACGAGTTCCCGTACCTTGTGCAGGCCGATCCGGCCCTTCCGAGCATCCTGCAGCGATACATCGACCGACAGGCCGGAACGGTTGCGTGGATTCTCTGCGGGTCGTCGCAGCGCATGATGCACGGCATGGTCATGGATCGCAGCGCCCCCCTCTATGGACGGGCGAGGGAGGTACTCAAGATCGAGCCTCTGGCCGCCGGCTGGCTGATGCAGGCGCTGGCGCTCGATGCCACCGATGCGGTCCGGGCGTACGCTACCTGGGGCGGCGTTCCCCGCTACTGGGAACTGGCTTCGGAATACGGCGGCCAAGAGGAAGCACTGGAGGACCTCGTGTGGAACCGGCGCGGCGTCCTGCACGAAGAGCCGGGACGATTGCTGCTCGACGACCTGCGCAGCGCCGTGCAGCCGTATTCGATCCTCTCGCTCATCGGCAGCGGGTGCCATCGTCCTGCGGAGATCTCGGCCAGGATGGCCAAGCCCCTTTCCAGCCTGGCGCGGCCTCTGGCACAGCTCTGTGAGCTCGGGTACGTCCGCCGCGACGTGCCGTTCGGCGAGGACCCGAAGAAGACTCGGCGCGCCCTGTATCGCCTCAACGACCCATTCCTGCGCTTCTACTTCAGATTCGTGCTGCCATACGAGTCATCACTGGCACAGGGCATTACGCGTGAAGCCGTCCATGATTGGCAGCGGGACCGCCAGGGGTTCTTCGCGGCATGCTGGGAGGAACTCTGCCGCGCATCCGTGCCATGGATTCCGGGATTCGACCCACCCTATGGCGCCGCATCGGCCTGGTCCCCGACCGGCGACCAGCAGGCCGACGTCGACGTTGTCGCACTCTCGCTCGACCGGAAGTCGCTTCTGCTCGGCGAGTGCAAGTGGTCCGACAGGAAGAGGCGGTTCGACCTGGACGCCGTGGATCGACAACTGCGAGAGAAGGGAGCGAGAATCCCTGCGGCACGAGGCAAGCGCATCGTCACGAGTTGCTGGTTGGGCGGAACCGCACAGACGACCGGACGCATCGACCGACTGCTCATGCCTGACGACGTGATGCGAGCGCTCACGCGATGAAGGACTCAGCCGCCGTGGTCCGCGGTGCAGGCCCTGCGGACCGCCAGCAGGTTCTCGGTCGGCGTGCCGTAGGGGACCACCGCGGTACCGACGATGAAGCCGGGAAGGTCCGCCCCGTCCGCCACCACCTGCCTGGCGGTCTCGAACACCTCGTCCGGGGTGGCCGACGCCACGAACTGCGGCGACATGTTGCGCCGCACCGAGCGGCCGGCCTCGCGGCAGCGCGACGACCACGTCGGCCAGTCGGCGGTGAAGTCGCAGAGCAGGTTGTTGGCGCCGGTCGCAAGCAACTCGTCGATGATGCGCGTGGTGTTGCCGCCGATGATGAGTGGTACGTCTCTTACGCCGAACTGCTGGAAATGCTCGACGATCGATCGCGTGAACGGCAGGACGTACTCCCGGTACATCTTCGGGGACAGCAGGTCGGGAGAGGCCTGCGAATCGAACAGGATCACCTCGGCGCCGGCATCGATGTAGGCGGCGCCGAACTCCTTGATGATGGCGGTGCAGTACTCCAGCAGCCGCTTGGAGGCGTCGGGATCGTCCCAGCAGCACAGGAAGAACTCCTCGGCCCCCATCAGGCTGATCGCCAGCGAGAACGGCCCCGACAGGGCGCCGCGAATCCAGACGTCGCTCCCGAGCTCCGCGACCACCCGGCGCGTCGCCTCGATGTTGACCGGCATCCGCCCGTCGCGCAGCGGGTTGGGGACCGGGCGGCTCCCGAAGTCCGTGGAGGCGTCCACCACGTGGTCGCCGGGGCGGATGCCGGGGATGCTGGTGTCGTCGCCCTCGTAGAAGGTGACCCGGCAGCCGGCCGCCTCCGCCTCCAGGTTGTACACGTCCAGGCCGATGGTGAGCGCGTCCGGCTGCAGGGCGGCGTACTCGGCCAGCACTGCGCGCGAGAGCAGGGCGGCGTCCCGCGACACCCGCGACGGCGTGTCGTCCAGGAAGAACGCCTTGTGCTCGTAGACCGCCGGCAGGAACAGCGGCCGCCGGCCACCGGCGGGAGCCGGCTCGCAGCGGAGCACGCTTCGCACCTCGTCCCTCGTCGTCATCGCCTTGTCCTCCGGCAGCTTAGCGCCGCCCCATACGGCGATCAATCGATCAATCCGGGTTCGTCGACACCGTACCCGGCCTCCGCTACCCTCGGGCCGTGACACCCGAGCTCGGAGCGGCGCTGCCGAGCGAGCACCGGCGCCGCACGGATCCGGTGACCGGCACCGCCATCCACCAGCTCACCGGCGCCGCCTGCATCAACCACGCGCCGTTCTTCCTGACCAGCGCGTTCACGCCGGACGAGCGGCACGTGCTGTTCACGTCCTACCGATCAGGCGCGCCGCAGCTCTACGAGGTCGAACTGCTGGATGGCCCGATCCGCCGGCTCACCGCCGTCGAAGGCCTGCACCCCTACTCCGCGGTCATCGCCGCGGATGGAAGCGAGGTGCTCTACACCCGCAGCGAAGGGGGCGCCGAGCCGGCCGGCGTCATCGAGGCGGTGAGCCGCCGCGACCTCTCGCGCCGCGTCATCCATCGGCTGCCGGGCGCGCAGCTCGCCGAATGCAGCGTCTCCTCGGACGGCCGGTGGGTGGTCACGGCCATGAAACGCGACGGCCGCAACGGGCTCCTGGTCGCCGCCACGTCGGGGGCCGGCGGACGGGTCGCCCTGGAGTTCCCCCGCACGGTGATCCATCCGCAGTTCCATCCAGCCGACGCCGACTGGATCGAGTTCGCCGGCGATCCGGCGCCGCGCATGTTCCGGGTCCGCCGTGACGGCACCGGGCTCGAGGGCCTGTACGAGCACGACAACGAGGAGTTCGTCGTGCACGAGACCTTCCTCGGCCGCTCGCAGGACCTGGTGTTCGTGGAATGGCCGCGGGCGCTACGCCGCCTGCGCTGGGACTCGGGAAAGGTCGACACGATCGCGGAGCTCAACGCGTGGCACATCGCCCCCAACCGGGCCGGGACGCGCATCGTCTGCGACACCAACCACCCCGACCGGGGGCTGGTCATCGTGGAGGTGGCGACCGGCGAATGGCGCGTGGTCTGCCATCCGCAGAGCTCCAACGGCGGCAGCCAGTGGCGGACCTCGCGATACGCGCTGGCAGAGGACTTCGCGCGGGCGGCTCGCGAAGCGGGCGAGCACCTGGTGACGGACGGACCGCTGAGCTGGATGGAGTCTCCCACGGACACGGTCTACGGCCCGCAGTGGTCGCACCCGCACCCGGCCTTCAGTCCCTCCGAACGCTACGTGAGCTACACCTCGGACTCCGGCGGCTTCCCACAGGTCTATCTGGCCGAGCTGATCTGATGTCCGAGCTACGCAGTCGCCTGAACTCCACGTGAGTCGCGTCACGTGGGCGAGCCCCGCGTCGGGTGCCGTCCAGGACGTCGTCGATCACTCTTCGGACCTGCAGGCCTGCTTTGCCGGGTACTCCGCGTTGCGGGCCGAGCTGTCGGCCTGGCTGGCGCAGAGCGTGCGCAGCGACGGTCCCGGCCCCAACGGCGGCGGGGAGGACGAGGCCAACTACGCCCTGGCGTGGTTCGGGCACTACCTGGTCACTCGCGAGCCGGCGATCGCCGACCGGTTTCACGAGCTGCTTGCCGCTCTCGCCGCGTGGGTAGAAACGAGCTGCTTCCACGGCTATGAGCCGGAGGCGGAGGCCCACCACGGCACCGAGCCGTTCATCCTGTTCCTGCCGCGCTACCTGGCCCTGTTCCCGCAGGACCGGACCGCCGTGCGGCTGCTGCTGGACGCCGCCGAGCACGTCGGCAACTGGTGCGCGGACGTGCCGGCCTGGTTCGACCACCGGCGCGGCTGCTTCCGCTCCTTCCACATCGGTTCGCGGGTGGTGGGAGACGATCCCGACTTCGCCTTCGAGCTCGCCGAGCACTTCCGCTTCCTGCATCTCGCGCTCGCCGCCTACCGCGTGTCGGGCGAGGCGCGCTACCTGGAATGGGCGGACCGCTACGGCAGCGTGTGGGCGCGCCGCATCGCCGCCGTGGGAGACCGCTTCCCGCTGCTCTGGACCCAGGACGGCGCACCCGTCCACGAAGATGAGGTCGCGGGCCGGCCGATCGCGTCCGCCGCGGGGGCGGGTCATCACGTGGCCGGCGATCCGCTGGCCGGCCTGGAGAACCTGCTGGCCTCCGGCGCCATGTACGCCCTGGGCGACCTCTACCACGCGTCCGGCGCCGACCGGTACCGCACTGCCGCCCGCCTCCTGGCGGAGCCGCTGGTTGCCGAGCTGGCGGACCCGTACGCCGATCCCGCCGCCGCGGCGCTGTGCTACTACCGCCAGACCTTCGGCGACCGTTCTCTGGACGGGGCCATCCGCGCGCAGTTCGAGAGCTTTGCCCCGCCGGCGCAACGCCCCCTGGCGATGGTCTTCCCCGAGGAGCAGCGCCGGCGCGGGGCCGGCGTCGGCCGGCGCAAGGACATGATCCACTGGGCGGAGTGCCACGAAGACGGGACCACCCGGCCCACGGGGGAACCGTCCAGCGCCGCCCTGACGCTGGCCTACCGGATGACCGGCGACGCCGGCTACGCCGCGCGCGCTCTCGACACCGCGGCGCGCAAGCTGGCCATGGCCCGCCGGGTGCTGCGCGGCGGCCGCGAGCACGCCGACATGGGCGGCGCCGTCTGCTCGGTGGCCGCTGGCCACGGCCGCAACTGGGGCGCCGGCGCGGTGACCGGCTGCTACGGGCCGCTACTGCTAGGAACCTGCGACCGAATGGGCGCCCTGACGCCCCGCATCGAGCTGGCCGGTACGCCGGCAAGCCTGCTCTCCCTGGTGTCCGACGACGGGGTGCTCTTCTACAACGGGGACACGGACTCCCTCTCATGCCGCTGGCGCCAGGCGGGGAGCGGCCGGTGGCACGACCTCAGACTCGCGGCCGGTTCGGAGACGACCGCCCCGCTCTCCTGACCCCGCCGTTCCGACTCCTCGGCCATCGTTCGCGACCTGAGGCTGGACGGCGACATCTAGCCTTTCAGCTCCTGAATCGCCTGTTCGAGCAGGGGCAGCAGGTCCGACTGCCCGAGGGCACGCTCCAACTGCCCGAGCAGATGTCGCACCTCATCCAGGTCGGCATCTCCGCTCGCGGAGCCAGCGCGCCCAGCGTGTCAGCGAGCGCCGACATGGGCTGCACGGTCGAGGAACGCGCGTACACGCCGATGGGCGGCCAGATCGTCGCGGCGGGTCGCTTCGTCCGGCCAGCCGGGCCTGGTAGCCCGAGCCGCTTCGTAGAGGTCGATGGCGAGTTGAACCTTGCGGTCCACGGGCAGACTGGCCCGGTGCCTTCGAGCGAGCCGTTCGGCGGCTCCCCAATCGCGAGCGGCGTAGCCCCGGAGGTCGTCGGGGTCGAGCACAGGTGCGGTCACAATTCCCGTCCCATGATGCGGATAGATGGTACCATGACGGCCGCTTCGAACCATGTTCCAACTGCCCGGACACACCATCGGCGACTGCTGGTTCGTGGTCCACGAGGGGGCAGCCCACTGCTTTTTCTGCACGTCGCCGAAGCCCGATCCAAGCTGGCACTGGGACATCGGCCACGCTGTGAGCGAGGACCTGCGAAGCTGGCGCTACGTCGGCTTGGCCCTGCGTCGCGGCAGCTCCGGCGCCTGGGACAGTCAGACCCTGTCCACCGGCTGCGTGGTGAAGCATCAGGGGCGTTTCTGGATGGCCTACAGCGCCATCCGCCGGGGCGAGAACCCGCCGACCCGGAAGGTGCACCGCGTCGGCATCGCCGTCTCCGACGACCTGTTCCGGTGGCGCAAGTGCGGCACCGGGCCGGTCAACCAGCGCGACCCGCGCCATTACGAGCGGCTCGGACCTGCACGATCCGCCTTCGGCCAGTGGCGGGACCCGTATCTCCTGGTCGACGGCGACCGCATCTACCAATACGTCTGCGCACGCAGCAAGGCCGAGAACCGGAGCCGCCGCGGCACGGTCGGGCTGGCGGTCAGCGACGACATGCTGAGGTGGCGGGTGCAGCCGCCGCTGCAGGTGGAGCCGATCGCCACCGAGATCGAGGTCCCGCAGGTCTACCCCATCGCCGGCCGCTACTACCTGGTGTGCTGCGCGCCTGCAGCCTGGCTGCTGCCGTCCTTCACGCGAAGGGTCCCCGGCCACCGCTTCCGCGACGCCGACTACGCGATGGTGGGCACGGCTCCAACCGGACCGTTTACCATGCACGGCACGGGCGAGATTCTGCGAGCATGGGAAAATGGCAGGCCGTACGCCAGCCGTCTGGTACGGTGGCAGCACGACTGGTACCTGCTCGGGACCGTGCGCGACGGCCGGCAACGGTATGTCTGCGACCCGATTCCGGTCGCCGCGGACGCTACCGGCATCCACGCCGTCTGTCGTGAGGAGTGATGCATGGCAATCGTAACCGACGACCTGGCGCTCAATTACCACCTGATGCACCCGGGCGACGACAGCGCCCCGGGCGATCCCAACCCCGCCTATTTCCTGGACGGCACCTGCCACCTGCACTACATCCTGCGCCACCCCTGGCACGGAGCGCCGGCGCGACCGCGTCACGGCGCGGCATCGTTCTCGTTCATCCACGTCACCAGCCCGGATCTGCTGCATTGGACGTGGCAGACCACGAAGCTGCAGCCCTCCTTCACCGGCCACGGGATGTTCAGCGGCACCGGGTTCATCACCAGGGAGGGGAAGCCGGCCGCGATCTACTGTGGCGTGTGCGAGCCGGGCAACACCTTCATCGCGATCGCGGACGACAACGACCTGAGCTCCTGGCAGAAGCCCTACGCCGTCGTGCCGCGAGGTGTTCCCGCCGCCAAGGACGTGCGGCTGCTCGGCGACCCGGACCTGTTCCAGGTCGGCGACACCTACTACGTCTACTCGGCCGGCGACAACCTGGAGCTGTGCAAGTCCACGGACCTGGTCGACTGGACCTACGTGGGCCCGCTCATGCAGCGCGAGCTGCCGGACGTCGCCCTGGGCGAGGACACCTCCTGCGCCAACCTGTTCCCGCTCGGCGACCGGTGGATGCTGCTCTGCATCAGCCACCAGCTCGGCTGCCGGTATTACCTCGGTGACTGGGACGCCGATGCCGAGCAGTTCGTCCCGGAGCGGCACGGGCGCATGAACTGGCGGCGCACCTGCCAGTCGCTGGCCGATCCGGTCTACCGCGACTTCTTCGCGCCGGAGATCGTGCTGACGCCGGACGGCAGGCGGGTGATGTGGGCGTGGCTGGCGACCGCCGACCCCGCCATCCACCTGCGGACCGTGCAGTCGCTGCCGCGCGAGCTCAGCCTGCACGACGACGGCAGCCTGCGCATCGAACCGCTCACGGAGCTCCGGTCCCTGCGCCGCGACCCGGTCACGATCCGCGACGTCACCCTTACTCCGCCGGGCCGGGACGCTCCGGACCACGCGAGCACGCGCATCGCCGACCTGGACGGCGACGCGTTCGAGTTGCGCATCACCGTCGACCGGGCGCAGGCGGAACGGAAGCGGTTCGGGGTCCGACTGTTCTCCGGCGACGGTGACTCGGGGCTCCTGATCCTGCTGCGGCCGGAGACCGGCACGCTCTGCGTCGGCGACACGGAGGCGCCCTTCGCCGTCGCCGACCTGCCGGCGGGCGAGGACCTGGAGCTGCGCATCTTCGCCGACAAGTACCTGGTGGAGGTGTTCGCCAACGGCCGCCAAGCCGCGGTGAGCGTCTTCATGGGCTACCGCGACGGCGGCAACCAGTTGCGGGGATACGTCTTCGGCCGCGGCGACAAGGTGGCGCCGACCACGCTTCGCACCGTGGAGATCTGGAAGCTTAAGCCGACCAGCCAGGGGTTCTTCGAGGCGCGCGCGAACCCGATCTGGCAGCCTGACACCCGCTGAGGAGGTACTACCGATGATCGAGCTCTTCAGCGAGCAGATCGAGCACTACCGCCGGCACGGCTTCCTGGTCGTGCCCGACCTGCTCACCGGCGGCGAGGTGCAGGCATTCGTCGACCACGAGGCGTCGGGGAACGCGAAAGTCGACCTCGGGCTGCGGGCGCACATGGAGGATCCGATGCGCGACTACGTCGCGCGCCACCCGAACGTCGCCGGGGTGGCCGGCCAGCTCCTCGGCGCCACGCCCTGCATTGTGCAGAGCATGTACCTGGCCAAGTATGCCGGCCGCTCCCCGGAGGACGCGCAGGGCATCTCCCTGCACCAGGACCAGCGCTACCTTCCCACGGAGCCCGAGACGCTGATGGCGTGCTGGGTGGCGCTGAGCGACACCGACCCCGGCAACGGCGGCCTGTGCGTCGTTCCCGGCTCACACCGCCACCCGTTGCTCGCTACCCACCAAGCGGCGTCCCCCGAGCACCGGAGCTGGCGCAAGGACTACGAGATGCGCGACCGTGACGGCCGGGAGTGGACCCAGCAGATGTACTCGTTCGAGGTGGACGACGTCGATTCGCTCGACATCCAGCGCCTCACCGTCCCGCGCGGATCGGGCGTGTTCTTCACGGGCATGACCGTCCACGGCTCCTACGCCAACACGTCGGCCGACCGCGACCGGCTGGCGTTCGCCGTCCACTACGTGAGCGAGGGCACCTGGGTGTTTCGCTGCGACGTCCAGGACACGGTCTCCGCCGGCGAGTATTCGAAGCCGCTTCGGTAGTCAGTCAACCTCGCCTTACGCAGGCGCGTCGCCGAGGAGCGCAGCGCTCGCCTCGCGAACCGTGGTGTGCTCGCCGGCGGTTACCGCAGCGCAGAGCGCCGCGCCGACCGCCGCCTCCTCTCTGACCGTGCCGATGACCGGCGGGTGACCGAACCGGCGGGCCAACTCCCCGCGGAGCACGGGGTTGAGGCGCAGGCCGTTCCCGGAGCCGACCAGGATCGTCCGCTCTCCGGCACCGAGCGCCAGCGCTTGGCGGTAGGCGTCATGCAACTCGTGAGCCATCCCGTTCAGCAGCGCGCGCGCCAGGTTGCCCGGCGTGAAGTTGGCGGCGGTGAGGCCCTCGAAGCGAGCTCGCTCGTCCGTGTCGGCCGGCGTCCCGTCGAACAGCGGCACGCAGCGCACGCCGCCGGCGTCCTCGCCGGCCTCCTCGGCCGCGGCCACCAGGCGCTCATACACGGTGTCCGGGTCGGCACCTGTTCCCGATGCACCAAGGGTCGCGGCCTGCGACACGAACTCCCGCAGGTAGCGGAAGTTGCGGCCACCCACCCGGCCCACCGAGGCCAGCAGGTAGCCGCTCTGCATGAACGGACGCAGCTCCAGCCAGCCCGGGTCGACCGGCTCGCCGACGAACACGCTCATCTGCCCGCCCGTGCCTACGTTGACCGCCACCGATTCGACGTGGCGGGCGACCGACCCCGCGAACGAGCACTGGTGGTCGCCCGACGCGACGGCGACCGGCGTGCCGGACGGAAGGCCGATCCGGGACGCGATCGGCGCCGCCAGCGGACCCGCGACCCGTGCCGCGCCGGCAAGCGGCGGCAGCAGCGATTCCGCGAGCCCCAGAGCGGTGGCCAGCTCGCGGTCCCAGTCGCCGGAGAACACGTCGTAGACGCCCCACCCGTGGGCGATGGTGGGGTCGAGGGCATGGGTGCCGCCGGTGAGGCGGCTAACGAGGTAGTCCGGGGCCGTCGCGGCATGCATGCCGTCCGCGACAGCGCCGTCGGCGCACAGCCGGAACAGCAGGGCGGCGGTGTGCTTGGGGTCCAGCGGGCAGCCGGTCCGCTCGAAGCGCGGCAGGCTCCTGCCCTCCCGGCGCGCCCCGCCGCGCTCGGCAACCAGATCGATGTACGTGGGAGCATCGGCGGCGCCGCCCGACGGCTCGCTCGCCCGCCGGTCCTGCCAATTGATGTGAGGGCCTGCCGGCCGCCCGTCGGCGCCGAGCATCTGGCATCCGTGCTGCTGCCCGGTCACGCCGATGCCGTCGAAGCCTCCGCCGCCGGCCCGCTCGACCACGCGGCGCGCCAAGTCGACGGCGTCGGCGATCATGCCGTCCAGGTCCCACTCCGAGCGCCCTCTGCGGCGGTCCGCTGGCGAAGTAGTCTCGCGCCCGTTCGCGGCCGACTCAACCGCCACCGGTGCCCGCCGCTCGGTGTCCAGCGCCAGCGCGGTCAGGCTGCTGGAGCCAAGGTCGATGGCGAGGTACCGGCCCACAACGCATGGGGCTCCATCCGACGGCTGTTGTCAATCGGACGCCGTTGTCAACCGGACACGTGCACGCGCCCCGTCTGCCACGCGGCCAGGGCGTCGCGGCAGTAGCCCGGCACGAAGCGGTCCGCGTCGGTCAGGGCGCGCCGGAACGCCTCGGCCGCTGCCCGGCGCAGCCGGCCGTCGATCGCCTGACTCGCCGTGGCGAGCATGCGCAGCGCCAGCGCGGCGTTCTGCCGAGACATGAGGCCACGACCCAGCGTGGAGTCTTCCTCATAGTCGGGGTTGCCTCCGCCCGGCTCCGGCGCATTCAGGCACGCCACGCAGCGCTCGACGATGGCGCCAAGGACAGCGTGGTTGTCCGGCCTCGCGGCGGCGCGCTGTCCCATCAGCCCGAGCGTCTGGACACAGGTGGCGTGCAGCAGCTTCGGCGTCCACGCCTGGCGCTCCTTCGGGTTCGGTGAGAAACGGCCGAACCCACTGGCGGGCGGGTGGCCTCCGCCTCCGGCCGGCCAACCATCCAGCCCGCGGACGGCAGCGATGATCTCGCCGACGACCCGATCCATGACCGCCCCAACCGCGTCCACCATCGCCAGCGACGGCTCCTCGGCGGCCTCGCCGAGCGCGTGCACGGCGCAGCACGCCACGTGATCGTCGACGCCGGGCTCGGCCAGAGTAGCGACGAGCGGCTCGACCGCGCCGTTTCCCGCGGCGGTCAGTCCGTGCATGGCGGCGCGCTGGGACGCCTCGCCGCCACGCCGGAGCGCGCGGATCAGCCCGGCTACCGACTCGGTGCTTCCCGCCCGCGCCGCCTGCGCCAGCTCGTAGGCCGCCGCCATGCGCGCGGCGTCCGTCCTGCCGCCAAGCAGCGCGTCGATCGTCCCGCTGACCGGCGCCGAGGGGGCGGAGCCGCCGCCGTTCGACGGCGGTGTCGGGGCTTCGCTCTCGCCGAGCATGAACGACCAGATCGACCCGGTCAGCGCGGAAGGAACGGCGTCGTGCCCGTTCGCCCATACCGAGACGGCACTCCGGTGATCCCAGGAGGGTTGAATCCGAGCCTGCCCGGCCGCGTAGAGGAACTTGAACATGACCCGCGGCGCTCCGGCGCCTCCCGCGGCGCGGCGCATCCGCCGGTGGTAGATGTCGTAGTGAAAGAAGCCGACGCTGCCGGCATCCACCGTCATCGGCACCTCCCGCATCGCCGGATCGATGGACTCGATGGCCGCTCGCAGCAGCCGGTCGCGCTCGGCCAGATCGTCACCCTGCATGACGCGCTGCGGATCGTCGATCAGGTCGTGGCGGATCGGTGGCTCCGTCGGGCGGGCGCTGCCGTCGCCGTCGGCAGGAAGCGAGTAGTACTGCGATCCGGGTGCGATCGCGGTCGGCCCCATCGCCGGCTCGATGGCGGTCGGGTAGTACATGCACAGCAGCCAGCGGGGCCGGTGGTGACGGACGCGCTGAACGCCCCAATAGCTGTCCCGGTGCCAGCCCTGATCGAACAGCGACGACGCGGACAGGTCCTCATCCCGGTCGACCGTCGCCCCGGTGTGGGGATGCCGGATGTAGCCCGGCCCCAGGATGCTCTGCAGCGCTCCGCATACGGTGGGGCCGTTCAGCACCGCGTGGAGCTCCGGCATGCAGGCGTCGACCTCGTCGCTCAGCAGGCTGCCCGGCCTGCGCTCGCGCGCACGGTGATAGAGCTCCTGGTGAAAGCTGGGATCAAGCTCATCCACCTGCCGTACCAGGAACCCGTCGACGATGAACCGGCGCACCTCATCGTCCGTGAGGAGCCTGGCTTCGCTGTCTGTCGAGGAGGTCATACGCGACACCGCGCGTGAGGGATTATGGCTGAGACGATAGGATGAGCGCGATGATCCTGTCCCCTGCCGACGCGCTGTCCAAGAGAGAGGAGCTGGTGCAGCGCGGCTATACGTCGATTCCTCAGGTGATGCCGGCGGAGCTGGTGGAAGAGCTGCGCGCGTGGTCGAACGCCATCTTCGCCCGAACGCACGTGCGCTACGAGATCCGCTACCAGGGCAGCGACCTGTTCGTGTACACCGAACGCGGCTGGTCGGCCATGGCGCCGGAGCAGCGGCAGCAGGCGGAGGACGACCCGCAGCGCTTCCCCGACCCGATGGCGGCGCGGACGATCGACCTGCCGGCGCAACTGGAGGTCTGCCGCGAGATCGGACTCGAGCACCTGCGCTCGGACGAGGTGGTCATCATCCTGTCCAAGCCCGCGCACGGACCGCCGCTCTACTGGCACCAGGACTTCATGCAGTGGGACAGCCCGCGAGCGGCAACTCCCTGGCCCACCCGGATCTTCCTCTCCTACTACTTGGTCGACACGACGCGGGAGAACGGCTGCCTGCGCGTCATCCCCGGCAGTCACCGCGCCCGCCATCGGCTGCATGACATCCTGCCCGATGCCCATGGGGAGGAGCTGCAGGCCCTGGAGGACCTGACCCATCCCGCCTTCGCCGACTACCCCGAAGCCGTGGACGTCCCGCTGGGAGCCGGCGACCTGCTGATCGCCGACGCCCGCCTGCTGCACGCCGCATGGCCCAACCGGAGCGACCGGCGCCGCACCCTGCTGCTGGCCTGGCACGACGTGTTCCCGTTCCCGGAGCCACCGAGCTGGTGGACCGGCGAGATCCCCGCCGCCGTCAGCAACGCCGACCCGACGGCGCGGTACGGCCCCACCAGGACCCCCAGCCACCACATCGCCTGACCGAACCCCTGTCAGGCGAGCTTGCGATCCTTCATGGCCGTCTGCAGCTCGTAGATAACGTCCGACTGGAGCGCTTCCGGCATGGGTATGCGGACCGGCACCGGTTCGACGCGCGGCACGTTCGTCGGCTCTCCGCGGACGATCGTCTTGTTGAACGCATCCCAGTCCGTGAAGTGGACGATGGGCCAGGCGTCGATCGCGCAGTACTGGAACAACAGCAGGCGGCGCGGCCGCTCGGACCGGTTCGGCGTGGAGCCGTGGACGGTCCGCACATGGTGGATGGAGATGCCGCCGGCCGCGAGCTCGACGGGCACGGCGCTTTCGCCGGAGAAAGTGGGATCGGTGATGGCGCCGCAAAAACCGCTGTCGATGTGGTGATCGTAGACCGGACCGCGATGCGATCCGGGAACTACCAGCAGGGCTCCGTTCTCGACCGTCATCTCGTCGATGCAGATGCCGACGGCCAGCAGGTCGTCGTTGGTGTGAGGATAGAACGCCCAGTCCTGGTGCCACTCGACCGGGCTCCCGAACTCGGGGAGCTTCAGGTTGAGCTTGTCACCGTTGCACCGCAGGCCGTAGCCGATGAGCTGCGAGACCATGGTGAGGATGTCCTCGTGATGGAGCAGGTCGCGGTAGACCTCGTGCTGGACGATCGGGCGCTTCAGGCGGCGCAGCTTCGGGTGGTCACGGGAGTGTCCCGGCTCCAGGTCGAAGACGTCGGTGTGCTCGGTGACCTCGCGTGACTTTTCGACGAACTCGTCGGTGACGCGCTGGAGCTCGGAGACCTCCCGCGCGGAGATGACGCCCTCGACCCCCACGTACCCGTTCGCGTGATAGAAGTCGATCTGTTCCTGAGACAGCATCACCACTACCTCAACTAGAACAGCAGGGCTTCGTCGCCGCGGCGCTCGCGATAGCCGGACACCAGGAGGCCGGGCTTGCGAACCGCGCCGTCGCTCGGCGGGTTGTGCGGGTGCCGGTAGCCGACGCGGACCATGCGCCGCGACCGGTCGGTCCCGTTTATGTAGGAACCGTGGATGGTGTAATAGCTGAACACGACCATGTCGCCCCGCCGGGCCGGCACCGGGACCGAGTCGGCCAGCCGGTACTCGCCGGTCGGCAGGTGCGGCGCCGAGCGGTACTCGCCGGTCGGCAGGTGCGGCGCCGAGGGCTCCTCCTCCGTGCCGGTGATGTGCTGGAGCGCGCCCTGCTTGTGCGATCCGGCCAGGAAGCGGATCTCCCCGTTCTCGTGGCAGGTGTCGTCGAGGTGGACCAGCACGTCGAGGTAACGCCCGTCGTCGTGTCGTGCGGGTAGAACGGATGGTCCTGGTGCATGGGAAACACCTGCCCGCCGGGCGGCTTGGTGTGCATGACCGAGTGGTGCAGCTCGATGTCCGGCCCGATGAGCGGCACCAGGCACGCGATCAGCCTGGGACTGGTCACAGCGTCCAGCCACGCCCGCGAGTAGAAGTGCAGCTCGTGCATGGCCTCCAGCTTGGCCTCCTTCTCCTCGTCCTCGTCCATGTAGACCTTGCGCCAGGGCCCCGGCCAGCGCCGGTCGACGGTCGCCCAATCGTGGGCCAGGCGGTCGAGGTCGTCCGCCTGCGCCTGGCTCTCCTCGGGCGTGAACACGGCAGGGATGCGCAGAAAACCGTTCTCGTGGAAGAAGTCGACGTCGGCCTGAGCGAGCGGAGCGGGGCCGACGGCGGAGCCGTTCGGCGCCGCGCTGACCAGTGTTTCCGTTGCCATGCCGCGACGGTGACCGGTTCCCGGCGCTTCGTCAATCAGACCGGGCGTCGGTGGGTCCGTCGAAGCCCGGACCTCCTGCGGCGACGTAGCCCGAGCTCTCGCCCCGCGGGCTCGCGGACACCCAGAACGCGTACAGCGCTCCCCGGCGCAGGTGAAACCGGAAGCGCACCGGCCGGCCGGCGAGCCGCGCCAGGCTCACGTCACCCCGCCATGTCATCCGCCGGCGTGTGGAATCGCCGGTCAGCGGCACGCAGTCGGCGGCCCCGTAGCCGGGCATCACCTCGCCCCGCTCGTCCAGAACCTCGGCGCGCAACTCCCCGTCCGCGCAGTCGGCGTTGACGAACAGGTGAGCGCCGCTGAACGAGAGCGGACGGGTGACGAGCGACCCCGCCTCGTCGCCCGCCGCCATGGCCGCGAAGCCGTCGCGGCGCAGCGTGGCCAGCCCGGTGGAAGCCCCGGCGTACATGCGGTACCGGTTGATGCCGCGGTCGCCCGCCTGCCCCGGTCCGAGGGTCGGCGACTCCCCGGAGAAGCCGGCGAAGTAGAAGCGCAGCTCGTCGCCGACCACCACGCAGAGCCCGCCCGCGGCGTGCAGGTACGCGCGGTTCCAGTCCCCGGTTCGGCGCGACGAGGCCAGGAACGGGGTGCGGTCCGGCCGGCTGAAATGGAACCCGTCGCGGCTGTAGCCCAGTTCCAGGTCCATCAGCTTCGGGACGCCTTCCGCCATGCAGATGTCGTTCTCCGGACCGCGGAAGATGGCGAAGAGGCCGATCAGGAGACTCTCGTACGGGGTCACGTTCACGTCGTAGAGGGCCACGGGGTGGTCGGGCCGCGTGGGATCCGGCAGGTCGGCGCGGTCCGCGCGCTGCCACAAGACCTCGTCGCGGTCGCGATTCCAGACCGCTCCGTCGAGGAAGCCGTCGGACTCGGTGTAGGCCCGCATGCGGTGGTAGTACCTGCGCCCGTCGGCGCCGACCGCCTCGAAGCCGCGGCGCACGCTCATGCACCACTTCCCGCGAAACGGATTGTGGAAGAACGAGGTGTTGTCGCCGACGTGCGTGGTGACCACCGGTCTCGACCAGTGAATCCCGTCCGGCGAGGTCTGCAGCCATCCTTCCTCGCCGAGGTCCACACGGTCCTCGCCGTTGCGATAGAACTGGAACATCTTGTAGCGCTGCCCCGGATCGGCGGCGTGCAGATCCAGCCAGACGGTGCAGCCGTCTCGCTCGTAGGTCGGACTGGTGGGCCAGACGAGGTTGGTGCCGGGCTCCACGTCCAGCTCCGGGCGCTCCCACTCCAGTCCGTCGCCGCTGGTCGCCAGGGCCGGCGTCGACATCCAGCCCGACAGGTACCAGAGCTTGAAGAGCCGGTCTGCGGGGTCGTACCAGAGGCCGTCGTTGAAGGGGGCCGCCGTCGGACACTGCCCGCCGTCCAGCTCGTGCGGTGTCGCCGGCACCAGGACCGGGCTGCTCGGGTGGATCTCGGGCCGGCCGAACCGGCGCTCCAGCGTCGTCTCCGAGATCAGGAAGTCGTCGACGAAGAGCTGCCGGCCGAGGTCGATCGGTATCACCGCAGGCGGGTGCTCCAGGTAGGGAACCGGCAGCGGATCGCGCGAGCTCGGATCGACGTGGCGCGGCGGCCACGGCTCTGGCAGGACGATGCCGTTGTAGAGGGTGTCGCTCATGATCAGGAAAGCGGAACTCCGATGTTATCCTTGCACGCGAGCGGGAGGAGGACGGATGCAAGCGCTGGTGCTCGAGCGGAAACACCAACTCGCCTTGCGCGAGATCGATCTCGATGAGCCGCTGGCGGCCGGTGACGTGCGCATCGCCATCGACACCGTCGGGATCTGCGGCAGCGACGTGCACTACTACCAGCACGGGCGGATCGGGCCGTTCGTGGTGGACGCGCCGATGGTGCTCGGGCACGAGGCGGCGGGCGTCGTGGTCGAAGCGGGCTCCGCGGTGCGACACCTGCAGGCGGGCGATCGCGTGACCATGGAGCCGGGCATCCCCGACCCCGCGAGCCGGGCGTCCCGCCTGGGCATCTACAACCTCGATCCCGCGGTGCGCTTCTGGGCCACGCCGCCCGTGCACGGCGTGCTCCGCCCGTCGGTCGTCCACCCGGCGGCGTTCACCTTCCGGATTCCCGACAATGTCGGCTTCGGCGAGGCGGCGATGGTCGAGCCGCTGGCGGTCGGCATGCACGCCGCCAATAAGGCGCGCATCCAGCCGGGCGACGTGGCGGTGGTAATCGGCGCCGGCCCCATCGGCATGGTCACGGCGCTGGCGGCGCTGGCCGGCGGGTGCAGCCGAATCGTGATCGCCGACCCCGTGCAGCCCAAGCTGGAGCTGGCAGCCTCGCTCGGTCCGGTCACCATCGTAGACCCCGCGCAGGAGGATCTGGCGGAGGTGACCGCCGGCCTCACCGACGGCTGGGGCGCCGACATCGTGTTCGAGTGCTCGGGCAGCGCGGCGGCGGCCGCGGGCATGCTCGAACCGCTGGCTCCCGGCGGCCGGGTAGTCCTGATCGGCATGCCGGGAGAGCCCGTCGCCTTCGACGTGGTTGCGGCTCAGGTCAAGGAGGCGCGCATCGAGACCGTCTTCCGCTACGCCCACGTCTACCCGCGGGCGCTGGCGCTGATGGCGAGCGGCCGCATCGACGTGAAGCCTCTGATCACCGACACCTTCGCCTTCGGCGAGAGCGTGCGCGCGTTCGACTACGCGTGCGCCATGCCGCCGACCAGCGTCAAGGTGCAGATCGACCTGGGCGCGGGATGACGGTCGCGAAGATGGGCACCATGGATATCGACTTCCGCGGCAAGCACGCGCTGGTGACCGGCGCCGGCAAAGGGATCGGGAGGGAGATCGCCGCGCTGCTCGGCGAGTTGGGGGCGCACGTCACGGCGCTCAGCCGCACCGCGGAGGACCTGGAGAGCCTGCACGCAGAGACGGGCTGCAGCACGATCGTCGCCGACCTGAGCGATGCGCGGGAGGCCCGTCGGGCCGCCGAGCAGGCCGGGGATGCCGATCTGCTGGTCAACAACGCCGGCATCTCCATTCCGCAGCCGTTCCTGGAGACGACCGTCGACGCCTTCGATGCGACGATGGCGGTCAACGTCCGCGCCGTCCTGATCGTCACCCAGGTGATCGCGCGCGGCATGATCGCGCGTGACGGTGGGGCGATCGTCAACCTGTCGAGCCAGGCGTCGATGCGGGGGCTGGCCGATCACGCGTCCTACGGCGCCTCCAAGGGAGCCCTGGACCAGCTCACGCGCGTAATGGCGCTGGAGCTGGGACCGCACGACATCCGGGTCAACGCCGTCAATCCCACGGTCACGCTGACGCCGATGGCGGATCTGGCGTGGAGCGACCCGGCCAAGAGCGAGCCGATGATGGCCCGTATTCCGCGCGGCCGATTTGCGCGGCCGCTGGACGTAGCGCACGCCGTGGCCTGGCTCCTCAGCGACCTGGCCGACATGGTGCACGGGGCCTTGGTTCCCGTGGACGGGGGGTTCCTCGCCATCTGAGCCGGTCACCGACCGGTGCGCGCCGTTGACAGCCTGGCGCGCGCGGACCATGGTGTGCCGATGGCTGACACCGTTCAGGTTCGGGCGCCGGAAGAAACAAGCGTCCGCGTCGACGACGGCGCGGCGACGCGGGACTCCAGAGGCGAATGGGTGCCCAGGGTGCTGCAACCGGGCCAGCCCTTCGTCTGGCCGCCGGACCCGAAGAAGCTGCTGCGCTTCCTGATCGGGTTTCCGGGATTCCTGTGGCCGTTCGGCGCGGCGTTCTACTACGGGCTCGCCTGGCTCACCTGGCGATTCCTGCAGCCCGGCGCTCCCGACCTGACGACTTTCACACAGCTGCGCGCCGACTGGATCCTGCCGATGTACGCGCGCAACGTGGTGATGCTGCTGGTGCTTGCCGGCGTCTGGCACGTGGTCCTGTACTGGCGGCGCACGCAGGACACCCGCTTCAAGTACAACAAGCGATGGCCGAGCACGAAGAGCAAGGCGTTCCTGTTCAACAACCAGACCTGGGACAACATGTTCTGGAGCATCGCCAGCGGCGCGACCATCTGGACGCTGTACGAGGTGTTGCTGCTCTGGGCCTACGGCCACGGCGTGTTGCCGTTCGCCGACCTGCGCGCCAATCCCGTGTGGCACTTCGCGTTCTTCCTGGTGCTGCCCTTCTGGCAGGACTTTCACTTCTACGTCGTCCACCGCATCACGCACTGGAAGCCGCTCTACAAGGCCGCGCACTACCTGCACCATCGCAACACCAACGTCGGCCCCTGGTCGGGGCTGTCCATGCACCCGATCGAGCACCTGCTCTACTTCACGCGCTGGATCATCCTGCTGGTGGTGCCGTCCCACCCGATCCACATGCTGTACCTGATGCAGCGTCCCGCCATCGGTCCGGCGGTGGGACACGCCGGCTTCGACCAGCTCGTCCTCAAGAAGGCCTCGGACACGCGGATCTCGATCGACAACTACTTCCACTACCTGCACCACCGTCACTTCGAGTGCAACTACGGCACCACGGGCATCCCGTTCGACCGGTGGTTCGGCTCGTTCCACGACGGCACGCCGGAGTCCTACGAACGCATGCGGCGCAAGCGGCGGTTTCCGCCCGATGGTGCGACCTCCGGCGGACGGTAGGCAGAGCCTCCGCCGACGCTAGCCGTCGCCGGCGCGGTCGCGGACGTCGAGGAGGAAGGCGCCGAACGCTTCGAGATCAGTATCCGGATACGCGGACGAAGAACGTCTCCAGGACCGTGTAGTAGGTTTCCAGGTAGCCGGCCACGACCAGAGCGCCGTCATCGGTTCGGCCGATGCGCGGCAGCGTCGTCTCCCGCGCATGGCCCAGCTTCGTAGACAGCCTGCAGGCGATCCCGCGCCTGCGCGAGCTCGGCGATCAACTCATCGAGGCCGCGGTCAGCCATGTTCGCCGGCCTGCCAGGCTATGGTGCCGAAACGCCGGATGAGGTCGGCCCTCCCGGGGTCGAGCCGCTCCATGACAACCAGATCGATGTGCAGGTCGGTCAGCGCCTCCGCCCGGGACCGGATGGTTGCGAGGAGGAGCTCGTCGCAGTTCATGCCTTCGACGGCGATGTCGATGTCGGAGATTTCGACGAAACGCTCGGTATGCACGAGCGATCCCCACTGGTAGATGCGCCGTGGCCGGTGCTCCGCGACGATCATGGCGATGATCCGGGCCGCGTCTTTCTGGGCCGACTGCAACCGGCGCCGCAGCGCCTCGCGTCGTCGCGCCCGTCGCGCGACGACCCAGCGTGCGGCTGCGGCACTATCGACAGCCATGTTCTCTCACGAATGAAGAACTTCACCATACCACGAAGGATTGACGAACGAATGTCTGTACGTACAATATTCAGTACAGACGGCCGGTGAGCCTCAGGAGGCGCACGCACATGGCGACTGAACGGATCACGAACTACACCGAGGCGAGGCAAAACCTCAAGTCGTTGATGGACAGCGTGACCGAGGATCGGGTCCCGGTAGTCATCACGCGGACGACCGGCGACCCGGTGGTCATGCTGTCCAAGGCCGAGTACGACGCGACGATGGAGACCTTCCACCTGCTGCGATCACCGCGAAACGCGGAACGCCTGCGCGGCGCCATCGCCGACGTTGACGCGGGCAACGTCGTGCACGCCGACCTCGTCGACGGGGAGATCACGGAGCGGCGGTGAGCCGGCGAGACCCGGCAGCCGTCGCGTTCTCCCGGCAAGCCTGGGCGGACTACCAGTACTGGATTCAGCACGACCGGGCGGTGGCCGGCCGGATCGCGCGGCTGATCGAGGAGTGCCTGCGAGATCCCTTTCATGGGGTCGGCAAGCCGGACCCGCTGAAGCATGAGCTGGCCGGCTACTGGTCGCGCCGGATCACGAAGGAGCACCGCTTGGTCTACCGATTCGCGGAAGGCCGGTGCGTCGTCGTCCAGTGCCGCTACCACTACTGATGCTGCCTGCGCGCCAGCTCTCCTATTTCACGCGCTGAGGCGGTGCCGGTGCGGTGCAGCTTGGTGACGGTCACGCCGGCCGCCAGGCCCGCGAACGCCGCTGCCACACCCGGTTCACGGCCGGCCGCCAGAGCGGCGGTAAGGCCGGCCAGGAACGCGTCGCCCGCGCCGACCGAGTCGACGTCGGCCGGCATCTTCGGCGCCGGCAGCTCGATCACTCCGCCGCCGTCGCACGACAGGCAGCCACGCTCCCCGCGAGTCACGAACACCGGCGTCCCCCACCGCCGAAACAGCTCTCGCGCGGCCGCCGGAGCGGACCGGAGCCGGTCGCCGGGGGCGAGCGCGCCGCCTGCCGCGGCCACTGCCTCGGCTTCGTTGAGCTTCCGGACCGTGCCCGCGAAGTCGTCCGCGAAGTCCCGGCTGTCGGTCACCCACGGCGTGTCCGGGTGCCGGCGGATCAAGTCCTGCAGGCTGCGCCGCAGGCAATTGCTGTGCAGACCGTGCCGCACCTGCTGGTTGCTGATCACGGCATCGACGTGTCCGTCCGCGAGCGCGCCGGCGAGCCGCGCGGCGAGCCGGTCCGCGTTCTCCGGCCGCAGCCGGTTGAAGGTGCCGTAGTCGATGCGGTTGGATTCGCGCTGCCCGGCTTTACCCGCCTCCAGCACCTTCGTGTAGGCGCAGGTATCCCACGCCTCGCCCTGGGTCAGGACGCCGCCGGTGTCGATCCCGGTTCGATGCAGGATGCGCGCCATCTCCGCCCCAAACGGGTCTTCGCCGATCACGCCGAAGGCGTATACCTCCGCACAGCCGAGTGCGGCGAGATTGGCCGCCACGTTGCCGGCACCGCCGAGCGAGTAGCGCTGCTCAGCGACCGGCCGCGTCGGCAGACCGGTCTCCACGGAGATCTCGGCGGCGGCCGGGTCGAGCACCAAGTAGACATCGAGGCAGAAGTCGCCGATTACCGCCACTCGCAAGGGACGGATGTCGTTCAGCAGGGCATCGACATCGAGGATGGCGATCGGCCACGGGGACACGCGCTGCATGGATGCTACGCGATCATCGTGCATCGTTCGCTTCGCGTGCGTCGCCATGGATGCCATGTTACTTGGCAAATACCATCCGCATGGTAGCGTCGGTCCTCATGAAGACGCGGATCGATGGTGCCGGACGACTCGTGATACCCAAGGCACTGCGCGAGCGCTATGGATTCGAGGCGGGTGTCGAGATCGAGATCGTCACGATTCCCGATGGCATCACGCTGGTGCCCGCGGTACCCGTCCGACGCATCCTTCGTCGCGGCCGTGTCGTAGCGGTCGACACCGGGGCCGGGGCCGCCCCGATGGAGATCTTCGCAGTCGACCGCATCAGAACTCGTCGGCTCGCACCTTCTATGCGGATCGCCGACCCGGCGGAACCGTAGCCGCCAGGACCTGCTCTCTTGTCGCAGGGTATGCTGTCGAGCATGGACACGTCATTCCTGGAGCGGGACATGCAGCAACTGAAGGCGGAAGCCGTGCAGCGGCTCACGGCCGCCACCGACGGCTTCGTACGCTGGGCCGACCGGGTGCGCGACCCGCATGCGCCGTATCGGATGCGCTGGGCAGTGGATTCGGTCCGCGACGCGAACGTGGCCGCCACCAACTACGTCCTGGGACAGCTCAAGGAGGCGGGCGTCCTGGCGCGCGTGCTCGACGCCGAGCAGCAGCGGCGCGGACGGGAGTGGATCGAGTCGCTGGAGGTGGCGCCGGGCAGCTACGAGGACCGGGCGCTGCTCGCCTACAAGCCGCCGATCTGGGACGACGACGCCGAGCCGTGGCCGCCCACGGCGGCCCACAAGGAAGCGATGAATCAGTATTCGCACGGCTGCCTGCGCGGTTATGGCGTGGACGGCGTCGACCAGTTGCAGATTCCGCCGCCGCCCGACTGGCCGCAACAGGACGAGCCCGAGCGGGTCCTGCCCTGGATCAAGAGCGTCGAGCCGAACTGGAGCTGGGTCGGCCGCATGGTCAAGCGCCTCGCGGATTGGCACCTGGCCGGCACCACGCCGATCGACCCGCTGCTGGAGTGCCTGCGCTGGGTGTACTCCCGGCAGGATCCGCACACCGGCTTCTGGGGACGGGGCATCCAGACGACCTTCAAGATCATCATCGCCGTGCTCGAGCCGCTGGGACTGACCGTCCCCCGCGCCGACACGCTCATCGACTCGGTGCTGGCCAAGATGTACCACCCCGGGTACGACGACAACCTGTTCCCGTGCGAGGAGTTCGACGCCTTCTACGACCTGGCGGCGGCGAACGACCACGCGCCCGGCTACCGCCGGGAGGAGGTCCTGAAGCTCGCCGCGCACCGGATCGCGTTCATCCTCGACACACACCTGCAGGCAGACGAAGGGCTGGCGAGCTACCCCGACCACTGCATCCCGACGTGGCTGATGTGGGACATGGCCCCGGCCACCCCGCAGGGCGACGCGTTCGGGCTGGCCATCTACGGAGCGGGCTTCACGATCTGCGTCGACCTGCTGGACATCCAGCAGGAGACCGGCTGGCGGGGCGCGTGGCGCTACGGGCACGCGCACGACGACACCGCCTACAAGCGCCTCGGCGCAGAGGTGCGCGCGGCGCTGGCGTAGCCCCGTGCTGCTCGCGCTGAGCGGGTTTCTCTTCGAGGAGCGATACCGGGCCCGGTCGGTCGCGCCGATCGTCACCGACGACGTTGCTTGCGCCGGTCGCTCATCGTAGCATCGTTCCATGGCCAAACACGTTCTGCACAACGAATTCACGGCGATTATCGAACGCGACGAAGAGTGGTATATCGGTTATTGCCCGGAGATACCGGGCGCGAACGGCCAGGGCAAGAGCGCTGACGAGTGCAAGCGGAACCTCGCCGACGCAATCGCCTTGATTCTCGAGGACAGACGCGAAGAGGCGCAACGCGGACTCCCCGCTGATGCCGTCGAGGATGTCGTCAGCGTGTCGTGAAGAGGAACGCGTTGTTGCGCCATCTTCGCTTCAACCCCGGAAGTCGGATGATGCCGAAGACCGAACAGACGATCGAGCATGGCCCCGACCGATCGCGATGGTCGGGGAGTCGAGCCGTGGACGACGTGGCAGTCACGTGCTGCTCGCGCTGAGCGGGTTTCTCTTCGAGGAGCGATACCGGGTGCAGTCGGTGTCGTTCGCGCGGTTCTGCCGGATCGCGCGGTCAGCCGGATACGGCGGCGTGGAACTGCGCCGGACCCAGATCGCGCCGGATGCCCCACCGGACCGCCGCCGGGAGTTGCTGGACATCGTCCGAGGCGAGGGGCTGACCGTGACCTGCCTGACCGCGCGCGGACTGCCTGACCGAGGTGACGAACGCGACGCGTTCCTCGACCGCTACCTGGAGCTCTGCGCGGACCTCGATTGCCGGCTGCTGAAGATCAGCTCCGATCCCGCCTGGCTGCGCGAGGCCGCGGAGCGGGCGCAGGCGCACGGCGTCGCGCTGGCCGGCAACAACCACGTCGGCACCGACCTGCAGACGGCATCCGGCACCCGTCGCCTGCTCGCGCAGGTCGGCCATCCCAACTACGGACTGCTCTACGACTCCGCCCACCTGCGCATGGCGGGCGACGACTACGTGGACTGCATCCCATCGTTGCTGCCGCACACGCGCAACGTGCTCGTGCACTCCTTTCGGCACGCCGTGGGCGCCGAGCCTCCGTTCCTCGTGCACGACGGTCAAGGCTGGGTCAACGCGCTGCCGGACGCGGCCGGCGTACAGGACTGGCCGGCGATCCTGTCCGCCTGCAGGCGGCACGGCTACGACGGTCCGATCACGGTCATCGAGAGCGGCTGGAGCGCGGCCCGGCGCGAGACGGTCGCCCGCCACAACGCCGACTGTATTCGCCGCTGGTGGGACCGCTCACCGCAGCAGCTCTCCGGTTGCGCACGATGACGTCCCACCTCGGAATCTGGACGCCCGTGCCCGGCTCCGCGTAGGCTCCTCCCGCATGGCTGACCGCATCACCTGGTACCGTTGCCCGGTCGCGCGCGACGAGCTCAAGAAGCTGAATCAGCGGAGCGACGTGTTGGGGTTCGCGCAGACCCTCGGTTTCCTGGCCGTGCTGGCGGCGGCGTCGGGAGCGGCGATCTACTCCTCCCTCCACTGGCCCTGGTACGTCACGGCCGTGCTGGTGCTCGTCAACGGCCACTTCTGGCACTTTCTGGTGAACGGTTTTCACGAGCTGATCCATGACTCGGTATTCCGGACCCGGTGGCTGAACCGGGTGTTTCTGCGGATCTACGCGTTCCTCGGCTGGTACAACCATCACGTGTTCTGGGCCAGCCACACCGCGCACCACAAGTACACGCTGCACCCGCCGGCCGATCGCGAGGTGGAGTTCCCGCGCAGCTTCGACCTCAAGGGCATCTGGAAGTGGGGGATCGTCGACCTGCGCTACATCCCCACGGCGCTGCACGGCTACGCGCGCACCGCATTGGGCTACGTCGGTCCGGAAGGATCCTGGATCGCGGACCTGTTCCCGCCGAGCGAGCCCGAGCTCCGCCGGCTACGGCGCAACTGGGACCGGATCGTGCTGCTGGGACACGTCGCGATCGCCGCCGTGGCACTCGCGCACGGCCTGTGGGTCGTGCCGCTGGTGATCACCTTCCCGCGGGCGTTCGGCGGCTGGCTGCAGCGGCTCTGCAACGAGGCGCAGCACATCGGCCTCACGGACGAAGTCACGGACTACCGGATCTGCTGCCGCACGATCTACCTGAGCCCGGTGCTGCAGTTCCTCTACTGGCACATGAACTACCACACCGAGCATCACATGTACGCCGCCGTACCGTGCTACCGGCTCGGGCGCCTGCATCGGCTGATCCGGCACGACATGCCGCGCTGCACGCGCGGCCTGCGCGAGACCTGGACGCAGATCGACGGGATCCTCGAGCAGCAGAAACGCGACCCCGATTACCAGTTCGCGCCGGAGGTGCCCGCGGCGCCGTCCACGCGCGAACGAGTGGCGGCGGCCGGAGCCGCCTGACTCCCCTCTCGCCGTATCCACGGAATCCATCGCTCGTGAACGACGATAGGATCGTGAACGACGACAGGATCGTGAGCGGGAAGAACATCCTTCTCATCCTCACCGACCAGCAACGGGCGGACACGCTCTCCTGTTACGACCCGGACGGCCTCTGCCGGACCCCGCACCTGGACCGCTTCGCCGGAGACGCCATCGTGTTCGACAACGCGTACACGAACTGTGCGGTGTGCTCGCCCGCCAGGGCGAGCCTGATGACCGGGTTGCAGCCGTCGCACCACGGCATCCAGACGAACACGCGCGGCTACGGATGCCGGGTTCACGACCTGCCCGACACCCCGGAGCTTCTGAGCCGCCGCCTGGCCGCGGCCGGCTACCGCTGCGGATACACCGGCAAGTGGCATCTCGGCTTCGATCGGACCGAGCCCGGGACCGACACCGCCCCGTTTCCGGACTGGTACTTCACCGCGGGCAACGCGCTCCCGACGACCCGCGGCTTCGTCGGTGACGATTTCCCCGGACACGGCGGCGGCGGTTACGACTACCCCCTGTTTCAGGAGTACCTGCGATCCAACGGGCTCGAATTCGTGGTCGATGAGACCCCGCGGGAGCGCACGCACCCCAATCACACGCACTGGGGCGAGGTCACCTCGCCCGTGGAGTCGACCAACGAGTTCTTTCTCGTCGAACGCGCGATCGGGCACCTGGAGCGCCTCCGATCCGGGGCGGGGCCGTTCTACTTCCAGCTCAATTTCTGGGGCCCGCACGAGCCGTTCCATGCGCCCACCCGGCACCTTGATGCGTATCGGGATCTGACCATCCCGCCCTGGCCGAACTTCGCCGATCCCCTCATCGACAAGCCCGCCATCCACGACGTCTGGCGCCGCTTCGACACACCGTGGGAGTTCTTCGCCACCGCGCTCAGGCACTACTACGGCTTCATGTCGAGCATCGACGAGCAGATAGGCAGGCTCCTCGACTACCTCCGGGACACCGGCCTGTATGACGAGACCACCATCGTCTTCGTCGCCGATCACGGCGATTCGCACGGGTGTCACGCCGCGCTGGAGAACAAGGCGATCCACATGTACGAGGAGATCATGAAGATCCCGTACCTGATCAAGCCGGCCGGCAGCACACGCGGCGGCAGGCGAAGCAACCTCGTTTCCCTGTCCGACCTCTACGCGACGGTGCTGGAAACAGCCGGCGTGAGCCGCCCGACCGCCGAGCGGGACGGCCGTTCGCTGGTGCCGGTGATCGAGTCACCCGACGCTCCCTGGCGCGACTATCTGCTCGCGGAAGGGTCCGGCACCGGGCAGGACGTGCTCCTGGATCAGCGCATGCTGCGCTTCGACGACAGCAAGTACATCTTCAACGCCGGCATGCAGGACGAGCTCTACGACCTGGCGGCCGATCCGCACGAGCTCTCCAACCTCGCGCCGCGGCCCGAGCACGCAGCCCGCGTCCGTCACGCGCGCGAGCGCATGCACGCGGCCATGCTGGAGATGGATGATCCGCTCGCGCCCGTGTTCCGCCACCTGATGCTGCGGGACGCGCCGGCAGCCGGGGCAACCTCGTGAAGTCGCGCAGCATCCGCGGCAACGCGGATCTCTACCTGATGCTGGCGCCGGTCTTCCTGTTCTACGTGATCTTCTGGCTCTGGCCGCTGTACGGCATCCAGATCGGCTTTCGCGACTTCACCGTCTCCGGAGGATTCTGGGGCAGTCCGTGGGTGGGGCTGAAGCACTTTGCCCGCTATTTCTCATCGTTCTACCTGTTCCGGACCCTCAAGAACACCATCGGCATCAATCTCTACGAGCTCGCCGTCGGCTTCCCGGCATCGATCGTGCTGGCGCTCATGTTCAACGAGCTGCGCTCGCTCCGGTTCAGAAACCTCGCGCAGATCACCTCGTACGCGCCGACCTTCCTCTCCGTGATGGTCGTCGCAGGCATGATCGTGAACTTCCTCTCGCCCAGTGCCGGCATCGTCAACGCATTACTCGGGGCGCTGGGGCTGGAGCCGCGCCATTACCTGGCGGAGCCCGAGTACTTCTGGCACCTCTACGTGTGGTCGTCGATCTGGCAGCGGGTCGGGTTCTCGACGATCATCTACACGGCGGCGATGGCCACCATCCCCGATTCCTACTACGAGGCGGCGGTGATCGACGGGGCGCGCAAGGTGCGCAGGATGTGGCACATCACGCTGCCTTCGATCTCGCCGATCATCGTCATGCTGCTGATTCTGCAGATCGGCAACATCATGACGCTGGCCTTCGAGAAGGTGCTCCTGCTGCAGAACGATCTCAACCTGGAGGCGTCGGAAGTGATCTCGACGTACGTGTACAAGGCCGGGCTGCTGCAGGCCCAGTTCAGCTATTCCACGGCGATCTCGATCTTCAACATGGTCATCAACATCCTGTTCCTGGTCGCGGCCAACACGGTCTCCAAGCGCGTCCGCGGCGTGAGTCTGTGGGGATGACGCCCCAAAACCGCCTGCACGCCTTTGCCCGCACGCGGTCGGAGCGGCTCTTCGACGTCGTGAACGTCACCCTGATCGGCCTGTTCCTGCTCGTCATCATCTATCCGCTGTGGTACGTCTTCGTCGCCTCGTTCAGCGACATCAAGGAGCTCTTGAGAGAGCCGATGGCGCTGTGGCCGAAGGGCCTGACCTTCGACGCATACGACCGCATCCTGACCACCCCGGTGATCTGGAGCGGCTTCCGCAACAGCCTGATCTACATGATCGGCGGCGTCACGCTGAACGTGCTCCTCACCGTGCTGGCAGCCTACCCGCTGTCGAGAAAGGACCTGCGCGGCCGCAAGACCATCCTGAAGATCCTGGTCGTCACCCTGTACCTGTCCGGCGGACTGATCCCGACCTACCTGGTGGTGCGCAACCTCGGCATGCTGGACACGTTCTGGGCGATGGTCGCTCCCAACGCCGTGAACGCCTTCATGATCATCATCGCGCGCTCCTTCTTCGAGACCGCCGTCCCGAACGAGATGCAGGAGGCCGGACGCATCGACGGGTGCAGCAACTTTCAGCTTCTGCTCAGGGTCGTCCTGCCGGTATCGACGCCGCTGGTGACGTTTCTGGCGCTGAGCTACGGGATCGGGCACTGGAACTCGTACGTCCAAGCATTGATCTTTCTCACCTCGCGCGATAAGTTCCCCCTGCAACTGATACTTCGGGAAATTCTCATCGCCGCCGACTCGGTGACGGTCGCCACCATGCTGTCGGACCGCATCGACTACGACCTGCAGATCAGAATCCGCGAGGGGATCAAGTACGTATCGATGGTCGTATCCTCGGCGCCGCTCCTGATCATCTTTCCGTTCATGCGGAAGGCGTTCGAACGCGGCATCACCCTGGGGGCCGTCAAGGGCTGAACACTCAGGCTCGCGTTGCGAGCGCCAACACACATCCATTCGGAGGACAGCATGAAGAAGCTGTTGAGCATTCTGTTGCTTGCCGCACTCGCGGCAGGCGCGACTTTCGCGGACGACATGGAGCGCGACGGCATGGGGCTGCCGCTCTCCAAGGAGCCGATCACGCTGGACATGGTGCGCCTGAGCTGGCCCGGAGTCCGTGGCCCCGCCAGTGAGACGTGGACGTGGCAGCGGTTCGCGGAATTGTCGAACATCACCGTGAACTTCGAGGAGTGGCCGATCTCGGGCTTCGCCGAGACCCTGCAGGTCAGGCTTGCGGCCGAGCAGCTCCCCGACGCCTTCTACCAGATGATCTTCAACCAGGATCAGCTCGTGAGCCACTCGCTGGCGGGCAACCTGATCGCCCTGGACGACCTGATCGCCGAGCACGGCCCCAACATCCAGGCGGCCTTCGCCGCGGACCCGTCGATCGAGCAGGCGCTGCTCATGCCGGACGGCAAGATCCACTCGCTCCCGTACGTGGCGTACAAGAAGAACAGCGCGATGGTCCGCTTCTACGTCAACCAGACCTACCTGGACAACCTGGGGCTGGAAGTCCCTCGGACGATCGACGAGCTCAGCGACGTGCTGGCCGCGTTCAAGAACGACGACGCCAACGGCAACGGCGACGCCGACGACGAGTACCCGATTCACCAGAGCGGCAACGCGACGCTCATCCAGAGACAGGCGTTCTTCGGAGCCTACGGCCTGGGCAACCGGGGTCTGCCCGGACTGGGCGCCCACATCGACCAGGGCCCGGACGGCACGGTCAGGTTCATCCCGACCGACGAGCGCTACCGGGAGATGCTGGCGCAGCTCAACGAGTGGTGGGAAGCCGGCTACTACCATCCGGAGTTCTTCTCCGGTGTCGACGTCGCGCGCTGGCAGGCCGACGCGGCCGACAATCGCATCGGCTTGTTCGCGTGGGTCACCCCGGGATACGTCGGCGTCGAGCCGCAGAAGCACTTCACCGGCGTCTCGCAGTTCGTCGGTCCGCACGGCGACCACGTCATCAGTTGGGTGGACCACAACGTGCGCGGCAACTGGTCGTTCATGATCACCAAGGAGAACGAGCATCCGGTCGAGACCATGCGCTGGGTCGACTACTGGTACGGCGAGCCCGGCTACCTGTTCTCGGCCGTCGGCCTGGAGGGCGAGACGTTCCAGTTGGGCGCGGACGGGACGTACGAGTTCATCGGCGACGTCGCCGCATCCATCGAGGAGCACGGCCTGCAGGTCGGCGCGTTCCAGCACCTGGAGCGCTGGTACGGCGGATTCGAGCCGCAGGTGGACGGCCTGGCGCTGTCCATGGAAGGCCAGAAGATCCTCGACGACCTCACCGCTTCCACCCCGGAGGAGGAGGTCTACCGGATGGATCCGACCGACTATCTGAACCACATGCCGGACGCGATCTGGCCGAACTTCATGCCCACGGCCGATGAGGCCTCCGAGCTCGGCGCGCTGCTGACCGACATCAACACCTACGTCGGCGAGATGATGACCAAGTTCATCACCGGCGACGCCGACCTCGGCGACGAGTGGGACGATTACGTCAACACGCTGGAGTCGATGGGCTCCGTCCACTACGTCGAGATCAAGCAGGCTCAGCACGACCGCATCATCGGAATGTAGGTTCGCCTGCATCGAACCTCCGGCGCCGCCGCGGCCTGTCCGCGGCGGCGCCTCTTTGTCGGAGGACGCGAACACGCCTACCATCGCCGCATGACGTACGGCACGCCGATGACGGACGAGCAACGGTTCTTCTACGACCTGCGCGGCTGGATCCTGCTGCCCGCGGTCCTCTCCGAGGAGGAGATCGCTCCGCTCAAGGAGCAATGCTACTCAGGCATCGCACACGGCTACCTGGGCGCCGTGCAGGAGTTGCTCGACCACCCGGCCATCACCGGCATCCTGGCCGAGCTGCTGTCCGAGCCGCACTACGACCGCGAGGACTCCTACCCCTTCCGCTGTGAAGGCTCGTTCGTGACGGTCCGGCACGCCGGCTGGAAGAAAGAGGACCTCGGCGGCACGGAGATGCCGCACGTGGTGCGCCCGCCGCAGCACGCCAACCCGATGCGCTACCAGGTAGCCGGCAACCGTATCTTCTCCGGCCTGACCAGGGTCGTCTGGGAGCTGGAGGAGGTGCAGGAAGGGACCGGAGGCACCTCGTTTCTCTCCGGCTCCCACAAGGCGAACTTCCCCTACGGCGGACCCGACCCGTACCAGCCGGACACCGGCGGCTCACCCTGGGAACCGAAGCTGCGCGCGATGATGGACACCTACGGTTGTCCCGCCGGCTCTGCGCTGATCTTCACCGAGAGCCTGCTGCACGCCTCCGAGGACTGGACCAACCAGGACAACCGGCGCTGCGCGATCTTCAACTGCTACAACTCGGTGTGGGCGCAGTGGCACCTGATGGCCACCGGCGACGAGCTCGCCTGGTCACCGGAGTTCGCCGAGACGATGCCGCCCCGGCGACGCAGCCTGTTCCGGGGCGTCTGGCAGCTCGGCACCCTGCACGGCACCGAGGGCAACGTCGCCTACGCCGAAGACAACCGAGCCGTGTGATCCGGCGGCCGCTCGACCGTGGCTACTCGACGGTGGCGATGTGGTCCCGTTTCACCAGGTCCCAGTCGATCGGGTAGCCGAGTCCGGGCTCGTCGGGCGCGTGCACGATGCCGGAGGAGTCCACCTCAATGTCCCTGACGAGGCCATACATGTTCGCCCCGGTGCAGGGGAAGAACTCGTAGAACTCGCAGTTGGGAACCGCCATGGTCACGTGCAGGTTGGCGACGTTGTTGAGGCTGTTGCCTCCGTGGTGGATCTCGCAGCGCATGGAGAAGCCCTCCGCCAGGTGGCACTGGCGAACGAGCGGCGTAATGCCGCCGGTGACGGCGACGTCGCCGCGGAGGATGTCGGTGGCCCGCTGCGTGATCCAGGCGTTCATGGCGGGAAACCGGCCGGGAGCGTACTCCGTGCACATGATGGGGATGTCGAGCTTCTGCCCAAGGTCCACGTAGTTGTAGATGTCCTCCTCGGCCAGCGGGTCCTCGTACCAGTAGTAGCCGAGCTCCTCGATGGCGCGGCCGACGCGCAGCGCGTCGGCATACTGGTATGCCCACATCGCGTCGAGCATCAGGATGAAGTCGTCCCCGAGCGCCTCGCGCACGGCGCCGCATATCTCGACGTCGGCGGCAGGCTCCCCGTGCGGATGGATCTTGTGCGCCGTCCAGCCCATCTCCTTGAAGCGCAACGCCTCGTCGACATACGCGTCCACGGTCTCGTGGAAGGCGGTGCTGGAGTACGCGGGGACCGCGTCCTTGCAGGTGCCGAGCAAGCGGTGGATGGGAAGGCCTGCGGCCTTGCCGTTGATGTCCCACAGGCAGACGTCGATCGCGCCGATCGACTGGATCGACACCTGGCGATTCTTCTTCCAGAGCCTCTGCCACAGCCGGCCGATGTCCTGCGGGTCCTGGCCCATGACGACCGGCTTGAGGTAGTCGACGAGCGGGCCGGCCAAGTGGTGGCCGCTGAGGTGGGAGCTACCCAGAAACGCGTTGCCGGTGATGCCGGCGTCGGTCTCCACGCTCACCACGCCGAGCTGCGTGGCGCCGCCGAACGTGGCGCCCCCGGTCGTCCATACCTCGCTGTTCCACGCGAACAGATCGACCTTGACGTTGGTGATTTGCATCGGCCGCAGTGTAGCACGGAGCGGGTGTCGGCGACCGTGGGCGCCGCGGTGATGCACCGTGCCCGGAAAGTCGGTTGTGGTATGATCCGGTAGCAGCGGGGTGTTATGCCTCGGCAAGGTTAGCTTGAAATCCATGAGTGCGATTCTCCCTATCAACCTTGACGACCTGCTCTATTGTCGCGGCGTGGAGTCGGAGCGGGTGGAGTTCAAGGCGTCGTGGGACCCTCGTACGACCGGCTCTCAGATACTCCGAACGATCTGCGCATTCGCGAATGACTACCACAACCTGAACGGGGGATACGTAGCCATCGGTGTCGAGGAGCAGGACGGACGGGCGGCGCTACCTCCTACCGGCCTGTCCGCCGAGGACGCCGAGACGGCTCAGAAGTGGATTCGAGGCATGTGCAGAGCGTTCGATCCTCCCTACTTCCCTATTCTGTCTCCTGAGGCGATCGGAGACCGGCTCATCCTGATCGTGTGGGCTCCCGCAAGCGACACAAAACCTCATCGCGCACCTGAAAGTAAGGGAGCACCTCGTTACTGGGTTCGACTTGGCTCCGAGACGGTCGACGCCGAGCGCCGCGGCGACTTACTGCGGTCGCTCATTCAGCAAACCGCGCGCGTACCCTGGGACGATCGCCGGGCCCACGGCGCAAGGATGGAGGATCTGCGCGAGGCGAAGATCCGAGAATACCTGCGTGATGTACGGAGTGGGCTCCTGGACGAGCCCAACGAACGGGAGATCTACCGGCGCATGCGGCTCACAATGCCGGTCAACGATCACGAGGTCCCGCGGAACGCGGGCCTGCTGTTCTTTTCGACGGATCCCACCGAGTGGTTTCGGGGGGCCAGGATCGAAGTCGTTCAATTTGCCGCCGATCGGGCCGGGGATGTACAGGAGGAGCGCACCTTCGGGGGCGGACTCGTGGACCAGCTTCGCGATTGTCTGAATTACCTTGAGAATCTCTCCGCGCTCCACCTGCAGAAGCAACCGGACCGGCGTCAAGTCCGCGGCTGGGTCAGCTACCCGTCACGTGCCCTCCGCGAGACCCTCGTCAACGCGGTCTATCACCGCAGCTACGATGTCGACGAACCCGAGCCCACCAAGGTTTATCTCTACCCCAGCCGAATCAAGGTGACCAGCTATCCCGGACCGGTTCCCGGAATCGAGGCGCGCCACTTGGTCCCGAATGCGGAGGTTCGAGCCGCTCCGGCCCGCAACCGACGCATCGGCGAGTTCCTGAAAGAACTGAAGCTGGCAGAGGGACGCCTTTCGGGTTTGCCCAAGGTGTTTCAGGCGATGGAAGCCAACGGCTCGCCGGTGCCAAGGTTCGATTTCGACGAGCAACGAACCTACTTTCAAGCCACACTGCCGGCTCACCCGGAATACGCCGCCCTTTCCGCTTTGCGGGACGCGGCTCATCTGCGAGCTCTGGGAGATCACGCTGAGGCCCGGCGCCGCGTCGCGTCCGCGTGGGAGTCCAATCAAGGTTCGGGGATACTCGCTGGCGAGATGATCGGCGCGTACGCGGAGCGCGGTGAACTCGACCGCGCCGAGGAGATCCTGGGCGTTTTCAAGGAGCGGGGGACAGAGAACGCTGTCCCGTACGTCGAGAACAGGCTGATCGAGGCGTTCATGGAGGCCCATGAAGTAGACAAGGCGAGGCGGCTGCTCATGCGCAGCCGGCCGTTGCTGTCCGGTCAGGACGCCATCGACGCTGCCATTCTGGCTCGCCGCGCCAGGGACCCGCGTGCCGCCCACCGGTACTTCGAACGTGCCGGTGACGCTCTACATGCCGACCCCCGCGCACTGCACGAGTTCGCGCAAACCAAACTCTGGTTGGCGAACGAGGCACACTGGAAGCGCCGACGCGACTCGAATCGGCGGTTCCTCACCGAGGCTCGGGCGCTCCTAGAGCGAGTGATCCAGCTCGATGCCGCGCCGGCCCGCCATGCGTGGGCGTCGCGAGATCTCGCGCGCGCGCTCAACTGGCTGCGAGCACCGGTTCGAGAGGTCGAAGCAGCCTATCGCAAGGCGATCGAGCTGTTGCCGGACGAACCGAGGTTCGTGCAAGAACTAGGGGAGATACGAGTAGCCCGACGATGATGAGGCGTGACGATGACGGACCCGGTAGACGGGCCGCACAACCAACCTGCTGGGCAACGGTCCTCGTCGCGGTGGTGGGCTGATCGGCAGCGCGCCGGCATCTCGGCGCGGTACGCTCTGGTACCCATGAGCCACACCGTCGCGCTCATCGGCCTGGGTGCCATCGCACGGTCCCACCTGCCGGCCATCGCCGCACAGGACGGGCTGCAGCTTGCGGCGGTGTGCGACCGGGACGAGCGCGTCCTGCGCAGCCGCGCCGGCGAGTACAGGGTGGCCGGGTACCGGGACTACCACGACCTGCTGGCGGAAGGGGCGGACATCGCCGTGGTGGCGCTGCCCCACCACCTGCACTGCGAGGTGGCGGTGGCTGCCCTGCAGGCAGGTTGCCACGTGCTGGCGGAGAAGCCGATGGCGGTCTCGGTGGAGCAGTGCCGGACCATGCTGCGGGCGGCGCGTCGCGCCGGGCGCATCCTTGCCGTAACCGACACCGCCGCCTACCACCCGGGAGCGCTGCTCACCGGGGAGCGGTTCAGGAGCGGGACGCTGGGACGCTTCCTCAGCGGTGTCCATCACAATGCGCGCTTCTACTTCCACGAGGGGCGCCCCGCCTGGTTCCTTGATCCGGCAACCAGCGGCGGCGGGATGTTCGCCAACGTGGGTCTGCACCGGCTGGCTCAGACGCGCGCCTGCCTGCCGGGGCTTGAGCCCATGGCGGTAAGCGCGTCGGTGTCCCACGTGGCCGAGCACCCGGTGGAGGCCTGCACCTCGGCGCTGGTCCGCTACCGGCCGGGCGGCGCCATGCACTACGAAGAGCTCGGCTACGTGCCGCGCCCGGCGTGGTGGCACCTGGATGCCCACTACGTGTTCGAGGAAGGGATGGTGACCTTCGACGCGGAGCGCTGGCGGCTGGTGACGCGGGACGGCGCCGAGCATGAGGAGGCGCTGGTTGCCGCCGGGAACCCCTACGAGCCGGTCTATCGCGACCTGCTTCGCCGCCTTCAGGGGGACACGCCACTAGGCCCGACGGGCCGGGAGTCCGCGGCCGACGTGACGGTCGTGCAGGGTGCGTACGCCAGCGCGCGCACGGCACGCGAGGTGGATCTTACCGCCCCCGCCTGGCAGATCCCCTCCGAGTGAACGCTCATCCGAAGCGGGGCCCTGAAGCGGCAGCGACGCTCGCACCGTTTCATGGGCACGACGGCGTCCGTTCACGCTGACCAATCGCTCCTGGAGGAGATGAAGGCAAGCGATGCCGCCGTCAGGGCGGAGATGACGGCAGGCTTCAAGGAACCATCCGCTCGGATGGTCGACATCGGGGACCGGCTGTCGAGAATCGAGGGGATCATCGAAGGCATGTTCTGGGGCAGCCGCAACCAGCCTCCCGACAATCCTCGTGAGGGCGTCGCCTGACGGCTCAGCCCTTGAGAGAGCCGATCATCAGGCCGCGCACGAAGTAGCGCTGGATGAAGGGGTAGATGATCAGCATCGGCACGATGGAGGCGAACAGGGTGGCGAACTTGATGCGGTCCACCGACGCGATGAGCTGGTCGCTCTGCTCCTGCTCGTCCATCGCCCGAGCCGCCGCCATCTCGCCGCGCTCCAGCAGCGCCTCGGTCATCTGATTGTCGATCACGATCTGGCGCAGTATGACCTGCAGCGGATAACGCTCTGCATCGCTGAGATAGACCACCGCCGGAAACCACGAGTTCCAGTGGCTCACCGCATAGAACAGGGTGATGGTCGCCACCGCGGCCTTGGAGATCGGCAGCATGATCCTGACGAAAACGGTGATGTCGTTGGCGCCGTCCACGACCGCCGAGTCCTCCAGCTCCTGCGGCAGGGTCTGGAAGAAGACGCGCATGATGATCAGGTTCCAGGTGGCGATGGCGGTGGGCACGGCCAACGCCCAGATGGTGTTGTACATCCCCAGGCTGCGCACCAACAGGAAGGTGGGAATCAGTCCGCCGCTGAAGAACAAGGTGATGATCACCGTGGCGGTGATCAGTCCCCGGAACGCCAGCCGCCGCTTGGAGAGGGCGTAGGCCATGGGGGTGGTCAGCAGCATGTTCACGACCGTGCCGACCACGGTGTAGATCACCGCGTACTTGAACGAGTTGGGAATCAGCGGCGAGGAGAAGATGAGCTGGTAGGCGCGCAGGTTGAAGTTGACCGGATAGAAGGTCACCCGGTTGCCCATAACCGACACGTCGTCGCTGAAGGACACGCTGGCGATGTGCAGCACCGGGTAGAGGGTGGTCAGGAGCACCATCAGCACCAACAGGTGCACGCCCACCCAACTCACCCGTCCGGAGATCGAAACGTCGCGCGTCATGCTCTACCAGAGCCGGTATTCGCTGAACCGCCTGGCGGCCGTGTTGGCCAGCACCACCAGGATCAGGCTGATCACGGAGTTGAACAACGCCACGGCCGTGCCGTAGCTGAAGTCCTGCCGTAGCAGGCCGCGCCGGTACACGTACGTCCAGATCACGTCGGCGGTCTCGAGCGTGAGGTCGTTGTACATCAGGAGCACCTTCTCGCCGCCTACCGAGAGCAGTCCGCCGATGCGCAGGATGAGCAGGATCGAGATCACCGGCGTCAGCGCCGGCAGGCTGATGTGCCACATCTTGCGCATGCGCGAAGCGCCGTCCACGGTCGCCGCCTCGTACAGCTCCGGGTCGACGCGCGAGAGCTGCGCCAGGTAGATGATCGCGCCCCAGCCCACGTTCTGCCAGATGTCGGAGATCACGTAGATCGGGCGGAACCAGCGCGGCTTGATCATGAAATAGATCGGCTCGATTCCGAACGCTCCCAGGAACACGTTCACGAACCCGGTTGAGGGAGACAGCGCCAGGACCAGCATGCCCACCACCGCCGGCACGGCGATGAAGTGGGGCAGGAAGCTGATCGTCTGCACCGTGCGCTTGTAGGTGCGGTTGACCAACTCGTTCAGCGCCAGCGCGAAGATGATCGGCGCCGGGAAGCCGAACAGCATGGTGTAGAAGCTGAGCAGGAAGGTGTTGCGGATGAGACCCCAGAAGCGGGGATAGTTGAAGAACCGCTCGAACTGGTCGAACCCGATCCACGGGCTGCCCAGGACACCTAGCCGGAGGCTGAGCTCCTTGAAGGCGATGGTGACCCCGTACATCGGGATGTACTGGAAGATCACGTACCAGACGAACCCCGGCAGCACGAGCAGCAGCAGGTACTTGGAGGCGCGGACCTTGCGCACCTGGCGCTGCCAGACGCTCTCCACACGTGCGCCCGGTATGGGGGTCTCGGAGGCCGCTAGAGCGGGCCGCATTTCACCATCACCTCATGACCAGGACGGGCATCTCCACATGTGGAGATGCCCGTCGCGAAGCGTTCAAGCCTCAATCGGCTCAATAGTTGCGGTCGTAGGCTCCCTGGTAGATCTGAAGCAGGCGGTCGACGCCGGCGTTGTCCAGAGCGTCCAGGTACTCCTGCCAGTGGGCGTCGTCGGACGCGTCCAGCTCGCCCAGGACGAACTTGGCGCGGTACTGCTTCCAGGTGTCGTCGACCACGGTCTGCACGTCGGCGCGGTCCTTCTCCTCGGTGGCATTGAATCCCCAGGCGATCTTCCTGATGAACGGCTTGCCCACCGCCCACTCGGTCATCTCCTTGTAGATCTGGTCGCCCTCGCTCAACGGGCGGTCGGGGTGGAAGATCGGATAGTTCTCCAGCCCGATCATCCAGCCCTCGGTACCATCCTGGTTTTCCGGCGTGCGCATGTGCGGCAGGTAGACGGGCTTGCCGTCCTGGTACTCGAAGTCCACGCCTTCCTCACCGAAGTAGCGCGCGACCAGGCCCTCGCCGTCCATGATCCAGTTCAGGTAGGCGAGCAGGCGGTCGAGCTTCTCACCCTCCGAGTTGGTGGTCAGGAACGGACCCCACGGATAGAACACCTGCTCCGGGTTGACGATCGCCTCGGCCCCCGGCGCCGACAGCAGCGGAATGAAGGAGTGGGTCCAGGTGACCTCCGGGGTGGCCTTGCGCGACGTGTTGTTCATATACGGGACGTTGCCGGTCCAGTTCGGGGTGGTGATGGCGGTGTTGGCCACGTACAGGATCTCGTTCTCCCGCTCGCGGGTGTTGGTCAGGAACTCCGCATCCATCAAGCCCTCGGCGTAGATCCCGGTGAAGTACTTGATCAGCTCCCTCATCTTGTCGGTGCCCGCTCCGTAGACCAGCTCGCCCGAGTCGATGTCGAAGTGCACGCCCGCCGTGGTCCGCCACGTGTTGTAGAAGACGTCGGTGAAGATGCCGCCCTGGCCGCGCGTGAACAGCGGGTAGTGGTCGGGGTTGTTGGCCTTCAGCGCCCTGAGCAACTCCGTGTACCCGTCGATGGTGGTCGGCCACTCCAGGCCGGCGTCCTCGACCAGGTCCTGCCGGTAGACGAAGCCGCGGCTGATGGTGCGCGGGTTCTTGGACAGCAGCATGTACATCTTGCCGTCGGGGGCCGCGTTGAACGCCTCGACCGTCGCCCACTCGTCATCCGTCCACCACTTCCGGTAGTTGGGCAGGTCCTCCCAATGG
Source organism: Spirochaetia bacterium (assembly GCA_965202935.1). Lineage (GTDB taxonomy): Bacteria > Spirochaetota > Spirochaetia > SZUA-6 > Bin103 > CATQHW01. The sequence goes on from OZ241879.1 coordinate 5,271,202, forward strand.
TCGGAAAGCGGCACGATGTGGCCGTCCATGGCCCAGCGGTTGACCTCCCAGACGCGCAGTCCATACGGATGCATGTCGTAGTAGTCACCGGCCGCGAACAGCAGGTCGGTCTTCTCGACGGTGGAGCCGCCGGCCACGAAGTCGTACTCGAAGCGCAGCCCGAACTTGTCCAGCGCGACCTCGGCGTGGTACGGGTACTCCTGCGGTAGGCGATCCTTGGAGAATTCGTAGAATATCTTCACGTCGTAGACGGCGTCCGACGCCGCTCCCTCTGCTTCGGCAGCGGCAAAGGCGCCCGTAGCGGCCAGAGCCAGCGCTCCGGCTACGAGAACCAGTCGTTTCATCTCGGCCTCCTCATCCTGGCACGGTCATCGATTGATACGGGTAGCCTACAACGTCCCGCCGGGTGGCTGACAAGCCGTCTTCCGCTTCGCTTTGGCTCACGCCTGCATCTCGGTCAGCAACTCCGCGATCAGCTCCATGCCGGCGCCCCACCCCCGGTCCAGGCCGCCCATCGCGGCACCGAAGGCGGCGGTCTCCGCGTCGCTGGCTTCGTGCGGGGCCCACGTCAATCGCAGTCTCGTGCGGTCACCGTCCTCGTCGAACGTCACCGTGGTCAGAAGCACCCGCGGCCAGCCCGGAACCATCGGGTTGGCGGTGACGTTCCAATCCCCGTCGCAGACGGAGTGCAGCCAGACCAGCCGCTCCGGAGGCGTGACCTCGGTGTACTCGATCCGCTCGTAGTGCGAGCCGCCTCCCATGCGCATCTCGTCCAGCCACAACCCGCCGGGCTTCACCTCCAGGTGATGGACGATCGTCTCCACCCCCGGCCCGTACCAGCGCGGCAGCAACTCCGCGTCGGTCCAGACCTTCCACACCAGCTCACGCGGCGCATCGAACTCCCGCTCCAACACGTACGTCGGCACGTCACTCACACTCGGTCTCCTTGTTCCTCAGGTCGCCGCGCAGGGTACCGGGCGGACCGCGACTCGGAAATCGGCGCCGCCGTGGACGCGCGCAGCAGATTGCAGATCGGATGGCCTTGCCGGCAGGATTCCCGACCATGGACGTGGCGGCATGCCACCTGCTGCTCCCGGCGAGCGCCTGGCCCCGCGGAAAGGTGTACTACTTCTGCCCACGCTGTGCGGCGGTACACGCCGTGGCCGCTACGGCTCCGGCTTCCTGCCCGGCATGCGCCAAGCATCCGCTACGCGACATCTTCGCGGAGATGGGGGTCCGCCTGGAGCGGGCGTTCGGGTTCTTCGATGCCACCCGGAGCACCCGGCACCCGTGGCTGTTCACCGCGGCGCCCGGGGAAGAGGCGTATGCGCTGTTCATCTCCAGCATGGCCCTCGGCGCCTTCGGCGAGTTGCGCGCCATGGGCTTCACGCCGCCGGAGCATTCGCCCTGGGGACCGGACGAGGATGTGCTCGACGCGTGGACGGGCGCCGTCCTGGAGCACCTCGACCCCGCCACCAACCTGCTCCGCGTCCCGGAAGGGGACGGCACCATCGGCGGCGCGGTCGCCTCACCGGAACGCTACGTCTCGTCCGGCTTCGAATGGCAGCTCCGCAACCGCGTGTTCATGGCCGACCGCTACCGTCTGCCGCCCGGCGCCCAGTCCAACCGCGACTACCTGGCCACCGTCGAGGAGGCGCGCGGCTGGCTGGAAGCGACGTGGGCCGCACACGCTCCGTGGACAGCGGGAAGCTGGACCACGCGCGCGGTGGAGACCCACCTCGCCCTGCAGGGCGCCGGAGCGTCCGCAGCAGGTGGACCCCAGGCGCAGGACGCGGTCATCGACTTCGTGCAGCAGTGGCTGGAAGCGCGCCAGGATCGTGCCACCGGCGCGTGGTACGCCGGCGTGGAGGCCCCCCACCACAACGTGGTCAACGGCATCTTCAAGCTGTTCGTCACCTATGAGCGGCTCGGCTGGGAGATACCGCGCCAGCGCGCCATCGTCGACTTCGTGCTCGGCGGTGCCGACCGCGAGCGTGGCTTCGGTGGGCAGGGATGCAGCGTGTTCGACCCGATGCAGGTGCTGTACGTGCTGCGCGGCAGGGGCAACGGATACCGCGCCGGGGACGTGGACGCCGTCACCGCCGCCTCGTTCCGGACCTTCCTGGACAACTGGGACGAGACGGTCGGCTGGTTCCGCGAGGGCACGTGGCACGGCAAGCACAACCTCGGCATCCCGCTTTACATGGCGTCGCTGCTGCTCGACCACCCCTACATGCGCATCAACACCGTCTACAACTGGCGCGAGGGGCCGATCATCCTGCGCTCACCCAACGGCAGCGTACGGGTGCGGCCGGACATCATCCACCACACCCGCGGACACCCGTTCATGGGCTGATCCAGCCCGGGCCTGCCGGTCATCGGACGGCTCCGGAGGCGTGTGGCCGATTGCAGTTCAGCTAACTGCGGCCAGCCCAGTACGTCGGTCTTCGTTTCATGTGCATGATCGCAAGAACGCGAATTCGATCGCCGCGCGTCGTGTAAGACGGCGGCGTAGGGGAATCCCCTCACGAGCCGCCGGCGAATCCGGCCCCGCATCACCCGACCCGAGTTGGGAAACGCGAGGACTGACGCAACACAAGCCTCCACGGAATCGCCAAACCTCGACCCCAGTCCGGTACTTCTGCTCTCGTAGTAGTGCGCCGCCTCGTCCAGTTCGCACGCTGCGAGACGGTGAAACGAGCTCCTCTTCATCTATGTGAGCTGTCGGCGCAACTCCCTGAACACCTCATCCGCCGGCCGGTCGGTCGCGTCTGGCTCCGAGTCCCGTCGGTCAGCCTCTTCCGCCCAGATTTCTTCGTTCTGCTCCGCAGTGAGCTTGTCGAGACTCTGGAGAAGTGCACCTGCCAACTGCGCTCGTGAACGCGGGTGGAGCTTCAGAGCCTCCGCGACCATTTGGTCCAGTTGCATAGAACAAGTGTACCGTAAGCGTCCGCTGAACCCCACCTTACGAAGGCTGAAGTAGCGGTCCATCGTCCCTGTCAGGAGGGACGAAGTGAACGAGAGGCGCGGACGCGAGTATTGGAGCGAGCAGGTCGCGCAGTGGCGGCGCAGCGGTCTGACGAAGAGGGCGTACAGCGAGCGGCACGGCCTGCCGTATTGGTCGCTGTGCCGCTGGGCGGGCAAGTTGTCGCAGCCGCAACTGCCGCGGGGTGAGCAGTTGGTGGAACTGGGGCCGATCGCCGGCATCGACGGTGGCGCCGAGCAGCGAGCGGCCATGGAGTTGGTGGTCGGCGATCGGTACGTGCTGAGGCTGTGGCGGTCGGTGCGCGCCGAGCATCTGCACGAGGTGCTCGCAGCGCTGGAGGACGTGAGGTGATCCGGCTGGAGCTGGGCGGGGCGCGGATCTTCGTACGGCCCGGGGCGACCGATATGCGCAAGCAGATCAACGGGCTGGTATTGCTGGTGCAGGAGCAGATGCAGCTCAGTCCGTTCGAGGCGGCGCTGTTCGTATTCTGCAACGCACAGCGGCGGGTCCTGAAGGCGGTGTACTGGGACCGCACGGGATTCTGCCTGTGGTGCAAGCGGCTGGAGAAAGGGCGATTTCCGTGGCCGCGAACGGCGGCCGAGGCGCGCCGGGAGATCGATGTCAAGCAGCTTCGGATGCTGCTGATCGGGATCGATTTCTGGCACGAGCACGAGGAGCTTCGGTACCGAGAAATCGCCTGACAGGGGTTGACTTGCTCGGCCTATTTCGTGCTATGGTATCGACATGTCCAGCGCGATAGCGGTCGCCGAACAACGCGATGCTTTGCGCGTAGAGAACCGCCGCCTGATCCTGGAAAAGGACGAGTTGACGGCGAAGAACGGTGAGCTGGACACGAAACTGCGAGCACTGAACAAGAAGCTGGACCTCTACGAAGAACAGCTTGCCTGGTTCAAGAACAAGCTGTATGGACGCGGCAGCGAACAACTCACCGCCGCCGAGCTGCAGCAGATCCGGCTGTTCGATGAGATCGAACACGCCGCCGACAGCGCCCCCCCGGAGGACCAGGCGCCCGAGGATGAGGCGCCCCCGGATGAGGCGACCGTCGAAGTACTTGAGCGAACCCGCCGTCGCCCGCGGCGCAGACCACTGCCGCAGGCGCTGCCGCGCGTGGACCGGGTCATCGACCTGCCCGAGCAGGACAAGCAGTGTGAGTGCGGCCACCGCCTGGTGCGCATCGGCGAGGACACCTCCGAGAAGCTCGACGTGATCCCGCCGCAGGTGCAGGTGATCCGCACGGTGCGGCCCAAGTATGCCTGCCATCACTGCGAGGGCTCCGGCGACGAAGAGCATCCGGCGGTGCGGATCGCGCCGCCGCCGCCGGCGCTGATCCCGAAGGGGCTGGCCTCGGAGGGGTTGCTGGCGTTCATCGCCACGGCGAAGTTCTGCGACGCGTTGCCGCTGTATCGGCAGGAGCGGCAGTTCGCGCGGCTCGGGGTCGAGCTGTCGCGGCGCACGATGTCGGACTGGATGATCGCGGTCGCCGGCGCCTGCCGGCCGTTGATGCAGGCGTTGCTCGACAAGCTGCGCAGTGGGCCGACCCTGCAGATCGACGAGACCACCGTGCAGGTGCTCAAGGAGCCCGAGCGCGCCAACACCGACACCAGCTACGTGTGGGTGGCCCGCGGCGGCCCGCCTGATGAGCCGGTGGTGGTCTATCGCTATGAGCCCAGCCGCGCCGCGCGGGTGGCCTTCCAGATCATCGGCGACTACCAGGGCTACGTGCAGACCGACGGGTACGACGGCTACACGCGCCCGTGTGCGCAGCCCGGCATCGTGCACGTGGGCTGTTGGGCGCACGTGCGGCGCGCGTTCAAGGAGGCCGCCGACGCGCTGGGCAAGGTGTCCAGCCGCGCCGGAGCGGCGCTGCAAGCGCTGGGGTTCATCGCCAAGCTGTACCGCGCCGAGTCGCAGCTCGCGAAGCACCGCAAGGAGGATCCGGCGGGGTTCGTGGCCGCGCGGCGCGCGCAGGTGCAGCCGGTGCTCGACACGTTCCACGGCTGGCTGCAGGACAAACGTGATCAGGTGCTGCCCGGCTCGGCGCTCGGCAAGGCGGTCGCCTTCGCGTTGGGCGAGTGGCCGAAGCTGATCCGCTACCTGGACCACCCGCAGCTCACGCCGGACAACAACGCCTGCGAGCAGGCGATCCGGCCGTTCGTGGTGGGCCGCAAGAACTGGCTGTTTTCGGGAAGTCCGCGCGGAGCCGCGGCGAGCGCGATCCTGTACAGCCTGATCGAGACCGCCAAGGCCAACCGGCGCGAGCCGTACTGGTATCTGCGCGAGCTGTTCGAGAAGCTGCCCCATGCGCGCACCCGCGCTGACTACCTCACACTCCTGCCCACTCCACGTCCACCGCCGCCGGATTCATAGAGACTGGTTTCACCGGTCGCTTACTGTCTATCTGCATAACCCGGTGTTGGTGGCACACGCGAAGAAGAAGGGGCGCATCCACCGTGGTGGTGGAAGGCACTTCCGTCCGATGCAAAATGACATTGAGCGTCGGCTCAAGGAGGACGCATCGACGGATGTGTACTTTACGACGATGGTAGATCTCTACGCCTTTTACAGCGACTTTCCAGGAAGAGAGAAGGCCGATGAATTGCGCTCCAATCCATACGAACAGGTTGGCGCGCTGCAAGAGGCATGGCAGGAGGAGACCGTCGATAGGCGTTTCATTCCTTTCATTCAGCTACATGAGTTCGAAGCGTACCTGTTTGTCGACGTGACGAGGTTCCCGGAGTTCTGTGACAGTCCGCGTCGCGGAATCGCTGAGTTGCAGAGAGTCGCCGACAACGTGGACTCGCCGGAACTCATAGACGATGGGCAACATACGGCCCCGTCCAAGAGGATCATCGATCAGATTCCGGTTTACAAGCGGCTGAAGACTTCCGTGGGACCGCAGATGGCCGAAGACATCGGTTTGCCTGCGATCAGATCAAAGTGCCCTCACTTCGACGATTGGGTCGGTCGATTGGAGCGGCTTGGGGCCGGTTGAGCGCGAACCTCCCATAGCGCAGATGAGGCTGGCTACACAGAGCAATCGCGGCGCTGTGCCCGGCGATGGTATCATGCCGGGCACAGCGGCCGCAACGGGCCGGCCGCGCAGGAGGTAGCGATGGGGTTTCGGTTTGCCGCGTGCACGGCCGGCATGGACGACGTTCCGCACGCCGAGTTGCAGCGCCTGTTCTCGCAGGCCGGGTTCGACGCCGTGGAAGTCATGCACGGCATGCTGAGGCAGCTCACCGTCGAGCAGGCGGAGGGGCTGGGCGAGGAATACCGAGCCGCGGGGGTGCCGGTGGAGACCGTGCACCTGCCGTACGAGGGGCCGGCGTTCGACATCGCCGACTTCTACGAGAGCCGCAGGCGCAAGGCGGTCGCCCGCATCCGCCACTCCATGGAGCGCGCCGCGGCGGCCGGTGCGCAGGCGGGGATTCTCCATCCCTCCACCTCGCGGGAGCCGGTGGACACGAACGGTTTCGAGCGCTACTTCGCCCAGATGGCGGTGAGCATGCGCGAGCTGCTGCGGGAGGCGGAACGGGTGGACCTTGCGCTCGCGGTGGAGAACCTGCCGCCCGTTCCCGGCCGGCGCTACGGCTCGGTCCCCGATCACTTCCGGCGCTTCGCGCGCGAGCTCGCCCATCCCAAGCTCTGTTTCTGCCTGGACACCGGCCACGCGCTGATGGCCAACGGCCACGACGGGACCATCGAGCTGATGGAGGCGATGGGCGAACGGCTGCGCGCCTTCCACCTGTCGGACACTCCGGGCGACCGCGACCTGCACCTGGCGCCGGGGCACGGCGCGGTCGACTTTCCGCGCGTGTTCGCTCACGCCCGCAACCTGGACCCGCTGGCCATGTGCATCGAGACCCCGCCGTTCGCGCCCGGTCCCGACTACGGCGACGCCGCGTGGCGGGCCATGGTGGACGAGGTGCGCGCGTTGGCCGCGGGGTGAGCAGAACCGTCCTCGCCTGGCCGCGGCGATGAGTCAGCAGGTGCGGACCGGCGTCGACCTGGTGGCGATCGCGTCGTTCGAGCGCTCGCTGCGCCGCGGCGGCGATCCGTTCCGGCGGCGGCTGTTCCATCCCACGGAGGCGGAGGGGACCTCGCCTGAGCGCCTTGCCGGCATCTTCGCGGCCAAGGAGGCGGCCTTCAAGGCGCTGGAGCTGCCGGCCGGACACTGGCACGTGGTCGAGGTCGCCCACCGGCCCGACGGCCGCCCGTGCCTGCGCTTCGCGCCGGAGTACGACGCGTCCCGGATCGCCAGCCTGGACGTGAGCATCACCCACGACGACACGTACGCGTTCGCTTCCGTCGTCGCGCTGTTGTGGAGCGACGCGTAGAGGAGGGACCGGATGGTGCAGACGATCGACCGTTTCCTGGAGGACGCGGCGCGACGCTTCGAGGAGCGGCCGGCGCTGTCGTTCAAGCCGGGCTTCCGCTACCTGCACTGGAGCTATCGGGACGTCTGGGAGGGTGCCGGCCGCGTGGCGTCGCTGCTGCAGCAGCACGGGGTCGCCAAGGGCGACCGCGTGATCATCTGGGGGCCGAACTCCCCGCACTGGGTGCTCTCTTACTTCGGCATGATCCGCGCCGGCGCCATCGTCGTGCCGCTGGACATGCGCTCCACGCCGGAGTTCGCCGAGCAGGTGCGCGCCAAGACCGACCCGACAGCCGCGTTCGTGTCGCGGCTCACGCCGCCGGAGCACGAGGCGATGCGGCTGCCCGCGATCTACTTCGAGGAGCTGGAGGAGCAGAGCTACCCCCTGGGCGAGCCGCAGCCGGTCGATCTGGCCGGCGAGGACCTGGCCGAGATCATGTTCACCTCCGGCACCACCGGCGACGCCAAGGGGGTCATGCTCACCCACCGCAACCTGCTGTCCAACCTGGAGTCGGTCCTCAAGGTCATCCCCGGCGACCCGTCGCTGCGCCTGCTGTCGCTGCTGCCGCTCAGCCACATGTTCGAGCAGATGGGGTCGCTGTTCTCGGCGTTCAGCTTCGGGGCGAACATCACCTTCGCCACCAGCCGGCAGCCGTCGGTCCTGCTGAAGCTGATGCAGGAGCGCAAGATCACGATGATGCTGCTGGTGCCGCAGGCGCTCGACCTGTTCATGAAGGGCATCGAGCGCGAGGTGGTCAACCGCGGCAAGGAGCGGGTGTGGGAGCTGTCGCAGAAGCTGGCCCGCAACCTGCCGGTGGGACTGCGCCGCCGCGTGTTCGGCCAGATCCACGCCCGCTTCGGCGGCAGCCTGCGGACCATCGTCTCCGGCGGCGCCGCCCTGGACCGCACGCTGGGCGAGAAGTGGAACCTGATCGGCATCAATGTCCTGCAGGGCTACGGCGCCACCGAGGCGTCGCCGGTGATCAGCACCCACCCGCTGGACGATCCCCGCTTCGACTCGGTGGGCAAGCCGGTGCCGGGCGTCGACGTGCGCATCGCCGACGACGGCGAGATCCTGGTGCGCGGGCCCAACGTCACGCAGGGCTACTGGCAGGCGCCGGAGCAGACGGCGCGCGCGTTCGACGGGGAGTGGTACAAGACCGGCGACCAGGGCTTCCTGGACGCGGAGGGATACCTCCACATCCAGGGCCGCAAGAAGGACATGATCGTGCTGGCCGACGGCCGCAACGTCTACCCCGAGGACGTGGAGGAGGTGCTGAAGGCCGACCCGGCGGTGACCGACGCGACCGTGGTAGGGCTCGATGCGGACGGCGGTCCGCAGGTGCACGCGGTCTTCCTGCTGGAGGAGCCGGAGGAGGCCGGCGCCATCGTCAAGCGCGCCAACGAGCGGTTGGGCGAGCATCAGCGGATCCGCGGCTTCACCGTGTGGCCGGAGGCGGACTTCCCGCGCACGCACACGCTCAAGGTCAAGAAAACCGTGGTCGTCCAGGCACTGCGCGGCGGCGCGAAACACGACGAGCGGCCGTCGGAGCAGGGGGCCAAACCTGCCGCCGACGGCGATCCAGGCGAGCGGCTGGTGCGGCTGGTCTCGGAAGTAAGCGGCGTCCCACAGGAGCAGCTCCTGCCGGAGAAGAGCCTGGGCGGCGACCTCGACCTCGACTCCCTGAAGCGCGTGGAGTTGCTGTCGGTGATCGAGCAGGAGCTGGGGGTCTACATCGACGAGTCGCTGGTCGGCTCCAACACCACCTTCGGCGAGCTGCTCAGGCTGCTGCACTCGCAGGAGGAGGCGAAGGCGGCGCTGCCGCCGTTCTACACGTGGCCGCTCACCATCTGGTTCGCGGCCGTGCGCGAGGTCGTGTTCCGGCTGCTGCTCACGCCCGTCTTGAGCTTCGTCTACCGGGTCCGGGTCCAGGGCCGGGAGCACCTGCGCGACCTGTCCGGCGCGGTGCTGTTCGCGGCCAACCACAACGCCATCCGCATGGACAGCCTGGTGCTGATCAAGGCCACACCGCGGCGCTGGCGGCGCCAGCTCGCCTTCGCCGCCGCCGCGGAGATCACCTTCGGCAACCGCTGGCGGGGGATCCTGGCCGCGCTGGTCGCCAACGCCTTTCCGCTGTCTCGGGAGAGCGCCGTCCGCGCCAGCCTGCAGCACATGGGCCGGCTGATGGACGAGGGCTGGAGCGTGGTGCTCTTTCCCGAGGGCGAGCAGCGCCTCGGCCAGCCGATGCTGCCCTTCCAGAGCGGCACCGGCATGCTGAGCGTCGAGTCGCGCACCCCGGTCGTCCCCGTGCACATCGTCAGGGAGCGCTCGCGCGGCCCCCTGCCGGGATCGTGGCGGGCGCGGGTGTCGGTGCGCTTCGGCGTGCCGTTGACCTTTCCGCCGGGCACCTCCTATATCGACGCCACGCAGGCCATCGAAGACGCGGTCAAGGCGCTCTGACGGAGGGAAGAGGTGCCGAGTTGGCTCATACTGACCGCACTCTCCCTACTCTGAAGGGAGCACGCCCAACTCGATGAGGAGGCTGGGGTCCCGATCCTTCCAAAAGCGCCTCCACCCTTCTCCCAATGCCACTGCGCGGTCCCGCTTCGGTCCTGGCGGCGGGTCCACAACCTCGCCGTCGGGTCCGTAGCGGACGCCCTGGAACGGAACTTCTGTGAACCGGTCGAACACGTGATCTACCGCAACATCGGCAACGACGCCGCAATGGTCCGACAGCTCCCTGTCATCGTGGAATCGACTGATTACCGCACGATTCCGTACCAACAGGTCTGGAGTCAGTGCAATATGGTCGATGACGCCAAGATCGGCGGTGGCAATCAGGACGTTACCCGGGAATGCGGCGTGCAGAGCCTCGCGCACGTCTTTCGGCGCTTTGCCGCCGCTTATCTTCTGGTTGAAGTCTCCCAAGACGATGAGGCGCTTCAAGGGTGCCCGCTGGAGCACGGTCCTCAGGATCTCAAGGTACTTCCTGTGATCTTCCCACGTCTTGCGCTTTATTCCGTCGTTCGTCCATCGAGTTCGTGAGGCGTGCCAAGGGATGCACACACCGATGACAGTTACCTCTCCCAACAGAGGAGCCTTCGTGACGCCGGAGACAAACCGGCCGGGTGGCATATGGACGTGCCCGAGATCGTCGATCTGCTCCCAGGGCTCTTTCGACCACAGAACTACCTTTCTCTTGTCGTTGGCTTCCTTGGCCACAATGCCGTCCGGTCGGGATCGGATCACATGACCGGATCGATCGGTCAAGAGCTGTGAGTCGGCTTCGGTGAGGCAAACGATGTCGGGGTTGCGACGAAAGATGCGATGCAATATCTCGTGGCGTCTCGGAGAACGTGGAGTCGCCCACCGGACGTTCCAGGTCAGAACGGTAGAAACCATGCCAAGGGATCTTAGGCCTGCTGACGAAGCCCTGCACCATTGGTCCGGGCTGCTGCATGACGGCCGTGCTCATTCCTGTTCCAGGGCCAGGAGCCGCTTCTTGCGCCACAGGCCGCCGCCGAAGCCGGTGAGGGCGCCGCCGGCGCCGATGACCCGATGGCACGGGACGATGATGCCGATGGGGTTGGCGCCGACCGCCTGACCCACCGGCCGGGCGGCCCGCGGCCGGTCGATCGCGGCCGCCACTTGGCCGTAGCTCCACGTCTGGCCATAGGGGATCCGCAGTAGCGCCTCCCAGATCTGCCGCTGCATGTCGGTGCCGGCCGGCAACAGGGGCAGGTCGAAGCGCCGCCTGCGGCCGGCGAAGTACTCCGCGAGTTGGGACTCGGCGTCCGCGATGGGAGCCGGCCGGCCGGGGACGAGCGTCGCCTGCATGCGCCGGCGCGTCCGACGCAGTTGCCCCTCCAGGCGATCCGGATCGCTGTATTCGGCCAGGCAGAGTTTCCCCTCGGAGGCGCCGAGCAGCATGACCCCCAGCGGAGTCTCGATCGGCGCCACCGCCAGCAACCTGGCGTCTCCCGGCGCGCCGGGTGACGTGCCGATCAGGGTGCGGATGGCATCGTTGAACCCGCTGAGCGATTCGTCGGGCGGCGGAGTCGTGTGAGCCATGCCCCAACGGTAATCGGATCGGAGCGTCGAGGCCACCGAGCACTGAACGTCACATCGACGGTCTCCGCTCGACGAACGCTGCGCTATCGTAGGCGCTATGGCCGCTGCACTTCCTTTCCGGACCGCGCCGGTCCCCTTTCCGGTCGGCACCGAGTACTACCGCGCGCCGATGCCGCCGCAGGAGTTCTGGGACCGGGACTTCGCGGCGGTCCGCGCCGCCGGCCTGCGCATCGTGCGCACGTTCTCCTACTGGAACTGGATGGAGCCGGCGCCCGGCCGCTTCGAGCTGGACGACTTCGACCGCTTCTTCGAGCTGGCCGCCCGTCACGACCTGCTGGTGTGGTTCGACCTGACGCTGGCCACGCACGGGGCGTGCCCGGACTGGCTCCTGCGGGAGCATCCCGACATCCGCCAGGTGCGGCCCGACGGGACACCCCTGCATCCCGACTCCACCAACGCCATGCCGCAGGGGAGGATGATCCACTGCTACGACCATCCGAAGTGGCGGGAGTACGGCGAGCGGCTGCTGCGCACGGTGGTTGGCCGCTACCGCGACCACGAGAGCCTGCTGATCTGGGGCGTGTGGGACGGCGCGTCGTTTCCGACGACCGACGGACCGGTCTGTCCGTGCTACTGCGCGAGCACGCTGGACCGCTACGCCGCCTGGCTCAAGCGCCGCTACACGCTGGAGCAGCTCAACGAACGGCTGCACCGGCGCTACCGCTGCTGGGAGGACGTGGCGCCCGCGCGCAGCGCCCGCAACGTCGTGGAGATGCTGCTCTACCGGCAGTTCCACGTGGACAATCTCGCCGAGACGCTGCGCTGGCAGGTGGGGGTGATCCGGGAGGTTGACGACCGGCACGAGCTTCGCGCGCACGGCGCGCACATGCCGCGCCCGTTCGACCAGGCCTGCGCGGGAGAGGTCGACAGTTGGGGCATGTCCATGCCCTCGAACGAGCTGCTGGACGGCGCCGACCCGCTGCGCATCGCCGACCGCTGCTTCAGCTTCGACTGGTCGCGCGGCATCGGCCGCGGCGGCCGCTGGTGGAACGAGGAGATCTACGCGGGCATGAGCCCGGCCGGCGTTACGTGGAAGCAGCAGTCCCATCCGGAGGAGTTGACGTCGCTCTTGTGGCTGAGTCTCATCCACGGCGCCGCCGGGGCGATGTTCTGGCAGTACACGCCGGAGTACCTGAGCTTCGAGGCGCCGGGCTACAGCCTGACCGCGCCGGACCGCGCGCCGACGGAGCGCCTGCGCGCGGTGACCCGGGCGATCGCGGACGTCGATCGGATAGCCGATCACCTGCCGCTGCAGGTCCCGCGGCCGGAGGTGGCGATTCTCTACAGCGGCCCGAGCGCGGAGATCTTCCTCTACAACGGCGAGCAGGAGCGCTACCTCGACGGTCTGCTCGGTCTCTACCGCACGCTGTGGGCACACGGCATCCCGCCAGACGTGATCACGAGCGAGCACGACTGGTCGCCCTACCGCGTGGTCTGGCTGCCGAACACGGCGCTGCTCGACGCGGCGACGGTCGAGCGGATCGCCGGCGCCGTGGCGCGCGAATCGGGGCCGTCCGTGGTCGCGGACGGCAACCTGGGCTCCTACGCGGAGACCGGGCGCTTCAGCTACGCGCCGCCGGAGGGTCTGGTCGAGCTGCTGGGCGTGCGCGTCGCCGACTACGACCGCTTCACGCCCGGCCGCGCCGGCAGTGGCGTGCTGTCGGGCGCGTTCGGGAACCTCGTCGTCCGGGAGCCCGTCGGCTACGCGGTCCTTGAGCGGATCGGGGACAGCCGCGTGCTGGCCAGCCTGGACGGCGCGGTGGTCGGCGTTGAGCGCGCGGACAGCCGCCTTGCGTGGCTCGCCCTGTCGCCGGCGACCGCGTTCGGCGGGACGGCGCCCGCTTCGCTGGTGTTGCCGCTGCTCGCCTGCCGTGGAGTGCGTCCGCCGGTCGCGGTCGCCGGCGATCGCATCGTGCCGCTGCGGCGCCGTTCTCGGACCGGCCGCGATCTGCTGTTCCTGCTCAACCCCTCGCTGCGGCACGCTTCCGCGCGAGTGACGCCGTCCTGGTCGATCACGCGGGCCGTCGACCTGCTCGCCGCGCAGGACGGGGAGCTGGAGGTGACCGCGGGCTGCCTCGACCTGGCATTCGGGCCGGGTTCGGTGCGCGTGGTTGCGGCCGACTGAGGCCACCGGCTGCGGGATGAACGCGCGGTGAACCGCGCATGAACAACGCCCGCGCCAAGTAGCCTGTTGCTCGGGACCGGCGCTACATTCGGGTCATGACCGCCGTATCGCTCGCGGACGTGCGCAAGATCTATCCGCTCGGCAAGACGGAAGTCCATGCCGTCAACGGCGTGAGCTTCGAGATCGATGAGGGGGACTTCGTCTCCATCGCCGGGCCGTCCGGGTCCGGCAAGACCACGATCCTGAACATGATCGGCTGCATCGACACCCCCACCGAGGGAACGGTGCGCGTGATGGACACCGACACCGCCGGCCTGACCGACCGCGCCGTGACCGACCTCCGCCACCAGGTGCTGGGCTTCATCTTCCAGTCGTTCAACCTGATCCCGGTGCTGGACGTGACCGAGAACGTGGAGTTCCCGCTGCTGATCGGCCAGGCGCGTGTGCCGAAGGCGCAGCGGGCCGACTGGGTCGGCTACCTGATCGACGCCGTCGGGCTGGACGAGCACCGCGACCACCGCCCCGCGGAGCTGTCCGGCGGCCAGCGCCAGCGCGTGGCGATCGCCCGCGCCCTGGCCAACAAGCCGCGCATCGTGCTGGCCGACGAGCCGACCGCCAACCTCGACTCGGAGACCAGCGAGCAGATCATCGAGCTGATGAAGCGCATGAACGCCGAGCTCGGCACGACCTTCATCTTCTCCACGCACAAGCCGGCGATCGTCGACATCGCCGACCACGTCATCCGCCTGCGCGACGGCGTGATCACCGCGGATTTCAGGACGGAAGCGGAGCCGGCTGCGTGAGCGTCGTCTGGCGCATCGCGGTCCGCAACCTGCAGGAGCACCGTGCCAAGAGCCTGATCGTCGGCACGATCATCCTGATCGGCACCTTCGTGCTGGTGGTGGGGAACTCGCTGATGGACTCGGCCGCCGCCGGCATCCGGCGGTCGTTCATCGACAACTTCACCGGACACTTGGTGTTGGCCGGCGTCGCCGACGCGCCGGTGAGCCTGTTCGGCGTCCGCAGCACCGACTTCCTCAACAACCGCGCGCCGCGCATTGACGGCTACGAGCAGCTCCTGCAGGCGGTCGCCGACCATCCGGACGTGGCCGCCTGGAGCCCGCAGGCGAGCGACGCCGCCACCGTGAACCTGGCTGGCTCCGACGGGACGTCGCTCGGGGAGTCGTTCACGCAGCTCTGGGGCATCGAGCCGGCTCGCTACCTGGAGGCGTTCCCGGACGCGGCCGAGCTGATCGCCGGATCGTTCCTGGAAGCGGACCAGGTGGGCCTGGTCCTTTCGGAGGAGGTCGCCGAGGATCTCGGCGAGTCGGCAGACCGGGAGATCCGCCCCGGCGACCGCCTGCTGCTGACGGCCACCACGGCCGCCGGCATCAAGGTGCGGGAGGTGCCGGTGACCGGCATCTTCCGGTTCCGCAACGCCCTGCCGCAGCTCAACTTCGTGTCGTTCGTGGACATCACGACGCTGCGCACGCTTACCGGCATGACCGTGTCGGCGCCGGCGGAGCAGATCCTGACCGAGGAGCAGGTCGCGCAGCTCGGCTCCGTGGACGAGGCCGACCTGTTCGGCGGCGGGGACTCAGGCAGCCTGGTGGAAGAGGTCTCCACCGGCACGGGCGCGCCGGTGCTGCTGGACCTGGGCGGACGCGAGGAGACCGTGGTCGACTCCGGCGCCTGGCACTTCCTGCTGCTCAAACTGGACCGCCCGGGCGCGATCGGCCGCGTCACCGGAGATCTGGAGCGGGTCATCAGCGACGGCGACCTCAACGCCCAAGTGCTCGACTGGCGCGCTGCCGCCGCGCCGCTGTCGCAACTCTCCGACGGGTTCAAGATCGTCTTCAACGTGGTGATCATCGTCATCGCCGTGGTCGCCGTGATCATCATCATGAACACGCTGGTGATCTCGGTGACCGAACGCATGAGCGAGATCGGCACGATGCGAGCGATCGGCGCGCGCAAGGGGTTCGTGCGGCGCATGATCGGCGCGGAAACGGTCACGG
The DNA here is from genome assembly GCA_965202935.1 of Spirochaetia bacterium. Taxonomy (GTDB): domain Bacteria; phylum Spirochaetota; class Spirochaetia; order SZUA-6; family Bin103; genus CATQHW01. The sequence continues at coordinate 5,286,859 of OZ241879.1, forward strand.
TGGCATTCGTGTTCGGCGCCGCTGGCGTCCTGCTCGGGCTGGTGCTGCTGTTCATCCTGGGCGCGACCGGCATCCCCGCCTCCAACCTGTTCCTGCGCATCCTGTTCGGAGGCGAGGTGCTCCGGCCCGAGGTTTCGCCCGGCTCGGTGGCGTTCTCGCTGGTGATGGTGGCGGCGATCGCCGTGGTTTCCAGCCTGTATCCGCTCGCGGTCGCGTTGCGCATCTCTCCACGGCAGGCGATGGGCGTCGACTGATGCGCAACCTGCTCCGCATCGCCTTCCGCAACACCGGCCGCCAGAAGAAGCGCACGCTGCTGCTGGCCGGCGCGATCGCGTTCGGGGTGGTCGTGGTGACCCTGCTCAACGGGTTCACCGGCGGCGCGTCGCGCAACATCGAGCGGGTGCTCACCGACCTGATCGGCGGCCACGTGTACGTCAGCGGCACGCAGCTCACCGAGTCGCGGCTGATCGTCAACGTCATCCGCGACTGGGAGGGTGGAAGCTCCTCGCTCGCGGACGTGGTCGCCGAGGTGGAGGGGCAGATCGCGGACCTGAACCGGCGCAGCCGTACGCTCGGGACGCTGATCTTCGGCTCCAAGCAGACCAACCAGTTCCTCGACGGCGTGGACTGGCACGGCGAGGCGAGCTTCTTTCCCAGCCTGTCGCTGACGGCCGGATCGCTGCCGGGTCCGGACGACCGCAACGCGCTGATCCTGCCGGAGGCCGCGGCCGAGCGGTTGCGCGTCGAGGTCGGCGACCAGGTCCTGGTGCGCGTCGCCACGATCACCGGCCAGCAGAATGTCGGCGAGCTGGTGCTGGCCGCCACCATCGAGGACTCCGGGATCACGGCCTTCTCCTCGGCCTTCGTCCGCCTGGACTACATGGGCGAGCTGATCGGCACCGGCGCCGGCGAGTTCCAGGTCCTGAACCTGTACCTGCGCGACCCCCGGCAGTCGGGCCGCGTGGCCGAGGTGCTGCGCGCGCGGCTGCCGACCGCTCCGGAGGACGAGCAGGAAGAGGTGAGCGGACAGCCGCCCGGGACACCCGGGGCGCTCGGAGCGGGCGTCAACCGGCTGGCCGACGACGAGGAGCCGTGGGAGGGCACGCGCTACGAGATCACGACCTTGGACGACATCCTGGATCAGGTCTCGGATCTGTTCGGCGTGCTGGACATCGTCAGCCTGGTGGTGTTTCTGATCCTGCTGACCATCACCATGGTCGGGGTCGTGAACACGTTCCGGATGGTGCTGCTGGAGCGCATCCGGGAGATCGGCACCATGCGCGCCGTGGGCATGCAGGGCGGTTCCGTACGCGGGATCTTCCTCATGGAGGCCGGCTTCATCGGCCTGATCGGCGCGCTCATCGGGCTGGTGCTGGCCGGCATCGCCATGCTGGTCCTGGGCCAAGTCACCCTGGACACCGATTCGCCGCTGCAGTTTTTTCTGAACGACGGCCGGATCACCTTCGCGGTGCCGCCGCTGTCGGTGGTCACCAACGTGGCGATCCTGCTGGCCATGAGCCTGCTCGCCGCCTTCATTCCCGCGCGCCGCGCGGCCCGCATGGAGCCGGCGGCGGCGCTGCGCAGCTCGGCATGAGTTGTGCGGGGCCGACCCCGTGGACCCGACTGACTTCTCTGGAGGAAACACCATGTCCATACGACGTATCGCGATAGCGTTCCTGTGTGCGGCCGGACTGCTCGCCGGCCCCGGCTTGTGGGCCACCGACGTCGACGTGCAGTCGCTGCTTGCCGAGATCGACCGGCAGCGCACGTTCGGCGACCAGGACTTCACGGCGGTCATGACGATGATCTCCGAGGACCCCGAGGACGGCGTCGAGCGCATGGTCGTGCAGCAGTTCCGGCGGGACGCGGACGATGCGTTCCTGATCCTGTTCCGCGACCCGGCGGTGCAGCGCGGCCAAGGATACCTCCGGCAGGGCGACAACCTGTGGTTCTACGACCCGGAGAGCCGCAAGTTCTCGCACACGTCGTTGAAGGAGGCGTTCCAGGGCACCGACGCGCGCAACTCCGACTTCGGCGAGGTCAGCTTCGCCGAGGACTACACGGTGCGCGAGATCGGCGAGGGTACGCTGGGCAAGTACGCGGTCTGGGTGCTGGACCTGCAGGCGACCAGCGACGAGGTGACCTATCCGTTCCTGAAGGCGTGGGTCACGCGGGAGGGCAGCCTGGTCCTCAAGACCGAGGACTACAGCCTGACCGAGCGGTTGATGCGCACGTCGTACTACCCGCGCTACGCGCGCGTCGGTGACTCGGTGGTGCCGACCGAGATGATCTTCGTCGACGAGCTGGTCGAGGGAAAGAAAACCCGGATCAGCATGAGCGACCTGTCCGACGCGGCGATCGCGGACTCGGTGTTCACCAAGGCGTACGTGGAGCGGGCCAACCGGTGACGGCGCTCCTGCTCGCCCTGATCCTGGTCGCAGGCGCGGCGGGCGCGCAGACGATCGACACCGACGAGGGGTCGACCTCGGAGGTTTCACTGTTCGGCTCCTCGGATGAGGAGGAACAAGGCGAGGAGGAGAGCCCGATCGACACCTCCGACCTGTTCGGTGGCGACGTGCTGGTCACCGAGGAAGCGGCCGACGGTCCCGCCGTGCCGGTCGGGCCGCCGCCGGTCGAGATCGGCGGTTCGTACCGGTTCTCGCTGACCGGAGAAGCGGCATGGGCGTCTTTGGAAGAGCTGACCGAAGCGCCGCTGGAGCCGGACTCGCAGGGCGTCGGCGTCGACCTGGGCGCGACCGTGTTCCTGGACGCCCGGCCGGCGGACGACTTCCGCGTGTTCGGCAAGGTCGACCTGAGCTACCCGTTCACGACCGACGAGGACGCGCAGCCGCCCCGCGGCTTCGACGACATCGTCAGCGTCCGGGAGCTGTTCTCGGACTTCACGATCGGCGACGTGCTGTTCCTGCGCGGCGGCAAGCACACGATCGCCTGGGGCGTGGGCTACTTCTTCAGCCCGGCCGACGTGCTGAACCTCACCTCGATCGACCCGGAGGACCCGGAAGCGGAACGCGAGGGACCGGTGTCGCTGCGCGCCAACCTGCCCGTGGACTTCCACAACCTTTACCTCTACGTGATCGCCGACCCCGGCGACGACGGAGTGCAGCTCGCCGCCGCTCCCAAGGCGGAGTTCGTCGTGGGCGGCACCGAGGTCGGCATCGGCGCGTTCTACCAGCCCGATCGGGTGCCGCGCGCCATGCTGACGGTCAGCACCAGCCTGCTGGACTTCGACCTGTTCGGGGAGCTGGAGGCCAGCCTGGGCTCGGACCGGCGCTTCGTGGAGACGGCCGATCGCGGCCCCGACACCCCGCACGGGCTGCGCGCCGTGCGCAACACGGACGATCCGTTCGCGGCCGCGACCGGCGGCCTGCGCTACACCTACCGGCCCGAGGAAGGGGACTGGTCCGCGATCTTCTCGGGCCAGTACCTGTGGAACGGAGAAGGCTACGAGGACGCGGCCGTACTGCGCGACAACCGCCGCGGCGTCATGAAGCTGCTGGAGGCGGGCGACCTGAGCTTCGGCGACCTGATCTACCCCGGCCGGCACTACGCGGCGGCGTCGGCCAGCGTCGCGCTGGGCCGCAGCGCGGACTGGTCGATGGGCGCGTTCTGGCTTTCCAACCTGAGCGACGGTTCAGGCCGGGTGTCGCCGTCGGTCACCTTCCGGCCGGCCGACCGGCTCACCCTGCGCGCCGCCGCCTCGGTCACCTATGGCGAGGACGGCGCCGAGATGACCCCGTTCGGCACTCGCGTCGGCGCCTCCCTCACCGCCACCCTCGGCTCAGGGAGATTCTGACCCACCGGGGGTCAAGCCGAAGGAAAGGTCGCCGCCTTCGGAGTAGCGGCCGAGGGTGGCGAATCCGGGTTCGAAGGACTACTCGCAGAACTCCAGCAGGTCGAGATCGTCCCGGGTCGGTGCCTGTGCTGAACCGCACAGCACGGGTTCAAGGTCGTTGCCGTCGGGTTGGACACGGAGAACGAGGAGAAGGTCGGTGGTCAAGTCCTCCGGGAGTCGGCGCGGGTCTTCGGAGCCGAGCCACGGCATCCGGTCCGGGTGGATGTCGTGACGAAGGAGCGGATGGATCAGGAAGTAGCGGGTGCCAAGGTCGTTGTGATGCAGGAGCGGATGACTCGGGTGATAGCGGGTGTCATCGACGTTGTGTTGGTGGTAGCGGAGGTCGGTGGTCGAGTCTTCCAGGAGCTGTTGCGGGGGCGGGGACGCGAACGCGGAGAACGGCATAGTGGCAGCCGCTGCTACGGTCAGAGCGATGCGGATTCTCATCATGGCGTCTTGATGCGAAGTCTACGTCTACGGCTCGGGCTCGGCGAGGAGCTCGCCGGCGTCGATGCGGGATCGGGTGGCGGCCAGCGCCCCGCGGAGCTCGTCCGGGTCGGGGAGGTAGCTGACGCCGGGGCGCAGGAAGTACAGCGCGGGGGCCGGCGCGTGGCCGACCGCCTGCTGCAGGGCGGTGGCGTAGAGGGCGATCTGGCCGAGATAAGGGGCCGCTGCCTGCTTGAGCCGCCCGTGCGTCACGTCGTCGGTCTTGAAGTCGACCAGGTGCCAGCGGCCGGAGTGCTCGTAGGCCAGGTCGATGGTGCCGTGCACGGGCGCGCCGTCCCAGTACCAGCCGAACGGCAGCTCGAAGTGGGCGCGCGTGCCGGGGCTGCGCAAGGCCTGCGCCAGCTCGCTGCCGTCGAAACGGTCGAGCATGTCGTCTACCTCGGCAAGCGCGCGCAGCGCAGCCGGGTCGCCCGCGGAGGCGTGCAGGCGTCCGAGCAGGGGCCTCAGGTCCGGGCGAGTCGCGGTGGTGAACCAGACGCGGATCGCCTCGTGCGCGAGGGTGCCCCGCACCAGCGCCAGCCCGTCCCCGTGGCCCGCGGATCTGGCGGATCCGGCGAATCCGGCAGGCGCGGACGGCGGGCGCAGCGACGTGACCGGGGTGCTGGCGCGCAGCGGGATCACCGCGGGACGGTCGACTAGCGGCGCGTCCACCGTCCGCTCGCCGGAGGCCGGTGGCATCGCGACCTCCGCGGGCGGACCGGCGCGCGCGATCGCGTCCAGGTCGACCGGCGCCGGCTCGCGCATCTCCACCAGAGACGGGTCGATGGCGCGCAGCGTCTCCCGGCAGATCGTCAGCCAGCTCCTGTCTCTTCCGCCGCCATCGCCGCTCAGGTACAACCGGTCGGCGGCGCGGGTGGCCGCGACGTAGAGCAGCCGACGGTACTCGGCGTCCTCCTCGTGCCGGTCGAGCTCGAGCAGGTAGCGATACAGCCCGGGACGCCGGCGGCGGTCGCCGGAGGCGGCATCCGCTTTCAGGGTGACGGAGATGCCGTCGTCGACGCGCCAGCGGATGCTGTCGTAGGTTTCCGGAGAGCGGACGTGCGCCTCGGGCACGAAGACGACCGGGAACTCCAGTCCCTTGGCGCCGTGGATGGTCAGCAGCCGCACCGCGTCGGTCCGGTCGACCACCGCCAGCCCTTCGCGGTCGACCAGCTCGTCGCGCCTCCGGCGCAGATAGGTGACCGTCTCGTCGATCGAGCGGCCGGCCAGCGTGCGCAGGATCGTCACCAGCTTGCGGATGTTGGCCAGCGCCTGCTCGCCGCCGCGCAGCGGCGCCCACGCGGCCTCGAAGCCGGTCAGGGCCAGCGCCCGCTCGACGATCGCATCGGGCGGCTCCGTCGCCGCCGCATCGCGCAGCTCCTTGAGCACCGCCGTCGCGTGCGTGCAGCGCCGCCGGGCGGCGCCGGCCACCCCGTCGGGTGGATGGGCCAGCACCCGCGTCCAGCTCCGATCCGCGGCATGGCAGGCCAGCAGCGTTCGGTCGTCGATCATGAACAGGGGCGAGCGCAGCGCGCCGACCAGGGCGATGTGGTCGTCCGGCTCCGAGAGCCACGCCAGCAGGTTGGTCAGGTCGCGGACCTCCTGCCGGGTGAAGAACCCGGCGCCCGCGGGCGTGACGTACGGCACGCCGTGGCCCTCCAGCGCCTGCTCGAAGACGTGCACGTTGGCCAGCCGGCGCATCAGGACCGCCACGTCCCGCGGGGTCGCCGGCCGCTCGGATCCCCGGCTTCCGTCCCACACCGTCGCGCCGCCGCCCAGCAGCCCGGCGATCTCGCGCGCCACGAGGTCGGCCTCGACCCGCCGGCGGTTCTCGTCCGCGCTGCCGTCGCTGCCTGCGGGTGCCTTGGCGACCGGGATCACGGTGAGGTGCGGGCCGGCGCCCCCGGCCGGGCCGCGGCCCGACATGGGCTGCATGCGGACGCTGCCCGGGCCATCGGCGCCGTCCGCGAACACGCGTTCGAACAGCGCGTTGTACACCGATACCAGTTCGTCATGGGTCCGAAAGGACTGCGTCAGGGCGCGGACCGAGCCGCCGGCGCGGCCGATCTCCGCCTCGTAGCGATTGAAGTGGGCGACGTCGCTGCCGCGGAACCGGTAGATGGACTGCTTGGCGTCGCCGACCAGGAACCGCTGCGGCCCGCTGCCGTTGCCGCCCGTGAGCAGGCGCAGCAGGCGGACCTGCGTCTCGTTCAGATCCTGCGCCTCGTCCACCATGACGTGCCGCAGCCGCGCGCGGTAGCCGGCGGCGATCTGCGGGTGGCGTTCCAGGAGGCGGATCGCCTCCAGCTCCAGGTCCAGGTAATCGCATCCTGCAAGTTCGTCCTTGCGGGTGCGGTAGCGGCGGCAGGCGTCCTGGAACAGAGCCTTCAGCGCGGCGGTCACCTGCAGGGCGTCCGCTTCGAACGGCTCCCAGCGGGGCGCCTCCTCCAGGCGCCTGGCGGCTTCGCGGACCGCCTTCAAGTGCTCCTTGACGAGCTTCACGTCCTCCCAGTTCTTCCGGCTGCCCACGTTCACCTTGATCAGGGGACGCTGTGCGGCGAGCGCCTCGGCAAACCGGCCGGGGTCCGCGGGAAGCGGATCGCCCAGCGCGTCGAGGAGGCCGCCGACCTGCTGCGCCAGCTTGTCCGCAGGCGAGGCTCCCGCGTGGGCGCGGCGCAGGTCGGCGACCAGGCGCTCCAGCTCGGGACGCTCCGCGTCGACCGCGGTGCGCAGCGAGGCGTCGAGCAGCCGGCGAACGTGACGGGACCAGTCATCGACGGTCGAGCCGCCCAGCCTGCCGAGAGCGGTCCGGACCTCGTCGCGGCGCTCGATCATCCGCGGCAGTTGCTCGCTCAGTGGGAACACGTCCAGCTCCCGGATCGCCAGGGCGCGGCCGTCGTCCGCCTGCGCCGCGTCCTCCAGCGCGTCGAGGGCGGCGCCGATCCGTTCGTACTCCGCCTCGTCGTCGGGCAGGATGCGCGCCGCGGCGATCGCCCCGGCGGCCACGGGATGCTCGCGCAGCACCTGCAGGCACAGCGAGTGAATGGTGCCGATCACGGCCTGATCGATGTCAGGGAGATGGCCGGCCAGCTCCGGCCGGCCGCGCACCTCGCGACGCACGCGCTCGCGCATCTCGGTCGCCGCGGCGTCGGTGAAGGTGACCGCGGCGATCTGCGGGATGCGGCAATCGGCGAGCAGCGCGACGTAGCGCTCGACCAGCACGCGGGTCTTGCCGCTGCCGGCGCCGGCGGAGACCAGGATGTCGGCGTTGCGGTCGGCGACCACGGCCGCCTGTTGCCGGGTCAGCTCTTCCATCGGCTGAACTGGTTGACGCGGCACGCGTGCTGGAAGGCGCAGTACCGGGGACAGGGCTGGACGTTCGGGTGGACCCGGAAATCGCCGGCCTCCACCGCTGCGCGGATCTCGCCGGCGCGCGTCACGACGCCGTCGATGAGCTCCTGGTCGGCAGGATCATCGGAGTCGAGCTGCCACTGGGCGTGGCGTGCGCGCAACCAGGCGTAGCGGGCGATCACCCGCCCGGCCTGCTGCCGCTCGCGCGCCAGGTACGCGTACAGGGGAAGCTGCACCCTGATGTCGCCGTCCAGCTCCCTGCGGCTGATGGATCTGCCGGTCTTGTAGTCCACGACCGCCGCCAGCCCCGAAGCCGTGTCCAGCCGGTCGATCCTGGCCGCAACCGCGAGCGGCGGCTTCAGCGGCAGCGTGGATGCGATCTCGGTCTCGGTCCCGAACAGCGCGGTGACCCCGTCCGCGGCGCACCGTTCGGCTTCGGCCCGCAACAGGTCCTCCAGCCGTTCCAGCGCCGGCTCGCGCTCGATCCGCCACAGCCCCACCCGGCCGAACCCGTGCTCGTCCGGGGCCCGCTCCCAGATCTCCTTGCCGCTGACATGGAGGCGTGCGACGGCGCTGTCGACGGTATCCGGCATGAGGGGCGTATCGGTGGGGTTCAGATCCGCGAGTGCGTCCTGCAGCATCGCGTGCATGACCGTGCCGCGCGTCGCCGCGTCGGCGGAGTCCTGCTCTTCGTCCAGCTCGCGCAGCCGGAGCGCATACTGGCCGAAGAACTGGAAGGCGCAGGTCCGGTAACTCTCCAGCCGTGTCGCGCTCCACACGGCCTGCGCGTCGGTCAGCTCGGGACGCAGACCGGCGCCGACCGACCCCTCGAACTCGCCGGCAAGGGCGAACGAGCGCCGCCGCTGTTCCACCTGCGCGGCGACGCGCACGACCTCCCACGCGGGACCGACATCGGGCCGCGCGGCGCTGCCGCGGCTCCACTCGCTGGTGCAGGCGATCGCCAGCTCCCGCCGCGAGGCGGCCTCGGCCGGCGCGGGCGCATCGGTCTCGTGCTCCCGGTCGCCCGCGGCGTCGTCGAAGTAGAGCGAGGCGGCCACCTGCCGGCCGCGTTCGTCCAGCCGCGTCCGCCATGCGGTGAGCGCCGTGTCGGCGCGGCCGCGCACGGAGAGCCACAGCTCGTCCTCGGTCGGTTCGGGAGGCGGCGGCAGATCCAGCCCGGCCGCCGCCAGCGCCTGGCGCGCATCCCGTGACAGGAGCAGCGGTGCCGAGCGTGACGCGGGGAACTCGCCTTCCATCAGGCCACCGGCTTCCAGGTAGGCCAGCCGCAGACCCGACAGCGCGCTCATCGGCGCCAGCAGCACGCCGCCCGCTTCGCGCAGGATCGCCGCCGGCGCCTCCAGTCGCGCCAGCAGGCGGTCCACGAACGCCGCGAATGACACCGGCCCCTCCTGCAGGGCGTCGTCCGCGGCGGCGATGTCGTCAAGGTGCCCGCGGAGCGCGTCGATCTCGGCGGTGAGCCCCGGGTGGGTGCGGACGCCGGCGCGGATCAGCGGTGGCTGCCCGAACAGGGCGGCCTTCACCTGCCGCGCGTGCGCGCCGGCGGGCGCAGGCGGCGGTTCCAGGAAGGCGTAGAGGTACGACAGCGCGGCAGAGAGGCCGCGTGCCTCCAGGCCGGGGAGAGCCGGTCCCTGCTCACGCTCGCCGCCGGTCCTGTCAGGCGTTTCCTGTTCCTTCTTCGGCGCCAGCACCGCCAGCCGGTCCAGCGCGTCGCGTCCGGCCCAGAGATGGTGCCGTCGCCCGCAGCGGGCGATGCGGGTGATCTCCCACGGGTCGAGTCCGAAGCGGCGGCGGTCGATGAAGCCGCTTCCGAGCACCGTGATCAGGTCGCGGAGCCGCCATCCTTCGGCGGGCAGGCGCAGCAACCGCCGGACCCAGACGCCGAGCGGCCGATTGGCGAGCGGCTCGCCGGCCACCGGGTCGAGCGGCAGGTCGTACTCGGCGAATACCTGCCGCGCCAGGCCGAGGATCGGGCCGAGCCGGCGGAAGGTCACCCCGCAGTCCGACGGCCGCAGGCTACGGTCCTCGGTCAGCCGCTGCTTGATGGCGCGCGCCATGGCGCGCAGCCCCGCCTCGCGATCGGCGGCAACGCAGCCCTGCATCCGCGGAGCCGGCACGCGCCCGCCGGCGCGTTCGATGAGCGCGTCCGGGAGCAGCCCGCGCAGGCGCCGGTATGAGTGGCGGGCGCGCTCACCGGCGTCGGGATCGAACGCCAGCAACAGGTCGCGGTTGCGGGCCAGCGCGGCCAGCAGGCGGATCTCACCGCCGTGAAAGAACCGGAAGCCGTCGATGATCACCAGGACCGGCAGTCCGGGCGCGTCCGGGGCGTCCGCGGCCGTGGCGGGCAGCGCCGCCGGCGCGAGCCACCCATGCTCCTGCAACTCGCGGCGCCAGACTCCGTAGATGGCCGCGACCGCCGCGAGCTGCGGATCGCCGGTGGCGGACGCCGCCGCCGCGAAACGGTCCGCGGAGACATCCTCGGCCAGCAACTCCTCCACCGCCGCCCACAGCATCGGGAGCGCCGCCGCTGCGCCCAGCGGCGCGAAGTGCGCGGCGGCGCCGGATTCGATCTGCCGGTACGCGACGCTGCCGAGCAGCTCGCGCGCGGCGCCGATCGAGGCGGTAGCGGTCCCGGTGTGGAGCCTGCGGGCCACTCCGCGTGGAGTCTCCACCTGCAGGTCGAGCGCCACGTCGCACAGCGCCAGCAGCCGCCGCCGGAACTGATCGCCGTGCCGGACCGTGGGCACGACCACCAGGGTGGCCGCGAACGGGTTCCGCCGGTACCGGTCCGCGGTTCGACGGAGCAGTATCTCGGTCTTCCCGGACCCGGTCGGCCCGATGACGAAGGTAGGGTGAGCGATGGCAGCTATCGTACCGTGGCAGGCTCGGCCGCGCGTGCGGCGACGTTCCAGACCGGATCAGGTTCGCCTGCTGTTTAGGCCCACTTCTGTACCGAATCCGGTATAATTGTATAACATAATGGCCTTGTTGAAGGAGCACGCATGGCACAAGACGCGACCTTGCACGTGAAGATCGACCCTGCCACGAACGAAGAACTCGCCCGCCTGGCTGCCGCCCGCAAGACCAGCAAGGGGCAACTCGTGCGGGCCGCCATCTTCGCCTGCTATCAGGTACCGCGGAACGAGTTGCCCATTCAACAGCGTCACGCTCTGGCGGCTTTCGTGGGAGGCTACATCAGTCTCGGCAAGCTTGCGGAAGCGTTCGGCATGCACGTCCTCGATCTCCGGCGATGGCTGTACGAGCACGGTATCGAACAGAACACGGCAATGTCGGCTGACGACCACGTGAATGCCTGATTCGCCGCAGAGGCGCTTCTTCGTCGATACCGTGACGCTCTGCAACTTCGCTCTATGTGGACGACTCGGATTGCTCGTCGAGAGGTACGGCGTCTCGCTGTGCGTGACCGAGCAGGTACGCGTGGAGCTTGCCGCCGGACGCGCCGCCGGATACGTCGGACTCGAAGCGGTGGAAGAGGCACTCGCGGGAGGCTCGATCCTACCGGCAGAGCCGATGCAGACGGCCGAGTACGCTCTGTTCGCCGAACTCCTGCGCACGCTCGGCGCCGGTGAAGCGTCGTGCATCGCGTTCGCCCGCCATCGGCGTGGGGTCGTGGTCACCGACGACCGTACCGCCCGCCACCGGTGTGCCGAACTACGGATCCCCGTCACTGGTACCATAGGCGTTCTCAAGGCGATGTGCGTCGATCGCACGCTCTCCGCCGAGGAAGCCGACGCGGTCCTCGGCCGGATGGTCGAGATCGGCTTCTACTCGCCAATCCGAAGAGTCAGCGACCTGCTCTGATGCCGGCCTGCGGGGGCGAGAGGTCCCGGCTCCAGGCCGCGGCTCAGCCCGATGGCGAGCCGCCGGCCGGGCATCAGCGCCGCTGTCTCTCGTGAACCAGCCGCAGAAAGTCCGGCTCGTCCCGACACTCCAGCGCCGCCTGCACCAGTGCCCCGGTGGAGACGCCCTCCAACTCGGCCATGCGCCGGCGCAGCGTAGCGGACGCCGGAAGGCCGCGGCTCGTGAACACCTGCAGCACCGCCTCGGTCCGCGTCTCCCTGCGACCCTGGCTCTGGCCTTCCATGCGCTCGGCGCGCAGCAAGGGATCGTCAGCCGGACCCGTGCCCTCCGCCGCGCCCAGCGACCGCGCCACCCGGCGCAGCGCTCCCATGGTGGCGTCCGAGAGCTCGGCCTCGTTCAGCGCCCGGTGGATCTCCCGCGCCGTCCAGCCCGGGAACGCCAAGCTGCTCTGCTCGGTGTGAAAGCGCCCGTCCGCCAGCAGGTGAATGGTCAGGCCGGGACGCAGCCCCGCCGGACGGCTCGGCGACGGCGTGTCGGGCACCTCCACCCAGACTTCGGGAAAGCCCCACGACTCGTAGATCGAGAGCTTGCCGCGCCGCACGTCGGTGGTGTTGTCCACCTCCAGCACCATGTCCGGCAGCGCGTCGCTGCCTACCTCGATCGCCGGACCCCAGGGGCGCGTCGCGCGCGGGTGCAGATACACCGTCTGGTCGGCCTCCAGGATCTTGAGGTGGTCTCCGTGGACGTCGCGCACCAGGAGGTCCGCGGCGCCGAAGGTCTCGATCGGCGAGCCTCGCAGGTGGGCAATCGTCTTGAGCAGCCCCGCCAAGCGCTGCCCCGGCAGTTCGTGGTAGGTGCTGATCGGCTCGCACACCATGGCGACCTCCGTGGCGGCGTCCCAGTACTCAATGCGGCTCTCATGATCGGCGATGTCCGTTCGCGGAATGCGCACCGGCCGGCAACCGGGAAACTCCAACGACTCCGGCTGCACAGGGTGCTCGCCCGGTATCGCAACCGTGGTGGCGCGCTCGGCCATGCCGCGATCCTAACACGGGTCGGCCGCATTCGCGGAGTTGCCCGCCGGTGGTCTACGCTGAGGCTGCGATGGACCACACCGAACGCGAATATTCCGGCCTGTTTCCGCTCGAAGGGAGGCCGCCGATCCTGCCGAGCGAGAAGCGCGACCGCATCGCGGAGCGGTTTCCGCCGGCGCCGCCCGCGGACGAGCGCAGCCTGCCGGGCCGGCTCGCTCGCCTGAAGCGGCAGGCCAACGGCCGCGAGCCGTTCGTCTTCGACGAGGTGATGGAGCTGGCGTACCGCCCGGGTCCCGGCCTGAGCTTCATCGACAACACCTTCGTCGAGCATGACGGCAAGCTGTGGAACTTTCACATCACCGGCTCGCCCGAGGACCTGGAGAAGGCCGACCCGCGCATCCGCAAGCTCGCCTACGAGTACACCGGATACGCGGTCGGCAGCGGCCTGTTCGACCTGGAGTACCGCGGCCTGATCCTGAGCACGCCGCAGGGCGAGTGGGACTGCGTCGCCACCGGTGTGCCGGTGAACATCCACCCGTACGCGGACGGATTCGCCTGCGTGACGACCGGTGTTGGCATGCAGGGGACGCGGTGCGGCGTGGCGTTCTCCACCGATCTGGTCCACTGGCAATACCACGACCGAAATCCGGTGCTGCCGCCCCCGCCGTGGGCAGACCCGTACGGCGCCTGCAAGGACAGCCACATCCTGTGCATCGGCGACACGTACCACATCTACTACATCGTCACCGCCAAACTGGGCTATTCGGCGATCGCCTTGGCTACGACCACCGACTGGGACCGCTTCGAGCTGGCGCCGGAGCCGGTGTTCCTGTTCCCGGCCGGCCTCCGTGGCACCGGCGGCTGCGAGTCGCCGTGCGTCCTGGAACGCGACGGCATCTTCCACCTGTTCTTCTGCAACGGCCCCGGCACCTGGCACACGATCAGCGACCGTCCCGACCGCTTCCCCGGCACCAACGGCATCTACCTGGTAGGTCCGTTCGTCGCCGCCGAGGTCTTCCGCTTGGCCGGCCGCTGGTGGCTGTCGAGCACCCGCAAGGAAGACCTGCGCCGAAAGGACCGCCTGCGCGGCATCAGCCACCACGGCGACATCGAGGACGAACGCCGCAATCTGGCCGGCATGTACGTCGCCGAGCTCACCTGGGACGGTGACTTCCCCGTGCTCAGCCGCCCTGACACGACGAACGATGCCCGAATACGGAGCGACCGGTAGAATGGCTCCTGCCGTGAATACCGCGAGGTTCACGATCGAGGTAGAGCAGGAACAGGACGGACGCTGGATCGCCGAAGTCCTCGAATTGCCCGGCGTGATGACCTACGGGGAGTCGCCCGAGGACGCCACGATCAAGGTTCAGCCGCTGGCTCTCAGAGTCGTGGCCGATCGGCTCGAGCATGGTGAGTCGGTACGCCCGACTCACGCCTGAGGATTGCGTCGGGTGCGCTCAAGAGAGCGAAACGCCCGCGGCCGACAGTGCTTCGGCTGGACGACGATCCTCCGGCGTGCCACCGACGATCTGTCGTAGCGAGTCGACGACTCCTTCGGGGCAGCCGACGTCGACAGTCGCGACGTCCAGGATGCGATGAGTTCCGTAGATGCTCCAGTGGCGCGCAATTCCCGGTTGAGATGAGACTTCCTGGCGCCACGGATACACCAGGATAAGCCGTGCGGCGTCGTAGGCATGCGCGTACGCCTGCATCTGATAGATGTCGACCGAATCGATGCTCAGCGTTTTGTCGGCGGAATCCAGTCGCTTCCACTTGGTGTCGAGCAACAGCGGGCCGTCCGGTGTGTCGACCACGATGTCCGGCTTGAGCCGAAACAACGGCCCGTCCTGACCCTCGATCGCATAGTGCTTGGCGTGCTGGAGGTGAACCTGCAGCGGTCCGACGGCGCGGCGCACGCTCCGTCCGATGAATGCCTCGAAGAGGTCGTTCATGTCGAACACCAGCGCGAAGCCCGACTCCGTACCTCCGGCTGTGCTCTGCCAGTCCCCCGCCAGGAACATCCGGGCAAGACGATGCAGTTCGTGAAACGCGGTGTTGGTCCGGTCGAGGCGAACTGGCTCGCGCAAGGGAGAAGGCGTCTCCTTCACGAACTCGAACCGAGCAGCGAGCTCGGCCAGAAACCGAGCGCTCGCAGAGGAGCGGGTGACCCCGGTCAGTCTCGACACCGCCGCCTTGAGAACACGGTTCAAGGGTGTGTCCGCCGACAGTTCGTCGAAGCGGCAAGCGAGAACATCGGATCGAACCGCAAGATGAGTGAGTTGACGGGTGACATCGAGCCGCCCGCGCAACAGCCTCAGGTCCTCTGTCCGTGCCCGATAGCGCCGCGGCAGTCCGCGGCGCACGGCGGCGAGCAGTCGGGCGGCGAACAGTCGTATGAGCAGTTCCAACAGATTGTGCCGTTGCGTTTGCAGCGCCGTGATCTCGCCATCGGCGACGCGCAGCTCCAAAGCCACGGCGAGCATGCGTATCAGCGCGGCCCGCACGGCGCCGTCGTCGCCGTCGATCTTGGGCAGGATCTCCAGGGTCGATCCCGGCGCTGCAAGAACGCCGACAACTTGGCCGGCTTTGACCCCGGCGGCAGTCCGAGTCAAGACCGCGTCTTCCGGCAACCGAAGCCGTCGGGCTGCACGTTCCGCGACGCGGTGGAGGCGGTTGGCGTCTCCCTCCGAAAAACCGTCGCGGCCGATGCGCAACGCTTCCCACTCGCGGATGCAACGGGTGGGAGCCTGCGTCACTCCGGCTCGGAGCCGTGCCGCCCGATGAGGCGGTCGTACGCTCCCTCCGGAAAGTTGTCACGAACGGTCCAGCGGTGGCGCTCCTCCTCCGTACCGTCGTCGTCGAGACTTGGGGGCCGACTCAACGGATTCCGCTCTACGAAGTCATCACCGCCACCCAGTACGGCGCGGACCTTCGCCCAGTCCTCGTAGAAATACTCCGCCAGGAGCGGGATGATCTTGCGGCGCATGGCGTCGTCCACGTCTGCCTTGGTGCGCGCGGTCATGAACCAGGCGTGGCCGAGCAGGTGGTCGCGATCGAGGAGCCACTCCAGGCGTTCGTTCATGGCGCGGAGCACGCCTGGCAGGTCAACGCCGGTTGCCTTGCCTGCGGCCTCCAGCAGATCGGGGTCGGGAGCCAGCTCCTCGAACTGGAAGCGGCGGCGAAGCGCCGTATCGAGCAGCGCGATGGAGCGGTCGGCGGTGTTCATGGTGCCGAGGATGTGGAGGTTCGCCGGCAAGGTGAAAGGCTTTCGAGAATGGGGCAGCGTTACCGCAACTTCGTTCGTGGCACCGGTGCGCTTGTCTTCCTCCAGGAGCGTGATGAGCTCACCCATCACCTTGGAAACGTTCGCGCGGTTTATTTCGTCGATGACCAGGATATGAGGCGAGTCGTTCGCTCGGGCGCGTTCGGCGATGCGTTTGAGCACACCTGCGGTCGGCTCGAGACGGAAGCCTGCGTCGCCACCGGTCTGGGGACGGAGGCCCTCGACGAACTCCTCGTACCCATAGGACTCGTGGAAGGTGATGAACTCGACTCGGCCGTTGTTCACAAGTTCCTTGTAACGGCTACGGATAGACTCGTTCGCCGGTTCATCTGCTCCATCACAGAGCGCTACGCATCGGCGTGCGGTGGCATAGGTCTTACCGGTGCCTGGAGGCCCGTAGAGAATGACGTTCAGGGGAGTCGGCGACTCTGGTCCGTTCGGACCATCGGGCCACAAGACCCGCATTTTCTCGTCGTGAAAGTCGAATCTTCCGTATTTCTTTTCGAGCACATTGCGAATCTCGAAGATCGTCCGGTCGCGCTTTGCAAACGCCCTCGGTATTCGGTCCTTGAGTGCGCTGGCGATCTTTTCCTTGTCCGAAGATCCGAGCGGTTCCATATCAGCCGGATACAGCAGGTAGAGGAGTGCGTGCCGCATCGGACGATTCGGATACTCGCTCATCTTCTCGTCTAGCCAGTCGATGAATCGCCACGGATCGGTCGCCAAGTCCCGGCGATCAGGTTCCGTCTTCATGAGTTCAAGGAGCCTCAGAAGGAACTCCAGAGGGAGATGGACCCACCAATGGCTGATCTGCACACGGCCAATGCCTTGCAGCGCCCGTTCGCTCAGATGTTCGCTCTTGGGTAGTTCGGCGCCCGATGACTCCCAGAGTTCTTTGAAACGACCGTGCTTCCATGTCGGCGCCTCGACCGCCGTTGTCGTTGGGTATAGGTCGATCAGCCAGACCGCCTCTGCCGCCAAGCGGAGGATCTCCGGTCGCTTGCCCTCGAGCTGCTGTGTGAGCAGGGGCCAACTCTTGTCTTCCGTCAGCGTTTTGCTCTTATCGTGCGGGCACAATGTTCCGAGCTCTTGTACGTTTTCCAGCGTCCAGAGCGCTTCGTCCCCGAACACCGAGCCGTCTGCCATGAGACACCGGTGCCGCCACGCGTCTGCGGCGGCGAGGATGTCGTCGAGGTACTCGTGGTTTCCACGCTCACCGAGCCAGCGCGCCATCCTGTCCAGCCTTCGTTACGCCCACGGCGGCTGGTCGCAGCCACGGAAGGGGTAGTGGTCGCCGGGGCGGAACCGGGGCCAGGGCGGGTAGGTGTTGATTCCCTCGACGGCGCTGCCGCGGCAGAGGTACGCCGGATGGTCCTCGCGGAGGATGTGCGTGCTGGTGGGGATGTAGCGCAGGGTCAGGCCGATGCGTCGCCGGTCGGAGCGGTTGGCTTCCGAGCCGTGGACGATGTACGGATCGTGCAGGGAGACGCCGCCGGCCGGCACGACCACGTCGACCGCCGCCGCTTCGTCCACCTCTGTGGCCACCGTCGAGCTCAGGACGTTCGGCGCATCCTCGCTTCGCCGGTGCTCGTGGAAGCGCCTGCTCCGGTGCGAGCCGGGAATCACGCGCATGCAGCCGTTCTCGGGCGTCGAGTCGTCTCCCGCCAGCCAGATCGTGATCACCTCCATGGGCTCCAGCGGCCAGTAGTTGCCGTCCTGGTGCCAGAGCACCGGCTGCCCGCTGCGCGGCGGCTTGCTGATGTAGTGGGCGGCGAACAGGGCGATGTCCGGTCCCAGGAACGGCTCGATCACGTCGATCAACCGGGCATCCGTGCACAGCCGGATCCAGAACGGATCGTCCACGATCAGGCGGTGGTGGAACTGCTCGGGCCGCACGTCCGGGTGGCGGCGCTCCAGCCACTCGACGTGGCCCTGCACCTCCGCGACCAGCTCCGGGTCGATCACCGTGGGGATCACGACGTAGCCGTCCCGTTCGTACCGGCTCACGATCTCGCCGTTCATCATGGCCCGATGATGCGCCGCGCGCGTCGCGACGGGCAACGCTCCGCATCCCTGCACTACCGCCCCAAGACCGTCGCTACGCTCCGCTCTTGGCCCAGCCCACCGTTCGTTCCGGAGTCTGGCGGCCTTGCCGCTGACGCGGCCAATCCGACAGACTCCTGCACTCAGCTATGTGTCGCAGCATTCGCCCGCTCCACAACTTCGCCCCGCCGGCCACCGCCGAGGAGATGCACGCGGCGGCGCTCCAGTACGTGCGCAAGATCAGCGGGACGACCAGGCCGTCCCGGGTCAACACCGGCGCCTTCGAGCGCGCGGTCGACGAGGTGGCGCTCGCCACGCGGCGGCTGCTCGACGCGCTGGTGACGACGGCGCCGCCGCGCGACCGCGAGGCGGAGGCCGCCAAGGCGCGGGCGCGCGCGGCGCAGCGCTTCGGCGCAGCCGGCCCCCGGCCGGTGGCGCAGCACCCATGACGCCGGCCGCTCCAGCCGTCGGGGGCGCTGACCTGGAGGTGTCGGTCGACGACCTCGACCTGCAGCGCGCCGCCGCCATCTTCGAGGAGCACGGCTGCCTGGTGGTGCGCGGCCTGATGCGCGCGCATGCCGGCGCCATGTACCGCGACATCATGGCCACGGTCGACGACGCGATCGCGGACCTGGACCGCTCGTGGCAGGTGCCGGAGGGGTGGGTGGTGCCGAACGGCAGCCTGTTCCTGCCGGCGCCCGATCACTACGACCGGGACAAACAGATCATGGTGGTCGGCATCGACTACACCACCAGCGCGGCCTTCCTGGCAGCCGCCCTCGATCCCACGTCCCTCGACGTCGTGGAGGCGATCATCGGCCCCAACATCGAGCTGTTCGGGCAGGGACAGTCGCTGGTCAAGGAGCCGGTCGGCGGCCACCCCAAGCACCTCCACCAGGATTCCGCCTACTTCGAGCACCGCTACCGCGGACCGGTGGCGATCCTTAGCTACACGATCGACACCGACCTCCGCAACGGCTCCCTGCACGTGGTGCCGGGCAGCCATCGCCTGGGGCAGCTCCGCCACGTCGACACCTTCTCCCACCTGGGGTTGGACGAGCACGAATGGCCCTGGGAAAAGGCCGTCCCGATCGAGGGCGCGGCCGGCGACTCGATCTTCTTCAACGTCAAGACCGTGCACGGCTCCAAGCCCAACTACGGCGACAAGCCGCGGCCGGTCTTCATCATCCGCTACCGCGACCCCGAGGACTACACGATCGTCCGCGCCACGCGCACCGAAGTGCGCGCCGAGGCGGAGCGGCAGGCGGCCGAGGCGACCCGCGCGGACGACCAGCGCGGGCTGATGGTGCGAGGCTTCCGGCACACCGACTCGAAGAGCGTCGTGCAGCGCTCGTCACCTCCCGCCTGATGGCAGAGCGACCGACCGCCTCCGAGCGGTTCTTCTTCGACACCAACGGCTATCTGCTGCTGGAAGGCGTTCTGGACGCCGATCACGTCGGCCGGCTGCGCAGCGCCTTGGAGGAGGCTGTCGAACGCCGCCGCGACCTGGCACACGCCGGCAGGCAGGTGTTCCGCGTCAACCAGGACCTGGAGAACGGCACGCGCATCTTCTACCTGCTGGCCGAGGACGACCTGTTCCTGGACATGATGGACCTGCCGGCGGTGATGCCCTACGTCACCGGGCTGCTCAACGAGAAGCCGCACTTCCACGCTTCCGACGCCTTCTGGGAGCACGGCGCCAGCGGCCACGGCGCCGGCTGGCACATCGACGGCGCCGACAACGGCTACCGCGGGCTTGGCCCGTACATCCCGCTGCTGCAGCTCAAGATCGCCTACTTCCTGTCGGACATGAGCACGCCCGACCAGGGCAACCTGACCGTGGTGCCGGGCTCGCACCGCGCACGCGTGCCGCCGGACGAGCGCGACCTGCAGGGATTCGAGTCGCTGCCCGGAGCGGTGCAGCTCTGCTGTCCGCAGGGCGCCTGCGTAATGTTCCACAACGCCCTCTGGCACACGCGCGGCCCCTCGCGCCGCGCCGACGGCGAGCGGGTCATCCTCTACTACGCCTACGAGCATCCGTGGATGGCGGCGAGCCCGGAGCCCACCTCCTATCCGCCGGAGTTCTATGCCGGACTCTCGTCCGCGCGCCGGAAGTTCTTCCAACCGATTGTGCTGCCCAAGGACTGAGACTCGCCTACCAGGCGATACGGCGAACCTGGTCGACCACGTCGAAGTGCTCGTCCAGGCTCACGATCGGCAGGCGATGTTGGCGAGCCAGCGCGGCGATCCAGCAGTCGTTGGCCGGGACCGGCGTACCGGCCTTGCGCAGTTCCGTGCGTACGGCCGCGTAGTGGTCGATCGTCCGCAGATCGAGCGTCAGCACCCCGGCCCTCATCAGGAACGCCTTGAGCCAGGGATTTCCGTATTCATGTCTACGCCCCACGGTCGCACGGCGCGCAGGCACCGGGACATGGCGGACGGGGGTTGTACCGTCTGTCCGAGCGGACGATATTTGCAGGTGAGAGTCCGTCGCCGGCACCCGCCGGTGACGGCAGGCTCGGGCACACGCAGCAGAGGAGTAGAACGTGGCAAAGAACGCCCCGACGGCCGCCGTCAAGACCGTCCAGCAGCCGGCAGTGCCGGCCGAGCTGTTCCGCAACAGCGTCATCCCGTACGTCGCCATCGCCCTGGCGCTTGCCGGCGTCGTGCTCGGCTTCATCCTGACCCGCAACTACTTCCAGCACACCGTCGTGGGCGCGGCGACCGGCTGCGCCATCAACGCCTACGTGGACTGCGACCGGATCAGCTCGTCGGCGTTCGCGGCCATCGGCCGCGTGCCGATCTCCGCCTTCGGGCTGGGGATGCACGCCGCCGTGCTGGCGGCGCTGGTGGTCGCGCACTTCAGCACCCGCGTCCGCCAGGGACTGATCGGCGGCTCGGCCGTTCTGGCCCTGGCCGCGACGGTGGTGTCGGTGGTGCTGGCGGTGATCTCCTTCTTCGTCATCCGGGCACTCTGCCTGTACTGCACGGCGCTGCAGCTCGTGAACCTGGCGCTGGCCGGAACCCTGGTGTTCGGCCTGGCCGGCGGCGCCGAGCGTCTGAAGCGGGCGGTGAAGTCGCTGGCCGGCCCGGCGATCGGGCCCGGGGTGATGGCCGGCTGCATCGGCATCGTCGTGGCCGTGACCGCCACGTGGGGCCTGTCTTCCGGCGCCGAACAGAAGCTTCTGGAACAGCAGATATTCGAAGCGCGCGACTCGCAGCGGCTTGCCGACCGGTACCTGAGGTTCAGGAGCTTCGACTTCCAGGTGAGCGACAGCCCGCAGCTCGGCGATCCGAACGCGCCGATCACCCTGGTGGTCTATGCCGACTACAACTGCCCGTACTGTCACGAGTTCGATCCGAAGATCATCGAGGTGGCAAACGACTTCGCCGACGTGCGGCTGGTGTACAAGTTCTATCCGCTCGACGGTACCTGCAACCGGTCCATGCCGCGCACCAGCCGCAGCAGCTCCTGCGCGGCGGCGGCAGCCGCCTATTCCGCGTACCAGGAAGGGAAGTTCTGGGAGTACAACGATACGCTGTTCGCGAACTTCCAGCGGTACGGGCCGAACCGGCTGGTCGACTATGCCCGGCAGGTGGGCCTGAGCGATCCCGAGATCGCGCGCACTGCCCTGGAAGATCGCACGGTGCGCGCGAAGATCGAAGCCGACATTGCCGAGGCGGACCGAGCCGGCTTGACGGGCACGCCTACGTTGTTCTTCAACGGCCGGCAGTTCCTCCGCAGCCGCGTGCCGCCGAACCGCGACGAGATCTCGATCATCCGTTCCCTGATTGCCGAGGCGCGCGGCGGCTGAGGTGCGCGAGCGAGCCGCCGCGGTCGCCGCGGCTCTCGGCGATGCCGGCGTCGACGCGCTGCTCTGCCTGCACGGCGAAGGGTTGCCGCGAACCGACGTCCGCTACCTGAGCGGCTTCTCCGGCAGCTCGGCCGCGCTGCTGGTCGCCCGCGGCCAGTGCGTGCTGATCACCGACGGCCGCTACCAGGAACAAGCCTCCGCCGAGTGCCCGGACTGGGAGGTGGAGATACTCCCCGCCGGAGGATGCCTTGCCGAGATGATCGGCGAGTCCTGCCGCTCGCGGGGCTTCTCCCGCATCGGCTACGAGCCTGAGGGCATCACCGCCGGCATGCTGGACAGGCTCCGGGATGCCGGAAGCGCCTGCTTCGTGCCGGCCGAAGGGCTGGTGCAGGAACGGCGCCGGTGCAAGGCTCCGGAGGAGATCGCCCGCATCGAGGCCGCCGCCCGCATCGTCGACGACGCGCTGGAGGCGACCGCCCGCCTCGCGCGCGCCGGAGCGGCCGAGCGCGACATCGCGCTGGAGCTGGAGCTGCAGATGCGGCGCCGCGGCTCGGAGGAGCCGGCCTTCCCGACGATCGTGGCCGCAGGCCCCAACAGCGCGCTTCCGCACGCGCAGCCGACCGACCGGCGGCTCGCCGCGGGCGACGTGGTGTGTATCGACTGCGGCGCCACGGTGGGCGGCTACCGCAGCGACCTCACGCGCGCCTGGGTGGTCGGCGAGCCCGACGCCGAGCAGCGCCGCGTGCACGCCGCGGTGCTGCGGGCGCACGACCGGGCGCTCGCGCTGGTGGGTCCCGGGGTCGTCAGCGACGAACTCAACGAAGCCGCCCGCATGGAGTTCGTCGCCGCGGGCATCGAGAACTGGTGGCGGCACGGCATCGGCCATGGCGTCGGGCTCGACATCCACGAGGCGCCGAGCCTGCGCGTCGATACCGGCACCGAGCTGGCGGTCGGTGACGTGGTGACGATCGAGCCCGGCGCCTACCGGGCGGAGTGGGGAGGGGTCCGGGTCGAGAACCTGGTGCTGGTGACGGAGTCCGGCGCGCGCACGCTCAGCGCCGCGCCGACCGCCCTGCGCGTGATCGGCTGAGTCAGGCGATCACGATCTGGATACGGTGTCCTGATTCCTCGTCCTGATAGTCCAGGATGTCGCACGGCTCGCCGGATCGCAGCGCCTCGCGGATTCGGTTGATGTCGACGCCGTGCTCGCCGAGCACGGCCGCATGGGGAAGGTCGAGCAGCGGCAGCGCGAAACGGGCAAGCTGCAGCGGCAGGACCAGCGTGACCACGTGGCCGTCACCGCTGGCGAGTGCGATGCGCACCTGCACCTCATCGTTGGTGGCGGCGGCCTCCGCCGGAGCCTCGGCGTGCTCCTCGGGCGGCTCCGGCTCCCGCTGCTCTGCCTGCTCGTCGATGCCAAGCGCCATGATCAGCTTCGAGCCCTCGTCCGCGGTGATCGTGCCCTGCTCCACCATGCGCAGCACCTGCTGCCGCTCATCGCTCAACGCCATCAGTCACCCCCTCCGATCAATGTAGCGCGCAAGCTCCGCCTCGCCAAACCCCGGTTCTCTCCCCGGCTCGTATCACGCGTGATACCGTGCCTCATGTGTGGTCGAGAGGTCATCGATCGCGTGATGGCTGGGGAGCATCTCACGATCACCCGCTCGGGACGGCCGGTCGCCGAGTTGCGGCCGCTCGGTCGGCGCGACCCGGACGGCGCCACGTTGCTGGCGCGATGGAAACGAGTTCCGCGCGTCGACGTGGACGACTTCCGCCGCGACCTCGACTCCGTGTTGGATCCGGATACGGGCTACTGAGCCGACACTGAGCGTTCGTGTGGATCTTGAGACGCGATGCGGGTACGACGAAGGGGTGCCATACGCTCGGTTGAGCGACCGGCGGCCGGTCGATTCGTGAGACGGCGCCGCGGACTGCTGGTCACGGATCTGGACGGCACCCTGCTTGGGGGTGACCGGAGGCTTCGCGATTGCGACCGCGCGGCGCTCGAACGGCTGGGACGCGAGGGGTGCCGGCGCGCGATCGCCACCGGGCGGCACCTGCACTCGTTCGGAATGGTGGCGGGCGAGCGGTTTCCGGTCGACTACGTGGTGATCTCTTCGGGGGCCGGGATCTACGACGTGAGACAGCGCCGACTGGTCCGCTCGCGCTCGCTCACCCGCGCGGAGACGGAGGCGGCGGCGCGGGTACTGGACGCGCTGGACCTCGACTTCATGGTGCACCGACCGATCCCGGACAACCACCACTTCCAGTACCGGTGGTCGGGCCGGCCGAACGTCGACTTCGAAGGGCGCATGGAGCGGTATCGCGCGTTCGCGACGCCGCTCGACGGCCGGTTCGGCCCCAGCGCGCAGTTGCTGGCCGTCGTGCCGGCCGGTCGTTCGGAGCCCTCCAGAGACGATGTCGCCCGCCTGCTGCCGGATCTCACCGTGATCAGGGCCACGTCGCCGCTGGACCATCGCTCGACCTGGATCGAGGTGTTCCCGCGGGAGGTGTCGAAGAGCCAGGCCGCGGCGTGGCTGGCGGCGCGACACGGCATCCGGCGAGGCGACGTCTGCGCGGTCGGCAACGACTACAACGACCGCGACCTGCTGGAGTGGGCCGGCGCCGGCTACGTGGTGTCCAACGCGCCGCCGGAGTTGCGCGCGCGCCACGACGTGGTCGCGGCCGGCGGCCACTGCGGGGTTGCCGAGGCGATTCGACGTTGGCGTCGACCGTGACGCCCGCGGCAGTCGTCTGCGGGCGAGTCGCTGGCTCGGGTTCGTTTCCTGCGCTCCGCAAGCCGCACCTGGACTTGACGGGTTGAGAGGTCGGCACGCAATGATCGGAGTAGTGCAGGCTGTGCAGTGAGCAGCAGAACGTTTGTCGAGCATCTCCACATCGGAGGCTTCCGGTCCCTCGCCGATATCGAGATCAGGGACTTGCCCGGCGTGTCCGTACTGATCGGTGCCAACGGCGCGGGCAAGTCAAACCTGGTCCGCTTCTTCGAGATGATGAGCTGGATGCTGAAGTCTCGCCGCTTGGAGGAGTTCATCACGCGGCAGGGGGGAGCCGATGACCAGTTGTTTCGTGGCAGCGGTGTCACCCCGCGCATGGATGCAGCGCTCACCATGCGCACCGGGGCGGTCCGGAACGAGTATCGATTCGCACTTGCGCATGCTCACCCCGACCGGTTCATGTTCGTCGGTGAAGCGTTCCGCTTCAATCGTGCCATGATCGACGAGAAGCAGGAGTGGGTCCACCTCGGAAGCGGCCATACAGAAGCGAAGATACTGGAAACCGCCCAGTCCGACGGCCCCGTCGGTCAGACGGCGCGAGTCATCGTCTCCCTGTTGCGCAGTTGTGCCGTCTATCAATTCCACGACACCTCCAACGAATCTCGGATCAAGAAGAGGTGGGACGCGGCTGACCATGCCCAACTGCGCTCGCACGGCGGGAATCTGGCTGCCGTGCTGCTCCGACTCGAACGCGAAGACCTGCGGCGTTATGAGAGGATTTGCCACCACATAGGTCGCGTCCTACCTGTTTTCGATCGCTTCGAAATCGACGAGACCAACGGCACGGTACTGCTGAGGTGGAGAGCGAAAGGCACCGACAGGACGTACGGAGCACATCTCACGTCTGACGGGTCGTTGCGTCTCTTCGCGCTCGTGACCTTGCTGAATCTCCCCGCGGGAATGCTGCCCGACGTACTGCTGCTCGACGAGCCCGAGCTCGGACTGCATCCGGCGGCGATCGGCTTGATCGCGGGTATGATCAAGCAACGCTCCGTGGACCGGCAACTGATCGTGGCAACCCAGTCACCTCGGTTCGTCGACTCGTTCGACCTGGAGGAGATCATAGTACTGGATCTCCGCGATGGACAAACGGTGTGCCGCAAGCTCGATCCCGACGAGTATCGGGTCTGGCTCGACGAATTCGCGCCCGGCGAGCTCTGGGAAAAGAACCTCCTTGGCGGCCGACCGTGATCCGTCTGGCGATCCAAGCAGACGCATCGAAGACTTGATGCCGAGCTACCACAAACGGGTCCACGGTAGCGATCTGGCCCGCAGCATGGGGCTGGCCACAATTCGGGCCGAATGCCCTGGGTTCGACGAATGGGTTGGGCGCCTGGAGTCACGCGGTCATGAATGAACAGAATCGCGAGGCACAGGCGGACATTCGGCGCAGCGCTGAGGAGCGGCGACGGAACGTGCTGCACGCCGCCGCGGGTCTCTGGGCGGACAGGAGAGACCTCGCGCAGTTGGCGGGCGCGCGGAGAACGCTGGACAGAGATCTGAATGCTACAATCGCACCGGCTCGGAGCCGAGAAACGAAGAGAGGCAGGTAACAAGAGATGGCTCCACGATCGAGTTGGAAGGCGTTCCTGAAGCTCAGCCTGGTGTCCGTGCCGGTGCGCGGGTTCACGGCGAGCAAGTCGGGCGGCGACATCCGGCTGAACCAGTTGCACAAGGAATGCAACACCCGCGTCAAGTACCAGAAGGTCTGTCCCGAGCACGGCGAGCTGACTTCCGACCAGATCGTCAAGGGCTACGAGCACAGCAAGGGCGAGTACGTCATCATCGAGGATGACGAGCTGGAGAAGCTGCGCACGCAGAGCGACCACTCGATCAACATCGAGGGGTTCATCCCGCCTGACGCGGTGGACCCGGTGTATCACGCGGGCCGCACCTACTACCTGGTCCCCGACGGCACGCCGGGGCAGAAACCGTACGCGCTGCTGCACCGCGGCATGCAGGAGAACGGCGTGCACGCTCTGGCGCAGGTGGTGATCAGCGGGCGCGAGCAGCTCGTGCTGCTGCGGCCGATCGGCGACTTGCTGGGGCTCACGGTGCTGTATCACCACGCCAAGGTGCAGTCGTCCGAGTCGCTGCGCGATGAGGTGGTCGACGTGGAGGTCACCGACGAGGAGCTGACGCTGGCCAACACCCTGATCGGCGCCTCCCGGATGCAGGACTTCGACCTGGCCTCCTACGACGACCGGTACCACACCAAGCTGACCGAGCTGATCCGCATGAAGGTGGAGGGGCAGGAGGTGGTCCAGGCCGAGGACGCGGAAGAGCCCAAGATCATCAACCTCATGGACGCCCTCAAGAAGAGCGTCGCCGAGGCGCAGAAGGCCGGCGCGACCGCGGAAGAACCGGACGCCGCAGGGTCCCCGAAGAAGGCAGTGTCGCCGAAGAAGATGGCGCCGAGCGCGGGAGCGCGCCACCCGGCGGCGAAGAAGAAGGCGGTGTAGGCATCTGCCGGACCTGCCGCGTCTCATCGCTCCGATGCTGGCCACCAGCGGCAGTCCGTTCGATTCCGCGGATCACCTGTTCGAGTTCAAGTGGGACGGGTTCCGCACCATGGCGCACGTCGAGCACCGCTCGCTGCGGCTGATCAGCCGGGGCGGCCGCGACGTGACCGCCCAGTACCCGGAGCTCGCTCCGCTGGCGGCGCTGCCCGACGGCAGCGTGGTCGACGGCGAAATCGTCGCCCTGCGCGCCGACGGCGTGCCGGACTTCGAGTCCCTGCAGCCGCGCGATCAGGCACGCGGTGCGCGGCGTGCCGAGGCGCTGGCGGCGCGGCAGCCGGTCGGGTTCATCGTCTTCGACCTGCTCTACCGGGACTTCCAGCCGGTCATGGCGGACCCGCTACGCGTCCGCCGGGAACGGCTGCTGCAGCTCGATACCCCGGAGCCGATGGTGATCTCGGAGGCGGTCCCGACGGCAGGGCGCAGGCTGTTCGAGCGCGCGTGCGCGCAGGGCAGAGAGGGGATCGTGGGCAAGCGCCTGGACAGCCCGTACCGGCCCGGGAGGCGCTCGGACGCATGGATCAAGGTGAAGCGGCGGCTGCACGCCCTGTGCGCGATCGTCGGCTACCTGCCGCAGGAGACCGGCGACATCCAGAGCGTCGCGGTGGCGATGGACCGCGACGGCGTGCTGACCTATGCCGGCCGGGTCGGCACCGGCTATGGCGAGGGCGAGCGGCTGCGACTTGCGTGCCTGCTGCGGGAGCGCGTGACCGATGAGGCGCTGGTCGAGTTGCCGGCCGGCGCCCTGGCCGTACGGCCGGGGCTCTACTGCGAGGTCAGCTTCGTGGCGCAGACGCGCGCCGGCGTCCTGCGGGCGCCGGTGTTCGAGCGGTTGATCGAGGACGCGTAGCGATGGGCGAGGCGGTCGTGTCGCGGTTCACCACGGCACAGCTCGCCCGCATCCTGGACGTGCCGCCGTGCGAGATCCGCCGCTGGGTGCGGAGCGGGCTCCTGCAGCCGGCCCGTGGGGACGGGAGGTCGGCGTCCTTCGACTTCAGCGACGTCGCCACCTCGCGCGCGGTGGCCGCGCTGACTCGCGCCGGCGTCACCACGCGGCGACTCAAGCGGTCGTTGCGCCAGATCGGCGAATGGCTGCCGAATGCGGATGACGTGCTCCGTCACCTGGAGGCAGCCGGGGACGGCGGCGGGGTGCGGGTCCGGCTCCGCTCCGGCGAGTCGGCCGAGCCGTCCGGACAGCTCCTGCTGGACTTCGCCGCCGAAGTGGATCACGCCCGGCCGGCCGAGGAGCGGATCGTCGAGCTCCGCCCGCAGTCAGGCACGGAGGCGCTACCGGACCCGGACGGCGCCGAGGCGTGGTTCGATGCCGGCGTGCACGCGGAGGAGGCCGGAGCCCACGAGCAGGCGGTGGACGCCTACGAGCAGGCGATCGAGCGCGGGGCCGACTCGGCCGAGGTCCACTACAACCTGGGCAACGCCCGGTACGCGCTCGGCCGCGCGGCCGACGCGGCTTTCAGCTATCTGCGCGCCGTCGAACGGGAGCCGGCCTACGTCGCGGCATGGAACAACCTGGGCAACGCCTTCATCGACACCGGCCGCGCCCCCGAAGCGGTCGACGCCTACCGCCGCGCGCTCGCCGTGGACCCGCACTACGCCGACGCGCACAGCAACCTCGCCGAGGCGTGCGTGCAGCTCGGCCGCATCGACGAGGCGCGGCAGCACTGGCAGGCATACCTGCGCGCGGATCCGCACAGCTCCTGGGCCGATCAGGTGCGCCGAAAGCTGCTCGCGCTGACCACGAGCCCATAGCGGGGTTCCATGCCGTCGAACTGCGCCACCGCCTCCCACCGCGAGCGACGACTCCCCGCGCAAGCCCCGCAACGAGGACGATCTGTACAGGGCTATACCTTGATGCTGACGCCGGCGTCCTTGAGAATCCCGTTGGCGGTGTGGCGCTTCACTATCTTGCGCGGGACCGACACCTTCTTTCCGGACTCGTTTCTCCACATCTCATGACTGCCCGTCGGCTGCTGTTGCTTGGGAAGACGGAAAAATCCGTTCTCGGAAATCAATTTAACTACTTTACTGTAGTAGTTTCTCGCCATACGCCGCCGTCTCGTCGTACTCCCATGCACGTTCCGTTTCGTGGTAGATCAATCCCTGCTCACCATGATTGGCGAGAATCAACTCCGGTGCAATAGCGGTCATCACTTCTTGGAACTCCTCCAGCGTAGGGGCTTCGATATGAAGTCCGATTATATTGCTCTCTGACCAGAATATCTTGTTCTCATGGTCCCATTTGGCTTTGATCCAAAAAGAGCGAGTCTTCTTCATGCGTCTCCCTCCTTGTCTAAAAAAGAGGCGATACATGTCTTTGCCACTTGCTGGCGGTCCAAGGTTTGCGGTCTTCGTATGGTCATCGTCAGGAGCCTGCGAGAGCGAGGCGTTACCACGAAATGTCACCCTTGACGCCGAAGGTGTCAAGCGTGTTCGTTTACCCTTCTCGTGAGGATAGCTCGGCCAAGTAAAGTTCCAGACGAATCTTCAGAGCGAGACGCCGGCCGTGCCGCGGGTGAGCTGGAAGGCCACGGCGCCGCTCCGCAGTTGCGCCGGCGTGTAGTCGCCGGCCAGCGCCGCGGCGGCCAGCTCCGCCAGGCGGCGGCCGGCCCGGTCCGCCGAGCCCGCGTCACCGATCGCCAGATCGAAGCCGGCGGCGTCCGCCCCGTCGGTGACCTGCAGCACCGGCACGAACGGGTGGGCATGCATGGGCCGGCTCGGACTGAAGGCGACGATCAGCTCGGCGCCGGCCGCGACCAGGCCGCCGGCGATCTCGTCGACGTGGCCGGTGGGCGCGGCCATCAGGTGGAGCCCACAGGCGGCGGGCCGCTCTGCGAAGCGGACCGTGGGACGCGGGTTGGCGGTGGCGATGCCGGCCGCGGCCAGGACCGCCGGCGTGGGGCCGGCAGCAGGCGCGATCACCGATCCGCCGGAGGCGACCACCGCGACCGCGAAGCTCGCCAGCAGGTCGGCCGTCGACAGGCTGCACGGGTCGCCGGCGGCGACCAGGCCGACCACCGGCGGTCGAGCATCGCGCGGCGGGATGCGCCCGGCGACCGCGGCCGCGAAGTGGGCGGCCACCCGTTCGGTTACCGCGGCGATGCCGCCGTCGAGCTGGATGCTCGCCCATCCGAACCGGTCGGCGGACTGGCCCGCGTCGCGCAGCGCGGCGCGGAAGTAGTCGTTGTGCGTGCGCTCGCAACCATGCTCCAGCAGCAGCGCAGCCGCCACCGCGGGGTGCAGCACGTGGCCGACCAGGGTGCGGGTGTACAGGTCGTCACTCCCGCCGGAGCCGCAGCCCTCGGTGTGCGGCAGGGCGACCACGCCGGCCAGGCTTCCTGCGGCGGTGGCGCGCCGCTCGATGCCGGCGGCGATCAGGCCGGCCACCTGCCCGGAGCAGAGCGAGGTGGGGGCGATCAGGCCGACCCGCGGGCGCTCGTCCGGCCACGCCGGCGCGGGGACCCGGCCATGGTGGCGGTCGCCGCGCGCCGCCGTCCGGTCAAGCGCCGGCGCTGCCGCGAGCGGTTCGGCCGCCGCGGCGACATGGACGGACCGGGCACCGGGCCCGCGGCCGTCCAGCCCTTCGCCGACCGCCCAGTCACGCCAGATCGAGACCTGGCTGTGGCCGGCCAGCTCGCCCTTGGTCCGCTCGCCGGAGGCGACGCGCAGCGTCTGCTCCAGGACCTCCTCCGTCAGAGCGTCCATCGGCTCGCCGTCCAGGTAGCGGCCGGCGTTCACGTCCATCTCGCGCGGGAGCAACTCGTAGCGCGGCGTGGTCGTGACGAACTTGACCGTGGGCACGAACGGGAAGTTGGTGATGGATCCGTTGCCGGTCACGAAGAAGATCACGTTGGACCCGGAGGCGACCTGCCCGGCAACGCTCTCCAGGTCGTTGCCGGGGCTGTCCATGAAGTGGAACCCCGGTTCCGTGACCGGAGCCGCGTATTCGACGACGCCGGCCAGCGGCACGTCCGGGGCCTTCTTGGCGGCGGCGCCGATCGACTTCAGCGTGATGTTGTACAGGCCGCGCAGCTTGTTGCCGCCCGACGGATTGCCGGCCGCCGACTGCCCGTGGCGAGCGGTCCACGCCTTGAACCGCTCCACCTGGTCCAGGAAGGCGGCGGCGGTGGCCCGGTCCTTGACCGACGACAGCACGTAGCGCTCGGCGCCGATCAACTCGTCGGTCTCCGCCAGGATGGCGCCGCCGCCGGCGGCGATCACCTCGCGCGCCACCGCTCCGGCCAGCGGGTTGCCGGAGATGCCGGAGAAGGCGTCCGAGCCGCCACACTGCAGGGCGATGTTGAGCGCCGACAGCGGCAGCTCGCAGCGGCGGGCGGCGGCCGCGGCGCGCAGCAGCGGCAGCACGGCATCGTCGTCGACCGCGTCGCCCGCGGTCGCGGCGACGATCGGCACGCGGTCCAGCCGGCGCTCCCACGCCGCGGCGCAGGCGGTCACGTCCGCCCAGCGCACGGCGCCCGACGGATGATCCAGCACCACGGCGCCGGCCACGTTGGGATGGACCAGGAAGCCGACCAGCGCGCGCTCCAGCAGTTCGCGGTTGTTGGGCGGCTCCGGGCCGCCGCCCTCGGTGTGCGCGACCGGCACCACGCCGTCCGTGCCACCCAGCGAGCGGGCGATGCCGTCCAGCCGCGCGGCAAGCGCGACCGCGGCGGCGCCCGCGTGCGAGTTGACCGCCAGCACGATCACGTGGTTGCGGGTGCCGAAGCCGCGCTCGCCGCGGTCGTAACCGGCGAACCGCAGATCCCGTGGAGTCGCGGCAAGCGGCGCGGCCGGCGCGACCTCGTCCAGCCGCGCCGACTGCGAAAGCGGCTGGTCCTCGAAGTTGGCGTCGGTCGGCAGCGCCAGCGGCAGGTCGCGCTGCGCCAGCGCCTCGATCATGCCGGCGTTGCGGATCCAGTCGCCGGGCTCGATGTCGCGCAGCGCCCGCCCGAACGGGTAGCCCCAGGAGAGCAGTTCCTGTCCGCGCCGGATGCGGGTGGCCGCGAAACGGTGGCCTTCCATCACCGGGTGCGGCAGCGCAAACCTCGGGTTCCGCCCCGTCCCGCCGTGCTCGATCCGCCGGCCGGCGCTCAGGGTGGACAGCGCGATGGCGACGTTGTCCACCGGGTCGGCGAGCCGCGCGACCGCCGGCAGCGCGACCGGCCGGTCCGCGGAGGCGGTCACTCCTGAGGCGGTCATTCCAGCCTGCGCGGGCGAGAGGACGGCGGCCTCAGGAGGACTCGGCGGCCAGCAGCTCGTCGAACGTGTCCCGGCCGCGCTGCAGCTCGTTGATCATGCCCATGAACTCGCTGCCCTGCACCAGGAGCTGCGCGCCCTTGGCGTGGATGTCCGCGGTCAGCGCGACGTCGCCCGGCCGGCCCCACGCCTTGCCGTGGCGCTCGGCGGCGGCGGCCACCCGGTCGGTGGCGGCGTCGATGTCCAGGTCACCTTCATGGTGCCGGATACGCAGGGTCAGGTCGGCGGGGCCGATGAACAGGCCGTCGACGCCGTCCACGGCCGCGATCGCATCGGCGTTCTCGACCGCCTGCGGGGTCTCGATCTGCACCACCACGAAGGTCTCGCGATTGACGTCCTCCGCGTAGGTCTCACCAGCGTCCAGGTAGTAGTCGCCGTCGAGACCGGCGCCGTCCATGCCGCGGCTGCCTGTCGGCGGGAACTTCACCGCCTGCACGATCTGGTGCGCCCGCTCCGGGGTGTTGACCAGCGGGAACATCATGCCGGTCGCCCCGTCCTCAAGCACCCGGTAGAGCTGGGCGCCGTCGACCAGCGGCACGCGCACCATGACGTCGACGTCGACCAGGTGCGACAGCACCAGGAGCGACTGCAGCTCGCGCTGCTCCATCGCGCGGTGCTCCAGGTCCAGCCAGATGCAGTCGAAGCCCAGGTGCGCGGCGTGGCGCATGAAGGCGGGGATGTAGTGGCCGAGTCCGCAGATGCGCACGGCGCGTCCGGCGCGCAGCTTGGCCAGGGTCTTGCTGACTCTCATGATGAGCTCCTCTCGTTTCTCTCAGGTCTCGTCCACGAAGGGAATCTGGTTCGCTTCGCAGAACTTCCTGGCGCCGTCCAGGTAGCCGTCGAACAGCTCCCGGTTCCGGCGCCGGCGCATAAGCAGCGGCTCCACGGTGCCACGCACGTGAAGCTCCAGCACGTCGTCGTCCACGAACCGGTACACGGCGAACGCCCGCTTGCGGGTCAGCCGGAACCGCACCAGGTCGTCGCGGCTCAAGTTGTGCACGGCCGGCTTCTTGGCTTCCGTGTCGATCAGCACCAACTCGGTCTTGTCGAAGGTCAGTCGAGGTCGGGTGGCCATGCCGTAGCGTACCCCGATGGGGCCCGCGCTATCGATCCCCGCCGTCCCCGCCCGGCACGGACGTTAGCTTCGGGTCCCACTCCGCGGTGAGCTCCGCGATGACCTCGTCCAGCACCTGCCTGGCGGTGCCGTCACGCGCCGTGCGCTTCCCCCACTTCCACTGCTCCAGGTAGGCGTCGCTGCCGGCCCGCCCCTCGCGCATGGCGACCCGGTCGATCTCGGTCTGGTAGCGGTCGGGCATCGTCGCCGACTGCGTTCCCCCCTCGCCGTACACCTTCACCTGCGCGGGAATGCCGCGCCAGGACAGCACTTTGTACTCAGCCATGGCTCATGCCCCCTCGTCGAGGTGTCCCCGGCGGTGCGCGCGCAGGAACGCCTTGCAGCGGTCGTCGCGGCCGAGCAGCAGATCCTCGGCCATGCGGTAGCGGACCGACTCGCGGTCCATGGCGTGTACCTCGTCCAGGTGGCTGGTCACCGGATCGACGATGCCGGAGTCGGCGCCGGCTTCGATCGCCAACAGCAGGAACACGTCGTTGATCAGGCGTCGCTGCGGCATCCCGAACGACACGTTGCTGAAGCCGCCGGTGATGTGGATGTCGGGTCCGAAGCGGTCGCGGATGGTGCGGACGGCGTCCAGGCAGTGGTTGCCGAACTCGATGTCGACGGAGATCGGGAACACCAGCGGGTCGACGAAGATGTCGGCCGCCTCGATCCCCTTGCCGAGCGCTGCCTCGATGATGCGCGTGGCGTTGTCCGCACGCTCGCCGGCGCCGGCCGGCATGCCGGACTCGCCGGCGGCGGTGACCACCACGCGCGTGTCGAACCGCTTCACGTCGTCCAGCACGTCGATCCGCTCCAGGGACGCCGAGTTCATCAGCGGCCGGCCCGCCCGGCCGGCGTCGACCACCTCCAGCCCGGTACGGATCGTGTCGCTGTTGGAGGAGTCGATCGACAGCGGCGTCGAACCGGTGTCCTGCACCATGCCGGCCAGCCACGCCATGGCCTGCTGCTGCTCGACCGGCTTGAGCGACACCTCGTCGACGTTCAGGTCCAGGTAGTCCGCGCCGGCGCGCTCCTGGCGCTGCACCA
Source organism: Spirochaetia bacterium (assembly GCA_965202935.1). Lineage (GTDB taxonomy): Bacteria > Spirochaetota > Spirochaetia > SZUA-6 > Bin103 > CATQHW01. The sequence goes on from OZ241879.1 coordinate 5,321,316, forward strand.
GCGTGGCCAGGTACTCCAGCGCGATCGGGGCGTCGGCGCCGCCGGCGATCGCCGTGCGCACCGCGATGCCCACGTGCTTGACGCGGCCTTCCTCGTAGTCCTGCCCGCGCTTGACGTCGTCCGGGATCGGCAGATAGCCGTTGTCGCCGCCACGGTCCCGGAAGCGCACCGACTCGCGCCCGTCGGGCGCCACCACGATGCGCTTGCCGCGGCGCAGCAGCACGCGGGTGGTGTGTATGTTCTCGCCTATCGTCGTGAATCGTCCGTTGTCGTCGCCCAAACCTGTTGCTCCTGGTGGTGCTCGTTCCTGTTGTCAGCGCCGTGCGGCGCCGAGCCGCATCGGCTCGAACCGGCAGCCGTCCACGAACAGCTCGAAGAAGTCCGGTTCCAGCTCCAGCTCGACGTGCTCGATGCGTTGCGCCAGCGCGTCGATGCGCTCGCGCTCCGCTTCCGAGAGTAGCGCGATTCGCGCCCCCTCGACCGCGGCGTTGCCCACTTTCTCGATCCGGTCGACGGGAACGGGCGCCAGCATGCCGATCTCAATGGCGTTGTCCGAGTTCACGTAGGTGGCGAAGCCGCCGGCCAGGTAGAGCCGGTGCAGCTCCGCCGGCTCGATGCCGAAGTGGCGCATGGCGATCACCTGGCCGCAGTAGTTGGCCGCCTTGGCCTGCGCCAGCGCGCTTGCGTCGGCGCGCGAGAAGGTGATGCGGTCCGGCACCACGTCGATCTCCTTGAGCCGCCGGTCGGCGGTGAACACCCCCTTGGGCGTGATCATGCCGTGCCGGCGCAACTCCGCGACCAGGTCGATCAGGCCGGACCCGCATATTCCTTCCGGCGGAGCGTCGCCGATGGTGTGGAAGGAGAATTCCCCGTCCTCCCAGGCCAGCGACTCGATGGCGCCGTCGTAGGCGGGCATGCCGTGGGCGATCAACCCGCCCTCGAACGCGGGGCCGGCGGGGCAGGAGGCGGCGATCAGCCGGCCGCGGTGGCCGACCACCACCTCGGTGTTGGTGCCCACGTCGACCAGCATCACCGGCCGCTCGGTATCGGCCATGCCGATGGCCAGCAGGCAGGCGACGGTGTCGGCGCCGACGTGGCTGCCGATGATGGGCAGGCCGACCACGCGGGCGCGCGGGTTCAGGTGCAGGCCGAGCTGCCGCGCGGGCGCCTCAAGCGTCGTGGTGGCGCGGCGGCCGGCGCGGAAGTCCGCCTCCACGCCGGAGCGGTACGGGCGCTGGCCCAGCCCCTGCACGTCCAGCCCGAACAGGATGTCGCGCATGGTCGGGTTGCCGGCCACGACTATCTGTGTCACCGAGGTGCGGCGGAAGCCGCAGGAGCGGGCGACCGTGCGGATCTCGGTGTTGATGGCGCTGACGATGGCGTGCTGCAGTTCGTCCGTGAAGTTGCCGGCCGCGTAGGAGATGCGGTGCATGATGTCGCTTCCCGCGAACCCCTGCGGGTTGGCGAAGGAGGCGGTGACGATGGTCGCTTCCGCTTCCAGGTCGATCACCTTCATCACCACGGTGGTGGTGCCCAGGTCGATGGCGAGGCCGAGCTCACGTCCGGGGAAGCGGTCCCGCGGGGAGGCGGAGCCGGGGCCGCCGTCGGTCCGAGGCTCCGCGTCGAGGGTGCGCTCGCGGCCGGCGCGGCTGCCGTCGGTGAGGCTGCCGTCGGTGAGGATGCGTGGCGAGCGGCGCAGCGGCTGGAACGCCACCTCGGCGGAGCGGTCGGTGACCTCGGTCTGGCACGCCAGCCGGAACGGGTCCTGCAGGAAGCGCTCCGCTTCTGTGCGCGGGCTCAGCGCGTCGAGGCCGGCATCGACCCGCACCACGCACTCGTGGCAGATGCCGGTGCGCGCGCAGGAACTGGGGACGCGCATCGACGCGCGGTCCGCGTAGTCGAACAGGGTGGCGCCTGCCACCGGGCTCAGCCGCTCGGCGCCGCAGGCCACGCTCCCGGATCCGTGATCGGCACTCTCAACTTCCCCGCCCGCACGTCGTCGCTGTCGCTCCGGCGTGCGCCCAGCCGGCCGATCCTGGGAGCTCGCCGCCTCGGCGTCGACCTCCCCGCCCGCACGGCGTCGCTGGCGCTCCGACGTGCGCCCAGCCGGCCTCTCCTGGGAACTCGCCGCCACGGCGTCGACTTCCCAGGCACTTCGATAGTCGAGCTTGTCGTCGCCCGCACAGAGGAAGCGGAGCTTGTCCGTCCCCGACGCGAAGCGCGGGTCGCCGGTTTCGGGTCGCCTCTGGTTGCGGCAGCCGAAGGCGGCGGTGCAGCGGTCGTGCCGGTCCTTGTACGGACAGCGCCACGTCGCCTGGACGTTGGCGTGGTCGGCGATCGGCGCCAGCACCGCGCTGAGGCGGTCCAGGCGCTGCTGCCATGCCTCCGCGTCCAGCCCCGCCGCGACGGACCCTCCCCCGTTCCCGGAGCCGGACGCCCGCTTAGTCGTCGATCTGCTCCCGTTCGATCATGAGCCGCTTGGCCAGCTCCACGCAGGCAACCGCGTCCTTGCCGTAGCCGTCGGCGCCCATGTCGTCGGCGAACTCCTGGGTGACCGGGGCGCCGCCCACCATGATCTGCACGTCGTCGCGCAGGTCGGCGTCGATGAACGCCTCGATCGTCTTGCCCATGTTGGGCATGGTCGTGGTCAGCAGCGCCGACATGCCCATCAGCGGCGCCTCGTTCTCCTCCACCGCGTCGATGAACTCGTCGGCGGAGGTGTCGACGCCCAGGTCGATCACCTCAAAGCCGGCGCCGCGCAGCAGCATGATGCACAGGTTCTTGCCGATGTCGTGCAGGTCGCCCTTGACCGTGCCCATCACCACCATGCCCTGCGACGGCACGCCGGACTCGGAAAGGATCGGCTCGATGTGCGCCATGCCGGCCTTCATGGCGCGGGCGCACGCCAGCACCTCCGGCACGAAGATGATGTTCTCCCGGAACTTGATGCCGACGATGCCCATGCCCGCGATCAGGCCGTCGTCCATGATCTCGATCGCGGTGATGCCGCCGTCGAGCGCCTGCCTGGTCAGCTCGTCGACCTCGTCGTCCTCTCCCTCGATGAGCGCCGCCGAGATCTCCTGCATCGCCGGCCGCGCGCGCGCGAACATCTCGATCATGCGCTCGCGCTCGTCGGGCCGCTCGATGAACTCCTCGATCTCCTCTCGGATCAACTCATTGTCGATGTCTTCGATCTGCGCCATGGGTGGTTCCGTCCGTTCCTGTGGTGCGTGCTGATTCCGGCGGTCAGTTCGGATGCTGCCGAGACCAGTCGGCGACCGCCGCGGGGATGGCCTTGAGGTTGTCGAGCGGGGTCTGCAGCGGGATCGCGCACTCGGGCCCGACCAGCTTGATGCCGGCGTCCAGGTTCTTGCGCACCTCCGCCTGCACCTCCTCCGGGCCGCGGGCGAACAGCGTCTCCGGGTTGTTGACGTTGCCGACCAGCGCGACGCGGTCGCCGGTCACCTCGATGGACTCGGCCGGGTCGTTCTTGGAGTCGTAGTGGAAGGCGGCGAAGCCGGTCTCGGCGATGTAGCCCATGCGGTCGATGGTCTTGCCGCAGATGTGCAGGATGAGCGGGATCGGGATGCGCTCGACGAACTCGATGTGCAGGTCGCGCAGGAAGCGCCGGTAGTAGTCGCCCGACACCAGGTCGCCGGTGGCGTGGTCGGGCAGGGTCAGCGCGTCGGCGCCCGCTTCGATCTGGGCGACGCCGAAGTCGATGGTCGCCTCCTTGAGCCCGTCCAGGATCCGCTTGGTCTCGTCCGGGTCGTCCAGGGACAGCAGCAGGAACCGTTCCACGCCGAAGCAGTGGTAGGCCAGCGACCACGGCCCCATGGTCTTGCCGATCACGGCCACCTCGTCGCCGTACTCCGCTTTCAGGCGGCGGATCGCATCGAGCACGCAGGCGGTGTCCTGGTGGGTCAGGAAGTCGGACGGGATGACGATGTCGTCGGGGGTCTCCCAGATCGGCTCGCTCATCTTCACCGTCGGCCAGTTGTCCTTCTGCTCCCACTGGATCTGGCAGCCGAGCGCGGAGGAGTCCTGGATGATCGAGAACACGGGCATGATGGTGTCGAAGCCCAGCTCGGTATGCCCCGTGGCCGCCAGGCGGGCCATCAGCTCGCCGTCGCGGTTGGCATCCGGAAACGGCGCATCCACCAGGTCCATCAACTCCACGGTCGCCACCGAGGTCGGGTTGCACACCGCCGGCCGGTCGACCGGCTCGCCGCGAAACGCCGCCAGCACCCGCTCCCTGCCTGTCATCGGTTGCCTCCCTTCATCGTCGCGCCGGTTACCGCTGCTGACTCGGTGCGCTCAGCACGCCGCGCGACGCGGCCGCTTCCTGCTCACGCAACGCGCCGCGCACGTTGAGCGCCCGCAGCAGCAGGAGCCCGATCAGCTCGTCGTGGTCGGTCCCGCAGGGGAACCGTACTTCGTCGCCGTCCACGTCGAGCTCCGCCAGCTTGCCCAGGCCGGCGGCGACCGCCGCCACCCGCCTGCGCTCGCGGGCGCCGTCCCGGTCGCCGGAGCAACGGTAACGGCCGCCGCCGAGCCCGTCGACGCGGATCGTCAGGTCGTTCTTCTTGTCCAGCACCCACATCTCTCGCTGCGCCGGCTCGGTGCCGGGCGCGACCTTGCACGACTCCACGAACAGCCTCTTGAGCGCCGTCTCGTGGGCGTACCCGCAGGCAAACCGCAACGCCAGCGGATTGCCGCCGGAACGCTCCATCCCGCCCGTCGCCTGCATGACGGTCGCCAGGAACGCCAGCCGGTCGCCGGTCCCCTCACGCTTGCTGTAGCTGTGCAGCAGGTAGGAGGCGCCGTCCGCGTCGTCCGTCCGGTAGACGGCGATGCTGATGTCGTGGAAGTGCGGATCCATCGACAGCAACTCGATGCGGCGGCCCAGATCGAGGGTCTCCATGGCGCGCGACGATGGTACGGCGGGGCCGACATCGGGTCAAATGCCGACATCGGGTCAAATGCTGGTAGTATCCCCTCAATGGATCGCTCTTCGAGTGAGGCTCGCTTCGCTCACTCTGCGAGTGAGGTTCGCTACGCTCACCTGCGGCTGATCTGTGACTTCGGCGAGATGAGCGGGCTGTTCCTGGGCTCGCTCAGCCTGAAGGCGTTCCTGGACCGCGCGGTGCAGATGGTCGCGCGCCGCATGCGCGCGGCGGTGTGCAGCATCTACATCTTCGAGGAAGAGGCCGAAGAGTTGGTGCTCCAAGCGACCGTCGGCCTGGAGCCGTCGTCGGTCGGCCGCGTGCGCCTGGCGCCGGGCGAGGGGATCGTCGGCGCCGCGCTCGAAGGCCGGCGGCCGATCGTGCAGCGGATCGCCTCCGAGCATCCCAGCTTCAAGCCCGTGCCGGACATCGACGAGGAGCGCTACGAGGCGTTCCTGGCGGTGCCGATCACGCGCGGTATCGCTCCCATCGGCGTGCTGGCCGTGCAGCGCGAAGCCGCCACGCCGTTCGACGAGGACGACGCGCTGGCGCTGCGCGCGGTCGCCAGCCAGCTCGCCAACGCGCTGGAGAACGCGCGGCTGCTCATGGACGCCAGGGAAGCGGACGAGTCGGCGCGGAGCGACGGTTACCGCCGCCCGGCGCGGAGCGTCCGCGGCCGGCAGGCCCGCTCCGGGGAGCGCTTCGCCGGGCAGACGGCCGCCGAAGGACAGGCGGTGGGACCGGCGGCGCCGTTCGACCGCGAGGGGGTCTACGAGTCGTTCGCCCAGCGCACGTATGACCGCACGTTCGGCCGCGCCGACTTCGAATCGGCGGTGCTCGCCACCGAGCACCAGCTCGAGGAGCTGCAGGCCAAGGTGGAGGACAAGCTGTCGGACGTCGCGTCGCTGATCTTCACCGCCCACCTGCTGATCCTGAAGGACCAGGAGTTCACCGGCCGCGTGCTGTCCCGCATCGAACGGGGCGAAAGCGCCCCCGGCGCCGTGCTGCAGGTGGCCTCCTCCTACCTGCAGCGCTTCGCCGCCAGCGAGAGCGTCTACATCAAGGACAAGGTGCAGGACGTCAAGGACGTGGTGGTGCGCCTGCTCGGCAACATCGTCGGCGAGAGCTCGGCGATCGACTCCCGGCCGGGCAGCATCGTCGTGGCGCGGGAGCTGTACCCGTCGGACCTGCTGGAGCTCTCCGCCCTGGGGGCTGCCGGCGTGGTGCTGGTCACCGGCGGCGCCAGCTCGCACCTGTCGATCCTGGCCCGATCGCTGCTGCTGCCGCTGATCATCGTCCGCGACGAACGGATGATGACCGTCACCGAGGGGACCACCCTGCTGCTGGACGGCAACGGCGGCATGGTGCAGGTCAATCCCGACGAGGCGGACGTTCGGATCTTTCACGATCAGCGGGCGATCCTGGAGCGCTCGGAACGGCAGGCGCCGGGGCAGCCGGTCACCAGGACGATCGACGGCACCGGCATCCGCGTCCTGGCAAACGTGAACCTGCTCAGCGACGTGGAGCTCGCCACCGATCTGGGTGCCGACGGCATCGGCCTGTACCGCAGCGAGTTCCCGTTCATCGTGCGCAGCGACTTCCCGACGGAGGAGGAGCAGCTCGCGGTGTACACGCAGTTGCTGGCGCGGTTCCGGGGACGCGAGGTCAACCTGCGGACGCTCGACATGGGCGGCGACAAGGTGCTGTCCTACTTCTCCGACGACACCCGCGAAGCCAACCCGTTCCTGGGCATGCGCTCGATCCGCTTCTCACTGCGCAATCCGGACATCTTCCGGCAGCAGGTGCGGGCGATGCTGCGCGCGGGCGTGGGCCGCACCATCCGCATCATGTTCCCGATGGTGTCGGCGCTGGACGAGTTCCTGCACGGCCGCAGGATCACCCTGGACTGCGTGCAGGAACTGCAGGCCGAGGGCGTCGAGTGCGAGGCGCCTGCCATCGGCATGATGGTCGAGGTTCCGTCGGTGCTGCCGATCATCGACGCCTTCGCGGCGGAGGCCGACTTCCTGTCGATCGGCAGCAACGACCTGATCCAGTACCTGATCGCGGTCGACCGCACCAACGAGAAGGTGGCCGACCTGTACCGCCCCTACCACCCGGCGGTGCTGCGCTCGCTGCACCTGGTGGCCGAGAGCGCCGTCGAGCACGGCACCGAACTGTCGGTGTGCGGCGACATGGCGCACCAGGCCGAGTACATCCCGTTCCTGATCGGCATCGGCGTGCGCACGCTGAGCGTGGAGCCGACCTACCTGCCGCGGGTGCGGGCGCTGGTGGCCGGCATCGAGCTGCAGGAGGCGGAAGCGGAAGCGGACGCGATGCTCGCCTGCACCACGCTCACCGATGTCGAGGAGGTGATGGGCGAACGGCTCTGGGCGCGCCGCGAAGTCGGCGAGCTGTTGTAGGGTGAGGTCCGCGACGGCGAGGTTCAGTCGTCGAGCGGCACCACGCCCTCGCGGATCGCGATACGGGTCAGCTCGGCGACGCTCGTCACCTCCAGCTTGGCCATCACGTGCTGGCGGTGGGTGTCGACCGTCTTGACGCTGACCGAGAGCGTGGCGGCGATCTCCTTGGCGGTCCTGCCCTCGGCCAGGAGCTGAAACACCTCCCGCTCGCGGTCGGTCAGTGCGGACAGGGCCGACTCGGGCTCCTCGACGCCCTGCAGCAGGTCGATGACGGTGCCGGCGATGCCCGAGCCCAGGTACTTGCGGCCGCGCATCACCGTACCGATCGCGGCGGCCAGCTCATCGAACGCGCAGTCCTTGATCAGGTACGCGGAGGCGCCGGCCTTGATCATGCGCGCCACGTAACGGTGGTCATCGTGCTTGGACAGTGCCACCGTGCGCGTGTACGGCAGCTCCGCGGCGATGCGCGTGGCGACCTCGATGCCGCTCAGGCCGGGCAGGCTGATGTCCAGGATCACCACGTCGGGCCGCAGCGTGCGCGCCAGCGCCAGCGCCGACGGTCCGTCGGCCGCCTCGCCTACGACGCTGATGCCGTCCTGCTGCTCCAGCAGCGCCCGCAGGCCATCGCGCATGATCCGGTGATCGTCGACCAGGAGTACGTTCGCTCTCGTCATGGGAGTCATACGCGCCGGCTTTCCCGCGGGCGTGGCAAACGCATCGTCACCCGGCTTCCCGATCCGATCGTGGAGTGAATGAGCAGCCGCCCGCCGAGATGGCGAAGGCGCTCGCGGACGCTGAACAGTCCGAAGCCCGTTCCTTCCGCATGCGAGAGCGCGGCGTCCACGTCGAAGCCGTGGCCGTCGTCCAGGACCTCGATTTCGTAGACGCCCGCTCGATCCCGCGCCGTGACCGCCACCGACCGGGCTCCGGCATGCGTGACCACGTTGCGCAGCAACTCGCGCACGGACCGGTAGCACAGAATCCGCTCCGCTTCCGTCAGATCGGCGGGCTCTCCGCCCCCGGAGAAGCTCATCTGTACCCCCGACCGGACGTTGCGGCGCTCGATCAGCCACTCCAGGGCGGCATGCAGGCCCAGCTCGTGCAGCACCGGCGGGGCCAGCGCGAAGGTGAGCGCGCGCGCGTCGCCGGAGCAGCGCTCCAGGATCCGGGTCAGCTCGGTCAGACGCGGGTCGGAGGGGTGGGCGGCGGTCAGCTCGGCCGCCTTGATGCGCGCCAGGCTCAAATCGTCGCCCAGGCCGTCGTGGATGTCGCTCGCGATCCGCCGGCGCTCGCGCTCCTCGGCGAGCACCATCTCGGAGGAAAGGCGCCGCAGCCGCGCCAGATAGGCGTTCGCCCGACGCTGGTCGCGGCGTTGCTCGGTCACGTCCAGCACCAGGATGATCGCCAGCCGCCGGCGCCGATAGGAGAATCCGCGTGCGGACGCGAGCACGGTACGCTTCGCGCCGTCCTTGCGGGTGATCTCCCACTCGTGCCGGTCGATCCGGCGGCCGTGAAACGCACGCTGGAGCTGCGCGAGCGCCTCCCGGCGGGAGTCCGGGTCGGGGATCAGCGCGCCCGGAAACCCGGCGCGCGCCTCCCCCTGCGCGTAGCCGGTGATCCGTTCCATGCTGGCGTTGTAGAGCGCCACCTCGCCGCGCGGGTCGACGACGGCGATCCCCTCCCGCGTCATGTCGATGACGAGCTGCCGGAAGCTCAGGTCGCTGGTCAGGGCCTGCGCCGAGCGCGGCCGTTCGCCTCCGGCGGAGGCGTCATGCACCGGGGCCATGCCGTTCATCCGTGCCAGTCATCCGTGCCGATCATCCGGGCCAGCCCGAGCGATCATCAGCAATCGCGAACGTCGACCTCAGCCTCACGCCTATGTCGTGGGGCCGCCACTGTCGCCACCATGGTGTCACGGTGGAGGTGGACGATGAATCTCGACATCCAGGGCGTGCACATGCCGGTGGCGAAGGATACCCGAGAATACCTGGAGAAGAAGCTGCACCGGCTTCGTCACGTGGACGACAAGGTCGTCGACCTGAGAGTGACCCTCACCGCCGATCACGGATCGATCCTGTTCGGGGCCAACCTGCACCTGCGCTGGGGCAGCGACCTGCACGTGGAGATCGAGGCGTACGACGAGCACGAGGGGGTCGACCTGCTCATCGACAAGCTGGAATCCGCTGCGACCAAGGACAAGGAGCGGATCCAGGAGAAGCGGAGGTAGAACGATGGGTGTCATCACGATTTCGCGGCAGTTCGGGTCGGGTGCTGCCGACATCGTCGAGCAGGTGGCCGAGCAGCTCCGCTACGACGTGGTCGACAAGCAGATCATCAGCGAGGTGGCGCGCGCCACCGGCGTTCCCGAGGAACGCGTGAGCGAGGTCGACGAGCAGGATGAGACCGGGCTGCGCGGCATCCTGGAGCGCTGGTTCGAGGCGGCGGCCGCCACGGGCGCCTATCGGGCGTCGGGTTTCGGGGATGCGGCGATCCCGCCGGGGGCGCTGATCGACGAGCTGGGCGAGACCACTCACGTGCTGGATCGCGAGGTCTACCACGAGGTCGTGCGCCAGGCGATCACGAAGCTCGCCGAGCGCGGCGACGTGATCATCGTCGGCCGCGGCAGCATGATGGTCCTGCAGGACGTGCCGGGCGTGCTGCGGGTGCGCATCACCGCCTCCGAGCAGTCGCGCGCGGAACGGGCGGGGGCGCTGGAGGGACTCGGCGCCCGCGAGGCGCTGCAGCTTGTCCGTGACAGCGACCGGCGGCGGTCGGCGTTCATCTCCCGCAACTATCACGCCGACTGGGACGACGCCTCGCTCTACCACCTGGTGATCAACACCGAGATCGTCCCGTCTTCGACCGCGTCCAAGGTTATCGCGACTGCCGCCAAGGACCTTGCCAAGCCGCAGGCGGGCGCCGCCCGCATTCGCAAGCGCTGGTTCCGGCGCTGAGCGCTGCTCCCCCGGGGAGCCGTCATCCCCCGGGGATCGGTCAGTTCACGATGTTGCGGGGCGTGCCGGCCAGAAAGGCGCGAACGTTCTCCGCCGTTCGGGTGATCAGGTTCTGCCGCGCCTCGCGCGTGGACCAGGCCGAGTGCGGGGTGATCAGGGCGTTGCGCGCGGTCAACAGCGGGTTGCCGTCCCGCGGCGGTTCCGTGGTGAGCACGTCGAACCCCGCGCCGGCCAGCCGGCCCTCGTTCAACGCGGCGGCCAGCGCGTGCTCGTCGACGATGCCGCCGCGCGCGGTGTTGATCAGCAGCGCCGACGGCTTCATCAGCGCGATCGCGTCCGCATCTATCAGGTTGCGCGTGGCATCGTTGAGCGGCGTGTGCACGGTGACCACGTCGGCGTCGCGCAGCAACTCGTCGATCGGCGTGTTGGGGTAGGCGCCGTCGGGGATGCCCAGGGCGTCGTGGGCGATCACGCGCATGCCGAAGCCCTCCGCGATGCGCGCCACGCCGCGACCGATCGTGCCGAAGCCGATGATGCCGATCGCCTTGCCGTGCAGCTCGAAGGTCGGGTAACGCAGCAGCGTGAAGCCGTCCGCGGCCTCCCAGTCGCCGGCCGCCACGTCGGCGGCGTAGCGGAACGCCTGCGTGGCCAGGTTCAGGATCAGCGCGAAGGCGTGCTGGGGGACGGTGTTCTCGGCGTAGCCCGGGACGTTGCAGACCGGGATGCCGCGCGCGGACGCCGCCTGCACGTCGACGTTGTCGTAGCCGGTCGCCGCCGCTGCCACCAGGCGCAGGTCGCGGCCGGCCTCGATCGCGGCGGCGGTCACCTTGGCCTTGTTGGTGATCAGCACGTGGGCATCGCGCCCGCGCTCCACGCCCTCGTCCGGGGTGGAGTTGGCGTAGCGCACGTAGTCGCCCTGCCGTGCGATGCCGCTGAAGTCGACGTCGCCGTCGAGCGAGTACATCGCATCGTCCAGGAAGACGATGCGCACCGGATTCGGGCGCACCCGGTCAGCCACGGGCGGCGGCCGCCCGACCGCGGTCGAGCGCCTCCGGGTTGACCACCACGTGCGGCGGCCGCTCGCCGTCCAGGACCGCGGCCATCCCCTCCGCCATCACTTCGGCCATGCGGTCCATCGCGCCGCGCGTCATCGCCATGGCGTGCGGCGCGGTGAGCACCGCCGGGTGGCGGAAGATCGGGTGATCGAAGTCGGGCGGCTCGGGCTCGAACACATCGAGCGCGGCGCCGGCCAGCGGGCCGTCTTCGATCCCGGCCAGCACCGCGTCCAGGCTCTCCACCACGCCGCCGCGCGCCAAGTTGATCAGGAACGAGCCCGGCTTCATGGCCGCGATCCGCGTGCGGTCGATCATGCCGCGGGTCTGCTCGGTGAGCGCCGTGTGCAGGCAGACGGTGTCGGAACGCGTGAGGAGCGCGTCGAGCTCCACCAGCTCGACGCCGAGCGCCTTCGCGGCGGTCGGATCGGCGTACGGATCGTGCGCCAGCAGCGTCACTCCGAACGGCCCGAGCAGCCGGGCGAGCGCCTGGCCGATATTGCCGAAGCCGACGATGCCGACCGTCAGTCCGGCGATGTCGCAGGCCAGGAACTGCTCCCGTGACGCCCAGTTGCGTGCCTTCATCTGCTCGTCCCAGTAGGGGATCCGCTTGTTCAGCGCCAGCAGGTAGGCTACCGACGCCTCGGCCACGGTAGCGGCGTTGGCGCCGGGCGTGGTGATGAGCGCCACGCCACACTCGGTGGCGGTATCAACGTCCACGGAGTCGTAGCCGACCCCGGTGCGGCCGATCACGCGCAGCCCCGCGGCGCGGCGGATCAGGTCGCCGGGCGCGCCGGAGGAGCCGCGCAGGATGAGCCCGATGACGTCGTCGTCGACGGACGCATCCAGCGTCGCCTGCTCGTTGTCGGCGGTCACTTCGATGGGTCCGTGCGGTGCCAGGATCCGGTGCGTCACCTCCGGAACCTCGCCGCTGGCGATGAATCTGAGCATGATCAATCCTCTCCGGCCGTGCGGTAGGGCGCCAGAGCTGCGAACGCAGCCTTCGCGGCGCCGGCCACATAGCTGCCGTCGGATCCGAGCGCGATGAACGTATAGCCGCGCTCGATGGCCGGCGCGACCTGGTCGGGCGTCTGCAGCAGGATGCCGGCCGCCTTTCCCGCCGCGCGGGCGCCGTCCGCGACGCGGTCGAGCGCACCGGTGAAGTCGGGATGGTCGAACTGCTGCGGGATGCCCAGACTGAAGCTCAGGTCGTTGGGGCCGACGAACAGCACGTCGGCGCCGTCGACCGCCGCAATCTCGCCCGCGGCGGCGACCCCCTCGGCCGTCTCGATCTGCAGGATGGTGAGCAGTCCGTCGTCGGAGCCGGCGCGATAGGCGGCGAAGTCGGCGCCGAAGCGCGCGGCGCGGACCGACGAGGCGACGCCGCGGATCCCCGCCGGCGGGTAGCGCATGGCCGCGACCGCCGCGGCCGCCTCCTCCGGCGTCTGCACGTACGGCACCATGATGCCGTCGGCCCCCGCGTCCAGCGCGCGCTTGAACCGCGGCGCCTCGTTCCAGGCGACCCGCACCACCGCCGCCACGGGGGTGCCGGCAGCGACCTGGAGCTGCCCGTACAGGGTCTCCAGGTCCCCAGCGCCGTGCTCGATGTCGAGCACCAGAAAGTCGAAGCCGGCGTGGCCGGCTATCTCGACGGAGACCGTCGAGCCCATGGTGCAGAAGCAGCCGGTGATGACCTCGCCGGCCACCACCCGATCCTGTATGAACGTCATCGCCGCGATCTTATACGAACGCTCACGGGCGATCAGGAGCCGGACGCGGAGGCGGGCGCCGAGGCGTGCGCGGCGGCCGATTGACCACTGCGATGCCCACGGCGACCAGGGCGCCGCCGGCGATCAGGGCAGGGCCGACGGGCTCGCCGACCAGGATGCGGCTGCCGGCAAGGCCGGCCAGCGGCTGCAGGAAGAACAGCACCGACAGCTTGCTCGGGCTGTAGCGATGCAGCATCGAGAACCACGACAGGAAGCAGAAGCCCGCCACCACCAGCCCCACGTAGCCCAGCGCGACCGCCGAGCGTGCGCTCAGCGGCGCGGCGAACGGCTCCTCGAAGATCAGCGCCAGCACGGCGTAGGGCGGCAGACTCAGCGTCATCATCCAGAACAGGAGCTGCAGCGCGTCGACCCGCCCCGAAAACCGCTTGGCACACACCGTGCGCAGCGCCAGCCCGATCGAGCTGCCGAGCAGCACCAGGTCGCCCAGCGCCGTGGCGCCGGCGGCGACGTCGCGGCCGATGAAGGTCACCGCCACGCCGCCGAAGGCGACGGCGATGCCGATCACGACCGGTGGCGTCAGCCGGTCGCCGGGCACCAGCAGGTGGGCCAGCAGGGCGGTGAAGAACGGAAACGCGCTCATGATGATCGTCGAGTGGCCGGCCGAAGTGTGATGGGTGCCCACCGTCAGTGCGATCGTCTGCACGACGAACAGCGCCGCGAACGCCGCGATCCATCCCAGCTCGGACCGCGGCACCGACAGCGAGTGGCCGCGCAGCAACGCCCAGCCGCCGACCAGCAGCCAGCCGAGCGCGAACCGCAGGGTGGACAGCGTGATCGGCGGCAGCGACTCCAGGCCGATCTTCAACCCGACCGAGTTGCCGCCCCACAGCAGCGCCAGCACGGCCACGAAGGCAAGGGCGCCGGTGGGCGGATGTTCGCTCTTCGCGGCCACCGGCGTATCTTTGGCCTGGGAGGCAACCCCTCCGGAGGTAACACGGTGGCTCACGAGCGCAGCACGGACCCGATCATCGCGACGCTTCAGGAGGTGGTGGCGATTCCGAGCGTCAACCCGGGATTACCCGGCGGCACCGACGGGGAGCGCGGCATGGCCGACTACCTGACCCGCTTCTTCGCCGATGCGGGAATCGAATGCGAAGAATGGGACGCGCTGCCGGGACGGCCGAACGTGGTCGCCACGCTGCCGGGACGGGACCCCACGCGGGCCGTGCTGTTCGAGTGCCACATGGATACCGCCACCGCCGAGGGCATGACGATAGAGCCCTTCCAGCCGGCCGTAAAGGACGGCAAGGTGTTCGGTCGCGGCTCCGCCGACACCAAGGCTGGCGGGGTGGCGATGCTGCACGCCATGCTGCGCATCGCCCGCTCCGGCGAGCCGCCGCCGATCAGCGTGATGTACGCCGGCGTGGTGGACGAGGAGTACCGCATGCGCGGCGCCGCCGCGCTGGCGGACTCGCTGCCAGCCTGCGGCCCGCACGTCGTGGCCGCCGTGGTCGCCGAGCCCACCGAGTTGCGCATCGTCCGGGCACACAAGGGGATCATCCGCGCCGTGATCGACGTGCACGGCACCGCCGCGCACAGCTCCAAGCCGCACCTGGGCGCCAGCGCGATCAGCGCTGCGGCGCGGCTGATCACGGCGTTCGACGAGGAGGTCGGCGCCGGCTTCGCCGCGCTCGACGACGGCATCACCGGCGTGCCGACCCACAACGTCGGCACCATCAACGGCGGCCTGCAGGTCAACTTCGTGCCGGCCGAGTGCGGGATGGAGCTCGACCGCCGGATCTTGCCGAGCGAGGACTTCGCCGCCGTGCTGGACCCGTACCGGGCGATCGCCGCGCGCATCGCCGAGGACGCCGGCGTGACCATCGACATCACCGAAGACCTGTCGATCGAACCGATGGAGACCCCGGCGGACGCCCCGCTCGTCGCCGGCGCCGCGGCCGCCGTGCGCGCGGTCACCGGTCACGCGTCTGTCGACGGCGAGCCCTACGGCACCGACGCCGCCAAGCTCAGCGCCGCCGGCATCCCCTCGATCGTCCTCGGCCCCGGCAGCATCGACCAGGCGCACGCTGCCGTGGAGTGGATCGAGTGCGCCCAAGTCCTGCAGGCCGTCGACGTCTACCACCGCATCATGCTGGACGCGTCAACCTGTGTGGCGCATGATGATAGGAAGCCTCATGGGCATGGGCGGCAATCGGAATGATATGGCGCGGGTCGTACCTGAGACAGGGACCTGCAATGCCGCGTCGGTGACGAAGCGATCCGTTACCGAGCACGCGCGGCAGCTACGCTACCGATCGAAGCGTCATCAGGATCTGCCGCATGTCGTGAAGTTCTCCGGAGGCCGGTCGAGCGCCATGCTCCTGTTCGACTTGCTGGAGGACGGCCTGCTGCAGGCGGACCGTGGCGACGTTGTCATCTTCAACAACACGTCGTGCGAGCATCCGGCCACGTACCGGTTCGTTTCGAGATGTAAGAGAAGAGTCGAGAGAGATTTTGGCATCCCGTTCTTTCTCGTGGAGTTCCAGACGTACGAAGACGCCTGGCGCGGGGATTGGACCCGCATCCAAAGCTATCGATTGGTCAACGACCGACCCGTCTCCTCGACGAATCCGGACGGCTTCCATTGGAAGGGCGAGGTGTTCGAGGAGTTGCTTTCCCACGACGCATACGTTCCCAATCAGTTTCGGCGTACATGCACGGCGACGTTGAAACTGGAGGCGAGCCGACTGTTTCTGCAAGATTGGTTCGCCGGCAAAGAGGGCATCCCCCGCCTTGGGCACACCGGCTGTGATTCGCGTGTCGATCTCGACGTGTTGTATAAGCGGCATGAGAGCAACAGGGGCGGCGTACCACGCGAACTCTACCTTCAAAAGAAGCGGTATGTGCTTGGTCGTCCTCCATCGCGCCCAGCACAGAAGTACGGCGATTTTTCCGCGGCCACAGCCCCGTTTAGTAATGCGGCTCTCGACGGCAAGGTGTTCGGTGATACGGCTTGGTTCGGCGCGGACGGCGTCGAGTACGTCACGTTCATCGGACTCAGAGGAGATGAGCAGCGACGAGTCGCGAGAGTTGCTGCGAATGTTCACGCAAAGGCTCGCAGCGTAGGCGAACACGTTTACATGCCGTTCGCAGAGTGGAATGTAACCAAACCAGATGTAAGCGATTACTGGCGCGGCCGGGACTGGGATCTGGAACTCCCCGCGGATGGTTCGTTATCGAATTGCGTTTTTTGCTTCCTGAAAGGCGTGCAGAACCTCGACCTCGTTTATCGGCGCATGGAGCTATGCGCGATGGAGGACAGCGCGGGATTCGGTCCGATCTCGGAAACTCCGTGCGACCTCAAGTGGTGGGTCAGGATGGAACAGAAGTACGGCCGCGATCTCGTTGCGGAGAATCGCCGACGCACCGGCGATGGTAACGTCGATTTCGTCGGTTTTTTCGGCGCATCGAGCGGATTCGCGTACGACACCCTTGCGACAAGCAAAGTGACAGGAGATGACTTGTCGCAATATGCTGACTCGGTCCTCCCCTGCGACTGTACGGATTGACAGTCGTGTCTGTACTTCCCGTTTATCTGGACTACCAGGCCACTACACCGCTCGACGAACGGGTTCGTTTGGCGATGGAGCCCTACTGGAACGGAGCGTTCGGTAACCCTCACTCGGAGGGACATCACTACGGGTGGGAGGCGCGCGAGGCGGTGGCGAGTGCGCGCACGGAGGTGGCTGGTCTCGTTGGGGCAGACGATGAGGAAATCGTCTTTACATCCGGTGCCACAGAGTCGTGCAACTTGGCTCTGCGCGGGATCGCCGCCGGCGCGGACGGCTCGCGGAGGAAGATCGTCACGGCGGCGACGGAACATCCGGCGGTCTTGGAGACCGTCCGTTGGCTGGGCCGGCACGGCTTCGAATCGGTGATTCTGCCCGTGAATTATGATGGATTGTTGGACTTGACGGTCCTCGAAGACGCAGTAGACAAACGGACGCTGCTTGTTTCGGTGATGACGGCCAATAACGAAGTCGGGGTGCTCCAACCGATGGCGGAGATATCCGCGTTGTGCCGAGCAGTCGGCGCCGTCTTGCACTCGGACGCCACGCAGGCTGTCGGCCGGATCGATGTGCGCGTCGACCGACTGGGGGTAGACCTGATGAGCTTTTCCGGTCACAAGGTCTACGGACCGAAGGGCGTTGGTGCGCTGTACGTTCGCAATTGTGCGGGCGTGCGCGTGGAACCGATGGTCACCGGCGGGAGTCAGGAATGGGGGCTACGCGCCGGCACGGTACCGGTTCCGCTGACGGTCGGACTAGGAGCGGCCTGTTCGATCGCTGCGGACGAGTGGCGGATCGATGCTGACCGCATGCGGCGTCTGGCGACTGGCCTGCGCGGAGAGATGATGTCGATCTTTCCCGACATGCAGGTGTTCGGCGACCTCGAACGGCGAGTGCCCGGTAACCTAAACGTGGGTTTTCCGTTTGTGACTGCGGACGATTTGATCGCGCGGGTGGCGGATCGGATCGCTATTTCCACGGGATCGGCGTGCGCCTCCGCGACAATCGAGCCCTCACACGTACTGCTTGCGTTGGGGCTCGACGCGGAAGAGGCGGCGACCGGCGTACGTATCAGCCTTGGAAGGTTTACGACCGAATGCGACGTGGAGGAAGCATCTGCGGCGCTGACAACCGCTGTCCGGGGCTGCAGAGGAGCCCGGAAGCGATGACCAGCCCGACGTTGAAGTTTCCGCCGGGGCCGCCGAGTGGCTTTACGCCGACTGGGCTTGCCGGGTTCAGCGATCTGCGTCCGGCCGTCGTAGTGCGGGAGATGCTGCAGAACTCGCTGGACGCCGCGGCGGAAGCCGGCGAGCCGACGGCGCGGGTGCAATTCCGTCTGTTTCGAACTGAGGTAGAAAACGTCCCTGGATACACGCAGTACTCGACCGCGTTCGAGAGCGCCGTCGAAAGTCAGAAACGGAGCAGTATCGAGGGGGCCTTGCCCGATCATGCCCAGGAGGTGGTCGACACGATCGAAGAGCGGCTGACCGATCAGGCCTGTGACGTTCTTGCTGTGACGGATAATGGTGTGGGACTCGATCAGCGCTCCATGACGGCGCTCCTGAGTGACGGAACGAGCGCGAAGCGCCCGGACGCATCCGGTTCGTACGGGAACGGGCATATGGTCACGGTTCCCGCTTCCGACCTGCGTTACGTGCTGTACGGCGGTGTTCGCTCCGACGGGGAAAGAGTCGGAGCGGGTCACGCAATACTCGCTTCACACGCTGGAGCGGGGAAGTACCCAAATGGTGCAGATGGATTCCTGGTGTGCGGGCTCGGAAGCGGAGGAAGCAACCAGCGATTCGATTTCGCAAGAGACAACGCGATTCCGAAGCTCATTTCCGATCATGTGGATGAGATCAGAAACAGGTGGAAGCATGGTGCCGCGGTCATCATCCCGTGGTTCAATCGCTTTCGCGAGGACAAGCGAGCGCTCCATGAGATCGTGTTCAAGGACGCTGCGTGCAATTTTTTCGCCGCGATCGAAGAACGTCGTCTTGAAGTCACCGTGGAAGACCGCACGGACAAGGCGGGAGCTGCTCGCGCGCACGAACTAACCAGAGAAACCCTGTCCGATGTCCTACGGCACCATCAGAGTGAGCAGAGATCGGCCTTCCTGAGCGGCAAGATGGCTCGCGCTGCGTGGGAGACGATGCACGCCGGTGAGAAGCACAGCGTGAAAACGGGAATTGGCACGGTTACAGTCTTCCTGCGCTATCCCGCGCCGCAAGGATCGTCGCGGATCGATCTTTGCCGCAATGGGATGTGGATCGTCGATGACAAGCGTATCCCTGGGTTCGCGTACAAATTCGGTGATCGACAACCCTTTCATGCCGTCATGCTCATAGATTCCGACACCGGAGGCGAGCTGCATCGACTGATCCGGAAGGCCGAAGCACCGCTCCACGACCGGGTGTCAACGAAGCTGTTGCGACAGCCGAGCGACAAGAAGAAGCTGCGAGATGCGCTTGGCGCAGTTCGACAGTGGCTGCGGGATCAGGTTCCGGGCACCGGCTCGGAAGAGTACCGTCCGGAGGACGTGTTGACGATTGAGTCACGGGGCTCTGACGGACCGGGATCCGGGAAAAGGGAAATGTCGTTCTGGGGCGCGCCGGTTGAGGTTGGACGACGCACGGCGCAGCGGACACTGCCCGGCCCCGAACCAGCATCGAAGGTTAATCCGCCTTCTCCCCTGCCAAGAAGGAATCGCAAGGAAAATCCCGAGCCGCCGCCAACTCCCGTCGAAACTTCGCTGACCGCCATTCGATTCGCAGCACTCCTGGTCCCTTCCGGTCAGCACTCGTGCAGCATTCGCTTGCGCATGCAGCAGGACATCGATGATGCTCGTCTCTCTCTACGCGTGGACGAGAACACCGACGTCACCTGTGATCGTCTGTGGCAGGACGATCCGATCACCATCACTGCAGTTCGCGTGATCGGCGGGCCCGTGCTGTGGGAAGGAGAGTCGACGACCGCGGCTCTCGGCAATCTTGACGGAGGCATCGACCACGATCTCGATGTGACCTTCGACGCTCCGCACGGGACCGCCGCCGCCGTCGAGAATCCGGTGCTTCGCGTCGAAGTGGTGTCCCCGAAGGCTACGCCCTCCAGCGCTCCCGCCCGCTGAGTATCAGTTCCCCGCATGGATGTCAGAATCGAAATAGCGTCCGGCGACCCATCCACGGGTGTGCGCTCCTTCCCGTGGCCCGTTCTCCAGCGCGGCGACTCGAGTTTCCCGGCCGGGGTTTACGCCGTGGTGGTAGAACCAGCCCGAGACCGTCGCGGATTGAGGCTGACCCATCACATCCAGGGCGCTCCGCTGATCCTCCGATTGCTCGCCGAGCACCGGGCACAGTATGCATGCAGCGTGTCATCAGCCAGCGCTTCGTATCGGCATGTCGAAGTTTCGTCCGAGCCTGTGCATCGGATCGAGTGGGTCCGTGATGACCTTGGCGCTCCACCGATTTTCGTCCCCATGGTCGTCAGCACGGAGGAGCATCGATGTACGTTCGACGCGGATCGCGATGGCGTCGCCGACCTTTGGCACGGACGGACGATAGTGCTGCCGAAAGGCGCCAAGCTGGTTCTGGGACCGTCCTTCCAGCTCCAGGCTTCGCTGCTGCAGCTCTTGAACTTCAAGCTCGACTCCGGTCTGGCGGGAGGGCAGTTCGAGGTGAAGCCGAACACCGACGACGGCTTTCGTTTCGACGTCTACCTCGCGAGGGATCTATTCGTGTTTCTGGAATTCGAGCGCGACCAGAATCTGCGGGGCAACATCATGACGCATATCGTGAGCGCCGTGCTCGCTCTGCTGCAACGCGAATTCGCAACGGATGACGATGAGGAGAGTTGGAGAATGTTTCCGAATCTCACCGCATTTGCCGAGTACTTGCAGGAACATAGGTTGCCGATCTGGGACGATAAAGAGTCGTTCAACCCGGAGCGTGTAGCGACGTCTCTGTATCCCCACAAGTTGCCGCGGGTGGAGATGGAAGAAGATGAGTGACCTGCCATATCAGGAGTTCGACGGCGCAGCGTACACTCGGTTCCGAAAAGACGTGTTGAGTGAGAAGGGGACTACCCGACAGCGGGAGTTCCTCGAAGCGACGCTGGACAACGACCGATTCGTGACCCTCCTGACGGACCGGGGACTGATCGCGGAGGGTAACAGGGTACCGCTGTACGAAGAAGAGTTGTCCGAGCAGGTGTACCGCGAACCCCCGCCCGACGTAGAGGAAGGACTCTATCGGATATGGCGTGAGTTCGCTCCGCGATTCGCGTGTAGCCCTACGTTCTGGGCTGCCGTCACCCTGCAGCACATCGAAGGAGGGCGAATACTCTCTTCCTATCTGGCGGTGAACGGAAGCGCTTCCGCAACAGGAGCGCAGCGCATCGACCGGGCGCTTGCGGGCGACGAGCCGAAACCTGTCGATGACTGCGTGCGGTCCGTGATACGACACATGAGCGGCTTGCCCGAGGCTCGCGGCAACAAGAGTGTGTACGTGGACTGTCCGTTGTCGCGGGCATGGTGGCGGGAACGGCTGGTTGCCCGCGTGGTGGAACGCAGCGGCGTGGTACCAAAGGCGATGGTCCGTGACGTTGTGAGGCGGAGCAAGGACTACTGGGAAAGGCTGATCGTCATGATCGTTTCTCGCAATTCCGTGTTCGGGTCAACGGTCGTGGTGGATGCGTTCGTAGCCAGCTTGGCGAGGCTCCTGGCGGTTGAGCCGAAGTCGGTTCTTCGTGATACCGATGCGCTGGTTCGGACGGTGCGCAGAATCAGCGCTCTCGCCGCGGCGCGTGAGCTTGGTGTCCTGGAATTCGGCGAGATCGTCGAGGTCATGAATGAGGTTCTTTTGGACGTTCATCAAGCCGCCGAGCGGCAGCGGTGGCAGGATCGCGGCTTTGGTGTGATCGCTCGCCAGGAGTCGAGGGCCGTAGCCGAGAGCACCGGTGAGCGCGAAGATCAGGCGTTCGTCGACGCGATCACGGACATCGCCGACGCATGAAACGTGGAGAAGTGTGGACGGTGTCGGGCCCGGGCTACGCGGGAAAACCCCGCCCTGCAGTCATCATACAAGACGATCGGTTTGAGGACACGGCCTCGGTAACGATCGTCCTGTTTACTACGCATCCTGTGGCGTCGGCGTTCCGTCCGATGGTTTTGGCGACAGATGACAATGGGCTGCGTTCCGATTCACGGATCATGGCAGACAAGGTCACGACGGTGCCTCGACAGAATCTCAGAGATCGGGTCGGCTGTCTCGACTCGATGAACATGGCGCGATTGGACCTCTCAATCCGGATGTTTCTCGGTCTGGCCTGACCTCCGAGCGCACAGGGTTCCGGCAGCCCACTTTGGATCACTCAAGGAAGCGATCAATAGGGCGTTGCAGCACGGGCTCTACGCGTCGCGACGGCGGTCCATCTTCGTCTGACGTTCGCGCCGATGCCCACTGTCAGGTCGGTAGCGGTCGCTGGGAGCCCACGGAAGCTCGAGGATCAGGCATTCATCGACGTGGTTACGGACTTCGGCGACGCGTGAAGCGCTCCGCGGCACGGAACTCGGAAGCTTGGCGACGAGCGTGGCTTCAGAGTAGATTTCCGAGATATGGACCTCGTGGAGATGCTGCGCCGGCCCGAGGGCAAGGATCTGGAGTTCAAGCGTGACCTGTCCTCACCGGCGCGCGTCACGCACGGTGGTCGCGTTCGCCAATACGACGGGAGGGACGATCCTCATCGGAGTGGAGGACCGAGCCGCGCATGTGCGGGGAGTGCGGAACCCGCTGGACGTGGAGGAACGCACAGCCAGTCTGATCAGCGATTCGATCAGGCCGCGCCTGCTGCCCGACCTGCAGATCCTGACGTTCCGGAACCTGCAGGTGCTGGCGGTGCACGTCCATCCGAGCCCGGCGCGACCGCACTACATCGCCCGGGAGGGCCGGCAGGCTGGCACCTACGTGCGGGTCGGCTCGACCAACCGTCTGGCGGACCGGTCACTGATCGACGAGATGCAGCGCTTCGCCGCCGGCGACTTCGTTCGATGAGCAGCCGCTTCCGGTACTGGACTCGGAAGCGGTCGACTTCCGAGCAGCTTCCGAGTTCTTTGCCCCGGCGCGGAGGCTGACACGTCGCAACCTGGAGACCCTCCGGTTCGTCACTCGTCACCAGGGTCGGCTGGTGCCTACCACCAGCGGGGTGCTGCTCTTCGGAGCTGATCGCCTCGCGCACTTCCCCGATGCCTGGATCGAGGCCGGCCGCTTCGCCAGAACCGACAGAGCGGCCATTCTCGACCGTTCCGAACTCAAGACGCCGCTCGTCCGAGCAATCGAAGACGCGGTCACGTTCGTGGGCAAGCACGCGCTGCACGGCGCATCCATCGGTCCGGTTCGGCGGGAAGAGCGGTGGAACCTGCCGCCGGCCGCGGTCCGCGAGGCGATCGTCAACGCCGTCGCACACACGGACTACTCGCAGCGGGGTGCGCCGATCCGGGTCGCGATCTTCAACGATCGGCTGGAGGTGGAGAACCCGGGTATGCTGCCGTTCGGGCTCACGCTCGACGACCTGCCGCTGGGTATCTCGAAGTTGCGCAATCGCACGATCGGGCGCGTGTTCCACGAGCTCGGACTGGTGGAGCAATGGGGAAGCGGCATCCAGCGCATGCTCGCCACGTGTCGCGATGCCGGCCTGCCTCCGCCGGCGTGGGAGGAGGTCGGCCTGCGGATGCGGGTCATCATCCGGACCGAGGTGACGGGGACCGTGTCGGTCGATCCGATCGGTCGATCCTCGCCCTGTTGGAGCAGGGCGACGGGCACAGCACGGGCGAAGTCGCCGCGGCGATCGGACGTTCGCCGCGCGCCACGCGTACGCGCCTCGCGAAGCTGGTGTCACGCGGTCTGGTCCGTGAGGTGGGCAGCGGTCCGCGGGATCCCAAGCGACGCTATGTGCACGCCGGCCGATCAGCGTCAGTCGCCCTCTGATCCTATAGCCGCTACGAACGTGGGGCGGTGTTCCGGTGTGTTGCCGAGTCGCTGGCGATCCGGTTTACTTGTGACATGGAGCAGATCGTCAACCTGCACATCGAGAGGCTCCCTGAGGGGGTATATCTGGCGACCACCAAAGAGATTCCAGGCCTCGTTGCGCAAGGCCGGACGGTGATGGAAACCCTGGAGATCGCGCGGGACGTTGCGAAGAAGCTGATCGAAGCGCGGTCGGAACTCTCTCGATCGACGTAGGCTCAAGCGACTGGGTTTCGAGTTCAACCGACATGCAGCAGGCCCCCACGAGATATGGTGGAACCGGGGAACCGGTCCCCGGCGACGATCCCCAATCATCCGGCGTGATATGCCGGAGAGAACACTCAGGGGCGATCCTGAGCCTGAGGCAAGCGGATGTGTCTGTCGACGACTTCCTCACCGGGTAGGAACGAAGCCGACGAGATGCCGGACGATTCGCGGCTTACTACGATTCTGTCAGGAGTCTCCGCGCCATCTCAGGAACAGCGTCGGGAGCCATTTTGCTGGCAACAACATCCAGAATGAGCAAGTCGCGCGACAGATATCGATGAAACTTCTCGCTCTCGAGCGCTGACATGCCTGAAGCGAGATCGGCGCCGTCCGGCCCCGGCTCGACGGCCAGCGTCCTGATGACGCTTGTCAGGCGGTCACGCTCTGGCCGTCTGTCTTCCACGTCCAGAAAACCGTCGTGAACAGCCACAGCGAACCCGTGCGATCGAAGGGCGAGCGCAAGGGTCGTGGTGCGAATCGTGCCGTCCCAGGTCGCGAGCAGGTGGTGATTCTCTCCGAGATCGACTATGTGACGACGGGCAAGCTCCAGTCGGCGATAGGTCGAACGCCCTTCTCGGAGTAGCTCAGTCGCCTCTTGGTCGAGATAGCGCGGGACGCCCGCAGCTTCCAACACGGACCGCATCCGGGCGACGACCGGATCATCGACAATCCCCAAGTCCCCACCGAACGGTGGAGGGCGGCCCGTTGCATCCTTGGCGACCTCGACAATCTTGTCCCGGTCATGGACGGCCACGATTCTCCATCTCCTGCCGGAAAAGATGATCGTTGTGTCCGGCACGAGGGGCATGACGGTCGGAATGGTCCCGAGCGGACGACCGCCGAACAATACACGGTATTCCTCGGGCGTATTGAAGACGGCATAGAAACTGTAGTGTTCGACGACACGCTCACCGACTCGGCCAAGGAGCAACGTGCCATCCGGAGACTGTTCGATCAAGGCCACTTCCGAATCTCCGATTCGGCGCAGCAGCCGAGCGAACAGCGCTTTGGAGATTCGGCGAAAGGGGCCGCGTTCGCACAGGATGTAGAAGAGTCGCGGCGCACCGACGCCACCGCGCTCCGAAATGACGGAGAGTATCTGATGCACCAGTGTAGACAGATGGAGAGCCTCGGGTCGTGGCCGCTCACACCATCTCTCCAGCAACAGATCTACCATCGCGATTGACCGTACGAGGCGCAGACGGAGCGCGTCGATAGGGTGTGTGTTCGCATCCATGTCCCGTTCTGTCTCGTACATTCTGAGAACTGCAGGTTGGCCAGACCGGCGTCCGGATCGTCCCAAGCGCTGGCGCAGAGAAGCGACGGAAGATGGAGCCCCTATCTGGGCCACGCATTCAATGTCGCCGATGTCAATCCCGAGTTCCAGAGTCGACGTGCAAACGGCGGTTGTCGGCAGTCGCGACTCCTTCAGTCTGCGTTCGACGAAGATCCTGTGCTCGCGCGACAGGCTGGCGTGGTGGGGGAAGAACTCGTTCGGAAGGCTCTGGTGTTCGGAGCTTCGTCGGAGAAGGTCCGCGAACGTCTCCACTCGCTGACGTGATCCTGCGAATAGCAGATTGGTCTTTCCTCGGAGCTTGTCGAATAGGTTCCTCGCGATCGCGGTGTCTGTGCTCCTCCCGCAGGTTTGCTCGTTGGTCTCGTGTGCGCGTGATTCTTGCAGAGCAGAGTCGCGGCGGACGCGGTAGCCTCGCAGCAGCAATTGGAGTTCGGCGCCCTCCGATGTGCTCTCGACGACGGATACCGTTTCTGCCGCCTCCGGCCTCAGATACTGTCTGGCCAGGCTCATGTCTCCGAGTGTTGCTGACAGTCCAACTCGTCGGATACGACGTCTCGTCGCGACTTCAAGCCGGGTGAGCAGCGAGCGCACATGGATGCCTCGCTCCGTATCCAGCAATGCGTGCAGTTCATCAATGACGATACACCTGACTCTTCCAAAGAGAGCGGGAACCTCAAGGCCGCGAAGAACAAATGTCGCTTCTAATGACTCTGGCGTAATCAACAAGATGCCCCGGGGCCTCTTGCGCGCTTTGGCTTTGATCGAAGAAGGTATGTCCCCGTGCCAGGGATGCACGGGAAGGCCGACGATATCGCATAGGTCCTGAAGCCGCTGGAACTGATCATTGATAAGTGCGCGGAGGGGGCTTACGTACAGCAGGTCGAAGCCGGATCCCTCATCTCCATCCTCGATCGTGCGGGAGATCAGTGGTAGAAATGCGGCTTCCGTCTTGCCGCCAGCCGTGGCAGCGGCGATGATCAAGTCGTCGTTCCCCTTGAGCAGGGAAGGAATCGAACGCTCCTGAATGTCGCGGAGTGCTGTCCACTTCTTGGTCCATACCCAACGGCGAACCGGTTCTGCCAGGAGATCGAAGTTGCTCGATGGAACGGGACAATCAGAGCCGGAATCTGGCGAGATCGTTTTCATCGGCTTGGGAGGCCGCGGTGTCGCTTGGGCCGGACCCATCGTCGAGGTCACCCAAGTCGTCGCTACTATCCAGTGAGATGTCAATAGTACCGACCAAGCTACGCCAGTCGGTCCCTGGGTTCTGCTCGATCACCGCGAGCAGATTGACGAAGGCGGTCACCGTAGTGCGGGGCGTTCGAAAGTACGCGTCGCCGATACAGTCTGAGCAGTGCTGCATGAAGGCATGCAGCGCATCGTCGGGAACGGGCTCTGGCCCATCACCTTGAAACACCCGGCGAATGTTCGTGAGCAGGACGTAGAGATCCTCGGGGGTCAGGTTCGAGAGCCGGATTACCGGGCCGGAAAGATCGATCAAATCGTCACGTGCGAAGGTATTTTCAGCTAGCCGAGACTGAAGGGCTTCGTAGCTGAACAGGCCCCGTCGGGTGTCCATCAGAAACTCCGGTGTACCGCCCATGAGGATTCCAAACCCCGTGGCGCTGCCCTGAAGCACGTCGTTCAGGATACGCAGAATCTGCTCGTAGTTACCATTCCGAGCTTGACTGTTCACCAATTTGTAGAGATTGACCATCTCATCCAGGACGATGAGCAGTCCTTTGTAGCCTGCCTCGCGGACGAACGCCGCGAGCAGTTTTAGATGATCGTAGATGCTGGCATCGTCGATAATGGTCCGCACGTTGAGAGCGGCTCGGGCGTCGGTGCGGGTAGCGAACTCCGCGCGCAGCCATCGCACGGCGTTCGACTGAAGGGCCTCGCTGCCATCCTCGTGGCCCTTCCAATAGCGGCTGATGACCGTTGCGAATTCGTAACCGCCGGTTAACTCCTCAAGGTGGCCAAGTTTGGCTCGGATCACGGTGTCGGGGCTGATGTGCTGCTCCTCGGCTTCCCGAACCGTCTGCATTACGAACCGTTCGACAACGCTGGTCAGAGCACCCCCTTCAGGCTTCGTGCGAGTGGACGTGTTGCGTGTGAGCTCGGCGAACAGCGAACGGGCCTGACCTCCCGTGGCGTGCAGACGCCGGTCGGGGGCGAGATCGGAAGACATGACGACCATGCCCTTCTCAAGACCGATGAGGCGGACAAGGTTCAGAAAAAAGGTCTTTCCGGAGCCGTACTCGCCGATCACAAATCGAATGGCTGATCCGCCGTCTCCGATTCGGTCGATGTCCTTGATCATTTCGCCAACTTCGCGGACTCTCCCGACCTGGATATGCTGCAATCCCGATCTTGGGACAACGCCCGCTCGTAGCGCCTGGACAATCGTGTCTCGTTCCCGTCTCTTGAGCCTCGGCCGCTGCATCCTTTACCTCCGCGTCACGCAGCCAGGGCGTCCACGATCTCCGGATTCACCTCGAAGGTTTCGTATTCTTCGATCAACCCAGCCTCATATCGTTCGAATGCCCACTCGTTGATCGTCTCCAGCGCACCGGACGGCATCAATCCGAAATGGCGAGCCAGCTTCTCGAAATCCTGAGGAAGCCAAGAGGGACGGCTTATCAACTCCTCCACCAAGTTCTGGTGCTTAGTGTCGAGGCCGACGAACCGATCGCTCTGGTCAGTCGCACTTGCTTCGTCGCGGTCTACTTCGGCATCTTGCTCGTCATCAGAGAAAACAGCGTGCAACACGTTCGATACCTGAGTGGTGTCTGCCATGACTGCAGCTACGCGTTCTTGATCAAGTACGATCGGCACGCTCTCGTCCGTCGCTGAGTTCTCGTCGGGCGGCGCAGGGATAGCGTACTCAATGTCGGGGCTCGTCGGCCGGAACACCGCAACGGGTTCGGGTGCGGCCGCCAGTGCGTGCAACTCCCGGTAGATGCCGTCTGCTTCGATATCGAGGATTCGATAGAGTTTCTGAATCGCCTTGATCTCGGCCGGATCCACCACGCCATCCGCCCCGACGACTGCCAATGCAAGGCGTCCGAGTCCGTGACGGACATCTTCCCCTACGTTCTTGACACGGCGACGGATGAGACTCAGGTCTGGCGGAACCGCCATCATCCAATCGAGGTTGGCTCGCAGCCGAGCCCTCTCCGACAAGCTGAGAGCCCTCGAAGACTCGATCCTCTCCGTAAGGTGGCGCCTCTCCAGTTCGGACACAGTTCCGTCCGCATGCGCGACGAACGTTCCCATGACGAGCGATAGAAGCGCTGGGGTGTAGCCTTCACTCACGTCCTCAAGGCTGGTGATGTCATCTGGGAGTGGGAAGAGGACTACAGGCTCTTCCAACCTCGGGCTCCGTAGCGCGAACCGAGGGTCCGGGGCCATCCCGATCGAAACGGTGGCGAGCGCATCGGCGGCAGTGGTCAGGTGGCGTTTGGCTATCTTGTCCGTGGGAGTGTTTTCAAGACGTTCAACAAGATCAGCGACGGGAACCAGACCTCCTTCCGCTATCCGATTCTGCGCCCAGTTCTTGAGCTGATCCAACTTGGGACAAGGAAAGACCTTGTATAGCTCCCGCGGTAGCAGGGAGTGTGCCTCTATCGTGCCGCGCCCGTCGGGGTTGCGTCCGAGATACCGACTGTATCTTGCAAGATCGTCGGTGGCGACCTCAGCAATCTGGGATACCGTGTCGAGAGGTTTCGAAAGAGCAGAAATATCGGGGATTTCGTTGTCGCCGAGCAGTGGAGACAAGCCAAACTCGAAAGTCGTTGACGCGGCTTGGTAGCTCACGTGCAGGGAGCGGCGAGGCTTGGGGACTTTGAGCCCGTTTGGGAACTGTTCGTTGAACCGATGCTCAAAAGTGCTCTGAACTCTGGAAATGCACGCACGGCAGGTGTTCTCAACCGTCTCTCCGGGTGGGTTGCGAGCCAGGAGAGCATCCACTCGGCCGGTACGCGCTGGGAGTCTTGTATTAGGCATCCGACTACGATCCGCACAGAGAGCGGGATTTCGTGCCCTGATCGCTCAAACTTGGGAACCAAATCTTTCCGATCGGGCACGACGATTCGAGCGGCGTCGAGAAACGAGCCCAAGTACCGCCGTACCGATCCGTTCGATCCGTAAACGTCGAGGAGACGCTTGACCTCTCCGACTATTTCCAGACGCTCTTGTCTTTTGGGGTCGTCGAGGAAGAACCGTCTCTCCAGACCATAGAAATATAGGAACATGTAGCCTACATTGTAGTCTGGATCGGACCGTCCGCTTGCTAGCCATGCAAGATAGGTGGCGCGAGAGCGTGGATCTATCAACGAGTAGTTAGGCCAGTAGGACATGCCAGAAGCCTGGAGATCGTCCCCTCGTCTGGCGACAGTCCTGGACGGATCGATGAAGGCGTTGTCGGGTTGCCCGTCGATAAGTGGACCCCGGCCGACATATACCATGCCCCCGATCTCGCGGCCGGCTACCACTACCGACTCGTCGGCGGGAATCCAGCGTGGTTTACGGGTAGCACGATAGCGCCCGGATCGGATCGGCCGTACATGCGATGGCGGTTCAATTTGCGTGCTCGTAACGGGTGGATCATGGCGTGCTTCGTCGTCGATTGTTGTGTCAAGAAGGGCAGGGGGTGTTAGCGCCTTGACCGGTTCGGCGTCCGAATCAGGAGGAGCCACAAGGTCGGGAATCACGTAGAAGATGGCTCCGGTGTCACGGATCTTCAGTTCCGCGTGTCCCTTGTTGACGAGATCGTCCAGACATGCCTTGGACTCATCGAGACTGTATTCGCTAGCCACGGCGAGAGCGGTGGGAGTTATGGTGCCGCGGTTCGCTTTCGCTATTCGAAGAATCAGAGTCTCGGCAGTATCGGGTCGCATGGAGCGAGCGGACGACCCTCCTGGATTGATGCGCTGCTTCTTATTGTTTCTTTTGCCAACGAAGTGAACGATGACACCCGCGAACACAGTCAATAGCCCAAGAAACGATGTTCGCATGATGCCTGCCACGCCTAAGAAGAACAGAAGCACTCCGATGCCGACGATGACTCTTCCGATCCTGCTGTTGTCGGGGTGTCCCTTGTGATCGTCAGCCATGTTTCCTGCGCTCCGCCCGTACATGCGGGCATCCGGCCGCGGGCAGACGGCCTTCTGTGAGCCATAGTCCTGGTGGGTTCATGTGGCACGAAATCGTTGCAACAGTGTGATTATCCATGTTACGTCACGACGCATCGCTCTGCGGGAGCCCCTCCGTCAGGAATGAGCGCGATCGTATTCGATTCGCCGATCGCGGTTCAACTCCTGCAAAGGAAGGAGATGGGCGCCGCCGTTCAGTTAATCGTGTGGTAGAAAGCACACGGCGGCAACGGGTCGGCGCAATCAGGCTGCCGGCGGGTTGTGGCAGGCGAAGGTGTGGCCGTCGGCGGTGGTGGTGAGCGCCGGCATCGAACGGCGGCACTCGTCGATGGCCTGCGGGCAGCGGGGGTGGAACGGGCAGCCGGAGGGCGGGTTCACCGGGCTCGGCACGTCGCCTTCCAGCGGGCGGTCGGCCGGCGGGGCGTCGGGGTCGGCGACGGGGACCGCGGACATCAGACTGATCGTGTACGGGTGGCGCGGGCGCTCGCAGACCGCCTGCGCGTCGCCCAGCTCGACCAGATGGCCCAGGTACATGACCGCGATGCGGTTGGAGACGTAGCGGACGATGCTCAGGTCGTGGGCGATGAACAGGTAGGCCAGCCCCATCTCGCGCTGCAGCTCCAGCAGCAGGTTGACGATCTGCGCCTGGATGGAGACGTCCAGCGCCGACACCGGCTCGTCGGCGACGATCAGCTCCGGCTCCAGGGCCAGCGCCCGCGCGATGCCGATGCGCTGCCGCTGGCCGCCAGAGAACTGGTGGGGATAGCGGCCGGCGGCGTGCCGGGGCATGCCGACCATGTCCAGCAGCTTCCCGGTGAGGTCGCCGAGCACCGCCGCACCGGTGACGCCGAACTCGCGCGGGCCCTCGGTGAGGATGTCGCCGACCAGCATGCGCGGGTTGAGCGACGCCCACGGGTCCTGGAACACGATCTGCAGCTTGCGCCGCGCCTGCTTCACCTGCGCGCGGTCCATGCTCAGCAGGTCCAGGCCGGCCGCCAGCGAGTCGGCGCGCGCACGGATCTCCCGGACCCGTTGCTTCGCGTCGGCTGACCCATCCAGCGCGCGCGCTTCGCGGTCCAGCTCCACCACCTGGTCGGCGACCGCCGGATCGGCGTCCAGGAACACGCGCCCGCGCTCCGGTTCGTAGAGGCGCAGCAGGCAGCGTCCGACCGTGGTCTTGCCGCAGCCGGACTCGCCGACCATGCCCAGCGTCTCCCCGTGCCGGATGGCCAGCGTGAGGTCGTTCACGGCGGTGAGCGTGCCGCGGGAGCGGCCGAAGCCGCCGGCCTTGACCTGAAACTCCTTGCGCAGGTCCGTGACCTGCACCAGCGGCGCGTCGCTCACGGCAGACGCTCCTCGACCGGCCGCGCTGCCTCGCCGTGCAGGAAGCAGCGCACCTGGTGAGTCTCGTCGAGCTGGATCAGCGCCGGCTCCGCCTCCGTGCAGCGTGCCATGGCGTGCGGGCAGCGCTCCGCGAAGCGGCAGCCGGAGATCCGCCGGCGCGGATCGGGCAGGTGCCCGGGGATGGCGCGCAGCGGCTCGCGCGAGGCCGGACCGGTCAGCACCGGCACCGAGGCCAGCAGTCCCTGCGTGTAGGGATGCTGCGGTTTCTTGAAGATCGTGCGGACCGGCGCCGACTCGACCACCACGCCGGCGTACATCACCACGACGCGGTCGACGAAGCCGGCCACCACCGCAAGGTCGTGGGTGATGAAGATGATCGAGGTGCGCACCCGCTCCTTCAGCGACCGCATCAGCCGGAGGATCTGCGCCTGGATGGTGACGTCCAGCGCCGTGGTGGGCTCGTCGGCGATCAGCAGTGCCGGCTCGCACGCCAGCGCGATGGCGATCATCGCCCGCTGCCGGAGTCCCCCGGAGAGCTGGAACGGATAGTCGCGGACCCGTGAGTCCGGGTCGGACATGCCGACCAGGCCAAGCAGCCGCACCGCCTCCTGTCGCGCCTGGGCCCGGTCCATGCCGCGGTGCAGGGTCAGGGCCTCGCCGATCTGGTCGCCGATCGAGTAGACGGGGTTCAGGGAGGTCATCGGCTCCTGGAAGATCATGGAGATGTCGTTGCCGCGCACGGCGCGAATCTCGCGGTCGCTCAGGCCGGTCAGCTCGCGCCCGCGCAGGCGGATGGAGCCGCGCTCGATGCGTCCCGGCGGTTGCGGGATGAGCCGCATCACCGCCAGCGAGGTCACCGACTTGCCGCAGCCGGACTCGCCGACCAGTCCCACCGTCTCTCCCTCGTCCACGTGCAGGTCGACCCCGTCCACGGCCCGCACCACGTGGTCGTGCAGGTGGAAGCTGACCTGCAGGTCGTCGACGGCCAGTACCGTGGCGCCGCCGCCGGCCGTGTCGCTCATGAGCGGCTCCGCGGATCGACCGCGTCGCGCAACCCGTCGCCGACGAAGTTCCACGCCATGATGGCGAGGAAGATGAAGATGCCCGGCACCAGGATCCACGGGAAGTCCTGGAAGATCCGGTAGCCGCGCGACACCGACAGCATCAGCCCCCAGCTCGCCTGTGGCTCGGTGATGCCCAGCCCCAGGAAGCTCAGGGTCGACTCGCCCAGGATGAAGCCGGGGATGGTGAGCGTGACGTGGACGATCACGTAGGAGAGCGTGTTCGGCAGCACGTGCCGCACGATGATCTTGAACGGGCCAAGGCCGAGCGCGCGGGCGGCCAGCACGTAGTCCTCCGAGCGCAGGGACAGCACCATGCCGCGAACGATGCGCGCCAGGCCGCCCCAGATGACGAAGGAAACGATCAGGATGATCAGGAAGTAGACCTGCACGCTGTGGAGCGTGGGCGGGAAGGTGCCGCGCAGCGCCAGCAGCAGGTAGAACGCCGGGAAGGCCAGCAGCACCTCCGTGAACCGCATCAGCAGGTTGTCGATCGCGCCGCCGAAGTAGCCGGCGGCGCCGCCGATCAACAGGCCGATCACCAGCGTGATGGTCGCGCCGACCAGCCCGACGGTGAGCGATACGCGCGCGCCGTGCAGTAGCCGCGACAGGAGGTCGCGGCCGGCGTGGTCGGTGCCGAGCGGAAAGAAGCCCCCGGTGGGCGAGGTGAGCAGGTGCCACCGCGCCGTGAACGTCCCCAGGAACCGGTAGGGCACGCCGCGCGCGAAGAAGCCCACGAAGTTCTT
The DNA here is from genome assembly GCA_965202935.1 of Spirochaetia bacterium. GTDB lineage: Bacteria > Spirochaetota > Spirochaetia > SZUA-6 > Bin103 > CATQHW01. The sequence goes on from OZ241879.1 coordinate 5,354,877, forward strand.
GTTGCCCTTGGCGATGATCAGCTCCGCGACCGGCGTGGCCGGCAGGCCCAGGTCGAGCCGCACGGTGCGGTGCACGTCGCGGCTGGGATCGCGCTCGACCTTCCCGATCAACGTGCGCAGCTCGGTCAGCGCCGGGTGGTCCAGCCGCAGCCCGTAGTGGCGCCGGAACGCCGCGACCGCCGTGCTCGCGCGCGCGGCCGCCGACTCCTGCATGGCCGCGGCGCGCAGGTCGCCGCGGCCGGCGACCGTCTCCTGCGAGATCACGCGGAGGGTGTGGCGCGGCACGCGGCCGTAGGTGCGCAGCGCCTGGTTGACGATGTGCATCTCGAACACGAACGGCCGCACCACCACGTTGCCGCCGTCGAGGTAGCTGAAGTGGATACGCGTCGGCGGCTGATACGACTTGGTCTTGTCCGTCCAGCGCATGGTCGCCGGCGCCAGTGGGTCGGCCAGCAGCGCCAGCGCGTACAGGACGATCAGCGTCACGGCGCCGATCTTGCCCAGCGTGTGCCTGCGGAACTTCCTGGCGAAGCCTCCGAACAGCGACTCGACTCGTTCGTCGACGGCGCCGCCGGCGGCCGTCGTGAGCGTGCCGCTCATGTCACGCGGATCCGGGGATCGGTGATCGCCAGCAGGATGTCGGCCACCAGGTTGCCGATCATCAGCAGGATCACGCCGTAGATCAGGCTGCCGGACACCAGGTACGGGTCCTGGTTGAGCAGCGCCGACAGGATCAGCTTGCCCAGGCCGGGCCAGCCGGTGACGATCTCCACCAGCGCCGATCCTCCCAGGATGTCGCCGATGCTGAAGCCCAGCAGGGTGATCATCGGGTTGACCGCGTTGCGCAGCGCGTGCTTGAGGATCACCACCCGCTCCGCCAGCCCCTTCGCGCGGGCGGTGGTGATGTACTGCTGGCCCAGCACCTCCAGCATGTTGGCGCGCATGATGCGCGTCAGCGACGCGGTGATCGCCGTGGAGATCACCAGCGCCGGCACCACCAGGTGCTTGGCCAGGTCCCACATCTTCCCGAACGTGGAGAGCTGGTCGTGGTCGATCGACGTCATGCCGCCGATCGGCAGCCAGCTCCCCGTGGCCGAGATCACGTACAGCAGCACGGCGGCCAGGAAGAAGTTCGGGATCGACAGCCCGAAGAAGGCCAGCACCGCGATCGACTGGTCCTGCCACCGGTACTGGCGCGCGGCGGCGATGATGCCGGCCGGGATCGAGAACCCCCATGCCAAGAGCAGCGACACCACCGAAAGCAGCAGCGTGTTGGCGGCGCGCTGCTTGACCAGCACGAACACCGGCGCCTTGAAGGTCTGCGAGAAGCCGAAGTCGCCCTGCGCGGCGTTCCAGAGGTAGCGCCCGAACTGCACGTACCACGGCTGGTCCAGGCCGAAATTGGCGCGGAACCGCTCCAGGTCCTCGGCGCGGATGTCGGGGTTGAGCGCGTACTCGCTGTAGACGTCCCCGGGCGCGAGCTGTATCAGCCAGAAGGCGACGGCCAGCGTGATCAGCAGGATCGGCACGGCGTTCATCAGCCGCCGGCCGACGACGCGCAGCAGCGACAGGCTCATGGCCGCGGATCCCTACCGTGGATGCATGCGAGGGTGGTCCGTGATCTAAATCAGATCTTCATCGAAAGGAAGAGAGCCCGGGACGTTCGCGCCCGTCCCGGGCTCGTCTGTCATCGTCCGGCTACTTCACGAAGAGCCGGTCGACGGTGCCGCGAATGGCGTAGCCGTGCAGCGGGTGCGTCTTGATGTTGCCGAACGTGTTGCGGTAGGCGTGCATGGTCGCGGGCGCGAAGGTGTAGGCCCACGGGACCTCGTCGATCCACAGCTCCTGCAGCGTGCGGAAGCCGCGGATGCGCTGCTCCTCGTCCGTGGTCAGGTTCGCCTCGTCCCAGGCGGCGTCAACGGCGGCCTCCCAGTCGCGGCGCGGCGACTCCTGGTTCGGCTCGATCATGTGCAGGGAGCCGCGCGACGGGTACACGTTGGCGCCCGACACCGGGTCGACCGATCCGGTCAGGCCGATCAGGATCATGTGCCAGTCGTAGGAGGAGACCAGCCGGGTGACCAGCTCGTTGAAGGCCTCCGGCTTGAAGGTGACGTCGATGCCGGCGGCCTGCGCCTCCTGCGTGAACAGCTCGCCGATCTGCTCGCGCACCGTGTTGCCGGAGTTGGTGTTGAGGATCAGCTCGATCTTGTTGCCGTCCCGGTCCTCGCGGAAGCCGTCGCCGTCGCGGTCGGTGTAGCCGATCGAGTCGAGCAACTCCTTGGCGCGTTCCGGGTCGTACTTGAGGGCGGCGTCCGGCGCGCCTTCCCAGTAGTAGGGCGAGACCGTCCAGACGAACGAGTACTGCGGGTAGCCGAAGCCGAAGGCGATGTTGTTGATGATCGTCTCGCGATCGATCAGGTGCGCCATCGCCTGCCGGAAGCTCTTGTTGGACAGCCAGGTCAGCGCCGGCGGCTCGATGCCGCCGTCTTCCTCGCCCTCGATCGGGTTCTGGTTGAAGGTGATGAACTGGGTGCTGGATGCGGGACCGACGTTGTAGATCAGGAAGTTGTCGGATTCCTGCCGTTCGGCGAGCACGCCGTAATCCTCGCCGCGCAGTGCTATCGCATCGGTTTCGCCCGCGATGAAACGGGCGAGGTTGGTGTCCTGATCCTCGACGAACTCGATCACGAACTCGTCCAGGTACGGGAGCTGCTGGCCCCACTCGTCCTTCTCGTAGTAGTTGGGATTGGGCGTCATCACCACGCGCTGGCTGGGCAGGTACTCGCTGATCAGGAACGGGCCGTTGCCGACGATGGTGCTCACGTCGGTGTCGACCCCCCAGAACGAGTTGACCGCGGCGGCGCCCTCTGCCTCGATCAGCGGCTCGAAGATGTGGCGCGGCATCGGCCCGATCGAGGCGATGTCGAAGATGCCCGCGTACACCGACGGCAGGACGACGCGGTAGGTCAGGTCGTCGATCAGCTCGAACTCCGCGAGCTCCCCGCCGACGTTCAGGGCGTCCCGGATGCTGGTCTCGACCTCCTCGTTCTTGTAGATCTCGTTGACGCTCCACACGATCTCGTCCGCCGTGATCGGGTCGCCGTCCGACCAGACCAGGCCGCTGCGCAGATGGAGCGTGATGGTCTTCTGGTCTTCGGAGATCTCCCAGCGCTCGGCCAGGCCCGGCTCCCACTCCAGGGTGAGCTGGCTGCGCCGCACGACGCTCGCGAACATGCGATCGGTGATGTCGGTCGTCGAGGTCTCCTTGGCCACGACCGGGTTGAAGGTCTTGGCGTCGGAGATGTTGGTCACCACGAACCGGCCACCATGGCTGCCGCGCTCCCACGCGGAGTGGTCGATCTTGGCGAGCATGTCGATCGGGCTCATCTCCTCGACCATGGCCGCCTCCTCCTCTACGGGAGCCGCCCACGCGCCGGCTGCGACCAAGCCTGCGATCAGCAGTGCAAGGATGCTCTTGTTCTTCATCGGAAACCTCCTGCGGTATCGGAGAGAGATGCTCCGATCCTACCGCATGCTTACCCTTGTTGCCTGCCCGGCACGGCAGGTTTTCAGGACAGGACGCCGACGGTGGGGCCGAAGCTGTCCTGGTAGGGCTGCGGGTCGACGCGCACGTCGATCAGCGTGGCGACGTCGGCGGCCAGCGCCGCGGCCAACTCGCGGCGCAGCGTCTCCGGGTCGTAGACGGTTGCGCCGCGCAGGCCGCTGGCGCGGGCGATGGCGGCGTAGTCGACCGGCGCGAACTGCAGCGAGTAGGGGTCGAGGCCGCGCGTCTTCTGACGCGAGCGGATGGTGCCGTGCGCCTGGTCGTTGATGATCAGCAACGGCACCGTCGCGCCGGTGCGGGCGAAGGTCTCCAGCTCCCCCAGGCGCATCAGCAGGCTGCCGTCGCCGCCGATGCCGAGCACCGGGGTGTCCGGGCGGGCCAGCTTGACGCCGAGCGCCGCCGGCACGGTCAGCCCCATCGTGCGTGCGCCACCCGAGCCGAAGAAGGTGTCCGGCCGGGTGACCGGCCACAGGTGGTCGAGCATGACGATGAAGACGCCGGTCTCCGAGACCAGGATGCCGTCCTCCGGAAGCAGCTCGCGGGCGATCTGCACCGCGTCCTGGGCGGCCAGGCGCGCCTCCGGCGGCCGGGCGAAGCAGCGCGCCAGGATGTCGGCGCGGATGGCGGCCACGCGCTCGGTCGGGTACCCCTCGTCGGTGCGTGGCGGTAGGGCGGCGGTCAGGGCGGGGAGCGAGGCGGCGAGGTCGCCGTCGACGCGCACGGTTGCCGGCGACACGATCTCGAAGTCGGGGCGCGCGGCCAACTCGCAGGTGGGGATCCCCAGCGCGGTGTCCCACGTACCCTCCACGGACAGGCCGTCGACGCCGATCAGCAGCGCGCCGTCCGCCTCGGCCAGGATGCGGTTGGCCAGGATGTTCGGCCCCGGGAACGCCATGAACACGCCTGCGAAGCGCGGATCGTCCTCCCGGACCATGCCGCGCGCGTGGAAGCCGTGCAGGACCGCCGGCCGCATGCGGTCGATCAGCGCGGGAACCGCACCGGACGCGCCTGCCAGGGAGATGTCAGGGCCCAGGATGACGACCGGCCGCCGCCAGCCGCCGACCAGCCGCGCCGCCCGCGCGATCGCCGCGTCGTCGGGCGGTGGTCCGTCCAGCCGGGGCTCGGCGCGATCGGTGGGAGCGGTGCCCGCATCGTTCTGCGCCTGGTCGGACGGCAACTGCAGCAGCGCCGGTCCCGGACGTCCGCCCGCGGCGGCGGCGAAGGCGGCATCGATGGTGCGGCCCGGATCGCTGCCCGCGTCGATCTCCAGCGTGGCGTTCGACACCGGGGCGAACAGCGGCTCCTGCTCGCACACCTGCGACATCTCGGCGCGCGCGCCTGCGCCGATGCGCTCGCACAGGCAGACCACCGGCATGCGCTCGAAGAAGGCGTTGACCGCGCCGGCGGCCAGGTTGCCGGCGCCCGCGCCCTTGATGCCGATCGACAGCCCGGCGCCGCCGCGCAGGTGGCCGTAGTAGGCGGCGGTGATGGCGGCGCTCGACTCGTGGCCCATCAGCACCAGGTCCAGGCCGACGTGGCGCCCGGCCTCCATCAGGTCCATCAGCGCCCCGGATCCGGGCAGGCCGAAGTAGAGCTCCAGCCCCTCCTGACGCGCACGGTCGGCGATCCTCTCGGCGATGGTCATGGCCGACGCCTCCTGCTACTCCCCGCCGCCACCACCGCCATCTCCATCGCCGAGTCCGCCTCCGAAGTCCCCGCCGTCGAATCCCCCGTCGGCGAATCCTGCCTCTCCATAGCCGCCTTCGCCGTGCGTGGCGCCGGTGTCATGGAGCCATGCCATGTGGACCGCGCCTTCGGTTCCGTGACCGCGCCGGGTTGTCTCGTGGGAGGTCCGCCGCGCGCTAGCGCGCTTGCCAAACAGCTTGCGCAGGACGACGGCACCGCCGACCAGCCAAGCGACGATCACGACCACCGTCAGTGCTTCCATCTCGGATCCTCCACGCTCATCGCCTCATGTGCTATAGCACGATGCCCGCGCGCCGGTACAGCAACGCAGACACGACACGATCAGCAGTGAGGCCTCCTACCTACGGAAGACTCTGATCAAGGGTCGCGAACAGCCGGTCGCAGCTCCGGCAACGCCTTCGGACGATTCGGGAATCGAGTCGCCCGAGCAGGTCGGCGGCATGGTGAATCTTGTGGAAACGGCCTTTCCCGGTATCGCGAGTAGCTCTGGTCAGCGCCTTCCTCACGTTGTATCTGGACTCGATCTCCAGGTCCTGGCGTTGCGGTAACGCGTCGCCCTGAAACCCTTGGCCGTAGTAGCCTGCGAGCGCGTCGCCGTCCGCCACGATCCAGGTTTCCATTGTCTGAACCATGAGGTGAACCATCTCTTCCTGGACGAGTATGAGGTTCCAGCCAGCGTCCCGTGATCGCAGATGTTGGAGCACCGGTTGATCCAACGGTCCCTCCGCGTCCACCAGCAACACCGTCACGGAGTGTTCACTATCCCGGACAGCACGAATGAACCGTTCGAACGTCTCGTCGCGACCGCCCCAGCACGCGAGCTTCCAGTCCCACGACGCGTCTTTCGCTCTCTGCTTCCAAGCCGCGAGGAATCGTTCCATACCCTGGCGCAGCGCGGCGCGTCCGGAGGACTTCGGAGGGCCGCCGCCCTCCAGGTAGATGCCGATGCTGCTCACGGGTTGGCGCCGATCTCCCCCATGCGCCAGAGATCGCCCAACCGGTAGTCCTCGAGCCAATCGCGGAGCCGTTCCGGGTCCAGGCGGCGAAGCGTGGTGCTGAGGTTCGGCTTCTCGCACGCGACGATAGCGTCCGGGTGGTTCGTCAGCGCCGAAACGAGCACGTCCGAATGGGTAGTCACGATGATCTGCATTCGACTTGACGCCTCCACGAGCAGATCCGCGATGATGGTCAGAGCATCGGGATGCATCCCGAGCTCCGGCTCCTCGATGCACACCAGACGCGCTGGATTGGGGTTCAGCAGCGTCGCCAGGATGGCGACGAATCGCAGGGTGCCGTCCGATAGACGGGCGGCGGACACGGGCGATGACAGGCCGCGCTCATGGAGAAAGAACTGCACGGTATTCCCGGAAACGAGCGTCGACATCCTCTCGAAACGGGGCAGGAAGAGCGTCAGGAGCTCGTTGAACCGCCGCCCGTCCGCGTGTTCGATCTGCAGGAGAATCAGCGGCAGGTTGCTGGCGTCGGGGAGCAGCCGATCCTCGGGCAGATCCGCTCGCTGCGGTTGCCTGAGGTGGGTATACCGTCCGAACGTCCACTCGCGGAACGTCTGTATGGCGCGGTAAACCCCTCCGACTTCCAGTGTTATGAACGACCGGTGTTGCGACAGTATCGATTGGTCGGACGATAGCGGTGGCATGTCCCCGGTTTCCGGCACGTCACCTCCCCGGAGGATGCGACGCATCAGAGTGCCGTCCGGTGTTCGGTAGACGAGGTAGCCGGTTGCCTCGGACGAGTCTTCCTTTTGCAGTACTTCGTCAACGATCTCCACGCGGTTTCGGACGACCGAGAACGCGAGCCGATGTCCCAAAGCCTCGATGGGTGTGTTGATTGTCGTCTCCAAGGTGACCTTCGCTGAGCTCTCGCTACCCTTCCAGAGCCACTCCTGCGCGCCGCCGCCGTCGCGTATCGCTGCTGCGAAGTCACCGGTTGCCGCGTGCAGCAGCTCGAACGCCTCGACGACATTGGACTTTCCCGCTCCGTTCGGACCGATCAGGACATTGAGGTCGCTGAGGTCGAACCACTCCGCTCCTGGGGCGAAGGAGAGGAAGTTGTCGAGACGGATGCTCTGAATCGTCCTCATGCATGACTCCTGGGGCCGGCCGTCGGCGCGACCACGCCTCCAGCCACAGGTGATGTTAGACCACGATGTCCTTGCGCCGGTACCGGATCGCGGAGGCGGTCAGCAACACCGCCGTGCCCAGCAGGAAGTAGGCGAGCCGGCCGAGCGTGAGCCCGTAGTCGGGGTCCAGGACCGACACGTCGAGGAACCGGTAGGGGCTCAGGTAGCCGATCGGCCGCGCCTGCTCGGTGGTCTTGGAGATGGCGTCCACGAAGAAGCCGCCGAGCGCGATGGCGACCGCCACGCCGGTCATGCTGCGCCCGCGGCGCACCGCCGCCGACAGCAGCAGGCCCAAGGCGGCGAGCAGCGTGGTGAGCAGCAGCACGTACACGTCGTAGACGAACAGGGCGCGCAGGTCGACGGGCTCCGGGCTGAAGCCGGTGACCGCGGCGGCCGAGACGGCGAAGGTCACGGCGTTGAACGCGACCACGTAGACGTAGGCGGCGGCGGTCTTGGCCGCCCACACCTGCAGGCGCGACAGCGGCTGGGCCAGCAGGAACTCGGCCGTTCGGTCGCGCTCTTCCTTGAGCAGCAGGTTGGCGCCCAGCGAGGCGGCGAAGATGCCGCCCAGGATGGTGATCACGATGCCGCTCTCGGTGACGTGGAAGCCGAGCGGCGTCACGAACATCGCCGCGTCCTCGATGTTGAGCGCCCTGAGCAACCCCTCGGGATAGGCGTCCAGCATGCCGGCAAACTGGTCGCCGGACTCGGCGATCGACGGGAGGAACAGCGAGTAGAGCACCACCAAGCCGGCGACGATGCCGGTCCAGGCGATCGCCTGCCGGCGGTTGCGGCGCAGCTCGTGCGTGAACAGGTGCCAGGCCGGACTCATACGGGGTCCTCCGCCGCATCGGCGTCCCCATCCACCGCCTCACTGCCGTAGTAGTGCAGGAACACGTCGTCCAGCGTCGGATCCTCGATCGTCACGTCGACCACGCGGCGCCTGGCCAGCATGGCGAGCAGGGCGCGCGGCGGTCCGGTGAAGTCGAAGCGCGCGCTGTCGGCATCCACGGCCAAGTTGGCGACGCCGTCGATGGCCAGCGCCCGCGCCGGCGGCTCACCGGGGAAGACGGCGCGCACCCGCTTGAGATGGCGCTGGCGGAGCGTCTCGATCTCCGCCACTTCGACGATGCGGCCGCTGCGGACGATCGCCACGCGCCGGCACGTGCGCTGCACCTCGTCCAGCACGTGCGAGGAGAAGAAGACGGTGGCGCCGCGGCGGTGCTCCTCGCGCAGCAGGTCGAACAGCACGCCCTGCATCAGCGGGTCCAGGCCGGCGCTCGGCTCGTCCAGGATCACCAGCTCCGGGCGGTGCTGCAGCGCCAGCACGATGGCCAGCTTCTTGCGGTTGCCGGTGGACAGCTCGTCCGCCTTGCGCTGCAGGTCCAGGTCCAGGCGGCCTGCCACCTCCCGGCCCCGGTCCGAGTCCATCCCGTGCATGCGGCTGGCCAGGCGGAGGATCGCCTCGCCGGTCATGCCGCCGTAGAAGCCGATCTCCGCGGGGATGTAGCCGAGCCGTCGTCGGATGTCGACGCCGCGGCTGGTCACGTCCAGCCCGAACACCGTGGCGCTGCCGCGCGTCGGCCGCAGCAGCCCGAGCAGGGTGCGGATCGTCGTGGACTTGCCGGCGCCGTTGGGCCCGATGAAGCCAAAGAACTCGCCGGCCTCCACGCTCAGATCCAGCCCGTCGATCCCGCGCGTGCGCCCGTAGTACTTGGTCAGCCCCATCGTCTCGATCATCGTCCCAGATCCGCAATTTTTGAATATTAAAATACGATCTTCTCACGGCCCAAGTCAAATGACCATGGCCGGTGCCGGTCGGTGGCTGCGAGGGTTACTCTTCCGAGCGCGGAATCGCGCGAGCCTGACGCGGCACATCGACGATTACGAAATACGACTGTGGGTACAGGTAATCTTCCCGAGATTCGTCCATAACGCGCAGGTATCCCTCCTTAGCTGCCTCTTCATCGGGAACTATCCGATAGAGCTTCCGTTTCTCCAGATCGTCGCAATCTCCGTTCTCGATACAAAATGCGTACTGATCAAACATGTTATTCACGTTTCGTCAGTGCGCGAAACCGTGTTGCTTCGGAGCCGCATGATCTCCGGGATTCTTCCGCCCGCGATTGTCGACACTCCCAAGGTTGTCACCAAATTCACGGCGCACCACTGCTATCGTAGCGCATGCCCACGACGAGAAGAAAGTGGGCTCTGATCCCAGACCCGTACGGCTTGAGCGCAGCATTCCGTTGCTCATGAGCGGCAGGCCCCACGGCACTCGCGACCGTCCGCCAGATGGATGTTCGGAGGGTCCTTTGGTGACATTCCGCGCCGCATGCCGACGCTGGAGCAACCTGCCTGACAGGTCCCTGCGTCGGCTGCCTGCTGAACGGTCGGATGGGGTATGATCCCACCACGCGTTGGAGACGGAAAATGGACGAAGCTACCAGGTGGGACGAGTACATCAAGCGCGCGCAGCGGTATATCGACAACGGAGAATTGGAGTCGCGTGAACTGGATTACAAACGGGAGACCGAACGGCAGCTCATGAGTGATCGAGATACGGCGTTCAAGCAGCTGGGCCGATCACAATAACGGTCAGCCCGCGACATCTGAGTAACCTCGCCGGCTTCGCAGGCGGTATCCTCAGCAGACTGAAAGAATGGCTTGGTACTGACGGCGGATCGGAGGCTCTACGAGAACTATGGGCACCGTACGGCCGGTTGCCCAAGCAGATCCCTCCCGATGAGGAAGTGATCACGCGCGTTCGCTCGTTCTCCAGCCTGCTGCCTCAGGAGGTGATCGCGGGCGTTAAGAGCCGTGGAAGCCGGTTACGCGCGATCGCGGTACTGCTGATGGCATTGGGCGCCGAGCGATTTCCACCGTTCAAGATTACAGAATTCCATGAGACTTACGAGCTCCTCGGGTATCCCAAGCCTTCACAACGTGCCAACGAGGCGGCGATGTACGAGCATGCGCTGAGGTTTCTCGACCGGTTGATAGAGGAAGCGCAGGCGCGCGGCCACGATCGTCCGAGCAACCGCCTCGAAGCGCAGTCGGTGGTCTGGCTCGATAGACACCCGACATCGGAGCCGGAGCAGATGCCCGCGGGCGAACTGGACGCGCTCGCGCGCAAGTTGATGTTCGATCGCGGGGACCTGGAGAGGATCGAGAATCTGCTCGACGACAAGCGTCAGGTCATCTTTCAGGGGCCGCCCGGCACGGGCAAGACCTACGTCGCGCGACAGTTGGCGGCGTGCCTTGCCGGGTCGCCGGAGCGGGTCCGGCTCGCCCAGTTCCACCCGTCCTACGCCTACGAGGATTTCGTCCAGGGCATCCGCCCTTCGTTGCAACAGGGGCAGACCGGGTTCGTGCTCAAGAGCGGGCCGCTACTCGAAGCGGCGGAGCGGGCGGAAGGCGAGCGGAACGCCAAGCACTTCCTCGTCATCGATGAGATCAACCGAGGCAACCTCGCCAAAGTGTTCGGTGAGCTTTACTTCCTGCTGGAGTACCGCGATGAGGAGATACACCTCCAGTATTCCGACGCACCCTTCTCGTTGCCTGACAACCTCTACTTTATCGGCACCATGAACACGGCCGACCGCTCAATTGCCTTGGTGGACTTGGCGCTGCGGCGGCGATTCCATTTCGTGGAGTTCCACCCCGACAAGCCACCGGTCCGAGGCCTCCTCAGAACTTCGCTGGCGAAGTCCGCCCCGGACATGACGTGGGTCGCGGATGTGGTCGACCGGGCGAACGGGATGCTGGATGACGGGCAGGCGGCGATCGGGCCGAGCTACTTCATGAGATGCGGCCTCGATGAGGAGAGGGTGCGGCTGATCTGGGAGCACAACGTGCTTCCGTATCTGGAAGAGCGTTTCTACGGGGAAGCGGATCGCCTCGCCGAATTCGACCTTGACAGGCTTCGCAATGCGGGGCGGGACGAGGACTCCGGATCGAGCGATGCGGCCGATTGACTTGAGGGAGTATGAGCAGAGCGAGGAGGTGCAGCTCTCGGTTGCCCAGCGCGACGAACTGCGGGTCGTGCTGCCGCGGGTTACCGTCGAACCCGCTCGCGGCACGGAAGGCGCTTACTGCCTGACGCCCGATTCCATCGTCGGCGCGGTCGAGATCGGCGAGCTGTCGGTGTCGATCCGGCCCAAGCTGGATATAGCACGGGTGCTGTTCCTGGCCTGCTACGCGATGGGGGCGTTCAAGCTGCGGGAGATGGACCGCTTCGCCTTCGAGGAAGCGAAGACGCTGGTCGAGGCGCTGGCCTCGGCGCTGGCCGCTGCCGCCCGCCGTGCGTTCGCCGGCGGACTGCTGCACGGCTACCGCACTGAAGAAGACGCGCTGCACACGGTTCGCGGGAGAATCCGCATCGAAGATCAGCTTCGGCGCACGTTCGGCGTCGGAGTCCCCGTCGAGGTGCGCTACGACGAGTATACGGACGACGTCACCGCAAACCGCTTGGTGAAGGCGGCTGTCGAACGGCTGGGCAGATGCGGCTGCGCTCTCGGCGCTCTCGCGATGTTCTGCGCTGGATCGCAGCCCGGCTGGAGAACGTGTCGCTCGTCGAGTACCCGCCGGCCGCCGTGCCCGGCATCACGTTCGATCGGCTGAACGAGCACTACCGCGAGGTGGTGGCGCTTGCACGGCTCGTCCTGCGGCACTGGTCGTTCGAGACCTGTCGCGGAGCGGTACGGGCGCCGGGTTTCCTGATCGACATGAATCGGGTGTTCCAGGATTTCGTGACGCGAGCGCTCCGGGAGGAGCTCGCGGTTTCCGAACGGGTGTTGCAGTCGGACGACCGCATCAACGACGTCCATCTCGATGACGCGCGCCACGTCCGTCTTCAGCCCGACCTCGCGTGGTGGGACGGCGCGCGGTACACATTCGTCGCCGACGCCAAGTACAAGCGAACCGAGTCCGGGAGCGCACCGAATGCCGACCTCTATCAGCTTCTGGCCTACGCCACCGCGCTCGACCTGCCCGGCGGTTTGCTGATCTACGCGGAGGGCAAGCAGCCGCCGACGCATCGGGTCCGCCATTCGGGCAAGCTGCTGGGCACTCATGCACTGGATCTCTCCGGGACGACGGATGAGCTTATCGAGGGCATCGCGGCCCTGGCGCGGCGTGTCCGTGCCTTGCGGGCGGAAACGTGGGTCAACCGCGCTGCCTGATCAAACCCACCACCATGCGAATGCTCAGCTTGATGCCGGGGTGTGCCGTTGATTAAAGCTGACACATGAATCAGAAGTCCTCCAACACCGGACGCAACACCGTACGCATCGTCGCGCTCGTCGTCGTGGTCGTGGTCGCGACTGCGATCATCGTGTTCGTCGCGACGCGCGACAGCGGGACGGCACCGCCCGAACCTGCCCCGGAGCAGGAGTCGGAGCAGCCGGCAGCCGCGGAAGCTCCCGCGGCCACGGAACAGGTGGCCGAGGAGGCCCCGGCGGAGGCTGCCGCTCCAGCGGAGGAGCAGGACGAAGCGGCGGAGGCGCAACCGGCGGTTCCGCAGCCCAGTCAGGAATCGGAGACCGGATCGGAGGAAAGCGGCGCGATCACGCGGGATCAGGAAGGGGCTCGGGACGAGGAGCCTCTCTCCGTAGAGAAATAGCACGGAGTCCATGGCCAAATCCCATTCGGACAGCACTGGCCGTGCGCCCGCGCCGCTCGACGTGGTGGTGGTGGGCGCCGGCATGTTCACCAGGGATGTCATCCTGCCGTCGCTCTACCACCTGCAGCGCAGCGGCGAGGTGGGCGCCATCTCGCTCGCGGCCACCAGTACCGCCCGGCTGGCGCCGCTGGCCGCTGACGAGGAACTTGCCGAGGCGTTCCCCGGCCAGGGGTTCGCGGCGTACCCCGACCTCGGAGACGGCGGCCGCGACCCGCGCGCGTACCTGGGCGCCCTGGATGCGCTGGCCCCGCAGCAGCTTGTCTTCGTGGCCGTGCCCGACCACCTGCATTACCAGATCATCCTCGACGCGCTGCAGCGCGACCAGCACGTCTACAGCGTCAAGCCGCTGGTGCAGCGGCACGAGCAGGGCCGCCAGATCGGCGCGCTTGCCGCCGAGCGCGGGCTATTCGTGGGGATCGACTACCACAAGCGCTTCGACCGCCGCTCGCTGGTCGCCCGCCGCCAGTACGGCCGCGGTGACTTCGGGGAGTTCGCGTACGGCGAGGCCAGGCTGTTCGAGCCCTACTTCTACCGCCACTCGAACTTCCAGAACTGGTTCACCTGCGACAACAGCGACCCGTTCACCTACGTGGGCTGCCACTACGTGGACTTGGTCTACTTCGTCACCGGCCTGCGTCCGGTGGCGGTCAGCGCCGCCGGCGCCACCGGCACCTTTCCCAACGGCAACACCGGCTACCTGTGGGCGCACGGGCGGGTGCACTGGGAGAACGGCGCGATCCTGTCGGTGAGCGCCGGGCTGGGCTACCCGGATGCCGGCGCCGGCTCCAACGATCAGGGCATGACCCTGTACTGCGAGGGGGACGGCCGCACCGGGCTGATCGACCACGACGACCAGGATCGCGGTGTCGAGTACGCCTACGTGGCGGCGACAGGGCCGGGCGGCAGCCGGTTCAACTTCGTCAGTCCCGATTTCTTCCGGCTGGCGCCGCGGGAGGGCGCCGGCGCGGACGCGATCGGCTACGGCTACGAGTCGATGGCCGCCGCCGTGCAGGCGGCCCGCGCGCTCCGCGACCTCCCGGTCGATGGGCGGCGCGCCCGCCTGCGGGAGATCGACCGCACCGGGCTGATCGCCACGCCGCTCAACAGCGGCATCAACGAGCTGGTGGTGGAAGCGGCCCGGCGGTCGCTGGCATCCGCCGGAGCCACGGTGAACATCGGCTACGAGGGGACGCCGGGGGTCATCGATGCCTGCTGAGTTCTCGCTGGAGCCGGTAGCGGTTCCACCGGTGCACACCAGCCACCGCCGCATCCGCACGCCGCTGCCGGTGCCGGAGTCGCTGCCGGTGCTGGAGCGCCTGAGGGCGGCCGAGCCGCGCGCGATGGCCGGGCAGCCGCCGATCGTCTGGGACCGAGCCGACGGCTTCCAGGTCTCCGACCGCTGGGGCAACACCTGGATCGACTGGTCGTCCGGCGTCCTGATCACCAACGCCGGCCACGGCCGCCGCGAGATCCGCGACGCCGTGACCGAAGCCGTGTCGCGCCCGCTGCTGTCCGCCTACGTGTTCCCGCACGAACGGCGCGCCGAGCTCGCCTCCCGCCTGCAGGCGCTTGCCCCCGATCCCGGCAACTACACGGTGTTCGTGGTCACCACAGGAAGCGAAGCCAACGAGGCGGCCATCAAGCTGGCCAAGACCTGCGGCCTGCGACGGCACGGGCCGGCCAAGCGCGTGATCGTCTCCTTCCGCAACGCGTTCCACGGCCGCACGATGGGCGCGCAGCTCGCCGGCGGCATGGCCGCCCAGCACGAGTGGTTGAGCGGGGAGGGGGAGACCTTCCTCCGCGTGCCGTTCCCGGACGGGTTCAAGAACCCGGACACCTCCTTCGAGGGATTTCTGGCCGCCGTCGCCGAGTCCGGCGTCGAGCCCGCCGAGATCGCGGGCATCATCACCGAGTCGTACCAAGGGGTCGGGCCGGATTTCCTGCCTGCCGATTACGCGCAGGCGCTGTGCGCCTTCGCGGCCGAGCACGACATCGTCACCATCTTCGACGAGGTGCAGTCCGGCTTCGGGCGCACCGGCCGCATGTTCTGCTTCGAGCACTACGGCGTCACGCCTGACCTGATCACGTGCGGCAAGGGAATCACCTCCAGCCTGCCGCTGGCGGCGGTCATCGGCCGTCGCGACATCATGGACCTGTACCCGCCGGGGTCGATGACCTCCACGCACTCCGGCAACCCGATCGGCGTGGCGGCCGCGCTGGCCAACCTGGACCTCATCGAGCGTGAGCACTTGGTGGAGCGGGCCGAGGCGCTCGGGCGCATCCTGATGGAGGAGCTGGCCCGGATCGTCGCGCCGCACTCGGCGGCGCTGGCGTGCCTGACCGGCCGCGGGCTGGTCGCCGGCATCCAGGTGATGCGCCCCGGCCCGGGGCCGGCCGGCACGCGGGAGCCCGACGCCGCCACGGCGGCGGCCATCGTCCAGGCCTGCTACCGGCGGGGCCTGCTGATGTTCGCGCCGGTGGGGGTGGCAGGCGAGTGCGTGAAGATCGCCCCGCCGCTGGTGATTACCGAGGAGGCGCTGCGGGAGTCGCTTGCGGTGTTTCGCGAGGCGTGTGCCGAGGTGCTGGACGGCCCCGATCCTGCTCCAGGTACGCCAGGGCGATAACGGCCAGCGCGCCGACCACGAGGGCCAGCACCGTCCACTGCAGCGCTGCGTCGAGCGAGAACGCGTCCGCCAGCAGCCCCGTGACCGACGCACCGATGCCGGCCGGCAACCCGCCCAACCCGATCACCAGTCCGGCGGCGACGCCGGTCGCATGCGGCCGGCGCTCCTGCGCCATGACGATGGCCACCGGCAGCGTGGCTCCAAGGGCGGCGCCGAGCACGGCCACGGCGGCGAGCTGCACCGCCGGCAAACCGTGGATGAAGGTCAGGTGCGCGGGGATGGTCAAGAGCGCTGCGCCCAGAAGCGTACGGGTCCGGCCGATGCGGTCGGACAGCCGGCCGCCCGATAGGCTGCCCGCGCCCACGGAGCCCATGAACAGCACCAGCGGCCAGGCCGTGGAGCCCAGCGACTCGGCGGTCCAAGTGGGCAGGAAGCTGGTGATCGAAAGCTGGAACCAGCTCCGTGACATCGCGAACACCACGATCAGGGCCAGCGGCAGGACGGGATAGACCCGGCGCTCCGCGCGCGGCCGCGCCGGTGACGGAGATGGCTCGGAGCCCGGCAGAGCGTCGTCCGCGGCCGCATCGCCGCCGGACGCGAGCGCCCGTGGCGCGAGCAGCCGCCACACCAGCAGCGCCGATCCCAGCCCGACCACCACCGCGGCGCCGGTGCCGGGCAGGCCGAACAGGCCGAGCGCCACGGCCATCAGGGCCGGGCTCAGCGCCGAGCCCAGGTTGCCGCCCACGGAGAACAGCGACATGGCAGCCCCGCGCCGCTGCCGTCCCTTGGGTCCTGCCGCAATGCGCGCCACGCTCATCGCACCGGCGGGATGGAACGCGCCGCCGCCGAAGCCGCCCAGCCCGGCAAGCACCAGCGCCAGCCAGTACGAGCCGGTCAGACCGATGAGGCCCATGAACAGCCCCGACCACGCCAGGCTGATGACGATGATCCGCTGCGGTCCCCAGCGCTGCGCCAGCGCGCCCAACCACGGTTGCGGCAGGGTGCCGCAGGCGGAGTGCACCAGCGCGATCAGCCCCACCTGCGTGAACGAGAGCCCCAGCAGGGGGATCAGCAGCGGGTACGTGACCGGCAGGAAGTTGTTGGTGATCTCCAGCAGCAGGTGTCCGACCGCGCCTAGCGCGATCGGCCGTCGGCTCGCGGTCACCCGCGGTCTGCTTTGCTTATCCGCGGAGCGTCTGGGTTCGCTCCGCTCACCCTTCGGGCGAGGTTCGCTTTGCTCACCCGAGGAGCGGCTCGGTTCTCTCCACAAGCTGCAGGGCGATGCCCCACGGGTCGCGCAGAAAGATCAGAGTGTCGCCGCCGCCGGTGGCGCGCGGCTCGCCGTGGAGTTGCGCGCCGGCCGCGGCGAGCTCCCTGGCCTGCTCGACCGCGTTCGTGGAGGTGAAGGCCAGGTGCAGCACCATCGGATCCTGAGCGGCGTAATCAGGCACGGGCGCCGCGTCGAAGCGGTACAGCTCCAGGACGGTTTCGCCGTCGCTGTCGGCCAGGAAGGTGGTATGGGTAGGCGCCCCGCTCTGGCGGACGATCCGCATGCCCAGGTTGGCGACGTACCAGTCGGCGATCGCCGCCGGGTCGGGGACATTCAGCGCAATGTGTTCGATCTTCATCGGTTCAGCAGTTCCTTGCCCGCATTCTAACCGAGGCGGAGCGCGGCACGCCGCGGCACGCCAGCGTGCTACGCTGACGCCGCCTCGATGAGTTCCTACGTCGAGCGTCTCGCCCGCCGCTGCCGAGAAGCCGGCAGCTTCGTCTGCGTCGGCCTCGACGTGCCCGGCGACCTGCCCGCCGACGAGGTCGCGGTCCGCAACCGCGCGCTCATCGAGGCGACCGCTCCCTACGCCGCCTGCTTCAAGCCGAACCTCGCCTTCTACGAGCAGTTCGGCATCCCAGGACTGCGCGCCCTCGAAGCGACCATCGACGCGATCCCGGACGGTATCCCCGTCATCGGAGACGCCAAGCGCGGCGACGTGGGGAACACTGCCGCCGCCTACGCCCGTGCCCTCTTCGATGTCTGGGGTTTCGACGCCGCCACGGTCAACCCGTTCCAGGGGCGCGATGCCGTCGACCCCTTCCTCGCCCATGAGGACCGGGGCGTCTACCTCCTCTGCCGCACCTCCAATCCCGGCTCCGTTACCATCCAGAACGCGACCCTCGAGAGCGGAGAGCTCCTGTACGAGCGTCTCGCCGCCGAGATGCCGTCCTGGGGCGCGAACGTCGGGCTCGTCGTCGGAGCGACCGCGCCTGCCGAGCTCGCCCGCGTGCGCTCGCTCGCTCCCCGGACGGCGCTGCTCGTCCCTGGCGTCGGCGCGCAGGGCGGCGACCCCGCAGACGTAGTCGCCGCGGCGGGATGCGAGCCCGGACTGTTGGTCGTGAACGCTTCCCGCAGCATCGCCGCCGCTCCTGATCCGGCGGCGGCCGCGCGAGACCTGCGCGACGCCCTCAACGCCGCGCTCCCGTGACGCTCCGCTGTCGGGATGAACTCGCCGGCTCCTCTCAGCCGGCCAGGAAGGGGTGGCGAACCCTGGTCAGGGTGCACGACGTGTCGCCGGGTGGCGACTGTTGCCACGTAGTCGTGCCCGCGTGGAACCCGCATCAAGCGGTCAAGCTCTGCTTCAGCGACGTTCCTCACCACATACGGCAGAACATACGTCCTGGTTCCCGGCTGCATGCGCAGGTCAACATGGGAGCGGGCATCTTCGAGGACCTTTATTTCGACGAGTGGGAGCCGGAGTGACGCCGAACAGTGCTACCCTGCAGGCGAGCCATGAGTATCGAACGCGTCGCCGTTCTGGGGGCCAGCCCGAAGCCGGACCGCACCTCCAACCAGGCGGTGCGACGCCTGCGTCAGCACGGTCATCACGTGATCCCGGTCCATCCCGCCCACGAGGAGATCGAGGGCCTGCCGGCCGCCCGCGACCTCGCAGCGATCGACGGCGCGGTCGACACGTTGACCGTCTACGTGGGACCTCGCCATGGAGAGGATCTGATTGAGCAGATGATCGGTCTTGCCCCGGGGCGCGTGATCCTGAATCCGGGCACGGAGTCCGATCTGATCGAGCGGCGCCTTCGGGAAAGGGGGATCCCCGTGATCCGCGCCTGCACCCTGGTGCTGCTGGCCAGCGGCCAGTTCGCGGCGTAACGCGCGTGCCCGATTCGACCCCCGAACTCCTGTTCGACGGCCCTGCCGACGGGCCACCCGTTGCACTGGCGCACGGCGCGGGGGTGGGGGCGCACCACATCGCCATGGTCACGCTGGCGCGCGAGCTCGCGTCTCACGGACTGCGCGTGGTCCGCTTCGAGTTCCCGTACATGGCCGCCGGTCGCTCGCGGCCCGATCCCGACCACGTACTTCTGGACACGTGGCGGTCGGTGATCGCCGCGCTGGGCGATCCGGGGCGGCTGACGATCGCCGGCCGCTCGCTGGGCGGACGCATGGCCAGCTTGGTAGCCGACGAGTGCGGCGTGCGCGCCCTGGTCTGTTTTGCCTATCCGTTTCACCCGCCCGGCAAGCCGGAACGGATGCGGACCGAGCATCTGGGTGACCTGAGCACGCCAACGCTGATCGTGCAGGGTGAGCGCGATCCATTTGGCGACCGCAACGAGGTGCCCGGCTTCGGCCTGCCCGAACGCATCAAGATCGCCTGGATTACCGACGGCAACCACGGCTACATGCCGCGCAAGCGGTCAGGCGTCACCATCGAGGAAAACATCTCGGCGGCGGCCGGGGAGGCGGCCGCCTTCTTGCAGGATCTGAAGCCGGCGGAGCCGCGGTGAGCGCCGGACCGCGGCGTTTGCTTCATGGTGTATGCTGCGCTGTATGTCCGCGACGAGGACGCAGGTGTATCTGACCGCCGAGCAACGGCAACGGTTGGACGTATTGACCAAGACAACCGGGTTGACGCTGGCACAGGTGATTCGGCGCGCCCTCGACGAGTACTTGGCGACCCAGCACGCCGATGTCGATGCTGCGCTCGCAGAGACGTATGGGGCCGATACGGAAGCGATGACGCCGAGCCGTGATGACCGATCGCCGAACGAGCCGGCCGGATTCGTCGGGAGTGCGACATTCGCCTCCCGGACGCGTTGATCGCTGCGACGGCGATAGAGCATTCGCTCGGTTTGGCGACCCGAAATCAGAAACACTTCGAGCGCGTGCGCGGCGTACTCCTGCGCGCCCTCGCTTGAGCGGTACCGACGCGCGTTTCTCGGGTCCGCTCCTGTGCTGCGGACAAATGAGAACGAGCTCAAAAGCGAGGTAGGAGCATGAGCGCATTCACGACCCGCCCCGAGATCATGGGCCGCCACTACGTGGTCACGTCCGGGCACTACTTGGCCACGGCGGCCGGCGCGCACATCATGGAGCGCGGCGGCAACGCCATCGACGCGGCTGCGGCGATGTGCATCTGTCTGAACCTGCTGGAGCCGTACGCGAACGGCATCGGCGGCGAGGCGCCGACCCTGGTCTACTCGGCCGCGGAGGGCAAGCCGTACGCGATCAGCGGCATGGGCTGCTCGCCGGCGGCGCTCACCATCGACTGGTGCCGGGAGCACGGCATCGACCTGATTCCGGGCGACGGGTTCCTGCCGGCCTGCGTGCCGGCCACCGTGGACACCTGGGCGTGCGCGGTGGCGCGTTTCGGGCGCCTGCGCTTCGCGGACATCCTGGCCCCCGCCATCGAGCTGGCCGAACAGGGGTTTCCGGTCTATCCGGCGTTCAGCCGCAGCACCGAGGACAAGGCGAAGCTGTTCCTGGAGCGCTATCCCTCCACGGCGGCCATCTACTGCCCGGACGGGCGCATCCCGCGGACAGGCGAGCGGTTCCGCAACCCGGACTTCGCGGCGACGCTGCGGGCGATGGTGGCCGCCGAGGATGCCTCCGGCGGCGGGCGGGAACGCGGCATCGAGGCGGCACGCGACGCCTTCTACCGGGGACCGATCGCCGAGCGCATCGTGCGCTTCGTCGCCGAGCCGGTGCTCGACGCCACGGGCGAGGAGCACGCCGGCCTGCTGACCATGGACGACATGGCCGCCTGGCGCGCGGCGGCGGAGACGCCGTGCAGCGTCGAGTTCCGCGGCGTCGAGGTGCACAAGTGCGGCCCGTGGACGCAGGGGCCGGTCTTCCTGCAGCAGCTTCGCCTGCTCGACGGTTTCGATCTGCAGGGGCTGGGCCACAACTCCGCCGACTACCTGCACGCCGTGATCGAGTGCGCCAAGCTCGCCTTCGCCGACCGAGAGGCCTACTACGGCGATCCGGACCACGACCGGGTGCCGCTGGAGCGGCTGCTGTCGATCGGCTATGCCGATTCCCGCCGCGCGTCGATCGGCGACGAGGCCTCGGCCGAACTGGTTGCCGGACCGCTGGGAGCCGAGGGGTTGCCGCTGGCCGACGTGGCGGCGGACAACCGGGCCGCGCTCGGCATCACCGGCCGCGAGGCGGGGTCGGGCGCCGGCCACGCGCACATGGGCGACACCACGCACTGCGACGCGATCGACGCCGACGGCAACATGGTCGCATGCACCCCGTCGGGCGGCTGGATCGGCTCCTCGCCGGTCGTGCCGGGGCTCGGGTTCCCGATCGGCACCCGCGCGCAGATGTTCTACCTGAACGCGAACCGGGCCAACGCCGCCGCGGGGCGCAAGCGGCCGCGCGCCACGCTGACGCCCAGCCTGGTCACCCGCGACGGCCGGCCGGAGATGGTGTTCGGCACGCCCGGCGGCGACGGCCAGGACCAATGGACGCTGCAGGTGTTCCTGAACCACGCCGTGTTCGGCATGCCGCTGCAGGAGGCGCTGGAGGCGCCGACCGTGCACTCCACGCACTTTCCTTCGTCGTTCTATCCGCGCAGCTCCTACCCGCTGGGCGTGTCGGCCGAGAGCCGCATCGACGCCGGCGTGCTGGAGGAGCTGCGCCGGCGCGGACACGAAGTGCGGATGACCGGCCCGTGGGGACACGGCAAGCCGATGGCCGTCCGCATCGACGCCGGGCACGGCGTGATCCGCGGCGGCGTGTCGCCACGGGCCGTGATCGGCTACGCGCTCGGATGGTGAGGCGGCCTCAACTCGATGCGCTTCGCGTCCGGGTGGGCGTCGCGCTTCAGCGCGATGCGCCACCGCGATTTTCGCTACCTGTGGCTGGGCAACTCCATCGTCATGGGAGGCAACCAGGCCACGTTCATCGCCGCGAGCTACCTGGCCTATGAGCTGACCGACTCGGCGTTCATCCTGGGGCTGGTCAGCATGGGCTTCGCGCTGCCCATGCTGACGCTGTCGCTGTTCGGCGGGGCGCTGGCAGACCGGTTTCCGCGAAAGCGCATCCTGCAGATCGGGCAGCTCCTGATCGCCGCGAGCGCGGCCTCGGTGGCGGTGGCGATCAAGCTCGACGTGGTCGTCTGGGGTCACCTGCTGGCCGCATCCGCGGTCCAGGGGGTGGCGTTCGCCTTCGTGGTGCCCGCGCGCCAGTCGCTGATCGCGGACATCGTCGGCGAGGAGCTGGCCGGCAACGCCGTGGCGCTGGTGTCGGTGTCGTTCAGCGTCACCGGCCTGCTGGGTCCGGCGGTCGCGGGGGTGCTGTACGACGCGATCGGTCCGTTCGGCGTGTATGTCGTGGTCCTGGCCTCCGATCTGCTCGCCGTCCTCTGCACCAGCCTGGTGCGCCATTCGGCGCGCCCGAGCGCGTCGACGTCATCCGGGAAGCGGTCGTTCCTGCGCGACATCGGCGCCGGGCTGCGGTACGTGCGCAACGACGGCCTGCTGGTGGCGCTCATCGTCGTGGCGATCGCCTTCACCGTGCTGGCCATGCCGTACCGGTTCCTGCTGCCGGTGCTGGTCGTCGACGTGTACGATCAGGGTCCGCGCACCCTTGGGTTGTTGTCCAGCATGATCGGCCTGGGCGCGATCGTCGGCGCGTCCTACGTGGCATGGAGCGGGCGCCGCTGGCGCGGCGCCCTGCTGATCGGCGGGGCGGTGGCGAGCGGCCTGGGACTGGCTCTGGTCGGGACGGTGCCGGTGCTGGCGGTGGCGGTCGGGCTGACGGTCATGGTCGGAATCGGCGACGCGCTGCGGCGGGCGCTCAACCAGGCGTTGCTGCTGGAGGCGGCCAACGCGGAGTACCGCGGCAGGGTGGTGAGTATCTACGCCATGAACTTCGGGCTTACGCCGGCCGGCGCGCTGCCCGCGGGGGCGCTGGCCGAGCTGCTCGGCGTGCGCATGGCGCTGGTGATCTTCGGGGTGCTGCTGATCCTGCTGGCGGCATGGATCGGGTTCCGCAGCCCGCGTCTGCTGCGCTATCAGTAGCCGTCGTACCGTGCGTGGAGGGCTGCGACGTCGATGGGTGACGGCACCGCGGTGCGCGCTCGTCAGCCCACGGACAGCCGCGCGGGGAGTGACTGGAATCCGGCCGGCAACGGCGCGATCGCGTACACTGCTTCGCGTGGCGACGGGCTCAGGGTGAGCTCGCGGATCAGGCACGCCACGCTCAGATCGACCAGCAGCAGGCGGTTGCGCTCGCCGATGAGCAGCAGGCCGTCGCCGGTCGGGCAGAGGCCGCGAAGGAATCCATGCGGGGCCGGCGGTGCGACCGCCCAGGAGCCGTGTGCCGTGCCGTCGGCGCCAAGGGTGCGCAGTTCACCGGCGCCGGTGTCGAGCGTGACAACGGTGCCGTCGGCCAACGGCAGGACGTTATGGATCGGCACCGGGACGTCGTCGGTGACCGGCAACGCGGCTCCGCGCCCGTCGGCCCGCGCGATCAGCCCGCGGCGGCGCTCATCGCCTTCGGCCTCCGACCGACCGAGCGAAACCAGCGGTGCGCCGTCCGCGTCGAAAGCGACACCATTGGCATGCAGAAGGTTGCTCGCCGCCAGGGGGTACCCGGCGGGATCCCGATAGTCGACGGCAGCCGCGAAGCGCGAGCCGTCGCCGGCCAGTTCCGCCGCCGGCCGCAGGTCCACCAGGTCGGTCAGGCGGCCGGCCGGGTCGAACGCGGCCAGCGCGTCGTTGGCGGTCGAGCAGACCCACAGCCGGTCGTCGTCGAGGGCGATGTCATGCACGTTGCCGCACCAGGGATGGCCGATCTCGGCGAGCCGGTGCCAGCCGCGATCGAAGCGCAGCACCGACGAGCCGTTGGCGACGTACACGGTGTCCCCGTCGGTGGCCAGCCCGCGCCCGCCGCGGATGCCGCCGCGCGGGTTCGGCTCGCGGTGCAGGTGCTCGCACGGCGGCACCGGGCAGGAGCCCTGTACGCCCTGCTCCAGGTCGACGATGTGCAGGTGCCCGGAAGGCTCGCCCGGCCGGCTGCCGCGGCAGATCGTCGACACGAGGTAGCGCTCGCGGGCAGGGCCTTGCCCCTCTCCAGCCATCTTCCTATATATTAGGTGGTCGGCCGGCCCGCGGCATACGAGTGCCGCATGCCGGCGCTCATCAACACCACACCGAGTACGGTTTGAGGCGATGATTGAGGTAACCAACGTCACCAAGCGTTACGGTACGCACACGGCCGTGGATGATGTCAGTTTCCGCGTCGAAGCCGGTGAGGTAGTCGGGTTTCTCGGCCCCAACGGCGCCGGCAAGTCGACGACGATGAACATCATCACCGGCTTCCTGTCCGCCACCGACGGCACGGTGACCGTCGACGGCATCGACGTCCTGGAGGATCCGATCGGCGCCAAGCGCACGCTCGGCTACCTGCCGGAGCTGCCGCCCCTGTACGTCGACATGACGGTCCGCGACTACCTGCGGTTCGTCGCGCGCGTCAAGGGCGTCGACCGCGGGGAACGCGACGACGCCAATGAACAGATCATGCGCTCGGTCGGCATCGAGCACGTCGCCGACCGCCTGATCCGCAACCTGTCGAAGGGCTACCGGCAGCGCGTCGGCCTGGGACAGGCGCTGGTCGGCGACCCCAAGGCGCTCATCCTGGACGAGCCCACCATCGGCCTCGACCCGCACCAGATCATCGAGATGCGCGATCTGGTGCGGACGCTGGGCGAGCAGCGCACCGTCATCCTGAGCTCCCACATCCTGCCGGAGGTGTCCGCGGTGTGCGAGCGCATCATCATCATCAGCCACGGCAAGATCGTGGCCAGCGACACGGCCGAGAACCTGGGCAAGGCGCTGGCCGGATCAGGCCGGTTCTCCGTCCGCATCAAGGGCGCCGCGGACGCCGCCCAGGCGGCGCTCAAGGGCGTGGACGGCGTGGAATCGGTACGGGTGACCGGGCAGAGCGAAGCCATCGGCACCGTCGACCTGGAGGTGGACACCGGTGAGGCGGATCCACGGGAGGCCATCTTCTACGCCCTCGCCAAGGCGAAGCTGCCGCTGTTCGGCATGCGGTCGCTGGAGGTGACGCTGGAGGAGATCTTCCTGCAGCTCACCGAAGACGATTCCGATCAGGAGGCATAGCCGTGGCAGCCATCTGGTGGCGCGAGTTGCGCGCCTACTTCCAATCGCCCTTCGGCTACATCTCGATGGGCCTGTTCCTGGTGCTGTTCGGCATCACCGCCACCTTCAGCATCCTGTTCCCGCGCAGCCCGCTGTTCGGCGGCGTGCTGGCGCAGATGCGCTTCATGCTGATCTTCGTCGTCCCCGTGCTCACCATGCGGCTGTTCACGGAGGAGCGGCGGCTGCGCACCGACCAGTTGCTCCTGACCGTGCCGCTGCAGCTCACCGACATCGTCCTGGGCAAGTTCGGCGCCGCGATGACCGTGCTGGTCACCATGCTGCTGATCACCGTGACCTATCCGGTCGCGCTGTCGTTCTTCGGCGACCTGCCGGCCGGTGAGATCGTCACCGCGTACGTCGGGTTCCTGCTGCTGGCGGCGGCGTTCGTGGCGGTCGGCTGCTTCATCTCCTCGACCACGGAGAGCCTGGTGGTGGCGTCCATCGTCACCTTCGTGGCGCTGTTCCTGATGTGGGTGATGCCCGGCCTGCAGCGGCTGATCCCCGCCGACCAGTCGGCCGGCATCATCTTCACCGCGGCGCTGGGGGCGGGCGTGGCCGGGCTCACCTTCCTTGCCACCCGCAACATCATCGTCACGGCCGGGGCGGCGCTGGTCGCGGCGGCCGCGGTGGTGGTGATCGTGCTGGTGGACATCACCTTCTACGACACCTTCATCAACCGGTTCCTGGTGTGGTTCTCGCCCGTGGACCGGTACGACACGTTCGCCCGCGGCCTGCTGAACCTCAGTCCGATCGTCTACTACCTCACCTTCAGCGCCTTCTTCCTGCTGTTGACGGTGCGGATGATCGACAAGCGGCGCTGGGCCTGAGGAGGGGACGATGGCATTCAAGGATCTGATGTCGTTCGACTTCAAGGACCAGAAGAAGGTCCGCTACGGCGGCTACGCCACGCTGGTCTCCCTGATCGCGGTCGCCGGCCTGGTGCTGGTCAACCTGGTGGTCGACCAACTCGACATCGAGTTCGACCTGACCGAGAGCGGCATCTACTCGCTGTCCGAGCAGTCCAGGCAGGTGGCCGACGGCATCGAGGAGCCGGTAACCATCTACGGCGTCTACGCCCTGGGCGACGAGAATCCGGAGATCGACGACATCCTCAACCTCTACGCCGACCGCTCGAAGAACATCACCGTGAAGACCCTCGACCCCGAGCGCAGTCCCACGCAGGCCGACCGCTTCGACGACGAGGGTGGCCTGCGGGCCGGTGACCTGGTGGTGGCAACCGAGGACAAGCACCGCGTGATCAGCGTCTTCTCGCTACGGCTCACGCAGAACAACCGCCAGATCGGGCTCAACGTCGAGCAGCAGGTCACCTCCGCGCTGCTGTTCGTGACCTCCGACCAGGACCCCAAGATCTATTCCATCATCGGCCACCGCGAGCAGAACGTCACCGCCCTTGGGCTGCGGCAGATCCTGGAGATCGAGAACTTCGCGCTGGAGGACCTGAATCTGCAGCAGGTGGAAGCGATCCCGGACGACGCGACGATCGTGATGGTCACCGCGCCGACCACCGACTACACCGAGGATGAGGTGGCCAAGCTGCGCACCTACCTGGAAGGCGGCGGCAAGGCGATCTTCGCGCTCAGCAAGGTCACGGACGTCGACATGGCGAACCTCAACGGCCTGCTGCGCAGCTACGGCGTGCAATTCCGCCAGGAGTGGGTGTTCGAGCAGGACGCGCGCCGCCACCTGCCGAATCAGCCCAACCTGCTGGTACCGGAAGTGGTGAGCCACCCGATCACCTCGCCCATCTCGCTCGACCGGCGGCTGGTCCTGATGCCGGCGCCGGCGTGGATCGAGGAGCTGGAGGTGCGCCGCCGTTCGCTGGAGATCCAGCCGTTGCTGCAGAGCTCCGCGGAGGCGTTCGCGCGCGCCGAGATCATCACCACCGAGAGCGGCGAGTTGCTGCCTCAGGAAGGCGACCCCCGCGGACCGTTCCACCTCGGCGTCGCCGTCACCGACCCCGCGCCGACCGTCGAGGGCGACGACACGCGCATCGTCGTGCTGTCCACCGCCTTCTTTCTCCGCGGGGACTTTCAGCAGTCCTTTCCCGGCAACGTCGACCTGATCGTGAACAGCATCAACTGGGTCTTCGAGCGGGAGGAGACGATCTCGGTGCGCCCCAAGTTCACGCTGATGCTGCCGCTACGGCTCAACAGCCTGTCGACCTGGATCTTCACCGGCGCGGTCGTCGTGGTGGTGCCGCTGATCGTGCTCGGCGCCGGCCTGGTGGTCTGGCTGCGGCGCCGGCACCTGTAGGGGCGCGGCGGTGAAGCGCGGGATCCTGCTGGCCGTCTTCGGCGTCGCGGTCGCGGCGCTGGTCGGGGCGTACGTATTCCTGATCAACCGTCCGCCGCCGCCGCTGCCGCCGCTCCCGGACGACAACGTCAAGGTGCACCAGGTCCCGGACGAGGAAATCGTTGAGATCGACCTGCGCACGCCCGACACCGAGCTGTCGCTACGCCGCCAGGGCGAGGCATGGGTCGTGCCCGGCCACGAGGACGCGGAGCTCGACCCGAACCGGATCCTGACGATCGTGTCCATGTTCGCCCGGCTCTGGGCCCGCGACGTGATCGCCGAGGATCCGGACGACCTGTCGATCTACGGCCTGGACCGCTCCGACATCGTCGGCCGCATCAAGCTGGCCGACGGCACCGAGCGCACCGTCACGTTCGGCGACCGCACGCCGAGCCGCAACACCGACTACATCATGATCGACGGCGACCCCCGCGTGTTCACGGTCTGGCAGAACAACAAGAACCAGATGGCGTGGACGATCGAGGACCTGCGCGTGCGCCGGCTGCCGCGCGTGGAGACCGCCACCGTGAACCGGCTGATGGTGGTCAACGACCACGGCACCACGGAGATCGTCCGCTACTTCGAGCCGCACGGGATGCCGCACGTGATGTCGCGCGACGTGATGGTTCAGCCCTACGCCATGCAGCGCGGCGCGGACGGAGAGAAGGTCGAGGAGCTGATCAACGCCGCGTCGGCCATCCGCGTCGACGAGTTCATCGCCGACCGGGCCGACGACCCGGCCTCCTACGGGTTGGCGCCGCCGCGCATGGAGATCGTCGTCAACCACGGCCGGGGCGTCCTGCACCTGCAGTTCGGCTCGGGCTACGGCCGCGACCGGCTGTACGTGAAGCAGGCCCAGGACCCGAAGATCTACGGCATCGACGCGCGCGACGTGCAGCGCTTCATGGACGTGGTCCCGTTCGACCTGGTCAGCCGCTTCCTGGCGCTGGTCAACATCACCGCGATCGACCTGGTGACCGTGGAGATCGGCGAAGAGTCCTATACGCTCGACGTGATTCCCGCCGCGTCGGACGATGAGGAAGAGACCTTCACCCTGAACGGCGCCGCGCTTGCGGAGGATCCCGCCAAGAAGCTGTACCAGGAGATCATCGGACTGCTCGCGGACCTGGAGCTGCCCGGCGCCCCCCCCTCGGGCGACCCCACGATCCGCATCAGCTACGTGCTGGACCCCGGACCTCCCGAGCGCATCGACGTGGGGCTGATCCCGTACGACCAGGACTTCCATGCCGCCGATGTCGACGGCGCCCGCGAGTTCCTGATTGCTTCTCGGGTCGTCCAGCGCCTGCCGGACGCGATCCAGCTCGCCCTGACCCAGACCGAGTAGCCGGTCGGTCCGCGGCGCTGAGAGAGCAGCCGCCGGGATGATCCCCGCAACCGCAGAGTTGCGTGATGCCGGGTTTCCCGGCCTGCTGCGCTTCTACCGCGAGCACCTGATCCGGCACGTGATGCCGTTCTGGGTCGAGCGGGCGATCGACCGCGAGCACGGCGGGGTCACCAACGTCATGACCGACGACGGGCGGGTGACCTCGACCGAGAAGTACCTGTGGTCGCAGGGACGGGCGCTGTTCACCTTCGCCAGCTTGTACAACGACTTCGATGGCGATCGGGCGTGGCTGGAGATCGCCGGGCCGATCGCGGCGTTTCTGCTCCGTCATGGTCGCGACGACGACGGCCGATGGCATTTCGCCCTGCACCGCGACGGCAGCGTGTCGCGGCCGCCGGCCAGCGTCTACGTCGACGGCTTCGCCGCCTACGGACTGGGCGAGTACGCGCGCGCTACGGGTGACCGCGCCGCACTGGACGCCTCCCTGCAGACGCTGCGCCGGCTCGATCGCCTGCTGGAGCGGCACGAGGAACTGCCGACGGAGCCGCACCCGATTCCGCCGCCGTTCGCCGCGCACGGCGTCTGGATGATGTTCGCGATGGTGTTCGACCACGTCGGCCGCATCGCCGGAGACGATGCGTTGTGCGCGCGGGCGGTGGAGCTTGCCGATCGCGTGTTCGCCTGGCACATGCACCCGGAGCTCGAGGCGCTGCTGGAGTTCGTCCTGCCGGGAGGGCGTTACCGGGATGACGACGTCGGCAACACGCTGGTGCCCGGCCACGCGATCGAGTCCATGTGGTTCATGGAGCGGGTCTACCGCGGCCACCCGCGGCGCTCCGAGCGCCTGCGCGCCGCGATGGACGTGATCCGCTGGAGCCTGGAGCGGGGCTGGGATGACGAGCTCGGCGGGCTCTATCTGGCGTGCCACCTGACCGGAGGCACGCCGCGCTGGCACCGGCCCGATGCCAAGGTCTGGTGGCCGCACACCGAGGCGTTCGTGACCTTGCTCCGCTTCTTCGAGCTCACCGGACAGGAGTGGCTGATGGAGTGGTACTGGCGGGTGCACGACTACGCCTTCAGCCGGTTTCCAGCGGCCGCGGGCGACTGGCATCAGAACCTGGATCGCGCCGGCCGGCCGGCCGGCGTCGCGGTCAAGGGGCTGGCGGTCAAGGACCCGTTTCACCTGCCGCGCGCGCTGATCTACGGAATCGACTGCCTGCGCCGGCTGGCATCCGCTACGGAGTAGAATCCGCCCATCTTCGCGTGCTCCAAGGGATGCGGCGTGCCGGCCACGGTGATACGCTTGGTAGCCATTACCAATAGGAGGTTTTCATGAAGACATTCCATCGCGCCGCGCTGGTGCTGGCCGCCGTCGCGTGCGCATTGCTGGGGGCGGGCGCCGCCGGCGCCGATCAGCTCGCCGTCAAGTTCTCGCTGGACTGGAAGTTCGAGGGGCCGAGCGCGGCCTACCTGCTGGCCGACGACAAGGGCTACTACGAAGAGGAGGGCCTGGACGTCACCATCGACACCGGCCAGGGCTCGCTGGAGGCGATCCCGCGCGTCGCCAGCGGCGTCTACCAGTTCGGCTTCGCCGACATCAACTCGCTGATCAAGTTCCGCGACCAGAACCCGGACGTGGGGATCAAGGGGATCCTGATGGTCTACGACGCGCCGCCCTTCGCGATCGTGACGCTTGCCAGCACCGGCATCGAGGAGCCGCGCGACCTGGAGGGGCGCATCCTCGGCGCGCCGGCTCC
The DNA here is from genome assembly GCA_965202935.1 of Spirochaetia bacterium. Classification (GTDB taxonomy): domain Bacteria; phylum Spirochaetota; class Spirochaetia; order SZUA-6; family Bin103; genus CATQHW01. Next base: position 5,385,467 of record OZ241879.1, read on the forward strand.
CGACGGCGCCTACGCGCAGTGGAAGGCGTTCGTGAAGGAGAACGACATCGACGCCAGCAAGGTGACGATCGAGAACGTCGGCTTCCCGGTCCGCGAGCCGATGCTGGTGGCCGGCCAGGTGGACGCCATCACCGGCTACTCCTTCTCCTCGTTCCTCAACCTCAAGGCAAACGACGTGCCGCCCGACGAGATCCGCGTGTTCCTGATGACCGACTACGGGCTGGACCTGTACGGCAACACGATCATCGTCAATCCGGAGTTCGCCGCCGCGAACCCGGACGCGGTGTCAGGCTTCGTGCGCGCCACCATCAGGGGCTGGCAGGACACGGTGGCCGATCCGGCCGCCGCGGTGAAGCACGTGCTGGAGCGCAACCTGGTGGCCAAGGAACCGGTCGAGCTGGAGCGTCTGGAGATGTCCATCGCCGACAACGTCAACACGGCGTACGTACAGGAGCACGGTTTCGGCAGCGTCGACGCGGCGCGGTTTGCCTCGTCCATCGAGCAGATCGGGGTCACTTACGAGTTCTCCATGGCGCCGCCGGCACCGGAGGACGTGTTCACGAACGAGTATCTGCCGGCCGCATCGGAGCGGATGCTACAGTAGCGCCGCCGTGGGGGCGGGCGGGAGCGAACGCACACAGAAGGACGCGTTTGTCGAGCTGCGCGACATCAGCCTGACCTACGGCGGCGACCCCGCCGCCCCGCTCGTCCTGCACGGCCTGGACCTGCAGGTGGGCCGGGGCGAGTTCGCCGCCGTGGTCGGGCCGAGCGGGTGCGGCAAGTCGACGCTGATGAAGCTGGTGTCCGGCCTGCTCCCCGCCCGCGCCGGCGACACGGTCGTGGCCGGCGAGCCGGTCAACGGACCGCTGAAGATCGTCGGCATGGCGTTCCAGAACCCGACCCTGCTGCTGTGGCGCTCCACCCTGAACAACATCCTGCTGCCGATGGAGATCGTGCAGCCGCACCGGCGCCGCCTGCGCTCGCGGCGTGCGGAGTACGAGGCGGCGGCCGAGGAATTGCTGGGGCTGGTGGGCCTGTCCGGGTACGGCGATCACTACCCGTGGCAGCTTTCGGGCGGCATGCAGCAGCGGGCGTCGCTGTGCCGCGCCCTGATCCACGAACCCGACCTGCTGATGCTCGATGAACCGTTCGCCGCCCTGGACGCGTTCACGCGCGAGGAGCTGTGGTGCGTGCTGCGCGACCTGTGGGAGCGCAAGCGGTTCACGGTGATCCTGGTCACCCACGACCTGCGCGAGGCGGTGTTCCTGGCCGATACCGTGCACGTGATGAGCGCACGCCCGGGGCGGATCGATGTCACCCGGTCGATCGACCTGCCAAGGCCGCGCGAGCCCGAGGACTGCTACACGCCCGAGTTCGTCGCCATCGTCCAGGAGCTGCGCGACCACATCGCGCGCCATCGGGTCATCTGATGTCGACCTCGGCCGATACACCTCCGCAAGCGCCCGCGCAGCCGGCCGCCGCGGTGCGCATGCGCTGGCGGGAGAAGCTGTCGCCGTGGGTGATGACCGTGGCCGGCTTCCTGCTCTGGGAGGCGGTCTGCCGGGTGTTCCGTATCCCTTCCTACGTGTTGCCGCCGCCGACCCTGATCCTCTCCACCTTCGCCGAGTTCCGCCGCGCGCTGTTCGTCAACTCCCTGCAGACCCTGTGGACGACGCTTGCCGGGTTCGGCATTGCGGTGGGATTCGGCCTGCTGCTCGGCCTGATCATCGGCTGGTCCAAGACCATCTACAACGGTCTGTATCCGATCATGATCGGCTTCAACTGCGTCCCGAAAGTGGCCGTGGTGCCGATCCTGGTGCTGTGGTTCGGCATCGGGTCGCCGCCAGCCATCCTCACCGCGTTCCTGATCTCCTTCTTCCCCATCGTCGTCAACGTCGCCACCGGACTGGCGACCCTGGAGCCGGAGCTGGAGGACGTACTGCGCGCGCTCGGAGCCCACCGTCGGGACATCATGCTCAAGGTCGGCATCCCGCGCGCGCTGCCGTACTTCTTCGGCTCCCTGAAGGTGGCGATCACGCTGGCGTTCGTCGGCTCGGTGATCTCCGAGACGGTGGCAGCCAATGTCGGCATCGGCCACATGCTGCTGATCGCGCAGGCCAACTTCGAGGTGCCGCTGGTGTTCGCCGGCCTGTGGGCGCTCGCCGTGGAAGGCATCGGCATGTACGCCGCCTTCGCCTGGCTGGAGCGCCGCCTCACCGGCTGGGCGTTCCGCCGCGACGCGGCCAACGCCTGAGCCCGGGCGCCGTTCGCTACGACCCTCTTCGCTGTCTCAGAAGCCCCAGAAGAACGTCGCGATCGACCAGACCCGCATCCTGTCGTCGCCCCAGAAACGGAGAGACATCGCTTCGTGCGACGCTCCAGTCCACCGACTGCAGCTTGTCGGCGACGACCTCACGCCACGTCGCCGGCGTTGCCGGCGCGCCGGCCCAGCCGGTCTGGCGAAGGGCGCTGTTGAGCAGCCGCAGGTTCGGGGCAGGCCACTCCGGATCGGACAGGTACCAGGCCAGGTCGTAGAGATCGCGTCCTTTCGTGTAGCCGCGCATGAGCACGGCATGCAGCTTGCCGGCGAACAGCGATGCGCGGTCATGGTGCAGCAGGTTGAGCATGCCGAACCTGCGGACCACGCTCGTTTCGCACTCGGCGCCGGCCGGCGGATTGGTATCGATCTCGACCCGGACCGCCAGTACCTCGCTCGCATGCGGCGACAGCCTCGCCTCATGCAGGAGCCCGCGGAACTTGACCATGGCGATGGCAACCGCGGATCGTGTTCGCGCCGTCATTTCCACGGTGTATCCCTCGGCCGTCAGATCGATGCGGACCGATCGCATCAGCGATTCGAACCGCGCGTCCCGCCCCGCGGCGAGGAGCGTGAAGTCCAGGTCCTCCGAGTACCGCGGGAGCCGGTACAGGAAGCGCAGCGCCGTACCGCCGACGAACGCCCAGTCGGCGAACGCGCCGTGGTCCTGCAGGGCGAGGAGAATGCGCGCCTGCAGGTACTCGCGGGCGGTGCTCCGTCCCTGGAAGGGGTCCGGCTCCTCCGCCAGCAGGTCCATGAGCATGGACTTCATGCCTCCACCGCTTCGTCGTCCCAGCGTTCGAGCAGCAGCCGCACGGCGCGCTCGACCTTGCCCGATCCGGCGCGCTGGACGGTCTCGCGCACGGTCTCCCGGTCAAACGACTCGGCGGGCTCCACGCGAAGCTCCCGCAGATAGGCTTCCCGATCGCTGTGCGGCGTCAGGTACAGCAGGTCCACCAGCGCCTTCTCGGCTGAGGCGAGCAGCGCTCGCTGTCCGGGAGCGATCTCGACCTCCGAGAAACCGAACAGCATTCGCGTGCTCACGTGCCGGAACTGAAAGTGCCCGTTCGGGGTGTCGACTTCCTCCGGCCGGCCGCTCGTGACGCTGGTGGTGACGGGTACGAACTCCGGAATCATCCCGTGGTAGGCCAGGGCCGAGTGCAGGCTCACGTAGGAGGTTCTCTTGAGCGCCCCGGCGATCGCGAAGGGATGGGCGGACGCTTTCGCGTACGGCGCACAGAGAAGGTAGACCCCGCGTCTCAGTTGGAGAATGCGGCCGCTGCGGGTCCACCGGTGCAATTGTCTTCGGAGATCGGCGGGGGAACGCTCCCCGGCAAGAATCTGCCCCGTCCTGAACAGCCCGTTCGACGGTACCCGGGCTGCCAACTCGGCGAATCTCATGGCGACAACTTGACATAAGAGTCCACTTGTCGCAACAGGAATTGATGACTTGCTGTGGCGGACTTGAAACCACGCTCGTGCGTCGCGGTCCGCCCAGCAGACTGTCCCGACCCTACACCGCGTGCGCCCGTGACACGACAGTCCGGCGACGGTCAAGATGAGGTCGATGGAGTACCGGCAGCTCGGCACGACCGGCATCCGCGCGTCGGCGCTCTGCATCGGCGTGGCGTTTCGTGGCCGTCAGCGCCGCGGGCTCTCGGATGCGGACTGCATGGCCACGATCGAGCGGGCGGTCGAGCGCGGCATCAACTTCATGGACTGCGCCAACGTGTACGGCCGCGGATGGAGCGAGGAGCTCCTGGGGCGGACCGTCAAGCGCCTGGGCGGGCGTGACCGGCTCGTGATCACCACCAAGGTGGGCCAGGCGATGGGCGACGCGCCGTCCGAGCGGGGGCTGTCGCGTGACTACATCCTGAGCCAGATCGACCGAAGCCTGCGCCGCCTGCAGTTGGACCACGTGGACATCTACCTCATGCACCAGCCTGACGCGACCGTGCCCCTGGAGGAGTCGCTGCGGGCGATGGACGACGTGGTCCGTCAGGGCAAGGCCCGGTACGTGGGGGTGAGCAACCACCACGCGGCGGAGGTCGTGGAGATGCTCTGGACGGCCGAACGCCAGGGTCTGGCCGCGCCGGCGATGCTCCAGTACCAGTACAGCCTGCTGCACCGGTGGCATACCGAGTACGACCTGGCGCCGCTGTGCGAGCGGCATGGCCTGGGGCTCATGACCTACAGCCCGCTCGCCATCGGCCTGCTCACCGGACAGGTGCGCAGGGGCCGGCCGCTGCCGGCCGAGAGCCACTGGCGCGACAGCGCCGACGCGGACCGGGTCCTGGCCTACGCCGAGCCGGTGATCGCCGCCCTGGTCGACGTCGCCCGCGAGCTGGGCAAGACGCCGGCGCAGGTGGCGATCGCCTGGCTGCTGGCGAATCCGGCGCTCAGCGCGCCGATCCTGGGGCCCGACCTGCCGGAGCACGTCGACGAGGCGGCGGGGGCGGTCGGCTGGCGCCTGCCTCCGGAGCAGAAGGCACGGCTGGACGAGGTCTCCGCGGGCGGCGGCCCGTTCGTGATGAACGCCGGAAGCCTGCGTGCCATGCGAGGCCGGGATCCGGAAAGCGACCCGCGGTGAACCCCGGCTACCTGCCGCCGCTGCCGGCTCCGGACACGGCACTCCGCATCACCCGGATCGAGACCTATCGCCCCACGGACCTGTTTCAGGGGCTGATCTTCTGCCGCATCCATACCGACCAGGGGCTGGTCGGCTGCGGCGAGAGCTACTACCTGCCCGAGGCCGTGGAGGCGGTGATCCACGACTGGTTCCGCCACCGCCTGCTGGGCGCCGATGCGCTGGCGATCGAGAGCCACTGGCGCTTCCTGTACGAGCGGGCCGCCAACTTCGGCGTGCGCGGCGCCGAGTTGCGCGCCCTGTCGGCCGTCGACCTGGCGCTGTGGGACATCCTGGGCCAGGCGACCGGCCAGCCCGTCCATCGCCTGCTGGGCGGGCCGGTGCGGGAGCGGGTGCGGGTCTACAACAGTTGCGGCCACCCGAGCTACGGGGCCGGCAGCGGCGCGCACGGCTGGCCCGGCATGGGATCGATCGGCGAGCCGGGGCCGCTGGCAGACACCTGGATGGCGCTGCATGAGCCGGCCGCACTCGCCACGGAGCTGGTCGAGCTGGGGTACTCGGCGCTGAAGGTGTGGCCGTTCGACCGCGCGGCGATCGAAGGCGGACCGGCGCTCATCGGCGCGTCCGCCATCGAGGAGGCGATGGGGCCGCTGCGCGCGATGCGCGACGCCGTCGGCTGGGACCTGGAGCTGCTGGTGGACGGGCATGCCCACTTCCAGTTCCCGGCCGCCATGCGCATCGCCGAGGCGCTGCGGGACGTCAGGCCGCTGTGGCTGGAGGACATCCTGAAGATGGACAACATCGGCATGCTGGCCGAGTTCCGGCGGCAGAGCCGCATGCCGATCAGCGCCAGCGAGATGCTCCTGACCCGGCCCGACTTCGCGGAGGTGCTCCAGAAGCGGGCCGCCGACTACATCATGATCGACCCCACCTGGGTGGGCGGCATCTCCGAGGGCAAGCGCATCGCGGACATGGCGCAGGCCTACAACCTCCCGGTGAGCACCCACGACTGCACCGGGCCGCTCACGCTGTACGCCGGCATCCACCTCAACGCCGCGCTGCCCAACTGCGTGCTGCAGGAGACGGTGCGGGCGCACCTCCACACGGTGTACCCCAAGCTCATCGACGAGGTTCCGCAGGTCGCCGACGGTCACGTCGCGCTGCCGGCGCGCCCAGGTCTCGGTGCCTCACTCGACGAGGGGTTCTTCGACCCGAAGCGCGAGTGGTATCGGGCGAGCTCGCCGTGACCGCAGGAGAGACGGACCGGCCGCCCGACCTGCGGGCGACCCTTGCGCTGCGCTCCGGGGGCGGCGCCACGCTGCGCTGCCTGCGCGATGACGACGCGGCGCTGCTCGGAGCCTACTTCGCGCGCCTGTCACCGCGGACGCGGGACCTCTACGGACCCCACCGGTTCGACCAGGAGACCGCCGACCGGCTCTGCACGGAGACGCGAACCGACACGGAGGTCGTGCGGCTCGTGGTGACCGTGGCGGACGGCGACGGCGCGCGGATCATCGCCTACTTCATCGTCGGCCTGCGCATGCAGGACGCGGACGTGAAGCGCTATGCGGCGCGCGGGACGCCGCTGGACGACCGCACCGACGCCTACCTGGCGCCGTCGGTCTCCGATGCGTACCAGGACACGGGCGTCGGTTCGGCGGTGATGGCCCACCTGGTGCCCTGGTTGCGCGGGCTCGGCCGGCGGCGCCTCATGCTGCTCGGCGGCGTCCGGCAGCGGAACGAGCGGGCGATCGCGTTCTACCGGAAGTGGGCGTTCAGGACCGTCGGCGAGTTCCATACCCGGCAGGCGAACTACGACATGATCGCCACGCTCTCGGCGGTGCCGCCGGGAGGCTGAGCTCAGTCGTCGCTTTTCTCGGCTCCCGGAACCGACCGGTCCGGTATGGAGTACGCCATCCAGTGGGTGAGCGCCTCCTGCGCCGGGTTGAAGCGCGCCCGGATCGACGGCGGCATCCAGTAGTGGCGGGCGTTGTGATGGTCCCACATCGCGCTGCCGCGCTGGCGGTGGACGTGGTTGTACTGCAGCGTCGTCCGCCGCCGTGAGCTGGTCTTCGCGGCGCCGGCGTGGGTGAGCGCCTCGGTGAAGATCATCAGGTCGCCCGGATCGCCGGTGATCTCGACCGATCCGGGCGTATCGAGCCCGGCGGTCCGCCAGCGTTTGTCCAGCTCGAAGTTCTTCTTGTGCGAACCCGGAATGACGATGAAGCACCCGTCGCCCGGGTGGTTCGGGGTCAGCATGATGGCGACGTTCACCATGGTCGAGCGGATGACGCCGTCGCGCACCGTGTACTGCTCGGTCGGTATCCCGTGGTGCCAGCCCGAGGCTTCGCGCCCCGCGTACTTCGAGATCGACCACGTGTTGACGAGCTGCGGCTCGCCCATGAACTCCGTGAGGTAGGGCATGAGCGCCGGATGGGCGATGAGCTCGTCGAAGACCGGGTCCAGGCGCGGCAGGCCGTTCAGCCGGATCTGGTGGTCGACCCAGGTGTCCTTGGTGAAGTGCGCGGCCGTCACCACCGGCAGCCCCTCCGCCCAGCTCTCGTCGTGGTCGATCGACTCGTTCTCGACCACGGCCTTGTCGAGGGCCCGGATCAGGTCGGGGTCGATCGCCCCGCGCAGGATCAGATACCCCTGCAGGTCGAACAGGAACTTCTCGTCGTCGGTTACCTGGTGCATCGGCTGCTCCTTCATTCGAATACTCGCGTATCACCGGGCCGGCGGTGCCGCTCCGCGTACTCCAGCCATTCCTGCTCCGTGGTGTACGGCAGCCACCCTTTGCGCGACACGTACGGCGTGCCGCGCGGCCTGAAGCGTAGCTCGAACGTCGCGCCCTCCTCGCCGAAGAGGACGGGCCTGCGAATGACGACGTTCATGTCCAGTACCTCCTTCATCAGAAATGACTCGCCGTGATTGATCAAGCTCATGCCGCGCGGCATCAGGAAGAACAGGTTGCCGCGTTCGCCGGCCGGCCGGGTGGCGGTGCCGGTGAGCGTCATGCTCGCCTCGTCCCACGACAGGGAGGTGATCTCGACCGCGCCCTGCTGGACGTGCAGGTCGGTGCCGAGCAGCCAGGGGTACGGGCGCGCCCGCGCTATCCGGTACAGCCGGCACGCCGACGGGGGCACGACCGCGCGAAAGCGGTTCCTGAACGTCCCCCGGTACTCCTCGTTCCAGAGCTCGTAGACGCGGTACGCCGACGCGGTCGCCAGTCCCAGGCGGGCGAACGAGACGTCGGTGGCATACGCCTCGTCGTCCATGTTGAAGACCGCCACGAGCGTGTACTCGTCCCAGCCGGTGTCGATCTCCAGCTTCAGCATCCGCGCGTACCCGTCCGGATGCACGCGTCCGCGACGGACGTCGTCGAACAGGTCGACCGGGACCGGCACGCCCCGTGTGCGGGGAAGGCAGAGCTTGACCAGGCGCAACCGCTCGGGATCGATCCGGCGGTAGTCGTCGCCGAGCATGAGGGGGCTGCCGCCCAGGCCGAACACGGTGGCGGCGACCCGCGCGTGCTCGAGCGGCACCGGCTTGTCCACGGTCAGGAGGTTGAAGTCGTTGAGATAGGTTCGGCGGTGGGTGAAGAAGCTGGCCGCGGCGTTCTGCACCAGGTACTCGATGCTGCCGAAGTGGCGGTCGTGCAGCGCGTAGACGGCATTGCGCCAGTTGTTGTAGGGCGGGAACAGCGGCCGCCCCTCGCCGAAATCGCGACCGACGCGGGCGGCGTCGATCAGCCCCACGTACCCCGGTGTGGATGAGACCGCCGTCTGCAGGTGGGTGTCGGGGCCGGCGGCATCGCGGATGACCTGGAGAATCGATCGCGCTGCCGAAAGCGGGGTGCGGGTCGGATCGTGCAGCCGGGCACCCTGCTTCACCGCCAGGAAGTCGAGCATGTAGTAGCGGACCCCCAGCGCCCGGTACGCGGCGAAGATGCGGCGGACATTCGCGGCGGTCCGCGGGTGGGAGCCGTCCAGGAAGTACTGGCGGAGCCGGGGCGCATCGTCCGGATCGGAGTGGAGGTCGAACTCCCAGCTCCGCCGCTCGCAGATCGGTTCGCCGCTCCGGTCCTTCAGCAGATTCTCGCGGTTCTCCTCCAGCGCTCCTTTCGCCTCGGCGAAGAACCAGAACGGGGCGACCCAGAGGCCGGGGACGAATCCCCGCTCGGTGAGCTTCGCGAAGAACCCCTCCAGGCCGCTCGGGATCTGCCGCTCGTCCGCGCGCAGCCAGTCGCCCGGGATCCCGTCGGTGAAATTGGTCTGACTGGTCCAGAGGTAGCGGACGTCGAAGCCGCGCAGCTTCTGGCGCAGCGCGTCGGCGTTGTCCAGGGCCACGGTCTCCCAGCAGTCCTCCTCCTCGCTGAAGGCATCGATCCAGGCGCCGCCGCACCAGCCGACCGGCGGGTCGTCGGCATACGCCGGTCGATAGATGCGGTGGACGGCCTCGGCCCAGTCCACGAGCGCGTCGTACGGATCGTCGAAGATGCCCACGCGGAGCCTCTCGGAGGTGATCGAGGCGCCCGGCGGCAACTCGACGCCGCCGGCCTCGCACGTCGCCCGGTATTCCGCCACGCCGTCGCCGGCCTCGCGCCGCCCCAAGACCGTCGCCTCCGGCTCCGTTCTTGGCCCATCCCCACCTCCCTCTACGGAGTCTGTCGGAGGTGGCGCTGACGCGCCACTCGGACAGACTCCGTAGGACAGCGAATGCCTGCCGACCATCCGGTGGACGGTGACGAATCCGCAGACCAGCGCTTCTCCCGTGCTCGGATCAAAGAGGTGGCAGAGGTTGTCGGAGTGGTGCCGGCCGGCCGCCAGCAACTCCACGCGCATGTCCCACGGGTGCCACGCGAAGAAGCGCACGTTGCCGGGGTCCGCGCCGACACGCACGGCCGCGCCATCGCCGGCGTGCAGGTCCAGCACGTTCCAGTCGCCGATCGCGACCGGATGGGCGCCGGCGTTGTGGAGCGTCGCGGTCAGCTCGATCGCCGCTCCGTCGGGGACCGCCTCCCACCGCCAGACCAGATCCGCCGCGATGAACCGGAACTCGGTCATCGCACCGCTCTCGGCGCCGGGGGCGGACGCGCTGACCTCGGCATCCGCGAGGTGCAGCGTGCTCCCGTCGACCTCCACCGAGCCACCGGCACCCTGCAGCGCCATCGCGCCGCCGCGCTCCGCGGCTACCGAGAAGCCGCGGTTCTCGAACGCCCAGGTGAGCCTCACCGCGGAACCCACGTCTCGCATCCCTCCTTCCTGGTCTGACCGACCGTCCGAAAGAGAGCGCCGACCGTACATCCGGCCGGCGCTCTCGGGAGTTCTACCGTCGGCAATGGTGCCCAATCGCCGATCGTTTCAGTTGTCGGTCACTGGATCATGCCCAGCGCCTTGAACTGGCGTGTCGCCTCGTCCAGGAGTTCCTGGCCGCCGGCCGCCAGCCACTCGTTCATGAAGCCCTCGTAGTCGTCGGTCTCACCGATGATGTACTTGTACTCGAACTCCGCGACCAGGGTGTCCAGCTCCCCGACGACAGACTGGTCCAGGTGCAGGAAGTAGGCATCGGGCGCGTAGGTCTCCTCGGCCAGCGCGCCGTTGTTCAACTCGATCTCGCTGAACACGGTCGCCGGGAGATCGTCCGCGCTGGTCGCGGGCGTGAAGATGGTGAAATCGGCGCGGGTCGACATCCAGTTGCCCCAGTCGGCGGCGCCCAGGAAGTTCTCGACCGACCGGTAGCGCTCCGTGCCCGGCCCGGCGATGATGGCCGTGTAGCCGCCGGGCAGCTCGTGCTGAACTCCCTTGTCTATGCCGACGCCCCAGCGGATCGCGTAGTAGCCGGGATTCGGGTAGGCGACCCCGTCGATCAGCGCCAGGGTCCGTTCCAGCTTGACGGGATCCTCCTCCGCCTGCCGGGACAGGGTGAACATGCGGTCGAAGAACCGCGGTGCGGCCAGCCTGCCTCCCGCGGGCCGTCCCTTCGGCATCGGCAGGTGCGTCCAGAGGTCCACCGACTCCTCGACGGTTCGGCCCCCCTCGTTGACGAACTCGGTGACCAGCACGCCGGGATACCAGGCGGTGCCCAGCACGCCCTGGAAGAGCGGCGCCTTCCGCTCGTTCCACGCGATCGTGTACCAGTTCGGCTCGATGACGCCCTCCGCGACGGCGGCTCGCATGAAGTCCAGGAACGCATGCTCGGTTCCGTCGACGACGTAGTGAGAGGCTTGCCCGTCCGCGATGTAGAAGTCAGTCGGTCCCCACATCAGCTTCAGGTTGCGGATCTCGCCGACGCCCTGGCCGTTGCCTGCCGACGTCAGCGCCCACGTGTCGTCCTCGCCGTTGCCGTCCGGGTCGTCGTAGGTGAAGGCGCGGGCGACGCTCATGAGCTCGTCGGCCGTCGTCGGTACCTCCAGGCCGAGGTTCGCCAGCCAATCCTTGCGGATCTGGAAGCCCCAGATGTTCGGCGGGCCGGCGGTCGACAGCGCGGTCAGCTTTCCGTCTCTGGTGAGGTAGTCCTCCGCGTAATCGTCCATGTACTCCATCCACGTCGGCAGGCTGGACGCGTACTCGTTCCAGTCCGACAGCAGGAAGCCCTCGTCGTAGAGCTGGGTGAGGAATGCTTCGCCGATGGCGCCGGCGCTGAACTTGACGATGTCCGGCGGGTCGTTGGTGGCAAATCGCGTCAGGATCTCGTTGTTGAACTCCGCGGTGTTGTTCATGGTGATGTCCACACCGAAGGTCTCGTTGAGATACGCGCGGAACGGGTCGTTCTCGTCGGTCGGCTGGTTGACCCAGCCGCCGAACATCAGCTCGATTTCCGGCACCTGGTCGGCGGCTCCCTCCTCCTCGCCTGAAGCCCAGGCGAAGTTGGACAGTGCCATGAAGGTCGCGACCGTGGCGGCCACGAATGAGGTTCTTTTCATCACGATACTCCTGTGATCTTCGTTGCGGGAAGGCTCCCCCGCCTTCCCAGGTCGATGCGGCCAGGTGGATTCGGCCAGGTGGATTCGGCTGGCCGAACGCCTGCCCTATTCCTTGACTGATCCCGTGTACACCCCCTTGATGAAGTAGCGTTGCAGAAACGGATAGACGCACATGATCGGAACGATCCCCACCACCGTTACGGCCATCTTCACGCTGACCGGCGTAGACCGGATCGCGGGATCCAGGAGGAGCTGTCCGCCGGCGAACGGATTGCTCGCGATGTTGAAGATGTTGCGCAGGTACAGCATGAACGGCCGCAGCTCCTGGTCCTTGGTGAACACCAGGGCCGTGAACCACTCGTTCCACAGGTCGACGGCGGTAAACAGGGAGAGAGCGGCGATGACGGGTTTGCTCATCGGTGCGTAGATCCTGAAGGCGATGGTGATCTGGCTGGCGCCGTCGATGTCGGCCGACTCCTCGATCTCGCCGGGGACGTTCTGGAAGAACTGCTTGAAGACCAGGACGTTCCACGCGCCGATCATGCCCGGGACGATCAGGGCCAGGAACGTGTTGTAGATTCGCGTGTGAAACACGGCCAGGTAGGTGGGTATGAGCCCACCGCTGAAGAGAAACGTGACAAGCACGAGCGTGATCAGGACGTTTCTGCCGATCATGTCCTTTCGCGATGCCGCAAAGCCGGTGACCATCGCCCAGAAGACGCCGAGCGCCGTCCCGGACAGGGCGCGGAGCACGCTGACGAAGAAGCTGTGGAACAGGATCGGGTTCTTCAGCACCGTCTGGTAGCCGTTGAGGATGGGGCGGTCGACCCACAGGAGGATGCCTCCCTTGCTGACCCACTCCGCCTCGCTGACGAAGGAGAGGACGACCACGTAGAACAGCGGAAAGAACGAGGTGAGCGATACCAGCGCCACGACCGAGATGACCCCGATCTGGTAGCTCAGCTCCGTGCCCTGCAGCTTCACCGGGCCGCCCCCGTGCCGACGGTCACCAGATGCCGACCTTGAGCCGCCTCCTGGCGAACTCATTGACGCCCAGGATGAGCACCAGGCCGAAGATCGACTCGATGAACGCGAGCGCGGTGCCCAGGCTGTACTGCAGCTTGGTGAGTCCCTGGCGGTACACCCAGGTGCCGATCACGTCACCCACCTCCAGGGTCGCCGGCGAGTAGAACAGCAGGATCTGCTCCACGCCCGTGGACTGGAACAGGCGGCCGATGGAAAGGGTGAGCAGGAACACGACGACCGGCCTGATGCCGGGCAGGGTGATGTAGCGGATCCTCTGCAGGGGGCCGGTGCCGTCGATCTTGGCCGCGTCGAACAGACCCGGGTCGAGGTTCGACAGGGCGGCCAGGTAGATGATGGTGCCCCAGCCGACTTCCCTCCAGACGCCGGAGCCGATGAGCAGCGGCCGGAACGCGGCCGTGCTCACCAGGAAGTCCTTGGGCTCCCCGCCCACAGCGGCGATGACGCTGTTGACGATGCCGGTCTTCGTGAACAGCGCGAAGGCGATGGCGTAGATGATCACCCAGGAGAAGAAGTGGGGGATGTAGAGGATGGTCTGACTGATGCGCCGCAGCGTGCTGGAGTGCAGGTCGTAGAGAAAGATCGACAGCACGATCGGCGGAAAGAACCCCGCGACCAGGCGCAGCACGCTGATGTAGACGGTGTTGACGAAGACGCGCTCGATGTCGCGGATGTCGAACAGTTCGCGGAAGTTCCCCAGGCCGATCCACTCGCTGCCGAACACGCCCGCCGACAGCTTGTAGTCCTTAAACGCGATCACCGCCTGCAGCACGATCGGGTAATAGCGATACACCAGCAGGTAGGCGAGCGGGATGAGCAGCAGGATGTAGATGCCGGCGTACTTGCGCAGTTTCGCCGTGGTGCGCGCGCGGGAACTGCGGCGGAGCGCTGCCGCGGGGGCGACGGATGCCGCGGCAACGCCGCGCATGCCTGTTCCCGCGCGCCCGGCGATCACGGCTGTGCGGGTTCCGGTTGGAGGTTCACCATCCTGGCGATCAGGGCGTCCGATGATCTCCCGGGCCGCTTGGGTTGTCAAGGAGGGGACCGGTCGGGCCGGTGTCGACGTGGTTCTCCAGCTCCCCGGAGAACCAAGGCGGATCGGGCTCCGGCGGCCGTGCGGCTTGCTCCCACGTGCCGATGAGGGACAGCTCCTCGGGCCGCCGCTGCATGCGGGCGGCGATGTCGTCGGGGTCCCAGTCGGTCAGGGCCAACTCCGTCAGCCGCCGCTCGACGTCCCGGTGCCGTGTGCTGCCTGCCAGGTCGTTCGTCTCGCCGGGGTCCTCCTGCATCTGGAACAGCTCCGGTGGCAGGCCGTGGTAGTAGTTGAGCTTCCAGTCGCCGGAGCGGACCATGCGGCCCGCGACCTTGGATCCCCGTTCGGCGTGCTCGGCGATCGCCGTGTCCTTCCACGCGGCGCGGTCTCCCGTCAGCAGCCGGCGGAAACTGCTTCCCGAGGCCCCCGGAAGGGCATCGACGGCGCACAGATCCAGCAGCGTCGGTCCGAGGTCCAGCAAGCTCACGTTCTCGGCCGGCACCTGGCCGGCCGGGACGTGGCCGGGCCACGACACGATGAGCGGCACGCGGGTGGCCCCGTCGTAGAACGTGCTCTTCCACCACATCCCGTGTTCTCCGAGCATCTCCCCGTGGTCGGAGCAATAGACGATGATGGTGCGCTCGCGCAGCCCGCTCTCCGCCAGTGCGGTGAGGATCGTGCCGACCTGGCGGTCCAGGAAGCTGCAGAGGCCGTAGTAGGCCACCCGTGATCTCCACTGCGCGTCGCGGGGCGGCGGAGGGTCGATCTGCCAGCGCCTGCGCCTGGCAGCGTTGACCGGGTGCAGGTGGTCGTCCGGCGGCGGAAGGTCCGCGTAGCCGATAGCGTCACGATGGGCTCGGAAGTCGTCCGGGGGCGCAACGAACGGGCAGTGCGGGGCGACATAGCCGACGGTAAGCAGGAACGGCCTGCCGTGCTCACCGCGGTCGCGCTCGCCGAGCCAGCGGACGGTCGCTCGGGTGACTTCCTCGTCGTAGGCGTGATAGCCCGTGCGCCCCGGCCCGCTCTTGATCACGCCCGCCAGGCCCATGCCGGGCGTGTCGGCGAGGTCGCCCAGGATCCTCTCCAGTCGCCAGCCGGCACCCAGGTACGCTGACCCGCTCACCTCGCCCACGATCCGATCGCGATACCCGTGCCGCTGGTCCGGACCCACGAAGTGCATGCGTCCGGACAGGACGGTGTCGTATCCGGCAGAGAGAAACGCGTGCGCGAACGTCGGGATGTCGCTGCCCAGGTGGCCTTCGTTGTCGAAGAGACCCAGCTCGTGGGGATGGCGGGCGGTCATGAACGACATGCGGCTCGGGGCGCACAGCGGATAGGTGCAGTACGCGTCGCGGAAGCGCGTACCTTCCTCGGCGAGGCGGTCCAGATTCGGGGTGCGGGCAACCCGGTCTCCGGCGCACCCCATGATCCCCGCGTGGTGCTGGTCGCTCATGACGAGCAGGACGTTGGGATGCCTGCCCGGTGAACGTGCCATGGCGCACGCTAACATGGCCCGGACACGGGAGCAGGGAGAGACAGGCACATGCGAGTCGGGATCGTCGCCTTGCAGCACGAAACCAACACCTTCATCCAGGCTCCGACCGGCATCGACGCGTTTCGCGGCAACCTGCTGGCGGCGGGCGACTCCTTGCGGGACGCGGTCGCCGGTACCCGGCACGAGCTCGGCGGTTTCCTCGCCGGATTGGAGGAGGCGGCCGCGGAGGCGGTTCCGCTGTTCGGCGCCCGGGCACTGCCGTACGGGCTGATTTCCTCCGGCGCCTATGCGGAACTGAAACGCCGCCTGCTTGCGGAGATCCGGTCGCATCTTCCGCTCGACGGGCTGCTGGCCGCGCCGCACGGAGCTGCCGTCAGCGAGAGCGTGCGCGACGTGGACGGCGACTGGCTCGGTGCGGTCCGCTCGCTCGTCGGCGCCGAGGTCCCGATCGTCGCCACCGGGGATCCCCACGCGAACCTCTCGGCACGGATGGCCGGGGCGGTCGACGCGATCGTCGCCTACCGGACGAATCCGCACGTCGATCAGTGGGACCGCGGTCTGGAAGCGGCGCGGCTACTCGTCGGTCGACTGAAAGGGACGGTCATGCCTCACATGGCCGCCGTGTTTCCGCCGGTGGCGATCAGCATCGACAAGCAGTGCACGGACGAGCCGCCACTCAGCGCGCTCGTGGAGCGGATCGAGGCCATCCGCGAACGGCCGGAGATCCTCACCGCCAGCCTCTGGCTGGGGTTCCCCTACGCCGACGTAGCCGAGATGGGCTCCGCGGTGACCGTGGTCGCCGACGGCGATTCGCTGGCTGCCGAGCAGGCGGCCGGGGAGATCGCGCGGGAGCTGTGGGACATGCGGGCAGAGCTGCAGGTGGACCTGCCCGGCGTCCCGGACGCGGTCGATCGCGCCGAACGGCTCGCGCCCCCGGTCTGCCTGCTGGACGTCGGCGACAACGTCGGTGGCGGATCGGCCGCCGACGCTACCGCCCTGGCTGCCGAGCTCCACCGGCGCGGTTCCGGCCCTTCGTTCACGTGCATCTACGATCCGGAGTCGGTCGCGGCTGCCGAGGCCGCCGGCCGCGGGTCGGTCCGGTCGTTCCGGATCGGCGGCAAGACCGACCGCCTGCACGGCGAGGCGCTGGAGGTCGAATGCCGGGTGCTGGACCTGTGCGACGGCCGCTTCCATGAACCGGAGGTCCGGCACGGCGGCGTCCACGACTACGACCAGGGGCGCACGGCGGTCGTCGAGAGCGCGACCGGCCTCGTGATCATGCTGACCTCGAAGCGCATGGTGCCGTTCAGCCTGCACCAGCTCACCGACTTCGGCATCGACCCGAAGACGTTTCGCTTCATCGTCGCCAAGGGGGTCAACGCGCCGCTCGCCGCCTACCGCGAGGTCTGCCCGTCCTTCGTTCGCGTCGATACGCCCGGCAGCACCGCCGCGAACATGACCGCGTTCGAATACCGGCATCGACGCCGCCCGATGTACCCCTTCGAGCCCGACCTGAACTGGGCTCCGTAGCGTCCGGCCCCGCCGTCCACGTTTCAGCGAACCTGCGCGATCAACCGTGAAACTCAAGAAACAACGCGTTGTTTTCGCAGCCAGGACGTGATTTGGGTACGTTGATGACGATGGCGGGGGTCATCCGGCGTCCGCGCCTGCCTGATGACGCTGCTTACGGCTCGCCGGCTGCGCGGGAACCTCCGCCGAGGTGCGGGTAGAGGGGCTGCAGCGCGTTGCCGGCACGCTGATAGGCGTCGAACAGCTCGGCATACAGGTCGGCTAGCGAGCGGTCCGGCTCGAACTCGCGGCCGGGCCGCACCAGGGCCGCAGCCGCAGTTGCCAGATCCTCGAAGTGCCCCTCGGCGGTGAGGGCCACGCATGCGCAGCCGACCAGGTCGGCTTCCGGGTTGGCGAGCGTCCGCACCGGCACGCCGGTGACGTCGGCCTTGATCCGGTTCCACGCGTCGTGGCGCGCCGGGCCGCCGCATGCGGTCAGCTCCTCCACGCGGCACCCGTGCTCGGCCAGGATGGCGATGATCTGGCGGATCGCGAACCCGACCGACTCCAGCACCGCTCGCGCCATCTCGTCCCAGCCGTGCCGGAGGGTCAGTCCCAGGAAGGCGGCGGATGCCTCCGCGTTCCAGTGCGGGGTCCGTTCGCCCGACAGGTAGGGCAGGAACAGGGCGCGCCGCGCTCCGGCCGGCGCGGCGGCACCGCGCTCCACCGCCGCGCTCACCTCCACCGGACTCGGCGCCGCCGACTGCGCCAGCCAGGACAGCGCGCGGCCGCTGGCCGACGTCACGCCGCCGAGGTTGTGCAGCCCGTCGACCAGGTGTGGCGCGACGATCAGGCGCGGGTCGTCGACCGGCACGGGGCTGGCGTGGTTGATGCCCTCGGAGCTGCCGCTACGGTCCAAGGTGCGGCCGGCACAGACCGTGGCCGACCCGATCAGCGCCATCTGGAAGTCGGCGGCGCCGGCGTACACGCGGGCGCCGGCGGCGATGCCGAACCGCTCGGCCCCCCGCTTGGTGACGTGCCCGATCTCCTCGGCGGCAACGGCGAACGGCGGGAAGCGTCCGGGGGCCAGGCCGACTGCGGTCAGTGCCTCGCTCGACCAGTAGAACCGGTCGACGCCGTGGGCGCCGATCGCGGTGTGCGCGCATCCGGTGAGCAGGAACACCACCCACTCCGCGCACGACAGCAGCCAGGCCGAGCGCTCGAACGTCGCCGGCCGCTGCCGGGCCAGCCACAGCGCCTTGGGCAAGGGAAAGGAGGCATCCACGGTGATTCCGGTCCGCTCGGCCACCTCGCGCGCCTCCTGCCGGGCGCGGCCATGCAGCCAAGTGAGCGCTGGACCCACCGGCTCGCCGGCGGCATCGCACGGGATCAACGTCGGCCCGTTGCCGGTGACCACGCACGCGGTCACGGCTCCGGCCGAACTCGACAAGCGCGCGATCGCCTCCTGCACGGCGCTCGACCAGACGTGCGCATCGGTCTCCTCCCGCACCCCTTCCGCCACCGGTGCGCGCCCGACGGTAATGCACGTGCCGGGCACGGTTGCTCCGCCCGCGTCTCGGTCTCGAGCGAACAGAGCGCACTTGACCGCGGTGGTGCCGATGTCGATCGCCAGGATCATGCCGGTGGGTCCGGGGAGCGCCCCAGCAGGCGCAGGAACGTCTGCTCGTCGACGACCTCGACGCCTGCCTCCTCGGCCCTGGTCACCTTGCTGCCGCCGCCGCTGCCGGCGAGCAGGTGGGTGGTGGCGCCCGATACGGTGCCGGTCACCGTGCCGCCGCGCGCGCGGATCTCGTCCGCGGCCCGCGCTCGCGGCTTGAACGCCTCGAACGATCCGGTGATGCACCACGTCTGGCCGGCGAAGGGTTGCTCGCCGTCGCCGTCCGGCTCGGCCGGATCGGTGGGATCGACCGCGAACCGCAGACCGCGGGCGCGCAGCGCCGCGATCAGGCCGCGCGGCGTGGCTCGCCAGGTCGCCATGCGCGAGCCGGTCAGCGGATCCGGCTTGCCCAGTTGGCGCATGATGCTCTCCGCGGTGCGCTCGCCGATGCCGTCGATGCCGGTGAACACCTCCGGGTCGCCGGCGTCGACCGCCGCGTACAGGCTGTCGATGTCGCGGAACCCCGCCTGCAGCAGGAGCTCGGCGACCTTCGGCCCCAGCTCCGGCAGCCCCAGCGCCGGTAGGACGATCGCGAATGGCTTGGCCTTGCTCTCCTCAATGCCGGCCGCGAGCGCGGCGACCGACTTCTCGCCGAATCCCTCCTCTTCCAGGAGCTTCTCCGGGTCGAAGCGGTACAGGTCGGCGATGTCGCGGACCCATCCCCGGTCGACCAGCAGGTCGATGGTCGCTGGCCCCAGCCCGGCGATGTCCATCTGGTCGCGGGCGACGAAGAAGCGCAGCCGGCCGCGCACCTGTTCCGGGCACGCGCCGTTGGGGCAGAACGAGTGTGCTCCCTGCACGGTGAGGGCGCTCCCGCACGACGGGCAGTCGGCCGGCATGCGCCAGACCGGATCGCCGGCCGGGTCCTTCTCCAGCACCCGCTCCACCGCCGGGATGACGTCGCCGCGCTTGGACACGGCCACGGTGTCGCCAACGGCCAGCTCCAGGCTGTCGACGTAGTCCTGGTTGTGCAACGTGGCGTTGGCGATCGTCGAACCGGCGATCGCCACCGGATCGATGCGCGCGACCGGCGTCACCCGGCCGGTGCGGCCGATCTGGATCTGGATCGAGCGCACCACGCTCACGCCCTCGGGCGCGTCGAACTTGACCGCGATCGCCCAGCGCGGGTGGTGGTCGGTCGAGCCCATCGCCGCGCGCGCCGCCAACCGGTCGACTTTCAGCACCAGTCCGTCGATGTCATAGGGCAGATCAGGGCGGGCCGCGGCCCGTTCCTCCACGTACTTCGCCGCCGAAGCTGTGTCGATCACCTCGAACTCCTCCTGATCCGCGTTGGGCGAGCCGTCGGCGTCGTCCCGGATCACCACGGTGGCAGGGTTTGTGCGGAAGCCGAGCCGGCGGAGGTGCGACAGCAGCTCCGTGTGCGTTGGCGGCGGCTCGGCCATGAACCCCTCGTACACGAAGATCTCCAGCGGCACGGGGGCGACGTCGCTGCTCTTCACGCGCCGCAGGCTGCCTGCCGCGAAGTTGCGGGCGTTGGCGTACGGGGTCTCGACGCCGTCGTTGAGCGCCTCGAAGGCCGCGCGCCGGATGAAGATCTCGCCCCGCACCACCAGCGTCTCCGGTGCCTGGAGCCGGAGCGGCACCGTGCGGATGGTGCGCACGTTCGCGGTCACGTCGTTGCCCGAGCGGCCGTTGCCGCGGGTGACGGCCCGTTCCAGCACGCCGTCGCGGTAGTGCAGCAGGATGGAGCTGCCGTCGATCTTCTCCTCGACCACGAAGGCGGTCTCGGGATCGGCGGCCCTGGCCTTGTCCATCCAGCGCTCGACGCCGGCCATGTCGTACGCCTTGTCCAGGCTCAGCACCGGCACCGTGTGCTCCACCTCGGGGAGCTCCTGGGTCAGGTCCGAGCCGACTCGGCGGGTAGGCGAGTCCGCCCTGACCAACTGCGGGTGCCGCCGTTCCAACTCCACCAGGGTGTCGAACAGGCCGTCGAACTCGGCGTCGGAGATCTCCGGCCGGGCGAGCACGTGGTAGGCGTGCTCGTGCCGGCGGATCTCCGCCGACAGCCGCTCGATCTCCGCGGCAGCCTGGCGCTCGGTCACGCGACAGTTATATACGGGCCGACCGCGGATGCGGCAACCTTCGATCGGGGTGGCGAGCGATGGTGGATGAGCACGTCGAGCGGCTGATCGCGGAGCTGCGGTCGAAGTGCCCGCCGATCGTGGAGTCGCCGTGGCTGGAGTCGGCGGTGCGTGCCGTCCCGCGGCACCTGTTCATCGAGCGGTACGCCGCCGCGTTCAACGCCAACGACCCGTGGGGTCCGGCCGAGTGGGTGGCCGTGGACCGGCTGAATCCATCGCCGGAAGCGCTGCAGGCGATCTACTCGGACCGGGGACTCATGATGAAGCCGCCGCCGGAGCACAGCGCCGCCTCCCAGCCGGCCTTGGTGCTGATGATGCTCCACGAGCTGGGGCTGGAGCCGGGGATGAGGGTCCTGGAGATCGGCACGGGATCCGGCTGGAACGCCGCGCTGATCGCGCGGGGCGTCGGCCGCGACGACCTCGTCCATTCCGTGGACATCCAGCATGACCTGGTCGAGCGGGCGCGCGAACACCTGACGGCGGCCGGACACCCGGGCGTCAAGCTCCGCGCCGCCGACGGCGCTGCGGGATGGCCGGAGGTGGCTCCCTTCGATCGCATCGTCGCCACGGTCGGATGCCCGGACCTCCCGCCGGCGTGGCTGGACCAGCTCACGGATGGCGGAGCGCTCCTGGTTCCGCTCCTCCTGCGCGGCTTCGGTGCGCCCCTGCTGCATCTTCGGAAGGACGGAGCGGCCTTCACCGGCGGGTTCCGCGGGCCGTCGGGTTTCATGACCCTCCAGGGAGCCCATCACACGGACACCCACGACCAGATCATCCTCGACGACATACCGAAGGCGCTTCCCGTCACATCCGCTTCGCTGCCGGAGTCGATCAACGCCGGCTTCCTGTGGTTCCTGTTCGCGACGAGTGACGCGTTCCGCTATGCCGTACGGCGCGGCGAAGAGATCCCCCACATCCTTCACCACGTGGACACCGCTTCCTGGATCACCTTCATGCCGGACGATCCGAGCGTCCGGATCGTGGGCGAATCCCGCGCGTTCGGTGAGCTCAGAGCAGCTCAGGAGGAGTGGATGGAGTACGGGCGGCCGTCTCTGAAGTCGTTCGAGGTGGACGTGGTTTCCGCGGACGAGCCGCCGGCCGGCGGATGGCTGGATACGCGGCGCAGTCTCACACTCCGCTATCGGCTCCAGACGAGGCCTCAAGGATGATTCCCCCTTCGCACGAGCCCGCCGGGTACCGCTGTCCGTTCTGCGCGATAGCGGCCGGCGCGGAATCGGAGTTCACGGCGTGGCGGGACGAGCACGTGCTGGTGCAGATCTCTCTCCACTGGAGCCCGGTCAACCCCGGCAAGGCGCTGGTGATCCCGCTGGCGCACCACGAGAACGTCTACATGCTGCCCGACGAGCTGGCCGGCCGCATCGCCGCCGTGGTGCGCCGCGTGGCGCTGGCCATCCGCACGGGCTATCCCTCGGACGGGGTGACGGTGCGGCAGAACAACGAGCCGGCCGGCGACCAGGACGTCTGGCACATCCACACGCACGTGGCTCCGCGATACGCGGGCGACCGGCAGCACCAAGCGTCATCCGTGCGCGCCGACGATCGCGACCGCGCGTGCTATGCATCCCGCCTGCGCGAGCTACTGAACCGGTGAGCCGCAGCCCCGTCGCTAGACTGAGAATCGCATGCGTACGCCGCACGCGGCCGACACTTTCGTCAAGGTGTCGAGGCGTGGGATCCGTTGCCCTGTGAGCACACGGGAAAGTGCAACGCGATCCATGTCGGCTCTACGTGCGATCTCCGACACGCCGCCAAGCGCTTCGGCAACATTCCGAAACGCCTTCATGAGCAGGCGCGGGTCATCGCCCATCTCCTCAATCGCTGCGTTGAGATAGGCGACGATGTCCTCCGGCGTCTTGAGGTAGTCAGCGGCTCGGTGGTTTTTCGCGGGCATCATCTTTCTCCTTGCAGCGCTGTGACGTGGCACGGCCTCACGTAGAACAGGGGTCCTGGCGGTAGAAGGCGGCGAGCTGGGCGTAGACCGCCGGGTGCTCGTCGGCCAGCGTTTCAGGCACCTCGAAGAAGTACTCGCTGGCCACCGCGAAGAACTCCTCCGGGGCCTCGGCGGCGTAGGGGTCGAGCGCGTAGTCGTCGGGCGCCTCGCACAGCGCCGTGAACGCGTCGGTGAACGTGCGGGCCCACGTGCCCGGATCCATGCCGGCGTGCAGCGGCGGCCGGCCGTTCAGGCTGCCGTCGAGCGCGTCGAGCTTGTGGGCGACCTCGTGGATGACGACGTTGAAGCCCTCGCCGGTGCCGGACGCGTCGATGTCGACCAGCGACAGGACGATCGGCCCACCCTCATCCCAGAACTCGCCGGCGGCATCCTCGGTCCATTCATGGACGACGCCGGCTTCGTCGACCTCCTCGAAGTCGGCCACGAAGCGGTCGGGCACGAGCACGACGGTCGACCAGTCGGCGTACCAGTCCAGGTCGAGCGCAAGCACCGGCAGGCACGCCTGCGCGGCGACCCGTGCCAGCAGCTCCGGATCGAGCTCGGCGCCGCGGGCCGCCTCGAAGCGCTTGCCGGCCAGGAATCGTCCCGTGATCTCGCGCAGCCGGTCCCGTTCCGCGGGCGTGAGGCGCCGCAGGATCGCCAGGTCGCGGGTCGCGGCGCTCCACGCGTGGCCGTCCACGGCCCTCCCCGGCATCACGTGGAAAACTCCCGCCGAACGGGGTACCGTTGGGCCGTGCCGCAGGCTTCGGATTTCGTCCATCTGCACGTCCACTCCGACCACTCGCTGCTCGACGGCGCGGCCACCGTGGAAGGGCTGGCCGAGTGCGCGCAACGCCACGAGATGTCGCACCTGGCGCTCACCGACCACGGCAACATGTTCGGCGTCGCGCGTTTCGATCGCGCCTGCCGCTCGGCAGGGGTCACCCCGATCATCGGTTGCGAGTTCTACCTGGCGCCCGGTTCGCGCCATGACCGCGGCGGCGACCATTCGCGGTCGCACCACATGGGGCTCGTCGCCGCGGACGAGGTCGGGTACCGCAATCTCATGGCGCTTTCCACGATCGGCTACACGGAGGGCTTCTACTATAGGCCGCGCATCGACGACGAGGCGATCGCCCGGCACGCGGAGGGCGTGATCGGCTTCTCCGGCTGCATGTCCGGCAAGATCCCGATGCTGCTGCAACAGGACCGCATGCAGGAAGCAGAGGAGCTGGCCGGCCGCTACCGCGACATCTTCGGCCCCGACCGTTTCTACCTGGAACTGCAGGACCACGGCGCCCCCGCGGCGCAGAAGGTCCAGAACGAACGCCTGCTGGACTTGGCCCGGCGCACGGGGCTGCCGCTGGTCGCGACCAACGATATCCACTACTGCGGCCGCGACGACGCCGATGCGCAGGACGTGCTGGTCTGCATCGGCACCAACAAGCGGCGCTCGGACGCCGACCGGCTCAAGCACGAGCACAGCGAGCTGTACTTCAAGGGCACGGAGGAGATGGCCGGCCTGTTCGCCGACCTGCCGCAGGCCCTGGCCAGCACGCGCGCGATCGCCGAGCAGTGCACGCTGCAGATCCCGATGCCGGGCCCGCAGATGCCCGCCTACGAGGTGCCGGAAGGCCACACCCAGGAGTCGTACCTGGTCGCGCTCGCCCGGGAGGGCCTGCGGGAGCGCTACGGCAGTCCCACCGAGGAGGCGCAGGAGCGGCTGCAGTACGAGCTCGACGTCATCGGCTCGATGGGTTACGCAGGCTACTTCCTGATCGTCTGGGACTTCATCCGCTTCGCCCGCGAGCACGGCATCCCGGTCGGCCCGGGACGCGGGTCGGGGGCGGCGTCGCTGGTGGGCTACTGCCTGCACATCACCGACATCGACCCGCTGCGGTACAACCTGCTGTTCGAGCGCTTCCTGAACGCCGAGCGTGTGACCCTGCCCGACTTCGACAACGACTTCTGCTACGAGCGGCGCGGCGAGGTGATCGACTACATCACGGGAAAGTACGGCGCCGACCGCGTGGCCCAGGTGATCACCTTCGGCAGCCTCAAGGCGCGGGCCGTGGTGCGCGACGTGGCGCGTGTGCTGGAGATCCCCTTCGGCGAGGCGGACGAGATCGCCAAGCTGATTCCCGGCGGACCGAACTCCGACCTGCGCACGGCTCTCAAGCAGGAGGCGCGCCTGCGCGAGGTGAGGGAACAGAGCGACACGCACCGCACGCTGATCGACACGTCGCTGAAGCTGGAGGGACTCAGCCGGCACGCCTCCACCCACGCCGCGGCGATCGTCATCGGCACCTCCGCGCTGACCGATTTCGTGCCGCTCTACCGCGACACGCGCACCGAGGCGATCTCCACCCAGTACTCGCACGAGTACCTGGAGGACTGCGGCCTGGTAAAGATCGACATCCTGGGCCTGAAGACCCTCACCCTGATCGAGCGCACGCTGCCGATGGTGCGCGCGCGCGGCGTCGAGCTCGACATGCAGACCATCCCGGAGGATGACGAGAAAACCTTCCGCATGCTGGGCGAAGGACGGAGCGCCTGCGTGTTTCAGTTCGAGAGCGCGGGCATGCGCGCCGTCCTGACGCGCGTGAAGCCGACCTGCGTGGAGGACCTGATCGCGCTCAACGCGCTGTACCGGCCCGGGCCCATGCAGTTCATCGATCAGTTCGTCGACGCCAAGTCGGGCCGGCGGCCGATCCGCCACAAGGTCGCGGAGCTGGAGCCGATCCTGCGGGAGACCTACGGGGTGATCGTGTACCAGGAGCAGGTGATGGAGATCGCCCGCGCCGTGGCCGGCTTCAGCCTGGGACAGGCCGACCTGCTGCGGCGGGCGATGGGCAAGAAGAAGATGGAGGAGATGGAGAAGCAGCGCTCGCGCTTCGTCGACGGCGCGGTGGCAGGCGGCTTCGACCGCCAGGTCGCCGCCGAGCTGTTCGAGTCGCTGGTCCCGTTCGCGGAGTACGGCTTCCCCAAGACCCACGCCGCCCCGTATGCCGTGGTCGCCTACCGCACGGCGTACCTGAAGGCCAACTACCCGGCGGAGTTCATGGCCGCGAACCTCACCAACGAAATGCACGACACCGACAAGCTGGCGGAGTACGTGAACGAGGCGCGCGACCTGGGGCTGGAGGTGCTGCCGCCCTCCATCAACCGGTCGGCGGCCGACTTCAGCGTCGCCGAGGACCACATCCTCTTCGGCCTGCGCGGCATCAAGAACGTGGGCACCGGTGCGGTCGACTCGATCGTCGCCGAACGGGAGCACGGCGGCCCGTACCAGGATTTCATCGACTTCGTCTCCCGCATTGATGCGCGCGCGGTCAACCGCAAGGTGATCGAGACGCTGGTTCGCGTGGGCGCATTCGACGGTCTGGGTCACAATCGCGCCACGCTGTGCGAGAACCTGGAACGGTTGATGGAGTCGGCCGACGCGGAGCGGCAGCGCACCGCCCACGGACAGCAGGATCTGTTCGCCGCTGACGAGGGGGTGCAGGCAGCGCGGCCGGAGCTGGACCGGCACCAGGAGTGGGACCGGGCGGCGATGCTGGGGGACGAGCGCGACAACCTGGGCATGTACTTCACCGGTCATCCGCTGGACGACTACGCCGATCTGCGCCCGCAGAAGGGGATCGCCGAGCTGGCGACGCTCGACTCCCGACCCGACGGATCGGATGTAGCGGCCATCGGCATCGTCGGCGAGATCCGGGAGATCGCCACCCGGTCCGGCCAGCGCATGGCGTTCGCGCAGTTGGAAGACTATGGCGTCACCGCGGAGGTGGTGGTGTTCCCGGACGCGTTCGATGCCGGCCGCGAACGGCTCCAGACCGGCACGGTGATCGCCGTGAGCGGCAAGGTGGATCGCTCACGGGGCAGCAGCAAGATACTGGCCGAAGCGATCACGGCCCCCGACGGTCTGCCGGACCGGCCCTATCGGAGCGTGCACCTGCGCCTGCAGGCGGACGACGAACACGGTCTGGTGGCGCTGCGCGACCTCTGCATGGATCGCCCCGGGCAGTGCCAGCTCTTTCTGCACTACGGCAACGGCACGCCGGCCGACGACGCCGGCAACGGCGACGGAGCGGCGGCAGAGGTGGCGGCAAGGGAAGTGGTCATCCGCGCGGGGCCGCAGCTCTCCGTCGCGAGCGACAGTGAGATGCTGCAGGCATTGACCGCGTCGCCGCTGGTAGTGGAGGCATGGGCGGAATGACGGACCTGTTTCGATTCCTTCAGGCGGTGGTGCTGGTCTACCTGGTGCTGGTGGCGTTGCGGATCATCATCACCTGGTTCCGCGGCGCCGATCACCACGCGCCGACCGAGATCCTGGCGCGCGTCACCGATCCCTATCTGCGCTGGTTTCAGCGCCTGCGATTCCTGCGCGTCGGCGTGTTGGACTTCTCCCCCGCGGCAGCCATTCTGGTCCTGATCGTCGCCGGGAACGTGCTGCAGCGTCTGGCGGCCGCGCAGCGCGTGACCGTCGGCATCGTCCTGGCACAGGTGCTCCTGGTTACCTGGTCGGCGGCGTCGGTGCTGGTGGTGGTGTTCATGATCATGGCCGTGGCGCGGGCGTTCATCGCCGCCATGCGCTGGGAGCAGGGCGGCGGTTTGCTCAACATGCTCGACCACACGCTGCAGCCGTTGGTCACCTTCGTGTCACGCCGGATCTCGCTGGGCGAACGGCTCATGGAGCGGGGTCAGGCGGTGCAGAAGGTGGCCTACTTGGGCCTGATCGCCGTGCTGCTCCTGCTGGTCCTGATCGTCGGCAACATCGTGGTCCGTTTTCTCGTCGCACAGTTCCTGAGCTCCCCGTTCTGAGCGCCCCAAAGACGTCGCCTGCGGCTCCGTCTTTGGCCCATCCCCACCTTCCGCTACGGAGTCTGTGGGATTGCCGCTTACGCGCCAATCCGACAGACGCCTCCGCGACACGTGGCTCCCGGCTTCGCCGGCCTGCGGCTCCGTCTTTGGCCCATCCCCACCTTTTTCGCTACGGTGTCCGTCGGACATGCCGCTGGCGCGCCAATCCGACGGACTCCGCAGCGGGACTCCATCCGCACCGGTCCTCGGGTGGCACGATGACGTAGCGGCGCTCCGCGGCGTCGGCCCCGCCACGCGGGAGCGGCTGGCGCGGCTCGGCGTGCAGACCGTCGGCGACCTGCTGATGCACCTGCCGCGCGCGTACCAGGACCGACGGCGGTTGCTGCCGCTGGCGCAGGTCGCCGCCGGCACCGACGCGTGCGTCAGCGCGACCGTGGTGCGCATCGGCTCCTTCCGGTTCCGCGGCCGCCGCACGCCCACGATCACGATTGCCGACGACGCCGGCGACAGGGCCACGCTGTACGCGTTCGGCCGGCCGCAACTCGGGAGGACGCTGACGGCCGGGCAGCCGGTGCTGGTGTACGGCAGGTTCGACCGCCGCAACGGCAGGCTCCAGGCCGGCAGCTTCGAGTTGATGAGCCCGGAAGAGATGGCGGCCGGAACGCTGCTGCCCGTATATCCGGCCACCGCCGGGCTCGCGCAGCGTCTGCTGCGCCGCCTGGTCGATGACGCCCTTGCGAGGGCCGCGCGCTCCGCCCGCTATCTGCTGCCGCGGGACGTGGCCGCGGACCGCCGCCTGCCCGACAAGGGCGCGGCGTTGCGCTGTGTCCATGGTCCTCCGGGCCCCGAGGAGGCCGAACGGGCGCGGCGTGCGCTGGCCTACGAGGAGCTGTTTCTGCTGCAGCTCGAGCTGGCGCGCCGATCGCCGGCCGGCCGGCCGCGCCCGGCGCCCCGGAGGCGGGCCGGAAGGCTGCAGGCAGCGATGCTCGAGCGGCTCCCGTTCACGCTCACCGGCGCGCAGCGCGCCGTCCTGGCCGAGATCGAGGAAGATCTCTACGGGCCTCGCACCTCTGCGCGGCTGCTGCAGGGAGACGTGGGCTGCGGCAAGACCCTGGTGGCGCTGCTGGCGGCCGTGGGCGTGATCGACGCCGGCCGGCAGGTGGCGGTCGTCGTCCCGTCGGAGGCGCTCTGCTACCAGCATGCGGAGACCGCGTCGAGGCTGCTGGAGCCGCTGGGGGTGCGGCTCGGACTGCTGTCCGGAAGCACCGACCGGGCGGCCCGGACCCACCTGCTCCCGGCCCTGGCGGCCGGCGACATCGACGTGCTGCTGAGCACTCACGCCGTGCTCTCCGAGCCGGTTCGCTTCGCCGACCTGGGGTTGGTGGTAATCGACGAGCAGCACAAGTTCGGGGTCGCGCAGCGAGCCGCCGTCGCCGCCAAGGCGCCCCGCGGCGACCTGATCCTGATGACCGCCACGCCGATCCCGCGGACGCTGGCGCTCACCTTCTTCGGCGACCTGACGGTGAGCTCGATCGACCGCCAGCCGCCGGCACGCCCGCCGCTGCGTACCCACCTGGTGCGCGAGGAGCGCAGGCAGCGAGTGTACGCGCATGTCGAATCCGAGCTGGCCGCCGGTCGCCAGGCCTACTTCGTCTGTCCCTCCATCGGCGGCGACGGCACCGTGGCGGCGGACGCCAGTGGAGACCTCTTCGCCGCGGACGCGGAGCCCGGCCCCGCGGCGGTGCCCGGGGAGGATGAGGACTGTCCCGCGGCTTCGGCGAACGCGCTGTTCGAGCGGCTCCGGCAGCGCTTTGCCGGTTTCCGCGTCGGCCTGGCCCACGGCGGCATGCCCGCGGCCGAGCAGCGGGCGACCTTGAGCGCCTTTCACGCAGGCGCGGTCGACGCGCTGGTGGCCACCACGGTCGTGGAGGTGGGGCTGGACGTTCCGAACGCGACCTGCATGGTGGTCGAGCACGCGGAGCGCTTCGGGCTCGCGGCGCTGCACCAGCTTCGCGGACGGGTCGGCCGCGGCACCGATCCTGCGTACGCCTTCTTCGTCTACGGCAAGGACCTCACACCGCAGGCGGCCGAACGGCTTCGTGCCGTCAAGGAGCACGCCGACGGCTTCGCGCTGGCGGACCTGGACCTGGCGCAGCGCGGTCCGGGTGAGCTGGCCGGCACGCGCCAGGCGGGCCTGCCGCGGTTGCGTGCCGCGCGTCTGGCCGACGACCTGGACTTGATGCGTCAGGCGCAGGCCGACGCGCGCCGTCATCACCGCTGTGGTCAGCACGCGTCGGCCGCCGGCGGCCGGACATGCGGGTGACCGGCGGCGCGGCTCGCGGCCGCGCGCTCAGTGTCCCGGCGGGGGCGCGGCCGATGACCGCGCGCATGCGCGAGGCGCTGTTCGTCATCCTCGGCGGCGTGCTCGGCGGTGTGCCGGGCGGAATCGACGGCGGCGTGCAGGGCCGTTCGTTCCTGGACCTGTTCGCCGGCTCGGGCCTGCTGTCCGCCGAGGCCGCCTCCCGCGGGGCGGGACCGATCGTCGCGGTGGAGCGCGACGTGCGCAAGCGGCGCACGATCCGGGCGAACATCGACGCCGTCGGCGCTCGGGCCACGGTGATCACGGCGCCGGCCGAACGGTTCATCGCCACGGCGGGCCGGCGCGGGCAGCGGTTCGAGGTGGTCTGCGTGGATCCGCCCTACGCGTACCGCCACAAGCAGGGGCTGTTGGCCGCGCTGGCGCGGGCGGGGCTCGTGGAGACGGCCGGCTGCCTGGCGCTGCACTGCCCCGCGGACGATCCGCTCGATCCCGCGACGGTGCCGCTCAGGCTGGTCGACCGCCGGCGCTACGGACAGTCGGCGCTGATGCTCTTCCAGCCGTGACCGGCCCGGTCCCACCGAGGGGGGTTGCAGGCGGTGGAGGATCGGTAGTACAACCTGCCGCATGCGCGAGGGGTTGCCTCTGTAGCTCAGTTGGTAGAGCACCTCCATGGTAAGGAGGGGGTCACCGGTTCAAATCCGGTCGGAGGCTCGTATCGGGCCCGTTCCGCGCAGGGGTGACGTGGGCCCGCTTGACACGTGCCCGGCGTTCCCGTATTCCTATATGACCCTTCGGCAACGGAGTAACTCTCGATGGCCAAGACCAAGGTAGTGGAGTTGGTGGCTCTGGCGTGCACGCAGCCCGACGGCTGCACGCAGCCCGACGGCCTGGAGCTTCGCAACTACACGACGACCAAGAATCGTCGCAATACGCAGGGCAAGCTGGAACTCAAGAAGTATTGCCCCCGCTGCCGCACGCACACGGTGCATCGAGAGGCGCGGGTCAAGTAGTTGCGGAGTTGTTGGAACGGGCCGGGCTGAGATCGAGTCGGATTGACGGCGAGCGGGCGCGGAACGAAAGCATCAGAAGGCCAGTAGCTCCAACTGGTTAGAGCGCCGGTCTCCAAAACCGGATGTTGCAGGTTCGAATCCTGCCTGGCCTGGAAGCGAGTTGAGGAAGCGATATCGTGGGTCGGATCATACAGTTCTTTCGCGAGAGCTACGGCGAGTTGCGCAAGGTGGCGTGGCCGAGCCGCGAGGAGGTCGCCAGTTCCACGAAGGTGGTGCTCGTGTCGGTCTCCCTCATCGCGCTCGCGCTGGGGCTGATCGACTTCCTGCTGTTTCAGGCGATCGACCTGGTCTTCTGAGCGGCAGCACGCGCACGGGAAACGGCTGAGGAGCGGGTTCGAGGAATGGCGAAGGGTTGGTACGTGGTCCACACCTACTCGGGGTTCGAGAACAAGGTGCACAAGCATCTGGCGCGCCTGATCGAGTCGCCGCGCATGCAGAACCACCTGTTCGACGCCAAGGTCCCGGCCGAAGAGGTCGTCGAGGTCAAGGACGGCAAGAAGAAGGTGACGTCCCGCAAGTTCCTTCCCGGCTACATCCTGGTGGAGATGGACCTCGAGGGCGACGCCTGGATGGACGTCTGCGCCGCCGTCCGGCAGATACAGGGTGTGACCGGCTTCGTGGGCGCCACCAAGAACCGCAAGCCGCAACCCATCTCCTCCGACGAAGCGCGCGAGCTGCTGCAGAAGGCGGGAGAGATCAAGAGCGACCGGACGCTGAAGCCCAAGCAGTCGTTCGTCATCGGCGAAAGCGTGCGCATCATCGACGGGCCGTTCGACTCGTTCACCGGAGCGGTGGAGGAGATCAACGAGGAAAAGGCGAAGCTGCGGGTGATGGTCGGCATCTTCGGCCGCTCGACACCCGTGGAGCTCGACTTCATGCAGGTAGAAAAGGTCTAAAGGAGCGTAAGCGTGGCCAAGAAACGGATCGCTACGGTGGTCAAGGTACAGGTGCCGGCGGGGCAGGCGACGCCGGCGCCGCCGGTGGGGCCGGCGCTCGGCCCGCACGGGGTGAGCGCGCCGATGTTCGTCCAGCAGTTCAACGAGCGCACCAAGGGTCTGGAGCCCGGGCTCACGACCCCCGTGGAGATCACCATCTACGCCGACAAGACCTTCACCTTCGTGACCAAGACGCCGCCGGCGGCGGTGCTGATCCGCAAGGCGTGCGGGCTGGAGAAGGGCTCGGCGGAGCCGAACAAGGAAAAGGTGGCCTCCATCACACGCGCGCAGTTGCTGGAGATCGCTCAGACCAAGCGCCCCGACCTCAACGCCGTCGACGATGATGCGGCCATCGCCATCATCGCCGGCACGGCGCGCAGCATGGGCGTCACGGTCGACGCCTGAAGAGGACCGGGCGCGGAAAAGGAGAGAACGCAATGGCACGAAACGGCAAGCGCTATCGCGCCGCCCTGGAAGCCATCGATCGGCGGCACACCTATCCGGTCGAGGAAGGCTTGAAGCTGCTGAAGGGCCTGCCCCCGGCGAAATTCGACGAGACCGTGGAGATCGCCGTGCGGGTGACCCTCAGGGGCAACCAGACGGTGCGCGACACGATGGTCCTCCCGCACAGCTTCGAGCAGGAGCAGCGGATCCTGGTGTTCGCCGAAGGCGACAAGGCACGGGAGGCCGAGGAGGCCGGCGCCACGTACGTCGGCGGCCAGGAACTGATCGACAGGATCAAGGACGGCTGGCTGGAGTTCGACGTGACGGTTGCCACGCCCGACATGATGCGCAACGTCGGCAGGCTCGGCCCGATCCTGGGCCGGCGCGGCCTGATGCCCAATCCGAAGACCCGCACCGTCACCCAGGACGTCGCCGGCACCATCGCCGAGCTCAAGCGCGGCCGGGTGGAGTTTCGCGCCGATCGCACCGGTGTCGTCCACCTGCCGATCGGCAGGCTCAGCATGGACCGGCAGGCGCTGGCCGAGAACGCGCGGTCCGTGGTCGCGGAAGTGGAACGCAAGCGGCCCGCCGACACGAAGGGTGACTTCCTTCGGAGCGTCGCGGTGTGCACGACGATGAGCCCCGGCGTGAAGGTGGCCGTATGAGCGACGGTGTGGCCACCCTTCCCGAGGGCGTCGCCGAGCGCGAGCCGCAGCAGCACAAACGCGATGCGGTGGCACGCCTCCGCGAGGTGCTTGAGCAGACGCCGAATGCCGTGTACGCGGACTACACCGGGCTGGACGTCAGCGCGATGACCGCGTTGCGGCGCGCCCTGGGCGAACAGGACTCCACCCTGCGGGTGGTGAAGAACCGGTTCATGCGGATCGCCCTCGACTCGCTGAAATTGCCGGCTGCCGACGATTGCCTGACCGGCCCGACCGTGATAGCCACGCTGGGAGCGGAGCCGGGCGCCGCCTGCAAGGTGCTGGTGGACGTGCGCCGCGATTCGCCGCTGGTGATCAAGGGCGCGCTGGTCGACGGCCAGATCCTCGACACCGCCCAGGTGGAGGCGCTGGCCGACCTGCCGCCACGCGACCAGTTGTACGCGATGCTGCTCGCCGCCATGAACGGACCGATCCGCTCGGTGGCGGGGGTCTTGCAGGGGGTGATCCGGAAGCTGGTAGGAACCCTGCAGGCCGTGGCGGACAGCCAGGCGACCACGG
Source organism: Spirochaetia bacterium (assembly GCA_965202935.1). Classification (GTDB taxonomy): domain Bacteria; phylum Spirochaetota; class Spirochaetia; order SZUA-6; family Bin103; genus CATQHW01. Next base: position 5,418,924 of record OZ241879.1, read on the forward strand.
ACAGCCAGGCGGCCACGGATCAGCCCGGCGCACAAGAAACAGACGGTTGAGACAGACCGACCGAAAAGCAAAGAGAACGTTTAGGAGCAGACGATGGGCAAACTGACAGCAGAGCAGATCATGGACGGGATCGCGGAGATGACCGTTCTGGAGGTGTCCGAACTGGTCAAGTCCTTGGAGGACAAGTTCGGCGTGACCGCCGCGGCGCCCATGGCCGCGGTGGCAGTGGCGCCGGCGGACGCCGAAGCCGCGGAGGAAGAGGAGCAGACGGAGTTCACCGTCATACTCAAGAGCTTCGCGGACGGCAAGAAGATCCCGGTCATCAAGGAGGTTCGCGCCCTCACCGGACTCGGCCTCAAGGAGGCCAAGGAACTGGTCGAAGCCGGTGACAAGCCGGTCAAGGAGATGGTCGGCAAGGAAGAGGCCGACACGGCCAAGGAAAAGCTGGAGAGCGCTGGCGGCGTCGTTGAGCTCAAGTAGCCCGACTCCAGCACCGACCGACAACAGATCCGACGCGTCTCATCCCCGGCCTGCGCGGCCGGTCTGACAGGAGGGGTATGTATGCCCGGTACGCTTACCAAGGTCCCGCGCCAGTTCATGGGCCGTGGCTCCGACGACGTGATGGCCATGCCGAACCTCGTGGACATCCAGATCTTGTCCTACGAGCGCCTGCTGCAGCGCGAACGCTTGCGCGCCGGCGAGGCGCCGGAACGGCAGGGGCTCGAGGAGGTGTTTCAAGATACCTTTCCAGAGGACAAGGGTCTTGAGAGTCCCAACGGAGACATGGCTCTGGAGTACGCCGGCTACTCGCTCGACGAGGAAGGCATCAAGTTCTCGGAGAGCGTCTGCAAGCAAAAGGGGCTGACCTACGCGATCCCGATCAAGGCCAAGATCAACCTGTTCTTCAAGGAAACAGGCGAGATCCGTCAGAAGGAGATCTACATGGGGGACATCCCGCTGATGACCGAGCGGGGGACCTTCATCATCAACGGCGCCGAGCGCGTGGTGGTCAGCCAGATCCACCGCTCGCCCGGCGCGATCTTCTCGCACGAGAAGGGCGTCTACGCCTCTCGGATCATTCCCTACCGCGGCTCCTGGCTGGAGTTCGAGATCGACCAGAAGAAGGAGTTGATCTACGCCAAGATCGACCGCAAGAAGCGCCTGCTGGCCACGGTGTTCCTGCGCGCGCTCGGATTCGACAGCCGCGAGGCGATCGTCGACCTGTTCTATCAGCGCAAAACACTGCCGATATCGAGCGAACCAGAGGCGAAGGACGACTTGGTAGGCAAGATCCTCGCCCGGGCGGTCCATCGCGACGGTACGCGACTGTACCGTGCGGGCGAGAAACTCCTTTCACACGATGTCGAGGAGTTGATCAGCCCTGCCGAAGCGGCGCAACGCGACCACTATCAGGTCCTGGGAGTCTCCCAATCCGCGACCCCCAGCGAGATCAAACACGCATTTCGCAGGCTGGAGGATGGCGTTCGCAGGAAACTCGACAGGCTTGCGGAGATGGAGCATCGCGACTACTACGGCGTGCTGGGGGTCGACCAATCCGCCACGCTCGACCAGATCAGACAGGCGCACCAAGAACGGAAGCACTCCATAAGCCAGAAGCTCCCCGAGCCTGGGGTGGTGGGGCAGCCCGACTACTACCAGGTTCTGCGAGTGTCCATGTCCGCGGATTCCGACGAGATCAAGCAGGCGCGTGACACGGAGTTGAAGCGGGTCCATCCGGACGTCAATCCGGACTCGGATGAGGCGACGACTCACACTCAGGACGTCCTTGATGCGTACGAGGTGCTGTCGGATCCCGAAAAGCGGCAGAGATACGACTCGACGTCGGACCAGCAGGCGAGGCTGGAGAGGATCGACGATGCGTACGACGTGCTTTCCAACTCTCGGAAAAAGCGGGAGTACGACTCGGCGCCTGAGCAGCGCGCGGAGCTGGACTTGCGTCGTAAAGAGGTCCTTGATGCGTACGAGGTGCTGTCGGATCCAGAGAAGCGACAGGAGTACGATTTGGCGTCCGAGCAACGGGTGGTGGAGGTCATCGACTTCGACCATCCGGACAGCCTGCACTCACCGATCGTCGTCAACTGCTTCGAACGTGAGGACGCCCGTCCGGTGCCGTCTGACGAGGACGACGAGTTGACGAGAGACGAGGCGGTCATCAAGGTCTACCAAGCCATCAAGCCGGGCGAGCCGGTCACGATCGAGAGCGCGGAGAAGGACCTGCACAGCATGTTCTTCTCCTCGCGCCGCTACGACCTGGGACGGGTAGGGCGCTACAAGCTCAACAAGAAGTTCGACTACGCCGAGCCCCCGGAGACGCACACGCTGGTGCCGGAGGACATCGTCAACACGATGATCATGCTCACCAAGGTCTACATCGGCGAAGGCAACGTCGACGACATCGACCACTTGGGCAACCGCCGCATCCGCTCGGTCGGAGAGCTCCTGACCAACCATTTGAAGATCGCCTTCTCCCGCATGGAGCGCATCGCCAAGGAGCGCATGTCGCTGAAGGAGGCGGACACGATCCGGCCGCAGGATCTGGTGTCGATCAAGCCGATCGTTGCCACCATCAAGGAGTTCTTCGGATCCAGCCAGCTCTCGCAGTTCATGGAGCAGGTCAACCCGCTTGCGGAGCTGACCCACAAAAGGCGGCTGAACGCGCTCGGCCCCGGTGGCCTGTCACGGGACCGCGCCGGCTTCGAGGTGCGCGACGTCCACTACACCCATTACGGCCGCATGTGCCCGATCGAGACCCCGGAAGGACCGAACATCGGGTTGATCGTGTCGCTGGCCAACTACACGCGCGTCAACTCCTACGGCTTCCTGGAGACTCCGTACCGCAAGGTGGTCGACGGCCGCGTCACGCGCGAGATCGAGTACCTGTCGGCGATCGACGAAGAGAAGTACTTCATCGCCCAGGCCGGCGCGCCGGTCGACGATGACGGGCAGTTCACGGAAACCCTGGTGCCGGTCCGGCGGGGCGGTGACTACATCACCCGCGAGCCCGACTCCATCCAGTACATGGACGTCTCGCCCAAGCAGATCATCTCGGTGTCCGCCTCGCTGATCCCGTTCCTGGAGCACGACGACGCCAACCGGGCGCTGATGGGATCGAACATGCAACGGCAGGCGGTGCCGCTGATCATTCCGGAGCCGCCGCGCGTCGGTACCGGCATGGAGGAGAAGACCGCCTACGATTCCGGCGTGCTGGTGCTCGCCAGGCGGGCCGGGGTGGTCGACTACGTCAGCTCCCAGCGGGTGGAGATCCGTCCCGACGGCGCCGCGGACGGTGAGATCGACACCTACCCGATGGTCAAGTACCAGCGCACCAACCAGGACACCTGCTTCCTGCAGAAGCCGGTGTGCCGCGTCGGCGACCGGGTGGCGGCCGGCCAGGTCCTGGCCGACGGGCCGTCCACCTATGCCGGCGAGCTGGCGCTGGGCCGCAACGTGATCGTCGCGTTCATGCCGTGGAACGGCTACAACTACGAGGATGCCATCCTGGTCTCCTCGCGCGTGGTCAAGGAGGACGTGTTCACCTCCATCCACATCAAGGAATTCTCGATCGAGGTGCGCGAGACCAAGCTCGGTCCGGAGAAGATCACCCGCGACATCCCCAACACGGCCGAGGATGCCTTCGAGCACCTGGACGCCGAGGGGATCGTGCGCATCGGCGCCAAGGTAAAGTCGGGGTCGATCCTGGTCGGCAAGGTCACACCCAAGAGCGAGACCGACTCCACGCCGGAGTTCAAGCTGTTGAACTCGATCTTCGGCGAGAAGGCCAAGGAGGTGCGCGACACCTCGTTGCGCATCCAGCACGGCGTGGAAGGCACGGTGATCGACGTCCAGCGCATGCGCCGCTCGGCCGGCGACGAGTTGAGTCCGGGCGTCGAGGAAGTGGTCAAGGTGCTGGTCGCATCCAAGCGCAAGCTGCAGGAAGGCGACAAGATGGCCGGCCGCCACGGCAACAAGGGCGTGATCGCCCGCGTGCTGCCGGAAGAGGACATGCCGTTCATGGCCGACGGCACCTCCGTGGACGTGGTGCTGAACCCGCTCGGCGTCCCGTCGCGGATGAACCTGGGCCAGATCATGGAAACCCAGCTCGGCTGGGCGGGACTGAGACTGGACGAGTGGTACGCGACCCCGGTGTTCCAGTCTGCGTCGAACGAGATGATCGAGGGCAAGCTGTCCCAGGCGGACCTCCCGTCCAGCTCCAAGATCACGCTGTACGACGGGCTGACGGGCGAACCGTTCGAGAACCCGGTCACCTGCGGGGTCATCTACATGATGAAGCTCAGTCACCTGGTCGACGACAAGATGCACTCCCGTTCCACGGGGCCGTATTCCCTGGTCACCCAGCAGCCGCTCGGCGGCAAGGCTCAGAACGGCGGCCAGCGGCTCGGCGAGATGGAGGTGTGGGCGCTGGAGGCGTACGGCGCGTCAAACACGCTGCGCGAGCTGCTCACGGTCAAGTCCGATGACATGAACGGCCGCGCCAAGGTGTACGAGAGCATCGTCAAGGGTGAGCCGTTCGAGTCCGGCGGCATCCCCGAGTCGTTCAACGTGCTGGTGCAGGAGCTGCGCGGCCTGGCGCTGGACATCACGATCTTCGACGGCAAGGGCAAGCCGGTGCCGCTCACCGAGCGGGACGAGGAGCTGATCACCCGCGAGGGAGCGCGCTTCTGATGGGCGGGCTGCCGATGCGGACAGACGATCCGAGGTCAGGCCGTCCGCGGTCGCAGAGATCCGACAGGAGGGGAGGAACTCATGCGTGAGCACGACGATTTCGAGAAGATCACCATTCGCATCGCGGCGCCCGACGAGATTCGGGACTGGTCGTACGGCGAGGTGAAGAAGCCGGAGACCATCAACTACCGCACGCTTCGACCCGAGAAGGACGGCTTGTTCTGCGAGCGCATCTTCGGCACCACCAAGGAGTGGGAGTGCTACTGCGGGAAGTTCAAGTCGATCCGCTACCGCGGCGTGATCTGCGACCGTTGCGGGGTGGAGGTAACCCATCCGCGCGTGCGCCGCGAGCGTATGGGGCACATCGAGCTGGCCGCTCCGGTGTCGCACATCTGGTTCTATCGCTCGGTCCCCTCGCGGCTGGGGCTGCTGCTTGACCTGCCGATCGCGGCGCTCCGTTCGATCCTCTACTACGAGAAGTACATCGTCATCGACTCCGGCGACACCGACCTGAAGCGCATGCAGCTCCTCACCGAGGAGGAGTACCTGGAGGCGCGCGACCGGCACGCGATGGGCTTCACGGCCGGCATCGGCGCGGAGGCGATCCGCACGCTGCTGGAGTCGCTCGATCTTGACGCACTCGCCGGCGAGCTGCGGCGCAAGATGATGGAAAAGGGGATCAAGAGCGACAAGAGGCTCCTGAAGCGCATCGAGATCGTCGAGAACTTCCGCGATTCCGGCAACGACCCGGAGTGGATGGTGCTCGACGTCATTCCGGTGATCCCGCCGGAGCTGCGGCCGATGGTGCAGTTGGACGGCGGCCGCTTCGCGACCTCCGACCTGAACGACCTCTACCGGCGCGTGATCAACCGCAACAACCGCCTCAAGCGGCTCCTGGCCCTGGACGCGCCCGACATCATCATCCGCAACGAAAAGCGCATGCTGCAGGAAGCGGTGGACGCGCTGTTCGACAACTCCAAGAAGAAGCGGGTCGTCAAGGGTGCCGCCAACCGGCCGCTGAAGTCCCTGTCCGATATGCTGCGCGGCAAGCAGGGACGCTTCCGGCAGAACCTGCTGGGCAAGCGCGTGGACTACTCGGGCAGGTCGGTGATCGTGGTGGGCCCGGAGCTCAAGCTGCACCAGTGCGGGCTGCCCACCAAGATGGCGCTGGAGCTGTTCAAGCCCTTCATCATGAAGAAGCTGGTGGAAGACGATGTCGTCTACAACATCAAGAAGGCAAAGACGCTGGTGGAGGAGGAGACTCCGGAGGTGTGGGCGGTCCTGGAGGAGGTCGTCAGCGAACACCCGGTCCTCCTGAACCGGGCCCCCACCCTGCACCGGCTGGGGATCCAGGCCTTCGAGCCGGTGCTGGTCGAGGGCAAGGCGATCAAGCTGCATCCGCTGGTGTGCGCGGCCTTCAACGCCGACTTCGACGGCGACCAGATGGCCGTGCACGTGCCGCTCACGCCCGACGCGCAGATCGAGAGCTGGACGCTGATGCTGTCCAGTCAGAACCTGCTCGACCCGGCCAACGGATCGCCGATCGTGGTGCCGACCCAGGACATGATCCTGGGCATCGCCTACCTGACCGGCTCGCGTGACGGCGTCGCCGGCGAGGGCAAGCACTTCTCCACTCCCGCGCAGGTGCTGCGGGCGGTGGACGCGCGTTCGGTCGACTACCACGCCAGGATCAAGCTCAAGCTGGGCGACGAGTACGTGGACACCACGCCCGGGCGGGTCCTGCTGAACGCGGACCTGCCCGACGAGATGGAGTTCATCAACGAGCAGCTCGACGACGGCAAGCTGCGCAAGCTGATCTCGGACTGCTACCGCGACCACGGCCCGCACGTCACCGTGCAGGCGCTGGACACCATCAAGGAGCTGGGATTCCACTATGCGACGAAATTCGGGGCGACCATCGGCATGGAGGACATCCTGGTTCCGGCCTCGAAGCCGGAGCTCATCGATCGCGCCAGCCACCAGGTGGAGGAGATCCACCACCAGTACCTGCAGGGCCACATCACCAACGAGGAGCGTTACAACCGCGTCATCGAGGTCTGGAGCACCACCAACGACGACATCACCAACGAGTTGATGGCGGAGCTGGAGTCGGACCGGCAGGGCTTCAACCCCATGCACGTGATGGAGGCGTCCGGCGCGCGGGGCAGCCGGCAGCAGATCCGCCAGCTCGCCGGCATGCGCGGGCTGATGGCCAACCCGTCCGGGGAGATCATCGAGCTGCCGATCCGCAGCAACTTCAAGGAGGGGCTGTCGGTGATCGAGTTCTTCATCTCGACCAACGGCGCCCGCAAGGGGCTGGCCGACACGGCGCTCAAGACGGCCGACGCCGGCTACCTGACGCGCCGCCTGGTGGACATCGCCCAGGACGTGGTGGTGAGCGAGGACGATTGCGGCACCATCAACGGCATCGACCGGCAGGCCATCAAGGACGGTGAAGACATCGTCGAGCCGCTGCGCGACCGCATCGCCGGGCGCTTCACCCTGGACCGGGTCAGGCACCCGATCTCGGGTGCGGTCATCGTCGACTTCAACGAGGAGATCACCGACGAGCTCGCGGAGCACATCGAGCAGATCGGAATCGAGACCGTGCGCATCCGCACGGTGCTGACCTGCGAGTCCAAGCGCGGCGTCTGCCGCAAGTGCTACGGCCGCAATCTCGCCTCGAACCGCGCCGTCGAGATCGGCGAAGCGGTGGGCATCGTCGCGGCGCAGTCGATCGGGCAGCCGGGCACGCAGTTGACGATGAAGACCTTTCACATCGGCGGCGCGGCGACCCGGGTCAGCGAGGAGAACCGGGTGTACCTCCCGTATCCGTGCGTGATCAGGGAGATTCACGGCAACGTCGTGGAACTGGACAACGGCAACCGGCTGTTCACGCGCAAGGGACACCTGATCGTCAACCGTGTGCTGCAGCAGATCACGCTCGACTCCGGCGACGAGCTCATGGCGACCGAAGGCCAGCAGGTGCTGGCCGGCGATTCGCTGGTGGGCCGCAACGGCGACCGCATCGACGCGACCGAGATCGGCTACGTGCACCGCATCGGCGATCAGGTGATGATCACCGCCCAGCCGCGCCGCGTCGACATCCGCAACGGCTCCGAGCTGATGGTGGGGACCGAGCAGATCGTCCCCTCCGACGAGACCATGGCCTACTTCGACCCATTCGCCGAGCCGATCATCGCCGAGGTGAGCGGCACGGTACGGTTCGAAGACATCGTGCTGGGTACCACGCTGCGCGAGGAGATCAACGAGGATACCGGCAAGATCGAGAAGAAGATCACCGAATTCTCGGCCGAGACCCTGCAGCCGCGCCTCGTCGTGGAGACCGAGGATGGTCAGGAAGCCGTCTACTACCTGCCCGGCTCCGCCTATCTGAACGTTTCGGAGGGGGATGAGGTCAAGGCCGGGCGCACGCTGGCCAAGCTGCTCAAGGAGAGCGTCAAGACCCGCGACATCACCGGCGGTCTGCCGCGCGTCGGCGAGCTGTTCGAGGCGCGCCGGCCCCGGAATCCCGCGGTGCTGGCCAAGATCGACGGCATCGTGTACTTCCGCGGCATCACGAAGGGCAAGCGCGTGCTCGCGGTCGAAGACTCCTTCGGGGACGAGCACAAGCACGCGGTACCGATGGGCAAGCATCTGCTGGTGCGGGACGGCGACACCGTGGAGGCTGGCGAGCCGCTCTGCGAGGGGCAGACCGATCCGCACGACGTGCTGGCGATCCTGGGCGAGAACGCGCTGCAGGCGTATCTGGTCAACGAGATTCAGGAGGTCTACCGGCTGCAGGGCGTGCGCATCAACGACAAGCACATCGGCATGATCATCCGTCAGATGATGAAGAAGGTGGAGATCGTGTCGGTGGGCGACACGGAGTTCATCTTCGGCCAGCAGGTCGATCGGCACCGGTTCCGCACGGAGAACGAGAAGGTGATTCGGGAAGGCGGTCAGCCGGCGGTTGCGCAGCCGATGCTGCTCGGCATCACGCGGGCTTCGCTGAACATCGACTCGTTCATATCCGCGGCCTCGTTCCAGGAGACCACGCGGGTGCTCACCAACTCCGCGATCGCCGGGTCCTCGGACTATCTGCGCGGTCTGAAGGAGAACGTCATCATCGGCAACCAGATCCCGGCGGGTACCGGCATCCGCGCCTATCGGGACGTCAAGCTGTTCGACGAGAACATGGAGAACCTGGACATCACCGTGGAGCGGATCCTGGCCCAGAAGCGCAAGGAGCAGGAGGAGCGCGAGGCGCAGATCCGCGCCGAGATGATGTCCGAGGAGTTGGGCGATCTGGTGAGCGAGGTGCCTACCGCCTGATTCCTGGCCGACCTGACGACCCGCTTGACGAGCCGCGCCGTCGCTCGGTACGTTCTGGGGCAAGCAAGCCCCGAAGCGGAGGCGGCGGGCCGTCGTGCCCGCTGTCGTCGCAGGAAAAGGAAGGTCGGGGGTACTTGACTGTCCGTGCCGAAGGCGCGTATGGTAGTGACTCGGTTTCTCGCAAGCCGTAGACACCTGCGGTCAGCCAGAGTCGCATGTCGGCGGTTCCGCCGGCAGGCAGTTCCGCCGGAAGGACGGGTGTACCCGTGAAGTGGGCGGTTCGTTTGAGTGTGGTCGTTTTGAGTGTGGTCGTTCGAGTTTTGAGGAGTCAGGAGTGCCGACGATAAATCAGCTTGTCCGGAACGGACGCAAGCGCAGCACCAAGACCAGCAAGAGTCCTGCGCTCCAGTCGTGCCCGCAGAAGCGCGGTGTGTGCACGAGGGTGATGATCGTCACCCCGCGCAAGCCGAATTCCGCTTTGCGCAAGGTGGCGCGCGTGCGTCTGGTTTCGGGAGTCGAAGTGACCGCCTACATTCCCGGGATCGGGCACAACCTGCAGGAGCACTCCGTCGTCCTGATCCGGGGCGGGCGCGTCAAGGATCTGGCTGGTGTCCGCTACCACGTGGTACGCGGGGCCAAGGATACGCTCGGTGTCGACGATCGGCGTCGCGCGCGATCGAAGTACGGCACCAAGCGGCCGAGGTCCTGAGGATCGTATCCGGACAGTTCGTAGCGGGATAATTCAGGGAGTCCACGGAAATGCCCAGACGTAGCGTAAGTACGCAGCGGCGCGACGTGCGCGATGCGCGGTTTCGCGACCCGCTTGCGGGACGGTTCATCAACAGCATGCTGCTGCGCGGCAAGAAGTCGCTGGCCGCGCGCACGTTCTATCAGGCGCTCGACTTCCTTGACGGCAAGGGAGAGGGAGATCCGATCGAGATGTTCCACAAGGCGGTGGACAACATCAAGCCGATGCTGGAAGTGAAATCGCGGCGCGTGGGAGGATCCACCTATCAGGTGCCGGTGGAGGTTCGCGAAGACCGCCAGGTCGCGCTCGCGATCCGCTGGCTGCTGCAGTTCGCGCGTGCCCGTCGCGGGCGCTCCATGGCCGAGCGGCTGGGCGCCGAGTTCCTGGACGCCTACAACAACACCGGCTCGGCTGCCAAGAAGAAAGAGGACACACACCGGATGGCCGAAGCCAACAGGGCGTTCGCCCACTACCGCTGGTAGAACGGATCGCTGGTAGCACGGCATCGCTGGCAGGCGGCAGGTCACAGGTAGAGCACTGATGGCGGAACGGACGAATCGACGTGGATCGGCGCGGTCGCATCCACTGAACAGGACACGAAACATCGGCATCATGGCGCACATCGATGCCGGCAAGACCACCACGACCGAGCGCATGCTCTATTACACCGGGCGCAAGCACAAGCTTGGAGAAGTGCACGACGGCCAGGCCGAGATGGACTGGATGGAGTTGGAAAAGGAGCGCGGCATCACCATCACTGCCGCCGCCACCTCCTGTCCGTGGCGGGATCACGATATCAACATCATCGACACGCCCGGCCACGTGGACTTCACGGTAGAGGTGGAGCGATCGCTGTGCATCCTCGACGGCGCCGTGGCGGTGTTCTGCGCGGTCGGCGGCGTGGAGCCGCAGAGCGAGACGGTGTGGAAGCAGGCTACTCGCTACAAGGTCCCGCGGATCGTGTTTGTCAACAAGATGGATCGTACGGGGGCGCGTTTCGCGGACGTCGTGGATGAGTTGCACGACAAGCTCGGAGCCGACGCGGTCCCCATTCAGATTCCGGTGACGGAAGGCCCCGGCTTTTCAGCTCTCATCGACCTGGTTGCCATGCAGCTCGTCGAGTGGGAGGAGTCCGGTCAGGGTACGGAGTACCGCGCCCGGCCGATTCCGGCCGATCTCCTTCCGACTGCCGAAGGGCACCGCATCGAACTTCACGAGAAGCTCGCCGACCACGACGACTCGTTCATGGAGGAGTACCTGGACGGCGCCGACATCTCCCGGGAGCGTGTGCAGCAGGTGATCAGGAAGGCCGCCTGCGCCGGAGAGCTGTTTCCGGTGCTGTGCGGCGCGGCGTTCAAGAACAAGGGAGTCCAGTTGCTCCTCGACGCGGTCGTCGACTACCTGCCTTCGCCGCTGGACAAGGAGCCGGTGTCGGGCATCCGGCCTGCCGACGGTGAGTACGTCGATCGCAAGCCCTCCGATGACGAGCCGTTCTCGGCGATGGCCTTCAAGGTCACCACGGACCCGTACGTGGGCCGGCTCACCTATGTGCGCGTCTACTCGGGCGTGCTGCCGTCGGGATCGTACGTGTTCAACGCGACCGCCGATGTGCGCGAACGCGCCACGCGCATCCTGCGCATGCACGCCAATCGCCGCGAGGAAGTCGATGCCCTGCGTACCGGCGACATCGCGGCCCTGGTAGGCGCGCGGCGCACGACCACCGGCGACACGCTGTGCGACGCCGACGCCCGGTTGCTGCTCGAGTCGATGGTGTTCCCCGACCCCGTCGTGTCCATCGCCATCGAGCCGAAGTCGAAGGCCGAGTCCGACAAGCTCGGCCTGGCCCTGCGCGCGTTGTCCGAGGAGGATCCGACCTTCCACGTGCGCTACGACGCGGAGATCGGCCAGACGATCATCTCCGGGATGGGCGAGTTGCATCTGGACGTGCTGGTACAGCGTCTGTTGCGCGAGTACTCGGTCGACGCCGATGTCGGACGGCCGGAGGTTGCCTACCGTGAGGCGCTCACCCGGGCGGCCGAATCCGAAGGGCGTTTCGTGCGCCAGACCGGGGGCCGCGGTCAGTACGGTCACGTCGTGATGCGGTTCGAGCCGCTGCCGCCGGGCGCCGGGTTCGTGTTCGAGAGCAAGATCATAGGCGGTGCCGTGCCAAAGGAGTACATTCCTGCGGTGCAGAAGGGAGTCGCCCATGCCAAGGAGACCGGGTCGGTCGCCGGCTATCCCATGGTTGACTTTCGAGCCGTGCTGCTCGACGGCTCCTACCACGAGGTCGACTCCAGCGAGGTGGCCTTCAGCGTGGCGGCCACGATGGCGTACCACGAAGCGGTGCGCCGCGCCGGGCCGGCGATCCTGGAGCCGATCATGGATGTCGAGGTATGCGCGCCCGATGAGCATCTGGGAGACGTGATCGCGGACCTGGGCGCCCGTTCGGGCCAGATCGGATCCGTGGACGACCGCTTCGGCGGCAAGGTCGTGACCGCCGCCGTGCCCCTGCGGTGCATGTTCGGATATGCTACCGCGCTGCGTTCGATGACCAGCGGGCGCGGCAACCATACGATGCAGTTCGCTGCCTACCGCCGCGTGCCCGCTGCGGTGCAGGAAGAGATCATTCAGCGCGCAGGACGCGCTTCGGAACGGAACCGGACTCCCGTAGCTTGAGGAGTCAGGGTTAGTCGAGGAGAACAGGCCAAGGAGACACAAGGGATGGCAAAGGAGAAATTCGATCGCACCAAGCCGCACATGAACGTCGGAACCATCGGTCACGTCGACCATGGGAAGACGACGCTGACTGCGGCGATCACCCAGCACTGCGCCAACAAGTACGGCGACAAGGTGATGACCTACGACCAGATCGACAACGCGCCGGAAGAGAAGGCGCGCGGCATCACGATCAACACCCGGCACGTCGAGTATCAGAGCGAGGATCGGCACTACGCGCACGTCGACTGCCCTGGTCACGCCGACTACATCAAGAACATGATCACCGGCGCCGCGCAGATGGACGGGGCGGTGCTGGTGGTGTCGGCTCCGGACTCGGTGATGCCGCAGACGCGCGAGCACATCCTGCTTGCCCGTCAGGTCGAAGTGCCGTCGATCATCGTGTTTCTCAACAAGGTCGACATGGTCGACGACGAGGAGTTGCTGGAGCTGGTCGAGGAAGAGATCAAGGATGTGCTCAACCAGTACGACTTCCCGGGCGACGATACGCCGATCATCAAGGGATCGGCCCTTGCCGCGATGGAGAATCCGGACGACGCGGAGGCGAACCAGCCGATCGAAGAGCTGCTGGCTGCCATGGACTCCTACTTCCCGCTGCCCGAGCGTGACGTGGACCAGGACTTCCTGATGCCGATCGAGGACGTTTTCTCGATCGCCGGTCGCGGCACGGTCGTGACCGGTCGCGTCGAGAGCGGCCGCATCAAGGTCGGCGAGACGGTGGAGATCGTCGGGATCAAGGAAACCGACAAGACCGTGGTGACCGGTGTCGAGATGTTCAACAAGCTGCTCGACGAGGGACAGGCCGGCGACAACATCGGCGCCTTGCTGCGCGGTGTGGAGCGCAGTGACGTCGAGCGCGGCCAGGTGCTGGCCAAGCCCGGCTCCATCACGCCGCACAGGCAGGTGAAGGCGCAGGTGTACGCGCTCACCAGAGAAGAGGGAGGGCGCCACTCTCCGTTCTTTGCCGGCTATCGTCCACAGTTCTATTTCAGGACCACCGACATCACCGGCAGCGTCACGCTCCCGGAAGGCAAGGAAATGGTCATGCCGGGCGACAGTACGGAGTTGAACATCGATCTGATCAACACGATTGCGGTCCAGCGCGGGCTGCGGTTCGCCATTCGCGAAGGCGGACGCACCGTCGGCGCCGGCGCCGTGACCGAGATCCTGGACTGAGGCGACAGGGGAGACTGGCTGGTACCGGGCGATGGCTACGGAACGGATTCGGGTGCGGTTGCGCGGGTTCGACATAGAGCTCGTGGATCAAAGTTCACGGGCGATCGTGCAGACCGTGCAAAAGGCGGGGGCGCGCGTCGCGGGTCCGATCCCGCTGCCGACCCGGATCAACAAATTCACGGTGCTCCGATCCCCGCACGTCTACAAGAAGTCACGTGAGCAGTTCGAAATGCGGACTCACAAGCGGCTCATCGACATCCTGGAGCCAAGCAGCGCCGTCATGGATGCGCTGATGAAGCTCGAGCTGCCGGCCGGCGTCGACGTCGAGATCAGGCAGTAGGGGGCGTGCGGCGTGGTAGCGGTAGTTGGCGTCAAGGTGGGAATGACGCAGGTATTCGACGATGCGGGCGCGGCGCGCCCGGTGACGCTGGTGCGGGTCGAACCCAATGTCGTGATCGGCACGCGCGTTGCCGCAGGCGACGGGTATGACGCCGTGGTGCTGGGCTGGGGGACGGCTCGCAAGCGGCGGTTGACGAAGCCGTTTGCCGGTCAGTTCCCGGCGGGCATCGATCCGACGCGCCGCATCATGGAGTTGCGCGGCTTCGACGGGGAGTTCGAGGTCGGGAAGCCGCTGGACCTGTCCATCTTTTCCGGCCGGCGCTTTGTGGACGTCCAGGGCGTGTCGCTCGGGAAGGGTTTTCAGGGCGTGATCAAGCGTCACGGGTTTCGGGGCGGCCGCGCGACGCACGGCTCCAAGTTCCATCGCGCGGGCGGGTCCACCGGGCAGTCGGCGTGGCCGTCGCGGGTGCTGAAGGGCACGCGCATGGCGGGGCGCATGGGTGGCCGGCGTGCCACGGTGCAGAACCTCGAGCTGCTGCGCATCGACCAGGAGCGGCGGCTGCTGATGATCGCCGGACCGATTCCCGGCCGCCGCGGCGGGCACGTGCTGGTGGCGAGCGCGAAGAAGAAGCAGGGCGGCCGGAACGGGAGTGCGGAGTGAAGGTTCCGGTTTTGGGTCCGGACGGCAATCCTTCCGGAGAGATCGAGCTGGACGACCGGGTCTTCGACATCGAGGTCTCGGACGGGGCCGTTCACGCGGCGCTGCGCAATGAGCTTGCCAATCAGCGCGTCGGCACGGCGGCCACCAAGCGCCGCGGCCAGGTGCGCGGTGGTGGACGCAAGCCTCACCGGCAGAAGGGTACGGGGCGGGCACGCGCGGGATCGAGGCGATCACCGCTGTGGGTCGGCGGCGGCATCACCTTCGGCCCGCAACCCCGCGACTACGGGTATCGGATACCGCGCAAGGTGAAGCGACTGGCCATACGATCGGTGCTCACGTCCAAATGCCGGGGGAACCAGTTGATGGTGGTCGACGGCGTGCAGTCCGCTTCGGGCCGCACCCGTGAGCTCGCGGCGACGATCGATGCCCTGTCGCCGGGACTGAAGACCGTGTTGGTGTTGGGCGC
The DNA here is from genome assembly GCA_965202935.1 of Spirochaetia bacterium. Taxonomy (GTDB): domain Bacteria; phylum Spirochaetota; class Spirochaetia; order SZUA-6; family Bin103; genus CATQHW01. The sequence goes on from OZ241879.1 coordinate 5,434,089, forward strand.
CGACGATCCGATGACGCGACGCGCGGGACGCAATCTGTCTTCCTTGCGCATTCTTTCCAGCCAACGGCTCCGGGTGCATGAACTGCTGTACGGAGACCGGGTGCTGCTGCAGCGCGAAGCGGTCGCGCGATTGAACGCCGGATACGGCGGCGCAGATCTGGAGGCCGACGATGGCGGGTGAAATTATCCTCGAGCCGCTGGTGACCGAGAAATCCAACTCCTTGCGCGAGGCGGGCAAATACAGCTTCCGCGTTGATCCGCGCGCCTCCAAGCAGCAGGTGCTCGCGGAGGTGCGGCGGCTGTTCGACGTCAAGCCGGTTCGCTGCAACATCATCAATGTCCCCCGCAAACCGAAGCGGGTTCGCTACCGGCGCGGTTACACGGCCTCATGGAAGAAGGCGATCGTGACCCTGTCGGGTGACCAGACCATCGAAATCTTCGAGGGCGTCTGATGCCGGTACGGAACCGCAAGCCGACGACGCCGTCGTCCCGGACTACGACCGTTCGCGACTATTCCGAGCTGAGCGATGAGAGGCCGGAGAAGCGCCTCACCGAAGCGCGTCCCTATCGCGCCGGCCGCTCCAAGGGGCGGATCAGCGTTCGCCGCAAGGGCGGTCAGCACAAGCGCCAGTACCGCATGGTGGATTTCAAGCGGGACAACCACGGCGTGCCGGGCACGGTTCATTCGATCCAGTACGATCCGAACCGCAGCGCGGACCTGGCGCTGGTGGTGTTCGCCGACGGGGACAAGCGGTACCTCCTGTCGCCCCGCGGCCTGCGCGTCGGCGCGACCGTGCAGAGCGGTCCCGGCGCGCCGATCGAGATCGGCAACGCCCTGCCGATCGGTGACTTGCCGCTGGGTATCGCTATCCACAACGTGGAGTTGACGCCGGGGCGCGGCGGCCAGTTGGTGCGTTCTGCCGGCAACAGCGCCACCCTGGTCGCTCGGGAGGGCGAGTACGCGACGGTGCGGCTGCCATCCGGAGAGACGCGCCTGGTCCATGTGCGCTGCATGGCTTCCATCGGCGAAATCGGCAACCCTGATCATATGAATGTTTCGCTGGGCAAGGCGGGCCGGGCGCGCTGGATGGGGCGGCGTCCCAAGGTTCGCGGAGTGGCGATGAACCCGGTAGACCACCCGCACGGCGGCGGCGAGGGTAAGGCGTCCGGAGGGCGCCACCCGGTATCCCCCTGGGGGAAGTTGACGAAGGGGATGAAGACGCGGAACAAGCGCAAGCGGTCTGGCGACTTCATCGTCGGCAGGCGCGGATGACCATGCGCGAGACCGGAAGGATGACGAGGTAGGTTATGTCACGATCGATCAAGAAGGGGCCGTTCGTGTCGCCGGGTCTGTTCAAGCGGGTGATCGAGGCCTCCAAGTCGTCCGGCAAGCAGATGGTCAAGACGTACTCGCGCTGCTCGACGATCATCCCGCAGATGGTCGGGATGACCATCTCGGTCTACAACGGCAAGAATTGGATTCCGGTCTACATCACGGAGAACCTGGTGGGGCACAAGCTCGGCGAGTTCGCTCCGACGCGGGTGTTTCGCGGACATGCGGGGTCGGACCGCAAGGCGGTGCGGCGCTGATGGTCAGGGGCAAGCAAGGCTACACGGCCCACAGCAAGTTCCTGCGGATTTCTCCGAGCAAGGTACGCCCCCTCGCCGATCTGGTTCGTCGCCAGCCCTATGCCGAGGCGCTGGCGCTGCTGGAGACGATGCCGCACAAGGGCGCCGCGCTCCTGCGCAAGACGATCAAGTCGGCCGGCGACAACGCACTGTTTCACAATGAGGATCTCGACGAAGAGACGCTGTACGTCCGCGAGCTGCAGGTGCTCGACGGTCCGCGCCTGAAGCGCATCTGGGTGCGTGGGCGCGGCCGAGCAGATCGCCAGGTGAGCCGCCTCTGCCATATCTCGGTAGCGGTGGAGGAGATGAGCTAGTATGGGACAGAAGGTCAATCCGACCGGGCTGCGCATGGGGATCAACCAGTCATGGCGCAGCAAGTGGTACGTGGACCCGCGCGAATACGCGGCGACGCTTCACGAGGATCTGTCGTTGCGCAAGACGATCGACACCGCTCCGGAGACGCGCGGCGCCGACATCGCCCAGGTGGAGATCATCCGCCATCCTCAGCGCATCGCACTGATCATCCACACCGGCCGACCCGGCGTCGTGATCGGAGCCAAGGGACAGAACATCGAGCGGCTGGGTGCCAAGCTGCAGCGCCAGGTCGGCAAGAAGATCCAGATCAAGATCAAGGAGATCCAGCGGCCCGAGACCAACGCCCAGTTGATCGCGATGAACATCGCGCGCCAGTTGCGAGGGCGGGCGTCGTTCCGGCGGGTCATGAAGATGGCGATCAACAACGCGATGCGCGCCGGCGTGCAGGGCATCAAGATCCGGGCCGGCGGACGGTTGAACGGGGCGGAGATGTCGCGCGTCCAGCAGTATAAGGAGGGGCGCATCCCGCTGCACACGTTCCGCGCCGACATCGAGTACGGATTCTCCGTGGCGATCACCACGGTCGGAACGCTGGGCATCAAGGTATGGGTCTTTCACGGCGAGGTGTTTGGCCGCGACAAGAAGGACGACGCGGGGCTGCTCCTGAAGCGGCAGCGCGGCCGTGAGGAGGCAGCGTAACCGATGCTGGCTCCAAAGCGGGAGAAGTTTCGCAAGCGCCAGCGCGGCGGGCCGCTGCGGCGCGGCGGGGAGCGCCAGCAGGACTTGGCGTTCGGAGATTTCGGGCTGATCGCTCTCGAGCACAAGTGGATCACCAACCGGCAGATCGAGGCTGCTCGGGTGGCCATGACCCGGCACGTGAAGCGGGGTGGCAAGGTGTGGATACGGATCTTTCCCGACATGCCTTACACCATGAAACCTGCCGAAACGCGCATGGGGAAGGGCAAGGGCAACGTGGAGTACCACGTCGCGCCGGTCAGACGCGGTACGGTCATGTTCGAGCTCGCCGGCGTGGAGACCGATCTGGCGCGGGAAGCGCTCACGCTGGCCGGCAGCAAGCTGCCGATCAAGACGACGATCTGCGCGCGCGGCAGCGTGTTCGCACCACAGGCATGAGGACGGTGTTGGCATGAGGACGGTGGCGTGAAGGAACAGTATGGCGAGCTCGCCTACCCGGAGCTGCTGCTCAAGCATGACGAGTTGGTGGTGGAGTACCGCAAGGCACGGTTCGACGCGGTGGTCGGCCACCTGGACAATCCGGTCAGCGTCCGCGTGCTGCGCCGGAGGCTGGCTCGCGCCAAGACCATAATCAATGAGTACGAGCTGGGGATTCGACAGCGATGAACAGAACGGGATTGATAGAACGGGATGAGTAGTACGGAACGTCTCCGCGTACTGGCCGGAACGGTAGTCTCGGACCGCATGGACAAGACGATCGTGGTCCTGGTCAGTTCCCAGAAGCGCCATCCGATGTACGAGAAGTACATCCGCAGATCCAAACGCGTGAAGGCGCACGATGCGGACAACGCCTGCCGTATCGGCGACCGCGTCCGGGTCGTGGAGTCGCGGCCGCTGAGTCGCGACAAGCGGTGGCGGCTGCTGGAGATCGTGGAACGGAGCAGCTGATGGTACAGGCGATGAGCTATCTCAACGTCGCGGACAACTCGGGCGCCAAGCGCGTGCAGTGCATCAAGGTGCTCGGCGGCACGCGCCACGTAAGCGCCGGGGTCGGCGATCGGATCGTGGTGACGGTCAAGACCGCGATACCGTCCGCCACGGTACGCAAGGGCACGGTAGTGCGGGCGGTGATCGTGAGGACGCGGAAGGAGACGCGCCGAGTCGACGGCTCCTACATCCGCTTCGACGACAACGCCTGCGTCCTGATCGACGAGGCCGGCAATCCGTCCGGAAAGCGCATCTTCGGTCCGGTCGCGCGGGAGTTGCGCGATCGTGACTACATGAAAATCGTCTCCCTGGCACCGGAGGTGCTGTAACATGGCGCGCAAGCGTGGAGCCGGTCGCGCGCAGGTGCGGGTACGACTGCGCCGCGATGACCAGGTGGTGGTGATCGCCGGCAGGGAGCGGGGCAAGACCGGCCGCGTGTTGCGCATCGACATCGATCGGCAGCAGGTGGTCGTGGAGGGGCTCAACCTGGTGAAGAAGGCGATACGACCCACTCAGCAGCGCCAGCAGGGAGGCATCTCCGAGATTGAGGCGCCGATCCACCTGTCGAACGTGATGCTGAGCACGCCGGAGGGACGCTCGAGGATTCGGTATGAGACCGGTGGTGCCGGTGCCTCCGGCGGGGGCAACTCCGGTGAGGGCACGCGCCGCATCGCCGCGCGTACGGGGCAGGAGCTGTGAGCAAGAACAAGGCCGGCAGTGTGTCCGAAGCCGGGAATGGATCCGAAGGCGGCAATGGAACGGCAAACGGGAACGGCGCCAGAGGCGGGTACATGCCGCGCCTGCGCGCCCTGTACCGGGACACCGTCGCGCCCGCGCTGATCGAGGAGTTCAGCTACGACAGCGTCATGCAGGTGCCCAGGCTGACCAAGATCCTGCTGAGCATGGGCGTCGGCATGGCTCCCACCAATCGCCAGCTCCTCGACACCGCGGTCAACGAGCTCACGCTGATCGCCGGCCAGCGGGCGGTGACCACGCGCGCGCGGCGCTCGATCGCGGCGTTCAAGATCCGGGCCGGGATGGAGATCGGCGCGATGGTGACCCTGCGCGGCGATCGCATGCTGGAGTTCCTCGATCGTTTCGTGAACGTGGCCGTGCCCCGCATCAAGGACTTCCGTGGTCTGTCCCCCAACTCATTCGACGGAAGAGGCAACTACTCGGTTGGCGTCGATGAACAGATCATCTTTTCCGAGATCGACTACGATCGCATCGACTCGATTCATGGACTCAACGTCACCATCGTTACCTCGGCGCATACCGACCGGGAGGGCCGCAGTCTTCTCGCCGGATTGGGAATGCCGTTCCGCAGCGAGTGACGGACTGCACGGCGGTGAAGAGGATCACGATGGTACGGACCGCGACCGGCGGCCACGGGCAGGACGGAGTCCGGGCCCGCGCATGGACGATGGAGGTATAGGTGGCACGCAAGGCACTGATCGTGCGCGCGCAGCGCAAACCCAAGTTCTCGACACGCAAGGTCAACCGGTGCCGCTGCTGCGGGCGGCCACGGGGCTATCTGCGTCGTTTCGAGATGTGTCGGATCTGCTTCAGAGATCTCGCCAGCCGGGGACTGATACCCGGCGTGACGAAGTCGAGCTGGTAGCCTCATGGGTGTGACCGATCCGGTAGCGGACATGCTGGCCAAGATCCGCAACGCGGGCATGGCCGGCCACGAGAGCGTGGATATCGTGCCCTCGAAGTTCAAGTTGGAGATCGTCAAGACGTTGAAGACCGAGGGCTACGTGCGCAACTTCAAGCGCGCCGGCCAGGACGGTCAGGGACCGGTGCGCGTGTTCCTCAAGTACGACGACCAGCGCAGGCCTGTCATCCGCGGAATGCAGCGGATCTCGAAGCCGGGGCGCCGGGTGTATCGGAGCTATCGCACCATGCCTCGTATCCTGAACGGGTACGGGACCCTGATCGTCTCCACCTCGTCGGGCGTGATCACCGGCCGCAAGGCCGCTCAGCAACAGGTCGGCGGCGAGTTGATCTGTAGCGTGTGGTAGCCGGATGTCACGCGTAGGAGTGCTGCCGATTCCGGTGCCGACGGGAGTCGAAGTGGCGGTGCAGGACAGCCAGGTGAACGTTGCCGGTCCCAAGGGCACGCTCAGCACGTCGTTGCCCGATGTCGTGCGGGTCGATGTCGCGGACGGAACGGTCGCCGTCAGCCGAGCCGACGATGAACGGTCTTCGCGGGCGGTGCACGGTCTGACCCGCAACCTGATCGCCAACATGGTGACCGGGGTGTCGACCGGGTTCACGCGCGAGCTTCTCATCAACGGGGTGGGGTACCGTGCGGAGGTTCAGGGGAAGACGTTGGTCGTCGACGCCCGCTATTCGCGGCCGGTCCAGTTGCAGATTCCGGCCGACCTCGCCGTTCAGGTGGAGGGCGGCAATCGCATCCTGGTCTCCGGCGTCGACAAGCAGCGCGTCGGCCAGTTCGCCTCGGATGTCCGGTCGGTACGGCCGCCGGAACCGTACAAGGGCAAGGGCATCCGCTACGCGGACGAGCACGTGCGCCGCAAGGTAGGAAAGTCGGCCGTGGGAGGTGCCGACTGATGGGTGCGCCGGCCAAGGTGGTGCGTCGTCTTCGGCGCAAGCGGAGCATTCGTGGTAAGGTGCGCGGCACCGCCGTGCGGCCGCGGATGACGGTTTTCAAGAGCAACCGGTACACTTACGTTCAGGTGATCGACGACGACGCGGAGCGTACCGTGGTGGCGGTTTCGAATCGGGAAGCGGCGGTCGACGTGCCCAACCGGGTGTCCGACCTCGGCCGGCTCGGTGAGCTCGCAGGCGAACGATTGCGCGCGAGCGGGATACGGAGTGTGGTGTTCGATCGCAACGGCTATCCCTATCACGGCAAGATCAAGGCGATCGCGGACGGCGCACGCAAGTCCGGCATCGCACTGTAGGATTTCGAGGGGTAACGGTGGGCGACAGAGACCGGGAACGCGGCGACCGGGGTGAGGGATTCGAGAAACTCGTTCGCCTCAACAGAATTGCCAAGGTAGTGAAGGGAGGCCGCAGATTCTCGTTTTCTGCGGTGATGGTGGTCGGCGACCGCAACGGCCATGTCGGCGTCGGGTTCGGCAAGGCTGCCTACGTGGCCGACGCCATTCGCAAGGGTTCGGAACGGGCGCGGCGCAACATGGTGAGAGTTCCGATGCAGGGCGGCACCCTGCCGCACCAGGTCAACGGTGTGTTCAAGGGGGCGAAGGTGCTGCTGAAACCCGCGGCTCCGGGAACCGGCGTGATTGCCGGCGGTCCGGTGAGGGCGGTGCTCGAGGCGGCCGGCGTGCGTGATGCGCTCAGCAAGTCGCTGGGCTCGCAGAACTCGATGAACTTGGTGAAGGCCGTGTTTCAGGGCCTGGGTCAGATCATGGAAGCCTCGGAAGTTGCCGCCCGCCGGGGCAAGACCGTGCCGGAGATGTGGCGCTAGTGGCTGGCATCGGCACCGAAGGCCCGCTGCGGCTGACCGACGGCGCGCGCGTGCGCGTGACGCTCGCCCGGAGCGTCATCGGGCGCAGCCCCAGGCATCGGGCAACGGTTGAGGCGCTCGGGTTGCGCGGCATCGGATCGTCCGCCGAGCACACCGCCTCCGCGCCGATCATCGGCATGATCCGCAAGGTACGCTACCTGCTTGCGATCGAGGAGATCTCATGAGCGAACCTGACAGCACCGTGGATGCGCCGCGGGTACGCCGGCCGGCCGGCGCCGCGCGCAAGCGACGCGTCGTCGGCCGCGGCTCGGCGAGCGGGCATGGCGGCACCTCGGGACGTGGGACGAAAGGACAGCGGGCCCGCGCCGGCAGCGGCGTTCGCCCCACCTTCGAGGGCGGGCAGATGCCGCTGTACCGGCGTATCGCGCGCCGCGGCTTCAGCAATCACCCGTTCCGGAACGTCCATGATGTACTGGATGTCCGCGACCTCAACCGCTTTGCGGACGGGGCCACCGTCGACCGGCAGGCGCTCCTGGAAGCCGGCATGATCGGGTCGGCAGGGATACCGGTCAAGCTGTTGGGCTCGGGAAAACTCGAACGTGCGCTCACGGTACGCATCGATCGCGCGTCCTCCGGCGCTTGCCGGAAGGTGACGGCCGCCGGCGGCACGATCCATCTGACCGATGCCGCCGCCGATGCTTCGCCCGATGACGCTCCGGCGTCGGGTGGACCCGCGGGCGACGAGTCGGGCTGATGGCTAATCCGCTGCTCGACATCTTTCGGATCCGCGACCTGCGGGAACGGATACTGTTCACGGTCATGATCCTGGTGATATTCCGGATCGGCGCGTTCCTGCCGATCCCCGGGATCGATGTCAGCACCGTCAAGAACTTCTACGCCGCGCAGCAGTCGGGCGGCATCGGCATCACGGATTACTTCGACTTCTTCTCGGGCGGCGCATTCACGAACTTCTCCGTTTTCATGTTGGGAATCGTGCCGTACATCACCACGTCGATCATGATGCAGCTCCTGGTCCTGGTGTTCCCGAAGCTGAAGAAGATCTCCCAGGAGGATGGCGGCAAGAAGCGCATCCAGCGGTACACCCGGATCGCCACGGTCGGCGTCTGTCTCATTCAGTCCCTGACCGTCACGACCTTTGCCGGCCAGATCCCCGGTGCGATCATCATGGATCGCATCCCGTTCACGATCCTGGCTACCGTAACCGTGACCGCCGGCACGATCTTCCTGATGTGGCTGGGGGAGCAGATCACGCAGCGTGGCATCGGCAACGGCATATCGCTGTTGATCTTCGCCGGAATCGTCGCCCGCATCCCCGACGCGATCTACCTCATGATCAACCAGGTGCAGCGTGGCGACCTGAACCCGGTCTTCTTCGTCCTCGTGCTCGGCGCGTTCGTCGGCGTGATCTCGCTGGTCATCTACGAACAGCAGGGACAGCGAAGGATCCCGGTCAACTACGCCAAGCGGGTGATCGGCCGCAAGGTATATGGCGCGCAGAACGCCTATCTCCCGTTCAAGATCAACCCCTCGGGGGTCATCCCGGTGATCTTCGCTTCCTCGGTCCTGATCTTTCCCCTGCAGATCGCTCAGAACCTGGGCGGCGGCGTGCCGTGGCTCTCGCGCTTCGCGGCATGGCTGACGCCGAACGGCGTGCCGTACATGCTGTTCTACGCGCTGTTGATCGTGTTCTTCGCTTACTTCTATACGCAGGTCACACTGAACCCGGTCGAGATCAGCAAGCAGATCCGCGAGAACGGCGGCTCGATCCGCGGCATCAGCTCCGACAACATGACGGAGTACCTGACGCGGATCCTGAACCGGATCATCCTGCCGGGAGCGCTGTTCCTGGCGGTCATCGCCATCATTCCATCCATCATCCAGGCGTTGTTCCGGTTTCCCTCCAGCGTCGCCTTCCTGATGGGCGGCACGTCGCTGTTGATCATGGTCGGCGTCGACCTGGACACGATGAGTCAGATCGAGGGGCATCTGAAGATGCACCACCACGACGGGATCGTTCGCAAGGGCCGCGTACGGGCCCGCAATCTGTAGAGGTCATCATGAAGGTCAGGGCGAGTGTGAAGAAGATGTGCGCGAAGTGTAAGGTCATCAGGCGGCGCGGCGTCGTCCGCGTCATCTGCGACAACCCGAAACACAAACAGCGACAGGGGTAACGACATGGCGAGGATCGCGGGGATCGACCTGCCGAACAAGCACGTGAGCGTGGGCCTGACCTACATCTATGGAATCGGGGCGCCTTCGGCGTCTGCGATCTGTGACAAGACCGGGATCGCCCCGGACCGGATGCTGAACGACCTGGCACCGGAAGAGGTCAACGAGCTGCGGCGCGTGATCGAGAGCGACTTCGTGGTCGAAGGGTCGCTGCGCACCGAGGCGTCGCTCAACATCAAGCGGCTGATGGACATCGGCTGTTATCGGGGCATCCGCCACCGGCGCGGCCTGCCGGTGCGCGGACAGCGCACGCGAACCAACGCGCGTGGCCGCAAGGGCAGCAAGAAGACGGTCGCGGGCAAGAAGAAAGCGCCCACGGCCAAGTGACGGACAAAGCCAAGTGACGGACAGACTGATGAGACGGACAAGACTGGTAAAGGACGGTTGCGAGTAACGTAGATGGCAAAATCGAAAGGCAAACGGGACCGGGCGGTCAGCGAAGGGAACGTCTATATCCAGGCGACCTTCAACAACACGATCGTGACGATCACCGACCTTATGGGGAACGCGGTGTCGTGGGCTTCGGCGGGATCTCTCGGGTTCCGCGGAGCGAAGAAGTCCACTCCGTTCGCGGCGCAGACGACCGCTGAGACCGCCGCGAGGAAGGCGATGGACTACGGCCTGATGGAGGTCAACGTGTTCGTCAAGGGACCCGGTGGGGGCGGCGAATCGGCCGTTCGGTCCCTCGGGGCGCTCGGCCTCCGCGTGCGCACGATTCAGAACGTCACGCCGATTCCACACAACGGCTGCCGGCCGCAGAAGAAGCGGAGGGTGTAGCGATGGCTCGCTACATCGGCCCTGCCTGCCGGCTGTGCCGGGCGGAAGGGGTAAAGCTGTTCCTCAAGGGGTCGCGCTGTTATTCGGACAAGTGTCAGATCACCAGGCGGCGCGGCAAGCCCGGCAAGGCCCCGCGGGCCCGCATGCAGAAACTGTCGGACTACGGCATGCAGCTTCGCGAGAAGCAGCGCGTGAAGCGCATGTACGGCATGCTGGAACGACAGTTCCGCATCTTCTTTGATCGCGCCAACCGGCAGCGCGGCGTCACGGCGGAGAACTTGGTGCGCATGTTGGAACAGCGGCTCGACAACGTGGTATACCGCATGCACTTCGCCAGTTCGCGCAAGCAGGCGCGGCAGCTCGTCTCGCACGGTCACGTCATGGTCAACGACCGACGGGTGACCATCCCGAGCTATCTGGTACAGAAGGACGACGTGCTGGAGTTGCAGGAGCGGGGCAAGATGATGACGGCAGTCAAGGACAGCCTGAAGGAATACTCCCGCTCCGGAACGCTGCCGTGGCTGGAGGTCGATCCGGATGCGGTCCGTGGTCGGGTCCTGGCTCTGCCACGGCGGGCCGACGTTCCCGATCTCGAAGGCGTCAACGAGCAGTTGATCGTCGAGCTGTATTCCAAGTGAGGGGCTGATGGCGAGGAAAAACCTCTTGAAGGGGCTCAATCGGCCGACCGGCATGGTCTTCGAGCACACCGACGTGGATGCCTCCTACGGGAAGTTCATCGCGTATCCGTTCGAGCGTGGCTATGGCGCGACCATCGGCAACAGCCTGCGGCGCATTCTGCTCTCGGGAATCCAGGGGTATGCGATCACGGCCGTGCGCATCGCCAGCCGCGAGGAGGACGGATCATCGCACACGGTTTCCAGTGAATTCGAGCCCATTCCGCATGTCGTCGAAGACACGCCGGATATCATCAACGCCCTGAAGCAGATCAGACTGGCGCTGGACGAAGGGGTGGAGGAGCGGACGGTGTACGTCGAAGTCTCCGGCCCCAGGACCCTGGTCGCCGGCGATCTTGCGGTGGACACTGGCATAGTGGTGACCACACCGGAGCTGTCGATCGCCACCCTCATGGAAGACGCGAATCTCGAGTTCGAGGTGCAGATCGAGTTCTCGCGTGGCTATCTGCCGGCGGAGAACAGCGAACGCTTCATCGACGTCGTCGGCACGATTCCGATAGACGCTCTGTTCTCGCCGATCACGCGCGTGAAGTACGCGGTCGAGAACACCAGGGTCGGCCAGCGGACCGACTACGACAAGCTGGTGCTGGAGGTGTGGACGGACGGCACGCTCAAGCCGGAGGACGCGGTCGCGGAGGCGGCGAAGATCGCCAAGGACCACTACACGATATTCATCAACTTCGAGGAAGATGAAGTCGGCGACCACGAGGAGCTCGATCTCGAGGACGAACGGCTGCGCCGCTTGCTCGACACCCCGGTCGAGGAACTGGAGTTGTCGGTACGCTCCAGCAACTGCCTGCGGAACGAGAACATCCGCACGATCGGCGACCTGACGCGCAGGACCGAGGAAGAGATCGCCAAGACGCGCAATTTCGGACGGAAGTCCCTCGACGAGATCAAGAAACGGCTGGAAGAGCGTGGGCTGCAGCTTGGCATGAGCGACTACAGCGCGGTGCGGCAGCAGCTTGCCAGTGCCGAATCGGTCGCTCCCGCCAGGGATGAGGGGGGCGATGAGGCAGCGGTCGGCAACGCGGAGGCAACGGTGGGCGGCGCCGAGGCAACGGCGGGCGCCGAGGTTTCGGCGCTTGACGAGACCGACGAGTGACCATCATGTACGGAAACCGGTGCATACTGGGGGTGGAGTGAAGTGAGACACCGCGTCGGCTACAATCCACTCGGCCGCACGCCGAGCCACCGCAAGGCGCTCCATTCCAACATGGTGGCGGCGCTGTTCCGGCACGAACGCATCCGCACCACCCGTGCCAAGGCGCTTGCCGTGCGTCGTAGCGCGGAGAAGATGATTACGCGCGCCAAACACGACAGCGTGCACAGCCGGAGAATCATCGCGCGGCGCCTGCATGATCCGGCGGTGCTGGCCAAGCTGTTCGATGTCCTGGGACCTCGCTTTCAGAGCCGTCCCGGCGGATATACGCGTGTGCTGAAGCTCGGCCCGCGATACGGCGATGCCAGCGAGATGGTGATCCTGGAGTTGCTCGACCGGCCGGTCGATACGGAAGAAACTCCCTGAGCAGTCATCCCGGCGCCGCGTAGGCGGCCGATCGGACGAGTACGCGACGGGTGCGGATGAAGCGCATGCGAGGCCGCATCGCTCGGGGTTGCCCGCACTGAGAGTCGCCGCGGCCCGCTGGATTGACGGCAACCTGTCGGCTTCAACGCGGTTGTTGGTAGGCTTGCTGCTGGCCGCCGGACTGGTGGCGCAGGACGACCTGATGCTGCGCGGAGCCCAGACGCTGATCTTCGCCGCTCTGGCATGGCTGGTGCAACCGCGCCTGCGGCTGCGGCGCACCATGTTGTTCCTCGGCGTGACGGTCGCGTTCAATCTGCTCACCCCGGCCGGTCGCGTCCTGCTGCGGATCGGCGGCGTCGCGGTCACGGAGGGGGCTCTGACTGTCGGCGCGGGCAAGGCTGCAAGCCTGGGCGGATTGATGTTCCTCTCGCGGCTCATGGTCGATTCGCGCCTGCGGCTACCCGGAACGGCGGGCGCGTTGCTCGCCTCGAGCCTCGCGTTCCTTGCGCGTCTCATGGACGGCCGTGTGCGTTTCGACCTGCGCCATCCTGCCCGGAGCCTCGACCGGGCACTGCTGTCCGCCCGGGACGCCGCGCCCGAAGCGCCACCGGCCGGAGGCGGTTCCGGCACGACGACGCTGCTGGGCGGGACGTGCGCGGCCGTGCTGCTTGCGCTCGCAGGCGGAGCGCTCGTCTGGAGCCGCCTCCGAGGCTGATCCGTGACGGTGTTCGTCTCTGCGGTACACTGCGCCCGAGGCGAGCGGAGCGGTGCCGGGAGCGCGAGCGGCGGAGGGTCGCCGGAAGTCGTGAGGCTGGAGCAACTGCCGGCCGTGGGTCGCCCGCGCACGCCGGTGAAACCGCCGCCGGTGACGTCCACGGCTCGCGACGAGTACCTGGAGGAGTTGCCGCCTGCGCGGGAAGCCGAGGAGTCGCCGCGGGCGAACCGTCGCGCGGCGGCAGCGGAGAGCCGGCCGTCCGCCCACATCAGCGTCCATCCGATGCGGGAGTTGCTCGATCTGGCGGCCGCGGGCAGGCCGGCGGTCGCGGTCGAGGACGGGATATACCGTGTTCAGCCGCACGCCTACGGCGGGGGACCGGGGCGAGATCCGGGTTTGCGCCGGCTGGCGGCTGCGGTGACCGGCGGCGCGGCGGCGGACGCAGGTGGTCCGGCCGGTGGTGAGGTGGACGTGGGAAGCGAGGACGGCGACACGCTGCAGGTGACCGGGTACGGCATCGAGATGGACGCGTTCCTGGCAGACGCGCGCGGCGACGAGAAGTCCGCTACCCGCGGCGGTTCGCTGGATCGCCTGGCTCGCCGCGTGGACGCCGTCGGCGCGGCTCTCCTGGTTCGCGGTCGGCACGGGGGATATCGGCCGCGGCAGATCGCCGGCATCCTGGGCCGGGCGGGCGGGCGGCTCGAGTTCGCGGATGAGGATCCGGTGGCCGCCCGTTACCTCACGCGTCGCGTGGCGCTCATCGTGGAGGATCCGCTGCAAGCGATCCCCGGACTGGGACGCCGCTTCACGGCCTTGGCGCGCGACCGGATCGGTTGTCTGTCCTTCCTTCCCGCGCGGGCGGGCGGGCGGGCCGCCTACCTCATGCTTGCCGGTGCACAGGGTGCGGGCGCATGGAACGTGCAGGTCCTTGTCCGACGGTTGCGGCTGGTGAGAGATGCCGGGACCGGCGGCCGGCCTCCTCCTTGACTTTGCCCGGCCCGGCCCGTACCGTGGATGTCAGCCATTATGGAGGAACGAAGTGGGACTGGTATGGTTCTTCATTCTTCCTCTCGCCGGTTTGCTGATCGGCTGGCTCGTCCGATGGTCCTACGCAAGATTCGAGCTTGCCTCTGCGGAGCAGAAGGCAAGAAGAGTACTCCAAGACACGATACGAGAGGCACAAGAAAGGAAACGTGAAGCCCTCATCGAGACAAAGGACCAGCTCCTCGCCGAGCGCGAGACGCTGGACCGGGAGGCCCGTGATCAACGGCGCGAGATCGAGCGCTATGAACGGAAGATTCGTCAGAGGGAAGAGAGCCTCCAGGAGCGACTTGAGACCCTAGGCCGTCAGGAACGAGCACTCGCGACGCGCGAGCAGCAAGTACAGGAGCGAGAGGACGCCGTCGACCACGCTGGAGCGGCGTTGAACGCCGAACTGGAGAAGGTCGCCCAACTCACGGTTGCGGAGGCCAAGCGGCAACTGACCGCGAACATAGAAACGGAAGCCCGCCGGGAGGCGCACGACCTGGTACGGCGAATCGAGGCGGAGGCGGCAGAGGGTGCCGAGCGGCGTTCCCGTGCGGTCATCATCTCCGCAATGCAGCGCTTGGCGACCGAGGTCACCGCCGAGACCAGCGTCACCTCGGTCGATCTCCCCTCGGACGAAATGAAGGGGCGGATCATCGGCCGGGAAGGCCGCAACATACGCGCCCTGGAGACTCTGACGGGCGTCGACATCATCATCGACGACACGCCTGAAGCCGTGATTCTCTCCTGCTTCGATCCGGTGCGCAGGGAGACCGCGAAGCTGGCTCTGCATCGGCTGGTGTCGGACGGACGCATCCATCCGGCGCGGATCGAGGAGGTCGTACGCAAAGTGATGCGGGAGATCGAGCAGACGCTGTTCGAAGAGGGACAGCGGGTACTGTTCGAGCTCGGCATCCACGACATGCACCCGGACGGCGTGGCGGCGCTCGGTCGCCTGCGCCATCGAACCAGCTATGGCCAGAACCAGCTCGCCCACTCCAAGGAAGCGGCCGTGCTCGCCGGATTCATCGCCGTCGAGATCGGGGCCGACACGAAAGCCGCCAAGCGGGCGGCTCTGCTGCACGATGTGGGCAAGGGCATGGTATCGGACGGGGAGGTCGGGCACGCCGAGCTCGGCATGGATCTGGCCAAGCGGATCGGTGAGAACGACGTCGTGTGCAACGCGATCGGATCGCATCACAACGACATCGAGCCCGAGACGGTGGAGGCCATCATCGTCCAGATCGCGGACACCGTCTCGTCCTCGCGGCCCGGCGCGCGCCGGGAAGCGCTCGACAACTACCTCAAGAGGTTGGAGGACCTCGAGCGAATCGCCGGCGAGTACGAAGGGGTGGAGAAGACCTACGCGATCCAGGCGGGACGCGAACTGCGCATACTGGTGAGCGCCGAGTCGGTTTCCGACCATCGCGCCGGCGAGCTGAGTCGAGCGGTGGCGCGCCGGATCGAAGACGAAGTCACCTATCCCGGCCGCATCAAGGTGACGGTGATCCGCGAGACGCGCATCACCGAGTACGCGCGGTAAGCGTTCGCGTCCCTTCGCGTCCGGCTTGCCCGCCGTTGGTCCACCCTGACCCTGCGCCCATGGATCCAACCGGACCGGCCGCAGCCGCGCTGCTCCAAACCCCTCGCAGGGAGTCGTCGGCGAGGGTCGGAGTCCTCCTCATCGGGGACATCGTGGGCGACGCAGGCATGAGAGCCGTGTTCGCCGGACTGCGAGGCCTGCAGCGGCGAACCGGCGCCGCGGTGGTCGTCGCCAATGGGGAGAACGCCGTCGATGGCTACGGACTGACACCGGACGTCGTGGACCGCATCCTCGGTTTCGGAGTCCAGGTGATCACCTCAGGCAATCACGTCTGGCAGCATCCCGTGTTGCATCACACGCTCGAACAGGAACAGCGGTTGCTGCGTCCCGAGAACTACCTCCCCGATGCACCGGGGCACGGATGGTGCGTGGTGCGGACGCCGGGAGCTGATGTCGGCGTGCTCAACGTGCAAGGCCGTCATGCGCTCCCGTCACCGCGGTGTCCGTTCCGGACGGCGGACAGCGCCGTCGCTGCCCTGCGCACCAGGACACCCGTGATCGTGGTCGACATGCACGCCGAGTCCTCGGAGGAAAAGGAAGCGCTGGCGCTCCATCTGGATGGCCGCGTGTCGGCCGTGATCGGCACGCACACGCACGTGACCACGGCAGATGAGCGCATTCTCCCGGGCGGCACCGCCTACATCACCGATGTCGGCATGACCGGCCCTGCCGGTGGGGTGATCGGGTTCGATCAGCGGGTGTCGGTACGGCGCAGCCTGTCGCAGATGCCCCTGAAGCTTGCGGTGGCCGACGGTCCAAGCGTGTTGAACGCCGTCCACGTCGAGGTGGACGCCGCCAGCGGCCGCGCGCTGGCGATCGAACGCATGAGAGTCGGCGAGGACCGATGACGCTCCGTGGCTTCCCGGGGCGGCTTCCCGGGGCGGTTGGGTACGGCAGATGGAGCGGGGATCCGGACGGATTCAGCGCTCGAGTGAGTCCCGGGTGAGCGGGTCGCCAATGTAGATGCCTTCCGGTCCGAGGTAGTCGACGTTGGTTCCATCGATGAGTACCTGCACCGCGTCGACGGTAGGAAGATCGGTGGCCGAATACACGAGCTGCTTCAGGCGGCCCAGGAGTGCTTCCTGGCCGAGCGAGCTGAAGCGGAATCCCTGGCCGAGATCGATGATCGCGGTTCCGTCCTGGACGGATACACGGTGAAGCTCCACATCCTCGGGCAGCAGGCTGATGAGATCGAGGCGCTGCTCGGCATCCGTGGGTCCGGCCAGGAGCTCGCGCAGCGTCGCCGTGAGCGGCGCGGCATCGGCGCTGACCGTCCGCTGCACGCCGTGGAGCCGGATTTCGCCGGCCTCATCCACCATCACGAAGAACACCCGGGCGGTGCGCTGCGGCACGGGCGGTTCGGGCTGCTCCACACGGGCAGGCCGCGGGGCCGCAGGCTGCTGCGCCGGGTCGATCGTCTCCGCAGGGTCCGGCGTCCGGCTCCGATTCACGTATCGGTTCGAAGGCTGCCCGGATGGTCGCTGCACGACTACGGAGGAACCATTCCCCGGCCTCACCGCCGCGAAGAAATCGGTCGACTCCAGCACCCGTTCGATGGTCGGACGGCTGAACACGAACACCACCAGCACCGCGGTAACCAGGCCCAGCCAGAAGACGAACCCCACCCACGACCGCTTGCGCGCCATTCCTATTGAGATCATCGGCACGCCGGTCGGCCGATTTGACGCGGTCAGCGGTGCCGTGTCAGGGGCGCGAGTTTGACAGTGCGGAGCCCGCGGACGTACCGTGGGCCCAGGGAGTGCCGCTGCTGCTGCTGCCGACGCTCCGTTCAGATCATGACTGTCGCCATCATCGGGCGGCCCAACGTCGGCAAGTCCACCTTGTTCAATCGGCTCTGCAACCTCCGCCGGGCGATCACCCACGCGGACCCCGGGGTCACTAGAGACCTGGGCTACGCGCCATGGGATATTGGCGACGGCCTGACGGCCACGCTGGTGGACTCGGGCGGTGTCGTCAGTGCCCGGATCCCTGACGAACCGCTTGCAGACCAGGTTTCGGCGCGCGCGCGTGAGGCGGCAGCCGCGGCCGACGTGGTCCTGCTGGTCGTCGACTTCGACGGACCGACCGCCGACGACCATGCGCTCGCGGAGGATCTTCGCCGCTGCGGAAAGGCCCCGATCGTGGCGGTCAACAAGGCCGACCATGCCGCCCGTGACGTCGAGGCGGCTCGGTTCCACGAACTCGGCTTCCGCGATGTCGTGGCGATCTCCGCAGCCCACGGCCGCGGCATCGATGCGCTTGCAGAGATCACCCGCGCGCGTCTCGCCGCTGCGTGCGGGGTTCTCCATCACGCTCACGACCCGGTGCCCGATGAGGACACCCCGGACGGAGTGATCCGTCTTGCGCTGCTCGGACGGCCCAACACCGGCAAGTCGACGTTGCTCAACGCGCTCACCGGGCGCCCGCTGGCGCTGGTGGACGCCACGCCCGGCACGACCCGGGATCCGGTGAGCGGCCGCTTCGTCGCAGATGGCGTGCGGTTCGAGGTCGTGGACACCGCGGGGCTCCGGCGGCGGACGCGCGTGCAGGAACCGGTGGAATACTATTCCACACAACGTTCCGTCGACGTGCTGGAGCACAGCGACGTGGTCGTGCTGCTGGCGGATGCCCGGGAGGAGATCGCCGACCAGGACAAACGCCTGGCGTCCCTGGCGGTGCGCAAGGGAAACGGCCTGGTGGTAGCGCTCAACAAGTGGGATCTGTTCCAGCCGCATCAGCGCGATGGGGTGATCGCGCGCGCCCGCTACCAGCTCCCGGCACTGAACTACGTACCGCTGATCACGTTGTCCGCCCGCGAGCGAACCGGCATTTCCAGCCTGACCGAAGCGTGCGCGGCGGTGAGCAGGCAGCGCTCCCGGCTGGTCTCCACCAGCCGGATCAACGAGGCGGTGCGGAAGTGGAACCGGGGGCCTGGCGCTTCGGAGGGCCGCCAACCTCTCCGAGTCCAGTATGGGGTGCAGACCGGCACGAATCCCGTGCGCCTCCTGTTTTTCGTCAACAGGGTTCGTGTTCCGTCCCACTACCGCCGCTTCCTCGAGAACCGGGCGCGGGCGGACCTGGGCTTCGACCGGGTCCCAATCATCATCGACGTTCGCGGGCCTGAGAAACGCGACCGACCGGGCAGGCGCTGAAAAAGGGGACCGGTACGTACTACTCGATCGGGCAGGTCAGCGAACTGCTGGGGGTCAAGCCGCACATCCTGCGCTACTGGGAGCGTTCCATCCCCCAGATCGCTCCTCGCAAGAATGCCTACGGCCGACGAGTGTATGGCAGCTATGAGGTGAACGTGCTGTTTCGCGTCCGCTACCTGCTGCAGGAGGCTCGCTTTACGGTCGACGGCGCGAGCCGTCGGCTGTGGCAGGAAACCGAGCGGGTCGATCCGGAGTTGCGCGCCCAGCTCGCCGAGATCCGCGACGACCTGCTGGCCGCGCTGGTCGCCAGCAGATCGGTGCGGCGCGCCATCGAGGGGAGGGCCGGGAACGGCCGCGGTGCTGCTTCCGGCGCTTCGACGATGCCCGCGCAGGCACGGCCATGAAGCGAACTATCTTGTAGTTCCACGTCAAGAGCGGGGCGGTTCGTACCGTCATTCAATAGGTAGGATGAAAGGGTACGTGTCCGCCGGTGCCCGGGTGCTGCTCGCGATGTCGAGCCTCGCCGGACGCAGGGCCTCCCGCCCCGGCGTGTGCCTTGCCCTGGCCGCGAGTGCCGTCGCTGCGCCGCTTGCGATCCTGGCCGACGAGCGTGAGCTCCTGAGCGAGGCCGCGCGGCGGATTACCGATGGCGACTACGAACTCGCCCTGCAGGTGTACGACACGTTTCTCGACCGCTATCCGAAGTCCGAGTCCATCGCGGATGTGCACTTCGGCAGGGGGGTCTCGCTGTATCACCTCGGCCGCTACGAGGAGGCGCTGGAGACCTTCGCGCTGATCGGAAGCCGCTACCGGCTCGCCGCGTTCCTCGAAGAGATCCCCTATTGGACCGGCATCACCCGGTATCAGCTCGGTGCCTTCGAGGCCGCGGCGCTGGATCTCGAGCAGTTCCTGAGCTCAGGCGCCGCGCCCGCACGCCGGCCGCAGGCACTGCTGTACCAGGGCTTGGCCGAGTTGGAGGCCGGGCGGGTTGCCGCGGCACAGGAGTCGCTCGCGGAGCTGATGCGTCAGAGCGAGGGCATGTCCGACGGAACGATCGCCTACGCCGCGGTCCTGCTGGCCCACAGCTATCGTGCCGGCGGACAACACGAGGAGCTGGTCGCCTTCGCATCCGGCCTGCCGACTGCATCGTATCCGCCACGGTACCGGGAGCAGATCATGTTCTACGAGGCGGAGGCGCTGTGGGAGCTGGAGCGCGTGGAGTTTGCCACGGAGCTCTACCGGCAACTCGTGTCGGCCGCTCCCGAGATCGCGGCGGCCGCACACCGTCGGTTGTTCGCCGCGGCACGGCGGGCTGGCGACCTCGAAGCCATGCAGCGCTGGACGCACAGCGCCGAGAACCGTTTCGCCTCATCGCCCGCGATCCTGAGCGATTTCTGGTTGCGCCTGGGCACCGAGAGCTACGAGCGTGGCGCCGACGAGCTCGCCGAGCTGTTCCTCCGCAAGGTGTGGGAACGCGAACTGGCCGCCGGCAGGACGGACGGCACAGCGCCGCTGTACCTGGCGATGACCCTGATCCGCACTGACGCGTCGCCGGAGGCCGATCTCCTGTCGGAAGCGAAAGAGATCCTTGCTCACGTCATCCGGATGGCGCCGGGGCGCTCGGCAGCCGTGCAGATGATCCTTGGCGACATCGCACTGGAGGAGCAGCGGTTCGCCGAAGCCGCCGCTCTGTACAGCGAGCTCCGCACGCGGCATCAGGGCGACCCGCGCGCCGCCGAGGTGGCTTATCTGGCGGCGTACGCGTTCTATCGGGCAGGCGACCTGGTGAAGGCGGATGCGGCTGCCGCGGACGCCGAGGAAGCGGTGAAGGGAAGCACCTATCACGCCGATCTGCTGCGCCTGCAGGCCAACCTTGCACGGCGCGAAGGCAGGCTGGAGGCAGCTCTGCAGAGCATCGATGAGCTGATCCGACTGCTCCCGGAGGACATCTCCGCGCAGATCGACCGGATGAAGCTGGCATTCGACCTGGAAGATCACGCGGCGGTGACGCAGTACGCGGACCGGCTTCGGGAGGCGTTCCCGGATCTCGCCGGGAGCGATCCCGGCGCGGATGCCGTGGCCGCCTACCTGCAGGGCGTGTCGGAGATCGCACTCAAGCGTTACCGCGCCGGGATCGAGCTGATACGCCGGCCGGGGCTCCAGCAGGCATTGGGCGACGATCTCGCCGATCTGGCCGTGGACGCGGACTACTGGCTGGGGTGGGCGCTGTACCGGCTCGGCGAGTTCCGCGAGGCGGCCTCCGTCCTGGAGAGCCGGCAGAATGACGACGACTCCCTGTTCCTCGCCGCCTGGGCCTACTACAGCGAAGAGCGGTTCGAGGAGGCAGCGCACCGCTTCGACAGCCTGGCGCGGCGCGTCGGGGCGGACCTGGCTGGCAGAGCCCGTTACATGCACGCCAAGAGCCTCCGGAATCTGGGCCGCGTCGCGGGCGCGCAACAGTCGTACCGAGAGGTATGGGAGCGCTATCCCACCGATGAGGTGGCCGACGACGCGCTGTTCGAGTACGGGGAAACCGCCGATGAATCCGGAGACGTGGAGCTTGCGGTGACGGCGTTCGAGATGCTGGTGGACCGCTACCCGGACAGCACGCTGCGTGCGGAGGCGCTGTTCCGGGGCGCCGAGGTCCTCTTCGAGGAGGGCGACTACGCGCGTTCCAAGGACACGTTCTACCGGTACCGGCAGGAGTATCCGTCCGGGGAGTCCGTCCCCGCCGCGCTGTATTGGGGCGGATCGGCGGCGGAGCGCTCGGGAGAGCGTTTCGAAGCGGTGTTCATGTGGTCGAACCTGATCGATCGCTATCCGGACAGCTCCTTTCATCCCGAAGCCCTGAACCTGCGGGCGACGGCCCATCTGGCCGATGGGGAACACGGCGCAGCGCTGGAGAGCCTCGACGAGTTGCTGAGACGCCATCCGGAGCAGGCGAGGTCGCTGGGCACGGAGCAGCGGATCGCCGAGGTCAACCTGCTGATGACCGGCTTCACCGGCAGGGAGGCCGAGCTGTCCGCTTCCGTCGAGCGGCTCGGCGGCGCGGAGACCGAGGCGGGGCGGAAGGCGATGCTGGAATTGGCCGGCCTGTATCTGGTCGACGAGTCGGCGCCTCCGGATCGTGCCTTTCGACTGTTGGAGGACGTGGTCTCCGCCGCGAGCGACCCGACCGTCCTGGCGCGTGCGCAGGTGCTGCTCGGCGAGTACTACCTGCGGCGCGAGGACCAGACAGCGGCGGCACGGGCCTTCCTGGACGCCGCCCTGGTCCAGGGAGCCGGGGATGAGCTGCGCGCGGAGGCAATACTGAAGTCGGCGAAGGCGGAGGCTGCCGCGGGGCGGCCCGACGCCGCGAAAGCGCTTGCACAGCGGATTCTGGACCATTTTCCGGAGTCCGGATGGGCCGGGCAGGCGCGCGCAATGGTTCGGTGAGGCCCAATGGCAGGTGAGGAATGATGAACATGAGAGTGTGGGCGGCGCGTCGCGTCGCCGGGTATCCGCTGGCGACCGTACTGGCGGCGCTGACCGTGGCCGCCCATGGACAGGCAAGCGATCCGCAGCCGGCGGCTCGTCCGCTTGAGGTACCTGCCGTCACGTTGAGCATCGAGGACGTGGCGGAGGTCCAGGTGGAACCGGGCCTTCCGCCGGAGACAGAGCTGACCAAGCCGGACCTGGCCGTGCCGTTGCCGGAGGCCGATGAACTGCGGGTGGTCACGCCCGGGTTGCCGGATGTCCTGACCGACAGCGGCGAGGTCGGTACCGGCCTGCTGGGTCCCGGTCTGGCGTTGCAGGCGGGGGTTGCCACCGGCAACAACGGACTGCTCAGGAGCAGCATCGCCTTGCAGCATGCCGGTGACGGACCGGACTTTCATCTGGGGGTGGACCATCAGCTATTGGAGGGATTCGGGCAGCAGGCGTCCGGTCAGGCATACCGGCCCGATCAGGCATACCATCGTACGGACGACCTGCAGGGCGCCTACAGCAACGACATCGGCGGCGCGGAGCTCGGCGTGGCCGGCCGCTATCGGCGGGTCGAGAACGGGTTGCAGGGCAGGAGCGATGCGCGTCACGGACATGGACTCAGTGATCAGCTCGTCGACGGCAACCTGCTGTTGCTGGCGCGGCCAAGCGACGCCGTCACCGTGAGCGGCAGTGTCGGCGGCAGGGGCGCCTCGCGCGCATTCAGGGGCAGCGACGAGCCGGCGGTGACCGAGTGGCAGGGACGCGCCGCCGCGGGCGTCACGGCGCAGCTCCGTCAGTTGGAGATCGGCGCGGCGGCGGACTACGAGTTCCGGTACGTGCGCGATCCGACCGCGCATCGGCTGCTGGGGCGGCTTCTGCTTGCCTACGACCTTGCGGCGGTCCGGTTCGGAGCTCGCGCCGGCGTGCGGTACGCATACCCGGACGACGAGGTGCGCATACCGTTCGAAGCGTTCGTGGACGGCTCGCCGAGCGACCTGGTCACCCTGCGCATGGCCGCGGGGCGCGAGATCATCGGCCGCGATCTCGCCGGCCTGTATGAAACGTTCACGTTCATCGAGGAGCCGCCGAAGCTGCGCGACACGCGCCAGTGGTTCGGCGACGCGTCGGTGCGGGCGGCCGTCAGCGAGGATCTGCACCTGGTCGCCACCGTGCGCGGCGAATACGGCGCCGATCAGGTGGACCTCGACGACGGCGAAGTCGATGAGGTGTCGGGACTGCACCAAGTGGTGCAGAAGGAAGCCGGGACGCTGAAGACCGGCCTCGGGCTGCGTTGGAACATCAACCCGACGGCCGCCTTCAATTTCGACTGGTCCGGCGCCTTCTTCGACGTGCCGCTGTATCAGGCCCCGCACGTCCTCAGCCTGGGCATGCGCGCGACCTGGGACGGCGGCCGGTTCGGCCTCGAGAACAACGTCGACTGGGTGTTCCCCAGCAAGCTCGATACCGGCTGGCATGGGGCGCGAGACGTAGGACTGCCGATCATCTCCGCCAGCGGCTTCTACAACGTCTCGGACCATTTCGCCATCACCGCCGGTCTCGCCGATCTGCTGCAGCCGCTGTCCGATCAGCCGCGGTACGAACTGGCACCGTACCAGGAGCCCGGATTCCAGGCGTCGCTCGGCGTCGAAGTCAACCTGTAGGGAAGGGAGGGAGCCCGTGGACATCATTCAGAAAGGCGGTCCGATCATGGTCGTGATCATCTTTCTGTCGGCCGTGGCAGTGGTCGTGATCATCGAGCGGATGCTGTACTTCCGCCGCACCCGCGTGGATGAGGAGAAGCTGCTCAGCCGGCTGAAGAGCCGCCTGCAGGAGCGTCACTTCGATGAAGCCCTGGCGATCTGCGAAGCGAACCCGTCGCCGATCTCCAGCCTGGTCTCGGTCGGCATCCAGCACCGCCACCAGCCGAACCGCGTGGTGCGGGAGATCATCATGGACGCGGCCAACGTCGAGATCCCCAAGCAGGAGCGTTTCCTGACCACGCTGGGAACGATAGCTCACGTCGCGCCGCTGCTGGGACTGTTGGGGACGGTGACCGGAAACATCAACGCCTTCGGCGTCCTTGGCGAGGCGGGTTCCGTGGCCGACTCTTCGCAACTGGCGCTGGGCATCTCGGAGGCGCTGCTGACCACCGCTGCCGGCCTGATCGTCGGCATCCCGGTGATCATGTTCTACAACTACCTGGTCAGCAAGGCGAACAACACGATCGTCAGACTCGAGAACCGGGTGAGCGAGCTGGTGCTGCTGCTGGGAGTCCAGGGGGAATGACGACGCTGCGCAGGCGCCGCCTGCAGCGCAGGACGACCGTGGACATGGTTCCCATGATCGACGTCGTGTTCCAGTTGGTCATCTTCTTCATGGTCTCCTCGACCTTCAAGATCACCCCCGCGATCGGCTTGACCCTGCCGGAATCTGCGACGGCGGTGCCGACCGAGATGACGCGGCTGATCGTCACCGTGCACTCGCAGGACGTGATCTATCTCAACGAGCAGAAGCTCGACCTGGACGGTTTGGCGAACGCGTTCGGCAAGGATGGCATCGATCCCGAATCCGTGGAGAGCATCATCGTCGAGGTGGATGAAGGGGCCTCCTCACAGATACTGGTCCATGTGATGGACGTGTTGCGCATGAACGGAATACACGCGGTAGCGCTGCGAACGCGTCTTGCCCCGGGGAGAGCCGTGCCGTGACCTTTCGCGAGGAGTCGGAGCGGATGTTCGCCGGCGTGCTGGTGGCGGCCGTGCTGCACGGGGCGTTGCTGATCGGCGTGCACAAGCTGTTCGATCTCCGCTTCGAGGACTATACGCGTCCCCTGACGGTTCAGTTGCTCGCCCCGGAGGCCCGCAACGCCACCGTCAGGGAGCAGCGGCCGCTGCCGCCGAAGCAGGAAGAGACGGCCCCGGCGGTGGCCGTGCCCAAGCCCGCGCCGCAACCGGTCGCCACCCCGCGGCCCGCTGCCCGGACGCAACCGGCGCCGGAACGCGCAACCGCACAGGAGCCGGCTCCGGTCAGGACGCTGCCCCGAGCCGAGTCCGCGCCGGCCGAGACTCCTGCCAGCCCGGTCGCGGCGTGGACGCCGGCGCTCCGCCAGTCGGTGGAGTCCGCGCCGGTACGCGGACGGGGAGGCTTGAACGCGGTGCCCGGCGACGCGGCCACGCAGGCCGCGCCGCCTGCGGACGCGGCGGCTGGGGCTCCGGCCTCTTTCGCGGGTCAGGGTGACCTTCCCACCACCTTCAAGGACGGACTGGCGTTGCCGGTGGACGAATCGGTGTACGCCAGGAGCGCCTCGATCCGGGCGCCCGGATCGAGTGCAGCACGGGGCGTCAGTTCCGACGACTCGGTGCCCGTGGTACGCGACCTCGGGCAGAGCGGAACGAATCGGGACGCTGCGGCTCAGCGCGCTTCGTTCCGCATGAGCGGGACCCCGATGAGGGCGGATGCCTCCGGCACCGGTACCGGGGGAGCCGCGCAGGCCGCACCGCCTGCCGATTCCGCGCCACTGCCGGCGGCCGCCGACAAGTCGGCTCCGGCGAACGCCAGGGTAATCGGAGGCACGGCGTCACGGTCGGACGACACCGAAGGCATCGGATCACGGATTCCGGACCTCGACCAAGCACTCCGCGCGAGCGGTCGCGACAGCACCGCCAGCATGGGCGCGGATCGGGGAGCGAGCACGGCAGCCGACGGGGCCGCGGGTCCCTCGGCCTCGCCGGCCGGCGTGCGGCTGCCCATAGGCTGGAAGGTGTCGGGACCCTTGGGACTGCGCCCGTTGTTGAACGTTTTCGATCCGGCTCTGCCGGAGCGATACCCGGACGAGATCGTTGATACGACGGTGCGCGCGAAAATCAGCGTGGATTCCCAGGGACGGGTGAAGTTTGACGGTTTCGAGACGGACTCGGGTTCCACGGAGATCAACAACGCGATCATCGAAGCGCTGCGCGAGTTGCGCTATGAGCCGATTCAGAGTCAGGATCGGGTCCGCGACGTGATGATCATCCAGATCCGTAACCGCTCCACCGAGGTGGCCGCAAGCGGGTAATGAGCCAGCCGCGCGACCTGATCGCGGAGGCCGTGGTGTTCGACCTTGACGGCACCCTGTATCCGACCCGCCGGGCGGCGGCGCGATCGTGGCGCCTGGTGGTGCGGAACGCGGCTCTGTTTCGCGCCTTCCGCGAGGTGCGCGTCGAGGTCCGTTCGATCCGTCCGATCGCCGATCTGCATGCCCTGCAGGCGGACCTGGTAGCCGAACGCATGGGGATCACGGCGGCCGCCGCACGCGCGCTGATCGACGACGTCGTGTACACGCGGCTGCCGGCTGCGCTGCGGGGTGTGCGTTCGTATCCCGGCGTGTCGTGCGCGCTCACCGCGCTGCGGGATCATGGAGCGAAGGTCGGCGTTCTGTCGGACATGCCGCTGGCCGCCAAGCTGCGTGGCATGGGGCTGGGACGGCTGTCCTGCGCGGTCACCTCGGAAGCGATCAACTACCTGAAGCCCAATCCGGAGCCGTTCGGGTACGTCTGTGACCTCCTGCAGGTGCGCCCGGAGCGAACGCTGTACGTCGGGAATGACTACCGGTACGATATCCTCGGTGCTGGTGCGGCAGGAATGCTGACCGCGCACCGAGCGCGCCGGGCAGAGCCGGGCAGCCGTGCGAGATTCACGTTCCGGCGCTACGATTCGCTGCTGCAGGTGATGGGCTCCGCCGGCATCGGACTGCCGGCAGAACGCTCTTCCTGATTCGTTGACAGTCCTCGCTGGACGGCCATAGTATCGGGTATCCCGCTGGGAGGGGATACATGCCTATCGTCGGGCCTGGAGATGCCATCACGCTTCTGGTTGTGCTGGCGGTCGTCCTCGTGTTTCGCCAGCTCGACCGCAACAACCGTTCGCTCGAAAAGGTAAAGCGGTACGGAGACCGGGTCATGCAGACCTTGTCGGCGTTCGTGGAGAAGAAGAGCTCCGAAATCAAGGACCTCGCCATCGAGGTGCAGATCAGTGTCAAGCAGGGCAAGGAGTTGCTTCGTTCCGTCCGCGAGGTCCAGGAGGACCTTGCCGCTCGCAGCCGGGACCTCGAGGAGCGTTCCGCGGAGATCGAGGCGATTCACAGCCGCATCGACGGGTATGACACCGCGCTGGCCGAGCTGGTCAAGATGAGTGAGCGGGTGGACGACAATCTGCGCCGGCTCCGCGGTGAAGACGAACGCCTGCGCCGGGTCGACGAGCAACGCTCGGCCCTGCAGGAGCGTATCGTCGGCCTGGACTCGACCGTAGCCTCGATCGAAGGACGGCAGTCCGGGTGGCAAGCGGAGCTGGTCAAGCGCCTCGACGAGCTTCAGGACCGCATGGACGCGTTGGAGCGACGCGCCGAGCACGTCCGCAGCCGTTGTTGACGGTGCTTTCGGGGCCCTATTATCTTCCATCATCCACTTTTGACGGCAACCGGGACGTGGGTCGCTTCGGCCCGCTGGGTTGATCCTGCGGTCCATCTCGCCGTTCGGGCGGCGTTGATCGTGCCGGTTGTGCCGTCGGGGAGAGAGCCGGCAGGAGGTGCTGGGCCGGCGGGCAGTGATGAGCGACAACGGAAACAGGACAGAGCCGGCAGAGCGGACAGGGTCGTCAGACAGGCCGGGGGACGACGCGGCTGCTCCACCGGCGGGAGATCCCCAGCGGCCGGATGAAGCGGTGGCCGATGCGCCGCCGGCCGGGGAACCCGACGGCAGTGACGGCCGCGAAGGCAAGACGGACCGGCAGGTGGTTGACGGGGCCGCTGCGGAAGGCAATCTGGCCGTGGAGGTCGCTGCCCTCCAGGATCAGTTGCTCCGCAAGCAGGCGGACTTCGAGAATTTCCGCAGACGGCTGCATCGCGAAAAGGACGACGCCATCCGCTATGCGAACACGGAGGTTCTCCTTGACCTTGCGGACATCATCGACGGCCTCGAGCGCGCCATCCAGACCGGCGAGGACGCCGACGTCGCATCCTTGCGCGACGGAGTGTCGTTGATCGAAAAGCAGCTCACCGGTCTGTTGGAGCGCAAGTGGGGATTCTGTCGCTTCGTCTCCGCGGGTGAGCCGTTCGACCCGGAACGTCATCAGGCGATCGCGTCAGAGGAGTCTGGAACCCACGATGTTGCCACCGTGGTGGAGGACTACCAGAGAGGCTACCTGCTGCACGATCGTGTGGTGCGCCCGGCGCGGGTCAAGGTCGCGCAACCGCTCTCAGGCTCGAACGAGGATCCGGCACGCTCACAGGGCGATGGGTCTGCCGACACCGTCACGAACACGGACAACACGAACACGGACAACACGACCGCGGACAACACGACCGCGGACAGAGAGGAAGGCGAATAACATGGGAAAGATCATCGGCATCGACTTGGGAACCACCAACTCCTGTGTTTCGGTGATGGAGGGAGGCGAGCCGACGGTGGTGCAGAACTCCGAGGGTCAGCGCACCACCCCGTCGATCGTCGCGTTCACGGACAAGGGGCGCCTGGTGGGCCAGCCGGCGAAGAACCAGATGGTCACCAATCCGGAACGGACGGTGTATTCGATCAAGCGCTTCATGGGCCGCCGTTTTGCCGAGGTGCCGGAAGAGATCAAGATGGTGCCGTACCGGGTCACCGACTCGGGCAACGACGTCCGCGTCCATATCGACGACAAGCAGTACTCGCCGCCCGAGATCGCGGCCGCGGTGCTGCAGAAGATGAAGGAGACGGCGGAGAACTACCTCGGCGAAACGGTGACCGAGGCGGTGATCACCGTCCCCGCCTACTTCAACGACTCGCAGCGGCAGGCGACCAAGGATGCCGGGCGGATCGCCGGCCTCGACGTCAAGAGGATCGTCAACGAGCCGACGGCCGCAGCGCTCGCCTACGGGCTCAACAAGGAAGGCTCCGAGGAGAAGATCGCGGTCTACGACCTTGGCGGCGGCACCTTCGACATCTCCATCCTCGAACTCGGCGACGGCGTGTTCGAGGTCAAGTCCACCAACGGCGACACCCACCTGGGTGGCGACAACTTCGACCAGCGGGTCATCGACTGGCTCATCACCAGCTTCAAGAGCGACACCGGCATCGACCTGGCCAACGACCGGATGGCGCTGCAGCGCCTCAAGGAGGCGGCTGAGAAGGCCAAGATCGAGCTTTCCGGAACGCAGAGCACGGAGATCAACCTGCCGTTCATCACCGCGGACTCCTCCGGCCCCAAGCATCTTCAGTACACGCTGACGAGGGCCAAGTTCGAGCAGATGATCGAAGATCTGGTGCAACAGACGCGGCGTCCCTGCGAGCAGGCCATCAAGGACGCCGGCGTGAGCGCGGACGAGATCGATCAGGTCATCCTGGTGGGCGGCTCGACCCGCATTCCGGCGGTCCAGCAGTTGGTTGCCGGGTTGTTCGGGAAGGATCCGAACCGTGGCGTCAATCCGGACGAGGTGGTCGCGGTCGGAGCGGCCATCCAGGGCGGTATCCTGGGAGGGGACGTCAAGGACGTCCTGCTGCTGGACGTCACGCCGTTGTCGCTCGGCATCGAGACGCTCGGGCAGGTGTTCACACGGCTGATCGAGCGCAATACGACGATCCCCACTCGCAAGAGCCAGATCTTCTCCACGGCTGCCGACAACCAGACTGCGGTCTCCATTCACGTGCTGCAAGGGGAGCGCGAGATGGCGACGCAGAACCGCACGCTCGGCAGGTTCGATCTGATCGGGATTCCGGCGGCGCCCCGCGGCGTTCCGCAGATCGAGGTCGCCTTCGACATCGATGCCAACGGGATCGTCCACGTATCCGCCAAGGATCTCGGTACCGGCAAGGAACAGAAGATCCGCATCGAGTCTTCCTCCGGACTCTCCGAGGACGAGATCGACCGCATGGTGAAGGACGCGGAGGTCCATGCGGACGAAGACAAGAGCGCCCGGGAGGCCGCGGAGGCCAGGAACGAGGCGGACAGCCTGATCTATGCCACCGAGAAGTCGCTCAGCGACTTCGGTGACAAGGTGAGCGCGGACGACAAGGAGAAGATCACCGCCGCGATCGCGGAACTGAAGCAGGCGGTCGAGGGCAACGACAGCGCCGCGATCAAGGAGAAGACCGAGGCGCTCAAGCAGGCTTCCCACAAGCTCGCCGAAGAGGTGTACCGGGACGCTCAGCAGAAGGCATCGGCCGAATCGGGCGATGCCGCCGGCGGCACGCAGGATGCTGGCGCCGGGAGCGACTCGCAGAGTGATGCCGACCAGGGAGCCAACGGCAAGGGGGCGGGGGCCGGTTCGGTTCAGGACGCCGACTACGAGGTGGTCGACGACGACGAGAAGCGCGGCTAGGAATCTGTCGGATGGCCCATGGTGCCAATCCGGACAGACGCTCGGGGTGGACGGACTGACCACCTGCGGCGGTGACCGTCGCGGCGACACCGCAGGACGATAGCTCAGGATGGCCAAGCGCGATTACTACGAGGTCCTGGGGCTGGACCGCTCCGCGGAACTCGACGAGATCAAGAAGGCGTACCGCAAGCTGGCGGTGCGCTACCACCCGGATCGCAACGCCGGCGACACGCAAGCCGAAGACCGCTTCAAGGAGGCCACCGAAGCGTACGACGTGCTGGCCAATCCGCAGAAGAGGCAAGCCTACGACCAGTTCGGCTTTGCCGGGGTGGACGGCATGGCCGGTGGCCAGGCGCACGACTTCTCACACGTGTTCCGCGACTTCGAGGACATATTCGGGGATGTCGGCAGCATTTTCGACTCGTTCTTCACGCGCACCGATCGCCGCCGCGGAGGAGGACGCCGCGGCGCAGCCGGCCGCGGAGACGATCTGCGCTACGATCTGCGCGTACCGTTCGAGCAGGCGGTATTCGGCACCAAGGCG
The DNA here is from genome assembly GCA_965202935.1 of Spirochaetia bacterium. Lineage (GTDB taxonomy): Bacteria > Spirochaetota > Spirochaetia > SZUA-6 > Bin103 > CATQHW01. The sequence goes on from OZ241879.1 coordinate 5,465,263, forward strand.
GAGATCGCCTATCGTCGTCAGGAGGCGTGTTCCCGCTGCGACGGCAGCGGCACCGAAGGCAGCAGCGGCCGCAGCATCTGTCCGACCTGTGGCGGCTCCGGGCAGGTGCGCCGCAACTCCGGGTTCTTCTCGATCGCCACGTCCTGCCCGTCATGCGGGGGGGAGGGGGAGGTGATCGAGAACCCATGCCGCGCGTGCCGGGGAACCGGACGCGAACAGAAGGAGCGAAGACTGCGGGTGACCATCCCGGTCGGCATGGAGGACGGCAAGCGCATCCAGCTCAACGGACAGGGGGACGAAGGCATCGGTCGTGCGCCGGCCGGCGACCTGTATGTCTTCGTGCACGTGGAGCCGCACGCGTGTTACCAGCGCCACGGCGATGACCTGTACTGCGTGATCCCACTGGCGTTCACCCAGGCCGCACTGGGAACCTCGATCCTGGTCGGCACGCTCGACGATCGCCGTATCCGGGTCAAGGTTCCGGCCGGAACGCAACCGGGCAGACTGCTGCGGGTGCGGGGCGAGGGAGTGCCGCATCTGGACAACCCCGGTCGGCGCGGGGATCTGTATATCAAGGTCGCGGTGACGGTCCCGGACAGGCTCTCGTCGCACGCCAGGAAGCTGCTCGGCGAGGTGGCTGAAGTGGTCGGAGAGGAGTCGAGCCCCGAGCCGGTGCCGCTCGCCGAATTGGAGTAGCCGGCCACGGTACACCCCATCACCGTCGGGGCGATCGCACTCATCACCCTGGCGGTACCTCTGGGCATGGCGGCCGCATGGCAGCGGCGCTGGACATGGACCGGTGTCTGGCAGGTCGCGTTGCTTGCGACGTTGGCGGTGCGGGCGATCGGCAGGCTGATGCCGGACGGCACAGTCGTTGAGATCCTGAGTGCCCAAGGGGTGATCTGGTTCTCCGGAGCGTGGTTGGCGGTCCGTGATCGCGGGGTCTCGCCTCGTGTGTGGCACGCGTTCTGCGTGTCACTGATCGTGCAGAACTGCCTGACTTCGGCGTTTGGTCTGCAAGGCACGGTGCCCGCATTGGCGCTGTCGTCGTTGACGCTTGCCGCCTCTGCGGCTGCCGGACCGCTCCAACTGTTGGCCTCGGGTGCGATCGCCACCCGACCTCGCGGGCGAGTCGTCGTGGTTTCGTTCGCCTCTCTGGCGGTGGCGGGCGCGCTGTACGAGCGCTGGACGGACCAGCTCGGTCTGCCGCGCCTCGCGCCCGGCCTCTGGTGTGAGCTGGCGTTGCTGGCTGCCGCGGTGGTGGCGAACCAACTGTACACCGGCCCGTTCCGGCCTCGATACGTGGATGCCGCCCGCGCCGAGCTTGCGGAGTCCGAAGAGCGCTTGCAGATGCAGAGCCGCCTCGCGTCGGTCGGCCAGTTGGCCACCGGGGCCGTTCATGGAGTCAAGAATGCGCTCTCCGCAATCGGCTTGGCGGCCGACTGGGGAACGGCGGCGGGTACGGACGCTGACGCACAGCGCAGCCTGCAGCTCATCCGCCGCAATGTCCGCGCTGCGCATCAGGACCTGGAACGGCTGCTGCGCGAGATCAAGGACGACGAGGCGCGCGACGCGGACGTTACGGAGGTGGTCCAGGCGGTCGCCGAATCCATGCGCATCGCCGTGCGGCCGCATCGGGCGACCCTGCAGGTCGACCTGCAGCCGGGACTCATGGCCGCGATCGGGCCGAGCGACCTGACCATCGTGGTTTCCAGTCTGGTAGAGAATGCCGCCCGGGCCGGCAGAGGATCACCAACCACGATCCGCGTCGCGTCGCGGCGAGGGACAGCCGGCACGGTGATCGTGGAAGTGATCGACGACGCAGGCGGGATGGACGCCAAGACCGCGACTGCCGCGTTCGAGCTGGGCAGCTCTGGAGACGAGAGCACGGGACTGGGTCTGCCCTTGAGCAGCAAGCTCGTCGAGAGCGCCGGCGGTGAGCTCAAGTGGCATCCCGTGGAGGGTGGCTCGCGCTTCACGATCGAGCTTCCCGAGGCGTAGCGAGTCCACGGCCCGGAATGCTGGACGCGGCTGTCGTCGGGAGTGGGGGCGCGGATCGGACCGAGGGGGTTCGCGGCCCTGAAGTCGGCGCGACCAGTCGAAAGTTCCTGGGCTGCAAACGACGCCTGGCCGGTTGGATCGCGGACTGCATCTTCTCCGTTGCGGGAAAACCGGGATCCTTTGTCGACGGATTCTGCGGGACCGGGGCGATCGGGCTGGAGATGCTGTCCCGCGGGGTGGGCAGCGTGACCTGCGTCGACAATCTGCGTTCGAACACGTTGATTCTCGACGCCATGCTGTGCAGCCCCGATCCGCGGCGGCTGAGCGCGGCGCTGCGCCACCTCAATGCGATGCAACCGCAGTCAGGCTATGCAACGCGGTGGTACGCTGACACCTACTTCACGCGGGACAACTGCATGCGGATCGATGCCATTCGCCCGCAGTTGGACCTGTTTCTTGAGGAAGGCCGAATCGGACCGGACGAGCGATCGGCGCTGCTGGCCAGCCTTCTGCTGGCATGCGACCGAGCCGCCAATACCGTCGGGCAGTACGACGCGTATCTCAAGCACCTCGGCAGCCGGCCGTTCGAGAGCGGCCGTCACTTGGTCGACGCACGAGTCTACGAGCCGCTCCGTCTCGTGCCGGTTCGCAGGATCAACGCACCGGGCGCGAAGGTGCTGACCGGAGACCTGCTGCACGTAGCACCGCGCCTCGCTGCCGATGTCGTCTACCTTGACCCTCCCTACACCACGCGCCAGTACATCGACAACTACCACGTCCTGGAGAACATCGCGCGCTGGCGACTACCCGAGCTTTCGGGCAAGACGCGCAAGTTTCCCCGAAGCGAACTGAAGAGCCCGTTCAGCACCCGTCGCGGTGCCGCCGGGGCGATCGCCGCCTTGCTCGCGGTCCTGCGCGGACGCTGGATCACGATCTCCTACAACTCCGAGGGCATCGTGCCCATCGCCGATCTGGTGGCCCTGGCGCGCTGCCACGGACCTGTTCGCACGTTCTCGCGTCCGTATCCCGTCTTCGGCCGCGGTGCCGGCGTGGCGCGGCGTCGGTCGGTGACCGAGTATCTCGTGACGGTCGGGCCGCGGCGATGAGCACGGGCAAGCACGAGCTGTTCGATTCCGACGGCCAGTCCCGTGGTTTCTACTCGGAGCGCAATCGGCTGAACGACCTCACCGGCAAAGAGTGGCTGTATTGGACCCGTTCGGTGATCAGCCGCCCGTATCCCATGGACCGTCAGCACCACGTGCGGCGAGCCCACGGCGGGCAGAAGCCGCCCGAGCTGTGCGCGGATCTGGTCCGCGTCTTCAGCAAGGCCGGGGAGTCCGTGCTCGATCCGTTCATGGGAGTTGGCGGCGTGCTGCTCGGCGCGGAGCTCGCCGATCGGGACGCGACCGGGATCGAGATCAACCCGCGTTGGATTCGCCTGTATCGCCACGTCTGCGACCTGGAGGGGCTTGGCGGTCTGGAGACCCACGAGGGTGATGCCGGCGAAGTGCTCCCCAAGCTGCACGGGCGTCGCTTCCAGATGGTCCTCACCGACGTCCCGTACTGGCAGATGGAAACCGCTCCGCGGTCGAAGGGTGCGTTCAAGCGGGTCGGAACCTCAGCCGTTCCGCGGCGGCCCACCCGGCTGCATGGCCACAGCGACATTCGCTATCCGAGCAAGAAGGCGTGGCTCGAGGCCATGGGGAGGATCTTTACCCAGGCGGCCGCACTGCTGGACAGCAACCGCTACCTTGCCACTTTCATCGGCGACATGTACCTGCAGGGCCGCTACCATTGCCTGTCCGCCGAACTGGCCGACACCCTCAGCGCCATTCCCGGATTGGTGTGGAAGGCCAATCTCGTCTGGTACGACGTAGCCAAGGCACTGCATCTGTACGGCTACCAGTACGCGTACATTCCCTCCATGGTGCATCAGAACATCCTGGTATTCCGCAAGGAGGGATGATGCGGGCAGCCGGCCGGGAGGGGGCGAGCCACGCCCGTCACCAGTACGTGCACGGCTTCCGGGCCATCGAGGAATTGCTGTCGGCTCCGTCCGCCGGCAGCGTTCTCATGCTTGCGCGCGCTGGCGCCCGTCACCGCAAGCTGGCGCAGTTGGCGTCCTCGACGGGGGTTCCCGTACGGCACGTGAGCGACGGTGAGTTGAGCCGGCACGTCGCCCCGGAACGCCATCGAGGCGCACTGTTGCGGGTCCGTGAACGGCGCCCGCGAACGGACGATCGGCACCTGGACGAGATCGCAGCCCGAACCGACGGCCACGCCCTGGTGCTGGCCGTCGACGGGGTCACGGATACCGCCAACCTGGGAGGGATCCTCAGGTCCGCGGAGTGCTTTGGGGTCGACATCGTCGTGCTGCAGGCGGACCGCGCCGCGGCGGTCACTCCGATCGCGATACGCGCGGCCGCCGGGGCGACCGCCTACCTGAAGATCGTCACGGTTACCAACCTCGCGCGGGCGCTCACGCGCCTGCAGAAGGTTGGCTTCTGGGTGGTCGGGGCCGATCTCGACGGACAACCTCTGGAGGGATACCGGTTCGCCGAGCGCAGCGTCGTCGTCGTGGGGTCGGAGGGGTCCGGGATCCGTCCCGGGGTTCGCGCACGCTGCGACGCGCTGGTGACCGTTGAGACCGTCGGCAATGTCGGCTCGCTCAACGTGGGCGTCGCTGCCGGGATCATGTTGTATCGAGCGGCACGTTTCCAAGCTGCCGCCTGTCGCACAGGTCCCTGACCGAGACTATCGGTTGCCGCGGTAGGCGGCAGCGATGTCGCGGCGGTACCAGCCGCCGTGGAAGCGGATCCGCTCCGCCAGTTCGTAGGCGTGGGCGGCAGCCGCCCCGAGGTCGGAGCCGAGTCCCACCGCGGAAAAGCACCGGCCTCCTCCGGTGACCACGCGACCGTCGCGCGTCCGCGTGCTCGCGTGAAAGATCAGCCCGCGGTCAGGGTCGGCGACCGGCAGGTCCACGGGAAAGCCGGTTTCATACCGCTCCGGGTAGCCGCCGGAAGCGACCACCACGCACGCGGCCTCGCGATCCTGGGCGGGAACATCCGGCAGCCGTCCCGCTGCGACGGCTTCGAGCAGGGAGGCCAGATCGGTGTTCAGGGAGGGGATGAGCACCTGCGCTTCCGGGTCCCCGAAGCGGACGTTGTACTCGATCACTCGGGGACCGTCCTCGGTGACCATCAGGCCCACGTAGAGCACGCCCCGGTAGCTCAGGCCCTCCTCGGCCATGCCGTTCACGGTGGGCTCGATGACCCGCGTCCGGATCCGCCGGTCCAGCTCGTCGGTAATCCACGGCACCGGGGTGATCGATCCCATGCCCCCGGTATTGAGGCCCACCTCGCCTTCGCGCTGCTTCTTGTAGTCCGCGCAGTAGGGCAAGAGGAAGTAGTCGCCCTGGCCGTGGCCGGGCAACAGCACGAAGGCGGACAGCTCGGGGCCGCTCAAGTGCTCCTCCAGGAGGATGGATCCCGACCGCAGCCCATCGCGGGCGAACGCGACCAGAGCATCCATGTCGTCCGAGTCCAGCACGCCCTTGCCGTCCGCGAGGCCGTCACGCTTGACCACGAGACGCCGTTTCGAGCTCCGCAACAACGGCTCTGCCGTGCCGATCTCGTGAACGTGCTGCGAACGTGCCGTCGGTACCCCGTGCCGGGCCATGAAGTCCTTCGCAAAGGCCTTGCTCGACTCGAGCCGGGCGGCTCGGCGCGTTGCTCCGATCGCGGCCACTCCGGCCGCATCCAGATGATCGACGACGCCGGCGGCCAACGGCGCCTCCGGACCGATCACCGCCAGGTCGATCCCGTGCGTGCGGCAGGCGCCCAGTACGGCGTCCGGGTCAAGCGGGTCCAGTGACGCGATATTCTCGGCGACCTCCGCGGTGCCGGCGTTGCCGGGGCCGGCGTACAGCCGGCTGACTCTCGAGCTGCGTGACAGGCCCCACACCAGGGCGCTCTCCCGTGCCCCGGAGCCGATCACGAGCGCGTTCATCCGCGTCCCGATGAGTGCTTCGGTTGGCCGGTCACGGAGCGACGCCAGTCCCTCCGCCGTTCACTCGGAAGAAGCGCTCGCTGTTGGCGAACACGGCGTCCGCGAACTCCTCCAGCGGCATCCCGCGCAGTTCGGCCACGAAGCGTGCGGTCTCTTGCAGATAGGCTGGTCGATTGCGCTCACCGCGGCGGGAGGCCGGCACCATGAACGGAGTCTCGGTTTCCAGGAGCAGCCGCTCCAGCGGGATGGCGGCCGCCACCTCCTGCAGGGTGCGAGCGCTGCGATAGGTGACGTTGCCGGCGAAGGAGATGTAGAGGTTGAGCTCCAGCGCACGCGTCGCGAACTCCAGGTCCTCCGAATAGCAGTGCAGCACGCCGCCGCGCTCCGGCAGCTTGTCCCGCAAGACCGCCAACACATCGGCGCCCGCATCCCGGTTGTGGATCACCACCGGCAGCCCGACGTGATCGGCGATCTCGAGCTGGCGAACGAACAGGCTGATCTGCGAGTCACGATCGCCGTACTTGCGATAGTAGTCGAGCCCGGTCTCGCCGATCGCCACCACGCGATCGCCACCGGCCAGATCGGCCAGGCGCGTCTCCCAGCCGTCCGGCAGGCGGTCTACTTCTGAAGGAGAAACGCCTGCGCTGTAATAAATTGAATGATCCTGCCCGAGCTGCTCGTAGGTGTCGGTGAAGTCGGTCAGGTCGTTCGAGATGCAGACGAACGCCTGCACGCCGGCATGCTTGGCTTCCTGCACCGCCAGGAGTTGCTCGATGGGGTCGTCGTGGATGAGAGCGAGATGGGCGTGAGTGTCGAACAGTTGCATGTCTCTTCTTCGGCGGAGGGGGAGTGGTCTGGCCCGGGCAGCGTGCCGGTTTGACAGGAGGGCGAACGGAACGCTACCGTGGCGGCCACACTCCGGTCAAGCTACCGGTCAAGCTTCCCGGTCAAGCTTCCGGTCAAGATGGTGCCGGAGCGGAGTCCCCGAGCCATCACAGAGGCCCTACGTGCAATCAGGCTTTCATAGTCGCAACGACGTGTTGGCGGAGACCCCCGGCGAACCGCGTGCAGCCGCGGCGGCGCGCCGTTTCCGGCTTGCATTGCGCTCGCTCGTGCGCAGGGGGAATCAGCGATTCACGGTCATGCTGATCCCCCACAGTGAACGCCGCACGTACAATCTGCAACTTTCGGTCTTCACGCTGCTGGCGGCCGGCACCTTGCTGGTCGTCGTGCTCTGCGCGTTTCTGATTCTCTCCACCCACTTCACCACTACCAATGAGCGGATGGCTGCTGTCAATCGTTCCCTGGCCGCAAGCGAGCTGGCGCTGGAATCGGTGGGTGACGAAGTGATCGCGCTGCAGGGAACGATGCAGGAGTTCCGGGTGCTGATCGACCAGCTCCAGCGGATTCTGAGTTCCGGGAATCTCACCGCCACTACGGCGTCCGCGGTGCGCGGCGCCGGCGATCTGGCGGCGTTCGTGGGCCAGCCCTCCGCGTTGGCGGCCGAATCGCCTGGGGTGACCGCGCTCCGGCAGCTCAGCGCCGCGCTCGACGCTGCGATGATGCCGCTGACCGAGCTCAACGAAACGGTAGCGGCTCAGCAGACGTTGCTGGCGGATGTGCCCACGCTGTGGCCGGTCCGCGGCGGCGGGTACGTGAGCTTCGAGTTCGGTGCACAGCGCCATCCGTTCACGGGCGCGTTCTACATCCACCGCGGCATCGACATCGCGATGCGCCGCGGCGCCGAGATCGTCGCCACGGCCAATGGGACCGTCAGGCGGATCGCCTACGAGCGCTACAATCTGGGCAACGTGATCGAGATAGCCCACAGATACGGCTTCGTCACCCGCTACGGGCACCTGGAAACGGTGCTGATCGAGCCCGGCCAGACGGTGCAGCGTGGTCAGACGATCGGAACGATGGGCTCTACCGGCCGGTCGACCGGGCCCCACGTGCACTACGAGGTGAGCATCGGCGGGCAACTCCGCAACCCTGAGGAGTTCCTTGCGGTGTCCGCGATCACGGTGGCGGCGTCGCGATGACGACCGATCGGGACTCCGGCAGCGGTGCTGCCGACGGAAACATCGTCGACTCGATCGTGGGACAGGGCACGCGGATGAGCGGACAGATCGACCTGACCGGAATGCTGCGAATCGACGGCGAATTCCACGGCGAGGTTCGTGCCGGAGGACGGGTCCTCATCGGCTACACCGGTCGAGCCGAGTGCACGTTGCGCGTGGGCACGGTCGTCGTGGCCGGTAGCGTGCGCGGCGATGTCGTCGCCTCCGAGCTCGTGGAACTGCGCTCGACCGCCACCGTGATCGGTTCGATCTGCACGCCGCGACTGATCGTCGAAGGAGGCGGTCGGTTCTGCGGAAGGTGCCGCGTGGGAGCCGGAGACGGCCGGATGACAGAGTCTCGTCCGGTGTCGCCGTACTCGGCGAAACCGGCATGAAGTCCGAGGCGCCCGTGAGCGGCCGAGTCGTGCGGGTCAAGCTGCTGCACTCCAGCGAGACCTGTCTGTGCGTGCCGCCGACGTCCGGGGCGGTCGATCTGGACACCGATGCCAGCGTCATCGTTCCGACGCGCCATGGGTCCGAGGTCGGTCGGGTGCTGGGAACCGTCCACGACGAAACGGAACTGCGAGGCGCCGAGCTGTTCGAGATGATCCGCCAGGCGGATGCCGAGGATCTGGACGACTACGAACGCAACCGCGAGCTCGCTGACGACTTGCTGCGGTCATGCCGCCGGCGTCTCGAAGGCCTCAAGCTGGCGATGAAGCTGGCCGCAGCCCACATCGTGTTCAGTGGCGGCACGCTCATCCTCTACTTCACGGCAGAGAAGCGGATCGACTTCCGCCGGCTGATCGGAGAGCTGTCGGAGGAGGTGGGCTTGCGCATCGATCTACAGCAGGTCGGCATGCGCGACGAGACGCGGATCGTCGGCGGGGCAGGGATCTGCGGCCGGGTGCTGTGCTGCAACGGGGTTACGGACCGACGCCCGCGGGTGACGGTCCGCATGGCGCGGGACCAGGGACTCTCGCTGGATACCCGGCGCATCTCCGGATTGTGCGGGCGGCTGCTGTGTTGCCTGTCCTACGAGTACGACTATTACCAGGAGGTGCGCCGCTCGGTGCCCAAGGAAGGCAAGTCGGTGTACTACCAGGGCGACCGCTTTCGCGTGATGGAGTTGAATGCGCTCACCAAGCGGGCCCGCATCAGCGGCGCCGACGGCGCGGTGCTGGGAGTCGGGTTCGGGGATTTCCGGTTCGATGAGGCGAACCGCCGCTGGGAGGTCAGCCCGGTGTGAGGTCAGCCCGATGTGAGCACGGAGGTTTCGCGCCGCCAGCGTTCGACCTGCGCCGCGATTTCCGTGTGCATGCGCTGCACCGCCTTGCGCAATTCCGCCTTGTTCTCATGCGGCTGGTAGACCGACAGGAACCTCACGCGGTAGCGGGTCGTTCCCATGCGGGCAAGCCCGGCGAGTCCGCGCAGGCGGTACCCGCCGTCGATCGCGGCCGACACGATCGGCAACCGCCGCCCTTCCAGGACGATGGCCAGCCCTCCCGAATGGAAGCGATGCACCGCGCCGTCCCGTGACCGGGTACCGTCCGCGAAGACGACGGGACAGGCACCTTCGTCGGCGAGCGCAGAGAAGCGGCGGAGCTCGCGGATCAGCAGGCGAATCTGGGTTGTGTCGACGCGGCCGCGCGGCCGAACGATCAGGGCGTCGCCGCCATAGCGAAGGCACTTCGACACCAGCGGCACTCCGTACTTCAGCGATCGCTTGGCGACGAACTTGAGAGTCCGGCCGGGCAGTGCCGCGATCAGCACCGGGATGTCCAGCAGACTCTGATGGTTGCTGACCAGAACGAACCGCCGTGGGAGAACGGGAAGAGCCGACTCGATGGCCACCGAGAAGCCGGTCAACTCTCCCGCGCGACGGATGAGCCTTCGTCCCTCGCGGCGCATGAAGAGCGATACTGCGGCGCGCAACCGCTGCGCAGGATCCGGTTCGCCGTCCGGGCGGCCCTTCGCGCGTTCCGCTCCGGGGGCGACTCCCGAGACTTTCCAAAGTCCCAGACGCACGTCCCCGGCGAGGAAGCGGACCAGCAGGTAACCGACAAACAACAGTCCCCGGATCATCAGCGCCCGCCGCTCAGCGCCCGTCGCAGCAGGTCGTGCAGCTCCGGGAGGTCCAGCGAAGGGACGCGCGGATCCGCCCGCCACTCCGGTTTGGCATACCCCCACGCGGCAAGATACACCTCGATGCGTGGATCGTCGTTGCCGACCAGGTGGTCGAGCTGGTCATCGACCAGCGCGGCTCTCCCGGCCTGCCGCTCGTCGAGCACCGCGGCAACCATGTCCAGTTTCGAAACGGCAGCGGCGTGCAGGATCGCCTGCGCCGGCACCGGCACTTCGTGGAAGGCGAGGATTGCCTCGATGTAACGCGGGCGCTTGGTGGAGAGGATCCAGGTGCTGTCCCAGTCGGCGGCGTTCAGGAGCTCCGCGACGCCCGGGTACAGCGGGTTCAGTCGCAGCCAGTGGCTGCGATCGTGAACCATCAACTCCTGACGGACCCGATTGAGCGTGTCCGCGTATCGCGCCAGCAGCCCCGGGCCGGCGATGCGGCGGGCCTCGTCGAACTCCTCCTGATGTGCGGGCGTGCGTCCCGCGGCCAGCAGGTCCTGGATCAGGACGTAGTCGTCACCGGCGCGGATGAATGGGCGGAGATCGAGGAAGCGTTCGCGCAGCGTGACCGGAACCGATGGCGGCGTGTCCGGGTCCGGCCCTGCGGGGCCGTCAGGCTGCGCGTCGCGGGTAAGGCGGTCGTAGGCAACCCACGAGCTGAACAGGCACTCGGCGGCGGAATCGCAGATCACGCCATCGAAGTCGATGAACAACTGCAGTGGACTCGTCATGCAACCGGGCTCAGTCGGCCGCCGGCAGATGCAGCACCTCCCCGGCGTGCGGGACATACAGGATACCGGAGTCCTCCCGGTCTCGATAGTCATCCAGTTCCATGCCGGCGGGGTCCCGGTACCCGAGCCCGATGCGCTCGCACAGCGCGCGCGGCAGGGCGGTGGCCAGTTCCACGTCGATGCGCGGGCGCTCGACGCCGTCGCGGTACTCGCCGACGCCGCGGACCAGGGCCGAGTGAGCCAGCACGCCTCGCGGGACATCGGCGAATCGGTGCCGCTCCGCCACCAGGTAGTCGGTGACGTGGTACCCGACCCGTTCCAGGTATTCGCCCCAAGTGGCGGACAGCTTGTCGATCTGCGGGCCGTAGATGATCAGGCGTCCTCCGTCGGAGACCACTGACTCGATCTTGTACATCACCTTTCCGCCCACCCACAGCTCGTCGTACATCGCGGGCGCGTGCCCGAGAACCGTGTGGTAACGGCGAGGCGTACGGGTGATGTGGATCCGTGCGGAGTGGTCGGCCGCATCGCTCCACGCGTGCCTTGGATCGCCCACGTACAGCCCGGCAAGCTCCGGCGGCTCCTGCCCCGGCCGCACGACCATCGCGACCAGGTGACAGGCCGTGGGTACCAGGTCGGCGGCCTGCTCGATCACGCGGCGCGCCGGCGTGTCCTTGTGTCCGATCGTCTTCATGCAGGTGATGACCGCGCTCAGCCAGTGGAAGAAGTCCAGGAACTCGCCGCCGGAGATGCCGGGAAAGAGGTACTTGTGGCCGCCCGAGAAGCCGACGATCTCGTGCGGGAACACGGGGCCGACGATCAGCAGCAGGTCATACTCGAAGATCGCGCGGTTGATGGTGATGTCCACGGCCTCGGCGAACCGGCCGTCGGTGGCCGCGGAGATCTGGCGTTCCGTGAACGACCCGATCCGCTGCAGCGTCCCGGGGGTGTCCCACCGGTGATTGAGGAAGCGGCTGGCGCCGAAGCGCTCGGCGCGCTCGGCAGGACTCACGCCGTAGAGCCGGGCGATCGCGTCGTCCGGCATGATCGGGTGCGTCCCCAGCGCCACCATGTAGTCGAGCTGCCGGGCGTGTGCGCCGATGACCTCGTCCACCGCCCGTACCAGAGCGGGCAACGGGGCGCTGCGGGTGGCGTCCGGCGTGATCGCGAGAACCCGCCGCGACTCGAACAGCGCGCGTGGCGTCCCGGCTTCGATGCGGCTGCAGATGTCCTCGTGGGTCAGCGTCCCGGAACGCTCCATCGTCATCAGATCCGCCATGTCATGCCTCCCGTACGTCGAGCCGCCCGCATGCCCGCGTCCAAAGCGCTTCCGTGCATCGGTTCCGGCGTCGGCGTTCAGATGCTGTCCACGAGAAAGCCGCCGTCGACCGGTATGGTCGCTCCCGTGACGAACCCGGATGCGGCTTCACTGGCAAGGAATATCGCCGCCCCGGCCAGCTCCTCCGGCTCGCCGAACCGCGCGAACGGCGTCCGGCCGAGCACGTGCCGGCCACGCTCGGTGGGTTGGCCGGTCGCTTCGTCCACCAGCAGCCGTCGGTTCTGTTCGGCGAGGAAGAACCCGGGTGCGATGGCGTTCACGCGGATGCGGTGGGGGGCGAATTCCTTCGCCGTCGCCTCCGTGAGGTTGACGACTCCGGCCTTCGCCGCTCCGTAGGCCCACACGCCGGACAACGGCTTGTACGAGGCCATCGACGCGATGTTGATGATCGATCCCGTTATCCCGTGATCGATCCAGTGCGTCGCGACGACCTTGGTCGGAACCACGCATCCCGCGATCAGATTGAGTTCGAGGGTCTGACGGAACACGTCGATGTCGATCTCGGTAAACGCTCCCTTGCTCAGGTTGCCGCCGACCGCGTTGATCAGGACCGTCGGGCACCCCAGCCGCGCTTCGGTGTGGCGCAGGGCACCCATGATCGCGTCCGGGGACCCGGCATCGGCCACGAAGCCGGTGGCGCGCTCGGGAGCGTTCAGCGTGGTCAGGGCGCGGTCGACCGTCTCGGCCCGTCGGCTCCAGACCGCGATGCGCGCTCCGGCGTCGAGCAGGCCGCGCGCCATCCCGATCGCCAGCGTCGCTCCGCCGCCCGAGATGGCCACCGTGGCGTCCAGTGAGAACAGGGGAGAGGGACCCGTCATGTCGTCGACCAGTTTGTGTGGAACGTGCCGGGGCGGTCGACCCGCTCGTAGGTATGGGCGCCGAAGTAGTCGCGTTGCGCCTGTATCAGGTTGGCCGGCAGGCGGGCGGTTCGATACGAGTCGAAATAGCTCAGCGAGGAGGCGAACGCCGGGACCGGCACTCCGGCGGAGGTCGCCGCCCCGACGACCTGGCGCCATGCGGACTGGGCCCCGTGCAGCACGTCGGCGAAGTACGGGTCGAGCATGAGGTTGGCCAGGTGCGGTTCGCGGTCATAGGCCTCCTTGATGCGCTGCAGGAAGCGGGCGCGGATGATGCACCCTCCCCGCCAGATCATGGCGATCGCCCCGTAGTCGAGCCGCCAGCCGTGCTCCGCGGCAGCGGTACGCATCAGCGCGAAGCCCTGAGCGTAGGAGCAGATCTTCGCGGCGTAGAGTGCCGTCCCGACCGCGTTGGCCAAGTCCTCACGATTGCCGCTGAACGCGGCGTCGGGACCGCGGAGCACGCCGGCGGCGGCCATCCGTTCCTGCTTTGCCGCCGACAGTGAGCGTGCGAATACCGCCTCGGCAATGGTGGGCGCAGGGGCGCCAAGCTCGAGCGCCGACTGTCCCGTCCACGTCCCCGTGCCCTTCTGTCCCGCCTTGTCGAGGATCACGGTCACCATCGGCGCGCCGGTCTCCGGGTCGGTCGCCGCCAGAATCCGCGCCGTGATCTCGATCAGGTACGAATCCAGATCGCCGCGGTTCCAGTCCGCAAAACGCTGCGCCATCTCCGGGAAGGTCATGCCGCAGAGTTGCTGCAGCAGCGAGTACGCCTCGGCGATGAGTTGCATGTCGCCATACTCGATGCCGTTGTGCACCATCTTGACGTAGTGTCCTGCGCCGCCGGCGCCGATGTATGTGCAGCAGGGGTTCCCGTCCACCTTGGCGGCGATCGAGGTCAGGATCGGGCTCACCTCACGATAGGCGGTCTCGCTGCCGCCGGGCATGATGCTCGGACCGAGGAGCGCCCCTTCGTCGCCTCCCGAGACCCCGGTGCCCAAGTACAGCAGATCCGAGGCTTCCGCGTCGCGGCAGCGCCGTGTCGTGTCCGCAAAGTGAGAATTGCCGCCGTCCAGGATGACGTCGCCTGGCTCCAGCAACGGCTGCAACTCGCCGAGCACCGCGTCGACCGGCGCGCCTGCCTGCACCATCAGCAGAATGCGCCGGGGACGGTTGAGCGCCGCGACCAGGTCGGGCAGCGTACGGCACGGCACGAGTCGCTTGCTGGCGCCCACGCCGTCGACGAAGGTCTCGAGCGTACGGGCAGTTCGGTTGTGGACCGCGACGGTGTATCCGCGGCTCTCGATGTTGAGGGCCAGGTTGCGGCCCATGACGGCCATCCCGGCCACGGCGATGTCGGCCATCAGGTGTGCATCCTCATCATGGGCGTGCGGGCTCTACCATGGGCGTGCGGAGCTGAATCATAGGAGTGCGGGGCGGACGTGTACACCGGCACGGGTTCCGGGTCAGCACGGATACGTCACCGTGCACGTCGCGCTCGGCGCGGCGGCGGCAGGCCGGATCGCCGGGCCAGCACCGCTTGCATGCGGTCGGCAACCTCGTTCGGTGTGGCGGTGCCGTCGATGCCGCGCAGCAGACCCGTCGATCGGTAGTACTCGATGACCGGGGTGGTCTGCGCCCGATAGGCGTGGAGTCGCCGTCGGATCGCCTCCGGATCGTCGTCTTCGCGCTGCACGGGCGCGCAGAAGAGGGCGGCATTCGCCGGCATCGAGGCCACGTTGAAGGTGGCGCCGCACCGGGCGCAGGTACGGCGTCCGGACAGGCGGCGAACGACTTCCTGTTCCGGGACGATCAACTCGACGGCGGCGTCGATCTGCGCGAACCCGGCCAGCGCGGCGGCCTGTGGGACGGTGCGCGGAAAGCCGTCGAGAATGAACCCCGCCGGGTCGTCGAGGGCCGCCAGGTGCTCGCGCACCAGGGAGATGGTCAGCGAATCGGGGACCAGGCTGCCGGCCTGCAGCAGGTCGGCCACCCGGCGCCCGAGCGGGGTCCGAGCCTTCACCGCGGCGCGGAACAGGTCGCCGGTGGAGATGTGACGCACTCCGGTCCGGCCGGCCACGATGTTGGCGACCGTGCCCTTGCCGGCGCCGGGCGGTCCGAGGAGAACCATCTGCATGAGAATCGGGGCAGGCGAGCGAGCGACGCCGCGGTGGCTCCAGGGATCAGGTGCCCTGAGCGTAGTCGGTACGGTACGCCTGCTGCTCGGCGGTGAGTTCGTCGGTCTGGATGCCCATCGTCTGCAGCTTGATGGCGGCGATCTCCCGGTCCTGCTCTTCGGGTACCGGGTACACGAGCGGCGACAGGGAACTGCCCTCCTCGGCCAGCCTGACGAGGGACAAAAACTGATTGGCGAAAGACATGTCCATCACTTCGGGTGGATGGCCCTCGGCCGCGGCCAGGTTCACCAGCCGGCCTTGCGCCAGAACGTACAGGCGGCGGCCATCGCCGAGCACGTGCTCGCGATTGTTGCTCCGGACCTCCTCGGAACGCACGGTGAGCTCTGCCAGATCGTTCAGATTGATCTCGCAGTCGTAGTGCCCGGCGTTGCAGACGATCGCGCCATCCTTCATTCGCTCGAAGTGCCGGCGGGTGATCACGTCGCGGATTCCCGTGGTCGTAACGAACACGTCGCCGACGGCGCTGGCCGCATCCATGGTCGACACGTTGAACCCCTCCAGCGTCGCCTTGAGGGCCGCGATCGGATCCACTTCGGTCACCACGACGTTCGCGCCGAGGCCGCGTGCGCGCTGGGCGACGCCACGCCCGCAATGACCAAAGCCGGCGACGACCATCTGCTTGCCGGCCAGGAGTACCGAGGTGGCACGCAAGACTCCATCGAGGGCCGACTGGCCGGTCCCGTAGACGTTGTCGAAGTCCCACTTGGTGGTGGCGTCGTTCACGGCGATGACAGGGTACTTGAGGGCGTGATCATCAGCCATGGCGCGGAGCCTGTGCACGCCCGTGGTGGTTTCCTCGGTGCCGCCGATGATGCCGGCGGTCAGTCCGTCCCCGGCAGCGTGCGCGCGAAAGATCAGGTCGGCACCGTCGTCGAGGGTCAGCGTCGGGCCGGCCGCAAGCGTCTGGTCGATACACCAATAGAATTCGTCCGTGGAAAGGCCGTGCCAGGCGTAGATCGGGACTCCTTCGGCCGCCAGCGCCGCTGCGACATCATCCTGAGTGGACAAGGGATTGCAGCCCGACCAGGCGACGTCGGCTCCCGCGTCCCGAAGGGCGCGGATCAGGATCGCCGTTTCCTTGGTCACGTGCAGGCAGCCGGCTATCCGCATGCCGGCCAGCGGCTTCGAGTCGCGATGCATCCGGCGCAGGTGCTGAAGCACAGGCATGCGCGATTCCGCCCACCGGAGCTTCAGCGAACCTCGATCCGCGAGCGCCGGATCCTTGATCTTGTATCCGTTCACGGCGGCAGTTTAGCGGCTCGCCCGCCTGCGGTCGACAGACCGTCGGCCATCGGTCACCCCAGGGCCGTCTCGCCTCGTTTCGCCCGGCTGATGTGGCCGAGCTCCCGCCCGTCATTGTAAACTGGTCACCGGTATGGCTGGGAGCGGCCTGTGGCGCGGTGTCGAACGGGCTGTCAATCAAGGGCTCCGGGGCTCGCGCGACGCCCTGGACCGCGCCCGATCGAAGGCGCGGGAGCTCGGCGAGCGGGGTGCTCTCAGGCTCGACCTGCTGCAGCTCGAACGGCAGCGATCGCGGCTGCTCGAGGAGTTGGGACAGCTCATCCATGACCGCCTGGGCACACAGGGCCAAGCCACGGTGTCGCACGGCACCCCCGGGGTCAAGGACCTGATGGCCCGGATCGACGACCTGGCCGAACGGTGTGCGGCGAAGCGGCACGCGCTGGATCAGCTCGCCGCCCAGGGCCTGGCCGGGGAGCCGGGAGCCGATGACGAGAAAGATGAAAAAAACCCGCCGGAGCCCTTGACGGGGCCAAATGACGGTGCGTAAACTCCTTTGCCACGGTGCCTGCCGTTAGACGGGTTGCCGTGCCGCGGATCGGGTGTCGCCCGTCCGCGAGCGGGATCCGGTTCGGATCCCAGCGGTTCTTTGACATCATAGGGATGGGGAGAGTGGGGTCCTCGAATGTAGATTCGTAGGACGGATGCCTTCGGGCGGAAGTCCTACTCATATCACGGAGAGTTTGATCCTGGCTCAGAACGAACGCTGGCGGCGTGTCTTAAGCATGCAAGTCGAACGAGAACCATGGTGCTTCAGCTTGCTGAAGCGCCGGGGGACAGTGGCGAACGGGTGAGTAACACGTAGGTGATCTGCCCCGAAGTGTGGGATAGCCTATGGAAACATAGGGTAATACCTCATGTGATCCGAGGGTTGGATTCCTCGGATGAAAGGCGCAATTGTGTCGCTTTGGGATGAGCCTGCGGTCCATTAGTTAGTTGGTGAGGTAATAGCTCACCAAGGCGATGATGGATAGCCGGCCTGAGAGGGTGAACGGTCACACTGGGACTGAGACACGGCCCAGACTCCTACGGGAGGCAGCAGCTAAGAATAGTCCGCAATGGGGGAAACCCTGACGGTGCGACGCCGCGTGGGTGATGAAGGCCTGACGGTTGTAAAGCCCTTTTCTCAGCGAAGAATAAGGTGAGGAGTGGAACGCCTCATCGATGACGTTAGTTGAGGAAGAAGCCCCGGCCAATTACGTGCCAGCAGCCGCGGTAACACGTAAGGGGCGAGCGTTGTTCGGAATTATTGGGCGTAAAGGGCGCGTAGGCGGTGCAGCAAGCTTGGTGTAAAAGGCTCGGGCTCAACCCGAGGAATGCGCTGGGAACTGCTGCGCTAGAGTCTTGGAGGGGAAGCTGGAACTCCTGGTGGAGGGGTGAAATCTGTAGATATCAGGAAGAACACCGGTAGCGAAGGCGAGCTTCTGGCCAAAGACTGACGCTGAGGCGCGAAAGCGTGGGGAGCGAACAGGATTAGATACCCTGGTAGTCCACGCCGTAAACGATGTGCACTAGGCGTAGGGTGCGTTGAGTGCTCTGTGCCGGAGCTAACGCGTTAAGTGCACCGCCTGGGGAGTATGCCCGCAAGGGTGAAACTCAAAGGAATTGACGGGGGCCCGCACAAGCGGTGGAGCATGTGGTTTAATTCGATGATACGCGAGGAACCTTACCAGGGCTTGACATGTGCACGGAGGTCCATGAGAGTGGGTTGTCCTTCGGGACGTGCACACAGGTATTGCATGGCCGTCGTCAGCTCGTGTCGTGAGATGTTGGGTTAAGTCCCGCAACGAGCGCAACCCTTACCGTCTGTTGCCAACAGGTAATGCTGGGGACTCGGACGGAACTGCCGGTGACAAACCGGAGGAAGGTGGGGACGAGGTCAGGTCATCATGATCCTTACGTCCTGGGCTACACACGTGCTACAATGGTCGGTACAGAGCGTAGCGATACGGCGACGTTGAGCAAATCGCTGAAAGCCGGCCTTGGTTCGGATTGGAGTCTGAAACTCGACTCCATGAAGGTGGAATCGCTAGTAATCGCGCATCAGCATGGCGCGGTGAATACGTTCCCGGGCCTTGTACACACCGCCCGTCATACCACCCGAGTTGGGGGTACCCGAAGTCGTTTGCCTAACCGTAAGGACGGCGACGCCGAAGGTATGCCTGGTAAGGGGGGTAAAGTCGTAACAAGGTAGCCGTACCGGAAGGTGCGGCTGGATCACCTCCTTTTCAAGAGTTCAGCGTCGGCTCCGACCTCCGTTGGTCGGTGCCGGCCAGCAGGCGGGTTTGCCGCCTGCCCGTGGCCCCGCTCTTCCCCAATCCCTTTCGTTGTCACAGAAGCGCTCGGGCTTGAGTCGAGGCAGGAGAACGACGCGCGCTCGCAGCACCGTTGACCGGCGCAGGGGGCGCTCCGAGCGTCGATCGCCTGTGCCGATCGGCGGGGGTATAGCTCAGGTGGCTAGAGCGATGGCTTTGCAAGCCATAGGTCTGGGGTTCGAGTCCCCATACCTCCACAGGTGCGGATTCGACAGGTTCGGATTTCGACCAGGTTCGGACTCGACCATGGCCGTTGACTCGAATAGCGCCGTTTCGGCCGGGTCCGATTCGGAGAGGCGCCACGCCGGAGCCGTTTCCGGCCAAGGCGACTCGACGCGGCCGGCTATCGTGACTGAGATGATGACGGCGTCAAGCGGCGATCCGCTGACGCCTTGTGACGACGGGTCTTTGACATCGGTGCGCAGGTTTATGCCCGCGCACCTCCGGAGCCGCAGTTGATCTGACGGGGTCTTTTTCAAGCGGCATCGGACACAGGGAAGGGGAGATGGGTGATATGGCAAGCGGGCAAGGGTCTACGGCGGATGCCTTGGAGCTACTCGGCGAGGAAGGCCGTGGTAAGCTGCGATAAGCCACGAGTAGGAGCAAACATCCTGAGATCCGTGGATGGCCGAATGGGGTAACCCGTAGAGCTGTCAAACGCTCTACATCGCGGCCCGGAGGGGTCGTGAGGCGATACCGGGGGAACTGAACCATCTAAGTACCCCGAGGAAGAGACATCAACCGAGATTCCCTTAGTAGCGGCGAGCGAACGGGGAACAGCCCAAACCGCGCCGACGTGACAGGCTTACACCGTTGTCGGTGCGGGGTTGCAGGACGCCAGCGAGGGAGGTTGTAAGGCCACCCTGCGGCGTGATCATCGGATAGTGGAACGCTTCTGGGAAGGGCGGCCAGAGCGGGTGAAAGCCCCGTACACGAAATCCGATCGAGCGCTGTTGTTGGCGCACCTGAGTACGGCGGGACACGTGAAACCCTGCCGGAATCTGGGAGGACCACCTTCCAAGGCTAAATACGAGGTAGCTACCGATAGTGAACAAGTACCGTGAGGGAAAGGTGAAAAGAACCCCGAGAGGGGAGTGAAATAGAACCTGAAACCGTAGACCTACAAGCGGTCAGAGCCTTGCTTTATGCAGGGTGATGGCGTGCCTTTTGCAGAATGAACCGGCGAGTTATGGTATGCAGCGAGGTTAAGGCATTGCAGTGCCGGAGCCGTAGGGAAACCGAGTCTGACAAGGGCGTATTAGTTGCATGCTGTAGACCCGAAACCGAGCGATCTATCCATGGCCAGGCTGAAGCGCTGGTAACACAGCGTGGAGGGCCGAACGGTAGTCTGTTGAAAAAGGCACCGATGAGCTGTGGATCGGAGTGAAAGGCTAAACAAGCTCGGAGATAGCTGGTACTCCCCGAAATAGCTTTAGGGTTAGCCTTGCCTTAGTGTCGCGGAGGTAGAGCACTGGATGGATTCGGGCCCTTCACCGGGTACCAACCCCAACCAAACTCCGAATGCCGCGACATGATGGGCGGGAGTGAGACTGCGGGCGATAAGGTTCGTGGTCGAGAGGGAAACAGCCCAGACCGTTGACTAAGGTCCCCAAGCGCGAGCTAAGTGGGAAAGGAAGTGCAGGTGCGAAGACAGCCAGGAGGTTGGCTTAGAAGCAGCCATCCCTTGAAAGAGTGCGTAACAGCTCACTGGTCGAGTTCTTGTGCGCCGACAATGTAACGGGGCTCAAGTTCGCCACCGAAGTCACGGGTTCGCCGCAGCGCCTCGTGCGCTCCGGCGAGCGGTAGGGGAGCGTTCTGGCAGCTGATGAAGGTGTTCCGTGAGGGGCACTGGAGGCGACAGAAGTGAGAATGCCGGTATGAGTAACGAAAAGACGGGTGAAAAACCCGTCCGCCGAAAGCCTAAGGTTTCCTGGGTAAAGTTAATCTGCCCAGGGTTAGTCGGCCCCTAAGGCGAGGCCGAAAGGCGTAGCCGATGGGAAACGGGTTCATATTCCCGTACCTCTGGCAGGAGATGCCGACAGGGATGACGCGTCGGAGGACGTGCAGCCGGGCGATGGTAGTCCCGGTCCAAACGGTGAGGACGTCGATGCGGGGAGGCAAATCCCCTCGCGGAGTTCGAGCCGCCAAGGCGAGCTGAAGCCTTCGGGCTGACGTGAAGTGCATAGAGGCTGGCGCCGAGAAATAGTCTCTAAGGGGTGCCTGCCAGGGACCGTACCGTAAACCGACACAGGTAGGCGGGAAGAGTATTCTAAGGCGCTCGAGAGAACCCGCGTTAAGGAACTCGGCAAATTGCACACGTAACTTCGGGAGAAGTGTGGCCTCGGGTGGAGAGTCGGCCTTCGGGCCGATGATTCAAGCGAGGTTGCAGAGAAATGGCCCAGGCGACTGTTTACCAAAAACACAGGTCTCTGCTAATCGGTAACGAGATGTATAGGGACTGACACCTGCCCGGTGCTGGAAGGTTAAGAGGAGGGGTGAGAGCTCCGAATCGAAGCCCCAGTAAACGGCGGCCGTAACTATAACGGTCCTAAGGTAGCGAAATTCCTTGTCGGGTAAGTTCCGACCTGCACGAATGGTGTAACGATCTGGGCGCTGTCTCGACGCGGGACTCGGTGAAATTGTAGTATCGGTGAAGATGCCGATTACCCATGGTTAGACGGTAAGACCCCGGAACCTTGACTGCAGCTTGGCATTGGTACTTGATCTGCGACGTGTAGGATAGGTGGGAGGCTTTGAATTCTGGTCGTCAGGCTGGATGGAGCCGTTGTTGAAATACCACCCTTCGTCGATTAGGTATCTAACGCGTGGACCTGAAACGGTTGCGCGGACCGTGTCTGGTGGGCGGTTTGACTGGGGCGGTTACCTCCTAAAGAGTAACGGAGGTGCGCAAAGGTCACCTCGCGCTGGTTGGAAATCAGCGTACGAGTGCAAAGGCAAAAGGTGGCTTGACTGCGAGACCTACAAGTCGAGCAGGTGCGAAAGCAGGTCTTAGTGATCTGGCGGTTGTGCGTGGAAGCGCCGTCACTAAACGGATAAAAGGTACTCCGGGGATAACAGGCTAATAGTGCCCAAGCGTCCACAGCGACGGCACTGTTTGGCACCTCGATGTCGGCTCATCGCATCCTGGGGCTGAAGCAGGTCCCAAGGGTTTGGCTGTTCGCCAATTAAAGCGGTACGTGAGCTGGGTTCAGAACGTCGTGAGACAGTTCGGTCCCTATCTTCCATGGGCGTCGGTTGCTTGAGAGGAGCTGCTCCTAGTACGAGAGGACCGGAGTGGACGAACCGCTGGTGTACCAGTTATCCCGCCAGGGGTAAGTGCTGGGTAGCCATGTTCGGAAGGGATAACCGCTGAAAGCATCTAAGCGGGAAGCCCACCTCGAGATGAGGCAACCCGTCCGCGCTTCGGCGCGGACTGAAGGTACCAGACAGATGATCTGGTCGATAGGCTGGAAGTGTAAGCACAGTAATGTGTTCAGCTGACCAGTACTAATTTACCGTTAGGCTTGTCCATATCACCTTTCTACCCTTCTCTGTGCGATGTCACTCGCTTCCCGCGGGTCGGCATGCGGTTTCAGGCCCACCGGTTTCTTACATGTGTGCCTGGTGACCATAGCGGAGGGGTCCCACCCGTTCCCATCCCGAACACGGAAGTTAAGCCCTCCAGCGCCGATGGTACTGTCCAGTCAGGGCGGGAGAGTAGGTCGTCGCCAGGCTTTTTTGTGCCCGCGTTCGCCCGCAGACCCTGCGGATCGGACCAGGGAGGTGACGCGCCCCGTGGGTTCCCGTGTAGTATGGCCGTGCTTGATCGATCTGGGCCCGTTGTACGGCGACGCGGATGTCGCGTTCGTGCTACAGGCGGTGGCTCCTGCGCACACCGTGCGGGGGCGCCTCGGGGACGCGTTCCGTGCGGACCGGGAGATCCGGGAAGGCATGCTGGTGTCCGACCTGCTCGCGGACGCGGTCATGCAGACCGAGGAGCCGCTGCTCCGCGTCTCCCCCATGCTGTTCTTCTCGATGCTGGTCGCGCGGGTCCGGCGTGACCTGACGTCACATCGGTTCACGGTCGAGGCCTCAGGCCGGCACGCGGCGGTGGTGTTCGATGCCGGGGACGCGCTCGCGTTGCTGTGCAAGCCGCACGTGTTCGACTACCTGGTACTCCTGCTCGTTTCATTCGTACAGGTGCGCACGGTCACCCTTGCGGTGGCCGACGACCGTGGCCGCCGGCAGATGCTTCGCTTCGACACGCTGGACCTGGGCAGCATGATCCAGGCGGCTGCGCTGGCGGCCGAGCCGGAGCGGTTTTCAGCGTACCAGCGCGTCGCGGATCTGTGCCTGTTCACGATCGGTGTGTTCCCGGAGCGGATACGGGCGCAGGGAGGCCGGAGCGCCGCGGTGGTACGCGCCGAGTGGATCGAGCACGGGTCGCGCTTCTATCGCCTGGCATCCCGCCATCAGACCGCCCACGAGCTACAGATGGAGACGGTCCTGGCGGAGCTTGGCTCCAACTTCAACCTGGCGGCGAAGCCGCTCAACGTGCTGTCCGACCGCTACCTGTGGCACGGCGGCCGGCGCCTGCCGTTCGTGCCGTAGATCGTCGACATGGCGCTGCTGCTCGCCTATCTGGCGTTCACGCTGGTCTTCTCCTTCGTGTGCTCGGTGCTGGAGGCGGTCATCCTGAGCGTGACGCCCAGCTATGTGGCTGCCCTGAAGAGAGCCGGGCGACGCACGGGTCTGTTGCTGCATCGACTCAAGGAAGACATAGATCGGCCGCTCGCCGCGATTCTCACGCTGAACACCATCGCCAACACGGCGGGCGCCGCGCTCGTAGGAAACCAGGCGAGTGCGGTCTTCGAGAACCTGTGGGTGGGACTCATCACGGGGGGGTTGGTGTTCTCGGTACTCGTCTTTTCGGAGATCATCCCGAAGACGCTCGGCGCCACCCACTGGCGCCGCCTGGCAGCACCTGCGGCGTGGACGATACAGGGGCTGATCGTCGGCCTGTACCCGATGGTGGCGTTCGCCAACCGCATCGCCGCGCTGATAGCCCGCGGCCGGCCCGCCGCCCGCGTCAGCCGCAGCGAGATCCGTGCGATCGCCGACCTTGGCCATACCCAAGGCGTCATCGCGGCGGACGAGTCGCGCATCATCGAGAGCGTCATACAGTCCGGAGCGCTCGCCGTCAGGGGCGCCATGACGCCGCGCACGGTGGTAGTGGCGCTCGACGAGTCGCTGACGCTCGCCGAGGTTGCGGAGGCCGATCTGCGGCATTCACGGATACCGATCTACCAGGGCAGTATCGATTCGGTCACGGGGTACGTGCTGCGCTACGAGTTGCTGTTGGCTGTTGCCCGCGGCGAGGGCGAGCGCACCGTGGAGTCGCTCCGCAGGGACATCCTGCCGTTGCCGGATACCACTTCGCTGCGCGACGCGTTCTCCCGGATGCTGAGCCGGCACGAGCACATCGCGCTGATCGTGGATCAGTACGGGGGGACAGCCGGGATCGTCACCGTGGAAGATATCGTCGAGACACTGCTGGGACTCGAGATCGTCGACGAGACCGATCGCGCGACCGACATGCAGGAGCTGGCGCGCCGACGGTGGGCCGGGCGTGTGCGGCGGCGCGGCCTTGCGGTCGAGGGGGGCGCGTCGACGGCCCCCGCGGATGAGCCGGCCTCCGACGACGATGGGCGATGAACCGGAGAAACCGGCCGGCGGAAGGCATACGCGCCCGTCGTACTTTGAAAGGCAAAGAACTTGATGCCGGCCCCAATCAGTGTCACACTGTGCCGTGATGGCCACGCCGATCGCGACGGAACAGCACGCGGCGGACGAGTTGCGCTTCATCCGAACGACGATGGAGCGGGCGGTCCGCTTCGACGCGGTGCCCGGAGTCGGGATGATCCTGATGGGGACGGGCGCCGTCGTCGCCTACGGCGCCACCCTGCTGGCACCGGACCACTGGTTGACGATATGGCTCATCACTGCCGTTGCCGCCTTCATCACCGGAGTGGCGGCGATGGCGCTGAAGGCTCGCCGCGGCGGACTGTCGCTCTGGTCGCGGCCGGCGCAGTCGTTCGTCCTCACGTTCGTGCCGCCGCTGGCCGTCGGCGCGCTGCTTACCGGAGCTCTCGCCGCGGCCGGCGCACACCTGCTGATGCCCGGCTCATGGCTCAGCCTGTACGGCATCGCCGCCCTCACCGGAGGAGCATTCTCCGTGCGGAGCGTGTCGGTCATGGGGAGCGGGTTTCTGCTGCTCGGCGCCGCCGCCCTTCTTTACCCGCCGGCCGGTCCGGCGCTGATGGTGTGCGGCTTCGGCGTGCTGCACGTGGCGTTCGGCGTCCACATCGCCCATCGACATGGCGGCTGATCGTGCTTTCGCCGCGGACGGTGCCGTCTCCGCGGACCGTGCCATGACCGCTCCCGCCGATGTGCTTCGGTCTCGGGATCTGGCACAGGGGCTGGCCGCCACCGCGCGGACATTCGATGCGGTGGTGCACGAGCGCACGCGGCTGGCAATCCTCAGCGCGCTGTCCGCCGCCCGCTCCATGAGCTTTCGGGAGTTGAAGTCGCTGCTCGGCGTCACCGACGGCAACCTCAGCGTGCATGCCCGCAAGCTGGAGGACGCCGGCTACATCGCGGTGCGCAAGGGGTTCCGCGGGCGTCAGCCCCGAACCACGTTTGCACTGACTCCGGAGGGTCGCCAGGCGCTCGAGGCATACGTCAGGCACATGGAGGCACTGATCTCGGCGATCAGCCGGATCGGCCGTGCTCCTGAGGATGGCCCGGATGCCGGGGCTGGAGACGACCCGGCTCCGCATCCGCTCCCTGCCGGCGCCATGGGAAGATCGTGATGCCGGGCCGCCATGACGGGACGGTGAACGGTCAACGGCATGGCAACGGTGCCGGGGGCGGCGGCCCCAGGCACGTGGGCATCATCATGGACGGCAATGGGCGCTGGGCGCAGGCCCGGTCCCTGTCCCGGTATGACGGGTACCGGGCCGGTACCGACGCGGTGCGCCAGACGGTGGAGTCCGCTGCCGATCTCGGCGTCGATGTGCTGACCCTGTACGCGTTCTCGTCCGACAACTGGCGCCGTCCCTCCGGCGAGGTGCAGCTCCTGTTGTCCCTGTTTCAGTGGTACCTGCAGCGCGAGACGAGCAACTGCGTCCGGCAGGGAGTACGTGTTTCGTTCATCGGCCGCCGCGATCGTTTCCCCATGGCGCTGCAGCGCGAGATCGTGCGTAGCGAGTCCGCGACACGCGACTGCGCCCGGCTGCTCCTGCGCATCGCCGCCGACTACTCGGCTCGCGATGCGATCCTGTCCGCCGCCGCGTTGCTCGCCGCCGGCGACACGCCGACGCGGCCCGACTTTGCCCGCATGCTGACCGGCGGCGACGGCGCACTGGGCGAGGTCGACCTGATCGTACGGACCGGCGGCGAGCAGCGGCTGAGCGACTTCCTGCTCTGGGAGGCCGCCTATGCGGAATTGGTCTTCACGCCGACGCTGTGGCCGGACTTCAAGCGGGCCGATCTGGCGGATGCCCTGGACGAATTCCGCAGGCGGGAGCGGCGTTTCGGCGGGATCGTGCCGTGTCGGCATGCGCCTTCGGGTCGACGGGAGCCCGAGCACGCGGTAGGGTGGCAGCCAGCAGAGCATCCGGGGAAAGAGTTGGTCGCCGACGCGAGCCAGCGTTCCCCAGAGTGAGGTAATCAATGCCATACGACCCCGTGTTGGTGCAGCCCATGCGTGACGAGCTCGCGCGCATCGGCGTCACCGAGCTGATTGTTCCCGAAGACGTGGACCGGTTCATGGAGACGACGGAAGGAACGTCGTTCCTGGTGGTGAACTCGGTGTGCGGATGCGCCGCCGGCAGTGCCCGGCCGGCAGTGGCGTTGGCGCTGCAGCAGGACCCCAAGCCGCAGCGTGTCGGGACCGTGTTCGCCGGACAGGATCTGGACGCGACCGACCGGGCGCGCAGCTACTTTGCCGACTATCCGCCTTCAAGCCCTTCATTCGCGCTGTTCCGGGACGGCGAGCTGGTGCACCTGTTCCCGCGGCATCGCATCGAAGGGCGCGACCCGCGGTCAATCGCCGCCGACTTGAGAGAGGTGTTCGACCGTCATTGCGATTGAACAGGGCGAGTGCCATGGAGGGCGGAGGAGATCCCGGGATGGGTGAGCGACAGCCGTTCGCGGCGCCCGAGCACCGGCACCTCGGCGAGTTGCATGGGATCACGGTCGTCGTCGACACCGACGGGCCGGTGTACGTCGGCCGCTTCTTCGAAGAGCGCGACGGCGCCCTGCTGCTGTTGGACGCGGCGTCGCACGAGGAGGGCGCCGGCGGTGTCACGAAAGCGGCCTACCTTGCCAGGGCGGCCGAGTACGGAGTCTGGAAGCAATATCCCAGTGTGTCCGTGCCGCGATCCAGCGTGATTTCGGTGTGTCCCCTGGCGGACATCGACACCCCGTGACAGGCGCCGGGCCTCGCGCCTGCGCTTGAACCGATCCGTGGCTGGCCCTACCTTGAACGGCGGGTTCATGGGTTCGACCACTCGACGGAAGCCGGTCCTCCTCGCGGTCACGCTGTTGGCGCTGGTGTCGCTCGCGGGTTGCGACCGAGAGGCCGAGGTCCGAACCTACCGGGAGGTGACGGTGGCGCCGACGCCGGTCGGTGCCCTGTTCGATTCGACCGGTGGCGAGGCCGGATCGGCCGAGGGCGGGAACTGGCACTGGGTCACCCCGGCCGATTGGAACGAGTTGCCGGGAGACGGCCTGCGACTGGCCCGTTTCGGACTGCCGGGCGGAGGGGAAAGCACCCTGGTCGTGCTGGCCGGTGACGCCGGCGGCGTGGAAGCGAACGTACGGCGCTGGCTCACGCAGCTCGGACTCGATCTGCCTCCGGAGCGGGTGCGCTCGCTCCTCGATGGTGCGACCGCCGTACGGGGCGACCTCGATTTCACGCTCTTCGACTTCACGCCCCTCGTGTCCGGCCGCGACGCGACCGCGTTCCTTGCGGCGATCGCGTCCGCGGGCGGGCAGACGATGTTCGTCAAGGCCGAGGCGCCGGCCGGCGTGTTGGGCGAGCAGCGCGCGGCGTTCATCGAGCTCCTGAGCTCCCTCGGCCCGCGCTCCGCCACCGGCGGGTACGGGAGCCGGGAGTAGCGCCGATGCTGGTTCAGGCGATCAGGCGCAGCCCGCTGCTCAGGGTCGCAATAGACCTGCGCGTCACCGTCGTTTCGCTGGCGCTGCTGTTCCTGCTGACCCTGCTCGGCACCTTTCATCAGGTGTCGCACGGCCTGTACGACGCCCAGCAGCGCTACTTCGGAGCCTGGATCACGTTGGTCGGCGGCATCGTGCCGCTTCCCGGCGCTCAACTCGTGCTCTGGGTGCTGTTCGTCAACCTGGTGGCGGTCACCGCCGTCCGCTTCGTGTACCGATGGTCGCGGGTGGGGATCCTGATCATTCACCTCGGCATGTTCGTGATGTTCTTCGGCATGTTCTTCACTTCCTATTTCGCACAGGAGTCCTTCCTCCGGCTGCAGGAGGGAGAGTGGCGCAACACCAGCGAGGACTACCACGAGTGGGAGGTGGCCGCGTGGCGCGAGGGGGCCGAGAGCCGCGATGTCAGTGCGGTCGACCTGCGGCAGCTCGCTCCGGGCGATCAGGTGACCCTGCCGGCGCTCGGCCTGACCATCCTGGTCGAACAGAACCACCCGAGCGCGGACGCCTACCTGCCGGCCGAGGGCCGGAGCAGCCCGTTCCTGAACGCCCGCGGCATCGCCGAGCTGCGTCCGCGGCGGCGCTCGGTCCGTCCGGAAGAGAATCAGCCCGGTGCCATCCTGCACGTCAGCAACGGCTCGGAACGCGCCTCACTCGCATTGTGGGCACTGGATCCGGCGCCGACCGGCGTAACCCTGGGCGGCACGCGGTACTCCTTCTCCCTGCGCCGCATGCGCTACGAGCTGCCTGCCCTCGTCGGTCTGCAGGATTTCCGCGCCGAGTTCCACCCGGGCACCGACACCCCGCGTTCGTTCGAGAGCGACGTCATCGTCGAGGCGCCGGGCACGCGGCGGCCGGTGCGCATTTCCATGAACAAGCCGCTCCGTTTCGGAGGCTTCACCTTCTATCAGGCGTCCTACGAGTTCGACGCCACCGGCGCCGCCTACTCGACCCTGGCGGTGGTGGAGAACCGCGGCCGCATCGTGCCGTACGTCGCGACCGCCGTGATCAGCATCGGCCTGATCGTCCACTTCATCCAGACGCTGGTGCGTCCCGGCCGCCGGCGCCGCACCGCCGAGCCGGCATCGCCATGAGCGCGGACGCAGCCCCGCCGATCGGGTCCGCCGCCGGCATGACGCGTTCGGCCCGCATTCTCCTGCTCTGTCTGTTGGCGGTGCTCGGTCTGCTGGCGGTATCGATGATCGGACGCTTCGGGCGCGGTGACCGCTCGACCGGGTACGTTCCGCCCGAGCCCTGGCTGGCCAGCGCCGAGGCGCTCCGGCCGCTGCTGGTGATCGAGGACGGGCGGCCGAAACCGCTCGACAGCTACGCGCGCAATACGCTGCTGCGCTACTCGGGCCGCGAGCGGTATGCGGGGCAGACGGCGATCGACTGGTTGGCGCGGGTGTTGCTGGCGCCGCAGGAAACCTATCGCGACGAGGTGTTCCTGGTCGACAACCCCGAGGTGTTGGAGGCGATCGGCGTGACGTCGCGCGGACGCTCCCGCTACAGCTTCGAGGAGCTGCGGGCAGGGGCGGTTGAGCTCGAGGAGCTGGCCGGCCTGGCGTCCGGGTTGCCGGCCGAGGAGCGCAGCCCGGTGCAGCGCGAGCTGATCCGCGTCTGGAACAACCTGGTGGAGTTCTCCGGGCTGCTCGCCGCCTTCGGCTTCACCTATCCCGACGAGCAGGCGTTCTTCGTCGACACGGACCAGGCCGCGGAGATCCTGCAGTTGCCCGCGGTCGGCCCGTACAGCTACCTGGATCTGGCCCTTCGGCGACCGCTGCTGGAGGAGCGGGCGGCCGCCGCCATCGACCAGCACGGCCGCTCCGGGACGCTCGATGCGACCGATGCGACGCTGTTGCGGCTGGTGCGGAGCGTGCGCCTCTGGGATCAGACCTACGGCACGTTGCCGCTGCCGCTGATCCCGATGATGACGCCCGAGGGCGAGCGCTGGCTGAGTCCGTGGCAGGCTCTGGGGCAGCCGCAGGTCACGGCCCTGGTGGCCGAGGAGCTGACCGCACTCCGTGACCTGCAGGTGGCCTACGTCGAGGAGCGGCAGGCGCGCTTCGACCTGGCGGCGCAGACCTTCGTGCGCGTCCAGGAGGAGCGGCTGGGAGCCGCCATGGCGTTGCCCCAGCCTGCCCTGGAGCTGTTCTACCGGCGGGTCGATCCGCTCTCCTACGCCCGCTGGGCCTACCTGTTGGCCACGGCGCTGGCGCTCCTGGCGGTGCTGGTCGTACGCCCGTGGCCCGAGCGGGCGAGCGTGGGCGTCCTGGCGCTGGGCTTCGTCATCCACACCGCCGGCATCCTGCTGCGCATGATCATCAGCGGCAGGCCGCCGGTCACCACGCTGTACGAGACGTTCGTGTTCGTGTCCTGGGGAGCGGCCGGCGCGGGTCTGTTTCTGCGCTACCGGGGCAATCGTGTGGGCGCCGTCAGCGGAATGGCGATCGGGTTCCTGCTGCTGTGGATCTCCGGCAAGTTCGCGGCCGAGGGCGACACGCTACGGCAGCTCCAGGCAGTCCTGGACACCAACTTCTGGCTGTCCACGCACGTGGTGGTGATCACGCTCGGCTACTGCGCCTGCGTCTTCGCGGGCTTCGTCGGGCACGTCTACCTGTTCCAGTACGTCGAGGCCCGCGGCGACCGTTCGCGCCTGCGCCACACCTACCGGCT
The DNA here is from genome assembly GCA_965202935.1 of Spirochaetia bacterium. Lineage (GTDB taxonomy): Bacteria > Spirochaetota > Spirochaetia > SZUA-6 > Bin103 > CATQHW01. Next base: position 5,496,117 of record OZ241879.1, read on the forward strand.
GCTGTTCGGAGCTCTGGCGTTCGGGCTGATCCTGTCGTTCGCGGGCACCATGCTGGGCGGGATCTGGGCCGACCAGTCGTGGGGGCGCTTCTGGGGATGGGATCCCAAGGAGAACGGCGCACTGATGATCGTGCTGTGGTGCGCGATTCTGTTCCACGCGCGTCTCGGCAAGATGATCGGCGAGTACGGCATGGCGACAGGCTCGGTGATCGGCATCATGGTGGTGATGCTCGCCTGGTTCGGCATCAACGAGCTCGGCGTGGGCCTGCACTCCTACGGGTTCACCGAGGGGGTGCTTCCGGGGCTTCTGATCTACGGGGGGATCGAGGTCGTGTTCCTCGCGGCCATCGCCCTGCTGGTCCGCCGCCGGCTGCGGCACCCGTCCGGCGCGGCTGCGCGGAAGCCGAGCACGCCGACGGTCCAGCGGGGATGAGCCCGACCGCGACCCGGGCGCGCTCGCCCGAACGCCACATGACGTTCCTGGAGCACGCCGAAGAGTTGCGGCGGCGGCTGATCGTTTCCGTGATCGCCGCGCTGGTGGCCGCTGGGGTCTGCTACGCGTTCTACGAGTGGATCCTGAATCTGCTGCTCGCGCCCCTGGCGGCGATCCAGGAGCGGCTCGGCGAGCAGCAGCTCTATGCGACCTCGCTGTTCGAGGGGTTCCTGGTGCGGATGAAGGTGGCCCTGCTGGCCGGGGTCGTCGCATCGCTGCCCGTGCACGCCTACAACGGGATCCGATTCGTGTTTCCCGCCCTGCAGCGCAAGGAGCGGCGGGTGATCGCGGCCGCGCTCTGGGCCAGCATGGTCCTGGTCTGCGCCGGGTTTCTCTACGGGTACCACCAGGTGCTGCCGTTGTCGGTCGACTTTCTTACCGGGACGGGTTTCATCCCGGAGCGGGTGGGAATACTGCTGAGCTACGACCGCAACGTGTTCTTTCTGCTGCAGATCCTGTTGATGTTCGCGCTGGTGTTCCAGATGCCGGTGGTGCTGCTGCTGTTGTTGCGCGGCGGCGTGGTGACCCGCCGCGCGCTGCTGCGCGCGAGCCGCTTCGCGATCGTCGGTATTTTCGGGGTGGCGGCCCTGGTCACGCCACCGGACGTCGTGTCGCAGATCGGCCTGGCGCTGCCGATGGTGGCGATGTTCTTCCTGACGATCCTGATCGCCCGCATCCTGAGGCTCGGAGGCGGCTGATGTTCGGACTCGGGTTGTGGGAGATCGGCATCATCGCGCTGATTGTCGTGCTGTTCGTGAAGCCCAGTGAGCTGCCGCGCGCGGCGCGCACCGTCGGACGGGTCGTGCGGCGGGTCCAGACCGCGTCCGCGCGCGCCAGGGCGGAGATGCGCCAGCTCGGCGCGGCCCTGGAACGGGCGGACGCGGAGCGCTCCGGGCCCGCGCCGGCGGAGGGCGAGATTCACCCCATGCAGACGCGGCCGGCGGAGGAAGACGCGGACGCGGGACAGGGGTATATTGACAAGACCTCGTCCGGGGACGCGGTAGAGAGGTAGCAAGCATGCTTGGTCATCCGGAGATACTGATCGTCGGCGTGATCGTCCTGGTGTTGTTCGGCGCCTCGGCGATCCCGCGATTCGCGCGCTCGATCGGCCGCGCCAAGGCTGAGTTCGAGAAGGGCCTGACGACCGGCCAGAAGGACGCCGACGGCGCCGAAGGCGACCGCAAGGCGCTGCAGGACGCGGCGGAGTCCGACGACAGGGCGAAATAGCGGCAAGGCGAAGCAGCGGCAGGGCGAAGTAGCCGCTTCAGGCGCCGAGCAGCGCCGCCACCCGATCCAGCAGGCGGTGCGCCGCCTGCTTCTTGGTCACCTCCGGCAGCGCCTCCTCGCTCCCGGTGCGATCGATCAGCGTCAGGGCCACCGTGGCGGCGCCGAACGGCCGGCGGTCGGTGCCGACCGCGTTGGCGGCGATCAGGTCCAGCCGCTTGGTCGTTAGCTTGCGGCGCGCTCCCTCCAGGAGGCGCTCGGTTTCGGCGGCGAAGCCGACCACCACCGGAGGCCGCTGCCAGCCGTCGCCGCCGGCCGCAAGCGAGGCCAGTATGTCGTCGGTCGGCTCCATCTCGATCGTCAACCCGGGCCGTCCCGCCTTCTTGATCTTGGCCTCCACGGGCGCCGCGGGACGGAAGTCGGCGACCGCCGCCGACATGATCAGCGCATCCCGGCCCGGCAGGTGCTCCTTGACGGCACGGGCCATGTCGGCGGCGCTCTCGACATCCACCGGCGTGATGCCGGGCTCGGTCTCGGCGGCGGCGGTGGTCACCAGCGTGACCTCGGCACCGCGGTCGCGGGCGGCCGCCGCCAGGGCACGGCCCATCAGGCCGGACGAGCGGTTGGTCAGGGTTCGCACCGGATCCACGGCCTCCCGCGTGCCGCCGGCGGTGATCAGCATGGAGCGGCCGGCCAGGTCGCCGTGCGCGCCCAGCGCGTGGCGGACGTGCCGGGTGATCGACACGGGTTCGGCCATGCGACCGACTCCGTGGGCGCCGGACGCCAGCCGGCCGGTCGCAGGCGGAACGATGGTCATCCCGTCGGCGGCGATTCGCTCGACGTTGCGCTGCGTCGGCGGCTTCTCCCACATCGTGCTCTCCATCGCCGGCGCCACCAGCACCGGCGCCGGGCTGGCCAGCACGGTCGCCGCCACCACGTCGTCGGCCGCGCCGCGGGCCAGGCGGGCGATGGTGTTGGCGGACGCGGGCGCCACGACCACCAGATCGTGGGCGGTCGCAAGCTCGACGTGCTGCACGCCCGCGTGCTCGGGATCGAACAGGTCGGTGACCACCCGCTCGGCGGTGATCGCCTGGAAGGTGAGCGGCTGGATGAACCTGCGGGCTCCGGCCGACATCACCACGCGCACGCGGATGCCGAGTTGCACCAGCTCGCTGACCAGGGCAGCCGCCTTGTAGGCCGCGATGCCGCCGGTGACGCACACCAGCACCGACCGGCCGGCGAACGGACTTCGCAATTCGGCGTTCATGGCGTCCTCGCCGTCGCTCACGTCTTCCTCCCCGTCCTGGCATGGCCCACGTTCGCGTTCCACGTCAGGCGCAGCCCCTTCAGCGTGATCCACGGATCGACCGCGTCGATCACCCGCGTCAGCGGCGCGATGGTGTCGGCCAGCCCGCCGGTCGCCAGTACGTACGCGCTGCCGCCGAGCTCGGCCCGGAAGCGTGCCACCATGCCTTCCACCAGGCCCACGTAGCCGTAGATCAGCCCGGACTGCACCGCGTGCGTGGTGTTGGTGCCGATCGCGTGCGGCGGCGCCACCAGCTCGATCCGCCCCAGCTTGGCGGCGCGCTCCGCGAGCGCGTCCGCGGCGATCTCGATGCCGGGGGCGATGGCCCCGCCCAGGTACTGTCCGGACGCGTCGATCGCGTCGAAGGTGGTTCCGGTGCCGAAGTCCACCACGCAGACCGGACCGCCGTGCTCGGCGAACGCCGCCGCGGCGTCGACGATGCGGTCGGCGCTCACGTCCCGCAGGCTGTCGTAGCGGACGCGCACGCCGGTCCTGACACCGACGCCGACGATGAGCGGTTCCAGTCCCAGCCGGCTGCGGCACAGCGTGGCGAACACTCCCTGCACCGCCGGCACCGAGCTGGCGATCGCGACCGCGTCGATCGCCTCCTCCGTCAGTCCCTCCAACTGCAGGAGCTGCCGGAGCAGCACGGCGTACTCGTCGGCCTGTGCGTTGGCGCGGGTCGACAGCCGCCACGTGGCGGCGGGAGCGGCGTGCTCGGCCGCGTCGGGGGGAAAGGTGCCGAGCACGATGTTGGTATTGCCGATGTCCATGCAGAGCAGCATCAGCTCACGGGCTCCAGCGGCACGTTGTCGATCAGCCGCACGTCGCCCACCCGGGCGGCGACCGATGCCACGGCCGGGCGTGCGACGGTGTCCAGTTCCGCCATCGTGTCCGGATCTGCGACGCTCGCGTACTCCAGGTCGACGCTGCCGCGGAGCCGATCGCGGAGCATCGCGCGCAGCGCCTCGGCATCCCGCTCGCCGGTGCCGAACCGCGCCCGGCATGCCTCCAGAGCGCGCGGGATCGCGACCGCGCGGGCGCGCTGTTCCGGGGTGAGCAACGCGTTGCGCGAGCTCAGCGCCACGCCGTCATGGTCGCGGACCGTCGCGCAGACGACCAGCTCGACGTCCATGTCGAGGTCGGTGACCATGCGCCGCAGCACGGCGACCTGTTGCGCGTCCTTCTGCCCGAAGTAGGCGCGCGCGGGCGTGACGATGTTCAGCAGCTTGGCCACCACCGTGCAGACCCCGCGGAAGTGGCCGGGCCGCCCCGCGCCCTCCAGCCGCTCGGCGGCGCGTCCCGGCAGCACCGTCGTGTCGAATCCGGTCGGATACATCGTCTGCACCGCCGGCGCGAACACCAGGGAGGCGCCGGCGTCGCGGAACAGCGCCAGATCGTCTTCCCAAGTACGCGGATAGGACTTCAGGTCGGCCTCTTCGGAGAATTGCGTGGGGTTGAGGAACAGCGTCCCCACCACCGTGTCACCGGCGGCACGGGCGTGCTCGACCAGTGACCGATGTCCGGTGTGCAGGGCGCCCAGCGTCGCGACCAGGCCGACCGTCGACCGGCCCACGGCGCGCACGAACGAGCGCACCTGGTCGATCCGTTCGACCACCCTCATGCCGTCCTCGTCCGCAGCCCCGCGTCGCGCCGCTCGGCGGCCAGCGCATGATCGAAGCGAGCGATCTCCTCGGCCGGCATGAGGTAGGCGTGCTCCTTGTCCGGATAGACGCGGGTGCGCACGTCGCGGGCGTAGTCGGCGATCGCGCGGCTGATCTCGGCGCCCGCCTCGCCGTAGCGGCGCACGAAGCGGGGCGAGGGGCCGGAGTGGATGCCGGTGAGCTCATGGAACACCAGCACCTGCCCGGCGCAGCCGGCGCCCGCGCCGATGCCGATCGTCGGAACGGTCAGGTCCGCCGTGATGCGGCTCGCCACCGCCCGAACTACGGCCTCCAGCACGATCGAGAAGCAGCCGGCGCGTTCCAGCGCCAACGCGTCGCGGTAGAGCTGAATGCCTGTCTCGGCGTCGCGGCCGGTCACGATGTGCGATCCGAAGCTGACCGCCGACTGCGGCGTGTAGCCGATGTGGCCCATCACCGCGACGCCCGCTTCGACGATGGCCCGCACGGTCTGCGCGCGGACCTCGCCCCCTTCCAGCTTGACCGCGTCGACACCGCTCTCCTTGGCGAAGCGGATGGCGTTGCGCACCGCCTCTTCGTCGGAGACCTGGTAGGAGCCGAGCGGCATGTCGCCGACCACCAGGGCGCGCGGGCGGGTGCGGGTGACCGCACGGCAGTGATGGAGCATCTCGTCGACCGTCACCGGCACGGTGCTGTCGTATCCCAGTGCGAACTCCGCCAGGGTATCGCCGACCAGGATCAGGTCGACGCCGGCGCCGTCGGCCAGACGGGCGCTCGCCGCGTCATAGGCGGTGACCATCACCAGCGGCTCCCGGCCGGGGCGGGTGATGTCGGTCAGCGTGTAGCGGGACCGTTCCATGGGCATCTCCTTCGCCCAAGGCGGACCCCGTGTGGAGCGTGGGGCGCATCTGCCGTGCCGTCCCGATGGGTACGGCCGGCGCGTCGGCTCCGTGGGACCGGCTGGGGCTTACCGCCTCACCGAGGTCGGCTGCTCTGTGTCCGTAGTATAGGCCATGCGCGGGCGAGCGCAATCGCCGCTTCGTCCCGTCGGGCAGCCTCAGGTCGCCGCGCGATCCGCGGCGTGGCGACGAATTCGCGAGCGGATTGCCGAACCGTTCTGCACGAGTTCCCTCGACAGCTCGTGCGCCGTCTGTGCGTTCATCCAGTACTCCGGGGTCTGCAAGAAATAGGCACCCAAGGCAATCGCTGTCTCTGCGCTGACGCGGCGGCGCTCATGAACGATCTCATGCAGTCGGGTCGCAGGCAGACCGATGTCGCGGGCGACCCCGTTGACGGTGAGGCGCATCTCCGTGATCTGCCCAAGCAGCAGAGCCACGGACAAGTTGCAATCCGATTCCTATTGGGGCGACTCCGGTTTGCGGTGCCGCCCCACGGTCGCGGGTTACCGGGCAGTGCGTCCGCTCCGGCGGACGCTTGCCGCCTTGCCACGACGTCGGCTACTATCGTCGGAAGTATAGGCAATAAGGCGAGCGTACGGCTTCCAACTCGTTTCACGTGCTACTCCTCATGAATGTCGACACGGCACTGCTTCGTTCGGGCCGCAACCAGACTCGGGAGGCTGTCCCTGCCGAGAGCCCTGTTGGTGCCAAATCGAGAGTCAAATAGTCATGGAGTTCAAAGGCGCCCAGCCGCCAGAAGAGTTCGAACTCAACCAAAAGCGGGGGGAGCTCGCCGCTCTGGAAACGCGACTCGTCGATCGGGAGCTTGAGTTGACGACGTTGCAGCAGGGAATTGCCGCGTTTAGGGTCGAGTATCTTCGTATCATCGGTAGACGCTACGCAATACTTGACGACATCGATGCCCAAATAGCAGAAATACGTGCGGCCCGATACCCAGGTGATTGTGCCGCTAGGCAAGCAATGCGGACCGCCCAAAATAGGGCCCACGAAAGTTCGATGCACGTAGAGGGAACAGCGGCCGTGGGAGCTGCTGACGGGGCAGGTAGGTTTACGCCTTCTGCCTCGCTCAAAGCAGTGTATCGTACCTTGTCGCGAAAGGTGCATCCGGATCTGGCACCGACAGACGAAGAGCGCTTGCGACGTAATGAGTGGATGGCGAAAGCCAATGAAGCCTACAGACGGCAACAAGAAGGCGTGCTGAGCAAGCTACTCACGGACTGGGAAACAAGCCCTGACGCGGTATCGGGGGAAGGTACCGCCATCGAGCTCGTACGAGCAATCCGAAAGATCGCTCAGGTGAATCGGCGTCTCGACGAAATCGACGAGACCATTCAGGACCTTAAGTGCGGACAAATCTACGATCTATACCTTCAGTATGAGGCTCAGTCGAAAGAGGGAGCGAACGTGCTGCAGAGCCTGGCGGTAATCGTGGATGCGAAGATCAGAGACGCGAAGAGGACGCTTGAAGAGCTCAAGCGGATGGCGCATGCCTGACCATAGCCAAGGTCGGAACGCAATTGCTCAATCACGGGAGGACGCGCCTGGCGAGATTGTGAGTGGCGATCCCGGCGGATTGATAGCGCGAGGGCTTGCTGATCTCGAATGTACGCGTCCGCGACCGTCGGCAAACGAATGCTTAAAATGCGGGGATCGCCTTCGCCGGGAAGGTAATCACGAGGATGCCTTGAGATGGTACCAGCGTGCTGCGAAACGAGGGCATTCAGAAGGTCAGTATTGGCTTGGCTGCGCGTATCTTGTAGGTCGCGGTGTCGCACGGTCTATGACTCAAGCGTCGATATGGTTACGCCGTGCTGCCGATCAAGGTCATGTTGTAGCGCGGGGCCACCTGTATTTGGAGGGTCTCAGTGTAGCTCAGAGCGACAATCGGGCAGCTATATACTATCGGCGCGCTGCCGAGCAAGGCGAGGCCCGCGGCCAGTGCTTCCTTGGATTCATGTACGAGGAAGGTCGTGGTATATCCCAGAACGCCAGTCAGGCTGTCAAATGGTATCGGCATGCAGCGGAACAGGGTGACGGTCGTGGTCAGTGGTTGCTGGGATGCATGTATTTGAAGGGTCTTGGTGTTGCGCAGGACGACGATAACGCGGCCAAATGGTTTCGTCGCGCTGCCGAACAGGGTGATGTTCACGGTCAGGTCGGGCTGGGATTTCTGTATATGAAAGGTCGTGGTGTTGCGCAGGACGACGAACGAGCAGTCGGATGGTACGGCCGCGCTGCGGGGGCGGGCGACGATCGCGGTCAATACTGGATGGGTTTCATGTACGAAGAAGGCCGCGGTGTAGCGCAGGACGACGAACAAGCAATCATGTGGTACCGGCGTGCTGCCGACCAAGGTGATGCTGACGCGCAGTGCTCGCTTGGCTTCATGTACGAAGATGGCAGCGGTCTTGAGCAGGACGACGAACAGGCGGTCACGTGGTACCAGCGCGCCGCGTTTCAGGGTAATGCTGGCGGTCAGGTAGGGCTTGGACTGATGTATCAGGAGGGCTTCGGCGTTGCACGGGACGAGGCTCAAGCGGTCATGTGGTACCGCCGCGCCGCAGTGCAGGGAAATGTCCGTGGCCAGTCGTTTCTTGGAGATTTGTATAAGGAAGGCCGTGGCGCAACGCAGGACGATGAGCAAGCGGCTATCTGGTACCGGCGCGCTGCCGACCAAGGTGATGCCGGGGCCCAGTCTCGGCTTGGGGGCATGTATAAGGAAGGCCGTGGCGTAACACAGGACGACGAACAAGCAGATTTCTGGTGCCGTCGGGCCGAGGACGGTGATGCCGACCGTCGGGATCGTGACACCGCGGCAGCACTGCTAGGTCTTGAACAGGAGCTACCATGGTAAACCCGATCTTACGCGGAGGTGGTGCCCCGGCATCTGAGTTACGCGGTGCTGGAGACGCTGCCGTAGCGGACTGCGTGGTACGTGGACGCCGAGACAGGCTGGACGTGGCGGGGCTGACCGCAGCGTTTTCAGGCGTTCTTCCGCGAGCACACGAGCACTGGAGGTCGGCTGCTCTGTATTCGTAGTATAGGCGATGCGTGGGAGAGCGCCAACGGCGCTGTTCGCACTTCGCCGGCGGATGGTGTACAGGAGCGTCCGTGTCTTGGGAACACCTCAGGTCTCTGCGCGCTCCGCGGCGAGGCGGCAGATTCTCGTCCGGATTTCGGAACCGTTCTCGACCAGTTCTCTGGACAGCTCGAATGCCGTCTGAGCGTTCATCCAGAAACCCGGATTCTGCGCAAAGTAGACGCCCAGTGCGATGGCCGTCTCTACACTGATGCCGCGCGGTCCATGAACGATCTCGTGCAACCGGGGCGCGGGCAGACCCACATCGCGGGCGGCCTCGTTGACGGTGAGGCCCATCTCCGTGATCTGGTCAAGCAGCAGATCACCCGGATAGGTTGCGATCCGATTCCTCGGCACGCGAGTCGTCGTCTGCTCCATTCCTCAATCGTAGTGGTTGTTCTGCTCCACGTCGAAAGCGTCTCCGTTTCGCCATTCGAAGCAGATTCTCGTGCCCTCGCGAGACGACCGCAACCCGGCTCACGGAGGGGCGGTGCCGGTCGACGGCTTTCGCAGTGACGGGGGGCGGCGCGGACGGCAGGTCATGCAGCGCGCCAGCGTGACGTTCGCTCCGCACGATGCCACACTGGCGGCGGTGCGCATGTTCAACACCGAGGGGCCGGTCGTGGCGGCGGACCACTACCGCATTCCGCCGCTGGAGCGGATCGACCTGGACGAGGTGCTCGGCCTCGTGAGGGACAAGAAATACTTCGTGCTGTACGCCCCGCGGCAGACGGGAAAGACTTCGGCGCTGCTGGCGCTGCGCGACCTGTTGAACGGCGGGCACGCCGGTGACTACCGCTGCGTATACGCCAACGTCGAGGCCGGCCAGGCGGCTCGGGAGAACATCGCGGAGGGCATGCGCACCGTGCTTGCCGAACTGGCGCTCCAGGCAAGCGTGACGCTGGACGACGAGACGCTGGAGAACATCTGGCCCCCCCTGCTGGATCGTGTCGGGCCGGGGCAGGCGCTGCGCCACGCGCTGCTGCGGTGGAGCATGGCCGACCCGCGGCCGCTGGTGCTGCTGATCGACGAGATCGACGCGCTGGTGGGCGACACCCTGCTGGCGGTGCTGCGGCAGTTGCGCACCGGTTACGTCGACCGCCCGGAGCGCTTTCCGCACAGCATCGTCCTGTGCGGAGTGCGCGACGTGCGCGACTACCGCATCCACTCGACGGCGGAGAACCGCATGGTGCTCGGCGGCAGTGCCTTCAACATCAAGGCCACGTCGCTGCGGCTGGGTGACTTCTCGCAGCAGGAGATACGGGACCTGCTCGCGCAGCACACGGCGGCGACCGGACAGGCGTTCGCCGAGGAGGCGGTGCGGCTGATCCTGACGCAGACCGCCGGGCAGCCGTGGCTGGTGAACGCGCTGTGCCGGGAGGCGTGCTTCGACGACAAGGCGGGGCGCGACCGCTCCCGCCCGATCACAAAGCAGGCGATCCTGGAGGCGCAGGAGCGGCTGATCCTGGCGCGGGTGACCCACCTCGACAATCTGGCGGACAAGCTTCGCGAGGAGCGTGTGCGGCGCGTGGTGGAGCCGATTCTCACCGGCGCGACGGAGACCGAGTGGGTGGAGGATGACGTGTCCTACGCGCGGGATCTCGGGCTGGTGGCGCAGGCCGACGACGGGCCGCCGCGCATCGCCAACCCGATCTACGCGGAGGTCGTGCCGCGGCATCTGAACTACGCGGTGCAGGCCGGGCTACCGCAACGGATGGCGTGGTACGTGGGCACCGACGGCGGGCTGGACGTCGACGGGCTGATCGCGGCGTTCCAGGCGTTCTTCCGGGAGCACTCCGAGCACTGGGTGCAGCGCTTCGAGCGCTACCATGAAGCCGGGCCGCAGTTGCTGCTGCAGGCGCACCTGCAGCGCATTGTCAACGGCGGCGGCCGGATCGAGCGGGAGTACGCGCTGGGGCGCGGGCGCACGGATCTGCTGATCGTGTGGCCCCACGGCGGGCGCGAGCGGCGGTTCGTGGTGGAGTGCAAGCTGCGGCGCGGAGAGCTGGATCGGACCGTCGCGGAGGGGATCAAGCAGACCCGCGCCTACGCGGACCGATGCGGAGCGGAGGCGGGACATCTGATCGTGTTCGACCGCGCGCCGGACCGGAGCTGGGAGGAGAAGATCTTCCGCCGCGTACCGTCCGGAGACGGCGTGCCGGTCACGGTCTGGGGCATGTAGAGCCTGGACGGCCTGGACGACGCTCCCGTGACGCCGGCTCCATGCGATGCCACACTGACGATTGTGCGCACGTTCAACACCGAGGGGCCGGTCGTGGCGGCGGACCACTACCAGATCCCGCCGCTGGAGCGGATCGATCTGGACGAGGTGCTCGGCCTCGTGCGTGACAAGAAGTACTTCGTGCTGCACGCGCCGCGGCAGACCGGCAAGACCTCGGCGCTGCTGGCGCTGCGCGACCTGCTGAACGGCGGGCAAGCGGGCGACTACCGCTGCGTATACGCCAACGTCGAGGCGGGGCAGGCGATGCGCGAGAACGTCGCGGAAGGCATGCGCACCGTACTGTCCCAGTTCGCGCTCCGGGCAAGCCTGACGCTGGGCGACGACACGCTGGAGCGCATCTGCCGACAGGCCATGGACAGCGCCGGACCAGGCGGCGCCCTGAGCGTGACGTTGAGTCGCTGGGCGGCTGCCGACCGCACGCCGCTGGTGCTGCTGATCGACGAGATCGACGCGTTGGTGGGTGACACCCTGCTGGCGGTGCTGCGGCAACTGCGCGCCGGCTACGACCAGCGCCCATCTGCGTTCCCGCACAGCATCGTGCTGTGCGGGGTGCGGGACGTGCGCGACTACCGCATCCACTCGACGGCGGAGAACCGCATGGTACTCGGCGGCAGCGCCTTCAACATCAAGGCCAAGTCGCTGCGGCTGGGTGACTTCTCGGAGCAGGAGATACGGGACTTGCTGGCGCAGCACACGGTGGCGACCGGGCAGGCATTCACGGAGGAGGCGGTGCGGCTGATCCTGACGCGCACCGCCGGGCAGCCGTGGCTGGTGAACGCCCTGTGCCGGGAGGCGTGCTTCGATGACAAGGCGGGCCGCGACCGCTCCCTCCCGATCACGGAGCAGGCGATCGTGGAGGCTCAGGAGCGGCTGATCCTGCGCCGCGACACGCACATCGACGACCTCGCGAACAAGCTGCGCGAGGAGCGCATGCGTCGGGTAGTGGAGCCGATCCTGGCCGGCGCCGACGAGATGAGGTGCTCGGAGGAAGACCTCTCCTACGCCTGCGACCTGGGGCTGGTGGCACGGGCTGCCGACGGGCCGCCGCGCATCGCCAACCCGATCTACGTGGAGGTGGTGCCGCGTCATCTGAGCTACGTCGTGCAGGAGACGCTGCCGCAACGGATGGCGTGGTACGTGGGGGCGGACGGCGGGTTGGACGTGGAGGGGCTGATCGCGGCGTTCCAGGCGTTCTTCCGGGAGCACTCCGAGCACTGGGTGCAGCGCTTCGAGCGCTACCATGAAGCCGGGCCGCAGTTGCTGCTGCAGGCGCACCTGCAGCGTATCGTCAATGGCGGCGGCCGCATCGAGCGGGAGTACGCGCTGGGGCGCGGGCGGACGGACCTGCTGATCGTGTGGCCGCAGGGCGGGCGCGAGCGGCGGTTCGTGGTGGAGTGCAAGCTGCGGCGCGGAGAGTTGGATCGGACCGTCGCGGAGGGGGTCAAGCAGACCCGCGCCTACGCGGACCGATGCGGAGCGGAGGCGGGCCACCTGATCGTGTTCGACCGCGCCGCCGAACGGAGCTGGGAGGAGAAGATCTTCCGCCACGCGCCGAGCGGAGACGGCGTGCCGGTCACGGTCTGGGGCATGTAGAGCCTGAACGACGCTCCCGTGACGTCGGTACCGTACGATGCCACACTGACGATCGTGCGCACGTTCAACACCGAGGGGCCGGTCGTGGCGGCGGACCACTACCAGATCCCGCCGCTGGAGCGGATCGATCTGGACGAGGTGCTCGGCCTCGTGCGTGACAAGAAGTACTTCGTGCTGCACGCGCCGCGGCAGACCGGCAAGACATCGGCGTTGCTGGCGCTGCGCGACCTGCTGAACGGCGGGAAAGCTGGGAGCTACCGTTGCGTGTACGCCAACGTCGAGGCGGGCCAAGCGGCCCGCGAGAACGTCGCGGAGGGCATGCGCGCTGTCCTGTCACAATTGTCGCTCCGGGCGAGCCTGACGCTGGGCGACGACTCGCTGGAGCGCATCTGCCGCAACGCGCTGGACAGCGCGGGGCCGATGGGCGCCCTGAGCGTGGTGCTGAGTCGTTGGGCGGCTGCCGACCCGACCCCGCTGGTGCTGCTGATCGACGAGATCGACGCACTGGTGGGCGACACCCTGCTGTCGGTGCTGCGGCAGCTTCGCGCCGGCTACGACCAGCGCCCATCTGCGTTCCCGCACAGCATCGTCCTGTGCGGAGTGCGGGACGTGCGCGACTACCGCATCCACTCCACGGCTGAGAACCGCCTGGTGCTCGGCGGCAGCGCCTTCAACATCAAGGCCAAGTCGTTGCGGCTGGGCGACTTCTCCGAGCAGGAGATACGGGCGCTGCTGGCCCAGCACACGGCGGCGACCGGGCAGGCGTTCACGGAGGAGGCGGTGCGGCTGATCGTGACGCGCACCGCCGGGCAGCCGTGGCTGGTGAACGCGCTGTGCCGGGAGGCGTGCTTCGATGACAAGGCGGGCCGCGACCGCTCCCGCCCGATCACCGAGGACGCCGTCCTGGAGGCTCAGGAGCGGTTGATCCTGGCGCGGGTGACCCATCTCGACAATCTGGCCGACACGTTGCGCGAGGAGCGCGTGCGGCGCGTGGTGGAGCCGATCCTGACCGGCGCCGACGAGCAGGAGTGGTCGACCGAGGACGTCGCCTACGTCTGCGATCTGGGGCTGGTGGCGCAGGAGGCGGACGGTACGCCGCACATCGCCAACCCGATCTACGCGGAGGTGGTGCCGCGGCATCTGAACTACGCGGTGCAGGCCGGGCTGCCGCAACGGATGGCGTGGTACGTGGACGCGGACGGCGGGCTGGACGTGGAGGGGCTGATCGCGGCGTTCCAGGCGTTCTTCCGGGAGCACTCCGAGCACTGGGTGCAGCGCTTTGAGCGCTACCACGAGGCCGGGCCCCAGTTGCTGCTGCAGGCGCACCTGCAGCGTATCGTCAATGGCGGCGGGCGGATCGAGCGGGAGTACGCGCTGGGGCGCGGGCGCACGGACCTGCTGATCGTGTGGCCGCAGGGCGGGCGCGAGCGGCGGTTCGTGGTGGAGTGCAAGGTACGGCGCGGAGAGCTGGAGCGGACCGTCGCGGAGGGGATGAAGCAGACGCGCGCATACGTGGACCGATGCGGTGCGGAGGCCGGACACCTGATCGTGTTCGACCGCGATCCCGAACGGAGCTGGAAGGAGAAGATATTCCACCGCGCACCGTCCGGAGACGGCGCGCCGATCACGGTCTGGGGCATGTAGAGCCCGAAGGCAAGCGCCGGAATCGGTCATTACCCCTCATGGGGATCGTAAACGACGGTCCATTCGCCGGTCGTGCCGCGGCGAGCCGCCCACGCCGACTTGGCGTCACCGAGGAGGGGCGGTCGCCCACCCGAACATACTGGCCGGCGCGCGCCCGCTCGGGGAACCCCGTGTGCCGGAGATCCGGTTGCGCTCATCGCGTTGGGAGCCGTCGATCGAGCCGGGTCCCCCGATTGAGCCGCCCCTCGGCGGCTGGCCTTGGGATCAGGAAGAGGCAACGTCCGCCGAGGACTGAGACGCACTACCCCGATTTCAGACTGACCCACTACCGGCGATTCATGGCGCGCTACCCTCCTTTGCCGATGAAGCTCTTCTCCCGCAGGAAGCGCCCGCGGCGGCCCAAGGACGCCACCCAGGTGGCGTCCTTGGGCCGCCGCATGGCCACCGGCGAGCTTCCCAACGACCGGGACGAGGTTCAGGATGCCATCGGCGAGCTCGTTACTGGTCCTGGTACTCTTCCGATTCGAGCTGAATCTCTGCTACCAACAGTCGACCAAGTTGTTGAGCGATTTCGTTATCTCGAGCAGGAAGGGGAAAGCCTGTGTGACGAAGAACGTCTCGCAATCCCGAACCTGACACTATCCGAAGCCCTGTCTCGGTTTCAGCGAGAGCGCCGCCAACGGCCCTCAGCAAGAGCTCTGTCCCGCTGAGCAGTTGAGTGCTCGGCGTAGTTGCGTAGAGCTGTGTAAGATCCTCTAAGAGCTTTCGTTTTCGATCTGCTGGATGCATTTCGGAGACTCCTCTCTGTGTGGCCCTTGCAGGTAGAGGAGTCGTCCAGTAGGATGGGCTCGTCCGAACTGCAGTCGGGCTCTCTGTTTCGCCTCGGTGTTCCAAGCACCGGGGCGTTTTTCATTCTCCCACATTGACTTACGAGACGCAAGCGTTCAGTGTGTTCTCGGAATCTCCGTGGCTCGGCCTGTCGGGCCGCCCGCGGAATACAACAGCCGCGTGACGGCAGGGAGTAATTACCCCGGCTGGCGGTGAATACGTGGGGCTCGCTCTTCTGAGACTACGGAGATTCCAACGACCCGGCACCTTTGTGCCGGCAGGAGGAGGGTGAACATGGAGCTTCACCACGTACGAGAGAGCTTCGCCAAACGGCGAATGCGTCACCGCCTGCCGATCCCCATTGATCAGCGTTCGCTGAATCCCAAGGGCCGCCTACCTCGCAGTGGGCGGCCCTTGGTGTGTTCATGGCCACTGCTCGTGCTGGCCGTTCTGACGCTGGCCGCGTGCGAGGACTTCGAGGTCACCCCGCACACGGTGATGGATGGGCCGAAGCCCCCGGACGTGGTTCAGATCCCGGAACGGAGACTGAGTCACAGCGAGGTGATCGGGCACTGGAAGATCAGTCATGGACGGAACTGGCCGAACGTTCTCTGCGCCCTTGAAGTCGGGTCGAACGGCAAGTTCCTGTGGACGTCAATCGACGACCTGAACTGCGTGATCAAGGCACACGAGGACGGCGCCTTCGGTGACCAGGGCCGTCATCTGCAGTCCGTGACCGGGACGTGGCGCGTGGACGGCGCCG
Organism: Spirochaetia bacterium; assembly: GCA_965202935.1. Lineage (GTDB taxonomy): Bacteria > Spirochaetota > Spirochaetia > SZUA-6 > Bin103 > CATQHW01. The sequence goes on from OZ241879.1 coordinate 5,511,852, forward strand.
TGGCTGAAGGCACCGTGAGCTACTTCGACATGCGCAGACAGGAGACGGTGGAGATCGCCGTGGGCGGGCATCTACGGCTGGTGCGTCCTGGGACGTACTGCGTGGTCGGCATTCGTATCGCGCATCTGGACGCCTTGATCCCCGAACACCCGATCCCGGACCCGAACGACCCATTTGACGAGCGCCCGCGTCAGCGACCGGATCCCGATGGGCGACTGAAGTGTTTCATGATCGTCCAGCGCATCAGATGATGAGACGCCGAATACTGACCGTCCTGGCGGTGTGCGCCAGCGCTTGGGGACTGGCCTTGGGTACGGTGGCTGTCGTGCAGTTCAGCCGCATGGTCGACGTGCTGGAGACGACAGCGGCCCTGCCCCTCGCGTCTCCGGCTGGCTTCGAGTCGGTCCCGGTTGACTGGAGCTCGCTTGATACCCGCAAGCTGGACGACGTCGCGTCGGCGCTGGACTCGATCGCGTCGGCAATCCGCAGTTCAGCCAGCTCTGGGCACCTGTCCGTCAGCGTTTATCTGGAAGGAACTCGTGGACTCGAGGATGCGCTGTGCGAAATCGCAGAGGCGATTCACCATGCGTCAGGGTTGCTCTCCACTTGTTGACGAGGTCGCTGACTTCCGAACAATGAGTCCTTAAGCGGAGCGAGCCTGCCGATTGACAGTCGGCAGGCTCGCAATTCAAGCCGCTGCAGGAAGGCCGACATGACCCAGCAGCCCGAACCATTTCCGGCCGCACCATGGGGCAAGTGGGCCTCCCTGTCAATGGGAGGGCCGACATGGCCTCCACCGACCAACCTGACGACGTTCTGGGCGTAGATCTGGAAGTCGAAGCCGAACGTAGGAGACTGCTCGAAGTAGCTCGGCTAGTGGTCTGTCAATCTCTAACCGTTGGGTATAGATAACGCAACTTGATGCGAGCATCATCGGTCGTGAAGCGCCACTGCACTGGGCCGCTGGCCCGATTGCGCGCTTCGGTCCAGGCGTCTACTTCGGTGCGCAGGGAGTCGATGTCTGGTATCCGGCGATCCAAACATTGGCGCGCCAGCACGCTGAGCTCACACTCAGCGATGTTCAGCCAACTCCCATGGTTCGGCGTATACACGAACTCCAGCTTGTCCAGCAAGGCGCGCGCCTTGGCCGGCTCGAACGTCTTGTACAGCGACGCCCCGGTGTGCGTGCTCAGGTTGTCCATCACCAGCGTGATCCGCTGCGCCTGCGGAAAGTCTTCTTCCACCAACCGGCGCACCCCTTCGGCCCAGGTCGGCCCGGTATGGTCGGCTTCAACGTCGGTGCGGCGCCAATCGTCAAACGGCGCGTAGTACATCAGCAGATGCCCCACTCCGTTGCGCCGGTACTCGGCGTCGTAGCGCTCTGCATGGCCAGGACGCATCGGCTGCGGTGGCCGGATCTCCTGCACGCACTGCTTGGTGGTTTCATCCATGCAGACCACCGGATGGGACGCATCGTACGGCCGGGTATACACTTGCAGGACGTTCTCCATCCCGCATACGAAGGCGGCGTTCTCCTGGGGCGGGATGCACCACATCTCGTGTCGCCACGGCTTGATCTTGTTTTTTTAGCACCTTGCGCACCGTCTCGTGGGAAATCGAGCGCACGATCCGGCGCCGCTTCAACTCGTCGCACAGCATATGCAACGTCCACCGCGCCCGCCCTGCCGGCGGGTCGCTACAGGCGATGGCGATCAACTGTGCCTCTCCCTCACCGTCCAGTACCGCAGTCCGTTCCCGGCTGCGTTTGCGCCGCCCCAAGGCGGCTTCCAGCCCTTCCAGCACACAGCGCTTACGAATCCTCTCGACGTTCTGCGGGGTGACCCCTACCTCACTCGCTATCTCGCGATCACGGCAGGCAGGCCCATCTTTTCCTTGGTCAGCCAGCAAGAGGATCTTGGCATGCCGGCGGCGGTAGGCAGCCACCGTTCCTTTCTCCGCCAACGCGGTCAGTTCCTTACGTTCCGTCGCGCTCAGATCGATGATGTACAGCTTCTTCACTATCACCCCTCCCAGTGTGACTGTGGTCTACGCTATACATCGTAACCCAATCCTTTCGTCTTGAACAACCACTAGCAGCCGAGGGGAGGCTGCCTCGACCGCCCGCGTGGTACACACGGCACCTTGGTCTCAACCGCAAGACTCAGTCCGGCCCGCGCCGCAGAGTGTCGATCAGGATTGCAGGGCAGAGGAGACGCTGAGGCGGTGAACAACTCGTACTGTGAGACCCACAGATATGGGAGAGGGAGCAGGGTCGGCGGCCCGTCCCGCATCAGCATGGACCGCCTGATGCACAGCCTGCCGAAGGGACAATCCGGGGCCGGCACGCACAAGTGCGCGTACTGTGCCTACGAGCACGGGATCGAGGACGGCCGGAGGCAGGAGCAACAAAGGATCGCCAAGATTCTGGGTCTGGAACTGCTGGAATCAAACTGACCCACTACCCGTTCGACCGCGATCGGGGGATTCACTACCCTGCAATGGACGATGGGGGTCACGACCACGCGTAGAGATGCCGGGCCGGCGGACCGTGCCCGCCACGCCGCGCGCCGCCGTCGGTTTCCCCCCATTCCGGGAGCACTGCTCCTGTTGGCCGTAGCGGGGTGCGGAGGACACGTCACCGGTCCGTCCGACGGCGTAGACGAGATCACCCGCCTGCCGCGCGCCTTGAGTGCGACGGAGGTCGAGATCATCACGGCGAACAACCGCTTTGCCTTCGACCTCCTCGCGCAGGTCAATCGCCCGAACGGCAATCTCCTCCTTTCGCCGCTCTCGGCGTCCATGGCGCTCGGGATGACCATGAACGGAGCCATGGGAGACACCTGGAGCCAGATGCGGGACGTGCTGGGGGTCGGGAGCCTCGCCGAGGGAGAGATCAACGCCTCCTACCAGTCGCTGCTCGGGCTCCTCGTCGGACTCGACCCCGCTGTGGAGACCGCGATCGGGAACTCCGTGTGGACCCGGCAGGGCTTCCCGGTGCATACGGACTTCCTGGACGCCGTGCGCGAGAGCTTCCACGCCGAGGCGGCGGAGCTCGATTTCGCGAGTCCTGCGGCGTCCGAGCGGATCAACCAGTGGGTCAAGGCGGCGACGCACGGTCGAATCGAGGACATCGTTCCCGCCAGGATCCCGGCCGCCGTCGTCATGTACCTGATCAACGCGATTTCCTTCAAGGGGCCCTGGACCCTCCGGTTCGATCCTTCCGACACTCGGCCCAAGCCCTTCCACCTGGACGACGGGTCCACTCGGACGGTGCCGCTCATGACCCTCCGGGGAGACCTCTCCTATCAGGAGAACAGCCGGTTCCGAGCGGTGGACCTGCCGTACGGGGGAAGAGCTTTTTCGATGACCGTGCTCCTTCCCCAGCACGGCGTGAGCGTGGACGACCTCGCCACGACTCTCGGAGCAGAGGAGTGGAAGGGTATTGCCGACAGCTTCCGCGAAACCGAAATGCAGCTCTTCCTGCCGCGCTTTCGGATGGCCTACGAACGTACGCTGAATGACGACCTGGCAGCCTTGGGCATGGTCGACGCATTCGATCACCGGGCGGACTTCGCACGACTCTCGCCGGTCGACGGCCTGTTGATCTCCGAGGTGAAACAGAAGTCCTGGGTGGACGTCAATGAGGAGGGCACCGAGGCGGCCTCCGCAACCGTGGTCGCGGTGCTTGAGACGTCCGCTTCCGTCTTCCGCGCCGACCGCCCCTTCCTCTTTCTCATCCGGGAGCGCCTCTCGGGCACCATCCTTTTCGTCGGCAAGCTCGCGAGCCCTCCGAGGATCTGACAGCCGCCAGCAACGGTGGGCTTGACCGTCACGCCGCGTGATAGCTTTTCGTTGGCATGGATCGGATCAAGGAAGCGGCACGTGACCTCCGCGTCCTGGCCGACTCGGCGCAGTGCGACGGGAAACACCGGTGGCGTGGGCGCTACGCGAGGCTGCCGCGCTGATCGATCACTGCAGGGCGACCGGCTGTCTACCGACGCGCGAGGGTTGATCCTGAGCCGTTTTCCGGGCCGGGGTGGTGTTCTTTTTCTCCCTGGACCCCTGCAGGCGGTTTCGCCCGGATTTGACCCTGTGGTGGCGCTGTCGCATGGATTATCGGCTCGGCCATGGTGCGCCGTGAAGACCAAGGGCGAGGGCGACCGAGCCTGAGGACATGCTGCGCAGCTCCAGCGGGTGAGAGTCCCGTCCCGGTAAGCGCCGGAGCGCCGGGTAGCAGGCCCCAGGCGTCGGGGGGAGACCCACGCGCCCGAGCGGGGTGTCGAAAGCCCGTGAGGCGGCGGGAGCCGTACAGCGGGGAGCGAGCACGCGGGCCGCAACATGAAGTGAATCTTGCAGCCTCGACAGATGAACAATCCGGGAGCCGAGCCGCTCATGTCACGGCGAAGGCCACGACCGATGCGCAAGAACCGGAGCGCGCAGCGGGACCCGGCGGGGTATGGGGAGCAGCACGTGTGCAGGGAGATGCGCGGAACACGGGAGGCCCGTCTCGACAGCCTGAGTCAGGGCAGGGCGGCTCGTATAAGCCGAAGGCGAAATCGAGCGCCGTCGAGCGGGAATCCGAGGGGACCATAGTACCTGTGAGAGCCGTGGGACAGAACGCGGCAGGAGGGAAGGGTCCCTACGGTGGTCAGACCGACCGTGGAGGTAAGCGTGAGGGCATGGCCGGCAGGACCGGACCCAACGACCCGCATGAGCGCAAGCTCGTGGACAAAGTGCGAGAACTCCAACGGCGGCTGTGGGCGGCAGCCAAGCGAACACCGAAGCGCCGATTTCACGCGCTGTACGACCGCATCTACAGAGGTGACGTGCTGTGGGAAGCGTGGAGGCGGGTACGACGGAACCGCGGGGCGTGCGGGCTGGATGGTCAGACGCTGGCGGCCGTCGAGCAGTATGGGGCCGAGCGATTCATTGAGGAGTTGGGCGCCAAGCTGCGAGCAGGCGAATACCGACCGCAGGCGGTCAAGCGGCGGCACATACCCAAGGCAGGAGGAGGGAAGCGGCCCCTGGGCATACCGACGGTCAGGGACCGGGTGGTGCAGATGGCGGCGAAGCTGGTGCTGGAACCGATCTTCGAGGCGGACTTTCTGCCGTGCAGTTACGGATTCCGGCCGAAGCGAGGGGCGGTGATGGCGCTGGAGACCCTGCGCAAGCGAGGGGCGAAAGGAGGCCATCACGTGCTGGACGCCGACATTCGGGACTACTTTGGGAGCATCGACCACGGCAAGCTGATGCTGCTGGTGGAAAGGCGCGTGAGTGACCGGCGGGTGCTGAAGCTGATACGGCAGTGGTTGACGGCCGGGGTGATGGAAGACGGGACGGTGAGCGCCAGCGAGGCGGGAGCGCCGCAAGGCGGCGTGATTTCACCGTTGTTGTCGAACATCTACCTGCATGTGCTCGACAGCGAGTGGACGAAGCACCATGCCCATCTGGGGACACTGGTGAGATACGCGGATGATTTCGTGATCATGTGTGCCACGAGCCGAGCGTGCGAACAGGCCGAGGCGCAGGTGCGCCAGATCATGGCGCGCCTTGGGCTGGAACTGAATCCGCAGAAGACCCGGCGGGTGAACCTGTACGACGGACGAGAAGGGTTCGACTTTCTGGGGTGTCATCTGCACAAGCGGATGTCCGGCAAGATCTGGGAGCAGCGGCGCAAGCGGCTGTACTTCCTGCACCGCTGGCCCTCGGATCGGTCGATGAAGCGGATACGGGAGAAGGTGAGGAAGGTGACTGGCCGTGGGCGATGCCACGCGGATTTGCGCGCGGTGATCGCCGATCTGAACCCGCTGTTGCGGGGGTGGGCGCAGTACTTCCGAACCGGCAACGCTGCCAAACGATTCAACCAGCTTGACACCTACGTCTGGCGACGCCTGCGTCGGCTGCGCATGGAGCGCAAAGGGCGCAATCTGAGAGCTGGCGAGGCGAGCCGGTGGACGAGAGATTCCTTCCATCGCCTGGGACTGATACGCCTGCGCGGGACGGTGCGCTACCCGGAGCGAGCGTTCTGGGAGGCTGCGTAATGCTGCCGCTTGAGCGACCACCGGTAAGCCGTGTGCGGGAAATCCGCACGCACGGTTTGAACGGGGGTTTTGACTTCAATCGTCCTACAAGGACAAAGGGGTAAGAATCTACCAATGACTTCGCCGGGGCAGCAGGGCAAGCGGCGGCGCCGGGGGCTGCGGCGACTGTGGCGGTGGACGGTGATTGCCTGGGCGATCGTCGTGGTGGCGCCGGCCATCTTCTCCCCGGTGCCCTTGGTGCTCAGGGGTTTCCCCTTGGCGGACGTCATCCTGGTGGGGATGCCGTACACCCTCCGCATGGCGCACGGCATGGCGGTCTTGACGGTGCTGGTGTGGGTGCCGGCGCTGGCGGTCGTCGGCATCCGGCGGCTGATCCGCCGCGACCGGGATCGGCCATAACCGCGGCGCTCGTCACCCGCGCCCGCCGTGTAAGATCTCCGCCATGGCAGACATCACCCTGAGCGAACTCACCGAGCGCGCCGAGACCGCCAAGGCCATCACCGACCCCACCGCCCGCCGCGTCGAGTTGCGCGCCGTCTTCGGCGCCGCCACCAACTACCGCCTCGGCGCCATCGAGCAACACCTGGGCATCGTGCACGAGGGCCTCGACGCACTGCTGCAGACCCTGCAGGAGCTCAACGCCAGCTTCGAGGGCTCCTCCGAACCGAAGTAGGGAGCCCCGATCGGGTGCACACCGAGCAGCCACGTTCTCGACCTGCCCGACCTGCACCGGGTCGCCGGCGGGGCCGCCAGCGGCCGGCCTCCGGATCCCGACGAAGATGGCCCCTCGGAGATAGCAAGCTATCCTGATAGCTGCGCCGCCGCAGCGCCGGATCCCGTGGCCCAGTGCTGCCACGCCTCCCAGGCGGTGCGGTAGACGCGGCGGGAGTTGGGGGCGAGCGCGGCGACGGCCGCGGCGATGCGGCGCTGCCGGTCGGTGGCGGGTTCGAGGGTGCCGATAACTGCCATTATCGGCGCGGAGGACGGCACCGCTTGACGCGCACGCACTGCGCGCCGTACCAATGCCCCAGCCCTCCTGCGATAAAGAGGCCCGTGCCTCAACGTATAAGCGCTGGGGAAGCAGAACCCGTAGTGGGAGTCAGTCCAGCGAAGGGGCTGTCAGCCAGCGCTTGATAATCCAGTAAGAGAACGGAGCAGCCAATGAGAATGCTCTACACTACTGCTGGCCCCGATCTCCGTCTCGTCCGTCGAGGCATTTCGCTTCCGGACGTTACGTAGGTCACCTACTCCCGGCCGGGGGGAATGAACGACCGCCCCCCGCCGGGTTTCGCTACGGCACCCTTCACCCCCAAATGCTTGAGAATCTGGTTGTGACCGGGGGTCTGCTTGTGGTCGGGGGTGTGCTTTGTACGTCCTGAAGAAAGTCCGCGATATCGGTGGACTGTGATCCAGGGCCGACCAGTGGTGCGACGCGCCGAAGTAGGATGCTCACCGTTTACCGGGGGCTGGGGCGGGAGGGTCTGGAAGCTAGGTTTCGAGGAGTAGCACCCGCTTCCGCTTTCCGCCCTGGGTTCTCTGGATCCGCCCCGCGCGGTGAGCCTCGACCGGCCGGAGTTTCCACGTCAGCCAGCCACCGCGAGGTCAAATCCGGGCGAAACCGCCTGCAGGGCTATCCCCACCAAAGGGACACCCACCCCGGCCCGGAAAACGGCTCAGAATCAATCCTCGCGCGCCGGTTCCTCGCGGACGGCAACTGATCGGCCTGTTATGCGGGCAGTCAAAGCGGCAGCCTCGCGCAGTGTCTCCGCGTCGTCGGACTTGCCGTATAGGTCCGCCAAGCCGGCCATGGCGTCGAGCCACGTCACCGTCGGTTCGGACGGCGCTTCGAACGAATGCCGCAAGGACCGTGGGGACTGGTCGACGTGCGGTCCGGTCAACGCGACCTCGATGCGCGCCACGCGCTCACTCACCGCGTGCAGGTCGCGACGGAGCTCCGCCACGTCGGCGTGCACCGACGATATGTCGGCCGTCACGTCTGTGCGCAGTTGGTCGATCTCCCGCCGGATCCCGGCGGCCAGCACCAGCAACAGCGGCACCAGTACTGTCAGCAGGCCGACGCCAACGCCGGCGATCGCCACGATCACCGATCCGTCAGTCGATCAGTCAGTCACGGCGACCCTCACCGAAGGCCGAGCATCTTCTGCAAGTACTCGGGAGCTTCTGCCAATCAGACGGCGGCGGGTCGCCACGCTGTCGACAGCCGAATTTTGGTCGGCTGCCGAAATGCCATTCGAGAACAACTGGGTCGCGCGTTTCTCTTTGAGCAGTCGGTCGATCTTGCGCTGCAACTCCATCTCGCGGGCTTGGTCCATGCGGTGGTCATTGTCTGACGGATCGGGGGGTTGGTCAACGCCTTGGCCCGCCGCGCAGCCGATCGGCGTTCCGAAAGAGGGGCCGCCCCGACCGCCGGAGGCGGGAGAGGTCGGGGGGCGGCCGCCGCCCACCCTCCGGAGACGGCGTGCCGGTCACGGTCTGGGGCATGTAACGCCCGGTCCGTCTTTGTACGGCCGTTCGCTCGCGCGAGTCCTCGGTGCCGAGCTGTTGCGGACGCGACCGTCCGCGTGTTGCTGCCGCGGGGCTCCACATCCGGTCGCGGCATTCAGAGGTAGGTCTCTATGAACTCATCGGCCGCCCGGCGGGCTTCGGCCAGCTCCTCGTCGGTCATGTGCTCGGCGAGCCGGTCGATTTCCATCTGGTACGGGATCATGCCTTCCGGTGTTTTGAACGACCAGACATGTCCCCGGTTCGAGATGTGCATCCAGCGGTAGGCGTTCATGAGGTTGTGGGGGACTCCCTTGCCATCGCGGTACAGCTCACCGAGATGGATCAGATGCCACAGGCTCAAGCGGCCCGACGTGAACTCGACGCCGGCGATCACATAGATGGGTTCTCTGTACGTCTGCGCGGTGAGTCGATACCACTTGTCGGCCTCATCGGGGTTGCGCTCGACGCCTTCGCCGTACGCGTACATGTCACCCAGCCGCGCCTGCGCCACACCGTCGCCCTGTTCGGCGGCCAGCCGCAGCAGCCTCACGGACTCCCCGTAGTCCTGTTCGACACCGTCGCCGATGCCGTACATCAGCCCGAGGCAGGTCTGTCCGTCGGGGCTCCGTTGCTCGGCGGCCAGTCGGAACCAGCGCGCGGCTTCGGCGTGGTCCGCATCGACGCCGTTGCCCTCGGCATACATTCGGCCGAGGGTGATCTGCGCCGGGGCATACCCCTGATCGGCCGCTTTCCGGAATAGCGCGGTCGCTTCGGCATCGCTCTGATCGGTGACGATCACGCCCAAGGCGAACATGACCCCCACGCCGAACTGGGCTTCAGCATTCCCGCTCTCCGCCGCCGCGTGGAGCTGCAGAAACTCCCGGGGGTTGAACCCATGCGGCGGGTCCCCCACCTTGAAATCGAGCGTGCCGAGCTGGGTGAGAGCATCCCCGCCGTCTGCCGCCGCAGGGGTCGATCCTGCGACAGCGCACAACGCCAACAGCATCCCCGCGATCAAGATCCGTTTCATCACTCGACTCTCCTGGTATGAAAGTCGTGTCCGCTTCCGGGGCGGGTCCCGAGGCTACAGGTGCTCTCTGTAGGCCCATGATGGTACCCTCCGTGCCTCCGGCCGCGTGTCCCGGCCCGGCTGGCTTCGCGTCTGCGCTCAATGAAAGACCACGGACGACCCCCTGCGCTATCAGCCAAGCGCTGAACCGTGGCTTCGCAATTCCCGAAAGGCGTGCCTCGATGCATCGATAGCACGCTGTCAGTCAGGCGATCATCAGCTCCGGACCGACTCTCGCCCCGGCAGGGGCTCGTGCCGGCCAGCGTTGCCGCGTCCGTCGACGGGTGACCGGCGGCGCAATTCGGGGGAGTTCTGAAGTGGGGTCAGGGAGCCATGGCAGCGGCGATCGTGGCGGCCGGCCGGATTGAAGACGTCCGCCACGATCGATCGCCACCCGACAGTGGGGCGAGAGCGCCGCATGAGGTGATGGGTGGAGAGACGCCCTGCGGGCCGCCAACTCGCCGCTTGATGATCGGCGGAGCGGATTGAGGGGATATCCGCTCCGCCGATCTCTCGCAGCGACCCTTACCTTTGCGCTCTGGCGATGTATTCGGTGTCGCGGCTGTCTGCTCTCTCAGCATCCGTGATGACCGCTTCTGCCGTCGCCACCAAGGCGATGCAAGACACCACGACTATTACCGAGATGATGATCTTGGACCGCTTCATGTGGAACCTCCACATACCGTGTCCGCTTCCGGGGCGGGTCCAGATTCGACGTTGCCGTCAATCCATCCATGTTCGGACCCTCCGTACCCCGGCCGCTTCTTCCGGCCCGCGAGCCGCCTACCTCAATGAACGGCACATCGCAGCATGCCGATCATCGGCCAATGGCTGATTTCGGACTTCACGATTGCTGAGTAAGTCTGCACCTGTCCCATCTGATCCTCTTGCAGGATCGGTCGATCTGATCAATGGATCAAGTGCTTCTTGATAGAAGAAGCGGTGCCCTCCTCAAGACGGTGACCTTGAGGCGGTGCGGGTCGACGAGGCGTGTCTGGAGGGCATACATGAAGCTTCTGATGGGCGGCGCGTTGCTGCCGCCGGAGTCGGCGATCACCTCGAGCTTTTTTCCACCCGGCGGCCGCCCGTCACCGGGGCGGCGCATGCGTTGGCTCTCGACATCCTGGGCGAACAGTCGCTTGCGTCCCTCGCGCCACGGTACCGGGGTCCAGACCGAGCAGATCGGCGATGCGCTTAAATCAGATCGGCGTTCTCTACGGACTCACGAGGATCGTGCCGCCGTGTCCAACGGCGACGAACCGCGCGCCGCTCCACGCTATGCCCCGGAGGTCCCTGGAAGTGCCGCCGGTAGCAGCCGACCAGGAACTCCCGTCACTGCTGTGCACGATGGTGCCACCCTCTCCAACGGCGACGAACCGCGACCCGTTCCACGCCACATCGTTGAGACTGGCACTCGTGCCGCTATCAGCAGCCCCCCTCCAGACAATCCCGTCGGCGGTATGCACGATCGTACCGACCATCCCAACTGCCACCGTTCGTGTGCCGTTCCACGCTACGCCCCTGAGATTCCAGGAAGTGCCGCTGGAAGCGGCCATCCACGTGTTCCCGTCGGTGCTGTGCAGAATGGACCCTCGAAACCCAACGGCGACGAACCGCGTGCCATTCCAAGCTACGCCGCTCAGGAAGTTAGACGGAACTCCGGCGGCAGCGGCAGGCCAAGTGATCCCGTCAAGGCTGTTCGCGATCGTCCTGCTTCCAACGGCGACGAACCGCGTGCCGCTCCACACTACGCCGTAAAGGTTTACATAGGGGCCGAAGGCACTATCGGTCCAATCTCTCGTCCACGTTATCCCGTCGGGACTGCGTGCGATCCCGAAGCCGCCAACGGCGACAAGCCGCGTCGCGTTGGACGCTATGTCGAAGAGACGCCAGCGATGCGTGTCTTGGCGATTCCAGGAATCGACACTGGAGACTCGGGACCAGGTGACCCCGTCGGTGCTGTACAGTATCGTCTCATTTCCAACGACGACGAATCGCCTGCCGTTCCAGGCTACTCCGTAGAGATCCTCCGAAGTGCCACTGGCAACCGATCTCCAGCTAATCCTCGGAGACCGAACATCATCGTTGATGATGGTGCCGAGCGCGATACCATCCACGATCGTCGCATTTTCAGCGCTCTCCATCTCTACCGTAAACGTTTCGTCCTCCTCGACCTCCGTATCCCCATACACCAGCACTCCGGGGGTAGCCTCCAGTTCTCCAGGGGAAATGGCTATCCTGTAGCGTTCCGCCCGGTAGTCGCTTCCTCCGGTAGCGCTGCCATCATACGTCTTGATCGTTACCGCGACAGTCTGAGTGCTAGGAGCGCTGAGACGTACGGGGAATCGCATATAGTCAGAACCTCGATCTCCCTCCGACTTGCTCACGTTGCTGATCGACAGACTTGGTTGGGTTGGTGTAACGATGTCGTCGTTGACGATGGTGCCTGTTGCGCTGTGATCCACAAGCGTCGCGTTCACCGGATTGCTCAGAATGACGTAGAAGTATTCATCTTGCTCGACGTTCTCGTCCCCGAACGTGGCCACGCGAATAGCCTTCGACACGTCTCCGGGTGAAAAGGTCAGTTCGCCACTCGTTGCACCGTAGTCAGCCCCCGGCACGCGGCGCTCCTCGGGATCGGGACCGGCTGTAGCGGTTCCGTCCATAGTCGCGTATGACACCCTGACCTGTCGTGCGGTCGTCGAGCTGAGTGCCACGCGGAAATAGTAGTATCTCTTCAGATTTGTGGGACCTTCTTGTCTCGATGCGTCGGCGATCGACAGACCCGGGAGCTCCGCCACCGACTCCGTACTGAACGACCACACATCACCCGTCGTCGTCCCCTGGCCGTTCTTCGCGTCCACCCGCCAGTAGTACCGTGTCCCCGCCGACAGCCGACCAGGATCGAATGTCCGTGCCGCCTGCGTCCGCTGCAGCTCGCTCGCGCCAAGCGCCCGATTCCTTCCGAAGTACACGTCGTAGCTGGTCGTGTGACCGCCGCTGTCCCACCGCAGCATCACGTCTCGCGCCATCCCGGTCGCGCCGTCGCCGGGACTCGGATTGACCGCCTTCCCCGGTCGCGGTGGAGAATGAGTATCATCGTTGATGATGGTCCCGACTCCGATACCATCCACGACCGTCGCGTTCTCAACGCTCCTCACCTCTACCGTAAACGTTTCGTCGTCCTCGACCTCGGTATCTCCGCGCACGACCACCGGAAACCGCTTCGACGTTTCCCCCGGCGAGAATGTCACCCAGTCTCCCGATCCATCGTAGTCGCCCGAGTTTGCGGTAGCGGTACCGTCAACCGTCCCGATCGAAACCCTGACCTGTTGAGTGCTCGGCGCGCTCAACGTTACGCGGAACGACATGGTTCTCCTGCCGCTGTTACCTTCCGTAATGCTCGCGTCGGCGACCGACAGACCCGGCTGCGAACCGCCGACGGTTGTGAACGACCACACGTCACCCGGCGTCGTTCCCCGGCCGTTCTTCGCGTCCACCCGCCAGTAGTACCGCGTCCCGGCCAGCAGCCTGCCTGGCGTGAACGTCCGTCCCGCCTGCGTGCGCTGCAGTTCACTCTCGCCCAGCGTCGGACTCCTCCCGAAGTACACGTCGAAGCTGGTGGTGTGCCCGCCACTGTCCCAGTTCAGTGTCGTGTGCAGTCCCACTCCTGTCGCTCCATCCGTCGGACTCGGACTGACTGCCCTTCCCGGCAGCTCCCGCACTCCTGCGGTGGTGAACGACCATACGTCGCCTGTCGTCGTCCCCTGCCCATTCTTTGCGTCGATCCGCCAGTAGTAGCGCGTCCCGGCCGACAGGGCCCCGGGTGAGAACGTACGCATCGCCTGTGTACCCTGGAACCCGCTTGCGCCCGGCCTCGGATTGGTCCCGAAGTAAACGTCGTAGCTGGTCGTGTGCCCGCCGCTGTCCCAGCGCAGCACGGTGTTCCTGGCCACCGCCGTTGCGCCGTGCGCAGGACTCGGACCGATCGCCTTGCCGGGCAACTGGAGCCTGCCTGCGGTCGTGAACGACCACACCGGCCCCGGCGTGACGCCGCCGGCGCCGCGGGCGTCGATCCGCCAGTAGTAGCGAGACCCCGGCGCCAGGTCCGGCGAGAACGTTGCCTGCGCCACGTTGCCCTGAAAGTCGGCTGCGGCCAAGTCGCGGTCGGTCCCCAGGTAGACGTCGAAGCTGGTCGTCCGTGCGTTGCGCGTCCAGCTCAGCACCGTGCCGACCGCGACGCCGTTCACTGCGTTGCCGGGACTCGGGCCGCTGGCCGCAACGGGCCGTTCGTCGTCGGGAGACGCCACCACGTCCCTGGTCACGTACGCCGACCGGATCAGCGACTTGCTGGCGGCGTAGTCTATCCAGCCGTAGCCGTCGATCCCCCAGTCGGCGCCCCATGAGTTGATGATCCTGAATGCCGACAGCGCATCGTCGTAGCCGACGATCACGATCGCGTGGTAGCCGCGTCTGTGGCCGCCGGTGTGATCGTAGACCGGGTTGGACTCGCTGAGGGAGTCGAAGTCCGGGTACACGGGAACCCCGATCACCACCGGGACGCCGGTCGCGAGGTGACGCTTGATTTCCTGGACGAAAATCGCGTGCGTGGTGCGCAGCACGACGCCCCACTCCGCGATCCTGTAGTTGGCAGCCTCCGCCCGCGCCGCAGCACTGGGCTGGGTCCGGTCGTCCCGCGGGTCGTAGGGCATCTGCGCCCACGAGGAGACTCCCTGACCGATCAGCAGGTTGAAGGCATCCAGGAAATAGGCGCCGCCGCCGGGCACCTTGATCTGGTTGTACACGTAGGCAGGGCTCATCACATGCCGGTCGGCCGTCAGCGGCCAGCCACGCTCGATGCGCTCGTGGTAGCTCTTGAGCGCGAAGGCAACCGCCCAGCCCACGCAACTGCCCTGACCGCCCTGGTTGCCGGGGACAGGGACATCGAGACTGAGGTCGACCGAGGCGGGCAATGCGACCGGGTCGGCGCGGAGGATGTGGGCGTTCTGATACGCCTGGACGTCCAGAAGTTCCAGACCCAGCCCGCGCTCCGGGGGGATGACAGGTTCGGGCGGCTCCGTGGGTTCGGCTGCTTCCAGGGTAGCGGTGACCGTGGCGGTCTGGCCGGCGGCGACCGACACGCTCTGCGGACCCCAGTCGGCGTGGCCGGCGAGAGTCAGGCGGATAGTATGGAAGCCCGCGGAGACCTCCGGGATGGCGTAGGGCGTGACCCGGCCCGTGTCGCTCTGGTCGAGGAAGATCCGCGCGCCGGACGGAGTCGAAGTGACCCTGATGCTGCCGGTCCGGGACGGACCTGGCTCCTCGCAGCCGAAAAGGAGGAGTGCCGCCGCGGCTGCGACACATAAGGCGAAAGCGTTCCGAATGCGCATTCCGAGTCCTTCGGTCAATACACAATGTATCATCGAGAGCGGCGATAAGTAGCGTCAATCGGTAACGGTAGCTGGGCACGGCGCGGTCGTCGTCCGTTCCGTCGCTCGTAGAGCAGGCAGCCTGGAGCGCTTGACGCGAGCCGCCCGCGTCGGTAGCTTGCAACCGATGGCGAGGCGCACTCCGATCGGGATTATCCAGGGCCTGCGAGGGTCCCATGTGCGCTAGCTGATCGCGACGACGTGATCGAGGCAGGCCGTGGGCTCCCGGAGGCTCACGGCCTTTCTCGTATGGAGGAGCCCGTGCCTCAACGATCGTGAAGGGGGGAGACGACGCGAAGATGATCGAGGTGATGGACACCACGCTGCGGGACGGCGAGCAGATGCGTGACGTCAGCTATACGCCGGACGAGAAGCTCTCCATCGCCCAGTTCGTGCTGGACGAGGTCGGCGTGGACCGCATCGAGATCGCCAGCGCGCAGGTGAGCGCCGGCGAGCGGGAGGGGGCGGAGACGGTCCTGCGGTGGGCCGTTTCGCACGACGCCGCCGACCGGGTCGAGATCCTGGGGTACACCGACGGAGAGGCATCCGCGGGCTGGATCGCGGACCTGGGCGGGAAGGTGATGAACGTGCTGGCGAAGGGATCGCTCAAGCACCTGACCACGCAGCTCCGCAAGACGCCCGCGCAGCACGCCGCGGACATCGACGACACGGTGCGCAAGGCCCAGCGGCTCGGCGTGGCGTGTAACCTGTACCTGGAGGACTGGTCGAACGGCATGACCGACTCGCGCGACTATGTCCTGGACCTCGTCGGTCGCCTTGCCGATACCCCCATCGTGCGCATCATGCTGCCGGACACCCTGGGGGTGCTGTCGCCGGCGATGGTGACCGAGATGGTGGAGGCGATCCTCAGCCGCTTCCCCGATCGCCACTTCGACTTTCACGCGCACAATGACTACGGCCTGGCCACCGCCAATACGCTGGCCGCGGTGGAGGCCGGGGTTGCCGGGGTCCACTGCACAGTCAACGGCATGGGCGAGCGCGCCGGCAACGCTCCACTGGACGAGGTGGTGGTCGGCATGCACGACTTTCTGGGCAGGACCACCCGCGTTCGGGAGAGCAGGCTGGTGCAGGTGAGCGAGCGCGTGGACGTGGTGTCCGGCCGCCGCGTGCCTCCGAACAAGGCGATCTCCGGCGCCAACGCCTTCACCCAGACCGCCGGCATCCACGCCGACGGGGATCGAAAGGGAGACCTGTACCAGGGCCGGCTCCTGCCGGAGCGCTTCGGCCGGGAGCGCTCCTACGCGATCGGCAAGCTGGCCGGCAAGGCGACACTGGAGCACCACCTGGACGCGCTCGGCATCGAGCTCTCGACCGAGCAGCGCAGCGCCGTGCTGGAGCGGATCAAGGAACTGGCCGACCGCAAGGCGACGATCACCCAGCAGGATCTCCCCTACATCGTCGACGACGTGCTGGCACGCCCGCACGAACGCCACTTCGTCCTGGAGTCGGTGGTGATCGTGTCCGCCATCGGCCTCCGCTCGACGGCCACCGTCAAGCTGCGCTACACCGCTCCCGGCGGGGAGGACGCCGCGGTCTACGAGGACTCGGCGCAGGGGGACGGCGGGTACGACGCGTTCATGAAGGCCGTCGGCCTGATCACGGGCGAGATCGGCCTCACACTGCCGGAGCTGATCGACTACGTGGTCTCCATTCCTCCGGGTGGACACTCGGATGCGATCGTGCAATGCACGATCACGTGGCGCGGCGACGGCGACACGCTGACGACCAAAGGGGTCAATTCGGACCAGGTCCTGGCCGCCGCGGATGCGACCGAGAAGATGCTGAACCTGTGGGTCGCCCGCGTCGGCGATGACGGTGCGTCGTGAGCGAGGCAAGGGCAAGGCTTTGGGACAGGGCCAAGCTCTGGGACAAGGGCGGCCATCTGGACCCGGCCGTCGAGCGCTTCACGGTCGGCGACGACCGCATCCATGACCGGAAGCTGCTGAAGGCCGACGCGGTCGCCAGCCTCGCGCACGCCGATATGCTGTGCGCGATCGGCATTCTTCAGGCGGCCGAGCTCGCCGCGTTGCGGGAGGCGCTGCGGGAGGCGCTTGGCGAGATCGACGCCGGCCGGTTCCGAATTCGGGATGACGAGGAGGACGGCCACTCCGCCCTGGAGCGGTTCCTGACCGGGCGCGTGGGAGAGGCCGGCAAGAAGATCCACACGGGACGTTCGCGCAACGATCAGGTGATCGGTGCGCTGCGCCTGTACACGCGCGAGTGGCTGCTCGACTTCCGCGCGGAGATCGCCGAGCTGACAGGGACTCTGCTGGACTTCGCCGACGCCCATGCGCGGACGCCCATGGCCGGCCGTACCCACATGCAGCCGGCGATGCCGTCCACCGTCGGTCTGTGGGCAGCCGCGTTCGCCGAGGCGCTGATCGACGACGCCGACCTGGTGGCGTGCGCCTATCGCCGCAACGACCGCAATCCGCTGGGCGCGGCCGCCGGGTACGGCGTCCCGTTGCCGCTGGACCGCCGGAAGGTAGCCAAGGCGCTCGGTTTCGCGGGAGTCCAGAACAACGTGCTGTACGTGAACACCAGCCGCGGCGCGGTGGAGGCGCAGGTGGCGGAGGCGGCCGGCCGCGTGTGCGCCACGCTCGCGCGGCTCGCCTGGGACCTGCTCCTGTTCACGCTGCCGGAGCTCGGCTACTTCCGCCTTCCGGAGGAACTGACCACGGGCAGCAGCATCATGCCGCAGAAGCGCAACCCGGACCTGCTGGAGCTGGTGCGGGCCAAGGCGGCGTTCGTCGACGGCCAAGCGGCAACCATCCGGGCCATCACGCAGCACCTGCCGAGCGGCTATCACCGCGACCTGCAGCAGACCAAGGGCCCGTTCCTGGCCGCGCTGGAGGAGGCGGCGGGCTGCGTCACGGTGATGCGGCTGGCCGTGTCGCGGCTGACCGTCGACGAGCGCCGGCTGCGGGACGGCTGCACGCCCGAGCTGCTGGCGACCGACCGCGCCTACGAGCTGGTCGCGCAGGGCATGCCGTTCCGTGACGCCTACCGAGAGGTTGGCGCTGCCTACCGGGAGGTTGGCGCCGAGCTGCGCGAGGCGGGCGAAGGCACTCCCCTGCAGGACGACGCGGCCCTCGCCGCCGCGCTCGCCAAGGACTACCCCGGCGCACCGGGCAATCTGGCGCTGGACGACACTCGCCGGCAGCTCGACACGCTGCGTGCGGCCGTGGACGCCGACCGGTCGGCGGTGACGCGGGCGCTGGTGCGGCTCGCCGGGCCGGCAGCCGAGCGGCTGGCCGAGACCGGGCAGGCAGAGTCCGGCGAGGAAGGCCCCTGATGGGTGCCGAGCGCGTGTTGCTGGTCGGCTGCGAGCTGACGCGCGACGGTGACGGGTGGCCGCTGGATGCATCGCTCGCAGAGCTGGGGCAGCTCGCGCGGACGGCCGGGTTGGCGATCGCCGGCCGGGAACGCCAGCGGTTGCCGCGGCCGAACCCGGCGACCTACATCGGGTCGGGCAAGGCGGCGCAGATCGCGGAGCTCGCCTCCAGCCTTGGCGTCGACGTGGTGCTGTTCGACGACGAGCTGGCGCCGAACCAGCAGCGCAACCTGGAGCATATCCTCGGTGAAGACGTCAAGGTGCTCGACCGCTCGGCGCTCATCCTGGACGTGTTCGCCTCCCATGCCCGCTCCCATGAAGGCAAGATCCAGGTGGAGCTGGCGCAGCTCGAATACCGCCTGCCGCGGCTGACCCGCATGTGGACTCACCTTGCACGCCAGGCCGGCGGCCGTTCGGCCGGCAACGCCGGTGTCGGAGTGCGCGGCCCGGGTGAGACTCAGCTCGAGGTGGACCGGCGCCGTGTGCGCACCCGCATCAGCCGGTTGCGCAAGGACCTGCAGAGCATCTCCGCCGCCCGTTCCGGCCACCGTGAACGCCGGCGGCGCAGCCGCGTCCCGGTGGCGGCCCTGGTCGGCTACGCCAACGCCGGCAAGAGCACGCTGATGAACGCGCTCACCGGCGCCGGGGTGCGGGCCGAGAACCGTCTGTTCGCGACCCTGGACCCGACCACGCGCCGCGTCCACGTGAACGACGTGCCGCTGCTGCTGACCGATACCGTGGGCTTCGTGCAGAAGCTGCCCGCCAACCTGGTGGCCGCGTTCCGCGCGACGCTTGAAGAGGTGGTGGAGGCCGATCTGCTGATCCACGTGGTCGACGCACGCCACCCGATGGCGCGCGAGCAGGCGGCCGAGGTGGTGCGCGTGCTGCGCGAGCTCGGCGCCGCCGACCGCCCCACGGTGACCGTGCTCAACAAGGTCGATCGGGTGGAGGACGGCTTGCCGTTGCCCGACGTCATGGAGCCGGGCGAGTCGGCGCGGGCCATCCCCTTGAGCGCGCTGCACAAGCAGGGGTTCGACGAGCTGCGCGCCGCGCTGGCGCACGCGGCGCTGGCTCGGGACGGCCGGCGGTGAGCGGCGGGCGCCGGTGAGCGGCGGCCGCCGATGAGCGGCGAGCGCATCCTGGTGATCGAGGACTCCGCCTCCGTGGCGCGTGGCCTGGAGTACGGGCTGGGCAAGGAGGACTTCGCGGTGCGCTGCGCCCGCGACGGCGCCGGCGGCCTGGAGCTGTTCCGGACATGGAACCCGCGGCTGCTGATCCTGGACATCCGTCTGCCCGACATGAGCGGCTTCGACGTGTGCCGGGCGATCCGGGGCGAAGGCCGGCGCGAACCGATCCTGATGCTCACCGCGCGCGACGAGGAGATGGACAAGGTGCTCGGCCTGGAGCTCGGCGCCGACGACTACGTGGTCAAGCCGTATCAGCTCCGTGAGCTCGTCTCGCGCGTGCGCGCCCTGTTGCGGCGTGCCTACGGCGAGCTGGCCGCGTCCGCCGGCAGCGAGCGCATCAGCTTCGGCGACCTGGTGATCGATCCCGACCTCATGGCGGTGGAGCGCGGCGGCCGGCGGGTGAACCTGACGCCGACCGAGTTCCGGCTGCTGCGCTACTTGGCGGAACGGCCGGAGCGGCTGCTCAGCCGCGCGCAGATCATCGAGGCGGTGTGGGGGTACACCGCCGACATCGGCTACGATCGCACCGTCGACGTGCACGTGCGCCGGCTGCGGGAGAAGATCGAGGACGATCCGGGCTCGCCGCGCTGGATTCAGACCGTGCGCGGCTTCGGCTACCGCTTCGCGAGTGTTACAAAAACTTAATTCTGCGGAAACAGGCTCGCAATCCGCGGCTTCGATCGTTATGCCAGCTTCAATCGCATGGAGGAAATTGCGATGACGACGAGACGGACGAAGGTACTGGCAATCGCGACGGCGGCGCTGCTGGCGGTCGGCCTGCCGCTGGCCGCGCAGGAGGGCGGCGAGGCCGAGGCGGCCATGGGGGTGATCGTCACCCAGGTCGACCCCGACGGCCCCGCGGCGGCGGCCGGCATCGAGCGAGGCGACCTGATCCTGAGCATCGACGGGCACACTCTGGCAAGCGCGCGCGAGCTCGTGCAGGCGCTGGCCGAGGCGGAAGGCTCCGAGGTGACGCTGAGCATCAGGCACGGCGACGAGACGCGCGACCAGGTCGTGGCGATCGAGCGCATCTGGGGACAGCCGCGCATCGGGCTGGCGATCACCGGCGGCGCGGGCGCCAGCGTGGACCGGCTGCCGCGGCGCGGCCTGCGCATGCCGATGGCTCCCGAACGGCGCGGACTCCAGTTCCGCATCGAGTCCGACAAGCCGGGAGTGGTCGTGGTGGAGGTCGTCGACGAGAGTGCGGCTGCGAACGCGGGGCTGGAACCCGGCGACTGGATCACCGCCGTCGGCGGCCAGACGCTGGATGGATCTCCGGGTCAGCTCGTGGAGATCATCGGCGGCCACGAAGCCGGCGCCGAGGTGAGCATCGACTACCAGCGCGACGGTGAGGAGATGACGGCGATGGTCACCCTGGGGGCAGACGCGGAGAGCGGGGCGGCCATGCTCGGCATCCGCTACCAGGCATTTCCGGCCCTGGAGGACATGCGCAGGATGTTCGACGACATGAGGCAGCGCTTCGAGCGGCGCGAGAGGTCCCGGGGCGATCACGGCGACGCCGACAAAGACGCCGACAAGGACACCGGCGGCGACATGGACGCCGACAGCGCCCTGTAGTCCGGATTGGTAGCCTAGATTGGGTAGACCCGGTTCGGGCAAACCGATTCGGTGACCCGCGTGTTCGCGACGATCAGGTGGCGGCTGGTACTGAGCTTCGCCGTCATCTCGATCGTCGCGATCGCCGTCATGGGGGGCCTCTCCATGGCGGTCATCGGCAGGCTCGTGGAGCGTCGCGAGCGCGACATGCTGCAGGAGACCGCGGCGGTCATCGCGACCCAGAGCCTGCCGTACTTTTCTCCGATCCTGGACCAGCGACGCCTGCAGCACCTGGCGGAGACCTCGGCGCTCATGGGCGATGTCAGGGTCTGGATCCTGGACCGCTCACGGCGCGTGTGGGCCGACTCGGCCCGCATGAGCGACTACGAGCTGGTCTGGGCGTTCCCGGCGTTCGGGGACCTCGACCTGGGTTCGGCGGCCGTGCTGCTGCTGATGGAGCGCTCGCGCCTGTCCGCGCTGGAGCAGTGGCGTGAGGAGATGTATCGGCGGTTCGGCCTGGAGTCCCACGCGCGCGGAATGCGCGTGAGGCGTGACCTGCTGGGCAATCGCCTGACCCTCGACCGGCAGGCAGCTTCCGCCCGCGCGGCGCTGGCGGAGCCCGAGGCCGAGATCGAACCTGCGGTGACCGTGCCGATCGGCGATCCCGCGCGGCCCTTCGGCTACGTGCAGATCGGCTCGGGCCGGGGCGTGCTACAGGAGGTCCGCCGCGGCCTGCGCGACACCTTCGTGGCGGCGGGCGTGGCGACCACGGTGCTGGCGGCCCTGATCGGGCTGGTGGTCGGCCGCCGCATGACCGCTCCGATCTCGTCGCTGACTTCGTCCGCCCGGCGCATGGGCGACGGCGACCTCGGCGTCCGCGCTCCGGAGCGCGGCAAGGGGGAGATGCGCGAGCTGGCCGCCGCCTTCAACGCGATGGCTTCCCGGCTCGGCACGACCATCGAGGAACTCCGCCGGGAGCGCGACGTGCTGCGCCGCTTCGTGGGAGACGCCTCGCACGAGCTGCGCACACCGCTGACGGCACTGCGGACGTTCACCGAGCTGATGAACAAGCACCCGGAGGACGAGCAGATGCGCAGCGAGTTCCTGCCGGAGTGTCTGCGGCAGATCGAACGCATGGAGTGGATCACCACCAACGTGCTCGACATCGCCCGCCTGGAAGGCGGGGTGGCCGGCCTGGAGCGGCGCCCCCTGCAGTTGACCGATGCTGCCAGGAACGCGATCGCGTTGCTGCGCGCCCGTGCCGAGTCCCGCTCGGTGCAGGTGGAGCTGATCGAGCGCGGACGCACCGTGGTCGAAGGCGATCAGCGCTCGCTGGAGGCGGCGATCGGCAACCTGGTGCAGAACGCGATCGACTGGACCGCCCTGGGCACCACGGTGACCGTGGACATCCACGAGAGCGACGATACGGTGCACCTGTCCGTGACCGACCACGGACCCGGCATCTCCGAGGAGGATCGGGCGCACATCTTCGAGCGGTTCTATCGCAGCGAGCATGCTCCGGAAGGCGGCAGCGGGCTGGGGCTGGCCATCGTGCGGGCGCACGTCGAGGCGCACGGTGGCATCGTGCGGGCGGAGAACCACGACAGCGGCGCCCGTTTCATCATCGAGCTGCCGCGTCAACCCGGTCCTGCCGGCGGCGACGAGGGCTGCTGACGGCGACCGGACGGTCAGGCCTGCGACCGGCGGGCCGCCCGCTCCTTCATGCGGCGCATCTCAGCGTTCATCGGGACTTGGCGGCCCGGATGACGACGTGCCGGGTCGTCCAGCCACGTGCCCTGGTTGTCGCGCAGCACCGGCAGGCGCTGCGCCGCCGGCGGCGGCTGAACGGCCGCGGCGGGCTCGGCCGCGTACCAATAGGCGGTGGAAGACATCTCGTTGGCCAGGTGATTGCCGTGCCCGTGCTCGATGGTGACCTTGATCTCCTTGCGGAAGCGCACCGGGTTTTCCAGGTGCAGCACATAGCTGGTCTGATAGCCGCCGGTGTTCTTCTCGTAGACCGATGAGCCGTTTCGGAGGAAGGCGTTGTCCTGCATCCCCCACGCCTGGTTGAGGTAGTCCTCGCTGCCGGTGCCGTGCAGGTCCGGCGGCCAGCGGTAGCCGTCCACCCAGATCATGTCGTCGCCCTCGCCCCACCACGTGCCCTGGAAGTTGGTCACCGACAGGTTGCAGCCCAGGTAGTGGCCGCGGCCGCGCGTGTCCAGGATGACGTAATTGTTCTCCCACGCGGTGCGGGCGCGGTTGACGATGTTGGATTCCGGCGTGTTGACGGTGATCTCGTGTCCCCAGCCGCCGAACGGATTGGCGCGCCGGAACTCGGCGTGGAAGTACCCGGCGTCCTCGCGCGCTTCGGGCAGTCGCTCGTAGTCGATGTAGAAGTACTGCAGGTGCTCCTCCGAGCTCTCGTTCACGAGCTCCACCAGGGCGCGCCTGCGAAACGGCATCGGCACGTAGCAGTTGAGCGCGCAGCCGGAATCGAAGCGGTTGTCGTGCGCGGTCGACGCCGTGAACAGCGCCGACTGGAAGCTCGCGACGATGCCGTGGCCCAGGCAGAAGAAGTCGCCGAGCGGCGCCACCACGCTGGCGTGCGGAGCGTCGTCCCAGGTGATCCGCAGCAGGCACTCGCGGTAGTGGTCGCGCTGGGTGAACCACAGGTGCGTGATAATGCCGGGACCCTCGATGTCCGCCAGCACCCGGGTCTCCCCGGGGCCGATGAGCCAGCGATCCTGGTTGCGGCCGGTCGTGTCCCACGACGAGCAGCGGCCGGTGCGCCCGTCGGTCAGGGCTGCGAGGAAATCGTACATGCCGAGAGTCTACATCACTATTGCTCGGCGGTGCCCGCCGGGATCAGCGCAGACGGGCGCGCGGGCTTGACCGAGTGGTCGCAAGTTGACAAGGTTAGCGCAGTCAAGCCAAACATGGCCAATGAGTTCCCGTTCGGCGATTTGGCAGCGAACCGGCAGGAGCAATGATGATGAACGTAAAGGCCACCAAGCCTCCAGTAGCATGGGATGGAGAGTCCTATACCATTTGTCTCCCGTATCCTGCCGATGAACCAAAGCAAGAGTGGATGGAGGTATTGGTCAAACCACGACTGACCTACGTCGTGCGTATCCGAGAGGTGGGGGAGGAAGAGTGGCTCATCGGCATCAAAACCCCATTGACTTCATGCCACTTAATCGAGCTGAAACCGGAGACAGACTATGAAATGGAGGTGCGTGCAAAGAATGCAGCGGGCGAAGGCGAGCCTGCCATAGTGAGGTGCCGCACCGGCCCGGACGGCTCGCTGAACCGGATACCGATGACCTCCGCATGAACACACCGCCCGCAGTCGGCTCGCTGACCGTGGAACCGATCCCGGAGTTCGCGGGAGTGCTCGTGCGCTGGCCGGAGCAACCCGAGTCACGAGATGCAAGCATCATGCCATGGCACCCCAGTAGTGCTCGGTCGATTGCAGACATCACGGTAGACGAATTCGAGCGAGGTCTGGAGGGCCGCGTGCCGCGGCCGGAGATCGTCGATCTTGCCCGACGTCTCGTTGGAGAGGCGCGCAAGACCGAAGAGCCCGAGATCACAATAGACGTCGATGGTGCTTTGGCTTTCGACCTGAGGCTCAGCAGTGGAGAATTGATGTTCGCGGAATTGAATATCGAGGGCGTTCTTGCCCTCTCTGTATTCGACGATTCCCGACAGGAAACGCGTCTCGTGAGCCACGTATCTTCTGCGACCGAATCCGAGTTCATCGATAATATATAGGGAATCCGTGTCCGTTCCATCTGACGACACACTGTGTCGGTTCGTGCGTCCACGGGATTGGAGCCGACGTGATCGGCGTCCCAAACCCGGTGCGTTCAAGCAGAGCGGACTATCAGTGTGGAATTGCCGCAAGCTGCATGAACGTGGCGTCCGAGTTGACGAACTGCGGATCGGGCATCTTGCGGGTTATGGGCAGGCTCACCACACCGCTGGAGACTATCTGGACTACGCCCGGGACGCGGAGCGCCGAAGTGGCGACGCTATCAGAGTGTCGGTGATCGCTCGAACGGATGACGAGTATGTGGAACAGGGTTGGCGGAAGTGGCGCTATGCTCACGTGCAAGTCGAAGCCATCTCGGGGCCAGATCAGTTCACTCCTCTATACCGAGGACTGCTTGCAACCAACTGTCGGTACTGCATGCCTCCTGATGAGTAACCCAGGGCACCAGTTGGGGAATCGGTGGATACGGATGGATCGACTACCAGGCGAGCGAGTCGCTGATCAGTGGCGTATGTAACCAAGGACTTGGTGGCTATCGATGACGACCTGCCAGCGACCCAAGTCCTGGCTCCGGGGCGATGGGCGTAGCTTGGAATGGCACGCTTTGTAGAGCCGTAGGCACCGAAGGCTTGCCGTGCTCCTCGACTCCGACATCAGATTGGTCGTCGGGTGCGATCAGGCATATTACGTGGGATTGAGCGTGGCACGGCATGAGAGTGAGCGACTATCGCGCCATCGGTTGACATAGGAGATGGGAACAAACCGTTGACTGTCAATCCCAAATACCCGCGGCGGTGAGTTCCGCGGTCGCCTGGTCGGCCCAGCCGGCGTTGGCGCGCGGGCTGGCCGGGCTGGGATGGAGCAGGCGGGTCACGTGCTGTCGCGCTGGGAGGACTGCACGTGCTCGCCGTTCGGCGTAGGCGCCGAGGGCGACTACCCACCGGGGCCGCAGCGCCGTTATGGCTGCCCGCAGGTGGTGGTCGCAGGCGGCTAGTAGCGCTCGGATGGCTGGCCCCGAGAGCTTGTCCGGGGTGATGTTGCGGCCGGTGTCGCCCAGGAAGGCGAGCGGGCAGTAGTTGAGGACGAAATGTTCGGCGAAGAAGCGGTCCGGCGTGCCGAAGCGCTCGGCGAACAGCCCCCATAGGCGCGAGCCCGAGATCTCGCGCCGCGTGCAGGCGAAGCCGAGCACCGGCCGCGCCGGGTGCTGGCGCGGGGGCGGCTCCACGCCGTCGGCGATGCCGAGCCAGTCGATCACGGTCCTCACGTCCCCGAAGGGGATCCCCGTCTGCACCATCCCGAACGGGCCGGGATTCATGCCCAGGAAGACGGTGCGGACATCGTCCTTCGCGTAGGCGGTGATGTAACGCCGGTGTGCGGCCCCCGCGTATCGTAGCGGATTGTAGACGCACGAAACCGGTGGTCCGAACGCGACCTGATCCGCATCATCCGCCAGTGACCGGGACGCCGCGATGAGGGCGTCTACGACCGTCATAGGACGAGAAAGCCCTCGGTCGTCGCCGCATCCGACAGCCGCTGGTCGCTGCACACGAATGCCAGCGTCGTCGGGTCGTCGTCGCAGGCTACCAAGGCGGCGGCAAGCTGCAGCGCGTCGGCTGCGCGTAACGGATGGATGCGCAACAGCCTCAGGGCGCGCTGCCTCACCCGCTGCGAGGGCCGGATCTGCAACCAGTTGGCGGCGGAGCGGCTCAGCGCTCCGCGACGATCAGGCGGCTGGCGCTCACTCCTTCCGGCAGGTCCGGACTCGGCATTGCCGCCAGCTCGTCGATCCCGCAGGGCGAATCGGGCGGGTCCTCGATTCCTCGACGTATGAGGTCGGCCGCAGCCGCATCGTCGTCGATCTCGGTGGCGCGATAAGGCTCCAGGCGAGCCAGCGGGGTGCCCCGGTGCATGATCGGGACCGCCTCGCCACGTCCGACCTCGGCGAGCAGGCCGCTCAGGCCGTTCTTGGCTTGGGTTACGCTGACTTTTTTCATCTGGCCAATCTGGCCTGATCGATACGTGCTGTCAATCCTGATGCGAACCTCATCCAACTCTGACGAGTGACTCGGCCTCGGAGTATCCTCCGCTCGTGACCCTGCGCGAGCTGATCGCGGCGGCCGACTCGGTGCGCGTGCCGCTGCTGGTCGGGTTCTCTGCCGTCGTGATCGTCACGGCGCTGATCGGCGGGCTGCACGGCAAGGGCCGGGGCGGACGGGCGCCCTGGCGCTACCTGTACGCGGTGCTGGTGTATGCCGCGTGCGTGCCCGGCACGTTCGCGGCCGTGCTGGTGGTCTATGCCCTGTTCTTCTCCGGGGAGAACCTGCTCGACGTCAACGTGGTCATCTACCTGGTGCCGATCGCGGCGATGGTGGCGACCCTGATCGTGATGCGCCGCAACGTCGACTTCGACAGCGTGCCCGGCTTCAACCGGCTGACCGGGCTCATGACCATGCTGCTGGTCGCCTTCCTGGTGGCGTTCGTGTTGCAGCGCCTGCGCGTGTGGCTGTTCTTCGGCGCGCCGATGATCTGGTTCTTCGTGCTGGTCGCCGCGCTGTTCGCGCTGTTCAAGTGGGGCGGGCGGCTGTTCTTCGGCCGGCGGCGCCCATGACGGCAGCGCCGGGGGCCGTGGCACGGAGCGCGCCGCTGCCCGGGAGCGGCGGTCCGTCGATGTGCACGTCCAGGAAACCGCGCGTCAGGCCGGGGTCGCCGCACGTCGCCTCGATCGGCACGTAGCACTCCCCGTATCCGCGCGCGATCCCGTCCTCGACCGATTCGACCAGCAGCCGCTGCCGGGCGCCGGACAGCTTCCGCAGGTAGGCGTCGCGGTTGGCGGCGGCCAGCCGGCGCACCACGGCGCTGCGGCGCTGCTTGACCCGCTCGTCCACCTGCCCGGTCATGCGGGCGGCGCGCGTGCCGTCGCGCTTTGCATACCGGAAGGTGTGGCAGTGGGTGAAGGCGAGGGCCTGCACCGCGCGGCAGGTTTGTTCGAAGTCCTCGTCGGTCTCGCCGGGGAAACCCACCAGGACGTCGGTGGTGGCGTTCAGGTCGGGACGGATGCGGCGCGCGCGTTCGAGCAAACGCTCGAACGTCCGCAGGTCGTAGAGCCGGCGCATGGCCAGCAGGACGCGGTCGGAGCCTGACTGCAGACACAGGTGCAGGTGGGGGCAGAGGCGGTCGTCGGCAAGCAGGTCGATCGCCGGCTCGACCTGCAGGTCCGGCTCCAGCGAGGACAGCCGCACGCGGAAGTCGCCGGGCAACGCCAGCACCGCCTCGACCATCGCCGCGAAGCCCGTTCCGCCGTCCCGGTACCGGCCCAGGTTCACGCCGGTGATGACGATCTCGTGGAAGCCGTCGTCGACGATGGCGCGCGCTTCGTCGAGGATCGCCGCGAGCGGCCGGCTCACCGCGCGGCCTCGCACGAAGGGGATGATGCAGAAGCTGCAGTGGTTGTCGCAGCCGTCCTGGACCTTGAGAAAGCGCCGCGCGCGGGCGGCATGCTCGCCGCCGCCGTACGCGAACGGGCCGGCCGGGAGCGCGGACGCCGTGGCGATCTCGCCGGCACGGTGGGCTTCGACCAGGGCGGCGATGCCGGCCTTGTGCTCGTTGTCGACCACGTAGTCCACGCCCGGCAGGTCGGCGACGGCCGCCCGCTGGCCGGTCGCCATGCAGCCGGTGGCCACGACCAGGGGCTGCGCGCCGTCATCCGGGCCGCCGGAGCGTCCGGCCCGGTACAGGGCGTTGCGCGACTTGCGGTCGGCCTGGTCGGTCACGGTGCAACTGTTGACGACCACCACGTCGGCCGCCTCCCCCGGTTCGACCACGCGATAGCCGCGCTCGGCGAAGTCGGCCTTGAGGGCGTCGCTCTCGTAGGAGTTGAGGCGGCAGCCCAGCGTCTCGACCACGACGCGCCCGGGGCGGCTCGCTGCGTTCATCAGGACTGCCCCCCGTCGATCCCCAGCAGCAGGAGATCGAACACCAGCGTGACGTTGGGACCGACGAACGGCGGTCTGCCCCGTGAGCCGTAGGCCTGCTCTGGCGGGATGGCCACTTCCCAGCGAGACTGCGGGCTCATCAGCGTCAGCACCTCGACCAGCCCCGGGATGAGGTCGCCGACGCGCACCGTCTCGGTCTCCCCGTCCTGGAACAGGTCCTGGATCGCCTGTCCGCCGGGGGTGCTCACCCGGTACTGGAGAATCGCCCGCTGATCCAGGCGTGGCGGCGCTCCCGTGCCGGACGAGACCACCCGGTATTGCACGCCGCTTTCGAGCTCCGTGACCTCCGGATCGTCGCGGTTCTCGCTCCGCAGCGCGGCGCCGGCCGTGGCGTTCGCATCGCCGGCGCGGATGATCGACTGCGCAGCCTGAAGTTCCTCGTCCGCCTGTGATGGCCCGAGCATGGCCGTGCCGGCCAGGGCGTCGCGGATGCCGCGTTCCACCCAGTATAGGTCCAGGTCGAGCGGCTGCTCCGCCAGGCCGCTGCCGATCTTCAGCCCGATGCTGTAGCTGGAGCGGGCGCGCTGGTCTTCGGGAAGCCGTTGCGGTTCCGCGGGCGGTTGCCGGCAGGAGGCGCAGACGACGGTCAGGGCGGCCAGCGCGGCCGCGGCGCGTATCATCGGAGCCGGAATCCTATCGGCACGGCGGGTCATCGGCCAGCCTCCGCACCGCCGGGGCTCAGGTTGCCTGTTTCGGTGCTTTTCCCCAACCTGAAGCCGTGCGTCTTCCCCCTCGAACGCGTCCCGGCGGACTGCGCATTCCGGGACAGGACGTGCAGGTCGCCCGTGAGAGCTCCGGCACGCCGCGGATCCGCGCGCAGACGCTGATCGACGGTTACTACGGCCTGGGCTTCATGCACGCGACCGATCGCCTGTTCCAGATATTCGCCACCCGCGCCCTGGGCGCCGGGCGGCTGGCCGAGGCGTTCGGCGACATCCCCAAGCTCATCGACAGCGACCGGCGCTCGCGGGCGCTCCGCCTGCACCAGGTGTCGGACGAGGATCTGGCAGGCTTGGGAGAGCACGCCATGGCGGTCGTCCGCTCGTACTGCGCCGGCCTCAACGACGTCATCGGCAGCGGCCATCGGCCGTTCGAGTTGCGGCTCACCGGCAACCGCGTCGAGCCGTTCACGCCGGCGGACCTCTTGCGCTGTCTGCGGGCCATCGCCTACATCGGACTCGACGACGGCCAGGGCGACATGGAGCTCGCGATCGCGCGGGCACTGGCTGTCGATCCGGGGACGCTGCGTGCCTGGCGGGAGTTGTTCGGCCGGCCGGCCGACGGGTATCGGCAGGGGGACTACCGGCGCCTGGTTGTCGACGGCCACGGGGCGCCGGGCCCGGAGGCTGCGCGGCAGAATGGGGAGCGCATCGCGATCCCGCCGTCGCCCGGCGGCAGCAACGCGTGGGCGGTCGCCGGCGGGCTGACGGCATCCGGCAGGCCGCTGCTGTGCAACGACCCGCACCTGGACATCACCAGCCTGCCGGCGGTCTGGTACGAAGCGGTGATGGAGACGCCGGAGCTGTGGGTCATGGGAGCCACGGTGGCCGGCGGACCGGTGTTCGCGTCCGGGTGGAATCGTAACCTGGCGTGGGGAGTCACCTATGCGCACGCGGACAGCGAAGACCTGTTCGTGGAGGAGTGCCGCGACGGCCGCTTTCTGCGCGGCGGCCGCTGGCACCCGTTCCCGGTGCGTCAGGAGGAGATCCGCACCCGGTCCGGCCGGTCGGATCTCGCCGCCTTCCACGAGACCGAGCACGGCGCTCTGGCCGGCAACCCGCACACGGCCGGGCGCTATCTGGCCCGCCGCTGGGCGGGAGAAGCGCCGCTGGCCGGGAGCAGCATGGCCGGAATCATCGCCCTGAACGCCGCCCGCGACCTGGACGAAGGGCTGGCCGCGATCGATACGATCCATCTGCCGGGTCTGCACTGGGTGCTGTCGGACCGGAGCGGCCGCATCGGCCGGCGCATGAACGCCGCGGTTCCCCTTCGGGGCGGAGGCCTGAGCGGCCTGTTGCCGATGCCGGCGTGGCGGGGCGGCGTGGGTTGGGACGGGCTGTGGGAGGCCGACCGGTTTCCGCCGGAGCGCGATCCTGCCTCCGGCATCCTGGTCGTGGCAAATCAGCCGTTCGACGGCGACGCTTCAGCACAGACCATGACCGCCTCCGCCGACCGCGCGGACCGGATCCGGCAGATGCTTGAGGCCGGTCACGACGGGACCGGTGGACCGCTGACCGAGCGCGACATGATGCGGATCCAGACCGACGTGTACTCGCTGCGCGCGGAGCGGATCCTGAGCTTTCTGCGCGACCGCCTGCGCCTGCATCCGCTCGGCCGCCGGCTGCTGTCCTGGGACTGCTGCATGGAGGCCGACAGCCGCGAGGCGACCTCGTTTTCCGAGTTCGTCCATGGTCTTCTGCTGGCGACGTGCAGGGACGTACTGTTCCCGGCCGGGACGTTGGCAGCCGCCGCCGACGGCTCGTTCTTCACGTTCAACTTCCGGCTCATCGAGGAAGCGTGGATCGTTGCCCGCCCGCCGTTCGCGGCGGTCGACTGGGACACGATCGTGCCGACCGTTCTGGATCGGGTCGGGGCGGAACAGCCGCCCTGGGGAGAGGACCCGATCGTCGTCAACCACGTGCTGCTTGGCGAAACGCCGGTCGGACGCTTTCTGCGCGCGGGACCCTTTCTGGCACGCGGCGACGCCTCGACCGTCCAGCAGGGGAACCGGGTGGGCCGCCGCGCCAAGGCGGCGGGTCCGTCGTACCGGCTGATCGTGGACTTCGCCGACGAGATCGCCTTCACCGCGATGCCCGGCGGCGCCAGCGGCCGTCCGTCATCGAAGTTCTATCGCCACGGCGTCGGCGACTGGGCGGCCGGCCGTTACCGCCTGGTGGGACCGAAGGACGATCTTCCCTGAGCGCCGGGTTGCGGCTCCGTCTTCCGTGAAAGCGCGGCCCGCCGGCGGCGGTACTCCGGCAGCTCGATCATCGGCGGCCGCTCGATCTCCTCGATCTCGCTCACGAGGTGCTCGTAGTCCCGGTCCCGTGACCGGAACTGGTGCAGCGCCGTGCCGAGGTCCGGCGTCGCCCCGATCGTTCCGTGCGCGGCCGCCCGCCGCAGGAACGCCTGCAGGATACGGAACGCCAT
The DNA here is from genome assembly GCA_965202935.1 of Spirochaetia bacterium. GTDB lineage: Bacteria > Spirochaetota > Spirochaetia > SZUA-6 > Bin103 > CATQHW01. The sequence continues at coordinate 5,543,912 of OZ241879.1, forward strand.
CTTGCCCAGCGCCTGCGTGTCCTGGTTGTAGTGCACGCGCCGGTCCAGGTCGGTCTGGGCGATCGCGTCGAGCCCGTGCCGGTGGTAGACGTCGATCAGGTGCGAGGTCTCCACGCCGTAGCCGACCGGGAACGGGAGCTGTTCGAGCACGCCGCGCCGCGCCGCGTACTCGCCCGACAGGGGCTGGATGATGGTGGCCAGCTCCGGGAAGAACAGCGAGAACAGCGGCCGCACCAGGATCTCGGTGACGCGGCCGCCGCCGGTGGGCCGCATCTCCTTCGGCATCGCGACCGGGCGGTCGTAGAACGCCTTGACGTAGCCGACTTCCGGGCGCGCCAGCAACGGGCCGACCAGGCCGTACACGAAGCGGGGATGGATGTTGCGGATGTCGGCGTCGATGTAGACGATGATGTCGCCCCGGAGCTGGTAGATCGCCTTCCACAGGTTCTCGCCCTTGCCGCGGTGCCGCGGCAGGTGCGGGAGGATCTCGTCTGCGAGGTAGACGTCGGCGCCGAAGTCGCGGGCAACCTCCCGGGTGGCGTCCCGTGAGCCGGAGTCGAGCACGGCGATCTCGTCGAGCAGCGGATAGCGCTGCATGAGCTCGGAACGAAAGACGACGACCTCCTTGCCGATGGTGAGCTCTTCGTTCAGGGCCGGAATGCACAGCGAGATGGAGGTGCCGAGCCGCTCCTTGGCCGCCACCAGCGCGCCCAGGTCATCGAAGTCGGAGTGATGGTAGGTGTTGCGCTGCAGCCAGGCGTCGCCGGTGTCGCCGCCCGCCTCGCGGTCAGTCGACACAGTAGCCCCCGTCGATGGCCAGCAGGATGCCCATGAGCTGCGTGAGCCCACTCGCCATCGGCTCGATGAAGACCGTCTCGTTCGCTTCGCCAGGGTGAGCGCTCTCGGTGATGCCGATGGTGATCGCCGGGATCCGCCGGTCGATCAGCGCCGCCAGCTCGGAGGTGCTCGGCGTCATGCGGGGCGAGAGCCCCAGCCGGCTCATGATGCGCAGCGCGCGGTCCACCAGAGGATGATCCAGGCCGATGCCGCCGGGATGGCACCGGGCGACGAGCTCGAGCTCGACGTGCTCGCCGCGCTGCGCGGCGACCTGCTGCGCGATCCTGCCGATGGAGTGCAGCAGCGATGCCACGACGTGTCCCGACTCGCTACGCGCCTCGAATCCGAGCGTCGCCCGGGTCGCCACCGTGTGGGCGGCGGTGCCGCCCCTTACCTCGCCCAGCACGACGGTGGAACGCGGCCGGCGCGGCATCGGCAGCGCCAGGACGCGGTTGATCACCTCGTTGACCGTGACGATGGCGCTGGCTTCGCCGAAGCGGGTCCAGTCGTGCTGTTCCGGGATGCGGCAGATCACGTCGCCGCGGATCATGCCGATCGAGGTGTGGCTCAGGAGCCCGAGGGGAGCCCCTTCCACGCACACTGCCGCACGGATCGGCAGGCGCTGGTTCTCCAGGAAGAAGCGCAACCCGGCCAGGTTGCCGCGGCCAAGCGAGCGGGTCGTGCCGAGGAGCAGGAGATCGGAACGCAAGGTGAGCCGCAGGCGCTCCAGCAGGTGTGGGAGGGTCGCCAGCGTCGCCAGACCCAGCGAGTCGTCGGCGACCGACGCACCCACCACCCGGTCGGGCTGCACCTCGGTGACGTGCTCGGTTCCGTCCGGAAACAGGGTGTCCAGGTGAGCGGCCAGCAGGATGACCCCGTCGCCTCCGGAGCCGGGATGGGTGGCGGCGACGTTGCCCAGATCGTCCTGCACGACGTCGGTCAAGCCGAACTGGCTGAACCGTTCCTGCAGGAAGGCCGCTCGATGCTGCTCGCCGAACGTGGGCGCCGGGATCTCCGAGAGCATGGCCAGCTCCGCAAGCAGGGTGTGGCGATCATCGGCGGCCTGCTCTCGCAGCGACGGCAGCCGGCCCAGGATGAGCTCGAACGGCGGTAGGGCAGCCATCTCACGATGAAGGTAGCGCGGTGTGTTGCGGACCCCAAAGCACCCGCCTCACAGCGGGTCGAGCAGCAGGCGCTGATACGGCGCGGCGGCGAATCGTGCAGCCACCGAAGCGGCATCCGCCACGCCTTCGCCGCCGGCCGCCGGCTGCCACGACAGCGCCTCGGCGGCCCGCGCAGCGAACGCGGCCGCGCCGAACCGCCGCTCCAGCAGGTCGTCAGCGCGGTCCGGGGCGTGCGGCGGATGCGCCGCTCGTACCCGCTCGATCAGGTCGGCGTTGGCGGCACGGTGACGGCGCAGCCCCGCGTCGCACGTGCAGCGGACGGCGACCGCCTGTTGCAGCTCGACGCTGAGGTACGAGTAGTCGACCAGCGGCCCGCCCGTTCCGGCAGCCACCTGGGCGGCGACCTCGTACAGGGTCGCCTGCGGTACGTACGGCCGCAGGCGCTTCAGGCGCGCGCGATAGCGGCCGCTCAGGTGCAGGCGGTCGGCGCGGGTCAGCGGACACTGAAGCCGGTGGTAGAGCACCGTCGACGGGGGATGCAGCAGGTCACGGAACCCGTCGATCGCGTCGATGTCGCGGGCGATCAGGGGCAGGCCCCACTGGCGGGCATGCAGAAACTGGTAGCCGAAGCCCTCCTCGATGGAACTGGAGACGACCGCGTCGGCGCCGGCCGCGAGCGCGCCGAGCGACCGGTCGCGAAAGCGGGGCTGGCTGCCGAATCCGATCCGGCCGGGCAGCGTGCCATCGCGAAACAGGGCGCCCGCCTGGCGCTGGTAGGGGGCCTCCGCCGCCGAGCTCGCCGGCAGGGTGACTCCCACCGCCGCGCGGCCGGCCATCCGCGCCAGCAGTCCCGCCTCCAGCACGTTCTTGCGCCGGCGGATGCGCACCGGATAGAGCCAGAGGCGGCGGCCGCCCGGCATCAACGGCGCAGTGCTCGCGCTTCCGGCGTCGACCGGACTGGGCGCAACGGGGTTCCACAGCAGGTGCAGGTACCCGTGCGGGATGCCTGCGGCGGCCAGCGCCGCGTGGTCGCGGCGGTTGATGACCGCGTAGCGAAGATGGGGGCCGAACGGATACAGGTCGGTCCCTACGGCAGCGCGTACCTGTTGGTATCCCTCGATCCTGCCGCACTCCGGGAAGTCGTGGATCTGCAGCAGGACGCGCGTATCGCCGCGTGCCGCGCCGCGCAGCAACGCGCGGGTGAACGGGACGTTCTTGCCCACGTGATGGTTGTGGATCCACCAGACCGTGTCCGGGCCGCTGACCGCGGCAAAGCTCCAGTCCTCCGGGTTCGTGGAGTGGTGGACGCCGTAGTCCAGGAGCGGGTCGACCGTGGCCCGCACCACGGTGTCGGCGCCCGCGTCCATCGCGGCCGCCTGCAGCGAGCAACGCAGCGCCTCCACGCCGTCGGGGCGTCCTGCGATGAGACGGATCGAGCGCAGCAACCCCGGCCGGTGCGCGATGATGGCCCGCAGCCCGTCGCGGATGACGCTGGTGACCCCGCCCGGCAGCAGGTGGTAGTGGACGACCGCGAGGTCGATCATGCGGGTGCGAGCGGGAGTCAGGCAGGCGAGCCGTGGCGCTGCGGTGCGGCCGTGTTTAGAAGCTGCTGCCCACCGAGCGCGCCTTTTCGGAGTCCTCTTCTTCCTCGGCGTCCCGTTGCCGGCGCGCCGCATCGACGTACTGCGCCCACAGCTCGCGGTCGCGGTACACGATGTCCGCATTGCTGGACACCAGGATGTTCTGGAACACCATGAGATACACGTCGATGTCCGGCGCTTCCCAGATCGAGATCCGCGCCGCCAGGGCGAAAAGCTGGCCGAACGGCTGGTACCCCACCTCGTAGCTGTCGGCGGTCAGCTCCAGGACGCCACTGATCGTCTCTTCCAGCCCTTCCGACACGGCCAGGTGGCTGCCGGCGCCGGAGGTGTTCAGCGTCTTGCGCGCCATGAACAGCCGGTAGGAGCCGGGTTGATCGGGCGCATCCGGGTACCGAAAGAAATACAGCTCCAGGGCGACCACGTTTTGCCACGTGCGGTGGCTGACCCGGTACATGCGCGTGATCTTGGTGTTGAGCTCGTGGGCGCCGAGCAGGTTCGGATACGCGCCGGCGGCGAAGAAGTCGCGCAGCACCTCGTAGTGGCCGATGAACTGCGCCGCGCCCCCGTCGTCGGTATCGATCGTGGCGCCGCTCAGTTCCCCCAGCACCTCGCGTGCGGTGGCGCCGAAGGGAATGGTGCCGTAGCCGTACTCCGGGGGCGCCGCCGCGGCAGAGGACTGAGCGACGGCGGACGGCGTGCCGGCGAGCGCGCACACCAGGACCACGGCGGCCGTCCGGATTGCCGGCGGAACGAGCCGTGGTCGGCACATGGCGCGTCAGCCCCCCGTGCCGGAGGTGTCGGGCGTGCGCTCGGCGAGCTTCTGGTCGAACACGAACAGCCCCACTTCCGAATCGCCGATCCGGTTGATCTGCGTGAGCAGCTCGCTGAACAGCGCTTCCTCTTCGACCTGCTCGGTCACGAACCAGTCCAGGAACACCTGGGTGGCGCGGTCCTTCTCCGCCACGGCCACCTCCACCAGCGCGTCGATCGCGCCGGACACCTCGGATTCCTCGCGGAACGCATCGGCGAATGCTTCGCGCGGCGATGCAGCCGGCGCCGGCGGAGCCGGGACCGCAGCGAGCGTGACCGTGCCGCCGCGCGCCAGGATGTAGTCGAAGATCTTCATCGCGTGCGTCTGTTCTTCCTCGGCATGGGTTCGAAACCAGTGGGCGAGCCCCGGCAGGCTCTGCGCGCCGAAGTGCGCGGCAAGGTTCAGGTACGTGTACGAGGAGGCGAGTTCCGCGTTGAGCTGATCGTTCAGGGCAAGGCTCATTCGTTCCGTCAGCATGCTTAGAAGATACCGTTGATGGCGCCCGCCGGCCATGCTTAGCTTGGGCCGGCAGGCATCTGGATGAGCTATCGCGTCGCGATCATCGACGATCGGTTCGAGGCACACGAGCAGGAGCGGGCGGTCCTGGCGCCGATCGCGACCCTGGAGGTCGAGCGGTCCACCGATCCCGCCGACATCGCCGCTGCCTGCCGCGATGCCGACGCCGTGATCGTCAACCTGGAGCCGGTCCCGCGGTGGATCATCGAGGGAATGCGGCGCTGCAGGATCATCTGCCGCTACGGCGTCGGCTATGACAACGTCGACATCGACGCGGCCACCGAGTGCGGCATCTGGGTCGCGCGGGTGCCGGATTACGGCATCGAGGACGTGTCCGACCACGCGCTGGCACTGTTCCTGGCCTGCGTCCGCAAGATCCCGTACACCGACCGGGGCATCCGCGACGGCGGCTGGGGGTTCCCGCGCAACCGTCCGTCCTACCGCATCCGCGGCAAGACCTTCGGCCTGCTGGGCTACGGGCTGATCGCGCGCGCGGTGCACCGCAAGCTGTCCGGGCTCGGGCTGGCGCGGGTGCTGGCGCACGATCCGTACGTGGACGCTGCCGAGATCAGGGCTGCGGGCGCCGAGCCGGCGGGAGTCGACGAGCTGCTTGCGGAGTCGGACTACGTTTCGATCCATACGCCGCTGACGGACGAGACGCGAGGCATGCTCGACCGGGCGCGGCTCGCGGCGATGAAGTCGACGGCGATCATCGTCAACACCGCGCGCGGCGGGATCATCGACGAGTCCGCGCTGGCCGACGCGCTGCGCGCGGGCCGCCTGGGCTACGCCGCGCTCGACGTGTTCGAAACGGAGCCGCTGGCGGCCGACAGTCCGCTGCGCGATCTGGACACGGTGATCTTCTCCGACCACCACGCCTACTACACGGAGGAGTCGGTGGTCGAATTGAAGACGAAGGTGGCCGAGCGCGTGCGCACCGCCCTGGAGGGCGGGGTACCCGAAGCGGCGATCAACGATCCGCGCGGGCCGGCCTGACCGCCGCCTGCCGGACGGCCGTCAACGCGGCGTGAGATTCACGGCCTGCGCCTGCGCCTGCAGGGACAGCTCGGCGGCCAGGAACGCGTGCTCCTGCGTCATGGCGTGCTCGGTCCGTTCCAGGCAGTCCAGGATCAGGTCGCCGAAGAACGGAAAGCCGCTGGCGCCCACCTCCACCGTGCGTTCCCCGCGGCCGTCCACGAGGTTCAGCACCGGCCCGTCGCCGCGCGCCACGTCCACGTGCGCGCGTACCTCCAGGTATCCCTCGGTGCCCATCGCGAAGGTCCTGGCGTCTCCCCACGAGCGCAGGCCGTCGGGGGTGAACCAGTCGACGCGGAAGTAGCAGGTGGCGCCGTCGACGGCCATGGTGGTCTGGCCGAAGTCCTCCAGCTCCGGGAATTCCGGATTTCCGTAGTTGGCCACCGAGCTCGACAGCACGCGCGCTCCGGCGGCGCCTGCGAAGTGCAGGAACTTCTCCGCCTGGTGCGAGCCCAGGTCGCAGATGATCCCGCCGTACTGCTCCTTGCGAAAGAACCAGTCGGGCCGGTTGTGCGCCTCCAGCCGGTGCGGGCCGAAGCTGGCCAAGTGCACCAGGCGGCCGATGGCCCCGTCGTGGATGAGCTGGCCGGCGCGGATGATCGCCTCGTTGTGGAGCCGCTCCCCGTAGTAGACCATGAACTTGCGGCCGGTTTCGGCCGCCACCGCGCGGGCCGATTCGAGCTGTGCCAGCGTGGTGAACGGGCACTTGTCGGTGAAGTAGTCCTTGCCGGCCCGCATCACCCGCTCGCCGACGGCGCCGCGCTCGTTCGGCACCGCCGCCGCGGCGACCAGCTTGACCTCCGGGTCGTCGAGCGCCTCCTGCTCGCTGGCGGCCACGCGCGCGTCGGGGAAGTCGTCCCGAAGCAGCGCCAGCTTGTCCGGGTTGCTGTCGTACACGACCTGCACCTCGGCGCCGGCCCCGGCCAGGGCCGCGCACATGGAGCGCAGGTGGTTGTGAGCCATGTGGATCGCGGCGATCGGAAACTCGCCGGGCTCGACCACGCGGCGGTACTCGCCGACGGGCCGATGGTCCATGCCGCTCGCTTGCTTGGCAGCCATTCGTCATCTCTCTCCTTCGTGGGCCGATGCCGGGCGCATGATAGCGACGGGGGCGGTCGGATACCATGGCCGCGATGAAGATCACCGCCGTCGACCCCTTCGTCGTCGAGTTGCCGCATCCCCGGCCGTACCGCAAGGCGTGGTCCCCGCCGCACGTTCTGGAGCGGTCGCGGACGATGACGCTGGTGCGGATCCGCACCGCGGAGGGAGCCGTGGGTTACGGGGCGATGGGCGGCGACGCCCGCGAAGCGGTGGAGGCAGTGGCGCCGGCCCTGCTCGGCGCCGACAGCGCCTGGCTGCAGGCTCACGCGCCCGCGATCGAGGCGGCGGCCGCGTGGGCGGTCGACGTGGCCCTGTGCGACCTGCTCGGCAAGGAAGCCGGCCAGCCGCTGGCGCGCCTGTGGGGGATCTGCCGCGACCGGATCCGGGCGTACGTGTCTCCGGTGGTCGGCAAGCCGGACGCCGAGCTGGCCGATGACGCGGCGCGCTACCGGGAGGAAGGTTTCACGGCGATCAAGCTGCGCACGGCACGGCCGACCATGGCCGAGAACGTCGCCATGGTGCAGGCGGTTCGCGAGCGGGTCGGGGATTCGATGGACATCCTGACCGACGCCAACTTGGCGGGCGGAGCAGGGTCCGGCTCGGAGCGGCCGGCCTGGGATTACCGCCGGGCGCGGGAGACGGCGCGCGAGCTGCACCAACTCGGCGTCGGCTGGCTGGAGGAGCCGTTGCCGCGCGGCGACGTGGAGGGTATCGCCCGTCTCACGCGCGAGGCGGAGCTGGCGATCGCCGGCGGGGAGGGCGACCGCGGCACCGCCGCCTTCGCCCGCCTGCTCCAGGCCGGCGCGTACGACGTGCTGCAGCCCGACTGCGCGGCCAGCGCGCCGCTGTCGCAGATGCGCAAGATCGCCGCCGCCGCGGAGTTCGCCGGCCGCCGCTTCGTCCCGCACCACGGCGCCTGCGGCATCGGCCTTGCCGCCCACCTGCAACTCTGCGCGACGCTGAACAACAGCCCCTACGTGGAGTACATGCTGGACCCGCCGTACCGCACCGTGGAGAGCTACCAGCAGCTCCACGGCATCATCCCGGAGCCGATCGGCATCGACGCCGACGGCATGGTGTGCGTGCCTACAGGCCCCGGCCTGGGGATAGAGATCGACGAGTCCCGGATCGAGCGCTACCGTGTCGCCTGAACGTGTTCGCCTGTCAAGAAGCCTTGTCCGTAGAGGTGAGACGCGAGCAGTTCGTCGACAATCGCTCTTCTGTCTGACCCTCCACATGGACACTCAGGCGTACCATGCCGGAGATTACGGAGCCGTCCGCTCCGGGACAGGACGCCCGCCGAATTCGTTCTTTTCCCAGAGCTGCCCGAGGCTGTAGTCTTCCAGCCAAGCTTGGAGCCGGTCATCCTCCAGCCGGCTGAGCTGAGTCGCTCCGTTCACGCGGTCCGACACCAGAACGTCCTCCGGTTCGAAGTGATCGAGCAGCACGGGCGATTGCGTTGCGACGATAATCTGAGACCCGACGGCCGCATGCTTCAACATGGAAGCCAACAGGGTAATCGCGAAGGGGTGCAGGCCAAGCTCCGGTTCGTCAAGGAGCACGACCGGCGGACGGAGCGATCGGGGTTGAAGCAGCAACGTGGCCAGGGCGATGAATCGGAGCGAACCATCGGACAGGGACGACGCGTTGAAATATGCGTCCGATCCGACATGCCTCCATTCAAGCCGGATCATGTCCTCGTTCCGCTCTTGCGGCGCGAGGGCGAAGTCGTCGAAGAACGGGGCGTTCAGCCGGATGGTGTTGTGGATCTGAGCGTATGCCCCCTCGTGCTTCTTGCGCAGCAAGTACAGGAGTGCTGCAAGGTTGGAGCCGTCGGCTCGCAGCCGGCGATTGTCGTGCAGGTCGGCCGTCTTCTTCATGGGAGATTTGGAGCCGGTGTCGTGGAAGTGGTAAAGACGCCAGTGCTCGAGCCGATGGCGAAGGAACTCGAGAAGGGGCGCGACTCCGGGCTGGGGAATCGTCGCCGGCCGAACGTGGGTGCGAGCCATCTCCATGACCCACTCCTCGACCTGCCGCCGGTCACGGGCAAGGCCTGTCACCGAGCCTGAGTCTTCCACGCCAAGAAGGATGTGGCCTCCCTCCAGATTGAGCAGGGCGGCGACCTCGCGGGCCATCCACTCGGGGCGCAGGTCGTCCCGCTTGAACTCGACGCCGGAACTCTCCCCGGAGCGGATCATGTCCGACAAACCATCCCGATTCATCGCTCAATCTCGGCGAGATCGGCGACGATGGTTCCGTTCGAGCTCTTTTCGTAGTAGATCATGCGTGCGTGGATCGTCTCGCGGAGCGCCTCCATTGTCTTGTATGTACTTGGCTTGACCGAAACAGGTCGTCCGTCGAGGTAGCCATCGATTCCGCGGGATTCGTCTTCCCGCGACGAGAGGCGCAGCGCCATGCCTAACCTGTGGGCGGCTTCTTTAAGGATCGCTCGCTCAACGCGCAGGCCAACAAACGTCTGTTCCAATACAAGCTCTGTTACCCAACGACGGACGGTCTCGCGATCGATATCGTGCATTGCGTCGCGCATTCGGTCCAGCATGGAAACGATGCGATCGGTAGCCTCGTCGATCGCCATCGGGTAACGGGCGAGATACCACTCGCGCCAGCCTTCGTAGTTCTGCGCGGGACACTCGCGAATCAGTTCCGAAACTTGACCGACCTGATTACGCCTGGTTGCCTGAGAGAAACGATTGGCGAGGTTGATCAGAGGGCTGACATATTTCTCGTATGCTGGACGGCTTCCTATAAGTCGTCCCCGTAGGTCTTGTGGTGTGAGCCTGATCTTCATGAAGTGCTTGCGAGGGGTAGCTCGATCTGTGCAGAACGAGTTGGCAGCGGCGCGGGTTCGTGCCGGGCGTAGAACGTTCCCGTCGACTCCGCCTCCGCGGCGCAGGGTACAGCGAACTGCAGGTCGGTTTCCTGCCTGGTCACCACCGGGAACCCGTAATGGCGGTTGACGTGCTTGCAGGGTCGTCCCGCCTCTTCCCGGGATTGCACGAAGTCGAGATGGGCATCCAGCCGTCGCTGCGCGAACTCGCGGCCCAGCGGAACAGCGGTCTCGATGGCGTTGCGTATGGGGCGTTCGAGCATGTCTTCGATCTCGAAACCGATGCTGGAGCGTCCGCTGGCGATGGCGGCGGCAGTCGTCGTTCCCGTGCCGAGAAACGGATCGAGCACGGTGTCGCCGATCAGAGAGTGCATCTGGATGAGGCGATACGCCAGCTCGAACGGAAACGCTGCGCTCCGCGCGCGGGCTTCCAGATCGTCTGTCCCGGTATCGCCAAGCATCTGTCTGGCTCCGACCAAGTCGACCCACACGTCGGAAAACCAGGAGTTGCGTTCCTCCCAGAAGAAGGCGCTGCGACGCCGTCTTGCCTTGTCGATGGGCGAGAATTTCCGGAGGCCGCCTTTGCGCAGGATCAGGATGTATTCGTGCTCGTAGGTGACGTACGCGCCAGCGGGCAGCATGCCGGAGCCCAGGAACTTGTTGGGCGCGTTGGTCGGCTTGCGCCACAGGATGTCCGGGAGGGTGGAAAAGCCCAGGCTGCCCACCTTCTGCAGGATGCGGCTGTGGTTGGAGAACAGGCGGAACTCGCCGCCGATCGTGCGGGTGGCGTCGCCGATGTTGATGCAGGCTAGCCCGCCGGTGCGCAGCACGCGTTGACATTCATTCCAGACGGCATCGAGCCGGGCGTGCATGAGAGCGAACGCTCGCGACCCGTCCTCATCGGCAAGCGCTTCACCGATCCGCGGATCGGCAGCGGCGAACTGCTCGTCCCAGAGCTCGATCATCGGGTAGGGAGGAGAGGTCACCACCAAGTCGATCGAGTCATTGGCTAGCACGTGCATGTGCCGAGAGTCTGCAAGAGAAATCTGGTGCCCGGTGTCTTTCAGGTCAGTCATACGTCGTTCGGTATGTGCGTGCCGGTCAGTACGTTCGGCTCGCCACGCAGTACCATGGTCGTCAGGCTTGAACGAGACTGAAGGTGACGCGGACAAACTTGTTGCGTTCGTCCTGGATGAGCTCCGGCTCGGTGCCATTGAACGACCGCATCTCTCGCCGCATGATCAGCCATCCTCGACCGCGCTGTTCCATGTAGCCCATCGCGTCCATGAAATACGCCATGGAGTCGTTCCTTGAACGGGGATTCGCGCCGGCGCGCACTCGCTCGACGGTCATGTGGTTCGGTAGAGCACCCGGACTGGTCACATCAACGTGATCGTCGAACACTTCCAGGAGCACCTTGGATCCCGTTATGGCGTAGTCGCGATGCGTCACCGCGTTCACCAGCGCCTCCCGAATGGCCGGCCGTGGGAGCAAGTGGAGGTCGTCTCGAATCAGGGTTCCGTACGTTTCGAACCGGCCGAGACCCAGGAACCAGCCGACCGCACGCTCAACCTGATCATCGAGCCGCCCCGCGGCCTCCGCGACCTGCAACACATCCGATGCCCGATCCCCGCCCGCGTATGCCGCACACTCGACCCTCAAGTTCCGCGTCTGAGGATAGCGCTGAGGATACTTGCCGAACGCCAGGGCACCGTAAAGCGTCGCGCGCAGCTCGCCGCCGATCTCGGTCACTACGCCACGGTTACGCAGGTCGTCCTCAATGTCTGGTTGCGGATCTTCTTCAGTGTCGAATCCCAGACGGTCCAGATATGAGTAAAAGGCGTCCATGTCGATGTGCCCAACGGTCGCGTCCTGGATTGTTTGATCTTCGGTGAGGATATACCCGAACGTGTTGTACAGCTCCTGAAGCTCTGTGGGCGACGGTTCAACGGTGCTGCGGGCGCGACGTACCCAAACTCGTCCATCGTAACGCAGGGGTTCGAATCCCCGTTGCCGTGGAACCTCTAACCAATGCACCCATCCGAGCGGGTCCCTATGGCGCCCAATACTGGCGGAGACGGGTGTGTTGCACCCGGTCTGGAGAAACGATGTCAAGCGCTCCTGAACCTGCTCGGCATCCGCCTTGACGCCGACTATCTTGCCTTCGTTGGTAACGCCGAGAATGACGACGCCGCCCTCAGCATTGGCGAACGCGCACGTCGCCTTGCCTATGTGGGACAGATCGAGGCCGCGCTTGAACTCCGTATATCGGTCTTCATGTGTCTCGATGCGCCGCAGGATGTCCAGCCACTCCATGCTGCCGGCCGCTCAGAATCCGTATTTGAGACGTCTAAGGCGAAATGCTTCGTTACCACCGTCTACGGTGCGAACGATAGCGTCGCGCACAGCGGGATCCTCTATGGCCCCCGCCTGGGCCACGCGGCCCCGGTCCGCTGTCGCCTCCATCTGAATCACCTGATCTGCGTCCCCGTTGACCACGAGGTTGGCGTTGTGCGTCGCGACGATGATCTGCCGGCGGCCCTTGAGGCGTTTGAGGGCCGGCAACACCGTGTTGAAGAGGAACCGGTTATCCAATTCATCCTCTGGCTGGTCGATCACCAGCGGGCGGGAGTCGTTGGTTTCCAACAGCAGCGATAGCAGGACGCTCACCTTCTGACCGCCGGAAAGGTCATCCAGGCGACGATGGCTACCGTCGTCCAGCCTGAGTTCCAGGACGTAACGGTCGGGGCAGCGAATGGATGCCAGCTCTCGTTGTCTCGATTGGCTCAAGGCTTCGCGAAAGGTAGCCTGGACCGCTTTACTCATGTCCACTTCCCCCAAGCGGTCGTCACTCAGTGCTTCGAGAATGCGACGGGGTGAGGGCCGCCGTCGTTCCTCCAGATCGTTCCACCATCTGGTAACGCCGCGTTGGTTCAGGCCCTTGAGAAACCGATCGAGAGGCTCCCGATCACCTTCGTCGATCCGACGGGCGACAACTCGCCCGCGGAATTCCTCTTGCACCGTCTCGATGACCCGGTCAAATGCTTCCCGTTGCAGATCCATGAGACTCTGTCGATCCTCGATCAGCGCCCGAAATGAGCGCTCAGCGGAGCGAAGCTTGGCACGCGTCTGCCGGAGGGTCGCATCGTAGCTGGCAAGCAGAGATGCTTGAGTACTCAGTGCTTGGAACTCTTTTATCCTGGCTCCATCCAGACCTTGGTCGGCAAGCCTCCGTTCGACGTCCATGCGAACCGCTCGCTCGTGGCGCTCCAGCGCGTCGACGATGGACGCGGTCGCGGCGTTAGCAGTCGTCAGTTCATCGCGGACGGACTGGAGCAGTGCGCAAATCCGCTTCCATCGAGTATGAACCTGATCGCCGGCCTCGCGGATCCCGGCCGCACTCAAGATGGCCTCCATGTCTTCGCTGATCACAGGAGCATCAGAGGACTCTGCCGATTGGGAAAGGCGACTCACCTCCTCGGCCAGTTCGTGAGAAGTCGCAGACGCATCCAGCCACTCCCGATAGTCGCGAGAAGCACGGTGCAGACCCTCGATGCCAGCTTCGGAAAAGGCATCGAGCTCCGCCGCAGCACTCCGGCAGCGCTCGAATGCCTGTTCGGCGTCTGCGAGATCGTCGTCGAGCTTCTCGAGTGGTGCGATCGCTCCTTTCAACGCCCGATCCAGAGCTCTGAGACGGACTTCGCGGTCTTTGATGCCGTCGGTCTCTGATGCTACTAACCGTACGACGATCTCTTCGATTGCTTCAGGGTCCTGAGCCAATCGCTGTAGCTCGTTTTGAGCGTGAAACACCGCCGGCCATCGAACGTGCGTCGGCGCGGTTGGGTCGCTTGCTGGGCACTCCAGTCCAATCTCCGGTGAGCCGCCGAGGAATCTCTCACGGCCGCGTGCTTCGACCTGCTTCCGAATGGCGTCACTCTGGGGCAACGGGGCGTCGACGTAGACACGCAGGCCGTCCAGCAGAGTACTCTTGCCAGTCATGCTGCCACCGATTATGCACGTGAGGTCCGGGCTGAGCTCAAAACGGGTGTCGCGCTCGCCGGCCCCGCCGAAGAAGGAAGCACGCCCCCTAACGGTGATCGACTTGAGCCACGGTCGTTCATTCACCGTGACGTCGGGAGCAGGAATCTCGGTGAGAGCCGATTCTTTGCGTTCGTACGCGATGCGGATACGGGAGTCGCGCGCAATGAAAGCCTGCCTCAGAGCCTCGACTCTTGGGCTCGCGAGCTTGAACCACGTATGCCGCTCACCGATCTCGTCTACCGAGTAAGCGTCGCTCCCGTGAAAGAACGCCTGATGACATTGAAGCATGCCAGCTCTCAGCCAAGGCCGCCCTCGTTCCGCATCTTCAGGCATTTTGTGGTCTCCGAGCTCGAGTCCGGCGATTTCTCCATGCTGAAAAGACTGGAGAACTTGAGCTTTCTGCGCGCCAAGCAGCCCCTTGTCGTCGTCGATGTGAGGTGCGAGTACCAGATAGTTCCATCTGGCTGCGCCACGTTGAGGACACTCCCTGCGATGGAAATTGCGGAGGTCACGGAATGCTTCATCGGCGCTCTTGTTGGACAGTCGCAGGTCCTCACTACTCCAAGGAGATACTCCCCCCATCACGAGGTCGAATGCCTTGAGGTAATTCTCTCGGCCAATCTCGGGATCGAAGAGGAAGAGTAAGTGCAATCCGCTCTTGCCGTTGTGAAGCGACGGTTCGAATCCTGGAAATAGCGCGTATATTTTGTCTCGAAAAGGAGTTCCGTCGTCGTCGATTCCGCTATTCCACTCGTCGACTATTCTCCACGCCGCGCTCGCTTGGCCGTCGGTGCCGGAACGGGGTGAGTGCGGTGTGACGCCGATCACGCGCACGCTACGCCGTGTTGCACTCTGCAGAAAGCGTCGGGCGTAGGAGTGGATCACTTGTTCCGATTCAATGCGCCCGCCGATGTCCGGTGGCAGCTTCGCGCGGCCACCAGCGCGGTCATCGATCGTGTGGACGTGCAGGTCCGCCTTGAACCACCGCGCGCCCGGCACCTCCCGATGCCAGTAGTCAGTATCGACTCGCGTAAACATCGTTAGCTAACTGCAAGTCTAATTCGTCGTGGGTCCTATGGTCGAGTGGGACCGGCTACTTCCAGCCGCGCTCGCGGCAGAAGGCGTCGAGCCGTTCGAGGTGCGCGTCGTCCAGGTTGACCATGGGCGGCCGGCGCCAGCGCGGCACGACGCCGAATACCTCCAGCACGGCGTGGAAGCCGCCGTCGAAACCGCCCGGCAGGGACATCAGGTAATCGAACAGCGGCCAGTCGTCCTGCTCCACGACACGGGCCGCGGCGGCCCAGTCGCCGGCGCAGACCGCGTTCCAGTAGCGGCGGCTCACCTCGGGCTGAAAGCTCACGAACGAGGACATGTAGCCGACCGCGCCGTAGTGGACGAGATCGAGGTGCTGCTGCTTCTGGCCGCCGGCGAACACCGCCCAGCGCTCCGTGGCCATGGCGGTTATCTTGCGGGCTGTCTCGCCCCCCATGTCGTCCTTCAGCGCTACGACGCCCTCGACGCGGTCGAGGAGCTCGGCGGCGACCGACAGCGCGAGCTCCGGCATGCCGCCCCAGACGTTGGTCACCAGCATGACCGGGATCTCAGCCGCGACCGCGCGGTAGTGCTCGACGAACTCCTCCCTGCCCGGCGGGCTCCACACCGGCGGCTTGACCATCAGCACGTCGATGCCGATCTCCCGGCAGTAGCGGGCGAACTCCACGGTCTTGCCCGTCCACCAGTCCCTGTCGGCGGCGACGGTCAGGGCGCGCCCTCGGGCGTGGTCGGCCACGGTCGCGGTGACCTCCGCGACCTCGTCATCAGTCAGCACCGAGAACAGGCTGTCTCCCCAGGTGAGCAGTGCGGTCCTGCTGCCGCCGGCCAGGTTGGCGTCGATCAGGCCGCGCAGGCCGTCGTGATCCACGGCCCCGTCGCGGGTGAACGGAGTGGTGAGCGATGAAATCGGGCCGGTCAGGCCGGCGCGAACCTCGTCACGATCGATCATCGGATTCCCCCAGAGACAGTGTCATCGGGCGTGGGCGAGAGGCTTCCCCAGGCCGGGTGCGTGGGGCGGCTCCAGGATGCGGCGCTGCCGTTCGGTGACCGGCAGGTCCTCGGGGACCGGATAGCTGGACGCCCAGGACGCGCCGTGGTGGTGGTACTTGTAGAACAGCGTGCGGCGCTCGCCGGCGCCGGACCAGGGCAGAGCGCCGTGGGTCAGCGCCTCCGTGAACAGCACCGCAGTGCCGGCCGGCCCGGTCACGGCCTGCACGAACGGCGGCCGGCGGCTCAAGTCCTTCCAGTCGTCCGGAAAGGGGTAGTTGCTCTTGTGGCTGCCGGGCACGCAGCCGAAGCCGCCGTCGTCCGGGCCGACGTCGGCCAGGTTGTAGGCGGCGACGAACAGCCCGCTGTACATGCGCCCGTTGCGGAAGTCGTAGGACATGATCGGATTGTACGGCGTGCCGCCGCCGTGCAGCGTGGCGCCGATCGGGCTCAGGCCGCTGCGGATCACGTCCAGGTAGATGTGGTCCAGGCGGAAGCCCTCGCCCAGGATCTCGCGCAGGCAGGGCTCGACCCTCGGGTTGTCGATGGCGTCCAGGAACGGCTGGCCCCAGCGCAGCATGTCACCGAAGCGATGAGTGGAGTCGTCCGCGGCCATCTCCGCCACGATGCGCTCGTCCAGGAGTGCGTTCATCGCCCGGACCTGGTCGGCGTCGAGCGCGTTCGGGATCGTCAGGTAGCCCTGCAGATCGAACAGATATCGGTCGTGGTCGGTCATAAGCGACTCCCCGCGGGTCGGATGGCGCGAGCCTACCAGCGCCGGTGCATCTCCGGCCACCGCGCCACGGCGTCGTCGTGTGCCATGGTGATCGCCATGCGGTTCTTCGACACGGAAGGGCAGGTAGTCGACGAGCTTGCCGACAAGCTCCGGGAAGAGCGCGTGCGGCGCGTGATCGAGCCGTTGCTGGCCGGCGCCAGCGAGGACGAGTCGTCGACTCCCGACCTGGAGTACGTCCGCGACCTGGGGCTGATTGCCCGCGATGATCCGCCGTCTATCGCCAACCCGATCTACGCCGAAGTAGTGCCCCGCGAACTGACCTACGCCGTCCAGGCCAAGCTGCTTCAGGACACCGCCTGGTACATTGGACGCCGGCAGCGGCTTGAACGTCGACAAGAAGCGCTGGGAGGCGAGGATTTTCCGCCGCGAGGAAGCGGTGGCCGGCCGCACGATCACAGTGTGGGGAATGTAGGGCGGGCGTCGCGCCGGGACCGGTAGTCGTACCTCCTGCGGTGATGACGCTCCGTCGTGAGAAAACAGGTATGCTGAGGCGATGTTGGCCAAATCCGAAATCCAGCGAGAGGCGCTCAATCTGCCGGCGCAGGAGCGTATCCAGCTCGTGGTCAAGCTATGGGACAGTCTGGCTCCGGGCGAGATTCCGGTCCCCGATTGGCAGCGAGAACTGGTTCGCGACCGCTTGGCGGCGCTGGAGAACGTCCTGCCGGAGGAGCTGCCAGATCCTGCACCGCATGAGAAGTGAGCCGGACGGGCAGGCTCACGGCGTCGTCGTCGGTGGTCATCCGGGAGTCCGCTCCAAAGGGTTAGCACGGGATTGCCACCGTTGCTCGATCCAACGCGCGACGGCGTCGTCGTCGTTGGAGCCGATCATTGCGGTGGCGTGCTCCGCGAGCTCGGGAACGGCGCCGGCCACGGCATACGCTTCGTCGGCCATGCGGAACATGTCGATGTCGTTGACCTGGTCCCCGAACACCACCACGCGGCAGTCCGCGAGGTTCTGCACACGCTTGACACTCACTACGCCCTGATCCTTGGTAGCGCGAGCGTCATGTACCGCAAGAATGTACCAGTGGGGATCGAATTCCTTGTGGCAGTGCAGATCGATTGACCCGCCGTGGCGCCGGCGCATCTCCTGCTCCAGGTGCCGAACCCGAGCCGGCGTGTCGATGGTGGTCAGGCAGACGACCTGGTCCTCCAGGCCGTCTGCGAGGTGGTCGAGAGGTGCCAGCCGTGGATCGCGCACCCGCTGCCGGTCGTGCAGGAACCGTCTCATGCCGTCGTTGCGCAGGATGCCGTCGTTGTAGTAGAGGCGGTCCAACGCGCCGTCGAAGGTCATCAGAAACGGACGGCATCCGGCGCTGTCCAGCAGCGACCACAGGTCGTGTGCGATCGCGGGTGGCAGAGCCTGGATCGCCAGATGGCGGCCTGACGCGAGTTCGGAAACGAACGCACCGTTCTGGTTGATGACCGGAAGCGTCAGCCGCAGACCTGCAAGTGCGCTGCGGATGGGACCGCAGCCGCGAGCGCTCGCTACCGTGAAGCGCAGACCCTCACCGATCAGGCGATTCAGCGTCCGAACGCTGTAGGGCGACAGCGATCCGTTGCTGCGGAGCAGCGTGCCGTCCAGGTCGGAGACGTACAGCGCGAGCCGAGGGTCGGTGCTCATCCGGGAGTCGCCTTCAAGGGCTTGGAGTGCCTGTGGGTCACTCCTTCCAGGCGACGACCTTGTCGATGGCGTGACGGTGGCGGACTCCGCCGACTCGGGGTTGATCGAGTATCGATCAGGGGAGTGGCACCCGGAGCCGGGCGGGGGATGTGGCGTCGATATGTACGTGGTCTCCACCAGCCCACTCCGCCAACCGGCGCAACCCGAGGCCGATCGCTCGCACGAGATCAGCGTCTCGCGCGCTGGCGGAGCGCTCCAGCCACAAGTGAGGGACGATCAGCGTGCGGGCAGCCCGATCGATCCGCAGGTCCGCCCGCCCGACGAGCCGATCGCCATGCAGGATGGGCATCACGTAGTAGCCCCATCGCCGTTTGGCGGCGGGCTTGTACACCTCCCAGACATAGTCGAACTCGAACCATCTCGCGGCCCGGCCGCGCGCCGTGACGAACTCCAGCGGCGGCAGGAACGTGGCCTCGGTCAGCGTGTTCGCCCGTGGGGTGCGCCAGGCTCGAGGCACCGATCCACTCTGCACCGCTTCCAGTTGCTTGGCCCGCTCCCTGAGCAGGTAGTGCGTCGGCCCATCACCGATCTGCGTTCGTACCGCCGCGCCTGACGTCAGAAGCTCGTCCAGTCTGCGACGCTCCCCGTCAGGATCCGAACGGCGGCGGGCGAAGTGCCGGAACCGATGGGCCCAGTCGCGGGCTGTTGCCAGGCCCAGCAGCGCGAGCGCTTTGCGGGCGAAGAAGTCGTCGGCCTCGTCTGCCGTCGCCGCGTGCTGCACCTCGGCCGGTGCGACGTCACGGCGCAAGGCGTAGAGCCGCTCGAATCCCCGGCGCCCGTATGTCATCAGCTCACCGGTCAACCAGAGATGTCGGAGGGCGCGAGCCGTATCCTTGTCCGAGCGGAACGTCCCCCGACGTCCCCGCCCGGCATAATCCCGGTTCGCTACCGGCCCTCGTGACGAGACGTCCTCGCGGAGCGCCTCCAGAAGCTGCTCATGTTCTGCCGCGAACGCGCGCGACTTCTCCTCGGCCGCACGGCGCGCCATATGGACCCGCCAATACGGGAGCTCGCCCATGGGCAGCACGTACAGCGTCCCGCCGTAGTCGAAGAACTCGCGGCTCGTGTAAAGCAGGTGGTCGAGATGCTCGGGGCGATAGTCCCACACACGGGCGTGCAGCGCGAGATCGTGGCTCCGGCCGACCACATTCAACGGGTCGATTTGGACCAGGCCTGACTGGTGCAGAGCCCTACGGGCACCGGGACGGCCGGTCGACCGCCGTCCGGGCCAGAGTCCTTGGCAGCCGAGGATGAACCGCCGGACGGTCTGCACCGAGACCGCAAGCGGGGTCATGCTCATTCGGAGTTCTCCTCCCCGTTGCTCATCGGCCCGTTTCCCCACCGATGTGCGAGCCAGCGCGCCACGGCGTCGTCGTCGTTGGAGCCGATCATGGCCGTGGCGTGCTTGGCGAGCTCCGGAACGGCACCGGCCACCGCGTACGCTTCGTCGGCCATGCGGAACATGCCGATGTCGTTGATCTCGTCGCCGAACACGACCGGTCGACAGTCCTCGAAGCCAGGCAGGCGTCGGATGGCGGCAACCCCCTGATCCTTGGTGGCGCGGGCGTCGTGTACGGTGAGCCAGTACCAGCCGGGCGAGTACAGGTTCTCGAAGCAGTGGGTGCTGACCGCCGTTCCATAGCGGCGTTGGATGTCGGTTTCCAGCTCCGTGAGTCGCGATGGTTCGCCGATGGCCGTGAGGCACACCACCTGGTCGCGAAGTCCTTCGCGCAGTTCGTCGCGGAAGCACAGCCGGGGATCCTCCTCGCTCTGCTGATTGCGCAGGTACCAGCGCATGCCGTCGTTGCGGAGGAAGGCGTGGTTGTAATAGAGGCGGTCGGCGATGCCGTCGAAGGTGGAGACAAACGGCGTAGAGCCCGCGCCGTCAAGGAGCGAGTAGACGTCGCGGGCGATGTCCGCGGGCAGGGCGTTTACCACCAGGTGCCGGCCGCTCGACAGGTCGGAGACGAAGGCGCCGTTGAACTCGACCACCGGCAGGGACAGCGGCAGTCCGGCAAGGCGCGGGCGCATCGTGATGCAGCTTCGGGCGCTTGCCACCGTGAAGAGCATGCCCTCGTGGATCAGGCGGGTGAGCGTGCGGAGGCTGTATGGCGAGAGCGATCCGTCGCTCCGCAGCAGCGTGCCGTCCAGATCCGAGATGTAGAGCGCCTGACGAGGGTCCGCTGCCATCAGTCCGTGTGCCACCGATCTGCCAGCCATCGCGCGACGGCATCGTCGTCGTTGGAGCCGATGATCGCGGTAGCGTGCTCGGCGAGCTCCGGGGCGGCGCCGACCACCGCATAGGCTTCGTCGGCCATGAGGAACATGCCGATGTCGTTGGCCTGATCGCCGAACACCACGAGGCGACAGGGCGCGAGGTCCGACAGTCGTGCGAGAGCGGCTACGCCGTGGTCTTTGGTTGCGCGAGCATCCAGGACCATCAAGTGGTACCAGAGCGCGTCGTAGTGGTCGTGGGTGTGGATCTGCACGGCATCGCCGTGGCGCCGCCGGACCTCGCGCTCCAGGGCCTGAATCCGGGGCAGCGCGTCGATGACGATGAAGAGCACCACTTGGTCGTCCAACCCCGCGTGCAGGTCAGTCAGGTGACGCAGCCTCGGGTCCTGGCGTATCTCCCGTTTCCGGTGAAAGCGACGCATGCCGTCGTTCCGGAGGCTGTTCGCGGTGAAGTAGAAGCGATCGGCACGGCCGTCGTAAGTGAACAGGAAAGGGCTGAACCCGCGTCCGTCGAACAGTGCCCACAAGTCGTGCGCGATGCCGGGCGGCAATGCGTGGACGGCGAGGTGCCGGCCGGTCGATCGGTCGGAGACGAATGCACCATCCATGGCGACGACCGGCAAACGTAGCCGAAGACCTGCAAGTGCGTACCGGATCTCACCACAGCCTCGGGCGCTCGCCACCGTGAACGGCATGCCTTCCCGGATCAGGCGGTTCAGCGTCCGGACGGAGTACGGCGAGAGCGATCCGTCGCTCCTGAGCAGGGTCCCGTCCAGGTCGGAGACGTACAGCGTCTGCCGCGGGTCCGAGCTCATCCGGTGAGCGTCTGCGAGCGGTTCATGCGGCGCTGCGACTGCACCAGGCCGTGGTAGATGCCGCCGGCGGCCATCAGCTCGGCGTGGGTGCCGACCTCGGCGATCCGGCCCTTGTCCAGCACCACCAGGCGGTCGGCGTTGCGCAGGGTGGCCAGCCGGTGGGCGATCGCGAAGGTGGTGCGGCCGCGCATCAGGGCGAACATGCCCTCCTGGATCATCTCTTCGGTCTCGCTGTCGACCGCCGCGGTCGCCTCGTCCAGGATCAGGATGCGGGGGTCGTGCAGGATGGCGCGCGCGATCGCGACCCGCTGGCGCTCGCCGCCGGAGAGCCGCTGCCCGCGCTCGCCGACCAGGGTGTCGTAGCCGTCCGCGAAGGCGCAGATGAAGTCGTGGGCGCCGGCGACCTTGGCGGCGTCGATGACCTGCCGGCGCGTCGCGTCCGGCTTGGCGTAGGCGATGTTCTCCACGATCGTGCCGGCGAACAGGAAGGTCTCCTGCAGGACCACGCCGATCTGGCGGTGCAGGTCGCGCTGCTCGATGTCGCGCAGGTCGGCGCCGTCGATCGTGATCCGTCCCTCGTCCGGGTCGTACAGCCGCATCAACAGGTTGATGAGGGTGGTCTTGCCGGCGCCGGAGTGGCCGACGATGCCGATCATCTCACCCGGCTCCACCTGCAGGGAGATGTCCTCCAGCACCGGCTCGTGACTCTGGTAGCCGAACACCACCCCCTCGAACCGGACCGTTCCGTCGATCGACAGGCGCCTGGAGCTGTCCGAGTCGGCGACTTCGGGCGGCTCGTCGACGATCTCGAACACGCGCTCGGCGGCGCTCATCGACTCGGCGAACCGCCGCGGGAGGCCGGCGATCATGGCCAGCGGCCCGTAGATGATCATCGCGTACTGGACGAACTGCACCAGCTCGCCCACCTTCATCTCCGCCGCCAGGACCAGGTAGCCGCCGGCCAGGAAGACCAGGAACTCCCCGAAGCGCATGACGAAGGTCCAGGTCGGCGTCAGGACGGCCCAGGTCCGCTCGTTGCGCAGCATGACGTCGCGCAGCTCGGCCGAGCGCTGCCGGAAGCGGCCGACCTCCGACCGCTCGCGGCCGAACGCCTTGACCACGCGGATGCCGGCCAGGATGTCCTGCAGCAGCGTGTCGACCTTGTCGAGCATCCGGTGCTCACGGCGGAACAGCGTCCGCACGTGCTTCCACACGCTGTGCGTCAGCACGACCACCACCGGCACCGGAACCAGCACCAGCACCGCCAGGCGCCACTCGCGCAGGAAGAGGATCACGGCCACGCCGATCAGCGTGAGCACCTGCGCGAGGCTGTCGGTGAGCCAGAAGTTGATGAACGTCTGGATCCTGCGGGTGTCCCTGCTGACCCGGTTGAGGATGTCGCCGGCGTCGCGCGTGCTCAGGTAGGCCAGCGACAGCTTCTGCACGTGCGTGAACACCATGCGGCGCAAATCGCCGGACAGGCCGGTGGCGACCCGCGCGGTCGCCCGGCGGCTGAAGGCGGCCAGCAACGCGTGGCCACCGTAGGCCAGGGCCAGCGCACCGATCAGCGCCAGCACGGCGCCCAGCTCGGCGCGGCGTGGCGTCAGGTAGTCGTCGATGAGGATACGGGTGAGCTCCGGCGGCAGGAGCGCCAGCAGCGTGTGGCCGGCGAACAGCGCCATCGCCACGATGACCCAGCGGAGCTGCCGCCGCGCGACCCCCCACAGCCGGCGCACCATGGCCGCCCGGTTCGTGCACGCCCGGCAGACGCGGGTGCCCGCTTCGCGGCGCCGGCCGCAGGTGGGGCAGATCCCTTCGTCCGGGGCGTCGCGGTAGCGCGGCTCCTTTCCCTCGATCAACTGGTTGAGCGCGCGGGCGACGGTCGCGTAGCGCGGCGCGTGGCGCATCGAGTAGCGCGCCAGCGTGCGCGCGCCGTTGCCGCCGTGCCCGCCGGCCGCCGCCGGCTCGGCGATCAGGCGGCCGCAGCCGACCATGGTGTCGGCCTGGAACCGCTCCACGTCCGCCAGCTCCATCGTCCGCCAGCCGGACTCGCCGGCCGGACGCACGGCGACCCGCGTGGCGCCGACCACGGTCCAGCCGTCGCCGTACCGGGAGTCCGCGGTCAGGTCGGCCGGCACCGCGTAGCGGACCTCCTCGCCCGCCAGGACCCCGGTGATCTGGCCGGCGACGTCGGCCGGCAGGTCGTAGCGCAGCCTCACAGGAGCCCTTCCAGCGTGCGCAGCACCGAGCGGTCCAGGCGGGTGTAGTCGGGCACCTCGAAGCGGTTTCCGTCGACGTCGACGATCACCAGCCGCCCTGCGCCCACCATGGTGACGTTGTTCTTGCCGCTCTGCACCGTGAAGCGGCGCCGGCCCGCGCCGGTGTCGACGGTCCAGTAGGAGTAGCCGAACTCCTCCTTGAGCGACTCGACCCGTTCGATCAGCGGCGTGAAGTAGCGGCGGCCGAGCTCGTCGCGGAGGAGCGCCGCCTGCGCGGGCGCGAGGTCCTCGATCGACTCGATGATGCCGATCTCGTCTCCTTCGCGGTCGCGCAGCGAGATGTACTGGTCGGAGGCGCTCAGGGGAAAGCTGCGGAAGGCGTTGATCCGCTCGTAGCGCTCGGGCTCTTCGCCGCGCACGGTCAGCGTGACGAAGCCGCCGGAGGTGCGACCGAACTCCAGGTCTGCGGGGTTCAGTATGCGCGTCCGGTGGGACCGGCGGCGCTTCTCGGCGGCTGCCTCCGTCCTGTCGTCGCCGTTGCGGCGGTCGCTCATCGCTGCGCCCCTATGGCGATCACCTCAAGCGCGTTGCGCTGCTTGCGCACCAGCGTGGCGTAGATCCCGCCGGCGGCTTCCAGCTCGTCGTGGGTGCCTTGCTCGACCAGCCGTCCCTTTTCCAGGACCGCCAGGCGGTGCGCCATGCGCAGGGTGGACAGCCGGTGAGCGATGGCGATCGTCGTGCGGCCCCGGATCAGCCGTTCCAGCGCGAGTTGGATCATCTCCTCGGTCTCGGAGTCTACCGAGGAGGTGGCTTCGTCCAGGATCAGGATGCGCGGATCGATCAGCACGGCGCGGGCGATCGACAGCCGCTGCCGCTCCCCGCCTGACAGGCCGTGGCCACGGGGACCGACGCGGGTGTCGTAGCCGTCGGAAAGCCGGGTGATGAAGTCGTGGGCGAACGCGGCCTTGGCGGCGGCGACGATCTGGGCATGGGTGGCGTCGGGCCGGCCGTAGGCGAGGTTCTCCGCCACGGTCCCGTCGAACAGGTAGGGATCCTGCAGGATGATGCCCACTTGGCGGCGCAGGTCGGCGATACGCAGGTCGCGCACGTCGATGCCGTCGATCAGCACCCGGCCCGAGTCGGTGTCGTACAGCCGGGTGATCAGGTTGATCAGCGTCGACTTGCCGGCGCCGGTGTGGCCGACCAGGCCGAGCACCTCGCCGGCGTCGACGGCCAGATCGATCTCGTGCAGCACCGGCTTGTTGGGCTCGTACGCGAAGGTGACGCCGCGCAATTCGACCGCGCCGTGCAGGTGCGGCAGCGCCACCGGGTCGCTGCGCTCGGCCACTTCCGGCACCGCGTCCACCACCTCGAAGATGCGGTGCGCGGAGTTCATGGCCATCGACCAGAACTCGACCACCATCGTCATGAAGCGCATCGGCTCGTAGAGCAGGGCCGAGTAGGTGGCGAACGTGATCAGCACCCCCAGGGTGAGGGACCCGCCGATCACCTGCCAGCCGCCCACCGCCCAGACGATCAGGCCGCCGATCTGGGTCAGGAAGGCGACGGACGGGAACAGGGTGGCGAGCGTCCGCTGCGTGCGCAGCTCGGCGCCGCGCACCTCGTCGTTGGCCGGCGTGAACCGCTCGATCTCCTGCTGCTCCTGGCCGAACGCCTTGACCACGCGCACGCCACTGAGGGAGTCGTCGACCACGCCGTTCAGGATCGCGAACGAGCGGTGCTGGCGGCCGAACAGGCGCCACAGCTTCGGGAACACGCGCTTGACGATGAGGACGACGGCCGGCGCCGGGAGCAGCAACAGCAGCGCCAGCCCCGGTTGCATCGCGACCATGACGGCGACGATCGCCGCGATCTGGACCAGGTTGACCACGAAGAAAGGGAGGGCGTCGATGAAGAACATGCTCAGGTTCATCGAGTCGTGATTGACCCTGACCATCAGGCCGCCGGTCTGCTTGCGCGCGAAGAAGCCGAGCGACAGGCGCTGCAGGGCCGTGAAGATCTGCGACTTGAGGTCGTAGACCATGTGTACGGACACCCGCGCGTTGAGCCGCTGGTAGAGCATCTGGGCACCCACGCCGGCGGCGGTAACGGCGACGATCAGCAGCACCACTTCCAGGACGCGCCCGTGGAACCGCCCGGCCGAGGCCAGCACGTCGTCGAACAGCACGCGGCCGGAGAGCAGCGGCGTGACGGTCTTCAGCGCCGTGGAGGCGAGCATGGTGACGGCGACGACCGCCGCCAGGCGCCGGTAGGGGCGCAGGTAGCCGAGCACGCGCACGAACAGGCCGCGCTTGTCGATGCAACGCGGGCACACGGCGCGCTCCTGGTCCGGGTAGCGCAGGCCGCAGGTGGGGCAGGTCTGCTCTCGCAGCGCCTCGGCGGCCGGGGCTTCGTCGCCCTTCTGCAGCGCCGCGACGGCGCCGGCGAAGGCGCCGAACTGGCGCGCGCGGCTGTTGCTGAAGCGGAGCAGCAGCCGTTCGGCCACGTCCGGCTCACGGCGGCCGGCGGTGAGCAGCCCGCCCGAGACCAGGCTCTCCACCTGCACGGGGCCGATCCGGTCGAGCGCAAGGCGGTCGACGCCGCCGTCGGTGACGATGTGCAGCGAGTCACCCGTGGCGACGGCCCAGTCCTCGCCGAAGCGGCCGTCCAGGCTCAGGTCGGAGCCGACCGCGTGCAGGATGTCCCGCTCCACGACCCCGGCGGCGGACAGTCGTTCCCTGACGGGCGCGGGGACTTCGGCGTTCATGGGGCGCAAACCCCCATCATACGACGGTTACGGCACGGCCCGGACGGCGTCGACGAAGCCGTCGATGAACTCCCTGGTCGTGTCCCACGTGGTCATCAGGCGCGCGACGCCCTGATCCTTGTCGAACACGTAGTAGGGGAAGCGGCCGATGGTCGCCTCGATCTGCGCGGGGCTCAGCCGCACGAAGACGCCGTTGGCTTCGACCGGGTGCAGGATCTCCACGCCGGTCTCGGCGCGCAGGCGCGCGGCCAGGTGGGCGGCCATGGCGTTGGCGTGCGCGGCGTTGCGGTGCCACAGGCCGCCTTCGAGCAGCGCCGTGAACTGCGCGGACACGAAGCGCATCTTGGACAGGAGCTGCAGCGCCTGCTTGCGCACGTATTCGGGGTGCACGAGCGGCGTGAAGGCGATCACCGCCTCGCCCATCAGCAGCCCGTTCTTGGTGCCGCCGAAGGAGAGCAGGTCGACGCCCAGGTCGCGGGTGCACTCGCGCAGCCCCATGCCGAGGCTGACGGCGGCGTTGGCGATGCGGGCGCCGTCGACGTGCAGCAGCAGGCCGTGGGCGTGGGCCAGCTCGGCGATGTCGGCGATCTCCGACGGCGTGTACACCGTGACCACCTCGGTCGCCTGCGTGATGGAGACCAGGCGCGGGCGGCTGGTGTGCACGTCGGCATCGGCGCCGACCAGGCGTCGCACCGCGTCCAGGTCGATCTTGCCGTGCTCGTGCGGGACCTCGATCACCTTGCAGCCGACCAGCCGCTCGATGGCCCCGCACTCCGCCCATGCCAGGTGCGCGTACGACGTGGTGATCACCGCCTCGTACGGCCGGCAGCAGGCTGCCGCCGCCACCACGTTGGCGGCGCTGCCGTTGACGACCGACAGCACCTGCGCGTCGTCGCCGAAGTGCCGGGCGAACGCGGCTTCGGCACGGCGCGTGTGCTCGTCTTCGCCATAGCCCAGGGCGTGCCCGCGGTTGGCGGCTTCGATTGCCTGAAGCACTTCCGGATGGGCTCCGGAGCTGTTGTCGCTGTAGAAGGAAAGAGAGCCGCTCACTCCGGGAACACCTCCACCTCGCTGCGGTCGATCTTGCTGCCCATGAGCACCGTCATGAAGCCGCCCTCCGGGATCGAGTCGCCGTTGGCGTCCAGGCCTCCCTCTTCGACGATCAGCAGCAACGGGTTCGGGATGTCGGCCCGGGTCTCGTACTCGACCAGGATCACGGGGACGCGCGTGCCGTCGCGGTCGGCGTAGTCGCCGTACAGGGCACGATCATGGCCGACGAATTCCGCCTCGACCTCACGGCCGTTGGCGTCCACGAGAGGCGGCGCGGCCGGATAGCGCGCGAACTCGATCTCGGCCGGGACGAACCGGTCCGGGTCCGGGGGCTCGGCGAAGAGCCAAGCGCCTCCGGCGTCGATCGCCGCCGCCCGCGACCCGGGCTTCAGCCCTTCGGCGATGAAGTAGGCGCGCAACTCCAGGGCGTCGCCGTGGATGACCGCCAGCAGGAACTCGATGGTGTCGGCGCTTGTGAGATCGAACAGCAGGTACTCGGCGATGACGGTGCCGGCCGTGGAACGCACCTCGATGGCGCGCTTGTGAGCGATCTGGAAGTCGAGCCCGTCGGTGGCCAGGCCGCGCTCGGCCGCCGCAGCCATGGCCTGAAAGTCACGCAGGGTCACCGCGCCGCCGCGCAACTGCCGCCAGAAGCGCGGATCGGCGGTGGAGGTCGCCCTTCCTTCCGGCTCGGCCCGGGATCTGCGTCCGAACAGCCCGCCCAACAGCCCGCGGCCCCGGTTGCGGGCTTCGGGCGGGGTGCGCCCGCTCATGCTCAGGCTCTCCGCACGCGCCGCGCGATCAGTGACGGCGACTGGCCGAGCGCAGCAGCACCCACATGACCCCGGCGATCAGCAGGATCAGGATCAGCCCGGTGAAGAACCCACCACCCCCTCCGTAGTAGGTGCCGGGGGCGCCGCCGTAGTAGTAGCCGCCGCGGCTCATGAGGATGCTCATCATGGCGGCATCCGTCATCGCGTTGTACAGGATCCAGGTGCCCAGGGTCGGGTGCAGGTAGCCGTAGCCGCCGAGGCCGGCGTTGTAGGTGACGTTGACGTTGCGGCCGTCCACCCGCGTGCTCTGCGGGATGTGGTTCGGCCGGGTGGACGGCTGCGTGGCGTAGCGCGACGGGAACTGGCCGGCGTTGCGCTGCCGGAAGGCGGACTCGGCCTGTGAGCGGTTCTGGAACGTGGTGCCGGCGGCGCGGGAGCGCTCGTACTGGGAGCGGCTGACGCCCGAGGTGTTCGAGCGCGACGACACGCCGCGGGTGCCGGACAGGGTGCTGCGGGTCGTGGAGGTGCGGCGGCTGGAGCCGAATGCCGAGCGGGTGGAGCGCGACGAGAAGGAGCGCGAGGAGCCGAAGCTGGAGAACGAGCGTCCGCCCGAGAAGCCGCCCATGCGGCGGGCGAAGGCATCGTCGGCCACCAGCAGCAGGATGCTCGCGATCACGATGGCGCAGGCCACCTTGCCGGCGGCCGGGCGAGGGCGGATCACGGTGTGGCGGCGCCCTCCGCGAGCGGTGCCAGCGCCACGTTCGGATCGGCGGCCCCGGAGTACATCAGCGCCACGACGATGAAGCTGGCGGCGGCGATCGCGGCCGCGGCCGTGTTGCGCTTGGCCCGCACCTCGTCGGACAGGGCGGCGCGCGGCAGGAAGACCCGGTCGGCGATCACCCGGCCGATCACCAGCAGGATCAGGCCGCAGATGGCGATCACCGCCGTGATCAGCACCTCGGCGCCCAGGTCGCTGCCGGCGCCGGCGACCGCCGTGCGCACGATGACGCCCTGCGCGACCAGGAAGCCGGCGAAGCTCACGCCGGCAGCGACGTTCTTGTCGTCCTCGATCACGCCGTGCACGTCGTAGCTGGTGATCGCCTGGAACACCAGGCCGTCCAGCACCAGCAGGGCCTGGCCGACGAGCCAGTAGACGGCGATGTCGCGCACCAGCGCCAGGTAGTTGGCGCTCTGCCCCTCCATCACGCCGGAGATCATCAGGCCGGTGGCCACGGTCATGCCGCCGACCACGACGCCGGTCCCGGCGCTGCGCTCCTGCACCATCTCGTGCTCGGTCGAGAACGCGTGCAGCACCAGCCGGTCGTTGATGATGCCGCTCAGGCGCAGCAGGAGGATGGCGATGACGCCCACGACCACCAGGTTGACCAGGTCGGTGAGCATCTCTCCCCCGGACCCGCGGGCGGCGGCCGCGATCACGAACCCCAGCCCCAGCAGGTAGCCGCCGAAGCTGAGGCCGATGGCGTCGTTGCCGTTGTCCGCGATCTCGTGGTCGATGTGGTAGCGGGTGGTGAGGTTGTAGAAAAGCTTGCCCACGAACACCAGCAGCATGCCGACCGCGAAGTGGGGAACCTTCTCGACGACCAGCGTGAGCGTAGCGAGGATCGTCTGCATAGCGATGTGTTTACGCTAAACACGCCAGGACTTACAGTCAACCGAGTCGATGGCAAACCCCACGATGGCGAACCCCACGGTGGCTGTGCCGGTACGGCGGCGCCTGTACGAGGTGCTGGAGCGCGCGCGCGATGACGATCGGGTGAGCGCGGTGGTGGACATCGCCATCATCAGCGTGATCGGCGTCAACGTGCTGGCCATCGTCATCGAGACGCTGCCGTGGGTGACTCCGGGGCTGAAGCGCGTGCTGTACGTGCTGGAGGCCGTCTCGGTGGTCCTGTTCACGGTCGAGTACCTGCTGCGTCTGTGGACCGCCCGCTACCGGCGTCCGGGGCAGGGAGGGTTGGCCGGCGCGCTGCGCTTCGCGGTCTCGCCGGCAGGGCTGATCGACCTGCTGGCGATCGTCCCGTTCTACCTGCCGTTCCTGATCGCGGTCGACCTGCGCTTCGTGCGGGTGCTGCGTATCGCGCGGTTCCTCCGCCTGCTGAAGCTCGGCCGCTACCTGCGGTCCGTGTCGCTGTTCGGCAAGGTGCTGCGGGACCGGCGCGACGAACTGCTGATCACGGTCATGATGACCGCCCTGGTGCTGCTGGTGGCCTCCATCCTCATGTACTACATCGAGGGCGAGGCGCAGTCGGACAAGTTCCCGAACATCCTGTCGTCGCTGTGGTGGGCGGTCGTCACCCTGACCACCATCGGTTACGGCGACGTGGTTCCGGTCACCGGCTGGGGCCGGCTGCTGAGCGGCCTGGTTGCGGTGATGGGCATCGGCCTGGTGGCGGTGCCGACCGGGATCGTCAGCTCCGGCTTCATCGAGGAGCTTGCCAAGCGCCGCAAGGACGGCGGGGACGGGGAGGCCGAGGCCGGGGGCGGCTTCTGCCCTCACTGCGGTGCGCCCCTGGAGAGCCACGACGGAGCCTCCGGGTCCGCGGAGCACCGGACAGAAGGCCGTTAGCGCACCTTGATCAGGACCACCAGCGAGACGAGCGTGAACATGATCTGTACGAGCGTGAAACGCACCATGACCTGGGGGCTGGACCAGCCCAGGTTGTTGCGCATGTGATCATGCAGCGGAAAGCGCAGCTTGGAGAAGATGGAGATGCGCAGGAAGCGCAGCAACGCGACCTTGATCAACCCGGTGCCGCCGTTGACCAGCAGCACGCCGGACACGATGAAGATCAGAAACGGATTTCCGGACTTGATGACCAGGACGCCGAGCAGCAACCCCACCGCCCGTGATCCGGCATCGCCCATGAGGAGTTGGCTGGGGTGGGCGTTGTACCACAGGTAACCGGTCAGGCAGCCTACCATCGCGAACGACAGGATCGCCCACTTCGCGCCGTCGGCGTAGTGCGGCAGCAGCAGGTACGCGGAGATGTCGACATTGCCGAGCACGAAGTAGAGCAGCCCGCCCAGGCTGAGCAGCGCCTGGATCGCCAGCGTCCCGGAGAGGCCGTCGACGCCGTCCGTACAGTTGGTGGCGTTGATCGCGACCCAGATCAGGAGGGTGCCGCCGGCGATGCAGAGCCAGGGCGGGACGGTCACGACCGCCGCGGTGAACGGAAGCCAGATCTGCGCGGGATGGGTATTGCACAGCAGCACGGCGGCTACCAGCGATACAGCCAGGTCGACGAGTCCCTTGCGGTATTCGTGCCAGCCGCCCGCGCTGCGATCGTCCAGGTAGCCGGCGACCATGGCCAGCGTCACGCAGGCCAGCACTCCCAGATAGGCGAGCTCGAGCGGCGCGGTGAGCACGCCGACGACCGCGAACACGAGGCAGAACACCAGCCCCGCGCCGGTCGGCTTGCCGAGTGCCGCTTCCTTGTCCACCGCGAACTCCCGGCCTCGATCGCGTGGCAGAAGTCCGCTGGTCCGGGGAAGCAGTATCCAGGTTGCCAGCGAGGACAGGACCAGCGCGGCGCCGGCCACGACGAAGTGGGAGCTCATCAGGCGAAACGGACCGTAGACGTTCTGCAGCGCCTCTCCGAGCAGAAACAACATTGCGGTGGGCCGATCCTACCCCGGTTTTCCCCGGCCACGCAGGCTGTGGGCCCACGCTGAAAGGATCGTGCCCTGCTTTCCTTGACGGTGCTGCAGTGGGGGTCGCTGCTGGGCGGAGCCCTGCTGGTCGGGATCACCAAGACCGGTCTGCCGGGGTTGGGAACGGTCGTTGCGCCCATCATGGCGACGGCGTTCCCGGTCCGTGCGTCGGTGGCGATCGTGTTGCCGCTGCTGATCGTCGCGGACGTGGTCGCGATCGTGTACTTCCGCCGCCACGTGGTCCGCTCGTACCTGGTGAAGCTGGTGCCGGCCGCGTTCGGCGGCATCGTCGCCGGGACGGTGCTGCTGCGCGTGATCGACGACACGCAGCTCCGCCTGTTGATCGCGCTGATCGTCGTGACGACCGTCGCAGCGGGAGCAGCGGCGACGTGGCGGCCGCTGCGCAGGTTGCGCGGGGCCGCGGAGCGTGCGCCCGCGCAGCAGGAGGCGGCCGCCGGCAGCCGGGCCGCGGTCGCCATCGCGCTCGGCATCCTGGCGGGCGCCACCTCGATGATCAGCAACGCCTCCGGCTCGATCCTCACCGCCTACCTGCTGGCGATGCGGTTGCCCAAGCACGAGTTCATGGGCACCGGCGCCTGGTACTACTTCATCCTCAACGTGTTGAAGGTGCCGTTTCACCTGGCGATCGGGACCATGACCGGCGCCACGCTGGCGCTGAACGCGGTGGCGGCGCCGGTGGTGCTTGCCGGCGCGGCGCTCGGCGTCCTGATCGTCCGCCGCCTGCCCGAGCGCGCCTTTCGCGCCGCCGCCATGGGGCTGGCCATGCTGGCGGCGGGCAACCTGGCGGTTCGAGCGCTGCTAGCGATGGGCTGAGGGTCAGAGACCGGCGGCCAAGCTGCGCAGGTGGTAGGCGAAGTGCTCGGCCAGCACCTCGGTATAGGTGTCGGGGTGCGCGTCCAGCACCGATCGGACGGCCTGCCCGAGATCGGGATGGGTCAGCGTGGAGCCGAAGGTGCAGTGCAGGATCTGGCGGCCCGGTTCGCTGAATCCCGTGCCGGCGCGCACGTCCTGCCAGCGCTCCAGGTAAACGGTCTCGAGTTCCGACGGGCCCAGGTCCTCGGGAGGTGGCACCCGCTCCACCGAGGCCGACACGTGGTAGGTGGCCTTGTCGGTGTCGTAGCGCGAACGCGCGAAGGTGATGATCCGCCGGAACAGCGCCTCGTCATGCCGGGCGACCACCCGCAGCGCTTCCAGGTAGGAGGTGCCAGCGGTCTTCACGTGGAAGCATCCCCCGGTGGCGCGTGACAGCGCCGGGTACATCGACAGCTTGTCCGAACCGGAGTGCAGCGACAGCTTGTACGGGCCGAAGTGACGGGCGATGGCGAAGTGCTCCCGCAGCGACCGCTCCAGGGCCTGTACGTCCCCTTTGTAGTCGACGCCCTTCTCGAAGTCGCCGATGTAGCGCGGCGCCAGAGCCACCAGGGGTACCCCGCGCCGCCGGCACTGGTCGGCGATGATGTAGTGCTCGGCCAAGGTGGTGGGCTGCTCGGTCTCGTCGACCGAGAGCTCGATCTCGTAGTCGCGGCCGGCGTTGCGGGAACGGATCTCTCCGGCCAGGTCGGCCGCGTGGTTGAGGGCGGGGCCGTACTTGACCGCACAGCGCAGGCACGCCTCCTCCGTGAGCTCCAGCGTCAGGTCTCCCGGCAGCGTCACCGTGCGCCCGCGGTAGTCGGAGACCCAGTCGACCTGTGCGCGCACGGCTGCATAGCGCTCGCGCAGGGTCGCCTCGTCGTAGCGGTCGGCGTGTTCGTCCACCGCGTCGGAGGGGTCGATCGTGAAGAACGTGAATCCGGACGCCGTGGTCACCGCCACGTCGTCCGGTGTCTTCAGGTGATCGGCGTCCGCCCCCGTCCGACCGTCCCAGCCGGCCTGCGCCATGCCGGCCAGCGCGTCGCCCATCACGTCGTCGGGCGTCCGCCCGGTACGCTGCATCTCGCGGATCGACTGCTGCGGAAAGATCGGCTGGATCGGCACCCCCGCCGCGCGCAGGGCCTGCACGTGGCCGGGCGTCGCCAGGCCGATCCGGTCGCCGAAGCCGAAGCTGGGATCGAGTCCGAGTGTGACCGCCTTGCCGTCGCGGCCGTCGTCGTGGGTCATACCGGCAGCCGGGAGTCTGGCGGATACGGCCCGCGAGCGGCAAGTCCGCCTGATGCCCTGAGCACGGAAGAAGTGTGCGAGATTGCGGTCAACGACCGGTAGTGTAGCAGTTTCAAACTGCTACACTACCCAACGATCTGGCTCGTTACAGCGGTGCCTGTGCGCTGCGAAGGTAACGCCGCATGTCGTTTCCTTGTCGAAGCTGCAGGTCCTGGAGCCCCGGGTGGAACTTGGGAAGACACCCTGACGGTACCGGGCGTCGGCGTCACCGACGGGGCGAGAGGTAGCGCACGTCGGCGCCGCGGCTCCTGTCAGGCCAGTCTTTCAAGGGGCCGACCCGCACCTGCACCACGGCAGTCGACGGCCCGTTCACTCACGGACCTTCACGGCCGCCGTTCACCTTTCCGTTGGGGTCGGCGGCCACCGCGTCATGGGTAAGGTCGGCATCGATTGTGTGGTCGGCGGCGTGCTTGATGGTCCCGCCGTTGAGGACCAGAGCGTCGGCCGGGATGCTGATCCCGTCCCCATCGTGGTCACCTTCCTGCACCGTGTATTCGAACCGCAGACTTTCGCTGCCTCGTGCGGAGAGAGCTGCATAACGCGTCTCGGATCCGATGGTCAACGCCGCCTGGGGATTGCCTGTTGCCGTTACAGCTCTGTCGAACTCAACGCGTACCTCAAGCGTCTCTCCGAGTTCGTACGTATCATCGCTCCCGAAGTAGGAAATGAGGTAGATACGCTTCACCGCCGGCGGCGAGATCAGACTGCCGTTCATCTTGGGGCCGCGCTCGGCTACCGCCGTGTGCGTGAGATCTGCGTCGGTCACGCCGTCGGCGGCCGTGATCGTTCCGCCGTTGAGAGCCAGCGCGTTGGCCAGGATGCTGATCCCGTCGTCGTCACGGTCCGCCGCCTGAACGGCGTACTTGAAGCGCAGAGAGGAGTGCAGCGAGAAGTGATCGTTCAATCCGTATAAGGTAGCGTGCCGCGTCTCCGTCCCGATGGTCAGCGCCAGCCGGGGAGTCCCGGTCGACTGCACCCCTCCGTCGAAATCAACTCTCACCTCGACGGTCTCCCCGAGTTCGTACTCGTTGTCCCTCGCCGGGG
Source organism: Spirochaetia bacterium (assembly GCA_965202935.1). Lineage (GTDB taxonomy): Bacteria > Spirochaetota > Spirochaetia > SZUA-6 > Bin103 > CATQHW01. The sequence continues at coordinate 5,579,099 of OZ241879.1, forward strand.
AGGAAACGAAGGAGACACCCTGCACTGCCGCGGGCCGGACCAATCTGCCGTTTACCTTCCAGCCACGCTCGCCGGGAATGGCTGCGTGCGTGAGATCTGCGTCGGTCACGCCGTCGGCCGCCGTGATGGGTCCGCCGTTGAGGACCAGCGCGTTGGCTGGGATGCTGATCCCGTTTCTATCACGGTCACGCTTCTGCACGGTGTAGCTGAAGATCGGCAACCCGCTTGCCCACGGGGTCGCGTACCGCATCCGTCCCCCGATGTTCAGCGCTACATGGGCCGCATCACCGGTCATGGTCACCGCTTTGTGGAAGTAGACGGTCACCAGAATGGTGTCCGCCAGTCCGTAGGTGTCACCTCTTGCCGGGGGGGACATGATAATCCTCGTCACCGCTGGCGGCGACACCAAACTGCCGCTTGCCTTGCGCGCGGGGTCCGGGGCAACCGCACCATGGCTCAAGTCGGCATCGGTAGTACCGTCGGCCGCCGTGATGGTTCCGCTGTCGAGGATCAGAGCGTTGGCCGGGATGCTGATCCCGTCCTCATCACGATCCGCCGCCTGCACGGTGTAGCGGAAGTCCAGAGAGCGACTGACAGGAGGACCGATCCGGAAGCTTGCGTGCCGCGTCTCCGTACCGATGGTCAACGCCACCCGGGGATTGCCGGTCGCCGACACCACCCTGTCGAACACAACGAATACCCAAATCGTTTCTCCACGTTCGTGGGTCTCATCGCGTAACGGAGAGGAGCCGAAGGAGATCTCCTTCACCGCTGGCGGCGATACCGAGCTGCCGTCCACCTTGCGACCGCGCTCGGCGGCTACTGCCGCGTGCGTCAGATCGGCGTCGGCGCCCTCGGGTCCCCTGATGATGGTTCCGCTGTCGAGGATCAGCGCGTTGGCCGGGATGCTGATCCCGTCCTCATCACGGTCCGCCGCATCCACGGTGTAGTTGAAGGAGAGCTCGGAGTACACAGACCGGTTAATGTTCCATCCAGAGAAGGTCGCGTGCCTCGTCTCCTCACCGATGGTCAGGGCGACCCGTGGCGTGCCGGTTGGCATCACCTCTCTGTCGAATTTGACCACCACCTCGACCCTCTCGCCGAGCTCATAGGTATCACCCCTGGCCGGAGTACCGACGAAAGCGATGGAGGCAACTGCGGGCGCGGCGTTTGGTCCTGAGCAACCGGTTGCTACGCCCACGACGACCAGCAGGCAGGACGCCCCGATCAGCGTCCGGTCGCGCCAGATCTTGTGCATCCTGCCGACCATCGAGCCTGACATAGCTGTACCATGCCCTGATGATGTGGCGCGACGTGTCGTCGCTCACGACCTTGGCCGCCCGCTGGCGCGGGAGCTTCACGACCGGTGCGGAGTGGCGGAGGGCGGCCGGCCACCACAGCGGCGTCAGGACGATCGGAATCAGTGAGGCGGGCCGGCCGGTGCTGGGCGCCGTGATCGGCACCGGCAGCCGGCGCGCGACGCTGATCGGCGGCGCGCACGCCGACGAGCCGGTGGGTCCCGAGACCCTGCGCCTGCTCATCGCCGCCGCCGCGCGGCCCGAGCCGGCTCTGGAGGCGGTGCTGCGTGGGTGGCGGCTGTGGGTCGTTCCGCACGTGAATCCTGACGGCGAGCACGCCAATCGCACGTGGATGGAGTGCTGGCCGTCGGTCGACGCATTCCTGGGCGGCGTGCTGCGCGAGGCACCGGGACGAGACGTGGAGTTCGGGTTTCCGGCGATGCGGCCGGAGAACGCGGCGGTGACGGCGTTCCTGGGAGGAGCGGCTCCAGTCCGGCTGCACGCCAGTCTGCACGGGATGGCCTTCGCCGAAGGTGCCGCACTCCTCATCGACCGCCGCTGGATCACCCGCACGACACGGCTGCGGCGGGCGTTCAGCGCTGCGGCGGCTGTGTGCGGAATCGGGCTGCACGACGAGGACCGTCGCGGCGAGAAGGGGTTCCACTACCTGGGAGCGGGATTCGCCACAACCCCGACCGGCGCGGCAATGCGTGCGCACTTCCGGGCTGCCGGGGACCCGGAGACCGCCGCACTGTTCCACGACAGCTCGATGGAGCAGGTCGCCCGAACGGCGCTTGGGTCGCAGGCGCCGCTGTGCCTGGTCACGGAGGTGCCGCTGTTCCGCGTGGGGAGGCGGGCGGGTGGCTATGCGGCGCTACGGGCACGGCTTCCCGACATGACGATGAGGGCGCAGCGCGGCGTCCCGGTGACGGACGAGCTTGCGCGCTTCGGCGTCGAGCCGGTGGACCCGCGCGTGGCGATCCGGCTGCAGCTCCGCGCGATCGATCTCGGGTTGGCCGCCGCCGCCGAGGCTTGATAACTACCGCACTCAGTGTTATAGGCTAAGATAGGAGGCCTTGCACGGGGTTTGCGAGTACCGGATTGCGATGGCTAAGGAGTACCGAAGCGATGCGCTGGCAGCAGTGCACGAGACCGCCCTCGGCATGACGGAGGCGGGCGTGATGACGAAGCGCACGATGAGGGAGTTCGACGAGATGTGCCTCACGCCGGTCGAGGAGATGTCACCGGAAGAGATCCGCGCGCTGCGGATGAGGGAAAATGCGAGCCAAGCGGTCTTTGCCCGCCATCTCAATGTGACCACCGGTCTGATCGGCCAGTGGGAACGGGGCGAGAAGCGTCCGCAGGGCGCTTCCCTGAAGCTCTTGACGCTGGTCGCGAAGAACGGGCTGGGGGCGGTGGCGTGATGCGAGCTCGGGCTGGCGGCTACGGATCGTCCGGATCGGCCTTGACCGGCGGGGCCGCGACCCCGCGCTGAGCCGCGGCCTCCGTCAGGGAGCGCCAAGTAGCCCGATCGATCGGGATGCCACGCCGCTCGTGCTCGGCGGCGGCGCGCCGCTCCGGATCTCCCGGCACCATGACCGCATCGACACCGGGCGCGGGCGCGGCGCTTCTGATCATGCCGCTGTGCGCCGCGACGCCGGCCAGCACCTCGTCCAGCGGGTGCAGGCGGCGGATGTCGATGACGATGAACAGGACGCCGTTGCCCGCCACCAGGCCGGGCAGGGCGGGGGTGCCCTTGCCGGCCACGACGCCGCCGAGCAGGTCGGTGACGATGGCCAGGCCGGAGCCCTTGTAGCCGCCGAACGCCAGCAGCGGGCCGCCCGCGTAGTGGTCGCCCGGGTCGGTGGTGGGCTTGCCGTCGGGCGAGAGCAGCCACCCCTCCGGGACCGGCTGTCCCTTGTTCACCGCGATCTGCAGCTTGCCTTCGGCCACCGCGCTGGTGGCGAAATCGCAGAGCACCGTGCGGCCGTCCGCGGACGGGATCGCCGCGGCGAACGGATTGGTCCCGAACACGGCCTCCATGCTGCCGAACGGGGCGACGCGGCCGTTGGCGCTGGTGGCCGTGCAGAAGGCCAACCCGACCATTCCTTCCTCCGCGGCCATCTCCACGTAGTCGCCGAGCCGGCCGACGTGGGTGGTACGGACCAGCGCCACGCACGACACCCCGTGCTCGCGCGCCTTGCGGATCGCGATCTCCATCGCGAAACGGCCGGCGATCTGCCCGAAGCCGTCGTGACCGTCGACGCGGGCGGTGGCGCCGTCTTCTCCGGTCAGCTCGGGCCGCGCGCGCAGGTCGATGGTCCCTTGGTCGATCCCCTCCAGGTACGCCGGCGCGCGAAGGATCCCGTGCGAAGCGTGTCCGGCCACGTCCGCGGCCACCAGTGCCTGCGCCACGCACGCGGCGTCCTCTTCCGTGGCGCCGGCGGCCCGGAGGGTCGCGGCCACGAACCGCTCCAGGTCGCGGGCGGCGACCCGCACCGAGGACACCGGCGTCAGGCGAACAGCCGAGCGATCTGCTCGGCGTACAGCTCGGCCACGGCGGCGCGCTTGACCTCCTGCTTGTGCGACAGCTCACGGCCGACCTCGAACGGCCGGTGCAGCAGATGGATGCGTGAAACCCGTTCGAACGGCTTGAATCCATTGGCGGCCGAGACGCGGGCGCCGACCTCCGACTGGAGGAGCTTGCGGATCTGCGGATGCTCGGCCAGCGCCTGCAGGTCGCCCTTGATGCCGGCGCCGGCCGCGTGCTCGGTGACCGCCTCCTCGTTCAGCACGACCAGCGCCGCGAGGGATCGCTGGTCCTGGCCGATCACCACGGCGCGGTCGATGTACTTGGACTCCTGCATGCGCTCCTCGATCGGCGCGGGCTCCACGTTCTCGCCGCCCATCAGCACGATGGTGTCCTTGGCGCGGCCGCGGATGATCAGGTCGCCGTCGACCGTCGTCATGCCCAGGTCGCCGGTGTCCAGCCAGCCGTCGTGCAGGACCGCCTCGGTCAGATCGGGGCGTTTGTAATAGCCCTGCATCACCTGCGGCCCGCGCACGTGCACGACGCCGAGCTCGCCGGGCCCCAGGTGCCGTCCCTGGTCGTCGACGATGCGCAGTCCCGTGCCCGGCAACAGCCGTCCGACCGTGCCGGACACCGGCGCCGACTCCGGCCGGATCGCCACACCCGGGGCCGTTTCGGTCAGGCCGTAGGCGTTGAGCAGCAGCACGCCGGCGGCAGCGAAGAACTCGTCCACGTAGTCGGGAAGGGCTCCGCCGCCCGAGATGGCGCCGCGGAAACGGCCGCCAAGCCGCGCCTTGATCTTCGAGAACACCAGCGCCGCGCCCAGCGCCTTCAGCGGCGACAGGAGCACGAGGGGAACCAGGCCGCCTGCCTGCTCGGCCCCGCGCGAGCGGGGCTTGAGATGGGCCATCAGTCCGCGCACCCGTGAGCGGGCGCGCGTGTGGGCGCTTCCGGTGGCGACGAACAGGCCGAACAGCGCTTTCTTGAGGCCGCCCTCGTGCTCGGCGTTGCGGTACACGGCCGAGCGGACGGCGTCCCAGATGCGTGGGACCGACGCCATCCAGTGCGGGCGCACCGCCGCCATGTCCGCGATCAGGACGCTGCCGATCGGTTTGGAATAGGCCAGCGTGGTGGCGCTGGCGATCGTGCAGTACTCGAAGATCCGCTCGAAGGAGTGCCAGACCGGCAGGACGCTGAGCCAGATCTGCCCGGGCTCGGTGGTCAGGAACTCAGGGATGCATCCGGTCTGGAACACGAAGTTGCGGTGCGACAACACCACACCCTTGGGTTCGCCGGTGGTCCCGGAGGTGAAGATGATGGTGGCCACGTCGTCGGCCGTGCCCCGCTCGAGGTGGTGGCGATAGAATCCGGGCTGCAGCTCGGTGACGATGCGCCCCACGCGGAGCACCTGCGCGTACGGGATCACCAGCACGCCGTCGCGTTCCTCGCGCGACGAGATCTCCGGATCCAGCACCACGATGGTACGCAGCGCCGGCAGGTCGTCCCGCACCGACAGCACCTTGTCGAGTTGCGCGCCGTCTTCCACCAGGCACACCGGTGCGTCGACCTGCGCCAGGATGAAGCGGAACTCGTCGGCGGTGCTGTCCGCGCCGCGCGGCACGTCGGCGGCGCCCAGCCCCAGGATCGCCAGGTCGGCGACCAGCCACTCCCGGCGATTGTCGGCCAGGAGGCCGACCCGGTCTCCGCGGCGTACGCCCAACTCCTGCAGGCCGGCGGCGAAGTCGCCGACCTCGGCAAAGAGCTCCGAGTACGAGGTGGGCTGGAACCGGCCCCGCGCGTCCTTGCTGAGCTGGGCCGCTATCAGGCCGTGCTCGTGGCAGACGCGCGCGAACAGCTTGGGAATCGTGTCCTCGGCTGTACCCGCCGCCACGGGGGCGGACGGTAGCGAGCCACCGGTCGGATTGTCAATTTCGCCCGTGGGACTCGGGCCGAGGTGCCGAAGATGCCCGGACCTGCCGAAGATGGAGGTGTGGGGTCTTCGTCGGCGGAAACCGCGAGTGCGGTCGCGGAAGACCACCGCGGTGATGGCCCGGGACCTTGGCCCGTGACAGCCGGGCGCCTATGATCGGTAGCGTATGAAAATCACCGATGTCGAGGTGCGCTGCTACGCGTGGCCGCGCCCCGTGCCGATCAGCAACGGCAAGTACACCTACACCGACGTGACCTTCACGCCGGTCCTCATCCACACCGACGAAGGAGTCACCGGCGTCGGCTGGACCGGCGGAACCGCCGCCGGCCGGCCGGGCGCCATCGCCCAGGCGCTGGTCGGGCACTTCCGGCAGGCGCTCGTCGGCCGCGATCCCTTCGCCTATCGCCGGCTCTGGGACGACATGTGGGAGCCCAAGATCGTCGGGCGGCGGGGCATGTCGACGCAGGTCATCAGCGCGCTCGACGTGGCGCTGTGGGACCTGATCGGCAAGGCGACCGGCCGGTCCGTCCACCACCTGCTCGGCGGCTACACCGACCGAATCCCCGCCTACATCGCCGGCGGCTACTACGAGGAAGGCAAGGGGTTGCGCGAGCTGGCCCAGGAGATGGAAGAGAACCTGGAGCTCGGCGCGCGGGCGGTGAAGATGAAGGTCGGAGCCGTGCCGATCCCGGAGGATGTCGAGCGCGTGCGCACGGTGCGTGACGCGATCGGCCCGGAAATCTCCCTGCTGGTCGATGCGAACAACGCCTACAGCGCCTACCAGGCGATCGACTTCGCCCGGCGCATCGAGGAGTTCGACGTCTTCTGGTTCGAGGAGCCGGTGGCGCCCGACGACTACCGGGGACATGCTCGCGTGGCCGCGGCCACCAGCATCCCGATCGCGACCGGTGAGAACGAGTACACCCGCTACGGGTTTCGGGATCTGATCGAGCACGACGGCGCGGCCATCCTCAACGTCGACGCCCAGATCGTCGGCGGCATCACGGAGTTCATGAACGTCGCCGCGCTGGCGGCCGCCCACGATCTCGCGATCGCGCCGCACGGCGCACAGGAGATCCACGTCCACCTGGTGGCGGCCGTGCAAGGGGGCCTGATCCTGGAGTATTACCGGGAGACGATCGATCCCCTGCGCGGGCGTCTGTTCAGTCCCAAGCTCACCCTGGATGACGACGGGCAGGTCGTGGTTCCGGATGCACCGGGACTGGGCATCGAGATCGACTTCGACGTGCTTGGCGAGCATCGCGTTGCCTGAACGGTATCGGTGGTAGCGCCGGCAGGATGCCTTCGGAAACGGCACCTACGCTGACTCGCCGCCGGGCCGTGGCGGCACCGTGCGTCAGCCGCTGCCCGGTGAGCCGTGCGCGGCTCCTGGTCGCCGGCGCCCTGCTGGTGGGCGCGGCAGGCTGGCTGGCCGCACTGGGCGGTGACGAGCAGCCTGCTCCGGCGGTGGCGGTCAACGCCGTTCCCCCGCACTTCTCACCGGCTCACTCGCCGGGCGAGAACGACACGACCAGTCTGGTGACCGCCGTCGACGTTCAGCAGGCCGGCGCAGTGGTCGCGGCGTACCGCCTGGTGATCAGCGACGAGGACGGCCGGACGGTGCGTACCATGGATGGCGACAGCGGGGAGCCGATCCCGGACGTGGTGCCGCGCCTGCTGATCGACCTGGGGCTGCAGGCGAGCGCCTCGATCGAGGTGCCGGAGTCCTTCACCTGGGACGGCCGCGACGACCGGGGCGCGCGGGTTCCGGACGGCGTCTATCGCTTCGTCCTGGAGGTCACCGACGACTTCGGCAACACCGGGCGCTCCGAGCCGAGGCAGGTCATGGTGGATGACACCCCGCCGGCGGTCACCGTCGAGGCCGAGTACCTGATCTTCTCCCCCGACGGCGACGGCAGCAGGGACCGGCTGCCGATCCTGCAGACCGGGTCGAGCGAGGTACGTTGGTCCGGGAGGTTCTTCGACAGCGTCGGGGCGGTGGTCCGCACGTTCGTGTGGACCGACGGGCCGCCGGCGGACTTCCTCTGGGACGGCCGGGACAACGACGGGCGTGTGCTCCCGGACGGCACCTACCGCTACCGGATGAGCGCACTCGACCTGGCCGGCAACGACACGGTCGTCACCGTCGACGGCATCGTCATCGACACCGTGACCAAGCGGCTGGAGATCGACCTGGCGCTGCCGGCGTTCTCTCCGAACGGCGACGGCGTTCTCGACGAGATGGTCTTTCCCGTCACCATCGACGTGGGCGACCGCCTGGTCGACTGGCAGGCGGAGGTCCGCGATGCGGACGCACGGGTGATGCGCACCCTGTCCGGGCCGGCGCCGGTTCCGCAACCGCTGCGCTTCGACGGGCGCGACGATGAGGGAGCGGTGATCGCCGAGGGAGACTACACGCTGGTGCTGTCCGCCCGGTATGCGAACGGCAGCGCGCGGGTCGTCGCGTCGCCGCCGTTCACGCTGGACGTCACGCCACCGGACGCGTTCGTGCAACTCCATTACGAGACGATCTCGCCCAACGGCGACGGCGTCCGCGATGTCCTGCTGGTGACTCAGGAGGCGTCCGGAGACGGGACATGGCTGGTATCGATCACGGATGAGCACGGTGAGCCGGTGTGGTCGGAGCGCGCGCCGATCGCCAGCGCCACCTTCCGGTGGGACGGCCGCGACGGCCTGGGCAGGCCGGTCGCCGACGGCCGCTTCATCTACGAGCTGTCGGGCCGCGACGGCGCCGGCAACGGATACTCCTCCGGGCCGCTCGCCTTCACCGTCGACACCCGCGAAGCGACGGCTTCGCTGCAGGCCGGCCGTACGCACTTCTCCCCGAACGGCGACGGGATCCACGACACGGTGGAGATCACTCCCGAGCTCTCGGTCACCGACAGCATCGAGTCGGCCCAACTCGAGATCACCGACACGGCCGGCACCGTCTGGTATCGGGAACGTGGCCGCACGGCGGTCGAGCGCTTCGCGTGGACGGGCCTGGCGGGCGACGGCAAGCCGTTTCCGGACGGCGAGTACTCGGTGCGGCTCGCCGTGCGCTACGCCAACGGCACCAGCGCGTCCGCCGAAGGCGGGCCGATCACGCTCGACACGACGTATCCGACGATCGAAGCGAGCACGGACGATCTCCTGTTCTCGCCGGACGGCGACGGCGTCAAGGACGAGCTGCTCATCAAGCAGGCGTCGAGCAGCGAGGAGATCTGGGAGGCTCGCTTCATCGACCAGGACGGCATGGCGGTCGCCACCGCGAGCTGGCAGGGTCAGGTGGCCGATTACCGCTGGAACGGCATGGGCGATCAGGGGACGCCCGCGGCAGACGGGACGTACCAGTACCAGGTCACTGCCACGGACGCCGCCGGCAACAGCGTCACCGCTCTCCTGCCGGGGATACGGCTGGACACGCGTCCGACACAGGCTGGCGTGGAGGTCGCCGATGCCAACCGGACCGGCGCCGCCGCCACCTTCTCGCCCAACGCTGACGGAGAACGCGACGAGATGCTGTTCATCCTGTCGGCGACGCCGGACGTCCCGGTGGAGACCTGGACGCTTGCGGTCCTCGACTCGTCCGAAGCCCCGGTGCGGATCTTCCGCGGCGGTCGGGAGCTGCCTGAGACACAGCGCTGGCTGGGCCGCACCACGACGGGCGACATGGCGCAGGACGGCGAGTACGGCGCGGTGTTCACGGTCGTCTACCGCAAGGGCGACGTCGTCGAGGGCCGGCTGGACGTGCCCATCATCCTGGACACGGTCTACCCGACGTTCGAGGTCGAGGCCGACTACCTCCTGTTCTCGCCGGACGGGGACGGCAACCGCGACGTGCTGCGGATCACCCATGCCACGGATGCCGAACACGAGTGGCACACCGAGCTGGTGGCCGCCGACGGCACGGTCGTCCGCGAGCTCACGGTACGGGATGCCGTGCTCGGCGACCTGGTCTGGGACGGCACGGACGATCAGGGCGAGCGCGTGCCGGACGGCGAGTACCGCTACCGCGTGCGCGGCACCGACGTCGCCGGCAACGTCACCACCGGTGAGCTGCCGCCGATCCGCGTGGATACCCGTACGGGCGGAGCCTGGATGGAAGCGTCCACGACCGGCTTCTCCCCGAACGGTGACGGCGTGGACGACGAGATGTTCTTCGAGTTGCGGGTTACCGAGGACCTGCCGCTGCAGGCGTGGGAGCTGGTCATCGCCGACGCCGGCGGCGATGCGGTGCGTACCTACAGCGGCGTCTCCGAGACGATCTTTCCGATGCGCCTGCCCTGGGACGGCAGTGACGACGCGGGGGATCGCGTGGACGACGGAGCGTACGCGGCGACGTTCACGGTCGAGTACGCGAAAGGGGACGTGAGCCGGGTCGCCGGTACGGCCGTGACGTTGGACACACAGCCGCCGGCGGTGCGCGTCGGAGCGCCGTATCTGCTGTTCTCCCCCGACGGTGACGGCCGCCGGGACACGATCACGCTGACGCACGAGGCGACGCCCGGAGACCGGTGGGAGGCGACCATCACCGACGACCGGGACGGTGCCGTGGTCCTGCGGCGGGTGTGGCAGGAGGAGGGGCCTCTGCCGGACCTGGTGTGGGACGGCCGCACCGATGCCGGCGCCGCCGTGCCGGACGGCAGCTACACCTACCGTATCGCCAGCGTCGATGCCGGAGGAAACAGCGTCAGCGCGGTCCTGGAGGGAATCCAGGTCGACACCGTCACCACCGTCGCGGCGGTCTCCGCCGCCGGCGATGCCTTCTCCCCCAACGGCGACGGCGACCGCGACACGATCGACATCTTCATATCCGCCACCACGTCCGTGCAGATCGACCGCTGGGCGCTGACGATCTACGACGGCACGGCCAGTCCGGTGCGCGTCTTCGGCGGAGGACGCGGCGCCGCGCCGCTCCCGGAGGCGATCGTCTGGGACGGGCGCAGCGACAGCGGCAACAAGGTGCCGGACGGGTTCTTCCGCGCTTCCCTGGGGATCGAGTACGTGAAGGGAAACGCCATCGAAGCTGCCACCGATCCCTTCCTGATGGACTCGGAGCCGCCACGGGCAACGATCGAGACGCAGCTCGACACGCCGTCGTTACCCTTCTCGCCGGACGACGACGGCGTGAATGACAGGCTGACGATCCTGCTGGACGCCTACGACGAAGGCGGCATCGCGTCATGGACGCTGCAGATCCTGGACCCGCGGGGGCAGCTCTTCGACTCGTCGAGCGGCCGCGGCAGCGCCCCACCGCCGGCCTTCGAGTGGGGCGGCTTCTCCAGTGAGACGGGTGAGCTGGTCGAGGCGGCGGTCGACTACACGCTGCGGATGGAGGCGTTCGATCACGTCGGCAACCGGACGGTGGTGTCGGCGGTCGTACCGATCGACGTGCTGGTGTTGCGGGAGGGCGACCGCCTGCGCATCCGCATATCGAGCATCACCTTCGCGCCGGACACCGCCGACTACCGGCGCCTCGGCGACGCGGAGAAGACGCGCAGGAACCTGCGGACGCTCGACCGCCTTGCCGAGATTCTGCACCGCTACGGCACCTACCGCATCCTGCTTGAGGGTCACGCGGTCTCCGTGCACTGGGCCGACGCGGAGAGGGCCCGCCGCGAGCAGGAGGAGGTGCTGCTGCCGCTCTCCGCGGCCCGCGCGGAGGCCGTGCGCGCCGCGCTGATCGAGCGCGGCATCGACGCCAGCCGGATGACCACCACCGGACTGGGCGGCGCCGAGCCGCTGGTCCCGCACGGAGACGAGCGCAACCGGTGGAAGAACCGCCGCGTCGAATTCTGGCTGAACAGGCCGTGACCGCGGTCACGGAGTGACCCGCGATCACGGAGTGACCCGCGATCACGGAGTGACCGGCGACCGCGGTCTGCGGATTGGCCGGCTTCAGGCGTTGGCGCGCCGGCTATGAGTCGGGCGGGGCCGGATCAGGAGCCGCGCTTGCGGAACAGGCTGGAGAAGAAGGACACCGCCCCGGCAACGATCAGGCCGATGCCCGTCACCGCCGCCCCCGCCTGCAACAGGCCGCCCAGCAGGACCAGCACACCCGCGCCGGCAAGGCTGGCCAGTCCGGCGTTCCGGCGCGTCCGGTCGGTCAGCAGGATGTAGCCGCCCCAGATGGCGGCCGCGCCCGCTACCAGGTACTCGATCGGTCCGGCGAACAGGATTCCTTTCGCGAGGAGCACGATGGCCCCGGCGCCGGCCAGGAACAGGCCGTTCGACCCCGTCTTGATCAGGCTGCGCTGGTCTTCCATGGCTTCCCTAAGTGTGGGGAACCTGCGGCGCCGGCGGCAACCTCTCTACCGGTCATCCCCGGCCGGCGATCGTCAGGCGCAGCTCGGCAAGCCCGCGGATCACGAACGTCGGATGGTAGGCCGGCTCGCCGTCCAGCTCCACGTCGGGGATGCTGGCCGCCAAGTTGGCCAGGGCGACGGCCAGCTCGAAGCGGGCCAGGGGCGCTCCCACGCAGAAGTGGATGCCGCCGCCGAAACCGATGTGGGCCGGGTCGCCGCGCGCCACGTCGAAGCGGTCCGGATGGTCGAACCGGCGGGGATCGCGCTGCGCGGACCCGAACAGCATGGCTACCTGGTCTCCCACGGCCAGCGGGCGGCCGGCGATCTCGACGCCCGGCTCGAGCACCCAGCGGGCGAACATCTGCAGAGGAGAGTCCCAGCGCAGGAGCTCCTCGACCGCCGTGGCCGCACCCACCTCGCCGGAGACGAGGCGACGCCACTGCTCGGGGTGGGTCAGCAGCGCCTTCATCCCGTTGCCCAGCGCATTGACCGTGGCCTCGTGCCCGGCTTCGAGCAGCACCATGGTGGTGGAAACGATCTCGTCGTCGCTGAGGCGGTCATCCCCTTCGGAAACCCGCACGAGTTGCGAGACCAGGCGGCCGTCCGGTGAACGGCGTTTGTCGGCGATCAGCGCCCGCGTATAGTCGATGAACTCGCCCGCCGCCGTGTCGGCCCGCGCCTTGAGCTCGTCCGAGGCCGACAGCTCATACATCTTGACGATGGCGTGCGACCAGTCCAGCAGACGCTGCGTGCCGGCGCGCGGCACGCCCAGCACCTCGGCGATCACGGCCAAGGAGTAGGGCTGTGCGTAGTCGGCCAGCAGGTCGAAGGTCCGCATCTGCCGGCAGCGGTCGACGAGCTCCCGTGAGAGTCCGGCGATCACCGGCTCCAGCCCGGCCACCGAGCGGGAGGTGAACACCTTGGAGACCAGCTTCCGGATGCGGGTGTGGTCCGGCGGTTCGAGGCTCAGCAGCGACCATCGCTCGTGCTGGTGAAAGGAGGCCCAGCGGGGGTCGGGAGGCGGCTGCCCCAGCTCGGCAGGGGTGTACCGGTGGTGGTAGACGCGGCCCAGCCGGCGGTCCCGCAACGTCTCGTACACGTCGGCGAACCGCGTGAGCATCCACTGCCCGGTCTGCTCGTTGCGAAAGATCGGCGTCGCCTCCCGGATCCGCCCCAGCTCGGGATACGGATCGGCAAGGAACGCGGGATCGTAGAAGTCCAGTCCCCGTGCCGCTCCTCCATCTCCGTACATACGTGCCCGGGTCAACGGCGGCGGGGCGAGGACTGGCTCAGGTAGCGCTCCAGCCGGCCGGCGGCGGCGGCGAGGTCCTGGCCGTTCGCGAGCGCGTCGCGGAACAGGTCGCCCGTGCGCGCAAGCCGTTCGGGAACCGTGTCCAGGGTGAAGCGGGACGGCGACAGATCGGCGTCCAGCTCGTCCCATGACAGGGGCGCGGATACCGTCGCACCGGCGACCGGCCGCACGGCGTAGGGCGGCACGACCGTCTGCTCCCGGCGGTTCTGCAGGAAGTCAACGTACACCCGGTCGCCGCGCCGGGCGGCCGACCGCTCGACGGTGGCGATGTCGCGGTGCTCGCGGACGACGACCCGCGCCAGTCCCTCGCAGAACATGCGCGCCTGGTCGTAGGTGTAGCCGCCGGCCAGAGGGACGTAGACGTGCATGCCCGACTTGCCCGAGGTCTTGGGATAGCCGGCGGTCTCCATGCCGTGCAGGACCCTGGCCAGCGTTCGCGCCACCCGCACCACCTTCGCGAACGACGACCCCTTGGCGTCCAGGTCGATGACCGCCCAGTCCGGGGCGTCGAGGTCGTCGATCCTGGACAGCCACGGATGGAAGTCGATGCTGCCGAGGTTGACCAGGTACAACAGCGTGTCGCGGTCGCCGCAGACGATGTAGCGCGCCTCCTGGTCACCCGTGGACACGTCGACCGTGGGCACCCACGACGGCAGGTGCGGCACCTGCTTCTGATAGAACCCCTCGCCGTCCACGCCGTCGGGGTAACGCAGCAGGTGGATGGGACGCGAGCGCAGGTAGGGGAGCAGCGAATCGGCGACCGCAAGGTAGTAGTCGATCAGGTCGCCCTTGGTGTGGCCGCTGGCCGGCCAGTAGACCTTGTCCAGGTTGCCGAGCTTCACCCGTACGGCATCCGCCGTCGGCGCAGGCCGGCGTCGCAGCGCTTCGTCGATGGGCAGGCCGGCGGCGTCGCCGGCCGCGGGAAGCCGCACCCGCGCCCAGGCGTCCTGACGGCCCGGCCGATAGGCGGAGTCGACGCGCTTCGCCACCAGCGCCTGCAGGCCGGCGGCCGATGCGGCGGCGGCCAGCCGTTCACCGTCCGCGGCGACGTGGTCCACGTACAGCACGGAGCCGCCCGGCGTGAGGACGGACTTCAGCAGCGCCTTGCGGTCGAGCAGGGACAGCCCGCGCACGTCCCACTCCTCGTAGTGGAGGAGATCGAACGCGTAGAACGCGACACCGGACGCGTCGCCGTCCGCCGCGTGGCGGTCGAGCTCGGCACGCGACGGCCGCCCGTGTCCGTCCACCGCCACCAGCACGCCGTCGATCACGGCGTGCTCGGCGCGCAACCGGCAGAGAGCGGCGAGGATGGCGTCGAAGCGGTCCGCGGCTCCGCCGTCCGAGGCGTGCAGCTCGGCCTGCCCGTCGCGGATGACGGCCAGCGTCCGCCGGCCCGCGAACTCCATCTCGAACAGCCACGCCGCGTCGGAGAATGCGGTCCGCTCGCCTGCCGGAAGCATGGGCCGCGGCCGATCCGGGACGGATGCGTGGCGGGCGTCCCGCAGGTCGACGGCGGCAGGCGGATCGCCGGGTGAGCGCGCGTAGCGGTCGCGTGCCTTGAACAGCAGCCAGTCGTCGCCGGCCCCGGCCGTGCGCACCAGGTGCCACTCGCCGCGCAGCCGCCGGCCGCGCAGCACGACCTTGATCTCACCGGACGCCAGCGCCGCAGCCGTGCTCGCCGCGCGCCGGACCAGGTAGGTGCCGTGGTCCCAGATCTCCATGGTGCCGCCGCCGTACTGCCCCTTCGGGATCACCCCCCGGAACGCGATGTAGTCGAGCGGATGGTCTTCGGTGTGGACGGCAAGCCGCTTGTCCGCGGGGTCATGGGAAAAGCCGCGCGGCACGGCGAAGCACAGCAGCACGCCGTCCATCTCCAGCCGCAGGTCGTAGTGCAGGCGCCGGGCTTCGTGACGGTGGACGACGAAGCGCAGCCCGCCACCGTTCGTGCCGCCGCGGCGGGCTCGGGCGTCCGGGAGAAGTCTCGCTTGGACCGGTAGCGGTCGAGCGCCTGCGTGCCGGCGGTGTCGGCGGCAGCCCTCGCCTGCCGGCGAGGGTCGATCACCGCGCCGCCGCACTCGCCGCCGCGCGGGCCGGCGGCAGCGGGTAGTTTCCGGTGAAGCACGCGTCGCAGAAGCCGCGTACGTCTGCGCCGGAGCAGGCCGACAGCATGCCTTCCAGGGAGAGGAACCCCAGGCTGTCCACTCTGAGGTACCGGCGGATCTCCTCGACGGACATGCCGGAGGCGATCAGCTCGCCGCGGGTGGGGAAGTCCATCCCGTAGAAGCAAGGCGAGATGACCGGCGGCGAGCAGATGCGCACGTGGATCTCCGCGGCGCCGGCCTTGCGGATGTCCATCAGGAGCTGCCGGAGCGTGGTGCCGCGCACCAGCGAATCGTCGACCACGACCACCCTTCTGCCCTTCAGCAGGCCGTCGACCGTGTTGAACTTGACCCGGGCGCGGAACTCCCGCTGGTCCTGGCGCGGCGCCATGAAGGTCCGTCCCACGTAGTGGTTGCGGATGATCCCGAGCTCGTAGGGGATCCCCGACTGGTTGGCATAGCCGAGCGCCGCGGTATTGGCGGTGTCCGGCACGGCGATGACGATGTCCGCGTCGGCCGGGTGCTCGTCCGCCAGCGTCTCGCCCAGCCGGCGGCGCGCGGTGTCCACGTACTGGTCGAACACGCGGCTGTCGGGGCGGGCGAAGTAGACGTACTCCACCACGCACGACGCCTGCGGCGCCTGCTCCTCCAACCGGTGGCTCTGCACGCCGTCGGGCCCCAGGACGACGATCTCTCCCCGCTCGACCTCGCGGACGTAGCGCGCGCCGACCAGGTCCAGCGCGCAGGTTTCCGATACCAGGTAGTGGGTGTTCCCCTTGCGGCCCAGGCAGAGCGGCCGCCATCCACGTGGATCGCGCAGGCCGATCACCCGGTCGCGCGTGATCATCGCGATCGCATAGGCGCCGCTCACGCGGCTGAAGGCATCCTTGATCTTGCCGATCAGGTCGGGCGCGGGGGAGCGCGCCATCAGGTGAAGCACCACCTCGGTGTCGGAGGAGGTCTGGAAGATCGCGCCTTCGTCCACCAGCTTGTCGCGGAGAGCCGCGGTGTTGGTGAAGTTGCCATTGTGCGAGATCGCCGTGGGCCCTTCCTTGAACTCGACCAGGAAGGGCTGGGCGTTGTGCAGCAGCGTGGCGCCGGTGGTGGAGTAGCGGTTGTGGCCGAGCGCCAGGTTGCCCCGCAGGCCGCGCAGGATGCTCTGGTCGGCGAACACGGACCGCACCTCGCCCATGCCGACGTGCCGGTACGTCTGCGTGCCGTCGCTGGTGACGATGCCCGTGCTCTCGTCGCCGCGATGCTGCATGGCATAGAGCGCCTGATACGCGAGCACGGCGGCGTTGCGGTTGCCGTAGATGCCGACGATCGCGCAGTTGCACCGCGGCTTGTCCGGAGGGTCGCAGGAGCCGGGCGTCCCGGCGTCCCGATGAGCGCGGGAGCGATGGGCCGCCGTCGTGCGCAGCTTGGCGTCCAGCCGGCGGACGATCAACTCGGCCAGCCCGGCCGCCGCCGTGGTGACGTCGCGGTCGCGCGCCGCGGCCGCCAGCCACCGCCGCGCCTGTGCCTCGTCGACGTCGAGGCGGTAGAGCGCCGTGATCAGGCGGGCGCGATCGGTGCGGAGCAGCGCGGCGAGTTGGCGCTGCAGGCGCGGGAGCCCCTGCGCGGCCAGAGCCTGGAGATCGGCCGCGGCGTCGGCCCGCGCCGGCAGGCCGTCAGCCACGGTTCGGTCCGTCTTCGATCGGTGCGTCGATGCTGAATCCGCGGGTTCCGGCGTCGGTGGTGACCGCGACCACCCCGTCCAGGCGGTCGCCGGCGACGGCCCCGCGCTCCACCGTCACGGCGACCGAGCCCGTGGCGGTCACCCGGTGCTCCTGCGTGCCGGCGTGGGCCACCACGTCTCCGGCATGCGGAAAGAACCAGATCTGCCGGGCGTCCTCCGCATCGGGCAGCGGCACGGTGATGACCATCCGCTCATCGAGCCGTCGCGCGCGGGCGCCGTCGAGCGCCGCCGGGATGCGCGAGCGCCATCGGTCGAACAGCAGACCGTTCTCGGCACCGCCCGGCTCGGCCCGTGGGCGCACCCGCAGGGTCAGGAGCAGGCGCCCCTCTCCCGGAATGCACACGTCGGCGCACACCAGCCAGAGTGCCTCCGCGGCGAGCTCCACGCGGCCACGCTCGAGATCGGCCGGAGGGGTGATCATGACCGGGAGCAGCACTTCGCCTGAGTAGCCGAAGTTCATCAGATCGCCGTACGGCATGCGCTCGGGGACCGGCCAGTGGATGGATGACGCCGTCCATCCGTCGGGCAGGTGCCACTCGATGCGGGCCGCCGCTCCAGAGTCGCCGGGGTTGCGCCAGTAGGTGTGCCAGCCGTCGTCCAGGGTCTGCAGCACCCCCACCCAGAAGGGCTGGCCCGGCGTGACGGTGGTCTGTTCGCTGACGAGCCGGACGCGGATGTGCTGGCCGTCGACCTCGGCCTTGTCGGCGCAGCCGGCCAGCAGGGCGCTCAGCAGGACCGCGGTCCCGATGGCGCGATGTGCGGGTACGCTGAGGCGGTTCACGGCACTGCGAGTCTACGAGGCTGCCGGCCGCGAACCAAGGAGTCTCTCCGGATGTGCCGGCGCTACGTTCCTTCTGCGGGCCTGCCGTAGCCCTCCGCAGGCCTGCCTTGGCTTTCTCCAGATCTGCCGTAGCCCTCCGCGGGCCTGTGCTGGCCTTCTCCGGACCTGCCGTGGCCCTCCCCGGGCCTGCCCTGGCCCTCTCCGGGCCTGCCCTGGCCCTCTCCGGGCCTGCCGTGGCGCTTGTAGGGCAGCAACGCCAGCACCCGCGCCAGCTTGATCTGGCGTGCCAGGCGGCGCTGGTTCTTGGCGGAGGTTCCCGTCACGCGGCGTGGCAGGATCTTGCCGCTCTGCGTGATGAATCGCTCCAGGATCTCAGGCTTGCGATAGGTGATGTCCAGGTTCTTGGTCCGGTCGACCTTGCGCCGGTAGTAGGGACGCCGGCGCCCGCCGGGACCTCCCGGCCCGCCGCGCTCGCCGCCACCCTCGCGCGGGCCGAACCCTCCGCCAGGGCCTTCTCCCTGATGGTCGCGCTGCATCGGCTCGGTGGCCGACCTCGGCATGTTGTCTGACAAACGTATCCTCCGACGTATCAATGATGGCGCGGCGCCCGGCGCCGCGGCAAGCGCGTGGCGGGAAACCTCGCGTCACACGGGAAACAGCAGATTCTGCTGGGTGAAGACCTCGCTGACCGAACGCCGTTCGTGAATGCGCAGAATGGCGCTGGCAAGCAGCGGCGCGATCGAGATCACCTTGATCAGACCACCGGCGCGCCGTTCCTGAGGGACCGGAATCGTGTTGGTGACCAGGACCTCCTCGATCGACGGGCGGGTGAGCAGCTCCGGCGCCTGCCCGATCAGCACGGGGTGGGTGACCGAGATGATCGCCGGCTGCGCGCCGTGCTCCATGAGCGTGTCGGCCTGCTGGTGGATCGACCCCGATGCGATCAGGTCGTCGATGATGATCGGCTTCCTGCCCTCGACATCCCCGACCACGGCTTCCACTTCCATCGTGGATCCGCCGACCCCGTGCCGGCGCTTGTGCATCAGCACCATCGGCAGGCCCAGGATGTCCGTGTACTTCTCCGCGAGCTTGGCGCGGCCGACGTCCGGGGCGACGATCACGGCGTTGGACAGGTCGCGCTGCCGCAGGTGGTTGGCCAGCGTGGTGACCGCGGTCAGATGATCGGACACCTTGTTGAAGAATCCCTGGATCTGCGGGGCGTGCAGGTCGACCGAGACGATGCGGTCCGCCCCGGCGTTGGCCAGCAGGTCGGCCACCAGGCGGGCGCTGAGCGGCTCCCGGCCGGTCGACTTGTGGTCCTGGCGGCCGTATCCGTAGTACGGGACCACGGCCGTGATCTGGTCGGCCGAAGCGCGGCGCATCGCGTCCACGATGATCAGCAGCTCCATGAGCGTCTCGTTCACCGGCTGGCAGGTCGGCTGCACCAGGTAGATCTCCGCGCCGCGGACGCTCTCCTCGATCTGCACGTGGGTCTCGCTGTCCTTGAGCGACTTGATGCTGATCTCGCCGAGCTCGACGCCCAGGATCTGCGCGATCTCGATCGCCAGGTCCGGGTTGGCGCGCCCGCAGAACAGACGGAGGGTGTCCATGGAACGACCGTTGTGTGATGGCATGTCGGGGGAAGGCGTGAGCTTATCCATCGCGTTGCCGCCCATCAAGTGCGGCCCCCCGGCAGCCGTGTCGCCATCACGCGCCCGCCGCGACCGGCGGCGGCAGGTCTTTCATGGTCGTGAGCCCGGGCGGTGCCGAGGCCACGCGAGGGATGGCGTTGACCACCACCGCCGCCGTTCCCAGGTCGCCGTGCACGCCGCCGTCGATGCGGGCCTCCACCGGCGGTACCCCGTCGATCGACACGGCGTCATACGACTCGCCCAGTCCCACCGCGGCGCGGAACTCCAGGGTGACGACCTGCCGTCCCCCGGCCAAGCCCACTCCCTCCTGCCGGACGCCCGCGACCTGACCCGCGGCGATCGACACGTGCTCGGTGTGAATCGCGCGCGGCGCCATGATCGGCTCGATGGTCTCGGTGAGATCGTCCAGCGACCAGCCCATGCCGGCGGCGATCATGCGGGCCGACTCGGTGAGTCCGACGTGGCGGATCTCTCCGTCGGCGGCGCGCCGGCGGAACTCCGCCTCGTCGAGTCCGGCGCCGATCTTGCGCTGAAACGGGCCGCGGCGGTCGCTCGCGTCCTGGATCCGGGTGGCGCGGATGGCGCGCACTTCCTGACAGGGAACGGTCATGTACAGCGGCCACGCGTCCATCACGTAGCCTGGGTTGATGCCGGTGCCGAGCAGCGTCACGCCGGCGTCGACCGCCTGCTCGTGCAGCTCCGCGGTGACCGCTGCGTTGGCGTCGTCGGGAAAGGCGAGCTCCTCGCAGGTCGACACCACGTCGACGCCGGCCCTCAACAGGGCGAGAAGCTGCGGAGCAACCGCTTGCAGGCTGGAGCCCGTGGTGTGGATGGCCAGCGCCGGCGCGGCGCCATCCGGGAGCCGGTCCCACGAGCCGACGATCGCGGCGCCCAGCGGCACGCCGCCGCCGATCTCGCCGATGTCACGGCCGTGCAGGGATGGATCGATGTCGATGCCGGCGACAAGCTGCAGATGGGCGCGGCCGGCTGCCAGCCGGGCGATGCGGCAGCCGATCGGCCCGCAGCCGAATTGCACGACGCGGATCACGGGTATCATCGGGGGAAGCTATAGCAAGGACGCGGTGAGTTGTCGAACGTGGAACTGATCCTGGGCGGTACCTTCAGCGGCAAGAGCGACTTCGCCTGCGCGCGGGCGCGCGCGGCCGCAGAACGCGGAGCCGGCGGCGTGCTGGTGATCGCGACCGCCCTGGACGGTGACCCCGACGTGCGCCGCCGTATCGCCGTGCACCGCCGGCGCCGTCCGCGGGAGTGGCGGACCGTGGAGGAGCCCCACCGCGTGGCGGCGGCGATCCGGGACGCATTGGGGCTGCCGGCGCCGCCGGCGGTGCTCGTGGTGGAGTGCCTGACGATGCTGGTGACCAACCTGATGCTCCGCGACGGCGTGGTCGACCGGGCGTCGGCATCGGAACGGGTGGCCGTGGAGGTGGAGGGGATCGTCCGCGCCGCGGACAGTCAGTCCACCGCGGTGCTGATCGTCTCCAACGAGGTCGGCCACGGGCTGTTCCCGACCACGTCCGACGGCCGGCTGTTCCAGGAACTGGCCGGCCTGGCCAATCAGCGCATCGCCGCGGCCGCGGATACGGTCTGGACGGTCACGGCCGGCATTCCGGCCCAGATCAAGCCGGCCCCGATCTAGCCGGCCCAGATCAAGTAGGAGCGCCGGCCGGCCAGCGCACCAGCTTCTGCGGGTGCACGGGGTTGCCGGTATCGATGGAGATGTTGCCGGCGATGCCGGTGAGAATGGACATCGCCCCGTCGATGTGCGACGCGGCGCGCCGCAGGGGGTCCGGCTTGGGATCCCCGAACAGGTCGGCCGCCAGCAACGGGTCGGCGCCGCCATGGCCGCCCTCGGGTTCCGGGATCTCCACGTCGTACGGCTCCGCGAAGTGGGGGCAGATGCGCAGCTCCCGCTCCCTGGCGACGCCCTCCTGCGACTTGGAGCCCTGGGCGTTCACGTAGCTGGACTCCCGCACCGTCAGCTCCAGGCGGCCGCGGTCGCCGGTCAGCGCGATCCGCAGCCCCTCCCACGGTGAGTAGGCGGTCAGCGAGTAGCTCATCATCGCGCCGGAGTCGTAGCGGACCAGCAGCGCCATGGTGTCCTCGATGCTGATGCCGTCGCCGAACACGCTCTGGTCGCGGAAGTAGCCGTCCTCGTGCTCGGCCTTGAGGTACATTTCGGTGAGCGCCTCGCTTTGATCGAGGTGCAGGGCGAACGGGTCGTCCCTGGCTGCCTCCGAGCCGCGGGCGCGGGTGTAGAAGCTGGTGACGCCGCGCTCCTCGGCGTTCTCGTGGCCGTAGAAGCGCAGGTCGCCGAGGGCCATCACCAGCTCCGGGGCGCTGGCCAGCCAGAAGTTGATCAGGTCGAAGTGGTGGGTGGCCTTGTGCACCAGGAGGCCGCCGGAGTTGCGCTTGTCGCGATGCCACCGCCGGAAGTAGTCGGCGCCGTGCACGAGGTCGAGCAGCCACTCGAAGTGCACGGCGGTGACCGTGCCGATGGCGCCGTCCATGAGGAGCTGGCGCACCAGCGAGGCGTGCGGCGAGTAGCGGTAGTTGAACGTCACCCGCAGGTTCCTGCCCGTGCGCTCGACGGCGTCCAGGATCTGCTGGCACTTGCCGGCGTCGACGGTCATCGGCTTCTCGGTGATGGCGTCGCAGCCGAGCTCCAGGGCGCGCACGATGTAGCGGTGGTGGGTGCGGTCGATGGAGGTGACGATGACCACGTCCGGCGTGCACTCGGCCACCATGCGGTCGAACGCGTCCGCGCCGTAGGTGGGCACCGGCGCGTGGCCGAATTGTTCCTGAAGCACGCGGTTGGCGTAGTTCATGCGGGTCTGGTTGAGGTCGCAGAACCCCACCAACTCCGCCCGATCGGTGTAGTCGGAGGCGATCGACTCGTAGAAGGAGCGGGCGCGTCCGCCCACGCCCACCTGTGCGTAGCGTGTGCGCTTCATGCCGGGGGTCCGGACCTCAGTCCTGCTGGCTGAACGCCGCGTCGAAGGCGATCGCGGAGGCGGACAGGTCGGTGCGGCGCGTGAAGGCGAGCGCCTCCTGCGCGCCCTGCTCGCGGTCCATGCCGGAGTCCTCCCACTCGATGGACAGCGGTCCCTGGTAGCCGATCGCGTTCAGTGCCCGGAACACCCGCTCGAACGGCACGTCGCCGCGCCCCGGCGACACGAAGTCCCAGCCGCGGCGCAGGCTCCCGAACGGCAGGTGCGACGCAAGCGCGCCGTTGCGGCCGTTGTGGTTGAGCTTCGACTCCTTGACGTGGGCGTGGTAGATGCGGTCGGCAAAGTCCAGCACGAACTGTTCCGGGTCGACCATCTGCCACACCAGGTGGCTGGGATCGAAGTTGATCCCGAATGCCGGCCGGCGGTCGACCGCCTCCAGGGTGCGCTGCGTCGTCCAGTAGTCGTAGGCGATCTCCGACGGATGCACCTCCAGCGCGAAGCGCACGCCGTCCGCGTCGTAGGCGTCCAGGATCGGATTCCAGCGGTCGGCGAAGTCCTGGTAGCCGTCGTCGATCATGCCGTCGACCGCCGGCGGGAAGCCGGCGACCGCGTACCAGACCTTGGAGCCCGTGAAGCCGGCGACCGTGTCCACCCCGAACGCGGCGGCGGCGCGGGCGGTCTCCTTCATCCGTTCGGCGGAACGCTGCCGCACCCCCTCCGGATCGCCGTCGCCCCAGATCTCGGGGGGCAGCATGGCTTGGTGGCGAGCGTCGATGGGGAAGTCGCACACGCACTGGCCGACCAGGTGGTTGCTGATCGCGAAGCACGTGAGGCCGTGCCGGTCGAGGAGCTCGCGCTTGGCGGCCACGTAGCCTGAGTCCGCGAGCGCCTTGTCCACCTCGAAGTGGTCGCCCCAGCAGGCCAGCTCCAGGCCGTCGAAGCCCCATGCGGCCGCCTTGGCGGCCAGATCCTCAAGCGGCAGGTCGGCCCATTGGCCGGTGAACAGCGTTACGGGACGTCCCATGTCATTTCTCCTCCAGCGAATACCACTTCCGGTCGCTCTGTGAGCTGGCGACGCAGGCGGTGATGAACGCCATGCCGCGCACCCCGTCGTCGACCGTGGGGAAATCGAGACCGTCGGGCGGCTCGGTTTCCTCCAGGCGAGCCTGCAGGGTCAGGGCGTAATTGCGGTACAGGTTGGCGAACGCCTCGATATAGCCCTCGGGGTGGCCCGGCGGCAGGCGGGTGTGGGCGCCGGCCGCGTCGGACAGATCGCCCACGCCGGTGCGCCGCACCTCGCGGTGGCGGTCCGCCCACTTGACGATCAGGGTGTTGGGCTCCATCTGGTGCCACTCCAGGCCGCCCTGCTCGCCGTAGACGCGGATGGCCAGCGCGTTCTCCTCGCCCGCGGAGACCTGGCTGGCGTACAGGACGCCCTTGGCGCCCTGCTGCAGGCGGACCAGCACGTTGCCGTCGTCCTCCAGCTTGCGGCCCTCCACGAACGTGGTCAGGTCCGCGCACAGCTCCGTGATCGACAGCCCGGTGACGTGCTCCATCAGGTTCTCGGCGTGGGTGCCGATGTCGCCGATGCAGGAGCTGATGCCGGCCCGCGCGGGATCGGTGCGCCACGCGGCCTGCTTCATGCCGGTCGCCTCTTCCAGCCTGGCCAGCCACCCCTGCGGGTACTCGACCACGACCTTGCGGATGCGGCCGAGGGAGCCGTCGCGGACCAGCCGCCGCGCCTCCTTGACCATGGGGTAGCCGGTGTAGTTGTGGGTGAGCCCGTACTGCAGCCCGGTGGAGCGGACCAGCTCGCGCAGCGCCAGCGCCTCGTCCAGGTCGTAGGTCATGGGCTTGTCGCTCATGACGTGGAAACCGGCCTCCAGCGCGGCCCTGGCGGCCGGGAAGTGGACGTTGTTGGGGGTGACGACGGAGACGAAGTCCATGCGCTGGCCGTCCGGCAGCGCGGCCTCCCGCTCCATCATCTCCTGGTAGGTGCCGTATACGCGGTCGGCCGGAAGGTAGAGGTCGGCGCCGGACGCACGCGACTTGTCGGGGTCGCTGGAGAACGCCCCGCAGACCAGCTCGATGTGCCCGTCGAGGGCGGCCGCCATGCGGTGCACGGCGCCGATGAAGGCGTCGCGGCCGCCGCCCACCATGCCCATGCGGATCTTGCGGCTCATGGTTACTTCACCCGTGCGCCGCTTGCGGTATCGCCGGGAACCTCGACCAGTGCCAGGTTGCCGGCATCGTCCTCGGCGGCCAGCAGCATGCCCTGCGACTCGATGCCGCGCAGCTTGGCCGGCTTCAGGTTGGCGACCACGACGATCTTGCGGCCCACCATCTGCTCGGCCTCGTACCAGGCGGCGACGCCGGCGACGATGGTGCGTTCCTCGTTGCCGATGCGGACGCCGAGCTGCAGCAGCCGGTCGGTCTTCGGTACGCGCTCGGCGGTCAGGACCTCCGCGACGCGCAGGTCGACGCGGCCGAATTCGTCGAACGTGATCAGATTGTCCGCGGTCTGGGTGTCGTCGCTCACCTCGGGCTCCTTGGCGGTGGGTTTGGGGGGCGTGGGTCTGGCGGGCGCCGGTTTCGCGGTCTTCCGGGGCTTTGCCGCCGGCTTCGCGGCGGGGCGCGGCTTGCCGGTATCGATGCGGGGAAAGAGCGCCGGCGGATCGGGGTCGACGGTGGTGCCGGGCGGCGTGAGTCCCCAGCGCGCGCCGTCGCGGACGGTCTGTTCCTCTGCGCCCAGCGCGGCCAGCAGCGTCGCCGTCTTGGCCGGCATGGCGGGCGCCAGCAGCACCGCGGTGAGGCGCAGCCCTTCGACCGCGGTGTGGAGCACGGTGTTCAGCCGCTCACGGGCCTCCGGATCCTTGGCAAGCGCCCACGGCTGCTCGTCATTGAAGTAGCGGTTGAGCCGGCGCACGAACTGCAGGATCTCCTCCAGCGCTCCGTTCAGGCGCATCCCGTCGATCAGGGCGCGCACCGCATCGGCCAGGCCGTCGGCGTGCTCCTGCACCTCGCGCTCGGCCGGACCCGGCCGCGGTGCGCCGATGGTGCCGCCCAGGTGGCGGTTGACCAGGGTGAGGGTGCGCGACATCAGGTTGCCCAGGTCGTTGGCCAGGTCGGCGTTGTAGCGCTCCACCAAGCCGTCCTCGCCGGCATTGCCGTCGTTGCCGTAGGGGAGGATGCGCAACAGGTAGTAGCGGACGGCATCGGTCCCGTAGCGGTCGGCCAGCTCGAACGGGTCGAGCACGTTGCCGAGGGACTTGCTCATCTTGCGGCCGTCGGACCCGGAAAGGTAGCCGCCGACCAGGATGCGCTCCGGCAGCGGCAGGCCGGCCGACTTGAGCATGGTGGGCCAGAACATGGCGTGCTGGCGCAGGATGTCCTTGCCGATCAGGTGCCAGGTGCGCGGCCAGAACGTGTGGTAGCGGGGGTCGTCCGGGTAGCCGAGTGCCGAGACGTAGTTGATTAGCGCGTCGCACCAGACGTAGGCGACGTGCGAGTCGTCCCACGGCAGCCCGATCCCCCACGGCAGCCGCTCGCGCGGGCGGGAGATCGACAGGTCGCCGACCGGCTCGCGCAGCAGGCCGAGCATCTCCGAGCGGTAGCCGGCCGGATGGATCCAGCCGGGGTTGGACTCCAGGTGCTCGCGCAGCCACTCCCGGTACTTCTCCATGCGGAAGAACCAGTTGCCCTCGCGGCGCAGGATGGGCGGGTCGCGGTCCTCCGGCAGCTTGCCGTCGACCAGCTCGTCCTCGCCCACGTAGCGCTCCTGGCCGATCGAGTACAGCCCCTCGTACTCGCCGAAGTAGACGTCGCCGGCGTCGTGGATGCGCTGCAGGATCGCGCGCACCACGCGCTTGTGGCGCTCCTCGGTGGTGCGGATGTAGTCGTCCTGCGAGATGTCGAGCGCCTCCCAAGCGTCGCGGAAGCGTCCGCTGACCCGGTCGACGAACGCCTGCGTGTCCTCACCGGCCTCCGCCGCGGCGTTGTTCACCTTCTCGCCGTGCTCGTCGGTGCCGGTCAGGAAGTAGGTGTCGTGGCCGTCCGAGCGGTGCCAGCGCGCCAGGAAGTCGGTGGTCACGGTCGTGTACGCGTGTCCGACGTGCGGCTGGTCGTTCACGTAGTAGATGGGTGTGGTGACGTAGCAGGGGACTTTGGACATGTCTGGAGGCTCGGCGGACCCGCGGCGCGGGTGCGTATCTTGCTAGACGCGGGAGTTCCGCGCAACGTCCCGACGGCGCGCGGAGAGGGAGCTCGTTCCGGACCTCAGCGAAGCTGCTCAAATGCGCGGACGAGCCGCCTCAGGCGGCGATCTCCACGGCGGTCGGAGCCGGGTTGTTCCGTGCCGATGGCTGCTCGTACTCGACGACCTTCGCGCTGAACGTCGGTTGGGGCACCTTGGGCAAGTCGCTTTCGACCCTGCCGGCGGCCACGTCGCGGCGCGCCGCTGCGAATGCTCGCTCGGCCCACGGATCGGTGTCGTCGAAGAACTGTCGCACCGACATTGCGAAGGCTTCGAGGTCAGGAGCGGCTTCCGCCAAGTCGTAGAGCACGAGTTCGATCGACTGCTCCAGGTCGTGGCATGCCTCCCGCAAGGTCACACCCTGGCCGGCGACGCCGCCGGGCTGCAGGGCTCATCCTTCAGGAATGCGCGTTGAGCCATGCGGCGCGTGCCGATGGCGGTGGTGAGCACCGCAAAGAAGTCTTAAATTCGAGGGATCGGCGCCGCCGCCCAGCGCATACGGCAGGATGTGGTCTATCTCGATCATATATCGTGAATTGCAGCCGCGTCCAGTCTCTCGATCGACGTAGCTGCAGCGACCGCCGTCGCGCTGCCAGACCTGTCGTCGCACCGCCACCGGAATCGCGCGGCCCGAAGCGCGCGGCTTCGCTGTCGGAGTGGCCGTGCGGGTCGGCTTTTGTCCGGAAGCGGCCCGACGATCCGTCGCTCGCTGCCCGTTCGGTTGCGGCGTCCGCTCCGCTGTCGGAGTGGTGCCGGCGGGAGTCGCCGCGTCCGGCGCGGCCGAAGTGTGACCGGGCTCCTGGGCGGCTTGCTCCTTCGACGCCGAAGCGGGCTTGGAGTCGGCTTCCGCCGACCGGCCGTCGGTGCGCGTCCGGCGCGGCGGCCGGCTCGGGTCGTGGCGGTCCAACGCCTCCTGCACGATGCGGCCGACGAGTTGCCCCAGCGTCATGCGCGGGTCCACGTGCGAGAGCAGCCCGCGAAGCTGTTCAAGCCCCTGGTGGCAGTCGGCGTCGATGAGCGCTTTCAACTCGTAGCGGCCGTCGCCGAGCGGGCGCATCCGGTCGGCCGGCGTCGCCAGCTCCGGATCCAGGTCGGCCAACATCCGGCGGACCTGCCGCGCGCTCTTGCCGGCCGCGTCCTCCACCAGTTTCTGCCTTCCTGCCGCATCGAGCACCAGCGGCGGCGAAGCGGCAGGCACTGAGGTCGCGGGCGGCGTGGCATCGGCCAAAGGACCGTCCGGCACCGTTGGACCCTCGGGCGCCGCAGCGTTCCCCGGCGCTGAGCCGGCCGGCGTGGCCGGCGCACGTGACGCGGTGCCGCAGATGGACCCGCGCCGCCGCTGCCGGTCGAACGCCCACTGCAGCTCGGCGGCGGCGCTCAGCGTCAGCGACCCGTCGCGCAGCCGCTCGCGCGCGTCGGGCTGGTCGGCGCACAGCCGCACGGCGCCGATACGCCGTCCGGCGGCAGCGTCGCTGTAACCGAGCTCGCGCACCGCGTAGTCGAACAGGCTGGAGCAGCCACGCTGCAGCGTGCGCTGGCGTGCCACCTCGCAGGCGCACATTGCCGTCAAGACCCTGCGGCACGATTCTCGATTTTTTTCGAGCGCGCTCGCTGACGAGCCGGTCCCGGTAGAATCAGGAACGCGCGTCGATCTCGATGCCGCCGACCGACCTCCCGCCGCCCACGCTGCTCCGAAGTGCGGCGGTCCGATCAGTACTCCGCCGGCCACGTCGCGTGTGCACCGCACCACACGAAATTCTGAAGCCCCCCGAATGACGATGCCGATCGAGGGCGACGTCGATCAGCACGTCCGCGTCGATCAGCATCAGAGGTACTTGCGGGCGAGCACCTCGTAACGGCCGTCGTCTCGCGGTGCCGCTTCAAACCGGCCCTTCCACCGGGACGCGAACGAGGGAGTATCCTCCGTCGCGAGCTCTCTGAGCGACGCTTCGACGAGGGACGACAGCGACACACCGCGAGAAACGGGCGTACTGCTGGGCTCGATGTCTGGGTGGCTTGTGACCTATTGCGCTTCCACTCCAGGGGCCAGGTAGCCTCCTGAATTCGGTGCGTTGTTGCGCCGTGAGGATTTCGGCTATTCGCTCTTCCGACCGGGTTCCGATCGTGCGCAGTTCCTCCTGCACCTCGCGGAACACTCCAGGGTCGACCATGAAGTAGATCGGCTCGCCGCCGATAGCCCTGCAACGGATGCCGCCGACGATCGCGGTGATCGAGTATTTTCCCATACATCCTTACCACCCGGCGCGCGACTCTTGAGGACTCCGCCTTCCACGGGCCGTGTCTCTTGTTCGCGGCGGCGCTCGATCGCTGCGAGGGCGCCCATCACGTCCGCGATCGCGGCGTGGACCCTGATCAGGAGTTCGGGCCCACCACGAGAGGCGGTTAGGGACTTGTAGTGCGTGCAGAGAATGCCTACTCTGCATGCACCATGATGCAGACCCAATACACGATCAGGCGGGTTCCGGCGCGGCTGGACCGGGAACTGCGCAGGCAAGCGCGCGAGGAGCAGCGGAGCCTGAACGAGATGACGTTGCGCGCCCTGGAGCGCGGACTGGGACTGGCGGAGGAAGAGCACCGCCATCATGACCTGGACGACCTTGCCGGAACGTGGGTGGACGATCCGGAGTTCGACCGGGCTATCGAGGCGATGGACCAGGTGGACCCGGAGCTGTGGCGCTGAAGATCGCGCTGGACACCAACCGCTACCGCGACTTCTGCGCCGGCGACCCGATCGTGTTGGGCCACGTGCAGTTGGCCGAGCGGATCTTCCTGCCGTTCGTGACGCTGGCAGAGCTGCGGGCCGGGTTCCGTTGCGGCAGCAAGGCCGGTGACAACGAGCGCGTTCTCCAAAGGTTCCTCAACCGGCCGCGCGTGGGCGTGCTGTATGCGAGCGACGACACCACCCGGCAGTATGCGCAGCTCTTTGCGCAGCTCAGAAAGCAGGGAACGCCCATCCCGGTGAACGACCTCTGGACCGCCTCGCTCGTGATGGAGCACGGCCTGTACCTCTATTCCCGCGACGGACACTTCGACCATCTGCCGCAACTCTCGCTGGTGGAGTGAGCGGCTCCCCTCGTGGGAGGCCAGCGGTAGCGGCGCTGTTTCGATCAGGCCGATAGCACCTCTTCGAGGTTTGCAAGGGCTGCCTTTCCTTGTGCGTGCCAGCGTTCGAAGGCTTCGCGAGCCTGCCGGGTGGGAGCGGCGTCGGCGCTTGCGATGACCGGCGCCAGGCTGGCGATGCCTTCGAGCACGCCGCCCACATGGTTGCGCGCCAGGTCGCCGGGCGGCACCACCCGGTGCAGGATGCGCTCGATCTCGTCCAGAGCTTCGGCAGGCGGTGTCTCTTTTTCGCGGCGGCGTTCGATGGTCGCAAGCGCGCCCATCACGTCCGCGACCGCAGAGCGGAGCTGGATCAGGAGCTCCGTTTGTTCCCGGAGGTCCCGGGGATCGGCCCCGACCCGCGGGTCGGACGACACGTGCACGCTCGTGGCGCTGCTCGTCCCGTCGGCGATCAGTTCGATTCGGTACTCGCCGGGGGCGGCCAGCGGGGCCACACCGGTGTCGACCGGATCGCCTGCGCCCGGTGAGGGCGCGTACGGGCTGTAGGTGAGGTCCCAGATCAGGCGGTTGAGGCCGGCTGCCGAGGGGAGGGCGCCGGCGGTCCGGTCCGCGCCGTCGCTCGCGAACCGGCGGACCAGGCGCCCGCTGGGGTCGACGATGCGGATCGCAGCCGACCGGCAGCCTTCCGGCAGCCAGTAGTGGATCAGCGCTCCGCGCGGGCGCGGGCTGCCGGCGTCGAGAAACTCGCGGCGGCCGTCGCCGGCGCTCTCGTGCTCGACGAAGGTGGCCTCCACGCCTAGCGAGCCGATCTGGTAGGTCTTCTGCGGGCCGGACCAGGGATCCCAGCCGACCTGCGGCAGCGTGCGCACCGTGGGGCGCGGCGCGATGAGCGTCGGCGCTGACCAGTCGGTCGCGCGCCGCAGGGGGGTCAGATCGTCGAGGATCCAGAAGGAGCGGCCGTGCGTGGCCGCCACCAGGTCGCCCTGGTGGACGCGCAGGTCGTACACCGGGACCGCCGGCAGCCGGCTCCAGCGCTCGGTCGCGTCGTTCATCCGGGTCCAGGAACCGCCGTCGTCGAGCGAGGCGTACGCGCCGGTCTCCGTCCCGCAGTACAGCAGGCCAGGGCGCTCCGGGTCGCAGCGGATCACGCGGGTGAAGTCACCCTCGGGCAGATCGCCCGTGATCGAATGCCAGGACGCACCGCCGTCGTCGGTGCGGTACAGCATCGGCCGGGTGTCGTCCAGCCGGTAGCGCGTGGCTGCCAGGTACCAGCGGTCCGGGTCGTGCGGGGAGGGCTCCAGGCAGAGGACGGACGACCACTCCGGCAGGCCGGCGGGCGTCACCTCCTGCCAGCTCTCGCCGCCGTCGCGCGTGCGGTGCACGCGGCCGTCGTCGGATCCGGCCCAGATCTCCCGCGGACGCCCCAGCGACTCGGCCAGCGCGATGATCGTGCAGTACACGTCCGAGGGACCCTCGCCGGTGATGGGACCGCCGGAGGCGACCGTCCGGTCCGGGTCGTCACGGGTGAGGTCGGGGCTGATCGGCTCCCAGCTTCCGCCTTCGTCCGTGGAGCGGAACACCACGTTGCCGGCGGTCAGCAGCACCCGCGGGTCGTGGCGGGAGGAGAGCACGGGGAAGGTCCAGTTGAAGCGGGCCGGCCACTCGGCCGGCGGACTCGATCCGTCCATCCCGGGTACCGGTGAGATCAGGCGCACCTGGCCGCTGCGGTGGTCGTAGCGCATCAGGCTGCCCGGCCCGCCGGGGCTGCTCCCGGTCGCGCCGGCGTAGACGATGTCGGGGTCGTCGCGCTTGACGGCGATGTGGCCGCTCTCGGCACTGCCGGTGGTGTAGCAGTCCGCCCAGCGGATCGCGCCGTAGGTGCTGTCGGACGGGACGCTGACGGCGCTGGAGTCCTGCTGCGTGGCGTACACCCGGTACGGGAAGCGGTCGTCCACCTCCATCCGGTAGTACTGCGCGGTCGGCTGGTTGTAGATGCTGCTCCAGGTCTCGCCCCCGTCCAGGCTGACGGTGGCGCCGCCGTCGTTGCCCTCGATCATGCGCATCGGGTTGGCGGGATCGAACCACAGGTCGTGGTCGTCGTGGTGGGGCGAGGAGACCACCTCGAAGGTGTGCCCGCCGTCGGTGGAGCGGTACACCTTCTTGCAGAGCGACCAGACCTGCTCGGGATCAGTGGGGTGGGCGTACACGTGGGTGAAGTAGAACGGCTTCTCCCGCAGCTCCGTGTCGGTCGTGACCATCTGCCACGACTCGCCGTCGTCGTCGGAGCGGTACAGGCCGCCTTCCGCCGCTTCGATCAGCGCCCAGACGCGGCCAGCCCGCGCCGGCGACGCGGCGATGCCGACGCGGCCCAGGATGCCGCGCGGCAGTCCGGGCCGGCCGGTCAGCTCCTGCCAGGTGGTGCCGCCGTCCGTGGAGCGGAAGATGCCGGAGTCCGGCCCGCCGCTCCTCACGGTCCAGGGCTTGCGAATCGTCTGCCAGAGCGCCGCGAACAGCACGTTCGGCCGGTTCGGGTCGAGACAGAGGTCGCCGGCGCCGGCCACCTGGCTGCGGTACAGCACCCGCTCCCAGGTGGCGCCGCCGTCGGTGGAACGGTACACGCCGCGCTCGGGGTTGCGGCCGAAGGCGCGGCCGAGCGCGGCCACGTACACGGTGTCGTGGTCCTGCGGATGCACCCGGATGCGGCTGATGTGGCGCGTGGCTTCCAGGCCCAGGTGGCGCCACGACTCGCCGCCGTCGTCGCTGCGGTAGACGCCGTCGCCATGCGTGACGTCGATCCGGATCTGCGTCTCGCCCATGCCGGCGTAGACCGTGCGGTGCGCGGACGGCGCGACGGCGATGGCGCCCACGGAGCCGGTGCGGAAGTAGCCGTCGGAGACGTTCCGCCAGAACCGTCCGGCGTCGGTGGTCTTCCAGACGCCGCCGGCGCAGGCGCCGAAGTAGAACACCAGCGGCTCCACGGGATCGCCGGCGACGGCCACCACGCGGCCCCCGCGGTACGGGCCGATCGAACGCCAGCGCATCGCCGCCAGCGCCCCAATAGCGTCGCCCTCGGCTCCGCTATTGGCCCATCCCCACCTTTTCGCTGCGGAGTCCGTCGGATCTGCCGCTGGCGCGCCAATCCGACTGACGCCTTGCGCACCGGCAGCGGGGGCGCTCAACGCGCCGTGCCTGCTACCGTCGCGGCGCCGGCTTCCGAGCCGCTGGCCACGATGCGCCGGGTAGCGTCGACCACCCGATCGACCTGCGCGGGGCCGATGTGCCGGTTCACCACCAGGCGGATGCGGGTCGGCGGACGCGAACCGCCCAGCACCCCTTCGTCGCCGTAGCGGTCGAGCATCTCGTCGGCGGTCCAGCCCAGCCCGCGCACGTCCACCACGGCGAAGTTGGTCGGGATCGGCGGCTCGACCACCTCGATGCCGTCGACGGTTCGGAGTCCGTCACGCAGCCGGGCGGCGTTCGCGTGATCCTCGGCCAGCCGGTCGACCATCTCCTGCAGGGAGAGGATGCCGGCGGCGGCAATCACGCCGGCCTGGCGCATCGAGCCGCCGTGGATCTTGCGGGTGTCGCGGGCCGCGTCGATGAAGGCCGCCTCTCCGCACAGGATCGAGCCGACCGGAGCG
This sequence comes from Spirochaetia bacterium, assembly GCA_965202935.1. Lineage (GTDB taxonomy): Bacteria > Spirochaetota > Spirochaetia > SZUA-6 > Bin103 > CATQHW01. The sequence continues at coordinate 5,612,690 of OZ241879.1, forward strand.
GACAGCCCCTTGGAGACGCAGAACATCACCGAATCGACCTGCTCCACCAGCTCGGCGGCGGGCACACCCTGAGCGATCGCGGCGTTGAACAGGCGGGCGCCGTCGCAGTGCACGCGCATGCCGGCCGCGTGGGCGGCGCCGGCCACGGCGTTCACCTCCTCGGGGGTCACCGCGCCGCCGCCGGTGTAGTTGTGCGTGTTCTCGATACAGAGCAGCAGCGGCTCGGCCCCAGGGTGGGCGGCGATCGCCTGCTGCACGTGCTCGGGGGTGAGCACGCCCCACTCGGTGTCCACCGCGGCCGATTCGACTTCGAACAGCGCCCGCGCGAAACGGTCGCGGTCGCTCGAGAACATGTGCGCGTGCGTCTCGTGCACGGCCAGCGCGGGCCGACTGCCGCCGGAACGGGCGCCGATCTCCAGGTAGGTGATCAGGGCGGTGCTGTTGCCCATGCTGCCGCTCGGCACGTACAGGGCTTCTTCCTTGCCGAGCCGCTCGGCGGCCATCGCCTCCAGCCGCTTGACGGTCGGATCGTCGCCGAAGGTGTCGTCGCCCACCTCGGCGGCGTGCATGGCCTGCCGCATCCGCTCGGTGGGGTGGGTGAGGGTGTCGCTGCGCAGGTCCACGGGCGCGTCGGTGTTCATCGCATTCCTCCACAGGCGTCGATCAGCATCTCCTGCACGATCAGGTCGTGCTCGGGCGAGAAGCGCGGCTCGCGCTCCCCTCGGGCGACCTGGATCAACTCCTCCAGATCGCCGACGTAGCGCGGGCGGTCCTCCACCTCGATGTCCTGCCAGCCTTCCTGAAAGGGAGCCTTGGGCTCGCGCAGGCAGAGCTGGATGTGCGGCGGCTCGATCGGCTCCAGGATCGCGCTGCCGCCTATCCCATGCACCTCCACGCGGCGGTGCGGGCCGGCCTGCGTCTCCAGGGAGGTGCCCTCGATCACGGCCAGCGCTCCCTGCCCGGCGTAGTCGAAGACGATCACGCCCAGGTCGGTGCCCGCGGGCATCTCCTCGAACCCGCGGGCCGACGAGCGCAGGAAGGGATGGATGGCGTCCGCCTTGCCGAACATCCAGGCGACCTGGTCGAACAGGTGGCAGTTCTCCTCGATCATGATGCCGCCTTCGTAGCGGTGGAGCTGGTTGCGGTGGTAGTACTCCGGCTCGCTGCCGGCCCGGAAGCGCGCGAAGTTCACGCGGCCCAGCAGGCCGTCACGCACCCAGCCCTGGATCATCTCCAGGCCCGGGTTGTAGCGCCACTGGTAACCCATCTGGATGCAGAGCCCGGACCTGCCGGCCAGCTCGTAGAGCTCGCGCAACTCCTCCACGGAGGTGCCCGGCGGCTTGTCCAGGTGGATGTGCTTGCCCGCCTCGATGGCGCGCCGTGCCCACGGGATGCACTCCCAGGGCCAGGTCTCGATGAACACGAGCTGAATCGTGTCGTCGGCCAGGATCTCGTCGGGATCGTCGATGAAGCGCACGCCCCGCCAGACCTCGCGCCCGCCGCGTGCGGCCAGCATCTGCGGGTCGGGCTCGTGAACGCCGACCATCTCGGCGCCGAGCCGGCGCAGCACCGGCTGCGATTCGGGCTGCACGGCCTTGGTGGCGTGCGTGTGAGCGATGCCGATCTGTCCGATGCGCAGCGTCTGCGCCATGGGTACCTCCTGCCTGCGGTGCGCAGTGTACGACACGTCGGGAGTGCCCCGCGCGTGCGCTCACGCGGTCGCGTATGATCGGGCCGGAAAGCGATGGGCGACGGCTGGAAGCAGCGGGTGCGCGACCCCGTGCACGGTCTCATCATGTTCGGTGGCCGCGACCCGCGCGGGAACGAGACGGACCGGATCGCGTGGCGGCTGCTCAACACCAAGGAGTTCCAGCGGCTGCGCCGCATCCGGCAGCTCGGTTTCTCCGACACGGTCTATCCGGGGGCGACGCACAGCCGCTTCGCCCACAGCATCGGCGTCTACCACATGGCGCGCCGGCTGCTCGACGTGATCGCGCGCGAGCAGGGAGCGCAGCACGACCGCGACCGGGCGCGCGTGGCACTGCTGGCCGCGCTGTTGCACGACATCGGCCACGGCCCCTTCAGCCACGCCTTCGAGAGCGCCTCGGACGCGATCGGACTGCAGCGGCGGCACGAGGACTGGGGCGCCGAGATCGTCCGCGGCGATACCGAGATCAACCGCGTGCTGCGCGATGTGGATCAAAGCCTGCCGGAACGGGTCGGCGCGCTGCTCAGGGAGGAGGAGCCCAAGGACGTTTACGCCGCCGTGGTCTCCAGCCAGTTCGACGCCGACCGGCTCGACTACGTGCAGCGCGACCGGCTGATGACCGGCGTCCAGTTCGGCCACGTCGACTCGGACTGGCTGATCGATTGTCTGGAGGTCGGTTCCGTGACGATCGGCGAGCGGGACTACGTCCCGGTGCAGTGCCTGTACCTCGGACCCAAGGGCATAGCGGTGGCGGAGGACTACCTGGAGGCGCGGTTCCGGCTCTACTGGACCGTCTACGTGCACAAGACCACGCGCGCGGCCGAGAAGATGCTCGAGGCGCTGCTGGAGGCTGCCGCGACCTCGTTGCGCGGCACCGACCTGGCCCGCCGCGATCCGGTCCTGCGCCATCTCACGTCGCAGGCCCCGTCGCTCGACGCCTACCTGCGCCTGGACGACGCGGCGATCTGGGCCGCCCTGGCGGAGTTCGCCGAGTGCGGCACTCCGCGGGTCGCCGAGCTGGCGGGCCGGCTGCGCGACCGGCGTCTCTACAAGTGCCTGGAGATCGGCTCCTGGGAGGAGCGGCAGGGCAACCTGTACCTGCGGTTTCGGCGCGAGCTGGAGGAGCGCCGTATCGAGTGGCTCGGCGACCTGTTGTTCGACCAGGCCACGATCACGCCCTACACGTGGTACGACTTCGACGACGACGCGTCCGCTCTCAGCAAGGTGCTGGTGAAGGTGCGCGCGGACATGAACGAGCCGAGGGACATCGCCGAGGAGTCGCCGATCGTGAAGGCGCTCCATGACCGCCGGCCCGGCCGCGTGCAACGCGTCTTCGCGCCGGACACGGAGAAGCTGGCGACGCTCGACGAGATCCTCCGCCAGGTGAAGGGGTAGGAGCGCTCACTTCACGCGAATCGGTCGGGGCTGAACGGCTGCAGATCGATCGCGGGGCGGCTGCCCGCGATCAGGGCTGCCACCGCCTCGCCCGTGGCGGGTCCCAGCGACAGGCCCAGCGTGCCGTGCGCGGTGGCCAGAACGACGTTGGCGTGGCCGCGGGGGCGGCCGATGATCGGCAGCGTATCGGGAGCCAGCGGTCGCAGTCCGTGCCAGACCTCCGCGCCGGGGTCGGCGGCATCGAAACGGGCGCCCGGAACCACCCGGCCCGCGCCGTCCAGGATCGCCTGCACGCGCCGCAGGTTGATCGAGCGGTCCAGGCCGGCCAGCTCCAGCGTCCCGCCGATCCTGACCCCGTGCGGCAGAGGCGTCGCCACCGCCCGCGCATCGCCCAGGTTGACCGGCCGGCCCGGCCGCCACGGCGGGTTGGCGAACGTGACGGAGTACCCCTTGGCGGCCTGCACCGGCAGGCGCAGGCCGAGGCCGGCGGCCACCCGCGGGCTCCACGAGCCGGCGGCGATCACGACCTGGCCGGCGGCGATCTCGCCACGCGAGGTGAGCACCGACGCGCGGTCGCCGCGTCTTCCGGCGTGCACGCGGAGCACGTCGGTCTGCTCCACGACCTGGGTGCCGGCGTCGAGCACCTGCGCGTGCAGCCAGCGCACGAAGGAGCGGGAGTCGACGTGGGCATCACCGGGGTACAGCACCCCGCCGATCACCCGGGACGAAAGGCCGGGCTCCATCCGGCGCACCTGCTCGCCGGTGAGCTGCTTGAACGGGATGCCGTGACGGGCGACGCGATGGGACTCTTCGAGGTGGTGCTGCATCCCCGGCTCGGTCAGGAACGCGTACAGCACGCCGTCGGCGGCGTAGCCGTAGGGATTGGTGCCGTTCGTGCTCGCGCTCGCCGCGGTGGCGGCGATGCCCGCGTGCAGCCCGGCGCTGTGCTGCAGGATCTCCGCCATCGCGGCCGTTCCCGCCTCGGTCCGGTCCGGCGTGGAGGCGCGCGCGAAGTGCCACAGCCAGCGGACCATCTCGGGGCGCCAGGGGCTGCGGATGTACAGCGGGCTGGTCGGGTCGAACAGCCAGCGCAGACCCTGGGCGACCACGCCGGGCGCGGCGATCGGCACGGCGTGACTGGGGCAGACCAGTCCCTGGTTGCCGTAGGAGCAGGCCAGCCGGTCGCCGATGGTCGCCGCATCGACCACCGTCACGCGGGCGCCGGCCCGCGCCAGGTACCAGGCGCAGCCCATGCCGACCACGCCGCCGCCCACGATCAGGACGTCCGGGCTGCGGTCCTCGATCACGGCGCCGGTTTCCGGACCGTGCGGCGGAGCTGGCCGCATGCGGCGTCCACCCGGCGGCCCATTTCCTTGCGGGTGGTGACGGTCACGCCGTGGCCGGCGACGATGGCGGCGAAGCGGCGCACCGCGGCGGCGGCCGGTTCGGCGAAGGGAAGTCCGGGGACCGGGTTGTAGGGGATGAGGTTGACCTGCGACCCGCTCCCGGCCAGCAGCCGGCCCAAGGCCTCGGCATGGTCCGGCTCGGCGTTCCGTCCGGCAATCAGCGTGTACTCGTAGGTGACCCGCCGGCCGGTGGCGGCGAAGTAGTGGTCGGCGGCCTCCAGCAGCTCGGAGACCCCGTAGCGCTCGGCGACCGGCACCAGGCTCCGCCGCGTCTCGTCGTCGCTTGCGTGCAGGCTGACCGCCAGCCCCACGGGCAGCCCGGTCGCCGCCAGGTCGCGGATGCGCGGCACCAGGCCGACGGTGCTGACGGTGAGCCGGCGCGCGCCCAGCGCGATCCCGTCGGGGTCGGTCAGGGCGCCGATCGCCTCGATGAGGCGGGGAAAGTTCGCCAGCGGCTCGCCCATGCCCATGAAGACCACGTTGGTCACGGGACCGTGCTCGGCGGCGTACAGCACCTGCGCCACCATCTCGGCGGCGCCGAGGTTGCGGGCCACCCCGTCCAGCCCGGACGCGCAGAACGCGCACGCCATCCCGCACCCCACCTGGCTGGAGACGCAGACGGTGTGGCGGTCGCCGTCGCGGATCGACACCGCTTCGATCAGCTCGTCGTCAAGCGCGCGCAGCAGCAGCTTCACGGTTTGTCCGTCCGGCGTTGGCCGCTGTTCCTGCAGGGTCAGCGGGGTGGCCGGAAGCTCGTCGCCCAGCCGGTCGCGCAAGACGGCCGGCAGATCGGTCATCTCGCCGTAATCCAGCACGCCCCGGCGCAGCAGGTGCGTGCGGATCTGCCGGGCGCGGTAGGCCGGCTCGCCCAGCGAGGTCAGGCGCTCCGCGAGCGCGCTCTCGTCCAGATCCAGCGCCGAGGTCATGGCCTGCTGAGTATGCACCGCGTTGCGGGGCAGGGCGATTCGGCCTATGGTGATCGGAGCCCAGACTTCCGTTTCAGAGGATTCGCCATGTCCGCTCAGAAAGTGCTCTGCGTCCTGTACGACGACCCGGTGGGAGGATTCCCGCCGGACTACGCCCGCAACAGCATTCCCACGCTTGCCCAGTATCCGGACGGCCAGACGCTGCCGACGCCGGCCGGCATCGACTTCACGCCCGGCCATCTGCTCGGCTCCGTTTCCGGCGGACTCGGCTTGGGGCCGTTCCTGGCCGATCGCGGCCACCAGTTCGTGGTGACCTCGGACAAGGACGGACCCGACTCGAAGTTCGAGAAGGAGCTGACCGACGCCGACGTGGTGATCTCTCAGCCTTTCTGGCCCGGCTACCTGACCGCGGAGCGGATCGCCAAGGCGCCCAACCTCAAGCTTGCCATCACCGCCGGCATCGGCTCCGACCACGTTGACCTGCAGTCGGCCATCGACCGGAACATCACCGTCTGCGAGGTGACGTGGTGCAACAGCATCAGCGTGGCCGAGCACGCGGTCATGCAGATGCTCGCGCTGGTGCGCGACTACATCCCGCAGTACGGATGGGTCGTCAAGGGCGGCTGGAACATCGCCGACGCCATCTCCCGGTCCTACGACATCGAGGGCATGGACGTGGGGGTGGTGGCGGCCGGCCGCATCGGCTTGGCGGTGCTCAGACGGATGAAGCCGTTCGATGTCAACCTCCACTACACCGACCGGCACCGCCTGCCGGACGACGTCGAGCAGGAGCTTGGCGCGACCTACCACGACAGCGTCGAGTCGCTGGTCGGCGCCTGCGACGTGGTGAGCATCCACTGCCCGCTGCATCCGGAGACCGAGCACATGTTCGATGACGCCCTGATCGCCAAGATGCGGCGCGGCTCGTACCTGGTGAACACCGCGCGCGGCAAGATCTGCGACCGCGACGCCATCGTGCGCGCGCTGCAGAGCGGCCAGCTTGCCGGCTATGCCGGCGACGTCTGGTTCCCGCAGCCGGCCCCCAACGACCACCCGTGGCGGTCGATGCCCAACCATGCGCTGACGCCGCACACGTCAGGCACCTCGCTTTCGGCCCAGGCCCGCTACGCGGCCGGCGTGCGCGAGATCCTGGAGTGCTGGTTCGACGGCACGCCGATCCGGGACGAGTACCTGATCGTGCAGGGCGGCGGGCTCGCCGGCACGGGCGCCCACTCCTACAGCGAGGGCGACGCCACCGGCGGCTCGGAGGAAGCGGCCAAGTTCAAGTCCGGTTGAACAGGAGCGCGACACGCGGAGACTGAGACATGGCGACCTCGATACAGCTCTCGCCCGAGATTGAGCAACGGCTTGATTTCCTGGCTTCGCAGACCGGGCGTGCCAAGGACTTCTATGTCCGTGAGCTTATTGAGCGAGCCGTTGAGGACATGGAGGACTACTACCTCGCCGTCGATGTTCTGGAGCGCATACGCCAAGGTACCGAAGAAGTGTACTCCGCGGAGGAGGTGAGCAAGTCGCTTCTTGGCTGATGCGCGGCCACGTCACGACGGGGCGTCCGTCTCTGCCAACTGACGCCGCACCTGCGCCAGCAACGACTCGACAAGCGCGAGCGCACCCTTGCGATCGATGGGATCCGCACCGGATTGGACCCCCTCATAGCGAAACTCGACGGCGTACGGCGTGTAGTCGATCAGCGCCCGAAAACGAGGTGAGACCTCGGTATGCTCGGAGAAAAGGTTCAGCAAGGCTTCGAGGTTGTGCGTGAGTGGATAGACTTGGCCCAGCAAGGCCAGCCAAGCCTTGAGGGATTTCTCGGCGGCCTGCTGCACGTGGAAACCGAAGACCTCATCGGAGACTTCGCCGGAGCGGCGCATGACCCGGAGCGCCCCGACGTCGCGCTCAGCCGCGTCGAGTAGCATACGTGCACACTTAACGTCGCTCATAGAGCACCGTTCCTTCACGGAGCGCCCGCGCCAGGACGTGGTTGAGGGAGTCGCGCCAGTAGGCTACGTCCTCAGTGGAGTAGACGAGGAGGTCGGCGGCTACCGGGAACTGCGCGACCGCATGGTAGAGCTTCACCATCTCCCCGTGGCGGGCGCGTTGCGGGCCAAACGGTTCGGCCTCCACGACGATCAGGTCGACGTCCGAGTCGTCGCGGGCGTCGCCGCGCGCGCGGGAGCCGAAGAGGATTACCTGCTCGGGGTCGACCTCGTCGACGATGGCGCGGACCATGCGGTCGAGCAGATCGTCGGTGACGCGCACGCGCCGGGTGCCGGTGGTCGTGCTCACATCGAAACCTGCCGCTACGGTAACGAAACCTCCCAGTTCCGTCGCGTAGCGGCAGGTGGGCTGACCGGTCCGCCGCGCTACGCCGGGTCCTCCTCGGCCGTGTCGGCTCCATCCTCGACCGAGACAGCCTTGGCGTCGCCGTCCGGGGTGGCGGTGGCCAGCGACTGCGTCAGGCCGCCGACGGTCGACGGGTCGAGACCGAGCTCGCCGAGCAGCGTGTCGAGCAGGGGCGCCTGCGCCCGGTAGCGTAGCGCGCTGTTGACGATCTGATCGGCCAGATTCCCGCCGCCCGCGGGCGCGGCACCGTTGCCGCCGCCATTTCCGCCCAGGCCGTCGACCTGGAAGATCTTGATGCCGTCGATCCGTTCCATCGGCTTGACGCTCTCGCGGATGATGTCGGGCATGTGCTCCACCAGCGCCAAGCGGACCTTCATGGAGATCTGCTCGTCGGACAGCAGGTTGTCGGCCTCGTGGGCCCGCCGCTTGCCTTCGGCGTCGACCGCGTACCGGCGCTCCGCCGCGTTGGCCTGCAGGATCTCGGCTTCGGCCAGACCCTGAGCCGCGATCCGCTGCTTGTCGGCATCCGCCTGCGCGATGGTGCGCACCGCTTCCGCCTGATCGGTCGCCGCGCGCTTTTCCGCTTCGGCCTTCACCTCGACGGCGATGGCGTCACGCTCGGCGGCCTTGCGGGCGTCGACGAGCTCCACCTGCTTGGTGCGGTCGGCGACCTCCACGTCGCGCGCGGTGGCCACGCGCTCTTCCTCGCGCACGGCGGCCGAACGTGCCTGGTTCGCGGCGCGCTCGGCCTCGGACTGCGCCTTGGACCGTTCGGCGACGGCGATGGTGCGGTCCTGGTCGGCCAGCTCGATGGTCTTCTTCTGTTCGATCCGCGCGGTCTCCACCAGCCGGTCGCGCTCGATCTCGCGGTTGTTCACCGCCTGCTGCATGGTGATGCGCTGCTCCTCGACGGTGCGCTCGGCGTCGATGTTGGCGATCTCCACCTGCCGCTTCGCCTGGATCTCGGCTTCCTGCGCGTCGCGGTTCTTGGACGCCTCCTCGATGGCGATCTCCGCGGTCTGGTCGGCCTTGCGGATCGCGATCTCGCGTGCCTGGGAGAGCTGCGCGTACTCCTGGTCGCGCGCGATGTCGAGCTTCAGGCGCTCGGCGTCGAGGTTCTTCGTGCGCACCTCCACCTCGGTGTCCTGCTCGATGTCGTTGCGGGTCTTGCGGCGCGACTCGATGGCCTCCGTCAGGCGGGTGAGACCTTCCGCGTCGAAGGCGTTCCTGGGGTTGAAGTGCTGGACGCTCGTCTGGTCGAGGCCGGTCAGCGATACCGACTCCAACTCGAGACCGTTCTTGAGCAGGTCCTCGGACACCACCTGCTGCACCTTCTGCACGAAGTCGACGCGCTTTTCGTGCAGTTCCTCCATCGCCATCTCGGCGGCGACGGCGCGCAGCGCGTCGACGAACTTGCCCTCCACGAGCACCTTGAGCTCGTCGGGCCTGGTCGTCTTCAGGCCGAGGGTCTGCGCCGCGTTGGCGATCGAGTCGGCGGTGGGCTTGGCGCGCACGTAGAACTCCGCGGTGACGTCGACCCGCATGCGGTCGTGGGTGATCAGCGCCTGCTCGTTGGCGCGTCTTACCTCCAGCCGCAGCGTGTTCATGTTGACGGGAATCACCTCGTGCAGGATCGGCAGCACGATGGCGCCCCCGTTGATGATCACCTTCTGCCCACCCATGCCCGTGCGAACGAAGGAAACCTCCTTGGAGGCGCGGCGGTACAGGCGGGCCAGGATCAGGCCGAGGGCCAGGATGGCCACGACGACGATGCCGACGAGTATCAGGATATCGGTCACGGATTCCTCTCCTTCAGGGCGCTCGGGTCGCACCCTTGAGTACTTCGCTCTCGTAGCCGACGACCGCGAATCGGTCGTTCATGCGGCGGATGATCAGCACCTCCTCCGACGCGGCGAATGCGGCCTGCGGGTCGTCCGGTTCCACCATGACGTAGTGGGTATGGCCATGGGCGTCGCGCAGCTTCGCCTGTGCGGGCTCACCCTGCCGCGCCGTGCCCAGGGTGATGGTAGCGACCAGGCCGACGAACGAGTCCTCCGTCACGGCGTCGGTCTCTTCCATCGGGATCACGCGTGAGAGCAAGCCGCCGGCTGCCCTCAGGAGCAGCAGCGAGCCCGCGGAGACGGCCGGAACGGCGATCCACGAGGGCAGGTACGAGCCGATGATGCCCTTGACCAACCCCTGGAGCACGATGCCGCCGAGCCCGAAGATCGTCAGGAAGGCGACCAGCAGCATCAGCAGCGGGACCTTGCCCACCTGCAGCCATCCGAGCGCCCTGGTGAACGGCCCGAGGGCGGCCTCCGATACGTCGATCTCGGCGCTCGCGTCGGTGTCGGGCAGGAGGGACTGGAGGTGTTCGGAGACGCTCGCGCCGATCAGCGCGCCAACGCCCTCCACCGCCGCGATCAGCAGCATCACGCCGAGCGCCCCCGCGAAGGCGATGTTGCCGGGGTTCAGCAGGGCGTCGATCATCGGGCGTCCGCGATCACAGTATACGGTGGTGTGCCCGAGCCCTGCTCAGCCGAGAATGGCGCTTGTGACGCGCAGTTCATGCGTCACGAGGCGGAGGCGGCCTTGAGCTCCTGGAGGCGCTGCGCCTCGGGATGGTCCTTGTAGAAGGGGTCCAAGGGAAAGCAGCCGGAGATCAGCCCCTTGCGCGGAGCGGTGGTGCAGTCGCTGAACGTGCGGCAGATGCGCTTGCGGGTGAGCGGCAGCCCGGCCAGCACGTCGTGCGGCAGCTCGGGGTAGGAGAGCATCATGCGGCCGAGGCCGACCGCGTCGGCATATCCGCGGCGCACCACCTCGGCCGCCACCGCGGGCAGCCACTCCTGCAGGTAGCTGTACGCCGAGCCCACGAAGATCAGCGCCGGGAAGCGCCGTTTCAGCTCGCGCACGACATCGATCTGGCGCGCGACGCCCACCAGCGGGTCCTCGGGCGGCAGGTAACCGTCGGACGGCGGGAACAGCGCCGGGCGCTGCAGGTGCGGCGTGTAGTAGGGGCTGCCGGCGGTGATGTTGACCAGCGGGATGTCGAGCCGCTCAAGCAACTCCAGGAAGGCGAAGGTCTCCGTGAGGTCGAGGGCGGTCGGGTCGTCCTGGGAGACGCCGAAACCGGAGCGGTATGGCAGTGCGACCGGCGTCGGCTCGCCGGTGCCCTCGTCGCCTGACGGCTGGAAGGGCACGGTGTCGAAGGCGCTCAGCCGCACGCCGATCAGCAGGCCCGGAGCGCGGCGGCGCAGGCCGGCGACTACCTCGCGCAGGAACCGGGTGCGGTTCTCGAATTCGCCGCCGAACCGCCCGGCGCGGTCGCGGCAGCCCAGCAACTCGTGGCCGAAGTAGCCGTGGCAGTGCTTGACGTCGACGAACTCGAAGCCGGCCTGCTTCGCGAGCACGCCCGAGGCGATGAAGCGTTCCACCAGCGCCTCGATCTCCTCGTCGGTGGCCAGGGGATGGTCCGCGGCGATGCCGAAGCGCTGATCCAGGATGGGATGGCGCGCCGGAATCCACGGCTCGGAGCGCGCCTTGTCCGTGGGGCGGCAGAAGCGTCCGGAGTGGGTGAGCTGCAGGCCGACCAGCAGGTCGTCGTCGGTGCCGTAGCGCTGCCGGTGCTCGTCCACCAGCGTGCGGCGCAGGCCGGCCAGGTCGTCGATGGTGTCCTCGCCGATGCGGAGCTGGTTGGGGTTGGCGCGGCCGGCGTGCTCGACGGCCACCGCCTCGCACCCCCAGACGAGCTTGGCGCCGCTGCGGCCGAAGCCGCGCCAGCGCCGCTCGACCAGTTCCGAGGGCCGCCCGTCGGCGGTGCCGTCCCATCCCTCCATGGGCTGCACGCAGAAGCGGTTGCCCACGGTCCGGCCGTCCGGCAGGGTCAGGGGCTGGGAGAGGGGGCCGGCGGTATCGCCCTCGGCGAAGGGGAGTTGTCCGGCGATGCCGAGCCGTTCCAGGTGCTCGGCGAACTGCTCCGCGGACTTCAGCGACGCGACGCGACGGTACGTGGGTGCCACGCCGTCACTCTGGCCAGGATCGGCCGGACTTCGCAAACCACGCGAGCGGCCGCCCGGATGCTTGCGGGCGCGGCGCCCCCTGCGGCACCCTTGGCGGGGGGCGCCGCCGATGACTGAGGACGAGAAATACCTGTTCGACATCAACGGCTACATCGTCGTCCGCGACGCGTTGCCGGCCGACGACATCGCGCTGGCCAACGCCGCCATCGACCGGCATACCGGCGAGATCCGCGAACGGGTCGGCGACCTGTCGCTCTCCGGGGGCTCCGAGGCGCTGCGCGGCGCCACCGGCCGCGGCGACCTGGATGGCGCGCTGACGTGGGAGGATCCGTACGGACGCCCGTTTCGGGACATGATGGTGAACCCAAGGGTCGTGCCCTACCTGCACGAGCTGCTCGGCCCGGGATTCCGGATGGACCACAACCTCGGCATCCTCACCATGCGCAAGGGCGCCGAGGGCCACGTGCTGCACGGCTCCTCCGGCCCCGGCTTCGACCGCCACCAGTACTACATCGTGCGCGAAGGCCGGATGCACAACGGCCTGACCGTGGTCGCCTACCAGCTCACCGACGTCAACCCCGGCGACGGCGGCCTGTGCGTGGTGCCCGGCAGCCACAAGGGCAACTTCCCGTGTCCGGAGGCGATGCGCCACGGCGAGGCGCATGGCGAGTTCGTGAAGCAGATCACCTGCAATGCCGGGGACTGCGTGATCTTCACCGAGGCGGTCACCCACGGCACGCTGCCGTGGACGGCCGACCACCCGCGCCGCACGGCGCTGTTCCGGTTCTCGCCCGGCAACATGGCGTACGTCCCGCACGCCTGGCCCGAGGAGATGCTGGCCATGATGAGCCCGGAGCAGCGGCTGGTCATGGAACCGCCCTATCACCCGCGCCTGAACCGGCCGGAACTGCCGGTGGAAGGCGAGCCCGCCGCGGGCGGGTCATCGCGATGAGCGAGCAGGCGGGCACCGTGCTGGTCACCGGCGGCAGCCGGGGCCTGGGCCGCGGCGTGGCGATCGCGCTGGCTGCCGACGGCTTCTCGGTGGCGATCTGCTACCGCAGCGACGAGGCGGCGGCGCGCGAGACGCTGGCGGTCTGCTGCCGGAAGGCCGAGGAGCGCATGGAGGCCGGCTCCCCTCAGGGGCAACGGTTCACGGCGCATCGCGCGGACGTGGCCAGCGCCGCCGACCGGCAGCGGCTGGTCGACGAGGTGCACTCCGAGTTCGGCGAGCTGGACGCGCTGGTCAACAACGCCGGCATCGCGCCGCGGCGGCGCGACGACCTGATCGACGCCACCGAGGAGTCGTTCGACGAGGTGCTGCAGGTGAACCTTACCGGCCCGCACTTCCTGACGCAGGCGGTGGCGCGCCGCTGGCTGGCCGCGGAGGCGCGCCCGGCGCGAACCCGCAGCGTCGTGTTCGTGACCTCGATCTCGGCCGAGTACGCGTCGACCGCGCGCGGCGAGTACTGCATCTCCAAGGCGGGCCTGTCGATGTCGCGCGAGCTGTGGGCGGCGCGCCTCGCCGAGGAGGACATCGCCGTCTACGAAGTGCGCCCCGGCATCATGCGTACCGACATGACCGCGGCGGTGACCGCCAAGTACGACGCGCTGATCGCCGAGGGCCTGGTCCCGCAGCGGCGCTGGGGCACGGCCGAGGATGTCGGCTCGGCGGTCGCGTCGCTCCTGTCGGGCGCGTTCCCCTTCTCGCAGGGCACGGTCATCGACGTCGACGGCGGCTTCCGTCTGAAGCGCCTATAGGAGCGGAGGTGCGATGATCGAGTCGCTGGCAGCGTTCTCAGCCCTGACGGTCGTGTCGTGGATCGCGGCAGGCGCCACTGTTGTTGCGAACATCGCATTCGCGATCGCGGTGTACCGCGACGCCAGGGAGCTGTCTCGATCCGGGAGACTTTGCTTGGTCCATGAGCTGATCTGGGGGTTGATGACCCTGATTGGCGGTGTGTTCGTCGCGGCGATCTATTGGGCAGTCCATCATTCTCGTCTGAACCCGTCGGTTCCCGTTGTCGCGTCAGAAGACGAGGACGGCACATAGGTCGACAGGCAAGCGGGTCTCTGAGACTCAAGCGACTTCTGTGCCGGGTCGGACAGCCGATGCCAGGGGAAGGAACAGCCGCCTGTTCTGCCCGACGAAGGACTGGAATCCGAAGCGTCGATAGAACCGCGCGACAGCCTCGTCCTTGGCGTCCACGACCAGGGCATGGATCGCCATCTCTTCGCTGACGGCCAGGGACCGTTTGACGGCATCTGCTACGAGCATCGCGCCGATGCCCTGTCTCTGACTCCGCTCGGACACGGCCAGGCGGCCGATGAGTGCTGCGGGAATCGGGTGTCTGGGCAGCTTGCGCGCCATGTTCTGCGGCAGACTGCTCGCGTCGATCGACAGGGAGCTCAGCGTGTAGTAGCCATGGATCGAATCGCTGTCCTGCGTGCAACAGACGAACACCCTTGCGATGCGTCGTCGTATGTCCTGACCGGCCCGTGTTTTCAGATACGAGTCGAGCTCAGGGACGCCACAGGAGAACCCTTGCCGGTCATGGCGGCTGGCCAGCGCTGTGATGGTGAGCGACGGAGCCGTCACTCCCAGCTCACGCGGCGTTCATGCTCCTTCAGGGCGGCCGCCAGTGCGCCGGTGATCTTCGGCGGATGCACGAGCGCATCGAAGAGCGCCTCTGCATCGGTACGGCTCAGCACCATCTGTTCATGTTCGCGGATAGTCACTGCGGCCTGAGCGAGTGCGCAGGACAGCATGAAGTTGCTTGCCGTCTTCCCTTCCAGGGAGGCGGCACGCTCGATCCGCTCTTTGGCGTCTGACGCCAGCCGGATGTTGAAACGCTGTTGCTTGAGGGGTTTCGTCCGCGTCATCCTATCGACTCCCACTGGCCAGTATGTACGTCGGATTGGTGCCTGTCGACAAGCGGCAGGCGATGGCTCCGACGCCTGGTACGCCGCCGCACGGCACATGGGGTATGTTGTGAGCAGAAACCATGCAAATCGACATGACGGTGAACGCCGCTGACTTGGCGGACGCGGCGAGCAGGGTGTTCGAGGCCGCCGCCGGCAAGGTACGCAACATCCACGAGACCAGGGACCCGAGCAGCGGCGCCCCGGTCTACACGGTCGCCGGCCGCTACACCCAGCGCGGCTGGACGGAGTGGACGGAGGGCTTCCAGTACGGCTGCGCGCTGCTGGCGTTCGACGGCGCCGGCGACGAAGAGATGCTCGATCTGGGCCGGCGGCAGACCTGGGAACACATGGCGCCTCACCTGAGCCACGTCGGCGTGCACGACCACGGCTTCAACACGATGAGCACGTACGGCAACCTGCTGAGGCTGGCCCGCGAGAGCCGCTGGAAGGCGAGCGACGGGGACGTCGAGGCGTGCCGGGTGGCGATCAAGGTGTCCGGCGCCGTGCAGGCGGCGCGCTGGACCGGGCTTCCCGACGGGCTGGGCTACGTCTACTCGTTCAACGGGCCGCACTCGCTGTTCATCGACACCATCCGCTCGATGCGCGTGCTGTGTGCCGCGCACGACCTGGGCCACGTCCTGATGGGCGAGCGCGACCGCCGCATCTCGCTGCTCGGGCGAGCCTTGCTCCACGCGGAGACCACCGCCCGACACAACGTGTACTACGGCGACGGACGCGACGCCTACGACATCGCCGGCCGCGTCGCGCACGAGTCGATCTTCAACACCAACGACGGCAGCTACCGCTGCCCGAGCACCCAGCAGGGATACTCGCCGTTCTCCACCTGGACCCGCGGCCTGGCCTGGGCCGTGCTGGGCTACCCGGAGCTGCTGGAGATGCTCCAGTGGTGCGATCCCGGCGAGGTGGCCGAGCTGGCCGTCCCGTCGATGGAGTCGGCAGAGGCGGCGCGCGCGCGGCTGCTGCAGGCGGCGCGGGCGACCGCGGACTTCCTGATCGACAACTCGGCCAGCGACGGGATCCCGTACTGGGACACCGGCGCCCCGGGGCTGGCGCAGCTCGGCGACTGGCGCAGCCGGCCGGGCGAGCCCGACAACCCGGCCGAGCCGGTCGACTCGTCGGCCGCGGCGATCGGCGCGCAGGGGTTGCTGCGCCTGGGCGCACTGCTGGCCGGCAGCGACGCCGAGGCGGCGCGGCGCTACACGCAGGCCGGCCTGACCATGGCCCGCACGCTGTTCGCGGCTCCCTATCTGTCCGAGGATCCGAGCCACCAGGGTCTGCTGTTGCACGCCGTCTACCACCGCCCCAACGGGTGGGATCACGTGCCGGCCGGTAGCGCAGTGCCCAACGGCGAAGCGTGCATGTGGGGCGACTACCACCTGATCGAGCTGGCCGTGCTCGTGCAGCGCCTGGGCCGCGGCGGCCGGCTCAATTGGCTGGCCCCGCGCGCCAGCGCCGCCGACACGGGCCACTCCTCATAACGGGAGTGACGGCGATGACGGTCCCCACGATCTTCGAGACCTGCCGGCCGCGCGACGACGTGCTGCGCGGCGCGGTCACGGAGGCCGACTTCGCCGCCGACCTGGCCCAAGTCATCACGGGCGGAGGCAACCCGGAGTACCGCGATCCGGACCGATTCTTCGCCAATACCTATCCGACGCGCGGGCTGAAAGACCTGCTCGCGAACGTGTGCCGTCGCCTGAGCGAGGCCGGCGGTGCTTCGGCGGCGATCTTCCGTCTCGACACCTCCTATGGCGGAGGCAAGACGCACGGGCTGATCGCGCTGGCCCATGCGGCGCGTAGCGGCGGCAGCGTGCCGTCCGAATTCGTCGACCCGTCCCTGCTGCCCGCCGCCCCGGTACGGATCGCGGCCTTCGACGGAGAGAACGCGGACCCGGCCAACGGGCGCGCCATGGGCGACGGAGTGCAAGCCCGCACGCCGTGGGGGGAGATCGCGTACGCCCTTGGCGGGCGCGAAGGATTCGATCGGGTGCGCGAGAGCGACGAATTGAGGATGGCACCCGGCGCCGCCAATCTCCGCGAGCTGATCGGCGAGCAGCCGGCTCTCATCCTGCTCGACGAGCTCTCGGTCTACCTGCGCAAGGTGCGACGTTTTCCCGAGGCCGACGGCCAGTTGACCGCGTTTCTCACTTCGCTGTTCACGGCGGTCGAGAGTGCCCCGGCCGCGGCGCTGGTATACACGCTGGCGATCGGCAAGGACGGCACCGCGGTCGATGCCTACAACGAGGAGAACCAGTTCATCGCCGACCGGATGGCGGAGGCCGAGAGCGTGTCGGCGCGCAAGGCGACGCTGCTGAACCCTACCGGCGAGGACGAGACCGTCAAGGTGCTGCGTCGCCGCCTGTTCGAGCGGATCGACGAGCCACGGATTCCTTCCGTCGTCGATGCCTACCGGCAGCAGTGGAACGCGCACCGGGAGGCGCTGCCCGCCGTCGCGCTCCGCCCGGAGACCGCCCAGACGTTCGCCGCGGGCTATCCGCTTCACCCGGACGTGCTGGAGACCCTCACCGGCAAGACCGCGACGCTCGCCAATTTCCAGCGCGTACGCGGCATGCTGCGGCTGTTGGCGCGCACGGTCGCGCAGCTCTGGGAGCAGCGGCCCTCCGACGCCACCGCCATTCATCTGCATCACGTCGATCCCGGCAACGAACCGATCCGCCAGGAGATCGTCACCCGCTTGGGGCAGGCCGCGTTCTTGCCCGCCATCTCCAACGACGTCGCGGCCGGCCCGCGTGAAAAGCGAGCGCTGGCGCAGGAGATCGACGCGGCGCACCACGCCGGGCTGCCGCCCTGCGCAGCCTACGTGGCGCGGACCATCTTCATGCACACGCTGGCGTTCAACGAACCCCTCAAGGGCTTGGCGCCCGATCAGTTGCGCTACTCGGTCCTGGGGCCGGCCACCGACGTCGCCTTCATCGACGAGGCACGCAAGAGGTTTCATGCGGAATCAGCGTATCTCGACGATCGTCCGGGAGCGCCGTTGCGCTTCCTTGCCGAGGCCAATCTGACGCAGATCATCCGGCGGGAGCAGCAGCACGTCGATCCTGAAGAAGCGCGCGTGCAGTTGAACGACCGGATTCGCGAGATCTTCGGCGGCAAGGTGTTCGAGACCACGGTCTTTCCCGGAGGACCGTTCGACGTACCGGACGACGTCGGCGACGGACGGCCGCGCCTCGTCGTGCTGAGCTACGACGGCGTCACGATCGGCGCCACGGTGGATGGCGTTCCCGAACTGATCGAGCGCATCTATACGCGGAAGGGCGCGGAGGGTTCCGCGCTGCGGATGTTGCGGAACAACGTGGTGTTCGTGGCGGCGGACGACGCCCGCAAGGGCGACATGCGCAACAGGATGTTCCGCCGCCTGGCGCTGCAGGCGCTCAAGCAGCCGGAACGGTTGGCCGATCTGGCCGACCATCAGCAGGACAAGGTACGGGAGCTGGAGGCGAGGTCCGAGCAGGAACTGGCGATCGCGGTTCAGCAGTGCTACCGCCACCTGTTCTACCCGTCGCGCAACCGCATCGAGACGGCCGCGGTTGATCTTGCGCATTCGGCCATGGACGGATACTCGGCCTCGGAGCGGCCCGGCGAGGGGCAACGGGAGATCGTGCGCGCGCTGCGCGACCTCAACAAGCTGCGCTTGGCCGAGGACGAACCCGACTCGCCGGCCTACGTGCGCGACCGTACGCCGCTGAAGAACGGGCAGATCACCACCGCAGCGCTACGCGACGAATTCCGGCGTGACCCGGCGCTGCCCATGCTGTCGGGCGACGACATCTTCATTCGCGGGGTGCGGCGCGGTGTCGAGCTCGGCGAGTACGTCTACCGCCGCGGCGATCTGCTGTTCGGTCCGGGAGACCCGGCCGCCGACGTCATCATCGACGAGCGGGCGCTGGTGTTCACCATGGCCTATGCCCGCAATGCCGGTATCTGGCCCCGGCAAGAGAAGTCGAAGGAGGAACCGACACCGGGCGGCACGCGACGCGCGGGCAGGGGTGCATCCGCGGCCGGCGGTTCCGGCGAAGAGATCCGCGAAACACCGGAAGGGGGAGAATACCGCGCCGATTCGTTCACTGCGGAGGGCGTATTGCGCGAAGCGCTGATCAAACTCTGGGAACAGGCGCGCAATCGCTCGGTGGCGGCGATCGGCATGCTGGAGATCCGCATGTTCGAGTCCGGTGACGGGTTTCGCCTGCTCGGCGCCGTCGGGGCGGTGCCGGGTGCGGAGAAGGTGGTGACGATGCGGGGCGGTTACGAGACCAGCGCGGACGGGGCATTCGAGCTGGAGTTCCGCGGACCCGTGCCCGATGCGCAGCCGATCCGGGAGTTCCTCGAACCGCAGTTGCGCGATGCCAGGACCAACAGCCTGGAGATGGGCTTCCAGTTGCGCTTCGCCGGCGGCCTGCCGATGCAGGGCGACGAGCCTGAGAAGCTCACCGAACGGCTGACCCGTCTCGGCAGCGCTGCGGCGTACGTGTCAGCCGTGGCCCAGCCGCAGTCCTGATGCCTCGCCTGCCGCGATTCTCTCCGGTCGAGTCCCCGGACTCGGCACCGCGGTACGAAGTCAGGATCGCCGGTCGAGGTCCCGAAAACGGGAAGTACGAAATCTGGCAGCTTCCGGCCAAGGCTACGCCGCGGGTTGCGGCCTCCGCTCGCATCGCCGGGCTGCACGGACGCAATCTGGAACTGGTCGAGCACCGCGTACTCAAGCGCTTGGCGCAGGCCGGGGTGAAGCCGCAATCCGGCAACGGCCGAACCTGTGGCTACACCGTGACCGAAGACGTGGCGTTGACCCTGGGCTTGCTGTTCCGCACGCTGGCTCCCATGCGCAGCCGCAACAACATGCGGGCGGTGGCGGAAGGGATCGAGAACATGGGCCGGGAGGAAGCCGCCTACTGGCTGGGCATGGCCATGCACCGCCGCCATCCGCGCCGCGTCCTGACCGCGCTCCGCTTCCTGCTCACCGAGCCCAAGCGCCGGGCCTCCGGCTGACGACGGCGCTCATGTCCGCAGCCAAGTCGGTGTGGGACACGGAGTGCGTGGCACGCCTCGACCAGTTGGAGCGGATCCACGCGGCTGCCGGAGGAACCGGCAGAGGGCGCCGCTGGGGCACCGAGCAGTTGAACCGCAGTCTGTTCGTGGCGCTCGTCGGCCAGTTTCAGGTGTATTGCCGTGAGCTCCACGGCGAAGCCACGCGGGTGTACTTGTCTCAGGCGAATCCGCGGCAAGTCCCGGCTCTCGAGACCCTGCTGCTGCGGCGCCGCGACCTCGACAACAGGAACCCGCGGCGAGACGCACTGAAGAACGACTTCGGGCGCATGGGATTGCAGCTCATCCCGGTTCTGCAGAATCGGTACACGCGAGCGAACGAGGATCTCGACCGACTTGAGCTGCTGGTCGGATTTCGCAATGCTATCACTCACGGTAACGAGAGTGAAGTTCGCGCGCTGGTTCAACGTTACGGTGTTCGGCCGACTTTGGGTTCATACCGCACCTTCAGGAGCACCATCAACAGGCTGGTGGGCAAGCTCGATGTGGTAGTCGCCGCTGAACTCGCCGGCGAGCTCGGCATTCGCCGGCCTTGGTGAATGAGAGGAGATCATGAAGGACACACAGAAGGAAAACGAACCTGAGTTTGGCGAAATGGTCGAGATCCCATGGGGGAACAGATACACGGTCCGCGCCACTGTGAACGAGGTATATGGGCATAGAACACGACATGTCGTAGTAATACTCACGCCTGAGTTGAGCGACGTCGTTTCCGAACCAACTACGCTTGCCGTTCCGTTGAGCCAAGTGAAACGAATCACGACAGCCGCGCGTGATTCAGGCCACATGGTGGTTTCCTCCTCTTGCCAGCATCCCGACGTACGGCGCCCGTTGTCAAGGAGAGAAGTCATGAAGGAAACTGAGCCGGAATTTGGCGAAATAGTCGAGATACCGTGGGGTAACAGGTACACGGTCCGCGCCACCGTGAACGAGGTATATGGACATGACAAGCGATATGTCGTCGTAATACTCACGCCCGAGTTGAGTGACGTCGTATCCGAGCCCGAGACGCTGGCGGTTCCGCTCAGCAAAGTAAAGCGAATCGACGCAACAGCTTGACTTCGGTTCCAGAAGGTCCCGTCCAACTGGCTGGCGGACCGGTGGGTCGAGGCATTGAGCTACGGGTTCGTTCTTCAGGTCCAAGAACGATGACGCGAGGGTGCATACGGAGTGGTCGTGAGGAATGCCTGACACTCGACTGATAGAGCGTTGGCTGCCGATCGCGGCACTCAGCGAAGAGAGCGTGCGCGAACGCCGTTCGATGACGGCGCTACCACCGATCTACTACTTGCACGTCTGGTGGGCGCGGCGTCCGCTCGTCGTGTCGCGGGCGGCGGTGCTGGCATCGCTGTTGCCCGGCGACGCCGACCGAGAGAGATTCCTGCGCGTGATCGGCATCCATGGAGATCCGGTTGCGGCTCGGAAACGAATCGAAATCGCCAACCGGAAAGGTGAGCGTTTGGGGAGCAAAGCTTACGGATATTCCCGCGCATTCGGCTACACGCCGGATCACGAAGACCGGGAATGGATAGCGAGGGCGGTTGGGTTTGCGATGGTGCTCGATCCGACGGCAGGCGGCGGCAGCGTGCCATTCGAGACCGTACGTCTGGGAATCGGAACGCTGTCGAACGACCTGAATCCGGTTGCCGCGCTGATCGAGCGTGCGACTCTGGAGTGGCCGGAAACACATGGCGTCGCCGTCGCAAGAGCCCTCGTAGAGCTTGGCGGCCGATTGACCGCACAGGTTCGAGAGCGACTTGGCGGCGTGTTTCCGGACGAACCGAACGAAGCAGGTCGACCGGATGGCTATCTCTGGGCGCGGACGGTTCGGTGTCCCTATTGCGAGGGAGTGGTGCCGCTGTCGCCGAATTGGCGGTTGGCGAGTGATGGGACCGGCGTCCGGCTGCTGCCCGGGAACGGTGAGGCACCGGGCGCAGGCCGGGTATGCACGTTCGAGATCGTCACCTCCGTACGAAGTCAATCGGCAGGCACGGTGGCGCGCGGGGACGGCGTGTGCCCCTGGTCCGAATGTGGGCGCATCATCGACGGAGACGAGATCAAGGCGCAGGCGCAGGCCGGGAAGATGGGCGAGCAGTTGTTCGCCGTGGTCTACAAGGAGTTGGTTCAGACTACGACGAAGACCGGACGTACGCGCGAGAAGTGGGTGCGCCGCTATCGGGCGCCTCTCCCGGAAGACGACAACGGCGCAGAAATCATGGCGATGCTGGCCGAGAAGCTGCCGGAATGGGAAGCGTTCGACATCGTCCCAAGCGAGAGGTTCCCGGAAGATGGCAATGACATCCGCCCGATTCAGTACGGGATGCCACTGTGGCGTGACCTGTTTTCTCCCCGGCAGCTTCTGTGCCACGGCACCGGTGCGGAGGTCTATCGCGGACTGCTCGACGCCGACCGGGCCGCCGGCAGGCTCAACGACGTGCGGCGTGCCGCGTACGGATATCTGGCGCTGTCGCTCGACAAGCTGCGCGATTACAACTCGCGGATGACCCGATGGCACGCGAGTCGAGAGGTGATGGTCAACACGTTCGACCGGCACGACTTCTCGTTCAAGTGGTCGTATGCCGAGATGGCTCCGCTCATCACTGGGCTCGGCTATGACTGGGCGATCGAGCAGACCGCGAAGTGCATCGGGGAACTGGTCGCACTCGTTCGGCCCGAGGGCGACGGCGGTCTGTTCGCCGGAACGGAGGCGCCGCCGGTCACCATCACCTGCAAGCCGGGGGACAGCCTCGATCACGTCGCGGACGCGTCGGTCGACGTGGTCGTGATGGACCCTCCGTACTACGACAACGTGATGTACGCGGAGCTGTCCGACTTCTTCTACGTCTGGCTCAAGCGCACCGCCGGCCACGTGTACCCGGAACTGTTCCGCCGCCGGCTGACCGACAAGGAGAACGAAGCGGTCGCCAATCCGGCCCGGTTCGCCGGCCAGCGCGGCGCGCGCGTCCTCGCGCATCGCGACTACCAGGAGCGGATGGCGCTGATCTTCGCGGAGTGCCGCCGGACGCTCAAACCGGACGGCGTCATGACGCTCATGTTTACCCACAAGGCGACCGGCGCCTGGGACGCGCTGACGCGCGGGCTGATCGAAGCGGGGTTCGTCATCACCGCGTCCTGGCCCATCAACACCGAGGCCGAGGGCAGCATGCACATCAGGAACAAGGCGGCGGCCAACAGCACGGTATTTCTGGTCTGTCGCCCCCGCATCGCGCACGCCGGCGACGGCGCCACCCGTTATTGGGAGGACGTGGAGCCGGCGGTTGCGCGCGCCGTGCGCGAGCGGGTGGAGGAGTTCCAGCAGGCGGGCATCGGCGGCGTCGATCTCTACCTGGCCTGCTTCGGCCCGGCGCTGGAGGAGTTCTCGCGCCAGTGGCCGCTTGTGCGTGGAACGCCGCGTCCGGCGCGACCGGCACGCCGCCGAAGCCGGCAGGCCACGCTCGAAGAGGATGCCGACCCCTATGCCGCCACCCCGGAAGACGCCCTCGACGCTGCGCGGCGCGAAGTCAAACGGTGGCGGCTCGAACAACTGACGCACGTCGGCGCGGACACCGACCTCGATCCTGCGAGCGCGTTCTTCGTGCTCGCTTGGGACACGTTCCGGGCGCCGGCGTTCGCCTACGACGAAGCGCTGCAGCTCGGCCGCGCCATCGGCGTCGACCTCGAGCGGGACGTCGTGGGCCGGCTGGCCGAGAAGAAGGGCAGCGACCTGCTGCTGTGGGACAGTTCCCGGCGCGCCGCGAAGGGCGCCCTCGGGCAGCCCGATGGTTCGCGCGGCATGATCGACGCCATCCACCACGCCGCCAACCGGGCTCGCGGAAGCTCCCTCGCGGATGCGCGCGAGCTTCTCGCCGCGGCGCAGATCGACTCCGAACCGCGCTTCTTCACGGCGCTGGAGGCGGTGCTGGAAGTGCTCCCCGTCCCGCGAGCGTTTTCGGGCATCGACCTGGAAGGCGCCGCGGCCGCGGCCGGCAGCGACTTCGAGGCGCTGTACCGCCTCGTGCAACTCGCCTATCGCGACCGGGTCGACGAGCCGCGCCAGCTTGAGCTGTGGCAGGACGGCGCCGCCTCCGCCTGAACCGATGCTTGCCGACCGCTCCTGGCAGCGGAAGTACACGCCCGACGACGGCGATCTGGTCACGCTGTTCTACGTTCCCGCGCTCCAGGACGCGGTGCGCTACGACCGGCTGACCGGCTACTTCAACGCCGGTGCGCTGGCGCTGGCGGCGCGCGGCATCAAGGGACTGGTCGGGAACCGCGGCCACATGCGCCTGATCGCCGGCTGTACGTTGGGGCCGCCGGAGGTCGAGGCGATCACCCGCGGCGAGGAGTTGCGCGACCTGGTGGAGCGGCGCCTGACCGGCATGCCCCTGGAGCCGCCCGACGCGGCGGCCGGAGCGGCGCTGGAACTGCTGGCCTGGATGATCGCACGCGGCTACCTCGACGTGAAGGTGGCCGTCCCGTGTGATCCGGGCGGCAGGCCGATCGCGCTCGACGGCATCTTCCACGAGAAGGCCGGCATCATTGCCGACCGGGCGGGCAATCGCGTCGCCTGGAACGGCAGCCTCAACGAGACCGTCGCCGGCTGGAAGCGCAACTGGGAGAGCATCAACGTCTACACGAGTTGGGGCGCGGAGCCCGATCGGGTGTCTGACGAGGAAGCCAACTTCGCCCGCATGTGGGCCAACCGTTCGCGCCGCGTCATCGTGCTCGACGTCCCCGGTGCGGTGCGCCGGGACCTGATGCGGTTCCTTCCGTCCGGTGATCGGCCGGCGCGACTCCGTGAGGTCGCCACGGAACCGGAGCCGGAACAGCCCGCGTCACCGCAAACTGAGCTATCCCAACCGGAAGCTCCGGTTACCGGTCTGCGCGCCAGAGTCTGGGGCTTCATAGAACGGGCTGCCACGTTGCCGGTCGGCGCCACGGTAGGGGAGGCGACGGCGGCGGTCACGCCCTGGCCGCATCAGATCAGAGCGTTCGACCGCCTGTATCGTTCGTGGCCGCCTCGGCTTCTGATCGCCGACGAGGTGGGGCTGGGGAAGACCATTCAGGCGGGGCTACTGCTGCGCCAAGCATGGCTCGCCGGGCGGGCGCGCCGCATTCTCATCCTGGCGCCGAAGGCTGTTCTCAATCAGTGGCAACTGGAGCTGCGGGAGAAGTTCAATCTCAATTGGCCCATCTACGATGGCCGGCGGCTGGTGCGGTACCCGTCGCCGGCGCTGCGCGGGCGTCACGAGCAACCGGTCGAGTCGGCGCGCTGGCATGAGGAGCCAGCGGTGATCGCTTCCAGCCAACTGATGCGTCGCGGCGACCGCGCGGCCGTCCTGCTGGAGGGCGCCGAACCGTGGGATCTGGTTGTGCTCGACGAGGCGCACCATGCCCGCCGGCAGGCGGCCGGAGCCCGGTGGGAGGAGGACCGACCCAACGCGCTGCTGCGGCTGATGCGCCAACTGGCGCGACGTACCGACGGGCTGTTGTTGCTCACGGCGACCCCGCTGCAGGTCCATCCGATCGAGGTCTGGGATCTCCTGCATCTGCTGGGTCTGCCGCCGGAGTGGACGGAAGCCGCCTTTCTCGATTTCTTCTCGGACCTGGAGAAACAGAACCCGTCGGTCGCGGCCATGGAACGGATGGCTCGATTGTTTCAGGCCGTGGAGCGCGCCTACGGTCCCGTGGAGACGCCTGAGGTGCAGCGGCTTGCCGACTTGTCGCGGCTCCGCGCCAACCGAGTCCTGCGGGCCTTGCGGGACGGCGCCAGCATCCCGCGCCGTCAGTTGGAGAGCGCGGAACGGCGCGCGGCGCTCGCCATCATGCGCGCCCACACGCCGGTCCGGCGGCTCGTCTCGCGTCATACCCGTGAGCTGTTGCGCGGCTATTACAGGAAGGGCCTGCTGACCACGCCGATCGCGGACCGCCGCGTGGAGGACCGCTTCGTCGAGATGACCCCGGCGGAGCGGGACCTGCACGATGAGGTCCGAAGCTACATCTCCACCACGTACCAGCAGGCGGCGGCTGCGGAGCGCACCGCCGTTGGCTTCGTGATGACCGTCTACGGGCGCCGGCTGGCCAGCAGCTTCTATGCCTTGGGCGCCACGCTGCGGCGCCATCGGGACGCCATCGCTGCCGGCTCGGCGTTGACGGGATCGGATGAGGACGCTCCCGACGACACCGCCGCCGACGAGGTGCTGGAAGCCGATGAGGTAGCCGCGCTGGAGCGAGCGGCACTGGCCGCCGAGGAGCAGGATGCGATCGAGCGCCTGCTCGCCCGCATCGCGCAATTGCCGCCGGACAGCAAGCTGGGCCACCTGCGGAGTGTACTCGGCGAGCTGCGCACCGACGGCTTCGGTCAGGTGATGGTATTCACCCAGTACACCGATACCATGGACTTCCTGCGCCGGGAGCTGGGCCGGGACGAGGACTGGCGGCTCATGTGTTTCTCGGGGCGTGGTGGCGAGATACCGTCCGCCGACGGCTCATGGCGAACGATCGACCGTGACGAGGCCAGACGGAGATTCCGCGCGGGCGAAGCCGAGGTGCTGTTGTGCAACGACGCGGCCGCGGAGGGGCTCAACTTTCAGTTCTGCGGGGCACTGATCAACTACGACATGCCGTGGAATCCGATGCGGGTCGAACAGCGGATCGGCCGCATCGACCGCCTCGGCCAGAAGCATCGGACCATCCGCATCGTCAACCTGCACTACGCCGATACGATCGAGACGGACGTGTACCAAGTCCTCCGAGACCGCATCGGGTTGTTCCAGTCAGTGGTTGGCCGTTTGCAGCCCATCCTGGCGCAGCTTCCGCGTACCATCACTGCGGCGGTGCTCGCCGGCAGCGGCCGTGACAGCGCCGGTTACGCGAACGCACTGCAGGACATCGCACTCCAGACCCGCGCCGCCGAAACAGGCGGGTTCGACCTCGACGCCGTGCTCGACGAAGACCTCGCCATGCCCACTCGCTCGCCGTCTCCGGTCACCATGGAAGACCTGGACCGCCTCATCCGTGCGCCGCACCTGATGCCGCCCGGCACGGAGGTTCTGCCGCTGGGACCGGGCGAGTATGGTCTGCTGGCCCCGGGGATGCGGGAGCCCCTGCGCGTCACCACCGATCCCGCCTACTACGAAGCGAACGCCGAGAGCGTCGAGTTCTGGTCCCCGGGCAACCCGTTGTTCCAGCCGCCGGACTTGCTGCCACCCTCGACGGAGCTGCCCGCAAACGCCACTGGAACCTTGTGCGACCTGCTGGAGTCCTGATTGAAGGAGATGGCCGCAATGCCTCGCGGTCTTCCGGACAGACCAGCACTACACCCTATAACAGGGTCGCGGAGATACAGATTCCCTCGTTGACGATCTTGCGCAGGAACACGCTTCCGCGCCGAAACCCCTCGGCGATCCGGGTGCGGGTGAGCACATAGACGTCGATATGGAACACGCGCTTGAAGGAGCGAGCGCCATCGTCAACTCACGAGCGCTCTCGTTCCCCGGCAGACCCGGAGCACTTCAAGTTCATGCTCAAGGAGCTGCGGCGCACCAGCACGCCGGCCGCCACGGGGCCGGCTGCCGCCTCTTGATTCAGTACACCACGTCGAACCCGTTTTCGTCCTGCCTGTGCACTGCGTCCGGCGCCTGGACGATCTCGCTGTCCGGGAATGCCAGCAGCACCGCCTCCGGCCAGCGCCGCCCCTGGTCGGGCAGGTACCCATGCACTTGATCGGCGTACAGCTCGGCCATGTCGGCCAGATGCTGGGCCATCTGGTCGGCCGCAGCCTGGTCGGGCAGGTGCGCCACCCAGCCGTTGGCCTGGCTGCAGGACGCGTCAAACACGCGCGGTTCTGGCCACTGCGGGGGCAGGCGGACGCGCACGAGGTAGGGCAGGTCGGAGATCTTGGCCATGGTGCTTTGACGCGATAGCTCGCCCGGTGCCAGGGAGTCAACGAGCCCTGCCAAGGCCCAACCCGGCCAAGTTGGCCTGGTTGGTACTAAGTCATGCTATGCAAGGAGAAGCCCGTCTCAATCCGGCTGGCCGGGTTGCGCTGGTGAAAGGGCGGCCGGGGCGGTCATACCTGACGAGGGGTTGTTGCTGCACGCCGTCTACCACCGCCCCAACGGGTGGGACCACGTGCCGGCCGGCAGCGCCGTGCCCAACGGCGAAGCGTGCATGTGGGGCGACTACCACCTGCTGGAGCTGGCCGTGCTCGTGCAGCGCCTGGGCCGAGGCGACCGGCTCACTTGGCTGGCGCCACACGCCAGCGTCGCTGATCTCGGCAACTTACCTTAATAAAGTTCATTACAGACTTGACTATGTAGAGGGGTTCAGATAGCTTCCCACCATGTTCCTTGAAGACCACGGGCCAGGCAACGGAGCCCGATGTCACGGGGACAAAGGAGTGGAGGGTGTATCAAATGGAACCACGATGGAAGCAGCCGATCCTGGCCGCGGTCAGCATCGGGCTACTGTTCGGAGCAACCATGGCGTATGCGACCGGAGTGACTGAGGAAGGTTCGGGCAACGTGGTTACTAAGCGGCTCGCCGTGTCCGGCTTCACCGGGATCGAAGTTGCCGGCTCCTGGCAGGTCACCGTGCGTCCCGGTCCTTACGACGTGCAGGTGACCGTCGATGACAACGTGGTCGACGATCTGCGGGTCGAAGTACGGGATGATGCGCTGCACTTCGGCCTGCGACCGCAGGTGAGACTGCGACGCGTTACGCTGCGTGCACAAGTGACCATGCCGGCGCTCGAGGCGGTGGCGGTCAGCGGGAGCGGGGACGTGACGTTCTCGGACTTCGAGAGTCCGTCGCTACGGCTCAGCGTAACGGGATCCGGCGACGTGGAGGGCTCGGGGGTCTCCGTCGGCGCCCTGGTTGTGGGTGTCTCCGGTTCCGGCGATGTCTCGTTGGGTGGGTGCATGAGCGAATCCGCCGATGTGTCGATCACCGGCTCCGGAGACGTCACGCTGCATGGAACGTCCGATGACCGGCCGGCCGACGACCTGACGCTGCAGATCAGCGGGTCCGGCAGCGCCGACCTGGGCTCATGCGCGTTCGCCTCCGCGAACGTGGGCATCACCGGCTCCGGATCGGGGACGCTGACGCTGGGCGGCGGCGACCTGACCGGCAGCATCTCAGGCTCCGGAGAGGTGCGCTACCGCGGCTCTCCAGCGCGTGTGGACGTACGCACCACGGGCTCCGGCCGCGTGATCAAGGACGGCTAGCCGCGACTCCACCATCTGGCGTCCACTATTGAATCCGCGATTCATGGCCATCGGCATCGTCGCCGGCCCCGAATCGCGTGGATACCGTCTGACTTTCGATCTCCTCTGCGGCGCAACGTGTGCCTAGGCGCGAAGGCCGGAATGGGGCACCACCGCCCGCCTCCTGGCCTATGATGTGGCAGGAGGAAGAGATGACCGAAGTCAAGCGCCATCATCGTTTTCCGGGTTGAGGGCGACGACGAAAGGATAGCCAAGGTCGTCCGGTTCACGGAGGGTTTTCCTCTACGAGCGAGAGTTTCTTGACCTGATGCCGGGGATTGCCGCAGACGTTTAGCGCGTTGCTGGGGAGTTCAGAATCGACGCTGCCGAAAGAGTGCATGCGCCCTGCTGCCGACGAGCTGCTCGCCACACTTCGGGCATTCTATGACGAGCCCAGGCTGAGCCCCTCGCTCGTCTGCTCTCTTCTTGCACAAGCGGCAAATGATCTGATACTGGGACCCCAGGGCAGACCGAAGGCGTGTGCGGAGTTGCCGGGCCTTGTCAAGGAGTCTCGTCTCCTAGTACGGTCCCCAGTACGCCTATTGGCGACTAATCTGAATTCCGGGGGACGAGTGATGAGAGGGTATGCCATCCAGCACCTTGACGATGCTGGCAGGTTGCAAACACGAACATTCGCGGAGACTTGGGCTACGAGGAACCGGACATGGAGACCGGCTTGTTCTCCGTGTGCGCGTGGAGCAGTACATGCAAACACCGTGACATAGAGCTTGGTGAATAGAGATTCATCTGCGACTTCCGAGAAGACAAGCCCAGCGAATTCAAGCCTCCAGAGACAAGCAAAAATGACCGCGTCACGGTTATTGACCAAAGGCCAGAGCCCGCAACAGTGAGCGACTTATTGACGAATCGCGAAATAGCGACCCTCCTGATTATTGGATTACTTGGCGTCCTTATAGTCTTTCTTGCCAGCTCTAGAGCTTCCATGCGAGAATCGATCAAAGCCGTCATTATCGCTCTATTTCATCTAAAGATTTTAGTTCCTTTGGTCTTGTTCTTTGCAGTGGTTGGGTGCGCGATTCTATTGCCTCATAACGTTGGCCTGTGGAGGCTGAGCCTATGGAAGCCAACAGTGTTATGGGTGCTCACATCCGGTATTGGCATGTTCTTCAAGTTGACAGAGGCAAAAGATCATCCATCATTCTTCAGAGACGCTTTAAGACAGACAATAGGTATCTCCGTGTTCGTAGAGTTTGTCGCCAATCTGCAGTCATTTTCATTGTGGGTGGAGATAGTGACTCAGATGCTTGGAACTCTTCTGATTCTAGCCAAATCGGCATCTCGTAATGAGACGTACCATGCGACTATCGCGAAGATCACCGACAGTTATATCTCCCTATTGGTCGTGTCCGCGATTATCTGGACAGTGCTGAGTATCAAGTGGGCGACGGTGAGCATTGATCTCCTGCTTGGAGTCTGTCGGATTTGACCGATCGGGGCGGCGCAGTGCGAAGGAGGGGTGACCGGCAAACCTGACACGCAGGTGGAGGCGGCGCGGCGGTCGGGGTAAGGTGGCGCAAGCCGTAGCAACACGCACCGAGGGCCTATGTCAGCCGAATTTCGAACCATCGATCGCGACACGCCGATGCTCATGCCGGCGTCGATTCAAGAGTGGCTGCCGGAACAGCATCTGGCGCGCTTCGTCGTAGAAATCGTCGATCAGCTCGATCTGAGCGAACTGACCAGTCGCTACGGGGGCGGCGGCAAGCAGGCCTATCATCCGGCGCTGCTGGTGGCGCTGTTGTTCTACGGGTACGCGACCGGGGTGTTCTCCAGCCGCAAGCTGGAGCAGGCGACCTACGACTCGGTGGCGTTTCGCTACATCAGCGCGGACCGCCATCCGGACCATGACACGATCGCGAGCTTTCGCAAGCGGTTTCTGAGGGAGTTGGAGGGGCTGTTCAAGCAAATCCTGGTGCTGGCGTCGAACCTGGGGGTGCTGCGGCTGGGATCGGTGAGCCTGGACGGGAGCAAGATCCAGGGCAACGCCAGCAAGCACAAGGCGATGAGCTGGGGCTATGCGAACGAGTTGGAGAAGCAGCTTGAGCAGGAGGTGCAGATGCTGCTTGAGCTGGCCGAGCGGGCTGACGGCGACAGCGAGGCGCCGCAGATGGAGTTGGACATCCCGGAAGAACTGCAGCGGCGCGAACAACGGCTGGCGGCGATCCAGGACGCGAAGGACAAGATCGCCGAGCGGGCGCAGGAGCGCTACGAGGCCGAGCAGGCGGAGTACGAACAGAAGTTGGAGCAGCGGCGCGAACGCGAGGCAGCAACGGGCAAGAAGCCCAGAGGGCGCCCGCCGCAGGAGCCTGAGGCAGGACCGAAGGACAAGGACCAAGTGAACTTCACGGATGAACACTCGCGCATCATGCCGTGCGGCGGCGGCGAGTTCGTGCAGGGCTACAACGCGCAAGCGGCCGTCGAGCACGACAGTCATCTGGTGGTGGGCAACCACGTCAGCCAAGCGACCAACGACAAGCGCGAAGTCGAGCCGGCGTTGAACGAGTTGGCGAAGGTCGCCGAGGAACTGGGCGCGCCGCAGGTCATGGTGGCGGACGCCGGCTACCACAGCAAGGAGAACGTGGAGCGGTGTGAGCGGGAGGGGATCGAGCCGTATATCGCCAGCAGCCGCGAACACCACAACCAGCCGCTGGCACAGCGGATGCAAGCGCCGCCGGCGTGTCGTGCGGACGCGGATGCAGTGACGGCGATGCAGTACCGCCTACGGACCGCCGAGGGCAAAGCGATCTACGGCAAGCGCAAGGCGACGGTGGAGACGGTGTTCGGGGTGATCAAGGAGGTGCTGGGATTCCGGCGTTTTCATCTGCGCGGACTGCAGGCGGTGCGGGGAGAATGGAATCTGGTGTGCACGGCGTGGAATCTGAAGAGGCTGTATGTTCTGGCAGGGTGATCGCACGCTGGTGAGGGCAGACCATGGACCCAAGAACTTGGCGCCAGCGATGAAAAGTGGCGAGCATTCCGGGATCTGCCCACGTCCCTTACCCCCGCAGCCGCTCTTGGTCGCGAACCAGAGCGCTTGGCGGCCTCATCGCCGGTATCTCACCGCCAGCCCGGATGCATGAATCCGACAGACTCCTAGAGATCCTGGTGCCGATCTGGCTGACGATTGTTGCGATTCCTTATCTCCATATGGTCGCGCTATATGCAATCCACGAAACGACACTTGTACGGATGCGCACCTTTTCGAGTGCACGACATAAGAATCGTGGTCACAAGGGGAAGCTCATCGCTATATTGTTGCGCGCTGGACTGAGTACTCGGACTGCAAGAATCATAGGCGATTATGCTACAATCATTGTAGAGACAGACGGCTTTCGTGCGGCGTGGCGCGAGACAGAAAATGCCATTAGAAAGAACCGCAGACAGATCAATGCGGAACGGGTTGCGCAATTGAGATTGACCCAAAACGCCGGAATGGTAGGCGTGTATCAAGATGGGAAGCAGCTCGACCAAAGGGAGCACGCCGAAACTAAGGAAGCGCTCGATTGGCTATGGAATTGCCAGGTTGGGCACTACCGCAAGCTTCATAGGTACCGAGATGACAAGGTATTCGCTTCTATCATAGAGGTTACGTCGAAAGACAATGGTTTGCCCGTACCTACTGACATCAAGCTCCATGTGAGCACGGACGGGCAGCGTTGGTATGCTGAGCGAGAGACGATCACCGGTCACTGGTTTGCCATCGGCGCGGCAAAACCGCCAGTGGATCAGTGGTTCTATGATGGGGCTGAGAAACCGACGGGCTTCCCTAACGAGCACGAGTGGGACCAGCGGATCAGAGGAGATCAACACTCGGTGAACTGGGAATAGATACGGCTGACCATTATGGGGCGGGGCCGGACTCGATGAAGACCACGGACGACTGACCGCAAACTGACGATCTCGCCATTGTCACGCGAGGTGCCACGGCGCGGCCGGGCGTGTCAAGGAAGAAAAAAGAGGGGCGACCAGCGCCAAGGTGCTAGCCCGCGCTGCGCCTAACTTCTACTATTCGCGAATACCTACTCGTTGGAGGATTCCGAGTGTGAGTATTCCGCAGGCGAGGACGATCCCAATTGTGTTGAGCGTCTTATTCATCGCAGAGTCCCTGCGTGTTCACCGTCGGGGGGATCGCGGGCTGCGCGCTGTCCCTGTTGGCGGCGGTACCGACCGCCCGGCGCAAGGAGCGGATCTTCGGCGTGCTCTACGCGATCTTCCTGAGCTCGGTGATCGTCCCCGCGATCGCGAGCTTCGTGACGCTGTACGTCATGATGGCCAGCCTGCGGCTGGTGAATATCACGTCCGCGGTCTCGTTGCGGTACGGCGCCCAAATCATGCCGCCGATCGGCGTGCTGATCTTCACCAGCTTCCTAAGGACGGTTCCCGCGGAGCTCGAGGAGGCGCCGGCGCTGTCGCTTGCCGTCCTGCAGCGCCCGCGAGTCTGGAACGAATTCCTGATATCGCTCCTGTTCCTGCGCAAGCAGGAGACGAAGCCGCTGACGATCCTCATCTACAACTTCATACGCGACCACGAAAGCGACTCTGGCCCGATCTTCGCGCTGATCGTGCTCGGCATGATCGTACCCCTGGCGCTCTTTCTGTCGGCGCGGAAGAAGATCGAGGAGAGCGTCGGGATTGCGGCCGGTGGTGTGAAGGGTTGAGGCGCGCCGTGATGGCAGGCCGGGCGTGGGTCGAAGCTCAGGTCGCCGGGTTGGCGTCGGCTGGACGACCAGGACCGGACGGCTCCGTAGCGCCGTCGGATTCGGATGCGTCGGACCGGCCGCCACCGTCACCGCTTGACGGCTGATCGCGCGTTGCCACCAACTCACGCAAGGCGCGAATGGCACGGTGCGCCACCGCGACCGAGCGATTGGCATCCTCTGCCGTGGGACAGCCCAACGGCAGGAGACCCGACTCCGCCGGGTATCTGCCTCGGTCGATCTCGTCCATGAAGTCGACATCAGCAGTATGTAGTGGCGCAGGCAACCGATAGTCCTCGGCTATCGCCAGAAGCCGAGGGATGCTGTGGATCTTCTCGAGATCCCAGCCACGGTCCAGGAGCATGGTCTTGATCGATTTCTCCACAGACTGCTGGGCGTGATAGCACGCGCCGCGGAAGAAACCGCCGGAACGCAGGTACTCGGCGGTCCTGAGGTCCTCCTCCGCTTGCTGGACCCACGCCTTGATGCCCTCTCTCATATAGATACAAATTCCCTCGCTGACGATCGTGCGCAGGAACACGCTTCCGCGCCGGAACTCTTGGGCGAACTGGGAGCGGGTGAGCACGTAGTGGTCGATTGCGAACGTGCGCTTGAAGGATCGCAGCGCTGTCGTCAGCTCACGAGCGCTCTCGCTCCTCGGCGCGCCGTCAGGGTCCTCGGTCACGACCAGCAGGTCGAGGTCATTGCCCGACGCCGTCTGCGCGACCGAGCCGAACAGGATGATCTCGACCGGATCGAGTGCCTCGACGACCGCGTCACGTACCAATGACGCGGTCTTCCGTGTCACCACGGAAGCAACGATACTACGCGGCCGCTACCCTCGGGCTGCAGTAGTGGTGCGGGGGCGGCGGCGACCTCTTCGGAGGGCTCGGGGACCATCGCGAACGTTGACGTCCTCCTCCCCGCGTGGGACGCTCTCCCGATCCATCGGGCAGGAGGTACACACCATGTACGGTTCCCTCAAGCGGCTGATCACGGTCGCGGCTCTCACGCTGATCGCGTGCTTCGCGTTCGCTACGGCGACGCAGGAAAGCGCCATGGAGGAGCCGGCCGCGTTCGACTGGCTCCGGATGTACGATCACTCGTACCAGGACATCGCCAACGAGGACAATCCGCTCTTCCTCTTCCTCGAGGACAAGTTCAACGTGGACATAAACCTCGTCCACTACCACTACGACGTGTTCCGCCAGCAGCGCGACGTGCTGGTCTCCTCGGGTGACATGGCGGACCTGTTCGCGGCGTGGGACTTCGATCTGGCCACCTACGGGGAGCGCCTGGTGCAGCCCTACAACGACCGCCTGGCGGCCGGCGATCTTCCCAGCTTCCAGGCCGTGCTGGAGCGCAACCCGGGCGCCCAGGCCACGCTGACCGAGGCGGACGGCAACATGTACAACTTCCCGCGCTTCCGCGGCTATCCGTGGATCCGCAAGGCGCCGATCCTGAGGCGGGACCTGCTCCGTGAAGGCGGTTTCGACGGCGATACCGACGTCATGAGCTGGGACCAGTTCAAGGCGGCGCTGCAGGCGATGTCGCGGGCGCTCGACGGTGAACCGGCGTGGCTGATGCGCGACGGGTTCACGGACTTCATGCGCGAGGTGCCGAAAGCGTTCGGGATGAACGTGTCCGGCGCCGGGTCCAACTACCCCGTGAGCTTCGACTACGACTCGGGCGCGTACGACATCATCACCCGCATGCCCAATCTGAAGTGGATGATCCTGGCCCTCAAGGATCTGTACGACGACGGCCTGCTGCATCCCGACTTTCACAACATGGCCGAGGATGTCTGGGAGCGGCACTGGAACGACGGTCAGGTCGGCCTGACGTTCGAGTGGTCCGCCTGGGCGACCAATACCCCGAACAAGGTCGCCAAGGGGTGGGACCTGCAGTTCGGCATGGCCCTGACCGGCCCGGACGGCAGCACCGGTCACGTGATCCCGCACGACCCGGTCAACCTGACCTGGGGCGACCTGCTCTACAAGGACTCCGAGGTGCAGGACGAGATCCTGGAGATGGTCGACTGGGGCTACAGCGACGAGGGAGCGATCTTCTTCAACCTGGGCATCGAGGGCCTGCACTGGGAGGCGGATGCCGCCTACCCGTCGGGCATGCGCTTCTATCACGTCAATTACGAGGGCCTCGACCAGGAGGCGTTCGACGCCCAGTTCCAGCAAACGATCCCGTATCAGAAGTACGGGCTGAATTCATACCGGGAACATGGCTTCCAGGGTTGGTTCAACTTCCTGGACCCGGCCGTGCGCTTCGGCGACTTGCACTTCGCCGCGCCCGGGCAGGCGCACGCCCAGGAGATGATCGACCGCCACGCCGAGTTCCAGGCGAACGGCTGGATGCTGCCGCCGCTGCCGCTGCTGAAGTTCTCCGCCGACGAGGCCGAGATGCAGTCGGAGCTGTTGGCTCCCATCGAGACGTTCGTGGATGAGAACGTGCTGCGCTTCATCCTGGGTACGCGGCCCATCGCGGAGTACGAGGACTTCGTCCAGGAGGTCGAGGACCTGGGCGCGCAGTCGCTGGTCGACCTCTACAACGCGGCCGTCGCCCGCTGGCACGCCGCGATGAGCTGATCGGCACCGGCCGACGACACGATGGAGAGGGGAGGCTCAGGCATCCCCTCTCCCCGAGCTATGCGAAGTCGAGGTAGTAGATCGTCGCGCGTTCCATCAGGAAGCGGATGATCACCGGCTCGCCCTCCGCGACACCCAGGTCGTCGTGCCCGCGCCAGGTCACCGGCGCGCGGAACAGGTCGCCGATCAGAGGCACCGCATCGAGGAAGTCCCGCCCCTCGACGAACGATCCGTCGAGTCGCGAGATCGCAACCTTGACGTGGCCGGCTCGCCTGGTCACCGCGTTGAGGTACAGACGCCGTCCCGGAGCGACCACGGCCACGGTGGAGAATTCGCCCCGTTCGGGTGCCTCGACTCCTACCAGGCGGCCCTTCGGCCACAGCGCGTAAGCGCTGCGGCTCGCCAACCGTCCGCGCGAATACTTGTGCGGGACGTTGTGGCCGATGAAAGGCAGGGCGAAGTCGCCGTCGGCCAGCTCCAGCAGCTCTTCGAACGCGAACACGCAGCCGCCATTCCAGGAGCCGAAGGTCCCGGTCTCGAGTAGCGGTGCCCCGGGGACGAAGTTCCAGATCCTGCCGTCGTGGCTGGAGGCCAGGTCGATGTAGGTGGTGTCGTCGGCGGTGACGTAGACGGCGGGGAACATCAGGTGGTGGTCGGGCGCATGCGGGATGGCGGTCCGGCAGTTGGTGTAGAGCTGGTCGGCGGGGTGCATGTCGTAGCGCGGAATGAGCACCGTCTCCGGCATCGGGAACCGGCGGAAGTCGTCGGTTTCGGCGCGGCTGATCGCCCGCCTGCCGGCGCGTTTCCACGGCAGCGGGTCGGGGTTGGGGATCCCTTCGGCACGGGGTCCGGTGTACCACTCGCGGAAATAGCCGACGTACTTGCGCAGGGCCGCGTCGTAGTGGCAGACGATGCGCGTGTCGGAGTGGATGACCGCCAGCGGCATGTCCAGCCGCTGCCAGCGGAAGCCGTCCGGTGACGTCCAGCCGACCACGGCGCAGATGTTGCTCCCCCGCCACCAGAGGTCTCCCTCCTTGAGCTCGGCGCGGATCGCCTGCGGATCGAAGTCGCCGGGACGCTGCCTGAGGAAGGCGTCGAGTTGCTCCTGCGTGATGTAGCCTTCCTCGATCGCCTTGTACCGTTCCTGCGGGGCGCCGGCCGGGTCGAAGAACACCGATCCCCCGAACCCGTCGGTGTAGTTGTTCTCGCGCGATCCCCGGTGGTCGACGACGCCCAGGCGCGGTCGGGTCCAGGTCACACCGTCGGTGGACTCGAAGTAGGCGGGCCGGGTCTGCCCGCCGTGGAGGCGGCAGGTGCCCCACGCCTGATAGGAGGAGCCACGCTGCAGGATGGTGCCGACGTGCACGCCGGCCTCCGTGTCCGGATTGGGATCGATGATCGGTTCCCGGCAGGCGCGGGCGCGTTCGGCGCGCAGCCTGATCCCGGACGGACGGTCCTTGGGAACGAACGCCGCTTCGTCCGGGGCGGCGTTGCCGGCCACGGTCACGTTGTCGCCCGCGGCGTCGATCCAGGCGAAGCCGCCGACCCTCACGTGGTACCAGCTCGTGAACGCCAGCCGCCTTCCTGCCAGGGTGTACGGCTCGCCGGTCAGGATGGTGGTCGCCATCGCTACGCCACCCACTCGAAGCCGAACAGGTCGGCGTGGCTGAGCTCGAACCGCAGGGTGACCGGCATGTCGTCCGCGACGTTGATGTCGGTCTGTCCGCTCCAGTCCACGGTTCGCCAGCGGCAGTCGCCGCTGAGGGGTCTGCAGCTCGCGATCGGCCGCCCGGTGCCGGAGTCCAGCGGGCGCGTGGCGTACTCCGGGTCCGCGGGCCGTGGCTCGATCCCCACCCGCACATAGCCCGACAGGCCGGTGCGGGCGTTGATCCTGAGCGTCCGGCCCGCCGGCACCACCGGCCTGCTGCAGAAGCTGCCCAGCTCGTCGGCGCGGACGGCCACCAGCCGATCCGCCTCCCACCACGCCCAGGCGAACTGCTGCGTGCCGGCGACCACCTGCTCCCAGCGCGGGTACTTGTGTGGGTAGGGCGTGCCGAGGTAGGGCACGGCCACCTTGTCGCCGTCCAGAGGCACCAGGCCCTTGAGGACATACAGCCAGCCCGAGTCCCAGCGGTCTGCCGCGGATGCGTCGCCGGTGTCCAGCACCTCCGACTCCGGGAGCTCCTTCCACAGGATGCCGTCGTCGCTGCAATGCAGGACCACACGGCCACCCTCGGTGGCCCGGCGGTAGCGGGTCGTGAACATCAGGTGGTAATCGTCATGACCGGGGTACGAGGTGCGCCCGTTGAGGTAGATGTCCTCACTGAGGTGGTGGTGCAGGCCCGGGTGGATGATCGTGTCCGGGTGGCCCCAGTCCCAGAAGTCGCTCGCCTCCGCGCGCGCGATGCAGCGCCGGTCGTTGCGGTTCAGGCGGGTGTAGAGCACGTACCTGGCCAGCTCGCTGTCGTAGTAGAGGCTGAAGTCGTGGTCGTGGATTCCCGTCATCAGCGGGGTGCGATGCGTCTTCCAGGAGCGTCCGTCGGGCGAGGTGACCGCGTAGACGCAGAAGAGCAGATCCGGCCGCGCCCGTTCGTCCCGGTGGCGTCGCGGCAACGTGCGGTACTGCTCCCAGAGCCCTCGCGCTTGATCGACAGGAGGCCGGGAGACGTACAGCCCCTTGTACCGCTGCTCCGGAGGACCGTGCGGGTCGATCAGGAACCCGCCTCCATCCTGACCCTGCTGGCCGAACTCCTCCATCGGGCACCGGCTGGTTTCCGTCCACGCGAAGCCGTCGGGCGACTCCAGGCAACAGACGTCGCGGCTGGCCGGGCGTACCTTCGTATACGCTCCCAGGTCGTCGTCCGTCCGGTAGGTGGTCTGAAAGAACCGCCACGTATAGCGGCCCTCTTCGTGGCTCACCAGCGGGTAGGAAGCGCCGCCGAGCCGCTGCATGCTCGCAGGGACCGCAAACGGGTCGGTACGCCGCGCCCGTTGCACGACCAGGCGGACGCCTGTGGGCACCGATTGCGGACCGGTGGCGAACGCGTGCGTGGCCGGCGCCTCGGGGGCGAGCAACGGGACGTGCCGTCCGTCCGCGGTCTGCCAGGCAAGCTGGCCGGCACCGATGTGGCGCTCGTCGAGAAACAGGTACGTGCTGCGCATCTGCGCTCTCCTCCGCTCGATCCTACCCCTTGATGGAGCCGATCAGCGGGCCCTGCAGGAAGTAGCGCTGCGCGAAGGGGTAGACCAGCATGATCGGCCCGATGGTAACGATGATCGTGGCCATCTTGATGGCGACGATCAGGCCGCGCAGCGAAGAGTCGCCCAGCCAATCGCTGTCGAAGAACTCCCGCTCGCCTCCGTGCGACCCGAACAACAGGCCCACCGTGTCCCTGACCAGCACGTTGCGCAGCACGATCGACAGCGGCAGCTTCTTTTCGTCCACGAGGTACAGCATCGGCTCGAAGAACAGTCCCCACATGTGCACGGCCGCGAACATGCCGATCGTGGCCAGGATCGCCTTCGACACCGGCAGCACGATCCGGGTCAGCACGGTCAAGTCGTGGGCACCGTCCAGGCGGGCCGACTCCAGGAGCGCGTCGGGAATCGTCTGGAAGTTGGTGCGGATGATGACGATGTACCAGACGTTGATGGCGGCCGGCAGCACGAAGGACCACATCGTGTCGCGCAGGCCGAGCGAGATGATCAGCAGGTAGGTGGGGATCAGACCGGGCATCACGAACAGGCTTGCCACCAGCAGGATCGTCACGTACTTCCTGCCCTGAAACCCCGCGAGCGACAGGGGGTAGGCGGTGATGGAACCGATCAACAGAGTCAGGACCGCAGAGGTGACGGTGTAGAGAATCGTGTTGAAGTAGGCGCGATAGATGCGCGGATTCGACAGCACCGCGCTGTAGACGTCGAAGCGGGGGTCGATGGGGAACAGCATGACGTCGCCCCGCGCGATCGCCTCCGGGTTGCTGATGGAGACGCTGAAGATGTTCCAGAACGGGTAGAGGATCGACGCCGACAGCACCGCGACGGCGGTGATGATGACGGTGTCGGCAAGCCCGAAGCGCTCCCGTATGACCGTCATGGCCGGGGCCGCCGGAATCGGGGCGGGGTCGCCGCCGCGGGAGCTACCACAGGGAGTGCTGCGTGTATCGGCCGGTCAGCCGGTTGGCGACCAGCAGCAGGCCGAGGTTGATGGCGCTGTTGAACAGGCCGACGGCGGCGGAGTAGCCGTACTCCTGGTTGATGATGCCGCGGCGGTACACGTAGGTCTCGATGACGTCGGCGGTCTCGTAGATCGCGGGGTTCTGCAGGAGAAAGGGCTTCTCGAAGCCGACGGACATCAGTTGTCCGACCGCCAGGATGAACAGCAGGTAGATGGTGGGAGCGATCCCCGGGAGGCTTACGTGCCACGCCCGCCGCAGGCGACCGGCGCCGTCCATGTAGGCCGACTCGTAGAGTTCGGGATTGACGCCGCTCAGGGCCGCCAGGTAGATGATCGAGCTCCAGCCGACCTGCTGCCAGATGCCCGAACCGATGTAGAGCGGCCGAAACCAGCCCGGCTCGTTGAAGAAGCGGACGCCCTCCACCCCGACCATGCCGATGATGCGGTTCACCAAGCCGTCGGTGGAGAACAATTCCAGCACCAGTCCCGCCATCACCACCGTGGGCAGGAAGTGCGGCAGGTAGCTGATCGACTGGCTGACGCGGCGAAAGCGGTCGAACCGCAGCTCGTGGAAGAGCAGCGCCAGCAGGATCGGCGGCCAGAATCCCCAGATCAGGCTGAAGAAGGCGAGCAGGAACGTGTTCCTGACCAGCCGGAAGAAGAACGGATCGCGGAAGAACTTGAGGAACCACTTCAGGCCGACCCAGTCGCTGCCCCACACGCCGTCCAGCAGATTGAAGTTCTGGAAGGCGATGACCATGTTGTACGCGGGCAGATAGCGGAACAGGACGATGCCGGCGACCGCAGGCAGCACCATGAGGTAGAGCAGCGGCCGGCGGCGGACGTCGGTCAGCAGAGGATGGCGTTTCTTCCAGGTGCCGGTGAGCTGCGCGTCGCGTTCGACCGAGCCCATCGGCGGACGGCTACCCCGCGGCCGCGGGACCGGAGCGGCCACCGGCGCCCGGGTGCAGGATGTCGCGCACGTCCAGCGGCTGCTCCAGCTCCTGGTTGGCGTCCTCAAGCTTCTGGCGGCTGGAGACCACGCAGACCGAATCCTTCCCGGACGGCGTCAGCAGGTCGGCCAGGGCTTCCTTCACCGCCTGCGGGGTGACGCGGCGCAGCGACTCGTAGCGTCGTTGCCGCAGCTCATCGGTGGTGCCGCTCAGGTGGCGTTGCAGCGCGGCGCCGGTCGCCTGACCGGGGCGGACCGGGCGGAAGTCGCCCTTGGCGGTGGCGATGATGGCGCGGTCGATGTCGAGCTGGCTCCACTCGGAGTCGGCGACGTAGCGATCCGTGGCGTCGAACACGCCCAGCGTGCGCGCCACGTGCGGGTCGCGGAACGAGCCGAAGGCGGCCCGCGCGGATCGCGAGTCGTAGGAGAAGCTGGCGCCGTAGGCGTTGCCCTTGAAGCGGACCTCCGGCAGCAGGTAGTCCATGCGGATCAGGTGGGCGCCCACGCGCAACGGCGCCTCGGCCGGATCGGACGCGTGCGGCGCCGGGATCACCTTGGCGCAGTGGGCGACCTGGATCGGCCCGGCCAGGCCGGCATGGGCCGGCGGCAGCGGGGCGAAGCCGGTCGGCGCGGAAGCGACCGATCCGGCCGGCATCGACGCGATCCAGGAGGCGAGGGCCGTGGAGGCAAGGTCGAAGGCGGCGTCACCGCCGGTGAAGCTCACCGCCAAGCGCTCGCGGTTCAGCAGGAAGTCGCGGACCGACTCGATGCGCCCGATCAGCGCGTCCGCATGCTCGTCGAAGGCGCCGACGACCTCTTCGCTCTGGTCGAGCTGAGGGAGGCCGCCCATCAGGTCGTGCAGGTAGCCGTCCTCGCTCATGCCGCGCGCCGCGTAGGTCTGGGCGGTGCCGAGTCCCTGATGCACCAGTTGCGTGCGGAAGCGGGAGCGCGTCTGCACCATGACCTCGCGCAGTCGCTCCCGGTCGCCGGGATCGACCTCGAAGAGCAGGTCGCGCAGCAGCTCCAGCGCGGCTTCCACCTGGTCGTCCAGCGCCTTGAGGCGAACGGTCAGCCGCCAGACCGGCCGCTCCGGCTCCTCGGCATGGCAGCCGATTCCGGTAGAGGCGGCGATGCCGCCCGTGGTGGCCGCGGAGCGCCTCGCGATCGCAGCATAGTCCTGCCCCGCGGCGCCGAGCTTGCGCAGCGCGGAC
Organism: Spirochaetia bacterium; assembly: GCA_965202935.1. GTDB lineage: Bacteria > Spirochaetota > Spirochaetia > SZUA-6 > Bin103 > CATQHW01. The sequence continues at coordinate 5,655,439 of OZ241879.1, forward strand.
GTGTAGCGCGGCACGAAAGGCCAGAGCTCCGCCGGCAGTCCGACCAGGTCGAACGACAGCGCCAGGTAGTTGACGCCGTTGGCGTACACGTCGTTGCGCAGGACGTCCACCCCGCCCACGTCGTGCACGGTCGTATCGATGTGCGTGATCTCGCCCGGCAGGTCGCCCACGGCAAGCTGCGGCAGCCGCGCGAGCGCCTCCGGGCTGTTGGGCTGGCTGTTGCTGCGCTGCAGCGCTGCCGCCTCCTCGGCGATCCGCTGGGTATCCCCGTCGGAGAGGCCTCCGCGCAGCGTGCGCATCCGTTCCGTGAAGGCGGTGTCGGTCCGTTCCTGCATCTCCGGATCGGGACGCAGGCGGATGCTCAAGCGGTGTGGATTGGCAAGCAGCCGTTCGCGGATCATGCGCTCGAAGAGCTTCGGATCGTCGCGGTAGCGCTGCCGGAACGCCTCCAGGTGCTCGCCCAGCCGCAGGAACGTCAGGGGGTCCATGCCGTAGATCCACGCGTCCAGCACCCGGTCCAGCATGTGCAGCGGGTACATGGGCTGGATCTCCTGGTAGTGGTAGGTGGCCTGCTGCAGGGCGGTGTCGACCTGCTCGGCGGTCACCCCGTTCTCGGCGATGTCGCCCAAGGTGGACACGACCAGGTCGGTGAACCGCTCGGTGCGGTCGGCCTCGCTGTCCTTGATGCCCACGGCGAAGGCGATCTCCCGCCCAAGCGGAAACGCCCCCGAGGAGACCAGGTCGGCGCCGATGCCGCTGTCGATGATCGCCTTGCGCAGCGGTGCCGCCTCGTGGCCGAGCAGGATCGTGTCGAGCAGGTACCACTCGATCCCGGCATCGACGTCGGTGGCGTCGGCGGTCAGCCAGCCCAGAAACAGGTAGGTCTTGCCGTCGGTGGCCTCGCCCGGGCCGACCGGATAGGTGTCGTCGAAGTGGCGCGGCTCGGGCCAGCGCGGCTGCAGTCCCAGGTCGATCGCCGGCGTGGCGCTGGTCAGGCCTGTGAGCCGTGGACTGAGGAAGTCCAGGTAGTCCCGTGTGGGGATGTCGCCGTACAGGAAGAAGTAGGCGTTGCCCGGCTGGTAGTGGTCGGCGTGGTAGCGGCGAAAGGCCTCGTACGTGAGGTCCGGGATCGCTTCCGGCTCCCCGCCGGAGGAGCGGCCGTAGATGGTGTCCGGCAACAGCTTGCGCATGGCGCCGCGGTACAGCCGCGCCAGCGGGCTGGAGTAGGCGCCCTTCATCTCGTTGTAGACGATGCCGGTCACCGACAGCGCGCCGGTGGGGTCGTTCGGGTCGGTCGGGGCCAGGTGATGTCCCTCCCGCTTGAAGGAGTCCTCGGTGAGCAGGGGATGGAACACCGCGTCGAAGTACACCTCGGCCAGGTTGAACAGGTCCTTGCGGGTGTTGCTGGCCACCGGGTAGTAGGTGCAGTCCGGCGCCGTCATGGCGTTGATGAAGGTCGCCATGCTCATCTTCAGCATCTCGAAGAACGGCTCGCGCACCGGGAAGCGGCGGGAGCCGGCCAGCACCACGTGCTCGAGGATGTGCGGCAGTCCGGTGTCGTCCGGCGGCGGTGTGGGGAAGTTGATCGAGAACAGGTTCTCCGGGTCGTCGCAGTGGACGTGCAGGATGCGGGCGCCGCTGGCCCGGTGGTCGACTCGGTAGGCGCGTCCGCGCACCTCCGGTACGGGGTCGACGGAGCGGACGGTGAAGCCGTCGATCGCCTCGCCGGCGGCGTGCAGTGCGTGGGGAATGGCAGGCATGACGAGCGCAATCATACCCGACGGCCATACCCGAACGCGGGTACCGGGAGCGGCCCCCCGGTTCAGTCTTCGGTCTGCGGGGCGATGCTTCGGTAGGAGCCGCCGAAGAACAGCAGCGGATCGCCGTCTTCGGCGTTCCCGGCGACGATCCGGCCGATGAAGATCTCGTGGTCGCCCCCCGGCAGCCGATCGGTCAGCCGGCAGTCCACCCACGCCAGCGCGTCGCGGAACACGGGGGCACCGGTCTCGGCGGTGCGCAGCGCGACGCCTTCCAGGCTCTTGGGGCCGGGGGTGGCGAAGCGCTGGGAAAGGTCCTCCTGGTCGCGGCGCAGGATGCTGACCGCGAAGGCGGCCGATTCGGTCAGCCGCTCGCGCATGGCGTTGCGCAGGTCGACGGCGAACAGGATCAGGGGAGGAGAGAGCGACAGCGACAGGAGCGAGTTGGCGGTCATCGCCCAGCCCGCGTCTCCCTGTCCGGTCGTCACCACGGAGACGCCCGTGGCGAACATGCCCATGATGCGGCGTTGCTCGCGGGGATCGAAGTCCGGCATCGGCTGCTCCCTTACTGTATGGCCGAGACGAGCGTGTCGAGTCCAGCGGGCGGATCGGAACCCAGGTCGACGCGGAGCACGCGCCGGCCGGCATCGAGCAGGGCCTGCCGGTCGCCGAGCGCCTGCGCTTCGATCAACACACCGAACGACAGCGAGCTCGCCTCGGCGCCGGCGCGGTCCGGGATCGGCAGGTCGTCCGTGCAGCCGGCCGTGAGCTGAATGAAGGCGCCGGCGCCGGCGTCGCCCTTGTGCAACTGGCCGGTCGAGTGCAGGAAGCGCGGGCCGTAGCCGCAGGTCGTGGCAGCGCCGGTGAATTCCAGGATGCGCCGCCGCAGCCGGTCCAGCGCCGCGTCGGTCGCGGGCGTCGGCGCCAGATAGGCATGCAGCGCCACGTAGCCAAGCGGGTCGGCCGAGCGCGGGGGCCGCAGGAACGCCGCGAGCGCGGCGGGCACGTCTGCGGCGTCACCGCCGTACACGGTGAGGCCGTCGAGGGCTGCCGTCGGGGTCAGGACCGGCAGGGAGCCGGTGTCGCGGTAGGCGTCGACCATGCTCCGCGCCCTGATCTTGGCCGACTCCACGTTCGGCTGATCGAAGGGGTTGATGCCCATCACCGCGCCGGCCACGGCGGTGGCGATCTCCCACCGGTACATGACGGCGCCCAACTCCTCGGGCGAATCGAGGACGCACTCCGCCGCGGGGTGCCCGGCCTCGGCCAGCGCATCCAGGCCGCCCTCCGGCTCGCTGCTCAGGCGATGGCCGACGAACACCCGGTCAGCCGAGTAGCGGTGCGCGTCGAGCTCCATCTCGCCGTCCACGGGCAGGATGCCGCGGCCGTCCTTGCCGGTGCTCTCCGCGACGAGCTGCTCGATCCAGGCGCCGAGCGGCGCCAGTCTCTTGGAGGAACGCAACATGAGCTTGTCCCGCCCGGACCGCTCGGCAGCACCCAGCAGGGCGCCCAGGGCGACCCCGGCGCTGTCCCCGATCGGCTGCACGGCCTCCGCCGCGGCGGCCTCCAGCAGCCGCGCGACGTCCACGCCCATGAGCGCTGCCGGCACCAGGCCGAAGTTGGACAGCGCCGAGTAGCGGCCGCCCACCTCCGGGTCCCCGTACATCACGTGCGCCGCCCCGAGATCGCGGGCCTCGCGTTCCAGGCCGGAACCCGGATCGGTGATCGCCACCACGCGCGCCTGCGCCGCGTTGCGGCCCAGCTTCCGGTCCAGCCACGTGAAGAGGTGCCGGAACAGGCTGACGGTCTCCACCGTGCCGCCCGACTTGGTGGCGACCAGCACCAGCGTCCGCTCCGGCGGCGCCTCGGCGACCGCGGCGCGCACCGCGTCGGGATGGGTGCTGTCCAGGACCCGCAGGCTCAGGTAGCCGGGCCGGTCGCCCAGTACCCGGCCGAACACCTCGGGAGCCAGGCTGGAGCCGCCCATGCCCAGCAGCAGCGCCCGGGTCAGGCCGGCCGCCCGCGCGCCGGCGACCACCTGCCCGATCGCGGGCAGCTCGGCGCTCATCGCCGTGGGAAGCGTCAGCCAGCCCAGGCGGTCGGCGATCTCGGTCGGGTCGGGCCCCCAGACCGTGTGGTCGCGCGCCCGCAACCGGTCGCCGATCCGCTCGGCGCCCAGGCGCTCCTGGCACGCCCGGACCTCATCCGCGAGGGAGGATGGGTCGCAGTGGAACCTCAAGGAGCTTGCCGGGCAACCGGCAAGCTCCGCGAGAGGCCCGGCTGGGCGGGAAGCGGAGCCGCAGGCGACGATTCCCGGGCGCAAGCGGCCAGCTCGGACCGCTTGTGCTCGACCGACGCGAGCAACGCGTCGAAGGACTCCGCGAACGCGGCGACGCCGGCCTGCTGCAGGTCGGCCGTCACCCGGTCCAGGTCGACGCCGGCGCCGGCAAGCCCGTCGATGTGACGCCGCGCTTCGTCCACGCCCGCGGTCAGCGTGACGGCGGCCGTGCCGCCGGCGCGGAATGCGTCCAGCGTCTCCGGAGGCATCGTGTTGACGGTGTCGGGCCCGATCAGGTCGTCCACGTACTTGGTGGCCGGGTAGGCCGGGTTCTTGGTGCTGGTGCTTGCCCAGAGCAGGCGCTGCACGCGGGCGCCGGCTGCTGCCAGAGTCTCCCAGCGCTCTCCGGAGAAGATCGACTGGTAGGCCGCGTAGGCGATCCTGGCGTTGGCGACCGCTGCCGTGCCCAGCAGCGGCGAGCCGTCCGGCAGGGCGCCGTCGACCGCCGTGTCCACGCGGCTCACGAAGAACGACGCCACGGAGCCGATGCGGTTCACGGCGTGGCCGCCGGGCACGGTGGGTCCGTGTGCGGCCAGCGTGGTCAGGCCGTCCAGGTAGGCGGCTGCCACCCGGCGATAGCCGTCCACGGAGAACAGGAGCGTGACGTTGATGTTGATCCCGGCGCCGATCAGCTCGGCGATGGCGGGCACTCCGGCCGGGGTGCCGGGCACCTTGATCATCAGGTTCGGGCGGCCGACCGCCGCTGCCAGCCGCCTGGCAGCGGCAACCGTTCCCCGCGTGTCGTGGGCGAGCGCCGGGCTCACCTCCAGGCTCACGAACCCGTCGCGCCCGTCGAGCCGGTCGTAAGTGGGGCGCAGCTCGTCGCAGGCGCGCGCGATGTCCGCGATCGCCAGCGCCTCGTACGCCTGCTCCGTGGACGCGTCCCGTGGCACCTCGCGGAGCTGCTGGTCGTAGTCGTCGCTCTCGCCGATCGCCTTCTGGAAGATGGTGGGGTTGGACGTGACCCCGCGCACGCCCTCGGCTACCAGCCGGGAAAGGCCGGCGTCGCGCAGGAAGCTGCGCTGGATGAAGTCGAGCCAGACCGCCTGGCCCAGTTGCGTCAGATCGTGTGGTGTCGGCACCGAAGTACTCCTTGTCTACTGCGCGCCATGGTACTGCGCCGGTTCTGCCGCAGTCATGGGCCGAGCGGGTGCCGCCAACGGAGTTCCGGAAAACGCGCGAAGTCGCTGTCGGTCGTCACCAATTCACATCCATGCTCCAGCGTCAACGCGGCGAGGTAGGCGTCGGTTACCAGCGGTCCTTCGACGTGCCTGCACAGCTCGACGAAGATCTCCCAGTGACGGCGGCTCGGCGCAAGCAGCACCGCCCGGGGTCGGGCGACGAGAGCCTCACAGAACGCGATGGCGGTGCCCATCGGGGTCGGCGGGTCGAAGATCCGCGCGTTGGTCACGATACGCAGAAAGCCGGCAAGCACGATTTCGGACAAGGCGAACGGCGACGGCGACGTGGAAAGCGCACGGAGCCACGACGCGTAGCGTGGGTGCTCGGGTGCGTCCTCGCGATGTGCATAAATGAGGACGTTGACGTCCGGGAGTTGCACAGACTACCTGCCGGCCGTAAACCGTTCCGTGTCCTCGGCTTCGACGAGCGCCGATGCCTTGTCGATGTTGTAACGCGAGAATCGGCCGCCCACTCCGAACGTGACGAGCTCGAACGGATCGCCGTCGTCCGCCACGGACGGTGGCTGCACGACCAGACGAGCCCCCTGCTCGATGAGGCGGCTGACGGAAGTGCGCGATTCGGCGGCGTGCTGCTTCAGTTGTGCCAGGAGGCTGTCGTCAAGGGTGATCGTGGTTCGCATGATGCGTGATCATACGATCCGTGCATCAATGCATCAAGCTGCCTGCGCCGCCGATCTGCCGACGATGCTGCCGGCGCGTTGCTCAGGTTGCACGGCTCGGCTTGGCGCGGGTAGGCTCGCTCGATGAAGCCGCTGTCCGCCCGACCCCGCTACCTCGACGCCATCACGGCGCTGTTCGTGACCACGCTGGTGGTTTCGAACATCATCGCCGGCAAGCAGGTCGCCTTCACCGCGACCATCGTGCTGCCCGCCGCGGTGATCCTGTTCCCGCTGACCTACATCCTCGCGGACGTGCTCACCGAGGTGTACGGCTACCAGCGCTGCCGCCGGGTGATCTGGATCGGCTTTCTCTGCAACGCCGTGGCCGTCCTCGCCATCGCGATCGGCGGCTGGCTGCGGCCGGCCGGGTTCTGGGACGGCCAGGATGCCTACCTGCGCACCCTGGGCGCGGTCCCGCGCATCGTGGCCGCGTCGTTCCTGGCCTACCTCGCCGGCGAGTTCGTGAACTCGTTCGTGCTCGCCAAGCTCAAGGTGGCCACGTCCGGCAGGATGCTGTGGCTGCGCACGATCGGCAGCACGGTAGTCGGACAACTGGTCGACTCCGGCGTGTTCATCACGGTCGCCTTCATCGGCGTGTTCCCTTCCGGTCAGGTGCTGCAACTGGTGGTGGCGCAGTGGCTGTTCAAGGTCGCGTACGAGACGGTCGCCACGCCACTGACCTATGCCGTGGTGGGCTGGCTGAAGCGGAGCGAGGGAGTCGACCATTTCGACACCGGGACCGACTTCACGCCGCTTCGCATGGGCGTGCCGTCCCGTGGCTGAGGATTCCCCGGCCGGCGGCGAGCTGACCCTGCTCGGCGCGGAGGGCATCGCCCAGCCGTCCCGGAAGCTGGAGACGTTCCCGAACCGCAGCCCGGACCGACCCTACCTGGTGAGCCTGGAGTGCCCGGAATTCACCTGCGTGTGCCCGATGACCGCCCAGCCGGACTTCGCCACCATCTCCATCCGCTACATCCCCGACCAGCGGGTGGTGGAGTCCAAGTCGCTGAAGCTGTACCTGTGGTCCTTCCGCGACGAAGGGACCTTCCATGAGCACGTGACCAACCGCATCCTCGATGACTTGGTCGCCGCGCTGCAGCCCATCGCCTGCGAGGTGACCGGCGCCTTCAGCGTGCGCGGCGGCATCTCCATCACCGTGCGCGCCTCCTTCGAGCAACCCGGCTCGGGCGGCTGGTCCGTACTCCCACCGCCGGCTCCTTGACGTTGTGACGTGGAGAGAGTGGCAGGCCAGGGCCGATGATGAGAGCAGGTGGACAGACCACCAGGAGCGAGGGGTCCTGAAGGCGGAGCATCTCGCCGACTTCATCCTGCGGGTGTGGTTTGAGGAAGATTTGGACGTGTCCATCTATGAGCTGGACTTCCGGCCGCTGTTCGTGGAAGAGAATCCTGGTGGTGTGTTCGAAATGCTGAGAGAAAACGAACGGTTTCGGAATGTGCGGGGGGACTACGCTTTGATCTGGCCTAATCCGCAGAATGGGGCGTACGACGAGCAGTCCATCGACCTTGCTCCCGAATGCGTTCGCTTTTTCTGCGAACGGTATGGAAAGCGAATAAAACGCGCTCATCAGGAGCGAGTAGCCTGAGCCGTTCCACGGCGCCCCCTCATCTCATCATTCGCGGCGGTCTGGTTTTCGACGGCACCGGCGCTCCGCCGCGGGAGGCGGACGTCGCGGTGAGTGCCGGCCGCATCGCGGAGGTGGGGCGGGTGAGCGCTGCGGCGCCAGTCGAGATCGACGCGCGCGGGCTCAACGTCGCGCCGGGCTTCATCGACATCCACAGCCACTCCGACTACACGCTGATCGTCGATCCGCGGGCGGTGAGCGCCGTGCACCAAGGTGTGACGACCGAGGTGGTCGGCAACTGCGGGCACGGCTGCTTCCCGATCCGGGATCGGGCGCTGTCGTCCCGGATCATCTACGGCTACGACGGCCAGGTGCCGATCGACTGGTCCACCTCGGCCGCCTACCTGGAGCGCCTGGAGCGCTCGCGGCCGGCGGTGAACGTCATGACGCTGGTGCCGAACGGCCAACTGCGGCTGGCTGCGGTCGGGCTGGAGGACCGCCCGGCTGACGAAGCCGAGGTGGCGTCCATGACGCGGCTGCTGGAAGAGGGCATGGAAGCCGGCGCCTGGGGCTACTCGACCGGCCTGGAGTACGCCACCGAGCAGGGGGCCCGCGAGCCTGAGATCACCGCGCTGGCGGCGGCCGCGGCCCGGCGCGGCGGGATCTACGCGACTCACACCCGGGATCGGGACGAGGACGCAGCCGGAGCGGTGGAGGAAGCGATCCGCACCGCCCGCGCCGCCGGGGCCAGACTCCAGGTCTCCCACTTGGCCCCGCGCAGCGGTCGGGAGCACACCGCCCGCTGCGTCGATGCGGTGGACGACGCGCGGGCCGCGGGCGACGACATCGCGTTCGACATGCACACTCGCCTCTACGGGCTGACCTTTCTCTACGCCATGCTGCCGCAGTGGCTGCTCGGCGAGAGCCCGCGGGAACAGGCCCGGCACCTGCGGCTGCCGGAGTCGCGGGAACGCATCCGCGCGCACCGCTCTATCATCAGCGGGGTGGGAGACTGGGGCCGCGTGTACCTGCTGGACAACGAGGTATGGCCGGATCTGGCCCGGCTGGATTTCGAGGAGATCGGCCGCCGGCGCGGATCGAGCGCGTTCGACGCCGCCTGCGACCTGCTGAGGGACAGCGCCGGCGCGGACAAGGCGCCGATGGTGATCCTGCGCAGCTACACGCAGGAGATGCAGGAGTCGGTGTTCGCGCACGGCCTGTGCGTGCCGGGGTCCGACGCGACCGCCTTGGCTCCGGACGGCCCGCTGGCGGGCTCGGCGTTCATGGGCGCCTATAGCTGGGCCGCCTGGTTCTGGCGCTTCATGGTGTGCGACAGCGCGCGCCTGACGCCACAGGCCGCAATCCACAAACTCAGCGGTCAGCCGGCGGACATCCTCGGCCTTGCCGATCGGGGTCTGCTGACCCCTGGCATGAAGGCGGATGTCGCCGTCTTCGATCCCGGCAGCTTCGCGGACACCGCGACGACGTTCGAGCCCAACCAGCTCGCCACCGGCATGCGCCACGTGGTGGTCAACGGGACTCTCACCCTGCGGGACGGGGTGCTGACCGGCGAGAGGCGCGGCGAGGTGCTACGGAAGAGATAGAACCGAGGCCGGGCGTTCAGGATTCCCCGTCGGTCTCCCGGTACAGGAGAGCTGTGCTGGCGGCCAGGACCTTGTCGTAGGCGGCCATCGCGGCGGTGTCGAGGTCGGCCTTGGGAACGGGTTCCAGGTCGAAGTGGCCGTAGCGGTCCTGGCCCCGCACCAGCGTGGCGGTGTCGCGCATGCCGGAGGTCTGGCGGATGGATGTGGGAACGTAGCGGACCGCGATGCCGATGCGGCGGTCCCCACGCTCCGCCGGAGCCGAGCCGTGCACGATGAGGACGTGGTGGAGGGACATCTGACCCGGCTCCAGAATCAGGTCGACCACCTCGTCTTCGTCCACCTCGACCGAGACCTCCTGCCCCCGGGTGAGCAGATTCCGGTCGTCGACCGTGTCCGTGTGTGGCATCTGCTGCGCCGCGTGGGAACCGGGAACTACGCGCATGCAGCCGTTGCCGGGCGTGCTGGGAGACAGGGCGATCCAGGCGGTGACCACCTCGTCCGAGGACAGGCCCCAGTAGGTGGCGTCCTGGTGCCAGGACACGAACGTGCCGTCGCCGGGGTTCTTGATGAACGCGTTGCTGGTCCAGCACAGCAGGTCCGGACCCAGGATCTCGGCCACCGGATCCAGCACCTTGGGGTGGCGCACCAGCTCGGAGAGCCACGCCAGCGCGACGTGGCCCTTGTGGCGAAGGATGGTGGGTGCCCGCTCCGGCTCCGACTCCTCGAAGGCTTCGAGTCTCGACCGGAATGCGGCCGCCTCCGCGGGTGCCAGCGCCGGCACGGGGCACAGGTAGCCCTGCCGTGCGTAGCGTTCTTTGACCGTCATGGACGGCATCATACGGGTATTGTGCGGACTTCGCGCTGTCGCGGGGCGACGACGTGGAGCCGGAGCAGGGAGGATGTATGACCGACGACGAACGCTACGAGTCAGGGCGCACGCTGCTCTCGACGATGATCGGAGAGGCCCCTGCGTCGGCTTCTGCCGAGCAGATGCGCGCGCTACATCCCGAGTTCGAGCGACTCGTGATGACGCACGTGATGCATGACCTGTACGGACGGGCCGGGTTGGATCTCAGGACACGCCTGCTGTGCACGATCGCAGCGTTGACCGTGCTCGGCCGGCCGGAGCAGATCGACGTTCACATCGACCGGGCCCTAGGCTCCGGATGCACGAAGACGGAGATCGAGGAGGTCATGCTGCAGATGAGCGCGTTCGGAGGATTCCCCGCGGCGTGGGACGCGCTGGCCGTGCTGCGCAACAAGCGGGACGGTTCTGCCGCCAGGGGACCGTGAAGAACCCAGCCTCCGTGGTACGATGCAATGCCGCCATGCGGTGGCCATACGCGCGATGAGGAGGCTGCGGTGATCAAGCGGATGGAGAAGAAGTCGGAGTTGCCTGCCGACTGTTACATCTACAAGCACTCGACCGCCTGCCCCGTGTCGGCAGCGGCGGCGCAGGTGGTGGAGAGCACGGCGTTCGACCTGCCCGTGTACTGGGTGAACGTGATCGAGCAGCGAAAGCTGTCCAACCAGGTGGCGAAGCGCTACGGCGTCCGGCACGAGTCGCCGCAACTCTTGAAGATCGAGCAGGGGAGCGCCACGACCGTCCTGAGCCACCACCAGATATCGCCCGCGCAGCTCGCGCAGACCGTCGGCGGCTGAGGGGCGGCTCGTGTACGTGGGAACGCAGTTCGGCTGCCGGCACGACACCGACATCGAGGTGCTGGCCCAGCTCGGCGTCATGCACGTGGACCAGATGCCCACGGAGCCGTGGGAGGAGTGGACGGCGGACACGCTGAAGGCGCTGCGCGACCGCTTCGGCCGGTATGGCATCGAGCTGGAGATGATCCACGTCCCGCTCGGGTCGCGGAGCGCGCTCGTGAACGCCGCCGGCGCGATCTTCCTGGAGCCGAGCGACGCGCGTGACCGCCAGATCGAGCGCATGTGCGAGACGGTGCGGATGGCCGCGGAGGCGGGGCTGCGCGGCCTCAACTACAACGTCACGCTGCTCGGCCACCTGCGCACCGAGCCGCGCTACGGGCGCGGCGGCGCGAAGCTGTCGTCGTTCGAGCTCGACAAGCTGGACCAGTCGCTCGGCACGTTCGAGGGCGGTCCCGCCGACGAGGACACGATGTGGGAGCGCATCGACCACTGGCTCCAGAACATCATGCCGGTGGCCGAGGAGTACAAGATCCAGATGGCCTGCCACCCGTCCGATCCCGGCATCGGCTACGGCGTCGAGTACCGCGGCGTGGCCCGCGTGCTCGGCATGGTGAACGGCTTCAAGAAGCTGATCGAGCTCTACGACAGCCCCTACAACGGCCTCAACTTCTGCATCGGCTGCATGGCCGAGTCGCTGGAGAATCCGCGGGCGGACATCTACGAAGTGATCCGCTACTTCGGAGAGCGCGACAAGATATTCAACATCCACTTCCGCAACATCAAGGGTGGACTGGGGAACTTCGTCGAGGTGTTCCCGGACGAGGGCGACGTCGACATGCTCAAGGCGCTGCGGACCCTCAAGGAGGTCGGCTACCGGTACATGATCATGCCCGACCATGTCCCCGGACTGTCCGGTGCCGAACCGCACCAGGTCGGCTTCGCCTACACCTACGGCTACATCCACGCCCTGCTGCAGGCGGTGAACGACGAAGACCGGTAGGGTGGACGGCCCGTTGCGTGTCGGCGTCTACGGCGCCGGCAACTTCGCCAACCGCGAGCACCTGCCGAACTTGGCGCGCATCGGCGGCGTGCGCGTGGTCGCGGTCTGCGACGTCGACGCACAGGCTGCGCGCGCCACGGCCGCGCGCTTCGGCATCCCCGGCGTGTACACCGACGGGATGAAGATGCTCGCGGGAGAGCGCCTCGACGCGCTGTGGTCGATCGTCCCGGCGGCCGCGCGCGGCGACGTGGAAGTGGCCGCCGCGGAGCGGGGCATCCACCTGTTCAGCGAGAAGCCGCAGGCCACGGAGATGCGGACCGCGCGCCGCATCGACGCGGCGATCCGCCGCGGAGGGGTGCTGTCCACCGTCGGCTTCCGCGAGCGCTACCGGCCGATCTTCCAGGAGGCGAAGCGTCTGCTCGCCGACAAGAAGGTCGTCCACATCCGCTTCCAGAGCTTCCGCGACCTGCCCGCACGGGACGACGCCGACGCCGAGTTCCGCAGCTACGGAGCCGCCTTCTTCGACTGGGGGCCGCATGCCGTGGACTACTGCCGGTTCATGAGTGGGCTCGACGTCAGGACCGCGCAGGCGTTCTTCACCGAGCGCGCGCCGTACCTGACGCCGTTGTCGGCGTCGTTCAACTTCGTGATGGCCGGCGGCGCGACCATGACCGTGGCGTTCGTCTGCGCCCATCGGGACGGTCCGGCGAACGAGCCCTATTTCCTGATCTGCTTCGAGGGCGGCTACCTCGGCGTGCACGGCTACGAGCGCATCGAGATGAACGGCCGCACGGTGTACGAGGCCGAGGACTTCAACCCCTGGTTCGAGCTGGACCGGCGCTTCTGTGAAGCGGTCAGGAGTGGGGACGGCAGCGCGTTGCTGAACGACTACCGGGACGGCCTGTCCACGCTGGCGCCGCTGCTGGCGGGCTGGGAGTCGGCGAAGCGGGGTGGCGAGCCGATCGACGTCGGGGAGTTCATGGACGGTTGACGGCGGTCGCGTCGGTCACGCCGGCGTGTCCGGGGCCGCAACGGCGGCTCCGGGCGGCGCCAGAAAGAAGCGCACGGTGGTCCCGTGACCCCGCCCGGCGCTGGTGACCCGGATCGTGCCCGCGTGCGCGGTGACGATGGCGTGTGCGATCGCCAGCCCGAGACCCACGCCGCCGGTGCGTCGGGTGCGCGATTCGTCGGCGCGGTACAGGCGGTCGAACAGATGCGGAAGATCCGCGGCGTCGATTCCCGCGCCGTCGTCGGCCACGGAAATCGCCACCCGGCCATCGGTTTCCAGGGCCGTCCCAACCGTGATCCGTCCTCCTGACTCGGTGTGCTGCAACGCGTTGTGCAACACGTTGCCGAGCGCCCGGCTCAAGCGCATGCGGTCGAGGTCGAGCTCCGGTAGTTCGGATCGCGCCTGGAACGACAAGGTGATCCCGCGCATCCGCGCCTGCGCCTGCCACCGCTGAACCTCGGCGCTCACCAGTTGGGAGATCGAGCACGGTTCCCGGTCGGGCCGCAACTCGCCCGAATCGGTTTCCGCCAGCCAGTTCAGGTCACGCACCAGGTTACGCAGCATCGTCACCTCGCCGATGATCCGATCCGCCGTCTCGGCCGGCTCCTGCAAGCCGTCGAGCAGCCCTTTCGCTTCCAGCCTGATGACGCTCAGCGGCGTGTTCAGCTCGTGCGACAGATCGTCGGTCAGCCGCCGGCGGAGACCGCGCTGGGTCTGCAGGGCGTCCGTCATGCGATTGAATGCCGCGCTCATCTGTCCCAGCTCGTCGGCCGACGTGATCGGCAGGCGGGCGCTGCCGCCTTGCGCGACGCTGCGGGCGGCTTCGGTCAGCCGGGCGACCGGGGCGGTGATGCGGCGCGATATCCATGCCGCCGCGGCGACCGCGACGGCGGCGATCAGCAGGCCGCCGAGCGCCGTCGTGGCCAGGATACCGCGCAGGAGTCCGTGCGATTCGGTTCCCAGATACGCGCGATCCACGTCCACGTATACGTCGCCGACCCGCGTACCGGTGTCCCCGGCGGTCACGGCGACCCGCTCCCCGCCCAGTTCCGGCGCGGGAGCGCCGGGGTGCAGCCGGGACAGGTTGTCGCGGATCACCCTGCCGTCGGCGCCGACGACGACGATCCTGACGCGCTCGACGTGGAAGGTTTCGGAGCCGCGCTCTTCGTGTTCACCGTCCTCCTCGTGTCCTTCCTCTCCCCCTTCGTAGCGGTAGCCGGCGTCGGTCAGCACCCGGGCCACCGTTCCCCAGCCGCCGGAGGAGCCGTAGGCACGGCTCAGGCTGCCCGCCACGTTGTCCGCTTCGACCGCGATGAGCTGGTCGACGAACCCGTCCACGTGCCTCTGGGTGATGTAGTACCCGACACCTGTGGCGAGCACCACGGCAAGGACCACGATGAGCGCGAACGCCCCCAGGATGCGGCCGTGCAACGACCGGGTGAGTCCGCTCACGACCGCTCCGGAACGAATCGGTAGCCGGATCCGTACACCGTCTCGATCGGCTGCGTACCGTCCCTGCAGATCAGCCTGCGGAGCCGGAGCACGTGGTTGTCTATGGCGCGGTCGTACGCGTCGAAGTCGTCGTCGAAGGCCAGCGCGATGAGCTGCTCGCGGCTGAGCACCTGATGCGGATGGCGCACGAACGTGGACAGCAGCGCGAACTGCGCTCGGGTCAGGTTGATCGGCCGCTCGCCGATGGTCACCCGCCGCGTCGTGAGTTCGATGGTGATCGCGCCACACCGCAGAACCTGCCGCACGTCGTCATCGACGCGCCGCAACACCGCCTTGGCACGCGCCACCACTTCGTCGGGGTCGAACGGCTTGACCACGTAGTCGTCGGCGCCGCCGTCCAGCCCGGCGATGCGATCGGCGTGGGTCTCCCGGGCTGTGAGCATGATGATCGGCACGGCCGATTCGCGGCGCAGGATGCGGCAGACCTGCATCCCGTCGAGGCGTGGGAGCATCAGGTCCAGCACGATCAGGTCAGGACGGCGAGAGCGGGCGAGAGCGAGTCCGGTGCGTCCGTCGCCGGCGACTGCAGCGCTGAACCCGGCTCGTTCGAAGTGGGTCTTCAGCCAGTGGGCGATCCGCGGTTCGTCCTCGACGATCAGAATCGTACGATTGGCCATTACGCCTCCCCGAAACGATATACGGGAGCCGCGCCGCAAATGAACGCGGCCCCCGCGTCGACTGCGGTCGTCTCGAGCGGACTCAGCGGTGCTCGCCGCGGCTCTCGCGTCCCGAGCCGTGCTCTCCTCGGCCTTCACGCGCCGAGCCGTGCTCGCCGCCGTGTTCCCCGCCCGCGCCGTGTCCGGGGCCCACTTCCGGGTGGGCGGTCCAACCGTCGAACGCCTGAGTCGTTGCCGGAAGCTTCACGTCGATCGTCGCGTCGGGCGCAAGGTCGACGGGTGTGGTGGGACCGAGCTCGGTGCCGTTCGACAGGTGAACCTCGACCCGGACCTGCGGGAGCGTGTCGTCGGTGGTGTTCTGCACCGTGCCGACGAAGGCGTTGGCCTCCGCATCGTAGCGCAGGATGAGCCGCGCACCGTTGCGCACCTCATCGTAGGTCTGGTCCAGGGGGAGATAGGTCCCGGACTCCTCGCCGTCGTCCGTGATGCCGGCACAGCCGCCGACCGCGGCCGCACCCATGAAGCCGATCAGCAGTGCCGTCATGAGCATGTTCCTTCTGGAAGATGTGTTGGTCATCGTTTACTCCTCCTCGTGGAGCGGTCTTGAGTTCGAGGCCGTCGCACCTCGACGCCACGAAGAGTGGGGAGCGAATGTCGCAGGAATATCGCAAACGCGCACCTTCCGCACCTATGCTTGGGCAAGGTCGAGCAGGGAGCCCAGCACCCGGTAGGTGAGGCCCCAGATCACCTCTCCGCCGTAGGCGACCCCCGGAAACACCAGGCGGCGCGTCGGGTCGGCGATTTCCATCGACGTCCGTTGATCCGGGTCGGTCAAGTGCGCGACGGGGATCCACAGCGCTGCGGCGACCTCCGACGGCTGCGGGTCCAGAGGCGGCAACTCGGGGGAGCAGAGATACACGAACGGCTGCAACCAGCCCAGGTGTGGCCGGCCCCGGCGGGTGATCGGCATGGGCGGCAGGGCGCCCAGGTACCGGCAGCGCGTCAGGTCGAGCCCGACCTCTTCGGCCGTCTCGCGCATTCCTGCCGCGCGGGGGTTGGCATCGGTCCGGGCGACCCGGCCGCCGGGAAAGGCCATCTGGCCCGACCACGGATCGTCCAGCCGCTCCGAACGCTTGATGAAGCAGAGCGCCGGGGCGGCGTCCGGACCACCCAGCACCACGCAGACCGCGGCGGTAATCTCATGCTCCGGGCACGACTCCTGGTGACCGCGTCGGGTGAAGGCATCGACGAAGCGCTGCGCGGTCACTCTTCGAGTGAGGTTCGCTTCGCTCACTCCCCTATACTAAGCCGGCTCCCGTATAGTTCGGTCAGCAAGGGGAGGACGAACGATGATCCTGACAACGTCCGCGAGCATCGCCGGCCATCGCATCGTCAAGACGGTCGGCCTGGTGCGCGGCAACACGGTCCGCTCCCGCCACATGGGCCGGGATATCATGGCCGGCTTCAAGACCATGGTCGGAGGCGAGATCGTCTCCTACACCCAGATGATGGACGACGCCCGCGGGGAAGCTGTGGACCGCCTGGCCGCCGACGCCCAGAAGCGCGGCGCCAACGCGGTGACGGACATCCGCTTCACGACCTCCGCGATCATGAGCGGCGCGTCGGAGATCCTGTCCTACGGCACCGCGGTGGTCGTGGAGCCCGAGTAGCCTCGCCCGCGGCCGGCGGGCTCAGCCTTCGCTCGCCGGTTCTTCCGAATCTCGGGGATAGATGGCGACGATCACGGACGCACCCACCCGTGCGATTCGCTCCATGGTCTCCGGCGCCAACTCGGAGCGAAAGCTCTCTGAAGAGTCGTCGATTTCGTATCCGACGTTGAACGTCCTTCGGTAGGTGCCGTTCCATACGGCTTGCGCGTCGCCCTTGAAGCCCAGGATCGTGTCGCAGAAGTCAGCGATCTGGATGTCGGGACCGGTGCTTACTCCGCTGCCGGCATGTTCGAACGCAACGGCGAAGCCTCGCGCCGACTCGCGATAGTCCACCGAGACGACCTCTGTGCCCGAGAAGGAGTGCAACAGGTGACCGAGCGGTCGCGGGCTCTCGATCTCAAGCTGGACGCCGATGAACCGTGCTGCCATTCATGGTCTCCTCGGGACGTGGGCTGCCGAACTCGGTCGTTGTATCGGAAGAGCGATAGATCGTGACTCCCAACGTGGCCCCAAGCGCGGCCGCTCGTCGCACCGTATCCGCCTTGATCTCGAAGCGGGAGCAGCCGGCAGAGCCGTCGCTGTCGAAGCCCACGTCGAACGTCCTGCGGTAAGCGCTGGACCAGGCTGCGGCGGCGTCTTCGCGGAAGCCCTTGATGGCGTCGCAGAACTCCGAGACGATGCTATTGGGATCGGACGGCAGCGCGGTGACCTCGAAGTTCGCGAAGTGACCGCGTTCGGTCTCGAAGCATCCCAGGCAGGACATGCCCGATTCCGAGAACTCCTGCAGGATGTGGCAGAGTTGGCGCGGCCCCTCGACCTCAAGGTCCACATTGAGATATTGGACTGCCATGGCGCCGACAATGGTTCTAAATCGCAGGGTCCCAGATGGCCGCCAAGGACAGAATGAAACCCGGCAGCACCGGGTCACCGGCAATCGAGGCCGGCCGTTCGAGCCAGTCAACGCGACCGTCGGCGTAATAGACGGCCGCTCGCCGCCGGTCGGGATCCAGGAGCCAGCCGAGCCGAGCGCCGTTTGCCCGGTATTCCTCCATCTTCTGCTGGACCTCAGCCACGGAATCGGTGGGGGAGCACAACTCGATGACGAAGTCGGGACAGAGCGGCAGGAAACGTCGCTTCTCTTCCACCGAGAGCCGCGCAAGGCGCGCGTTCGCAACCCAGGCCACGTCCGGCGACCGCACGGCCCCGCTGGGAAGCTCGAACCCGGTAGAAGAGTCGAACACGACGCCGGAGCCGTCCTCATCGGCCCAGCGAGCCACCTGTGCGCCTGCCCGCATGTTGCGCGCCCCGGTTTCCCCGCCTGTCGGAGGCATTATCGTGATCTCCCCGTCAGCCGTGAGTTCAATACGTACCCCCGAGTTCAGTTGGCAGAAGTGGAAGAACTGCTCGCGCGTGAGGTCGATCGCCGGGTGCAGGCGCAGGACCAAGGCCGATTCGGTCCGAACGGCTGTCCGAGGATCGACTGCTACCACACGAGCAACCTACACCGTACTGCGCGATCGTTCAACGATGGTATGGCGGTCGAGCGCAGTCGATTGCCACGTCTCGGGTTGAGGCAGTCGACTGCCATGGGACCTACGCGCGTTGCTGCATGAGATCGGCGATTTCGACTTCGTCGCGTCTCCCGGATTCGCGGAGCGCCTCGATCACCCGCTTCCGGCGGGCGGGCATGTGGTTCTGGTTCAGCTTCCAGGCGGCTTCGATGCGTTCGACGTCGATGGTGAACGCCACGATACCGCTCAGCAGGACGTCCACGAAGTCGCGCTCGCCCTCCGGGATGGTCCACGGATGCTGCATTCCGGACTCAAAGTGGTCGACGAAATCAGCGACCATCCGACGCGTTTCATCGACTCCTGAAACCAGCCGCGCCGTGCCGTGCAGGTGCACGGCGACGTAGTTCCACGTGGGAACGACCTCTCGCTCCCGATACCACCCGGCCGACACGTAGCAATGCGGTCCGCTGAACACCATCGTGGCGGGCCCGTCGTCGAGGCTGCGCCAGTGGTCGTTCGCCTTCGCCACGTGGGCACGCAGCAGGCACTGCCTCCCTTGATCGCGATCCACGAGGACCGGCAGATGCGTGATCACGGGCCCCTCCGCGCCGACGCTGATCAGCGCACCGAACCCCTGCTGCTCGACGAAGTCCAGGTTGGCGTCCACGTCGGGCTCGCGGAACGCCTTCGGTGTGTACATGGCAACTTGTACACCGAGGCGGACCAGCGTGTCAGACTCAGCGAGGGGATCGTCACGCCTTGCGGGCCAGAACCAGCGGGTGACGTTCCGGCGGCTGGACAGGGCTTCCAACTCGGTCCCGGGCTCGGTCCGCCGAGCGCTGTCGTACGCCTGCGCGCACGTGTCGTATCCCCGCCTCACCAGGGCGCGGTAGTCGACGGACGGATCGTTCGCGGGAGTCATGTTCGAAATCCTGTCGTGCCCGGCTCTACCCGAACGGCGGCGCCGGTGCGGGCGGAGTCCTGAGCGGCAAGGGCGAATCGCAGGATCTCGCGGGCGTCGCGGCCGGACAGGCGCGGCTGCTCGCCGCTCCGGAGCGCCTCGATGCCGTGGCGCGTCGCGTGCACGAAGCTGGTCTCCCAGCCGGTCTCCATCGACCGGTAGTCGGTGGTCACGCCGTCGCGGTAGAGCTGCACCGGGGCGACCTCGCCCAACTGCCCGTGCCCCCGGTTGATCCAGATCACGCCGCGGGTGCCGGTAATCTCCACCCGATCGTCCTGGGCGTAGTGGCGGGAGTCGATCTCCAGGTCGGGCGAGTAGACCACCTCCAGGTTGCCGCACCGGCCGCCGGGAAGCCGGAACGAAACCATGGCGGGGGCGTCGAACACGTACCCGTCCGGTGCGGTCGTGCTGCCGATCCAGGCGTGCACCTCCTCGGCCTGGCCCATGAAGTGCCAGGCGAGCGCGAACTTGTGCTGGCCGTCGTCGAACAGCAGTGGTCCCCCGCCTGAGCGGGCCGGATCCTGGCGCCACTCCTGGGCGCCCTTCGGTATCGGCCACGCGGTCTCGCTGCGGCCGACGTTGCTCTTCAGGCGGATGGTCAGCGGCTCGCCGATCGCTCCCTGGTCGACCAGTTCCTTCGCCGTCACCACGGGAGGGTAGAAGATGAAGTTCTCGTATACCCGGAACGGCACGCCGGCCTGCTCCGCGGCGTCGATCACCCGGTCGGCGTCGGCCAGGTTCAGCGCGACCGGCTTCTGCAGGAACACGGCCTTGCCGGCGGCGAACGCGGCCAGCGCCGCCTCGGGGTGCAGGTGGTGCGGAAGCAGGATCTCGACCAGGTCGACCGCGTCCAGCGCCAGCAGCTCGTGGTAGTCGCTGCAGATCACGGGCTGGTCGAGCCCCCAGGCCGCGGCGCGTCCGGACGCCAGGTCAGGATCGCTGTCGCAGAGGGCGACGATCTCCGCGTGCGGATTGCGCAGGTACTCCAGCGCGTGCAGGTCGGAGATACGGCCGGTGCCGATGAAGCCGACTCGAATGCTGTCCAACGTCGGTCCTCCGTCGATGGGAATGGGCGCGGGCGCCGGCAGTGTAGCGCAGGGACCGGCGTCCCCGGTCGCGTTGACAGGAACGGGCGATCCGCCCATAAACAGCCGGCAGGAGGTAGCACCATGCACCACAGAGGACGGAGGACCTGGAAGCGGGGCAGGACGGCGCTCAGAGCGCTGGGCCTTGCGCTCGCCTTCCTTCTGATCGCGACGATGAGCTGGGCCGATGGCGAGGTCACCATCACCCACTACTTCGGCGGTGACCTGGGGCGGGCCGGACTGGAGGAGATCTTCGGCAGCTTCAATGCGGAGACCGGGATCACGGTCGTCGACAGCCCCATCGGGCACGAGGACTTCAAGGCCGGCATCCTGGTGCGGGCCGCGGGCGGCAACCTGCCGGACGTGTTCAGCTACTGGGCGGGCGCGCGGACGCAGTTCGTGGTCGACGCGGGCAGCCTGGGCACGATCGACGACATGTGGGCCGAGCGTGGCCTGGATGACGTGGTGGCCAAGTCGGTGGCCGACGGCGCGACGATGTACAACGGCGACCGCTACCTGGCAGCAATTCTCGGTGAGCGGCGGTAGCGGCGTGTAGGGCGGTCTGACGGTAGTGACGCGGCCCAAATGGAGGCGAGCGAGCACTTTGGCAGGCGCGCCAGTGGCCACCCACAGCCGGGTTTCAGGATCAAGCCGTGCGGCGAGCGGTTGCCGTGGCCGGCAGGAGGCGCACCGAAGCTTCGGGCGTGCGGTTTCGCGGCGCGGTGGGCGGGCGTACCGCAGGCGCAGGCGGCATGCAGGCAACGGGTTCAGCGACTACGGAGACTCATAGGGGGGCAGCTGCTGCGGTGGCGAGTTCATCCGTACCAGCACCTGGTCCCAGGAGGTGAACAGGAACAGCCGGAACGCCGAGCGCACCTCGTCCCAGAACCCGCGCCGCGAACTGAACAACGTGCGCACCCGCTGATACAGCCCATCGACCAGGTCAAAGATCTGGTGCATGAAGAACGCCAGCAGGTTGAGCACGAAGAACGCCTCCGACAGGTGCTGGCGGCCGTGGCCGAAGTTGTGCTCCAGGTGGTAGCCGTGGTTCTTGAGGGTGTTGAACCCTTCGTTCTCGATCTTCCAACGCGCCCGCGCGGCGCGGACCAGTGCGACGATGTTCTCGGCGGTGGGCACCAGGTCGGTGACCCAGGCGTTCCGATAGGTCACCCTGCCGGCCTTGACGATGCGGAACTGGATGAAGTTGACGTGCGGAGCATCGGGATTGCCGTTCAGCGGTAGATCGGTGACCCATTCGTATTCGCGGCGTTCGCCACGGTCTGAGGTAGTGTGACGGTTCAGCAGGTTGCCGCCGCGCAGGCCGGCGACGTCCTGGTAGAGGCTGTGATGGTCACCGGGCTTGGCGACCAGCAGGAACGACAAGCGCGTGGCGGCCAACCGCTCGACGAACGGCTGCTTGGAGTAAAGGCTGTCGGCGACGATAATTGCCGCCATGCGGGGATAGTCGGCACGGAGCCGCTCCAGCATCCGGTAGCCGGCGTTCAGTTCGCAATCCTGCTTGCGGTACCGCCCGCCGTCGGCGTCACGGTTGCGGACGAACTCGGGAGCGAGCGGGAGCACTTCGCGCTTGTCGGGATGGACGATGGCGGCCTGCAGAATGTCATGGTGATAGCAGGTAGTGCCGTCGCGTGAGGTGGTGCTCAGGCAGTGCTCGCAGTGCACGGACTCGGAGCTGAAATACCGTGAACCGTCGAGGGTGATCAGATAGCGGGCGCCGAACAGTTGGTAGTGCTGGAGCCACTTGGCGCGCTGCAGGCGAGCGATCCACTCGGCGAAGCACGGCAGGATGGGAGCATAGTCATGGCGGTCGAGCAGATCGCGGAACTGCGAGTCGGAGGGCAGCTGATCGACGCCGAAGGTGACCGAGAGATTGTTGGTCTGCACTTGCTGCTGGAAGCGGCGCTGGAACTGCAGCAGGGAGGGGTCTTGGACGAAGAACATCGCCAGAGCGCTGAGGTAACAGTCGCGCAGGGCGTAGCGGACCTTGCTTGGTTGGCGTGCGTCGAGGATACCGGTTACGTACTCGGCGATCGAGTCGACGAGGGAGCGGAAACGAAGTAGATTCGGGCCTCTCCGCAGTCCCCTGGCCATGCGCGGATAGCATGGCGAGGATGGTGAGAAATGTCTAGTCCCGTAACTCGTTCAACTGCAATGAGATAGGGGACAGGTATCAATCTGCCCTCGCCAGAACCGCGTCACCCGTGTCGCTTCTCACCCACTCGCCGAGAATTGCTGGCTACCTGGTGCCGTTCGGCTACCACTACGCCGGCATGTTCTACAACACCAAGGTGATGGCCGATGCCGGGGTGACCGAGTTCCCGACCGACTGGGACGGGTTCCTGGCCCTGTGCGAGAACCTCAAGTCGCAGGGCATCACGCCGATCGCGCTGGGCTCCATGAACCGCTGGCCTGCGCAGTTCTGGTTCGACTACCTGCTGCTGCGCACCGCCGGTCCGGAGTACCGCGCCAGCCTGATGGCCGGCGAGGCCTCCTACACCGACGACGAGGTCCAGCGTGCCATGCAACTCTGGAAGGACCTGGTCGACGCCGGTTACTTCGCCGCGAACGCCAACGCCGATGACTGGACCCAGGCCTCGGACAAGGTGTCGCGCGGCGACGCCGCGATGACGCTCATGGGGACCTGGATCACCGGCTACTGGAACGGCAACGGGCTGATGGCCGGCGACGACTACGACTTCTTCGAGTTCCCGATGATCGACGCCGGCGTGCCGAACGCCGTGGTCGGGCCGGTCGACGGGTGGCTGATCGCGGCCAACTCCGAGAATCGCGCCAACGCGGAAGCGCTCGTGGCCTTCCTGGCCAGCGACCCGGCGTCCCAGGCCAAGTGGGCGCAGGTGCAGGGCGCGCTGTCGCCGAACGTCAACGTCGACGAGAGCACCTACACGTCGGTGATGTTGCGGGCGCTGGAAGCGGTCGGCAACGCCGACACGTTCGCGTTCAACTACGACCTTGCCACCACGCCGCCGGCGGCGGAGTACGGCCTGGACATGTTCGCGCGCTTCATGGACGACCCGGCCAACTACAGCCAGCACCTGGCCGACACCGAAGCAGGCGTCAGGACCGTATTCGACGGCTAGCAGGGCTCACCGGGAGGGGTGACGGCGTTCACGCGTTGAACGCCGTCTTCCGCCGGGCGGCCGGACGATGAAGCAACGGGCTTTGTTCTGGCGGGTAGCGCTGCTGTTCCTGCCGGTGTCGGTGTTCGCCGTCTTCATCGTCTGGCCGCTGCTCAACACGTTCTACTACAGCTTCACGAACTGGAACGGCTTCAACCCGAACTTCCAGTTCGTGGGGCTCCGCAACTACGCCGGGGTGGTGACCGACCGGCTGTTCACCAACGCCACCCTGAACACGCTGATCTGGACGCTGCTGGCGATCGTCCTGCCGACGCTGGGCGGGTTGACCCTGGCGCTGATGCTGGACGTTCGCGTCCCCGGCGCCAACGTGTTCAAGTCGATCTTCTATCTGCCGATCTGCCTGGCGGCGGTGGTGGTGGGGCAGATCTGGATCTGGATCTACCAGCCCGACTGGGGGCTGCTGAACTCGGCCATCGGCCTGTTCACCGGAGAGCGTCCCATCTTCGCCTGGCTGGCGGAGCCGGAGACTGCCCTCTATTCCGTCATCGTCGCCTGGTCGTGGCAGCAGATGGGCCTGGCGATGGTGATCTTCCTGGCCGGACTGACGTCGATCCCGCCGTACCTGATCGAGGCGGCCGAGATCGAGGGGGCCACGCGCCGGCAGCGGATCCGCCACGTCGTGCTGGCGCTGCTGCGCCCGGCGACGGTGGTGGCCGTGGCGCTGTCGGTGATCAACTCGCTGAAGGCGTTCGACATCCTGTTCATCATGACCGGGGGCGGGCCGTTCCACTCGTCGGACACGCTGGCCATGTACATGTACAGCGAGTCGTTCAAGAAGTACCGGATGGGGTACGGCAGCTCGATATCGGTCGTGCTCTTCCTCATGACGCTGAGCGTGATCGCCGTCTACTTCCGTCAGCTCAGGAAGCTGGACGAGCTGTATGACTGAGCTCGCCGCCGCTCCGACGCGGCGCCCGTTCCCGTGGAGCACGGTGCTGTTCGCGTGTCTGGCGGTGCTGGCCGTGCTGTTTCTGGCCCCGACGGTGGGGGTGATCCTGAGCGCGCTGAAGAGCAACCGCGACATCGCGTTCGGCACGTTGTGGGCGATTCCCCGCACCCTCGACCTGTCCAACTTCTCGGTGGCGCTGAGCCACCCGTCGGTGAGGATCTACTTCGTCAACACCTTCCTGGTCACGGCCCCGGCGACGGCGGGATCGATAGCGCTGGGTATCCTGGGCGGTTACGTGTTCTCCAAGCTGCCGTTCCGGGGGAGCGAGCTGCTGTTTCTGGTGATCGTTTCGGGGATGTTCTTCCCGCCGCAGGTCATCCTCGTCCCCCTGTTCCGGCTGTTCAATCGGCTGGGACTGCTCGACACCCTGTGGCCGATGATCATCGTGCACATCGCGATGGGCATCCCGATCTGCACGCTGCTGATGCGGAACTTCTTCGCCACCGTCCCCAACGCCCTGCGCGAGTCGGCGATCGTCGAAGGCGCCAACGAGGGTCACGTGTTGCTCCGGGTCGCCCTGCCGATCAGCCTGCCGGCCCTGGCCGTGCTCGGCACGCTGCAGTTCACGTGGATCTGGAACGACTTCCTGTGGCCGCTGATCTTCGTCAACAGCGACGACAAGCGCACGATCATGCTGGGAATCGTCTCTCTGCGCGGCCAGTACAGCGTGGCGTGGGGCATCCAGGGGGCGCTGTCGCTGCTGGCCAGCCTGCCGACACTGCTGGTGTTCCTGTTCTTCCAGCGCTTCTTCATCAAGGGCATGGCGATGGGCGCCATCAAGGGGTAGCGGCAGGACGTGAACCGGAGCGAGCACCTGCGCCGCCTGGCCGACGAGTCCTTCGACCTGCTCGTGATCGGCGGGGGCGCGACCGGATGTGGCTGCGCGCTGGACGCCGCGACGCGCGGGCTGCGGGTGGCGCTGGTCGAGCGCGGAGATTTCGGCGGCGGCACCAGCAGCCGCAGCACCAAGCTCGTGCACGGCGGCGTCCGCTACCTGGAGCAGGCGATCAAGAACATGGACCGGACCCAGTTCCGGCTGGTCCGCGAGGCGTTGCGCGAACGCAAGGCGCTCATGGAGTTGGCCCCGCACCTGGTTCGGGAGCTCGCCATCTTCGTCCCCCTGTACCAGCGCAGCCACCTGCCCTACTACCGCATCGGCCTCACCCTGTACGACCGGCTGGCAGGCGAGTACGCGCTACGCCGCTCGGAGTACATCCCGAGGGAGGAGGCGATCGCCCGGTTTCCCCATCTGCGCGAGCGTTTCGTCGGCCAGGGGAAGCCGCGGCAGATCTCGGGCGGGGTGGTGTACCACGACGGCCAGTTCGACGACGCCCGCATGAACCTCGCGCTGGGGCTGACCGCGGCAGCGCACGGTGCGGCGCTGGCGAACTACGTCGAGGTCGAGCGCCTGCGCAAGAACCGCTCGGGCCGCATCACCGGTGCCGCGGTGCGCGACCGCATGACGGGATCGGACTGGGAGATCCGCGCCCGCGTGGTCATCAACGCGGCGGGGCCGTTCGTCGACGCGGTCCGGCAGATGGACTCCGCGGAGGAAGCGCCGCTGCTCAGGGTCTCGGCCGGCAGCCACCTGGTGCTGGGGCCGAGGTTTCCCGCCGGCGACACGGGGCTCCTCATACCCCGCACGGAGGATGGCCGGGTGATTTTCGTCCTGCCATGGGAGGGCCGCACCCTGGCCGGCACGACCGAGGCAGGAGCCGCGGTTTCCGCGGATCCGGTGCCGGGCGAGGAGGAGCTGGCCTACCTGGTGAGTCACCTGCGCAGCTACCTGAATCTGCAGGTGCGGCCGGAGGATGTCGCATCCGCCTGGTCGGGGCTGCGGCCGCTGATCGCCGCGCCGACGCGCCGGGTGGCTTCCGGTCGCGCGCGCAAC
Organism: Spirochaetia bacterium; assembly: GCA_965202935.1. Classification (GTDB taxonomy): domain Bacteria; phylum Spirochaetota; class Spirochaetia; order SZUA-6; family Bin103; genus CATQHW01. The sequence continues at coordinate 5,681,628 of OZ241879.1, forward strand.
CGCGGCACGGCCATGCTGACGCGCGACTATCTGCTGGAGTCGAGCCCCGCCGGCCTGTTGACGGTGGCCGGCGGCAAGTGGACGACGTACCGGGCCATGGCGGTGCAGGCCGTGAACCGAGCCGTGGAAGCGGGCGATCTGGCGCCCGAGCGGGCGTCCCAGACACGCCATACGCCGCTCGCGGGTGGCGACGGATACCAGCCCGATCCCGGCCGCCTGCGCCGCGACTACGGCTTGGCGGAGGACACCGCCCGCCACCTGGACCGCGCGTTCGGGACCGGCGCCGGCGAAGTCGCGGCACTCGCGGCCGGCCGGAACGGGCTCGGCGGCCGCCTGGCTCCGCGCCACCCGTACCTGGAGGCCGAGGTCGTACACGCCGCCCGCCACGAGGCGGCCTGCACGGTCGACGACATCGTCTCCCGGCGGACACGGCTGGCGTTCCTGGACAGCGATGCGGCGCTGGCCAGCGTGCGTCGCGTGGCGGCGCTGCTTGCGGGTGAGCTGGGGTGGAGCGAGGCGGAGGAACGCCGGCAGGTGCGCACCGCGACGGCCGGGCTGGAGGCTCAGCGCCGGACGGCCCGGTCATCGCCGGCCACGGCGTGAGCCGTCGGGACCCTGCTCAGATCCGGGCGCCGATGCGGTTGCCGGACTCGTAGCGGCGCAACCCCAGGTAGAACGCGGCTCCGGCGGCCGCGATGAGCGCGACGTCACCGCCGACGATCACTGCCAGCAGCCCCCAGTCGACGGCCGCGCCTCGGGCCACCGCCCGAAACAGCTCCGCCGGAAGATGCGCGACCAGCGCCGCGGGAATCAGGGTGTGCAGCACGACGGCGACCAGCGGCCCGTCGAAGATCGACCCGGGGTACAACGAGAAGGTGATGACCTGCTCCGAGCCGACCCCTGCCACGTCCTCGGCGTTGCCCAGCAGGAACGTCAGGCTGTGGTAGAGCACGCGCACGGCGGTGAATACGCCCGCGGCCAGGACCGTGAACAGCAGGTACAGGCCGATGCTTGACACGGTGAGCGTCTGCGTGAAGGCGAACAGTCCCAGCCCGTACAGCAGGTCTCCCCAGCTCGACACAGACATGCGCGATGCCAGCAGGTTGGGCAACACCGGCTTGGGCTGCGTCAGGTACACGTCCAGGTCGCCCTGGTAGATGATGCGTGAGAGCTGGCCGGCGTTGCCGCAGACGATGGCACCGAGCCCGAATCCGGCCGCCGCCACCGCCCACAGAAACGCCACGTCGGTGAACGAATAGCCGCGGATCGGCGCGTCGATCGCCTCGAACAGGATCACCCAGAAGGCCAGGAACAGGGCGTTGTTGGCGGCCATGGCGATCACCTGGATCGCGAACGGGCCGGGGTAGGCGGCATTGGCGGCCAGGTTGACGCGGACGTAGCGGCCGATCAGGCGGAGCGTCCGGGCCGTCCGCCGCTCCCGCACGCCGGACGGGTTACCCGCCATGTGCCTGCACCCGGCGCATGCCGATCCGGAACAGGGCGACCGCCAGCACGCACAGAGCCATGGCGTACAGCCCGGTGCCGAGCAGCGCATCGCCGAACCGCTCCGGGGCGGGATCGACGAGCATCCGCGCCGGCCAGTAGGCCTGAAACGCGAACGGCAGGCGCGTGGCGACCGAGCCCAGCCACGGTGGCAGCAGGTCCAGCGGAAAGAGCATCCCGCCGAGGATGAACACCAGCTTCTGGTGGATCCACTGGAACGGCATCACCGACTCGAACCAGAAGGCGGTCAGGCCGATGATGAGCATCCACAGGCAGTTGAGCAGCAGCGCGCCGGCGAGCAGGGCCAGCCCGCGCGGCAACGCCGCCGCCAGTCCCGGCAGCGGTCCCACCAGCGCCAGGGCCACCACCGCTCCTGCCAGGCCGATCGGTACCGTCTTGGTAACTGCCTGGCCGAAGGCGCGGGCCAGCGCGAACAGGGGATAGGAGTAGGGCCGCACCAGCCCGTAGGCGATGCTGCCGTCCTGCACCTGCCCCTGGATCTCGCCCATCACCGAGGGCCGCGCCAGCTCGACCATCTCCGTGAACACCAGGTACCACGTCAGTTGCACGACGGTGAGGCCGCGGAGCTGGCCGTCGCCGGCGGCGATCGCCCGCCACAGCGCGTTGAACACGTACACGAAGACGATCAGCATCAGGCCGCGGGTGAGCAGCGCGAACGGATAGGCGATCTGGTCGCGCCCGGCATACGTGAAGGCGCGCGCATACCGCCGCAGCCGCGGGCCGTAGCGGGCGACCGCAGCGGCGATCATGGATGCGCCCCGGATCTGGCGTATAGGGCAGCGATCACCTCCTCCATGGGCGGGTCGGAGATGGTGATGTCCAGCACCGTGTTGCGCTTCAGAATCGCGCGCACCACGGCCTCGATTCGGGTACGCCGCGTGTCCACCTCCAGGGTGGCGGTGTAGCGCCCCGCGTGCCGGATGGTGACGTCCGGCTCGTCGAAAACGAGCGGCGCCTCCAGCTTGAGGTCCATGATCTTGGTGGCCAGCAGCGAGCCCTGCAGCTCGCCGACGGCGCCGTCCCAGACGATGCGGCCGTGATTGATCACGACGGCGCGCCGGCACACCTTCTCGATGTCGCCGGTGTCGTGGGAGGTGAGGAACACGGTGACCCCGCGCTCGCGGTTGACCTCCGCGATCAGGTCGCGGATGCGCTGCCTGATCACGACGTCCAGCCCGATCGTCGGTTCGTCCAGCAACAGGAGCTCCGGGTCGTGAATGAGCGATGCCGCGATCTCGCACCGGATGCGCTCGCCCAAGGACAGTTTGCGCACTGGAGTCGTCAGGTGCCCGCCGATGCCGAAGATCTCGGTCAGCGACGCGATCCGTTGCCGCGCGCGGCGTGGCTCCATGTCGTACACGTCGGCCAGCAGCCTGAAGGTGTCGATCGGCGGCAGGTGGAACCAGAGCTGAGACTTCTGGCCGAACACGGTGGCGATGCGGTACGCCAGCCGCCGGCGATGCCGCTGCGGGTCCATGCCGAGCACCGATACGCTGCCGGCGTCGCGATGCAGGATGCCGGTGAGCAGCTTGATGGTAGTCGACTTGCCGGCCCCGTTCGGGCCGATGAAGGCGATCACTTCACCCCGGTCGACCTCCAGCTCGATGCCGTCGACCGCCGTGATCTGGCGGCGGCGCGGCATGATCACGTCGCGGACGGCGCCGAATCGCCCGGGCGTGCGCGTGCGCACGCGAAAGCGTTTCCGCAAGCCCCGTGCCTGGATGATCATCAGCGCCGCTCCGCCGGTACGGAGTCGCCGATCGCCGGCCAATGAAAAGGAGGCCCTGCACCATTGGCAGGGCCTCCTTCACGTGCCGATGGTCGGCGACGCTAAACCCTACCGAATGGACACCTCCGGGATGAGCGCCCACTCCGCCGTCGGATGGACCGTCGGCATGAGAACGCGGGCGCTACCCATAGAAGTTGCCCTGTCTTCTACACCAGGGGCAGGGACCGTGGCAAGTGCTCGGGGTATGCTCGCCTCATGCGACTACTCGACAAGGTGGCGCTGGTCACCGGCGCGTCCGGCGGGCTCGGGGGCGCGATCTGCCGCGAGTTCGCGGCGGAGGGCGCCGATTGCGTCGTCGCCTATCGCGGCGATGCCGAGGGAGCGGAACGGACCGCGCAGGCGGTGCGCGACGCCGGCCGGCAGGCGGAGGTCGTGCGGGCGGACGTGGCCCGCGAAGAGGAAGTCCTGGCCGCGGTGGCAAAGGCCGAGGCGTGCTTCGGGCGGCTGGACATCGCCGCGGCGGTGGCCGGCGTCGGCGGCGCCCTGAAGCCGCTGCTGGAGTTCGGCGCGGAGGAGTTCGAGCGCGTCACGCGGATCAACGTGACCGGCACCTACCTCACGGTCCGGCACGCGGCGGCGCTCATGGCCCGCACCGGCGGCGGCAAGATCATCACCATGTCGTCCATCCACGGCGTATCCGGCACCCACTACGCCGCGCCGTACCAGGCGAGCAAGGCGGCCATCATCGGCTTCACCCGCGGCGCCGCCTTCGACCTGGCCGAGCACGGCATCCAGATCAACGCAATCGCGCCCGGTGCCGTGCCGGTCCCCAACGACCCGCCTCCGGACGAGGGCTCGGCGCTGTACGAGGCGTGGATGCGCTACACCCCGCTCGGCCGCTGGGGGCTGCCGTCGGACATTGCCCGCGCCGCGGTCTACCTGGCGTCGAGCGACGCCGATTGGGTGACCGGTCAGGTGCTGCACGTCGACGGCGGCATCAGCGCCGGCCGGCTGCTGCCGTCGTTCAAGCACTACGGCGCCAAGCCCCGGATGGAGGACTGAGCTCCGCGCCGCTCGCTACAGCCGGCCGGCCGCCCAGCGGATGCCGCGGTGCAGCGTGGTCCGATAGCTCGGCTGCGAGTACGCCTCGTCGTCGTGGCCGGGGGTCAGGCAGAACACCCGTGCGTTGTCCAGGTGATGGCACCACGCCATCGACTTCGTCCGGGTCACCGCATTGTCGGTGGTCATCAGGACCGACGCGTCGGCCTTCGGCGTCCACGCCATGGTCGGCCAGGCTTCGTTGACCACGTCCCAAGGGGCGAGGCCGCGGCCGATCGGGTGGTCGGGGTCGGTGACCGTCACCCGCATGGTCTGCCCGAACTCGACGGTGAACTCGGACCCTTCCCGCTGCTCGTGCGGGATGCCGAGCAGCGCCGACCACTTCGGCCACGCCATGTAGGAGCGGATGGCGTGGTGCAGCATCACCACCCCCTGCTCGGCCTGGCCCACCGCCTCGACCGCCGCCGCGGTGCCCGCCCCCCACGTCGCGTCCAGGTCCTCGGCCGTGTCGCCGCCGGCGTTGTAGAACAGCAGCACGTCGTAGGCGTCGGGCGTCACGCCCCACGCCCGCGAGAAGTTGCTGATGTCCTGCGGGTAGGCGACGACGTCCTCGAACGAGTCGAACAGGCGCTTGAACGCGGGCACGTCGTAGGCGTGGCCGCCGATGATGACGGCGACCGAGATCTTGTCGGGATTCAGCGGTTCGGGCATGGGGTCCTCCGGGTTCGCTGCAGATCGGCCGTCAATGCCGGCCGCCCGCGTGGAGGCCGTGCTGGTAGTCGGCGTGGCAGATGTGGGAGTCGATGAACTCGCGCGCCTGCTGCGGATCGAACCGGTCCGGCGCGAAGGCGCTGATGTCGATGCCGGTGCCGCCGTCCACGGCCCACTCGGCCGCCAGCAGGCCGGCCACCGGGTTGTAGGCGAAGCCCCCGGAGTGGAAGCAGCCGGCGCAGATCAGGCCGCGCACGCCGGGCACCGGCCCCAGGATGGGTTCGCCGTCCGCGGAGTAGGCCAGGAGCCCCACTTTCTCGATCTCCCACGACAGCGGCGCGACGTCGGGCACCACGTACTGCAGGCGGCCCAGCTCCCGCTCCCGGATCTCCGGGTCCACGGAGAAGCTGGACAGGTGCGTGTCCCGCTCGAGCGGCGGCACCTCCTCGCGGTCCGGCGTCTCGATGCCGATCAGCACGCGGTTGCCGAACGCGGGCCGGTAGTAGCCGTGGCGCGGGTGGTCGTTGACGGCCGGCAGGATCACCGGTATCGGCACCGGCGTGGAGACGTAGCGCTGGTGCACGAACACCTTGGACGGCATGCGCCAGCCGAACTGCTCCAGCAGCCGGATCGACCAGACGTGGGATGCGGAGACGACCACGTCAGCGTCGATCGTCCCGGCCGTGGTGCGCACTCCGGTCACGCGGTCGCCCTGCAGCGGGAACTCCAGCACCGGCTCGAACTCCCGGATCTCGACTCCCAGCTTGCGCAGGTGGGCGCCCATGGCGGCCACGTACTCGTCCGGTTCGCTGTAACCGGCGATCGGGTCGTACAGCGCCCAGGCGTCGTCCGGGACCGCCATCAGCGGCCAGCGGCGGCGCATCTCGTCCGCGTCCAGCACCTCGTAGGGGGCCTCCAGCCGGTCGTAGAGCGGCAGCATCTCCACGCGACCGGCGCCCTGGTCGTCCGCCAGGTTGAGGGTGCCGACGTCGTGGAAGGTGTAGCCGTCCACCTCGCGGCTGAAGCGGTGGAACAGCTCCAAACTGACCTTGCGGGTGCGGACGGCCGTCTCCGTGCCCATCAGCCCGGTGATGATGCCGCCGGCCCGAGAGCTGGAGCCGTCGCCGATCGGTCCCTTCTCCACCAGGATCACCTGGCCGGCGTTGCGGTCGGCCAGGTGGAAGGCCGTGCTCAGCCCGATCACGCCGCCGCCCACTACCACGATGCGCATGACGCCGCAGTGTCGAGGCATGCCTCCGGTGGGTCAAGGCCCCAAGAGTCGTCGCCTTCGGCTCCGGCTCTTGGCCCATCCCCACCTGGAGCTCCGGGGTCGGCCTGATTGGCGCTGTCGCGCCAGTCAGGCGACTCCAGAGCAGGACGTTGCTCCCGTCGCCTTCGGCTCCGGCTCTTGGTCGGGGCCGGTCCCGCCTTGTCGCCTGAGAGTACGGCCGGTAGGCTCGCGCTCCTGATGGACAAAGCACTCATCGAAAGCCTCGGCGATTCGGAGACCGCCCTGGTCTGCAATGCCCTCTCCGCGCTCGGCCACTCCGAGCCGCACACGTATGCCATGGACGGGCGCATCCAGTGCATGACGCCGGACCTGCCGCCGCTGGTGGGAGAGGCGATCACGATCAAGATCGACACCTGCACCCCGGAAGGCGGGCCGCAGACGGAGCCGTACTTCGAGATGATGGAAGCGATCGAGGCGAGCGAGCTGCCGCGCGTGATCGTGGTGGAGACGGTCGGCCCCGATCCGTACCGGGAGTGCGTGATGGGCGACGGCATGGCCAAGGGCTTCATGGCCGCCGGCGCCATCGGCATGGTGACCTCCGGCGGCGTCCGCGACCTGCCCGGCATCATCGACCAGGGATTCGGCGTGTTCGCGATCGCGCGCGTGATCCAGCACGCGGCGCTGCGCTGGTCGGACTACGGCCAGCCGGTGCAGGTCGGCGGCATCACCGTGCGGTCCGGCGACCTCGTCCACGGCGATGAGGGCGGCTGCATCGTCATCCCGGAGCCCAACCACGCCGCCATCGTCGAGGCGTGCCAACTCGTCAACGACTTCGAGAAGCAGGCGCACGTGATGATCCGCCGCACCGACCTGGACGGCTCGCAGAAGCGGGCCGGCATGGACGAGCTCAGCGGCCGGTTCGAACGCGCATTCGGTGCCCTGCGGTAACGCCGCATGGGTGACGCCAAGCGCGCCGTGCGGTAGGCTCAATCGATGGCGCCGCCACTGCCGCGGCGCTCTCTGTAGACCATCACGCACCGAGGCCCGCCACAGGCGCCGGCGGTGCCGACAAGAGAGATGACAATGGGTACTGACGGAACATCAGTTCTGGTTCGCACCGCCGCGCCCGCGGGCGAGGCCTCCGAGCACAGCGTGCGGCTCCCCGCCTACGACCGGCAGCGGCTGGAGGACGTGGGCTTCCTGACCGCCATGACGCTCACCCTGCTCGGCAACTACGCGCAGACCGGCCACTTCGGCGGTCCCCTGGCCTACACGCCGTACAACGTCGCCCTGCACCTGGTGGGGCCCGAGCACGGCGGCCTGCGCTACGACTACCGACGGCCCAAGCATCCGTTCGGGGACAAGCTGCTGCTTGCCGGCGGCCACAACATCCCGACCCTGTACGCGTTGTGGATGGTCATGGGCGAGGCGATGGCGCGCCGCTACGCCGCGACCGGCCACGGCCGCTACCAGGTCGATCCCGAGGTCGCCATGCTGCCGATCGATTGCCTGGGCTTCCGGCGCGGCGCCGGAGCGCTGGAGACGCTGCTTGCGGACAACGGCCTGGCCGACGACCCGCTGTTCGCGCAGGCGAAGCTGCGCGGCATCCGCTCGCTGGCCGGCCACTCGGAGACCACCGACCTGATCAACGACGTCAACGGCGGCCCCTCCGGCATCGGCATCGCCACCGCCGCCGGCAAGGCCGCGTTCTGGGACTTCATGGGCGCCGGCGACTCGCCGAAGATCTTCGCGCTGGAGGGCGAGTTCGCCATGACCTCCGGCCACTCGCAGGAGATGAAGACGCAGGCGGTGGCCCAGAAGGTGGGCAAGCGCCTGCGCATCCTGCTGTCGTACAACAACGCCGGCATCGACGATTCTCTGATCGGCGGCGTGGTGTCGGAGTCGTTCGACGGCTACCGGATCGCCGAGCAGTGGTCGGCGTACGGCTGGAACGTGCTGACCCTGGACGACGGCAACGACTACGACCAGGTCGTGGGCGCGCTCAAGACCATGGAGGAGTGGGACCCGGACGACCGGCGGCCCATGATCGTGGTCGGCCGCACCACCAAGGGCTGGTGGCCGTCCGCCACCAACGGCACCATCGCCGGATTCGGCGAGCAGTTGGTCGGCTATCACAGCCACCCGTACGAGATGAAGATGAACGTCCCGTACTTCGTCGCGCTGGCCGGCACCTTCGAGGAGCGCTTCGGCGTCACCTTCGACGGGATCCACGACGGCCCGGTCGACGACGAGGCGAAGCGCATCCGGCAGTTCAAGACCAACATCGACGTGGTCATGTCCGTGCTGGAGCAGGACGGGCTCGGCGACTGGCTGAGCGACCGGCTGGTGGCCATCGGCGACGAGGTCAGCGACGACGCGGCGCTGCGGGTCGACAATCGCACGGACCCGTTCCAGGACGAACGCCTGCGCGTCTCGGCCATCCCGGTGGAGCCTCAGACGGTGAGCGCCGGCACCGGCGAGGAGAGCATCGATCTGTTCAAGCAGCCGGGCGAGGTGCAGGGCACGCGCCGCGCGATCTCGGAGGTGGTGAAGTGGCTGAACCACGTCACCGGCAACCGGTTTCTGACCGTGTCTGCCGACCTGTCCGGGTCGATCAACGTGGAGAAGGGGTCGCTCACCGGCCACTACGATCCGCTCGCCAACCAGGGCGGCACGCGCCTCAAGGCGGCCATTCAGGAGGCCGGCAACGCCTCCACCGCCATCGGACTGGTGGGGCAGAGCGCCTCGCTCGACCCGAACGTGCATTCCGGCGTGTGGGCGCTGAGCGGCAGCTACGGCGCGTTCACGCCGTTCATGTACCTGCCGGCTCGCGTGTGGAGCCAGCAGAACCAGGACAGCCCCTTCCGGGTCGGCGTCCTGCACATCCTGGCCGGCCACTCCGGCCCGGAGACGGCGGCCGACGCGCGTACGCACTTCGGCATCTTCGCGCCGCAGGTGTGGAAACTGTTCCCGCGCGGGCAGGTGATCACGCTCAGCTTCTGGGACTACAACGACGTGGCGCCCGGCTACTTCGCCGCCGCCGAGATCGCCGCGCGCGACCCGCTGGTCGGCGTGATCGTGATCGAGGTGGCGCGCCCGGACTTCCCGGTCGCCGACCGCTCGACGTTCGCCGACACCGACCTCAAGGCTGCCGCCAAGGGGTTCTACGTGATCCGCGACTTCGATCCCGGCAAGCCCCGGCACGGCTACGTGCTGGCGCAGGGGTCGAGCTCGACCTTCAACCTGGTGCAGGCGTTGCCGCACCTAAGAGAGCAGGGGATCAACGTGAAGGTGGTCGCGGCCATCAGCGAGGAGCTCTTCGACCGCCAGCCGCAGGCGTACCGCGACGCGGTCCTGCCGGCCGCGGCCAAGAACGACCTGATGGTGGTCACCACCGGCACGCAGCGCATGTGGCCGGTGCGCGACGTGGGTCCGCTGACCTCGGAGTACTCCCTGGTCTCCGACTGGCATGACCGCTGGCTGACCGGCGGCAAGGAGTCCGACGTGATCGCCGAGGCGCACCTGGACGAGCAGTCCATCGCGGCCGGCATCACGCGCTTCGCCGCCGACCGCGACCAGCGTCTCGCCCGCCAACGGGAGGCGCTCGCAGCGCTGTAGACCTCATCGCGAGGTATCTTCGACCCGGAGCCGATGCCCGATCTGCCACCTGCCGCGCCACATGATGCGCTGTTCCGTGCGTTGCTCGGAGCTGCAGGTGCTCTCGTATATTGTGAGGACCTACGAGCTGACGCCCGCGGTGCTGGAAACGGCGGCGCGGGCAGCGAAGCCGGAACGCTGGGAGGCGCTGATGTCAACCGTCGCGGAAGCATGGGTGCGGGAGGGCAAGACCCAGGGTAGAGCCGAGGGCAAAGCCCAAGGTAGAGCCGAGGGCAAGGCTCAAGGCAAGGCCGAGACGCTGCTTCGTCTTCTGCAGCGGCGATTCGGTCCCGTTCCGGAGCGTGCTCGGTCACGGGTGGCGGTCGGGTCGGCGGCGGAGATCGATGCCTGGCTCGATGCCCTGCTTGACGCGCAAAGCCTGACGGAGGTATTCGACGCCCGACCGCATTGATCGGCGCCGATCGGTCACGCGAAGTCGCCTTGTAGGTAGTGGTTCACTTTGAATTGCGAGGCTTGTACGGGCCGCGCTTCTTCGGCCGCCGCGCCTCGTAGTCCGCGTCGAGCATCGTCACGATGTCATCGAACTTCATCGGCCATGTGGCCAAGCCAGCAGCCATCGCCGGCGTGGTCGGCGGGCCGTCCTTCGTCTTCAGCGAACGATGCGGCTTGATGAAGTTGTACCAGAACATGTACAGCGCGATCTCGGCCGTGTGGTTGACCAGCTTCTTCGAGAAGGCGTTAGTCAGCCGCGTGAAGCGCCTCATCGACATGCGCATCGTCAGGTTGTGCCGCTCGACGAAGCTGGTGTTGACGTGCGCCAGGTCGGGACAGCCGCTGACGTGGACCACGTGCGTCCCGGTGCACTCGCCGGGGCTGTAGCGGGCCTTCGCTGAACGATCGTCTGCCGGGTTGTTCCCGTACTGCTTCACCAGCATCGCGTAATCCACGTCACCGCCGAACGCGCCTTCCGCAGCCTCGATGTATGCCTTGAGCCCATCGGTGGTGAGTTGGAAGCGGTGCGGGATGCGGTCCCGCAGATCGCAGAGCAGGTCCAGCGCCGTTTCGGCGCTGTGGTCGCCAACGCGCCAGGTCGGGACGATCTTCGTGTCGGCGCAGAACGCCACCCACGTCCACACGTCGCCAGCCTCCGGCGGCGGAGCTTTGGCGATCGGCACGTTCTTCTCCTTCGCGTAGATGAACGACCATGCTTCGTCCACCTGGACCCGCTGGCAGGGCAAGGCGCACATCTCGCGGTCCATGTGGCCGCTCACCACGGCCGCGGCGTCGACCAGCAGCTTCAGGACGGTGTTCTTCGACGCGCCGGCCGTCCGCGCGGTGGCGTTGATGCCCATGCCTTCGACCAGGCAGCGCAGGATCATGACTCGCTTCTCGGTGCTGCTCCTGTTCATACTGAACAGTATATGCTTATAATGCGTCCACGTCAACCGAAAAGGTTGAAAAATCGCCAGATCGGGCATGCATCACTTGACACGATCGGGTAATCTCCACAATGCCCCGGGTCCGAGGAGGAAGACTGCTCGAACCCGCGAGGAGGAACGAAACATGGCGAAGCCGAAGAGACCGAAGGACGTGACGCAGAACGCCAAGCTGGTGGGGGACATGCTCACCGGCGAGGTGCCGAACGACAAGGACGAAGTCCTGAGCCCGCCAGAACCGGCGGGCCGTCAACGCAGCGGCCGGGCTCGGGCCGAAGCGCTCACGCCGGAGCGTCGTCGGGAAATCGCCCGGCAGGGCGCGGCGTCCCGCTGGGGCGGGTAACCGATGGCTGAATCGTCCCAAGCACCGCCGCCACCTTGGGCTGGGGATCTCATCAAACAGGTGGAAGCCCTTACGCATGAGATGCGGAATGGCGTGACAGAGCGGCTGAGCCGAATTGATACGCGCCTCGACAAGATCGAGCATCGCCTCGTCAAGGTCGAGCTGCGTATCGACAAAGTTGAGTTGCGTCTCGACAAGGTCGAGCATCGACTCAACAGGGTTGAGCAAGGCTTCGAATCGCTGAGCGATACAGTCGGCGAAATCCATGCCGCTGCCGTCCCAGACGCAAAGTAACTCGTAACGCCCATGACTGCGCCGGCGGCCGACCTCCCTACGGCCGCCGGCGTCCCTCAAGGAATCATCAGACTTCGTAGATCAACGGCTGACCACCGCACCATTCATTCAGTGCTTCTTCGAATCCAGCGGTGTTGAACACAGCCACTCCCTTGGACGCACTGATTTCAATTGCCAACCGTTCTCCCATGAAAAGCCTGTCCATGGAGTGCCCTGCCTTGGCTTGTTCGGACCCCAGGTTGCTGTAGTACGCCTCCCTTCTCCAAAGAAACTCCCATCCACCATCACTGTCGAATCCGTACATCCACGTGAAGGTTCGTACTGAATCTTGATCCACGCGTGTCCGTGTTTTGTACTGCCAGCCGTTACAAAGCCCGGAAGTGATCAAGCACCCGGTCTTCCCTGACTTGTACATGCTGTGGCGGTAATAGGCCAAGTCGATGTCGAGGGCGTCTCCAGCATCAGCAGCACGGGACAGGAGCTGGGTAACACCATGAGCGCATGTACGCGAGATGACCCATTCGACGTCTTCTGCCGTATACCCACGCAAGACCAGATGTCGTGTCGTTTCGAGCGCGCTGCTCACCTCGACGTACTCCCAGTCTTGGTGTCCCTCCTGTGCGATCGCCGTCGTCGTGATCCCTACGAGAATCAGGACGAGAACCGATCGCGGGGTCACCGGATCGAGACGGGGCGGCGGTGCCGCAGACGGCGACGCGCGAACACCTCGGCCGTGCGCTGATCGGTCCGAGCATGAGACGCGCCGATGATCGTGGTGCGAAGACGAAATCGGTAGTGGAGCATCATGTCCACCTCCTCCTGCCGGCGCGCGAAGGCGCCGGGCCGTTTTGAACAACACGAGACACCTGTAGAGGCAACGCGCACCCCGCCTGTTCGCCTCCGACCGCCGGGAGCTACCCGGCGGCCCGTGGAGGGGTATTCAGCGGGCGACCCGGCATGCGGGCGCCTCGTGTTGTTCAGATGGGAGGATGCGGGAGCGGGCCGGGGCCTGTCAATTCAAACTGAACCACTACCGCCTTGTAGATCCCCTTTTGCGGCAGCCGTCACGCGTTCGGTTTCTCCTCGGCGCATCAGGTCGAGCGGCTTCGCCCCGTTGAGCGATGGCCGCGGCGTCGTCAACCAGACCCACGCTGCATAACCATCGCCGAAACGCGGTACGACTTGGTCAAGTCCGGCAAGCGGGCGGCAACGCTCGTCGATTTGCTCGGCAGGGAAGACATAGCCGCGCTTGGCGCCCCGCCACCCGATGACCTTACCCCTCCGGAGCCACTCGTGGACCGACTGGCGGGTCTTGAGGCCAACGTGGGCGGCAAGCTGATCGGAAGTGAGCAACGCTTCCCGTCCTCCCTGTCGCGTTCGGGCCGTGAGTTGCCTGTCCGCTTCCTTCTTGTCGATCAAGACGATCCTTGCGATCCGCTACCCGGTCTCGGCGGCCATCGCGGCGATCAGGCGATCGACCTGGGCGGGGGAGACGAAGTAGTGCGTGGAGATGCGCAGCGCATCGTGACCATCGCGGACGTGGTCGTCGACCCGCAGGTTGTAGCGCTGCTGCAGCCGCGCTCGCCAGCCTGCGGCGTCGCCTCCCGGCGGCACGACCAGCGTCGTCCCGGGGGCGACGAACTCGCGCTTGGGTGAGTTGACGATGTCCATGCCGGGAATCTGCGCCAAGCCGGCGCGGAGCCGCTCGGCCAGCAGGTGGTTGCGCGCCTCGACTGCGCCCATGCCGATCTGCTTCAGCCACGCCACCGCCACGCCGATGCCGGCGCGGGTGGGGAGGTCGAACGTCCCCTCCTCCTCGTAGCGCGCGGCGGTGGGGCCGGACGGCGTGGTGATGACGCCGAAACGTTCCTGGAACTCCTGCCGGACGTAGAGCACGCCGGTGCCCGACGGTGCCAGCAGCCACTTGTGCAGGCTGGCGGCATACAGGTCGCAGTCGTAGGCGGTCACGTCGACCGGGACTCGGCCGATCGCCTGCGCGCCGTCGATGGCGACGATCAGGCCGTGATCGCGCCCAAGCCGGCACATCGCTTCGATCGGATAGCGGATGCCGCCGCGGGTGACGTGGCAGAAGGCCAGCACGCGGGTGCGGTCGGTGATCGCGGCGCGCAGCGGATCGATCAACTGGGCCGCGTCCTCGACGGGACTCGGCAGGTCCACCTCGCGCACCACCAGCCCGTCGCGAGCCGCTCGGGCGCGCCAGGGCTCCACGCCGACCGGATGCTCGTGGCTGGTGGTGAGGATCTCGTCGCCGGCGCGCAGGCCGGTCACGCCCTCGGCGACCAGTTCCAGCCCGACCGAGGCGTTGCGGTTGATGGCGAGCTCCTCGGGCCGGGCTCCCATCAGCGCCGCCAGCTCCGGAACGGCGACCTCGTCGTTGTAGCGCCGGTAGTCGATCTTGCCGGCGTCGGGGTCCTGCGAGAGGCGCAGGTAGCCTTCGTACACGGCGGCGATCACCGGATCGGGCGGCGCGCCGAGCGCGGCGCTGTTCAGGTAGACCAGATCGGGATCCAACGGAAAGCGGGCGCGGATCCGCTCCCAGTAGGACTCGTCGTCGGCGGCTCCCGGTCCCCAGGAGACGCTCATCGCGCGCTCGATCGCTGCATGGCTCATGGGCGGGGACTATGGGTACGTCGGGTGTAGTGCGCAAGCAGTACACCCGACGTACCCATGGAGAGGTTGGGGATGGGGGCGGAAGCGAGTCCGGAGGACTCGGTTCTGCCGGCGCTATGGGTCCCTCGGGTGTGGTGCGCAAGGGTTCCCGCCGGCCTGCCGTTGGCGTACGTTCTAGGCGTGTTCGACGCACGGCTTCCCGCGCTCGACGAGATCGAGAGCGCGGCAGAGATCGTCTACCGCGCCATGCCGCCGACGCCGCAGTACCGCTGGCCGCTGCTGTGCGAGCGGACCGGCTGCTCCGTGTGGGTGAAGCACGAGAATCACACCCCCATCGGCTCGTTCAAGCTGCGCGGCGCACTGGTAGCGGTCGACCGGCTACGGAGCGCCAAGCCGCGGGTCAACGAGGTGGTGGCGGCCACGCGGGGCAACTACGGCCAGAGCGTCGCCTTCGCCGCGCGCCGCGCCGGACTCTCCGCCACCGTGGTGATGCCGGCCGGCAACAGCCGTGAGAAGAACGCGGCGATGCGCGCGTTCGGCGCCCGGCTGGTCGAGCACGGCAAGGACTTCGATGAAGCGTATGCTCATGCCGCCGTACTGGCCGCCGGTGACCGCCGGCACCTGATGCCGTCCTTCAGCCCGGACTTGGTCAGGGGCGTGGCCAGTTCCGGGCTGGAGCTGTTCCGGGAGGTCTCGGATCTGGACGCCGTCTATGTGCCGATCGGCCTGGGCTCCGGCATCTGCGGGGTGATGGCCGCCCGCAACGCGCTGTCACCGGCGACGGCGGTGATCGGAGTGGTCTCGGCAGCCCTGCCTGCTTACCAGCGCTCGTTCGCCGCGGGCGAATCGCGCCCGACCGGTCCCGCGCCGACCATCGCCGACGGCATGGCGGTGCGTGTCCCTGACGAAGAGGCGCTCGCCTTGATCCTGGCCGGCGTGGACCGGGTCGTCGCCGTCTCGGAAGCCGAGCTGCGCTCGGCGATGCGCGCCTACTACACCGACACGCACAACGTCGCCGAAGGGGCGGGAGCAGGGCCGCTGGCGGCGCTGCTCCAGGAACGGTCGCGGATGCGCGGCAGCCGCGTCGCGCTGGCGCTCTCGGGCGGCAACATCGACCGCGAGCTGTTCGCGGAGGTGCTCGCCGGCTCGTAGCGGCGGCGGGCGCCTGTCGCTTGTGACGGGTGCTGGCAATGTAGGGTTGGATCAGGCTGATGCGTCTTGTCACATGGAATACCGGGCATCGAGCCGACACCCGGTCACAGGCCGGGTTTCTGCGGGGCCTGTCACCGGACGTCATCGCGTTGCAGGAAATCATGCGAACGTCCCTCGAGCGTTGGAAGCCGCTGCTGAGGGAGATCGGCCTTCCCCATTGGATGAGCCCGGTGAGGGATCCGATGCGTGCCTACAGCGGCGTGCTCATCGCCTCGAAGGCCCCCGTCCATATCCTCTCGCCCGCAGACGGCGCGATGGATACGGAGTCTCGATGGCCGAACATGCATGCTTCGCTGTCGGTGCGGCTCGACAACGGAATCAGGCTGCACACGGCGTGCCTGTGGGGAGAGCTTCCCGATCGGAGGGAAGTGATTCACGCGGCCATGGCGCGAAGAGGCCGGCATCCGACCATCCTGGCCGGCGACCTGCACGGCGATGAGTCGGACGATCCCCTGGCGCTCCGGAAGTTCGGGGTTCGTGACGTATACCTCGATCTGCATGGCCACGATGAAGCCGTGTGCAGCTTCGTTGCGGGAACGCGGAGCGACCACGTCTTCGCGAGCTGTGACCTCCGCGTGCGGCGCGCGCAGTACTGGACCGAGAAGATGGGCTCGATCGCAGAGGGCGGACTCAGCGATCACGCCGCTCTGGAGGTGGTGTTCGACCTCTGACGGGAGGGCGAGTCGCCGCCTGCGCTATCATCCCCGCCCATGTCACGAACGAACGGCACGATCCGCGTCGGCATCGTCGGCGCGGGAAACAACACCCGCAACCGCCACATCCCCGGCCTGAAGGCGCAGCCCGACATCAAGCTGGTCAGCGTCGTCAACCGCTCCCGGCAGTCTTCCGAGCGGGCGGCGGCCGAGCACGGCATCGGCCGCGTCCACGATCACTGGCGCGAGCTGGTCGAGGCCGACGGCGTCGACGCGGTCCTGATCGGCACCTGGCCCTACCTGCACCGGCCGGTGACGCTCGCCGCGCTGGCGGCCGGCAAGCACGTGCTGACCGAGGCGCGGCTGGCCCTGAACCTGGCCGAGGCGCGGGAGATGCTGGCCGCATCACGCGCGCGTCCCGACCTGGTCACGCAGGTGGTGCCGGCGGCGATGACCCTGGGCATGGACGCCACCATCTGCCGGCACATCGCCGATGGATACGTCGGTGACGTGCTGGCGGTCGAGCACTTGGGCGGCGGCGGCTTCATCGACCGTGATGCGCCTGCGATGTGGCGCGACAGCGCGGTCTACAGCGGGCTGAACATCGGCTCGCTGGGCATCACCTACGAGACGATCATGCGCTGGGTGGGACCGGCCACGCGCGTGGCGGCGATCGGCAAGACGTTCGTGGCGACCCGGCGCGACGACGCGGGCGTCGCGCAGGCCATGCAGCTTCCCGACCACCTGGAGGTCCTGGCCGACATGGCGTGCGGTGCCACGCTGCACCTGCAGCTCTCCAGCGTGATGGGCCACGGCATGGCCGGGACGACGATCTACGGATCCGAGGGCACGTTGCGCATCGCCGGTGGCCAACTGCTGGGTGCGCGGCGGGACGGCGACGCGCTCGCACCCCTGCCGGTCCCACCCGCCAAGCCGCGCCCGGGCGAGCAGATGCCGCCCGGCTGGCGCGTGGAGGAGGAGTTCTGCGCCGCCATCCGCGGCGAGGGCGCGGTTGAGCGCAACACGTTCGAGATCGGCGTGCAGTACATGGCGTTCACGGAGGCGGTCCATCGCAGCATGGCCGAAGGCCGCACGGCGCCGGTCGAGCGCTGAAGGAGAGAGGCATGGAATACCGGACGTTCGGCAAGACCGGCATCGAGGTTTCGCGCATCGGCCTGGGCTGCTACCAGATGGGCGGCACGCACGGCGGCGGCGGGTGGCCGGGCATGGATGACGAGGAGTCGGTGCGCACCATCCACCACGCCGAGACGCTCGGCGTGAACCTGCTGGACACGGCCGAGGGCTACGGCGCCGGCCACTCGGAGCGGATCATCGGCCGCGCGCTCATCGGACGGCGCAGCCGCTACGTGGTGGCGACCAAGGTGGCGCCCCCGGTCGAAGGCGACCGCGAAGCCGGCGTGCGCAAGCGCATGCAGACGGCGTGCGCCGGCAGCCTGCAACGGCTCGGCACCGACTACATCGACATCTACCAGCTCCACGGCGTGCCGCCGAGCGAGCTCATGCCGCCCGTGGTCGAGGAGCTCACGAAGCTGCAGCAGGCCGGCAAGATCCGCTGCTGGGGCATCTCCACCAACGACGGCGACGCCATGCGCGAGCTGCTGCGCCTGGGGGACCTGGCCATGGCGCAGGTGGGGCTGAGCATCGTCAATCCCACCGCGGACGACGCGCTGGGGCTGGCGCTGGAAGCGAACCTGGGCACGCTGATCCGCGTGCCGCTCGGCCAGGGAGCGCTGACCGGGAAATACTTCGACACGCAGCAGCTCGACGGTGAGGACCGGCGCCACGAGCGCTTCACCAACCCGCGCGCGCGTGCGGCGCTCGCCAGACTGGCCGAGTTGCGCTTCCTGACCGAGCGAGGCCGCACGATGGTGCAGGCGGCGCTGCGGTTCGTGCTGGACACGCCCGGCGTGACGGCGGCGATCCCCGGCGCCAGGGACCGCGCGCAACTGGAGCAGAACGCCGGCGCCGTGGACGTGCCGCCCCTGTCGCCGGAGGAGCGGAAACGGGCCATGCGCATCGGCGCCGAGTCGGGCTGGCCGCTGCCGCCCTACGCGAAGAAGGCATAGCCGCCGTTGCCGGCGCTGGCTGACGCGCGCTCGCTGCGCGACATCGACTGGGACACCTGGGTGCCGGTGGACGTCACCACCGTGGTGTTCGTCGTCGAGGACGAGCGCACGCTGCTCATCCGCAAGAAGCGCGGGCTAGGGGCCGGCAAGGTGAACGCGCCGGGCGGCCGTGTGGAGGCGGGCGAGACTCCCGCGGCAGGGGCCGCGCGCGAGCTCTGGGAAGAAGTGGGCCTCCGCGCCGAAGGGCTCTGCCACCGGGGCGTGATCTCGTTCCAGTTCCTGGACGGTTACTCGACCCACATGCACGTCTTTCGTGCCACGGACGCGCACGGCACTCCCGTGGAGACCGAGGAGGCCGAGCCGATGTGGGTGCCGCTCGACGCGATACCGTACGAGCGGATGTGGGCGGACGACCGCGAGTGGCTGCCCCGTTTCCTGGCGGGTGAGCGGTTCCGCGGCTGGGGGCTGTTCGACGGCGATACGATGCTGGACTTCAGACTGCAGACGGAGGAGGACGGCGATGGGTGGAACGATGGTGACTGAGAGCACCTTTGCCGCGAGCAAGAGCGAGGCGCGCGGGGAGCGCGCGATGGCGGCCACCAAGCACCGGCTGGCCACGGCCGCCGCGCTGAGCTCGCTGCGCGCCGGCGGCAACGTCATGGACGCGGCCGTGGCGGCCGCGTTCGCGGTGGGGGTGGTGGAGCCTTCCTCCAGCGGCATCGGCGGCGGCGGCTACCTGGTCTACCAGATGGGGGAGCGGGGCGGCGTGTTCGCCTTCCCCATGCGCGCGTCGCTGGCCGCCACGCCCGACATGTACCGCCTCACGGGCGTGGCGGCGGTGGGAGCGTTCGGCTGGCCGGGCGTGGAGGACAACGCCAACCTGGAAGGCCCGCGCTCCATCGCCACCCCCGGTGCGGTCGCCGGCCTCACGGCCGCGCACGCGGCATTCGGGCGCCTGCCGCTCGGTACCGTGGTGGCGCCGGCCGTGGAGCTCGCCCAGTACGGCTTCGCTCCCGAGTTCCACGACGTGATGGCCTTTGCGAGTCAGGTGGGAAAGCTCACGCGCTACCCGGAGTTGCGTCGCACCTTCCTGCCGGCGGGCGAGCTGCCGTCCGGGATCGAGATCCCCGGCAGCCCCTACATGCGCGGCGACGTGCTGCGCGCGGCGCCGGTCAGGATCCGCCAGCCGGACCTGGGCGACACGCTGACCGCGATCGGCCGGGAAGGGGGCGACGCCTTCTACCGCGGCGAGATCGGCCGGCGGCTGGTCGACGCGGTGCGTGACGCGGGAGGCATCCTCGACCATGCCGACCTGGAGAACTACCGCCCGCTCCACTGGCAGACCGGCGCCGACCCGGCGCCGCTGGAGGTGGCCTACCGCGGCGACCGCGTGCGCGTGGCGCCGTTCGCCTCGGGCGGCATCACCAGCGCCATGACCCTGCAGCTCCTGTCCGGGAGCGACCTGAGCTCCTGCGAGCACAACGACGCCGAGGCCCTGCACCGCTACATCTGCGCCGCGCGCCTGGCCTACGCCGACCGCTTCGCCTACCTGGCCGACCCGGAGACCGCGGACGTGCCCTGGCGCGGCCTGACCTCGCCGTCCTACGCGGCCCGCCGCCAGGCCGGCGTCGGTGACAGGGCGCCGGCGCGCTTCAAGGCCGGCGACCCGTGGCGCGAGGAGGGCCGCAAGGCCCCGAAGCGCCCGCCCGGCAGCGCGCCGGCCTACCACGACGGCACCACGCACCTGTGCGTGATGGACGGCGACGGCAACGCCGTGTCACTGACCAACACGCTGGGGTCCGGCTTCGGCTCCGGCGTGGTGGCCGGACGCACCGGCGTGATCCTCAACAACGGCATGATGTGGGTCGACCCGGTGCCCGGTCACGTCAACTCGATCGCGCCGGGCAAGCAGCCGCTGAACAACATGTCGCCGCTGCTGGTGCTGGGCGAGGGAGGCGTGCGGCTGGCGGTCGGCGCCTCCGGCGGCCGGCGCATCACCAACTGCGTCACCAGCCTGGTGGTGAAGATGCTCGACTTCGGGCTCGGACCGCAGGCCGCGATCGACGCGCCGCGCCTGGACTGCAGCACCCCGCTGACCGCTGTCGACGGCCGCCTGGACCCGGACGTGGTCGAGGAGTTGCGCGCTCGCCGCCACCGCGTGGCCGTGATCGACCCGCGCTACACTACCGAGGGCATGAGCCCGTTCGCCAGCCCCCTGGCCATCACGCGCGGACCCGACGGCCTGCGCGGCGGCGCCGACACCTTCCACACCGCCCACGCCGCCGGGCTGTAGGAGGCCCCGCATCATAACTCGGTTTCGTCACCGGCTGTGCTGGTTGGCGCGCGTCTCGAGGTCGGCGCATCGATCGATGATCGATTCGAACGGCTCTCCATCGTCGAGCAGCATGCCGTCGGCGAGCATCCGGCCGTAGTCGTCAGCGAGCGCGGCGCGAGCGGCTCCATCGGGGACCAGTCGCAGCGACTCGCTGACTGCTGCCTCATAGTCGATCCAGGCGCCAGTGGTGTCCTTTTCCGCGAAGAACATCGCCTTGTGACGCGCCACCGAGCGGGCGAGCGCTCGGTCGGCCAACGCGAGACCGGCGATGCCGGCGTCATCCAGACGCACCACATCGTGCCAGTGTCGGGACTGGCGTTGGCCCCGGCGGCGTTCCTGCCGGCAGAATACGTGCATGGCCGTCGCCTTCTCCCAGAAGGTGCGCTCGGCCGCTCTTCGCGAGCCCTTCCGTTCGGCTACAGCCAACGCGTCGCGTCGATCGCCTGTGGAGAGGGACTGGAACGGCGTGTCAGCCATTGGCGACCAGAGCGCTCACCGCCGTAGCCATCCACGTCGGCATGGTTGCGCGAGCAGCCGCCAACTCGGCCACGTCGTCGCCTGAAAGACCGGAGACCGCTCGGGGGAGTCCGTCCTCGATCTCGTCCGGGCCGAGCCAAGCCAGCGCGCGGATGACATCGCCTGCGCGACGGTGTGGTGCGGCCAGTTGCCAACGCGGGGCATGGCGCAGCCTCACGAGCAGCCGGTCGAAGGACAACCGGCGACTGGGGCCGGAGGTGAGGTACACCGGCTCCACCGGAATCTGCAGGGTGAGCCCGAGCGTGTTAGCCGCAGCTCCGCCGCACGGGACGATGGTTTCGCCCCACAGCGCCGAAAGCGAGACGAGCGCCTTTTCGACCGTCGGCGCGCGAAGGCCGAACCGGGTTTCGACGGGCCGCATGTAGACGCCGCGGCAGACCCGCATGAGCTGCTCGGAGTGAACGAGCCGCGACAGCGCCTGATCGACCGCGGCGCGGCTTCCGAGGTGAAGCAGGGCTGCCGGGCAGACCGGCGTGGCCTCGGGAAGCACGGAGACGTGCTCGACAATGCGACTCGCAAGGCTGGGCATCAGTCGTACCTTCCCTTCTGTCAGAAACATATATCTAATTCTGACGAGTAGCAACCCGGAGTGCTCGTTTGCGTCTCGGGTAACGGATAAGTTACCATAAGGGCCCGTCCTGGTGGCAAGGAGTTGAGTGTCGTCAGACGTTGCCGGTGCGCAGGGCGTAGCGGCGCTCGGCATAGGCGGCGTCCTCGACCCAGAGGCGGTGGGCTCTGCGCTCCATGCCGCGGCGGACCAGACCGGCGGCGCGGCACGCCAAGCGGAAGCCGAATCGGTCGGAGGTGGCGACGGTCGCCTCGATGATGGCGGAGCGGCCGGGCGCGACGGGGGTGGCGTGGGTCTCCACCACGGAGCCTGCGCCTTCGCCGTCGATGATGGTCATGACGATGGTGCGCGGGTCGGGGCAGTCGAAGCGCGCGTCCACCTCCACGCCCATGCGGCGCGTGGCGCGGTAGGTCACCCGGACGACGATGCTGTCAGGGTGCTGCTTGATCACGCGCAGGCGGCCGAACGAGTGTGGGTGGTAGTGCGCGCCGTGCCAGGGGTCCAGGCGGTTGGCGATCACGTCCTCGGGCTCGCATGCCGCCTCCATGCGGATCACGGCGTCGATGCCGCCGGTGGGCCGTACGCAGAGGTGGGGCTTGGCGGTGGGCTCCTCCTCGGTGCCGTCGAGGCGCACCCAGAGGAGCACGCCGTCGTCGTGGCTCGGGAGCACGCGCCATCCGCCATGGCCGGATTCGTCCAGGGCCAGTCCGTGCCAGGGGCAGACCAGGCAGCCGTCACGGACGTGCCCCTCCGCCAGCGATGCGCCCAGGTGGGGACAGGCGTTGGGCGCCACCACGAGCCGGCCGGCGCCACGCCACACCACCAGCTCGCGGCCGGCGATGCGGTAACGCCGCGGCGTGTGGCCGATGGCGCGGACGGCGTCGATGGCGTGCCAGCCGCCTGAGGGCAGCGCCAGCGCGCGCCGGAGCGCACCCCTGATCCACTTGGGATCCGACTGCTGCCAGTCGGGGAGCCGCTGCAGCTCGGCGGCGGACTCGGCGCCGGTAGGCTGCCGGCCGAACAGGAAGCCGCGCTCGCGGCGGTCGCCGCTCACGCGGCCGCCGCCGGCAGGATGCCACTGGGGCGGACCGACGCCACCGGCTCCGGCCGCAGCCCGTGCTCGGCCAGGATGGCGTTCGCGGCGGCGATCCCGGAGGCGGCCGCGCGCTCCATGAGCGCGCTCGGCTGCTCGATGCGCACGAAGTCGCCGGCCAGGTAGATGCCGGCGTGCGGGGTCTCCACGCCCGGGCGGCCGGCGCGCGAACCGGGCGCGAACGCCGGGCAGTCGTTCCGCAGCAGGTACACCTCGTCCAGCGGCCGGGCGTCGCGGGTCTCCGGATACAGCTCGTGCAGGCCGCGCAGCATCGCCGTTCGCAACTGCCGCTCGCTCGTTCCGTCCGGCACGGCGTAGGCGTGCAGCTCGACCACGGAGCCGCCGTGCTCGTGGGCCCAGGCGCGGCTCTCGTCCTCGAACTGGTGGAACAGGGAGATGTTGTCCAGCAGCGGGAAGCCGGCCGTGCCGGCGAAAGGCGCCCGCTCGGCCGCGGTGGGACGGTCCAGCCACAAGCGCCACACCGCGAACGGCAGGGTCACCTCCAGGGCGCGCACGCGGGCCGCCCAGTCGCCGCGGTCGAACGGCGTGGCCGGCAGCAGCCGTTTCAGCCCGGCAACGTCCAGCGCCAGCACGACGCCGTCGGCCGCGACCGGATCCAACCCGCCGGCCGCATCGATCGTCCAACAGCCGGCGGCGCGACGTATGCCGCGCACCTCGGTGCCGGTGCGGACGGCCGCGCCGCGCGCCTCGACGTAGCGCCGCATCGGCTCCCAGATCCCGGTGGAGAACGGCTGCCCGGCCACGTCGAACGGCAAGCCCTCCGGATTCCCGGTGAAGTAGAAGTGGAACATCATCAACAGCTCGGCGGCGGACATGCCGCCCTCCGGATTGAAGAACGAATGGGCGAACACGTCGAACAGCAGTTGGCGGGCGTCCGGCGGGAAGCGCAACGAGTCCAGGTACTCGGTGGCGGAACGGCCGTCGTGGCGCTCGTAGGTGCGCTCGGCGTCGAAGGCCAGCATCGACAGCGCGGAGCGCAGCCGCACGCGGCGCAGCGCGGAAAGGGTCAGCGATGGCGTGCGCCGGGTGAGGGCGACGATGTTCCACGGCGCGCGCCGGGGCAGCCGGGCGAACGACTGCCGCGCCCCGCCAAGCCCCAGGATGGGATAGTCGTCCAGCGGCTCCAGCACGTCGAGGTCCGGCGAGATGCGCCGCAGCAGCGCGCGCAGGTTGTAGTACTGGCGGAAGAAGGCGTGGAAGCCCCGGTCCATCTGCACCGTCTCGCCGGTGGCCAGCCGTACCGGGAACGCCCCGGCGCGCCCGCCCAGTCCGGGCTCGCGCTCCAGCACGGTGACGCGGATGCCGCGCTCGGCCAGCACGACGGCCGCCGCCATGCCGGCGATGCCGCCGCCCACCACCGCCACCCGCGGCGCTTCGCTGCCGGTCACCGGTCGGCTTCCGGGCGGCGGGCCAGAAAGGAATGGACGATGCCGCGTTGCCAGCCGCCCGCCGGCAGCGTCCGCACGCCGGTGAACCCGGCTCGCCGCAAGCGCTGCTCGAACGCGTCCACGCTGTCGAACGCCAGGACGCTGTCGCGCAGGTAGCGGAACAGCCCGTCGTCGCCGGTCACCACGCGCGCGGCGGGGATGATGATCAGCGCGGTCACCGCCTTCCACACGGCGGTGGCCAGCGGCGAGCCGGTCACCGAGTACTCGTGGAAGCAGACCGGCGCTCCAGGCGCCAGCAGGCCGCGCACGCGCTGCAGGCCGGCGTCGGCATCCCGCACGTTGCGGATCCCATAGGCCATCAGGATGCCGTCGAACGGGCCGTCGATGCCGGCGGCGCCGGGATCCATCGCGTCGCCGTGGACGAAGTGGACGCCCGCGAGCCGCGTGCGGGTGCGCGCCACCTGCAGCATCTCGTCCGCGGCGTCCAGGCCGCACAGCGTTGCCCGTGGGTAGGCGGCACGCAGTGCCAGGGTCGACTGTCCCGTGCCGCAGCACAGGTCCAGGATGCGGGCATCGCCGGCCAGTTCCAGGCGTTCCGCGCTCCGGCGCAAGTGCCGGCGGTAGCCGGGGTTGAGTCCGACCAGCCGGTCGTAGGCGGACGCGACCCGGTCGAAGTCCGCGGCTACCCGGCCGCCCGGCCGATCCGGTGCGCCGCTCGCCCGATCGGTCATCCGCTTCCGGATGCCTGCGTGAGGCGCCCGCCGGCCCTGGCCGGGAGCGACAGCCCGGCCGGAGGCCGGCCGCCCAGGATGCGCATCTTGTCGGCGGGACGCAGTCGCATCGCGTAGTAGCGGGCGATGGTGGCCTCGGGAAGGCGATAGAACCGCTCGAAGATGCCGCGGCGCGCCGCCGGGGGATACCACCGGAACAGCAGCCGGTTGAGCAGGTGGCAGAAGCGGGCGCGCCGCCGCCGCTCGCCCGCCGCGGCAGCAACCGTGGCGGGCAGGGCGTCGGCCGTGGTGGCCGCGATGAGCTCGGCAAGCTCGGCGGCCAGCGGCAGGGAGTAGCCGGTGCCGGGGTGAAACCAGCCCCCGCGGTAGCCGCCGGGCACCACGGAGGGTCCGGCGGAGGGCGATCGATCGGGCGAGGGATCCTCCGGCGCATCGGCCATCGGCATCGGCAGCACGCCGCGCTCGGTGCGCTCGACCCGGAGCGCCTTCCAGCCGTGCTCCCGGAGCCACTCGGCGATCCGCCAGCGGCGCTCGTCCTCGTCCAGCTCCGGGCCGTCGGAGAAGGAGGTGTCCTCGACCAGCACGCGCTCAGGGGTGAGGGGCAGGACGTACATGAACCGGTAGCCGTCGCGCTGCGGGACCGTAGCGTCCATCACGATCGGGCGGGCCAGTCCGTGACCGTGCCGAAGCGTGAGTTCCTCACCGTAGAACTTCTGCCAGCCGCACGGCACCGTCGTGTCGCCGGCGCCGCGCGCGTCGATCACGGTCCGCGCGGCAAGCGTCCGGCCGTCCGCCAGCCGCACGCTGCCGTCGCCGTCCACCTCGGCCGGCACGTGCTCGCACGCCATCGAGCCGGGGCGTGCAGCCACCATGCGCAGCACCTCCGAGCGAAGGCGCTCGCTCGAGATCATCGCGTACGGCGTATCGAGCACCCGCCGGTAGCCGGGGAAGCGCACTTCGTAGGAGCTCCACCGGTACGCCACGAACGGCTCGACGTGGCGCCGCATGGCCGGCGACAGGTCCCCGGCGTGGAAGCACCACGTGTGGTTGCCGCCGATCCGGTCGCGCTCGGCCAGCGCCACGGTGCCGGCAGCGCCCGTTCCGCACACGGCAGCGACGATCAGCCCGCTCTGCAGGCCCCCGCCGCACAGCGCCAGGTCCACGTCCGTCACGATCGCAGCCATGCGCGCCGAGCATCATCCGTCACGGTCGGTGCGGGCAAGCGCAGCGCGCTGGCCCCGGCAGCCGGACCGTTTGAACAAATCCCGGCCGGCCGGCACCATTTGCCGCATGGACCCGCTGGAACTGCACCGCGACTCGCTGGTCATCGACAGCCACAACGATTCGGTCGTCGCCAGCGTGTCGGGCGGCGGCGGCCTCGGCGGCGCGCCGACCCGCCACGCCTCAAGCGGCACCATCGCCCAGCTCAGGGGGGCGCTCCACGGACCTCCGGAGGGAGCCCGCACGCAGCTCGACCTGCAGCGCATGCGGGAGGGCGGCATCGACGCGGCGTTCTTCGCCGTCTGCGTCACGAAGGCGTGGAACAACCACGCCGCTTACGCCCTGGACGGTTTCGGCATCCTGATGGCCGAGATCGCCGAGGACGACGGCTTCCGGATCGCGCGCACCGCCGCGGACCTCACGCAGGCGAAAGAGGACGGGGCGGTGGCAGCGATCCTGGCGCTGGAGGACTCCAACGGGCTGGAACGCAGCCTCAACATCCTGTCCGCCCTTTACGCTCTGGGCCTGCGATCCGTGGGCATCACGCACAACCCCGTTTCCTGGGCGGCCGCCGGAGCGCACGAGCCCGCGTCCGGTGGGCTGACCAGCCATGGCATCGCGCTCGTGCACGAGCTGAACCGGCTCGGGATCCTGGTCGACGTGTCGCACCTCAACGACGCGGGGTTCTGGGACGTGGTCGCCGAGACCGATCGGCCGCTGATCGCCTCGCACAGCAACTGCCGCGCCCTGTGCAGCCAGCCGCGCAACCTGGACGACCGGCAGATCGAGGCGGTGGCCGCCACCGGCGGGGTGGTGGCGATCACCTTCGTGCCGAAGTTCGTCTCCGCCACGGAGCCCGGCCTGGAGCGCCTGCTCGACCACGTCGATCACGCGATCGAGGTGGCGGGACCGGAGCACGTGGGACTGGGATCGGACTTCGACGGCGGCGGCACGGTGATCCCGCACGCGGGAGAATACCCCCGCCTGACCGCCGGGATGGCAGCCCGCGGACACGACGAACAGGTGATCCGCGCCGTCCTGGGGCTGAACTACCTGCGCGTGTTCCGCGCGGTGTGCGGGTAGGGACGAGCGATGAGCCGGCCGCTGACCCTGTGGGGGATCATCGAGTCCGACGGCGCCGCGCACTACATCGATCGCGCGGTCGATGCCGGCGTCACCCGCCTGATCGGACCACACGCGCCGGACGTGGTCGAGCTGGCCCGCAGCCGCGGCCTGGAGGTGCATCCCTACGTGGCCTGCACGCCGATGCCCACGCACGGTCAGCGGCCGGTGTCATACACGTGGTCGCTCAACTACCTGGGGGTGGATCCGGCGTCTACGGAAGCGCGCACGATCCTGGACCGCCACCGGCCGGTTCTGGTCGGCCCCCACCGCGGCGAGCCGAGCATCGGTTCGTTCGCGGCCGCGCATCCCGAGTATCGGGCGCGGACCGCCGACGGGGCCGACACGCTCGGCTACTGCGACCGTCTGTGCCTCAGCCCCGCGTTTCCCGAGGTGCGCGCGCGGCAGGCGGCGGAGATCGCGCGGGCGCTGACCGACACGGGCGCGGAAGGGGTGCAGGTGGAGTTCGTCAACGGCATGGAGGATGGCGGCGGTCTGGTGCCGGCCGGATACGAGGAGCGGACGGTGGCCGAGTACCGCCGAGCGTCGGGACGGGACGCCCACACGCTTCCCCCGGACGACCCGGAGTGGCTGGCGTTCCGGGCCGGCCACGTGACCGAGATGCTCCTGGAGGCGCGCGAGCGGGTCAAGGCGGTCTCGAAGCAGGCGGTGTTCTCGGCCACCATCATCGCCCGCGAGCCCGAGCGCTCCCTGCACGGGCTTCACGACTGGGCGGCGTGGACGGAGCGGGGCGTGATCGACGAGCTGTACCTGTGGTTCCGCACCGAGAGCGACCCGGACGCGGTCGAGCGGCGCGTCGGCCACGCGGCGCGGGTGGTAGCCGGGCGCATCCCGCTGTACGCCGAGCTCTCCTGCTACCACGCGGGCAGCTTCCAGGAACCGGACCGGTTGCTGGAGGGAGCGCGGCGCGCGCTGGCGGCCGGCGCGGACGCCGCCGGGGTGTACCGGCACCACGCGGTCGACCAGCTCGACCTGTGGGACACGCTGGCCATGATCGGCCGCCTGTAGGCGTCCCGCAGCCGTCTCATGGCGTGACGGAGCGTTCTCCGGCATCTATAATCCGCACACATTGCCGAGCCGGGCTGTCCGGCCGGAAAATACCGCACGAGGAGCGACGATGAGAAAGCTATCGATAGTCATGCTCGGATTGCTGCTGCTGCCGACCGCAGGTCTGTTCGCAGCCGCCGAGGGGGAGATGGCGGCCGCCGACGCGCCGATGCCCATCACCTGGGCCGGTGTGGGCGGCGCCGGCGTCGGCGAGAACACGGTGATCGAGCAGCTTCTGGAGGAGAAGTTCAACGTCGAGATCGACACGATCCGCTACCACCAGAACGACCGCGAGAAGCACAACCTGCTGGTGGCGTCGGGCGAGCATCCCGATGCGTGGTACGTCTGGAACTTCCACGACCAGAAGTTCATGGAAGGCGCCTACCGCACCATCCCGCGCAGCATGATCGAAGAGGAGATGCCGTTCTACGTCGACGCCATGAACGAGATCGGCACGGCCGGCTGGGCCTACTTCCTGGCCCCCGGCACGACCGACGAGTACTGGGCGATCCCGCGCTTCCAGCAGCAGTTCGGGAAGGAGGGCAACGGCGCCCAGCACTACCTGCGCTACGACTGGCTGGAGCGGGTCGGCATGACCGACTTCTTCGACGCCGTCGACCAGAGCCCGGAGAACAAGCCCGACACCTTCTACTGGGAACCCGCCGTCCACGACATCGACGAGTTCGAGTCGGTGCTGGCGGCGTTCCGCGACAAGCTGGGCTTCGATGACGACAAGGTGCGCATCCCGTACGGGTTCACCGGCGACCAGACGCAGGCGTTCATGTTCCGCGCCTCGCTGGTCCTCTACGCCTACGGTCTGAACAACAAGCCGAGTTACGACTACGACGGCGACACGGTGCCTCCGTACGGCGGCGAGCTGGTCATGGACGGCAACTGCCCGTGCTTCCGGGACGCCACCAAGCGGCTGCAGAAGTGGTACTCGGAAGGCTACATCGATCCGGAGCTGCCGGCCGTGGGCTACGAGCAGTGGAAGGACCGCGTCGCATCCGGCGTCTACGGCATCTGCACCACCTGCGGCGTCACCGGCTGGGGCTGGGGCGACGGCACCGGCCAGGGCCATGGCTGGACGGCGGTGCGCGAAGACGGCGCCAAGTGGATGGCATTCACCGGGCTCAGCCACAACGGCACGTACCGCACCAAGTACAACAACCAGGCGCTGCCGTTCGGCAGCCGCGTGGTCGCGTACACCGTCAACCGCAACGTGTCGGACGAGAAGCTGCGGCGCCTGCTGCAGATCTACGACTACGTGAACTTCGACCCGCTCGGCCGGATCATGGCCGGCAGCCCCGGCGGCCTGGAGGGCGTGCATTGGGAGTGGGACGGCGAGCCCGATCGCTCCAGTGACATCGCGCTGTCCAACTCGCCCCGCAAGGCGCTGGAGGGCTGGACCTTCGAGAACGTCGGCGGCCACTACTTCACGCACCAGACGTTCCCGGCCCGGTACGCGGTCGCGCGCGCCAGGAACGCCGACCACCAGGCGTGGATCGACCACTACTTCACCGGCCCCGGCCAGCAGTTCTCGCTGCCGCCGTACAAGGAAGACGTCTTCAACCAGACCGAGTACACGGCGATCGCCGGCGAGGTGACCGCCGCGCTCTGGACGATCCGCGACGAGTTCTACTTCAAGGCGATGACCAACGCCGACTTCGACGTGGACGCCGAGTGGGACGCTCACGTGGAGAAGTACCTGAACGCCGGCGCGCAGCGCCTGCTGGATGAGCTCGGCAAGCTCAGCTACAACGTTCCCGACTTCAAGTCCGGGAAGATCTCCGTCGAGGAGGCCCTGGGGCAGTAACCCGCCTCACCGGCCACACGATCGGCCGACCACACGATCGGATGGCGAAAGAGCCGGCGGGTTTCCGCCGGCTCTTTCCGATTGACGCTTCAGATCGCCGGGATGATCAGTCGCCAGTTGGGGTAGATCAGGTCGGGGTTCTGGATCAGGGCGCGATTGCGCCGCCAGATCCGCGGCCACAGGAACGGATCGGCGTACCAGCGGTCGTACTCCGCGATGCGCCACAGGCTTTCGCGCCGTTCCGGAATCAGTTGCACGGTGTGGATGCCGAGCACGGTGTAGAGCTTGTAGCGCTCCAGGTAGCGGCGGGCGTCCTCGAAGCGCTCGATGGACTGACCGTACTTTCGGTCGTCGAACGCCACCACGCCATCGATCCAGAGCTCTCGAGCCTTGAGCAGATCGTTGGCAGCTTGGCGCTCGATCCCGTCCAGGATCGCCCCGCGACGCGCCCCGCCGGCGCGCAGCGCGTCCAGCACCGGCCGGCCCGACCATGGCTGCGGCGCGATGACGTCGCCCTGTTCGGTCACCACCGTGAGCTCGGACGCCGCCTCCAGCTCCTCCATCACCGCCTGCAGCAGCGCGGCGGCCCGCTCCATCTGCTCCGTGTAGGCCTCGCCGGCCACGGCCATCAAGGTGCGGCACACCTCGATCGCGGCGCCGAACGCCTCTTCGGCGTCGGCCAGCCGGTAGGACTGGAAGGCATCCAGGCCGGTCAGGTACAGCGTGTTGAGCTGCTGGTACAGCGACCGCAGCTCCCGCATCCTCGCCGCGGCCCAGCCGCTCGTGTCGAGTTGCTGGACGGCGGCCAGACAGCGCTCCGCCTCCACCCGTGCTCCGTACAGCAACTCCAGCCGGTCGAGGAGCGAATCGCGCAAGGCCAGCATGTCGTCGGCGGTGGCCAGGGCCAGCCGGTACGCTCCGAGGTAGTCGCCTGACCGGTAGAGGTCCTCGGCACGCCGGACGGCGTCGACCATCTCCTGGAAGGCGACCGGCACCCAGAGATCGGCCTGGATTGCCCGCAGATCGTCAAGCCGGCTCTGCAGCAGGTCGCGCAGGCGCTCCGCGGCCAGCCGCACGGAGTTCTCGAATGCCGCGACGGCCCGCGCTTCCGCGGCCCTCAGGGACACGTGCGATCCACCCGGGTCGACCTCGCGGATTCCTCCGGAGGTGCGCAGAGCCGTGCGGGCCGCGTCCAGGTTCTGCGGGTCGTAGAACGGCGCGGCCACTTCCTCGGCGCGCGCGATGAGCACGCGCACCCGGTCGAGGTCGGCGTCCGTGGGCGGCTGCATGATCGTCGGACCGCCGGCACGCGCCGGCTGCGGGTAGGACGGGCGCACGGGCAGCGCCGCGCGCACGGCGGGATGTCGCGGCCGCCGCGGCTCCGCCTGTACTCCCACGGCGGGAGCCGCACCGGCGCCGGCTCCTGTGGGCTTCACGATCGCACCCGGCATGATCGGTTGCGGCACCTTCCTCACCGGATGCTCCGGAGGCGCCGGCATGGTGTGCCTGCCGGGGCCAGGCGTCCCCTCGGCTCCGGCGCCTGCCGGCCTCCGCGGAACGCCGACCTCGTCCATCAGGCCCCACGCCAGCAGTTGGGATCGTCGGGGATGTGGCGGCCGTTCCGGCTCGATGTGTGGCGTGACGTTCGCTTCGCCCCCAGCGCCAGACAGGCCGGCATCGAGAGCCGGCTGGGCCACGTGCGGGACGGCCGCGAATTCGATCAGCGGCGGCGGCGGCATCGGCGGCTCGGCCCATTGGGCGGCCGGGAGCGCGGCCAGCGACGGCGGTGCGATGTGAATACCCAGGTCGAGGGGAAGGGAGACGGGTTGTGTGGCGCAGACCGTGAGCACCAGCGGCATGGCGGCTGCGATCGCGAGGTGACAGCATCTGGTCACCGACTGCGTGGTCATTGCGTTCGTCCCTACCTTCGTCTTATCGGCTGAGTGGGACGTTGGCCGCAGTCCGAACGAGCGACGGCGACGCAGGATCTGCTGTGAACGGCGCTGCAGCCGCTACTGGACGCCCTTGAGGCTCAGCTCCCTGGCGTAGTGACAGGCGGCGAAGTGGTTGGGCGCCACCTCCTCCCAGCCCGGCTCCTCCGAACGGCACCGGTCCTGGGCGTACAGGCAGCGCGGATGGAAGTAGCAGCCTGACGGCGGGTTGGCGGGATTGGCCACCTCGCCCGGGAGGATGATGCGGTCCATGTGGGTTTCCGGATCGGGTTGCGGCACCGCGGACAGCAGTGCCTCGGTGTACGGATGCTTGGGATTGCCGAACAGCTCCTCGGTCTCCGCCAGCTCGACCATCTTGCCGACGTACATCACGCCCACCCGGTCGGAGATGTGCTCGATGACGCTGAGGTCGTGGGCGATGAACAGGTAGGTGAGGTTGAACTCGGCCTGCAGGTCCTCCAGCAGGTTGAGGATCTGCGCCTGGATGGACACGTCGAGCGCGGACACCGCCTCGTCACAACAGATGAACTCCGGCTTCGGCGCGAGCGCCCGGGCGATGCCGATACGCTGACGCTGGCCGCCGGAGAAGGCGTGCGGATAGCGCTTGAGGTGCTTGACCTCCAGGCCGACGGTGTTCACCAGCTCCTTGACCCGATCTTCCAGTTCCTGTCCGCGCGCCAGGTTGTTGGCCACCAGCGGCTCGGCGACGATGTCCAATACCGTCATGCGCGGGTCCAGTGACGAATAGGGGTCCTGGAAGACCATCTGCATGTGGCGGCGGATCTGCCGCAGCCGGTTCTTGTCCAGCTTGGTGATGTCGATCGGCGCGTCGGCGGCCTGGAACTGGAAGTTGATCGAACCGTCGGTGGGCTCGATGGCGCGCAGGATGCAGCGCCCCAAGGTCGTCTTGCCGCAGCCGGACTCTCCCACCAGGCCGAGCGTCTCTCCCTCGTTGATGAACAGGTTGATGCGGTCGACGGCCTTGACGTGACCGGTGACGCGGCGCAGGAACCCCTTCTCGATCGGGAAGTACTTGCGCAACTCATCGACTCTCAGGAGCGTTCGCGCTCCGTTTTCCGCGGGCGATCCGCCCGTGCCGGCGGCCTGCTGCGTGCCTCCGCGGCTGTCGGGTTCGCTCATCGTGCCGCTCCTAACGCTCGCCGGGGTTGCTCCGGCGTCTCGGGGATGGGTTCGGTCTGCGGGCTGTGCAGGTAGCAGCGCACCGAGTGGCCGGGGGAAACCTCGACCAGTCCCGGCACCTCCATGTCACAGGTTCCGGCGATGGCGTCCGGGCAGCGGCTGTAGAAGCCGCACATGCGCGGCGGGTCGAGCGGGATCGGCACGGTGCCTTCGATCGCCTCCAGGCGCTGCTTGGCGTCCTTGCCCATGCGCGGAATCGACTTCAGCAGCAGCCGCGTGTAGGGATGCAGCGGATTGCGGAACAGCTCCCTGGTCACCGCGTGCTCGACCACGCGGCCCAGGTACATCACCGCGACCTCGTCGGCGATCTCGGCGATCACCCCCAGGTCGTGGGTGATGTACAGGATCGCCATGCCGAACTCGTCCTGGAGCTGTTCCATCAGGTCCAGGATCTGCGCCTGCACGGTCACGTCGAGCGCCGTGGTCGGCTCGTCGGCGATCAGGAGCTTGGGGTTGCAGGAGAGCGCCATGGCGATCATGGCGCGCTGGCGCAGGCCGCCGGAGAGCTGGTGCGGGTACTCGTTGATGCGCTGCGACGGATTGGGGATGCCGACCTTGTCCAGCATGTCCACGGCCAGCGAGTGCGCCTCCTGCTTGTCCCTGGTCTTGTGCAGGAGGATGGCTTCCTCGATCTGGTTGCCGATCGTGTGTACCGGCGACAGGCTGGTCATCGGCTCCTGGAAGATCATCGAGATCTCCTTGCCGCGGATGGCGCGCACCGAGTGGCCGAACGGGTCCATGTCGGCGAGATCGACGGCGGGATCGCCGTCGCGGTGCAGCAGGATGTCTCCGGAGATGATGCGCCCGGGGGTCGGGACGATGCGCAGGATGGACTGGGCGGTCACGCTCTTGCCGCAGCCGCTCTCGCCGATGATGCCCAGGGTCTGCCCCTGGTGGACGGTCAGGCTGACCCCGTCGACGGCCTTGAGCGTGCCTTCGTCGAGTGAGAAGTGGGTTCTGAGGTCCCGGAGCTCCAGTACCGGTGCCTGGGTAGCGGTATCCACGAGAGACCCGAGTCTGTGCCGTTGTCCCGCTCGGGGTCAACCCGCCGCGGATCACTGCTCCCCGCGAGGCGGCGGCCGACCGCGTCGAGGCGCTATGATAGAGATCGCGTCATGCTGCCGCTCCTGCTCGCCTTCGCCGCCGTCATCGCGCTGTTCACGCTCGGCGTCCGCTTCGGGGTGGTGATCGTCGGCAAGGTGCTCGGCCGCGTCGTCCACGAGCGGCACCACAACGCCGAGTACATCACCAGCACCGGCCAGGTGCCGGAGGCATGGACCCGTCCCTACTTCGAGCGGATCGACGCGCTGCAGGCAAACGGGGAGCTGGATGCCGCGGTGCGCGAGCGGCGGATCGCCCGGTTGGAGGCACAGGCGAAGCGCCGATCGATCAAGGGTATCGACGATCTGCTGCGCTACTTCTCCCGCGCGCCCGTGTTCGCCGACGAGCACTCGCGGCGCGTGTTGATGGAGGAGCTGGAGTCCGCCAAGGAGACGTGGCTGGAGTACGTGCGGAAGGGGAAGTAGCTCAGCCCGGCTCCACGTAGTCCATGGCCGGGTCTCTGCGCCAGACGTGCTGCTCGGGGGCGCCGGTTTGCCGCGACCAGCGCGCGATCAGGTCGGTGGCCTGGCGCCGTTCGTCCATCTTCCGCTCGACGGCATCCGGGTCCCAGTCGGCCAGCACGGCCGCGGTCAGCTCCCTGACGAGCGCCGCGCACGCCGGGTCGCCGCTCCGGTCGGCCACCTCGTCCGGGTCCTCGCGCAGGTTGAAGAGCTGCGGCCGGTGGCCGTGGTAGTAGATGAGCTTCCAGTCGCCGCGGCGGATCAGCCGCGTCGTCCACCCCTCGTAGACGCAGTACTCGCAGTAGGCGATGTCGTCCCAGGCGGTCTGCCGGCCGCCGAGCAGGTCCAACAGGCTGCGGCCGTGCGAGCCCGGCAGCGGGTCGGCGCGGAGCGCTTCCAGCATGGTGGCGTTCAGGTCGAGCCCGCTGACCACGCGGTCGCACGTCACCCCTTCCGGCAGCGCGCCCGGCCACGACACGATCGCCGGGATGCGCGCCGACGCCTCGTAGTGGCAGCGCTTCATCCACAGGTCGTGCTCTCCCGCCATGTCGCCGTGGTCGGAGTGGTAGACGATGAGCGTGTTCTCATCGAGTCCGTTCCGGCGCAGCGCCTCCAGGATGTCGCCGATCAGCGCGTCCATCCGGTCGATCAGCGCCCAGTACGCCGCCCGGGCCCGCAGGATGAGGTGGTCGGGGACGTCCTCGACGCCGCACAAGGAGCGCCACCACTTCTCGAACGGATGCAGCCGGTCGTCGAACGGCGTGCGCACGCCCGGCAGCGTGACGCGGTCGCGGTAGCGGTCGAAGTCGGCGCGGCGGGCGACGTAGGGGGCGTGCGGGAGCATGAACCCCACCGACAGGCAGAACGGCTCGTCGTTCACGCCGGCGCGGCGGCGTATCCCGAACCGGTTGAGGAAATCGACCGTCGCCGCGGTCACGTCCTCGTCGTGAACCTGGTAGCTGCTCTGTCCGGCGCCCGAGTGTTCGAGCGATGCGCGCGCCTCCCCGGGCGTCTCGCCGTCCCCGGGATGGTTGGAGCCGTGGTCGCCGACCGGCCGCTCGGCGTAGCCGTGGAGCTGGTCGATGCCGACCGAGTGCATGCGCCCCATCAGCACGGGCCGGTAGCCGGCGGCGCCCATGGCGTGCGCGAGGGTGGGCTGGTCGCTGCCCAGGATGTGGTGGTTGGTCCACACGTCAATCTCGTGCGGGTACTTGCCGGTGAGCATCGCCATGCGCGACGGCACGCAGACCGGCGACGGGCAGTAGGCGTTGGTGAAGGTCACGCCGCGGCGGGCCAATCCGTCCAGGTGGGGCGTCGCGACCACCGGGTCGCCGTAGCAGCCGGTCACGAACGGGTTGTGCTGGTCGGAGTGGATGTAGAGCAGGTTCGGCCGGCGGCCGGATCTCGGGCTATTCATGTCTTCTCGGGATTCTCATCTGAGGAGCATGAACGTGGAAAGCGGGAGCGTCACGATGCGCGGGTCGTCGACGGACGCGGCGTCGTCCTGCGTGATCAGCAGACCGAAGGCGGCGTTGTTGACGGACTTATCGAGGAACGAACGTATGCCGAGCGTATCGCGGAGTGCGTCGAGCCGGCGCTGATAC
Organism: Spirochaetia bacterium; assembly: GCA_965202935.1. Classification (GTDB taxonomy): domain Bacteria; phylum Spirochaetota; class Spirochaetia; order SZUA-6; family Bin103; genus CATQHW01. The sequence continues at coordinate 5,718,374 of OZ241879.1, forward strand.
TTGATCTCGACCGGCACGCGTTGGGCGCCGACGGTCAAGACGAAGTCCACCTCACGGTCTGTTCCGCGCTCGGGGACGTGGGCGATGTCGAGGCCGTGTATGGTGGAAGCGACCGAGCCGAAGATGCTCTCGGCCAAGTGACCGGCGAGCGTGGTAAGTTCGGGGCGCGCCGCCAGAGCTTCCGGGTCCAACGGAACGTGCTCCTGAAGCCAGCTCGCTCTCAAGCCGTGATCAACCAGGCAGAGTTTGGGGCTTCCACGTTTCTTCTTGAGCCGGATCTCAAGCGGTGGAATCAAGTGCAACAGCAGGGTGTCCCCGAGGAACTTCAGGTACTGCACCACCCGCTGGACGCCGATGTCGGCGGCGAGCGACAGACGAGCCTCCTCGGCCACGGTGGAAGCCGTGGGCGTCTGCCCGGCATAGCGGCAGGCCAAACGGAAGACCTCCTCCAGCAGCGCGGGATCTCGCCTCCGACCCCGGGCTCCATACCGGAGGTCGTGCTGAATGACGCGCCTGATCACCGTTTCGTTCAACTGGTCGGCAAGCACGGCCCAGGCGGTAGCAGCCTGCCTGTGAACGATCGGATAGCCTCCGCGCTGCGAGAAGTGGCGGAACACCTCGTTTCTGACCGGTGCGTTGGCTTGCCCGTGCGCGCGCAGTTGCAGCCAGAAGTCCTTGTCGATGAGGGAGCTGAGTCCGTTGTCGGGGAGGAACGGTGCAGGAGCCGGCAGGTCGCGCAGCGCGCCGATCTCCGTGAGCGAGAGCACACCCGCCTCCACGGTGCTGACGCGTCCGGCAAGGCTGTCGCGGCCCAACTCGATCCGCAGCGCTGAGCTTCCCGTCACCACCACTTTCAGCGCGGCGTGGTCGACGAGAGACTTGAGTTGCGCGTCCCAGCCGTCCAGATTCTGCACTTCGTCGAAGAACAGATACGCCTTGCGGCCTGCGTGTGCCAGAGCATTGAACCGGGCCGTGGTCACGTTCCGTTCGAACCAGTCGGCGATGGCGAGGATCGGCTCCTTGATCCCGCGAAGCGATGCGAGTTCGTCGAACTGGACTCTGAGGACGTTGCGGGCGGGCACGCCTTCGCCAAGCACGTCGGAGATGATCTGGAACTGAGCGGTTGTCTTGCCGACTTGACGAGGGCCGCGCAGCACGACGATCGGGGCGATCTCCGCCTCCAATCGGCGGCGGACCCAGGTCACCAGGTGGCGGCGCGTCGCCGGCTGCGGAGGCATGGGATCCCGTGCCCACCACGGGTTCATGCGACGCAGGTCGCGCAGCAACTCAGGCGGGATCGGCGGGGGAGTCGCGTCGTCGGGAAAGACCGCGTTCTGTCTTGTCACTGTCACCGTTCTCCGTTGCCGCTTCTCTCAACGCAGTCGGGCCGCCAGCTCGATCATTCGGTTGCGCTCGGCGGGCACGCCGCGCGCCATCATCTCGATGATCACCTTCTCGAACAGGTCCTCGCTCATGCCCTCGGCGGCCGCGATCGCCTGCGCCGCGCGGCGCAGCTCGCGCTGCTCGGCGAGCGGGGTCCGGGACTGCCAGGAGCGGGGCTCCGAAGCGGGCTGACAGCGCACATCCACCGAGACCCGCACGGACTCGGACTCGTTGGGCAGCGCCCAGTGCAGGGTGTGGCTGTGGAAGAGCAGCGCGTCGCCCGGCCGGTACGCGGTCGTGTGCCAGGGCTGCGGGACGTCGGCCAGGGGTAGCCCTCGTTGCCGGCGCCCCTTGAGCACGTAGGAGAGCACGTCGGTCTCCTCGTGGTGACGCAGCCCGGCGCGATGCGAGCCACAGGACACGGCCAGGGCGCCGCCGGACGGCTCGATCGGCAGGAGCGGCACCCAGAGCGTGCGGAACGCCGCCGTGTGGCGGATGAAGAAGTGGTCCTGGTGCGGCAGCGAGATGTGGCGGGCGTCGGCCGGCGGGGCGTAGCGGACGGTCAGCGAGCGGAAGGTGAAGACCGGCTCCCCGAACACGCGGAGCAGGAACCGCTGCGTCGTCGCCGTGTCGATCAGCTCGGGGTAGTAGGGGACTTCGTAGAAGCCGCGATCGTCGACGGCATCGAGCGGCCGGCCGCTCCACCGCGCCGGCCGGGAGCCATCCGGGGGCGGGTCCACCAGGTCTTCGGCGCGCATCGCTTCCAGCAACTCGCCGGCCACCCGGTCGACCTCCGCGCGGTCCAGCACGCCGCGGAAGAACAGGTATCCGTCCCGCTCATAGGACGCCTGCAGCTCGTCCGGCCGGTCGAGCAACTCTTCGGCGAACGTCATCTGCCGGTACGGGGACGGGAGGGACATGGAGTGGCCTTCCACGAGCCTACTCCGCCGCTTCGGCCAAGGTATAGCTTCCGGGCACCGGCTCCCGGTGTGATATGGTGGTTCGCGGTGGAGGCCGGCCCATGGCATCTCAGGCGCTCGCTCCGATTGCGATTGACTACCCCAGTTCGGACGGCAAGCCGATGGCGGACAACGACGCGCAGCGGGCGGCGATAATCTACGCGCTCGACGCGCTGCAGACGTGGTTCGCCGAGCGGGCGGACGTGTACGTGTCGGGTGACCTCCTGATCTACTACCGTGAAGGCGATCCGGGCGTTTCGATCGCGCCGGACGTGTTCGTGGTGATAGGGGCGGCGAAGCATGAGCGACCGTCGTACCGGCTGTGGGAAGAGCCGAAGGCGCCGGACTTCGTGCTGGAGGTGGCGTCACCCAACACGTGGCGCGATGATCTGGGACCGAAGCGGCGTGTGTACGAGCGGCTGGGCGTGAGGGAGTATTGGCAGTACGACCCGACGGGGGATTATCTGCCGCAGCGGCTGCAGGGTTTGCGGCTGACCGTGGACGGCTACGAGGTGCAAGCGGCGGAGCGTTCGGCGGATGGTGTGCTGACGCTGGTCAGCGACGTGCTGGGTCTGGAGCTGCGAGCGCGGGCGGGGCGGCAGATGCGGTTCCACGATCCGGCGATGGGGCGCGACCTGCTGAGCCACCGCGAAGAGCATGCCCGCGCCGAGCGTGAGGCCGCCGCACGCCAAGCCGCCGAAGCACGGGTCGCCGAGTTGGAGGCGCTCATCCGCGACCAGCGCGGCTGATTGCTCCCCTCCGGCTGCATGCTGCTTCCAAGCGACCCGATGCCGACCCGAGCGGGGTGCCCATGAAGAGCAGACAACTGATCGTCGTGGAGCCCGGCCGCATCGAGCTGCAGGAGCTCGACATCGATCCCGTGCTGCAGCCGCACGAGGCGCTGGTGGACGCCGAGTACTCGATCGTCAGCGCCGGTACCGAGGGGGCCGGCTTCACCGGCCTGGTGCGGGAGATGCCGTTCGGCGACGCGGGAATGTATCCGCGCGGCACCGGCTACGGCCACCTGGGCCGGGTCCTGGACGTGGGATCGGCCGTGAAGATGTGCCGCGCGGGCGAGCGCGTGCTCTCCTTCTCCCGGCATGCTTCGCCGATCAAGGCGGACGCCGCCCGCATGGCGCTGCCGGTGCCGGAGGACGCGGACGGCAGCCACCTGGTGTTTGCGCGCATGGCCGGGGTGAGCATCTCCGCGTTGCGCTCCTCCAGCGTGCAGCCCGGCGACACGGTGCTGGTGACCGGCATGGGGCTGGTCGGCAACTTCGCGGCGCAGCTCTTCCGCATGGCCGGCGCCGACGTGATGGCGGCCGACCTCTCCGACTACCGCTTGGAAAAGGCGCGCGCCTGCGGCATCGAGCGCACGGTGAACCCCGGCGCGACCGACCTGCAGGACGCGGTGCTGGAGTGGACGTCGGGCGAGGGCGTGCACGTCGCAGTGGAGGCGATCGGCATCAGCGAGGTGGTGGCGCAGTCGGTAATGGCCACCCGGCGCCACGGCGAGGTGATCCTGCTCGGCAGCCCCCGTGCAACGGCCACCTTCGACGTGACGCCGATGCTGCTGCGCATCCACCTGCAGGCGATCCGGATGATCGGAGCGCTGGAGTGGCGCTGGCCGGCACACCCCGCCGAACGGGTGCGTGACGTGGAGACCAACTACCGCCGCCTGGTCGAGTGGATCGCCGCCGGCCGGCTGCTGGTCGAACCGCTGCTCGACCGGGTGGCCTCGCCCGCAGACTGTCAGGCGGTCTACGAAGGCCTCACCAGCCGCAGGGACGGCTATCTGGGGGCCGTGTTCGACTGGAGCCTGTTGTGAAGTGCCGATAGCTGCCTTGTTCATCCGATCTGCCTGCGGGTAAGCGAGTGAGCCAATGCTCTTACCGAAGTATCGGGTCGTCGATCCGCTTGCGGATATCTTCAGCGACTTCGAGCACTTCGGCCGGCGCATGAACCGTCTCGCCGGAGCGCTGGCGCAGGGCGGTGATGAGCGGTGCCAACGCCGCGGCCTTGTGGGGTTCGAGTGACAGAACCGCGACGAGTTCACGGTCAGGGACGCCGGCGGCAGCCAGCCGGGTCACACCCTCAACCATGTGAGACAGATTCGTCTCATCCTCCGGGACAAACGCTGCATATATGGAACAGAGCGATTCGGTTGCCGCGGCCCCCTCTCCTTGCGCAATCAACGCGAACATCCTGATGCAATGGGCTTTCCATTCGTATGCGCTTCGTTCCTCCGCTATCGGCTTGCCGATCCACCGTTCGAGCTCGTCGGAGGTGCGCAGCGCTTCGTCAGCACGGCCGATCCTGGTCTGGATCAGGCCTTTGCGGAACAGAGCATCTTGTGCCTGAATCCTCAACTCGGCCGCACGGCTGCCGCCGAAGCGATCCACGATCTGGTCGCTCGTAGCGATGGCTGCATCGAAGTCGCCGATCATTCTCTGAGATTCGCTCTTGTTGTTCATCGTCCGTGCCAGGATATGCTGCAACTCCGGATCATCAGTTATTGTATAGCTCGCGACTACCTCGTCAGCGGTTGCGATCGCCTCAGCGTGTCGGTCGCTCATGGCCAAGGCCGCGCCTTTTTGAAGCAGCGCGCTTGCGATGAGCACGCGAAACGCCGGATCTTTTCTCTCTGCGTAATTCGCCAGTACGTGATCGCATGTCGAAATGGCGCCGTCGGCATCGGCCAGCCGATGTTGCGTCGCGGCTTTGAAGACCAACGACTTGGCGACCCTCTCCTGCAATTCCGGCTCATCACGTTCCGCATAACGATCCGCGACGGTGTCGAACGTTGCGAGAGCCGCCGAACACTCGCCAAGTTCGGACTGCTCGACTCCCTTGTTGAGCAACGCACGGGCAACTCGACGTTCCAGTTCCGGATCGTCACTCTCACCATAGCGCGCGAAGACTTGATCGCAGGCCACGATCGCGGCGCGGTGCTGGCCGGATCGTGCGAGTGCGACTCCCGTGTTGTACAGCGCTCCCGCCACCTGGACCTGCAGCTCGGATGCCTTACTGCTTCCGTACCGTTCGACGACTGTGCAGTAGGCGTCGATCTCCGCAGCATGGTCGCCGATTCGGCCCTGCAAGTAGCCCTTCTCGAGTAGGGCATGGGCCGTGTGCGTCCGTAGTTCGGTGTCACCGTTCATTCGGAATAGCTGGATCAGTTCATCGTACTCCGCGATCGCCGCGGTGTAGTCGCCACCTCGTTTCTGCGCTACTCCCATGTTGAGCATCGCGACGGCAACCCGACGTTGCAGTGCCGGAGCGTCGCTTGTCCGGAATCGTTCGACGGCGCTTCGGTAGCAGTCGATCGCCGCAAGATGGTCTCCCCCGCGGTCGTGGGTGACGCCCTTGTTGATCATCGCCCGGATTACCTGCACCTGCAACTCGGTTGACTCGCTCGCTCCAAACCGTGCGATCAAGTCATCGCAGGCAGCGATCGCCGCTGAATAGTCGCCGTGCTCGATCTTCTCGATTGTCCCGTCGTTCAACATCTGGGCGTCGCGTGCGACACCACTCACAATTTCTTCGAGTTTCGGAATCTCGGGCCGCACCCGCTCGATTCCTTCCAGAACCATGGGGGACTGCGCTGCGTCCAATTGCAACGCGGCGTACCACTCGGTGGTTTCGGTGTCGCTGTAGAATACATCCATGAAGCGTAGGAAGGTCTGGACGACGGTGGACTCGTCCCTTTCACGCCGGAGTTTATAGTAGATGCTGTAGAGGCGCTCGGTAACCGCGTACCGCCCGTGCTCGTCGCGTGGTTCTACAGCGCCGCGGCGTACCAGGCGGCCGAGCATGGTGGATACGGTGCGGACGTCAAGACGCGCTCGCGCCGAGACGTCACCGGTGGTCGACGGCTCCCATAGGTCCATCAGAGCGAGATATACACGACGTTCGGTCTTCCCGATGGTCTCCAGGTGCCCGCGGAAGTACTCGGTATGATCGTCGATCATCTGCACGAGTTGCTCCATCAGCCGGCGCATCGATCCATGACGTTTAAACTCGGCAACGACCACCAGGAGGCGGGGATCACCTCCGGTGAGAATCTGGAGGGCACGGATGCGGCGACCGCTCACGGCGTCACCGCTGACGGCGTGCCACAGACGGCCGCACTGCGCGGTATCCAAGGGTTGGAGACAGATGATACGGAACAGCTCGAAGAACGGATCCCGCGCGTCGTCCAGGCCCTCGAAACGGCTCGTCGCGGAGGCGAGCAGGATGATCTGCGGCTCCATCTGAAGTGTCTTGCGCAGCTTCCAACCGAAGTTGTCGTCTACGTTTGCACTCAGTGCTTGCAGGTTCTCCACCATGAGGACAAGTCGCTTCCCCAGCCGGTCTGCCACGTCAAGAACGGCGGCGCGGGCGCGTTCATCGAGTTCCCTCTCGCGCCACCGTGTGGTCAGGTCTGCGTGGGTGTCCTGCAGGTTTCGTGCGAGTTCAGCATCTTGCGTACGGGTTTCGAGAGCCAGGTAGAACAGCACGTCCAGCCAGAAGTCCGCCGCGCTGAATATCTCGTGGCTTTCCTCCATGAAGCGGATGGGGAGCAGGCGGGTCGACAATTCGACGTTGGTGCGTAGCTCGGCGGCGACACGGGCAAGGAGCATCGTCTTCCCTCGGCCTCGCGGGGCGACGATCAGCGTGTGCTGACAGGAATCGGCATCGACGTTGCCTCGAAGGACCTCGAGCACGATAGCGAGTTCGCGCTCCCTGACCACGAATTGCTCGATGATCTCCTGGTCAGACTGGAATGTTCCGGGATTGAACGTGCGGACGGTGCGATGATGCGATTCGGTCAATGAACCCGCCCCTCAGGGCCGTTCGGTGAACGGCGTTCGATGGGAATGTGGTAGTCGCGAAAGCGCGCAGCCCACCAGTCTTTCAGAAGGCGAAACGGGAAACGGTAGCCGCGGTCCCGCTCTTCGAGATAACCGTCGTGTAGCAGCACGTCGAGGACCTCTGTAATGCGGCCACGAGCGTCTTCAACCACACGAGAGTAGAGCTCGCCGAGGCGAACGCGTGCGGCCGACGTGAACACATCCTGGGTAGCCGTTTCCGCAAGCACCTCCATGGCGAGGGAGCGACTCCCGTCGTCGAGCGCGTCGCGGAGCCGCGTCTCGTAGTGTGCGAGATGACTCTGGCCGGAGGGGCCGAGCAGCCCGGTACGGTACACCGTCTCGACGTCGGCAAGGCGTACTCGGTCGCGGTTCTCCATGATGGCGTGTTCTCGCAGCCGGGCGAAGAACGACTGTACGTGATGTGGGATGCCGATCCCAAGCGCTTCGTAGACCGCACCCGCTACGCCACTTTCTATCGACAGGCCGACGCTCGTCGCGAGCCGGTCGAAGCAGGCGACGCTGGCTTCCCGGCTCCAGGGTCCCAGACGAAAGGGATCCAGGTAGTTGATGCGATCCGGTATTCCGAGGCGCTGCACTATCGGCATGAGCCCGATGCTGCCGGACACGATGAGGACCGGGGAATCGCTGCCAAAACGTTGAAACACGCTCCGCAACCAGCTCAGGAACGTCTCGACCCGCGAAGCGCCATCCGGCTCGCGCAGCATCTGCTTGAGGAATATGGGGAGTTCGTCGATTACCAGTAGAACCCGCTCGTCGTGTTCTGCGCAGCCCTGGAGCAGCCGTTCCCCGTGGTCGCGCCAGTTCCCGGCGTCCAGTCCGGCGCGGATCTTCAAGCGAAAGGCATTCACGCCGACTTCGTCGACCGCCCTGAGCGCACGTCGCGCCATGGTGCCCAGTCGTGACACGATTGGACGAACCGGCTGCGCAGCCCGAGCGATGTCGGCGACCACGTCCTCCGGGCAGGTCGCGTCGGAGACGTCGGTGAAGAGTGCGACCCATCCGCCCGACTCCGTGAGCCGTCGCCCGAGTTCCCTTGCGATGCTCGTCTTGCCCATGCGCCGCTGCCCGGTGAGCAGCACGTGGTTGGCCTCGCGCACCCGTTCCTCCAGGATCTGAAGCTCCGCGTCGCGATCGAAGAAGTCGGGACCGCTCACCGAGCGGCCGGTAGATGAAGTCATCGTTCCAGTGTCCTGGTCAAACTATACGTAGACCACAGAGAAGTTGTCAACTGTATTGTTGACTACCGTTCAGTTGAGTATGGCGTATGCCTCGCTCCAGAGGATTGAGCGAGTCTCGATGAGCTTCAGGTGTTCGTCAGCAGGGGACTTCCTCGCCCAGGACCTGGGTGCGCTTCATCAGCCGGCGCTGGTGGGCGGGGAACGGCTCGCGGCGGTGCATGGTGGCGCGGTTGTCCCACAGGACCAGGTCGCCGACGCGCCAGTGGTGGGTCCACACGAAGCGCGGTTGGGTCATGTGCGCGAACAGCCGGTCGAGTAGGGCGCGGCTCTGCGTTGGCTCCATCCCGACGATCGATCGGGTCAGGTGCGGGCCGACGTACAGGGTGCGGCGGCCGGTCTCCGGGTGGGTGCGGACGACAGGATGGTCCACCGGCTCGGGAGGGTTCTGCTCCTCCACCGGGTGGCGGTGGATGGCGCGGAGGCCGTGCACCCTCGCCTTGAGGCCGTCGTCCAGCGCATCGTACGCCGCGTAGCCGTTGCACCATTGGGTGCTGCCGCCGCTGTCGGGGACCTCGACCGCGTAGAGCAGGGACAGCGTGCCGGGGCGGCGCAGGTAGGAGAGGTCGGAGTGGAAGCTGAGCTCGCCGTGGCCCAGGGCGCCGATCGGCTGCCCGTTCTCCTCGATGTTGGAGATCAGGAAGATCTCCTTGACCGGCCGGTCGGGCTGGCGGCGGACGTGCTCGACCGGAGTGCCGAAGTAGCCGGTGAAGCGGACCTGGTCCTCTTCGCCGATGGCCTGATCGCGGAAGACCAGCACGCAGTCGTCGAGCAGCGCACGGCGGATCTGCGCCACGGTCGCGTCGTCGAGCGCCAGCCTCAGGTCCAGCCCGCGGATCTCGGCGCCCAGGGCGCCGCTGGATGGGAGCACCTCGACTCGATCGCTGGCGTGTTCCATGGCTGCGGCGGCGCGAGCGTCGCGGCGCCGAGCCTACTCCGATCGAGCGCGGCCGGTCATTCCGCGGGCGCCGGCCGTGTGCCACACTCTCCCCCGTGGGCAGCCAGGATCCGCGGTTCCTGTCCGCCGGCGAGGTGGCGCAGTTCGACGCGCTGGGGGTCGTGGTACGCCGCGGCGCGCTGAGTCCGGCCGAGGTGGACGCCGCACTCCGCGAGATGGAGTCGGTGTGCGCGGAGGTCGTGGGCCATGCGCCGGGCGACGGCGACGTGGTCTGGGAGTCGCCGTTCGTCGAGCGGAGCCCGATGCTCGCCGACTTGGTCGCCGACGACCGCATCTTTCAGGCGGTCTGCGACCTCCTCGGCGAGGACGTGCTGTGGGAGGGGTCCGAGGGCATGTGGGGCTTCGACGACCTGGCCGACCACCACTGGCACGCGGACGGCGGCTGGCTCCCGGAGCAGATGGAGCCGTACCGGCTGAAGGTGATGCTCTACCTGGACCCGCTGCGCCGGGACACCGGCGCGCTGCGCGTCATCCCGGGGTCACACCGGGCGCTGCTGCACGAGTCGCTGCTGCCGTTCCACGAGGAGACCGGGGCCGGCGGCGACCGGCGGTACTTCGGCCAGCGCGGCGAAGACGTTCCCGCGTATGCGATCGAGACCGATCCCGGAGACGTGGTGTTCTTCAACAACTGGCTGTTCCACTCGGTCTACGGCAAGGTTCATCCGCGGCGGTCGATCATCCTCAAGTTCGTGCGCACGCCCGGCAACGACCGGCACCGGGCCGAGTTGCGCGCCGTACCGCGCGTGCGCGCCGCCAACGAGCTGCTGGCCCGGCACGGCAACGCGCGCATCCGCGCGCTGACCGGGCGGTTGCCCGATTACGCCGGCACGGAGGCCCCGGTCATCTGAGCGACCCCGTCAGCCCGAGCGACCAGGTCAGGTGAGCGACCAGCGGGTCGCCTGAATGCTCGGCTTCCGGTCGGGCAGGGCGATCTGGTAGTAGACGGTCAGCAGCTCGCCCGGCGCCAGCTCGACGGTGGCGGGGTAGCCCAGGTCCCAGGTCGCCGGCCACGGAAGCTCGATGTCCGGGGCGTCGTCGCGCAGCACGATCTCGTTGCCGGTGTCCCAGCTCGCGCCGCCGTCGTGGCTCAGGCAGGCGCGGTGCCCCGTCGGCGGCACGCGCCGCCCGTAGGTGGCCAGCAGCGCCCCGCTCCGCAACGTCAGGAGGTGTGCCGGATACCCCAGGATGGCCGTCGCGTGCGTCTCGGTCCAGGTGCGGCCTCCGTCGTCGCTCTCGGTCTGGCGCAGGTAGCGGTGCTCGGTGAGCTGCTCCGGCTGGTAGCGCCACAGGCAGACCAGACGGCCGTCGGGCAGCTCGGCGGCGTGCGGCTCCGCGACGGCGTGGTCGGCGGCCGACAGCGGCACGGTGCCGATCCGCCGCCAGGAGCGTCCCTCGTCCACCGACTCGACGGCCAGCAGCCGGTACGGAGGCTCGCCGGGAGCGTCGACGCCCAGGAACAGCAGCCGGCCGTCACGGAGCTCGATGGGGCCGTGAGGCGCGGACGCGATGGAGTCCACCGGTTCTTCCCAGGTGCGGCCGCCGTCGGTGGAACGGCGCGTCCAGTTGCCGAGCCAGCGCTGCCGCTCCGCGTGGGCGACGGTGTCCAGGTAGCGCTGCCAGCCGTCGACCTGCCGGGCGGGGTAGGTCGTGCGGAAGCCGTCCAGCCTGGACCAGGTCGGCACGGTGAAGAAGCTCGCGACGATCACGCCCGAGCGCAGCACCAGGATGCCGGCGTCGCGGACGTCGAGCGGCGCGTCGGCGATGGTCACGGGATCCGACCAGGTCAGGCCGCCGTCGGCGCTGCGAATGAGCTGCGTCTTGCCGTACGGACACGAGTGCTCTTCCCGCTCGCCGGAGAAGACGACGAGCAACTCTCCGTCTTCCGTGCGGGCGATCGTGGGCCAGGCCAGGTAGCGCCCCGGCCGGCGGCAGATCACCGTGCTCCAGTGGATGTGTGCCTTCATGAAGCTGCTCCAAGCCCCTGCTCTGCGGCGACCTGCAGCCGCTGCTCCAGGTGGCACCTGCGCTCGGGGCCGGCGGTGCGCAGCATCGCCTCGCCATAGATCACGCCCTGGCGGGCGTGGATGTCGGTGAGCCACGTGCGCAGGTAGGCCAGCGCGGCGCCTGCCATCCGCTCCTCGAAGTTGTACGTGAACATCCTTCGCTTGCTGCTGCCGCCCCACGCCGAGTGCTTGGTCTTGTGGTTGAACAGCACCATGTCGCCCGGCTGAGACTCGATCGCCAGCGCCGGCACCTCGCTGCCGTGGATGCCCCACACCTCGCGGCTGCGGTTCTCCGCCGAGATCGGCACCACCGCGTGCAGGGCGTCCGCGAACGCGTCGCCGTGACGGAAGCTGCCGGGGATCAGCCGCAGGCAGCCGGTGTCGCGGGTGACCGGGTCCAGGTAGAAGGCGATCTTCACCGAGTGGAAGGGCGTGTCCAGGTGGTGGTCGGAGTGCCACTTCGTGTCGCCCACGTAGTAGTTGCCGTCGCTGGCGGCGTAGTTGTAGTCGGAGCCCAGGATGGAGGCGACCGGTCCGGCGATGCGCGGATCGTCGATCAGGCCGGACAGGTACTCGCTGCGGTCGGCGAAGGGGATGAGGTACAGCGCCTGCTTGTGGTCGTGGAGGCGGCCGCTGTCGGCGAAGATCCGCTCGTAGGCGGCGGTGATGGCGTCGATCTCGGCCGCGAACAGGCCGGGAAAACGCAGGAAGCCGAAGGTGCGGTAGAAGGCGAGTTGTTGCGCGCTCAGCCGTCCCGGATCCATCGGCTCAGGTGCTGTACGGGTCGGCGGCGTCGCGCAGCCCGTCGCCCACGAAGTTGAAGGCCAGCACCGACACGATCACGGGCCAGACCGCGGTCATCAGCCACGGCGACAGGGCGATCGCGCGCAGGTTCTGGGTGTCCTGCAGCATCACGCCCCAGCTAATGGCCGGCGGGCGCAGACCGAGCCCCAGGAAGCTCAGGCCGGTCTCCGCCAGGATCATCCCCGGGATGGCCAGCGTGGCGGTCGCGATGATGTGGCTGGTCATGGCCGGCACCATGTGCCGCAGGATGACCCGCTTCCTGGTCGCCCCCAGCACCTCGGAAGCCAGCACGAAGTCCTCCTCGCGCAGCGCCAGGAAGCGGCCGCGCACCTCGCGGGCCAGCGTGGTCCAGGCGAAGAATGACAGGATCACCGTGATCGCCAGATAGCGCTGCACCACGCTCCAGCCGTGCGGCAGCGCGGCGGCCAGCGTCATCCACAGCGGGATGGTGGGAATGGAGCGCAGGATCTCGATCAGGCGCTGGATGCCCGAGTCCACCACGCCACCGTAGAAGCCGGAGATCCCACCCAGCACGATGCCCAGGATCAGGCCGAGGACGACGCCGATCAGCCCGATGGACAGCGACACGCGGCTGGCGATCACCAGGCGGGAGAAGAGATCGCGGCCGTTGTTGTCGGTGCCGAGCAGGAACAGGCTCTCCTCGGTCGGTTTCTCCACGGTGCCGAGCAGATGCACGTCGGTCGGGAAGATCCCGAGCAGCCGGTACTCGTAGCCGCGGGCGAACAGCCGCACGCGGATCTTGCGGTCCGGAATGGGGGTGAACACGGTCTGGAAGGTGGCGTCGCGCCCGCGCTTGAGCTCCAGCACGTGCGGACTGAGCCGGCCTTCGTCGAACAGCCGGATGCGCTGCGGCGGGATGAGCTGCCGGAACGCCTCGTTGTCGTTGGGGTCGGAGTAGGCGACGAAATCGGCGAAGATCGCCACCAGGTAGAAGCAGCAGAGCAGCACGCCGGACACCACGGCGGCCTTGTGGCGGAGGAAACGGATGCGCGTGAGCCGCCACTGCGAATAGAGCGCCTCCTGCCGTTCGCCCTCCGGGGCTGTCGTGCCGGCGCGGACCGCTGCCTCCGCCATCAGCGCACTGACCCGGTCATCGCGCCCCCACCCGAATCCGAGGGTCGATCCACAGCAACACCAGGTCGGACAGGAAGGTGCCGATCACGGTGAGGATGCTCACCATCAGCAGGATGTTGCCGGCCAGCAGCATGTCCTGGCGGAGCAGCGCCTGGTAGAGCACCGGCGCAAGCGTCGGCAGGCTCATCACCAGCGCCACGAAGATGCTGCCGGACACGAGCTGCGGCAGGATGTAGCCGACGGTGCTGGCGAACGGATTGAGCGCCAGCCGCACCGGGTACTTGGCGATCAGCCGGCCTTCGGTCATGCCCTTGCTGCGCGCGGTCACCACGTACGGCTTGCGCAGCTCGTCGAGCAGGTTGGCGCGCATGATGCGGATCAGGCCGGCCGTGCCGGTCAGGCCGACGATGGCCGTCGGGATCGGCAGGTGCTTGAGCAGGTCCCAGAGGCGCGCCAGGCTCCACGGCGCATCCAGGTACTGGTCGGAGAACAGCCCGCCCAGGTTCGTGTCGAAGATCAGGAACGCCCAGTACATGATCGCCAGCGCCAGCAGGAAGTCGGGCGTCGCCAGGCCCACGTAGCCGACCACCGTCGCCGCGTAATCGCCGATGGTGCGCTGGCGGACCGCGGAGTAGATGCCGATCGGCAGCGCCACGATCCAGGTGAAGACCAGCGAGCAGCCGGCCAGCACCACCGTCATCACCATGCGGTCGGCGATGATCTCGCGGACCGGCCGGTGGTGCTGCATCGAGAACGAGGTGCCCAGATTGCCCTGCAGCAACTGGGTGACCCACTTGACGTACTGCACGGGCAAGGGCTGATTGAGTCCCCAGAGCTGGCGCAGGTGTTCCGCCTCGGCCAGGCTCACGTTGGCGCCGAACGACTCCAGCTCGCGGACGTAGCTGTCCACGAAGTCGCCTTCCGGCAACTGGATGATGAGGAAGGTGAGCATCGAGATCACCACGACGGTCGCCACCGCCATCAGCAGACGGCCGGCGATGTAGCTCGTCATGGATCACTCACGGCGCGAAGAAAACGCCGGGGCAGGTGCAGCCCGCCCCGGCGCCAAACGGTCGATCGCTACATTTCCTTGGGCGATGACCAGTACCACAGCTCCGGGTGCGAGGAGCCGGGATAGCGGCACTTTCCGTCCGAGCACCAGCTTCCGGCCGCGTTGGCCAACTGGTTGTTGAGCACGCGCGGGTGGTACCACACCTGCCCGGCGATGCCGATCATCCAGACCTCGTCGATCAGGATCTTCCAGATCTCCTTGCCGAGCTCATGGCGCTCCTCGGCGGGCACTTCGTGGCCCTTGTCGTAGAGCTCCCACACCCTCAGGACGTCGCCTGCGGTCTCGGGATCCGGAGCCTCGCCCTTCTCGCCCCGCGTCTCGTAGTAGACGCCCCAAAGCAGGCCGTTGGTGGCGATGTTGGTCACCTGGAGACCGGCGGCTGCGGCGCCGCCGCCCCAGAAGTCCTCGGAGCCCCAGTTGCTGCCCCAGGAGAACTGGTATTGGTTGGTCGCGCGCAACTGTCCCGCCTGCTCGTCCGCAAGCACGTCCAGCTTGATGTCCAGGCCCAGCTCCTTCATCTCCTCGACGAACATCTCGGTCTGGCCGACCCAATCCGGATGCGTCTGTGCGACGGCCAGGCTGATGGTGACACGGGTGCCGCCGGGGGTCAGCCGGAAGCCGTCCGAGTCGCGGGCGGTCAGGCCCAGCCCGTCCAGCAGCTCGTTGGCCCGTTCGGGCTCGTAGGTGTGCCACAGGGTGCGATACTCCGGGCCTGGGTTCATCGGGTGGTGGTCCGCCACCACCGGGGAGCCGGGCACGGCCAGACCGAGCATATACGCCTCGTTGTACTGCTCGCGGTCGATTCCCAGTGACACGGCACGCCGGAAGTCCGCGGCGTTCAGCAGCGCCTCGATCTCCGGATCGCCGCGCCACGTGCGGTTGATGCGGATCATGGATGCGGAGCCGCTGTTGGCGTAGTCGAAGTAGACGTCGTAGTTGCCGCGGTCCTTGTTCTGGAGCATGAACGGCACCTGGTCGAGCTTCGGCAGCCGCCAGTTGAAGTCGTCCTGCCGGCCCGCGAGCCGCAGGTAGACCATGTCGCCCGTCTCCACCTTGGGCAGCTCCCAGGTGCCGATGTAGGGGAGCTGGTTGCCGGCCGAGTCGACCGCCCAGAAGTACGGGTTGCGCTCGACCTTCCACAGCGCGCTGGCGTTGAGGTTGCCCTCCACGGTCTTGTACGGCGTGATCACCGGCAGATCGGGGTTCAGGCCCCAGTTCATCTTGTTGCCATACAGGCTCACCCAGCTCTCCAGCTCGGCCTCCGCGGCCATCTTGTCGACGGCGTCCTGGCCGGCGTACTTGGGATGGAACTGCTTCATGTAGTGAGCGGGGACGACCGGGCCGCCGGGAAGCCACCATGCCAGGGTGAATCCGCGGCCGACCGGGCAGAACGGACAGGCCAACTGCTCGGGGAAGGTCCAGTACGGCTCGTCGAACTCCCAGCGCAGCGTGTAGTCGTCGATGATGACCAGGCGGGCGGGCACGCCGTCAGGAGTGAGGACCGGCTCCGGCTCGGGCTGGATCTCCGTGTTGCGGTAGACGTCCTCATACCAGTAGCGCACGTCCTCGGTGGTCAGCGGGTGGCCGTCGGACCACTTGAGTCCTTCGCGCAGATGGAGCGTCACCGAGCGCGCGTCGTCGCTCTGCTCCCAGGACTTGGCCAGCGCCGGCACCAGGCGTCCGCCGGTCGGATCCCAGAAGATGAACTTGTCGAACGCCGCCGCGTTGCGGTTCAGCGCCTCGGTCGAGCCCATCGTGGACATGACGATGGAGCCGCCGTACGTGCCGATGGAAGCGCCTTCGAGGACCAGCAGATCCTCGCGGTTGGGCAGCCGCTCTTCCACCGGGGGCAGCTCTCCGGCAGCCACCTTGGCCGCGAGCTCGGGGGCTTCACTGAAGCTGGTCGGGTAGTCGGCCACGTCCAGCACGTAGTTGGGCGGCGTGTACTCACGGCTGAGTCTTGCCTGCTGTGCCAGGACGAGCCCGGGAACCAGCGCGGCGAGCGCGATGAGGGAAGCGATTCGCTTCATACCTGTCTCCTTCCGGTCGAGATCCAGGCCGCCCCCTCCCGCGCGACCAAGGCCCGATCATCGTCCAGGCATCGCGGCCGGTCAAGCGAGTCCGTGAGCCCTGTGAGATGGAATGCCTGAAACCGATGCGGCTTGTCTGCAGAGTTACGATGAGATGGAATTGGCGTGATGATCACTGAGGTCAAACCGGAGTCGAGTGAACCGAAGTCGGACGGATCCAATCCGGATCCACTCAATCGACTGGAAACCGGAGAGTCGTCAGAGCGACTGCGTCGTCGCTCTCAATCCACGCGGGACCGTGTTGGCCTCGATCCGATTCGGATACGGGGAGGGTCGATCGCCGAAACCGTCCTCGCTGACAGACGCTGATGTTGCTGATCGTTCCTCGGGGGTAGTCAAGGCATGTATCGACTCCTGAAAGCACGCGAATCCGATCCCGTGCGTGTCGCCGTGATCGGCGCAGGCAAGTTCTCCTCCATGTTCCTGGCACAGGTGCGCACCGCGCCGGGCATGCAAGTCGTGGGCGTGTGCGATCTAGCGCCGGAGCGGGCGCAAGCCACACTGCGGCGGTCGGGCTGGAGCGCTGAGGAGATCGCGGCGATCGGCTTGTTCCCGGACGCGGACAGCGTGATCGGGCATGACGATCCCGATGTGGTGGTCGAGGCGACCGGCGATCCGGTCGCCGGGGTGCGTCACGCGCTGGCCTGCATCGCCGCCGGCCGGCACGTGGTCATGGTCAACGTCGAGGCGGACGTGCTGGCCGGCCCCCTGCTCGCTCGCCGCGCGGCCGAGGCCGGTACGGTCTACTCGCTGGCCTACGGCGATCAGCCGGCCCTGATCGTCGAGCTGGTCGACTGGGCGCGCACCTGCGGCTTCGAGGTGGTATGTGCCGGCAAGGGCACCAAGTACCTGCCGGCGTTCCACGCCTCCACGCCGGACACCGTCTGGCAGCACTACGGAATCAGCCCGGAGCGTGCGGCGAGCGGCGGCATGAACGCCAGGATGTTCAACTCCTTCCTGGACGGCACCAAGTCCGCGATCGAGATGGCCGCGGTGGCCAACGCGACCGGGCTGCGGCCGGCGGCCGGCGGCCTGTGCTTTCCGCCGTGCGGGAGCGACACGCTGGCCGAGACGCTGAAACCGGCCGGTGACGGTGGAACGCTGCCGCACGCGGGCACGGTGGAGGTGGTCTCGTCGTTGCAGCGTGACGGCAGTCCGGTCGCGCGCGACCTGCGCTGGGGGGTGTACGTGACATTCGCCGCGCCCTCGGACTATGCGGCGCGCTGTTTCGGCGAGTACGGCGTCGCGACCGATCGGAGCGGCCGGTACGCGGCCCTCCATCGCCCCCTGCACCTGATCGGCCTGGAGCTCGGCATCAGCATCGCCTCGGCGGCGCTGCGTGGCGAGCCGACCGGAGCGCCGGAACGGTTCGCCGCCGACGTGGTCGCGGTCGCCAAGCGCGACCTCCACGAGGGAGAGGCGTTGGACGGGGAGGGCGGCTCCACCGTCTGGGGCCGCCTGATGCCGGCCGCCAACTCCCTGGCAGCCGACGCCCTGTTGCCCATCGGCCTTGCGGCCGGCGCCGTGCTGACGCGGCCGGTCGAGGCCGGAGAGCCGGTCGCGCGCGCCGACGTGGAGCTGCAGGTTCCCGTCGACGTCCTGGCGGTGCGGCAGGACATGGAGGGATCACTGTCGTACGCTCGGAGCGTCGACGGTTGAACCTCCATCACTGGATCGAAGTCACCTTGTCCGAGTACCCGTGGGAGCGCGACGTGCTACACCGAGGGTGCAGCAGCACGACGGCTGGAGCCCGGCGCGTCTGACCCGCTTCTCGCTGTGCTGCACGAGAACCTGCCGTGGCTGAAGCGGTGGCACAACGACATCGATTCCGAATATCATCAGCGTTTGGGTGATTTCTTTGAGACCTTACCTTGCGATCCGAGCTTGCCACGCTGGGCATGACGGAAGAGGACCTGTGCGCATGGATGCCGCCGAACACGGCCAAGTCGGGTAAGCGGGTGTAGTCGATCATGTCCGACACGCAGAGCCAGATAGCGTTTCAGCAGTTGGGTTTGGGCAGCGTGCTGAAGCAGTATCGGTTGACGGTGCCTCCCAACCAGCGCGAATACGCCTGGACCGACCGCGAGGTGATGCAATTGTGCCGAGACTTCGCGAAGGCGATCTTCGACGGGGAGCCGGGCTATTTCCTGGGCACCATAGTCACCATTCCCAGATCCGACGGCACGCTGGAGGTAGTCGACGGCCAACAACGGCTTGCCACGACCGCCATCCTGCTGGCGGCGATACGCGATTACCTGATCGGCAAGGAGGACGTGATCGTCGAAGCGATCGACAACGACTTCCTGACCGGCATCGATCGGCAGAGGCGTGCGCGCGTGCCGAAGCTGCGGCTCAATGCGGACGACAATGCTCTGTTCGAATGGATCGTTGCTCGCAATCCCGACCAGAGTGAGCCGGCAGCGGAGCGGGCTTCACACTTCCTGCTCAAAGACGCTCAGCAGCGAGCGAGGGGATACGTTCGCAGCATCGTGTCCTCGATAGATGAGAAGGATCACGGCGATCAGCTCGATCATTGGGTCTCGTTCATCGAACAGCGTGCTATGGTCGTCCTCCTCCGGGTACCGAACGATGCAAACGCATACAAGATGTTCGAGACCCTCAACGACCGCGGCCTGCGCACCTCCCAAGCCGACCTGATCAAGAACTACCTGTTCAGCCGCGCTGGCGACCGGATCGATGAAGTGCGCAGCCGCTGGAGTTATCTCCGGGGAACGCTGGAGAGTCTCGACGACAGCGACATCACCGTCGACTTTCTGCGTCACGCGTTGATCACGATCCGCGGCCACACCCGGGAGTCGCAAGTGTACGACGCAGTGCAGGAGCGCGTGAGGAACGATTACACAGCTATCAACTTCGCCACGAGACTTGAGCAGCTCGCCAATGCTTATGTGGCGACCTTCAACATGGAACACGACCGCTGGAATGAGTATTCCGACGCCGCCAGACGGTCGTTGAGAGTCCTCAACCTGTTGAACATCCGTCCCCTGCGCCCGCTACTGCTGGCCGTAGCGATGGAGTTCGCGCGCGATGAGGCTGATGCGGCCTTTCGGTTCGCCCTTTCGCTTGGCGTGAGACTGCTCATCGCCAGCGGTACCCGCAGCGGATCGGTCGAGGTCCCGCTGGCGTCTGCAGCG
This sequence comes from Spirochaetia bacterium, assembly GCA_965202935.1. Taxonomy (GTDB): domain Bacteria; phylum Spirochaetota; class Spirochaetia; order SZUA-6; family Bin103; genus CATQHW01. The sequence continues at coordinate 5,738,002 of OZ241879.1, forward strand.
CACGGCGTGGCCACCCGCGAGTTGAATACGACGCGTGATCTGAAGGGGAAGCTGAACGGCATGACACCGGGTGACGAGGAATTTCGCCGCGCGTTCGAAGCGGCTCGGGTGTCCAGGGCGCAACTGGCGCGGTATTATCTGCGCGCTTTGGAGATGGCGGCCACAGGGGAGCGGGAGCCGTGGTTCATGCCCACCCAGGATCCGACGGTGATCAACCTGGAGCACATCCTGCCGAAGAAACCCGAGGGCAACTGGCCGCAGTTCAACGTGGATGAGGCTGCGATGTACGTCAACCGTCTGGGCAATCAGGTGCTGCTCCAGGCAAGCAGCAACGCCGCCCTGAAGAGCGAGAGATTCGCCGACAAGCGACGTCTCTACGGTACATCCCCGTACCGGCTCACCAGGATGGTCGCCGATGTCGAAGACTGGACGCCGCACCAAATCGCGCGCCGACAGGAGGAACTGGCGCGCCTGGCACTGATCGCCTGGCCGGTGTAATTGCGCACCATGAGCACACTCGCTGACATCTTCGACCTGCCCGACCGCGTGCATCGGGGCGACTTCGTCCGGCGTCTGGCCGAAGGCGTCGAGCGGTCCGATCAGACACTGCGCGCCGGACGACGCTGAACCGTCACCGCAGGAGCCGGTCTCCGCATCAGAGGGCGGCGCTGGCCAACTGGAGTTGTTCCGCGGTTCCTGACGACAGATCGAGCAGCGGCACTTGGCGCTCATCGACCGCGGCTGCCGCATACGCGAGGGCTTGGCGGACATCCTCGACTTCGAGGTCGGGATACTCCTCGACGATCCGCGTTTCGGTCATCCCCTGCGCTACGAGGCCGACGACCGTAGTCACCGGTATGCGGAGGCGCCGAATGCACGGCACCCCGCCCATCTGCGCCGGATCAACGGTGATGCGCTCAAACCGCATGCGGATATGCTACCACGGCCCTCCGGTCGCCGAGGCACGTTCATCTGCTCGGATGACTGCGTGGCGGCGGAAGATCCATGCCTCCCAGGCCAGGGTGCTGGCGGCGAAGATGCGCCGGAAGCCGGAGGCCTCGATGGTGGCCGCGGTTCGCTGCCAGTCGTGGTAGTAGGGATGGAAGGAGCTGCGCAGCAGTCTGAACAGGGCGATGCCGAGCCGCCACACCATCGCTACGAGCCAGTGCGGCCGTGGAACCACCACCGCATACAGGTGTTGTGCGCGCTCCAGTGTTACCGCCAGCAGCGCGTCGATCTCCGGGTAGCAGCAGAGCACCTTGTCCAGCAGCACCATGCCCGCCGGCGGCAACTCCTCGGCCCGTTCCACCGCATCTCCGACCAGGAAGGTCGTCCGCGGCGCCGTACCGGTGCGCGCCGCGGCGGCACGCGCCTGATCGATCATGCCGTCGGCGATGTCGATGCCGACCGCGCTGACCGCCCCGGCAGCGAGCACGCGTCGCGTCAGATCGCCGGTTCCACAGCCGATCTCCAGTACCGTGGCACCGGTGGTGCCGGCTACGGCCAGCCCCGCCAACAGCTTGCGCTGTACTGGCTCCGGCCCGCGCCGGCGGTAGCGGCGCGCCATGCGTGGTGCCTGGCGCGTAAAGAAAGGACTGGTTCCGGGGCACGCCCCGCCGTTCCCGCGGCGCCGCCGCTGGCCGTCCGGGCCGGATGCGGACGAGCAGCCGCAGGCCATCGCTAACCGATGCGTCGCTGGTAGACGGCGAACGCTGCCGCCTGCGTCTCGCGCAGCTTCGCCTCCAGATCGTCGAGTCCCTCACACTCCAGCGCGGCCGCCAGTTTCAGCCGCATCGACGCCGGGGCGTCGCGCACCGGCGCGCCCTGGCTCCACGTCAGCCGGAGCATCCCCTGCAGCGTGCGCTGCATCCGCACGGCGCCCGCGAGGAATCTCGCCTCGTCTTCCGGGATCACCTCCGCCTCGCCCAGGGCCTCGAAACACGGCGCGGTCGCTCCCACCAGCACCTCCGGCGCTTCGTGGGCGTGACGCAGCCGCAGGTATTGCGCCAGGGACTCGAGGTCCACCAGTCCCCCGCGCGCGTGCTGGACATCGAACGGGTCGTCCGAGGGACGCTCGGCGGCGATGGCCTCGCGCCGGCGCGCCACGTCTTGCAGCAGCCGGCCGGCGTCGCGCGGGCGGGCGAGCACCCCTCCGATCGCCGCCGCGATCGCCGCGGAGGTGGCCGGATCGCCGCAGACGACACTGGCCCGGGTCAGCGCCAACAGCTCCAGCGTGACCGCAGCGCCGCCGTAATGGTCCCGGAACTCGTCGAGGGTCGTCAGGGGCACCTCGATCCGGCCCGACGGCCGCAGGCGCTCGTCCAGCTCGTAGAGCCGGCCGTACGTCGACGGACTGCGGACGCGGTCGACCAGCTCCGCGGCCGCCCGTCGATAGAAGGCTCGCGCTTCGATGGGCCGCGCGCCCGCGGACCTCGCCCCGGCCTCGAAGTCCGCAACGAACAGCAGGTCCAGGTCCGAGCCGAACGTCATCTCTCCGGCCCCGAGCCTGCCCAGGGCCACGACCGCGCAGCCGCCGCCCGGTACCGGACCGTGCTGCGCGTGCACATCTTCCAACACGTCCTGCAGGAGGAGCTCGATGACCGCGCCCGCGATGTCCGACAGGCCCAGGGAAGCCTCGTCCACGGTGACCAGGTTCTCCAGGGCCTGCACGGCCACCTGGAACCGGCGGTCGCCGGCCCAGGCGGCCACCTGCTCGACCCGTTCCGCGACGTCCCGCCGGCCGGCCAGGCGCTCCTCGAGCTCGCGGGCCAGCTCCTCGCGTTCCGGGATCGGCAGGAAGAACGACGGGTCCAGGACGGCCTGCAGGAGCCGCGGATTGCCCTCCAGGACATCGGCCATGCGGGGAGCGCTGCCCATCACGACGGCGATGAGGTTGAGGAGCCAGGTGTTGGCCCTGAGCATGGAGAAGAACGAGAGGTCTTCCGGCAGGGCCGCCAGGAAGCGGTCCATGCGAGCCAGGGCGCGGTCGGGATCGGGGGTCCTGCCCAGCGCGTCGACGATCTCGTGAAGGATCTCGCGGATGATGGTGCGGGCACGTTCCGAGCCGGTGGATTGATAGCGTCCTTCCGCCCATCCCCGGAAGGTCGCGATGGCCTCGGGAGCCCGCGTGAATCCGGCCGCTTCCAGCTTGGCGACGGCGTCCGGGTGCTCGTCCGGTCCGTCCAGGAGGACGGCGCTGATGTCCTGCTCGCTCTCGGGGACGTTGAAGCGCGTGCGGTAGAGGTCGTGGACCTCGCCGGCCACGGACTCGATCCGGCGCACCAGCTCCTGCGCCGAGGCGAGTCCCATGAAGGCGGCGATGTGCTCCAGCCCTTCGTCGGAATCCGGAAGCACCTGCGTCTGCGCGTCGTTGACCATCTGCAGGCGGTGCTCGACGCGCCGCAGAAACAGGTAGGAGTCGCGCAGGGCCGACGTTTCCCGCGGCATGATGTGGTGCTCGCCGTCCAGCGTCTCCAGCATCGCCAGCAGTCGGGAACCGCGCAGCCGGCGGTTGCGGCCGCCGTGCGCCAACTGGTGCATGTGGACGAAGAACTCGATCTCGCGGATGCCGCCGCGGCCGAGCTTGACGTTGTGCCCGGCAGCGCGGACGGCGCCGTGGCCGTGGAAGTCGTGGATCTGCTGGCTCACCGAACGGATCTCCTCTACCGAGGTGAAGTCCAGCGCCTCGTCCCAGATGAACGGCGAAAGCCGCTCCAGGTAGGCCGCCCCGGCCGTCAGGTCACCGGCCACGGGCCGCGCCTTGATCAGCGCCGTCCGTTCCCAGGTCCGCCCGAAACGTCCGTAGTAGTTCAGGGCGAAGTCGACGGTGATGGCGACCGGCGTGGATGACGGGTCGGGGCGCAGCCGGAGGTCGGTGCGGAACACGTAGCCGTCGGCGGTGCGCGTCTGCAGGATGCGGACCAGATCCTGCGTGACCCGCACGAAGCAGTCGCTGAGGGTTCGGGAACCGGTATAGCGGACCGACTCCGGGTCGTAGAGGACGATCAGGTCGATGTCGGACGAGTAGTTGAGCTCGCGGGACCCGTGCTTGCCCATCGCCAGGACGAAGTAGCCCCACCGGTCCCCGTCCGGCCGTTCCAGGTCGCCGCGCTCGACCCGGTCAAGGAGCAGGTGGGAGACGGTCAGGCGCACGGCGTGGTCGGCCATGTCGGACAGCAGTTCCGCGCACTCCATGACGCCGCAGATCTCGAAGCAGTCGTACACGGCCGCGAGGACGGCTACGCGGTTGCGCTGGCGGCGCAGGAAGGTCAGCAGTTGGTCGCGGTCCATGGCCGGGTCCGCGCCGGCCAGCTCGCCGCGCACGCGGGTGGTGATCGCGTCGGGCGGGTCGGCCACGAGCGCCTGGGTGAGCTCCAGGTCGCGCTGCAGCAGCAGGCTCAGGTGCGGGCTGTTGCCGCAGAGGAACGAGAAGAAGACCTCTCCCGCGTGCGTCTCCAGCGCCGCGCCGAGCTCGTCTCGACCCTCTCGGGCCGCCGCGTCGCGCAGCCGGTCGATGCCGGCCTCGGCCTGATCCCGGTGGTGCGGGCGCAACGCGTCGATACCGTCAGCCTGAGAGGCCAGCGCCAGAACGCTGGACGATGCGGGGTCAGCGATGATCAACGCTCCTGACCGGTGGTGTGCATGGTGCGCGTGAGCGTTGCACGACTCGGCGGTCGATGGCCACGCGACGCGCGGCTTCTCCGCCGCGTTGCCACCGGCACGGCCCCTCGTTATGGTCGGCGGTCATGGAACGGAGCTGGGTGCTGACCGACGCGGCGTCGGGTTTGTGGGTCGAAACGTTGGAACTGGGACCGGAGCAGCTCGGCATTCCCGGCTGTGCCGTGCGCAAGCGGCGCCTGCGCGGCGGACTCCGCGACGGCGTGGACCTGATCGAGGTGACCTGCGGTGAGCTGTCCTTCAGCGTGGTGCCGACCCGCGGCATGGGCGTGTGGCGGGGGAGCTACGGCGGGCAGGCTCTTGGCTGGCGGTCGCCGGTGCGCGGCCCGGTGCATCCGGCGTTCATCGATCCGGCCGAGCGCGGCGGCGTCGGCTGGCTGCGCGGCTTCGACGAGTGGATCGTGCGCTGCGGCCTGGACTCGAACGGCATGCCGGGGACCGACGCGAGGGTGGACGCCGGCGGCCTTGCGGAAGCGGTCGATCTGACGCTGCACGGCATGATCGCCAACCTGCCGGCACACACCGTGCAGGTCACCGCGGACGCGGCCGCGCGGGTGATCACCGTCACCGGACAGGTGGACGAGGCCGGCTTGTTCCTGCCGTCGCTGCGGCTGTCGACCTCGATCTCGGCGGGTCCCGACTCGTCGCGGATCACCATCGCCGACACGGTGCGCAACCTGCAGGATACGCCGGCCGAGCTGCAGCTCCTCTACCACTGCAATTACGGCCCGCCGTTCCTGGAAGCCGGCAGCCGCGTGCTGCTGCCGTTCAGCGAGGCGGCGCCTCGCGACGCCCGCTCGGCCGAGGGCGTGGCCGAAATCGACCGCTACCACGGCCCGGCTCCCGGCTTCGTCCAGCAGGCGTACTGGATCCGGCCGGCCGCCCGGCCGGGCGATACGGCCACCCTCGCCGCGCTGGTCAACGCCTCGCGGACCGCCGCCGCCGTGATGCGCTTCGACGTCGGCGAGCTGCCCTGCTTCAGCTTGTGGAAGAACACCGCCGGCGAGCGCGACGGCTACGTGACCGGCCTGGAGCCGGGCACCAACTTCCCCAACCTCAAGAGCGTCGAGCGCGACGCCGGCCGGGTGGTGGAGCTCCCTGCCGGCGGGGACTATGCGGCGAAGTTGATGCTGGAGGTCGCCTCGGGCGAGGAGGCCGTGGCCGCCGTCGAATCCGAGGTCCGGGAGATCCAGGCGGGAGCCGCCGCCACGGTCCACCCGGAGCCTCAGGCTGCCTTTGGTGCCGTCGGGGACGAGTGAGCTCCCGGCGTAGCCGGTAACGGCGAGCCTTGGAGTGCGCTCGCTCCGTTCGACCAGGCGGCCTCCAAGGCATCGAATCCCAGCGCAGGAAAGTTATCGACTTCGCGTAACCCTCGATAACCTTGGTTGATTTGGGGTGGCCCGCGATTGCACTGGACCTGTATCGCTACCGAGCCCGGGGTGAAGACCCGTCGGTGCAGGGCCGAAGGTGCTGCCCGTGTCCCGCCGGCAGGCGCGGATCCTCAGCAGCTACAGGAAGACGCGCTTGAACCACTCGACGAATGCCAGTGCGGCGGCGCTGTCGTGGGCGAAGTATTGGGCTCGAATGGCCACGCCATAGGGCAAGCCCGGTCTCTGCTGCCAAGCGAGCCACGCGTGCAGCACGGCTTTGAGCTGTGCGGCATCGGGAAAGCGTGCGCCTTGGTTCCTGGCATCGTGAGTCGACCGCTCTGCGATCGGAAGCAGTGGATCGTTGCTGTGGACGAGATCCTGCAGAAACTCTTCCAAGGCGCCCGATCGCCGGTTGTCCGGCATCAACCAGACCCCGACGCGCGCCTGAACCGTGCTCGCTTCGCCGACGAAGCCCTCCTGTGGAATCTGGTCAGGTAGCGCCAAGTCAACTCCGCTGAGCCGATCGCGCACGGCTGTCCACCGATCTCCGGCATCCAGGACGAATCCCACCGATCGTCCGGTGCTGCTCATCACTTCCGTCGGCATTCCTTTGAGCAGTGCATCTTTCCCGCTGGTAGTTTGGTAGCCAGTATCGTCCGGACTCTTGATTTCGACCGGGATGCGTTTGCAGTCTATGCGATGTCTCAACAGCAGATGCCCTATTGCATGTTCATCGTCCTTGCCTTCGACGCGAAGAATGGACGGTTCATTATGTGGCATCCGTCAGCGGAGCTCGATCTGCTGTTCGACGGCAACAGCGATCTGCTCGCCCGCGAAGCTTACGGCTCGCTCCAGCGACGGGTGCACCTTCTGTAGGGAGACTTCTGCACCGAGGTCAGGTCGCGACCTTACCAGTGACCCGAGCCCGCGAATACAGTCCAAGCTGTGCGTCGTCGCGAAGATCTGCATGTCGGACTTTCTTGCCACTTCGACGAAGAGCCGCCACACGTCTTCCATGACGGTCCAGTGCAGGCCGGCGTCGATCTCGTCGACGAGCAGGAATCCACGGTTCGCCCCGGCGGCGGCGAGCCTCAACGCAAGTAGGCGGCGCAGGCCATCGCCGTAGCTGCCGATCGGCATCCGGCGGCCTCCGTCGCCGCGTCCCACCAGAATACCACTTTCCCGCAGTCTGCTGCCGGTCAGAAAGTGGATCGAGTCGATCTCCGGCACCAGAAACTCCATGTCGTGAGCGATCTCGTCCTCCCGGCCCTCGGCAAGAATTTCGTCCCATGCATCTCGCATACGCTCAGATGCCAAGGACTCCAGGGTGAGAAAGCGAACCGGCGCGTCAGAAGCCACGTTGCGTATGGTTCTCGGCCAGCGTGAGCTCGGGATCGTGCCATCCTCAGTTACCGGCAGCACGTTCTCTTTTTCCCCCGATCCGCTCGCAAGGCGCAGCCCGAACGCAGGGTCGGGCTCGTCCGAAAGCCCCCTTCGGTCGGGCCACGGGCCTGCATCTTCTCCTACGTCATCGAGCGACACGATGCGGGCAGACAACGAGCGAGCGCCGTCGTTGGCCGACAGTTTGAAACAAGCACCAGGTTCGCAGACATGCCCAAAAAACAAGTGGGAAACTTCCACGCTGTTCCCCGCCGAAGTCATCTCTCCCCGGCGGCCGGCAACGTCGTGCAACACAAAGGGATGGCCGTTCGACACGAGCAGCTCGATCGCTTCGAGGACCGTCGTCTTGCCGCAGTTGTTCTTGCCGACGATGAGGTTCACGGTCGCCAAGTCCGTCAGTTCGTAGGACTCGAAGCCGCGGAATCCCCGCAACGCAAGCGTCTTCAGCATACTTGGTTGCCTTCCCTGCGTGGGATCATACCATCCGGTACGGCTGGTTAGGCGTTCACGCGATCATGCGGCCGATCTTCGCGCCGATCCGGCGCTGTTGCGGCCGGAATGTCAGCTCGGTCCGGTCGGAAGGGGAGGCGTGAAGACATAGCCGGGATCGCGGCGCTGGCGCCACAGGATGGGGAGCATCTGCGCCCAGGACCGCCACAGGCCGCGCGTGGCGGGAGGGAGGTCGGCGGCGATGGCCTGCCGCAGCCTGCCCAGGTTGTAGAACGGGACGCTGGGGTACATGTGGTGCTCGACGTGGTAGTTCATGTGCCAGTAGAGGAATCGCGTCACCGGTCCCAGCAGGACCGTGCGGCAGCAGCGGCGGAAGTCCGGCACGTCCGAGCACAGCCCGGAGTGCTGGGTCTCGATGAACAGGAAGCTCAGCCACGGCGCCAGCCAGCGGGCGAAGGTCACCACCAGTAGCAGCATCCACTGGCCGGTCGCGACGAACACCGCCGCCAGCAGCACATGCCCGGCCAGCACGACGCGCGACCAGCCGAACAGCGCCGCGCGCTTGGCGGCGTCGCCCTGCCCCTGGGGGCGGTCGGCAAAGCAGCGCTGCTCCCACGGATTGTCGGCCAGCCGGCCCAGGCTCCAGCGCAGCAGCGCCCTGATCTCTCCGACCATGCCGGGCACCGCCAGCACGAAGCGGCCCGCCCACTGCAGCGGCCGCAGCGGGCGCGGCAGCCGCACCTCCTGATCGAGGTCGTCGTGCACGGTGTACTGGTGGTGGCGCACGTGGCTGGCGCGAAAGTGGTCGGGGCTCGACCAGTGGAGGAAGGAGAAGAGGCGCAGGAACACCTCGTTTACCACCCTGGAGCGGAACACGGTGCGGTGCGACAGCTCGTGGCGCGAGTGCTGCAGCGTCCGGAACAGGGTGCCGTGCACGAACAGCGCGGGAATCAGCCATGGCCAGCTCAGGTGGCGGTGGACGAGCACCACCGCCGTGCCGGTCACCATCAGCAGGGCCAGGAAGCCCAGGCAGTGCAGCAGCGGGCGCAGCGTCCGCCGTTGCGACAGGGCGCGGAGCTCGGCGATGGGCAGCGGTGACCGGTACCACTGAATCCTCGGATTCGCGGCCCAGTCATGCTCAACGGGAGCCGTCTGCGTGGCGACGGCATCGGGAGCTATCGTGCTCATGGCAGCGGTTCCCGGTAGTCTCTCACAAAAGCGGGCAGCCTCGACACCATCCACCACCCCACACCCACCAACCTCTGTCAGTCGTTGAAGGTGCGCAGGGAGAGTTGCCCGTGGAGGTGGCACGCCACCTGGTGCGATCCGCCGCCTTCCGTGCCGGTCTCCTCCAGCTCCGGCTTCTCCACGGTACAGCGCGGTTCGCGGTAGGGACAGCGCGGATGGAACGGACAGCCGGCCGGAAGCATTCCGTACGAGGGGCTTTCGCCCGCCTTGACCAGGTGCAGCTTGCGGGCGGTCGGGTCGGGATTGGGTGAGGAGGTGAGCAGCAGCTCGGTGTAGGGATGCTTCGGCCGTGCGAAGATCTCGGCGCGGCTGGCCAGCTCCACGATGCGGCCCAGGTACATGATCGCCACCCGGTCGCTCAGGTAGCGCACCACCGCCAGGTTGTGGGCGATGAACAGGTAGCTCATGGCGTGCCGGGCCTGCAGGCTGCGCATCAGGTTGAGGATCTGTGCCTGCACGGACACGTCGAGTGCCGAGACCGGCTCGTCGGCGATCACCACCCGCGGCTGCAGGATGAACGCACGCGCGAACGCCAGCCGCTGCCGCTGGCCGCCGGAGAATGAGTGCGGGTAGCGGTTCATGTAGACCGGGTCGAGCTGCACCAGGCTCAACATCGCCGCGACCCGTTCCTTGAGATCGGCGCCGCCCTGGATCAAGCCGTTGTTGATCAGCGGCTCGCCGACGATGCGCAGCACGGTCATGCGCGCGTTGAGGGAGGCGAAGGGGTCCTGGAACACCACCCGCACCGCGCGCCGCAGCGCGCGCAGCTCGGTGGCCTCCATCTGCACGATGTCGCGCGGCGGCGCGCCGGGCTGCGGCGTATACCAGATTCGACCGCCGGTCGGCTCCTCGCTGCGCACGATGCACAGCCCGGTGGTGGTCTTGCCGCAGCCGCTCTCCCCCACCAGCGCCAGCGTCTCGCCGCGCGCCAGCGTGAACGACATCCGATCGACAGCGCGCACCTCGCCCTGCCGGCGGCGCAGCAGGCCCGACTCCTTGGCGTAGCTCTTGCTGAGCCGCTCGGCCGCGATGATGGGTTGGCTCAACGCATCAGGCATGCGACTTCATGGTCCGGCGCGACGGCCACCGTGGCCGGCGTGTCGCGATCGCAGCGCCCCGGCACGAACTCGTCGCAACGGGTGTGGAACGGACACCCGGGCGGCATCTCGTACGGACTCGGCACCATGCCCCGGATCGGCGCAAGCGCCTCGATCGGGCCGCTGAGGCGCGGGATCGACGCCAGCAGCGCGCGCGAGTAGGGGTGCTCGGGCCGCGCGAACAGCGAGCCGACCGGCGCCGTCTCCACCACCCGCCCGAGGTACATCACCACGACGCGCTCGGTGATCTCGGCGATCACCCCCAGGTCGTGGGTCACCAGGATCACCGCCATCTGCATGCTGCGCTGCATCTCCAGCATCAAGTTCAGCGCCTGCGCCTGCAGCGTCACGTCGAGCGCGGTGGTGGGCTCGTCGGCGATCAGGATGCGCGGCTCGCAGGCCACGGCCATGGCGATCATCGCCCGCTGGCGCATGCCGCCGCTCAGGTTGTGCGGGTAGGCGGCCAGGATGTCGGGGTCGTTCAGGCCGACACGGCCGAGCACGTCGAGCGCGCGCTCGTTCAACTCGCGCTGCCGGCGCTGCCGGGGAATGCTCTGCGCCTCGTCCATCATCGCGATCGCCTCGGTGATCTGGTTGCCGATGGTGTGCACGGGGCTGAACGAGGTCATCGGCTCCTGAAAGATCATCGAGACGTCGTTGCGGCGCAGCGACTTCATGGTCGCGCTCTCGCGCGCTTCGCCGGTGATGGTCACCGTGCCGCCCGCGCCGTGGTAGCGGATGGTGCCTGCGGTCACCCGCGCCACCGGCGGCAGGATGCCGAGGATCGACAGCGCCGTGACGCTCTTGCCGCAGCCGCTCTCGCCGATGATGCCGAGCACTTCGTTGCGATGCAGGGCGAAGCTGACGCCGTTCACCGCCCGCACCATGCCCTCCTTGGAGGGAAAGGCCACGTGCAGGTCTTCCACCTCGAGCAGCGCCGCGCCCATCATCACACCTTGGCCTTTCACACCTTGGAGTACGGGTCGGCGGCGTCCCGCATGCCGTCGCCGATGAAGTTGAACGCCAGGATGGCGGCCACCACGAAGAGTGCCGGGATGAACAGCCACTGCGCCGCGATCAGGTTGCGCAGGTGGCGGCACTCCTGCAGCATCACGCCCCAGCTTATCGCCGGGGGCTGCAACCCGAGGCCGATGAAGCTGAGCGCGGTCTCGCCCAGGATCATGCCGGGAATCGCCAGGGTGAGCTCGGCGATGGTGTGGCTCAGGAACGAGGGCAGCAGGTAGGAGAAGATCAGCTTGCCGTCGCCGACGTTGTCGAGGCGAGCGGCGCGGATGTACTCCTCCCGCTTGAGCGCCATGAACTTGCCGCGCACGGTACGGCTGCCGCCGGTGACGACCCCGATCAACGCCAGGATCACCGTGATCAGCACGTAGCGCTGCACCACCGAGAGCCGCACCGGCAGCGCCGCCGCCAGCGCGATCCACAGCGGCAGCGTGGGCACGCTCATGAAGGTCTCGGTGATGCGCATGATCACCTTGTCCACCGCCCCTCCAAGCAGCCCCGCCATGCCGCCGATGAACAGGCTGGGGAAGAACCCGATCAGAATGCCGACGAAGCCCACGGTCAGCGAAACGCGCGACCCGTACACGATGCGGGAGAACAGGTCGCGCCCGAGCGAGTCCTTGCCCAGCAGGCTGAAGATGCGGCCGTCGCGCAGGCCGAACAGGTGCAGGTCGCCGGGAATCAATCCCCACATGCGGTAGGGGTCGCCGCGCACGAACAGGTACAGCGGCTGCACGATGGTGGTGTCCACCGAGTAGAGGTACTCCCAGGTGTCGGGATCGACAGTCTTGACGATCGGGTGCACGAACGGGCGCAGGTGGAAGCGGCCGTCGGCGTCGAAGAACCTGATCCGCTGTGGCGGCGCCAGGGTGAACTCCTCGTCGTAGGCGCGGGGATCATAGGGGGCGATGAACTCCGCGAAGATGACGCCGAGATAGAGGAAGCCGATGAAGCCGAGCGCCACCACGGCGACGCGGTGGCGCAGGAAGCGCCAGCGCATGAGCTGCCACTGGGAGGCGTAGGCGCGTTGACCGGTCGCCGCCTGCGGACCGCCTGTCTGCAGCGACGTGCCCGAGGTGCTCACACCGCGTCCCGGATGCGGGGATCGACGATCCCCAGCAGGATGTCGGAGAGCAGAATGCCCACCACCGTCAGGCCCAGCTCGATGAACAGGATGCTGCCGGCCAGGAACATGTCCTGCGCCATGACGGCCTGCAGCATAATCGGCGCCAGCGTGGGCAGGCCCAGGGTGACCGACACCATCAGCTCGCCCGACATGAGACTGGCCAGCAGCCATCCCAGGCGCACGATGAACGGGTTCAGGGCCACCCGGAACGGGTACTTCAGCAGCAGCCGCGCGCCGCTCACCCCCTTGGAGCGGGCCACCATCACGTAGGGCTTCTCCAGCTCGTCGAGCAGGTTGGCGCGCATGATCCGTACCTGCTCCGCGGTGCCGGCGGTGGCCATGACGATGGCCGGGATCCAGAGGTGGTTCAACAGATCGAGAAACTTGGGCAGGCTCCACGGCGCGTCCAGGTACTGCTGCGACATCAGGCCGATGGTGGCGGTGCTGCCGGTGAGCGTGAACACCATCCACGACAGCACCAGGGCGAAGATGAAGTTGGGCACCGCCAGCCCGATGAAGCCGATGAAGGTGATGCAGTAGTCGAGCCAGGTGCGTTGCCGCACCGCCGACACGATGCCGATCGGGATTGCCATCGCGTTGAGCAGCAGGAACGAGATGAACGACATCAGCGCGGTGAGTGGCAGGCGCTCGGCCAGGATCGCGCTGACCGGCTTGTTGAACAGCATCGAGTAGCTGAAGTCGCCGCGCAGTATGTTCCCCAGCCAGAAGAAGTACTGCACCATGATCGGCTTGTCGAGGTCGTACTGGGCGTTCAGCGATGCGACCAGCTCCGGGGTGATCTCGACGCCGCGGTTGCGCATCAGGGCGATCTTGGCCTCGATCACGGTGCCGGGGGGAAGCTGGATGATGACGAACACGATCACGCTGCCGATCAGCAGCACCGGTATCATCATCAGCACGCGCCGCAGCACGTAGATGGTCATCGGTCAGAAAGGGCCGCGTCCGCCGCCACGCGGTTGCGCATGGCGGCGGACAGCGACGGGCGGCGGTCTACTGGCAGGCCGGTTTACTGGCCCAGGAACAGGACATCGAAGAACAGGTAGCTGGCCTCGGAGCTCAGCGGCTCGTCCGGCACGTTGCCGACCCTGTTGTGGAAGTAGTAGAAGGAGACCTGCGGGATGTCGACCTTCGACTCCAGCGGCGAGATCGACCACAGACCTTCGCTGAAGATCCGCACGACCTCCTGCTCGATCCGCTTCCTGTCGTCGACGGTCCGGGCGCGCGGGTACTCCTCGGAAAGCTCGTACAGCCTCTTCACCCCGTCCGGCGGCTCGGCTCCCTCGGCGCCGCCCGAGTGCAGCCAGCGCGCCCACGGTGTGGAGACGTGGTAGCCCTGCGGATTGCTCGGCACCACGTGCGGGAAACGCGCGATGCTGGCGGTCGGAATGCCGCGTCCGATATCGACCGGGCCGACCAGGATGTCATAGTCGCCGGTGGTCAGTTTCTCCCCGTACGCATCGCCGGCGTAGGGTCGAATCAGGAACTCGATGCCGACCTTCTTGAACTGCTCCTTGTAGATTTCCGACATGGCGACTTCGGCGCTCTTGTCGGTCTCCACGAGCCCGAACAGCTCCAACGGCTTGCCGCTCGGGAAGGTGCGCGCGGTGCGGTTGGAGTTCCACGCCAAGCCCAACTCGTCGAGCATGGCGTTCGCCGCGTCGAGATCATGCTCCTTGTACGGCTCGTCGGCCGGGTGCACCAGGTCGCCCGCCACCGGTGTCTGCGACAGCGTGTACTGACCGCGGAACAGCAGGTCGTTGATCTCCTGTCCGTCGATCGCCAGGGCTACGGCGCGCCGGAAGTCGATGTCGTTGAACAGCTCTCGCCGCTCCGCGTCCTCGCTCGTGAAATTGAAGTACACGGTGCCGTGATACATGATCGCCGACATGGCCGCGTGCAGCCTGAAGTTGCCGTCTTCCTCCGCGTTGCGCAGCACGCTGAAGTTCGAGATGTCGCCGAAGTCGCCGCGCAGGCCGAAGTCGATCTCGCCTGCCAGGCCCTGCAGCAGATAGGCGTCGCTGCCCATCCCCATCAGCGGAACGCGGATGCCGTCGATGTAGGGAAGCTGATTCCCGGCCACGTCCACCTTGTAGTAGTAGGGGTTGCGGCCGTACACGCCCAGCGTGTCGCTCTTGCTCTCCAGCCTCCACGGGTGGATGACGGGCAGATCGGTGTTGAAGTTGCTCCAGATCACGTATTCCTTCCAATACGCCATCCAGGTGGTGAAACCGGCCTCCTTGGCCACGCTCTCCGCCTTGTCCCGCCCGGCGACGCCGGGATGGAACTGGCCCATGTAGTGTTCCGGCAGGAAGGAATCGGGGAACCAGCGCATCATGTTGTTGGGCAGATTCGGGTAGGGGCCGGCGAACTGGAACTGGAAGGTGACGTCGTCTACCACGTTCAGGGTGGCCATCACCCCGCCGACCTTGAGATTGCCGACGCCGTGCGGGTTGAGCTCGGTGTCCGCGGCGTCGTGGTCGAACCAGAAACGGATGTCCTCGGTGTCGAACGTCTCGCCATCGCTCCAGCGCAGGCCGTCCCGCAAGCGGATGGTGTACACCGACGCATCCGCATTGGGCTCGTACGATGCGAACACGTTGGGCAGCAGCGTTTCGCCGTTCACCGGTATGGTGAGGCCCCACTGGCGCATGTACTCGTCGTTGATCCAGCCGGGATCGCCGGGAATCACCAGGGTGCCGCCGTAGACGCCGATCTGGTGGGCCGGCGCGATGACGATCGGATCGTTCGGCAGGCGCTCGCCGACCGGCGGCAGATCGCCTGACGCCACCAGCGCGGCCAGCACCGGCGCCTCGCCATACGTCAGCGTGCGTCCGGAGGCCGCCTCGAACTCGGCGGGCGAGTTGTACTGCACCGGCACGCCCGACCCGACGAACCAGTCGTCGTGCGCATGTGCCAGCGTGACGAACAGCGGCAGCGCTGCCGCCAGGAGAATCAGTCTCTTCAGGAGTGTCTTCATGGATACCTCGGCGCCACCCTCTCAGACCGGCCAAGGGGCGTCAACGGCGCGCTGGGCTCACGAACCGCTGCTGCCGGCGACATCCGCGCCGCGGGTGAGCCACTCCAGGTTGAAGCGTGCCAGGGTCAGGCGATCGTAGGGGTCGTTGCCGGAACCGCTCTCGTACAGGCAGCAGACCATCCCGTCGTCCGTCACGCACAGATCGGAGTAGGCCGCCGCGCCCTCGTTCAGCACCCGCGCCAGCGGCCAACTGCGGCACCCGTCGTAGCTGAGGCGCACGGTCATGCGGCGCCGGGTGGTCGCCGCGGGGTTGCTGAACAGGATCCGCTGGCGTCCGTCGGCGCCGGGGTAGCGGCACATGCTCGCCTGACAGATCGGTTCTGGCAGCGCCACGTCGCGCACGATCGGAGAGAACGTCCGGCCGCCGTCGTTGCTCCACGCCACGGCACGATGCTGGCCGCCCTCGGCATGGCGCAGGATGCTCTTGTTGCGGCAGTTGAGGCACAGCCAGCCGTCGTCGGTCTGCACCGCGATCGACTCGTTGGTGCCCTCGTCGGCGCTGCCGCCGATGGTCCAGGTAGCGCCGTGGTCGTCGGAGTAGATGACGTGGGAGTGGTAGGGATCGTGCGCCTCGTAGTGGCGGGCGACGATGTGGTCGCAGGGGATCAGGAGGCGGCCGGAGGCGAGCTGAATGCCGTGGCCGGGACCGGTGGCGTACCAGGTCCAGTCGGGCTGCTTGACATGTGCCGTAATCTCGACCGGCTCCTCCCAGGTGACGCCGTCGTCGTGGCTGGCGGTGACCCAGACCGTGCGCGGCGCCTGCCCGTGGCAGATCATGCGCTCGTCGCCGTCGCGGCGGTTCTTGCAGAACGGCAGCCAGATGCTTCCGGTATCGCGATCCACCACCGGCGCCGGATTGCCGCATACCCAGTCCGGCTCGGTGGCCACGAGCTGTGGCGGTGCGAAGGTCCTGCCGTGGTCGCTGCTGCGCCGGACCAGCAGGTCGATCTGGTCCGAATCCCCGCCGGTGTACTTGCGGGCCTCGCAGAATGCCAGCACGGTGCCGGCGGCGGTCACCGTGAGAGCGGGAATGCGGTAGCGGAAGTAGCCGTCCTCGCCGCTGATCCAGAGGTGTTGGGTGTCGAGTCGCTGCATGGGACTCCGATTATGCCACCGCTGGTCAGGGACGTTGCCGACCCGGTTGTGGAAGTAGTAGAAGGCGACCTGCGGGATGTCCAACCAACTCCAGCGGAGCACCATGCATACGCGAACCTCTCTGGCCCGGGATCTGCGCGCGCTCGGCGTGCGCGACGGCGACACGCTGTTCGTCCACTCATCGTTCAAGAGCCTGGGCGAGGTGGCCGGCGGCGCGCAGTCGGTCGTCGATGCCCTGATGGACGCGATCGGCGGCGGGCTGCTGCTGATGCCGTCCTTCAACCTGGACGGAGGGCGCGACTGGCGGGCCGCGAGCTGGGACCTTCAGACCGCGCCGTCGTCGGTCGGGTGGCTCACCGAGTTCTTCCGCCGCATGCCGGGGACGGTCCGCTCCGACCACTACTCGCACTCGGTCGCCGCGCGCGGCAGGGACGCTGCGAGCTTCGTGGACGGCCACCGACGTGAAGAGGGGCTGCCGTCTCCCTGGGACCGTTCGCCGTGGGGCCGGACCTACGGGACGCACTCGCCGATGATCCGCGCCCTCGACCGGGGCGGGCGCCTCCTGATGCTGGGGGTGGACTACCACTCGTCCACCTACGTGCACGTGGTGGAGACGATGTGGTGGGAAGAGCGGCGGCAGTCCGACCCGCGAGCGCGGTTCATGGGGCTCGACCGGCCGCGCCTGGGGGCTCTGTGGGACCGGATGGGCCACCAGCGCCGCGGGTTGGTCGGCGACGCCGGGTGCCGGCTGTTCGGGATCCGCGACTACGTCGACACCCTGCTCGGCGTGGTGCGGGGCACGGGGACGCGATGGACCACCAGGAGCTGATCGTCATCAACGGCGCCGAGGTGCTGGCACGGCCCGACGATCACGGCGCGTACTGGCAGCGCATCCGGGCCGGCGGCACGACCGCGTTTGCGGCGACCGCGGTGCGGGCACAGCTCCCGGCGTGGTTCAGGCGGTTCCGCGACGACGACACCCTGCTGCACGTGACCGAGCCACGCCACGTCCGCGCAGCCAGGGCGAACGGACGGATCGGCGTCTTCTTCCACGCGCAGAAGCCTCCGCCGGAGCTGGCCGACGATCCGGACGAGGCGTGGAACCTGCAGCGGCTCGGCGTCCGCATGCTGCAGCTCACCTACAACGATCGCAGTCCGTTCGGCGACGGCTGCACGGAGGCCGCCGACAACGGCTTGAGCGCCCCGGGCGCGCGGGTGGTGCGGGCGGCGAACGAGGCGGGGATCCTGCTCGACGTCTCGCATGCCGGCCGCCGGACCGCGATGGACGTCGTCGCCGCATCGTCGGAGCCGGTGGTCGCCAGCCACTGCAATGCCGACGCGGTCTGCCGCAACCCGCGCAACCTCACCGACGAGGCGATCACGGCGATCGCGGAGCGCGGCGGCGTGATCGGCGTAACCGCCTTTCCGAGCATGGTTCGCTGGCGGGAGCCGACGCTGGAGCAGATGCTCGACCACATCGACCACGTCGTCGCGCTGGTGGGTGCCGAGCACGTCGGCTTCGGGCTGGACTTCTGCTCGATCCCGCAGGAGAGCTGGGACTCCGGCCGCTTCAGCTCCCGGGCCTACCCGCCGCCTCCCTGGATCTTTCCGGCAGGCATCGCCGGCCCGGAAGAGGTGCCCAACCTCACCGCGGGCCTGGCCCGGCGCGGCTACGGCGAGGCGGAGGTTCGCGGCATCATGGGAGAGAACCTGCTGCGGCTGTTCGAGAGGGCCTGGCGCTGATGCCGGCGCCGCTCGGCGCCGGCCGGTCCGTCAGCCCTTCAGCGACCCCAGCATCACGCCCTTGACGAAATACTTCTGCAGGAACGGGTAGACGAAGACGATCGGCCCGATGGTGAGCAGGACGGTGGCCGCCTGCGCCGCCTTCGGCGGGATGCGCATCAACTCCCGGAACTGCTCGGACTGGCGCAACTCCTCGGTCAGCTCGGAGATGAACTCGTCGGTCTGCAGCAGGCTGAGGTCCATCATCAGGTCGCGGATCAACTCCTGCAGCACCCGTTTGTCGTCGTCGTTGACGAAGATCAGTGGGAAGAAAAAGTCGTTCCAGTGGCCGACCGCCGCGAACAGCGCGACGGTCGCCAGCACCGGCTTCGACAGCGGGATGATGATCCGGAACAGCACGCGCCAGTAGCCGGCGCCGTCGATGACCGCGGACTCCTCCAGCGATTCGTCGATCGTCATCAGGAAGTTGCGGCAGATGATGATGTAGAAGACGCTCATCGCCGGCAGCAATATCAGGATGAGCCGCGTGTTGATCAGGTCGAGCCGGCGCACGACCAGGTAGAGGGGGACCAGGCCGCCCTGGAAGAACAGGGTGAACACGAACAGGAACGTCAGCACCGCGCGGCCGGGCAACAGCTTCTTGGACAGCGCGTAAGCGGCGCTGAAGGTGACCAGCAGGGTCGCCGCCGTGCCCACCACCGTGCGGAAGATGGTGTTGAAGTAGGCCAGCCCGATCGTGTCGTCCTGCAGGACGAACCCCCACGCTTCCAGGTGCCAGGCGTCCAGCCAGATCCGGAGCCGCAGGCTGTTGACCGCGTCGATGGAGGAGAACGACTGCAGGATCAGCGTCCAGAACGGGTAGGCGATCGACAGCGCGAACAGCGCCAGCAACACGTAGTTGATGCCGTCGAAGAACTTGCCCGAGATCGAGGTGCGGCTTGCTACGAGGGCCATCGGGTCCTACCAGACGCTGAAGTCGTTGTAACGGCGGGTGATCTGGTTGACGACGACCAGCAGCACCAGGCCCAGCACGTTCTGAAACAGCCCGACGGCGGTCGTGTAATCGAAGTCGCCGCCCTGGATTCCGACACGGAAGATGTAGGTCTCCATGATGTCGCCCACTTCGTACACGGCCGCGTTGTACATCATGAACACGTGCTCGAAGCTCTGTTCGAAGAGGTTGCCCAGCCGCAGCAGGAACAGGATGGTGATCACCGGCACCAGCGACGGCAGCGTGATGTGGACGGCGTTCTGCCAGCGGCTGGTGCCGTCGATGGCGCCGGCCTCGTAGAGCTGCGGGTCGATCCCGGACAGGGCGGCCAGGTAGATGATCGATCCCCAGCCCACACTTTGCCAGATGGCGGTGCCTACCAGAAGCCCACGGAACGTCTCCAGGGTGGTGAACCAGTTGACCGGATCCAGGCCGAGCTGGGTGAACAGCCACCCGGCGAAACCGGTGCTCGGCGACAGGAACTCGCGCAGGATGCCGGACAGCACCACCCAGGACATGAAGTGGGGGAGATAGCCGATGGACTGCACGGTGCGCTTGTAGACGGTGTGCCGTACCTCGTTGAGCAGCAGCGCCAGGACGATCGGCGCGGGAAACGTGATCGCCAAGTGCAGCACGCTGAGGATGATGTTGTTGCGGAACACCCGCAGGAAGAACGGCTCCCGGAACAGGCGGCGGAAATGGGCGAAGTCGTTCCAGGTGCTGCCCAGGACGCCGTCGTAGAAATTGAAGTCCAGGAACGAGATCGACACGCCCCACATCGGCGCGTACTTGAACACCGCCAGCAGCGCGAATGCCATCAGCAGGAGGCCGTAGAACGAGCGCATGCGCCACGCCCGGGCGCGGGTCTGCCGGCGCAGGACGCTCTTGTAGCTGGTCGTCGACTCGGCCGCCGACAGGTGAGGCGCGGTCTGGGGTGCGATGTTCGCCATGTGTGGGGAGGAGGCCGGAAGCCGCGCGAGTCTACGCCGGCCGGGGCGAGCCGGCAAGCCGAACCGCCGAGTTGCCCCGGTCCTTCAGGCGGCGCCTAACGGATAAAGTACCCGATCACCCGCCACGCGTCGCCGTCCCACGACGCCGTGACGGTCTCCGTCGCCGCCTGCTTGCGCGCGTAGGTGGCGGAGAAGCGCATCACCCAGTAGCGGCCGTCCGGAGCGCCGGGCAGGGTCTCGTGGTAGTCGGCGTCGTCGAGCTCGCGCGACTGCGGAGCGCCCATCGGTTCCAGCGCCGAGCCCAGCGACTTGGCGAGCTGGCCCGGGCTCACCGCCCCGCGCAGCAGCGCCGAGCCTCCGTCCCAGCACGCCTGGTACTCGCCCGCGTCGAGCAGGGCCAGCCACTCCCGGGCCGCCGCCGCGGCATCGTCGTGTTCAGCCATCGCCGTTCCTCACCAGCAGGTTTCGACCGGATAGCGCTGGAGATTTCGATCCGATGTCAGCAGGCTCAAACCGGCCATCATCGCCTGCGCGACGAGCAGGCGATCGAACGGATCGCGATGGATCCACGGCAGGTCGACCAGCGCCTGCATATGGGACTTCTCGATCGGCAGCCACTCGATCCGGTTCCGTATCATCTCTCTATCGGCGGTCGCATGCCAGCCGGCGGCGAGCCTCAGCTTGCCGATCGACACCTTGATGCAGATCTCCCAATAGCTGGCCGCGCTCAGGAACAGGTCCTGCTCGCTCGATTCGAGGAAGGAGCGCGCTTCGGCGCTGAGCTTCTGCGGTGCATCCATGCTCCACAGGAATACCTGCGTATCGATCAGGACTCGGATGGCGCGTACGCTCCGAAGTCGTCGATCTCGGCGTTGAAGTCGTCGGCCATGTACTCCACCAGCCCAAGCGCCCCGCCCAGCCTTCGCGGCTGCGGCGTGCCGTCGATGGCGACCAGCCGCACCACCGGCTTGTCGCCGCGCGCGATGATCACCTCCTCACCAGCCTGTGCCCGATGGATCAAGCGCGACAGGTGGGTCTTGGCCTCGTGCACGGTCACTTGTGCCATGGCGGACTCACAATGACTTAGTCATAAGACTTAGTCAGCAAGGCCCCGCGGAGTGAAGAAGACCTCGGGCCCGGTGACCGCTCAGGAGATGCGCCCGGTGATCACGCCGCGCGGCTCCTCGCCGCGGGCGATGCGGTCCAGGTTGTCGGCGGCGAAGCGGGCACGGTTTTCCGTGGTCGACTCCGTGCCGCCGGCCGTGTGCGGCGTCGCGTACACGGTGGGGAGCGAGAACACCGGATGGTCGCTGTCCGGGGGCTCGGCCTCGAACACGTCCAGCCCCGCGCCGCCCAGGTTGCCGGCCAGGAGCGCGTTGTAGAGCGCCTCCTCGTCGATCAGCGCCCCGCGGGCGACGTTGATCACCCACGCCGTCGGCTTCAGCAGGCCGATGCGGCGCTTGTCGATGATGTGGCGGGTGCTCGCATTCAGATGCAGGTTCACCGACAGGATGTCGCACTCGGCGATCACCTCGTCCATGTCCTCGGGCGATCCCAGGAACTCGAGGGGCACCTGGTCGAGCACCTCGGTCGGAATCATGCGCACGTCGATCGCCGAGATCTTGATCCCGAACGGGTGGGCGCGCAGGGCGAGCTGCTGGCCGCTGGCGCCGTAGCCGATGATCGCCAGCTTCTTGCCGTCCAGCCGGATGCCTTCCGGGTGGTAATAGGTGCCGCCGTGAAAGTTGCCGACCGCCTGCTTGTACTGGGCGGCGAGCAGCAGGATGAACATCATGGCGTTCTGGGCCAGCGCTTCCGCGCTCAGGTAGCCGGGGCAGTGCGAGAGCGTGATCCCCTTGTCCAGGATGTGCTCCACCTCGACGTGGTCCAGGCCGTTGGTCTGCACTTGGAAGTGGCGCACACCGGCCGCCGCGGCGAGGTCGATCTTTTCCTTGCTGGCGTTGCCGCCCATGTCGACCACGACCTCGATACCGTCGAACTGCGGCGCCGCGGGGATCTCGTCGTCGAACGCCCTGGTATCGTGCCGTTCGCTGACCGCCGCCAGGTGGCGGTACGTGCGGCCTTCGGTAACCGGTACGCCCGGTTGCGTGAGAAAGAGAACTCGGAGGCGTCGTTCAGCCATGTCGGGGCGCATCATGGACGGTGATCGGCGGGTGCTGCTACCCTCCATCCGCCATCGCACGCACCGGCACCAGTGCCAACCCCCCGACCAATGCCAGCCACATGAGCGTGTACGTCGCGCTCAGCGGGGAAGACCGCGTCTCGCGGCTGGCGCTCGACCCCGACAGCGGGGCGCTCGGCCCCGCCGGTTCGTACCCGCTGGCCGGCGGCCCCGCGCCGATGGCGTTCGATCCCGGCCGGCGCTTCGTGTACGTCAGCCGCCGGCGCGACGAGTGCGTCAGCACCCTGAGGGTCGAGCCGGACGGGAGCCTGACTCCCGTCGGCGAGCTGCCGACCCCGTCGGGCGCCTGCTACGTGGCCACCGACCGCACCGGCCGCTTCCTGCTGTCCGCGTACTACGCGGACGGGGCGGTAGCCGTGCACGCGATCGGCGGCGACGGCGTGGCCGCGGGGCCGCCGCTCTGCCTGCTCGACACCGGCGCCGGCGCGCACATCCTGGAGACCGACCGCACGAACCGCTGGGCCTTCTCCTGCACCATCGCCGAACCGGTCGGCTCCAACGCCGTGCACCAGTTCCGGTTCGACCAGCGGACCGGCACGCTGCGGCCCAACACGCCGCCGCGCCTGATCGGCGAGAACGGCTGCGGTCCGCGCCACTTCTGCTTCCACCCGCGGCTGCCGCTCATGTACGTCTCCAACGAGCAGGGCGGGAGTGTCACGGCCTACCGCCTCGACACCGGGAGCGGCACCTTGACCCGCTGGCACACGGTCTCCACGCTGCCGCCCGGCCACGACGGTGAGAACACCTGTTCGCAGATCCGCATCACCCCCGACGGGACCAGCCTGTTCGCGCCGAACCGCGGCCACGACAGCATCGCCAACTTCGCGCTGGACGCGCAGACCGGAGCGCTGTCGCTGCGCGAGATCGTGCCCACCGAACCGGTGCCGCGCGCCTGCCAGCTCGACCCGGCAGGCCGGCTCCTGCTGGCCGCCGGGCAGGACTCGGGCCGCATCGCCGCCTACCGGATCGAGCCGGCGGATGGGCGGCTGACCCCCATGGCGGTGAGCGAAGTGGGGGAGTCGCCCATGTGGATACTGTTTCGATCGGACAAGGAGGCGCACGCATGACCGTTGGAGTTGGCGACTATCGTTACCGGCTGGTACCCGACTGGGGCGACCAGGAGATCCGCGCGCGGATCGGCATCGTCACGGCGGTGGCAACCGACGCCGACGACCGCGTGTACGTCGCCGACCGGGAGCCGAACGACGTGATCCGCGTGTTCGAGCGCGACGGCACCTACGTGGAGACCTGGGGCCGGGACTTCCTGAAGCGGCCGCACTCGATCTGGATCGGGCCCGACCAGCTCGCCTACATCACCGACATCATCCACCACACCGTGGAGATCTGCCGGCTGGACGGCACCGTCGTGCAGACCATCGGCACCCGCGGCCAGCCAGGTGAGCCGGGCGCGCCGTTCAACATGCCGACCTGGGCGGTGCGGGCGCCGTGGGGCGACCTGTACGTCTCCGACGGCTACGGCCAGGAGCGCATGCACCGGTTCACGCCGGAGGGCGAGCTGGTGCGCTCGTGGGGCGCCGAGGGCACCGGTCCCGGCCAGTTCCAGCTCCCGCACTGCGTGAAGGTCGACCCGCGCGGGCGGCTGCTGGTGATCGACCGCACCAACGCCCGCATCCAGGTGTTCGACCGGGAAGGCGACTTCATCGAGGAGTGGACGGACGTGAAGGCCGCCAACGACCTGGTGATCGACGACGGGGACGTCGTCCACCTTGCCGAGGCGCAAGGGACGGTGGCGCTGGTCGACCTGGACGGCCGCATCATCGGCCGCTGGGGACGGAAGGGCGACGAGCCCGGCCGGTTCAAGGGCGCCCCGCACGGCATCTGGGAGGACTCGCACGGCGACATCTACGTCTGCGAGGTCCCGTTCGACCGCGACCGCCTGCAGAAGTTCGAACGTGTATAGCGTTGCGTTGATCGGCACCGGCCGCGTCGGCTATCAGTTCACCTTCAGCGACCTGCCCGACAACCACGCCGCCGCCGTGGAGGCCAGCGACCGCTGCCGGCTGGTGGCGGGCGTCAACCGCGGGCGCGAGAAGCTGGCGGAGTTCGGCGAGCGCTTCGGCGTGGAGGCGCTCTATCACGACTACCGGCAGATGCTCGCCGAGTCGGCGCCGGAGATCTGCATCGTCGCCACCCATCCCGAGCTGCACTGCGAGATGGTCGAAGACTGCGCGGCGGCGCCGTCCACCCGCGCGATCATCTGCGAGAAGCCGATGGCGCTCTCGCTGGGCGAGTGCGACCGCATGATCGCCGCCTGCGAGCGCGCCGGCGTGCTGCTGCAGATCAACCACAACCGGCGCTGGCACCCGGAGTGGGTCTTGGCCGGCGAGCTGGTCTCCGCTGGCGCCATCGGCGATCTGAACTACATCGAGTGCTCCATGGACGGCGGCAAGCCGACACCGTCGTGGCGCAGCGACAACGAGGGGCCGCTGCTGCACGACTTCAGCCACTACTTCGACCAGATGGACGTGTTCGCCGGTGCGGTGGAGTGGCTGTGCGGCATGGCCGAGCAGCGCTCCCGGCCGTGGGCGGTGGAGGACTTCAGCGCCGCGTTCATGAAGTTCGCCTCCGGCGTGACCGGTGTCGTGCACGGCGCGGAGCTTTCCGACTACGAGAACCACTCCTTCCTGCTGAGCGGTTCCACCGGCGTGATCCGCATGCAGGGCGAGCAGGTGCACCTGTTCCAGTCGCACCCCGGCGACGTGGAGCCCGACAGCGGTTTCGCGTGGCGGGAGCTGGCCGAGACTCCGGTCGAGCGGCCGGCCCCGATATCCACCTACTGCGCCGCCCTCGACGAGTTGCTGGACGCGCTGGACGGCTCGGGGACGCTGCGCAGCGACGGCCGGGTCGGGCGCCGCTCACTGGAGGTGATCATGGCGATCTACCAGTCGCAGCTCGACGGCAACCGCCCGGTGAGCTTCCCGGTCACCATGGCCGAGTCCGGGGTGGAGGCGCTGCGCGCCGCCGGCCACTTCGCCGACCGGAACGGCGGCGAGTGAGGAACAGGCGATGGCGATGACCGAATCGGAACGGTTCCACTTCGACCTGGCCGGGTTCATGGTACGCCCCGCGGTCCTGGCGGCGGACGAGATCGAGGCGATCGTCGACCAGATCGACCGCATCAAGCACGACCCGGAGTCGCTGCCGCCGGAGCATCGGGCGGTACCCGGCGGCCCGTCGAGTGTGCTCATCGATCACCCCAGGGTCATCGACGTGCTGCACGACGTGATCGGCCCGGAGATCCGCCTGGAATCGAGCTTCTGCGTGTGGAGGACGAAGGGAGAGGCGCACGGCGACCTACACGGCGGCGGCCCGCAGCAGGGGGACCCGATCTTCGGCTACCGGGTCCACAACGGCCGCATCCACGCGGGCATGGTGCGCGTGGTGTTCGAGCTGACCGATGTCTCCGAGGATGACGGGGGCACCCACTTCATCGCCGGCAGCCACAAGAGCAATTTCCCCATGCATGCCGACCACCTGTCGCTGGAGCCGGGCAGGCGCAGCCCGTTCCTGACCACCTACGAGTGTCCGGCCGGCAGCGCCATCTTCTTCACCGAGAACGTCTGCCATGCCGGACCCGAGTGGCGCCGCGACACGCCGAGGGTGGCGGTGCTCAACGCCTACGCGCACCTTGCCACCCACTGGCACCGGCTGACCCTCCCCGCGGAGGTCATGGAGTCGCTGCCGCGGGAGAAGCAGGCCTACTTCCGCCCGCCCTGGATCGCCGACTTCCGCACCAAACCTGCCACCCACAACACCATCGAGCGCTTTCTCGAAAACGACGAGGAGATGGTGAGCGTCGACCATCGCCCCTGAAGATCCGGCTTCCATGCAGGCGGGCCAACCGTTCGACGAGGTCGGCACGATCGCCAACCGGCAGGTCTTCAACGGCGGGAAGTCCGTCAGGGCGACTCTGCATACCGGTGATGCGGGTCCCCAGACCGTCGTGTGGTGGGCCGGCGGCCTGGCCCCCCAGAACGGCGCGCGGGTTCGCGTCCAGGGCAAGGTTCGGGACGCGAGGTTCGGCGGCGGTACGGAAGTTCACGCGTGGCAGACGGCGGTCGACTGGCAACGACCTCCGAAAGACCCGTACGCCAGACTGGCAGGCTTCTATCGCGATTGCGTGGAAGCGGACGCGGCGGCGTCGTTGCAGTTCCAGCCTGGTGGGTCCGATCATCTGCTGATCGTCGGCGGTCCGAGTCCATTTCAAGGTCCCGTCGCGGTGCCGGACGACCCGAACGCGATCGCTTGGTGCGAGCAGCGTACCGGCGCGATAGGCGAAACGCTGATCGTCGGATGGCCGCTGATCGTCGGTCACGCAGGACGGGGTGGGAGCGGAGCGGCGCCGTTGCTGGTTACCGAGGTCAGCCTGCGAACGGACGGCGGCGTGTGGCGGTGCGAGCGGCTCGGCGGCTACGTCGAGTTCAACGGCTACGCGCTCGAACGGCTCGGCTACGGTCGCGACGAGCGGGAGGTGCTTGCCAAGGCGGTCGACGGCGACCCGGCGGTGGCGAGCGCGCCTGATGCGGGTAGCCGGGCGCAGTCGATCCTGCAGGTGCTGACCGACGGCGGCGTTGACGGACTGAGCGACCTCGATCCCTACGCACTCTGTAGGTCAAGGCCCACGGCGCCGGGAGCCTGGAATGCCGGTGTGGTGATGGCAACCTTCGGTTCGGCGCAGTTCGTCCGCAAGCTGGTGGATGATCTCGCCGAGCTCATCCATCGGCCGGATTTGATGCGGCGCGGTCCGGCCGCCGTGCTGCTGCGCCACGCTGCGGCCGCGGGCGTTCCGCTCCCGGAGCCGCATCCGACGCTCGCGCCGTCTTCGGTCGAGCAGGACCGGGCCGTGCACGCGGCGCTGACCCGTGAGTTCACCGTCGTCACCGGTCCGCCCGGAACCGGCAAGTCGCAGGTGCTGGTCAACGTCGTCGCGGCGGCGGTCGAGCGGGGTGAGACGGTGCTGTTGGCATCGAAGAACAACAAGGCGGTGGATGTCGTCGTGGAGCGGCTGCGCGAATCCTCGCCCGACGGGATCGTCGTGCGAGCAGGCAACCGCGACAACCGCGACGCCGCCGCAGACGCTATCGACGACGCGATGGCGCAGCCGCCGCGCGCCGTCGACGAAGCCTTGGCGCACGCGCGTTGGAACGCGGTGGAGGCGCGCATCCGGAGCGTTCATCAGGTGTTGCATGACCGCGTCCGGATTCGGGACGAGATTGCCACGCTCGACGACCGCCTGCGCAAGCTCGCACTCGCACCGCCCGACATCCTGCTGCAGAGCGCCGATGAAGCGGACATCGAACCCGAGGTGTTGCTGGAGGGCAAGCTCGATGAAGCGCGGAACGCACTCGACGCGTTCGGCGAAGGGCTCGGCCTGTTCGGGCGCTGGGCGAAACACAGGACTCGGCTTGACGACGCACGGGCGACGCTGCGCGGCCTTGGTTTGCTGATCGACCTCGACGATGCGGACGCCGAGCGATGTCTGGCCGCGGTCGCCGACCGACCGCGGCGTTCGCTGGAGCCGCGGCAAGCCTTTGCGCCGGTCGAACGGCGGATTCGCGAGCTGCTGCAGGTCCTGGAGTGTCGGCGGAAGCGCCGCAAGGCGGAGGAGCGACTCGGCGATCTGCTCCCCAAGCATGCCGTCGAGGACCGGCTGGCGACGCTCTCGGCCGAGCGCACGGCCGCCGGGAAGGCGCTGCTGGACGCGCGCTGGGCGGCGATCCGCTCCGACGCGGCGACACGGACCGTCGCCTCCCAGGCTGCGGCGGCCATCCGCAACGGATGGCAGATCAATCCGGCGGCGTTGCGGGCGCTGCCGGTCTGGGCACTGACGAACCTCTCCACCCGTACCAACCTCCCGCAGCTTCCCGGTCTGTTCGACCTTGTGGTGATCGACGAAGCGTCCCAGTGCGACGCCGCGTCCGCGCTGCCGCTGCTGCTTCGGGCGAAGCGCGCCATGATCATCGGCGACCCGAAGCAGCTCACCCATGTCACGACCCTGAGCGAGGAGCGCGAGACGCTGATCGCATCGCGCTGGGGCTTGACCGATGGACAGGCGGCGGCGTTCAGCTACCGGACCGGGAGCTGTTACGCGCTGGCGGCAGGCGCCAGGGACGCATCTCCCATCTTCCTCGATCTGCACTTCCGCTCGCATCCGGCGATCATCGGTTTCGCCAATCGCACCTTCTACGGCGGCAAGCTGGAGCTGTGTAGCGACCGCCGGCCACCTGACGGGATGCGGGCCGTCGAGTGGGAACAGGTGCAGGGAGCGAGCGGGCCCGGCCCCCGCGGTCGCAGCCGGATCAACGCTCCCGAGGCCCAGGCGGTCGTCGACCGGATCGCTCGCGATTTCGACGCCGTCAGGGCGCAGGAGCTTTCCGTCGGCGTCGTCACTCCATACAGCGAGCAGGCTAAATTGATCAGGGAATTGGTCAGTCGGCGCATCGGAAATGAGCAGGCATCCGAGATGACAATCGCCACGGCGCACCGGTTTCAGGGCGACGAGTGCGACGTTCTGTACTTCTCGCCCGTCGTCGATGGAGCGATGAGGCGCGGTCAGGTCAGCTTCGCGGCTGACCGCAATCTGATCAACGTGGCGCTGACGCGCGCGCGCCGGCGTTTGGTGATCGTCGGAGACCGCGACGCCTGCAGCAGGCACGACACGGCATTGCGCAACCTCTGCGCGTATGTCGCCGGGATCGAAGCGAGCGGCTTCGCGGGTCCTGTGGAGATGGAACTGGCCAAGGCGCTTGAACAGCGCGGCGTCTCTGTCCGTGCCGGGGGAACCGTGGCAGGGCACACACTCGCTCTCGCCGTCGACGACGGAACTGTCCGGCTGGACATCGAATGCGATGGTCCTGCTTTTCCTGGCCAATCGAGCGCGCATGCCTCTCGCGACGAAGCCGTCGAGGCGGAAGGATGGACGGTGATGCGCTGGAGCGTCCGAGAGCTCTCACGCGATCTGGACGGCGCGGCCGACCGGACTCGGCATGCCGTAACGTGATGATGGAAGCGATGCTGAGCGAAGCGGAGCGGTCCCACCTCGACGAACGCGGCTTCGTGGTCCTGGAGGACGCGATCCCGGCCGACCAGGCCGAGGCCCTGCGCGACCGTTCCATGGCCCTGGCGCGCCAGGAGCGCGCGGCGTCGGGCGAGCACGTGTACCTGGGTGAGAAAGCGCAGCGGGTCTGGAACCTGGTCGACAAGGGCGAGGTGTTCGAGCAGGCGATTCAGCACCCGCGCGTGCTCGGCGCGATGAACTACCTCCTCGGCCCGGACTGCACGCTGAGCTCGTTCACGGTCAACGTGATCGGCCCCGGCGCGCCGGACGGCGGCCTGCATATCGACCACCCGCTGGGGACCATGCCGACGCCCCGTCCGGCGTTCCCGTTGTCAGCAAACAGCATCTGGTTCCTGGACGACTTCACGGCCCGGAACGGCGCCACGCGCTGCGTTCCCGGCAGTCACCGCCGGCTCGAAGCGCTGCCGGAGCCGGGCGTGCGCTACGAGGACGAGCTGCAGGTCACCGGGCGCAAGGGCTCGGTGATGATCATCAACGGAGCGCTGTGGCACGCGTCTTCGGCGAACCGAACCGACCGCGAGCGCGTGTGCCTGCTCGGTTTCTTCTGCCGCTCGTTCCTGAAGCCGCAGCAGGATCAGATCAGGATCGTCACCGACGCGGTGGTGGCGCGCGCCACCCCGACCCTGAAGCGCCTGCTCGGCTTCGACTCCAGGCCGAACACGCTCGCCTGAGCGGTCACGTCAGC
This sequence comes from Spirochaetia bacterium, assembly GCA_965202935.1. Taxonomy (GTDB): domain Bacteria; phylum Spirochaetota; class Spirochaetia; order SZUA-6; family Bin103; genus CATQHW01. Next base: position 5,768,218 of record OZ241879.1, read on the forward strand.
GCTCCAGGCGCAGCCGCCGTGTCGTGGCGGCGACGAACAGCCGTGTGTCGAGGATGATCACAGGCCATGATGATGCAGTCATCTTCGCTTGCAGTTCGCGATCAGATCGAGGTGCCCGACACGTACGGAGTTACTGAGCCGTTTGACGATCATCGAGCGCTTGTGCAGAGTCAGCGCGCCATGACGAGGGTCGAATTGGAGCAGGAAGCGATGAATCTTCCCCAAGCCGAGCGCCTCGAATTGGCTGAGGCTCTGGTGGAGAGCATCGTGCCGTTCGCACTTGACTCGGAGGAGCAGGCCAAGGCTGACCGCGCCATCGAGTCGTACCGGGCTGATCCCCACGACGTCGTTCCGGCAGAGAAGGTCCACCTCAACGCCTCGCGCCTCCATGACAAGGCATGACGATTGGCTACACTCGCCATGCGGAGAGGCACCTGCAATCAGCGATTCGCTGGTATAATGAGCAAGCTCCGCGCCTCGGAGAACGGTTCCAGCAGGCTGTCCGGGAGCGTGAAGAGTTCCTCAAGATATTTCCTCAACAGGGAACAACGTACGAAGGCACCATTCGGCGAGCGAAGGTACGCGCGTTTCCGTACTATCTCCTCTACGACGTTCGGCCCGACCTGATTGTAGTAGTTGCCATCGTTCACGCAGCGCGCGGACCGGATGCTTGGGAAACTCGCTGACGAACGCGGATCGCCGACTTCCGCACCAGGCCGGCGACCACAACACCATCGAACGCTTCGTCGGCAACGACGAAGAGATGGTCAGCGTCGACGGCCCCGGCGCACCGGGCGCAAGGGCTCGGTGATGATCATCAACGGAAGCGCTGTGGCACGCGTCGTCGGCGAACCGCACCGACCGCGAGCGCGTGTGCCTGCTCGGCTTCTTCTGCCGCGCGTTCCTGAAGCCGCAGCAGGATCAGATCAGGATCGTCTCCGACGAGGTGGTCGCGCGCGCCACGCCGACGCTGAAGCGCCTGCTCGGCTTCGACTCGCGGCCGAACACGCTCGCCTGAGCGGTCATGTCCAGCGCTCCATGCGCAGCCCGCCGATGCGGGCGAAGTAGCGGGAGTTACCGGTGACCAGCAGCGAGCCGTGCACCAGCGTGGTGGCGGCGATGAACAGGTCCGCGTCCGGCAGCGACACCGAGTCTCGCCACAGATCGGTCTTGAGCTGACCGAATCGCTGCGCGATCGCGCGATCCGATTCGACCACGAGGACCGACAGCAGCAGGATGTCCACCGCATGCCGGTTCCGGGCCGGCTTCGCCGAACGCTCCACGCCGTAGTACAGCTCGGCCACCGACATGAACGACACGCCGATGGCTTCGTCGGTCAGCGCGCGCTGCTCGATGACGCGCTCGTTCCCGCGCAGCAGTTCCACGCAGGTGTCGGTGTCGAGGATGATCACAGGCTGACGTCGCGTCCCGGAGTCCGGTGGTCGTAGATGTCGGCGATGATCCGCTCGGTGGAGCGATCGTCCTCCCACCACCCCGCGATGCTGCGCCACATCCTCAGTTGGGTCTCCTTGGACACGGCGGCGGCGCGCCGGCTCTGTTCGGCATGCTCCACCTGGAGGGCACGGTCGATCAGCGTCAGCAACTCGCCGTTTACGCTGCGGCGCTCGGTCTGGGCGAGCGCCCGGATGCGCTGCAGGACGTGCTCTTCCAGACCTCGGATGGTGATGCTCGGCATGATGGAACCATTTCAGTTGCAATACGCAACTATGTCAGCCGCCGAGGGTCGCGCAGCACAAGGGATCCGTAGCGCGGCAGCCGAGGTGCCCGACGCGGCGCGGAAGAATAGGGTACCTTCACGGGCGGAGCGAATGGTGAGCGACAACGGGATCGATGGGGGAGCGGGCGGCTGCGTCATCTGCGGTCTGCAGTTCGGGGACGAGGGCAAGGGCCAGATCGTCGACTACCTGGCCGGCGACTTCGATGTCGTGGTGCGCTACAACGGCGGCGCGAACGCTGGCCATTCCGTGTGGCTCGGCGACCGGCGCAAGGCGTTTCACCTGATGCCGTCCGGGATCCTGCGCGACGGCGTCCTCAACGTGATCGGCAACGGCACGGCTCTGGACCCGGCGCAGCTCCTCAAGGAGATGGACGAGCTGCAGGCGGAGGGCTATCCGGTCGACCCGGGCCGACTGGCGATCAGCGATCGCGCGCACGTGGTGATGCCGTACCACAAGATCGAGGACGAGCTCATGGACCGCGCCTTCGCGTCCGGTGAGAACGGCGAAATCGGCACGACGCGCCGTGGGATCGGCCCGTGCTACGCGGACAAGGCGCATCGCGTCACCGCCGTACGCATGGCCGACATCAAGGACCAGCCCTATCTCAGCGCGCGGCTTCCCCGCCTGGTGTCACTCAAGAACAGCCTGCTCGGCGCGTTGGCGACTGAATCCGGCCGGGACTTCCGACAACTCGCGGGCGAGCCGATCCTGGAGCAGTGCGCGGAGTGGGGGAGGCGGCTGGCCCCGTACATCACCGACACCGAGTACGTGCTGGACGACGCCCGGAGGAACGGCAAGAACATCCTGTTCGAGGGGGCGCACGCGGCGCTGCTGGACGTGGACTTCGGCACCTATCCGTACTGCACGTCAAGCGTCTGCTCGCCGGGCGGGGCGCTGGCCGGGACCGGGCTGGCCGCCCGAACCCTGGGCGAGGTGGTCGGCGTCGCCAAGCTGTACATGAGCCGGGTGGGCGAGGGGCCGTTTCCGACGGAGATCCGCGGCGAGGCGGCGGATCGGATCCGGGAGGCCGGCAACGAATACGGCACCTCCACCGGACGGCCGCGGCGCGTGGGCTGGCTGGATCTGGTGGCACTCAGGCACACCGCCCGGGTGACCGGGGTCACCGCGCTCGCCGTGACCGGTCTGGGCGTGCTGTCGACGCTCTCCGAGTTGCGCATCGGCGTCGGCTACTCGATCGGCGCGGAGCGCGTCGACCGTGTGCCGGCCAACGTGCGGCGCCTCGGTGACGTCCAGCCCCACTACGAGGAGCTGGAGCCCGTGGGTGGTCCGCTCGACGGCGTCCGTCGGCGCGCCGACCTGCCGAGCGGGGCGCGTCGGCTGATCGAGCGCGTGGAGTCCTTCGTGAACGTCCCGGTCCGCTACATCTGCGTCAGCAAGGGGCGCGCCGGCGTGCTCGGCGAATAGACGGTCCGAACACGCTCGCTACATCCCCCACAGCTACATCCCCCACACGGTGATCGGTATGCCCGCTGCATCTTCCGTACGGCGGAAGAGCTTCTCGGCCCACGGCTTGTCGGGCGTGCGGTCGAAGATCACCAGGTGCCCTTCGGTGGCCGCGCAGCGGTCCAGGTAGGCGCGGGTCTGCTCCAGTCCCGTGCGGATGGTCTGGTCCAGGCTGCGGTGCAGCACCTTGCATTCGATCACCATCCGGCGCGTACGGTTCGAGGGCGCGCCGGACGGCCACACGATCAGCAGGTCGGTCCGCATCCGTCCCAGTCCGTACTCGCGCTCCACTCGGCCGCCCGAGTTGACGACACGCTGCAGGAAGGCCTGCAGCAGGGGCTGAGGACCGGCCTCGCGGTACTGGAAGCGCTCGAGCCAGTGCTCGGAGTGCTCCCGAAAGAAGCCCTGGAAGGCGGCCAGCAACTCGGCGAGCTGCAGATTTCCCTCCGCGTCGACGTACCACGCGGGGTCGTGCGTCAGGCCCTCCTGGGTGGTCCAGGTGAGATCGCGCGGAATGACCTCCCGGTAGATCGGATTGGCGATGCGGACCGGGGCGTCGTGCGCCACCAGGCCCAGGTCTCGCACGTATTGCAGGTCGTCGGGGCGCACGTCGGTGCTCGCCTGACCGCCGCTGAGGACCGGTCCGATCACCCGCCGCACCCGTTCCTCCTCGAGCTTGTCGGTGAGCTGTTCGAGGTGGGTCTCGCGGCGCAGGATGAGTTGCTCGCGGGCGGTGTGGATCGCGTCGCCGGCGATTGCCCGCGTGCGGTCGCGTCCTGTTTCGTCTCCGAAACAGGTCTCCTGTGCCAGGGCATTGACCAGCCACGGCTGGCCGGCCGTCAGCTCCCACACCGCATGCAACGCCTCCTCCGAGAACCGCTGGCGGGTCTCGGCCGTGTGCTGGCCGAGTAGCGCGCGCACCTCGGCCTCCGAGAAGTCGCCGATGCGCAGCGACTTGGCCTTGATGTTGAAGGCGCTGCCGCCGGTGACGATCGCGTTCTCGGTCGAGGAGCGGATGCGGTAGTCGCGTACGTCGCGCACCCCGCACAGAACGACGCTCTGCGGGAAACGGCGCGGGCGGTGCGGGTAGCCGGCGCGCAACTGCCGGAGCACGGCCAGCAGCGTGTCGCCGACGAGCGTGTCGATCTCGTCGATCAGCAGAACGAGGGGCGCGGCGTCCGCCTGCGCCCACCGCGTCAACACCTGCCGGAGCACCCCCTCCGGCCCGGAGCGCACCAGCATGCCGGGCCACAGGCGCGCCGGCAACGGGTCGTCGAGCGTCGCCTCCGCCTCGATCTCCAGCTCGCTGAGGATGGCGCGCATCGCCCGTTCCACGCGCTCGCGCGACGCCTGGCCTGCCTCCACGTTCACGTAGACGCAACGGTACCGGCCGTGGGCGCCGCCGTTCAGCAGATCGCGGAGCGCCAGCAGCGCCGAGGTCTTGCCGGTCTGGCGCGGCGCGTGCAGCACGAAGTAGCGCTTGTCGGCGATCAGGGAGAGGACCTCGCCCAGATCGATTCGCTCCAGCGGCGGCACACAGTAGTGATCGGCGGCTACCACCGGACCCGTCGTGTTGAAGAAGCGCATCTCCCCGTGAGTGTCCCCCCGGCGCGGCGCCTCTCAACCGATGTCCTGTCGTTCCGGCAGTTCTCGGCGCCCTGTCCTGCGACGTTACCCTGAACGCGGCCGATCCTGCTATCGTAGGCGTATGAGCGACGAACGATGGACTGACATCTTTCCGGCGACGTGCCTGCCGCTGCACGACGACTACTCCGTGAACGAAGGGGAACTGCGCCGCTACGTGCGCTGGCTGGCCGGCTTCGACGAGATCCGCGGGCTGGTCTGCAACGGCCACACGGGCGAGATCACCTCGCTGTCGCCGGCGGAGCGCCGGCGCGTCACCGAGGTGATCGCGAGCGAGGTCTCGGGCGACGTCCTGGTGGTTTCCGGCGTCTCCGCCGAGGGCACCCTGGAGGCGATCGAGCACGCGCAGGCGGCCCAGGAGGCGGGCGCCGACGGCATCCTGCTGATGCCGCCGCACAACTGGCTGCGGTTCGGCATGAAGCCGGAGACGCCGCTGCGGTTCTTCCAGCGCGTGGCGGCTGCGATCGACATCGGCATCGTCATCCATCTCTACCCGTTCTCCACCAAGGCGTTCTACCCGGCGGAGACCGTCATCGAGATGGCGAAGATCCCGAACGTGAAGGCGCTCAAGACCGGCACCCGCCACATGGCGCTGTACGAGCGCGACTGCCGCCTGTTCCGCCGCCATGCGCCGGACCTGTCGCTGCTGACCTGCCACGACGAGTCGCTGCTGTCTTCGATGTACGTGGGCGTCGACGGCGCCCTGATCGGCTTCGCCGGCTGCATCCCGGAGCTGATCTGCGATGCGTGGAAGGCGATGAAGGCGGGCGACTTCGCGCGCACGCGCGAGCTGCAGGACTACATCTTCCCGATGGCGGAGGCCATCTACGGCATCGGCCAGCCCTCGGGAGAGGCGCACGCCCGCATGACCGAGGCGCTGTACCAGCGCGGCGTGTTCTCGTCGCCGCTGATGCGCGAGCCGGTGCTGCCGCTCGACGAGGCGGAAAAGGCGCAGGTCCGCGCGGCGCTGCAGGAGGCACGGGTGGCGCCGGTGGCTCGGGAGCAGCCGCAGCCGGCGTAGGGCTTCCGCGATGGCCGAGCCCGGGCCGAACGCCGGCGACTTCCCGCGGCCGTTCCCGGCGCTGACCCCCGAGCAGCGCCTCCACCTGGAGATCTACGGCTACGTCGTCGTTCCGGGGACGCTGTCGGAGGAGGAGACCGGGCGCATCCTGGAGGCCCTGCAGCGGCTCAAGCGCGAACTCCACGCGGCGCGCGACCGCACGGGCGACCCCACGGTTCGGGTGCGCGGCGCGAACCTGCTCAAGGACGAGCCGCATCACGTGTACATGGGCGCGATCGTCGAGTCCGATCCTGCCATCGCCGGATACGCCATCCACCCACGGCTGGTCGGCATGGCCGAGGAGCTGATGGGAAGCGAGGCGCGCATCGTCGAGGTCAACGCCCACATCAACCGCCGCGACCCGGACGTGGACCTGTCGGCCCCCGCCACCTACGGTTTCCACCGCGGCACCGACGTGCCGTTCGGAACGCACCGCGACGGCGACCTGTTCCACTGCAACTTCGTCAAGACCCTGACCAACCTCACCGAGCTGGGGCCGGACGACGGCGGCACCACCGTCATCGCCGGCAGCCACAAGCTCGCGCAGCCGCCGGAGGAGCTGATCGCCTGCGCCTACCGCGACCGCTCGCTGATCCACCAGGTGGTGGCGCCCGCCGGGTCGACCCTGCTGTTCGGCGAGACCCTCATCCACGCCACCGGCCAGGTGCGCAGCGACCGTGAGCGCGCCATCGTCATCTGCGGCTACGCCCCCACCATGTACCAGAGCTGGGACGACGGCGAGCTCTCGGATGCCTTCGCCGCGGACCTGCCCGAGCGCTACCGTCCCCTGTTCCTGGGCCGCAGGCACTGGCTGCGCGGCGCGCGGCGCCGCTCCCTCGCCGACCCGGCGGTGGAGGGGACGTTTTCCTTGCCCGAGTGGCCGGCGCAAGCGAATCGGCGGCCGCTATGAACCCACGCGGGCGCAGCGCGTCGCAGGATGCCGTCAAGGGCAGGCGCAGGCTCCCCATCGGCATCCAGACCTTCCGGCGTATCCGGGAGGGAGACTTCTACTACGTGGACAAGACCGGCTACATCCGTCGGCTTCTCGATGACGACGGCCCCCACTACTTCCTGTCGCGCCCCCGCCGGTTCGGCAAGAGCCTGTTCGTCGACACCCTCAAGGAGCTGTTCGAGGGCAGCGAGGCGCTGTTCCGGGGCCTGGCCGTCGACGACGGCTGGGACTGGTCGAAGCGCCACCCGGTGGTGCGGCTGGACTTCAGCAACGGCAACTTCAAGCGGCCGGGAGTCCTGGAGGAGAGTGCGGCCGTGCAGATCGAGGACGCGGCCAGGAGGGCCGGCGTCGACGCGCCCGGCGTCAGCCCCTCCGTACGCTTCCGCCGCCTGCTCGAGGCGCTGAGCGAGCAGGCCGGCCGGCGCGTGGTCGTGCTGGTGGACGAGTACGACAAGCCGATCCTGGACGCGCTGGACGAGCCCGAGATCGCGCGCACCAACCGCGACGATCTGCGCGGGCTGTACGGGACGATCAAGGCGTGCGACGCCCACGTCGAGCTCACCTTCATCACCGGCGTGAGCAAGTTCAGCAAGGTGAGCCTGTTCTCGGACCTGAACAACCTTACCGATCTCACCCTGGACCCGGCCTACTCGGCGATCTGCGGCTACACGGAGGCCGACCTGGACGCGGTGTTCGCGCCCGAGCTGCCGGGCCTGGACCGGGACGAGATCCGCGCCTGGTACAACGGCTACTGCTGGCGCGGGGCGGAGGCGGTCTACAATCCCTACGGCCTGCTCAAGCTGTTCCGCAGCCGCGAGTTCGAGGGACACTGGTTCGAGACCGCCACGCCGAGGTTCCTGGTCGACACGCTGATCCGGCGCGGCTTCACCGCCCCGGACCTGGAACGCGTGCATGCCGACGCCTCTCTGCTGTCGTCCTTCGACGTGGACCACATCGCCCCGGAGGCGCTGCTGTTCCAGACCGGGTACCTGACCGTCGTGGAGGTGGAGACGAACGGCGGCCCGGCGCGGTACCGCCTGGGGTATCCGAACCGGGAGGTGCGCCGGGGCCTCAATGGGAGCCTGCTCGACTCCCTGGCGCCGAACTGGCGGCGCGCAGCGGAAGGCGGGACGCTGCGGCGACTGCTCGCGACCGAGGACTGGTCGGGCCTGGAGGCATTGTTGCGTACCCTGCTGGCGGGCATCCCCCATGACTGGCACCGCCGCAACGACATCGCCCATTACGAAGGGTACTGGTCGAGCGTGTTCTATGCCTTCTTCCAGGCGTCCGTCGACGGCGTGTCGGTGGAGGACGCCTCCAGTCACGGCTGGCTGGACCTGGCAGTGCGGGCCGGCGGCAACGCGTTTCTGTTCGAGTTCAAGGTGGCCGAGCGTTCGGAGCGAGGCGCGGCGCTGGCTCAGCTCAGGGAGCGGCGGTACGCGGACAAGCACCGCGCTCCGGGTCGCGCGGTGCACCTGATCGGCGTGGAAGTCAGCGCCGAGAGCCGCGACATCACGGCGTTCGACGTTCAGAGTCTGGCGGCGACTCGGTGACAAGACCCCACATCATCTACATCCTCTCCGACGAACATCGCGGTCAGGCCATGAGCCATGCCGGGGATCCCAACGTGCGAACGCCGTGGATGGACCGGCTGGCCGGCGAGGGGGCGAGCTTCGAGCGCGCCTACGCCAACTGCCCGATCTGCACGCCGTCGCGGGGGACGATCTTCTCCGGGCGCCACGCGCACGCCGGACCGGTGGCGGGGTTCTTCGACGTCTTCAAGCCCACGGCGCCGAGCACGGCCACGCTGCTGCGCGAGCTCGGCTACCGCACCGCCTACTTCGGCAAGTGGCATTGCGGCATCGTCCGCAACCAGGTGCCCGCGTCGGTGACCGGGGACACGACGGGGCGCTACGAGGGGGGATCGCGCAACCGCACGCCCGAGTACTTCCGCGCAGGCTTCGAGGACTGGTACGGGTTCGAGAGCCTGAACCGCCACTTCAACAGCTCGATCTACGAGCTCGACAACGCCGATCCGACCCCTCTGGAAGGCTACGAGACCGACGCCCTCACCGACCGGGCGATCGAGTACCTGAGCGGCCATGACGGCGACCAGCCGCTGTTTCTGGTGCTGTCGGTGACGCCGCCCCACTTCCCGCTGATCGTCCCCGACGTCTGGAAGCGCTTCGATCCCGCCGCGCTTGCGGTGCGACCGAACTTCACCGACACGCCACAGATGCGCGGGCACCTGGCCGACTACTACGCCATGATCGAGAACCTGGACTGGAACATCGGCCGGCTCATGGAGTGCGTGCGGGGGCTGGCGGGGTTCGAGGACGTGCTGACAGTGTACGTCAGCGATCATGGCGACTACATGGGCTGTCACGGGCTCTACAACCAGAAGGAGCACTGTCATGAAGAGTCGGTACGGATTCCGGCGATCTTCCACTGGCCCGCGGTGATCCCGGCGACCGGACTCAAGGACGGGATGTTCAGCCTGGTCGATTTGATGGGGACGACGCTGGGGCTGATCGGCGCCGAGGTGCCGGGCTGGAATCAGGGCACGGACTTCTCGCCGGCACTGCGGGGCGAGCGCTTCGACGCCCCGCGGGACGTGTTCCTGGAGATGGTGGGCAGCCCGCGCTGGGACCTGGGCATGCCGGACTGGCGCGGACTGGTGAGCGAACGCTGGAAGTACGCTTTCAACGAGCACCGGATCGAGCTGCTCTTCGATCTCGAGACCGACCCCTTCGAGCAGAACAACCTGGCGGACGCAAACCCGGCCGAGCGCGATCGGCAGCGCGCACGCCTGCTGGAGATGCTGGCCGAGACCAGGGATCCCTACTGGGACGTGCTCATCGAGCACGGCGTGGAGGCGGCGGTGCCGAAGGACGTCGCGCCGAAGCCGGGCCGCAAACCATACTGGCTCGGCGAGATGGCGGGCGTGCGAGAGGAGGCAGGCTGAAGGGGCCGGATCCATTGACCGCTCCCCCCTGAGGTGGTAGCGTCCCGCTTCGGATGGCGTTCTTGAAAGCGGCACCGGCCACCGCCGCTCAGGCCGACCTCGTGTCGCTCAACCGTCCGTCGATCCTGCAGCGCTACTACCGCCATCGCTATCTGTTCGCGTTGTTGGCGGCGGCGCTCGTCTGGACCATCATCTTCAAGTACGGCCCCATGTACGGGATCATCATCGCGTTCAAGAAGTACCGGCTTTTTGACGGCATCTGGGGCAGCGAGTGGGTCGGCTTCCACTATTTCATACGGCTGTTCAACGGTACCACCGATTTCTGGAGAGTGCTCCGCAACACGCTCCTGATCAGCCTGTACCGAATGTTCTGGGGATTCCCCGCGCCGATCATCCTGGCGCTGCTGTTGAACGAGGTGACTCAACGCCACTTCAAGCGCGTCGTGCAGACGGTCAGCTACCTGCCACATTTCCTGTCGTGGGTCGTCCTCGCCGGCGTCATCACCGCGATCCTCTCTCCGTCCACGGGTGTCATCAATTCGATCGTTACCCTGTTGGGTGGAGACAAGATTCACTTCCTCGCGGACTCCGAGTGGTTCGTGACGGTCCTGATCACCACGGGTGTCTGGCAGCAGGTCGGATGGGGGTCGATCATCTTCCTTGCGGCCATCGCCGGGGTGGACCCGCAGCTTCACGAGTCCGCGATCATTGATGGAGCCGGCAGGGTCCGGCAGGCGTGGAGCATCACGATTCCGTCGATCATGCCCGTGATCGTCATCCTCTTCATCCTGAGGGTAGGAGACATCCTGGAAGCGGGATTCGACCAGATCCTGAATCTCTACAACCCGGCGGTCTATGAAGTCGCCGACATCATCGACACCTACGTCTACCGCGTCGGTCTGGAGGAGTTGAACTTCAGTCTGGCGGCGGCCGCCGGTCTGTTCAAGAACGTGATCGGTCTGATCCTGGTCGTGATCGTCAACCGCATCGCCAAGGCGGTCGGCGACTACGGGGTCTGGTAGGGAGGCGGCAGGCGTGGCGGTCCGCACTACCGGCGAGAAGGTCTTCGGGTTGTTCAACGGCCTGTTCCTGATTCTGTTCTCGATCACCATCCTGTTTCCGTTCATCAACCTGCTGGCGGTGTCCCTGACGCATGGATCGAGCGAGTACCTGAGCAACGTGATGCTCTGGCCGCGTCCCTTCTCCACGAAATCATACGAGGTGATTCTCGGTGACGGCGACCTCTACTGGGGCTACCTCAACACCATCGTGCGCACCGTCGCCGGCACCTTCGCGACGGTCGTGGTCCTGCTGTGCGCCGCCTATCCGCTGTCGAAAAAGTACTTGCCGCACCGCAACATGTACACGTCGATCTTCGTCTTCACGCTGTTTTTCTCGGGAGGCCTGATTCCCACCTACGTGCTGGTCCGCAGCCTGGGCCTGATCGACACGCGGCTGGTGTTCATCCTGATCAACCTGGCGCCGGCATTCTGGCTGCTCATCATGCGCAATTTCCTGATGACCATCCCGACGGAGATCGAAGACTCGGCGCGCATCGACGGCGCCAATGAGATCGTCACGCTGTTCCGCATCATCGTCCCCATGTCGATGGCGGTGATCGCCACCATCGGCCTTTGGAGCGCGGTGGGGCATTGGAACGCATGGTTCGACTCGCTCATCTACATCAGAGACCAACAGAAGCACGTGCTGCAGATCTGGCTGCGGCGCATCGTGATCACCGCCAACGACACGCTCACCATCGAGGCGGAACAGGCGTTCGACGAAGCGGCGCTGCGGCCGGTGCGGCCGCAGACCCTCAACTCGGCGGCGATCTTCGTCGCCATCGCGCCGATCCTGGCCGTCTATCCGTTCATCCAGAAATACTTCGTGAAGGGGGTGATAATCGGATCTCTCAAGGGGTAGCATCGCCCCGGCGGCCCGTGGGGCCGTAACTCAACCGCGTGTCTTAACGCGAGTAAACCGCGAAGCGCGCGACCAATACAACAAGGAAGGATCGAAGAATATGCGCAAGCTCTCACTATTGCTGGTCTTGGTGCTGCTCGGCGGGTTCGCCCTCGAGTTGGCGGCCCAGGAGTACACGTACACCAGCGCGGCGACCAACATGCATCGCCGGGACGCGGACCTGAACATGACCAAGCGCTGGCTGGACGAGTACTTCGACGTCCAGTTCGACTGGGTGGTCACGGAGAACCAGTTCGAGAAACTCAACGTGCTGCTGGCCGCCGGCGAGATTCCGGACATGATCGCCATGCGGATGAATCCCGTGCAGTTGGCGACCTACGCCGATCAGGGCGTCCTGGCCGAGCTGTCGGTGGACACCATCCGAGAGGTGATGCCGGAGTACTACGCTCACGTCGCGTCGTTCGGCGACGAGCGGGTGTGGAAGTACGGCGAGATCGACGGCAAGCACATGGGGCTGCCGATCATCAGCCCGTGGAACATCTACCGGCGCGGCATCGCCTGGAACGCGCAGTGGCTGCACAACGTCGGCATCGACAAGGTTCCGGAGACGCTGGACGAGTTCGAAGAGGCGTACCTCAAGTTCCGCAATGACGACCCCAACCAAAGCGGCGCGAAGGACACCTACGCGTTCACCGCGCCGGGTGACCAGGAGACCGCCCCTGCCGGCTTCTTCCAGGAGATCTTCGGCGCCCACGGGACGTTCGCGTTCCAGTGGATCGAGAAGGACGGCAAGCTGCAGTATGGCTTCACCGATCCCGGCACCAAGGAGGCGCTGGCGCTCCTGGCCGACTGGTATGCCAACGAGATCATCGATCCGGAGTGGGTCACCGAGATCGGGCGCAAGGACGGCGCCAACGACATCTCGTGGAAGTTCGCCAACGAGAAGATCGGCTACGTCTCCTCGCTCGGCTCCGACGACTCCGAGTGGGACGGCGGCGGCCACCTCAACCGCAAGTGGCACATGGCCCATCCGGAGCACCGCTCCTACATCTACACCGATCCCGACTGCTGGCCGGACAACTGCTCCGGCTTGGGGCACTACAGCATCATCGCCTTCACGGAGATCGATCCTGCCGCCCATGCAGACGTGACCGACTACCATCCCTATGTGGCCGGCGAGCCGCCGATCGGACCGCGCGGCGACGCCGGAATGTCGATACGCGGCCTGCAGCCGTTGTACGTCACGTTCGGACGGCAACTCGAGCGCGACGAGGACAAGCTCCATCGCCTGCTGCAGGTGTTGAACACCATTGCCACCGACCGCGCGCTGTACTATGCGGCGGCGCTCGGCTGTTTCGTCGGCGACACGACGGAGGTGTGCGAGGAAGCGCAGCCTTGGGAGTGGGTGCCGTTTGACGGCTCGGAGTACGGCGACAGATTCGCTCAGACCGAGGAGTGGTTGGCCGACCCGCGCCGCACGGGCGAGCTGGGCAACAACCTGGCCGGCGGTTTCTCGACCAACCCGTTCTGGGTCTACGCGCCATGGTACAACGTGAGCCGCGGGGCGAGCGGCGTGCAGCGGCAGACGCTGTACGACACCATCGCCAGCCAGAACACCGTGGAGCAGCCGCTGAAAGTGGCGCTGCCGTCACAGGCCGAGTACGCGGATGTCGACAAGGTGCTCAAGGAGTTCTTCTACAAGGTGGTCCTGGGCACGCAGAGCGTCGACGACTACGACGACGTGGTCGCGCGGTGGCGGCGCAGCGGCGGCGACATCCTGACGCAGGAAGCCAACGCGTGGTTCGACACCGTCAAGTAGACGGAAACAGGCACAGAGCCTGATCAGGCCTCGAACGAGGTCGACAAGAGCCGGGCCGGCTGTGCGCGGGCCGCCATACGCTGCTGACGGACGCGAACAGCAGCACGCCGGCGGACCCGCCCAGCCGGGCCCGGCTCTCTTCATATCCGGACCGATATTCGGCCCCGATGGCCGGAGAGGAGACAGCGATGCAGCCGTTGGCGCAGGACTACGTGGTGGTGGCGGAGTCACCGGACAAGGAGCGGCACTTCGCCGGCTCGCCGGGCATCACCCGGCTGGCAGGCGGGGAGATGGTCGCGTCCTACGAGTGGTTCCAGCCGAAGCCGTACACGGAGACGTTCCCCAACCAGACCGAGGTGCGGGTGAGCGCCGACGGCGGCAGGACCTGGGAGTTGCGCGGCAAGACCGACATCATCTGGCCGAGCTGCTTCGTGCACGCAGGCGCGCTGTACATGATCGGCAACCGCCGCCAGTCGCGGGAGGTGATCATCAGCCGCTCGGAGGACGGCGGCCGCACCTGGACGCCGGAGGTCGAGGTGTGCGACCGGCGCAGCCACGGCGCGCCGACGGCGGTGACCTTCCAGGGCGGGCAGGTCTATCGCGCTTTCGAGACCTGCCCGCGGGTGGGCCGCTCGGGCGGCGGGCGCTCCTCCTGGGAGTCGTTCGTGATGGCCGGCGACCTGAGCCGCGACCTCCTCGATCCGGGGGCGTGGCGGGCATCGCCGATGGAGCGCTTTCCCGGCGCGCCTCAGCCGATGAACACCTTCGCCTATCCGCCTGAGACCGGCACCGAGGACTGCTGGATCGAGGGCAACCTCATCTCGGTGCGCGGCAGGCTGCGCAACCTGCTGCGCCTGCACGTGCTGGGGCGGGCCACGGTTGGCCTGGCGGCCATCTGCGACCTGGAGGACGACGGGCACACGATGAGGTACGGCTTCAGCCAGTACTGCCCGATGCCGGGCGGGCAGTGCAAGTTCCATATCGTCCACGACGAGGTCTCCGACCTGTTCTGGACGTGCGTGAATCCCGTTTCCGACACGCTGACGCCCGTGAACGACAAGCTGGCCGAGATCGGCTTCCGCGGCATCGTCGCTAACGAGCGGCGCATCCTGATCCTGATCTACAGCGCCGACGCCCAGAACTGGTTCCAGGCCGGCTGCGTGGCGATGAGCCGCAAGATGACCGAGTCGTTCAGCTACGCCTCCAACCTGATCGACGGCGACGACCTGGTCGTGCTGTCGCGGACCTCGGTGGGGGGAGCGAGCCAGCACGACACCAACCTGGTGACCTGCCACCGGGTGAAGGGGTTTCGTGACCTGGCGCTCGACCTGAGCCGCGACTTCACCCGCTGACGCGCCCGGCGCTGCGCCCCGGCAGGGAACGGGCATTCGCGATAGACTGACTTCATGAGCACTGACAAACCCCTGCGCGTGGCACTGATCGGCGCCGGCAACCGGGCCAGCACCGTCTACGCGCCGATCCTTCCTCACCTCGGCCAGTGGCTGGACCTGGTCGCCGTCTGCGATCCCGTGGCCGAGCACGCGGACGCGCTGGCCGCGCAACTGGATGCGCGGCCGTTCCATTCCATCTTCGAGTTGGTGGACTCGCAGGTGGCGGAGGCGGCGCTGGTGGTCACGCCCGTTCCCTCGCATCACTCCATCTCGTCCTTCCTGTCGGCGAACGGCATCCACCACGAGGTGGAGACCTCCATGGCCGCGACCCTCCAGCAAGGCCGGGAGATGTCCGAGCGCGCCAGGGCCGGCAACGTCGTCCTGCGCATCGGCGAGAACTTCTGGCGCTTTCCGATCGACCGGATCGGCAAGGCGGTGGCCGCATCGGGAGCGATCGGCGAGGTGCGGCGCGTGCTGTGCATGTACGACCACACCGGCTACCACAACAACTCGCGCTGGATCGTCTTCTACGAGTCGCACCCGCTGACGGCGCGCACGATCAGCCACGCGATGCCGGTTGCTCCCTACAACTCGATGCCGCACCGCCACCACGTCGACGAGCGGTTCCACTGCAACTTCTTCACGTTCCCTGATGACCGCCTGGTCGTCGACCTGGCGGGCAACGTCAAGGGCAACTTGGGCCGGCACCCGCGGCCCGGCTATACCGAGCTCGCCGGGGCGCGCGGCACGGTCGTGCAGACGCCGGCGGAAAACTGGAGCGGCGTCGCCGAGGTGCGCATCTGCAGCGACGAGTCGCTTGCCGTGGGCGGCAAGGCGGACATCATCTGCCCGGTCGTGCACGAGGAGGCCGATGGCGTCTGGACCCGCTCCACCGTGGAGCTTCCGGACAGGACCATCGAATACGTCAATCCGTATCGCGTGCCTACCCGCACGGGCCGCGCTTTCTACGGCGCCGCGGTGGCCGGCCACATCGTCGACTTCGTGCTGGCCGTGCACCGGCACAACGGCTCGCAGGAGGCGGCCGCGGAGTTGGCCAGCCGGGGCTGGGAGTACACCGACCGCGATGCGCTGGCGGCGATGGAGATGTCCCAGGCCTGCGACGAGTCCGAGCTGCGCGGTGGCGAGGAGCTGGCCCTGCCGCTCGCGGACGACCTGGAGCTCCGCTCCGAGGAGGAGCAGCTCGCCTTGCTGCGCAAGGAGTTCGGGTGCGATCCGATGGACGTCGACGCGATGCTCGCGGTGAGCTACGCGCGCCCGTGAGCGAGCGGCTCGTCGGCCACGTCGACGTGGCCGGCGATGACCGGATCGACGCGATCGCCACCCGCGACGACATCGTCGTGGTGAACGCCGTCGAGGCGGAGACGCTCGACGGCTGGCAGATCAACGTCGGCCAGAAGGCCATGCCGTTCCGGGTCGGCTACGGTGTCTACCGGACGCCGTCGGTGGCCGCGTCGGGCATGCCTGCGGTGCTGCGGCACCGCTTCTGGCTGCCCCCGGAGAAGGAGCAGGTATGCGGCCTCAAGTACATCGGGCTGCTGCTGTACGCGTCGGAGCGGGACGACTACCGCTACACCCTGCGGGCCGGCGCGGAGCTCCTGGGCACGGTGCGGCCGGAGCGCCTGGACAACCGCCGGCACCTGATCGTCGCGGAGCGGCCGATCGAGATCCTGGGGGCCGGCGTGCCGTTCACGGTCCGCGCGGAGGGCACCGGCCCCTGCTACCTGGAGAAACTGCTGTTTCTCACCGAGCTGCCCGAGGCGTCGTCGTTCGCGCCGCGCCTGGACCGCCTGGGCACCCGCGTAACCGGCCCCGGAACGGTCGAGCTGCACGGCATCGCCTCCGAGCCGGTGGCGGTGACCGCGACGGCGATCCCGTTGGGCGGTGCCGGCGCCACGGTCACCGCTACCAGCGGCGACCCGTATCCGCTGCTCGCGCTGCCGCTTCGGGGACTCACTCCCGGCCAGCCCTATCGGATCGACGTGGAGGCCCGCGAGCCCGGCGGCGAGGTCACCCACGCGTCCGTCGATCTTCCGGCCGACGCTCCGGCGCCCGAAGCGGACGCGGCCGAGCTGCGGATTCCGGTCGAGGTGGTCGACTGCGGGCGCGAGGACAGCACCGGCGCGATGCGCTGCGGAGCCGCCGCGCCGGCGGGATTGCCGCTCACCTTTGCGGTGCCGTTGCCGCGTGGCGCTCTGCGGGATCCGGCGGCGCGGGTGAGCTTCGCGGGTCCGGATGCGGATTCGGACGGTGAGGAGACGCAGGTGCGCGTGCACGCACGCTGGCCGGACGGCAGCGCCCGTTGGGCGCTGCTGGACACCTGCTGCCCGGGCGGCGACGTGCCGGCCAGCGGCGTGGTGCGGCTCAGCGCCGCCGCCTCGGCTGTGGCCGCTGGGGGAGATCTGACCTGGAGCCATGAGGACGGCATCGTGACCGCGGGCAACGGACAACTGCGGCTGACGGTGCGGCAGGGCGGCGCCCTGTTCGAGCGGATCGAGGTGCTCCGGGACGGGACGTGGGCCACCGCCTGCCGCGGCGGCGGCCTGCACGGCGCGCTGGGCAGCGGCGTGCCGCTGGTTTCCGGGCCGGTCGAAGAGGTTCGCATCGAGGAAGCGGGGCCGCGCCGGCTCGCGATCCGCGCCGAGGTGCCGGTCGCCGATCCGGGCGGCGTCGAGCACCTGCATGCCTCGGTGCTCGTGCAGCTTCATGCCGGCCAGCCGTTCCTGACGCTGGCGCAGCGGCTTGTGGTGGTCAGTCCGCTGGCCGGCGCGGCCATGCACGGCGACCTGAGTCACCTGGCCGACTCCGGCGCGGACGCCGCCGACGTCGTCGGTGCCGAGCACGAGAAGGCGTCACTGCTGCGCGTGCGCTCGCTGGAGCTGCGGCTGGCGTGGCAGCCGATCCGGGTGGCGGGCATCCCCGGCGGCACCACCGCTGCGCCCGCACCCGGCGCGCCCGTGCGGGTGGCACACGAACACGACCGCGCCCACCGCGTGGAGGCTGGAGGCCGGTCCCACACCGTCGACGGCCACGCATCGGGCCGCCTCGCCATCGAAAACGAGGCCGGCCCGTGCCTGCTGGTGCTGCGCGACTTCTGGGAGCGCTACCCGAAGGCGCTGCGCGGCGACCCCGACACGCTCGCCGTCGAGCTGCTGCCGGCGCTGGGCGAGCAGGTCGAGCTGCCCGACTACGAGCGCGAGTGGCACCGCCTCTACTTCTGGCTCGACCGGCCGTCCGGCTGCTACCGGCTCAAGGTGGGCAGCGCCCTTGCTACCGAGCTGATGCTGTGCTTCGCGGCCGACGGCGAGCGGCAGACGGCGGCGGCCGACTGGTTTCAGGGCCACCTGGCGGTCCGTCCCGACTTCGACTACCTGGGGAGCACCGGCGTCCTGGAGCCGCTGGCCGCCAAGCACGACTCGCCCCATCCGCCCTACGAGCGCATGGTCGACCGCGCGTTCGCCGAGTGGCTGGAGCACCGCTCTGGCCGGCACGAGGTCGGCTTCATGAACTACGGCGACACCTTCAAGGGCTCGCCGGAGGCCGGCGGCTTCTGGGAGAACAACGAGTACGACGCCACGTGGTGCCACCTGGTCGAGTTCCTGCGCGGCGGCGATCCGCGCTGGCTGCCGCTGGGGTGCGAGGCGGCGCGGCACATGCTCGACATCGACACCTGCAACCACTCCCGCGACCCGGCGCAGGTCGGCGCCCAGGTCATGCACATGGCCGGTCACGTCGGCGGCTATCTGCCGCCGTACTTCCGCAACAAGATGGCCGGCTCCACGACCGTCCCGTCACACATGTGGGTGCAGGGGCCGGCGCTCCATTTCCTGCTCACCGGCGACCCCTTCGCCCGCGAGGTGCTGGAGCACACGGCGCGCTGGATGACCGCCAACCTGCGCTGGTTCTCGCTCGACAACGCCCGCGAGTGCGGCTGGCAGCTCACCCACCTGTGCGCCCTGGACCGGCTCGGCGACGATCCCCGCTACCTCAACGCGGCGGCCATCATCGTCGAGCACGTCCTGGCCGCGCAGAGCCCCGGCGGCGGCTGGAAGCGGGTCCTCACCGCCAGCCACGGCGGCCGCGGTCTGCCGCGCCCGCTCGGCGAGGCCGGCTTCATGGTAGGGGTACTGCTGTCGGCGCTGCGGCGCTATCATGACCTGACGGGGGATCGGAGGGTGGCGGACGCGATCACGGGGGGAGTGCGCTGGCTGGTGGAGCACACCTACGACCGCGAGGCCGGGCACTTCCGCTACACGTCGTGCCCGGAGGCCGGCGGCGAACCCGGCCCCGAATGGTCGATCCAGGTGCTGGAAGGCTTGGCCGACGGCAACCGCATCGCCCCCAGCACGGAGGTCACGGCCATCCTGCGCCGCAACCTGGCCGACATCGGTCTGACCGGCGAGGAGCTGATCGGCCGCCCGCGGGTCGGCAAGGCGCTGACCCAGGAAGCGCGCTACATTCCCACGCTGCTTCAGGCGCTGAACGACGGCGCGGCGGAGAGCCCGAGCTGAGCATGGCCAGCCAACCGCCCGGGGTCAGCCAGGCGGCCCGTGCGCCCGCCGGCCTGCGCGGCAGGTTGGCGGCGCTGATCACGCGCGTGCGCAAGGATCCCGCCCTGTACGTGATGCTGGCGCTGCCGGTCGCGTACTTCCTGATCTTCCACTACCAGCCGATGTACGGGGTGATCATCGCGTTCAAGAACTTCAACTTCAGGGGCGGCATCCTGGGCAGCCCCTGGGCGGATGACTTCGGCTTCTATCACTTCATCCGCTTCTTCTCCTCGAACGCATCCTTCCGCCTGATCAACAACACCTTCCAGCTCTCCTTCTGGTCGCTGCTGGCGGGCTTCCCGGCGCCGATCATCCTGGCCCTGCTGCTGCACGAGTGCCGCCTGCCGCGCTTCAAGAAGACGGTGCAGACGGTCACCTACCTCCCGCACTTCATCTCCATCGTCGCCATCGTCGGCATTCTCACCCTGCTGCTGTCGCCGCGCGACGGATCGATCAACCACATCATCGCCCTGCTGGGCCTGGAGCCGGTCTACTTCATGGCCGACACACGGTGGTTTCGCCCGGTCTACGTCCTGTCCGGCATCTGGCAGAGCGTGGGCTTCGGGGCGATCATCTACCTGGCCGCGCTCAGCCGCGCCAATCCCGAGCTCTACGAGGCGGCCACCGTGGACGGCGCCAGCCGCCTGCAGCGCATTCGGTACGTGTCGGTGCCCAGCCTGGCGTCGGTGGCGATCATCCTGCTGATCCTGCAGACCGGAGGCATCCTGTCGGTGGGCTTTCAGAAGGTGTTCCTGATGCAGAACGACCTCAACATCCGCGTCTCCGACGTGATCGCGACCTACGTGTACCGGGTCGGGCTGCTCGGTGCGGAGCGCTCGTTCGCGACCGCGGTGGGGCTGTTCCAGTCCGTCGTCGGCCTGGTGCTGCTGACGATCGTCAACAAGGTCAGCTCCAAGGTGTCGGAGACCTCCCTGTGGTAGGCGTACGCCGCATCGAGCGGTTCGACCTGCTCGTCGTCGCGGTGCTCTTGCTGGCGGGAGCGGCGACCCTCTACCCGGTCATCAACGTCTTCTCCATCTCCCTGAGCCACCCGAACGAGGTGGCGCGCGGCATCACCTGGCTGCCGCGCCACATCGACCTGAGCGCCTACGAGTTCATCCTCGATCACCCCATGATCGGCGTCGGCTACCGCAACTCGCTGATCTACGTCGTGCTCGGGACGACCATCAACCTGGTCATGACCTGCCTGTGCGCCTACCCGCTGTCCAAGAAGCGCCTGGTGGGGCGCAAGTTCGTGACGCTCCTGATCGTGTTCACGATGTTCTTCTCCGGCGGGCTGATCCCGACCTATCTGCTGGTGCGGGCGCTGGGGATGGTCAACTCCATATGGGCGCTGTTCTTCCCGACCGCGATCGCCGTATGGAACATGATCATCCTGCGCACCTTCTTCCAGTCGATTCCGGAGGACCTGGAAGAGTCGGCGTTCCTGGACGGCGCCGGGCGGTGGCGGATCCTTGCCAGCATCGTTCTGCCCCTCTCCAAGGCGGGCCTGGCGGCGATCGGCCTGTTCTACGCCCTGGACCACTGGAACGACTACTTCAGCGCGCTGATCTACCTCAACGATGCGGAGAAGTATCCGCTGCCGATGATCGTGCGCGAGATCGTGCTGCAGGAGGTGGTGCTCAAGCGCCAGGAGCTGGCCGGCGACGCGTTCGACGCGGAGCGGGAGGCGAGGTACGCCGCCTACACGCAGAATTTTCGGTACGCGACGGTATTCGTGTCGATAATACCCATGTTGATCATCTATCCGTTCGTGCAGCGGTACCTGGTACAGGGCGTGATGATCGGATCACTCAAGGAATGACGGCGCCGCGGCCGCCTCATCGCGGCCGGCCCTTTGTCAAAGGGAGGCGCAAACACCACGCTTCACCCCACGGGGGTGAGGCAGAGGAAGGCAGGATGAAGAAACTGATTCTCATCCCCACGATACTCACGCTGGTCGCAGCGGGAGCCTTTGCGACCGGAGAGGAGGAGGGTGCCGCGGCAGCGCCGACGCTGGTCTACTGGACCGACAACCCGAACCTGACCTCGGACGCCGCGGTCTACGCCATCGTCCTGGAGGAGGCGCAGGTGCAGCTCGACGTCACCGGGATTCCGGAAGAGTCCTACGGCGACAAGGTGCAGCTCGCGGCCGCCGCCGACGACATGCCCGACATGATGGGGCGGATCATCGACAACGTCGTGCGTCCGCTGGGCCATGACGGGTTCCTGATGCCGCTCCGCGACATCACCATGGAGAAGGTGCCCAACCTGTGGCAGTCCATCGAGGCGCGCGGCCTGAACATCGCCGCCCACTCCGGGCTGTTCGGCGACGGCATGGGCGAGTTCTGGATGGCGCCGCGCTTCGCCTACACCGGCATCTGCAACGCCGTCTCGTACCGCGTGGACGTCTTCGAGGCCATCGGCATGGATCCGCCGACCACCACCGCCGAACTGCGCGAAGCGGCCGCGGCGATCAAGGCGGAGTTCCCGGACATGATCCCGATCATGACCCGCGCCGGCTGGGCTACCCGGATGTGGTTCCGCGAGATGTTCGGACTGGCGTTCGAGCCCATGGGCTCGGTCTATCAGGCCTCCGATCGCTACCGCGACATGCTCAGGTTCCTGGCCGATCTCTACGTGAACGACCTGATCGACCAGGAGTGGTTCACGGGCAGCGACGAGCAGCTCAAGCAGGCCTTCAACGCGGGCCGGGTAGCGATGGAGAACGGCTTCGGCGCATTCGGCATGCCGGGGCGCGTCGGCGCGTTCATGGCCGAGCACGGCATCACCGCCGAGGATTACGAAGCCGCCAAGAGGTCCGAAGCGGCCGCCAAGGAATACGCGGCCCGTTACCACGAGATCATCGGCTTCCTGGATCCGATCACGGTCGAGCCCGGCGCGGACGTGGTGCCGGGGTGCATCGGCGGCACCCGCGGCGGCTTCGAGGACAGCGGTCTCTCGGTGAGCACCTCGGTGTCGGACGTCGACGCCGCCATGCGGCTGCTCAACTGGATCTACCAGCCGGACGCCAGCGGTCACCATACCGGTGAGTGGGGCAAGCAGGGAGTCGCCTGGGACTACGACGACGACGGCCTCGGCCGCGTGCTGCCCACCAAGGATCCCGATTACATCGGCGAGGCCGCGTTCATGATGATGCCGGACGTCGTCCGCGTGTCGTCGATCCCCCTTTACCAGACGCTCAGGGACATGGATCAACGCGTGAAGGACCGCGCCTACCTGGAGACCCGTGACGTGATCGCGTTCGCGGACGAGAAGGACCGCCAGAGGCACAGCGACCTGGGCGCCCAGATCGGCCCGATCATCAGCGAGTGGTTGGGCAAGTTCGCGACCGGGCAGGCGGACGTGGACTCCCAGTGGGACGAGTACATCGCCGAGCTGAAGAAGGCCGGGCTCGACGAGTACCAGCAGCTCAAGATGGACAACCTGGTCGAGGGTGTCCCGCACCTGCAGCCGCTGTCTCAGTTCGTGAACTGACCGACAGAAGCTGTGTGCTTCTTTCAGCGGCTCCGGACCTTCTTGGGTTCGGAGCCGCTCCTCATTGGGCTATGATGAACGGTCAGCCCTTTGTCAAAGGGCGGCGCAACACCACGCCTCACCCCGGGAGGGCGAGGCAGAGGGAAGGTAAGGATGAAGAGACTGATTCTCATCCCCACGATGCTCGCGCTGGTCGCAGCGGGAGCCTTTGCAACCGGCGAGGAGGAGGGTGCCGCGGCAGCGCCGACGCTGATCTACTGGACCGACAACCCGAACCTGACCACCGATTCACCGGTCTACGCCATCGTCCTGGAGGAGGCGCAGGTGCAGCTCGACGTCACCGGGATTCCGGAGGAGTCCTACGGCGACAAGCTGCAGCTCGCGGCCGCCGCAGGCGACATGCCCGACGTCATGGGACGGATCATCGACTCGACCGTGCGGCCGCTGGGCTACGACGGGTTCCTGATGCCGCTCCGCGATGTCACCATGGAGAAGGCGCCCAACATGTGGCAGGCCATCGAGGATCGCGGCCTCGACATCGCCGCGCACTCCGGTCTGTTCGGCGACGGCACGGGCGAGTTCTGGATGGCGCCGAACTTCGCCTACAACGGCATCTGCAACGCCGCCACCTATCGCGTGGACGTACTGGCGGCCGTCGGCATGGATCCGCCGACCACCACCGAAGATCTACGCGAGGTGACCATGGCGGTCAAGGCGGAGTTTCCGGACATGATCCCGATCATGACCCGCGCGCAGTGGGCCACCCTGATGTGGTTCCGGGAGATGTTCGGCGTCAAGTTCGCGCCCATGGGTACGGTCGAGGAGGCCACCGACGCCTACCGCGACATGCTCCGGTATCTGGCCGGACTCTACCGGAACGGGCTGATCGACCAGGAGTGGGTCACCGGCACCGAGGAGCAGCTCAAGCAGGCCTACAACGCCGGCCGGGTGACGTTCGAGTACGGCTTCGGCGCGTTCTCCATGCCTGGGCGCAAGGGCGCGTTCATGGCCGAGCACGGCATCACCGCCGCGGATCACGAAGCCTCCAACACGTCCGAAGCGGCCGCCAAGGCGTATGCGGCGCGCTACCATGAGGTCATCGGTTTCCTGGATCCGATCACGGTCAATCCCGGTGACAACGTGGTCCCGGCGTGCATCACCAACACCCGCGGCGGCTTCTCGGACAGCGGTCTGTCCGTCAGCACCACCGTGGCGGACGAAGACGCCGCCATGCGGCTGCTCAACTGGATCTACCAGACGGACGCCAGCGGCCACCACACCGGCGGCTGGGGGAAGCAGGGAGTCGGCTGGGACTTCGATGCCGACGGCTTCGGCCGCGCGCTGCCGACCAAGGATCCGGACTTCATCGGCGAAGCCGCGTTCCGCATGATGTCGGACGTCGGCCGCCTGTCGTCCAACGCCCTGTATCATACGCTGAGGGACATGGATCGACGCGTGGGGGACCGCGCCTTCCTGGAGACCCGCGACGTGATCGCGTTCGCGGACGACCGCGACCGCCAGCGCCACAATGACCTGCGCGCGCAGGTCGGGCCAGTCATCAGCGAGTGGCTGGGCAAGTTCGCGACCGGGCAGGCGGACGTGGACTCCCAGTGGGATGAATACCTCGCCGAGCTGGACAAGGCCGGACTTGAGGAGTACCAGCAGCTCAAGATGGACAACCTGGTCGAGGGTGTCCCGCACCTGCAGCCGCTGTCGCAGTTCCTGAACTGACGAGAGAGGTTGTATTTCCAGCGGCTCCGGACGCCCCCGTGGGGTCCGGAGTCGCTCTTCATTGGGCTATGATGGCGACGTCATGGCCCTGATGACGAAGACCTGGACGGTAGCCGAGTACCATCGACTCGTCGACGACGGAATACTGGACGATCAGCCGGTGGAACTGCTCAAGGGGGAAATCGTAGTCATGCCCGCCGAAGGGGCGCCGCACGCATCCATCAGTACTGACGCGGGCGAGTACCTGATGCGATTGTTGGGTGAGCGTGTCCAGGTGCGCCAGGCAAAGCCGATCACGCTCACCGCGTTCGACTCCGAACCGGAGCCCGACGTGGCAATCGTGAGACGGTCGCCGCAACGGTATCGCGACCATCACCCGTATCCCGAGAACGTGTTGTGGCTGATCGAGTACGCGAACACGAGCCTGGGCAAGGACCTCGACCAGAAGAAGCGGGTCTACGCCGAAGCGGGCATTCCGGAGTACTGGGTGGTGAACCTGAGGGACATGACCGTGCTGGTGTTCCGCGGACCGCATGCCGGAACCTACCGCGACGAGCAGGCCTTCGAGAGCGGCGTCGTGTACCCGCTCGCTCTCCCCGACGTCGCCGTCTCCATCGACCGGCTGCTGTAGCCTCACGGTCCGCGAGGCGCTTCTCTCTCAGCTCAGACCAAGCCGCCGCCGCCGTCCACGGTGATGGCGGAGCCGGTGATCATCTCCGCGGCGTCGGAGGCGAGGAAGGCGAACGCTTCGGCGATTTCCTTCGGGCGGGGCAGGCGTCCCCATGGCGTGCCGCGGACGCGGCTCTCGTAGTTGGCCGGATTGTCGATCGAGGTGGACCAGTCGTTGGGGCTGTGGTCGGCAGAGCCGCGGATGAAGGGCGTGTCGACGTGGCCGGGGTTCACCTGGCAGCAACGGATCTTTTCACCTGCGTAGGAGCCCGCCGTGGCCGCGGTGAGGGCGCTGACCCCGAACTTGCTGCAGGCGTAGGCGGGAGCGCCGCCGCCGGCGCGCAGCGACGCCAGCGAGCCGACGCTGACGATGCAGCCGCCGCCGGCCCGGCGCATCGCCGGCACCACCGCCTTGATGCCGATGAAGATGCCCGTCAGGTTCAGCTCCAGGATGCGCCGGAACTGCGCCACCGTCATGTCGTCGTAGCTCACCCGGTGGTTGCCGCCGGCCAGGTAGCACATGGTGGTCAGGCTCCCGAAGCGGGACTCCACCTGCTCCACGGCCGCCTGCCACGCATCCGGTTCCGTGACGTCCAGCGGCACCGCCATCGCCTGCGAGCCGGCACCCGTCAACTCCGCGGCCACCGCCTCGGCCGCCTCGATCCGGTAGTCGGCCACCGCCACCCGCGCCCCGTCCGCCGCGAACCGCCGCGCCACCGCCGAGCCCATGCCGCCCGCCCCGCCGGCGACCAGCGCCACCCGGTCATCCAGCCGCCGCTGGCTGCGCTGCTTTTCGCGCTGTTCCCGTTCCATCGACACCTCCATGCGGCCCCCTTCTGCCGGGTGAGTATGCCCATCGCTCCGGCATGCGGTATTCATCCCGTTTGACAACTCTCTGAGGGCGCGCCTACGATCCCGGAATTACATCCGAGCCGTCAAGACGGAGGGTCGACGATGAAAAAGGCAATGGCAATAGCGATCGCAGCGCTCATTCCTTTCGCTACTCTGTGGGCCGCGGGCGATGAAGAGATGCACACGGATACGGCCGCGAGGGTGATCGGCGGAGATCCCTTTGCACCGCTCGAGGAAACCGTAACCTTCAGGTTGGGCGTGCACCGATGGGCAAACGCTCCCGAGGGAATGACCATCGAGGACAACCCCTTCGTCGATTACGTAAGCGACAAGCTCAACGTCGAACTGCAGGTTCTCTGGGAGGTGGACCCGGGCGGCTTCGAAGACAAGATCTCCCTGGCCATGGTGAGCGGAGACCTTCCCGACGCGTTCATGGTAAGCGAAGGGATGCTGCTCTCGCTCGTCGAAGCGGACCTGATCACCGATCTGACCGAATACTATGACAAGCTGGTGTCGCCCTACATCAAGGACATTCACGCCTCCTACGGAGATCGGCTGCTCGATACCGTGATGTTCGACGGCCGGATGATGGCCATACCCGGAACGAATCTCGGCGGCGCACAGCAGATGCTGTGGATCCGGATGGACTGGCTCGACAAGCTGGGGCTGGAAGTCCCGGAGACGCTCGATGAAGTCATCGAGATCGCCAGGGCATTCGTGCAGGACGATCCCGACGGAAACGGTGTCGACGACACGGTCGGCTTCACGATCGAGCCCAAGGTCGCGATGCGTTACAACAGCCTGCACGGGCTTGACCCGGTGTTCGCCGCGTTCGGCGCCTTCCCGCGTCTCTGGATTCGGGATGAGGCGGGTAACATCGTGTACGGCACGATAACCCAGGAGACGAAGGAAGCACTGCGGTTCGTCCGCCAGATGTACCAGGACGGGCTGATCGACAAGGAATTCGTCACGAGGGTAGGAAGCGGCGACGACGCCAACTCCGTCATCGCAGGCGGGAAAGCCGGAATGATGTTCGGCCCCTGGTGGTCACCCTACTGGCCGCTCAACCTCTCCGTGGAAAACGACCGCAGTGCCGTCTGGAAGCCGGTCGTCGCACCGGTGAACGACGCCGGCGAGTTCTGGGCCTACAATCAGAATCCCAACAACGGCAACCTCGTGGTCCGAAAGGATTACGAGTACCCGGATGCCATCATCAAGGTGCTGAACGTCGAAACGGAGGCACGGTTCGCGTCGCTCGCCCACGAGATCGAGGAGCTCGTGCAGGAGAACCAGGGAACGATGGGCTGGTGGTCGATGCCGCTGCAGCTCGACTATGAGGACATCGTGTACCGGACGTATGAACGGCTCGACGAGGCATTGCGGACCGACAACCCCGATTCGCTCAAGGTCTTCGACCGGCTCATGTACGACGCCATCGTCGCGGATCGGGCGAATCCCCGGCAGGACACTTCGACGTGGGCTGAAGCCACCGCACGATATGACGGCCAGTCCCTGACCTACGGCGACAACATCCACCGCAGGGAGATTGCCTTCTTCGGGATCACGCCGACGATGGAGCAGCGATGGGCCGCCCTGGAAAAGATCGAGGACGAGATGATGCTGCGGATCATCACCGGCGAGTCCGGGATCGACACCTTCGATGAGTTCGTCGCGCAGTGGAAGAGCATCGGCGGAGACCAGATAACGGAGGAGGTCGTCGCAGCGGTCAACCGTTGATCCCGGTGTGAACCGGCCGGCGCGCACTCGGCGCTGGGCTTTCGCTCCGTCTTTCCGTCGTGCCGGGTGTCGCTCGGCGCTGACAGCCTCCCTCGGCGGGGAGGCTGTCAGGGGTTCGTGCCCATGAAGACCAGGCACAGTAATCTCGATTACCACCTGATGCTCCTGCCGGGGACGCTGCTCCTCCTGGTGTTCTCGGTGGTGCCGATGTTCGGGATCGTCATCGCGTTCCAGAAGTTCGTGCCGGCGAAGGGGTTCTTCGGATCGCGGTGGGTCGGGCTGGACAACATCCTGTTCATGTTCCAGATCCCGGACAGCAGGCAGGTGTTCGTCAACACGGTCGTCATCGCGGTGGCGAAGATCGTCGTCAACCTCGTCATACCGCTCGTAGCGGCGCTGCTGTTGAATGAGGTCAGGCTGCGCTGGTACAAGCGCGCCGTGCAGACGGTCATCTACCTGCCGCACTTTCTCTCCTGGGTGGTGTTCGCGGCGATGATCGGCAACACGTTCTCGTACGACGGATTCGTCAACAACGCGCTCCGGGTGTTCGACGTGGAACCGATACTGTTTTTGTCGAGCAATGTCTGGTTCAGGCCGGTCGTCGTGTTCACCGACGCGTGGAAGTCGTTCGGGTTCGGTACGGTGATCTATCTGGGAGCGCTGACCGCGATCGATCCGGCGCTCTACGAGTCGGCCTCGATCGACGGCGCGAAACGGCTCCAGCAGTTGCTGTTCATTACCTTGCCGGGGATCGTTGCCACCGTGATCCTCATGATGACGCTCAGCCTGGGGAACATCCTCAATGCGGGATTCGAGCAGATCCTGAACCTGTACAACCCGCTGGTGTACTCCACCGGGGACATCATCGACACGTACGTCTATCGCGTGGGCCTCGTGGGCAGGCAGTACGGCATCGGTACGGCCGTCGGGCTGCTCAAGTCCGTGGTCAGCTTCTTTCTGATCTGGTTGTCGTACGGGCTGGCCTCCCGATACGCGAACTATCGCATCTTCTGATCCGGGGCCTGGTGCGGTGGCGGTCACGTCGTCGACTCGGACCGACAAGGCAGCGGACGCGATCATCGTCGTCCTGGTCGGCTGCCTGGGCATCGTATGCCTGATTCCGATCCTGAACTCGCTGGCCCTGTCGCTGAGTGACAAGGCGATCGTGGAGGCGGGGTCCGTGTTTCTGGTGCCGCGCAGGATCAACCTGACGTCGTATGACATCATCCTCGAGGACCGACAGTTCTTTCGATCGTTCCTGATCTCGATCGAGCGTGTCGTGCTGGGCGGGATCATCAACTTCGTGATCACGCTGCTCATGGCATATCCGCTGTCGAAGGACAGGTCGGTGTTCCGGGCGCGTGAGGTGTACCTCTACCTGCTGCTCGTGACGATGCTCTTCAGCGGTGGCTTGATTCCCATCTACATGGTCGTGAACGCGGTCGGCATCATGGACACGATCTGGGCGCTGGTGCTGCCGGGGGCCGTGCCGGTGTTCAACGTGATCATCATGATGAACTTCTTCAGGCAGGTTCCGAAGGAGCTCGAGGAGGCGGCGACGGTCGACGGTGCGCGGCACGCCATCATCCTGGTGAAGGTCTACCTGCCGTTGTCGGTGCCGTCGGTCGCGACGGTCACGCTGTTCTCGATGGTGGGGCATTGGAACGCGTTCTTCGACGGCTTGATCTACATGAACTCGCCGCGGGACTACCCGCTGCAGACCTACATTCAGACGCTCGTGCTCGGGCAGCACGACTTCACCAGGCTCACGGTGGAAGAGATCAAGCGGATCTCGCAGACCTCGTCGAAGACGCTCAACAACGCCAAGATCATCGTGTCGATGATACCCATGGTGTTGGTGTATCCCTTTCTGCAGCGGTACTTCGTCAAGGGGCTGGTGCTGGGGTCGGTCAAGGGATGACGGCATCCGGTGGTGGATGACATGGACGCGAACGGTGCCGAGGGCGAGGATGCGGTCGCCGTGATCCCCGTGCCTGCGTCCGTGGCCGGGTGCCGGGACTTCAAGATGAGCCTGAGCGGCACGTGGGATTTCACCAGCGACGCGCCCCTGGATTTGTGCAGGGCCGGGAGGACGAAGGGCTTGGTGGAACGCGTCGTCGTTCCAGGCAACCTGGACTCGCAGGGGATGCGCGCGATGGTTCCGATCGAGCAGTGTGGTGGTGCGTTCGACAGCCAGGACTGGTCGTGCGGCTCGGTCCCGTGTGCGTACCACCGGAAGGTCACGATACCGGAGTGGTTCGAGGGCAGGCGCATCTTCCTGAAGATGGAGAAGGGGGCCGGGAAGACGGAGGTCTGGTTCGACGGGGAGCTGATCCGGACGCACGTCGGCGGGCACACCGAGTGGGACTGTGAGTTGACGAAGCGCGCGCTCCCGGGAGAGACGCATGATCTGGCTTTGCACCTGAAGAACGGCAGCGGCGCATGCGAGACCGAGTTCATCAACTACTTCGGCCTCATAGGCGAAGTGACGCTGTTGGCGCTTCCCGACTCCTACATCGCCTCCCTTCATTACGTGACGGAGTTCGATGCGGACTATCGGGACGCGCGGCTGAGGATCAGCGTATCCGGCGTGTTCCCGCGGAAGGAAGGAGCCATTTCGATCGCGGTGCGCGAGGTCGACGGCTCCCGGGTATCGGAGGACCATCGGTTCGAGCTCGCGGGTGGCAGCGGGCCGTACACGGCGTCCGTGTGGGTGGACAACCCGCGACATTGGACCGCCGAGGCGCCGCATCTCTATGTCCTCAGCGCAGCGTTGATCGTCGACGGCGCCGAAGTGGAGACAATCGAGAGACGGGTCGGGTTCAGGCAGGTGGAGATCCGGGGCGACGAGATGTACGTCAACGGGCAGAGGGCAAAATTGAGAGGCGTCAACTTCCTGGCCTACTCCGCGTTGAGCGGTCTGTATGTTCCTCCGGAAGTCGAGGAACGGTATCTGCGGACGCTGAAGGCCGGGAACGTGAACTACCTGCGGACGGCCCACTTCCCTCGGACCACGCACTTCTACGACCTCTGTGACCGGCTGGGGTTCTATGTCGAATCCGAGCACTCCGCGGTATGGAGCGTGCGAGCCCGCCGGGAGAACGCGGGCCGCAGGCAGCGACTTGTCGCGCCGCTGAGGGAGATGATCGAGCGCGACAAGAGCCACCCCTCGATCGTGTTCTGGTCCATCGGAAACGAGTGCGAGTGGGACGAACACTTCCAGCTCATGTACGATCATGTGAAGAAGGCGGACCCCTCCCGGCCGGTCAAGGTGAGTTGGGGGACCGATGCCGTGGACCTGTACAGCGTCCATTATCCGTCCATTCATCAACAGATGGGTGGGCGCAATAAGCCGACGATCTACGACGAGTATTGCCATCTGCTGGACGGCAAGGGAGACAACCCCGAGCAGGTGAGATTCGATCCTGGCGTGAGGGACCACTTCGGCATGCAGGTGCAGGCGTACTGGGACAAGATATACCGGTCGGAAGGCGCGCTGGGCGGAGCCATCTGGAACGGCGTGGACACGCAGCAGGAGGCGTGGCAGCGGTTCTCGGGCAACGGATGCGGCTGGGGAATCCTCGATTCGTGGGGCAGGGAGAAGCCGGAGTACTACAACATGAAGAAGGCGTACTCGCCGGTTGTCGCTCGGGGAAGCAAGCATCTGAGATGCCCCGAAGATGGCGAGGCGCTCGAGCTCGACTTCGAGAACCGTTTTTGCACACGGGGTTTGGGTCGCTGTCGATCCACGGAAGGGTGAACGGCGGCAGACTTGAGGAGCTGAAGTCCG
The DNA here is from genome assembly GCA_965202935.1 of Spirochaetia bacterium. Taxonomy (GTDB): domain Bacteria; phylum Spirochaetota; class Spirochaetia; order SZUA-6; family Bin103; genus CATQHW01. Next base: position 5,800,020 of record OZ241879.1, read on the forward strand.
AGGTCCCGCCGTTCGGGATCGGGTCCGTGTCCATTCCGGGGCGAAGCTGGAAGCTGGGGGACCGGATCGAGATACGCTTTCGGAGGGAGTGTGTCGAAGAGGCGTTTCGGTTCTCGTTGGGCAAGCCGCGGTACCGGTACCGGGACTCCGTGTACCGGTCGGATGTGCCGGATGTCGGGGCGACTCCGGTGTCCATCGACGTCTCGACGGCCGATCTGCTGTGCCGTTTCGATCGTTCCACCGGCGATCTGGCGGCCGCGTACTGGAAGGGGGAGCCGGTGCTGCGTGGCGGACCCTACGTCAACTGGGGGATCGCCGGCATGGCCCGGCTGCATACGCACCGGGTCACCGCCAGCAGAGGCGACCGGTCGGTGCTCGTGACGATCGAGGCCGGGCTCGAGAACGAGTACGTGCCGAACTGCACCATCGAGGTGGACGTGTACGCTTCGGGGTTGATACGGACGCGGTACCGCGTGAGTGCCCGTCCGGAGGACGCCAGCGAGGTCGGCATCGGCTATCGGGTGGACGACAGCGCGGACCGTCACCTGTTCCGGCGAGACGGCCGCTGGAGCTGCCACCCGGCAGACCACATCGGGCGCGACGAGGGCACGGCTGCAAGACACCCGCCGGACCGGCGTGTCTACGGCCAACGGCCGGAGTGGCCGTGGGCATCGGATGAGATCGACTTCCATCTCTACGGGCGCATGGACGCCGGAGGGCGGGGAACCAATGACTTCCGTGGCAGCAAACACAACATCCTGTATTCGGAGCTGCAGCTCACGCGGCGAGGGAGGACGGTCTGTTGCGTGGGACGGGGCGCCGAAAGCGTGCGGCTCAGTCCGCTTCCCGGTGGACAGGGCGTTCATCACTGCTTCAACAACCATTGGGCGATTCCGCAGTCCGCCCCGTGGAACGAGATCGGGGGCAACGACGTATACCGGGCCATGCGGCCGCAGGCAGGGGAAGTGGCAGGGACCGCCAATCTGTTCATCGGTGATCGTCAGGACATCGTCATGGACTACCTGGAGGTGTGAGGGATGATCCCGGCGATCAGAGACATCGGAGGTGTGCGCACGCTGGTGGTGGACGATGAACCGTTCGTCATCCTTGGGGCGCAGTGCGACATCTGGCGCAGCACGCGACAGGACCGAAGGGTCGAAGAGTTCATCGACGCCTATCGGGACATGAACGCTACGGCGATCAGCTTCGGGATCCCCTGGGCGAAGATGGAACGGGAGAGAGACTCATACGAATTCTCGTTCCTGGACTGGTTCATCGATCGCACGGCAGCGGCGGGGCTCAAGCTGATCGTGAATCTGTTCAACACCAATGTCTGCGGGAAGTGCGAGGAGCTGACCGAGGGAGCGCGCTATCCGCAGTACACGCCGGACTACATCAAGAACGATCCCGGGGGATTCACGCGAATCGTTCACAACGTGGACATCGAGTACCACCCGGGCGGTCCTCCGCTGTGCCCGAACGATCCCGCGACGCTGGACCGCGAGGCCAGATACCTGCGGCGGGTCGCGCTGCACCTGAAAGAGCATGACCGGAGTCGCACGGTGATCATGGTGCAGCTCAACAACGAGTATTTCTACCAGCAATGGGCTGAATGCAAGGACAACACCCAGAAGCACGTTCGCTGTGTGTGCGGCTTCTGTACCGCGAAATATAACACGGCAGAGTACTCCACGGCCGAGGCGTTCATGTTCACCAGCTTTGCGGAATACACCAGGACGCTCACCGATTCCTTCAAGGCGGTCTATCCGCTGCCGATCTATGTCAACAGCCCGTGGTGGGCGCCGTATATCATCGACATATTCCTGCACACATGCCCGAATCTCGATTTCGTCGGGATAGACGGCGTGTACAGCGTCGTCGAGCCGAATCAGCTCACGGTAGGTCAGCGTGGAAGAAACGTCGCTTTCGCCGCGGAGTCGCCGACGGAGGCGCCCGCCACGAAGCACTATCTGCCAATGCTGGCCTACTATACGGTGCTGAAGATGAATGGCCTGGGGAACCTGCTGTGGGAAGCGCCGGACCCGGATACGGTGATGTACGACAATGCGGCCTTCGTGCGGTTCCAACGAGCGCTGTATCCGATCAGGCACGCGATGATCCCACTTATCGAAGCTCGAAACGGTAACCGGCTGATCGCATGGTATTCGCAGAGCGCGGACGTAGAAATGGCAACGGAGATCGATATCTTCGGCAACCGGGTGGACTTGACGAAGCCCGTCTTCTATGGCGGTAAGGGCACGGTATTGGTGGAAGGCGATACGGTGCGGACCATAGGCGATGGGCCGTTCGACGTGACCGTGGGCGGAGTGACGTTGAACGTCGCGGGCAGTCAGGCGGGCTTCGTCATACCGGCGCGAGAGGGAGTGATCGTCGGCACCGGCGGCGCTTCCATTGCCATCGAGGGAAGCGGCTCGGTCGCTGTGGAAGCCGGTCGCTTCGAGGGGCGACGCTGGGTCAGCGAAAACGCGTTGTCGTTGAAGAATCGCAGGTTGCGCGTTGCACCGGGATTGGTGACGATTCGACCGGGTGCGCGGAGTTGACCGGAAGCGGGGTGGCGGCTAGCGTATGACGGTCATGGAATACCCGCCGGAAGGACGCACGCGCACCGATCCGAAGACCGGGGTGCGCGTCCGCCAGGTCACGGACCACCCCTCGATCAACCATCACCCGTTCTACTACCTGCCGGCGATGGACGACGCCATGCGGCACTTGGTGTTCGTCTCGCACCGCAGCGGACGGCCGGAGATCTTCGTGGAGCTGCAGCAGGACGGCACGCTGGTGCAGCTCACCGACCACGAGGGGTTGGCGGAGTGGTCCGTCCACCCCTCACACGACGGACGCCACGTGTACTTCACCGACACTGGAGGCGGCTGGCGGGTCGAGGTGGGCTCGCGGCGGGAGGAGCAGCTCTTCTCGTTCGCCGACGGCCGCACCGCGATCGAAGGCCAGGTCGGAGCGGCCATGGGGACGACCACGGTCAGCCATGACGACCGCTGGTGGGCGGTGCCGGTGAGCTTCGGCGATCGCTCGCGCATGCTGGTGGTGGACACCGCCTCAGGCGCGGCGGACTACGTGCTGGAGGCGGACGGCATCGGCCACCCGGAGTTCCATCCCGACGACTCGGAATGGTTCCGCTACGCCGGCTCCTACCAGGCGCGCATCTGGGTGGCGCGGCGCGACGGCAGCCGGAACCGGCTGGCCTACGAGCGGGACGCCGCCGCCAAGGAGTGGATCGTGCACGAGACGTGGCGCCCGGGCACGCGGGAGATCGTCACCACGCAGTGGCCGCACGGCATGATCGGCATCGAAGTGGACACCGGCGAGGTGCGGCGGGTCTGTTCCTTCAACGCCTGGCACGCCGCCATCAGCCGCGACGGCTCCAGGCTGGTGAGCGACACCACCTTCCCGGACAACGGACTGATGGTGTTCGACGCGACCGACGGGGTGGGCGAGCCGCAGCCGCTGTGCGCGTCCGAGGCCACGAACGAGGGCGCGCACTGGGACACCGACCACTGCCCGTACGACGACGGCCCGACCACCGTGTACGCCCCGCAGCACACCCACCCGCACCCGGCCTTCTCACCGGACGGCCGGCAGGTGGTGTTCACCAGCGACCGCGGCGGTTTCGCGCAGGTCTACGTCGCCGAGGTGCCGGAAGCCTCGTAGTTCGCCGGCGCCGGCCTTAAGGCGGTGCTGACGACTTGCTCGCAAGCGGCGGTACGACGTCGCGGGACAGCCCCAGCTCCGCCACGTCGTAGCGGTGCAGGAAGCCGTCCTCGGTTCCCACGATCAGGGTCGGCGTGCCGTTCCAGTCGATGACGATCGGCGCGCAACTGTGGCAGCCGAACAGCAGCGGGCGGCCGTCCGCGTCGACCACCGCCGAGGCCGCCCCCCAGACCGGCGCCTCGGGCGTGCCGACGTTGTCGATCAGGACGACGCCGGCGCCGATGTTGGCTTCCTGCGAGAGCCGGTACAGCTCGCGGTGGTTGGGGAGAAGCTTGCAGTGCGTGCCTATCAGCAGCTCCAGGAGTCCGTCGCCGTCCCAGTCGTACGCGAACAGTTTCGACCGGCCGATGAACGTGAACTCCGGGAACCGGTTGGGACCGCCGATGTACAGCGGGTCGCCGGACTCGTCTGGCACCCGGCCGAGCGGCCGGACCGCCTGCGGGCCGGCGTCCGTATCGGGCGCGTACAGCGCCAGGCAGCCGTGCTCGTCCAGGGTGAGCAGCTCCGGCGCTCCGTCGCCGTTCCAGTCGGCCACGCTGGGACGCACGCGCCACGCGCCCACGAACGGGCGGCCCGCGCAGGTCATCGGCACCGGTTCTCCCCACTGCAGCCCAGCCTCGCCTCGCCTGCCCGGAATCAGCCAGTACCGGCCGGTGATGCAGCCCAGGATCAGGTCCGGCACCCCCGGTTCCGACCACTCGGCCGCCGCCGGCCCCACGTACCCCCAGGTCAACTCCTCCGGCCCCTGCACGGACCCTGACAGGCCCGCGACCAGGCGAAACGGACTGCCTCCGGCCGTGATGGGGGTGGGCGGCGCGAACGCCGGAGCGCCGGCGGCAGCGGTGTCGCGGAGGTGGAGGATCTCGCCGCTGGCGTTGCCGCAGTACAGGTCGATGCGGCCGGACGGGGAGGGGACGGCGGTGGGGACGGCCAGGACGCCGGCCTTGATGACGTCGCGTTCCTGCCGCAGGCGGGCGGGCGGGGCGAAGGCCGCGCCGTCGTTGACGGCCACGTATACGTAGCCGTCCTCCATCGTGCAGAGCAGATCCGGGAATCCGTTCCCGGTGAGGTCGCAGCCGCCGATGCTGGCGATGCAGCCGGGAAAGCCGAGCGGCTCTCCGTCCTGCGTCGCGATTTGCCAGGGATCGAGCTTGCCCGCTTCCATCGCCGCCACCGAGCCCTGGTCGGCTACCGCCGTGGCGTCGAGCAGGTAGCCGTGGAGGCCGCCGCGGAAGTCGGCGACCAACAGGTGGGTGGCTCCATCGGCGAAGGGGCGTGTCAGCAGCGGGGACGCGCGGCCGTCCACGATGACCGGCGACGCCGGATCACCCGCGCAGACGGTGTGCAGCCGGTCGTAGCGCGGGTCGGATCCGCCCTGGTTGCGGGCCAGGTGGACGCGTCCCGTCACGTCTCGTCCCCGCCAGACGCCGTCCAGGTAGCGGACGCGCAGGTCCTCCGGGAACGGCAGGTCCGGGCTCCACTCGGCGGGCACCGGCCGCGTCTGGCGCCAGTCGTTGTCGCCGATGAGCAGGTGCGGGGCCGCGGGGCTGATCGGCTCCTGCAGGAGCTGCACCGTGCCGAGCCCCTTGCTCGCCTCGAGAGCCGGAAAACGTGCGCTGCCGGCCGGCTCGAAGGTCCAGGCGGCGTCATGCCGCACCCGGTAGCGGCGCAGTTCGCCGGGGGCGAACGACCAGAGCTCCAGCGGCGTGCCGTCGTCCGCGGTCCGGAGCGCCGCCGTCCGCCGCTGGCCCCGGCGCTCCACCGACGACCAGCCCAGGTTCTCGTCGATGGCGGCGCTGACCGGCGCGCCGTAGAACGGGAGACCGCGGTCGTCCCGGTCCTGCATCGTCCAGATCTCGCAGCCGATCATCAGGTCCAGGCGGTCGCCGAGCCGGAGGACAAGCGGCGGCGCGGTGCCGAGCCCATACCCCAGGTCGACCGGACCACGGCCGCGGTAGCGGAGCAGCCGCTCGCTCATGGGTGGCTCCCGGGCGGCACCGCCTCGTCCAGAACCCGGGGCCCCACCGGAGCGAGGCGCAGGATCGGATAGTGCGAGTGGTAGAGCGCTCGGTCGCCGGTGTCGCGCACGACCTGCCACGCGTAGCGCATGAGGGCTTCCACCCGCTCTTGCCGGCCGGGATCGTCGATCAGGTTGTTCATCTCGTAGGGGTCGTGTTCGAGGTCATAGAGCTCGTCGAAGTCGAAGCCGTTCCAGACCAGCTTCCACGCGCCGTCCCAGACGATGCGCTGGGTCAGCCGGTAGCGTCCCCCGTGGTACTCGGCGAACCCGCGCGTGTACTCGCCGGCGCGGTCCTCGTCGGCGAGCACCGTGCGGAACGAGCGCGAGTCGGGCGCGCCGATCGGCGCCATTCCGGCCAACTCCAGCAGGGTCGGGGCCAGGTCGTGCAGGCCGACCCGTGCCTGGCTCACGACGCCTTGGTCGGCTCCGGGGCCGGCGACCACCAGCGGGATCTGGTAGACCTCTTCGAACCCGCTGACGTTCTTGCAGTACAGCCCGTGCGCGCCGAGCAGCTCGCCGTGGTCGCTGGTCAGCACGACGATCGTGTCGTCGAGCCGGCCGGCGGCGTCGACCAGGTCGATCAGGCTGCCGAACTGGGCGTCGATCTCCGTGATCGACGCGTAGTAGCAGGCGGCGGCCTCGCGCCGCTGGCGGTCGGTCATCCCGGCCCAGGTCCTGCCCGCCTTGCGGTAGATGCCCGGCCGACCCGCCAGGTCGTCATGCACGTTCGGCTGCAGAGGGAGGGCGTCCGCGTCGTAGCGGGCGTAGGCGGCCTCGCCGGTGACGAACGGGTCGTGCGGCTCGGTCACGCTCACGAAGCAGCACCACGGATCGTCGCCGTCGACCGCGTCCTGCAGGAAGTCGCGGGCGAGCGCCGTGGTGACGCCGACTCCCCTCCGCTCGGGAGGCACGTCAGTGACGCCGTAGAGCAGCGTATGGTCGTAGCCGGGCGGGTGGTCGTCGGTCTTGCGCAGGCTGAAGGAGCCCGCGTCCTTGGTGGCCGCGCCCGAAGCCCGCTGCCGCTCCTTGAACAGCGGGCTGGCCGATCCGCCGTCCACCTCCCAGCCGAACCGGCGCAGGTCGTTGCTGCGCTCGACGTGCCACTTGCCGAAGTAGCCGGTGCGGTAGCCGGTCTCCCGCAGCCGCTGCGCCCAATGCGGATGCTCGGTGCGGAGATTGCACTGGTCGTCGTCCACGCAGTGGGTGACCTCCAGCACGCCGTGGGAGTGCGGGAGCAGCCCGGTCATCAGGCTGGCCCGCGCCAGCGAGCAGACCGCGTTGGGCGTGTACGCGCGAGGAAACCGCACCCCGCGCGCGGTCAGGCGATCGAAGCACGGGGTCAGGCAGGGATTGACGGGATCCAGCACCCGTCCCTGCATCTGATCGGTCATCAGGAACAGGATGTTCGGTCGGTCGGCGTTCATCGCGAGCAGGGTAGCGCGGTGCCGGCGAGGCGGCGAGCCGACATAATGTCCCGAGGAGGCCAGGATGCCACCGTCGAGCGAGCACCGGAGCCGCGGCAACCCCAACGTCGAGCCGCTGGCCCAGGACCATGTGATCGCCGCGCGGGTGCCGGACCACACCCGCTTCTTCTTTCACGATCCCAACTTGGCGCGGCTGCCGGACGGCAGGCTCGTCATCGCCGCGCCGCAGTGGGGGAGGGCGCGGACGCCGGACGCAGGCGACCGGCATCTCCGCGTCCTGGTGAGCGACGACGGCGGCGCGGCATGGGACGAGGCGCCTGGGCTGCCTTACCAGGAGGGGCGCCCGTTCGTCGTGGATGGCCGGCTGTTGATGTTCGTGCAGGAAGAGTCCCACCGGGACTTCCTGCTGGTGGGCAGCGACGACGGCGGCCGGAGCTGGAGCGATCCCGTGTGCGTGCTGCTCGGACCGGTCTGGAACATCTCGACCGCGATGCTGGAGCGCGACGGGGAGCTGCTGTGGGCGATGGACTACGACCTGCCGGACGGCACGTATGCCGGCAAGGTGATGGTGCGTTTCGACCGGAGCCGCTCACCCTTCGACCCCGCCGCGTGGAGCATGTCTCCGGTGCTGGAGCCTCCCGAGATGCCGGAGGCACTCATCGGCAGCGCGTTCCAGGAGGAAGCGGCGGCGGGTGCCGTGCCGGGCGCCAGGACTCGGCCGTTCGTCTGGCTGGAGCCCAACACCGTCGAAGTTGCCGGTCACGTTCGCGTGTTCGCCCGCTGCACGATCCGGGGGCAGGCGATGGCGCACGTGGCCGCCGCGATGGAGTACGACGTCGCGGCCGGCCGGCTGAGGTTCGACCAGTTCGTGCCGTGGCCGGGCGGTCAGTGCAAGTTCTTCATCGTCCACGACCGGCCGGCCGGCATGTACTGGATGCTCGGCAACCTGGTCACCAACTCGCGCGACTACCTGGGCTGGGGCGAGAAGATGCAGGAGGCGCGCTACCGCCGTTCTGCCGGGGAGCGGCGCTGGCTGTTCCTGCACTACAGCATCGACTGCCTGAGCTGGTTCCCGGCCGGCTGCGTGGCCCGCTGGCCGGACGACGTGCACCGCAGCTTCATGTACCCGAGCGCCGCGATCGACGACGGCGACCTGGTGCTGCTGTCCCGGACCAGCCGCGACTCGCGCGACCAGCACGACGCCGACCTGTGCACGATCCACCGGGTGCGCGACTTCCGCAGCCTGGCGATGGACCTGCACGCCGGCGGCCTGCATCGGACGGTGCCCGTGGACGAACGGCCGGAATCGCCAGCGAAGCGTTGACGGTGTGGAAGCTCGCTTGTACTGCTGTACGATAGGCGGCGAAATGACCACCAAGGAACAGATTCATCATTTGGTGGATGACTTGCCGGAGAGCGAGTTGGAAACCGCAAAGCGTGTGCTGGAAGGGTTGTCGGCCCTGGCAGTTTCCAGCCCCGTAGAGGCGGCTCTTGCGAATGCGCCCGTCGACGACGAGCCGGTGACGGCCGAGGAGGCGCAAGCGATTGAAGAAGGCGAGCGCGATGTGGGAGCAGGTCGTGTCGTCAGCGCCGATGAAGCTCGGGTACGCCTTGGAATGTGACGGTTCACTACACGAACAAGGCCCTCAAGGATCTGGAGGGCTTGCCGCCGAACGGCCGGCGGCGTGTCGTGGAAGCGTTAAGTCGGTTCGCTGAGAGCGGCCTCGGGGACGTGCGAGCGCTCTCCGGTCGATGGAAAGGCAGATTCCGACTGCGAGTCGGCAACTTGCGGGCCATCTTCCGCGTTGACGAAGGAGTCATCGTCGTTCGGGTCCTGCATCGACGGGAGGCGTACCGATGACCTCTACACTACAGGATGTCGCCAGGACACCGAATGCTACTTCGAGTCGGCGGGGCGGGACTCCTCGAGCGCGGCGAGGACGGTGGGGACGTAGCGCATCTGGCTGGACAGTTGCTTGCCGAGGTCGCGGTGGCCCTCCAGGTCGGGCATGACGCCGATCGCGGGCAGGGCGCGCTGCAGGCAGCGGCCGATCTCGGGGTCTCCGGAGACGGCGAACGCGTCGGCGACGCCTTCGATGATGATCTGGGTGCCGAAGACCTCGCCCTTCGAGGTGCGCTGCATGGTCTTGCAGCTTCCGCCGATGAACATGCCGGTCTCCTCGTCGACGGTCTCGCGGACCAGCCATCGCCCGCCGGCGAGGATGGCGCCGGCGACCTGATCCTCGTGCGTCAGGTCGTAGTAGCGCTTCAGGGCCGACAGCAGGACGGTGACCATGAAGGCGATGTTGCCGCGGCAGTGGGGGTAGCCGCACCAGCAGTGGCCGGAGGTGAGCATCCGCGTCCAGGCGCCTGCGGCGTCCTGCTTCTCCAGGATGCGGCGCACGACGACGGCGGCGCCGTTGGCGGCGCGGCGGTCGCCGGTGGCGGACGCCAGCATGGTCAGGTGAATGAGGTGCCAGCCGGCCTCGCGCACGGCGCTGAACTCGTAGTGGTCCAGCCGCTCGGGCTGCAGGAGCCAGCCGGCCGACCGCAGCAGCGAGTCGCGCATCGCCTCGTCGCCGGTCAGCAGGAAGTGCAGCAGCGGCCCCTCGGCCCACATGTGCGAGGGGATGCCGCGCGTGCCGGGGACCTTGCTGCGGAAGTAGGCCGGCAGGTAGCCGCCCAGGTGAGCGGGCATGTGCATGGGCTGCAGCCCGACGTGACGGGCATCGTGAAAGGCGTTCACGGTGTCGACGTCGGCCAGGTGCCGGGCTGACTGCGCGCCCCACGTGGCCCAGCCGGGCTCGCCGCCGCGCAGGAACTCCCAGTAGGCGCAGTAGGGCGTGTCGTACTCGTTGTTGCCCCAGCTCCAGTCGCCCTCGCCGTACCAGTCGCCGAAGTTCACGTGGCCGTAGGCGCGCCAGCGCTCGCGGTCCTCGTGGAAGAGGCGCAGCGCGTCGGCGGCGAACCGCTCGTAGCGCGGCTGCGGTGAGTCCTCCTTCGAGGCGAGCCGGGGCAGCGCCCCGGTGGCATTGGCGTAGGCGAGGCCGGGCCGGACCGCGACCGGGGACTCCAGCCAGTCGAACAGGGGCGCGGTGGCGTCGCGGTCCGCTCCGTCGGGCGGCAGGGCGAGCAGCAGCTCCGTGGTGAGCGCCAGGCCCTCGCGCAGCAGGTAGCGTCCGTCCTGCAGCCAGCGATAGATCCGCTGCCATGCCTCGTCGTCGCCGGGCAGCTCGTCGCCGGAGAGCTCGGGCAGGATCTCCAGGCGGACGGTGTCATCCGTGACGGCGATGCCCTTCGGGCAGGTCTGCCAGAAGGTGCGGATGCCGGCCGCGAGCGTATCACCGGCGGCCGAGTGGACGCGAACGTGGCCGGAAATGCGCCCTTCGCGGCGCTCCTGCCCGGTGGCGGTGACGACGTCGTGGGCCAAGTCGTGCTCGTGGCGCAGGTTCCAGGGGTGATCGGGCGGGACCTCGAACCGCTGGTCGTCCACCTCCACGGCGGCGGCCGCGAACGGGACCTCCAGCACCAGGGAACGGACGCCCAGCAGGGCGCGCTCCTCTTCCACCCCGGGCTCGAACAGGGGACCGGCGGACGGGTCCGCGCACAGCACCACCAGCCGGTGGTCGATCTTCACGAACGGCTGCTCGGCGTAGACGTGGATGCGCAGCTCGCTGCGCAGCCGGGCGTGCCCGGCGGCGTCCCGGTGGAGGGCGTCGCAGCGGACCGTGGTGTGCAGGGGACCGGCGTGCTCGACGGAAGCAGAGCTGGCGGCGGCATCGAGCGGCGTGCCGTCCGTCAACTCCGCGCGCAGGGCCCGGTTCAGGAGGCCGCCGGCGAGCGGTGAGCTGCCGGCCGGCCGCTCGACGACGATCCAGTCCCCGGCGCGCGGCTGCACGGACACCCGCAGCATCCGGCCGGCCACGACGACGGCGCCGTCGTCACGCCGCTCCACGCTGAGCCCGCCCTGCGGGGGCGGGGCTTCGGCGGCGCTCAGCAGGACGCGGCAGTCGGCGCGGCCACCGGGCTGGAGCGAGGGAGGCACGGCGGCGTCGACCAGCACCCAGCGGGCCGAACCGTCGGGCCAGCGGCTATGGATGCGGGTCTGGGCTGCCGAGGCCTCGGCAGGGCCGTCGCCCCACACGAGCCGGGCGTCGCCGGCCGAGAGGAGCGCGCCGCGGCGGACCGGCACGCCGAAGGTGAGCGGCAGCCCGGCCAGGGAGGAGGCGGCGCCGGTGTCGCACAGCTCCACGTCGGCCTCGACCGGAGTCTCGTCGCTCGGGCCGTGCGGCCCGGGCCGGTGCGTGCTGAACTCGTGAACCGACTCGGTGGTGTCGCCGTCCTGCTCGGTGGCCGTCAGCCGCGCGGTCCAGGTCCGGTCGAGCGGCAGACCGGCAAGTGGGATCGCGTGCAGGGTCGACGGGCCGTCCGGAGCGGACTCCGCGATCGTCGCCCCGGCCTGATCCCGGACGGAAACGGCGACCGTCGAGGGCGGGAAGGTCAGGCAGTGGACGGTGGCGGCAGCCGCAGCGCCGGAAGCGTCGACCTCCACGTGCAGGCGCTCGATGGCCGGCGCGAACGCGCTGGGCTCCGGGGCCTCCGCCAGCAGGACGAAGCGCTCGATCCGGCACTCGCCGCGCCCGTCGCTCGCGAACTGAACCCACTTGACCCGGTCGTCGAACAAGATCGGCCGGTCGATGACGATGAGGTGCCGGCGGTTGTCGTGGCGCCGCGGCTCGATCCGTCCCACGTCTTCGGAGCCCAGGCTGAGCTCCAGCGGGAACTCCTCGCCTGCCTTGTCGTAGATGAGGGCAGCCAGGTAGTAGGGGCCGGGCAGCTTCGGGTTCCGGGGCGGGACGCGGAAGCGGTGGCGGACGGTGGTGGTGATGCCGGCCGCGGCCACCGCGGGCGGACGGTAGATGCTGTAGTTGGCGTAGCCGGTCAGGCCCAGGTCGGGGACCCATCCGTCCATGGACTCGCAGTCGATCGCCGGCCACGAGTGGTTGCCGGGCGCGGCCAGCAGCGCCTCGATCCGCGCTTCCTCGGCGACGTCGATGTGCGGGATCGGGTCCATCAGCGCGCCCGGCGCTCAGGCGGGGATGTGGTCGGCGGCCGCCGCGTGCAGGAGCCAGAGCATGGCCGTGGTGATCACGCCCGAGGGTGGCACCACGCGCACGTCGTAGCCCGGCAGGGTGATGCTGGCGTCGCCGTAGCGCCAGTAGGCGTTGACGTGGATCTCGCCGGCATGGGGGTAGATGGCCTCGATCTCCCTGCCGCCCAGGATCCATGCCGACCGCTCGACGGTCGCGCGAGCGGCGGGCAGCTCGTCGTCCGGGAAGGTGTAGTAGCCGTTGTATATGAAGAAGTCGCCGGCCTGGAGGTCGGCCGTCTCGTCCCGCTCGGGGAAGATCAGCCGGAAGAATCCGGGGTCGCCTGTCAGTCCGCGCTGGGCGTACAGGTTGTGGCCGATCGAGGCGCACCACACCGCGTGCCCGGCCGCGCGCGTGGAGGCGGCGACGGCGCCGATCTCGGCGATCTTGCCCAGCTCGGTCGCGCGGATGCCGACCAGGCAGCGGAGCCACTCGGACAACAGCTCGCGACCCTTCTGGCCGGCCGGCGACGGCACGATCGTGTACTCGCCGGGGTCGTGGAAGGCCTTGCCCTCGTGCTGGGCGTTGCGGTCCAGGCCGGTGGCGAGGCCGCCTGACATCAGGAACACCGGCTCCCTGCCGAGCGCCGCGCAGGCATTGGCCATCTCGATGCACCAGAGCCACCCGGCGGATATGTTGAGGGCGCTGGCCAGGGGGCAGATGGTCGCATCGCCGTAGGGGAGCACCGGTGCGTTGCCGGCCGGCAGGCCGGTGTCGATGAAGGCTGCCGCCTTGGTCCGGAGCGGAGAGTCCGCGGAGCCGATCAGGGTGACCGCAACGCCGCGTTCGGCCAACCCGTCGAGCAGCGAGCCCTGGCGCTCGGTGGCGTTGTCCTGCGTGGCCGCGATGACGGTGTCTTCCGGGGAGACGCCGTCGTCCAGCTCGAACGTCTCGCCGCCGGGGATGCCGCGCACCATCATCAGGCCGGACGCGCGGTGCTGGAGCTCGCTGACGAATCCCTCTTCGTCGCTGAGTGCCCAGACCCGGCCGCCCGCACAGGCGCGTTCGGCGGCACGCGTGGCCGCGGCCGCGATCGAAGGAAGCTGCCGCTCCAGGCGGGTGAGCCCGGCCTGCACGGCGTCGAGGTACTGTGTGGCAAGTGATGTCATCGGTGTGCTCGCCCGGGAGTGTATCATCGGGACGCGAGGTAAGGCGTGGGTTTCTGGATCGAAGACGGTGAGACGGTGCTGTTCATCGGGGACAGCATCACGGACTGCGGCCGGCGGGTGGAGGCGGCGCCGCTGGGCGACGGGTACGTCCGTCTGTTCGCGGAGCTGACGACGGCCGCCCATCCGGAGCGGAAGATCCGGTATGTCAACAAGGGGATCGGCGGCAATCGCGTGACCGACCTGCAGGACCGATGGACCGACGACGTGCTCTATCACAAGCCGGACAAGCTGTCGGTCAAGATCGGCATCAATGACCTGCACAGCGTCCTGCGCGAGGACCCGGATGCCGTGCCTCCTGCACGATTCGAGGCGATCTACGACGCCCTGCTCGAGCGCACGCGCGGGTCGCTGGATTGTCCGATCGTCCTGCTCACGCCGTTCTACATCTCGGTCGAGACGACGGCGGACTCGTTCCGCCGACAGGTGCTCGACCTGATCCCGGAGTACATCGACGTGGTCGAGCGCATGAGCGCCAAGTTCGGCACGCCGATTGTGCGTCTGCACGATGTCTTCCGGGAGCACCTGAAGTACCGCGACTCGGACACGTTCTGCCCGGAGCCGGTCCATCCCAACGGGGCGGGCCACCTGGTCATCGCGCACGCCTTGTTCGACGCGCTGTCCGCCTGAGCCGAGGCTCCGCGAGAGGCGAGTCTACTGCACCAGGCCGGTCAGCTCCGCGCTGACGCGCCACAGCTCGCTGGCCGGGCGGCGGTCCCCGGCCGCGGACGATGCTCGCGTCCGGCGCCGGTCGACGAAGTAGGCGCCGGTGACGCCGGCCACCTGGCGGTCCAGGGCGAGATGGACGGGGGTGCGGGCGCCGGCTGCCACGGGACTGCCGCCGCCGAAGTTGACGTGCAGCAGCTTGGTGTCGATCACGCCGGGATGCAGGAAGTTGGCGGTCACCTCGGCGGCGTCCACGCGGCGCGCCAGCTCGCAGGTGAACAGCGCGTTGGCCAGCTTGGAGTTGCAGTAGGCCCGCCAGCCGTCGAAGCCGCGTGCCATCTGCAGGTCGTCGAGGTCGATGCGACCGCTCGAGTGGGCGCCGGAACTGACGTTGACGATGCGCGCGGGAGCGCTCTCCCGCAGCCGGTCGAGCAGCAGGTTGGTCAGCAGAAAGGGCGCGAGGTGGTTGACGGCGAAGGTGCTCTCGTAACCGTCGGCCGACAGGCGCCGGCTGCGGACGGCGATGCCGGCGTTGTTGATGAGCACGTCGAGCCGCGGGCAGGTGTCGAGGATCCGCTCGGCCATCGCCCGCACCTCGGCCAGCGAGCCGAAGTCGCCCGCTACCCACGTCACGGGGCTGCCGGTCGCTTCGGCCAGCTCCCGCGCCGCCTCGGCGGCGCGCTGCTCGTCGCGGCCGTGCACGATCACGGCGCAGCCTCGCTCGGCCAGCTCCCGCGCGGTGGCTCGGCCGATGCCGTCGGTGCTGCCCGTTACCAGAATCGTCTTCCTGCGCATTGCCACATCGCCCCGACTTACGTCACTCAGACCCATCGTGAGGTATCCTGCTCCAGGAGACGCTCGCCGTAGGAACCAAAGTAGGACCGATTGGTCGTGAAGAACCTGGGCAGGTCACCGTCTTGGTCGGGTAGAAGCTCGCTGCATGCTGCCGACTCCATCACATCAGGATCGTCGAAGTAATGACTCCAGTTCCGGCTGAGAGCGCGCCAGCGCCGCTCTCGCGGCACGCGCAGGCGCTCGACGTTCAAACTCAGGATCTCGATGGTACGGTTCACTCTGTCGGCATCGACCTCGCAACGCGCGCAAGCGTGTACGTCCGCTTCGATCCGGCCGTTCGGATACACCTTGGTGACGGAGGGCAGCGCAGGTAATGTCCTGGGGTCCACGAACGCCACTTCGCTCTTCTCACCTTTCGCCTGCCCACAACTGAGATTGCGCTTCGCCGGTTCACGATAGCGTTCTTCGTCGGGCGCGGCGTCGGGGCCATGCAGACTCCTCGCTGCACCCCCGCGGCAACAGGCGATGAGGTTGCCGGAATTGAGAGCCTCCGAACGTCCGCGTGCCGGGTCGCTTCTCGGAATCACGTGCTCGACTTGGCGATCGGATTCCTTGATGTCGATCTCACAGTAGCCGCAGAGACCGCGCTGGAGCGCAGCGAGGGTCTCGACAAGCTCGCGATAGGATGCCCCTGTCGAGTGATTACGGAAGCCGTCCCAGCTCGCTTGACCGTTTTGACACTCTTCAAGGTAGGTGGCCAGACCGGGAGTAGGGGCACACCACATCCGGATCCGTTTCACGGCCGGTTGTCCATCTGCTTGATGACCCTGCGCCGTCTGATTTCTACGTCGGCGCTGTCCAAGGCCGGGTCACGCGGCGAAATGGCGTCCAGCTCGGCTCTGAGTGCCTGAGCTTCTTCGGAATCGCCCTCGTCGTCGCCGACAAGGCGCACGTATTGATCGAGTCGCTTTACGAAGTCGTTGCTCTTGGGGCGAGTCCGCACGCCCATCACCGAGGCGAGAACGTCACCGGCGTCGGCACCATAGGTGGCTGCCGAGGTAGATCCATCGACGACGGAACCGTTCTCGCGGGTGAGTTCCACAATTCGCTCCGGCTTCGCGGATGTCAGAACTTGTGGACTGTGGGTGGATACAAGGAACTGGGTGTTCGGAAACGTACGCAGCAGGTCTTCCAGAACGCGCTGTTGCCAGGCGGGGTGCAGGTGCAGGTCGACCTCGTCGATCAGCACGATGGCTTCGCAGTCACAGGGGTTGTCGTGGTGTGGGTTGCCCTGTGCCATGCGTCGGGCAAGATCCGCCACGAGTGCCAGCGTGACACGATAGCCGCCACCGATCTGGTCGAGCGCGAGATCCTCCTGGCGTCCTGATTCCGAACGGAGCGACACCACGAAGCGAAGTGGACCAAACTCGATCCGTGGCTGAGACGCCTCGGGAATCATCGACGTGATCGCAGTGCGAACGGCCTGCAGCTCGGTAGATACCGCACTCGGATCCCGTTTCTGGTCCCTCAGCTCCTTGTCCTCCTTGGCTTTGAACCATTCGAAGAAATCGCGGAATTCGATGCGGGCGGACAGCGCTCCTTCCAACGCGGCGTAGCGCGGAAGCTCACCGTCGAATCCGCTTCGTCTTCGGGGTACGTCGAACCCGGCGCGGTCAGCGTCGTAGAATGCCAAGATCGGCAGGTCGGCCTCACGCCCCTGTTCGTCGGCGCTGACGACGTTATCGATCTCATCTCGCAGCGATCGAACGCCGTGAGAAGGCGTCTGTCCTTCTTGCCGGTCCCAGATGATGCCGTCCGTCGTCTCGATCATTACGCGTACGAATCGCGCTGATCGCCTTCGATCCGTGCTGAGGAAGCTGATCCCTGAGACGTTCGGTAGCAGAGTCGGGATGGCGCCAAGCCCGACGGCGATTGCGTTCAAGACGCTCGTCTTTCCGTGCGCGTTGTCTCCATGAAAGACGGTCAGACGCTGATCGAGTGACAGCTTGAGATGCTTGATCGCACGATAGTTCTGGATCTCCACGGAGCGCAGCTTCATGGTGCGAAACTCCTTTGCCCGTTCGGGTGGCCGACGAAGAGTTGTGGCTCACCCCTCGCTACGAGGATTCTACCGATCAGCAGGCAGCGTGTCGTTTGCCGCAGCCAGGGAGCGGGGCGGAGCTAGATCGCCTCGACGTTGCCGCAGACGCCGAGCGACTGCCCGGAGACGTTGCGGCCGGCCTCCGAGCAGAGGAACAGGATCATGTTGGCGACGTCGCGATTGCTCACCTTGCGGCGCAGCGACACGTGGCTCACGTACTCCTCTGCCACCTCGTCGAACGTGCGGCCGAGCGCCGCCGCGCGCGCGGAGACCACGCTCTCGAACCGTTCTCCGTCGACCACGCCGGGCAGGATGGCGTTCACGCGGATGCCGTCGGGGCCGAGCTCCTTGGCCAGGCTCTGGGTGAAGCCGATGACCGCCCACTTGGTCGCCGCGTACACCGACCGGTACGGATAGCCGAGCCGGCCGGCGACCGAGGACAGGTTGATGAGCGCACCGTTGCCCGATGCCCGCAGCGCCGGCACCGCCCGGCGCGCGCAGTAGAACTGCGAGTTGAGGTTCACCGCCACGGTGCGCTCCCAGTCCTCGACGGTGATGTCCTCGACCGCGGCGGTAGGACCGGCGATGCCGGCGTTGTTGACCAGCACGTCGAGCCCGCCGAGGGCGTCCAGCGCCGCGTCGAAGAAGGCGTCGACCTGGTCGACTTCCGCCACGTCGACCACCGACGCCGTCACGTCCGGCAGGGAGGCGCGGCACTCGGCGATCGCTTCGGGCGAGATGTCGCACAAGTGCACGCGCGCGCCGTGCTCCAGGAGCCCCTCCACGGTGGCGCGGCCGATGCCGCGCGCGCCGGCGGTCACGACCACCCGCAGATCGGGCGGGATGCCGGTGTCGGTGCCGTTCACGGCGTGCCTCGCCGGGCGCCGCCGTCCATGTAGACGGAGCTGCCGAACACGTAGGAGCAGGCCCCGGACGCCAGGAACACGGCGACCTCCGAGATCTCCTCCGGCTCGGCGATTCGCCCGGCCGGCAGGCCGCGGCCCACCTCGGCGATCAGTTCGTCCACGTCGCGTCCCTCCTCCGCGGCGCGGGCCGCGTGCAGCCGCCTCGCGCGCGTGGTGTTGGTGAGGCCGGGGCAGATCGTGTTGACCAGGATGCCGTCGCCGGCGACCGCGTCGGAGAGCGCCCGCGTCATGTTGAGCACCGCCACGTTGGCCAGGCTGACCGGGAGGTTGCCGCGCTCCGGGCTCGCGCCCGCGGCGCCGGCGATGTTGACGATGCGGCCCCAGCCGCCGCTTCGCATGTGCGGGATCACGAGCTGCGCCATGCGCAGGTAGCCGTAGCTCTTGAGTGCCAGCGCATCCTCGATCGTCTCCACCGGCAGGCCCAGCACGTCGTCCGCCTGGGCGGCCCCCGCGCAGTTCACCAGCACGTCGATCCCGCCGAGCGCCGCGGCGCCCCGCTCGACGGCCGTCCGGCAGCCGTCCGCGGTCGCCAGGTCGGCGGACACGGCGTGCCCGTCGGCGCCGCGGTCGGCGACCTCCTTGACCACCCGGTCCAGGCGGGCCCGGTCGCGCGCCACCACGCAGACGGAGGCGCCTTCGCGCGCCAGCGCGAGCGCGCAGCAACGGCCGATGCCGCGGCTGCCGCCGGTGACGATGGCCCGCTTCCCGTCGAGCTGCAGGTCCATGACGGGTGCCGGTCGCTACCTGACCTCGTCCTTCGTCTCGAACTCGGCGGGCATCGTGATCTCGATCACTTCCCAATCGTCGGAGTACTCCAGCAACTCGTGCTTGACGCCGGGAGGCTGGTACCAGGCGTCACCCGCCTCCACGCGCATCTCGCCGACCCCCTCGAAGTACATGCGGGCCCAGCCCTTCAGCATGTAGGCCATCTGGAAGTCCAGGACGTGCGAGTGGTAGCCCATCGCGCCCTTGCACGGCTCGGCCGCCTTGATGACCTGCGCCAGCACCCGGCCCTGCGTGGCGCCGGTGATGCCCAGGTCCCGGTACCGGAAGTAGGGCCGCAGTCCGTCCTTGACCCAGTCCGCGTCCTTCGCATGCGCCGCGAACGCGTCGATCTGCTTCGTTTCCATGCTCGCCTCCTCGCTGCCTCGGCTCAGGAGTCTGTAGGATTGGCGCGCGGGCGGCAATTCGAGAGCAGCTATTCGGGCTCGAAGCGGAACCCGTACAGGTCGGCGTCCCGCAGGTGGAAGCGCAGCTTGATGCCGCGCGGCTCGACGTTCACGGCGTCCCGCTCCGCCCACCGGACGCGGTGCCGGACCGCGTCGCCGGTGAACCGTCTGCAGGACTCGCGCTCGTAGCCGTCGAGCGGCTGGCCGGCGGTGTCGGTGACCTCGACCTCCACGAACCCTCCGGGCCGGGAGCAGGCGTTGATCGACAGGCAGGGCGCCATCGAGAACACGGGCTTCGTCTCCACGATCCCGGTATAGACCCCGGCGGCCAGCGACACCCAGCCGTCCACCCGCAGCGTCGCCAGGCAGAGATGATGGCCGTCGCGGGAGAGCTCCGGGTCGTGGACCTCCGGAGCATCGAGGCCGGCGGCGTGGCCGAAGATCCACCAGTTGTTGTGGACGTTCTTGCCCCCGTAGTAGATCCAGACCTCGTCTCCGACCTCCAGCGGCGTGGAAGGCGTCTCCACGCCCAGCGGGTCGTACGGTTCGGGGCCGCGGGCGATGAGCGGCCGATGCTCCTGCAGGCGGTGCCAGGCGCGGCCGTCACGGCCATGGTGCAGGTACGCCTCCATCACATTGTCCACTTGGTGGTAGACGTTGAGCAGCCCCAGGTGCATCTCGCCGGCGCGCCAGGGGACGAACCCGTAGAGCCCGTCGTCGAGGTTGTCACCGGCGCCGGCCTCGAAGGCCATGACGGGCTCCGACCAGTGCAGGCAGTCCTCGCTCTCCAGCCGGTAGACGCAGCGGCGCGTGTTCCAGATGCCGGCCGGCTTGTCCGGCCACACCGACAGGTCGCCGGCGGCGAAGCCGGCGCGCGAAGGCGAGGTCCACCTGCGGGCCCGGCCGTGCAGCACGTACCTGCGGTCGATCGGGTCGTGGGTGAGGATCTGCACGTCGCCGGTCCAGGTGGGGATGAGCGGGTTGGCCGGGTGTGGTCTCCAGCGCACGCCGTCCTCCGACACCTGCATGCACAGGCCGGCGCCGTACAGGTTCTGCGCCGGGAACGAGTGCGTGTCGGCCCGCAGCCCGGCCGGCGGGCGGTCGTGCCGCTCGTACTGGGTGTGCAGCATCTTGAAGCGCCGCGCCGGATCCTCCTCCTCCGGGTCCAGGAGGATGGTCTGCGTCCGGGCGCGTGCCCCCGGCGACAGGTCGAGCACCACGTTGGTGTCCATGCCGTCGATCGAGTGGATGCCGAGCTGAGGTTTCTCCCAGTGGACGCCGTCGGCCGACTGGGCGTAGCAGACCCGCGCGTCGGTCAGGCCCATGCCGGGGCGGATCGCGAAGTAGTTCTGCACGTCCTCGTACCAGCACTTGAACAGGCCGTCGGCGGGGTCCCTGATGACGTCGAATCCGCTGGTGCGGAAGTACGGCGTGTCCTCCCACGGCTGATCGCGCCGGAGCAGCGGATTGGCGGGGTGCTTGCGAGGGGAGTGCCGCCGCCGTGTGATGTTCTGGACGCTGGCGATGACGTCGTCGTCGATGAAGAGCTGGCGGGTCTGGCCGATCTCCTTGAAGGCGTGCTCGCGGGAGTACGAGAAGTACAAGGTGCGGCCTACTCCGGCTCGAAACGGAAGCCGTACAGGTCGGCGTCGCGCAGGTGGAAGCGCAGCTTGATGCCGCGCGGCTCGACGTTCACGGCGTCCCGCTCCGCCCAGCGCATTCGGTGGCGGACCGCATCGCCGGTGAACCGCCTGCAGGACTCGCGTTCGTAGCCGTCGAGCGGCTGTCCGGCGGTGTCGGTGACCTCGACCTCCACGAAGCCGCCGGGCCGGCAGCAGGCGTTGATCGAAAGGTTCGGCACCATCGAGAACACCGGCTTGGTTTCCACGATCCCGGTGTAGACCCCGGCGGTGAGCGACACCCAGCCGTCCAGCCGCAGGGTCGCCAGGCAGAGGTGATGGCCGTCGCGGGACAGCTCCGGGTCGTGGACCTCGGGAAGGTCCAGGCCGGCGGACTGTCCGGAGATCCACCAGTCGTGGTGGACGTTCATGCCCCCGTAGTAGATCCAGACCTCGTCGCCGACCTCGATCGGCGCGGACGGGGTCTCGGCGCCGAGCGGATCGTAGGGCTCGGGGCCGCGCGGGATGAGCGGCCGGTGCTCCTGCAGGCGGTGCCAGTTCCGGCCGTCGCGGCCGTGGTGCAGGTAGACCTCCATCACATTGTCCACTTGGTGGAAGACGTTGAGCAGCCCCAGGTGCATCTCGTCCACGCGCCAGGGGACGAACCCGTAGAGCCCGTCGTCGAGGTTGTCGGCGGCACCGGCCTCGAAGGCCATGACCGGCTCCGACCAGTGCAGGCAGTCGTCACTCTCCAGGCGGTGCACGCAGCGGCGCGTGTTCCAGATGCCGGCCGGCTTGTCCGGCCACACCGGCATGTCGCCGGCTGCGAACCCGGCGCGCGGCGGGGAGGTCCACTTGCGGGCCCGGCCGTGCAGCACGTACCGGCGGTCGATCGGGTCGTAGGTGAGGATCTCCACGTCGCCTGCCCAGTAGGGGATGATCGGGTTGGCCGGATGCGGCTGCCAGCGCACGCCGTCTTCGGACACCTGCATGCACAGACCTACGCCGTACAGGTTCTGCGCGGGGAATGAGTGCGCGTCGGCCCTCAGACCGGGCGGCGGGCGGTCGTGCCGCTCGTACTGGACGTACAGCATCTTGTAGCGGCGCGACGGGCCCTCCTCCGCGGGATCGAGGATGATCGTCTGCGTCCGCGCGCGTCCCCGCGGCGACAGGTCCAGGACGACGTTGGTGTCCATGCCGTCGATCGCGCGGATGCCGAGCCGCGGTTTCTCCCAGTGCACGCCGTCCGCCGATTGGGCGTAGCAGACGCGCGCGTCGGTGAGGCCGATGCCGGGGCGGATCGCGAAGTAGTTCTGCACGTCCTCGTACCAGCACTTGAACAGGCCGTCCGCCGGGTCCCTGATCACGTCGAAGGCGCTGGTCCGAAAGTACGGTGTGTCCTCCCACGGCTGGTCGCGCTGCATCAGGGGGTTGGCGGGGTGCTTGCGAGGGGAGTGCCGCCGACGCGTGATGTTCTGAACGCTGGCGATGACGTCGTCGTCGATGAAGAGCTGGCGGGTCTGGCCGACCTCCTTGAATGCGTGCTCGCGCGAATACGAGAAGTACATCGCAACGTTCAGCCGGCCGCCCGCCAGGGCTCGGGCTCGCGGATGTCGTCGAGCGGGAAGATCGGCCGGCGCACCCGCTTCCAGGGGAACAGCGAGAAATCCGGGCTGCACAGGCCGGGCAGGTCGACGATGAAGATCTCGGAGGCCAGCGACCCGTAGGCGTTGCGGAAGCCGCCGGGCGACTTCACCTGCACGACCCGGAACTCGGTGGGCTCCAGGCCCGCGCAGCGGTACATCTCCGGGTCCCATTGCACCACGGCGCGCCGCATCGCCATCACCGAGATCGAGCCGATCGCAAGCACCGCGACGCCGCCCATGTCGAACGGAAACCCGGTGTTGGCCGCCGTCTCGTGCCGGAAGCGGCCGGGGGCGAGCCCGGCGACCCGCGCGGCGATCGGAACGGGCTGGTAGAACGTCCGGTCGAGGGAGGCGCCGATCGACAGGCGGACCTCCGCGCCGACGCCGGCCGCTTCCGCAGCATCGACGGCCGCGGCGTCGACAATGTTGAGGAGCGCCGGCCGCCGGAAGCCGGCGTCGAGCAGCGCCCGCAGCAGCGCCGTGCTGTCGCCGGTGGCGCCCGACCCCGGCGCGTCCGCGCTGTCGCCGAAGACGAGCATGCCGTCGCCGGGTGCCGCCGCCCGGACGATCGCCTCGTCGATGCCGGTCAGATTCGGGATGAAGTCGTGCCGGGCGTCCCAGAAGATCCCGGCCAGCCGGTCCGCCTCGCGGTCGGCGAGCGGTTGTTCCTCCGCGTAGACGATCACCGTGCAGCCGTACTCGGCCAGATCCATCCACGGCTGCACCGCGCACGCGCCCGCCGACAGGACGCCGGGCCGCTCCTCGGTGGCGACCACCTCGCGCATCACCGGCTCGAACGCACCGCCGGTGGTGTTGCCGTTCTCGCCCGGCAGCACCATCGGCAGGGAGCGGAACGCCTTCGCGGGCCGCCGCCCGCCGTCCAGGATCCCCGTGAGGATGCGTGCGCCGAGGGCGCCGGTCTCGACGTGATCGACGTGCGGCTGCGTGTGGTAGAAGACCATCGCGTCGGTGAGGTCGACCATGCGCCGCGTGACGTTGGCGTGGCAGTCGATCGTGGCCACGATCGGCAGGTCCGGGCCGACCAGCTCGCGGACCGCCGCGTACAGGCGGCCGGTGCCGTCGTCGTCAGCCTCGGTCACCATCGCGCCGTGCGTGACCAGCAGCAGGCCGTCGAGCGGGCCGGCGCCGCGGATGGCACCGAGCAACTCGTCCTGCAGGCAGCCGTAGGTGCGATCGTCCAGCGGCCGGCCCGAGGATGCCGCAAAGGCGAAGAACAGCGGCACGGCCGCGTCGCGCAACTCGCCCAGGGCGCCTGCCACCTCGTGCCGGCAGCTTCCGAGCGTGTCGAAGACCTCGCGCCCGCGCAGGTAGAGCCCGGAGCGGAACCGTTCCAGGGACGAGCTGGCCGGCGAAAAGGAGTGCGACTCCTGGATCATCCCGCCGACGCCGACTCTGAATCTGCGATCACTCACCTGGCCGTCCGGTATCGCCCCAAGACCGTCGCCTGCGGCTCCGCTCTTGGCCCATCCCCACCGTCCGCTATGAGTGTGTCGGATATGCCGCTCACGCGCCATGTCCGACACACTCATAGCACGCCGGTACCGATTGGGCGAACGAGCCCCGGTAGCCGGTTTTCGCTTGACACCGTACCGGGACGGGAGCAGGCTGGCCGGTCAAGACGCCATGTGGCGCAAGGAGGCACCGATGCTTCGACGAACGCTTCGCGTGCTCGGATCGGTGATCGGACTGACCGTGCTCATCGTCCCGAGCGGATTCGCCCAGGAGATGCCGACCATGGATGTCGCGCCCACGCTCGGTGATTCGCAGGAGTGGGCGACGCTGTCGCAGTACCAGAGCGACACGGGAAACAGCATCACGTCGTTCAACGAGTCGCCGATGCTGAGCGCGATGGTGGCCGCGGGAGACCTGCCGCCCGTCGAGCAGCGGCTGCCCGCCGAGCCGCTCGTGCAGAAGCCGTACCACTCGATCGGCACGTACAGCGACCGGCCGCTGCGGCTCATCAAGAGCGATACCGAGGGCGGACCGCTCGGCGCCATCGTCCATCACGGCGCCATCGAGTGGAACCGCGGTACCACCGACCTGCAGCCCTGGGTCGTACAGGACTTCCAGTACGCGAGCGACGGAATGGCGCTGACCCTCACGCTGCGAGAGGGCCTGAAGCTCTCCAACGGGACCGAGCACACCGCCGACGACTGGCTGTTCTGGTGGGAGGACATCGCCCAGAACGACGACATCGAGAAGTTCATGGGGAACTTCACCGTGGCGGGCGAGCCCATGACCGTGCACAAGATCGACGACCACACGGTCCAGTTCCGCTTCGCTGCGCCGTTCTGGAACGTGCACCTCTCCCTTTACGGCACCCGCCGCGCCGGGCTGATCGACACGGAGACCATCAAGAACTACCACATCGACTACAACGAGGACGCCAACGAGGTGGCCAAGGAGCACGGGTTCGACAGTTGGGCCCTGCTGGTCAGCGGCCTGATCAGGGACCCGTGGCGCCCCAGCCAGCAGTTCCCGCACGAGCTGAACCTCGAGATCGCGTCCACCGGCCCGTGGCGGTACAGGGACTCGCCGACCGGCGCCGTGGTCTGGGAGCGCAATCCCTACTACCACCACATCGATACCGCGGGCAATCAGCTTCCCTACATCGACTCCGTGATCACGACGGTGCTGCAGGATCCGGAGACGGTGAAGCTCAAGATCATCGCCGGCGACGTGGACTGGGACAACGGCGAGCTGACCCTCGAGCACTACCCGCTGCTGCTGGAGGAGCAGGCGAAGGGCGCGTACCAGGTCCGCCTCGCCGCCGGCGCGAACGCGGCCGAAGCGACCATCTGGACCAACCTTACTTATCGCGCCGATCCGGTGCTGGCCGAGATCCTGTCGGACGTTCGCTTCCGCAGGGCCCTGTCGCTGGCCATAGACCGCGACGACATCAACGACACGATCTACTTCGGCGAAGCCGTGCCGCGGCAGAACACCGTGGCGCCGCCCGTGTCCTACTACAAGGAAGAGTGGGCCACCGCGTACGCGACCCGCGACCTCGACGAGGCGAACCGGCTCCTGGACGAGATGGGCCTGGGATGGGACGGCGACCGCCAGTGGCGGCTGCGGCCGGACGGCGAGGTGCTGGCCGTCGAGGTGGTGACCCCGGGCGAGATGCAAAGCGCACCGATCGTCGAGCTGGTGGTCGCGCATTGGAAGGAGATCGGGGTGCGCGCCGATCTCAACATGACCACCAAGAACGCCTTCTACGAGACCATCTACGCCAACGACAGCCAGATCGCCATCCGCCCGGACAACCACGGTCTGCCGGTGATGCAGATCCTCTACCGGGCGCTGTGGCGGCGGCCCCAGTGGTGGGCGCCCCTGTGGCACGACTGGCTGGTTTCCGATGGCGAGAAGGGCGAGGAGCCGCCGGACTGGGTGAAGGAGTACAACGACATCATCAACTCGTCGTCCACCATGGACCAGGCGACGCTCGACCGCGAGCTGACCAAGGTGTTCGACCGCAACGCCAGCGACCTGCTGTCCATCGGCACGGTCGGCATGGTCGCCAGCCCGGTGCTGATCAGCAACGACCTGGTCAACATCGCCGACCGGTTCTGGAGCAACTCCGGAGTGCTGGCCTACGGCTTCGGCAACCAGCAGCGGCCGCAGGAGTGGTACTGGAGCAACTAGCGCCGCACGGCGCGCAGTAGAGAGTGCGTGCGGAGCCCCGCCCGAGCGGCGGGGCTCCCGTGTCTGCAACCGGAGGCTCGATGGGCTCGTACATCGCTCGGCGTTTCCTGTTCATGCTCCTGCTGCTGGCGATGCTCACCGTCGCGGTGTTCGTCATCATTCAACTCCCGCCCGGAGACTTCCTCACCCACTACGTGACCCGGCTGGAAGCACAGGGCGTGTTCTACGACCAGGAACAGACGGAGCAGTTGCGGCGGATCTACGGCCTGGACCTGCCCATGCACCGGCAGTACCTGCGCTGGCTGGGCCGCATCGCGAGCGGCGACCTGGGGATGTCGCTGCAGTGGCGGCAGCCGGTGTCCCGGCTGCTGGCGGACCGGCTTCCCTATGCCGTCATCATCGCCGTCTTCACGCTGTTGTTCACGTACGCGGTGGCGATTCCGATCGGCGTGTACTCGGCCACCCACCAGTACTCGCTGACCGACTACGCCGTCACGACGCTCGGGTTCGTCGGCCTGGCCACCCCGAACTTCCTGCTGGCGCTGATCCTGATGTTCCTGGCCAACCGCTACCTCGGTTTCAGCATCGGCGGCCTGTTCTCGATCGAGTACATCGACCAGCCGTGGTCGGCCGCGAAGCTGCTCGACATGCTCGGGCACCTGCCGGTGCCGATCATCGTCATCGGCACGGCCGGCACGGCGCAGCTCATTCGTGTCCTGCGCAGCTCGCTCCTGGACGAGCTGTCCCGGCAGTACGTGATCACCGCCCGCGCCAAGGGCCTCACCGAGTCGCGGCTGCTGTTCCGGTACCCGGTGCGGGTCGCCCTCAATCCGGTCATCAGCACGGTCGGCTGGGTGCTGCCGGAGATCTTCTCCGGACAGGTGATCACGGCGATCGTCCTCAGCCTGCCGACCATCGGCCCGCTGCTGCTGGCGGCGCTGGTCGCGCAGGACATGTTCCTGGCCGGATCGCTGGTGATGGTCACGGCGCTGCTCACGCTCGTCGGCACCTTCCTCTCCGACATCCTGCTGGTCGCGGTCGATCCGCGCATCAGGATGGCCGGCTGAGCGCGCCATGCGTGAGCGAAGCGAACCTCACTCGAAGAGTGAACGCGCCCTGACGGCCCGATCGAGCGACCGCACCGAGGCGTATCACCTCGCCTCGCAATGGCGGCTCATGGGGCGCAAGTTCCGCCGGCACAAGCTGGCGCTGGGGGGAGGCGCGGTGCTGACCCTGTTCTATCTGACGGCGGCGTTCGCCGGATTCCTCGCGCCGTACGACGCCCACCACCGATTCCGCGATTTCATCAACGCGTCACCGCAGGGACCGCGATTCATCGATGCGGACGGCCGCTTTCACGCGCGGCCGTTCGTGTACGGGCTCACGTCCGTGCTGAACCGGGAGACGTTCCGGCGCGAGATCGTCGCCGACACGTCACAGCGCTATCCGCTGCGGTTGCTCTTCCGCGGCGACCGGTACAAGTTCTGGGGCCTGTTCGACACCGACCTGCACCTGTTCGGCGTCGACGAGCCGGGCGTCCTGTTCCTGTTCGGGACCGACGCGCTCGGCCGCGACCTGTTCTCGCGCAACATCCACGCCGCGCGTGTATCGCTCTCCGTGGGGCTGGTCGGGGTGATCCTGAGCTTCGTCCTGGGCACGATCCTGGGCGGGATCTCCGGGTACTTCGGCCGCGCGCCGGACATGATCATCCAGCGGGTCATCGAGTTCCTGCTCTCCATACCGACCATACCGCTGTGGATGGCGCTGGCCGCGTCGCTGCCGCGCGAGTGGAGCGTCGTGCAGGTCTATTTCTTCATCACCATCATCCTCGCGATCCGCGGCTGGTGCGGTCTGGCCCGCGTCGTGCGGGGCAAGCTCCTGGAGCTGCGCGAGGAGGACTTCGTCATGGCGGCACGGATCGCGGGAACCGGCGACGCGGGGATCATCGCCAGGCACCTGTTGCCCGCGTTCATGAGCTACCTGATCGTGCACCTGACCCTCTCGATTCCCTTCATGATCCTGGGCGAGACCGCGCTGAGCTTCCTGGGCCTCGGTCTGCGGCCGCCCGCGGTGAGCTGGGGAACGCTGCTGCAGGACGCCCAGAACGTGTCCGCGGTGGCGCTGTTTCCCTGGCTGCTGATTCCTGCAGCATTCGTGATCGTCAGCGTGCTGGCGTTCAACGCACTCGGCGACGGCCTGCGTGACGCGGCCGATCCCTACAAGTAAAAGGAGCCAAGTAAAGGAGGCCTCCGAATGACTCGCACACCGATCAACATCGGCCGACAGCCGCAGTACTTCTTCGACAACCACATGATCGAGATGGTGAACTTCGTGACCCGGACCATGCACCGGCCCCGGCGCCACCCGGCGAACCCGCTGATCCGCAAGGACAAGCCGTGGGAGATCACGCCGCACTTCCGCACCAACTGCTGGAACGTCCGCCACGACGAGCGGGAAGGGCGCTACAAGTGCTGGTACGAGGACACCGGGCTCGACTACCAGCGCGCGCTGAAGGCGCGCCGGGACACGCTCGGTCCGATCGACTCGCGCGTTCACGATTCCAGCCGCCACCGCATGCTGTACGCGGAGTCCGAGGACGGCGTGATCTGGACCAAGCCTGAGCTCGACTACCGCTCGGTGGACGGCCGCAGGACCAACATCTGCCTTGGCGACGAGACGTTCGGCAAGGTGCATGCCTTCACGATCATCGACGATCCGCTCGAATCCGATCCGGCGCAGCGCTACAAGAGCATTTTCTGGCACGAGATGACCAACATCGACGATTCCAGCATCCGCGCCGTGTACTCGGCGGACGGCCGCTCGTGGCAGGCATACGACCGGCCGGTCAGCTTCGGCCAGATCCGCGGGCGCGCGCTGGGGGACGTGATCATCCTCTACCCGGACACGGTGACCGGCCAGTACTACCTGGACACCCGCTCCATCGCCATGTGCACCCGCGAGGGCAACCCCAAGCTGCCCACCGGCGGCGGATGGGGCGACCCCTATTATCCCGGTGACGGCTTCGGGATGACCAAGCGCCGGGTCTTCAGCACCAACAGCCGGGACATCCTCGACTGGCCCGCGCTGGACCAGACCATCGTTCCGGACGACGTCGACGACAACCTGGACGACGAGTTCTACGGCCTCACCCGCTTCCGCATGGGCGAGCTGTGGGTCGGCTTCCTGGACGTGTTCCAGCGCACGCACAACACCAAGGACGTCCGCCTGGTCTACAGCCGCGACGGCTACCGCTGGAACCACGTGAGCCGCGGCTCGCCGTTCCTGGAGCGGAGCGCGGAAGGCAACTGGGACTGCTACATGGTCGAGATCTGCAACACACCGCTGTTCCTGGACGACGAGATACGCATCTACTACGGCGGCGCCAACGTGCATCACGACTGGTGGACGCACGGGGAGATCGAGGGGCTGGACGTGCCCGAGGCCAAGGCCGGGTTCGCCGGCGGCGAGACCGCGCTCGGCCTGGCGACCCTGCGCCCGGAGGGGTTCGTCTCGATCGACTCGACCGTCCGCGACGGGGTGCTGGTGACCCGGCCGTTCGTGAGCCAGGGAACCCGGGTGGTGGTCAAC
The DNA here is from genome assembly GCA_965202935.1 of Spirochaetia bacterium. Classification (GTDB taxonomy): domain Bacteria; phylum Spirochaetota; class Spirochaetia; order SZUA-6; family Bin103; genus CATQHW01. Next base: position 5,829,703 of record OZ241879.1, read on the forward strand.
GCCGTGAGCGCCGCGAACGGGTACCTGGAGGCGGAGCTGACGGATGCCGAGGACGACGTGGTGCCGGGCTTCGGCCGCGACGCATGCGACACGTTCACGGGCGACGCGACCGCCCACGTCCTCTCCTGGTCCGGACGGACGGGACTGCCGCCGGAGGTGCTTGCCGGCGGCGCGAAGCTCCGCTTCTTCAGCCGCCACACGAGCCTCTACTCGTTCCGCATCGCGTAGAAGTCCCGAAGGCGTACCACGTTGACGCCCGCCCGCCGGCACCGCAGGCTGCGCCCGCCATGAAGGTCGACTGCCAGAGCCACCTGTTTCCCGCCGGCTATGCCGAGGCGCTGACGCGCAACCCCGGATCGCCCACGACCACGGGCGGGGCCGGGAACTACACTATCGCGTACGGCGACATGCAGTCGTTCCGGCTCGACCTGGAGGACTACAGCGTGGCGCGCAAGCTGCGCGACATGGACGCCGCCGGCATCGACGTGAGCGTGGTGAGCGTGAACATGCCCGGCCCCGAGCTGCTGGAGGCGGAGCTGGCAGTGGAAGCCGCGCGGGTCTGCAACGACGAGCTGGCCGAGGCGTGCGCCCGCCACCGGGAGCGCCTGGTGGGGCTGGCCTGCCTGCCCTGGCAGAGCCCGGACGCGGCGATCGCGGAGCTGGACCGCGCGGCCGGCGAGCTGGACCTGCGCGGGGTCATGCTCTACTCGCACGTCGGCACCGGGCCCGTGGACGAAGCCGCCCTGGAGCCGGTCTACGCCCGCATCGCGGAGCTCGGCGTGCCGGTGGTCCTGCATCCGTGCGTGCCGCCATGGGCCGCCGAAACGAGCGACCACTCCATGACCACGATGGTGGGACTGATGGTCGACCACAGCCTGGCGGCGCTGCGCCTGGTGCTGAGCGGAATCCTGGAGCGCCACCCCGGCCTGCAGGTCGTGCAACCGCACTGCGGCGGCGTGCTCCCCTACCTGTGGGGCCGCATCCGCAACCAGACCGAGGTGATGAAGCGCGGCGTCGAGCGCATCTCGCAGACGCCCACCGAGCTGTACGGCCGGGTCCACCTCGACACCGCCTCGCCGTGGCCGCCGGCCGTTCGCGTCGCCTACGAGCTCGCCGGCGCCGACCGCCTGGTGTTCGCCAGCGACCACCCGTGGGTGGAGATCCAGCTCCTGATCGACGCGCTGGAGGCGCTTGGGCTACCCGCCGATGACCTGCAGCGCATCTACTCCGGCAACGCCTGCCGCCTGTTCCGCATCGACTGAACTGAAGCGAGGTATACGGGTCGGCATCTCTCTCCAAGTATCGGCACGATCGTGCATTCACGCCGTTGTGGCAAGAAGGCGTGAATGGAGGGCGCAAATCGGGTGCCATTCACGCCGTTGAGGCAGGTGACACTCGGACTTTGATCTGCAAGGATCTCCGGCATGACGTTGCTTGAGATGGCGATCACGGAGGTCCGCAAGCTGCCGGAGGACAAGCAGGACGCAATCGCCGCGCTGATCATCGAGGAACTCGAAGACGAGCGACGATGGGACAGCGCGTTCGCGTCGTCTCAAGACAAGCTCTCCAAGCTCGCTCAGAAAGCTCGTGCCGACCGGAGCGCGGGCCGCGGCAGAGAGATGGGCTTCGATGACGTGTGAAGTCGTACCTGACCCACGATTTCATCGCATGCTTTCGGCGACTGCCGCGTGACGTCAGAGACAAAGCCCGCAGGAATTATCGTCTTTGGCTACGGAACTCCAGCCATCGCAGCCTCCAATTCAAGCCGATCCATTCCCGGGAGCCGATCTACTCCGTTCGGATCGGAATCAGTTGGCGTGCGCTTGGCCTGTGGGAAGGAGACACGGTCAATTGGTTCTGGATAGGGTCCCACGCCGACTATGAGAAGCTGATCGAAACCCTTTGAATTCGGGGAGGCGACGACAGTGAACGAGCGTTCAGGCGCGTTCGGTCCGGTCGGGGAGGCGGAGCGGGTCGAAGTCGTCGATGTACTGCGCGGGTTCGCGCTGTGCGGGATCCTGTTCGTCAACATCATGTGGTTCAAGGCTCTGGGGAGCCTGGGCGGCTTCGGGTACGAAGGGCCGCCGCTCGATCGACTGGTCGCCGCGGGCGTGTTCACGCTGGCGCAGGCCAAGTTCTTCACGCTGTTCTCGTTCCTGTTCGGATGGGGGTTCGCCACCCAGCTCCTGCGCGCCGGGGAGCGCGGAGCTGCCGCGAGCTTCCCCCGGCGCTATCTGCGCCGGTCCGCGGTTCTGGCCCTGTTCGGGGTCGCGCACATCGTGTTGCTGTCGGAAGGGGACATCCTGCTCCTCTACGCCGTCGTGGGGCTGCTGTTGCTCCCCCTGCGCGGCGCGCGGCCGGAGACCCTGCGCCGGTGGGTGAAGTGGCTGCTGATCGTCCCGGCGGCGGCGTCGGTGTTGATGTTCGGAGCGCTGGCGCTGGGGCGGGCGGTTCCCGAGGGAGCGGCGGAGATGGCCGCCACCGACCGCGAGATGGAGGAGGAGTTCCGCACCGAGGCTCGGGCCGTGACGGCAGCCTACCTTGAGCCGGCCTTCGCCCGCACGGCGGCGACCCGCGTCGGGAACTACGCCCGCAACGGGTGGCTTCCGCTCGTCCTCGCTCCCACGGTGCTGGCCATGTTCCTGCTGGGACTGGCCGCCGGCCGCCGCGGCCTGACCCCGCATGCCGTCGATCATCGGGCTCTGCTCCGGCTCCTGCGCACGTGGGGCCTGATGATCGGGCTGCCGGTGGCGGCGCTGTCGGCCGCGGGCGCCAACCTGCTGCCGACGCTGAGCGCGCTGATGTGCCTGTGGGTGAACGGAACGGTCGCGGGCCCGCTCCTGGCGATGGCCTACGGCTCCGGCATCGCGTTGCTCTGGCAGCGTCGCGGCTGGCAGCGCTGCCTGCGGCCGCTGGCGTCCATGGGCCGCATGGCACTGACCAACTACCTCCTGCAGTCGGTCGTCGCCACCCTATTGTTCTACGGATACGGCCTGGGACTGGCGCGCCGCGTATCGCCGTCACTGGCGATCGTCATCGTGGTCGCGATCCTGGCCGGACAGCTCCTGATCAGCGGCTGGTGGCTGCGCCGCTACCGCTTCGGCCCGGCCGAGTGGCTGTGGCGGACCCTGACCTACGGCACCCGCCAGCCGCTTCGCCAAGCCGCGGCCTGAGCTGGCGGAAGCCGGGTGAGCACGTGTCCAGCGTTCGTGCGCCGTCAGGCGTCGACTGTCTCGAAGGCGGTCACGTTGCGTGTCTCCCGGCTGAACTCCACGCCGATCAGATGGATCGGCTCGCCCCGGCCGCGATACTTGTCCGCGTATCCGCGTTCCCGTAACTGTGCGAGCGCCGAGCCCGGGGGCGTCATCTCCACCACCTTGAACTCGAACAGATACACGTGTCCGCCGGTGCGCACCGCCATGTCCAGCCGGCCGTGGCTGCTCGACTCTTCGACCACGATCTCGTAGCCGAGCGCCGCGAAATAGGAGTAGAACACGCTCGCGTAGTAGCCCTCGTAGTTCGCGATGTCGTTGTTGGTCCGCCGACTCTGTCGGTCGGCATGCCACTCGTAGGGGATGCTCGCGAAGAAGGCATGGAACACCTCCTTCATGCCGGCGCAGTCGTGCGCGGCAAGCAGCCGCGTCAGGCGGATGCTGTTGTCCGTCTGCTGCGCGGCGTTCTGCACCAAGTGCCGCAGCAGCACCCGGTTCAGGCTCTGCCGGACCTCCCGGTTCGGGTAGCCCAGCCGATACAGCGCCTCCTCGCCCAGCCGCTCTTCTCCGGTGATGGTCAGATAGCCGGTCTGGAACAGCAGCGCCTCGGTGCCGATGTGGCCGACGTCGAACGCCGACAGCAGGTCCTCCGTACTCACCGTGTCGCCCAGTGATACCGAGGAGACGCGGCGTTCGAACAGCGTCTCCACCAGGAACGCGGGCGTGCCCGTCTCGAACCAGTGGGCGGCGAACCTGCGGCGGCGCAGCAGCAGCAGCACGTCGTAGGGGTTGTACACCTTGTCGGAGCCGAGCCAGCTATAGCCGTTGTACCATTCGCGTACCCGTTCCCGGTCCAGTCCGGCGAGCTCCGGGGCGAATACCGCGTCCAGATCACCCTCGGTGTAGCCGCAGATGGACGAGTACACCGGATCGAGGGTGAGGTCGGTGAGGTTGTTCAGCTCGGAGAACAGGCTCACCTTGGAGAACTTGCTCACCCCGGTGAGGAACGTGAATCGCACGTGTGCGTCGCTTGCCTTGATCACTCCATACACGCCGCCCAGGAAATCCCGGTTGGCGCGGGCGGTCTGCGGATCCTCCATCGCATCCAGGATCGGCTTGTCGTACTCGTCGACCAGCACCACGACCTGCCGGCCCGTCTGTCCGTGCAGCGCTTCGAGCAGATAGGCGAACCGGCCGGGGGCCGTCAGGTATTCGGAAACCACCCCTGTCCGCCGCTCGGCGGCGGCGAGCTGCTCCATGACGTTGGCTTCCAGCAGAGCCGTCTCCTTGAAGCTGCCGCCGGCAAAGTCCAGCCGCACCACCGGATGGTGAACCGACCAGTCGTGGCCGGCGTGTATGTGGAGCCCCGCGAACAGCGCCTCGTTGCCCTCGAACAGCTCCTTCAGGGTATCCAGGAACAGGCTCTTGCCGAACCGCCGGGGGCGCGACAGGAAATAGTGCTTGCCCTCGTCGAGCAGCCGCTCGATGTAGGCGGTCTTGTCCACGTAGTAGCAGTCCCGCTCGCGGAGCTCGCGGAAGGTCTGCATGCCGATCGGCAGCCGGCGCTTGGTCACGGCGTCATCCTAACCCCGCTCCCGGCGGCGCTCAAAACCGAACAGATTGCTCGTCGCGCGGCTGCCTCGCGACAACGCCGGTCCGCCGTCGCTCAGCACCGCGATGGTCGCCCCCGGCATGATCCTGCCTTCCTTCGGATCTGCTACCGTGGGCGCCATGGACGGAGAACGAGGCACCCGGATGGAGGAGGTCGCGTCCGGCGGAGCGAACGGGAACGTCCGTCTGCACGGGCTGCAGCAACCGCCCTACCACACGACCATGATGGGCGTCGTCAAGGGCGCCCTCGACTACTACGGCATCTCCCGGACGCCGGGAGAGGCGTTCGTCCTGTCCGGCCACGCCTTCCTCATGAACGTGCACGAGGAGCTCTGTCCGAGCGGACCCTACCTGTGGCGCTACGACCGGTTCTTCGAGCTGCTGACCAACCTGGGTCTGGCGATGCGGAACGCGGGCACGCTGACGACGACGGCCGATCCCGCCCACCGGGCGGCGTTGGAAGAGCGCCTGCGCGGCGCCATCGACGGCGGCGTCGTCTGTTCCCTGCTGAACATGGAGCATCAGCTCCTGCTCGGCTACGACGGAGATGGCTTCACGCTGGCGCAGCCCTGGGGCCCGGACCGTTCGATGACGCCTGGGCGGCTCTCGTTCGGCACCTGGCGGGAGTTCCGTGATGACCTGCCCGTGAGGTTCTTCACGCTCACCACCTGCCCGCAGCGGCCGGAGAGCGCCATCTCGGACGCGATGGACTTCGCCCTTGATCTGTGGCGCCACCCGGAGCGGTACACCGAAGCGCCCTACGCCGCCGGCGCGCGAGCGTACGACATGTGGCTCGATGCCCTCGACGGCGGCCATGGCGACGGGGTGGGAAACTGGTGGAACGCGCTGGTGTGGGCGGAGTGCCGGGCGCGCGCCGCCGACTACCTCCAGGACCTTCCGGAGGACGATGCGCCCGAGCCGTTCGGCGAAGGGACGGCTCACTGGCTCGCCGCACGGTACCGCTCGGTGTCGGATCTGCTGACCCGCGCTGCGGACAAGTCCGTCTCCGCGGACGACAAGCGCCGCCTGATCGCCGAGGCGCGCGCCGTCGATGCTTCGTGCATCGACCGCATCGGCGAACGGGCAAGCGCCTGAACCGGGCGCCGTTCAGGCGACTGTCATACACCGGCTACCTCGAAGGCGGTCACGTTGCGCTGCTCGCGGCTGAACTCCACCCCGATCCGGTACACGTCGGCCGCCTCGGGGAGGTACTTCTCCGCGTAGCCCCGCGCCTGCAACTGTGCCAGCGCGGTGCCTTCGGCCGCCTGCTCGACGACCTTGAACTCCAACAGGAACACGTCGCCGGCGAAGCGCACCGCCAAGTCCGCCCGCCCGCGGCTGCTGCTGTCCTCCACGGTCACGTCCAGTCCGACCGCCGCCAGCCACGCGTAGAACACGCTGGCGTAGTAGCCCTCGTAGCGCGCGATCTCGTTACGCGTGTGCGACTCGTAGGGAATGCTCGCGAACAGCCCCCGCACCAGCCCCTCGATCCCCGCGAAGTCGCGCGCCCGCAGCCGCTCCACCAGCGTCATGCCCGGGTTCCGGCGCGTCGCGTCCGTAGGCGCCAGCGCCGCAAGGAGACTCGCGTTCAGACTCCGGCGCACCTCGTGGTTCGGGTACCCCAGACGGTAGAGGGGAGTGCCGTCGAAGGCACGCTCCTCATCGCGGATCGTCAGGTAGCCGGTCTGGAACAGCAGCGCCTCCGGCGCCATGTCCCGCACGTCGAATCTCGACAGCAAGGCGTCGTCGCTCTGCAAACCGTCCAGGGACGGGATGTCGACCTGCCGCCGCAGCAGCGTCTCGATCAGGAACGTCGGCGTGCCGGTCTCGAACCAGTACGGGCGGAGCCGACGGCTGCGGAAGAGTTGGAGGATGTCGAACGGGTTGTACACGTTCTCGTCGCCTCGCCAGTTGTAGCCGTTGTACCAGCGGCGGACCTCGTCGCGATCGAGTCCGGTCAACTCCGGCGCGAACACCGTGTCGAGGTCGGCGTCGGTGTACCCGCAGATATTCGCGTAGCGGCGGTCCAGGGTCAGATCGATAAGGTTGTTGAGGTCGGAGAACAGGTTCCCCTTGGAGAAATTGCTCACGCCGGTGAGGAACGCGAAGTTGACGTAGGCGTCGGCGTCCTTGATCGTCGCGTAAAGCCCGCGCAGGTCGTCGCGGTTCGCCTCGGCGATCTCCGGCGTTTTCATCGCGTCCAGGATCGGCTTGTCGTACTCGTCGACGAGGACCACCACCCGCTGCCCGGCCCGATCGCACAGCGCCTCCAGCAGGCGGCGAAAACGCACCGGGGCTCTGCCGCCGGGGTTCGCGACGCCGGCACGCGCCGCGATGTCTTCGAGCTGGGCCGCCGCCGCTTCCTCCACGAGATCAGGCTTGCGGAAGGTGCCGCTGCCGAAGCTCAGCCGCACTACCGGGTAGCGCACCGACCACTTCCACTTGTCATGCACGTACAGGCCCCGGAACAGCGGCTCGTTGCCCTCGAACAGCTCCTTAAGCGTGTCCAGGAAGAGGCTCTTGCCGAACCGCCGCGGCCGCGACAGGAAGTAGCGGTCGCCCTCTTTCACCAGGCGCCAACAGAAGGCGGTCTTGTCCACGTAATAGCGGTTCTCTTCTCGCATCCGCCGGAAGGTCTGGATGCCGAGCGGCAGCTTGCGCTTCATGCGGACCTACTCCCGGATCAGGATCCTGCCTTGATCGGCCGCCCAATCCAAATCGCCCGATCGTCGGTCTGCGCCAATCCCACATCCTGGACCCGGATCAAGTCGATCTCCGGCAGTCGCCTGATTAAGCCGGTCACGATGTGGTTGTCGAAGTTCTCGATCACTCAGCAGCCGGAGTAATCCGACCGTCCCTCACGCGCTGCATGAGTCGTTCGCGCACGCCGCTCTGATCCGTGTGGGTTGCCTGTACACGGCGGAGCACGTCTGCGGCCTCTGCCTCGCAGCGGCGCATGTACTCGTCGATCTCCTCTTGATGGGTCAGGCAATAGGCCAACACGGCATATACGTCCGGGAGGCTAAGCGTATCAGAGGACTGGACGATCGTCTCGGGAGTCGAGCCGCACTGAAACGCGTGTACCACGACCTCCAGCAATACGCGGGTGTCACCTACGCGTAAGACACCCGCCGGGTCCTCTCTCAGAGGGACGGCGACGGGCTCGACCGTCGGCATGCAGGAAAGTGGTGTATCTGCCATTCTAGAGGTTTGGCGTAGGTAGGTCTAATCCCCAGGTAAATAAGGCGTATCAGATCTACGTACTAACGCCCTAAAACCCAGCGTTTGTTCTGTAAGATGCTCCACGGTTCTTTCTTTGACTCTATCGATCCCCGGACCAAGGCTTATTATCGGCAACACGGGAGCGTCATTGCGCGTCCTAAGGGGTTCTTCTATATCAATCGAAACATATGGAACAATAAGCCTATTTGATTGCCGAAATTCGAGAGTGGCGCATTGTGGCAAATCCGGGATCACAATACGCCACTCGGATTCTCCGCCGAAAGAATCATGTTTCAGTAAAGGGCCGTATCTATAAAGACTGGAGATCATATCTTTTTCGAGTAGTTTGGAATCATTGTGTGTGCGATAGTCTTGAATAATCAGTTGCACTACACGGCGGACTATTGGCCACTGAGTTCGCTGTTCATAAATGCAACGAGCGAGAAGTGCGTGAGGGTGTAGTTGTTGCGCGCAGGCTCGAAGAGCAGCTCCTGAAACCCCGATATTGTAGCTGCCATACTCGCGCCATTGCGAAAGACTGTCGAACTCTGTGCTAAACGATACGACAAAAATGTCCGAAACATGCTGCGCGGACCGAAATGAGCTTCGGATGGAATCTAACAGCTTGGTCTCACCATGAGTAAGCCGAAACTCTGGGTCCCAGTCGGGGTGACTGCACAGTGTATCAAGTTGATCAGTGATCAGCTCCTTGGCATAGAGAAGTTCTTGCCGATCATTCAAACAGCTCGAGTCAGTTGCCCAAATGCTTTTTGTACTAAGTATGCCCAGAAAACCACGAGCGTCGGTGTAGTGAAACAAGGACGGCGGAAGATTGGCGGTAAAACAGTCGTCAATTGCTGACAGGTTAGCAATATTCCTGGAGGCGTTCATACTCACAATGTGACAAATAATAAATCTCAACAGCCCCCCCTGTCAACCCTTGCCATGAAGCCATGGAAGCTGACAATCAGGGTAGGGCGTTGATGATGTGTTCTCTTGTGGTGCCGTTGTAGGTAAGGTGACGGCTGAATGCAGCGGCCGACCGAGCGCTTCAGGCTGATCAGCACGACGGGTTACGGTGGGAACAACTGACGTGGCTTGCCGGGGCACGCCTGAGCTGTCGGTGACGGATCGGGCCGAGGTGGACGGGCCGGTTGCTGACGCTCACATGCGACCAGCGGCTGGAACCGCCGTTGGCACCGCAGTGGTCAGAATGCCGGGCGCGCACTGCCGACTACCTCCAGGACCTTTCGGAGGACGATGCGCCCGAGCCTTTCGGCGAAGGAACGGCTCGCTGGCTCGCCGCACGGTACTGTTCGGTATCGGATCTGCTGAACCGCGCTTCGGACAAGTCCGCCTCAGCGGACGACAAGCGCCGCCTGATCGCTGAGGCGCGCGCTGTCGAGGCTTCCTGTGTCGACCGCATTGGCGAAATCCGCGATCGCAGAAAAAGCCTATGCCGCCGGTGTCGGCGACGGCAGGATGCCCGCGTCCCAACTGCGAACAGGCGGCGGTCGAGGAACATCCTCATGGCCATATGGACTCGTCGATGCCTTCGAAGTCCTGCAGAGCGCGATCCATCTCATCCGCCTGTTTGCGCGTCCAGTTACCAATGAAGCCATCCAACGAGGAGCCCACGGTGTCGACGGAGCCTGGATCGTCCGCAAGACCGGCTCCACGGCGAAGGAGGCGCAGCACCGCCTGATTCAGCGATATTCGCTCCTGCTGCGCCAGTCGGCGTCGGCGAATGTTATTCGCCAGTTCGGCGTCGAGTCCTCGAACCGTCAGTTGATGCACTGCTTGCCCCTTCGGCTGACTCAGCCCGCGAATGATCATGGCCCATGGTGTGTATCGAGCCGAAGCCCATCAATCGCTGCTCACCCCTGCGGGATCGCCGCACCGATGCGCCCCGCGGGCATCAAGTCAGCGGGCGGGGCACCTCGCGCAAGTGTCGGGCGACGTGTTGGGCATCGCCAGGCTACCCGGTCATCCGATGGTTCGGACAGGGCAGTCAGCTTGTCTGTCTCCAGGAGACGACCGCTCCGTCAAGCGCTTGGTGGTGGACCTCCAGCCGCGGCCGGAGATTGAGGTCGCGTGCCGCGAGCCTGAGGTCGAACGGAAAGAACGAGGATGAACCCGCAAGCTCGTGAAGTGGGTACGCTCGGCGGACGCCGTCCCCGATTCCGGCTTCGAGGAGCCAGGCGCCGATTGCGGCGTCGTGCACCGCGGTCTTTGGCGCCGGCGCGATGATTCCCCGGTCGACCGTCTCCACCACGACGCCCCATGCGACGAACGAACGGACGATTCGCTGTACGGCGCGCGTGACGGTGCTCCACGTGCCCCAGGATTCGGTCACACGGCGGACGATCTGGGACAGTGCAGCGGTGCCCTGCAAGGACAGGAGCCGTCCGGTGGTCGACTCGTAGTTGATCACCACGTGGCAGAACTGCAGGTTCAACCCCTCGCCGCCGGCGTCGGTCGAGACCAGAAAGCGGGTCGAGCCGGCGAACGAACGCTGCACGTTCGCGCGCTCGTCCAGTCCCATCGATCCGTTGAGGCAGACTACCGAGAAGCCGCGGTCGGCCAGAAACTCGCGCAGCATCTCCTGCGTCGAGACGAACTCCGTGAAGATCAGGATCTTCAGGTCGGGGTCGCCCTCGTCCTGTTGCAGTCGATAGATCCAGTCGAGCAGAGCCTCCGCCTTGGCGTCGGCGCCGGCTGTCTCGGTCCGCCTGGCCGCCTCCAGCAGCAGTTCCACCTCGGCCCGTTCGTTCTTGAGGGCGCTCAACCGACTGGGTGTAGCTCTGGAATTGAGCGATTTGGAGGGTCTGGCGTGGGTTGAGAGGGATGAAGGTGGGCGGAGGTGACAGAGTGTCACCGAACGCGATGGCTGGCGCACGGCGAATATGACGCGCGTGCGGAAAGGCATCGCTCCTCTGGGGTAAGGTTGACGGAACCCCTCCCGCAACCTGAACCGCCAGAGGAGCGAGCCCGATGTCCCTATCACTATCGCACACCGGTACCGACCGCGCCATCGCTGACGAGCCAGGATCGAGCGCAGAGCATCTCCGACAGATCATCGCCAAGCTGACCGACGACCTGCGGGTGCTCAGCGAGCAGTGGCGCCCGGAGCAGGACTTCGAGCGCTTCGAGCGCGCCGTGCATGAGCGCTTCGTGGCCGCCGAGCGCGAGATGCTGGCCGGGGCGTTGCAGGGTCTTGACGTGGATCTGCCTGCGGTCGAGATCGACGGTCGCCGCCACCGGCGGGTGCTGCGATCCACCGAGACGTACCTGAGTGCGGTCGGCCCGATGACCGTGGATCGCACGTTGTACCGCGCCGGCAACGGACCGACGGTCGTCGCGCTGGAGGTGCGGGCGGGGATCATCGCCGGGTACTGGACGCCGCTGGCGGCGCGGCAGGCCAGCGTGCTGGTGGCGCGCATGACGCCGCAGGAGAGCGCCGATACGCTGCGCGAGCTGGGCAACATGAGTCCGTCGAAGAGCACGCTGGATCGGCTGCCGAAGCACCTGAGCAGCCGCTGGGAAGAGGACCGCGAAGCGTTCGAGGAGGCGGTGCGCGCCGCCACGTTGTCGGTGCCGGCAGAAGCGAGGACCGTGGCGGTGTCGCTGGACGGGGTGATGGCGCCGATGAAAGACGGGGATCGTCAGGCCAAGCGTGCGGCCGCACAGGCAGCAGGGCGGGCGACCAAGGGGCCTGCCGGCTACCGGGAGGTTGGCTGCGGCACGGTGAGCTGCTACGACGGCGACGGCCAGCGGTTGAACACGCTGCGAATCGGCCGGATGCCGGAGGCGAACAAGGCGACGTTGAAGCAGATGCTGAGCGCGGATGTGGAGGCGGTGCTGAGGCAGCGGCCCGATCTGGAAGTGGTCAAGCTGGCCGATGGGGCGCACGACAACTGGAGCTATCTGGACGAACTGGCGCCGCAGGCGCAGTGCAGCGAGCGGTTGGTCGACTTCTTCCACGCCGCCGGTCAGTTGCGCGATGCCACCGACGCCGCCTACGGGGAGAACGATGCGTGGGGGCGCATGCAGTACGAGAAGCACCGGCACGTGCTGCGCCACGATCATGGCGGCGTGGAGCGGGTCATCCGCGCGCTGCGGTATCTGCGGGACAAGCACCCGCAGCGCAAGCGGCTCAAGGAAGTGTTGGGCTACTTTCGGCGCAATCGTCACCGGATGAACTACGCGAGGGCGGCTGAGCGGGGGCTGCCGATCGGCTCGGGGGTGGTGGAGGCGGCCTGCAAGACACTGGTCACCGAGCGGATGAAGCGATCGGGAATGCGCTGGCGAGAGGCCGGCGGGCAAGCGATCCTGACGTTACGAGGATGGACGCAAAGCGACCGCTTTGCGGCCGCGTGGTCGTTGCTCTCGGCAACCTATCGAGGCGAAGTCTCGCTCCCCGATGACGTCGAGGTCCTACGTGGTCAGGCCGCCTGACTCGTCAGTTTGAGACCTACACCCAACCGACTGGTAAGCAGGGTGTCGATCTGCTCCTGACCATCGAGTTCCACCCACTCCTCGTCCGTGAGCTCCGGAAACAGCATGAGCTGCTCGCCCGGTGCGGTGAGCACGTCGAGGCGGCGTTCCAGCGTCACGCGGATCGCCCGGGTCGAGGAGGTAACCAGACGCTGCATCAGGATCATCAGGAAGCCGACGTGCCCCTTGTGCTCCCGTATCGCCCGGTTGTAACCCTCGCGGGCATACTCGGTCACCGCCTCGTACAGGGCGCGCTGCCCGGCGTGCCGTTCCTGATACGCGATCGGTTCGAGTCGGGTGTGGCGCGGCTTGAAGAGCGGTCGTCCCTCCGAATCGATGGCGTGCCGCTTCTCGGTGCGGATCACGAACGGCTGGACGCGCTCGCCGGAGACCTCGCTCGGATCGGGGAACGCCGTCTCGTCGATCAGCGACATCAGCCGATGGAACTCGTCGGTCTTACCCTGGTGGGGAGTTGCGGACAGGAGCAGCAGGCACGGCGCGGCGTCCGCTCCACACCCAGTCACCCGGCCGGGGCATCGGTACGCCGCTCATTGCAGTCAACCGAAGAGCGTCTCGCGTACCTTACGCTTGGGCAAGCAGAGGAACTCCGCCACGTCGCCGATGATCGCATTCAGGGTTCCCACGCGGACATCGGCGTGTCGAGGCACAGTTACGCGGTGGGTGCTGCCGCCGACCGTCAATTCAACGGTCATGTGGCTGCCTTTGCTTCGAGTCACGCGGTAGCCGTAGTGCCGCCCCAGCAGCCCTGCGACATCACTGCCCGCGAGGCCGCGAGGCAGCTTCATACCGCGATAGCTTCCTCCCGGACGAAATGCAGTCTGATCACCCTCGGCATTCGTTCTTCGTCGAAGTGGCAGAGCACTGCATCCTTCGCCATGGCCTTCAGGTCGCGCCAGTCCTCACCCTGCGTGAAGATGCTGTACCCCAGTGCCCGCGCGTCGTATCCGCCTTCGGGCGCCTCGGTTACCTCGAAGATGATCTCGGTCGGTCTCATCCGGTTGTCCTCCGCCGGTCTCGATCGATCACTATCCTATCCGGTTTCGAGATCTCTGCGATAGAGCGAACTCGCGGCGAGATCAGAGGACTTCACGGCGTCCGTGATTCGGGGCTGCGAGTGACGGCTTGGTCGTACCACATGAGGAGCTTGGGGTCCTCCTGCAGCACCGCGTCTGGGATCTTCTGCGCGACGGTGATGATGGTGGCGTAGTCCTGCCGCTGCCAAGCGCGGCGGAAGCCGGCGCGTACGGCTTCCAGGCGGAACACGCGCAGGCGGCGCTCGGCGGAGTCCCGATAGTCGTCGAATTCCCGCAGCAGGGCGCGTTCGCGGAGCTTCTCCAGGTCGCCGGCCTTGCGCGGGTCGGGCACGTACCAGCGGTCCTTGGCCTTGGCGCGGAGGGCGACGTCGTCCTTTTCAAGGTTGCGCAGCTCCTTGAAGTTGGTCGACAGGTAGCCGTGGATCTGGCCGGGGACGTCGCCGGCGCCGTCGTACCGCAGGAAGTTCTGCGCGAGCAGCGCCGACAGTTCCGGCATTCGCTCGCTCGTGCTTCTGCCAGCCGCGCAACTCCCGGATGAAGTGCGGGTGCACGTCCTGGAAGGTCTGCGGCTTCGCGGTGAGCGCCTGCCGCAGCCACCGGATCGCGCTCGCCTCGTCGTCGACATACAGGGTCAATTGCTCCAGCGCCTTCGCTTTGAGCCGCCTGCGGTCGTACTCGGCGACCTGCTCCGGCAGGAAAAACATGCCGTCGCGCTCGGGGAAGCGCGTTGCCAGTCCGGTGTGGAACTCGGCGGCGGCGAGCGGCACCAGAACGCCGCGCTGGACGTGGAAGGCGACCATGCGATCGAACAGCAGGGAGTTCTGGCGCTCGGCGATCACCTCTGCGCGGTCGTCCCGGGCCACAAACACCGGGAGATGCCGCAGGTGGGTGCGGACGAAGTCCCAGACGCCATCCTCGGTGCCGGCTGCGAGCTTGAAGCGCGCTTCAAGCCCGTAGTTGGGCTTGTAGGCGGAGATCACCAGATCCTGCTTGACCGCGGTGCTGGTCACCTGACGATAGGAGCCCTGCCGCTTGTCGAGGGTGCGCACGTCCGCGACCACAAAGCCGGCGGCGAGGATCGCCTCCTGGATGGCGTTCCAGACGGCGTTGCGGGAGTTGTGGAACACCACCGTCATCCAGCGGCCCGGCTTGAGAACGCGGCGGTACTCCGCGAAGCAGCGCTGCATCGCGTGCAGATAGTCGGTGAGCGTCTTGCCCTTGGCTTGGTCGATGATCGCCTCGGGTGCGGTGGCGGTGCGGACGCGGTGCCACGACTCGACCAAGTAGTTGAGGTCGGCGTAGTAGATGTTCTCGCCAAAGGGCGGGTCGGTGAATACGTAGTCGATCGAGTTCTCCGGCAGGTCGAGGGTCCCGCAATCGCCCGTCGAGACCGCAACCGTGCGGCGCCGGTGCGTTTGCTTGAACGCTTTGATCAGGCGCCGCAGCTTGCGGCTGAGGATGTACCAAGGGCTAGGCTCTGAGGTTTGTGATGGCACATAGTACACGCCCGTGAGGGACTGGTTTACTTGCGAGTAGCCGGTTGGTCGAAACCTATTCAGGAGTGACATCGTCCAGATCGCCTGCTCGGCGAAGAACAGGAGCATGTTGCGAAGCCGCGGCTCGTTGCACGCTTGCGCGCCCCGCCACAACGCCGCTAGCGCATGCGCGGCGCGGGGCAGGAACAGGTGATGCAGGTGGGTGAACCCCTTCGGCGCGAGCCGCGAACCGTGATACATCTGATCGATGGGGAACGCGTTCACCGGAACCTCGGGCGGCAGCGGGAGATTCGCGATTCGCTCCAGATTGGCCATGTCGTCGCGGTCCGGGGGTTTCCCGTAACGGCCCAATTCGGCAGCGCGGGTATCGATCAGAACCGGTTGCAGCCGAATGCGTTTCCAGGGCTCGATCGACGCCGGGTCGGAGCGGGTGCTGAAGGAGCGCTGCAGATTGTCCTTCGACAGCGCCGCCGCGCAGTGCGGGCAGGGGAACCGATCGCGAGTGCGCATGCTCTCCTGGTCGAGTGCCTCCCGAAGGAACACGACCTCGCCCGCGCACTCCGGGCAGGAGAACACCTCGCTCCACACGGTGTAGTTGATCCGCCCGGTCTCGCCGTCGGCGTGGTGCGTCTCATACATCCAGCCGATCTCGGCCTGCACGTCGTCGAGCAGACGCCGGCCAGCCCCGTCGAAGGCATCGACGTCGAAGGGCGTCGTGTAGTTGGCGGCGATGAAGGTGGCGGCGGGCGACAGATCGCCCAGGATCGTGTGGCGCGACCCCCACTCGGGCGCCGGCCAGCCCTGCTTCTGCCAGCGTGTCTCGATCTCGGAGCGGTACGACCGCGGCGGGGTTTCGCACCACTGGGCCGCCACCCCGGTCATGCCGGTGCCGCAGAAACCGTCCAGGATGAGGTCCCCCGGTCTGGTGTAGTGCAGGACCGAGGGCACGATCGCCCGATGCGGCACCTTGGGGTGGTAGCCGTGCGCCCGGTACAGCGGGTCGGTTTTGCCTTCGCTTACGTCCACGGCGAACGGTTCGCGGTGGTACGGCTCGTCCGGGTCGTACGGACGCCCATGGTGTCCCACGAACTCGCGCCAACCAGGAACGGGTTGGGGCAAGCGGTGTACCAGGGCGGGTCGGACAGGCGCAAGATGTCGTCGTCCTCTCCGACGGGAAATCGGAGCGTTGCCGCAGCTCCGGGAGCTTCTCCTTCAGGCGGTCGAGGAAGTACGTGCGCCGTGCGTCTTCCGACTCGAACGTCATGCCGAGGCACTCCACCGACTCCTGCGTGACCGGACGTTCGTCGAACAGTCTTCCGCTGCCGGCCTTGCCGGGGACTGTTTCGGTTCGGAAGAGCTTCTCCTGCAAGCGGTCTTGTCGCTCAGCCATCCACATCGCCTCCGGCGAGTCGGACCGTGACCAAGTCAAGGGAGGAGAGTGACCAAGTTGCCGCACGGCAGTGGGATTGCTCAGTGACCAACCCCGGATGACCAGTGACCAACCCCGGCACGTGGCAACCGCGGCTCATCGGTCTTCCTCGCGGCCAACGTCGGTTCGCCATTCGTCCAGGAATGAGAGACCTGCCTCGGTCACCACGTACGCCTGGTCGGGGTGGTTCGGCTCGTCCGGGCGGGTCATGCGGATCAGCCCGGCCCGAAGCAATGAGTCCAAGCGCTTACGCCGAAAGAACGTACGGTGCGAGAGCCCGGTCTCCTGCATGAGGTCGGCTTGCTTGCGCGGCACTTCGCACAGCGTCATGATCCTGCGCTGATCGTCGGTCAGGTTGGGCAGCGGTGGAGTGACCAAGTGGGCGCCTGGTCTGCCGGGTTGGTCACTGACCAAGCCGTCGGCTCCTTCCCGGACTTGGTCACTCTTCGACTGACCAAGCTGTGCAGCGTCGAGGCTGCCCTTGATGTGTTCGGTAAGGCCGTACCGGCCTGTCTCTCCCGACGGCTCCAGGAGTCCTTGCACGGCAAGTGCGTCCAGCACCTTCCGAGCCTCCGGCCCCGAATGGCCCGTCACCGCCTTCGCGTCCGCGAGCGAGGCGCCGCGCCGGCGGCAGGCGAAGGCGAAGAGCCGTGCCTGCGGCTCGCTGAGCTTCACGCCGAGCTGCGCCTGCAGCAGCCGCTGCTCTCTGCTGACCAGCTCCTCGCGTAACAGAAGAAGCTCGAATGTCTTCTTCGCCTTGTCGTCCTCGATCACCGGGGGAACGTGGCCAAGCCGCTGCCAGCCCTGAAAGATCGCGCGTACGCCGGTCCCCGCCTGCTCGCTCAGTCCGATCCGGCGGAACGCGGCGACGATCGCCGGGTTGCGCACCTCCTTCTCGGTAGGGTCCAGGAGCTCATCGGTGGCGGCGAAGGAGTCACCTGGATTCCAGAACGCCGTCCGATCGCGGAAGAACCTGATCGACGCCTTGCGGCCGTGATCGTCGTAGTCCTGATGGATGAGCAGATTGATGGCCGCTTCGCGGAACGAGACATAGTCGGGGGGATCGTCATCCCGCTGGAGCGTTGCCGCGTCCACGCTGAACGGGTGTTCGGCATGTTTCGCGTAGCGCTCGGACAGCGTCAGCCACGCCTGAACGAGATTCTCCTCGACTACGATTCGGTCGTACCATCGCCGGTCGGTCGACCACGAGTGGAACGGAGAGTCGATGAACTGGCAATCGACGACCGGTCTCGGCAGTATCCGGCGTACGTGACGCGCGCGACCGAAGACGAGGGTCGCCGCGCGCGTGGGAGCCAGGCGATCGTCCTGTTCCACGACGAAGCCCCACTCGTTCAGGAACTCCACGTCCGAGAGCCCCTGATGCCTGCCGGGGTTGCGTTCGTCGAACGCGCGCCGGTACCAGCGCACGGACTCCGGGTCGAAGAACTCCTCGGCGTCCAGCCCGGACAACGTCTCGCCATCGTACCGGTCCGCGGAAGCATCTCGCAGAAACCGCTCGATCTCCGCCGGAGTACAGCGCTCGTCCACAGCGCCGCGCCGGATGAATGAGCGCCGGATGTCGCCGTCGAGGTAGACCGGCTTCTCGCTCCGGAGCGACTCCGGGATGTGGAAGACGAGGAGCGTCTTGTCGGTCTCGACCATGTCCTCGGCAACATCGATGGCGCGGTTGGTCTTCTGCCGGGATCGGAGGGTGCTGAGGAAATCGTTCTGTACCTTGTCAACCTGCGTGACGCCGACGACTTCGAGCGATCCGTTGCGGTCGCGGACACTAAACACCAGCCAGCCACCGGCTGTGTTGGCAAACGCGGAAACCGTCTCGTACGCACTCTTGGGCGCTGCGTTCCGTGCCTCCTTGAACTCGACATCCGACCACTTGTACTTGCTCAGGCGGTCGGTCAACTCATTCCGCGTCATCGCTCTCTACCAGGCCTCGTTACCGAATGGCCGACGCTACTCCAGCACGATCCGCACCTTGTCGCCGTCCTTGCCCTTCGCTCGGTCGGTCTGCGTCGCAGTGTAGCTGCAGTCCGTTGCGTAGTCTTCAGAGTCGTAAGAGCACGTCGCACAGCCGCTGGCGGTTCGGGCACGACTCGAAGGTCGACTTGGACAGTCGGAACCCTGAGCGCCGCCGTGGATGAGCAGCTTGAGGCATGGAGACACCGTTGCGGAGAGGGGAAATTGGAAGTAACGTAGAGGGCCTGCACAAGAAGTGGAGCAGCGATTCGGAGTACCTGATCGCCTATGAAGAACTCGGTCCGGAGTTCGAGATAGCTCGTGCGGTGATTCTGGCTCGCAAAGGAGCGGGACTGACGCAGGAGCAACTTGCCAAGCGGATGAACACGACCCAGTCGGCCATCGCTCGACTGGAGGGTGGACGCACATGCCCATCCACGACAACGCTGATGCGGTTCGCACAGGCTACCGGCACGCGTCTCAAGATCAGTTTCGAGGCCGGCTGACGCCTCAGATCCGGATCAGCACCTGGGGCAGTCGGCGGGCGACCTGCTGGGCCTCGTCGGGCTGCAGGGTCATGGGGTCGACGAACATGCCGCCGTGCAGCCGCCCATCAAGACACTGGGTTTCGCCGTCGCGGAGCGGAGCGCCGTAGGCGTCGGCGCTGCTCTCCCCGATGATGCTGTGGGCGATGGCGTCTATCTGACTTCTCGGACCACCAGCAGGCGTTGTCTGTGTGACTATCTCTCCGGTTCCGATGCTGCACATGTCTGATGTGTTCTCCTTCAGAGACTCCCGGACAAACGCCTCCCGAAGCTGACCTCTGTTCAGTGCTTGATGAAACGACTTTTCTGCAGCTCCTTCAGCTTGCAGCCGCCTGCGGATTCTCGCAAAGTACGCGCGTAGGAGCGTAGTTCTATCGGGTCCCAATTCACGATCACTCTAGCACGGAACATTGAATCAGTTTCCGCTCAAATTCGTTGCGAGACAGCGGACAGGTCACGAGGTCGCTGAAATCTCTGCTCGAAATCTTGCACTGTCTCGCCATACGGCTCATGAGCTCGGAGCTGATGTCCTTGTGGCCGCTGCCGTAGGAGGTCATGGTGCGCACCGTCGTCTTCTTTCCGGACGTGGTATAGTAGATGAAATAGCGGTGACTGGCATTGGATTTCGGAACCCCTTGTTTCCAGCCCAGCCTCGAATTCGCGTCGGCTATGCACCATAAACGTCCGGGAATCGGTCAAGAAGATCGCGTCTCAACTCTCGTGCCTTGCATGAGAGAGTCTCCGGATTCTCCTGAGCATACTCGGTCCAAAGCATCTCCAGCGTCTCGGTGAGAGAGTCCGTGAGTTGAGAACGAGACTCGGCGGAAAGAGTAATGCCGAAGTCGCCGGTCAGATCGTACAGAAGTTCCCGACGATCGAAGGTGACATCAAAGTGTAGTGGCGGTACCGCCCGGTATCGCGAGCCGCTCAAGAAAACCTCATGGATCTCAATCGAGCTTTCGTCAACTCGACTAATGTCGTCGACACGGGTCATCGAAATTGGGCGTCCCGCGTCGTCAAATTGCGGCCGTTGGTCGGTAACAGGGACCGTCGACGTAATTCGAGTTCGTTGGGATCAGTCATCGTGGACTAAGGGCGGCATGATGGCGATTTCGACTTGGGTGGGTCATGACGTGATGATCGTAGCGACCGGCCGTGATTCGGAAAGAGGAGGATGAGAAGAACCATGATCGTGCACATGCTCGACGTATCGTCAAGGGGACGATACGGGCTCTTGGAGTCGATGTCTACGTGTCAGACCAGAGGTGTCCAGAGGTGGGATGAATCTACGCGGTTGAAGTAGCGTGCGGTTGGTCACGGTCGTGCGACCGGTCAGCGGTGGCTGAACACTGCGCGGAGGCGGCGGGCGACCTGTGTGGCCTCGTCGGGCTGCAGGGTCATGGGGTCGACGAACATGCCGCCGTCCCAGCCGCCCATGAAGATGCTGGGCTCGCCGTCGCGGAGCGGCGTGGCGTAGGCGTCGGCCGTTCGATCGCCCAGCAACTCGACGCGGACGGGCGGCGCGCCGCCGGGAAGAAGAGCTCGTCGCCGTCGTCGACCGTGGCGCGTACGTCCTCAATCCCTTCCAGCTCCGGGACGACCAACTCGGCGGTGGGCGCGCCAGCGGCGGTAGTCGTCCTCGTCACTGCCGTCCAGGCACAGCTCGACGGCGGCGAGCAGGCCCATCGACTTCTCGTTGCCCACTTTCATGCGGTGCGCACGGAGTTGGCCGGCGAGCCGCTCATGCGCGCCGCCTCGATCAGCTTCGCCTTGCCTACCATGAGGCCGCTGGACTGCGGGCGCGCAGGCCCTTGCCGCCGAAACGCCATCAGGCCGGCGCTCAGAGGGACGGGCTCGGTCGGGTTGGAGCGTGGCGGGAGCTATGCCGCGGCGTCGACGATGACCGAGTTGCCACGCGGCTCGGCCGCGGCAAACGCCTCGGCGATTTGCTCGAGGGTCTGCTTTGTCCATGTAGTGGATGACCGCGTCGGTGTCGTCGTCGAGCGCCTCCTCCATCGCGGAGGTCGGGCAGGACTCCCTGCTGCCGACCTTGACCCGCACGCCCCCTTTGGCTGCGATCACACGAGAGATCTGGCGACGCCGACCCCATTTCATTCTGAAAGAAGCATCGCATGTAAAGCCTCCACCGGCTCAAGCGGCTCCATATGGGCCAGCTTGTTGCGGGCATTGCGCAGCCATCGGACCTGCCGCTTCACCGCGGGCGGAGTATTGCTACGATCCAGATACCACGCCAACTGCCCCAGCTCCAAGTCCAGTGGGTCGTTAATCAACTGTCCCCGTTCCGTCTGCATTGGCAGCTTCAAATACCGACGACAGCGTGGAATGATAGCGACGCGACGTTCCTCTACGAGTGGTAACAGAACAGCCGCCTGAGCCGTCCAGACCCTATGCCGAATTGATCGACGTTCACCGGACACAGAAAGAAGTGCCGAGTGAACGACTGGCCGATCTCTGGGGCCGTCGATCGTCCCATTCTCCCAACATCTCGATGTACTCACGGTCCAACCGCAGTCTCGAGCGTATTGAAGTAACGCGCCTTCGGGGCTCAAAGCCTCCTCAATAGACAAGGTCAGAAGCTGCTCAGCAAGCAAACAATCCCAACGAGCTACCTGCGATACAGTATGGGCAAGAAGCGCCCGGCGTTCAGGGTTGCGAATGCTATGAGGCGCCTTCCACAACGCGAACATAAACAGCTCGAGTACATCCACCACATCGCGAAAATCTCGCCGCACAAGAGCGACCTCGTTGGGACATGTCTCCGCAACCGCTTCCCCCGACAGCACGACAATAAACAGCGTGCGGCTCCCGACCTCCACATTGCGGATCGCATCGGCATAGGCTAGGAGCGCAGCGGACCAATGAGCCCACTGTGAGCGATCGATATTCTCAATCCATACCACCTTGCCCTGAAACGGTGGGGCGTCCGCCAGATCAGCCATGCTGCGAGCCCTAATAGCACTGACACCGGGGCAAATCATTTCACGCAGAAAAGCGACAGGATCTGTCTCCGAACCGGATGCATCGAGTGTGCGCCAATCCCAAAGGGAATGCAAACGCTCCCGTAGTGCTGTCTCCAATCCGTCAGGTACCGATGTCGGAAACCGAGCGATAACACTAGATCCATCCCGAATGTCAAACTCGATTTCGTCAACAAACGACGACGGTCGGGGTAGGTCCCAGATAGTCACGCTTCAACGGAAGTCGAACTCAGAAGTCGTGCGGCCGTTCTATCCATTTCCCATGTTTCATGCCCTACTCTGCGGACTAAGTGAAGCATCTCAGCCCATCGCAAGGTCCTTTCGAGGGCTTCCTCCTCTAACCCATCGTCCTTCGCCAATTCGATGAGAAACTCTAGGTCCGCGGCCTCACCAAGCTCTGCAAGCCGCTGAAGAGCCATTCTCTGTACATCAAGGCCATCAAGCCCGAATCCCTCTCGAATGCTCTGCAGCTTGGAAGCATCGTTCAGATCGCTGTCTAGGTCTGTGAGCGCGGCGTCGAGATCTCCGGTATCCTGGGCGATTCCATGGAGACGCTCGAGCAACAGTGCCCAGCCGCCTGTATGGTACTCAACCTCGCGTATCTTCTCCATTCTGAACCCGACGTCTTGCATCCACTGGCGCAGGAACGCATTGGTCCATGGACGCATCGGCGTCCACTCGATCTGCGTGGCGTCAAACCGCTCAAGAGTGGGAAGCAGTCGCCAAAGATGTAAAGGATCAGCCATGAAGAGAATGCGCACGTTCTTGTCCCCCCGTCGCAGTGAGCGGACGCTCTCCAACGCTACCTCCACCCACCGTTCACTCCACGGATTGGTATCCGTGACAACGTAGATCGTAGTGCCGTCGCCACGCTTACTGTGGAGCCGCCTCAGTTCACCTTCGAATTGACGATGGTCCGTCACGTCGTCGATATCGATGACAGATCCGTCCGCTGAACGCGCGCGGAGGAATGTCACTACCTTGTCGTAGCCGGCCGCTCTCAGACCGCAAGCAATCGACACGCCATTCCTTGTTGCTCGGAGCGCATCTTCCTGCTGATAAGTGAGTGGGCTACGAGACGGTCCGTCTGACATGTGACGATCATGTGCTCTAAATACGTCCGGCTCGAATTCCTGTTCCAGTTCGCGATTCCTGTCCAGGTTGTCCGCGATTTCATGGGCGGTTCCCATCAGAAGTAAGACGTTGGGGTTACGTAGCGTATAACGGTCGTCATCTACCTTACGTAGTACTCCGAGGCCACGCATCTCTTCCAAGAGAGAACAGAATCGATCGGTGAAGGGCTCAATGTCCTTGAATCCTTGCGGCCACCAATCTCTGCTGATTCTATCAATCTCGCGGTAATGTAGACCGTTGCTGAGCACATCATCGTGCTGATCGCACTCAAACGCGATGGAATACGCAATCACCTCGTACCTTAGATCAAGTTGCAAGGTCAAGTGAAACCGCGAACGGATCATGTCGCGGAGATTCGTATTGCGAAGATACGTTTGATCAATCACCTCCTCATCTATGTCGTATAGTGGCAAGCCCGTTATCCGCCGCGACATCGACTTGACAAGCTCTGAGCCATAGAGCTGTATGAGGTTCGGGTAGTAATTCGTCTGAGCCAATATTCTCGTCACGAGGTTGTCGTTCGGAAGGCGGTAACCGGACGCTAGGAGCGGCTGGCGAACGAGCGCCTCCGCAGTGTCCCAAAGCGGACCGACTTGAATGGGTCTGCCAAAGTGCCCGAGTGGATGATTTGAGTGCCGAACCGTACGCAACACGCTGTGAAGGCCGGCAAACACGACCTTAATGGAACGGTCTGTGTTCACCATGAGCCCGTTGAAGAGTGATGATTCCCGATACCGCGCTGTGGACGTTCCGAAGTCGATTTGACGGGCATCCATTTCAAGGAACCTGTCGGCTTCATCCAGGAGCAAAAGGAGTGCGTGACCGGAAGACCTCTGAAAGCGCGATCGGAGAAACTGTACGAAGTCGTCGATCCGGCGTCTATTGGCAACATTTGGATTGGGTTCCTTGACGCTATCGGGAACAACGGAGAGCTTTCGCAATTCGCGCCAAACTATGGGCCAGATGTGGTCGACGGTACGATCGTGGCCAATGCCCTCCCCCTTGAGGTCAATCCACAGGGCGAATCTACCGTGCTGCGGTTGATGAAAAGCTCGTTCAGCAGCGCGGAGCAGGGCGGTTTTTCCAAGCTGCCGGCCGCCGTAGATGAAACACGAACCGTTCGGGTCGGAGATGTCCTGCATCTCGCGCTCGCGTCCGTAGAACATCTCGGGCGGAACCAAGCCGGCTGTGGTGACGTATGGTTGCACGTAAGTGAAGGGCGTCGCGCAGGCAAATAGGATCGGCATTCGCGAATCGCGCTCGCCGCAGAGGTGCACGAGCAGTATTTCGTCCAGAAGAAGCAGGGTCTGAAAGCGCTCGCGCGAGAGGCGAGCCAAGGCGGCCCGGCGAGCCCTGGTCAGGCGACCGAAATACAGTGCGATCGTAGCAGCGCGGCGGTTGCCTTCGTCGGCATGCTGCAGGATGTCTTCCTCTGTTGGTCTGCCCCAGAGCAAGACGATTCGGTAGTTGCCGTTGACGGATGAGCCGAACGCAGAGACAGGGCAACGCTCGCGCGCCCTGAGCGGAGCGGTCTTGAGGATCGCTTTACCGACGTCACGAATGTCGGCGAGGTTGACGCGTATGTCATGGACGATGAAGCCAAGAGCGGAGAATAGAGTGGAGAGAGTCTCCGTATCACGCTCGCGCAGGCGTCGCGCGCGCTTGAGATCAAACCATGCTGTTAGCATTTGTTCGGCTGAAAGTCTCTGAGCCCCGGGAACGTTGCTGAGGTTCATGCCCCCGAATTCGTTGGCCCGCGCGATGTGGTCGATGACCTGCTTGGAAGAGCTCATAGCCTCCAGTGCGGCCTCTATGTTGTCGTGGGAGACGGGAAAAAAGTCAGCAAATATATGTCTTGTGGTGACGGTGATGGCGCCGGTGTCGGGTGACTCGCTGCGACGAACGCGTTCGATGAGTTCGTTGGCGGTGATAATGTCGCCTTGCTCGATCGTCGTCGTTATATTCTGGTATTCGTCGCTCTCAATGGGCAGATTGAGGCCCTCGAGGAGGGTGCGGGATGTTCGCTTGTTTTCGTCGAGGGCTTTCTCTATGTCTTTGACGATCGCATCCAGCGTTGCCTTGGCGGCGTCGAAGTCGATCTCCGCAGCGTTAGCTATATCACGCTCCAATTCGACGAGTACAGCTACGTGTCTGGCGCGCTCAGTGTGATCGAGATGACGCTGAGCTCGGGCCGCCTCGACTCGCGTTCTCGTATCGTCCATTTGATGGCGCAGCTTTCGCTCTTCGGTGCGTAGTGCGTCTTCATACCGACTGGTGAAGTCACCGGGGACGTCGGCCCCGGTGACTTCGAGCCAATCGACCATACGCCGCGCGGCTCCGAAATCGCCGGCGGTCAAACGTCGGTCAAGTGAGGACACGATTGATAGTGGCTCAGACAGTAGGGAGACGAGGGTGTCTTCGGAATCTGCGCGCGGAAAACCATGGTCGGCTAGGGGTACGGTCGGAAAACAAAAGAGTCCAGAAGCGTAGAGTTCGGTAACGCTTGGCTCGTCGCCGCTCTCATTGTCGAGTAGCTGGTGGAAGCGATCGATGGCGTACATCGCTGTGTTGGCGGCGCCTTCGAAAAGGGAATTCGCGTGTGCTATGAGTGCGCGCAGCTCGTCCAGAGCCGGCGGAGCGTATCGTGTGAAATTGTTGCGAACCTTTGCCAACTCCTGGGTCAGGAAGTCAGAGTGCGAAGGTCGCGACGCGA
This sequence comes from Spirochaetia bacterium, assembly GCA_965202935.1. GTDB lineage: Bacteria > Spirochaetota > Spirochaetia > SZUA-6 > Bin103 > CATQHW01. Next base: position 5,855,590 of record OZ241879.1, read on the forward strand.
CAAGGCTCAAATAGCGGCGAGCGAAGCGGACGGCGCGCTGTGCGTGTTCATAGAGCTGACTAAGAGCCCCGGCATGGATATCCTGACCGCGACGGCGGCCTATGACCTTTCGGTCAGTGTCGCGGACAAGGTGAGCAAAGGTCCGTCGATTCTCGAGTTGGGCTATGACAGTGGTGACTTTCGCGGTGTGCTCGCCGACAGAAGCTATCAAGTTCATGAGGTGATGTATGGCGCCATCAGGTGTAACCCAATGACGCCAGACGTTGGTGGCGGGGGCATACTTCATTGTCATTAGGGGCGCACGACTTCGCCACTCGTTAGCGTCGAAGGTCAACTGATCGTACTCGGCCTGCCACGCGGCGTCAGAAGACACGCCCCTAAGGACGGTGGAGTCAATGCGGACCTTCTGGAGCTTCTCCGTGGCGGCGGCGATCTGGTTGGCGAGCTCGTAGACTTTGGTGAGCTTCTCGCTTGGCTTGAGCTCAGACAACAGCGCCCATGCGCCCGTCTGTGGTGAGAGCAGCGTAGGACGGAGTGTGGCCGCGAGCGCCAGCATTACGTGGAGATCACGGACGCACTGGCCGGCCGCTGCGAAACTCTGAGGTGTGGGGAAACGTCGCATCAATTTGCTGAGCTCGGATGCTATGGCCGCGTCAGGCTGTGTTAGTTGGTCGGCGAGTAGGGCGGCCTGAAGGAGGACGGGAGGAGGAGTCGCCGGGAGGATTCCGAGATGGTCAGTTAGGCGGTTGACTTGCACGGCGTACGCAAGGCGCGGAGGTGATGCGAGCAGTGCCTGCGCGATGTGATCGACGGCGCTGCGTGCGAGGGGGTGCGCTTTCGGAACGGTCTCCGAACTCGGTTTCGGGGGGTCCGATTGTGGCAACGCGCGAGCGTCTACGGGCTGGGGCTCAATCTCGCTTGTTCCGGAGGGGCTTGATCCCTTGGAGGGTGGTTGGTCGTCGCGCGGGCTGTCGTCGGGGGAAGATACGATCGCGACGCTTCCTGCGTTGGCTTCCTGAGAGTCTCCCCGTCCGTCGACAACCTCATCGGAGGTTTGGGGAATGGTGTCCTCGCTCTTAGTAGGCTGCGCCTTAGATGTCCTCGGCAGAGGCTCGCTGGGCGAGTTGGATGCCGTTGGTTGGGACACGGGGCTGGGGGCGAGGGAGTGTGGCGTAGGAGACGAGGTCGAGTCAGGTGGATCTATCTTGAACGTGCGTCCAAATGGCGAAAGCTGGCTCAGTAAGCCGAGGCGCGCTTGATGTTGCTCACGGCGCAGAGCGTGAATGGTCTTGTCAAGGTCTTCGAGCTCCACTTCCCAAGAGTGAGCGGATGAAAGATCCGCTGGGTCTTCCATCGAGAAGGAAACGCGGTGGGCCTCTGCTGTCGACAACTTGGCCGCGAGATGGTGGATGTCGTCGACTGCGCGCGGAACCATCTCGTTCAGTCGATCGAGTTCTTCGCGAAGCCGATCGAGAGACAACGAATCTTGTAAATCTTCCCAGGTGGCGAGTATTCTAGTACGATCTGTTGCCCCGAACCACGAGAAGGCCGGATCCCCCTCTAACTCTCCGAGAAATGCGTTCACGCGCGAAAGCAGATGGTCAAGTAGAAAGGGCGCAGTGTACTCTCGCACTTGTTGCTCGATCGCTGAGAGCTGGTCTACGACGTCCTTGATATCTACGAGGAGCTCGACGACCGGTGGAGAGCCGGCGGCTCTCTCGGATAGCGAGCGAAGCGACTCACACAACTGGCTCCATCGGTGAAAAACCGGCTCTGGCGCAGCGTGGGCGCGAACCGGTTTGCCGTTGAGTAGGTGGCCGAGCTCTGGTGCCAGATCGCGGACGTCCCCGATCGCGGCACGGAGTAGACGTTCGTCGTCAACGATTGTCGCAACGGCAAAAGCAACCATAGTGATGCTCGCACGTTCGGCGGCGTTGAGCGATTCCCAGCTATCACTATTCAGACGTTCGCGAATACTCGCCCACGCATATGCTGCAAAATCGGCCCACGAAACATTCTCGTTGAGGTGTTGGACCAGATCTGGCCACTCAGCGAAGACCTCAGGACATCGGGTCGAGTCAGGTGTGGAGCCGTCGTATTCGTTGAGGTATTGGAGAAGAACCCGATGCTCCAACGAAGGTGGCATTCGGGCAAGCTCCTTGTCGTCGCCTGACTGAACTCGGGCAAAGGTCGCTGTCCAAAGATCGTAGCGACGATCCTTGTCTTCGTAGAGCTCGAACAGAAGGAGCCTATCGCGCTCGCTGGAACTCAGGCGGCTGGTCAGTTTCGTCTTAGGGAATGAGCTGATATGTTTCTTGGCGTTCTCAATCAGCTTTCTGCAGGAATTGCGATTTAGTCCGAGCGTGGCTTTCAACCTGTCGAACCCGTCGGCGTCAAGAGATAGGCAGTGGGGAAGACCATGGCCAATTCGGTGTTTCTTGTTAGCGGTCGACACGGATGCCTCCACGTAGCGGAATGTTGGTTTGTGCGGTCAACAGTTCACTGAGGCGGCGGGAGACCTGTCGGGCCTCGCCGGGCTGCAGGGTCATGGGGTCGACGAACATGCCGCCGTCCCAGCCGCCCATGAAGATGCTGGGGTCGCCGTCGCGGAGCGGCGTGCTGTAGGCGTCTGCGGTGCGGTCGCCCAGGAGCTCGATGCGGACGCGCGGCACGCCGCCGGGGAAGAAGAGCTGGTCGCCGTCGTCGACCGTGGCGCGCACGTCCTCGATGCCTTCCAGCCCCGCGACGATCAGCTCGGCGTCGGCGCGCCAGCGGCGGTAGTCCTCCTCGTCACTGCCGTCCAGGAAGAGCTCGACGGCGGCCAGCAGGCCCATCAGCTCCTCCTTGCCCACCTTCATGCCGCGGCCCACGGAGCTGGCCGGCGAGCCGTTCATGCGCGCCGCCTCGATCAGCTCCGCCTTGCCGACGACCAGGCCGCTGGACTGGGGTCCGCGCAGACCTTTGCCGCCGGAGAACACCACCAGGCCGGCGCCCAGGCGGACCGGCTCGGTCAGGTTGGAGCGCGGCGGAAGCTGCGCCGCGGCGTCGACGATGACCGGGATGCCGCGCGGCTCGGCCACGGCGACCACCTCGGCGAGCTGCTCCAGCGTCTGCTTGCCCAGGTAGTGGACGACCGCGGCGGTGTCGTCGTCGAGCGCGTCCTCGATGGCGGCGGTGGGGCAGGACTCCTTGCTGCCGACCTTGACCAGCACGCCGCCGGCGGAGGCGATCACCTGGAAGAGGTAGTCGTGCGCGTCCACCTGGGGGATCACGAAGCGGTTGCGCCAGCCTTCGGTGAAGGGCAGCCGCTGCACGCGCTCGGGGTCGGTGCCGGTCAGGCAGGCGGCCGCCGCCTGCTGCACGCCGCTGGCGGCGCCGCAGGTGACCAGCGCGCCGTCGACGCCGATGCGGCGGGCCAGCCGCTCACCGATCCGTTCCTGCAGGGTCTCGAGCGGGACGAAGCTGCCGGCCGCCCGGCGCATCGCCTCCAGCACCGGTTCCGGCATGATGCTGCCGCCGACGGAGGTGCCGGTGCCGCGGCAGTTGATGAACGGCCGCACGCCCAGGTCGGCGTAGGTGGTCGGACGGCTCAATAGACACGCTCCAGCTCGCCGACCGGCACCTCGATCAGCACCGGCTGGTCGCCAGCGAATGCGCGCTCCAGCTCGCGCTGCAGCGCCGGCGCGTCGGTCGCCCGCGAGCCACGCACGCCGAACGACTCGCTCAGGCGGACGAAGTCCGGGTTGCGCAGGTCGACGCCGACCAGCCGGCCGTCGAAGTCCTCCTGCTGGGAGCGCTTCACGTTGCCGTAGGCGTTGTCGTTGAACACCACCACGGTGACGGCGATGTCGTGCAGGACTGCGGTGGCCAGCTCCTGGATGTGGTACATGACGCCGCCGTCGCCGCAGCAGGCGACCACGGGCGCGTCGGGCCGCGCCACCTTGGCGCCCATGGCGATCGGCAGCGACGCGCCCAGGTTGCCGCGCGGGTCGAAGTAGGTGTCCGGCGCGTAGACCCGGTAGTAGTTGCGGCTGTAGTAGCCTATCTGGTTCATGCCGTAGGCGAGCATGCCGTCGTCGGGGATGGCCGCGCGCAGCGCCTCGATGTAGGAGCGCTGCGGCTCGAGCTGCTCGGTGTCGCCGAAGCGGACCCCGTTCAGCGCCGCGATGGCCGCGGTCGGATCCTCGGCCCTGCCGGGGCGTACCAGCCGGGCGAGGGTCTCCAGCGCCGGGCGGGCGTCCGCCTCGATGGCCAGCGCCTGGTCGGCGGCCAGCGCATCGGCGTCGAGGTCGATGCGGATGACCCGGTCGGGGTCGACGCCCAGCAGCCCGGCCGGTCCGTATTGGGTGCCGACCGCCAGGACGACGTCGCGCGACTGCGCGAACTCCGCGAGCGGTGCGTAGGCGCGGAGGGAGTGCCCGAGCGCCAGCGGGCTGCGGTCGGAGATGGCGCCCTTGCCGGCCGTGGTGGTCGCCACCGGCGCCGGCAACCGCTCGGCCAGCGCGGCCAGGGCCGCGGATGCGCCCGAGCGGAGCACGCCGGTGCCGGCCAGGATCAGCGGCCGCTCGGCGTCGGAGAGCAGGGCGGCGGCCCGTTCCAGCGCGGCGGGGTCGCCCGCGGGCGGCTCGACCGTGGCGGGCGGGGCGATCTCGACCTCCTCCTCCTGCGACAGCACCGTCGCGGAGACCTCCAGGTAGACCGGCCGTGGGCGGCCGGAGCAGGCCGCCCGTACCGCCTCCGGCACCTTGGCCGCCACGTCGCTCGGACTGGTCGCCTTCCCCGCCCACTTGGTGATCGGCTCCAGCCAGTGGCTCGATGACGCGCCCTTGAGGCGGTCCTCGGGCGAGCCACTGATGACGACGATGGGCGAGGAGGAGCGCAGCGCCGTGGACACGCCCCCGGAGGCGTTGAACAGGCCCGCGCCCGGCACCACCAGCGCGCTGGCCGGCCGGTTGCCGGCGCGCGCGTAGCCGTCGGCCATGTGCGTGGTGGGCTGCTCGTTGCGGCAGGAGACGTAGCGGATGCCGTCCGTGTCGAAGTAGGCGTCGACCGCCTCGTACTGGCCGGCGCCCGGCACGCCGAAGGTGACGGCCACCCCCTGGGCGGCCAGCGAGCGCACCAGTGCCTGGCCGCCGTTCATGCGTCGTTTCATCGGTTGCTCCGTTGTCGGATGTTCCTTGTCAGGTATGCGAGGCCGCCGCGGCGGCGGCCGGTTCGGCAGTGTCGAGCGGGTAGACCCGCGGAAAGACCGGGCCGGAGATCCGCTCGCCGTCGGCGACCGTGATGTACGGCTTCATCGTGTGGTCGTTGGCCGCCACGTAGCGGGTGGTCTCCGGCATGTAGTGGACGGCGATGGCGCGCCGCGGCCGGCCGGACCGGTTGGGGAACGATGCGTGCCAGGTCAGGCCGTGATGGAAGTGGACGTGGCCCTTGGCCACCGGGCGCGGCACCGGCCGGATCGCGTGGCCGCGGTACTCGGCCGGCAGCTCGGAGTCGTAGTGGATGTCCTGGTGGAGCTCCCGGGCCGATCCCCAGCGGTGGGAGCCCGGCACCATCCACATGCAGCCGTTGCCTTCGTCCACGTCGTCCAGGGCCACCCACGCCGACATCTGCACGTACGGGGTGAGCACCGGCCACGCGGGCGAGTCCTGGTGCCAGGAGGTGGTGCCGCCGATGTCCTTCGGCTTGTACTGCACCTGGTCGTGCCAGATGCGCAGCTCCCTGGCGCCGGTCATGCGGGCCACGTCGCCCACGATCGACGGGTTGCGGCTCAGGCGGGCGAACGCGTCGCTGGCCTGCCAGATGTTGACGATCTGCCACACCGGCCGCCCCTCGTTCTTCGACAGGTCCGAGCAGCGCACCGGGCGGCGGCCGTCGGGGAAGTCGGCGGCGAGGACGCGTTCCAGCTCGGCCCGCAACTCGTCCACCTGGGCGTCGTCGAGCACGCGGTCGCCCAGGACGAAGCCCTGGTCGCGGAACTCCTGGACCTGTGCCTCACTCAGCATGACGCCGCAGTATACGCGGGGGCGGCTCAGCCCATGAAGCCGCCCCCGTTGATGTCGATGGGGGCGCCGGTGATGTAGCCGGCGTGCTCGCTGGTCAGGAAGGCCACCGCCTCGGCGACCTCCTCCGGCGTGCCCAGGCGCGAGACCGGGAAGCTCTCCTCGTACGCGGCGATCCGTTCCGGCGTGACGGTGCCGCGCACCATCTCCGTGTCGATGAGGCCGGGGCAGACCGCGTTGACGGTGATGCCGTGCGGGGCCAGCTCCTTGGCCAGCGCGCGCGTCAGGCCGAGTACGCCGTGCTTGGCGGCCGTGTAGTGGCAGCCGCCCAGGGTGCTGACGGTGCGGCCGGCGGTGGAGGAGAAGTGGACGATGCGGCCGAAGCCGTTGTCGCGCATCGGCCCCGCCACCGCCTTGCTGGCCAGGAACGAGCCCTTGAGGCTGACGGCCACGACGCGGTCGAACTCGTCCTCCTCCAACTCGAAGAAGCGCGTGCGCAGCATGATGCCGGCGGCGTTGACCAGGATGTCCAGCCGCCCGTGGCGGTCGAGCGTCGCCGCCACCGCCCGCTCGACGTCGGCCGCGCGGGTCACGTCGCCGGCGCACGCCAGCCCGTCCAGCTCGGCGGCCAACTCCTGCAGGGGCTCCGCCTGCCGGTCGAACACCACCACCGCTGCGCCGCCGGCCGCGAGCCGCCGCGCGCACGCCGCGCCCATGCCCTGCGCCGCCCCGGTGACCAGCGCCACCCTTCCTTCATGATCGCGTCCCATGCCGCTCTCGCCTCCTGCGCGCAGGCTACCCCTCGGACGGCCCCGGCGTCAGGCCGGCTATGATCATGTTCATGTACTGCAAAACGCAGTTACACTGAGGCATGTGGCGTTCGAGTAGACCTCTCACACCCGAACAGATCGCGGGTGTGGACGACGAGAACATCGACTTCAGCGATATTCCCGAGTTGGACGAGGACTTCTGGAAAGGGGCTGAGATCGTCGAACCCGATCGTACCGAGCAGATCACCTTGCGCGTGAAACATTCCATGCTGGCATATTTCAAAGCATCGGGAAAGGGCTATCAGACGCGGATCAACCACGTGCTCGAGAGCTACGTGCGGGCACGGCGACACACCGGATAGCCGCGCGTATCGAAGCTGCGGCGGGCCGGCGTTCGTCGGTTCGACCGGGTATCATCGCCCGTGATGACCTCGACCAACGTGCTGGTCATGTTCTGCGACCAGCTTCGCCGTGACCTGCTGGGCTGCTACGGGAACCCGCTGGTGCGCACGCCCAACCTCGACGCACTGGCGGCCGATTCCGTGGTCTTCGACCGGGGCTACACGCCGGTGGCGATCTGCTCGCCGGCACGCGCCAGCCTGATGACCGGGCTCTACCCGCACGGCCACCACCTGTTCAACAACTCGACCCCCGAGTACTCCTACTGCCGGCACCTGCCGCCGTCGGTGCGGGCAATCCAGGACTGGGCGGCGGCCGAAACCGACTGCCAGACCGCATACTTCGGAAAGTGGCACATCGGGCCGGCGGAGGACCTGTTCGCCAGCGCCTTCGAGAATACGCAGCGGCCGGGCACGCAGGCGGGTGAGGAGCCGCCGTTCCTGGACAGCACCCAGTGGCACCCGTCGACCGACTACTGGCCGATGGTGCGCTCTGTCGAGCCGGACCATTCCGGCACCGTGGACGTGCCGATCGACGAGTTCCCGGACGGACTCGCCGCCCGCTACGCGAGCGACTTCCTGGGCCGCCGCGACCCGGATCGGCCGTTCCTGCTGTTCTGCGCCTTTCCGGGCCCGCACGGGCCGTGGCTGGTGCCGGAGGAGTGGGGGCTGCGCTACGACCCGGCCGACATTCCGCTCTGGGCCAACCGCTTCGACGACTTCCGCGGCAAGCCGATCTACCAGCGCAAGCTGGCCGCGCTGGAGGCGAGGCCGGAGGGCGCCGGCACGCCGCGCTCCGATGACGAGCTGCGCCGCGCGCTCGCCTGCAACTTCAGCTACATCGAGCTGATCGACCACCTGGTCGGCCGGCTGCTCGACCGGCTGCGCGAGCTCGGTCTCGACGACTCCACGGCGATCGTCTTCACCGCCGACCACGGCGACATGGCCGGCTCGCACGGCTTCGCCAGCAAGGGCGCCTACATGTACGACGAGATCTACCGCGTGCCGATGATCCTGCGCGTGCCCGGCGCCGAGGCGCGCCGCGCCGAGCGCGAGCCGGTGAACCTGACCGACGTGACCGCGACCGCCGCGCACCTGGTCGCCGGGCGGCCGGTCGCGACCTTCGGTTCCGGGCCGCTGCACGGCGAGTCGCTGGTCGACTTCGTGCGCGGGCGTGCCCCATGGCCTCGCTCCGTGCACTTCGCGCAGTATCACGGCGACTGGTACGGTCATTACTCGTCGCGCATGGTGACCGACGGAGACTGGAAGCTGGTGTGGAACCTGACCGACCGCTGTGAGCTGTACGACCTGCGCAACGACCCGGACGAGCTCCACAACCGCTTCTACGAGAGCGGCGACCGCCGGGTGGACGAGGCCCGGCGCCGTTACTTCGAGCTCCTCGCGGCGGAGGCCGCGCGCTACGGCGACGCGCAGCTCGATCTGCTGGCGCCGGAGCTGGAGCTCGCCGCGGCCGGCGAAGGAGGGGGATGGTGAGGCTGCTGTTCATCGACCGGCGCGACCTGCCGGTGGTCTGGGGCCACACGCGCATCGAGGCGACGCCGCTGCGGCGGATGACCGACCTGGGCGCGCCGCCGTTCATGATGGCGCTGGCGACCGAGGGCGCGGACGGCCGCTGGGACGTGCTGGGCTACCGCTGCGGCAAGCGCACGCCGTGGCAGCTCTGGCGGGCCAGCACCGCCGACGGCAGCACCTTCGAGGACGCTCGGGTCGTCCTGGACTCGAACGACTACACGCTGCCCGACGGCACGTGGTGGCAGCACGTGGCCACGGTGAGCTACAGCCCGGAGCAGGAGCGCTTCCTGTGCCTGAAGAACGCGGAGGTGCCCGAGGGCTTCGCGACCTACGCCTTCTTCAGCGGCGACGGCGAGTCGTGGGAGGAGGCGCCCAAGCGCCCGGTCTACACCGAGGGGGACCGCTGGGGAGCGATCTGGAGCAGCCCGGCCGGCCGCTACGTCACCTACAACAAGGGCTGGCTGCGCTGCGAGCACAAGCGCGTCAACGAGCTGTTCCTGGACGCACACCGAACCGTCTGCATCCGCTCCAGCCCCGACGGCCTGACCTGGAGCCCGTCTGCGCCCAACGCCTACAAGCTCGGCATGCGCTGGGCACGCGGCATGCGCAAAGTCGGCGGTCCGCTGGTGCCGCGCGAGTTCCACGTGGCGCCGGACGCGGACGACCCGCCGGACCTGGAGTTCTACGCCGCGTGGCCGTTCACCTACGCAGGCCGCTACTTCCTCAACGTGCTGACCTACTGCGGCAGCTTCCTGCCCAACGGGTTGCCGCCCATGCGCCCCGACGGCCACGGCCCCGGCACCCTGGGCCACGAGATGTGGGTCAGCGACGACGGCATGACCTGGGAGCGCCCGTTCCGGGGTCAGGACGTGGGCACGAGCATCCTGGCCGGCCCCATCCAGGCGGCCGGCAAGCTGCTGTTCTACCTGCGCGACCAGGTTTGGGGCGTGCCGGAGGACCGGCTGACCAACGTCAGCGCGCGCTCCAACGGCCTGTTCGAGACGCGCACCTTCACGGTCCCGGACCGGCCGCTGCGGCTCAACCTGCAGCTCCCGGGCGAGGGCTTCGGCAACGACAACAACGAGTCATACCTGATGGCCGAGCTGGTCGACGACCGCGACCGCGTGATCGACGGCTACGACCGAAACGCCTGCCTGCTGCAGGGGCCGATCGACGCCACCCGGCTGGAGCTGCGCTGGCAGGGCGCCACCTCCGAACCGCTGGCCGGCCGGCGGGCGCGGCTGCGGGTCTGTTTCCGCGGCGCGCGGATCTTCGCGGTCACCGCATAGCAGGGCATGTGCGAGGCGGTCCAGCCATCTTGGGCCGGGATTGCAGAGCACACTCTTTGACCGGAGGACCGGAGACCGTGAAACGCGTACGCATGTTGTGGCTTGCGCTGCTGGTATGGGCTATCGGCTCCACTACAGCGCAAGCCGAAGATCCGGCCGGCACGCAGTACACGACCGTTGATCGGGTCGAGACGGACCAGGGCACCGTCGTCGATGCCGGCATCGTCGTCGACGTTCTGGGGGTGATCGACGTCTCCCGAGAGGTGGCGGCGAGTGGCAGGCTGCTGACGTTCCGTTTCGAAGACAGCATCTACACGGCGGATTTCGCCGGCTTCGCGCCGGCGCAGTCGGACGGCGTCTTCGCGGTCAGGAACGTCCACGCCGGTACTGTCGGCGATCGTGCCGAGCTGTGCGCCACGCTCTATTCCCGGAAATCGGGAGATGCCGTGGATCTGAGCGATCTCGACGTGCGGAGTTACCTTCAGGTCGAACGGGCCGGCCGCCGCGTCACGGATTACTCGGTCCAGGTGTCGCCGGTGCTGTGCCTCGGTGGTCTCGACTTCTCGACCAGCTACAAGGTGACGATCCGCAAGGGATTGGCCCTCGGCGAACAGCCGGTCACCAGCGACATCGTGTTCTACGGTCGAACGCACGATCGCGAACCGGAGATTTCGTTGAACGCCGCGAGCTACATCCTGCCGGTCGGCGAACGCAGCCTGCTCCCGGTAACGACCGTCAACGTCAGCGAGCTTGCCGTCGACGTGTTCCGCATCGACCCGCGGACGTTGGTGCAGGTTCCCGATCTGTTCTCGCATCTGAATGGGTACGACACCGGCCGGCTTAGGGGTCACTACGGGGAGCTCGCCGGCCGGCGCAGCATCTCGCTGGCGAGCCGGCGCAACGAGCGGCTTTCGTTCAACCTCGACTTGGCGGCGCTGGTCGAAGGGCGTGATCCGGGGCTGTTCGTCGCGGTGCTGTCGTCGCCGCAGATCGCCCTCTCAAGGTACCGGAACCGCCCGACCCAGTGGTTCGCGCACTCGAACATCGGGATCACCACCTATTCGGGAGTCGGGGAAACGCTGGTGTCCCTGGCCCACTTCAAGACGCTGGAGCCGGTCTCCGGCGCCCGCGTGCAGGTTCTGGCTGGAAACAACCGGGAACTGTTCGCGGCCACCAGCGATGCCGCGGGGACGGTTCGGATCCCGCAGGCCTACCTGGCCGGCAGCGGCGGCAACGCGCCGGAGCTGATGATCGTCACCACCGGGAGCGGCGACTTCTCACTCGTCGACGTCTCGGATCTCAAGTCGAAGCCGCGCTTTCTGGAAGCGGGAGTCGACAAGCCACACCGGCAGGACGTCCATCTTGCCGTCGAGCGCGAGATGTTTCGGGTAGGCGAGGACGTCGACTTCCACGTCCTCGCCAGAGATCTGGCACTCGATCCGCTCGCCGACTACCACCTGGACGTCACCTTCACCGATCCGCAGGGAAAACGGATCGCCACGCAGAGCATCGTCACCGATGCGCACGGCGTCGCCGGCGGGAAGCTGCCGGTCGGACCGAGCTATCTGCTCGGCTCCTACCGGATACGAGTGGCGCGCAAGGATGGGGTGATCCTGGCCGACCGGCGGGTCCGGGTCGAGGACTTCGTACCCTTGACGATCGAGACGACGGTGAGCGTCGGAGAACAGCCTTGGGCCGCGGAAGGAGAAAGCGGTTTCGTCATCGAGGGCGCGTATCTGTCGGGGGGGCCGAGCCGAGGCCTCCAGGGCGACTATCGCAGCGAGGTCCGCGCGACCAGGACCCATGAGGGCGCCGGACTGGACGGCTTCGTGTTCGGATCGGTGCCGTCCGCGGACTTCCGCTTCATGACGCGGGCGCAGGAGTTCACGCTCGACGACGCCGGGCGCTTCACCGGATCGGTCGATCTCGGTGAGGCGCTGGCCCTGCCGCCCGGCATGTACCAGGTGCGGATTCTTGCCGCGGTCAGAGACGTCGGCGGGCGTCCGAATCGCGGGTCGACAACCGTGCCGCTCGATACGCATGCGTCCTACGTCGGCGTTCGGCCCGAGTTCGGCGAGCGCTTGGGCGACGGAGCGACCGCGGCGTTTTCCGTGGTGCGGATCGATCGCCTGGGAGCCCGGCTCGCGGATGTCGATCTGCCCTATCGTATCGTACGGGTGCGCTACTCCTACGACTGGTACTACGACGACGGCTGGCGCTGGCGGCGGACGAGACGAGCCGACGAAACGGTGGCCAGCGGCACGACGGCGGGCAGGACGCTGGTGCCGGGCACGCCATTGGACTGGGGCAACCATGAGCTCATCGTCGAGGATGTCTCGGGCTTCCGCACCGTGCTGCCGTTTTCCGCGGGCTGGGGTTCCTCGGACGGGTTGCCGGCATCGGAGCCCGAACGGCTCGACACGTTCGTCGACATCGGCGACGACGGCGCAGGCGTGCTCAGGGCGTCCCTGCCGTTCGCGGGAGTTCTCAGGATCCACGTCGCACATTCGGACGTGATCGCCGCGGACGTCGTGCGCGTCACCAAGGGGGACGTGGAGATTCCGCTGGACATCCCCCTGATGCCGGAGCCGGGCTTCCACGTGCTGGCGACGCTGATACGTCCGATCGAAGCGGGCACGGAACACCTGCCGCAGATCGCGCTGGGCAGCACGTGGGTCCCGTCGCTCGGCGCCGAGCGCGACATCGGGTTGCGCGTGAGCGCTCCGGAGAGCGTCCGCTCGACCGACAGGATCGCCGTGTCGGTGCAGGCGAACGTGCAGAGCGGCTCGCTCGTGCTGTATCTCGTCGACGAGGGCATCCACGCCCTGACCGGCTTCCGCAACGAGGATCCGACGGATTTCTTCTATGGAGAACGGGAACTGTCCATCGGCGTCGCGTCGAATTACGGACGATTGATCCGCCAGGATGCCACGCTCCCGACCTATCGCGCCGGCGGCGACGAGGCGGGGGAAGGCGATCGCGTCGCGGTGAAGTCCGAGTTCTTCAAGACGGTAGCGGCGGCGTCGCCGGTCCCTGCCGATCGAGAACGGCCGTGCCGTCCATGAATTCGACCGGCCGGACTTCGAGGGCCGCCTGCGGCTCGTGGCCCTGGCCGCGTCCGAGCACGGCGTCGGCTTCCAGGAGCGGACCGTGCAGGTCAGAGACCCGGTCAGCCTGGACGTTTCCCTGCCGCGTTTCATCGGCACGGGCGATCGGCTCGTCGCACAGTTGGCGCTTCGAGCCAATGAAGGCGCCGCCTCGGTCCGGCTCGAAGAACGCGTCGGCGCGGCTTCCGACACCACGCGCTTCGCGCTCGCAGAGGGAACGAGCCTGCAATCCGACATCACCATTTCGTCACCCGTGGCCGGAGTACTGCCGGTCGAAGTCAGGGCGGCCTTCGGCGAGATGCGGGTGGTTCGCGACTTCGAGTTGCTCGCGCGTGCGCCGTCGTATCCGCATGCGGAGCTCAGGTCGCTCCCGCTGACGACGTCGTTTCTCGCACGGAGAGCGGCGGTGCCTGCGCTGACGTTACCCGCATTCGACGTGGCCCGGCAGACCGACCTGGAGTACCGGGTCACCGTGTCGCGGACGCCCGGAGCAGCCCTCGGGCAGTTGCTCGCCGCGCTCCATCGCTATCCGTACGGCTGTATCGAACAGGTCTCCAGCGCGACGAGAGGGTTGATCTTCCGCGAGCAGCTCGGGTCCGATCGATACGAGTCGGCACGGGAGTTGATAGACCGAGGTGTCGAGCGCATCGTCGCCAATCAGAAAGCGGGCGGAGCCTTCGGCTACTGGGACAGGTTCGACAGCGTACGCGAGGAGTTCCAGCCGTACGCTGTCGAGACCCTTATGCTGGCGCTTCCCTACGCGACCGACCGTGGCGCGGTGACCGCCGCGATCGACAAGGGACTCGGATACCTCTACGCGCAGCACACGACCGACCTCTGGACCAGACTGTATGCCTACGGCGTGCTCGCTCGCGCGGGGTACGAAGTCACCAGTCGGGCGAGATACGCCATCGATCACGAGCTGTGGAGCGGCTTGGGCGAAGGCGGCGGTGACGCCCGTGAACGGCTCGACCGCATCAGCATCGCCTATTGGCTCGCCGACATCCTGAACGATCGGAACCGGTTGCACCGGCTGCACGACTCTCTCGAGGAGTTGCTGGCCGATCTACCGGCAGCAGCGTTTCGTGAGCGGAAGACGTGGATCGAGTCGCTGCACCTGTTCGAGGATCACGGCATGCACCGACGGTATACGGCTCCGAACAACGCTCATTTTCTGGCCCAGGTTTCGGCAGCGAACCGGACGCCGCTCACGGTGTCCCTCGTGCAGCGGACGGGCGCCTCCCTGAGCGCCCGCGAGTATCGATCGACCTACGTCAACAGCAAGCTGGCGCAGATGGCGCTCGCCGGCGCGACCAGCCTGGCCGGGGAGGTGGTTCGGATCGACGGTCGAGACTACCGCATCGCGGAAGATGGGAGCATCGACGTCTCCGCGGACCTTCTGCGGTCGGGGTTCGACGTGCGGCATCGGTTGAGTCAGCCGCTCTTCCTGAACGTCGAGGTCGTCGGTCCGCGCACGACCACGGATTCGGTCGAGAACGGCTTCAGCATTACCAAGACCTGGTACGACTCCGCGGGGGAGCCCATTCCTCTCGACGGAGCGCCGCTCGTCGCGAACCAGGGGGACGTATTCACCGTCGTCCTGGAAATCGTTCCCACGAGGCCGGGCCTTTCCGGCGACACGCTGTTGACGGATCTGCTGCCGTCCGGCTTCGAACTGGAGTCCGCGGACGTCGCCCCGCCTGCCGACGAGAGGGAAGGGGAACCGGGACAGAGCCCGGAATACGTGCAGAACATGGATGACCGTTTCGTCGCGGACTTCACGGGCCGGTGGATTCGCGACCGGCGCTCGGTGGTGGCGTACGCGGTGCGCGCCGTGTTTCCCGGGGACATGGTCGTCCCGGACGCGCACGTCGAGTTGATGTATCGACCCGAGGTCAACGGGAGGAGCATGGTTCGGCGTGCGCAGATTCTCACCGGGTGACTACCTGCGCGGCGCGGCGGCCATCGCGTGCATCGGCTGCCTTGGCGCGCTTGGCGCATACGTGGCCGGGCCGGTCGACACGGGACGGTTGCACGATCTTGCGAAGACCGTGCTGTCCTCGGATGGCAGGCTGCTGGAGCTGCGCCTCAATTCCGAGGGGATGTGGCGCGAGTCGGTGTCGCTCGATGAGGTGGACCCGGATCTCGTCGACGCGGTGATCGCGTATGAGGATCGGCGGTTCTCATCGCACTTCGGCGTCGATCCGCTGGCGATCGCGCGCGCCACGCTCACCATGGTGACCGAGGGGCGTGTCGTTTCGGGCGCTTCCTCGCTCACCATGCAGGTGGCGCGGTTGCTGCGGCCCGATCTGCGCAAGCGGTCGCTCGGTACCAAGGTGCGGCAGATGCTGTATGCGCTGCGCCTGGAGCTCCACTGGAGCAAGGCCGACATCCTCGAGGCGTATTTCACCCTTGCACCGTACGGGGGCAACGTCGAAGGGATAAAGGCGGCGTCGACGGTGTGGCTGCAGAAGCCTCCGGGCGATCTGACCACGTCGGAGATCGGACTGCTGGTCGCGCTCCCGCAAGCCCCCGAGCGGCGGCGTCCCGACCGGCACCCGCATGCGGCCATCGCAGGCAGGAACCACGTGCTCGGCAGCATCGCCGAGCACGTGGGGCTCGACGCGGAGCGGCTGGGCGAGCACCGGCAGGAAGGACTGCGGCTCGTTCGGTATTCGGCGCCATCGCTCACGACACACCTGCTGGATCGCAACTTTGACCACGCCGACTATGTGTTCGGCGAGCCTACGGCCATCGACCTCGAGGCGTATTTCACCCTTGCACCGTACGGGGGCAACGTCGAAGGGATAAAGGCGGCGTCGACGGTGTGGCTGCAGAAGCCTCCGGGCGATCTGACCACGTCGGAGATCGGACTGCTGGTCGCGCTCCCGCAAGCCCCCGAGCGGCGGCGTCCCGACCGGCACCCGCATGCGGCCATCGCAGGCAGGAACCACGTGCTCGGCAGCATCGCCGAGCACGTGGGGCTCGACGCGGAGCGGCTGGGCGAGCACCGGCAGGAAGGACTGCGGCTCGTTCGGTATTCGGCGCCATCGCTCACGACACACCTGCTGGATCGCAACTTTGACCACGCCGACTATGTGTTCGGCGAGCCTACGGCCATCGACGCGGATTGGCAGGAGACGACGGCGCGTATCCTGGCGAACCACGTACGGCGGCTCGACCCTCCGGTCAACGGCGCAGCGCTGGTCGTCGAGCGGAAGACCGGCTACGTCAGATCCTACGTCGGCTCGGCAGACTACCTCGATGCCTCTCGCAAGGGCGCCATCAACTACCTGGCAGCCATCCGCAGCCCGGGGTCGACGCTGAAGCCGCTCGTCTATGCGGTTGCGCTCGATCGCCGACTGATCACGGAGCATCACGTGTTCGTCGATCGCCGGTTGCAGCGAGACGGTTACGCACCGACCAACTTCGACGGAACCCATGCGGGCGCGATCACGCTGCGCGAGGCGCTCATTCGCTCGCGGAACGTCCCGGCGGTCGACGTGCTGCATGCCTTGGGCACGACGAACGTCGAGAACAAGATTCGCTCATTCATCGGTTCGTCCGTTGCGCAGGCGGAACCCTCCGGACTCAGCTTGGTGGTCGGCGGGTTTTATCTGACGCCCGAGTCTCTCGCCGAGCTCTACCTGGGTCTGGTCGACCCTCTGTCGCCGCCGCGTCTGAGTTTCGTCGAGGGGCGCATGGCCATCAACCCGTACCCGTTCGTCACGGAAGCGGCTGCGGAGACGATCCAGCGCCTGTTGGCCGTCACGCTGCCGAACGGTCGGTTGCGCGTGGCCAAGACGGGAACGTCTCATAACCGCCAGGACGCGCTTGCGGTGCTCGTGACGCGCCGCCATCTGATCGTCGTCTGGTTTGGAACCGCGGACCATGAGCCTACCGAGTTCCTTACGGGAACCCATGTTGCGCTGCCGTTCGCGGAGCAGTTGAAGGAGGCGCTGGGACTTCGGGATCCCGTCCTGGTCCCGCGATCGGCCGACACGGAGCCGGCTGGCCGCGCGCTGGAGCCGGCATGTCCTCGGCTCATCGACTATCCGGAGGACGAAGAGTGGATACGCACGGAGGACAACCGCATCGAGGTGAGTGGGACCAGACGAAACATCACGTGGTACGTGAATGGTGCCGTGGCGAGCGTCAGCAATGACGGCATCAGGATCCCCACGGGCGGATCCTTCCGGGTCACCGCGGCGGACGGCCCATGCCGTGAGACGTCGGAAGTGTTCGTCGAACTGGTGGATTGAGATGGGTGCGGCTTGCACATCGAAGAGTCAGGCGGTGCAAAGGGCCGTTGCCCGGTACCTCGTCGTGGTGCTGAGCTCGCTCGCGGTGCTCCCGATGGCCGCGTGTCGAGTCTACGTCACCGTGACGGAACCACTGCCGGTCGACCGGCACGGCGATTCCCGAGCCGCCGCATCGCCGGTGGACGCGCGGTCGAAGACCGCAGGACATCTGGGACGCGGAGATACGGATTACTTCCGCGTGCGCGTGGAGCGCACGAGCTACCTGGAGGCGGAACCACCGGCTCGACCGACACGGCCGCCGTGCTCCAGGACCGGTGGGGCCACGCGTTCGCGGCAGATGACGACTCCGGGAGCGGAACGAATTTCGAGATCGGGCATCCGCTTGCAGCCGACGACTACTACGTACGCGTCACCGCGGGCGGCCGCGGCTCGTCTCGTCTCGGCGGACTCGCTCAACTCCTCCCGGCACGTGCTGCCGGACCACGGCGGCGAATCGCCGTCAACGTGAGACGTGAGCCTCGCAGTGGGCGTCGCGCAGGTAGCCGTGCATCAGCCGCTTCACGGTCTGGTTGGGGATTGCCAGCCGCGGCATCCCATGCACCGCGTCGCGGATACTCAGCAACCCGAAGTAGTGCAGGAGGGAGACGAAGTTTTCCGGTTCCGCGAGCCGCTCCAGCGGAAGGCTCGATTGGATGCGGGGGACGACTACCTCCTCTTCGCCGATGATGTTCCGCAGCAGGTCGAAGTTGCCGTTCGGCCGCCGGCCGGCCACCAGCAGGGGGCGCAGCCTGGCATCGTCGACGCCGGCGTTGGTGTCGATCAGGTCGTCCGTCACCGCCCGGTTCGGCATCGAACGGTCCAGGTAGGAGAGCACCATCGCGGTGTGGTACAGATCGATCTCGGCCGCCGCGGCGAACCGGTAGCCGCCGTACCACTCGCCCATGGTGCCCATGGCGGTATCGATATCCTGGTCGAACACGCCGAGATCCCGGCAGGTCTCCAGCAGGCGCCGCACCTCCGTCTCGGTGAAGCCGACCATCTGGTTGAAGTCGGGTTTCAGGCTGATATCAGTGCCGATGTTGAAGCCGCCGGTCACGCCGTCCACGTTGATCGGCAATCCGCCGGTGATGAACAGGCGCTCGATGCCGCCGGCGCTGTACGCCGTACCGGCCTTCAGAGTCGCGAAGAAGGTGCGAAAGAAGCCGCCGTCGTGGCGCGTCGGCGCCGTGGTGACGAAGGCGTCGTACTCGTCGATCAGCACGTACAGCGGGATGCCCTCATGTCCGGCATGCAGGAACAGCTCGTTGAGCTTGGCGGGAGTCGAAACGGGGTCGAGGATGCGCCGCGCAGCCTCGGCGGGGAACAGGTCGGGATACCGATCCAACGTCTCCCGGATTCGAGCGGTGCAGTAGGTGTCGAACTCCCGCTCCAGGGTCTCGATCGCGTCGTCGACGGCCGAGAAGTCGAAGCGAAGGACCACGTACCGGTGACGCTCCGCAGTCGGGTTGCGTCCTATGTCGGTGCCGCCGAACACGGCGTCGAACTCGTGGCCCCACCGGCGGTCGTAGTAGTTCGCCAGCAGCGACACCCACAGCGACGTGCCGAACCGCCGCGGACGGATCAGGAAGACGTAGCGCTCCTGTTCCAGCCGCCGCAGGAAGCGGGTCTTGTCAACGTAGAGCCACCGGTTCAGACGGATGCGACGGAAATTCGAGTCACCGTGGGGAATGCGCGGGTGAGCGGGAACCGTGTCCATGGCCGGGGTACCGTCGCGTTGCGTGACTCTATCGCATCCTCGGCGTACCCTCAACGCTCGGACGCAATCATGAGTCGTCCGGTCCCGGCCCGCGTCTCGGCGTCGCGGTGCAAGGGCGACGGCGAAGCATGAGCGACACACACGATCCGTAGCAGGATGTTCGGCTGAGGGTGGGCCGGTGCGCAGATTCAACACGGAAGGTCCGGTGCGGCCCGAAAGGCATTACTGCATCCCGCCGCTGGCGCGGCTGGACGACGTGGACCGGGTGCTCGAACTGGTCCGGGACCTGCGCTACTTCGTGTTCCACGCGCCCCGGCAAACCGGCAAGACATCCGCACTGCTGGCGCTGCGCGACCTTCTGAACGACGGCGCCGCCGGCGACCTGCACTGTGTGTACGTCAACGTCGAAGCGGCACAGGCCGTGCGCGAGAACGTGGAGCGAGCCATGCGCGTGATCGTCGGTCAGGTGGCTTCACGCGCCCGTGCCTCCGGCGATGGTTTCCTGTACGAAGCGTGGCCGTCCATCCTCGCTACCTTTGGCGACGGCGCTCTGCAGGAGGCGCTGTCCCGCTGGGCCGAGGAGTCGCCCAGGCCGCTGGTGCTGCTCATCGACGAGATCGACACCCTGGTCGGTGACACGCTGTTGTCCGTGCTGCGGCAGCTTCGTGCCGGCTACGACCAGCGCCCCGAACGCTACCCGCAGAGCGTGGTGCTGTGCGGGGTGCGCGACGTGCGCGACTACCGCATCCGGTCGAGCTCCGGTGAGGTCATCACCGGGGGCAGCGCGTTCAACGTCAAGGCGGAGTCGTTGCGGCTCGGCGACTTCTCGGAGGCGGAGACGCGGGCGCTGCTGGCCCAGCACACCGAGGAGACAGGCCAAGCGTTCGCCCCGGAGGCGGTGGCGACGGTGTGGCGTCAGACGCAGGGGCAGCCGTGGCTGGTGAACGCGCTGTGCGAGCGGGCGTGCTTCCGCGGCGAAGCGCGCCGCGACCGAAGCCGTACGATCACGGACGCGGCCATCTTCGACGCACAGGAGCACCTGATCCTGGCGCGCGAGACGCACCTCGATCAGCTTGCCGACAAGCTCGACGAGGACCGGGTGCGGCGGGTGATCGAGCCGCTGTTGCGCGGCGACGACGAGGGCGGGTTCGCGGCGTCGAACCTGGAGCACGCGCGCGACATCGAGTACGTGCGCGACCTCGGCCTGATCGCCCGGCAGGACCCGGTGCGGATGGCCAACCCGATCTACGCGGAGGTGGTGCCGCGTGAGCTCTCCTACGCGACGCAGGCGCGGCTGGTGCGGGAGGTGGCGTGGTACGTGCGGCCGGACGGGGACCTGGACGTGGAGAAGCTGATGGGCTCGTTTCAGACCTTCTTCCGGGAGCACTCCGAGCATTGGCTGGGGCGGTTCGACTATCGGGAGGCGGGGCCGCAGCTTCTGTTGCAGGCGTTCCTGCAACGCATCGTCAATGGAGGAGGGCGCATCGAGCGCGAGTACGGCCTGGGGTACGGCCGCACGGACCTGCTGATCGTATGGCCGTTCGGAGCCGGCTCTGCCGGTTCAGAACAGGCCGGTTCAGAACAGTCCGGCTCGGAACAGGTGACCAGGACGGTGATCGAGTGCAAGGTGCTGCACCGGCGCCACGGGCTGGAGACGACCATCGCGCGCGGCCTGGAGCAGACCGCGGGGTACATGGACCGGTGCGGCTCGCGGGCCGGGCACCTGGTCATCATCGACCCGGATCCCGACAAGAGTTGGGACCGGAAGGTGTACCGTCGGGACGAGCGTGTCAGCGGGCGCTCGATCGTGGTCTGGGGGATGTAGGTAGTAGAGCACCATCTGGTCGCTTCGTTGCCGCGCCGCGGCGCGCCGTGCAATCGTGGCCGCGACGAGCAAGGAGTCCACGATGCAAGCGGCACACGTCACCGCACCCGGCACGGTCCGGGTGGACAGCTTCGCCGATCCCGAGCCGGCGGCCGGTCACGCCGTCGTCCGGCCCGAGCTGATCTCGATCTGCGGCAGCGACCTGCTCGCGGTCTACGGTCAGCCGTCCGACGCCTACCCGCTGAACCCCGGCCAGAGCGGCCACGAGGTGATCGGCGTGGTGGAGGCGGTCGAGTACCGCGGCAAGACGGTCTTTCCGTTCGAGCCGGGCGAGCGCGTGCTGGCGACGCCGTCGCCGCACGTGGGCATGGCCGAGCGCTTCGCGATCGGGCTCGACGCGCTGGTGCGGGTTCCCGAGGGGGTGCCGGCCGAGCGGCTGGCGATCGCGCAACCACTCGGCACGGTGATCTGCGGCTGCAACAAGCTGCGCGACGTGGCCGGCGCTACCGTGGCCGTGGTGGGGCAGGGCGGCATCGGCCTGCTGTTCGACCGGATGCTGCGCCGCATGGGAGCCGGCACCGTGATCGGCCTGGACCCGGTCGAGGCGCGGCGCGCCGCCGGCCTGCGCTTCGGCGCCGACCACGTGATCGACGCGGCCGGCGACGACGTGCCGGCGGCGGTGGCGGAGGCGTCCGGCGGGGTCGAGCCGCAGATCGTCGTCGAGGCCGCCGGGGAGCCTGCCTCGATCAACCTGGCCGTGGAGCTGGTCCGTCCGTTCGGGCAGCTCCTCCTGTTCGGGGTGCCCAAGCAGCCGGCCTTCGAGCTCTCGTACCTGACGTGGTTCCGCAAGCGGCCGCACACGCAGAGCTCCTCGATCAGGGACGGCACCGGCTCCGCGCCGTACGAGCTGGCGCTCAACCTGATCGCCCGCGGCGACGTCGACGTCGAGGGGCTCATCTCGCACCGGCTGCCGCTGGCGCGCGTGGCCGACGCCTACGAGCTGGCGCGCACGCGCGGCGACGGAGCGCTGAAGGTGGCCGTCGACTTCCGCGACGGAAGCGAGGGCGCCGAGGGGACCGCATGACCCTGCGTTTCTGCCACGCCGACGACCTGCAGAACGTCTGGGGCCGCACCACTATCGGCGCATTACGGCTGCGCAAGCTCGCCGACTGCGCGCCGCCGCCGTTCCGGGTGTCGTTCTGCCGGCCGCATCCCGGGGGCGGCTTCGACGTGTTCGGGGTGCGCGGCGCCAAGGGTATCCCGTGGCAGGTGCTGCGCGCCGACACCGACGACGGCGGGGCCTTCCGCGACGTGCGCGTGGTGCTGGAAGGGGCGGACCTGCCCAAGCCCCCCAACTCGGAGTGGGCGCACACGGCGACGGTCAGCTACAGCCCGGAGCAGGAGCGCTACCTGGTGCTCAAGAACAGCCGCGACTACGGCGGCAGCTTCGACACGCACGCGTTCGTGTCCGGTGACGGCGAGCGCTGGGAGCCCAGCCCGTACAACCCCGTGTACCGGGAGGGCGACAACTGGGGGGCGATGTGGAGCCCGGCGGCGCACCGCTTCATCTGCTACAACAAGGGGGTCGTCCGCGAGCCGGACAAGCCCCTCAACGAGCTGATCCGCGACGGCATGCGCACGGTGTCCGTGCGCACCAGCCCCGACGGGCTGCGCTGGACGCCGGACGACCCCAACGACTTCGCCAACGGCATGCAGCCGCCGTTCGACTTCGCAGGCGTCGCGGCGATGAAGCGCCTGGGCGGACCGCTGCTGGCGCGCGAGCACCACATCACGCGCGACGAGCTGGACCCGCCCGACCTGGAGTTCTACGTCGCCCGGCCGTTCCTGTACCGGGAGACCTGCTTCCTGCAGGTGCTCAACTACGTGGGCAGCTTCATGCCACCGGGCGTCGCCCCGGTGCGTCCGGACGGCCACGGGCCGGGGATGCTGGACACCGAGTGGTGGATCAGCCGCGACGGCCTGCGCTGGGAGCGGCCGTTCCGCGGCATGCACGCCGGCTCGGTGGTGATCTCGCACAACCCGATGGTCGTCGACGGGATGCTGCGCTTCCACCAGGGGGACGAGATCTGGGGCATCGGCGAGGATCGGCTGACCTTCGTGCAGACCGTCTCCAACGGCGTGTTCGAGACCCGCACCTTCACCCACGGCGGCGGCTCGCTGCGCCTGAACGCGACGGTGCCGGCGCCGGGCGTCGACAACGGCGACAACCGCGCCTACCTGATGGCGGAGCTCGTCGACGGCGAGGACCGGGTGGTGCCGGGCTACGAGAAGGAGCGCTGCATCGTGCAGGGACCGCTGGACGCGCCGGCCTTTCCGCTACGGTGGGGCCAGGCCACGGGAGCCGAGCTCGAAGGCCGGCCGCTGCGGCTGCGCTTCTACTTCCAGGCCGCGCTGATCTATTCCGTTTCGAGCGGTTCCGACGCCTGACCGGCGCTGAGCGGGGCGTGCCCGGGGGCAGGGGGGCGTTCCTGACCCCGGACCTGTGGCGCCTGTTCGCCCACCAGCTTCTCGATTCCGGCGCGATGCTGCCGCGTGTCATCGCCACCGGCTGGCTGGTGCTGGAGGTGACCGACGCGCCGTTCTGGGTGGGCGCCGTGTTCGGCATCGAGGGGCTGGTGCTGCTGGCGGGCGGCGGCCTGGGCGGGGTGGTGGCCGCGCGCGTGGAGCGGCGGCGCACGCTGGCGGCCGTGCAGGCGGCGCTCGCGCTGGTTCTGGCCGCGATCGCCGCGCTGAGCGGGCTCGGCGTGTTGCGCCTGTGGCACCTGCTGGCCGCCGCGGTCCTGACCGGGATGGCGCGCTGCCTGCACCTCCCGCTGTCGACCGGCCTGTTGCAACGGGCGGCCGGCCAGGGGCAGTTGATGCGGGCGATGGGTGCGCGGCAACTGACGTTCAACATCGGCAGGATGGCAGGCTCCGCTCTCGTCGGCGTGACCATCTCCACCTTCGGGTTCGCCGCGGCGTTCGGGCTCCTGGCGGTGATCCGGGCCGGCGCCGCGGCGGCGCTGGCGGGGCTGTCCACGGAGCTGGGCCGGCCCGCGCCGCTTGCGGGGCGGCGGCCTATGTTCCTGGACCTGGTGCGCCAGCTCCGCTACACGCTGCGGGTGGAGCGCGTGCGCGCGGTGTTCCTGATGAGCATGCTCATGGAGCTGTGCGTGTTCTCCTCCAGCTCGATGATGCCGGTGCTGGCGCGCGACGTGCTGGGCGTTGGGGCCGGCGCCCTGGGGATCCTGACCGCCGCCAGCTCGCTCGGCGCGATCCTGTTCGGGATGGTGCTGACCGCGACGGGGGAGCTGCGCAGCAAGGGAACGGTCACCATGCTGGCGTGCGCGCTGTGCGGCGTGGCGCTGATCGGCTACGCGCTGTCGCGCTCGTTCCTGCTGTCGGTGGGGATCGCGGTGGCGCTGAGCGTGGGGATGACGGTCTACGACGTGATGCTCTTCACGCTGGTGCAGGTGACGGTGCCGTCGTCGCGGCGCGACCAGTCGACGGGGCTGCTGGCGCAGACCTTCGGCCTCAACCCGGTCGGCTCGACCCTGGCCGGCGCGGTGGCGCAGGTGGCCGGCATGCCGGCGGCGCTGCTCGCGGCCGGCGGCATCATCGTCGCGTTCGCGCTGACCGTGCTCGCGCCGAAGCGCCGCCTCTGGGACCGGCCCGAGGCGCGGAAGCCGGGCTGACCGAATGCGCCAGCGCCGCGTGTGCGCTTACTGTGTCGATGGGGTCCACGACCTGCGGCGGGCCGCCCGCGAAGCGGCGGAAGCACGGGTCGCTCAACTGGAGGCGTTGCTGCGGCAGGCGCCCGGCAGCGATTCCGAGGGGAGCGGGTAAGGACCAGGCCGCTCAGGAGTCGTCGACCAGGCCGAGCTGCTGCGCCAGCTCGCGCAGTTCCCGCTGCAGCCACGGCGGTGCGTTGAGGTACGGCGGACGCACGACGGGTGAGTCGAACAGCCCCTTCCAGTGCAGGATGTGCTTGCACACCGAGAATGCATAGGGATCCGGGGTGCAGTAGGCGATCATCGGCAGCATGCGGTGGTAGAACAGCCGCCGCGCTTCGTCCCACTCGTGCGCCTGCACCAGGCGGTGCAGCTCCAACTCGCGCTCCGGCATGAACGCCGCGCTGCCGGCCACGACGCCGTCGCTCCCAGAGACGTAGGCCGGCAGGGAGAAGGTGTCCCAGCCGCAGATGTAGGCGGCCTGCGGGGCGGCCTTCTTGAGCTGGTCGAAGGCGTACACGTTGCCGCTCACCTTCACGGTCATGATCCGCTCGATGGCCGCCACCAGCGGCAGCACCTCACCGTCGACATCGAGGTTTCCTTCGTTGGTCTGGTCGTAGAGCATCACCGGGATCCGCTCCGCGATCTGGCTGAAGAACCCGTGCAGGTCGCGCTTGCCGTACTTCTTGGTCATGGCGAAGTCGGCGCCGCAGCGGGCGGCCAGCTCCGCGGCGGGCACGCCGCGGTCCTCCTCCACGCTGATGATCCCCATCCCCACCGGGATGCGGCCGCGGACATGCGCCAGGACCGTGCTCAGCACCTCCTCGATCTCCTCCAGGCTCTGTCCCTCGAACTCCCCCGCCTTGCCGCAGGCGACCACCGCCGACACGCCGGACTCCAGCACGAAGTCGAGCTGGCGGCGCATGCCGGCCGCGTCGAACCGGCTTCCGTCGGCCGTGAACGGCGTGAACAGGAGCGCGACCACCCCGTCGACCACCCGTC
This sequence comes from Spirochaetia bacterium, assembly GCA_965202935.1. GTDB lineage: Bacteria > Spirochaetota > Spirochaetia > SZUA-6 > Bin103 > CATQHW01. The sequence goes on from OZ241879.1 coordinate 5,881,265, forward strand.
CGCTGTCGACGCTGCGCGGCTTCGGTGCCGATGAGTTCCTTGCCATCTCACTCACCTCCGTGGACGGGGCTTGGCGGCACGGCGCACCAGTCCGTAGGAGCCGGAGCGCGCCCGGGTCGGTTCGGGTCCCGGCCAGCGGGCGCCGTCGCGCGCCGGTGCCAGCAGCAGCTTCAGCGTCGCCGCCCGGTCCGGCGGGAGGCCGTCGCCGGCGTCGGCGATGCGCGCCGCCAGGTAGGCCGCGCCCACGTTCGAATAGGAGTTGCCCAGTCCGCAGAAGCCGGCCAGGCCGTGGATGCGACGCTCGGCGTCGAACACTCCGATCGCCGGCAGCCCGTCGAAGGTGAACGACTGCAGCCCGCCCCAGCGGTGCGTGATCGGCGCGTCGGCCAGGTGCGGGAACAGCTCGGCCAGCAGCACCTGCAGGCGGCGCTGGTGGGCCAGCGTCGGCCGGAACCCGGCGCTGCCGATGCGGGTGTTGCGGCGGCCGTCGGCCGCGTACTGCGGGAACAGGCTGTACGGCTCGTCGCGGTCGCGGCCTCCGCCGAACAGCAGCCGGAAGCGTCCGTCGGCCTCGTTGACCTCCCGCCACCACGCGGTGCCGGCGGCGAAGCAGCCGCGGCAGGGACGCTCCGCCAGCGGCGCGGTCACCAGCACCTGCCCGCGCTCGGCGCGCAACGTGCCGGTGAGGGCCGGCAGGAGCTGCGGCACCAGCGCGTTGGTGGCCACGCACAGGTGGGCGGCGCTCACGCTCCCGTGCGGGGTGCGGATCAGGTGAGCGGCTCCGGCGCCGGGGGTCTCGATCGCCACGACCGGCGACCCTTCGAAGATGCGTACCCGCGGCGAGCGCGCCACGGCGGCGCCCAGCCCCACCACGAACCTGCCGGAATGGAACTGGGCGTCGCGGCCGAGGTGGATGCCGCCCGCGTACAGCGGGCTGCCGGTGACGGCCTGCGCCGCGGCCGCGTCGAGGAACTCGGCGGCGAAGCCGTCCTCGGTCATCAGGGCCACGTCTCGCCGCAGCGGCGCGAGCGCCTCGTCCACGTCGGTGCGGTCGCCGCGCACCAGCACGGTCTCGCCCCACACCTCGTAGTCGCAGGCGATGCCGTGGCGGGCCATCTGCTCCTCCAGCAGCTCCTGGTTGTAGTGGCTGAGCTTGACCAGGGAGCGCGCCACGTCGCGGGAGACCCGCGCCGCCATCTCACCGTAGGAGCGCGGCAGCCCGGTGACGATGCAGCCCTGGTTGCGCGAGGACGCGCCTTCGCCGACCTGCTTCGCCTCCAGCACGACACAGTCCAGACCGTGTTCCGCGGCGGCGTCGGCCACCTTCAACCCGGCGATCCCGGCGCCCACGATCGCCACGTCGGCGCGCACGTCGCCGGCCAGGGCCGGATAGCGCGGCCGCTCGATGTCCAGCCAATAGGGCAGGCCGTAGCCGGTCAGGTCGATGTCGTGGGGCGCCATCGCAACTCGCACTGTAGCCGATGTCGGCCCGTTGCGGGTGCGGACGGTTCGTGATCGTGGCGTTGCTCTGCTACAACTTCGTCGGCGGCGACCTGCACAGGGAGGTGGGGTATGGCGGACACAGGAACGATCTGGAGTGACCGGTTCCGGGATTGGGACCACGTGTACGGGCGCCGCGGCGTGGCGCTGCTGCGGGAGGCGGCGCCGGTGCCGGCCGCGCCGCACGTGCGGGTGAGCCCCGCCGACTTGAGCTACGGGGTTCCGGCAGGGGTGAGCCTGCGCGAGCACGCACGCAGCGAGGGCATCGACGTGGCCAGCCCGCACTTCCAGGAGCCGGCGACGCGCAACATCCGCTGCGGCTTCTTCCCGGTGCTGCGCGCACTGCAGGACGGCAGCCTGGTGGTGGTGTGGCGCGAGGCCAGCGCCCATACCTTCTGCTCCTTCGGCCGTACGGTAGCGGCCCGCTCGACCGACGGTGGCCAGAGCTGGAGCGCTCCATGGGTGATCTTCGCGCTGCCGGGCGCGGTCGATGCCGGCGGTCCCGAGGACCTGGTGCAGGCCGCCGACGGCACCCTGTGGATGGGCGCCTGGAGCCGCGTCCCGGGGCAGCAGGCGGGCACCCAGGGTCAACAGGTCGCCACCGCCTACGCGCTGTACTCGAAGGATGACGGCCGCACCTGGGTCACCCTGCCGCCGCTCGGCGACCACTTCTACCCGGCGTCGCCGGAGCTGGCCATGTCCAACGGCGAGCTGCTGTGGCGCGGCAGCGTGCCGGCACCGGCCGAGGCGGGGCTGACCTCCTTTCCCGCGTCGGTGCGGGCCACGCTGGTGCAGCGCGACGCGGATGCCGAGTTGCCGCGCGACGCCGACGTGGTGGAGTTGGGCGGGCTGCGCTTCGAGCGCTTCGCCCACCCCCATCTCGGCGGCCCCGACGAGGAACAGGTCACCGAGACCCTGATCCCCGGCACCCTGGTGATGCTGATGCGCTCGCAGGGCTTCGGCGAGCACTACTTCCAGACCACCTCCACCGACTACGGGCGCACCTGGAGCGCCGCGGTGCCGTCGCTGTGGCACTCACCGGTGCCGAGCCAGCCCTACCTGATCACGCTCACCGACGGCACCCTGGTGGCGGTCAACGGGCAGCGCCAGAATTGCCGCATCGTGGCCACCGCCTCGTTCGATGACGGGGCGACCTGGGACGTCGCCCACCAGCAGGTGGTGCTGGACGACCAGCGCTTCCTGGGCGCCGACTTCGCCTACCCGCAGCTTACCGAGGTCGCCGGCGGTCGCCTGCTGTCGATCTACTACAGCCACGATCACGCCGATGAGAGCGGCGAGCGCAGCGGGATCTTCGGGACCTTCCTGGAGACGCGCTTCTTCCGCCCCGCCTACCGCGGCGTGGAGCTGGCCGAGGTGGGCGCCGTGCGGCGCGACTCCACGGTGGCGCACTGGCGCTTCGACGAGGGCGCAGGCAGCGTGGCGGCCGACGACGGCGGGCCCCACTACGCGAAGCTTTCGGGGCCAACCTGGGTTCCCGGCAAGCGCGGCACGGCGCTGCGGTTCGACGGCCGTGGCGACTACGGCTACGTGCTGGAGTGCCCGGAGCTGCGCGTCGCGCGCGAGTTCACCGTGGAAGCGTGGATCTCGACCGAGGCGCCGGAGCGCACCCAGACCATCGTCTCCAAGCTGCCGCACTACTGGGTCGGGCTGCACCGGGGCCGGCTGTGCCTGCGCCGCGGTGGGACGGCGGGCATCCCGTTGCTGGAGAACTTGGCGGCGACCACCCTGGAGGGCGGCCGCTGGTACCACGTCGCGGTGGCCGTGCGCATCACCCTGGACTCGTACGAGCGGGTGCTGTTCTACCTCGACGGAGAGGTGGACGCCAACGAGAACCTCGCGCTCCCCGAGAGCGCCGAGCACGCCGCCGCCATCAGCGACTGGCACGAGTCGGCCGGTCCGCGCTGGCAGGCGCACCACCAGCGCCGCAGCCGCCACGAGGACATCGGCGAGCACGCGGACGCCATCCGCGCCGCCGAGGACCACCTCTACATCGGCCTGCAGCACGACCGGCGCAGCAATCCCTTCGCCGGCCTGATCGACGAGCTGGCGCTGCACGCCAGCGGCCTGCTGCCGGGCGAGGTGCGGGCCAGCATCGCCGTCCACCGCCGTGCCGACGGCGAGCTCTCCTCGGGTATGATTCCGCGCCCCGTCTCCGGCTGGGGCCGCTTCGACGCGGAAGTGCACATCCCCGACGGCACCGGGGTCGAGTTCTCCGTCACCGCGCCTGACGGCACCGTCCTCCGCAGCGGCGTGAGCCCCGGGGACTCGCTGGCCGACCTGGACGCCCCCGAGCTGCGGCTGGCCGCGCGCCTGATCAGCTCCAACCCCGGCCGCACTCCCGTGCTGCGCTCTTGGTCGTTGCACGAGCCAGCCGGGGTGTAGGACCGCAGTTTACTTAGAAAGCCTCGGGACAGCCCCTCAGTTTAGCTCTTGCCGACATCCACTCTGTCACGTCGCGATTGTCTTGGCGGAGTCGAATTTCGACGAGCCGATTTCCCGCAGGGAATCCTCGAGTTGCTGCGCGAATACGGGGTAGTAGAGGAAATCCTTGAGAAGACAAGACTCAGATTGCCAGTCGGAGTCACGTCCTCAGTCGATACGCAGATATGACCTCCTGCTTGATTAGCCCCTTGTGTCCCTTCCTGAAAGGGGCCAGCGTCCTGTTCTTGATAACGTCTTCGAATCTATCAAAAAGGCCGAACCCAAGTGCTTCAAGCATCTCGCCTATCACTCGCCACGTAACGATGCGTTTGCCACCGACAAGGTTGTCGCCGCAGACCATAACAAGCGTCCCTCCCGGCCGTAGCAGTGTGCGAAACACATGAAACACGCTATCCATGTCGTCAAGGTATTTGTGGACGATCAGGGCTCGATGCGGCTCACTCCCTTCCAAATCTCGTAGCCCAGGTAACATCTGATAACGCGTCTCAGTTACGCCAGCCAGCGCTATCCCGCCCAGTCCACGCTCCGTTCCAACAAACCGATTAATTATGTCTTTGACGCGGAACGGCAATAACCCCTCGAGCATATACAGCTCAAGCTTAGAATTACGAAAGTAGTCCTGCGCATTTAGATACGGTGGCGATGTAACAATATGAGAACAAGAGAGTAATGATTGGTGCACACCGTCGGCGTTGACGATGTCTATATTATATACACAACCTTCGCCATCACTGAGACCACCATAGACGTCGGCAAGCTCACTTACGAGACCTCGAATTGTAGCCCTTGGATCGAAGTGCCTACCGCGACGGGCGCTGCGCGCCGTCTTGGAGATAAACGGTTTCGGACTTCGTTGGTCAGACCGCGAGCAAAGCCTGACCGAGAGCGCAAAAGCCAATAGGACCGCGCGTCCCGCTGGATCGTCCCAAAGCTTCAACTCACGTGCCGCCGCGCGAATCTGTTCGTACTTCCGTAAAGTGGCTGGCGTAAACCAGTAACTTGCATTCGGCCATTGTAGAGAATATTGATCGCCGGATTTCGATTGACATAGCATCTGGTCACAAAGTTGCATAGCATCCGCTGTGCGGAATCCTTGAATCTTTACTTTCGATAACAGTACGGCGAAGGGATTAATATCAACACCCGTCACCCGCACGTTATTACAGATACCCGCATGCAGGATCGCCCCTGACCCACAAAATGGATCCACCAGATGGTCAGCTCCTGCGGCGTAACGCCGAACAAGCTTCTGTGCGAGGTGGGACACCATCTTTCCCGGATAGCGATCGAGTCTGGAGGAACGAACGCCTATTGCGGACACTGAATCAGCCACGTTTGTCCGATGCCCGAAGAGTAGTATCGGCTATGGCGCAACGCCTGAGAGTATACTATCGCAGGCGGGTCGACGCATTGGCGCAGATAATTATATGCCCCGAGCGTCTGCGGCTTCGTCCCAAGCGGGCATAGCGCACGACTAAGCTCGGGCAGAGTGCAAGGTGTGCCGAGAACCGATGTCAACGCTGCCGTGGAAGACGATGGATCGAGTGAGTCCGCCTGTTGAATCGATACTTGGTCCCCGAGTGCGGCAAGAAGATTGCGGTTGTAGGCTTCGGTGCGACCGTGCCACTCAGGACGGAACGGTGGATACGGTACAATGATGGTGGTCTTGACGGGTTGGAGTATGTCATATGTAGCAAACGCGCGGTCTCCTTCGTATCCGAGGAACATAACTACATGGAGAGCTTGGCTTGGGTTTGAATGGGGAACGTATCCAGGTAGTGACGAAACTGAGGAGACACCGAAGGATAGGGGGAGGCTTCGCTCGATTTCATACCGATGTGGCTCTGTATAGACTATCCACAACCGATTCCACGCACCAAGGTCGTCGAGGCGTCGGAGTAGCCACAGAAGATAGGCTTTCGAAAGAACGGAGATGTCGAGAACTATGGCGCACTCAGTGCTCTCATTAAGCGTACTAGTGAAGTCAGAAGGAGGTTGGCCTACATCAAATCCAATATGGGAGAGCGGTATCCGTCGGACGGGACCCATCTCCGATAGGTGATCGACTAGAGACGTTTCACGACTTTCGCTCGCGGTTCTCGTGTCTTCATAGGAGAGTATAATCGACCGGTTCGGCCTCCAAGGGTACAATTGGTGAACTAGTCCGAGGCACCGGTCTTCGTGACTACCACATGTAATGAGGATCGCCTCGTGTGGAAGCACGGTCGACTCAAAAACCATCTTCATTGGGAGCCTCCGCCAAGATCCAAAGTAAGGTTGCCGTTGGAGTCGTCCTGTTTGACTCTGCGGATTATTTCGGCCTTTGTCCTGCGACGCTGTCCTGCGTCGAGCAATCGGGTGAGTTCAACGCACGTAACCCGCGTGGTCCATCGGAGTCGCGGACTGATTTCCAACACAGGAGCGTAAATGCGCGCTATATTGATCTCGGTCGGCTGAGGATCTTCAACGTGCTTGGGACGAAATCCCGGCAGTCCGTCCCTGAGCTGGAACACTCCCTCCTTTACTCCGAGATTGAGGATCCGCCGTAGATGTCGATGTGAATTAGACTGCAATAGATGAGGGTCGCCGAGCGCAATCCGTGCGGCCTCCGGTTCGCTCGAGTGATGTAGAAGCTTCTGACGCAGACAGTCGCCCAAATCGATGAGCAAGTACTTTAAGGACTCGCCGTACACCTCAACATTACGACTAAGTGTAGCAAGATTGTGGCCGGACACAATGTGTACGGCCTGGGTCTGATGACTTGGATCGATGCGGCTTTGATAGCGGCCATCGTTACTCTGTTGAAGATGATACGCCATCCCCAATATTTCCTGAAAAAAACGAATCACGCCTGAGCTTATGAATGCAAGCTCGCGATAGCCAGAAAACCGCTTCTTCGCGCCAGGGCCGGAACGACGAGACAAAGCCCTATACACCGCTGCTTTAGAATAGTACTGTGTCCGCTCCTTCTGGACACTCTGAGACCACGAGTCAAATTCGGTTCGATCGACGCGGAGTAGTGAGACGACCTCGTCGATGAGGCGGTCTTCTGGAAGTTCCGACTCAACAAATGACGGCAAAAGGCTCGACAGCGCCACGGCTTGCAGTCCACAATCTATCAGCGCTTTCGAGACCATGTCGTCGAGTAGTTTAAGGTAGAGCTGAAAGTCGCCGTTGTGGTCGACAGAATATACTAACGATACCCTGTTGTAATCATGTATCTCTTGAAGTTCCTGCCCAACGGTGGTCGCGGAGACCTCGTCGCTTCCCACTTTCCGGGCGACCTTGACAGAGAAGTCTGGTGGGCCAAGCTTGATTAGGCTATTGACGACAACTTTCTGGTATGGCAATAGGTTCTCGTATTCATCCAATAGGATGGTAATCTGAGTGTCGGAGTGGAAGAATGGCTGCTTCCGAACGACCGAAATCACCTGTCGAAGGACGTAAATGTCGAAACACGTGACAGGCACATCGAGAGTCTGGTTATATATGAACCTACGACGAATAAACTCGGACAGTCGGCGGCGCATTCGGATTAGGTGTCTGAGGAGGCTGTCAAAGTCAGAGATCGTTGGGGAATCGTCGGAAAACTCATCTACGATTGTCCGTACGAGGTTCATTTCATCAGATGCCTTCAGGTTTAGCGTGTCGGTGCGTGCACAAAATGCAATCTCAGAAACCAGGGACTCCAAGAGACACAAGTGAAACTCCTGAGCAAATACATCGGTTAGTTGTGCGAGCGTCGTCGTATCAAGTTTATCCTGTTCGTTGCTGTCGGAGAAACGGAGGCCGGCATTACAGAAGGCTCCACGATCAAGCCTCAAGTAGCATCCAAAGATTTGGTCTATCGTTTTGTCGGAGTCATCGCGGGCGGCGAGCGTTCGTGCCCTCAAGGACAGCAAAAGCATGGTCTTTCCGGTTCCCCTCGATCCTTCCAGGAAACATGGCTTCATTTCTTCGAGGACGCCAAGTTTGGCGGAATCGGGAGGAGAGAATGCCCGCGCGAGTGAATGGGGCGTGTCGTTAAAATACTCCGCACGTACGCGCCAAAAGGGATTGGACGAGCTCTCTTTGAGTGCTGAGCAGACCAAGGAAGTATCAGATTCCGAGCTGGTGAAATCGTTACACAGCTTTGACAAGGCGCTAGTGTATTCGGATTCATTCGAGATGGAGGCATATCGCTTGGGGCCTAGTAGCGGAGGAAGTTCGGTGTCATCCAAGTTGAGGACGATAATGGTGACACCTTGATGGATAGTGCCGTACCAGGTGGTGGCATCGACTTCGGCGGTCTGCCATCGTGCATCGTCTGTGTGCTTTGAGTAGATTATGATGATTGTGTGGGCTTGGGAGATTCCTTCGTTCATGAAACTTATCAAGTTGTCGCCAAGACTTAGGTCATAGAGATCGATGACGACATCGTGTCCCGCGTCTTTCAAATCGTCTGCGAGCTTTTGTGCGACGGTGGAATCGGGACCAGCGTGGGAGATGAAGATGTGGTTCAATTGGAGCTTATCCTTTCAGTTCGATTGTACGACAATTCTTGTTAGGGATGGGGTAACCTGGGGTGGCAGCCATCGTGGTATTCGTGTCGGCGTGGGCTTCACGTTGAGGAAGATAGCATAGCACATGGTGTACTGATCAACCTCGGTACTCGTGTACTTGCGGGGAGGTGGTGGCGTGCGCGCTGATGCAGACGGGATGTCGGGCCCGCTTGAGCTGAGGAAGGGGCAGACGCTGCGGCTCACTTTGACGGTCATGATGGGGTCGATGGATGCACGAGCTGGAACAGCTCGGTGGCCAGCTGGGGGTTGTGCCCGTTGGTTTGGTGGTGGAGCGTCATCGGGAGACGGTGGGCGACCCGGCTGATGAAGCCGTGCAGGTGGTTCCGGGGTGTTGGTGGTTCGAAGTGGGCGGCGTAGCGCGCCGCGAGCTCGACCGCCGCGAGGGCGCGGTGGTCCTCGACGCTGATGAAGTGCATGGCTGCAGGGATTCGCCCCGCGCCCGATCACCGTGCGCAGCAGGTCTTCGTCGAGCGTCGTCCCTGTCGAACTCGCTCGCCTTGCCGCACGCGGGCGGCGCCGACACGCGTGGTTGAGCAGAAAGTCAAGCTGGCGGCGCATGCTCGTGGCATCGAAGAGTGGCGCGTCGTGGTGGATCGGGGTGAACCGGGAGTCACCGCCCGTTGATCACCGCGCCGCTGTGCCGCTGTCGACGCGGGACAGTAGAGTCGCTGGCGTACGCGCTGCATGTCGTTCGCTCCTCACTCGCTCTTTACGATCCCGCGGCCGCGGGACTGCAGCGCCCAGGACCACAGCGTCGGCGTGCGGCCGGGCACGTCACTGCGCAGGCGGGCCTGAAGCCTGATTGCCGACTCCCGCAGATCCGCCAGGTCGCTGCCCGGGGTGACCTGATCGCGCAGGACCTCGCCGTCCGGGCCCAGCACCGCGTAGCTGATGGCGGTGCCCTCCGGCACCAGGTCACGCGCCGTGAAGCGGCCCCAGGAGCCGCCGGAGGGGCGCCGGATCACCGCCGACCGGATCTCTCCGTCCCCGTGCCGGTACCGGGTCACGCTGGCCGCGAGCTGGCGTTCCGTCAGGCCGGCGCGGTGCAGCGCCAACTCGTCGATGCTGCCGAAAAAGGGTGCCGTGCAGTCGTGGCGGCTGCCGATGAACAGGTGTTCCCGGGCGGCCCAGCGGCCGGGCCCGGCACCAGGCGCCGTGTAGCGGCCCTGCCAGGTGGGGCCGTGGGTCTGTCGCCAGTCGCTGAGCGCCTGCGCGTGGGTCGCCGCCGCCGGCCGCTCCAGGTCCGCCGCCGCGTCCAGAACGCCGTCGACGTAGAAGAGCACCCGCCGCATCGAGTCGGCGGTCTCCCGCACCACCACGGCAACGTGCTGCCAGCGGCCGGCTGCCAGCTCGGTCGTACCGTGGCAGCTCGCCTCCGCCATGCCGTCCTCGCCCCCGCGGCGCAGGCAGACCCGCCGGCGGCTCAGCCCGAACCAGTAGTGGGGGAGCCGGCTGACGATGGTCTGCTCGCGCTCCGGGTGCGGGGTGTGGATCCAAGCCTCGATGGTCAGCTCCTGCCCCAGCCACAGGCTCGGGCAGTTGGTCACGCGCAGATGATCGTCCACCCCGTCGAAGGCCAGCGCCGGGCCGAAGCGGCCGTCGGTCCAGGAGGGTCCGTGCAACACGCCGTAGTGGCGGCCGGTGTCGTCGTGCGCGGTGTCGCCCGTACCCTCGTCGAAGCGCCACCAGGCAACGGTGTCCGCGCGCCGCACCGACCCGACGTCCGCCAGCCGGACGCCGCCGAAGGTGGTTCGGAACAGGCTGCGGTCGAGGAACGTGCCGAAGATGCCGTTGTGCTCCGCCTCGGGATGGCTGGCGTTGTAGAACACCACCAGCAGGCGGCCGGCGCCCACGTCCACCACTTCCGGATAGGAGAAATCCCTGAGGAAGAACTGCGGATCGTCCAGCACTACCTGGTGGTGGGCGAAGTCCCAGGTGGCGCCGCCGTCGAACGACGGGACCGCAAGGCTGCGGCCGTTGCCGCGCTCGTCGTGCACGGCCACCAGGGTGCCGTCGGCCAGCGTGATCAGCAGCGGCTGGCTGGCGATCGGCGTGTGCCACAGGTCACAGCGGCGCGGGGGCGACCAGGTGCGGCCGTAGTCGGTCGAGGTGGACTGCTCGTAGTGCTCGCTGACCGCGGAGCGGGTCAGCATCACCAGGTGGCCGGGGGTGGTGGTCTCGGTGACGTGACACTCGTTGGTGCCCCCGAGCTGCCTGGCGCCGTAGCGCTCGAAACGCAGCCCGCCCAGCTCCACCAGGTCGGCGCCGGGGGTGAGCGGCTCGCCGGGCTCGCGCAGGATGAACACCGCGCGCCGCAGCGAGGTGTACGAGGTGACTCCTTCGTCGGCGGGATCCGGAACGCTGCCGAGCCACAGGAACTCGCCGTTGGACAGCTCCAGCATCGGTGAGCAGAGAAACTGGAAGCCGTCGCCGAGCCTGGGCAGTTGTTCCCAGCTCCGCCCCTCGTCATGCGAGCGCAGCACATACATCTCGGGGCGCTGCATGCCCACGGTGTGCGGTTCGGGTTCCGGGATACGGGCCCAGGCGCCCAGCCAGAGGGTGCCGTCACCGGTCTGCACCAGGTTCTCGGGCCCGCCGGTGTCCCACGCGCCGGGCCGCCGGAAGTCGACCACCCAGGGCGAGCTCCAAGTGCGCCCGCCGTCCAGTGAGCGCGCCGCCACGGTGCGCCCGAAGGAGCAGTAGGAGTGGGAGCTCGCCTCGCGCCACACCGCCAGGAGCGCACCGCTGTGCAGCCGCGTGACCAGCGGAAAGAAGCCGCAGCGCAGGCGGCGCTGCTCGGGGAGGCGGAACCAGGGGGCGTCGACGTCGATTCCCTGCGCCGACGCGAGCTGCCGCAGGTCAGCGTCCGGCGGCACGTCGTAGTTCAGGTCCGCGGGACTGACCCGCACGTCGGGCCGGCGCGGCACGCGTGGGAAGCGGCGCACCAGCTCGACGTTGCGGTGCGCGGATACCGTGCTCCAATCGCGGAACGAATCGTGCAGGCAGCCGCTGCTGCGTGGGGTCATCCGTTCGCCTCCCGCAGGCGCACGGCGCGGATCTCGCAATCGTCGTCCACGAAGTCGGTATGGAACACGCACAGCAGGTCGCCGTCCGGCAGCCGCAGCACGCTCGGGTAGCCGCAGGCGGTGGCCCAGCCCCGGTAGGGCCCCGGCGAGCGGTACAGCATCCCCTGGTAGTGCCACGACTCGCCGTCATCCCAGCTCGCGCTGAAGCCGATGCCCGGCCGCCGCTCGTCCATGTCGCGATACACGCAGATGATGGCGCGGCGCAGCGCCGCCAGGCGCGGGCAGTGGCCGTGGAACCCGGTCGCGGCCGGCGGCGTCCAGCTCCGGCCGCCATCCTCGGAGTAGCTCTGGTAGGAGGCACAGGGCGCTGCGTCGCTGCGCAGCACGGTGAGGAGCCGTCCGTCCGCCAGCGGCAGCGTGTCGGGCTCGCGCAGTTCCAGGGTGGCGTCGTGGCTCAGCACCACCCGCTCCGACCAGGAATCGCCGCGGTCGCGCGAGAATGCGAGGGCGGCCAGGTTGGGCTCTCCCGGCGTGTCGGTGCCCTGGAAGCCCAGCAGCAGGCGTCCGTCCGGCAGCCCGCGCACCACGCCCTGGCCGTACGGCTCGCTGAAGGCGGCGAACACGCGGATCTCGGGGCCGGGCGGGTGCCAGGTGCGTCCCCCGTCGCTGGATCGGATGGCATAGGTATGGAACCGGTCGCTGTTCCAGCGCGCCTTGCCGGCCAGCATCAGCAGCGTGCCGTCGTCGAGCTGCAGCAGGCGCTGGGCGCCGAACCAGTCCCAGCCAGGCTCGGCCAGCAGCGGTGTCGGCTCATCCCAGGTCGCCCCGCCGTCCGCCGAGCGCGTGGCCACCACCGCGCCGTGGGACTCCTGGAACATGGTGCGCCCCACCCGGTAGGCCACGAACAGGCTGCCGTCGGCCAGCACGGCGGCCCCGGCGCGCGAGCGATGGCGCCTGCTGCCGCGGCCGGCCACCACGATCTCGCCCGTGACCGAGAGCACGGCGTTCGCGGAGGAAGCCATGGCCAGGGGCCCGACGCCGCTACCCGAGCGCCTGCGCCAGCGCGGTGTAGAAGCGCGCCGCCGCGGCCACGGAGCTCAGCGAGGTGTGCTCGTCCACCTGATGCGCCAGCCGCTCGTCGCCCGGCCCGAAGATCAGCGTCGGCACGCCGAGCGCCGGCGTAAGCACCGACGCATCGGAGAAGTAACTGACGCCGCGCGGCGCGGGCGCTCCCCCGAGCACCTGTCCGGCCACCTCCAGGGCGGTGCCGACCAACGGCTCGTGCACGGGCGTGTCGATCGCGGGGCGGTCGGTGAGCACTTCAACCTGTGCCGTTACATCGGCCTCGGCGGATGCCGCGGTGGCCAGTTCGCGCACGTCGCGCAGCAGGGCGGCGTGGTCCTGACCGGGGACGCTCCTGAGATCCACCGTCAGCACGCACCGGTCGGCCACGATGTTGACCTTCGCACCTCCCCGGATGGTCCCCAGGTTGACGGTCGGCGGTCCGAGCAGCGGATGCGGCCGGTGTGCGGGGCGATACGCCTGCAGCCGGTCGATGATCCGGCACATGCCGGCGATCGCGTTGCTGCCCTGTTCCGGCATCGATCCGTGGGCGGCCCGCCCGCTGGTGACGATCTCCAGCCACAGCGCGCCCTTGTGCGCCGTCACCACCTGCAGGCTGGTGGGTTCGCCCACCACCAGGGCGCCGACCGGACCCAGGTCGCGGGTAGCGAGCCGTTGCGAGCCGCAACAGTCCACTTCCTCCCCCGCGGTGCCGGCGAAGATCAGGTCGCGCCGCAGGCGTACTCCAGCCCGCGCCAGCGCGGCGCACGCCATCGCCAGCGCGGCGACGCCGCCCTTCATGTCGACCGTGCCGCGGCCGTGCAGCACGTCGCCCTCCACGACCGCCGCGTGCGGATCGTGGCGCCACTGCTCGCGCTGTACCGGCACGGTGTCGAGGTGGCCGTTGAACAGGAGCGCGGGCTCGTCGCCGCTGCCGCGCCAGCGCGCCACCACGTTGGCCCGGCCCGCGGCGAATCGGTCCAGCTCCACCTCCAGCCCGGCCTCCCGCAGCCACCCGCCGAGCAGCTCGGCGACCGGCGCCTCCCGCCCCGGCGGGTTGCAACTGTCGATGCGGATCAGCCGGCGCAGCAGGTCGCCCAGCTCGGCTTCCGTAATCGCGGGCCTGATCACGGCGCTGCCCCCGCGGCGTCGATGCGGGCGATCGCTTCGCTGATGTGGCGGACGCTGCGCTCGACCATCACGGCCAGTGCCCGGCGTCCACACTCGCGATCAGCCTGGCTCGGCTCGCCCCACACGCCGCTGGGGCTCATCTGGGCCATGGTCAGGTAGTCGAACGCCTCGACCGGGCTGTCCGGCACGGTGTCGGGCGCGGTGACCTTGATGGTGTCCGGTGCGATCTCCATGATCAGCGACGCCTCGAAGCCGCCGGCGTGGGCCTCGTTCGCGAAGTTGGGGAAGATGCCCTCAAGCTCCGTGGCGGCCAGGGTGAACGGCTGCACGAACAGCGCGCGGCCGGCATCGGTGCTGCGGTTGATCTCGCGCACCGCAGGACGCAGGATCAGGTTGCCTCCGTGCATGTTGAGCAGCACGACGAAGCGGAACCCCTGTCCGATCAGGTCCAGGGCCAGATCCCTGACCACGGTCAACAGGGTGCTCGGGCTGAGGGACACCGAGCCGCGGAAGCCGGCGTGCGCCTCCGAGTTGCTGAACGGCAGCACGGGCAGCAGGAACGCATCCAGCCGCTCCGCCACCCCGCGCGCCACCGCCTCCGCCTCCAGCGAGTCGGTCGCCAGCGGCAGGTAGCTGCCGTGCTGCTCGGTGGCGCCGACCGGCAGGATCGCCAACTCCGTGCCGCTCGCCGCCAGTTCCGCGGATGTGTTGCAGGCGTCCAGGATACCGCTGCCCCCCTGCCGGTCGCTCCGCCGCTGCGGGGCCCGGCTGACCGTCGCCATGCTGGGAAAAGCACACCCTCGGGTCAAGGTCGCGTTCTGTTGACGGGATGGACAGATCACGATAGACAAATCGAATGACAACCAGATCCGTTTGGGAGAGTCCTATGCGACTGAACTTCAGGGCAGCGTCGGCCCTTGCCGTTCTGGCATTGGTCCTGTTGGCGAGCGGGTCTGCCGGGGCCGAGCCGACTGCCGCCCAAGTCACCGACGATGAAACCCTCAAGGCCTTCGTCGAAGGGGCGAAGGCACATATCGAGGCGATCACGGACATGAACGAAGGAGCGAAGCTCAGGGAGAGGCTGAGAACGGAGGGCGACTGGAAGGCCGGCTCGATGTTCCTCGTCATCTTCCTCAAGACCGGGGAGCCGTTCATCCACGGGAACGATCGCACGGCGGAGAGCAAGAATCTGATCGGCGTCGAGGACGAGCGCGGAACCAGGGTCGTCGAGGAACTCCTCGCGGCCGCTGCCCGAGGGGGCGGTTTCGTCAAGTACCACGACGGGGGGCCGAAGACGGCATACGCAGTCGAATACACGTCCGGGATCACAGCACGACAATTCGTGCTGGTCGGCGGCTACTCCCAGGACGTCTCCCATGTCCCGATCCAGACCGCGGATCTGCCGAAGCCCGCCGTCGTCGCATCGCAGGTCGTGGACCGCGAGACGCTCATCACCTTCGTCGAGGAAGCGGCCAGGACGTACCGCGAAGCCGTCATGTCGGAAGGCTACAGCGGCCTCACCAGGGTCAGAAACGCCTTTCGGGTAGAAGGAGGGGACTGGAAATCAGGCTCCATCTACCTGTGGGTCGTGAGTGGCGGGGGCGTTACCCTGTTTCACGGATCGGAGCCGTATCGCGAAGGCAAGCCCACGGACATGGTGAGAACGGACTCCCAGGGGATCAAGATCGCGGAGGAGCTGATCGGAGGTGCGCGGCGCGAGGGCCGGAAGTTCCTGCGCTATCACTACGACAACCCGGCCATCGAGGGCGACGAGGAAACCGGTTCCCCGAAGTTCGGCTACGCGGTGAGCTTCGCGGTGCCCAACACCGACCAGAGGGCCGTCATCGGCTCCGGCATCTACCTGGCCACGGACGGCGGGTGACGCCGGACGCCGCACCGGGTGCCGGAGCCGGCCGGCCGCGGTTTGCACTGGTGGGGTGCGGGGACTTCGGCAAGCACCTGGCGGGCTACGCCGTCGAGCAGGCCGAGCTGGCCGCGCTGTGCGACCCCGACGCCGGCAACCTCGCTGCCACGGCCGCCGAGCTCGACTCCGGCGTTCCCGGCTATGGCGACTACCGGGAGCTGCTGCGGCGCGAGCGCCTCGACGCGGTGCTGGTGACCGCGGCCAACCACGTGCACCCGGAGATCACGGTGGCGGCTGCCGAGGCCGGTGTGCACGTGTTCTGCGAGAAGGCGATGGCGCGAACGGCGCTGGAGTGCTGGGACATGGTGGCCGCGTGCCGGCGCCACGGCGTGAAGCTGATGGTCGGGCACAAGCGGCGGCTGCGGCCGCCTTGGGCGCGGATGGTGGAGCTGACCGCCGATGCGCTGCTCGGAGCGCCTTTGTCGATCACGGTGGCGCAGTACACGGACAACCGGCCCTACGAGTTCTTCGACATGTGGTGGGCGGACCCGGCGCGGAGCGGCGGCTTCTTTCACATGCACGGCGTGCACGTGATCGACTGGTTCCGTGCGATGTGCGGCGACGCCCGGGACGTGCACGCCGTGTTCGGACCGCAGCACGATCCCCGCTACGGGTTCCGGGACATCATGCACGCGACCTACCGGTTCCACTCCGGTGCCGTGGCCACAATCGTCGGTGGCCTGTCGTTCCCGCTGCACCAGTTCCGCGAGTCGCAGGGGCCGTGGGGCGAGTGCCGGCACGGCGGCTTCAAGCTGGTGCCGTACGTCGATCACATCGACCTGTACTGGCAGCGCCTCGACGCCGCGATCGCGCAGCACGAACGGTTCGACGACCTTGGCTTCGATCATGCCTACCGGCGCGAGATCGGCGACTTCTTCCGCTGGATCGGCACTGGTGCCGAGCCGTGCCTCACTTGGGTGGAGGGGTTGCGCTGCGTGGAGATGATGGAAGGCGCGTACCGCTCGGCGCAGCAGGACGGCCGCGTGATCGAGTTTCCGCTGCACCCGGAGCTGGAGCCGTGACCGCATGGGACGCATGAAGATCACCGACGTGCGCTGCTCGGTGGTGGCCGTGCCGCGTCCCGGCGGCGGCGCGCACCGCAACTGGGTGTTCGTCCACGTCGACACCGATGCCGGCCTGCAGGGGGTGGGCGAGGCGACCACCGAGCACCACGAGCTGGCGATCAAGGCGCACGTGGAGAGCGAGATCAGGCCGCGCCTGCTGGGCATGGATCCGGCCGGGATCGAGCGCATCTGGCAACTCGGCTTCCGCGAGTTCTGGTGGCGCCGTGGCGTCGTCCACGGCAGCGCCATGAGCGGCATCGACCAGGCGTTGTGGGACATCGCCGGCAAGGCGGCGGGGCTGCCGGTGTTCGAGTTGCTCGGCGGACGGGTGCGCGAGCGTGTCCGCTGCTACATCCGCTTTGGACCCGAGTTCTTCGGCGTGGAGCTGGAGGATGCGGCCCGCCGCGCCCTGGAGCTGGGCTTCGACGCCTTCAAGCACGGCTTCGGCAGCGTCACCCGGCCGTTCGACGCGCAGCGCCAGGCTGACGTGGCCGTGGCGGAGGTGCGCCGGCTGCGGCAGATCCTCGGCGACGAGACCGCGCTGATGGTCGACGCGGCCGGCATGTTCGATCCGCAGGCCGCGCACCGGCTGCTGCAGGGGCTGGAGCCGCTCGCCCCACTGTTCGTGGAGGAGCCCACCAACCAGGACACGGCGGCACCCACGGCGCGGCTCAAGCACAGCTTCCCGGGGGTCAGGATCGCCCTGGGCGAGCGCATGGTCTCGCGCTGGGATTTCCGCGCGTGGTTCGAGCGGGAGGCGATCGACGTGTGCCAGGCGGACATCAGCCACGCCGGCGGCATCAGCGAGCTGCTGCGCATCGCCCACTACGCGGAGGTGTACGGCATCCTCATGGCGCCGCACAATCCGTACGGGCCGGTGGCGCTGGCCGCCTCCGCCCAGGTGGCGGCAGCGATCCAGAACTTCCTGATCCTCGAGCACTGCCCGCTGCAGCCGTGGTTCGACCGCCTGCAGCGGGAGCCGCTGCCGGTGACCGGCGGCCACATCGACGTGGACGAGCTGGCGCGGCGGCCGGGACTGGGGGTGGAGCTGGACGAGGAGGCGCTCGCCGCCATGGACGGCCACACGCCGCTGGATCCGGGGCGTTACGAGTTGCCTGACGGCGGCACGCCGCTACTCTGAGTAGCCATGGTGTGCCGTGACCTTTCTGCGGGGCACGTCGTACATCGACGCGACGCAGGCCATCGAAGACGCGGTCAAGGCGCTGTGAGGCAGGAAGCACGGGCCCTTCGGCGCTCCGACAGGCGCATTCGGTGCCCGACCCGGCCCGTGCGGCTCGTCTTGCAGCCCTCGATCCCGGCTCGGCGCCACCAACCTTGACGAGACTGGGCTTCCCAGCGATAGTAGGTTCGCAGCCAATAGGAGTACAACAAAGTGAACGACGCTACAAGTAAGATAGAGCTTGCCCAAAAGCATCTTGAGAAAGTTCAGATCGCTTGGGATGACCCAACCGACTGGGCGGATCTCTCACTTTATGGATTCTATGCCCTGGAAGCCGCTGTTGATGCAGCCCGTATACACTATGGCATGGAAGCTAGCAAGTCACATGTGAGTAGGGCGGAATCTGCTGAACGTCTCAGTTCGGAGCACGGACTTGAGGATGTGTCTAACCTGCTTAGGGACCTCAACGACGCCCGAAAGAGTGAGGCATATGGTGACATCACCACTCCTCCTGAGCTGGACCCAGAGGATGTGGCGGTTCAGATTGAGGAATACATTGATTCGGTCGCCGCATTGATTGAAAACCCGTGAGCGACATGGCTTTTCGCGTCTCCGAGCGTCCTATCCATCGGTGGCCTACGGGTCGTGCCAGACAGTGGTTGTCTTCGTTCCTGGATCGAGCGCGGCGTGACCCGAACATAGTCGCGGTGATCGCGGTTGGCTCATCGGTCCGGCTCGATGTGGCGTCCGATGATCTAGATCTCGTGGTATTATGCCACGATACGGAGCGATTCAGGGAAAGAGCACCTATCGAAGTTGATCTCCGCAGAATTGGTATAGATTGCGTCGATGAAGACATTCGCGCCGGGCGCGACTTGGTGATTTGGGCAGTTCGGTTTGGTCGATCTTTGTTCGACCGTGAGAATATATGGGCTGATATCGTTCGAAACTGGCAAGGCCATTTGCCCGTTCCAGATTCAGATGTTTCGTTGCAGCGAGCTCGGGCCACGTTCGAAAGAATGAGAGAAATGCGAGACATCGGCGATGAACACGCATTCGAAGAACTCCAGATTTCCTATCTCACGCATCATGCGTGGGCTCGGCTGGCAAGCGCAGGCGTGTATCCAGCGTCACGCCCCGAACTCCCTGGTCAGCTTCGGAGTATCGGTGAGAACTCCCTTGCCGACGATCTCGACGCAGCCCTTTCCGAGCGTGCTGTCCATACGACCGGTTGATTCTCGCTCAGCCACCTGTCGGCGCCCTTCGGCGCTCCGATCTATCAGGGGATGACAAAGGCCGGACTTGGCCAAGGAGTTCAGGCCAGGGGCAGCACGCAGTACGCGCGGCGGTCGAGACGGATGGAGGCGCAAGCTGGATCCGTACAAAGGGCTCATCAAGGCGCGGCTGGCGGCGTTCCCGAAGCTGCCGGCACAGCGGCTGTTCGAGGAGGTGCGTGCGGCGGTATACGGGCAGCTATGGACGGGTACATCTGCTGGTCTTGCCAGCAGCGTGAAACGTCCTGCAGACCAGAGGGATGAGCTTGAACCCGATCAGCCGGTGCCAAGTCTTCTCGGCCTCTATCAGCCCGTGGTGAAAGTCGGCGATGACGATGGGCAATCACCGGTCGGTGGCGTAGGATTTGTCACTGATCTGGGAGGGTAGCGATGGCGATGGGGAACGTGAAGGGGACTGCCAGCAGGCGGTCTTCGTGAGCACCAGCGAACTTCGATCGGCCGGTCATCCGCTCTATCGGGCGATAAACGAGATTCTGCGAGAGGCCGATTCGATCGATTTGCCGAGCAGCGGGGTGCCGCAAGTTCTACGCAGAGAAAGGTCGGCCGAGCATAGCGTCGGGGGTGTACTTCCGGATGCTGATGGTTGGGTACTTCGAGGGGATCGATTCTGAAAGAGGGATCGCGTGGCGCTGTGCCGACTCGCTGGCGCTACGGGAGTTCCTGGGCTGCGGGGTGGAGAACGGCCCGCCGGATCATTCCATCGTGTCCCGAACGCGCCGGCGACTGGAAGTGGAGACTCATGCTGAGGTGTTCGGCCGGGTGCTTGAGATCCTGCGGGAAGGGAAGCTGTTGGACGGCACGACGGTGGGCGTGGATGCCACGACGCTGCAAGCCAACGCGGCGCTGCGATCAATCGTGCGACGTGACAGTGGGAGACGGGCGGCATGCGCCGGGTACATCTTCGCGGGCATGAGAACATCCGCAAGCGGATGCTCATCCACGATGCCGGGTTCAACATGGGACTGCTGATGCGCGCACGGTTCGGCTACGGCACCCCGCGCGGCCTGCAAGGGCTGAAGCGGCTATTTCATTCCCTTGTTTCGCACGTCTATCGATTCTGCTCGGTACTCAGCCTGATAATGGCCCTCTTCTTCGATTTCACGGCCTTCACATCCAGTGACCTCCGAGCTACATCAGCCATCCACTGACCACCGCCCTTCGCCCCATCAGCCCGTTTCGCCACGGGCTGATAGGTGGTCTCGCTCGGGTGCGGCTGGTGTCGGAGGTGAGCGGTGTCCCGCAGGAGCGGGTCCTGCCGGCGAAGATCCTGGGCGGCGACCTCGACTCCCTCAAACGCGTGGAGCTGCTGTTCGTGATCGAGTAGGAGCTGGTCGGCTCCAACACCACCTTCGGCGAGCTGCTCAGGCTCCGCTGGCCCGGGATCGTGGCCGCGCTGGTCGCCAACGCCTTCGCGGAAGAGCGCCGTCCGCGCCAGCCTCCAGCACATGGTGCGCCGTGACGACCAAAGGCGAGGGCGACCGAGCTTGAGGTCACGCTGCGCAACTCCAGCGGGTTGGTGCGGCTGCGCGTGGCGCGCAAGGGCGCTCGCTGCGAGCGGGACAAAAGGGGTAAAAATCCGCCATGGACCGGAACCGGATACCTCGGATACTGGCCGTGCCCCGCTTCGACAACGAGGAGATCGTCCACATCCCGGGGGTGGACCACCCCGAGTCGCTGTCCGTCGGCCCGCGGGGGGAGCTGTACACCACGGGCACCGGCTGCCAAGTGTACCGGGTCGACGTGGCGACCAACCGCGCCGAGCAGTTCGCCGCCACCGCCAACCGCTGTCTGGGCCAGGCGGTCGATGCCGCCGGCAACCTGTACTGCGCCGAGACCGGACTCGGCGCCGTGGTCAAGATAACGCCGGACGGCACCGTCTCCACCTACGCCACCGGACCGGAGGGGCGCCCGTTTCTCTGCGCCAACTACCCGGTCTTCGACCGGCGCGGCGCCCTGTACCTCTCCGACAGCGGCGACTGGTCAGGCGCCGTCAACGGCCGGCTCTACAAGGTCGAGCCCGGCGGCGGCGCCGCGCGCCTGTGGTACCCGGACGCGGTCGACACGCCCAACGCCATCGCCCTGGACGCCGGCGAGCGCTACCTGTACCTGGTGGAGACCTTCGGCGCCGGCATCGCCCGCGTGGCGATCGAGGACGACGGTTCCGCCGGCGCCTTCGAGCGCGTGCTGCACATGCCGCGCCACGTGCCGGACGGCATCGCCTTCGACGAGCACGGCCGGCTGTGGATCGCCTGCCACCGCCCGGACGCCATCTACGTGTTCGATCTGGTGAGCCGCCGCCTGGAGCTGTTCGCCGAGGACTGGATGGGAGAGGCCCTGCGCGGCCCGACCGATGTCGCCTTCGCCGGCCCCGAGCGCGACGTCCTGTTCGCCGCCTCCCTCGACAACCTGGTGATCCACCGCTTCGACGGCGTCGGCGTGCGCGGCCTCCCGCTCAACCACCCGGCCACCTGATGGCTACGCCCCGAGGCGGTCGCGGGTGGCGCGCAGGAAGCGCAGGCAGTACTCGTTGATGCTGGCGATGGCGCCGCGGTCGGAGTTGTCGGCGGCGACGGAGGCGTACGCCTGCACCGCCCCGGTGAGGTGGTCCAGGGCGCCGGTGACGCCGGCGAGAGCGTCGCCGTGGCGGCCGGCGGCCGCGGCGATGCCCGCCTCGCGTGTGGCCGCCACCGCATCCAGGTAGCCCACCGCGAAGCGCAGCCGCTCCGCGTGGTAGCGCGCGAACGGCGCACCCGCAGGCCGCGCCACGGCGAGCGCTTGCTCGACCTGCGCCAGCGTCTCGGCGTAGCGGTCGCGCACGCCGCGCAGCTCCGCCGACAGCGGCTCGCCCGCCTGCCAGTGCTTCTCCATCATGCCCGGCACCGGGAAGGAGAACCCCATGCCGTGCCGGTCCAGGTCGTCGGTGATCGCATCCACCTGCTGCCAGGCCGCCACCAGCGCCGCTGCCGCCTCCTCGCCGCAGACGCCCACGGCCAGCTCCCGGTACGCCGCCTCCGGCGTGCAGCCGGTGTCCCAGCACGAGCGCGCCATGTAGCGCATCGTCGGGTCCAGGTCGCCGATCATCCAATGGCGGGTGCTGAAGCCGCTCCAGCCTTCCGTACGCATGCGCGTGGCGAGGGTGTGCAGCGGCTCGGTGGCGAGTTGCGGCAACACGCCCACGTTGTCGTCGGCCAGCGTGAAGATGAACCGGCTCGGCATCGCGTCGGGCACGGCGTTGTCCATCACCTCGATGTGGTCCGCCGCGCGCCGCGCCGTGTAGTCGATGAAGGCCACCACGCCGGCGCCGGGCGGCGCGATGCGCGGCAGGATCGGCAGCAGCTCCTCGGCCGGCTGGCCGTACAGGATGCGCGCGGGCGCCGCGTGACCGGGTCGCGCCAGCACGCTGCGGTCCTCCAGCACGCAGTCGATGAACCGCAGCATGGCGATGTCGCCCAGTACGCGTGACACCTGGCGGTCCGCCCCGCCGTGCACGTCGGTGCGGTGCCGCGCGGCCGCCAGCGCCTGCTCCAGCGTCAGGACCTCGGAGATGGCGTACTTGTCGTCCAGGCTGCGCCACGCGTCCTCGGCGCGGTCCAGCCACTCGCGGTGCTCGGGGAACCCCAGGAACAGGCGCTCGACGCCGGGATAGGTGCTCAGGTGGGCTGAAATCTTGGTGCGCGCCAGGTCGACGAGGAGCGGGTCGTCGGGAGCTTGGTCGCTGCCCGGAACGCAGGTCTTCTCGGCGAGCTGGCGCGCCACGTGCGCCCCCGGAATCACCGGCATGAACTCCAGCGGATACTCGATCAGCGACAGGGACATGCTGCTCCCGATGCCGCGGGCGGCTGCGTGCTCGATGATTCCCGTGGCGAGGCGGCGGGCGGCGGCGTGGCGTTCGGCGTAGTCGTTGATTCCGGCCAGGTCGGGGTTCTCGAACTCGTCCGCCCCTCCGAACAGCTCGCGTCCCACGGTGTGCTCGTCCACCGGGTAGCGGAAGTCGAACCAGGAGCAGCCGGTGCGCTTGGCCACGCCGCGGAACTCGTAGTGGACGAACGACTGCCACGGCCACAGCGACAGCAGGACCTCGTTGAAGGCGTTCTTGGCGAGCTGGTCGATGAAGCGCCGGTTCTCGGCGAGGCCCCACGACTCGGGACCACAGACGAAGTCGTTGATCAGGCGCCAGCAGCGCGTGTCCAGGTTCGGGGCGCAAGTACGGTCTCCGTCCGGCAGGCGCAACGGACCGGGTGCGTCGGGCAGCAGGTCGCCGCTCAACAGGAACTGCACGCCCCAGCCGCGCACCAGCTCGTACACCGCCCACAGGGTGGCGGCCGGGCTGCCGCCGGCGGCCAGCAGGTGATCGCCGCCGGCTGGCCGAGTGAAGCGCCGCAGGGTGTAGGTCTGCGGATCGTCCGGCACTGCCATGCCGCTGCCGTCAGCATCCAGCCACACGCTGGCCGTCGCTTCGGCAGGCCGGGCGTTTACCGCCGCGGCGACGCCGAACAGGTCGCGTGCGTAGCGCGCCAGCTCGGCGGCGGCGAATGCGGTCAGGGGTTCGGGATTCGGACCGGTCACGATCTGGAGGCCGGTCATGGCATCACCTCCTGCGGGGCTCTGGCACAGACTGTACTCGACCGCACGCGGTGTGGGTACGTGATGGATGGGGTGGAAGGTGGGTGGTGACGTCGGGTCACCAAAGCGTCACGCTACTACCCTGGTTTCCATGGCGGATTCAAGACGAGCCACCGTTTACTTCGACGCACATGTCTATCGCGGGCTCCGCATCAAGGCAGCCGCGATCGACCGCACGATTTCCGATCTGGTCAACGAGGCCGTCCGCATGCAATTGGCAGAGGACGCCGATGACCTTGCGGCGTTCGACGCGCGCGCGAACGAACCCAGCCTGAGGTTCGACGACGCCCTGAACGACCTCAAGCGCCGTGGCAAGAAATGAACGAAGTCGACGATGATCGATCCATGGTGACGATCACCAAGGTCGGTCACCGGCGCGAAGTGTACCGCTGAGGTCGTAGCCTCGTGGCACTCGACAGCACCGTACTGTTCATCGGCGATCAGCCGCAGTTCTTCTTCGACGACGCCGTGGTCGAGGTGGCCGACCACCTCACCCGAACCATCCACCATCCGGTGCCCGATGAACGCAGCCCCCTGATCCGCCGCGACCGGCCGTGGGAGCACGTGACCTACTTCTCCTGCAACTCCTGGAACCTGCGGCGTGACCCGGACAGCGGCCGCTTTCACTGCTTCTACACCGACTTCAAGATGGACCGGGAGCGCCTCCGGAGCCGCGGCGGCGGCTCCTACGGCCGGGAGAACGCCAGCCTGCGCCAGCTCTACGCCCGCTCCGAGGACGGCATCGAGTGGGTCAAGCCGCCCATGGGCATCCAGCACGAGGACGGCCGCGACACCAACATCGTCTTCGGCACCGAGGACTACGGCTCGGTGTACGACATCTTCATCGTCGACGATCCCCTGGAGCGCGACCCCCGGCGCCGCTTCAAGACGCTTTACACCCGGATCGTGCCGGTCGCCGAGAACGAGTCGCGGTTCACCGTGCACGCCGCTTATTCCGCGGACGGCATCCACCTCACCCCCGGCGACGAGGGACCGGTGTTCGGCCGCCTGGGCCGGCAGCGGGGCGACGTCACCATCATGGCGTTCGATCCGGACTCGCAGACGCATATCGCCGCCACGCGCCATCCCTTCTACCGGTCGGTTCCGGGGCGCGGCTCCCTGCGACCGCAGCGCTCCGCCCGCCCGGGCGTGGGCGGCGAGCCCGGATTCGACGCGGCCTTGGGGGCCGCCACCCGGCAGGGCAGGCGCCGCATCTTTTTGATCGAGAGCCACGACTTCCTGCGCTGGAGCGAGCCGCGTCCGATCCTGGCTCCCGATACCGCGCTCGACAACATCGACGACGCGTTCTACGGCATGACGCCGCTGCGCCTGGGCGGTCAGTGGGTGGGCTTCCTCAACGTGTTCCACATGGTGAGCAACACCATGGACGTTCAGCTCGTGTACAGCAGGGACGGACGCGAATGGCACCGAGTCGCTCCCGGCCGGCCCTGGCTGCGGCGCGGTGCGCCGGGTTCGTGGAACGAGTTCATGGTCACGGTGCCGAGCCCGCCGGTGGCCATGGGCGACGAGCTGTGGGTGTACCACGGCGGCTCGAAGAACCACCACGACTGGTGGTTCGCCGGCGGCAACGAGGCGCGCGACCACCCGGCGGCATGGCGCGACGTGCCCGAGGTGTGGGACTGGGACGCGGTCGGCTACGGCCTCGGCCTGGCGCGCCTGCGGCGTGACGGCTTCGTCTCCCTGGGCGCCAACCCGGTGCGCGAGGGGGTGCTGGTGACACAGCCGCTGCTGTCATGGGGAGACACGCTGGTCGTCAACGCCGCGTGCGGCGGGCACGGCTCCCTGCGGGCGGAGATCCTGGATGAGGGCGGCGCGGTGATCCCCGGATACGCCGCCTGTGACTGCGACCCGTTCCGCGGCGACGCCGTGGAGCACGTGCTGCGCTGGAACGGACGTGCGGAGCTGCGCGGCGCGGCGGGCGCGGGGGCGGGAGTCGGGGAGGCGGAGGCGCCGCGCTTCCGGCGCGTCCGCTTCCTGCTGCGCGACGCGGAACTGTACTCGTTTCGTCTGCGCGGCGGCCCCTGAAGACGGCAGCCGGGGCCGCCGCATTGCCGCTCGGGCTCCGATCGGACAGACTCCTGCACAAGCGGCCCGCGCCCGAGGAGGATCGGCGATGAATCGACCCCTGAGCAGTGATCAACTTCCGGCCACGCCGTCACGCGAGGATCTCGCGTGGCGCGACCACTGGGTGATGCAGCACGACGGCGCGGGCGGCCAGATCGGCCACCCGGCGGCGTTCCGGTTCCTGCCGTGGCACGGCGACCGCCCCGTGTTTCCGTGGGGGCTTGCGGTGCTGGACTCGGGCGGCTGGGCGGTGGCCGGCGTGGCGGGCTCCATGACCCTGGCGGGAACCAACCAGACCGTGATCGGCCTGAGCGACGACCAGGGCGCGAGCTGGGAGTACGTCGAGGTGCCCGGCTGCTCGACCCGGCCGATGATGCTGTCCAACCTGGGCTCCGGCGTCGTCAGCTTCATGTCGAGCTGGTCGGACGAGGGCAACTTCCGCTACTACAGCCATGACCACGGCGCCACCTGGGAACGCGGCGACCGGCTGCCGCCGGCCCCCGACGGCACGCAGATGGACTGCGAGGGCAATTCCCTGATCGACCGCGACGCCGCCGGCAACGCCACGGTGGTGGCGGAGACCGGGCAGACGGTGTCCAAGGGGCCGCTGCCGCAGAACCCCTGCTGCGGCTGCATCCGCTGGTCCCGCGACGGCGGCCGCACCTGGGGGCCGGTGAGCTGGCCGCAGGAGTGGGTCTGGTACGACGAGTGTGAAGGCGAGCGGGTCGAGCGCGGGGTAGGCGAGGGCGCCCTGGTCCGCGCCGCCAACGGGTCCGTCGTCGCCGCCGTGCGCACCGACATGCCGGCGCAGTACATCCCGCTGCACTACGACAACTTCGAGGGCACCGCGGTGTCGATCAGCACGGACGAAGGGGCGACCTGGAGTCCGCTGGACTTCGTGTTCGGCCCCGGCCGCCACCACGTCACGCTGCTGCGGCTGCCGAACGACGACCTCGTGCTCACCGTGATCCGCCGCCTCGACTTCGGTGGCGGTGACCTGGCCACCTACCGGCGCGGCTGCGACGCCGCCGTCAGCCGCGACCACGGGGTCACGTGGGACGTGGAGCACCGCTACGTGGTGGACGACTTCGCCGCCCTCGGCACGGAGAAGTGGTACGAGGTGGCGTGCGGCCACCAGTTCTCGGTCTCGGTGGGCGACGGCTCGGTCCTCACCGCGTACGGCAACTACCGCAACGCCGGCGCCCTGATCCACTGGCGGCCGACCGTATAGTTCAGTACGTCCGGAGGCGCCAGGGGATGGCGACGGCGATCGCTATCAGGATCGCTCCCAGGCCCCCTTGCAGCAGGTCCACGAGCCGGAACGCGTCGATGAAGCGGTCGTCGAAGGAGCGTACCAGCGGGAGGTACACCAGCAGGCGGGCCGGCAGGTAGGCGAGGGCTGCCAGTCCCTCCCAGAGCGTCACCCTGAGCAGGGCCGTGCGCAGCCGGCCCTCCCGTGCCGCCCGTCCGTACGCGAACCAGATGGTGAGGACGGCGATCAACTCGCCGAGCCCCAACAGGTAGGTCGTCACCGACGCGAGCAGCGCATGCATGCCGGTCCACAGCTCGACGCCGGTGGCGGCCAGGTCCAGGAACTGCAGGAAGATCACCCCGGACAGCAGGATGGAGAGCAACGCGGCAGCCACCCGCGCCGCAGCCCGCCGCAGGGCGGGTGGCCGCGGCGGCGGGCTGGTGCGTGGTCCGGGCGCCGGGCCGGTCAGCCGTAGAACCAGTCGAGCGGATAGCTGCGGATCACCGCCTCCCGCGGCTTGCCGGCTTCGCCCCTGCCGCGTTCGCCCAGGGTGCGCGCCTGCCGCGCCTCGGGGCCCGAGTCGACCCACGAGCGGTGGTAGATCAGGAACACCCGGTCGCCGGCGAAGCACACGTTGGGATAATCGAAGGTGGCGAAGTCGTCCGGCAGCGCGCCGACCTCCGGCAGCCCGATCACGGGGATGATCGGGTGCTCGGGGGCGATCCGGTCCACGTCGGCCAGGCCGGCGCTCACCTCGATGGTCCTGAAGTGTTCCCAGGACTCGCCCGAGTCGTGCGAGATCGCGCACGACAGCCGGCCGCGCCGGTAGCCGCGGCGGATCTCCTCCCGCGACACCTGGTTCCAGACGCAGATCAGGTCGCCGGTGGCGGGGATGCGCCGCAGGCGCGGCGGCGAGTAGGAGGAGGCCAGCTCCGTGGGCCGCACCGCCGTCCAGCGCTCGCCGCCGTCGCTGGACCAGCTCGCGACGATGCGGCCCACGGTGGACCGCGCGAAGAACAGCAGGCGGCCGTCGGCCGTCTCGGCCACGCTCGGCTCGTCGCAGGCGCTGACGCCGCCGTAGCCGTTGGCGATCCCGTGCTCGTCGAACCACCCCATCAGCGGCTGCGCGCGCTGCCACGTGCGACCCCCGTCCTCCGACCGGCTCACCGCGGCGATGTCGATCTCCGGGTAGTGGTAGTGCCCGGAGACCTGCAGCCGGAGTCCCCTCCACGTGCCCCAGGTGCTGACCTTGCGGTACTCGAGACCGGGGTGGTCGTCGTTGCCGTAGCACTCGCGGCTCGGCAGCACCAGCATGCCGCCACCGGTCTCGATCAGCGTGTCGTGGTACGGCCTGCCGAGCACGTCGACGAAGGAGTGCTGCCGCCACGTACGGCCGTCGTCCTCCGACAGCATCAGCCGGAAGCGTCCCTGCCCGTCCTCGTAGAGCAGGGCGAGCGGTCCGGACCGCAGCCTGATGCAGCCGAAGCCATGCATCCTGCCCGCGTCGGGCAAGTCCAGCTCCAGCGGCTCTCCCCAGGTGACGCCGCCGTCTTCGGAGCGCAGCAGCCGGCCGCCGGACAGCAGCGCGAGCGCGCCGTCGCTCAACGGCACCAGGGCGGTCGCCTCGCCGAGCGTGATGCTCGCCTCGGTCACGCCCTCCGGCACCGGCTTGCGGAACTCCGGCCGCTCTCGGGATCCTGAGTCGCTCATGCGAACCTCCTCGCCGGCCGGTGTGCCCGCGGCGCCGCGGGCACACCGGCCGCTCCCCGATTCTACCACCGGAACGATCCGGCTCCGCGGGGAAGGTTGAACAGCGCGCCCCGCTGGGCGACACTGCAGGAAGCCGGCACCGGCGGGCGGACAAATCCGATGGTCACCTTCATCGTCCGGAGAATCGCCACCGTAGTCCCTACCCTGATCATGATCTCGATGCTGGTGTTCGGGGCGATCGAGCTGGTCCCGGGTACCTTCATCGACATCTTGATCGCGCAACAGATCGCGGACACCGGCGAAGCGGAGCTCAGCGAGGGCCAGATCCGGCTGCTGGAACGGCAGTACGGCATCGGCAAACCGATCTACGTGCGCTGGTGGAAGTGGGCCAGCCGCTTCGTGCAGGGGGACTTCGGGCGATCCTATGCCTACGGCCACCGGCCGGTGGCGCAGCTCATCACCGAGCGCATGGTGCTCACCGTCGTCCTCTCCCTGTGCAGCATCGTGTTCTCCTACGTGGTCGCGCTGCCGATCGGGATCTACTCGGCGGTGCGGCAGTACACGCTGGGCGACAACGTCTTCACGGTGATCAGCTTCCTGGGCCTGAGCATCCCCAATTTCCTGCTCGCGCTGGTGCTGATCGTGATCAGCTTCTTCCAGTTCGGTCAGGTGCCGGGCGGGTTGTTCTCGGCCGAGTACGCCGCCGCTCCCTGGAGCCTGGGCAAGGTGCTCGACCTGCTGGCGCACCTGTGGGTGCCGGTGGTGGTGCTCGGCACGGCGGGGATGGCCGGCACCATGCGCATCCTGCGCGGCAACCTGCTGGACCAGCTTCGCCGCCCCTACGTGGATACGGCCCGCGCCAAGGGGCTGCGCGAGCGCATCGTGGTCGTCAAGTACCCGCTGCGGATCGCCCTCAATCCATTCATCACCGGCATCGGCTTTGCGTTTCCGGCGGTGGTCGGCGGCGAGCTGATCGTGTCGATCGTGCTCAACCTGCCGACCACGGGACCGTTGCTGTACGACGCGGTGACGCACCATGACGCGTTTCTGGCCGGCGCCATGGTGATGTTGCTCTCCACCCTGCTGGTGGTGGGCAATCTGGTGGCGGACCTGACGCTGGCGTGGGTCGACCCGCGCATCAGGTACGAGTGATGAGCACGGCCGAGGCGGGAACGACCGCCGGACACGGCGGCGACATGCCGATCAAGGGTCGCAGCATCGGCTCCATCATGCGCCTCAAGTACCGGCGCAACCGGCTGGCCATGGTCGGCCTGTGGACGCTGATCGTGCTGTACGCCCTCACCATGCTGTGCGAGTTCTTCGCGCCCTACACCCTGGACGACAACGCCAGGGGCTTCGAGAACCACCCGCCCATGCGCATCCGTTTCTTCGACCTCGACGGGCGGTTCCACCTGCATCCGTTCGTCTACGGCGCCACCCGCACCCTGGACATGGAGACCTTCAAGACCCACTGGACGCCCAATCCCGACGAGCGCTTCCCGATCCACCTGTTCGTGCGCGGGGCGAGCGACTACCCGGTGCTGGGGTTTCTGCCGATCCGCAGCAACCTGCGTTTCTTCGGCGTCAAGGAGGGCCGCATCTTTCTGTTCGGCACCGACAAGTGGGGCCGCGACATGCTCTCGCGCATCCTCTACGGCGGGCGCGTGTCGCTGACCATCGGCTGGGCCGGGGTGATGATCAGCCTGGTGCTGGGCATCCTCATCGGCGCGCTGTCCGGCTACTTCGCGGGGGCGGTGGACCTGGTGGTGCAGCGCGTGATCGAGGTCATCATGTCGGTGCCCTCGCTGCCGCTCTGGATCCTGCTCGCCTCCGCGCTGCCCAAGGAGTGGACCCCGCTGCAGGTCTACTTCGGCCTCGTCGTGATTCTGTCGTTCATCGGCTGGACCGGCCTGGCACGGGTGGTGCGCGGCATGATCCTCTCGCACCGCGAGACCCAGTACATCCTGGCGGCGCGCAACATCGGCGCCGGCACCGGGCGCATCATGGCGCTTCACCTGGTCCCGAACATCTCCAGCTACCTGCTGGTGAACCTCACCCTGGCCATCCCCGGCATGATCCTGGCCGAGACCAGCCTGAGCTTCCTGGGTCTGGGCATCCGCTCACCCATGACGAGCTGGGGCGTCATGCTGGAAGAGGCACAGAACATCAACAACCTGGTCAACAACGTGTGGTACCTGATCCCGGCGCTGTTCGTGGTGGCGGCGATCCTGGCGTTCAACTTCGTCGGGGACGGCCTGCGCGACGCCGCCGACCCCTTCAGCAGCAACTGATCGCGCGCGGCCGATCAGTAGCCGGCCCACGGGGCGGCGGCTTCCGCGGCGCTCTGCTCGCGTCCTGTCACGTCGCCGCCGAGCCACCGGTAGGGACGGGGGCGCAGGGTCAGGGTGCGATCGGCCAGCGGCAGCGCGACCGGTACGGAGCCGCATGCGGCGGAGCGCTTGGCGGCGATCGCCACCTCCAGGGCCTGGCGCAGGTCGTGTCCGGAGATCCACAGCTCGCTGCCGGTACGGACCGCGTCCAGGAAGGAGCCGATGGAGGTGCCGAGGTAGCCGAACTGCGGAAAGGCGACCGGCGTGAAGGGCCGGTCCAGGGGCAGGCGTCGGCCGGCCGCGTCGCGGCCGGCATGGACCGTGGTGGCCTCCCAATCCCAGCGGATCAGCGCCCGTTCGGTCCACACGTCCACGCCTTTCTGCGGCGTCTCCGCGCCGAATACCGGCACCGCCAAGCCGTCGCTCATCGTGAAGCGCCCGTTGATGATCAGTCCTTCTTCGTCCTCGCCGTCGGCCAGCTTGTGTTCCGGCGTGCCCCACGCCACCACCTCGGCGACCTCCGCGCCCGTGAGCAGCCGCAGCACGGAGACGTGCTGGCAGCCTCCGCCGGAGATCTCGCCGCCGCTTCCCCAGCGGTGGACCGCCGCTCCGGTGATCGGACCGAACTCGCCGGCGTGGAGCCAGCGCGCGGCTTCCTGGACGTCGGCGCGGGCGCGCTGCAGGTTGCCGCCGCCGAACACGACGCCGGCTTCGCGGCAGGCGTCCACCATGGCGTCGGCGTCGGCCAGGGTGGCGGCGATCGGCTTGTCGGTGGTGACCCCGCGTACGCCGGCGGCGACGGCCGCCAGCACCGCGTCCTTGATGTAACGCACCGGCAGCACCAGGGCCGCGACGTCCGGCACCACCTCGGCGAACAGCGAGCGTGCATCGGTGAACAGGGCGGTCACGCCGAAGCGCTCCCCGACGACCGTGCGCCGCTCGGGGTTCGCCTCGGCGATGGCCACCAGCGTGGTGTCGGGGCGGGTCGCGTAGACCGCCGCGTAGTGCTGCCCAAGTCGGCCGCAGCCGATCACGGCGACGGTGAGCGAGTCAGATCCCATGAGTCACCTCCTGGCCTTCGCAGCGGCGATCATACCGCGGAACGGCAGCGCGCCGGCGATGCCGCGCATCGGCTACCGTACGCGTCAGGCAGGGTAGGATTATGAAGATAACCGCGGTCCGAACGTACAAGTTCAGCGTCGCCACCGGTCAGGAGGTCCGTGACCCGGGAACGGGGGAGGCGATCGCAAGCACCGAGAAGGGATGGCTGCTGCTGAAGCTGGAGACCGATGCCGGCATGAGCGGCTGGGGCGAGGGGACGGCGGAGTGGCTGATCGAGCCGGTCGAAGCGCAGCTCCACGCCTGGCGCGAGCTGCTGCTCGGCGCCGACCCGCTGCAGGTGATCGCCCTCACCGAGGATCTCACCGACCGGGTGCCCTGGAAGGGGGGAGCGGTGTACGGCACCGCCGCGGCGGCCGTGAACATGGCGCTGTACGACCTGGCCGGCAAGGCGTGGGGCGTGCCGGTGAGCACCGTGCTCGGCGGCCGGCGCCGCGAGCGGGTGCGGGTGTACTCGAACGGGGGCAGCTTCGCCAGCCCCGACGAAGCCGCGGCCACCGCCGTCGCCGCGCAGCAGAAGGGCTTTGCCGGGATCAAGGGCAACCCGCTGGAGACCCGCACCACGCCGCTGGATCCCGCCGCCGTCGAGCACTCGGTGGCCTGCGCCCAGGCGATGCGCGAGGCGGCCGGCCCCGAGCTGGAGATCCTGCTCGACACCCATGGCAGCCCGGTGCCGGAGCTGGCCATCGCCTTCGCCCATGCGGTCGCGCCGCTGCGCCCGTTGTTCATCGAGGAGCCGGTCAAGGTGGGCTCGGTAGCGGCGCTGGCCGAGGTGAGCGCGCGCAGCCCGGTGCCGATCGCCACCGGCGAGAAGCTGTTCACCGTGGCGCAGTTCAGGGAGCTGATCGACCGCCGTGCGTGCGCGATCCTGCAGCCCGACATCACCGAGTGCTTCGGCATCCACCGGATGCTGGAGATCGGGCGGCTGGCGGACGCGCAGCAGATGCTGATGGCCCCTCACAATGTCAGCGGGCCGGTGGGTCACGCGGCGGTCATCCACGCCGACGCGGCGATGCCCAACTTCCTGATCCAGGAGACGACGACCAGCTTCTTCGAGCAGTTCGATCGCTTCGCCGAGCATCCGTTCCGCGTCGCGGACGGGTACATGAACATCCCCGGCGAGCCGGGTCTGGGAATCACCGTCAAGGAAGCCGACATCGCGGACCTCCCTTACCGGCCGACCGCGTTCCGGCAGTACCGCCACGCCGACGGGAGCTGGAAGGGCTGGTAGGGGACGCTGCCCGCGCTGCGGTGCCGGCGCGATCAGGTCAGCTCAGGCCCAGCCGTCCCATCACGTCGCTCTGCAGCGAGCCGCGCAGGTCGAGCTCCTCCGCGAAATGACAGGCCACCATCCTGTCGCCGAGCGGGCGCAGCTCGGGGACCTCCGCCTCGCAGCGCTGCTGCCGGTAGGGGCAGCGCGGATGGAACGGGCATCCACTCGGCTTGTTGAGGGGTGAGGGCACCTGGCCCTCCAGGATGACGCGCTCCACCTTGCGCTTGGGGTCGGGCTGCGGAATGGCCGTGAGCAGCGCCTCCGAGTAGGGGTGCCGGGGTGTGCGGAACAGATCGGTGGTGGCGCCGACTTCGACCAGGTTGCCGAGGTACATCACCCCCATGCGTTCGCTGACGTGGGACAGCACCGACAGGTCGTGGGCGATGAACAGCATGGTCAACCCGAGCCTGTCGCGCAGGTCCTCGATCAGGTTGAGGATCTGTCCCTGAATCGACATGTCCAGGGCGGAGACCGGTTCGTCGGCCAGGATCAGCTTCGGCTCCAGGGCGAGCGCGCGGGCGATGCCGACCCGCTGCTTCTGCCCGCCCGAGAGCTCGTGCGGGAAGCGGTTCAGGTGGCTGGAGTCCAGGCCAACCAGCCGCAGAAGCTCGTCCACCCGCTCCGCTATCTCGCGGCGTCCGCCCAGGCCATGCACGACCAGCGGCTCGCCGACGATGTTCTTGATCGTGAAGCGCGGGTTCAGCGACGAATCGGGGTCCTGAAAGACGACCTGCAGGTCGCGGCGCACGGCCTTCGTCTCGCGGGCCGGCAGCGTGGCCAGGTCGAGCCAGCCGTCGGCGTCGCGGTACTCCTCCACGCGATCGGTCTTGAGCAGCACCCGCCCACCGTCCGGGTCCACCAGGCGGGCGATGCTGCGCACCACCGTGGTCTTGCCGCAGCCGCTCTCGCCGGCCAGCGCGAAGGTCTCCTCCTTGTCCACGTCGAAGCTGACGCCGTCCACCGCCCGCACCTCGGCCACCTTGCGCTTCAGCAGGCCGGCGGTCACCGGGTAGTACTTGAACAGGTGCTCCACCCGCAGCAGCGGTGCGGTGGGCTCGGTGCCCTGGCTCATCGGGCGGCTCCGGCGGGTTCGTGCAACTCACCCGCCTTGTGAAGCCAGCACTTGGTCAGGTGCCCGGGCGCGGCATCGAAGTGCGGGGGATCCTGATCGCAGATGTCGCCGATGTACCGGTGGCAGCGGTAGCGGAAGCGGCAGCCCGAGAGCCGGGCATAGGGGTTGGGGACGTTGCCGCGGATCGGCGCCAGGCGATGGTGCTCGGCAGCGACGATGGGAATCGACTTGAGCAGCCCCTCGGTGTAGGGGTGCGTGTGTCCGTAGAAGACCTGGTCGGCGCTGCCGGCCTCCACGATCTGCCCCATGTACATGGTCAGCACGGTGTCGGCCATCTCGGCGATCAATCCCAGGTCGTGCGTGATGAACAGCACCGCCATGCCGAACTCCGCCTGCAGGCCCTGGATCAGGTCCATGATCTGAGCCTGAATGGTCACGTCCAGACCGGTGGTGGGCTCGTCGGCGATCAGCAGCCTCGGCCGGCATGCCAGCGCCATGGCGATCATGGCGCGCTGGTTCATGCCGCCGCTCATCTCGAACGGGTACTGCTTGATGCGCCGATGCGGATCGCTGATGCCGACCCGGTCAAGCAGATCGATGGTGTGCGCCCGCGCCTCGTCGCGGGTCATTTCCCGGTGCACGCGCAACACCTCGCCGATCTGGTTGCCGACGGCGTGCACGGGGCTGAGGGCGGTCATCGGCTCCTGGAAGATCATGCTGATCCGGTTGCCGCGGATGTCGCGGTACCGGTCGCCCTTGGGATCCAGGCCCACCAGATCGACGGGCTGCCCGCCTTCGTAATAGTTGATCGTGCCGGTGACGTGGGCGGGGGGCATCGGCAGGATGCCCATGATGGCGCGTGCGGTCACGCTCTTGCCGCACCCCGACTCGCCCATCACGCCCAGGGTCTGGTGGCTGCGCACGTCGAAGCTGACCCCGTCCACGGCGCGCAGCAGGCCCTCGGTCAGCCGGAACTCCACGCGCAGGTCGCGGACTTCGATCAGCAGGTCGTCGGGTGCCGCGTTACCGGAGCCGGCGGCCGACATGATGGGGATGCTACCTCAGCCCACGTCGCCGCGCCAAGCGGGATCTTCGTCCTGCTCGACGTAGAACACGCCCTCGATGTCGCGCTTGGACACCGCCCACGGCGGCTGGTTGTGGTGCACGACCAGGATGCGGTCGTCGTCGGCGTAGGCGAAGCTTGGGTAGCCCTGCCCCATGGCGTCGAACTGCATCAGGAAGGAAAGGAACATGATGCCGCCGTAGATGTAGGTCTCGCCGCTCCAGTCCAGTCCGTCTTCCTTGACGTAGCAGAACGCCACGCTGCCGATGTTCAGGTGGTCCATCTCGGCCACGTGCCGATAGCCGCAGATGACCGTGCCGGTGCGCGTGAGAAACAGAGCCGGCGAGTGGCCGTAGCGCGGATCGGACCAGCCGACCATCTCGTGGCTGCTCCAGGTGGCGCCGTTGTCGTCGCTCCAGTTGCAGAACAGCGGGCCGACCCCGTGCCCGTAGGTGTTGGAAGGATCGCGGTTGACGCACAGGATGCGGCCCGAGGGCAGTTGCAGGAAGTCGGCCTCGTCGCCGGAGTAACGGTCGCAGGCGGCGGTCACGTAGCTGTCCCAGGTGTCGCCGCCGTCGTGGGAGGTGAGGTATCCATGGCGGCCGAAACGGTCGCCTTCGTGCCGGCCGATGATCGGCAGGATGACCGTCCCGTCGTGCAGGGTGCGGATCTTGCCGTAGGAGATCGCCGAAGACCACCCGGATGCCGGACCCGGCCCCGGCACCACGACGATGGGCTCCGACCAGGTGTGCCCCTGATCCACCGACGTGCGTACGCACACGGTGCGGTTGTAGACGCCGCTGTAGGTGGTCCCGTACACGTTGTAGGGCAGCATGATGGTGCCGTCGGCGAGCTGCGCCATGCCGTGGTGGCCGTAGAATCGCTCATCGGCCTCATCCGCCGACAAGCCGTAGGCAAAGGTGTGCTCCTTGCGCCACGTTCGGCCGCCGTCGGTGGAGCGCGTCACGCTCACCCCGATCCTCTCGAGCGTATCGTCGCGGTACGACACCAGCAGGTCGCCGTTGCTCAGGCGCTCCATGGAGGGGCAGCTCCCCCCCTCCGCGACGATGACGCGCCCGTCCCGCTCCAGTTTTCCCATGGTTCCGCCACCTCCGGGGGCGGGTCACTCTGGCCAGATGGACGCGCGATGACAAGCCCCCGGAGGGCGTCACGTTGACAGCGCAGGCCACAAGTGGTGCACTGGCAGCATTGACTCGAGGAGGTCGGTCATGAACCTACTGAACCGAAAGCGCTTCGGCGCGTCGCATGGCTTGGCACTGCTGGCCTGTCTGTTCCTGTGTGGAACGGCCATGACAGCGACAGGCGCCGACATCGTGCCGGTGATCACGCCGGACAGCCCGATGGCGAGCTACAGCGAGTCGCCGGTGCTGGCGGCCAAGGTCGCCGCCGGGGAGCTTCCCCCGGTCGAGGAGCGGCTGCCCGACTTGCCCCCTGTGGCGCAGGCGTTCGAAGCGGTCGGCAAGTACGGCGGTACGCTGCGCCACATCGAAGCGCTGTACACGAGCTTCGGCAGCATCACCCGCTACATGAACGAGGGGCTGATCGACGTCAGCGTGCCCTCAGGCACTCACCGCTACCCGAACCTCGCCGAGCGCGTCGAGATCAGCGACGATCTGACGACCTACACCATCCATCTGCGGAAGGGCGTGAAGTGGTCGGACGGCGAGGAATTCACCGCCGCGGACGTGATGTTCAAGTGGGAGGACATCAGGCTCTATTCCCCCGACCCGGACGCGACCCCGCTGTCGGTGGCGCCCTCCGACTTCATCATCGGCGGGGAGCTGGCCGAGTTCACGATGGTCGACGACTACACGATCGTGATCAAGTTCGCGGCGCCGTTCGCCAACTACCACAAGAACATCGGCTGGAACTATCTCGATCCGGAGCCCGCCCACTACCTGAAACAGTTCCATCCCAAGCACAACGAGGACTTGGGCGATCCGACCGAGGCGTGGCAGGACTTCAACACCGTGCACCGCGCCGGCACCAACACCGAGCGCCCCACTCTCGGGCCCTGGGTTCCCGAGACGGTGAAGGAAGGCGAGCTGATGGTGATGGTGCGCAACCCCTACTACTGGAAGGTCGACGAGGAGGGCAAGCAGCTTCCCTACACCGACGAGTTGCTCGTGACCTACGTCAAGGACAAGGAGGTGGAGAAGCTGCAGCTCGCCGCCGGCGAATATGACTGGCACGCCATGGGTCCGCCGGTGGACGCCGTGATGTTCCAGCAGCAGGCCAACGGCAACTACCGGCTGGTCAGGCCGCCCGGGTTCCACAACTACTGGATCTTCATCAAGCGCAAGCTGGCGTGGATCACCAACGCCCTGGAGGACCCGCAGAACCCCAATGACGACAAACTGGCCGCGCTGTTGCTGAACAATGACTTTCTGCAGGCGCTGCAGCTCAGCATCGACAACGAGCAGATCATGCGCGCCTACACCACGCCGGAGCTGTACGACTTCCAAGCAAAGCTGGTGGGCCGGCCACGGCTCGATCCCGACAAGCCGATCGGCATGAGCGCCGACCCGCGCGTACAGGCGATGTGGGACCACCTGGAGCAGTGGACGAACTACGACCTGGACCGGGCGAACCAGATCCTGGACGATCTCGGCCTGGCGGTCGGCGATGACGGCTTCCGCCAGTATGCGGATGGGGGACGCATCGAGTTGAGCATCGGCATCTTCTCCGACTCCGGAGCTCGCGCCGAGGTGACCACCGTCCAGTGCGAGAACTGGGAGCGCGACGTCAAGATCAAGACCTTCTGCATCCAGAAGACGTGGAGCGAAGGCGTGCGGCCGTGGTGGCTCGGCAGCGAGCTGCCGATGATCGAGTCGGCCTCCGGCCACTGGTTCTGGGGCACTGACGCCCTCTACCTGCACGCGCTCTACCAGTACGAGGTGCGCGACTGGCTCGAATCGGGGGGCCAGATTGGCGTGGCGCCGCCGGAGCCCTACCGCGAGGGGTTGCTGGAGCTGAAGCGGCTGGCTGACGCGTCGTCCCAGTCGGTCGATCCCGAGGAACGGATGGAGTTGGCGATTCAGGCCACGGAGCTGGTGGTGCTGAACAACCTGGACGGCACCGAGCTGACCTTTGGGGGCGCCGCCAACTTCTTCTACATCCACAACCGGATTCGCAACAATCCGATCAGCTACAACGCCTGGGGCATTCGCCGCTGGCTGCGCATGGAGCAGTGGTGGATCGACGAGTAGCGGGATAGCGTTCCCGGATACCACAGAGCCCCCGGCACCGTGTCGGGGGCTCTTTGACATTGCCGGTCACAAGTGGTGCACTGGCAACATTATTCGAGGAGGTCGGTCATGAACCTACTGAACCGAAAGCGCTTCCGCGCATCGCATGGCCTGGCACTGCTGGCCTGTCTGTTCCTCTGCGGAACGGTCATGACAGCGACCGGCGCCGACATCGTCCCGGTGATCACGCCGGACAGCCGGATGGCGAGCTACAGCGAGTCGCCGGTGCTGGCGGCCAAGGTCGCCGCCGGGGAGCTTCCCCCGGTCGAGGAGCGGCTGCCCGACTTGCCACCCGTGGAGCAGGCGTTCGAGGCCGTCGGCAAGTACGGAGGCACGCTGCGCCACATCGAGGCGCTGTACACCAGCTTCGGCAGCATCACCCGCTACATGAACGAGGGGCTGATCGACGTCAGCGTGCCCTCAGGCACTCACCGCTACCCGAACCTCGCCGAGAGTATCGAGTGGAGCGACGATCTGACGACCTACACCATCCATCTGCGGAAGGGCGTGAAGTGGTCGGACGGCGAGGAATTCACCGCCGCGGACGTGATGTTCAAGTGGGAGGACATCAGGCTCTATTCCCCCGACCCGGACGCGACCCCGCTGTCGGTGGCGCCCTCCGACTTCATCATCGGCGGGGAGCTGGCCGAGTTCACGATGGTCGACGACTACACGATCGTGATCAAGTTCGCGGCGCCGTTCGCCAACTACCACAAGAACATCGGCTGGAACTATCTCGATCCGGAGCCCGCCCACTACCTGAAACAGTTCCATCCCAAGCACAACGAGGACTTGGGCGATCCGACCGAGGCGTGGCAGGACTTCAACACCGTGCACCGCGCCGGCACCAACACCGAGCGCCCCACCCTCGGGCCCTGGGTTCCCGAGACGGTGAAGGAAGGCGAGTTGATGGTGATGGTGCGCAACCCCTACTACTGGAAGGTGGACGAGAACGGCCAGCAGCTTCCCTACGCCGACGAGTTGCGCGTGACCTACGTCAAGGACAAGGAGGTGGAGAAGCTGCAGCTTGCCGCGGGCGAGTACGACTGGCATGCCATGGGTCCGCCGGTGGGCGCGGTGCTGTTCCAGCAGCAGGCTAACGGCAACTACCGGCTGGTCACGCCGCCCGGGTTCCACAACTACTGGGTGTTCATCAAGCGCAAGCTGGCGTGGATCACCAACGCGCTGGAGAACCCTGAGAACGAGAACGACGACAAGCTCGCCGCGTTGCTGTTGAACAACGACTTCCTGCAGGCGCTGCAGCTCGGCATCGACAACGAGCAGATGATGCGCGCCTACGCCACCCCCGAGTTGTACGAGTTCCGAGCCAAGCTGGTCGGCCGGCCTCGCCTGGACCCGGACAAGCCGATCGGCCAGAGCGCCGACCCGCGCGTGCAGGCGATGTGGGACCACCTGGAGCAGTGGACGCGCTATGACTTGGCCGAGGCCAACCAGATCCTGGACGACCTGGGGCTGGCGGTGGGCAGCGACGGCTACCGACAATATGCCGACGGCGGGCGCATCGAGATGGACATCGGCATCTTCACCGACTGGGAGCTCGCCGAGGTGATCACGGCCCAGTGCGAGAACTGGGATCGGGACCTGAAGATCAAGACCTTCTGCCAACCGAGGACGTGGAGCGAAGGCGTGCGGCCGTGGTTCATCGGCAGCGAGTTGCCGCTGATCGCATCGGGCTCCGGCCACTGGTTCTGGGGAACCGACGCGCTCTATCTGCATGCCCTCTATCAGTACGAGGTGCGCGACTGGCTCGAAACGGGCGGCAAGGACGGCATCGAGCCTCCGGAGCCGTACCGCGAGGGGCTGCTGGAGCTGAAGCGGCTGGCCGACGCGTCGGCCCAGTCGCTCGATCCGGACGAGCGGATGGAGCTGGCGATCCAGGCCACCGAGCTGGTGGTGCTGAACAACCTGGACGGCACCGAGCTGACTCTCGGCGGCGCCGCAAACTTCCACTACGTCCACAATCGGATCCGCAACAATCCGGTCGGCTACAACGCCTGGGGCATTCGCCGCTGGCTTCGCATGGAGCAGTGGTGGATCGACGAGTAGCGGGATAGCGTTCCCGGAATTCTGGAGCCCCCGGCATCCGTGTCGGGGGCTCTCTTTACGCCCGCGCGTGCGGCGGGCCTGGCAGGGCTCAGCGCGCCGGCAGGCCGAGGCCTCGCAGGTCGGCGACCACGCCGCGCTGCTCGGCCTCGTATAGCCTCCAGATGACGCGCAGGCTTTGCAGGCCGGCCTCGCCGCCGGTCATCGGCGTCTGCCCGCATTCGACGCAATCGAGGAAGTGGGCCATCTCGTTCTCGGTATGCTTGCCGGCTCCGGCCTCGCTCTCCATGAGGAGTTTCCGTTCTCCGCGGGCGTGGGCCAGGAGGCGATGCCCGCTGACGTCCGCCTCGATCATGCCCTCGCTGCAGTGGGCATGGATGGAATAGCGCAGCCGGGTGCCGCGCGCGCCCCACGTGCCGAAGTGGTAGCCCAGCCGGCCGCCCGCGAATTTCATGGTCACGTTGGAGGTGCCCTCGCGCTCCATCCACGGCGTGCCGGTGTTGGTGCCCAGGTGGGTGCCGCTGACGGGCTCTCCGAGGAACCAGAGCAGGATGTCGATGTAGTGGCAGCCGTGGCTGAAGAGCTGCCCCCCGCCCAGCGTCGCCGCCCGGCTGCCCCAGTGACCCGGCGGATAGCGGGTCATCTGCTCGGTCCAGATGCTGACCTGGAACGCCTCGCCGAAGGACTGCCGGTCGAGCTCGTCCTTCAGGGCCGCGACCACGGGGTGGAAGCGCATGCAGTAGGCGATCATCAGGACGCGGCCGACCCGCTCCGCGGTGGCGATGAGGTCCAGGCATTCCTCTTCGCTGTTCGCCATCGGTTTCTCCAGGAGGACGTGCGTGCCGGCTTCCAGGCAGTCCCTCGCGACCGGGTGGTGCAGGTGGTGCGGCAGCACGACGAGCACGGCGTCCACCTGGTCGAGGACGGAGCGGTAATCGGTGGCGACCCGTACGTCCGGGAGGTGCTCCCGGACATGTCGTGCCTTTGCCTCGTCGACGTCGACGGCCGCCACGAGCTGCAAACGGTCGCGGAGCAGGTGAAAGCGCCGCACGTGCGCGGCGGACATGCCGCCACAGCCGATCAGGGCGAGCTTGACGCGGGACATGCGTCATGGTGGTCGAGGAAGTGGGCGGTGTCGATGCACAATGCGGACGTCATGAGGAAGAACGGCACTTCACCACGCCAGATCACGCTCTGTGCGTACGTCCGATTCGACGGTGACACACTGCACGCCACGGTCGTTCCGGTCGGCGATGCCTTCATC
The DNA here is from genome assembly GCA_965202935.1 of Spirochaetia bacterium. Classification (GTDB taxonomy): domain Bacteria; phylum Spirochaetota; class Spirochaetia; order SZUA-6; family Bin103; genus CATQHW01. The sequence continues at coordinate 5,923,596 of OZ241879.1, forward strand.
GCGCGAGGATCGGCGGTCGAGCTCTGGGTCTGGCACCGCGCCCGGCGCCAGCAGTTCGTACGGACCAGAATCGACGACTTCGACCAGCCGTCGGGCCGTACGGTCGTGCTCGACTTGGCGCAGGTGCCGTCGGGCACGGCTGAACTGCAGGCCGTCCTGGTCGACCGGTGGGGTCGCGAGTGCGTCACGCATCTCATCCAGAGCGCCGATCCACCGGACAGGCCGGACTGGTGGGGCTCCCGCGCCGGGCTCGATCCCGGAGTGCCCGCAGCCTGGACGCCGCTCACGTGTGACTCGCGCGCGGACGGAGCGTTTACGGTTTCCTGTTCGGGAAGGACCTACCGGTTCGCTCCCGGCTCCCTGCTCGAATCGGTGACCGCGGCAGGCGGTCGGGTCCTGCATGGGCCCGCACGGCTGACCGCGGTCGCCGGCGGCCGGGACCTGCGATTCGCAGCGGAAACGATCGACGAGGTGGCGTCGGCTTTCGATGAGGTCGTGCTGGAACAGCGCCTGACCGCGGCGAACCTCGACCTGCGCGTGCAGGCGCACGTCGAGTTCGACGGCATGATCCGCTTCGACGTCGAAGTCGCCGCGGCCGACGCCGTCGACCTTGACGCCCTGTCGATCGAGATTCCCATCCGCGCCGAGCACGCGGGGTACCTCTATCACTTTCCGGGGGCATGGGGGACGGCCCGGAACGCCGGGGCGCTCCCGGACAGCGCGGTGAAGATGGGGTTCCGGCCGTACGTCTGGCTGGGAGACGAGGACCGCGGACTGGCCTGGTTCGGCGAGTCGGACCGCGACTGGCACGTCGCGCCGGGCGCGCCGGCAACGGAGATCGTCCGCGACGGGGACCGCGTGGTGCTCACGCTCCACCTGGTCTCCGCGCCGCTGCGGTTGGCGCCGGAGTCGCAGCGGCCGCCTGCGTGGGACACCGCGCCGGAGCTTGCCAACGCCGTGATTCGGGACGCGGCAGTCACGGGCGAGCGCGGGGAGCGCTACCAGCCCCTGCGGTACACGTTCGGCCTGCAGGCCACGCCGGTCAGGGCGAACGAACGGGGAGCGTGGGATTACCGGTGCATCCATGTCGGACCGGCTCCGCCCGCGTTCACGGAACCGCTGACCCTGGCGCCCGCGTTTCTGGATCGCTGCGTGCAGGCGGGCGTGAGGACCGTGGTACTGCACCAGTTCTGGACCGACATCGAGGCGCACACGATCCCGGTCGATCGCGAGCGGCTGCTCGAATGGGTCGCGGCGTGTCACGAGCGGGGGCTCAGGATCCTGCTGTACTACGGGTTCCTGATCTCCAGCGCGGCGCCCGAGTGGCGGGACTTCGGGGCCGTCTGCCTCACCACGCCCGCGTACGGCTACCCGCTGTACCGCGCCCCACCGCAGCCCGATCAGTCGGCGTGGGTGGTGTGCCTCAACAGCGCATGGCAGGACTTCGTCGCGGACGCCATCGCCAAGACCATGGACGAGTTCGGGATCGACGGCGTGTATCTCGACGGCACCGAGTTCCCGGCCGGTTGCATCAACACCCTGCATGGCTGCGGCAGCACGCGGCCCGACGGATCGATCGCGAAGTCGTACCCCATCTTCGGCGTCCGCAGCGCCATGCGTCGCATCCACAACGCGGTCACGTCGCGGAACCCCGAGGGGCAGATCAACGTGCACAATTCGACCTGCATGGTCATGCCGACGCTCGGGTTCGGCACCTCTTACTGGGACGGGGAGCAGTTCCAGGACGTCCGCGGAAGTGAGGATGCGGCGACCCAGCTCCCGCTCGACGCGTTTCGCACGGAGTTCATGGGCCGTCAGTGGGGCGTTCCGGCCGAGTTCCTCTGTTACGGGCAGGGCTTCACCTTCGAGCAGGCATGGGCCATCACGTTGATCCATGATGTCCCGGTCAGGCCATTGAACCGCAACGGACTGGAGGATCTCGATCTGGCCTCACGTATCTGGCGGCTCATGGACGATTTCGGTCGCGGCAACGCCGATTTCGTGCCCTATTGGAGCAACGCGGAGTACGTGCGCGCCGACTCCGCCGGCATCCACGTGAGCCTCTACCGGCACCCTGTCAACGGCGTGCTCGCCGTCGTATCGAACCTGAGTCGCGAGCGGACGGCGTTCGCGCTCACCGTGAACTGGGAGATGCTCGGCGTCGATCAGGCGACGGTCTCGATCGTCGATGGATTGGAGCGTTCACCGGCTCCGCTGGACGGCGTCCTCGATCCCTTCGGGTGGCGGCTGATCTGGCTCAGGCCTCTCAACCCTTGACGGCGCCCACGATGACGCCGTGGATGAAATAGCGCTGCAGGAACGGGTAGATGATGACGACCGGCAGGATGGTGCAGATGATCGCCGCGTTGATCAGGTTTTGAGGGAGAATGTTGCCGAGATCCTCGACGACGTTGCCGACGTCGAGCTGTCCGCCGCCGATCAGCGGATTGGTGTAGATGTCGCGGAGCATGTACTGGAGCGTCCATTTCCACTTGTCGCGAATGAAGATGAGTACGGGAAACCACATGTTCCAGTAGAACACCGCGGAAATGATGGTGAAGGCGGCCACCATGGGAATGATGAGGGCGAAGACGATCCGAAAGAGAATCGTGAACTCCGACGCTCCGTCCACCTCGGCCGACTCCATGATCTCCTGCGGCAGCCGCACGATGGCGTTGCGGAAGACGATGATCAGAAACGGGTCCACCAGGTACGGAAGCATCAGGGCGAGCCTGGTGTTGTTCAGCCCGTAGGAGTTCACGATCAGGTAGAACGGGATGAGTCCGCCGGAGAAGTACAGCGGGATCAGCGTGTAGACCAGCGCGGTGCGCATGCCGACGAAGTGCTTGTTCGCAAGCGCGTACGCGGCGCTCACCGCGATCACGATCGCTACCAGCGTATTGACCACCGTCAGGAGCAGGGTGTTCATCAGGCTGGTAAGAAAGAGCCGGCTGTTCAGGATGATGTCGTAGGCCCTGGTGTAGAGCTCCACGGGAAAGATCGTCACCTGGTTCTTCAGGATCGCGCTCTTGCTGCTCAGCGACACCGCCGCCACGTGCATGAAGGGCAGCACGATGCAGAGGCCCAGCAGGATGAACCCGAGATAGAGGAAGACCTCGAAGACCCGGCGGGACGCGGATCGATAGCGCAGTGTTCCTACCACAGGCCGGTCCCGGTGAACTTGCGTGCGACCTTGTGCGCGGCGAACAGCAGCGCGAACGCTATGACGGACTGCACCAGTCCGATAGCCGCGGTAAGGCTGTACTGGGCCTGCTCCAGCCCGAGTCGGTAGATGTAGACGGCGAGCACGTCGGAGACCTCGTAGTTCAACGGGTTGGCAAAAACGAAGATCCGCTCGAACTCGACCAGGAACAGGCGCGAGATCCGGAAGGTCAACAGCAGCATGATCATCGGCAGCAGGCCGGGCAGGGTCACGGAGAAGACCATGCGCAGCCGGCTGGATCCGTCGATGTAGGCCGCCTCGTAGAGATCGGAGTCGATGGTGGTCAGCGCGGCGAAATAGAGAATCGCCCCCCATCCCATGTTCTTCCAGATCTCCAGGGTGACGACCAGCGGCCGGAACAGGTCCACCCGCCCCATGAAGTGGACGGGATCGGCGCCGAACAGGACGACGAGCTTGTTCAGCATGCCGTGGAGCGGCGAGAGGAGTTGATACATGATCCCGTAGACCACGACCCAGGAGACGAAATGGGGCAGGTACGACACGGTCTGGCTGACCCGTTTGAACGGATTGCTGGCGATCTCGTTGGCCAGCAGTGCGAACACGATGGGAGCCGGAAATCCGATCAGGATGTCGAGCAGGCTGATGTAGATCGTGTTCTTGACGACGTTCCAGAAGCGGGCATCGGACAGGAAGAAGCGGAAGTGGTCGAGCCCGGCCCAGGCGCTTCCCAGAATGCCCCGATACGGCGTGAAGTCCTTGAAGGAGATGATGATGCCGTAGATGGGCAGGTAGTTGAACAGGAACAGCAGCACCGCCGCCGGCAGGAACAGCGCGAACAGCGAGAGAGCTCGTTTCGTGATCTTCCGCCGTGACGCCGGGCGGGCCGCCGCTGCCGCTGCGTCTGCCATCTCGCTCGTCCCTCTCCTGCCGTCAGTCAAAGCGAGGGGCGCATACCTGAGCATGCGCCCCTCGGGTTCGGTGCTACGCTGCGCAGTTGCCCTACCAGTCGACCATCTTGACGTTCTTGGCGCGCAGCTCGTCCCTGTTCTCCTGGACGTAGCGGGTGTGGTAGTCGTAGATGAAGCCGAATTCCTGCTGGAACTTCGCCACCTCTTCGTCGAACTCTTCCAGGGTGATCTGACCGGAGATCGCCTTGGCGATGGCCGCGCTGATGAAGGGGTTGACCTCCCCGGCCTTCTTGCTGACCTCCGGGTCCGTGGGTACGAAGGACAGATAGTTCAGGCCCACTACCTCGCGGTCCTTCTCGATCAGCCACGCCGCGCTGTCGTAGGCGCGCTGCCACTCCATCGGGTGTCGGCCGGCCTGGACGGCGTACTTGACCTGCGTGGGCCAGAATCCGCTGATGATGCCGAGGTGCAGGGTCCAGTAGTGGGAGTCGGAGTCATCGATGTCGCGGAGGTAGAGGCGGTCGGTAGCCACGCGCGTGCCGTCCTGCACCGTGTACTCCTTGCCTTCCCGGCCCCACGAGATGATGTCCCACAGCTCGTCCGACGCAAAGGCTTCGAGGACTCGCCACGCCCGATCCGGGTCCTTTGCGGCGGACGTGATGCCGGTGCGATGGCTCGATATCGGAAAGATGTCCACGCCGTAGCTGATGCTCGTGTCCATCATGTACCTGGTATCCGTCAAGGCTTCCGGGAATTCTTCGAGTGGCGGCGTGTACACCCATACCTGGCCGGCGTTCAGCAGGTTGTCGTACCCGGGGATCACCTGGTCGGTGGCGTTGGAAAACATGGAGACGTGTCGCTCACGTCTCTTCTGCACCCAGGCGGCCGTATCGCTGGTGGCGAACTCCGGATCCAGGATGCCTTCGTCGAACGCCTGTCGCCACACCTTGAGGGCTTCCTTCATGGCGGGGAGCGTGAAGTTGTGGTGCACCGTGCCGTCCTGGATGCGCGTGCCGTAGGCCGGTACGCCGTGCCAGAGGAAGATGGTGTCGCCGTTGCAGAACAGCCGTCCGCCCCAGGCGAGACGGGAGGAGAGCGGCGTGGAATTCTCCTTGGTGTCCCTGACCCACCGGAGGAAGTCGAGGTATCCGTCGACCGTGCCGGGGAATTCGCCGCCGTTGTACTCTTCGAGCAGGTCGTAGCGCACCAGGTTGCCCCAGCCGGGCTCGCGGGCGCTCATCACCATCGGAATGGCGAAGTGGAGTCCGTTCGGCGTCGCCGCCAGGTCGAAGGCGAGCTGAGATACCCGTGCCTGCATGATCGGGGAATTGTCGTAATACGGCTTGTGATCGATGAACGCGCCGGCGTCGGCGGCGTTCTCCAGATCGGCCTTCTGCCAGCCGTGGATGATGTCGGGCAGGTTGCCGGACGCCAGCAGCAGGTTGATCTTCGTGGCGAAATCCTGGTAGTTCGGCACCTCCAGGGTAATGTCTACGTTCGCCAGTTGCTCGACGATGTCGAGCGCCCAGTTGCTGCTCGGGTCGACATCCACCGGGTGCGGGATGCCGGAGTTCCCCATGAACATGCTGATCGCCACCGTTTCGTCCGCCGCGGCCTCGGACTCCGCGGCGCTCCAGCCCAAGGGCGTCAGACACAGCGCCAGAAGCGCTGCGATGGCCGCTACGATAGATGCCCGGTTCTTCATGAACTGCCTCCCAAAAAAATCGGTCCCCGAAGGGACCGTGGTCGAAACTCGTGCGGCCAACCTACTGCACGTCTCCCGGAAGCGCAAGCTACGCTGCGTCGAAGTCGGCGCGGAGCACGTACATCATGACGGTGCCGTGCAGCGCGCCGTCGTGGTACCAGGAGTCCGGCCAGTAGCCGCACCGCTTGAAGCCGCACTTCTCGTAGCAGCGGATCGCACGCTTGTTGAACGCGTGCGCGGTGAGCCTGACGTTGTTCAGGTTGAGCGTCAGGAACGCGAAGCGCAGGAGTAGCCGGACGGCGTCGGCGCCGAAGCCGCGGTTCCAGAAGCGCTTGTCGCCGATCAGGATGCCGAGCTCGCCCGTGCGGTCGACGGCGCTCACGTCGCCGATGCCGCAGTTGCCGATCAGCTCGTCGCCGTCCAGCGCGACGATGGCGAAGTGATAGGGCTCCCCGGCCAGGCTGGCGAGCGCCTCCCGCTCGCCAGCGACGTTGATGACGCGGCGCGTGAAGGTGATGCCGGCGGCAACATCCGCGTCGTTGAGCCACGCGGTGTAGATCGGCGCGTCGTCCGGGTCGATGGGCGACAGGTAGCACTGATCGCCGACCAGCTTCTTGAAGTACGCCATGGCGGAGTATGGCGGCCGGTGACCGGCGCCGCTACCCGTCCGCGGCCGCGAAGTCGGCGCGCAGCAGGTGCATGAAGACGCTGCCGTGCAGTTCGCCGTCGTGGTACCAGGAGTCGGGCCAGAACGCGTACTGCCTGAAGCCGCACTTCTCGTAGCATCGGATGGCCCGCTCGTTGAACGCGTGCACGCGCAGCCGGATGTTGTTCAGGCCGAGCGTCAGGAAGCCGAAGCGCAGCAGCAGGCGCACGGCGTCGGTGCCGAAGCCGCGGTCCCAGAAGCGCTTGTCGCCGATCATGATCACCAGCTCGCCGGTACGGTCGACGGCGCTGATGTCGTCGATGCCGCAGTTGCCGATCGGCTCGTCGCCGTCCAGCGCGACGATGGCGAAGTACGCCTGACGGGCGGCGTGCCGGGCAATCTTGTCCCGCATGCGCTCGACGCCCAGTACCTGGCGGGCCAGCGTCACGCCGGCCGCCACCTCCGGATCGTTGGCCCATTCGGCGAACCGGGCCGCGTCGTCCGGATCGAGGGGCGACAGGTAGCACCGCTCGCCGACCAGCTTCCTGAAGTACGCCATGGCAGAGTGTGCCGGAGACGGGGGACCGGCGCCACCACCGACGGCGGTCGGCTCGGGTATGATCTCCGCACGGTGAGCGATCCGGCGTTTCAGCGGTCATGAGCGGCCAGCCACGGAAGGTGAAGGCGTTTGCGCCGGCCACCGTCGCCAACGTGGCGTCGGGGTTCGACGTGCTGGGCTTTGCCGTGTCGCATCCGGGCGACACCGTGGAGGCGCGCCGCACCGATGCCGGCGGGGTAACCCTGCGGGAGGTCACCGGAGACGGCGGACGCCTGCCGCGCGACGGGCGCAACACCGCCGTGATCGCCGTGCGCGCCCTGTTGGAGCGGCTCGGCGAGCCGTTCGGGGTCGAGCTGGCCCTGCACAAGGGCATGCCCATGGCGTCCGGGCTGGGGGGCTCGGCGGCCAGTGCGGCGGCGGCGCTGGTCGCCGTGAACCGGCTGGCCGGAGATGCTGTGCGCCCCGAAGAGCTGCTGCCGTGCGCGCTGGCGGCGGAGCGGGCGGCGGCCGGCGCCGGACATGCCGACAACGCGGCGCCTGCCCTGTTGGGTGGGGTGGTCCTGATCCGCGGCAGCGACCCGCCGGACCTGATACGCCTGCCGGTGCCGGCCGGCCTGGCCGTGGCCCTGCTCAGCCCCGACGTCGAGGTCCGCACCGAGGCGGCGCGGCGCATGCTGCCCACGCAGATCCCTCTCACCCACGCCGTGGCGCAGTGGGGCAACCTGGCCGCCCTGGTGGCGTCGCTGCACTCCGGCGACTTGGCGCTGATGGGCCGTTCGCTCCACGACGTGGTGGCCGAGCCGGTCCGGGCGGCGCTCATCCCGGGGTTCGATCGCGTCAAGCAGGCGGCGTTGGCGGGAGGCGCCATCGGCTGCTCTATCTCCGGTTCCGGTCCGGCGGTGTTCGCTCTCGCGGCGACCACCGCGCAGGCCGCCGCTGTGGGAGAGGCCATGAAGAGCGCGTTCGCGGCCGTCGGGCTCGAGGCCGTCAGCTACGTGTCCGAGATCGGCACGTCCGGGCCGCTCGTGCTGGCGGAGCGCTGAGCCGGGCGCGGGTTGGGGGAGGAGGAAGGTGCAGGTCTGCTCCACCCGTGATCGCGGCGTGCGCCTGTCGTTCAGCGACTCGCTATTGGCCGGACTGCCTCCGGGCGGCGGGCTCTATCAGCCCGATCCGCCCCCGGACCTGAGGGGCGAGATCGCTGCCCTGCCGGAAGGGGCTTCGTTCCGGGAGGTGTCGACGGCCGCGACCTCCCGGTTGCTGGAGGAGGAACTGGCGGCGTCGCCCGGCGGGCGGGTGGCGGCGGCAGACTCGCTGGTCGAGGAGGCGTTTCCGTTCGCCCCGGCCCTGAGCCGGCTGCACGACGGCATCGTCCTGCTGGAGCTCTTCCACGGGCCAACCTGCGCCTTCAAGGATTTCGGCGCATCGTTTCTTGCGACGCTGCTGGAGCGTCAGCTTCGCAAGAGCCCCGACGGCCCCGGCGTCGTGGTGCTGGTCGCGACCTCCGGGGACACCGGTGGTGCCGTGGCGCGCGCCTTCTGGCGCCGCAGCGGCATCGACGTGGTGCTGCTCTACCCGTCGGGCCGCATCAGCCGCCTGCAGGAGCAGCAGCTCACGGCGCTGGGCGGGAACGTGCACGCGCTGGAGGTGGCCGGTTCCTTCGACGACTGCCAGCGCCTGGTGAAGGCCGCCCTCGCGGATCCGGAGTTGGCGGCCGCGGCACGGCTGTGCCCGGCCAACTCCATCAGCCTGGGCCGCCTGCTGCCGCAGGCGTTCTACTACCTGTTCGCCGGCGTGCGTCTCCGCTCCCGCGGCCGGCCCCTGTTCTGCGTGCCCAGCGGCAACTTCGGCAACCTGACCGCCGGCGTGTACGCCGCTTGGTGGGGACTGCCGGTGGCCGGCTTCCTGGCGGCCACCAACCGCAACGACGTGGTGCCGCGCTACCTCGACACCGGCGAGCTCGTCCCGCATCCCAGCTACGCCACGCTGTCCAACGCCATGGACGTGGGCGACCCCTCCAACTTCGAACGCATCCTCGCGCGCTGGGACCACGACCATGCGGCCGTGCGCGCCGACCTGCGCGGCTGCACGGTCAGCGACGCCGACACTCTGGCCACCATGCGCGACGTGCACCGTCGCGACGGACGGCTGGTGGATCCGCACACCGCCGTGGGCATCGCTGCGGCCCGGCGCCTGCGCGAATCCAGCGGCGTGGACGCCGGCACGCCGCTGGTGGCGCTGGCCACCGCCGACGCCGGCAAATTCCCGGAGACCGTGCGCCGGGCCACGGGCGTCGAGCCGCCGATCCCCCCATCACTGCAAGAGCTTCTGGCGCGCCCCAAGCAGGCGACGCCGCTGGAGCCACGCTCTGGGGACCTGCGCGCGTTTATCCTCGAGCGTGCCGCCGCCGGCGGCTGACCCGCTATGCGGGCGAGAGGAACAGCCTCGAGGCTGCCGCGATGTCCGGGTACTCGCCGGCGGCCACGGCGCCGCAGAGCGCCGCGCCGACCGCAGCAGCCTCCGCGTTGGGCGCCATCGTGAGCGGCATGCCGAAACGCTCCGCCAGCGCAGCGCGCAGCACCGGATTGCGCCGCAGGCCGTTCCCGGAGCCGACCAGCACCGTGCGCGTTCCGGCGCCCATCTGCCGCGCCGTCTCGTAGCCGCCGTGCAACTCGCGCGCCATCGCTTCCAGCAACCCGCGCGCCACGTGGCCGATGGTGAAGTTCTGTGGGGTAAGGCCGGTCATGCCGGCGCGCGCCGACGCGTCGGTACGTCCGCCGGTGAACGAGGGATCCCACAGGACGCCTCCGGCTCCTGACGGTGCCGCTTGCGCACAGCGAACCAGATCGTCGTACACGCCCTCGGGATCGGAGTCGGCATGCCCCAGCGCGTCGGCGACGGTGAGCACGAAGTCGCGCAGCGCTCGCAGCGTGCGACCGCCCACCACGCCCAGGCCGGCCAGCAGATGGCCCTGCCCGATGTAGGGCCGCAGCTCCAGCCAGCCGTGGTCGAACGGCTGACCGGGCGTGCGTAGCGGCCCCAGGTCAGCCACGAACACGCTGCACTGTCCGGCGGTGCCGACGTTGACGGCCACGGAGGCGTCGCGATCGGCGACCGCACCGGCGTACGAGCACTGCATGTCACCGGAGGCGACGGAGACCGGCACGGCCCGCCGCAGTCCGATCGCGTCTGCCATCTCCGGGCGGAGCCGCCCGCCCGGCCGGCAGGAGCGCACCACCTCCGGCAACAGCGACGGGTCCAGTCCGAGCCGCCGGACCAGATCCGCGTTCCAGACGCCGCCCATCACGTCGAACACCCCCCAGCCGGCGGCGTTGGTGGGGTCGGTGACCGCCCGCGTCCCCGTCAGCCGGGCGACCAGGAGCTCAGGTGCCGTGCCCGCGTGCGCACCTGCCGGCAGCTCACCGGCCTGCTTCAGCCAGAACAGCAGCGGGACCGTGAACCCATGCGCCACGGGGCAGCCGGAGTCGGCAAAGCGCGGGCGCTGCCCGCACGGGGTGATGGCGCCGCCGCGCTCGGCCATCAGGTCGAGCCAGGTCCCGCCGCCGGCCTGACCTGCCGCGGGCTCGGCGGTGCGGCGGTCCTGCCAGCCGATGTACGGCCCGATCGCGGTTCCCTCTGCGGCCAGCACCTGGCAGCCCTTCTGCTGCCCGGTGACGCCGATCGCCTCGACGGGCGCCTCCTCGCATGCCTCCCCGGCACACAGCAGGGACAGGTCGAGCATGCGCTCGAAGTCCCATTCGGACCGCCCGCGAGCCCGGTCGGCGGGCGAGGTCAAGTCCGCGTCGTTGGCGCGGGAGCTGATCGCGGTCACGGCGCGGGCCGCGGTATCGATCACCACGGCCGTGATGCTGGTGGAGCCCAGGTCCAGGCCGAGGTAGCGGCTCACGGCGTCCTGCTCCCGGACCGGGTCAGAACAGCCAGTCGAACTGCGGCTGCGGCGGCGCGGCGCGGTCCAGGTCGGCCAGGAGCTCCGCCGGTCCCGCCAGGTCGTCGGTCAGCGCCAGCGAGCTGGCCGGCCGCACGCCCGCCCAGAGGCGTGAGAAGGCCCCCGCCGAGGCGCGCAGTTCGGGGAGGCCGGTCCGGTGGCCGGGCTCGACCTCGGAGGCCTCGCCCAGGGTGACCCGATACTCGCCGGCGATCCCCCGCCACCCGCCCTGCGCCGTCCCGTCCAGGTAGCGCTCGACCGGATCGGTGAGCGTCAGGTTGAAGCGCACGGGCCGGTCGGTCCGGGTGGCGGCGACACAGCGCTGCAGGTCCAGGATGCGGATCTGCTGCCACGCCACGTACTGGAAGCGCTGTTCGTGCCTGGCGTTCCGCATCTTCGCCAGCCCGCGCAGCGGCCAGTGGAGGAGGTCCTGCACCTGCAGGTGCGCGGGCTCGGGCATCCGGACCTGGTGGACCTGATCCGACAGGGAGGAGATCAGCGCCAGCAACTCCAGCAACTGGTGACCGTCCTCGTACGCCATCCACCAGATCGAGTACGGACCGTTCTCGTTCTCGGCTTCCGCGTAGACGTGATGGGTCAGCCGGTCGCCTGCGAAGTAGCCGAGGCCGAAGCCGTTCTTGGCCCAGCGCACGTCCATCTCCGTCGCCGCCGAGTCGTCGAAGGCCACCGAACCGTGCGCGCGCATCCGCCCGCAGCGGTTGGCGTGCATCGCCGCGGCGTGGTCGACGGAGAGACGCCGTGGAGGCCGTGCCTCGAGCGGCACGCGGAGCTTGGCCGGGTCGAACCTCACGTCGAGGTTGTTGGGCATGCAGCCGAAGCCGAGCCGGTTGTAGAACCCCTGCTCGAACATCCCCAGCCCGGCGACCGCCGCGCCGCTGCCGGCGGCCTCCGCCAGCGCGGCGGCCGTGACCCGGCCCGCCAGCCCCTGCCGGCGGGCGACCCGGCTGGTGGTCACCGCCATCACCCCGCACAGGTCGAGGTCCGCGTCCCGGTAGCGCATCGAGCCGCGGCTGGTGAGCACCGAGCACTCGGCATCGCCGTCGACGCGCGCGACCCAGCCGTCCATGCGGCGCATGCCGACGTCGAGCGCGCGCTCGTGCGTATCCTCGTCGACCCAGCCGGCCTCCCGCCACATGCGGATGACGGCCTTGGCGTCGCGCTCCCGGTCCAGCCGCTCCGGCGTCACGGGCGCTTCACCACGACACGGCCATCGCCGCCGGTGCCGCCCAGCACGCGGATCACCCCGATCTCGGCGCCCGGCTCCGCGCCGGGGGCGCGCACGAACCACTCGACGATGCGGCTGCCGGAGAGCGCGCACAGGTGTCCGAGGTCGAGGTGGCCCCGCGCGGACAGCAGCTCCACGCCGCCGGCCGGCATCAGGCTGGCCCGCACCGGCTGCAGGCGCGGCAGCCCGAGGCCCTGGTTGGTGATGTTGGTCGGCAGCCGCCCGCGGTTGGCGATGCGCGCGCGGATCCGGTACACGTCGCCGCCCACCGGGGCGACCTCGACTTCCTCCGCCTGTACCCACGGGTGGCGCTCGGCGAACGAGCGCGTGAAGCGGTAGGCGCCGTCCACCATCGGCTCCAGCACCGGCACCAGCGGATTGTCGATGGCCGTGAACAGCAGGCCGCCCAGCTCGACCGGGCCGAGCTGCGGGTGGTCGAACCGCCGCCACGGCTCGAACAGCGGGTGGCGGCGTCCGTCCCCGTCCCACCAGCGGAGGAGTTGCCGGTACATGGCGTCGATCCCGTCCCGGTCGCGGGAGCGTTCGTGCCACTCGTGGGCGGACACGCCGGCGGCGTTGACGATCGTGCCCAGTTCCACGTCGAAGCCGGGAATGCCGAGCTGGTGATAGGCAAAGCCGAGCGCGTGGCCGCGCCTGCCGCCGCTGCGCCCGCCGGGGCCGGTCGGATCGCTGAGGGCGACGGCCGGACTGTCGATCGCCTCCGCTCCCTCGCGGGCCAGCTCCTCCAGCAGCGCGTCGTCGCCGGGGTCCAGGTCCTCGCGCGGGCCCCACGCGGGCGGCCGGATGACCGACGCCGAGCCGCAGTGGTAGCCCAGGATCCCGCACAGCTTCGGCTGCTTGAAGATGAACTCGGCCAGCGACCGCATCTCCGGCTCGCTGAACGGGTAGTCGCCGGCGCCCTGCTGCTCGCCTTCGTGCCGCCAGTCGTGCGGCCAGTTGCGGTTGAAGTCGAAGCTCCGCCCGGCGTGCAGCTCCGGCGCGCCGGGGTAGAAGGAGTGCAGGCCGCCGATGCGGATGTCGTCGCAGCCGTCCCAGTCGTTGACCAGCCCTTCCGGGAGGACGCGGTAGTAAGGGCCGGGCGAGTCGGGGCGCCGGTCGACCAACAACCGCGGCTCCTCCGGGTCGCAGACGTAGGTGCCGTCCGGGTGCTCCTGGCGGATCGTCAGGATCAGCCCGTCGCCGTCGATGTCGGCGGAATAGATGGTGTTCGGGGCGCGGTTGACCGAGTCGGTGCGGCTGCGGATGCGGGCGGTGGTTGCCACGCAGAACTCCGAAGCGTCAGGGCACAGCCGCGGCACCAGGTAGAGGACGACGCGCGACAGCAGCCCGCCGCGCTCGTGGTCTTCCAGCAGGCGGTGCGCCGTGTACAGGGGGCCGTGCGTCGAGGCCGGCTCGTGCGCGTGGATGCCGCCGTGGATGAGGTAGGCCGGCCGCTCGGACGGGTCGCCGGAGTCGAACTCAGTGACCGTCAGCAGGTGCAGGTCGCGGCCCTGGGCCGTGCGGCCGATGGAGCCGGCGCGGCACAGCGCCGGGTGGGCGTCGGCCAGCTCGCGGATCACGGCGCCGATCTCCTCGTACGTATAGAAGTGGTCGAACTGGATCATGGACGCGGGTTCTGCTCCAGCCAGTCGCGCAGGGGCACGTCCTGGGGCTTGGGCGAGGTGTAGCCGTGCCCGCCCGAGGGGCTGTCACCCAGCAACTGCCGCCGGATCGGATCGCAGCGCTCCATCACGTGGGCGACGGTCATGTCGTCGCGCGGGCGCAGCCAGCGGTAGCTGTAGCCGTAGAACAGCGCCTTGCGCGGCACGTCGGCGTAGTTGGGGCTGCCGGTGTGCCAGAGGCGGCGGTCGAACAGCACGATGCTGCCGCGCGGCACCAGCACCTCGGTCGCCCCCGGCGGATCGACGTCGCGCCGCTCGCGGTCGATCGCCGACTCGTCCAGGTGGCTGCCGGGCACGGCGGCGAAGTTGCCGCGACCGGGCTCGCTGCAGTCGGTGAGGAAGAAGGCCACCTTCAGCGACACGCGCGGCTGCGGCGTGGTCTCCAACTCGTGGTTGAGCCGGTCGCTGTCCTGATGCCAGCCGCGCTTGCCGGGGTCCGCCCCCTGGCCGGCGCCGGGCGTGACGATCATGTGCGAGTGATAGATCTGGATGTTCCAGCCCAGGATGTCGAGCACCTTGGGGAAGGTCACCGGCCAGTCGATCATCTCCAGGAACCGGTCGTCGCGGCCCAGAAAGTCGAACACGTTGAGCCGGTCCAGCTCGCCTGCCCCGAGCGCGGCCCGCTCGGCGGCGATCACGGCGTCGAATGCCTCTTCGAGACCGTCGGTCACCGCTTCCGGCAACCGCTCCGGCAGGACCAGGAAGCCGTCGCGGGCGAACGTCTCCTCCTCCTCGGGAGTCAGCCGGTGCCGGTTCCATGCGACCATGACTTGGTCGGTCAGCGGTCGGTCTCGTCAGCCATCTCACAGTCCGCGAATGCGTCCGACCGCGTGCAGCTCGTGGGTGTCCCTGTCTTCCTCCACGATTCCCAGCGACCTTCCCTTGGGTGTCTGCTGCTCGGCCAGTGCGAGCACCGCAAGCGCGCGGCGCACCGCTTCAGGCTTGCTGACGCGATTTCGCGCCGCGAAGTTCGTCAAGACGGCATAGAAGCCGTCCGACATCTCCAAGGTCATACGGTGCATGTGGATAACGCCTCCCGGCGAGGCCGGCCCGACCCTGCCTGCACGCCAAGCTATCGGATGCATGGCGGATCGTCAACTTCGCTGCGCCGCCCCGTCGAGTTGGCGGTAGCCCGCCTGCACGTCGTCGACATAGGTGCGAAGACGAGACTGGTTACGGCTGCCATCCCGCACCTGCGGTGGTCACGGCGAGATGGTGGCGAAGTCGTGTGCGCGCAGTGATCAGTGCTCGCACGGTGCGCAACGAAGCATCATTGAGGGGCGGTAACGCCGCAGCCTCGCGCGCGTCGCGTTTCCGTGCGCGGACGGAGAGGTAGTAGTGGAGCAGGCTCGCGATCCCGCCACTGGCCGGGATCAGCGACCAGAGAACGTCGGCCGACGTGGCCACGTTGGCCATGACGAGCGTTTCGACCCGAGGCGGATGCGGGTTCCTTGGGTCGTCATCGAACGCGCCATTCCCTTCCGGCAGACGGCCACGGGCTCACCCTGATGCTACCGCCCCGTTCCCTACCGCCACCCAAGCACATCGAGCCCTCCAATAGTACGCCCGTCCTCTCGTCTCGTCACATGGAGAGCCGCCCGCCGAGAGTCGGCACAGCGCCTCTCCGGCCATCTGCGATCTCCTGTATCATTCGCGCCATGCCGACTGCCAACCGTTCGCTTCTGACGATCGACACGCCGATGGCGCCGCCCGCGTGGGCGGTCATGCAGCGCGAGCTGCTGCGCGCCCAGACCGCGGCCATCGAGGCGTTCCACGCCACGTACTTCGACGAGCGAGGCTACCTGCGCTGTGTGCCCCGCTGGGGCGGGGACGACGGCGCCGACGACGCCGCGGAGAACTTCACGAGCTGGACGCTGCTGTACGCGCTCGGCGCCGACCAGTCCGTGCTGGACCGCTACCTGAACGCCTGGGAGGGTCACCTGCGGCAGTACACGGAGGCCAAGACGGTCGAGGTGGAGTTCGCCCGCGACGGCATGTACTTCAAGGAGTTCCCGGTCATGTTCGACTGGGGCCACAACGGTGAGGGCTTCAACGCCTTCTACCTGCAGGGCCTCTGCACCCCGGACGACCTGACGTTCCAGAGCCGGACGCGCCGCTATGCCGGCTTCTACATGGACGAGGATCCGATCGCCAAGAACTACGACCCCCGCCACCGGGTGATCCGCAGCATGTTCAACGGCAGCCGCGGCCCGCTGATGCGCAAGGCGACGGCGCTGGACTGGACCGGTGACCGCATCGAGATCGAGGGGCGCTTCAAGCCCGGCCACCGGGAGACGAGCTACGAGCAGATGCTCGCCCACTTCGCCGAGTACAACGAAGTCGTCGGCGACCATCCGCTCAACCTGCAGACCACCACCCTGGCGATCAACGCCTACATGATCGCCGGTGAGGCCAAGTACCGCGACTGGATCGTCGAGTACGTGGACGCCTGGAAGGAGCGCACCGAGGCCAACGGCGGCATCATCCCCACCAACGTGGGCCTGGACGGTACCCTGGGCGGCGCCTGTGACGGTCGCTGGTGGGGCGGCACCTACGGCTGGGGCTTCTCGATCGACGACTACCTGAACCCGGGCTCAGGCGGCCGGTTCCACCGCCACCTGTTCATCGAGCGGGCGCCGCGCGGGTTCGGCAACGCGCTGATGGTGACCGGCGACCAGGGCTACGTGGACACGTGGCGCGGCGTGATCGACGGCGTGAACGCCAACGCCAAGGTCATCGACGGCCAGACCATGTACCCCCAGAACTACGGCGAGGAGGAGGGCGAGCCGGGCTGGTACAACTACGCGCCCGAGCCGTACACGAACGGCGCCATGCCGGTCTGGTTCTGGTCGATGCAGGACGCCGACAAGAAGCTGATCGCCGGCGACGAGTGGGTACGCTACCTGGGCGGGGACAACCCCGGCTTTCCGGTGGAGTCGCTGCAGCGGGAGTTCTCGGAGCTGCGGACGCGCGTCGAGCGCATGCACCGGGACACCAGCTCACCGGACACGCGCATGTCCGACGACCCGATGGGCGCCAACCCGGCGGTCGTGACCGCCTTGACGCAGCAGATGCTGGGCGGCATCGAGACCTCGCACTACGGGTTTCCCGTCTACAGCCGGCTGCGCTACTTCGATCCCGAGCGCCGGAGGGCTGGCATTCCCCCGAACGTGGCCGCGCTGGTGGACTCGATGTCGGACACCGAGGTGGCCGTGACGCTGGTCAACCTGGACCAGGCGGAGGCGCGCATCGTGGTCGTGCAGGCCGGCGCCTACGGCGAGCACCGCTTCGGCCAGGCGGCCGCCGGCTCGGCGCAGGCGACCGTCGACCGCCCGCACGTGCGCGTGCGCCTGGAACCCGGCTGCGGCGAACGGATCGTGTTCGACCAGGCCCGCTACGCCGAGCAGCCCACGTTCACGTTCCCCTGGGACCGCGCCGAGTAGCAGCCCGAGGGAACGTCGAGCCCGCATCAAGGGGTCGACCGATCCCTCATTCGGGCAATAGGTAGTGTTGCCCGCCCTCTCGATAGTGATGATAATCACTATTCGATGAGATCAACGGAAATGGCCGCAGTGTTCGCCGCTGCGGCACGGCTCCAGGAGTTGGTGCCGGATGCCGTGCTCGTTGGCGGGTCCGCTGCGGCCCACCACGCCGGGCATCGCGTGTCGCTTGACGACGGTCATGTGGTCGCGGACTTGCGGGAGCGGTTCGACGACGTGCTCGCCGCGTTGGAAGAGACCAGAGGCTGGGTGACCGCACGGGTGCAGCGACCTGTGCTGATCCTGGGACGGCTGGATGGCGTGGAAACCGGGGTTCGGAACCTGATCCGCCGGACGCCGCTCGAAGTCGAAGTGATCCTCGTCGGGAATCGCACGTTGCGGGTGCCGACGCTTGCCGAGATCGCCCGCATCAAGGCATGGCTATGTCTGCTCCGCAATGCCACCCGCGACTTTCTCGACTTCGCCGCCCTGGCGGACCGGCTCGGCGATCGAGGTGCCGCGGCCGTGGTCTCGGCGATGGATCGCTACTACGCCGATCAGCTCGGTCCCGGCGGGCGTCGGGTCGCTACGCAGGTGGCGCGGCAGTTGGCGGAGCCGCGGCCCGACGACCTCGGTGAGGTAGATCTGATCTCCTACCGCAGACTCGATCGGCGCTGGCACGACTGGCAGACCGTGGTCGATGTGTGCCGGCGGGTTGCCGTGCGGGTGCTCGATCGACTGGTGGAGGAAGAGGAGTGAGCGGAGCGAACCTCACTCGAAGAGTGATCCACCGCCACCTGGAGGTGCCGGATGGCACACCCCCGGAAGCGCAACCGTTGGCGCGCATCGTCGATCTCCTGCAGCGCGGCGACCTGGATGACTGGAGACCTATCGCCCGGGCCATCAGGCGCGATCCCGCAGGGCAGCTCGCGGAGCGGGTGCTGCGACTGCTCGCCGCCTACCCGACCTATGGGACCTCGCCGCTGTGGCGAGCCTGGATCGACCGCTGCCGCAGTCGGCTGGAGATCGATGCGCTACCGGTCATCGGGGGACTGGCTGCGCTCCGCCGGCGCCACGGCCTTACCCAAGTGGAGCTGGCCGGAAGGATGGGCATCTCACAGTCCGACCTGTCCAAGTTGGAACGGCGGCGGGACGTCAGGCTGTCAACGCTGCACGCCTATGCCGAAGCTCTTGAAGGCCGCATCAGCATAGTGTTTCAGAGCAACGCCAACGGCACGCCGCTCGAGCTCGGCTCGGAGACATCAGGGTGACTCACTACGCGCCGGCGCGTCGGGCCGGTTGTGCCTGCTCGCAGAACTGCGCTACCGTGGGCGTGCCACAAGGGGCGTCTCCCATAGGCGCCGATTCCAACACCGCAGGAAGGAGATTCGCGATGAGAAGAACCGTGGTACTCGCAGTCACGGTGGCCATGCTGTGCGCCGCCGTGCCCGTCTTTGCCGACGACTGGATGATGGACACGTCGTCCGTGACGCTGAAGGTCTACTCGGACCGCGGCTGGTTCCAGCCGTGGGAGGGCCGGGGAGCCGAGCTCGTCACCGAGAAGACCGGCGTCAACCTGGAAATCCGCAAGCCGCCCGAGGACGACTCCACGGGCCAGGACATCAACCTCATGATCGCCAGCAACGACTGGCCGGACCTGATGGTCGTCGACTGGAACAATCCGGGCGTGCCGCAGTTGATGGACGCCGGGCTGGTCCATGACGTCAATGAGCTGATCGATGCGCATGCGCCGAGCTTCCGCACCTACCTGGACGACGCCATCGGCCCGGAGCTGTTGGGCGGCACCTACGCACACACCGACGGCAAGACCTATCGGCTGGCATTCGGCGGCAACCTGGGGGCGAAGGACTCCGCCATAGCGGCCGAGGTCGGGTTCGCGATTCCGTGCTGGCTGCCGCGTTTCGGCGTGCGCCAGGACTACTTCGATGAGATCGGCGCGCCGGACATCCGCAACGCCGACCAGTTCTATGAAGCCGTCAAGGCCATGGCAGCGAACCACCCGGACAAGATCCCCGTCCTGGGCGACAAGAACACCAAGCACGCGTGGTTCACCTACCACTTCGGGACCAACCACACGTGGGGCAACTACTACGCCGACCCCGACGCCAAGGAGATCAAGTACTACACCAGCCACCCGGCGTTCCCGGAGGCGATCAAGTTCATGAACAAGCTGGCGCGTGAGGGCCTGTACCCGGAGGAGGCGCTCATCTGGACGTCGGAGGTCCATGAGGAATGGGTGGCCGGCAACGTCATTGTGATCATGACCAACGACTGCCCCCCCGGTCAGTCCATGCCTATCGGTGAGACCGGCACCACGCGCTACGTGCTGCCCCCGTGGGACACCTACGCCTACAGCCTGTGGCGCACGCCGTGGATGGCCGACCTGTTCCCGACCGCGTCGGACAAGTCGGATCGCGCCATCCGCTTCGTCCAGTATTACGCCAGCCCCGAGGGGTTCGTGGACACGTCCGTCGGTGTCGAGGGCGAGGCCTGGACCGGTGACCCGGTGAACGGCCCCCACTTCTCGTACAATGCCGACAACTACGTCACCCCGCTCTTCCCGGACGGGTTGCCGACCTGGTTCCCGGAGTTCCTGGAGATGGTCAATGCCGATTGGACCAACATGATCACGGCCGGGGTCCATCTGCCGCCGATCATCACCCTGGACGGCATCAAGCTGGGCGCACCCCGCTGGCAGAGTGGGCCGAGCGCGAACGATGTCGCCTTCGTCGAGATGATGTCACCCTACTTCACGGCCGGTCCCGAGTTGTACGTCCCAATCCGCGGTGACAGCGACATCGGCATCATCCGCGAGCGGGTGGAGAAGCTGTTCGAGGACTACTTCGCCCGCATGGTCTTCGCCGACAGCGAGGAAGAGGCGGTCAGCCTGATCGCCGAGTTCCAGGACAAGGCCGGGCAGGCGGGACTCGCCCAGTTCGAGGCCGAGGCGACGCGCATCTACCGCGCCAACCTGGGTATGTAATCCGTCGCGCCCCCCCGGGGGCGTGACGACTCGTCACGACGAGCGACGCTTCAGCGCGCGACGCTTCAGCGTCGCCAGGGCACGCCGGTACGAGCAGCCGGCGTGCCCTTCTTTTTGAGTGGGCGTCGGTCAACGCCCAGGTGAGATGAGAGAGGAATGCGAGCAGAGGAATTGACCATCCCCGTGACCGCCCCCGCCCCGCTTCGGCCGAGGCGGGCCTCGGTCCGGGACTTCGGCGCCGATCCGGCCGCCGACGACAACTATGGCGCTTTTCAAAGGGCGCTCGACTACAGCCGTGACCGGGGCGTCTCCACGCTGAGCATCCCGCGGGGCGTCTACCGCTTCGCGACGGCGCGTCCCCTCTGCCTCCGTGGTTTCGAAGACTTCACGCTCGACGGCAACGGTGCCGAGCTAATCTTCAGCAGGGACGAGGACTTCATCCATGTCTCCGACTGCCGGCGCGTGGTCCTGCGCGACCTCGTGGTCGACTGGGACTGGAGTACGGCGCCGCTGGCCAGCGTAGCCCACGTGCGCGGTACCGGACCGAAGCGCGACTGGGTCGACCTGGAATTTGCCGAGCACGACACCGTCGACGCCGACATGACGTTCGCCACCATGAACGCGCTGGACCCGCAGCGGCTCACGCCGGGGTGCGAAGGCGGCAGGGAGCACGGGCGCGGGTTCAGCCGGGTGCGCAAGGCCGGCGCCAACGTGCTGCGCTGCCACCTCGATCTGGAGGCCGTGTCCGAGCTTCTCTTCACACCGGGATCCGTGTACCTGGTCCGGCACTTCCTGCACGACTCTCCCGCGTTCACGATCAGCGACTGCCGCCACCTGTCGCTGCAGCGGATCACCGTCCACTCGGCGCCCGGGGCCGGTTTCATCGTCCGCGGCGACACCGGCAACTGGGAGGCGGTGGCCTGCAGGATCGCCCTGCGGCCGGGCGCGCCCCGCCGCATCACCACCACCTCGGACGGCATGCACCTGGCCCAGAGCCGCGGGTACTGCAGGCTCGAGGACTGCGACTTCAGCTTCCAGGGCGACGACTGCCTGAACATCCACGACAACATCTCGATGGGCGTACGCGACGTGCGGCGCCAGACGCTGATCGCTCGCAACGTCCGCGAGGACGCGCGGCCGCTGCACGCGGGAGATCCGGTCGAATTCCGCCGGCCCGACCTGTCGCCTACCGGTTTCGCGAGCCATGTCACGGACATTCGCTACCTGCCGGACGACGAGTGCGAGCTGGCTTTCGCCGACGTGCTGCCGCCGAACCTGGATCCGCAGACCATCCTGTTCAACCGCCGCTACGACAGCTCCCACTACCTGATCCGCGGCAACCATTTCCACGAGAACCGCGCGCGCGGCGTCCTCCTGCAGGCGTGCCACGGACTGGTGGAAGGCAACCGGTTCTACCGGAACCAGGGCGCCGCGGTGCAGATCGAGACCGGCGCCAGCCTCGGCATGTGGTCGGAGGGAATGGGGGTCGAGGACCTGATCGTCCGCGACAACACGTTCGACACCTGCGACGTCAACGACTGGGGCAAGGCGGTGGTGTACGTCAGCGCGTTCCTGCCCGCGGGGATGCCGGTGACTCCGCAGGGCTCGCCCAACCCCACCAGCACCATCGGCGACTCCGGTTCCCTCTTTCGCACCGCCTACCCGATCTTCCGGGACCTTCTCTTCGAGAACAACCGCTTCGTGGACTACCCGCGCAGGGCCATGATCATAAGCTCCGCGCGGGACGTGACGGTGCGTGGCAACACGTTCAGCAATCCGACCCCGCGTGTGCACGACAATCCCGAGCGTGGCTCCATCTGGGTGGAGCTTTCCAGCCGGGTGACCATTTCCGGCAACGACTGGCAGCCGTCGCCGTATCAGGCGGAGCGCACGGTGGAGTGGGACCCCGCGACCGCGAGCGGCGTCACGACGACCGACTGATCTGCACCGCGGCGCCGTCCGGGAAGCGCAGGGTGTAGCTGCCGCCCGCCCTGGTCTGCAGGTCCTTCACGGTGCTGCCGTAGCGAACGCGGCACCGGCCGCCGCGGTCCGCGCGAATCACCGCTCCGGTGAGCACGCCGCCGCGCCAGCGGGCATCCACCGCGTAGGCGCCGCGCGCGCGAAAGCCGCGGAAGGAGCCGTCGGCCCACGCGGCCGGCAGCGCCGGCAGCAGGTGGATGACGCCGGCGTGGCTTTGCAGCAGCATCTCCGTGATCGCGGCGGCGACGCCCATCATGTCGCCTACCTGGACCTGCCCGTGGGCGTCCACGAACAGGTTCGGGTAGAGCTTGCGGGCGAACGATTGCTCGATCAGCTCCAGCGCTCGATCACCCAGGCGGAGCCGGGCCAGGATCGCGGCGATCCAGCCCAGGCTCCAGCCCTGCGCGTCGTAGTCGTGGCGCAGCCGGTGCTCGACGGAGAGCTGCGCCGCCCGCGCCAGCTCTGGATCGCGGTCGGGCTGCACCCGGTAGCCGGGCATCAGCCCGTACAGGTGGGAGACGTGGCGGTGGCCGGGCTCCGCCTCCGCCGGTTCGTGGCGCCACTCGCGCAGCCGGCCGTCGCCGCCGACCGCCGGCAGCGCCAGCCGGTCGCGTGCCGCACGGACCTGGTGCAGCAGGCCGTCGTCGATCTCCAGGACCTCGGCGGCCTCGATGAAGCCGTCGAACGTGTGCCAGATCGTCTCCTGGTCACACGCGCAGCCCATCGACAGGCTGCAGGCGCGACCGCTCGCGTCGAGGAACCGATTCTCCGGCGATGCGCCCGGTCCGGACACCAGCGTGCCGTCGGCCGGGTCCACCGCCAGCCAGTCGAGCAGGAACAGCGTGCACTCCCTGAGCACGGGGTAGGCTCGTTCCGACAGGAACGCCCGGTCCTGCGTATAGCGGTAGTGGTCGATCATGTGCTGGGCACACCAGGCGGCGCCCATCAGCCACATCCCCCAGAGCGGTTCCCCGTACACCGCCGCGTAGCCCCACGCGTCGGTGTCGACGCCGGCGAAGAAGCCCCGGCATCCCAGCTCGCGCGCCGCCCGTCCGCCGGCCGATCGCAGGCGTTCGGTGAGGTGGAACAGCGGCGCGTGACACTCCGGCAGAGCCAGCGGCTCTGCAAGCCAGTACGCCTCCTGGAGATTGATGTTGAGGTGGTAGTCCGAGTGCCAGGGAGCTTCGAGCAGCGGGTTCCATACCCCCTGCAGGTTGGCAGGCAGCGTGCCGGGCCGGGACACGGCGATGAACAGGTAGCGGCAGTAGTGGAAGTAGAGCAGGAGCAGCCCGGGGTCGCGAACGCCCGCTGCCGCGGCGCTCACGCGCGCGTCGGTGGCCCGATCCCGGTTCGCGTCGACGGCGAGCTGCAGGTCCACCCGCCCGAACAGGCGTCGGTGGTCCGATTCATGCCGCGCGCGCAGCTCGGCGTACGGCCGGCCGGCAGCGTCGTCGAGCCGCCGCCGGCACACGCCGGCGAGGTCCCCGGACAGCGGGCGTGACGGGTCGTCAAGCCGATAGTCGGTCGCGACGGCAACCAGGACGGTCGCGGAACGAGCGCCCCGGATCCGCAGCGACTCCGGCGTATCGACCAGGCCGCCGTCGCCGTCGGCGATCAGGCGGACGACGACCGCGAACCGGACTCCCGCGTGCTCGCCGCCGTGGCCGGCCCGGGCCGTCATCACCAGCTCGGCGCCGGAGCGGCGATCGGTGACGCCGCTCGCGCCGGCCGGGTGCTGCAGCGCGAAGGTGACGCCGACACACGGCTCATCGGCATCGAGGCGCAGGACCACGACGTCGTCGGCGGCCGACACGAACGCCTCGCGGCGATGGCGGACGCCCGCGCACCGATACTCCACCGCGGCGACCGCGGTGTGCAGGTCGAGCCGCCGGCGGTAGTCGCGCACGGCTGCCTCCCCGTGGCCGAGCACCATCGACAGGTAGCCGGCCGGCTGGTAGCTGCGCGGCGAGATGCGCGGGGCAAGGAGATGGCGCTGGCAGTAGCGCTCCGCATCGAAGTGGCGGCCGGCGGACAGCAGGCGCCGGATCTCCGCGACGTGACGCCGCGCGTGCGGCTGCATAGCCGGCACCGGCGGCCCGGCCCAGATCGTCTTCTCGTTGAGCAGCACCTGATCACGCCCGATGCCGCCGTAGATCATGGCGCCCATGCGGCCGTTGCCGAGCGGCAGGGCGGCGCTCCAGCCGCGTGCGGGCCGATCCCGGTCGGAGACCGGCCGGTCCAGGGCCGCCGGAGCGTCGTACCAGAGGTCGTGCACGGATCGTCGGCTCGCGGTGTTGTGCGGACTACGCCTTGATGTGGCCGACCAGGAGTCCCTTCACGAAGTAGCGCTGCAGGAACGGGTAGGCGATGGCGATCGGAAACACGGTGACCACGATCGTGGCGTACTTCATCGACTCCATGGTCACCAGCATCTCGGAGGTGACCATCTCCGCTCCGGGCCGGATGCTCTGCGACGCCGCCGAGGCCACCTTGTAGAACGCCTCCAGGCTCGACATGGTCTTGATCAGGATCGTCGGCACCGTCCACCACTTCTGGTTGAAGACGAAGTACGCTGACGCGAACCAGTCGTTCCAGTGCAACACGCCCACGAACAGGGCGATCGTAGCCAGCACAGGTCTGGAGAGCGGCAGCATGATGCTCACGAAGATGCGGAAGTCGCCGGCGCCGTCGACCTTCGCCGAGTCCTCCAGCGACTGGGGCAGCTCCCGGAAGAAGGCCATGAACAGGAGCGCGTGATAGTAGGCGAACAGCTCGGGGACGATGTAGACCCAGAACGTGTTGAGCAGGCCTATCGCGCGGTACAGCAAGTAGGTCGGAATCAGGCCACCTGAGAAAAAGAGCGTGACCAGGCCGATCATCGAGTAGGTCTTGCGAAAGACGAGGTGCCTCTTGGAGAGCCCGTAGGCGACCATGGCCGTGAAGAACACGGCGGTCACCGTGCCCACCGCCGTGCGCAGGATGGTCACCAGGAACGCGGTGCCGAGGAGGGGATCGCCCAGCACGACGCGGTAGTTGGTCAGTGTAGGGCGGCGCGGAAACAGGAACAGGCCGCCCTTGGCCGAGTCGATCCCCTCGTTGAGAGAGCGCAGGATGACGTAGTAGAAGGGGTAGAGGGTGACCATGAGCACGATCAGCGCCAACGCGACCACGACCATGTTGATGACGCGGTCCTCCCTCGACTGGGCCATGCGTGCGAGCGCCATCAGAACAGGCTCCTGCCGGTGAGGCGGCCCGACAGCCAGTTGGTGATGACCACCAGGATCAACGCCAGCAGCGACTGCATGAGTCCGACCGAGGTGGCGAACGAGTAGCGCCCGAGCTCCAGGCCCATTTCCAGGATGTAGTACTCCAGCACGTACGAGGTCTCGCGGGTGAAGAGGTTGCCGAGCAGGTACGACGTGTCCAGGCCGGCGCGCACCAGCCCTCCCATGTTCAGAATCAGCAGCACGGAGATGAGACCGGTCATGTTCGGCAGGGTGATCCGCCACGCGCGCCGCAGCCGTCCCGCCCCATCGATGATCGCCGCCTCGTAGAGCTGCTCGTCGATGCCGGCGATCGCCGCCAGGTAGAGGATGGCGCTCCAGCCCATGCCCTTCCAGACGTTCACCATCGTCGCCAGCAGCCGCCAGTACTCGGGCTTCGTCCAGAACAGCACCGGTTCGTCGACCAGGCCCACGGCCACCAGCACGTCGTTGACGATGCCGCGTCGGTCGAGCAGCAGGATGAACAGGTAGGCGGTGACCACGTAGGAGATGAAGTGCGGCAGGTAGCTGGTGGTCTGCACCACCCGCTTGAATCCGGTGCGGGGGATCTCGTTGATCAGCAGGGCCAGCATGATGGGCACCGGGAAGCCGATCACCAGTCCGTACAGGCTGAGCAGGACGGTGTTCCTGAACGCTGGGTAGAACTCCGGATCGGTGAGCGCCCAGGTGAAGTGCTTGAGTCCCACGAACGGGCTGGCGAAATAGCCCATCAGGATCTTGAAGTCCTGGAAGGCGATGATCAGGCTGATCATCGGCAGATAGGCGAAGATGAGGAGGAACAGGACCCCCGGCAGGGTCATGAGCTGCAACTGGAGCTGCCCCCTGAGCCGCCGGGTCAGCGGAACGCGCACGATCGGCGCCGCGCGGTCGATTGCCGTCCTGTCCGCCATGGGCTCAGTCACGCCCCTTGCGCACGTAGGGGGCGGTCGGCGTGATCCGTTCGGTGAAGTGATCCTCGCCGCTGTCGATGCCGTCCAGGTCCCACGTGTCCAGGTGCCGCAGCGTCACCACGTGCTTGGAGTCGAGCGGCGCGCCGCGCACGAAGAAGTGATACGCCAGCCGGTCCGGGTCCGGCGGGTAGATGCGGTTGGCCATCGGCACGCCGTCGCCGGCGAACACCTCCAGCACCGACGCGTCCACGAACACGCGCAGCCGCACCTCCTCGCCGGGCTCAAGGCCCACCGGGGCGGTATACTCGTTTTCCGGCGTGAGCATGCGGAGCTGCCCGTCGGCGGTGGAGTAGGTGACCTCGCAGGCGAACGGCCCGTCGGCGATGCGCAGGCCGCAGGAAAAGTCGCGGTACTCCAGGTCGTCCGGCGCCCCCGGGTCCACGGCCAGGTCGATCTCCACGGACGATCCCAGGGTACCGAGCTCGCAGACCTCGCCGACGGCGAACGTGCGCTCGGTCCACCGACGATGGTTGCGGCGGAGCGCGGCGATCTCGCGGGCGGGCACGACGTCGAACGTGCCCTGCCGGTTGGGAATGAACTGCCGCGGCACCGTGAACACGCCGGACCAGCGGATGTCCGGGTCTTGCGTGCGCCGCTGCTTGTCCGGGATCCAGCCCCACATGAACAGCCGCCCGGCATCGTCGCGGGTCAGGACCGAGACCAGGAAATTGTGGCCGTGATCGGCGAAATCCCGCCGCTCCTCGATGAAGCGGCCGTCCCGGATCGTGCCGACCATGTACTGGCGGTGGGCGAGGTTGCTGAGCAGGTGCCGGCCGTCGTCGAGGGGCCACACGCACGGGCACTCGAAGTAGATGCCCTCCCGCTCGGGGTCGGCGGCCGACCACAGGATGCCGCGGTAGCGCCACTCGTGGAGGTCGGAGGACTCGAACAGCAGCACCAGGGAGCCGGCCTTGTGCCGGCGCCCGGAACCGACGGCCATGAAGAAGCCGTCGCGGTCGCGCCACACCCACGGATCGCGCATGCCCATCAGGTGCTCGTCGGCGCGCTCCGGGTCGTAGGGGATGCCCAGGTCTTCGTGGTCGGAAGGGAGGGTGGCGACCGGGTTGGCGTGATGCGCCCGGAACGCCTGCAGGTCCTCCCCGTCGCTGACCGCCAGGTACACGTCCCGGTTCTCGATCGTGTAGAAGGCGTACACCCTGCCCTCGTGCGCGATCAAATTGCCGGACCACAGGTGACGGTCCGCGGCGATGCCGTGCTCGGGGGAGGTGAGCGCGGGCGGATGGTGCGTCCAGGTGACCAGGTCGGCGCTGGCCACGTGGCCCCACTGGCAGGGACCGTGCATGGCCCGGAAGTCCGGCGCGTAGCTGTGCTGGTAGGTCAGGTGGTAGCGGCCGCCGGCATGGATGGGGTGGGTGTCCCCGGCGGCGCCGAAGGGAGCCGCCAGGTGGTAGCGCGGGTACCACGGGTCGGCCCGCACCTCGCGTCGCAACGCGTCCACGGTGCGGCGGTACGCCGTCAACCGCTCCGTCGCCGCCGCGTTGCCCATCGGCAGCCATCGTGTTCCAATTCCCCGATGAAGACAACAGCAGACCCGCTTGCGGGAGGGACCTCGCATGCTGCTTGAAAACGAGACGCTGCGCGTGCAGCTCCACGACGGGACACCGGTCGTCGCGTCGTACACCCACCTCCCCACCGGCCAGACGCTGCTCGGCGACCCGCGGCAGACGCCGTTCGTGATCGACGGCGCCGCGGTGCCGTGGAGCGATCTGACCCTCGATCATTCCGCGACGGCGACGTCGACGGCGTTCCACGTCACCTACGGCGACATCTCGTTCGACTACCGGTTCGACCTGGAGACGGACTACCTGCGGCTGCGCGTCGACGGCATCTCCGGGCCGCTCTCCACGCTCGGCTTCGGCGGCTCGCCGCTCCTGCAGGTGAGCGACCCGGAGTACCGGTACGCCCGCATCTCGTTCGAGGAAGACAGCCTCATCGCCAAGAAGTGGTGGCGTGAGCACTTCGGCGCGGTCGGCGGCGACAGCGACGCGTGCGACGTCATGCACGGCTGCGTCTACCACCCGGACCGCCTATGCGCCTTCGTGCACAGCAACTTCCCGCTGCTGCCGGAGCGCCATGTCAACGGCGCCGACGGCTACTCGGTCGCCCTCAACGACTACCGCTACCGGGTGCGCTCGCGGACGATGTGGCCGCTCGACGTCAAGGTGGTGTTCCTGCAGGACTACAACGGCGACGGGATCATGGACTGGAGCGACTGGGCGCTCTGGGTCAACCGCACCCTGCCGGACGCCGACGAGCTGTACCGCTCGACGATCTCCTACAAGATCTTCCTGACGCTCAAGAACGACCAGGTGTTCACGACCTACCCGCAGATGATGGAGATCGTGCGCGCCATCCACAACGTCGCCGACGGCATCCCGCAGCTCATCTACCTGGTCGGCTGGCAGAACCAGGGCCACGACGACAATTATCCGACCATGGACCGGATCAACCCGCGGCCCGGCGGCAGGCACCGCCTGCTGCGGGCCATCGACGAGTGCAGGCGGGACTACGACACGACCGTCAGCTATCACATCAACATCGACGACGCCTATCCCGACAGCCCGGACTGGGACCCGTCGTACATGTCGGCCGAGAGCGGCAAACCATGCGGTGTCGTGCATACGCTGGACTGGGAGCTCGGCCACTTCCGGCGGCGCATGGAAGGGATGATGCGCATGGTGCCCGTGCCTCGGACCCTGCATGTCGACAACACCCGCATCTGCAACACGGCCGGCCGCGACTTCGACGGCATCGGTGAGTTGGAGGAGCTCTACTGCGGGCTTGAGCCCATGGCGGAGTGGCTCAAGGAGAAAGGCATCAGCCTCACCACCGAGGGGACGAACGGCATGCCCATCGACGGGACGCTGCTGTTCTCCGGGTGGTTCCACCACGACTGCCGGCTCATCGGCCGGCAGATGCTGCACCGCAAGATCGCTGGCGGCGGCGCCGGCCGCCACTTCGGCGAGCTGTACGCACGCGATTACGCGATCGGCTCGAACATCCACGTCGACTTCGCCTACGGGCGCCGGGATGTCGTGGTCAGCTACCTGGAAGACTGGCGCGGCATGGTCGACCGGATCTACCTGGGCTCGCTGCTCTACCTCTACTTTCTGGAGCGCGAGCTGGTGGTGTGCCGCGGCACCTGGCCGGACGACATCCACATGGAGTACGACGACGGCACCGTCGTGGACATCACCTCCCGGTACACGATGACCGTCAAGCGCGGCGACATGGTGATCGCCAGGGACAACGACACGCGGTGCGTCCCGCTGGGCGACGCGCTGTACATCTATTCGCCGGTCGGCGACCGGCAGAGCTTCGGCCTGCCGCCGGAGTGGCACGGCAAGCCGTTGCGAATCGTCATGCTGTCCAGGGACGGCGTCGAGGAGCACGACTTCGCGTTGCCGGCCGACGCCCACTACCACGTGAAGCACGACCGCATCGACTTCCACTGGATGGCGACCTACGTGCCGTACAAGGTGACGCTGGCGGAACAGACGGCCGAGCCCGCGCAGGCCTGACATGCTGCTCGAGAACGGCACGCTGCGCGTGCAGCTCCACGACGGGATCCCCGTCGTCGCGTCGTACACCCACCTCGCCACCGGCCAGACGCTGCTCGGGGACCCGGACCCGACGCCGCTCGTGATCAACGGCGCCGAGGTGCCGTGGAGCGAGCTGACCATCGACCGATCGGCAACGGCGACCTCGGCGGCGTTCCACGTCACTTGCGGCGAGATCTCGTTCGTCTGGCGGTTGGACCTGGAGGCGGACTGCCTGCGGCTGCGCATCGACGGCATCTCCGGGCCGCTCTCCACGCTCGGCTTCGGCGGCTCGTCGCTGCTGCAGGTGCGTGACCGGGACTGGCGCTACGCCCGCATCTCGGCTTCCGAGCCTGCCGAGAACGGCAAGAAGTGGTGGCGCGAGCAATTCGGCCCGGTCGGCGGTGACCAGGCCGAATGCGACCAGGCCGCGTGCGACGTAATGCGCGGCTGCGTCTATCACCCCGACCGGCTGTGCGCCTTCGTGCACAGCAACTTCCCGCTGCTGCCGGAGCGCCATGCCAACGGCCCCGGCGGCTACTCGGTGGCGCTCAACGACTACAGCTACCGGGTGCGCTCGCGGACGATGTGGCCGCTCGACGTGAAGGTGGTGTTCCTGCAGGACTACAACGGCGACGGGACCGTCGACTGGAGCGACTGGGCGCTCTGGGTCAACCGCACCCTGCCGGACGCCGACGAGCTGTACCGCTCGACGATCTCCTACAAGGTCTTCGTGACCGTCAAGGACGATCAGGTGTTCACGACGTTCCCGCAGATGGTCGAGATCGTCCGCGCCATCCACAACGTCGCCGACGGCATCCCACAGCTCATCTACATGGCCGGCTGGCAGTACCAGGGCCACGACGACCGCTACCCGTCGATCGACCAGGTCAATCCGCGGGCCGGCGGCAGGCACCGCCTGCTGCGGGCCATCGACGAGTGCGAGCGCCGCTACGACACGACGGTCAGCTATCACATCAACATCGACGACGCCTATCCCGACAGCCCGGACTGGGACCCGTCGTACATGACCGCCATGGACTGGGACCCGTCGGACGGCGGGCGTCCCTGCGGCGTCGTGCACACCCTGGACTGGGAACTCGGGCACTTCCGGCGGCGCATGGAAGCGATGATGCGCACGGTGCCCGTGGCCCGGACCCTGCACGTCGACAACACCCGCATCTGCAACACGGCCGGCCGCGACTTCGACGGCATCGGCGAGCTGGAGGAGCTCTACTGCGGGCTTGAGCCCATGGCCGAGTGGCTCAAGGAGAAGGGAATCAGCCTCACCACCGAAGGGACGAACGGCATGCCGATCGACGGGCCGCTGCTGTTCTCCGGGTGGTTCCACTACGACTGTGGCCTCATCGGCCGGCAGATGCTGCACCGCAAGATGGTCGGCGGCGGCCCCGGCCGCCACTTCGGGGAGTTGTACGCCCGCGACTACGGGATCGGCTCGAACATCCACGTCGACTTCTCGTATGCGCGCCGCGAGTTCGAGGTCAGCTACCTGGAGGACTGGCGCGGTATCGTCGACCGGATCTACCTGGGCACGCTGCTCTACCTCTATTTCCTGGAGCGCGAGATGGTCGTGGCCCGCGGCACTTGGCCGGACGACGTCCACATCGAGTACGACGACGGCACCGTCGTGGACATCACGTCCCGGCACACGATGACCGTGGTGCGCGGCGACATGGTGATCGCCAGGGATAACGACACGCGCTGCATCCCGCTCGGGGACGCGCTGTATATCTACTCACCGGTCGGCGACCGGCAGAGCTTCGTCCTGCCGAGCGAGTGGCACGGCAAGCCGTTGCGGATCGTCATGCTGACCCGCGACGGCCCCGAGGAGCACGACGAGGCGCTGCCCGCCCGCTGGAAGTACCGGATCGAGCACGACCGCATCGACTTCCACTGGATGCCGCCGTACGTGCCCTACAAGGTGACGCTGGCGGCTCAGTCCTGAGGGCCCGGCTCGGCCGGCCGCTCCCAGATCGACCGCATCTCGTGGACCCGCATGAGGTCCACGCGCACGGCTCCGCCGGCGGCCCGCAGGTGTACGGCGCCGGCGGCCTGCGGGAAGGCGCACCGGACCGGCGTGTAGTAGCGGCCGCGCGCGCTGAAGATCTCCAGGAAGATCGTGTCGACCAGCAGCCGCAGGTCCAGCCGGCCGTCCACCGCGGCCAGCGGCGCCCGTACGTCGTTGTCCTCAAGCTCCTCGTGGAACTGCAGCTCCATCGCCCGCAGGTCGAGCCGTATCTCCTTCCCCAGGATCTCCAGCGTGAGGGCCCCGGCGCCGGCCGGCATCAGCTCCAGCTCGATGTCGAGGAGCCGGCCGGCGGGCCGGACCGAGAGCGGCGTGTCGTCGCTCACCACCGTGCCGCCAGGGACGCTCATCGTGTCGGCGCGCAGGCGGTCGAGCTCGGCCACCGGGTTCTGATGGATCCGCAGGCCTTCGTCCGTGCGCCGCAGGGTCAGCTCGATAGGGAAGGTGATGAGGCTGTTCAGCATCGGGTTCAGACCGCTCACCTGGCCCTTGGCCACCAGGATGCGCCGGCCGTCCGGCGCGTCGTTGAAGGTCTGTGAGGCGTACAGGCTGCCGTCGGTGTACTTGAAGCGGATGATGTCGGTCTCAGGCACGAAGCGCGTGCCGTCGAACGTGCCCAGGTAGTAGTCGCAGCTCGCGCCGAAGAACACCCACCTGCTCGTGCCCGGCTCGTCCTGAACGGGCAGCTCGAAGAGCTCCGGGCACTCGTGCATGCCGTTCACCTGGCTCCGGAACTGCCAGTGCAGCAGGTCGGTGGAGGTCAGGATGAAGTGCACGTCGTTGTGGATGTAGAGCACCATGACCCAGTGCCCGCCCGGCTGGTACCAGAACACCTTCGCGTCGCGATTGCCGCGGTCGATGTTGCGGATGACCGGGTTGCCGTCGTAGGGGTGCCAGGTGCGGCCCCGGTCGGTGCTGTAGACGATGCAGACGTCCACCGAACGGCCGTGGGACAGACGGTTGGAGCCGCCGTAGGCGGTGTAGAAGATCACCATCGGCGGTCGGCCGGCGCTGCCCAGGCCGGACGAGTTGTGGTGGTCGACCACGCACGAGCCGGAGACGGCCACGCCCCGCTCGTCCGGCCAGAGCGTGTCGGGAAGCTCCTTCCAGTGCACGAGGTCGCGGCTGACCGCGTGGCCCCATCCCCAGTTGCAGTTGGTGTTGCCGGGGGTGACGTTGCACGGCACGTGCTGGTAGTGAAGGTGCCACTCCCCGTCGAACCAGACCAGGCCGTTGGCGTCCGAGGAGGCGCCGCGGCGGGGCGAGTAGTGGAGCAGCGGGCGGCCGGGCTCCCGGTACAGGTCGTCGCAGCCGACCATCCGGTCGCCGATGCGCACGGCCGCCAGCAGGTCGGCGGCCGGCGGCGCCGCGGTGTCGGCAAGCTCCTCGATGCGCAGCGTGAGGTCCATTCCCTTCCAGGCCGACAGGTCGACCGGGACCCAGAAGTCCGGATCGGAGGGCGCCAGCGACACCGTGTTGGATGCGACTGTCCGCCCTCCGCGGGTGAGCTGTATCTCGCGAAAGGGTGACCGCATGCCGACGGGAAGGTTCAGGAAGCAGTGCTCGGCCCGGAAGCGTCGCTCCGCGAAGGTCGGCAGCGCGACCGGCGGCGTGTCGGTCTGCGCGATCTGATCGACCAGGATGTGGCCCCACGGGCCGGTGTGCTGATCGACGATCTCCACCCGGACCTGCCTGCCTTCCAGGTCGGCAAGGTCGAACCAGTCCCATGCGAGGTGGTCCGAGCCGTCCGGCTCCCACTGGCTGCGCGGCGCCGTGCGCACGACGTGGCCGTCGTGGACGAGGTTGAGGGCGACGTAGCCGGGGTCGTTGTTGCCGTAGTAGGTGCGCCGGCCGCCGCCGATCAGGAAGCTCAGGTAGCGGCGCTGCACCGTGAACGGCGGTGAGATCAGCCGGCCGAGCCCGGGGTCGCCGCCGTGGAAGCTGGAGGCGTAGCCGCCACCGAGGTAGCCCGTCACCTCCGTCTGGCCGGTCAAGGCGCCGCGTGCCGGGCCGGGGCCGAAGGCGCTGCCTTCGACCGTCCACCCGCCCCAGTTGTCACCCTCGAAGTCGGCGATGAGGATGTCGCTCCGCGTCTCCCTGGATGCCGCCATCAGTCGCCGCCGGACGGACGATGGAGCACCCAGCCGGTGGGGTCAAGCACGCTCCTTCGCGGACGCACGGGTTGCCGGATGCTGCATTCGCGTATACACAGGGGCCGAGCAAGGAGGTCGCACATCGTGCAGGATGAAAGGAACGGTGGATCGGTGATGCTCGAGAGCCCGGAGCTGCAGGTGGAGCTGGATCCCAACCTGCCCCTGGTGCGGGGGTATCGCCACCTTCCCACCGGCCGCGCCTTCGGCGGCAGTCAGGACGGGACGCTGCGCGTGAACGGCGCCGAGCTCCGCATGAACGATCTGGAGATCGAGCCGCGCGCCATCCCCGGCGGCCGCTGCTACCGCGTCTCGGTACCGGAGCAGGGAATCGCGTTCGAGCTGGCGTTCTCGCTTGCCGGCGCCACGCTGTCGCTGCGGATGCAGGACATCGAGGACGACCGGTCGCCGCTCACCAGCCTGCAGTGGGTGGACAGCCCGCTGCTGGTTTGCGACGACCCGGCGTTCCGCTTCTTCCGCATGTTCACGACCGAGCCCGACGACAAGGCGATGGGAAAGATGTGGCTGCGCGACGCCGACGGCGCCGTCCGCGACGCGCCGGACGAGGCGGAGCCGGTGCCGCTGATCTACGGCGCGCTCTACCAGCCGGAGTCGGTCTGCGCGTTCCTGCACTCCAACTACCCGCTGTTTCCGCAGGCGCACCGGATCTCCGGGGGGCGGTGCGAGGTTCACCTGGGCGAGTATCGGCATCGCGTGCGCGACCGCACGGTGCCTCCGCTGGAGGCGCAGGTCGTCTTCCTGGGCGACCTCAACCGGGACGGCCGGGTGGACGCCAGCGACTACCGACTGTGGCTCAACCGCCGCCTGCCCGACGGCGATTCCGTGTACCGCACGTCGCTCTGGTACAAGATCCTCTGCGACATGAGCGGCGACTATCCCGAGGTGGGCGTCAGCGCGACCATCGAGGAGTGCGAGCGGATCATCCGCTCGATCCATCACGTGACCGACGGTCTCCCGCAGGCCGTGTTCGTCGTCAGCTGGAACAGCCAGCAGCCGGAAGCCGCCTACCCGGCGCTCGACCTGTACAACCACAACATCGGCACCCCGGAGGAGCTGCGCGCGCTGGCGGCGACGTGCAAGGAGCTGGGCGGACTGCTCAGCTACCACACGAACATCGACGATGCCCACCGCACCAGCAAGGACTACGACGAGGCGCTCCTGGGCCGCCGCTACGATCCGCACGGCACGGTGTGGGACGAGGACGGCGAGGCCTGGGACGAGTCGGTCGTCGCCGGCATCTCCCATACCCGCGACGTGGGGAGCGGGGCGATCTTCCGCCGCCTGGAGGCGATGATGCGGGTGATCCCGGTGGAGCGGACGATCCACATGGACAACATCCGGCTGACCAACTGCGTGCCGGGCGCGGACCCGGACGGCATCGGCGTGACCGAGGAGTTGGTGTGCGGCATGCTGCCGATCGTCGAGTGGCTGCGCGACCGCGGCATCAGCGTGTCGGGCGAGGGGTACAACGGCCTGCCGATCGACCCGACGCTGCTGAACGCCGCGTTCTGGCACCACGACGCGAGCGACCTCTCGCGGCAGATCTTCCACCGCAAGGTGATGGGCGGCGGCCGCGGCGACCACTACGGCGGCGCCACGACCAGGGACTACGGCATCTGCAAGTCCTTCCACCAGGACATCACCTACCGTCCGGTCAGCCGCTCTTCGCTCGGCGACGAGCAGTTCCTGGAGTACTTTCCGTGGCTGCACGAGCAGACGCGGGCGACCTTGTCGTTCCTGGACAACTGGGACGACATCGTGGATCGGATCTACCTCGGATCGCTGCTCAACCTGTTCTACCTGGAGCGCGAGATGCTGTCGTGGGACGAAGAGGGCGACGGCGCCCGGATCCGCTATGCGGGCGGCGTGGAAGCGCAGGTGTGCATCGACGGGCCGGACCATCTCCACGTGACTTGGGGCGACGTGGTGGTCGCCGACGGCGATGACCGGTTCGTGCCGCTCGGCGATGGCGTGTTCTGCTACAGCCTGCGCGGCGGGCGCCGACAGTGGACGCTGCCGCCGGGCCTTCGCGGGCGTCAGCTCGTGCTCTACAGCCTGAGCAGCGAAGGGCGCGGACCGGCGCCCGAGCACGCGGTGGACGGGGACCACCTGACCCTCACGCTGGCCGCCGGCGTGCCGGTCAAGGTGACCCCCGAAGGCGCTTGATGGGAACCCGACCCGGCGGCGTCCTGGTCGCTGCCAATCCCAGCTCGCCGCTGCACTTCCGTCCCGCGCGCGGCAGGATATGCGACACCATCCCGTTCTTCCACGACGGCGAGTACCACGTCTTCTACATCCGCTGTGACACCGACGGTGGGGTGCCGTGGGACCACATCGTCTCCCGCGACCTCGTGCACTGGCGTGAGCTGCCGACCGCCCTGGAGCGGGATCCGAACGAACCGCTCGGCCCGGACGGAAGGGACATGTTCACCGGCTGCGTCGTCGAGCACGACGGCGTGTTCCATATCTTCTACACCGGCCACAACCCGAAGAACCCGAACGGCGCCGAGATCATCTGCCACGCCACCAGCACCGACCTGGTGACCTGGCACAAGCACCGCGAGCACTGCTTCGGTCCGGATGGCGCCGTCTACCATCCGCGCGACTTCCGCGATCCGTTCGTGTTCCGAAGCGAGGAATCCGGCGAGTGGTGGATGCTGCTGTGTGCCGGGCTGGCCGGCTCGGACTTCTCCGGCATCGGCCGGCTGGTATCGGCCGACCTGGTCTCCTGGAAGCCGGCGGAGCCGCTGCTGCTCGACCCGCCGCTGCTGGAGGGCGAGACGGGAGCGCCCGAGTGCCCGGACCTGTTCCGCATCGGCGACTACTGGCATCTGCTCTACACGCGGCGGGGCCAGAACATCCGCCGGGCGCGGCACATCGACGGGCCGTTCACGCACGGAGTGCCGGCCCAGCTCGACAATACCCTGCTGCTGGCCGGCAAGCGCCTGTTCGACGGCCGGCGTCACATCTACTTCGGACCGATGTCCGGGGACCACGACGATTCGGTGATGAACCTCCCACGCGAGCTGCTCCAGGGCGACGACGGACACCTGCGCTTTCGCCCGGTCCGCGAGGTGGTGGAGTGCTTCGTCGACGTCGTCCACCAGTCGGCGGACGGCGGGTTCGACCTGCCAGCGACGGGCTATCGGTGCCCGGTGCCCGCCGACTATCTGCTGCGGTGCTCGCTCGCGGTCGCGGAGGACACCACCATCACCATCGCCCTGCGCGCCGACGCCGACGGCAGCGGCGGCATCCCGCTCACGATCCATGCGGGCCGCCGCTCGCTGGAGCTCGGCCCCTACCACCGGAGCTGGGGGGACCTCGCCTTGCCGGTCATCACGCTGCAGGTATTCGTGCTCGGCACGGTCATCGAGTGCTTTCTCGACGACCGCCTTGCCATGGTCGGGCGCACCTACGAACCGCACGGCGGCTACCTGTCGATCGTCAGCCCCGGAAGTCCGGCACGCGTGCTCGCGCTTGAGGTGCGCGAGGCGTCTGACTAACCCGTGAGAGCCCTTTGAGTCGGAATTCATCTCGCGACGCTACCGGCAGCGGTCTCGACACCACGAGGCGCTTCTGGCGAGCGTCGACCATGGCCGCGAACCCCTCGAGTGTACGCGCCCCCAGGAGCCGCAGATCGTCGGGTGTGCGAATACCACTCTATCGACGGTCTCGAAGTCGCCGCTGCGCAGGTAGGCGCAGCCGACGGCGAGTGATCGTCGTGTCGTCGGCCACCCACGAACGCCATGTCTTTCTTGGTCACCTGGACTCCGGCATCGGTGAGCGCGTGCTCCGGCAGCCATATGTATTCGGACCCGGCGTCCACCATTACGGCGGCGACGGTCACAGGTGGCCGGTGTGCGGTGATCTCCTGAAGTTCGCAGTCGACCTTTGAACGCTCCCACGATGGGGATCTATACTACACACACGCCGGATCTGCACGTGTGTCAGGCTTGGTTGAGACTACGATAGTCCGGTTCCCGCACCAAGTGACCATGGAGATGTCAGCACATTCTTCGGGCGTCCGGCAGACGCGCCGCCTCAGACCCGCTGAGGCGGCGGCATTTCTCCTACAGAATCAGAACTGCTCAACGTGCTACGGTGCGCCCCGTTCGCAAGCGATCGGCCGGAGGGACTGAAAAGAAGACATGTCGACTGAACATGACGGTGGGATATCACCGGTACAGGCGGTCTACTTCCGCAACAAGATTCGCGCCGCGAGAGACGCCACATTGCGCGATAGCGAAGGCTATCAACAGGTCTTGTTTGCTGTGGAGCAAATGGGTCAACAGCTTTGGGGGAAGGACGCTAACGGTAAGCTTACGAAGAACACGTTGTCGAGGCTAAGGTGTGACTTCGTCAGGTTTGTGAATCAGTTCGACTCTTTCCCCGGAAGGCCGGAATGGGGCGTGTGTTTTGGCGAGAGATATGATATGGTGAAGAAAGGAAGAGACGACGCGATGCACGTAGGCGCAGTCGCAAGAAGCTTAACTGGTTCCTGCGTGAAGCTCGCCATCACACTGGAGGATGCATTGATGAGGAACATAGACGAACCAAGGATAAGCGACTATATGGTTTCCAATCCTGTGTGCACATACGGTTGGCAGCGGATCGCCCTAATCCGTCAGACAATGCTGGAGAGTTCGTTCTCGTACCTTCCTTTCCGCAAAGACGACAGAAAGTGGTACATGGTGTCAGCCGATGCGATATGTCGGTACCTTCGCAGTGCCGACAATGAAGATCAGAGGAAGTACAGACTGGCAAGGACGCTTTGCGAGGCGGAGGATGACAAGGAGTGTAGGCTGACGACGACAATTGCGCGACGCGCTTGTCCGGACGAGAAGATGCAATGTGTGCTGGGGAAGATCGTCGGAGACGAACCTGTGCTTGTAACAAGGAGGGAGAAGAACGGAGAGGTAGAGAAAGAGGAAGAATTGGTGGGAATTCTGAACGCGTTTGACCTTATGTAGTAATGTGATCGAGTCGATGACCTACAATGGGCATGTCAGCAGCCCGCCGCGTGCCTTCTAAAACTATAATTGAGCGCTGTTCGCAAGTTGAAATCCCAGGATGCGTATCTCTGTGCTCTTTGTGAGGTTTCTCACCTGATCGGCTTCGAGGCGACCCAACTGCCCCGAACGAGCGGCGAGCTTGCCGCCAACTGGCCCGGGAATCGTCACTATCTCGGCTTCTATAGGAAGTCCATCACGAGCATAGAAAATCACGAGACACGTAACGTCACGTACGGGTTCACGCAGCTGGTTGCGAACCGAAAAAGTGTAATATCCCATGTACCGATTGTCAGTCCATGCAAAGTGGCTTCCCACGACTCCATCGGAACTGTGGGCTCCAAGATCTGCTATGATCGATCGCTGCTCGGTGCCTGTCGCTTCTCCTAGCGGTCTTGGTGGTCCTGCAGTGTCGAGTAGTGACTGTAAGTACTCTGCAGGAATCGCAAGGTTCAGGTTCTGAC
The DNA here is from genome assembly GCA_965202935.1 of Spirochaetia bacterium. Lineage (GTDB taxonomy): Bacteria > Spirochaetota > Spirochaetia > SZUA-6 > Bin103 > CATQHW01. Next base: position 5,963,417 of record OZ241879.1, read on the forward strand.
CTCCGGTGAATGTCGCCACCGACACACCTATTACTTCGCCCTTACTACTGAGGACCGGCCCCCCGCTGCTACCAGGCGAGATCGGCGCCGTGATCTGGAGAAGTCGGTCGGCTCCGAATTCACGGATACTACTCACGATCCCCTGAGAAAAGGTGCCCTCCAACCCCAGCGGGTTGCCGACGGCGTATACCGGATCCCCGACCTGTACGGAGTCGCTGTTGCCCAACGAAAGAGCCGGAGCGTCGGCGGGCGTGATCTTGAGTATCACCAAGTCACGGGTGGGATCAATGGCTGTCACGCCGAGAACATCATAGGTCTTGTCCTTGCCAACGAGATTCGCGTATCCGCGCATCGCACCCGCTACGACATGAAGGTTGCTGGCGAGCATGCTGTCACCGACCAGAAAGCCGCTCCCGAGGGAGAGCGGTTGGCCGTTTTCATCTTCCATTATCAAGAGCACGGTAGACGCAAAGGCAATCCTTGCGATTTCTGGGGCGGTTTGGGCGCTAACCAAAGTGGTGGGGACGAGTGTGAGCGCGACGGCGAACCACCGATGGAGCCGGAGATGCTCTCTGACCATAGCGATGTAATCCTCTTACTTCTCAATCGTGCAATTATGCGCTCCCTGCTGTCAACAGGGGAGTCTGAACAGCTCGGCGATTGCAGTCGGCACACGGGCGTCAAGGCCGTGCTTGTTCATATGTGTGATCCACGATGCCAGATAGTTCACGAAAGTCGCATCTGCGTTCGGGTCCCAGTGATTCAGGTGGCCGCAATCTTGCCAGAGGGTAGGGTCGGCTCGGAATGCATTTCGCAGCGCGACTGCGATCGTTCCGCACATCTCACGTTCATACCGATTCGCTTCCAATCTGGGGAGTACGCCGGCAAACCAAGAGGGAAGTTGATCGCGGCTAGGACGAGGATAGCGGGCTGCCATTAGCTCGGCGTACGTGTGGTGACGGGGCGCGAATCCGTCGGCGTTGGGAAGGGCATCCGGTGGATACGCTTTCCAGAGATCAGCCAGACGATGCAGGACGAACAGGGAGGCCAACTCGCAAAGAGTCTCATCGAACCATCGGTGCTTGTGCCCCTTGTGGCGATCGAAGTTGGTCATGACGTGACAGAGTTCGTGCGAGAACTGGTACACGTACTGGCTCCAGTAACGGTCCCGTGCGTTGAGTCTGAGCTGGTAGGGTCGGCGATCGTCGAATACCTGAGGATCGCGGCTCCAGGGAGCCACGCGTATCGGTGCGTCGGGTGGCCGCCCGAACGCGTCGGTGAGAACTCGGGCGGCGGACGCCAGAACGGCATGTATCGACCTTAGGCTGGTCGCTCCCCAGTCGCCGTTCTCCACGGTCACGAGGGCGGACGCCGCTTCGGAGCTCACTCGGCTCCCTCGATCTTGGCGGACGCCGGGAGCAAGCCGTTCGCACCTTGATCTTCCGGCAGCAGCATGCGCCGGAAGTCGAAGAGGTCACGGCAGACCCAACCGTCGGCCTCCAGGGCCACGCGCTGTTCCGCCCGGAACCGAGGCGAGATGAGTGCCATTTCACGATGCCAGTCGCGGAACCGGCTTCCCTCTTTCGTGGCGAGAAAGCGATCCACGTGGCCGCGGAACGCGCGAAGCGACAGCAGGTCGTGTTTTGCGGGGCTGCGCTTGCACGAGCCGAAACGTACGCGTTGCTCCTCATCGTTCCAGGCGACGACATCGATCTCCACCGATCCCGGAGTCTTCTGTGCTCTGTTCCAGTAGCCTGAGGCGCGATCGGTCATCGGAAAGTCGGTGTCGCCGGCACGGGATGCCTCCTCGCTGGCCTCTCGTACCACTCTCTCAAAGGCGTGCCCCTCCAGCGTGGCGAGCCGTGGCAGCATCCGCTCAGCTACGCGGCTTGACGGCTCGATTCGTGCCGCCTGGCACGCGGGCTGCATCACGCTGAGCCAGGCGCTGAGGAACGGGTCCGCAACGACGTAGCGGGCGCGCCGTTGCCGTTCATGCGCGAACAAGGGGAGCTGCCGTTCGACGAGCCGGAGATCCTGCACGAGCGTCGTGAGATACGGTCCCATGCTTGTCAGGTCGGGCAGCGCGTCCCGCACGTCTCGATGGGTACAGCTCCTTCGTTCCGCCACCACACGGAGAATGGCGAGGTAGTTTCGATGCAGTTCTCGTCCAAGGAGACTGTCGCCTTCTTCGCGTAGCGGCGAATCCGAGCGCAGAAACAGCCTCTCGCATACCTGTTGCGCCCATGCCTCCCATGCGGGAATCGCGTCCAGGCCGTCCGCTTCGGCGAAGTGGCGCCAGTACTTAGGCACGCCACCGAAGAGGGTCCACAGGGTCAGGCAGCGCTCCGGGGCTTTGGCTCCGTGATCGTGGCACACCTCGAAGATCGTTCGGAGATCCCAGGGGCCGAGCGTCAGGTCGAACGTCGTCCGTCCGAACAGCGGTGCCCGCCGGTCGTCGAGCAGGGCTTCCATCTCCGCCTGAACGGAGCCGAGGAGGATCAGTCCTCCGGTCCCGTCCTGGTCCTGCAGACGGTCGACTTGCATCTGCAGGAGCGAAGGCAGGCCGCGGAGCGGCCCCTGGTGGCAGATCTGGAACTCGTCGAGGGCCACGATCGTTCCGGCCGAGCACAGTGCTCCCACGGCCGCCGCCACGCCCGGCAGGTTCCGGATCGGGGGCGATCCGTCGAGCTGCGCTTCCAGGTCCGCTTCCCGGACTGCGTTTCGGAACACCGCTGCCACGTCGGCGGGGCTGCTGTCGGGGAGCTGGACCAGCAGCGTCCTGCGACCGTCCGGGTCATCCTCCCGAAGTGTCGCCAGCGCCTGCTGGATGAGGGCGGTCTTCCCGATCCGCCGGCGCCCGCGGATGGTCCCGAAGAACCAGCGGCGCTGGCGCAGCCTCTCGAGGAGCGAGCCCAACTCTTCCTGGCGTCCATAGAAGGACCAGCGACCGCCCATGCGCATAAGATAAACTCTTTTCCAAAGAACGACATGGCTTCCGTTTCTCGGCGTGCCCCGCTCTCCGGGAGGAAGCTACTCGGTCACTGACTCGTAGTCTGCGCGGTCGCCGATCCACCACTGCACTGTTTCTCTCTGCTCCTGCAGGAGTGGGGTCATGTCAGGTTTCCTCCCGGCAAACACGATCGGTGGTCGGAACTGCGGTGTCAGGCGTCGGCCACGTCGAACGCGGTCACGTTGCGCGTCTCGCGGCTGAGCTCCACACCGATCAGATGGATCGGCTCGCCGTGCCCGCGATACTTGTCCGCGTAGCCGCGCTCCCGTAGCTGCGCGAGCGCCGAGCCCGGCGGCGCCAGCTCCGCCACCTTGAACTCGAACAGATACACGTGCCCGCCGGTGCGCACCGCCATGTCCAGCCGGCCGTGGCTGCTCGACTCCTCGACCATGATCTCGTAACCCAGCGCCGCGAAGTAGGAGTAGAACACGCTCGCGTAATAGCCCTCGTATTTTGCGATGTCGTTGTTCGTGTGCCACTCGTAGGGAATGCTCGCGAAGAAGGCGTGGAACAGCTCCTTCAGACCGGCGCAGTCGCCCGTCTCCAGCAGATGCGCCAGGCGGACGCTGTTCTCCGTCTGCCGAATGGCGTCCTGCACCAGGTGGCGCAGCAGTACCCGGTTCAGGCTTTGGCGGACCTCCCGGTTCGGATAGCCGAGTCGATACAGGGGCATGCCGCCCAGCCGCTCTTCCCTCGTGATGGTCAGGTAGCCGGTCTGGAACAGCAGCGCCTCGGTACCGATGTGATCCACGTCGAACGCCGACAGCAGATCCGTGGTGCTCACCGTCTCGTCCAATGACACCGACGAAACCCGCCGCTTGAACAGGGTCTCCACCAGAAACGACGGCGTACCGGTCTCGAACCAGTGCGCCTCGAATTCGCGGCTGTCGAGCAGCAGCAGCACGTCGTAGGGGTTGTACACTTTCTCTTCGCCGCGCCAGCGGTAGCCGTTGTACCACTCGCGTACCTGCTCCCGGTCCAGCCCGGCGAGCTCGGGCACGAACACGGTGTCCAGGTCACGCTCCGTGTAGCCGCAGATCGACGAGTAGCGCCGGTCAAGGGTGATGTCGGTGAGGTTGTTCAGCACGGAGAACACGCTGACCTTGGTGAACTTGCTTACCCCGGTGAGGAACGTGAATCGCACGTGCGCGTCGCTCGCCTTGATGACCCCGTACAGGCCGCGCAGGTAGTCACGGTTGGCGAGGGCGATCTCGCGTTGCTCCAGCGCGTCCAGGATCGGCTTGTCGTACTCGTCGACCAGCACCACGACACCCCGTCCGCTGCGCTCATGCAGCGATCTGATCAGATAGCCGAACCGCTCCGGAGCCGTGTCGTAGCGAGGAATCACGCCCGCCTGCACCTCCATGCTATCCAACTGGGCCGACACGCTGGCGTGCAGCGAGCCGGGCTCTCCGTGATGGCCGGCGGCGAAGTCCAGCCGCACCACCGGATGGCGCTGTGACCAGTCATGTCCGGCGTGGATGTGGAGGCCCTCGAAGAGCGCCTCGTTGCCCTCGAACAGTTCCTTCAACGTATCCAGGAACAGGCTCTTGCCGAACCGCCGCGGGCGCGACAGGAAGTAGCGCGTACCCGCGTCGAGCAGCCGCTCGATGTAGGCGGTCTTGTCCACGTAGTAGCAGTTCCGCTCGCGCAACGTGCGGAAGGTCTGCACGCCGATGGGCAGTCTGAGCCGTGTCACCGGGTCATCCTAACCCGGCTCCGGCAGGCGCTCATAACGATGGATGCGTGGTCGAATCCGCGCTTCCCAGGGATGGCAGGGCGCCGGTCGGCGAGCGCTGCCGGGCGCCGGCCGGCCGTGATACGGTGCGCGCGGTCGCCCGCCACGGGCGGATACAGGCGAGGGGAGAACATGCCGCGAGTGAGCGTTGACCAGGCGATCCGGCGGGTCGCCGTCGAGGGCTGGTGCGTCCTGGATTCGGTGATCCCGCCGGGCGACGTGGACGGGGTACGGGAGGCCGTGCTGGAGGTGTCCCGTCACGAGCGGGACGCGGACAAGCCGCGCATCGGCATCGGCGGACTGATCGCCAAGACGCAGGCGTTCGCGCCGTACGTCGCCGAGGAGCGGCTGCTCGGTGTGGCTCACGCGCGGCTCGGCACGCCGGTGCGCATCTCCATGACGCACGGCATCGTCACCTCGCCCGGCTACGGCCGCGCCAACTGGCACGGCGACTGGCCGTTCAGCCTGCGGCAGGACCAGAAGGTCCTGTATCCGTACCCGATCGACGCGCCGATGCACGTCACCACCCTCTGGGCGCTCACCGAGTTCAGCGCTGCCACCGGCGGCACGGCGATCGTCCCCGGCAGCCACCGCTTCGGCAACAACCCCTCGGGCGACAACGGCTACCACGAGCACAGGCCGGTCCCGTCGGAGCTGCAGCCGCACATGGACCCCGGCGACGTGCTGATGATCGACAGCCGCGTTTGGCACACCAACGGCGACAACATCAGCGACCGCACGCGCGTCGGCATGGCGGTCCGCTATGCGCCGTGGTGGTACAACATCCACGTGCTGACGGCCGGTATCCGCCAGTACGAGCAAGCGGCGGCCGAGCGCGGGCTGCGCGCCGACGACGTGATCCCGATCACGCCCGAGCAGTACGAGTCGCTGCCGGACCCGGTGAAGCCGTTGCTGCGGCACATCGTCGTCGGCCAGAAGGTCCGGGCGGCATGAGCGGTGCCGAGGTCGCCCACGCCGTCAGCGCCGAGGAGGCGCTCCGCCGCGTGCGGACCGAGGGCTGGTGCGTGATCGACGGCGTCATCCCGCAGCACGAGCTGGCTGCCGTGCGCGACAGCGTCTCCGCCACCCTGGGCGGCCGTTCCGAGTTGCGCGGCGTGATCGGCTGCGACCGCTCGTTCGCGCCCTACCTGGTCGACGAGCGGCTCACGGCGATCGCCGAGGGCATGTTCGGCCCAGAGTCACGCATCGCCGTGACCGACGCCTTCGCGGCCGAGCCCGGCGCCACCGGCAGCGGCTGGCACGCCGACTGGCCGTACTCCGGCGACGACAGCTATCGGGTGGCCGTCCCGTACGGCGACCTGGCCATGGCGGTGACCACCCTGTGGAGACTCACCGATGATCCGGCGGGCGCAGACGCCACCCTGATCGCCTCCGGCAGCCACCGTACGCACGACAACCCGGCCGTCGCGCCTGGGTACGCCGCCGACGCGGAGATCGCCTCGCAGATGCTCCCGGAGGTCCCGGCCGGCGGCGTGCTGGCGTTCGACAGCCGCCTGTGGCATCGGACCAACGCCAACGCGAACGGCGCACGGCGCCTCTGGCTCGATATCCAGTACGTGCCGTGGTGGCTGGACGTCACCAGCATGATCCCCGGACTCGCGGACTACGAGACGCGTGCCGAGGGGCTCGGCTACCGGCCGGCGGAGATCCGCCCGCTCGACGAGGCGGCCTTCGCGGCCTTGCCGGACGCGGTGAAGCCGCTGTTCGACCACCTGCGCCTCGACCAGGGGGTGATCGCGTGGCATCCGGACGCACCGGCGTCCTCCTGAACCATCACGGCCGCCCGGAGGCGGCAGTGCGATCCAGGCGCCACACGTCCCCCGGACGCCACGCACTCTCAACGCGGTGAGTGAAGTCGCGCTTGCTCAGCTCCACCTGCTCCGCCGAGATGGTTACCGCGCTTCCCGCTACGAGAAACAGAGCATCCCGGTGGACGTGAACGGCACATGCGTGGCGCCGGCTCCAGGGCGTGTGTGTCAGTTCCTCCCACTGTTCGCCGTCCGCGGAATACCACACGTCATTGCGATTTCCATCGGTCCAAACCTCAGGCGGGTGGTCCGCCACTCCCCGGTGCCCTCCCAACACCCAAAGCTTGCCGTCCCACGCCGCGGTATCGTGATAGGACCGTGCCGGCCAGGGAGCTTCTCCCTCCGCCAGGTGACAGGTCCATTCGCGTCCGTCTGCCGACGACCACACGTCGTTGTGGTACAGGCGCGCCTTCAGTCGTGGCTGCTGCTCGAGGTCGTATCGCAGCGAACTCAGCGTGGTCCCGCCCGTCCCGACGTATCCCCCGCCCAGGATCCACATTCGATCGTGGAGGACCGGCACGCCGCCATTCGCGCCGGTGATCATGCCCCTGGGCGCCCAAGGCGCGCTGTCGGTCACCAGCTCCCAGCTCAGACCGTCCTGTGTCCGCCAGACGTCACGCAACGGTGGAGGCGCCGGCGGAAAGGGTTTCCCGGCCTTCAAGTCCGCCACGAAGTTGGTCTGGGCGGGTACGCTGGCCTGACCACCCATGACCCAGATCGAGCCGTCGAAGACGGTGACCATCTGGTTGCTGCGCTCCTGCCAGGGTACGGCTGACGCGACGAGCTCCCAATTCACGCCGTCTTTCGACTTCCACACGTCGTCGGGGGTGCCGCTCTCGGCCCCGACAATCCAGATGTGATCATCGTGCACGACGGCCCCGTGCATGTGCCGGCCGCTCCATGGCGCGGTGGCCGCCAGGGACCAGCTACCACCATCGTCGTCCGAGCACCACACCTCCGAGCACACTTCCGACTCGAAAGAGCCGGCGCCAACGCCGGCGAGATCGGGCCTCTCGCCCGCGTACTGGTTCCAGCCACCCAGGAGAAAGAGCTTGTCCCGGAAGGAGACGAGCTGTGCCCCGTCGCGAGGCGACCATGTCACCTCCGCACTCACACGATTCCAACGGTATGCGGTGGTCATCGATGCTCCTCGATTCAGCTTGAGCACCGGCTCGGAGGTCCTGTCAATAGGGAAGGGCTGTGAGGCTGCGGACGCGCAGGAGGCCGTTCGTCCAACTGGTGCAGTCGCCGTATCTTCTGCCTGCGGGAGTCCGTGGAGGGCACGATGAAGGTGGTAGCGTTCGCTCGGTTCCTCGCGCGCGGGGTCGCGCTGTGCTGGGGCGCCGGAAGGGTGCTGTTTCTGGCCAGCACGTTGTCGTCGGTGGTGGTTGCGTTGGTCGTTCCGCTGCAGATCCTGCTGCTGGCGACGACGGTCGATCTGGTTTCCGAGGTGACCGGGTCCGGGGCGGCCGGGGAGGCGCTGCGGGCACTCGCGTTCCCCGTGGCTGGGATGGCAGTGCTCTGGTTGCTGGGCGGAATGATGGCCCCGATCGGCCAGTCGATCACTCGGCTCTTCGTGTTGACGCTGGGTCGGCATGTTCAAGGTCAACTGCTTCGCAAGGCGTCGTCACTGGACCTTGCGCTCTTCGACGATCAACGCTTCTACGACAAGCTGTCGATAGCCCATCGAGATTACCAGCGCGCCGGGGACATGCCCGTTGCACTGGTGTTCTCGCTGCGTTCCTGGATCACGTTGGTGTCGGTACTCGGCCTGCTGGCCACGTTCACGCCGTGGGCTGTGCTCATTCTGGGCGCGACCGTGGTGCCCGAGCTGCTGTTCCGGGGCCGGGTGAGCGGTCGCACATACTCGATGTGGAATGCCCAGGAGCCGATCCGCCGGCTGTGCTACTACCTCGCGGCGCTGCTCACCGACCGCGGACCGGCAAAAGAGACTCGCCTGCTCGGGCTTGGCGCCTCGCTGCTCGAGCGTTTTCGTCGCGCTCAGGTGGGTATGTACGGGGAGGAGCGGCGCATCGCCGGTATCGAGGTCCGAGGCCTGGGCATGTTGGGACTGCTGTCGGTGGCGGGCACGGTGGCGATCTGGATCTGGGCCGCCGTCGACGCCATGAGCGGCGCGCTGGCGATCGGCACGCTCGTGCTGGTGTTCCAGTCCGCGGAGAGAGCACGAGGTCAGCTCCAGGACTCCGCCCGAGGCGCGGGCATGCTGATCCAGAGCCGGCTGCACGCGCAGAGCTACTTCGACTTCATCGACCTGGACCCCGGGGACTTCGCCGGCTCGCTGCGCCCGGAAGGGCGGCAGGTGGCGGCCCCGCCTTCCGTTTCCACAGGCATCGACCTGACCGATGTCTCTTTCGAGTACCCGGGGACCGAGCGTCCCGTGCTGAGGAACCTCAGCCTTCGAGTGCGCGCCGGCGAACGGGTGGCGATCGTGGGCGAGAACGGGGCCGGCAAGACCACGCTGGTCAAGCTGCTCACGCGCCTCTACGACCCGACCGCCGGCAGCATCGAGCTGGACGGCGTCGACTATCGCGACTACGAAATCGCCGGCTTGCGGAAGCTCTTCGGCGTTGCGTTCCAGGACTACGCTCAGTTTCAACTCACCGCCCGCGAGAACGTGGGCTTCGGCGATATCGAGCGGCTGGACGATACCGAAGCGATCATGGACGCCATCCGCGGCGCCGCCGCGCAGGAGATGGTCGAGCAGTTGCCGAGCGGACTCGACACGATGCTGGGTCGCACGCTGGCCGAGGGCACGGACCTGTCGGGCGGCCAGTGGCAGAAGCTCGCGCTGGCGCGCGCCTTCTTTCGCGGCGGGGCGGTGCTGATCCTGGACGAGCCGACCGCCGCGCTCGACGCGCGTGCTGAGCACGAGCTGTTCGACCACATCCTGGCGGAGAGCCGCGGCCGCACCACGATCATCATCTCGCACCGTTTCTCGACAGTGCGCAGTGCCGACCGTATTCTCGTGCTCCATGAAGGGGAGATCGTCGAGGACGGCGACCACGCCGGCCTGATGAAGCGGAACGGCCGCTACGCCGAGATGTTCCGCCTGCAGGCAAGCCGCTACACCGATCCTCCTGCCGATACGGAAGAGGAATCGGAAGAGAAGTGAGCGCACTGGGGCGCGCCGCAACCTCGTCCTGATCTCGGCCGACCGGTGGCGCGGCGACGTGCTCGGCGTCGCCGGCGACCCGGTGATCCACACGCCGGGCACCGACGCGATGGCCGCCATGGGAAACTACTTCCCGCGCGCGGTCACCGAGTTGCCGTCCTGCGTGGGCGCGCGGCGCACGCTGTTCAGCGGGCAGTGGCCGGTGACGCACGGCATGACCGGGTTCGACGACCTGGAGCCGTGGCCGGAGCCCGACACCCTGTGCCGGGTCTCCCAGCGCAACGGCTACCGGACCTACAGCATCGGCAAGCGCCACGTCTATCCGCAGGGCGACGGGGACGCTCCCGGACAGCGCCATTACTGCTGTCGGGCCGCCGGCGGGAGGCGCGTGAATTGATGGGCGCGTGACGCAGCGGACGCGCAGGAGGCCGTTCGTCCGGCTCGCGCAGGCGACGTACCCTACGCCTGCGGGAGTCCGCGGAGGGCACGATGAAGGTGGTAACGTTCGCGCGTTTTGTCGCGCGCGGGATCGCGCTGTGCTGGCGCGCCGGGAAAGTACTGTTCCTTGGCAGCATGTTGTCGTCGGTCGTAGCCGCGTTGGTGGTGCCTCTACAGATACTGCTACTGGCGAAGACCGTCGATCTGGTCTCGGACGTGGTCGGTTCGGAGTCGGCCGTTGAGGGGCTGGAGGCGCTCGCGTTCCCCGTAGCCGCGATGGCGGTGCTGTGGTTGCTGGGCGGAGTGATGGGACCCGTCGGGGACTCACTCGGACGGCTCTTCATGTTGAAGCTTGAGCGTCATGTGCAGGGCCAGCTTCTCCGCAAGGCGTCGGCGCTGGACTTGGCGCTCTTCGACGATCAGCGTTTCTACGACAAGCTGTCGATAGCCAAACGGGATTGCCGTCGTGTCGGCGATTTGCCGATAGCTCTGGTGTTCTCGGTGCGTTCATGGATCACGTTGGTCTCGGTGTTGGGGCTGCTGGCAACGTTCACTCCGTGGGCCGTGCTCATCCTGAGTGCTACCGTGATACCGGAGCTTCTGTTCCGGAGTCGTGTCAACAGTCGCATGTACAGGATGTGGAATGACCAAGCCCCGATACGTCGGCTGTGCGCGTACCTGGAGTCGCTGATCGCGGACCGCGAGCCGGCCAAGGAGACCCGCCTGTTCGGGCTGGGAGCCTCACTCCTAAAGCGTTCGGCCGGGCTCAGGGCGATTTGTACCGGCAGGAGCGGCGCATCCTGGGTGTCGAGATCCGCGGCCTAGGCCTGTTGGGCCTGCTGTCCGTGGGGGGCACGGTGGCGATCTGGACCTGGGCCGCGGTCGATGCGGTGAGTGGCGCGCTTGCGCTCGGCACGCTGGTGCTGGTGTTCCAGTCCGCCGAAAGAGCGCGTTCGCAGCTCCAGGATTCCGCCCGAGGCGCGGGCATGGTGATCGAGAGCCGGCTGTACGCGCAGAGCTACTTCGACTTCATCGACCTGGAACCCGGGGATTATGCCGGCTCGCTGCGACCGGCGGAGCGGCAGGTGGCTGCGCCGTCCTCCGTGACCGATGGCATCGACCTTACCGGCGTGTCGTTCGAATACCCGGGCACCGAACGGCCCGTGCTGCGGAACCTCGACCTTCGGCTGCGCGCCGGCGAGCGGGTGGCAATCGTGGGAGAGAACGGGGCCGGCAAGACCACGCTGGTCAAGCTGCTCACGCGTCTCTACGACCCGACTGCCGGCAAGATCGAGCTCGACAGCGTCGACTACCGGGACTACGACGTCGGCGGATTGCGGAAGCTCTTCGGGACGGCGTTCCAGGACTACGCTCAGTTTCAACTCACCGCCCGCGAGAACGTCGGCTTCGGCGACATCGAGCGGCTGGAGGACACCGACGCGATCATGGACGCCGTCCGCAGCGCGGCGGCGCAGGAGATGGTCGAGCAGTTGCCGAGCGGGCTCGACACCATGCTGGGCCGAACGCTGGCTGACGGCACGGACCTGTCGGGCGGCCAATGGCAGAAACTGGCGCTGGCCCGTGCCTTCTTTCGCGGCGGAGCGGTGCTGATCCTGGACGAGCCGACCGCCGCGCTCGACGCGCGCGCCGAGCACGAGCTGTTCGACCACATCCTGGCGGAGAGCCGCGGCCGCACCACGTTCATCATCTCGCACCGTTTCTCGACAGTGCGCAGCGCCGACCGTATTCTCTTGCTCCATGAAGGGGAGATCGTCGAGGACGGCGATCACGCCGGCCTGATGGAGCGGAACGGCCGCTACGCCGAGATGTTCCGCCTGCAGGCCAGCCGCTACACCGACCCGCCTGCCGAGCCGGACGAGGAACCGAAGGAGGGATGAGCGCACCTCCGGCACGCCCCAACCTCGTCCTGATCTCGGCCGACCAGTGGCGCGGCGACGTGCTCGGCGTCGCCGGCGATCCGGTGATCCACACGCCGGGAATCGACGCGATGGCCGCCACGGGACACTACTTCCCGCGCGCGGTCACCGAGCTGCCGTCCTGTGTGGGCGCGCGGCGCACGCTGTTCAGCGGGCAGTGGCCGGTGACGCACGGCATGACCGGGTTCGACGACCTGGAGCCGTGGCCGGAGCCCGACACCCTGTGCCGGGTCTTCCAGCGCAACGGCTACCGGACCTACGGCATCGGCAAGCGGCACGTCTATCCGCAGGACGCCCGCCATGGCTTCGACCTGCTGCGCACCCACGAGGAGGGCCGCTTCCTGAGCCCCGGCTACCGCGACGACTACCTGTCCATGCTCGCCGAGGCGGGGTGGGGGGACTTCGGCCTGTTCGGCGCCGGCGTCACCAACAACAGCTACCACGGTCGCGCCAGCGTGCTGCCGCCGGAGCTGCACGTCACCACCTGGACCGCCACCGAGGCGATCCGGGTGATGGAGGGCCACGTCAGGACGTATGGCCGCGACCATCCGTTCTTCCTGTACGTCTCCTTCAGCAAGCCGCACCCGCCCTGGGACCCGCCGGCGCACTTCTTCGATCACTACTACGGCGATCCCGACCTGCCGATGCCCGTGATCGGGGATGCCGCCGGCTACGTCGCCGCGCCCAGCCCGTTCGTGGCCGGCACCCGCGGGCCGCTCCCGGAGGGCGAGGTTTACCAGCTCAAGGCCCGCGACATGCGCCGCGCGCGCGCCGCCTACTACGGCCTGATCGACCAGATCGACGCGCAGATCACCCGCCTGGCCTACCACCTGTGGCGCTCCCTGATGGTGCGCAACACCGTCTTCGCCTTCGTCGCCGACCATGGCGAGATGCTCGGCGACCACCACTGGTGGGCGAAGTCGGTGGGATACGAGGGCTCCATCCGCGTGCCGTTCGTCCTCAGCTTCCCCAGGGAGATGCCGCTGCCGACCAACCGCCTCTATCCCGACACGACGGTCGGGCTGGCCGACCTGATGCCCACCGTGCTGGACGCGTGTGGCCTGCCGATCCCCGAGCGCTGCGACGGCGCGTCGCTGATGCCGCTGATCAAAGGCGAGGTGGACCGCCTCGACCGCGGCCACCTGCACGGCGAGCACCTGGAGTACGGCCACTTCCTGCTCGACCACACCGAGAAGTTCCTCTGGCACTACCGGATGGGCGTGAAGGAGTACTACGACCTGCAGGAAGATCCGGCCGAGTGCCGCAACCGCTACGGCGACGTCCCGCGGGCCCGGGCGCTGGAGGAACGGCTGAAGGCGCTGCTGGTCGAGCAGGGGCGCGAGGACGACTTCATGCGCGGAGGCGAGCTGGACGACGCGACCGCGCAGGCGCACACCCACGAGCCGCCCGCGTACGCACGATAGCTGGATTCAAACACAGGAGACGCAGGAGGTTTCATGGCTTCGTTACCCACGACCAACAAGGGCTGGCTCGATCTTGGCAATCGGTATCTCCTGCGGCATCCGATGCGGACCGCTCCGCTGGTTCCCGAGCGTGGCGAGGGAATCTACCTGTGGGACGTGGAGGGCCGGCGGTTCATCGACTTTCAGTCCGGCCAGCTCTGCGTAACCCTCGGTCACTCCCATCCCGAGTACGTGCAGGCTCTGTGCGACCAGGCACGGAAGATCGTTCAGATCGGAAGCACCTTCATAGCGCCGTCCGAGGTGCTGCTGGCCAGGAAGATGGCCGAGATCGCACCCGATCCGCTGCAGAAGTCCTTCTTCGCGTGCACGGGTTCCGAATCGAACGAGATGGCGCTGCGCCTGGTGAGGAAGTACACGGGCCGTTTCGAGGTGATCGCGCTCATGCGCGGCTACCACGGGCAGTCGTACGGGAGCGCATCCATCACCGGCCGGGGCGGCATGCTGCGCGAGGGATACGGTCCCATGCCCACCGGCGCCGCGTTCGTCCCCCCGCCCTACGCCTATCGCTGCCAGTTCTGCCGCGACGAGGACTGTTGCAACCTGGGCTGCGCCGACGCGGCGGAGTACGTCCTCGACACCGCGACCTCCGGCCGGCCGGCGGCGTTCTTCTTCGAGCCGCTGATGAGCGCTGCCGGACAGATCGTGCCCTCCAGGGAGTGGATACAGCGGATGGTCGAGGTCTGCCGGAGCCGGGACATTCTGATGGTGGCGGACGAAGCGCTGACCTGCTTCGGCCGCACGGGCCGATGGTTCGCCTTCGAGCACTTCGACTTCGTGCCCGACGTCGTCACCTGCTCCAAGGGGCTGGGCGGCGGCGTGCCCCTGTGCGCGGTCCTCACCAGCGCCGAGATCGCCGACGCCGCGGTGGAACGGGGGTTCATGCCGTTCTCGTCCCACGCCGGGGATCCGCTGCTCTGCGCGACCGGCCTGGCGAACCTCGAGATCGTGGAGCGCGACAACCTCGTGGAGAACGCGCGCAGGGTAGGAGCTTACTTCATGGACAGGCTCAAGGCCCTGGAGCGCGAACTGGCAATCGTCGGCGAAGCCCGCGGCCTCGGCCTGTGCCTGGGCCTGGAACTGGTGACCGACAAGAAGAGCCGCGAGCCCAATTTCTCCGCTGCTGCCATGGCGACCAACTATTGCTACGAGCACGGCCTGTGGCTGCCGATCGTTCCGATGGTGCAAGACGACAACCCGCTGAGCCGGCGTTTCATGGAGATCTCGGGCTCCCACGTCCTGAGGTTCATGCCGCCGATCACGGTCACCGAGGCACAGATCGACGAAGCGATGGACATCATCGAGGCAAGCCTCCGGCTCGCGGAAGATGCATGCGCATCGGCGTAGATTCCGGGGGCACGTTCACGGACGTGGTCGCCTACGACCCGGCACGTGGCCGCTTGGTGTTCCACAAGGTCGGCTCGACGCCGGACGACCCGGCGGCGGGCATCGTCAGCGGTGCGCTGGGTGCCGCCGAGCGAGCCGGGGCGCAGCCGACCGACGCGGCGATGCTCATCCACGGCACGACGGTCGCCACCAACCAGGTGCTGCAGCGCGCCGGGACGCGGGTCGCGCTGATCACCACCGCCGGGTTCCGGGACGTCCTTCACATCCAGCGCCAGTCGCGGCCGCTCATGTACGACCTGCGTGCGCGCCGCACCGCTCCGCTGGTGCCGCGCGAGCTGCGCTTCGAAGTGCGCGAGCGCATGCGCTTCGACGGCACGGTGCAGACGCCCCTGGACCGCGCGGGCCTGGCCGCCGTGATCGACGCCATCCGCGATGCCGGCGTGCAGGCGGTGGCCGTGGGGCTCCTGCACAGCTACGCCAATCCCCAGCACGAGCGGGAGATAGGCGAGGAGGTGGCGCGCCGGCTGCCGGGTGTGGCCGTCAGCCTGTCGCACGAGCTGATGGGCGAGCACGGCGAGTACGAGCGCTTCAGCACCTGCGCGATGAACGCGTTCGTGCAGCCCGGCATCGAGCGCTACGTCACCCGGCTGGCCGCCGGGCTGCGCGATGCCGGCTTCACGGCGCCATTGTACGTAATGAAGTCCAACGGCGGGGTCATGACCGCGGAGTCGGCCGCGCGCCGCTGCGTGGAGACGGTGCTCTCCGGGCCGGCCGGCGGCGTGGTGGCCGGCGCCGCGGTGGCGCGTGCGCGCGAGGCGGCCGACCTGATCACCTGCGACATGGGCGGCACCAGCTTCGACGTCGGCGTCATCCAGGACGGCGACATCCCGTTCGCGCGCGACACGGAGATGGGCGGACTGGCGCTCGGCGTGCCGATGCTCGACCTGCACACCGTGGGCGCCGGCGGCGGCAGCATCGCCTGGCTGGACGCCGGCAACGCCCTGCGCGTGGGGCCGCGTTCGGCCGGCGCCGTGCCCGGCCCGGCCTGCTACGGGACCGGCGGCACGGAGCCCACGGTCACCGACGCCGACCTGGTTTTGGGGCGGCTGGGGACCCGGACGCTGCTCGGCGGCGGCATGACCCTGGACCGGGACGCGGCCGAGCGGGCGATCCACGACCACGTCGCCGCGCCGCTTGGGATGGGCGTCACCGAGGCGGCCGAGGGGATCGTGCGCGTGATCAACGCCACCATGACCGCAGCCATCCGCAAGCTGACCATCGAGCGCGGCCACGATCCGCGCCGATTCGCGCTCTGCCCGTTCGGCGGCGCTGGCCCCATGCACGGCGCGGAGCTGGCCGCCGAGCTGGGCGTCGCCGAGACGGTGATCCCGATCGCCCCCGGCGTGCACTCCGCGCTGGGGCTGTTGATGACCAACCTGCGCGAGGACCGCACCCGCACGCTGGTGCGCCGGCTGGACGCGGCAGCCGTGGAGGAACTGCGCGCGGTGCTGCGTGACCTGGAAGCGGAAGGCCGCGCGCAACTCCATGCGTACGACGGCGTCGCGCCGGCCGTCAGCCGCGCGGTCGGGCAGCGCTACCTGGGGCAGCGCTACGAGATGTCCGTGCCGGTCGGTGCGGAGCTGCCGCCGCTCGCGGAGCTCGGCGACCGCTTCCACGCTCTGCACGACCAGCGCTACGGCTACCGCCGCGACGACCATCCCGTGGAGATGGCAAGCGCCTGGGTCGCGGTCGAGCAGGACCTGCATCCTCTGGAACTGCCCACCGTACCGGCGGCTGACGGGGAGCCCGTGCCGCGCCGGATGCGGGAAGCTCGCTTCAACGGCGTTGAGGTCGAGGTTCCGGTGTATGCCCGCGATGACCTGGGAGCGGGTTGCTCCATGTACGGGCCGGCGATAATCGAGCAGCTCGACGCCACCTCGGTCGTGCCGCCGGATCACCGGCTGGAGGTGGATGGCTTCGGCCACTTGGTGGTATCACGGACCGATGGCTGACGATATGGGTCTGTTCGATCGGTTCCGCCGGGTCGTCAAGTCGAACATCAACGACCTGATCAGCAAGGCGGAGAATCCCGAGAAGATGCTCACGAAGTTGATCGAGGACATGAACGAAGCCCGGGACCGCTGCCGGACCGGTCCCGTAGCGGTGGCCGATCCGAACGCGGGGACCGACGCGGACACGATGATCGACGCGGACGCGGTGATCGATCCGATCACCTTGGAGATCATGCGCAACCGCTGGCTTGGGATCGCCGAGGAGTGTTGCGCAGCCCTGGTGCGCGCCAGCTACTCGACCAACATCAAGGACCGGCGCGACTGCTCGGTCGCTCTGGCCACCCCGGGCGGGGTGATCGTCGCGCAGGCGGAGGTGGGCACGCCCCTCCACCTGGGCATCATGCCCGGCGTGCTCGGGGCGATCCTTGCCGAGTTCCCGCCGGACTCCATGCAGCCGGGAGACATGTACGCGAGCAACCTGCCCTATCCCGAGGGGCCCGGGCACCTGCCGGACCTGTCGCTGGTGGCGCCCATCTTCCACCGGGGCGAGCTGGTGGCCCTGTCGGCGTCGACCGCCCACCACGTGGACATGGGCGGCTACGCGCCGGGCAGCATGCCGTTCGGGGTCACCGAGATCTACCAGGAGGGGCTGCAGATCCCGCCGATCGCGCTGGTGCGCGGCGGCGAGCTGCAGGAGCCGATTCTGCGGCTGATCGAGCAGAACGTCCGCACCCGCATCGAGGTGCGTGGCGACCTGATGGCCCAGTACGCCACCGCCCGCACCGCGGAGCGGCGAGTCGCGGAGCTGCTCGACGCAGGCGACGGCCGGCTCGCGCTCGACGCCATCCCCGCGATCCTCGATCACGCCGAGGCGTGCATGCGCGCCGGTATCCGCGGCCTGCCCGACGGGGTCTACCGGTTCGAGGACTTTCTGGACGACGACGGCTTCACCGACGATCCGGTACGCATCGCGGTCGAGATCCGCGTGGCCGGCGACGAGCTGACCGTCGACTTCGACGGCACCAGCGCCCAGGTGGCCGGCCCCCTGAACGCCCGCCTGAGCGCCGCGCGCGCCGCCGTCTACTACACCTGCAAGGCGGTCATCGATCCCGACCTGCCCACCTCGGCCGGCGCCTACCGCCCCATCCACGTCACCGCCCCGGAAGGGACCGTCATGAACGCCACCTTCCCGGCGGCCATCGGCAACGCCAACATCCTCACCGACCAGCGCGTGGTCGACGTGCTGCTGGGCGCGCTCGCGCAGTGCGTCCCGGAACGGGTGTGCGCCGCCTGCTCCGGCGAGATGAACCTGCTCAACATCGGCGGCGCCGACGACCGCCCCGACGCCCCCGACTCCTACTACAACTACGTGGAGACCTACGCCGGCGGGCAGGGCGCCATGCACGACCTGGACGGCGAGGACGGCGTGCACACCCACCTGACCAACACGCGCAACGCCCCGGTGGAGGTAATCGAGCGCACCTACCCGCTGGAGGTGGTGCGCTACGGCCTGGTGCCGGACACCGAAGGCGCCGGCCGCCGGCGCGGAGGCTGCGGAATGGTCCGCGAGTTGCGCTGCCTGGGCGAGCGGACCGTGGTTACCGTCGGCGCCGACCGCCGCCGCTTCACGCCTTGGGGGCTGGACGGCGGGAAGAACGCCACCGGCTCGATGCTCACCGTGACGGCCGCCGACGGTACGGTGCGGGTGTTGCCGACCAAGACCTTCGTGGAGCTTCAGCGCGGCGACGTCCTCACTGTCCAGACGCCGGGCGGCGGCGGCTGGGGCCCGCCGGCCGAGCGCGATCCCGGCCGGCTGGAGGGCGACGTGCGCGCCGGCCTGATCAGCCCGGAGCGGGCGCGGGAGGTCTACGGGGCGTCTCCACCCTGATCTACAGCGACCCCGAAGAACGTTAACTTGCATTCCGCGCGCAGAACATGCAAGAATCAATGATTATCCCGGTTGGAGTCGCATTATGCTCGTTTCGTTCGCGCTTACGAACTACACGTGCTACCGTGATCGCCAGGAGTTCAGCGCCGAGGCGGTGTCCCGCGCCGACGGCACCTGGGCGTTCGACACCGGTGTACGGCGCATCCCACGGCTCAATCGGGTGTCGGCCATCTACGGTCCCAACGGAAGCGGGAAGTCGCGCTTCGTCCACGGACTCTCCTTCGCGACGCGCTTCGTCGTCGGGTCTTCGAAGGAGAGCCAGACGGGAGATGAGATTCCGTACTCGCCGTTTCTGTTCGACACGGAGACACGTACCCGTCCGACGACATTCGAGATCTCGTTCATCGAAGGCGGAACCGCGTACGAGTACGGGTTTGCCATCGACCGCCGTCGCGTACACGGAGAGTGGTTGCTGGCATGGCCTCCGGGCGGGCGTATGCGGCACTTGCTGGAGCGCACCTACGATCCGGAGGCCGAACAGGAGCAATGGACGTTCGGTCCTTCTGTACGCGGTCCCAAGGAGCTGTGGCGTTCGAGTACGCGCCCGAACACGCTGCTCGTGTCCGCCGCCGCGCAACTGAACAGCGAGCCTTTCCGACCGGTTGTGGACTGGTGCCAGAGATTGAACGTCCTGACCGCCGGCGACATACCACCCAGTTTTACGATTGCAAAGATAACGGAAAACGAGGATCTCAAGACCCGTATTCTGACTCTGTTTCGCGACGCTGACATCCCCGTCACCGACGTCACAATCCGCGAAGAGAGACATCTCCTGGAGGAGTTTCGCCCGATGCTCCCTTCAGCAGTGGCCGAACGACTACCTGACGACGGAGCGACAACGCTCGACGTCATGGACGTCAGTATGGGCCATGGTGATCCGCAGGGTAATGCGAGTCACTTCCTGAAATTGGTCGAGGAATCCGACGGTACGCAGAGATTGTTTTCCTTATCCGGGCCGTGGCTGGACATCATGGACAACGATCGCGTCGTCGTGATCGACGAGCTCGACCGGAGCCTGCACCCACTGCTGGTCGCCTCACTGATCAGACGCATCAACAGCGAGTCCGCCGGTGGCCGTGAGAAGCGCGCACAACTCATCGCGACGCTGCACGATGTCACGCTTCTGAACGACGTGCTTGACCGCGGACAAATCTGGCTCACACAAAAGGATCGGCACACTGAGGCCGCACTGCTCAAACCGCTGTCGGACTTCCGTCCCCGCCGCAAGGAGGCGCTGATGCGTGGCTATCTCGGCGGTCGCTACGGGGGTGTGCCAGTAATCATCGAATCCGATTCCTGAAGGTCCGGGCGGACATGAGAAAGCCGCGGTACAAGGGAAGACGCCGGCCCTCCGAAGAGGGGAAGGCGAGGATTCTGGTGCTATGCGAAGCGACCGATCCCGAGCGCAGTTACTTCAACGCACTCAAAGCGGACTTCGGTCTGACGAGTGTACGAGTCCAAAGCGCCGGGACCATAGCGGACATGATGAAGCGAGTGGAAAGAGAGGTGCGGGAGGACCCCACACAGGAGGAGATCTGGTGCGTTCTTGATCATGACGAACGGGTGGCCGAAATCGACCGCTTCAATCGTTGGTTGCGACGACCGAGGCGGACGACGACCCGAATCGACGCAGCCATGTCGGTTCCTTGCTTCGAATACTGGATCCTGCTCCACTTCACGTTTACTACCAAGACCTACCGGGGGACCGGAGACATGTCTGCATGCAAGCAGGTGAGGCGCGAACTCAGGAACCACATTGCAGACTACAGGAAAACCGATCGTTCCATATATCGTCGATGCCGTGAGCGCCTCGATACTGCCATCAAGCATGGAAGGCGTGTCCCGATAACACGAGACGCGCTATCGGGTACGGACGTGGGGAGGCTCATAGAGCGGCTCAAGCGCCTGTGACCTGCATGAGTGGCCCGCAAACCTCGACCGCTGATCGCAGCAATTCTCGGCGAGTGGGTGAGAAGCGACACGGGTGACGCGGTTCTGGCGAGGGCAGATTGATACCTGTCCCCTATCTCATTGCAGTTGAACGAGTTACGGGACTAGACATTTCTCACCATCCTCGCCATGCTATCCGCGCATGGCCAGGGGACTGCGGAGAGGCCCGAATCTACTTCGTTTCCGCTCCCTCGTCGACTCGATCGCCGAGTACGTAACCGGTATCCTCGACGCACGCCAACCAAGCAAGGTCCGCTACGCCCTGCGCGACTGTTACCTCAGCGCTCTGGCGATGTTCTTCGTCCAAGACCCCTCCCTGCTGCAGTTCCAGCGCCGCTTCCAGCAGCAAGTGCAGACCAACAATCTCTCGGTCACCTTCGGCGTCGATCAGCTGCCCTCCGACTCGCAGTTCCGCGATCTGCTCGACCGCCATGACTATGCTCCCATCCTGCCGTGCTTCGCCGAGTGGATCGCTCGCCTGCAGCGCGCCAAGTGGCTCCAGCACTACCAACTGTTCGGCGCCCGCTATCTGATCACCCTCGACGGTTCACGGTATTTCAGCTCCGAGTCCGTGCACTGCGAGCACTGCCTGAGCACCACCTCACGCGACGGCACTACCTGCTATCACCATGACATTCTGCAGGCCGCCATCGTCCATCCCGACAAGCGCGAAGTGCTCCCGCTCGCTCCCGAGTTCGTCCGCAACCGTGACGCCGACGGCGGGCGGTACCGCAAGCAGGATTGCGAACTGAACGCCGGCTACCGGATGCTGGAGCGGCTCCGTGCCGACTATCCCCGCATGGCGGCAATTATCGTCGCCGACAGCCTTTACTCCAAGCAGCCGTTCGTCGAGCGGTTGGCCGCCACGCGCTTGTCGTTCCTGCTGGTCGCCAAGCCCGGTGACCATCACAGCCTCTACCAGGACGTCGCCGGCCTGCGCGGCGGCAACCTGCTGAACCGTCACACTACCTCAGACCGTGGCGAACGCCGCGAATACGAATGGGTCACCGATCTACCGCTGAACGGCAATCCCGATGCTCCGCACGTCAACTTCATCCAGTTCCGCATCGTCAAGGCCGGCAGGGTGACCTATCGGAACGCCTGGGTCACCGACCTGGTGCCCACCGCCGAGAACATCGTCGCACTGGTCCGCGCCGCGCGGGCGCGTTGGAAGATCGAGAACGAAGGGTTCAACACCCTCAAGAACCACGGCTACCACCTGGAGCACAACTTCGGCCACGGCCGCCAGCACCTGTCGGAGGCGTTCTTCGTGCTCAACCTGCTGGCGTTCTTCATGCACCAGATCTTTGACCTGGTCGATGGGCTGTATCAGCGGGTGCGCACGTTGTTCAGTTCGCGGCGCGGGTTCTGGGACGAGGTGCGCTCGGCGTTCCGGCTGTTCCTGTTCACCTCCTGGGACCAGGTGCTGGTACGGATGAACTCGCCACCGCAGCAGCTGCCCCCCTATGAGTCTCCGTAGTCGCTGAACCCGTTGCCTGCATGCCGCCTGCGCCTGCGGTACGCCCGCCCACCGCGCCGCGAAACCGCACGCCCGAAGCTTCGGTGCGCCTCCTGCCGGCCACGGCAACCGCTCGCCGCACGGCTTGATCCTGAAACCCGGCTGTGGGTGGCCACTGGCGCGCCTGCCAAAGTGCTCGCTCGCCTCCATTTGGGCCGCGTCACTACCGTCAGACCGCCCTACACGCCGCTACCGCCGCTCACCGAGAATTGCTGCGCTGATCGGCTTCTTCTTGACTCCGCGTACTGACGGCATCGTATCATCGCATCCTCCCGCCTGCACCATGCCGCTGACCTACTACACGCACGCACGCCGCGACGAGCCCAAGGTCGCGCTGACCTTCGACGACGGCCCGAACCCGCCGCGCACTGACGAGATCATGGACATCCTGGAGGCGAAGGGGGCGCGCGGCACCTTCTTCGTGCTCGGCAAGTGGGTCGAGCGCTGGCCGCAGGCGGCCGAGCGCATCGTGCGGCGCGGCCACTGCATCGGCAACCACAGCCACGTCCATCACGCGCACGTCGGCGACTTCGACCGGGCGGAGGCGGCGATCGGCAACATCCTGGGCCGCCCCACGCGGTTCCTGCGCGCCCACTACTTCAACTACTTCACCTGCCTGTACTCGCCGCTGGCCATGTCGGCGTCGATGGCGATCGTCGACTCCGATGTCAACCCGGCCGACTACGCGAAGACCGATCCGCAGGCGATCGTCGACGCGACCCTCGGGCACCCGTCGCTGGCCGCCGGGTCGATCATCGACCTGCACGACAGCGGCGAGACGGACGACGACGGGCTGCGCCTGGCGCGGCCGCTGCCGCTGATCGCGGCGCTGCCCAGGATCATCGACGGCCTGCAGGCGCAGGGCTTTCAGCTCGTCGGCCTGGACCAGATGACGCTGGTCGACCCGGTCGAGTGGCAGCCGGACGACCGCGCCACCTACGCGTCGCCGGAGGCGCGCGCCGCGGTGTACGAGCTGAGCCGCCAGCCGTGATCTCCGTTTTCAGATTCCGCTCACCAAACCCTTGTTCACGAGGAGGATAGAGAAGTGAACATCCGTATCAGGCCCGTGTTCCTGGCCGTGCTGGCGCTGGCGCTGGTGCTCGGCGGCACCGCGGCCGTGGCACACGACGACGTCCTGGTGATCGCCATCTCGGGCGACATCGAGACGCTCGACCCGCCGTTCTCGCGCTTTCAGCGCTCGAACGAGACCAACCTGAACGTCTACGACCAGTTCTTCCGCTATGGGCGGCGCGACACCGGTCAGGGCTACGGCATCGCCGACACCGGCACGATCGAAGGCGCCGCCGTCGAGTCGTGGGAGTGGTCGGACGACGGAACGTCGATCGTGCTCAACATCCGGCAGGGCGTGACCTTTCCCAAGACCGGCCGCGATCTGACCGCCGACGACTTCATCTACTGGTTCGACCGCGCGCACGGGACCGAGTCCGGCACCGCGTGGAACGTCAACACCGCCGGCATCACCTCGTACGAGAAGACCGGCGACCACCAGGTGACGCTGCAGTTCTCGAACCCCAGCCCGTGGTTCTTCTTCCTGTTCCGCGACCAGTCGCAGGGGCCGATGGACCACGTCGAAGCGCAGGCGCACGTCGAGTCCGACGACCCGTGGGCAACGCGCTGGCTGGCCAAGAACGACGTCGGCTCCGGCGAGTACTACGTCGAGAGCTGGGAGGCCGGCGTGCAGATGGTCCTGCGCGCCAACCCCGACTACTGGGCAGGGCCGGCCTTCTTCGAGCAGGTCATCCTGCAGATCGTCCCCAACTCGGCCGACCGCGCGTTGCTGCTGCGCGAGGGAGAGGTGGACATCGCCACCGGGCTGTCGACGGACGAGCTTTCCGCCCTGCGCGGCTCCGACGGCGTCAAGGTGCTGTCGATCCCGACGCGCAACCAGATGATCTTCGGCCTCAACGTGCAGCGCGAGCCGTTCGACGACGTGCGCGTCCGTCAGGCGCTGTCCTACGCGGTGCCGTACGACGCGATCGCGCAGGGGATCTTCGGCGGCAACGCCCTGGTGTCGGCCGGTCCGATTCCGGTCGGCGGTCAGTATCACGACAGCAGCCTGTGGCCTTACTCGTTCGACCTGGACAAGGCGTCCGCCCTGCTGGCCGAGGCCGGCTACGGCGACGGGTTCGAGTTCACGCTGGACATCGCCTCGGGCGTGCCCACCACCGAGCAGATCGCGGTCGTGCTGCAGGACTCGTTCGGGGACATCGGCGTCACGATGAACATCAACCTGCAGCCCTCGGCGGTGTTCGCCGAGCAGCTCGGCACGCTGGAGCACCACGCGTGGATGCGCGACCTCCTGTGGTACGTGGATGACGCCGGCTACACCGGCGACCTGTTCTTCCGCACCAACGCGGTCGCCAACTGGATGGGCTACGGCGACGAGGAGCTGGACGCCATCATCGACGAGTTGACCGTCACGCTGGACGCGGGCCGCAAGGCCGAGCTGTCGACGCGCTACCAGGAGATCCTGATCGAGGCCGCGCCGGCGCTCTACATCTCGGAGATGCCGTTCGAGATCGCGATGCGCGACGACATTCACGGCTACGTGCAGTTGCCCGACAACCTGATGTGGTACTGGCCGCTGTATCGCGGCGACGGCTGATCCCGGCGCCGCTTTGTTCCGTTTGCGGGGTGCAGGTGCTCGGCGCCGGCACCCCGCTTCGTGTTCTGCGCCTTTCTGACCGTGCCTTGACCCATGCTTGAGTCCGCGCGCGAGTGGGCGCTGTTCCTGCTCAAGCGGGTCGGCATCCTGGCCATCTCGCTGCTGGGCGTGTCGATGATCACCTTCGCGGTCACGCACGCCATCGGCAACCCGGTCTATCTGCTGGTCGGCCCCAAGCACAACCAGGAGATGCTCGACAACCTGACGCGCGAGCTGGGACTGGACCGCCCGCTGTACGAGCGCTACGTCAACTACTTGGGCAACTTGGCGCGCGGCAATCTCGGCGTCTCCCGCTACTCCTACAACCCCGTTCTGACCGACATCCGGTCGCGCCTGCCGGCCACCCTGGAACTGTCCACCTGTGCGCTGCTGTTGGGGGTGTTGTGGGCGGTGCCGGCGGGCGTGGTCGCCGGCATCCGCCGCCGCGGCGTGTTCGCCCGGCTGGCGGACGTGACCGCGCGCGGCGGCGTCTCCATGCCGGGGTTCTGGCTGGGGCTGCTGTTGATCTTCGTGTTCTTCGCGGAGCTGGGCTGGCTTCCCGCGCCGCTCGGCCGCCTGGACCGGGACTTCACCAGGCCGCCGTACGTCACCGGGTGGTACACCATCGACGCGCTCCTGGCCGGCGATACCGGGGCGTTTCTGTCCAGCCTCAGCCACCTGATCCTGCCGGCGGTGACGCTTGCGTTCACGACCAGCCCCAGCACCCTGCAGATCACGCGCAACAAGATGCGGGAGGTGATGCAGAGCGACTATATCCGCACGGCCCGGGCCTTCGGGATGCCGGCCTCGACCGTCCGCCGCTACGCGTTGCGCAACATCCTGGGACCGGTCATCACCATGGTCGCCATGACCTACGGTTACCTGCTGAGTGGCACCGTCCTGGTCGAAGTGGTGTTCACGTGGCCGGGGCTGGGGCTGTACGCGGTCGACGCCATGAACCACTCCGACTACGAACCGATCATGGGGGTGGTGCTGCTGACGGCCGCCTTCTACCTGTCCATCTACCTTGCCGCGGACGTCGTCAACGCCATCCTCGATCCGCGCGTGCGCAGCCGGGACTGAGCGTGGCTGCTGCCGACACCGTGTCCGCCGCGGGCGCCCTCACCGACTCACCGCGTACCGGCTTCTACCGTCGCCTGGAGAACGCCAACGGTGCGGCGCGGGTGCGGATCAACCTCGCCCTGCTGTCGTTGCTGATCGTGCTGGGGCTGATCGCTCCGCTGCTGCCGCTGCAGGACCCGGTCGATCCCAATCCGCTCCAGCGGTTCGCGCCGCCGTCGCGGGAGCACTGGTTCGGCACCGATACCAACGGCATGGACGTGTTCTCGCGGACCATCCACGCGATCCGCGTGGACTTCGCGCTGGCGCTGAGCTCGGTGCTGATCGGCATCCTGGTGGGCGTGCCGGTCGGCGCGCTGGCCGGCTACTTCGGAGGGCGCTTCGACACGGTGGTGACGCGCATCACGGAGGTGTTTCAGGGCTTTCCGCAGATCCTGTTCGGCATGGCGGTGCTGGCGGCTGCCGGCAACACGCTGGTCAACCTCGTGCTGATCATCGCGTTCTACAACGTGCCGGTGTACAGCAAGATGGTGCGCAGCGCGGCCGTGCCGCTGCGCGAGGCGGACTTCGTGCTGGCGGCGCGCGTGTTCGGCAACTCGCCGCTGTCGGTCGTGTTCCGGCACGTCATTCCCAATACGCTGGTGCCGGTGTTCTCGCAGCTTCCGCTGAGCTGCGCCTACGCCGTGCAGATGATCGCGGGCCTGAGCTTCATCGGGCTGGGCGTCTCCATTCCGACACCGGAGTGGGGCTCGATGATCCAGCTCGGCGCCAACCAGCTCGTGTTCGGCAAGTGGTGGGCGTCGGTCTTTCCCGGCCTGGCGCTGTTCGGATCGGTCTGGGTGCTGAACAACGTCAGCGACCTGCTCGGCTCGCTGGTCGTGCGGCGAGCATAGCGCCGTGGCACTGCTGTCGATCCGCGACCTGGCCGTGGAGTTCGCGGTCAACCGCGAGACCATTCACGCGCTGCGCGGCGTGAGCTTGAGCCTGGAGGAGGGTTCGCGCACGGCGGTCGTCGGCGAGAGCGGATCGGGCAAGACCGTGACCGCGCTCAGCGTGCTGCGGCTGCTGCCCCCTACCGCGCGGGTCACGTCCGGGCAGATCGAGTTCGCCGGCCGGGACGTGACCTCCCTGGACGATGCTCATCTGGGCGAGATCCGCGGCTCGCAGGTGGCGATGATCTTCCAGCACGCCTCCGCGGCCCTCAACCCGCTGTGGCCGGTCGGGCGCCAGATCGCGGACGTCTACCGCCGTCACCGGGGAGGAACGCGGCGCGAGGCGTGGCAGCAGGCGGTCGAGGTGTTGGCCGCCACCGGCATCCCCGACGCGGCCGCGCGTGCGCGCGACTTTCCGCACCAGTTCTCGGGCGGCATGGCGCAGCGGGTGATGATCGCGATGGCGCTGGTGTGCTCGCCGCGGCTGCTGATCGCCGACGAGCCCACCACCGGGCTCGACCTGACCATCCAGGTGCAGGTGCTCGATCTGATAGCCGAGGTGGTGGAACGGCTGGATGCGACGCTGATGCTGATCTCGCACGACCTGGCGGTCGTCGGAGCGCTCTGCGACCACGTGGTGGTGATGTACGCGGGCGAGGTGATGGAGAGCGGCACGACCGCGCAGGTGCTCGAAGAGTCGGCCAATCCGTACACGGAAGGGTTGCTGGCGTGCTTCGCCGAGGCAGAGGGCGGAGACATGCCGTCCATCCCGGGGCGGGCCCCCGACATGCGCCGGCCGCTGCCGGGTTGCGGATTCGCCGAGCGCTGCGCGCATGCCGAGGACATCTGCCGCGGGAACCCGGCGCCGGTGGTCGAGGTCGCGGCCGGGCATCGCTCGCGGTGCCACTTCGCCGGGGAGCGGTAGCGCCCCAAACCCGTCGCCTCCGGCTCCGCGTTTGGCCCATCCCTGCCTTCCGCTTCGGAGTCTGTCGGCTTCCCGCTTGAGCGGCAATCCGCCAGACTCCTCGCGGCGTGGACGATCAGCCGCTGCTCCGTGTCGAGCGCTCGGTGAAGCGCTACGCGCTGCGCCGGCGCGGCCTGCGCCGCTCGCACGTGGCGGCGCTGGACGGCGTGTCGGTCGCGGTGCGGCGAGGCGAGTGCGTGGGGCTGGTCGGCGAATCCGGATCCGGCAAGTCGACGCTGGGCCGCTGCGTGCTCAACCTCACACCGCTGGACTCAGGCCGCATCGTGTTTCAGGGGAAGGAGATCCAGGCGCTTGGAGAACGCGACTGGAGGCCGTTGCGCCGGCAGTTGCAGATGGTGTTTCAGAACCCGCTGACCTCGTTCAACCCGATGATGACCATCGAGCAGTCGCTGCAGGACGCGTTGCGCCACACCACCAACTTGGAGGCCGCGGCACGGCGTGCCCATGCCCGGCTACTGCTGGAGCAGGTGCAGCTCGACCAGCGGTTCGCGGCTCTCTATCCCTACGAGCTCTCCGGCGGACAGTTGCAGCGCGCCGCGGTCGCGCGGGCACTGGCGCCGGGCCCCGATTTCCTGTTCCTGGACGAGCCGACCGCTGCCCTGGACATGTCGATCAAGGGACAGATCGTCAATCTGCTCAGGGAGCTGCAGCAACGCCACGAACGGGCGCTGATCTTCGTGTCGCACGACCTGCGGGCGGTGCGCTACGTCGCCGACCGCATCTACGTGATGTACCAGGGACAGGTCGTGGAGCAGGGTAGCCGCGCGGCGGTGTTCGACCGGCCGCGCCATCCCTACACGCGCGCCCTGCTGGCCGCGACGCTGATCGGACGCGGCGCGCGTGCCGCGTCGACGGCGCCCAGCCGCGACGAGTCGGCGGAGCGGGCGCCTGAGGGGTGCCGGCTGGCCGGCCGGTGTCCGTTCGCCCAGGATCGCTGCCGGCGGGAGCCGCAGGAACTGCGCGCCGTCGCGCCAGGCCACGAGGTCCGCTGCTGGCGTGCCGAGGACCTGCCGGCAGCCGAGTGAGCATGCCCGACATCGCGCGGTGCGTCGCGGGAGCGTTGATACGAGACGGCAAGGTGCTGCTCGTGAAGAGATCCCCTCAGGTTCAGCATCATCCAGATCTGAAGCGGCGCCGCCCCGGTGTCCATTGCTGGTGCATGAGGGTAGGGTATGGGTGAGACGGCAGTGGCTCTTGCAGACACCGATCTGGAGAGAATCGGCGCCTACGTGAAGGGCAACCTCTACGGCTGGTTCGTCGAGGTTGCGCCGCATCTGATCACGGGACCGCAGATCCTGGAGCGCATCGCGACGATCGAGCAGGAGCTCAAGGATCAACGGGAACTGATGGCTGTCCGGTTCGACGCGGTGGATCGGCGGTTCGAGGAGATGAACGAGCGCATGGCGGAGCGGTTCGACGCGGTGGACCGACGGTTCGCTGCGGTGGATCGGCGGTTTGAGGAGATGGGTAAACGGTCCGACGAGCGCTTCAACGAGATGGGCAGGAGATCCGACGAGCGATTCGCAGCAGTCAATGTCCGATTCGAGGATATGAACAAACGCTTCGAGGACATGAACAAGCGCTTCGGATCGATGCAGTGGCTGGTTGGCGGCGCGTTCGTCGTGATCGGGGTCATGATGACGGTCTTCGAGTTCATTACCTGACGGGCGTCCTCACTCCGGGCCGGACGATCAGGGTCTGGTTCGGCGCCACGTCGCTCAGCACGGTGCGCGTGCCGTCGGGCCAGTCGACGGCAAGCTCATCGATGCTCACCGATGCGCCCAGGCCGAAGTGCGCGGACAGCTCCGAGGCGCCGAAGAAGCCGCCGGCTCCGACCGGGGCGCGCTGCGTGCGGCCGCCTGCGACCACCGTCACGACGGCGCCCCAGCCGTGCGGGGCCAGCCCCGAGCCGCGCGGCGTCTCCAGGAACACGCGCAGCCAGTCGGCGTCCCCGGCGCCGCTCGGGCCGTCGGGGCCGCCCAGGTCGTTGCGGAACAGGGACGGCCGCGCGTCGAAGTTGAATATGACGATGTCGCGGTCGCCGTCCGCGTCGTAGTCCAGCGTGATCAGCGCGCGGCCTTGCAGGCGGTGCCGAAGCCCCACGGCGGCGGCGTCCACCGGCTCGAACGCCGGCACGCCGTCCGCGTCGGCGCCGGTGTTCCGGAACAGGAACGTCGGCTGGTCCTCCCACTCGTAGAGGTCGGCGCCGTTCGGCGTGATCCAGCCGGTGGTGGTGACCAGGTCGCGCAGGCCGTCGTGGTCCAGGTCCACGGCCTCCACGCCCCAGCCCCAGCCGCCGTCGCGCACCTGCGCGGGGCGGGCCACCTCGTCGAAGCGGTCGCCGCCGGTGTTGAGGTAGAGCTTGTTGCCGGTACCGGGCGTCCGGTCGATCGGCCAGCGCGTGGAGACGCTGGTGACGTACCAGTCCAGGCGGCCGTCGCCGTTCAGGTCGGCCACGGCTGAGCCCATCCCGTTCGCTTCGCGCCCGGTCCGGGAAGAGATGGTGCGGTCGGAGAAGGTGCCGTCGCCCTCGTTGCGGTAGTAGCGGCTCGTGCCGAAGTCGGCGGCCACGATCAGCTCCGGGTAGCGGTCGCCGTTGAGGTCCACGAACTGCGCGGCGAAGGCCAGCACCAGGTCGTCGGCCACACCGGCGCGCGCGCCCACCTCCGTGAAGCCGCCGTCGCCGTCGTTGCGGAACAGCACGTTGCCGCGAATGCCGGACGCCCAGTTGCCGACGAACAGATCCAGGTCGCCGTCCAGGTCGTAATCCCCGAAGGCTGCTGCCATGCCGCCCGCGCCGCGGTCGAGCCGGCCGTCCGGGTCGCGGTACGGCGCGCAGCAGGTGAACGTGCCGTCGCCGTTGCCGCGGTACAGCAGCAGGTGTCCGGGCGGCGGAAGTCCCGGCTCCTCCGGGCCGGCGGAGGGGATGAACAGGTCCAGCGCCCCGTCGCCGTCGAAGTCGGCGGCTGCCGCGCCGTGCGCGCGGTGCACGCGCGCCAGCCCGGCGGGGACGGCGCGATCGATGAAGGTGCCGTCGCGCCGGTTGATGAACAGGCGGTCGCGGCCGCCGCCGCCGGTGGCGTAGAACAGGTCCTGGGCACCGTCGCCGTCGAAGTCGCCGGCCACGCCGCCGGGCGCGTGGGGCGGCGCGGAGAACGCGCCGGGATGCTCCCGGCCCAGACCGGCCCGCACGCCCACCTCGCTGAACTGCAGCGGCGGCGTGGCAAACACGGCCGGCGCGGCCAATAGAACAGCGCACAGCCCGCCGACCATCGTGACGCCGATCCAGGGTCGGTGGCGGTGGCGGCCTCCTGTCTCGATCAACTCGGCACCGCCCCCAGCTCCTGCTCCAGGTGGCGCAGTACGGCATCGCCGACCGCCGCGGTGGTGGCCCGTCCCTGCAGGTCCGGAGTGTGCGGACCCGCTGCCAGCACCGCCTGCACGGCGCGCTCGATGGCCGCGGCGGGGTGGTGGCGCCCCAGCGCGTGCAGCAGCATGGCGGCGGCCCGGCATGCCGCGATCGGGTTGGCGCGGCCGGTGCCGGCCAGATCGGGGGCGCTGCCGTGCACGGGCTCCGCGATCAGAACGCCGCCGCCGGCGTTGGCCCCGGCCACCAGCCCCAGGCCGCCGACCAGCGCGGCGCCGGCGTCGCTGATGATGTCGCCGTACAGGTTGGGGGCCAGGATCACGTCGTACGACTGCGGCTCGCGGATCAGCCGATACAGGTGCGAATCGACCAGTTGTTCGTCGACGGCCACCTCCGGAAACTCACGAGCGACGGCGAGCGCCGTCTCACGGAACAGCCCGTCGGTCACCCGCAACACGTTGGCCTTGTGCACGATCGTCACCCTCGCCGTGCCGCCTCGCGCCCGTGCGCGATCGGCGGCGTGCCGGAACGCGGCGCGGGCGATGCGTTCGGTCGCCGTGCGCGAGATCACCCGTTCGGCCACCGCGACGGTCTCGCGCTGCTCCCACCGCTCGCGCCCGGCATAGAGCCCTTCGGTGTTCTCCCGGACGACCAGGATGTCGACGCCGTCGACGCTGCCGGCGACCGGCGCCGACAGCAGGGGCCTGAGGTTGGCGTAGAGGTCGAGCTCCTGCCGCAGGGCTACGACCGGGCTGCGATAGCCGTCGACGCGTTCCGAGGGTGAGCTGACCGCGCCGAGCAGCGCGCCCGCGCAGCCGGCCAGAGCGGTCCGGGTGGCGTCCGGGAGCGCATCTCCGTGCCGCTCGAACGCCGACCAGCCGACCTCCAGCTCGACCAAGTCGATCCCGCCCACGGCCTGCAGAAGCCGCGAGGCCTGGGCGGTCACTTCCGGCCCGATCCCGTCACCGGGCAGCAGCGCCACCCGGGCGGGCCCGCTGTCGCTCATCGGGCGAGCCGGGCGCGCACGAACGGAATGAGGCCGCCGACGTCCAGGATCCGCTGTACGCCCTCGCTGAACGGGGGGAACCGGTAACGCGCGGTACCGCTGCGGATGGCCGACTCCTCGACCAGCACCTCGGCGCTCTCGCCGCCCGCGACCGCGGCAACCGCTTCCGGGCAGACGACGGCGGGCAGCCCGTTGTTGATGCAGTTGCGGTAGAAGATCCGCGCGAAACTCACCGCCACGACTGCGGCGATGCCGTTGGCCACCAGGCAGGTGACCGCCTGTTCGCGGCTGGAGCCGCACCCGAAGTTCCTGCCGGCGAGGATCACGTCCCCCGGCCGGACCTCGCGCGCAAAGTCCGGGTCCAGGTCCTCCAGGGCACGCGCCTTGATCTCGTCGATCGACCTGAGCGTGTACGTGTACTTCCCAGGGAAGATGACGTCGGTGTTGACGTCATCGCCGTACTTCCAGACCCGGCCCGCCGCCACGTCAGTCGCCCGCGCCGACGGCGTCCGGCGCGCAGATCCGCCCCGCGACGGCGCTGGCGGCGACCACAGCCGGCGAGCCCAGGTAGATCTCCGCCTCGGGGGTGCCCATCCTGCCGCGGAAGTTCCGGTTGCCGCTTGAGATGCACACCTCGCCGGGCGCCAGGACGCCGAGGTGATTGCCCATGCACGGCCCGCAGCCCGGCGTCCCGAAGACGGCGCCGGCGGCCATCAGCTCCGACGCCAGGCCGGTGCGCACGGCCTCCTCCAGGACGCGGCTCGACGCCGGCACGATGAGCAGCCGCGTGCCGTCGGCGATCCTGCGGCCGCGCAGGACGCGGTGGACGGCCTGCAGGTCCTCCAGCCTGCCGTTGGTGCACGTGCCGATGAAGGCCTGGTCGACCGGCACATCGCCGAGCTCGTCGACCGCCACCACGTCGTCCACCCGGTGCGGGCGCGCCACCATCGGCCGCAGCTCCGAGGCGTCGACCGACACGCGCATCCCATAGGTCGCGCCGGGGTCGGGATACAGCGCCATCCGCTCCAGCTCCCCGGCGCTCCGGCCGCTCGCCGCCGCCAGGAAGTCGAAGACCGGCCCATCCGGCGGCAGGTACGTACACTTGACGCCCATCTCCGCCATCATGTTGGCAAGGCTCATCCGCGACTCCAGGCTCAACGTGGCGAGTCCGTCGCCGGCGAACTCCACGCTGCGGTACAGGCCGCCGTCGGCTCCCAGCCGCGACAGCAGGTGCAGGGCGATGTCCTTGCCGGTGACCGCGGGCGGCACCGGGCCGTCGATCGTCACCTGCAGGGACTCCGGCACGCGCAGCCACAGCTCGCCCGTGGCCCACAGACAGGCCACCTCGCTGCGGCCGACTCCCGCGCCAAGGGCGCCCATCCATCCGAAGTGCGGCGTGTGGCTGTCGGCGCCCAGGATGAGCTGGCCGGGCAGCACGAGCGCCTCCTCGCTCAGCACCTGGTGGCAGATGCCGCGCCCCACCTCGAAGAAGTGCCGGACGCCCTGCTCGCGGACGAAGCGGCGCACTTCCGCGTGGTTGCGCGCGTGCGCGGTGCTGGGCGCCGGCACCGCATGGTCCAGCGTGATCGCCATGCGCTCCGGGATGACCACGCGCTCCTGTCCGAGCTCCATCCAGATCTTGCGGATGGCGGCGGTGTTGTCGTGGCTCAGCACGACGTCCGGCCGCGTGTCCACGACCTGCCCGACCTCCAGGGAGCCGGCGCCGGCCGCGCGCGCGAGCGCCTTCTGCGCGAACGTCTGGGCGGATGCCCGTGCGCCGCTCATGGTTCCTCGCCGTCCGCCGCGCCCTGCGCCGCCCGCAGGAGCGCATCGACGTCATCCAGGCTCAGCGGCTTGTCGTCCGCCATGCGCTTGATCCGCGACGTGAGGCTGCGGATCTGGTCGTCGCCGAGATCGAGCTGGAGCTGCTGTGCCCGGTGCTTGATCGCGTTCCAGCCGGTCAGGCGGTGCGCCACGTGGATGTAGCGGTCCATGCCGAAGTCGCCCGGATCGAGGATCTCGTACGTGCTGGGATTGTTGAGCATCGCCTTGGCGTGGATGCCGGCCTTGTGCATGAACGCCGCGTAGCCGGTGATGTAGTTGTTGAACGGCACGTCGATGCCGACCAGGTCGGCGACGAGGTTCTCCACGCGCCGGAGCACCGGCAGGCGGTAGCGAGTGCGCACCAGGTCCGCGTCATGAGCGTACATCCGGGCCAGGAACCCGCCGAGCGGCGTGATCCCGTTGCGCTCGCCGATGCCCAGCACGGAGGCGTCGACGTGCGTCGCCCCGGCCGCCAGCGCCGCGTAGGCGTTGGCCACGGCGCAGCCGGTGTCGTTGTGGCCGTGGAACTCGATGTTGCAGGAGACGATGCCGCGCAGGGTCCGCACGACTTCGTGCACGCGCAACGGGTCGGCCACGCCCACCGAGTCGGCGATGCCGACGCGCGACACGCCGACCTTGTCCACCTCGCGATAGATGGTGAGCAGATCGACCAGGTCGCTGCGGAAACTGTCCTCGCTGGAGAACCTGACCTCCAGGCCGTGGCCCTTGATGAACTCGATCACCTCGATGGCCGCCTCGATGATCTCGCCGATGTCGCGGCCGTGCGAGAACTGCCGCAGCAGGCTGGAGGTCCCGAACAGGACGTCCAGGCCGTCGACGCCGGTCTCCACGGCGAGCCGGGCGTCGTCCATGTGGCAGCGCGTGTGGGTGAGCACCTTCGCCTTCAGGCCGAGCCCGGCGATGCGCTCGCAGTCACGCCGCGAGCCGGGGCTGGCGGCGGGCGAGGTCAGCTCCAGGTACTCGACGCCCAGCTCGTCCAGGAGGGTGGCGATCTCCACCTTGTCGTCCGTCGTGAAGAACGCGTTGGCGAACTGCTCGCCCTCGCGCAGGGTCGACTCGATGATCGCGAAGCTGTCCAGGCTCATGGTGACGGGCGCTCGGCAACGGCGGCAACCGATATCGGTGGCACGGGCCGCCGGCCCCCGATACGCTTGCCCGACGATACCATGCGACGATGGTTCGCAGGAGGACTCGATGGCGACGATCAAAGGGCTGATCACCGATCAGGCGAGCGGCCGGCCCGCCGCGTGCACGGTCCACGTGCTGTCGTCGAACGGTGCGTTCATCCATCCGGACGGGGCGGTGCTCAAGGTGGGACCCGGCACCCCGGCGTTCTACTGCGACGGCAGCTTCGAGGTCACGGTTCCCACCGGCGGCGTGCGGGTGCTGGTCGAGCGCGGCACCGAGTACGTGCCGCTGGAACGCAACCTCACCGTCACCGAGACGCAGACCGTGGACCTGGAGCTGCCGCTGCAGCGCTGGAGCCACCTGACCGAGCAGGGCTGGTACCCCGGCAACACCCACATCCACTACGACCAGAAGGAGCAGCAGCGCGACGACCGGCTGGCGCTGGAGGGACACGTGCACGACTTCTCGGTCACGGTGGTCAGCGTCCTGCGCCGCTGGGACCTCGACTACGCCAGCAACCACTTTCCGATCGGGGTGATGACCGACATCAGCACCGCCCATCACGTCGTCGACATCGGCGAGGAGAACCGCCACAACTTCCACGGCGGGGAGATCGGCTACGGCCACGTGATGTTCCTGCGCATCCGCAACCTCGTGGAGCCGGTCAGCCGCGGCATGCTGGTCGACAACCTCGATCCCGACTATCCGCCGATCTGCCACGCCTGCGATGACGCCCGCGCCCAGGACGGCATCGTCCTCTGGTGCCACAACGGCCGCGGCCTGGAGGCGCCGGTCGCCGCCGCCCTCGGCAAGCTGGACGGCTTCAACCTGTTCGACCCGTTCTGGATGGACCCCGAGTACGAGATCTGGTACCGGCTGCTCAACTGCGGCATCCCGCTGCCGGCCAGCACCGGCTCGGACTGGTTCGTCTGCTCGAACAACCGCGTCTACGTAGATACGGGAAGGGGGGACACCGGCGGCCAGGGATTCGACTACGACCGCTGGATCGACGGACTGAAGGCCGGGCACACCTTCATCACCAACGGGCCGGCGCTGTTCCTGCGCGCCGACGGCGCCGCTCCCGGCGACACGCTGGACGTGCAGCCCGACCGCGAGATCGAGGTGGAGGTGGAGCTCAAGAGCCATCACCGTGTCGACCGCATCGAGCTGGTCTGCAACGGGGCCGTGGTCAAGCGCTGGCACCGGCCGGCCGGCGTCGCCGCCGAGACCATCCGCGAGCGCTTCGCTCCACCAAGCGACGGCTGGATCGCGGCGCGCTGCTACAGCCACGTGCGCGACAGCTACGACCACGAGATCTTCGCCCACACCAGCCCGATCTACCTGCGCTGCGGGACTCCGAACCCGGCGGCGAAGCCCGATGCCGCCTACTTCATCGACGGGATCGACGTGGCCCTGGACCAGTGGGTGAGCCACAAGCTGCGCTATGGCTCGGACCGCCAGCGCGAGGACGTGCGCGAGCTGTTCAAGCGCGGCCGCGGCTTCTTCGAGGGAGTGTGACGATGGCGACAGAGAAGCCGCGCGGGCGGCTGGCCCGAAACTACCGGCTGACCTGGGTCGACGACTCAGGGTTCACGGCATCGGTTATCAACCCGCCGGTGAGCCCGGCGCGGCTGGCCCACCTGACGGTGGGCGGGCTTGCCGGCACTCCCGTGGACGCGTTCGTGGCCACCGTCGGCCAGTGCGCGGGCTATACGCTGTCCTATCCGACGAAGGTGGAAGGCATGGAGTTCCTGGTCGACCGCCTGAACGCGGGCGCGGCGCTGGGCGGCGGCGTGCAGTGGCGGAGCGCGGAGAACCTGCGCCGGCTGTGGGCCGACGGCCACGACCCGGCGCGCATCGTCATGGACGAGGCGCACCGGCTGGGCATGGACTTCTGGCTGCAGCTCCGCATGAACGACTGGCACCACGTCGACAGCGAGGGCAAGGTCTACCGGCTGATCGGCAGCGACTACTACGAGAGCCACCCCGAGCTGCTGATCGGCGCGGAGGGCGTGGCCGGCTGGCCGGAGTCGCTGCAGGAGGCGCTGGCCTGGTTCCAGGACTTCGCCCACGAGAAGGTGCGCCGCATCCGCCTGGACACCGCCACGGAAGCGATCGAGCGCTACGACGCCGAGGGCTGGGAGTACGACTTCATGCGCTGTCCCGGCCTGTTCAGGTACGGCACGGAGCGGGACAACGCCCACCTGGTGACCGAGCTGATCCGCGACACGCGGCGGATGCTGGACGAGGTCGGCCGCGCGCGCGGCAAGACGCTGGGCCTGTCGGTGCGCGTGCCCAACACGATCGCCGGCGCCACCATGCTCGGCCTGGACGTCGAGGAGTGGATCGCCGACCACTTGGTCGACATCGTCGTGCCGTCGACCTTCTTCGCCCAGGACACGGAGGAGGACATGCGCGAGTGGGTGAAGCTGGCGGCCGGCACGCCGGTGCTGATCCATCCCACTATCGAGGAGGGCTTCATCACCGGCAAGCGCACCGGCTACGGCATCCCCTATTATCAGGTCAAGTCCGACCCGATGCAGGCGATGACCGTGGAGATGATCCGGGGGCTTGCGGCCCGCCACCACGCCGCCGGCGTGGACGGCCTGTACCTGTTCAACTATCAGGGCACCTGGACGACCTACGGGTACGACAACAGTCCGGCGCTCGACGACATGGCCTCGCCGCTGCGGCTGCGCTTCAAGGACAAGCGCTACGTGGTGATGCGCCGCAACGGCTCGTTCCCGAACTGCTTCCCGCAGGAGCGGCAGATTCCGGCCGAGCTGGGGCCGGAACCGACCGAGATCGACATCGAGGTGGCGGACGATTTCGCCGCCGCCGGCGCTCGGCTGCGCTCGGTCCGCCTGAAGCTGCTGCTGGTCGAGCCGTGCCACGAGGACCGGCTGGAGGTACGCCTGAACGGCGGCGATCCGCTGCCGATCGCCAACCCCATGGCCGCCGGGCGAGCGGCGCCCTTCGAGCGCGCGTGGGCGGTGTTCGACCTCACGCCGGTTCCGCCTCGCGTCGGCGTCAACCGGATCAGCGTGCGGGTGGAACGCCACCCGCGCCTGGCCAAAGAGCTGCCGCTGGTGCTCAGCGACGTGGAGATCGACGTCTCCTACCGCTACCCCAACGGCCCCTGGATCCCGCCCCCCGGCTTCAAGCCGCGGACGTAGCCTACGCCTCTCCGAGCAGTTCCCGCTCGCCCTTGAGGTGCAGTTCGTCGGCGAAGTGGCAGGCAGACAGGTGCCCGTCGCCGCCGACCGGCGCGAGCGGAGGCAGTTCCTGCTCGCAGATCGGCTGACGGTACGGGCAGCGCGTATGGAACGGGCAACCGCTCGGCACCTTCGCGACCTCGGGGATGTCGCCTTCCAGGATGATGCGCTCCAGCGGGCGGTGCGGATTGGGCTGCGGGATGCCGGAGAAGAGCGCCTCCGTGTAGGGATGCTTCGGCCGCAGGAAGATCTCGCGGCGCTCGCCCACCTCCACGAAGTGGCCGAGGTACATCACCGCGACGCGGTCGGTCATGTGCCGGATCACGCTGAGGTCGTGCGTGACGAACAGCACGGTGAGGTGCAGGTCGCGCTGCAGGTCCAGGAGCAGGTTGAGGATCTGCGCCTGCACGGAGACGTCCAGCGCGGAGGTAGGCTCGTCGGCCAGCAGCAGTTGCGGGTCGAGCGCCAGCGCGCGCGCCACGCCGATGCGCTGCCGCTGGCCGCCGGAGAAGGCGTAGGGGTAGCGGTTGAGCTGCTCCGGCTGCAGTCCCACTATGCGCATGAGCCGCTTCACCGCGTCGTCGAGCTCGCCGCCTTTCACGCCGTCGTTCACCATCAGCGGCTCGCCGATGATCCGCCGCACGGTCATGCGCGGATTGAGGGACGACTCCGGGTCCTGGAAGACCACGCGGATCCTGCGCCGCACGGCCTTGAGGGCATCGCGGTCGGCCGTCACCACGTCGATCGGCTCGGCGTCGTGCGGACGGAACACGATGTGGCCGTCGGTGGGCTCCACGGCACGAACCAGCAGCCGGAGCACCGTGGTCTTGCCGGACCCGCTCTCGCCGACCAGGCCCAGCGTCTCGCCGCGCTGAACCTGGAAGCTCACGTCGTCCACCGCGCGGATCCAGCCCACGGTGTGCTTGAGGATCCCGCGCTTGATCGGAAAGTATTTCTTCAGGCCGCGGACCGTGAGCACGTCCGGGACTTCGGCGGATCCGTTGGGCTCAGCCAGGGGTCGCCTCCCCGGCGAGCTCCGCTTCCGGGACGGCGGGCTCGACCACCTCGTTTCCCTCGTAGAGGAAGCAGCGCACCGTGTGGCCGCTGTCGGTGCGGTACAGCGGCGGGAGTTGTGCGTCGCAGGTGCCGGCGATGAACTCCGCGCAGCGGTTGCTGAAGGGACACCCGCGCGGCCGGCTGTACGGGTCCGGGACCGTTCCTTCGATCGCCTCCAGACGGCTCTTGGGCTCGACGCCGATACCGGGGATGGAGGCGAGCAGCGCGCGCGTGTAGGGGTGCTTGGGCTCGTCGAAGATGGCCACGACCTCGCCCTGCTCGACGACCGTGCCCAGGTACATCACCACCACCTCGTCCGCGAGCTCGGCGATGACGCCCATGTTGTGGGTGATGAAGATCATCGACATGCGGTTGGCGTCGTGCAGCGTGCGCAGCAGGTCGAGCACCTTGGCCTGGATGGTGACGTCGATCGCCGTGGTGGGCTCGTCGGCCATCAACAGGCGAGGGTTGCCGGCCAGCGCCATGGCGACCAGCACGCGCTGCCGCATGCCGCCGGACAGCTCGAAGATGTAGGAGTCGATCAGGGTGCGCGGGGAGGGGATGCCGACCTCGGCCAGCAGGTCCACGCAGCGGTCGCGGCCCGCCTCCTTGGTGAGGTCCTCGTCGTACAGGCAGAGCGCCTCGACGATCTGGCTGCCGACGGTGTGCACGGGGCTCAGCGCGCTCATCGGCTCCTGGAAGATCATGGCGATCTCCCGGCCGCGGATCGACCGGAACTCCTCGCTCTGCGGGTCGAGCTGCGCCAGGTCCATGACGCCGGCGGCGTCGCTGGCGGCGGTGGTGGACGCGCCGTGAAAGCGGATGCTGCCTGAGACGATGCGTCCCGGCGGCGGGATGATGCCGAGGATGGAGCGCGCCGCGACCGACTTTCCGCAGCCGCTCTCGCCGACGATGCCGACGATGCGCTGCTCGGGCACCTGGAACGACAGGCCGTCCACGGCGCGGACCACGCCCAGGTTGGTGAAGAAGTAGGTGCGCAGTCCGGAGACCTCCAGGAGAGGCTTCCCCGCCGAACCGGCGCCGCGCGCTCCGGATTCGCTCATACGTCCGATTCGCGATGATAGCGGATGTCCGCCTCCACCTTCTCCACGACGATGCCGTTGCCGTACATGGCGGGACCGTAGGGAGCGCGCTCGCCGGCGGCGACGGAGATTCGGTTCTCGCCCACGATCACGTCGGCGGCCGGCAGGTCGAAGGTGACCTCCAGGAGCTGCTGCTCGGGATCCTCGACGTAGGAGGGGATGCTGCCGGCATGCGGTTGCGGCCCGCCGCCGTAGATCTGGGCGTCCTTGACCGTGGCGTCACGGCCCAGCTCGCGCAGGCGCCGGCCTCCCAGCCACACGTCGATCCGGTC
The DNA here is from genome assembly GCA_965202935.1 of Spirochaetia bacterium. Taxonomy (GTDB): domain Bacteria; phylum Spirochaetota; class Spirochaetia; order SZUA-6; family Bin103; genus CATQHW01. The sequence continues at coordinate 6,004,413 of OZ241879.1, forward strand.
CTGCGGATCGGCGGCCCAGAGGATCACGCGCAGGCGCGCGTCGGCTACCGTGTCGGCCTCGATGTCCCGCCAGACGTAGAGCGGCAGGTGCACGGGCTGTCCGTGGTTGGGGAGCTCCGAAGGCAGCGGCCGGTCGTGGTTGCAGCAGTAGAAGCAGCCGGAGTCCGTCCAGGGGAAGCCGCCGCGGCGCTCGATGACGTAGGTGGCGTCGCGGCCTGCCATGGCGCTCGGCTCGCCGATCAGGAACATGGACTCGGTGTGCTGGCCGTACGTGCCGGCCATCACGTCGCCCTGGGAGCCCAGGCGCGAGTAGTGCTCCTCGGGCGCGGTGGGCCAGTTGAACACGGTCACGAAGTCCGCGCCCTGCGCCCAGAAGTTGGAGAAGGCGCCCAGGAAGACCTCCAGGGACGGGCTGCAGTAGCCGTCCGTGGAGTGGTGGGCGTCGTGCGTGGCGGCGATCCGGATCGGCGTGCCGGCGGCGATGCTGCGGAAGCCGACGACGTCGACGGTGAGCGTGCGCGAGCCGATCACGAAGATGTCGACCAGCAGCTCGCGCGCCCAGGTGGCGACGTCCAGGCCGTCGATCGCGCAGCCGGCCACGGTCTCCGGCACCTTGACGGCCAGCAGGATCGGCCTGCCGGTCCGCGCCTCCATCTCCAGGCTCATCTCCCGCACGCCGCGAATGTAGGCGGTGGCGTCCTCGCGGTGCTGCCACTGGCGCCCGATCGGCAGGGTGGGCTGGTGGCGGGAGAAGTCGAGCTGCAGGCCGTCGAACTCGTAGCGGGCCAGCAGGTCACGGAGCACCGCCACCTTGTGCTCGCGCAGGCCGGGCGAGGACAGGTCGTAGAGCCCGTTCCACCACCAGCAGCGCTGCACCCAGTCGGGATGCTCCTCCTTCAGCCAGTTCCGGCGCGCCGGGTCGGTGAGCGGCTGGCCGAGCGCCGGCTGCGCCGGATCGACGGGCGCCACGCGGCTGTTCCAGAACACCTCCAGCCCGCGCCGGCGGGTCTCCTCGACCAGGGAGCCGACGAAGTCCACCCCCTGCTCCCGCCACCGGTTGAGGCCGGGGTCGTCGAGCAGAGGGAGCTTGTCGTTCTCATAGAGCGCGTAGGCGTCCTCGCCGTCGCCCACGTCCCAGATGAAGCCGTCGATCTGGCTGCCCTCCAGGTCGGCGTGGTGGAAGCGCAGGTCCACGTAGTCCTGCATCGGGATGCCCAGCAGGTCGATCGGGGTCATCCCGTCCATCTGGTCGAGGATGCGCCGCCGGCGCCCCACCGCTGTCAGGTGCGCGTCGCTCAGTTCGATCACGAGGGCAGCGTAGGGGATCGGCGATCGATCGAAAAGGCAGCCGACCGCTGCGGACTCCCGTACTGCCGGGCGGTGCCGGGTATAGTGGTCTGACGATGGCGCACGTGAAGATTGCCTACAACGAGGAGCAGAAGGAGTTGGAAGCGTTGCTGCGGGCGATCGATCGGCCCGGAGATTATTGCACCGCGGACCGGCTGCTGGCGCCGATGCCGCGCGTGGCGGTGGACGGGGCGGGCTCGCTGTCCTTTCCGATCACGGAGGAACAGGCGCGTGCGCTGGCCGCGGTGGCCGAACAGGCGCCCTACGGCAGAGGCGAGGAGACGCTGGTGGATACCACCGTCCGCGCGTGCTTGCAGATCGACGCGGAACGCGTGAGCATCACCGGCGGCGTCTGGGCAGACACGGTGGGCGAGATCGTCGAGCGGGCGGCAAAGGGACTCGGCTGCCCTCCCGAACACACGTTCGCGCACCTGTACAAGCTGCTGGTGTACGAGCCGGGCGGGTTCTTCGCGCCGCACCGGGACACGGAGAAGGTCGACGGCATGGTCGCCACGCTGGTGGTGTCGCTGCCGGTGGCCGGCGCCGGCGGTGAGATGGTCATCCGCCACCGGCAGCGCAGCACGATCGTCGACCTGCGCACCGACGAGCCTTCCGAGCTCGCCTTCGCCGCCTTCTACGCCGACTGCGTCCACGAGATCCGGCCGGTGACGGCCGGGTACCGTGTCGTTCTGGTCTACCATCTGGTCGTGCGGGGCGCCGCCGCCGCGGTGCTCCGGGCCGCACCCGACTTCGCGTCGCACGAGGAAGCGATCGCCGCCCGGCTCAGGAGCTGGGAATCGACCTCGGCGGCAGGCGACAAGCTGGTTTGGCTGCTGGAGCATCGGTACAGTCAGGCCGGCCTGTCGTTCGACGTGCTGAAGAACGCCGACGCGGCGCTGGGCCGCGTCCTCGCCCGTGCCGCGCAACGGGCCGATCACGTGCTGTACGCGGGGATCCTCAGCATCCACGAGTCAGGCACCGTGGACGAGGACGCGCTTTACCACGACTGGGACGAAGACGACGACGAGTCGGATGATTGGGACAACCTGGAGTACATGGACTCCACCCGATCTCTGTTCGGACTGGTCGCCGCGGACGGCTCGCGCCCCGACTACGGTGAGTTGCCGCTGCTGCCGGGAGAGTTGCTGCCGTCCGGGGCGCTGGATGGCGTGGAACCGGACGATGAGGACCGGCACGTGACCGGCAACGAGGGGGTGCAGGTATCCCGCAGCTATCGTCGCGCGGCCCTGGTGCTGTGGCCGCCGTCAAGGACGCTGGGGACGCTTGCTCGCGCAAGCATCGAGCGCGCCGTCGCTGTGTTTGAGGATGAGTTGGTTCGGTCGGAGGACGACGCCGCGGCGCGGCGGCGCCTGCCGGGCCTCGCCGCACAGCTCGTCGACACGTGGCCGGCGCCGGACGGCGTTCGGTTCTATCGTCGCGACGACACGGAGGGCGTGCCCCAAGCTCTCCGGGATACCCTGCGCCTGCTGCGGCGGCTTGGGGACGAGACGACGACGCGGCGGTTCCTGTGCGAGGTCGCCACTCCGCACTACAGCGGCGGCGAAACCGACGAGTTGCTGGCGACTGTGGCGGCCATCGCTCCGGCGACCCTGGACGCGTGGCTGCCGCAGTTCACCGAGAGGAATCTGCCGCTCGTCCCGGAGGACGTCCTGGACCTGCTCGGGCGCCTGTGCCCGCAGGGCGAAGCGGCCGCCGGCTCGGACCGACACCTACGCCCGGCGCTGACCGACGCGGCGCGGGCACTTTGCCGGGGGTTGCCTGCGGTCGTCACGGATCCGTATACGGAGGTCGACCGGCTTGCGGCAGGGCGGCTACCGGTCCGGCCGCTGTCCGCCTCGGCGATCCGTTCCCTGTTCGCGTTCCTCTGGCAGTGCGCGCCGCCCGCGGACGCCGAGGCGGCCGCGGCGCTGCTGGTGCAGCACCCGACGGCGCCGCCGTATCGGGCCGTTCCGGAGGCGCTGGCGAAGCTGGCGGAACTTCGCGGCACGACCGGTGACGCGGCCGAGCCAGACGGCTTCGTCACGCTCTGGCGTCACGCGGCCGGCTGCCTGCTGGCGCGCAGCGCCGCGCCGCCGGAGGAACCCGCCGACTGGGTGATCGAGGCCAGCATCCCACATCACTGCCCGTTGTGCGCACGGCTGCAAGCCTTCTGCGACGCGCCGGAGGCCACGACCGAGCGGTTCAGGGCGCGGCAGGAACTGCGCGAGCACGTCGAGTCCATGATCGCCCGTCAGCGGCTGGACATCGGCTGCAAGACCGAGCGCACGGGCAGCCCACACACCCTGATCTGCACCAAGAACCGTGCGACCTATCGGCGGCGGTGCGCGGAGTACGCCGCGGACGTCGCCCACATGCGGTTGCTGGTCTCCGCGGCTCCCCGAGGCGGCACGGACGCCGCCGGTGCTGCGGATCTGCAACGCCTGCGGCAGGCGATTGCGGACGAACATGCCTCCGACGGGTAGTTCGGTCATGCGCAAGTTCAATATCGTGCGCAAATTCAATACGGAAGGCCCCATCCGCGCGGACCGGCACTATCACATTCCGCCGCTGACGCGGATCGATCTCGACGACGTGCTCGGCCTTATCCGCGATGAGAAGTACTTCGTGCTGCACGCGCCGCGGCAGACAGGCAAAACGTCTGCGCTGCTGGCCCTCCGCGACCTGCTCAACTCCGGGCAGGCGGGCGACTTCCGCTGCGTGTACGCCAACGTCGAGGCCGGCCAGGCGATGCGGGAGAACGTGGCGGAGGGCATGCGTACGATCCTTGCCCAACTGGCATTTCGAGCCAGCGTGACGCTGGGCGACGAGACCCTGGAACAGCTCTGGCCCGACCTGCTGGCGCGCGTCGGGCCGGGACAGGCGCTGCATCAGGCGCTGGCCCGCTGGAGCATGGCGGACCCACGCCCGCTGGTGCTGCTGATCGACGAGATCGACGCGCTGATCGGCGACACTCTGTTGTCGGTGCTGCGGCAGCTTCGCACCGGCTACGACCAGCGTCCGTCCGCGTTCCCGCACAGCATCGTCCTGTGCGGGGTGCGCGACGTGCGCGACTACCGCATCCACTCGACCGCCGAGGACCGCCTGGTGCTCGGCGGCAGTGCCTTCAACATCAAGTCCAAGTCGCTTCGGCTCGGCGACTTCTCCGAGCAGGAGGTGCGGTCGCTGATCGCGCAGCACACCAGGCAGACCGGGCAGGCGTTCACGCCGGAAGCGCTGGGCCTGATCCGGACGCGGAGCGCCGGCCAGCCGTGGCTGGTGAACGCGCTGTGCCGGGAGGCGTGCTTCGAGAGTGTCGCCGGCCGCGACCGGTCTGTGCCGATCACGGCGGCCGCCATCCTGGATGCGCAGGAGCGGCTGATCCTGCGTCGCGACACGCATGTCGACGACTTGGCGAACAAGCTGCGCGAAGAGCGCGTGCGGCGCGTGATCGAGCCGATCCTGGCCGGCGCCGACCAGCAGGCGTGGTCGGACGAAGACCTCGCCTACGTCCGCGACCTTGGTCTGGTAGCGCAGGACATCGGCGGCCGGCCGCGCATCGCCAACCCGATCTACGCGGAGGTGATTCCGCGCCATCTGAACTACGCCGTACAGGCGGGGTTGCCGCAGGAGATGGCGTGGTACGTGGATCCCGCCGGCAACCTGGACGTGGCGGGGCTGATCGCGGCGTTCCAGGCGTTCTTCCGGGAGCACTCCGAGCACTGGGTGCAGCGCTTCGAGCAGTACCACGAGGCAGGGCCGCAGTTGCTGCTGCAGGCGCACCTGCAGCGCATCGTCAACGGCGGCGGGCGGATCGAGCGGGAGTACGCGCTCGGTCGGGGGAGGACCGACTTGCTGATCGTCTGGCCGCAGGGCGGGCGCGAACGACGCTGGGTGGTGGAGTGCAAGGTGCGGCACGGGGACCTGGAGCGCACCATCGTGGAGGGGCTGGAGCAGACGCGCGCCTACATGGACCGGTGCGGAGCGGAGGCGGGACACCTGATCCTGTTCGACCGGTCGACCGAGCGGAGCTGGGAGGAGAAGACCTTCCGCCGTGAGGCGCCGTCCACCGCCGGCGCAACGCGCGTCACCGTCTGGGGCATGTGACGCAGGACTTCGCCCGCTTCCCGGCGCTGAAGTGGCGCAATCCGTTGCACCGCTGACTCGATCACGCCTCGCCGGCCAGTTTCGCTTCGCCTTCAGGCGCAGGGCGTCGCCGATGTGGTACGGGAACAGGTGGCAGTCGCCGCCGACGGGTATACTGCACCGATGACCGCAGGACGCGCCGCCCTGCAGCGGGATGGCGCCGCGCTCGCGTTACTGCGCGGGAACCTGGCGGATTGGCAGCGGCAAGGATTCCTGCCCAGCCGCGCAATCGCGCCGGGAGCGAAGACGAACGAGCTGACTCGTACGCGAGGGTGGACCCACTGGCACCACCTGTTCACGCCGCGCCAGTTGCTCACCAACGGGCTGCTGTTCAAGCAAGTGGAGACGGCGGGCACTGAGCACGAGCGGGTCGCAATGCTTCTTGGGACAGCACGTTGCGCGGACTGGAATTCGCGCTTGTGTCGATGGCATTCTCACGGAGCAAACGAAAAGAGCGAGCAGGTGTTCAGCAATCAAGCGCTCAACACGCTTGAGAGTTACGCCGGACGAGCTTTGGGTAGCCTTGCTACAGCTTGGGCGATCCGTTTCGTCAGTGAACGGACGAAGTCGGGCGGTGTAACACCAGTCGACGCGCGGATTCTACGCAACAGCGCAGAGCTTTGGCTAACGGATCCACCCTATGCCGATGCTGTCAACTATCACGAGCTGTCCGAGTTCTTTCTCGCGTGGTACGAAAAGACGCTCATTCAGTTCTTCCCTGACTGGTATACCGACAGCAAACGTGCGCTCGCGGTCCAAGGTGGGGGAACCGCGTTTCGTCGCGCCATGGTGGACAGTTATCGCAATCTAACCGCACGAATGCCCGACGACGGGCTGCAGGTCGTGATGTTCACGCACCAAGACGCGACAGTGTGGGCCGATCTCGCGCTCATCCTGTGGGCGGCCGGATTGCGCGTGACTGCCGCATGGACCATCGCTACCGAGACGGAGTCGGCGCTGAAGGAAGGCAACTACGTCCAGGGCACCGTACTCATGGTGCTGCGCAAGCAGACCGCGGACGGCGCGGCATTTCTGGACGAGGTGGTGCCCGAGGTGGAAGCCGAAGTGGAGCGGCAGCTTGCGTCGATGCGCGATCTGGACGACCGCGACGCCCCCAATTTCTCCGATGCCGACTACCAGCTTGCCGCCTATGCCGCCGCGTTGCGCGTTCTGACCAGTTACCGAGCGATCGACGAAGTGGACTTATCCTCCGAACTGTCACGCGAACGGCAGCGCGGCGAGACGAACCCGCTTACCAGAATCATCGAGGACGCGGTGCGGACCGCCAGCAATTTCCTGATTCCCGCCGGCTTGCCGCGTCACGTGTGGCGCGGCTTGGCGCCGGAGGAGAAGCTCTACCTCAAGGGACTGGAAGTGGAATCGCACGGCGACTTCCGCACCGGCGTCTATCAGGAGTTCGCCCGCGGTTTCGGCGTTGCCGACTACCGTCCCCTGCTGCACACCGGCAAGGCCAACCGGACCCGGCTCAAGACCGCCTCCGAGCTGCAGCGCGCCGACCTGACCGACGCCGGCCTGCTGCGCCACGGGCTTTACGCCGTGTGGCGCACGGTCGCCACCGCGGACACGGCGGACAGCATGACGTGGCTCCGTACCGAGCTCCGCGACTACTGGCCGCGGCGCGAGTCCCTCGTCGCCGTTCTGCGCTACCTCGCCGCCGTGGACATCCCGCACTGGCACACCGACGCCGGCGCCGCGCGACTGGTCGCCGGCGCCGTGGAGAACGATCATGTCTGAGCTCGCCGCACCGTTGCGCACCGTGTTGGAGAGCACAGGGTACCTGCGAAACGGAGTGCCTGCCGCGCCGACAGTCGGGCTCGCCGGTACTCACAACCATCTCCGGTTGCCTTCGTTCGCACCAGACGCATGGTGGCGGAGCGGCGCCGACACCAACCCCTGGTCCCGTACCGCCGATCTCAAGGTGTACTTCAAGTTCGTCGAAGAACCGGAAGCTGCTCCGGTGACGGAGTGGCACCAGGAGGTCTGGAACCAGGGTTTCTGCCCGCTGCTGTGGCTCGTATCGCCGCAGCGCATCGAACTGTACAACGGCTTCGGCCGCCCGCGCCGTCCGGCGGACGCGGGTGAGAACAGACTCCGCCCCTTCCGTCCCGTGGACGGGGAATTGGCGAAGCTCGACGCGTTCGCCGGTCGTCTGGCAATGGAGACCGGACAATTCTGGCGACAGGCGCCCCAAGTCAACCGACGGACGAGCGTCGACCGGCAATTGTTGCGTGACCTCGACCGCCTCGAACGGACGCTGGTCGACGCCGGCCTCGGTAGGGACGAAACGCAGGGGCTCATCGGACGCTCCATCTTCGCGCAGTACCTGATCGACCGCGAGATCGTCGACGAGCGCCGCCTGCGGCGCATCAGCGGACACGCGGATCTGCCCGGTGTGCTGAGCGACCGGGACGCCAGCGAGCGGTTGTTCGATTGGCTGCGAGAGACCTTCAACGGCGACCTGTTTCCGCCGTCGGAGGCCGTTCCCAACGACCGGTACTTGGCCTGCGTGAGCGACTTTCTCAGCGGCACGGACCTGACGACGGGCCAGAGATCCCTGTTCCCCTATCGATTCGACGTGATCCCGGTCGAGCTGATCAGCGCCATCTACGAGCAGTTCGTACACTCCGCTGCCGAAGATTCGGCCGGTCGATCGGGAGCGGACTCCACACGGAACAAGGACGTCCATTACACGCCGTTGACTGCCGTCGCACTCGTCCTCGACGAGGTCTGTGAGGGACTGACGGGCAATGAGCGTGTCCTCGATCTCACCTGTGGATCCGGCGTGTTCCTGGTCGAAGCGCTGCGGCGACTGGTGCATCTCAAGTCCGGCGGAGCGACGCCGACGCGATCGGCCATCAGAAAGACCCTGTATGACCAAATTCACGGCGTAGACATCAGCCGCGAGGCGGCGCGTATCGCGGCGTTCAGCCTGTACTTGGCGGCGTTGGAGTTGGACCCCCATCCGCACCGGCTCAATGGTCTCCGTTTTGATCCTGTGGTCGACCGCACCATCCTGGTGAGCGATGCGTTCGAGGTGGACTTGGGGACCAGGAAGTTCGATCTCATCGTCGGCAATCCGCCGTGGAGCTATCGCGGACGCGCGGGGACCGGCGCGCGTCGCGTGCGCAGTCCGGATGCTCCTCGGTCACCCCGCGGCGAGAGCCTCGACTTCGTTGCGCAGGCCATGCAGTTCGCCCACGACCGAACCAGGGTCGGCGTGATCCTGAGCGCAACGCCGTTCTTCAGCCGGAGCGCGACCGGTCTGTCAGCCGTGCAACGGATCGTGGAGGCGCTCGGCCCGGTGACGCTGGTCAACTTGGCGGACCTCTCGAACTGGTTGTTTCCGAGAGCCGATATGCCGGCCATGGCGCTGCTCGCGCGGCACGGTGAACAACCTGCGGATCGCATGACTCTGGTGCAGGCTCGATGGTCGTCGACGGGGGAACGAAGTCACGCCATCGAATTGGCGCCGTGCGACGTTGCCACGCTGCCCATCGCCAGTTGGCGGCGCAATCCGGGACTGTTCAAGGCGGCGTTCCTCGGCCAGCGCCAGGATCTGCTGTTGCTCGACGATCTGTGGGAACAGCTCCAACCTCTCGGAACGCGGCTCCGCGCGCTCGGCACCGAGCTGAAGGCCGGAGTAATAGTCGGCAATCGCAGCCGCGACGCCGTATTCCTGAAAGGTCTTCCGTTTGCCGAGCGCGGGGACATCGGTCGCTACGTGATGCCGTGCCATCTGCAAGCCTTCGACCAGGATCGTGTTGAGCGGCCGCGAGAGCGCGAGACCTATCGTGCCCCTCTCGTCCTCGTCAAGGAGTTTCTGGTGAAAGATCTGAAAGAACTACCTCGTCCGACGGTCGCCGTCGCAGAGCACGATACCGTCTATACCGATGCCTATTTCGGCGCTTCGTTTCGCGCCGCCGGGCCTGACATGGCGTATCTCGTTGCCGGGCTCATGGGATCCGCGCTGGCGGCCTGGTACTTCTTGATGACCGGATCGGCCTTCGGCATATGGATGCGCCGCGTGAAGCGGGCCGACATCGCCGCCCTGCCGGCGCCCGATCTTGAGCAGTCCTTGACGGCCGAGGCCGGGAAGCGCGTCGTGCGGATCGTGCGCGCCTTTCATGGCCGCGCGCCGGAGGAATGTGACGGGAAGTCGCTCGACGATGCCGTATTCGACCTGTATGGGTTGGACGACGAGGACCGCATGGTCGTTCGCGACGGGTTGTTTCAAGCAAGCTGGCAGTGGCGGGAGGGGAGGTTGAAGTCCGTCGAGCCGGCCGACGGGGCTGACCTGCAAGCATACGCGCGCGCGTTCCTTACGACCATGGACGCCTGGTTGGGAGCGTCGAATCGCAGGCGGATGCGGGCCGAGATCTATCGTCTGCCGACTGCGGCTCCGCACCGGGTAATCCGCTTCGTTCTGGAAGAGGCGCCCGGTCCTTCCCGCGAGGCGCAGGTAGTCCCGCCGGAAGGCGCGCTGAGTACGGTGCTGGCCGGCATCGGCGAGCGGACCAGGGTGCGGATCACCGACGAGTTGGTAGGACTCCGTGACCTGCGTGTCCACGCGAAGGACGAAGTCTCGATCATCAAACCGGCGGCGCGTCGCAACTGGTTGCGCGTGCAGGCACTCGAAGACGCAGATCAGGTCGTGCAGGATAGTGTCCATGGTGTCGACACGACGTGATCCCGGAGGAGTTCATTCGCAGACGCGCGCGTGGCGACCGATCCATCGATATCCAGCCGAGCCGGAGGGCCGACATTCTCACGACCCTCGACGCCGGCTGGTACCGATCGTGGCGCCGAATGCCTGACAGCTTGCACGGCGCTGTCGGCAGCCTGGGCGCGTAGCAGTCGCCATCCCCGACAGCCACCGGCTGGGGTGATCGAGTTGCACCACGCGTTCCTCACGTTTCAGGCTCCCTGAAGGAACCGATCCCGAGTCGATCGTGGTCGAAGCGACGAGTTGCTGTATGGAGTCGCTGGTGGTCGTTGACAGGCGTACGAGCGATGCACAAGGCTGGCGAACAGCTTGAGGACGGAGGTGCAGCCATGGCCGGCGACAGCAGTCACGAACGTTGCGAGCCGGATGCTGCGGAGCCGCGCGTGCAGAAGATTCGGATTCAGTGTTTCCGGGATGCCGAACAGGAAGTGGAGGACGAGGCGGAAATGAGCGACTTGACGGAAACCATAGAGAAATACCGGAAACACGGCCCCGCGGCGTTCACGAAGCACGCAGTATTCAAGAAAGAACTATTTTGCGGCGATTGAACGTCTCGTTGCGTCGGACAGTGTGGTTGTCATCGCGCGTAGCGCGGAGAGACGAGTCCATCTTCCGAGGGTAGCAATTACCCGTCGATCGGCGCGTCCCCTTTGCTGCTGGCCGGCGCCTACGGCACCGCATTGAGGTGCTCCCGGACACACCATGCTCAATCGCTACTCGTCCCGCCGACAGCCGCTCGACGCCGGCTTCCTGAACGCTCGGCTCACCGGCGCCTGTAGCTACGATCGCATCGCCGGGTACTTCTCGTCGTCCATCCTTGAAGTTGCGGGCGAGGCTCTGGAGAGCGTGACCGGGCCGATCCGCTTGGTCTGCAACTCGGGCCTCACGCGGGAGGACGTGGACGTTGCCAGGGCTGCCCAGGTTGCCATGCGCCGGGAGTGGTGTGATTCGCGTCCCGAGCAGTTGGGCGATGCCGCCAAGCCGCGCTTGGCGCGGCTCTACGACTGGCTGCGGTCCGGCAAGATCGAGATTCGCGTGCTGCCCGATGACGCATTCGGCCTGATCCACGGCAAGGCCGGCGTGGTTACGCTGGCGAACGGACGGCGCACGTCGTTCCTCGGCAGCGCGAACGAGACCGGGGCGGCGTTCCGCCTCAACTACGAGCTGATCTGGGAGGACGACGCTCCAGAGGCGGTGGCGTGGGTTCAGGAGGAATTCGACGCGTTGTGGTCGTCGCCCCACGCGGTGCGACTCGCCGATTTCGTGATTCAGGACCTGGATCGGCTGGCGCGCCGCGAGCTGCTGGGGGACGTGAGCCGCTGGCGGGAGGAGCCGGAACCTGCCTCGGTGGTGGTCGAAGCGCCCGTCTATCGCAAGGAAGTGGGGCTCTGGGAGCACCAGAAGCACTTCGTGAAGATGGCCTTCGACGCCCATCGCGGGCCGCACGGCGCGCGCTTCGTGCTGGCCGACCAGGTCGGGCTGGGCAAGACCCTGCAACTGGCGATGGCGGCACAGCTCATGGCGCTGACCGGCGACAGGCCGGTGCTGGTGCTCGCGCCGAAGCCGCTGGTGCAGCAGTGGCAGGACGAACTCGACACGCTGCTCGGCCTGCCGTCGGCGGTGTGGGACGGCCGCCGATGGGTGGACGAGCACGGCGTCGAGCATCCCGGCGCGGGCGACGAGTCGATCCGGCGATGCCCGCGCCGCGTCGGCATCGTCTCCACCGGATTCGCGCGTTTCGTCGCACGCCACAACCCATACGTTCGCAGCATCGTCCTGCGCACCCGCGAGTACCTCGAGACGACCGCCGACCCCGAGACCGGCGAGCCCTACCTGACGCCGGTGCGGGTTCGTCTGCACGGCGAAGGGACCGCCGACGCGATCATGCTGCCGCCGTTCCTGGAAGACGCCTACGAACGGGCGGAGGAGTTCTGCGGGCTACTCGCCGCTCGGGCGAACGCCGGCTTCTTTCGCACCATGCTGTTGCGCCGCATGGGCAGCACCATCGAAGCCGGGCGCCTCACCGTCGCCAGGATACTGAGTGGCTGGGACGAACGTGACGACGACGAAGACGATGAGGACGAAGAAGGCAACGGCGGCCGGCTGCGTGCGCTGACCGATGAGGAGCGGCGTGTCCTGACCCGGCTCGATCGGGCGCTGGAAGACAACCGGGAACGGGATCCGAAACTCGCCGCGGTCATGCGCCTGCTGGTGGACGACGGCTGGCTCGACCGAGGTTGCATCGTGTTCAGCCAGTACTTCGACTCCGTGCGGTGGCTTGCCGACCAGCTCACGCGAGAGTTGCCCGACGAGCCGATCGGCGTCTACGCCGGCGCGAACCGTTCCGGTGTGACGCACGGCGGTCGGTTCACCCGGAAGCGGCGGGATGAAGTGAGGGAAGCCGTGCGCCGGGGCGAGGTCCGGCTGCTCCTGGGCACCGACGCGGCGTCGGAAGGACTGAACCTGCAGCGCCTCGGCGCACTCGTCAACCTGGACCTGCCCTGGAACCCGTCCCGACTCGAACAGCGCAAAGGGCGGATTCAGCGCATCGGTCAGGTCAGGCCCGAGGTCGACGTCTACAACATGCGCTACGCCGGCTCGGTGGAGGATCGCGTGCACGAGCTCCTGTCCGAGCGGCTGGAGAGCATCTCCCGACTGTTCGGCCAGTTGCCGGACACGCTCGAAGACGTCTGGGTGCAGGTCGCGCTCGGACAGGCGGCAGAGGCGAAACGAACCATAGACGCCGTGCCGCAGCAGCACCCGTTCGAGCTGCGCTACCGCGAGGTAAGCCACGTCGACTGGGAGTCGTGCGCCCGCGTGCTCGACGACGCGGCGCGGCGCGAGACCCTGGCGCGCGGCTGGCAGGCCTCCGGCCGGAGTACGAGCAGAGGGCAGACGTAAACATGATCGTCGTACACTGAGCGCGTGTCGGTCCTGCTGGTAGTCGTGGTCGCCGCCGCTGCGGTGGGCGGCGTCTCGTTCCTGTTGAAGTTCATGCTCACCCGGGGGATCCGCCATGTCGAGAAGGTGATCAACACCGCCATCGCCGACACGACCGACATCGTCAACGACCAGGCGCTGCCGGAGCGCTGGCACCGCGAGGTGATGCGGGCAGTCCAGCGTCGTCCGGCCGCCGGCAGGGACGATGCGGCGAAGCGGCTGGTCCTGCAGCGGCTGGACCGCCTGATCGCGCAGGTGGAACGCGGCACGGTCATGCAGGGGGAGACGCGGGACTTCGCGATGGAGCGGCTGCGCGCGGTCCGCGAGCGCTGGGCAGAGCTCGGCTGGCCGGAGATCGCGGCGGCCGTCGCGACGCGGTCGTCCGCCGAGCCCGAGGAGGGGGATGGGCCGGAAGGCGAGCCGTAGCGCTAGCTGACCGGCAAACCCAGGGCCGGCACGTCGGCGGTGGCGCCGTGGGCCGGGCATCTGCCTATGCGGGTGCCCTCGTAGCCGATCTCCAGCTCCGCGTCCTCCACGGTCAGCGGCAGCTCGTCCGCGGTGCGCTGGTTGCGCCGGCTGGCGCGCACGGTGAAGCGGTTCACCCCGGCGCGCGGCGGCGTCGCGCGCAGGTCGTAGATGAACCAGGCCGTCCGCGGGTCCTGCCGTACGCCCGGCTCCATCGGATTGGCCAGCGGCAGCGCCGCGGCACCGTCCGGGCCTTCCATGCATACCTCCAGCTCGTCCGCGATCGTCGGGTTGGCCACGTGCAGGAGCAGGCGGACCGAGCGGACCACGTCCCCCGCTCCGGCCACGTCGTCGACGACGTCGAAGGCCAGCGGCGCCGGATCGCCGGTGATGGTCAGGGGCAGAGCCCGTTCGGTGTCCAGGCAGTTGGGAAACGACGTCGTCGAGCGCATCACCAGGTAGCGCTTGTCCCGGTAGCGCAGCCGCTCGGGATCGGCGATCTCGTCGAGCGCGGGCACCAGGTCCTGGTCATAGGTCGGCAGGGTCCCGAACCAGTTGAACACGTACAGGCCGTCGACTCCCGCGCGGTGGTGGCGCGCGGCCATGCCGCGGACCATGTCGAGCGACATCGGCGTCATCAGCGGCGGGTCGTACCACCAGCGGTTGTGGCCGTCGTTGTGGCCGGCCATGTAGCCCTCCTCGATCGCCGCCAGCAGGTGCACGGGCGAGCTCCCGGCCAGCGCCACCCACTCGGCCGCGTCGTGCTCGAAGTCCTGCGGGAAGAACGGCGAGGTCACCACGATGTCGACCAGGTGGTCGTCGATCCAGTCCTCAATGTCGATCCCCAGGCGGCGGGTGCCGTCCAGGGTGGGGGGCAGGCGCACGGCGAGCCCGATCTCCCGGCCCTTGGTCCGCCCGATCTCGTCCAGTCCGGCGCGCGTCTCGCGCATCATCTGCGTCAGCAGGTGGGCGTTCCTGCGCTCCTCCCCGAAGCGGAAGTAGCCGGGGATGCGGATGAAGTCGAACACGAAGCCCGTGCAGTCGTAGCGCTCGCACACCTCCAGCGCGATGTCGCGGCGCAGGGCGCGGACCTCCTCGTACGCGAAGTCCTGCATCCAGGTCAGGGCAGACTGTGTCGCCGGGTGGTCCTTCCAGCCGGCGGCGCCCTCCTTGCCGATCAACAGGTCGGTGCGCTCCTCGTAGAAGCGGCTGCCGCCGAGCCGGTAGACCTTTCCGTCGGAGACGTGGTGCCAGTCGTTCATGCTCAGGCGGAACCAGAAGTCGATGCCCAGGCGCTCTGCCTCCTCCACCTGCAGGCCGAGCGGATCATGGCCGGCCGCCCAGGTCCGCTTCAGGTTCTCGGCGTGGCGCCAGTAGCGGACGTCGCCGAGCGTGGCGCCGCGCTCGTAGCGCTCCACCAGGTACTCCATGCGCGTCTTCTGCGAAGGGAACGCGGTGACGTAGCCGGCGTCGGGGCCGATCCCCTCCGTACAGGCGTCCACCGGGGTCCCCACGAAATAGCCGAGGTGGCCGGCCCCATGCATCTCCGGCGCCATCGGCGGGTTGTACATGGACTCGTAGGGGTGGTTCTGGTCCCACATGATGCGGTAGCGGCGTGCGAGCCGCCCGGCCGGTTTCTTCATTCGTTCTCCTCCCCTGCGGGCCGCATTACGGTGCAACCGTAGCCGCACGGCGGCTTGCCGGTCGAGTTGCCCTCGTCCGGGGCCTCCTGCATCATCGGCCGTGCTGCCGGCAGACGGAGGTGACACGGCCCATGAAGAGGACGCCCGACGGACTGATTCCGATCGTCGACACCCACCAGCATCTCTGGGACCTGGACCTGCTGAGCCCGCCGTGGCTGAGCCAGACGCCTCCGGTGATGCAGCAGAGCTACACCATCGACACCTATCTGCGCGAGGCGCGTGGCACCGGCATCGAGCGGGCGGTGTACATGGAGGTGGACGTGGCCGTGTCCGACCGGCCGCGCGAGCGCGAACTGGTCGCCGGGCTGTGCCTGCGGCCCGAGGTGCCTACCGCCGCCGCGGTGTTTTCCGGCTCGGTCGACTCCCCCGATTTCGCGAGCGAGCTGGCGGCCATACGGCGGCAGGAGTCGTGCCGCGGCATCCGTCACCTTCTACACCCCCCGACCGCCCTGCCCGGCACGCTGCTCTCGGACCGGTTCGCCGCCGGGCTGGCGCTGATGGCGGATGCGGGCCTGCTGTTCGACATCTGCATCCGGCCCCGCGAGCTTGCCGATGCCGTGGAGGTCGTACGGCGCTGCCCGCGCAACACCTTCGTCGTCGACCACTGCGGCAACGCCGATCCCCTGGTGGTCGCCGGCCGGACCGGGCCGTCGGACGACGCGGTGTACGGCCACGCCCGGCAGCAGTGGCTGGACGACATCGCCGCGCTGGGCGCCCAGGGCAACGCGATCTGCAAGATCTCCGGCATCGTGGCCCGCGGCGGGCCGGGCTGGACGGCGGAGGATCTGGCGCCGACCGTCGATCACTGCATCGACTGCTTCGGCGAGGACCGCATCGTGTTCGGCAGCGACTGGCCGGTCTGCGTGCCCGCCAGCCCGTTGGCGGGCTGGGTCACCGCGCTGCGGGAGATCGTCAGCCAGCGGCCGGAGCGGCTGCAGCACAAGCTGCTGCACCGGAACGCCGAGCGAATCTACCGTCTGCCGTGATTCGCGGGCGGCCGGGGTGACCGAAGCGGAGCGTCACCGGATCCGCGCCGAGCTGCTGGCCGCCGAGCCCGGACGCGTGCTGACGGCGGTCGAGGCCCACGCCGCCGAGGCTGAGCGCACGCTCGCCCGTTCCGCGTCCGCCACGCAGGACGCGATCCTTGCCGGGGTCGCCGCGCTGGCCACCGATCTGCGCTCGGAGTGGCTGCTGTGGGCACGCCATCCGGGAGACGGGACAGGTGAGGCCGCGGCGGCCGCGTCGGATCACCTGTCCCGTCTGCTCGACGGGAACGGCCGCCCGGATCTGAGCGACGCGGTGCGCTCGGAAGCCGCGTCGATCCAGGCGAGCAACCTGGCGCGGCTGGCGGGCATGACCGCTGCGGGAAAGCGCGCAAACCCCTGGGGCAACGACTCCCCGCAGGAGCTCGACTGGGCACTGCGGCGGGGCGCAGTGCTGGTGACCACCAACCCGATCATGATCGACGCGGCGTGCCGCGCAGCGCCGGAGCGGTGGGAACCGGTGCGGGACACGATCGTGAAGGACACGGCGATCGAGCCCGGGCGCCGTGCTGCGGAGCTCGCACTGCGCCTGGTCGCCGAGGTCGCCCGCGAGCTGCGGCCGATCTTCGCTGCGAGCGGCGGCGCCTACGGATGGATCACGTATCAGGTCGACCCTCGCGTTGCGGGCGATGCCGCCTTGATGATCGACGAAGCGACGTACGTGCACGACCGCCTGTCGGCCGATCTCGGCGCCACGCCCAACGTGCGCTTCAAGCTTCCGGGGACCGAGGCGGGGCTCGACGCCTGCGCCGTCCTGGGCGCACGGTCGATCGGCCTGGTGATCACCGCGAGCTGCTCGGTGGCGCAGCACTTGGCGTTTGCGGACGTCCTGGAGCGGAGCGCACCGGACGCTCGTACGGGGCCGGCGGGGCTGCTGGTGATGATGAACGGCCGGCTCGACGAGACGGTCGCCGCCGAGCTTGAAGCGGCGGGGGACCCTGACCCGGAGTCAGTCGCGCGTTGCGCGAGCGCAGCGATCACGCGCCGGTCGTACGCGCTGCTCCGTGAACGCGGCTGTCGGCGCTCCGCGCTGCTGGTCGCATCCATGCGCGGGCCGTGGAACATCGACACCGCGATCACCGCCGGCCCGGAGCCGGTGTACTTCTCCTGCTTCCCGGACCGGGCGCGCGCCTATGACGCGGAACCCCGTCCGCTCCTCCCCGGCATCGACGATCGGGTCGGCAGCGACGTCCTGGACCGGCTGGCGCGCAGCCGCAGCTTCCGGCTGGCGTTCGAGCCGGACGCGATGCAGCCGGCACGATTCGCCGACCAGCCGACGGTCGCCGCCACCCTGGTATCGTTCGCCGCGGCCCGCGATGCGCTCGATCACTACACGATGAGCCCGCCGCGGGTTTGACCGGCGGCGCGACCGCCGACCATCATCCGCTCTGAACATGGGGTCCTACATCATCCGCCGCCTGTTGATCATGGTTCCGACGGTGGCGCTGATCGCGGTGCTCACCTTCATCGTGGTGGAGCTTCCGCCCGGAGACTACGCCAGCCGGGTGGCCGAGGCGATGGAGCAGCGGGGCGAGAACGTCGACATGGAGTACATCCAGGCGATCCGTGAGCTGTATCGGCTGGACGACCCCACGTTCGTGCGGTTCTTCACTTGGCTGGGCGGCTTCATGACCGGCGACATGGGCTACTCGATCGAGTACCGCATGCCGGTGAGGAACGTGTTCCGGGACCGCTTTCCCATCACGATCCTGCTGTCGATCGCCTCGATGCTGTTCACTTGGGCCGTGGCGTTCCCGATCGGCCTCTATTCGGCGGTGCGCCAATACTCGTTCGGCGACTACTTCTGGAGCGTGGTCGGCTTCATCGGGCTGTCGATCCCCAACTTCCTGCTGGCGCTGGTGTTGATGTTCTACTCGGCAAAGTACTTCGGCGGCGCCATCGGCGGCCTGTTCTCGAAGGAGTTCCAGGATGCCGCCTGGAGCATCCCGAAGGTGGTGAACATGATGCAGAACCTGGCGATCCCGGTGATCGTCATCGGCACGGCCAGCACCGCGGGGCTGATCCGCATCCTGCGCGCAAACCTGCTGGACGAGTTGAAGCGGCCCTACGTCGAGCTGGCGCGCGCCAAGGGGCTGACCGAGCGGCGCCTGATCGTCAAGTACCCGCTGCGCATCGCCATCAACCCGTTCCTGTCGGGCGCCGGCAGCATCCTGCCGGGGCTGATCTCGGGCGCCGTGATCACGGAGATCGTGCTCGACCTGCCGGCCATGGGGCCGGTCTTCCTGCGCGCGATCCGCGCGGAGGACATGCAGTTGGTCTCAAGCTACATGCTGATCCTCGGGATCCTCACCGTCATCGGCACGCTGCTCTCGGACCTGTTGCTTGCGGTGGCCGACCCGCGGATTCGCTATGAGTAGCGCCTCGGCCGACGCCGTGGCGCCCGTCGCGCCCGAGCGCCAAGTCTACGACGCCAGCCAGTGGAAGCTGATGCGGATCGCCTTCTTCAAGCACCGGCTGGCGGTGGCCGGGGCGGTGATCGTGGCCCTGGGATATTTCACTCTGGCTTTTGCCGAGTTCCTGGCTCCCTACGACCCGACGCGCGGCGCCTACGTGTCGCCGATGCAGTCCAACCAGCTCATTCCGCCCAGGCTGCCGCGCATCCTCAGCCCGGAAGGCGTGCTCACGTGGCCGTACGTGCATCCGCTCGTCGAGGCGCGCGATCCGGTGACCCTGCGCGTCGCCTACGTGGAGGATCGCAGCGTCAGCTATCCGATCCGCCTGTTCGTCCATGGCGAACCCTACAAGATGTGGGGACTGTTCTGGTCCGACCTGCACCTGTGGGGGGTGGACGGCGACACGCGCCTGAACCTGCTGGGCACCGACCAGAAGGCGCGGGACGTGTTCTCGCGGGTGCTGTGGGGTACGCGCATCTCGCTCAGCATCGGGCTGCTGGGGGTGCTGGTCACCTTCTTCCTGGCGATCATCCTGGGCACCGTGTCCGGGTACTACTCGGGAGCGGTCGACACGCTGATCCAGCGCGTGATCGAGGTGATCGTCAGCGTGCCGACGCTGCCGCTGTGGATGGTGCTGACGGTGGCCATCCCGCTGAACTGGCCGCTGGAGCGGGTGTTCTTCGCCATCACCCTGATCCTGGCGCTGCTCTCCTGGCCGGGGTTGGCGCGGACGGTGCGCGGCAAGGTGCTGGCGCTGCGGGAGGCCGACTACGCGATCGCCGCCCAGCTCGACAACGGTTCCACCAGCCGGGTCATGTTCGCGCACGTGATCCCCGGCGTGATGAGCCACCTGATCGCGTCGCTCACCCTGTCGATCCCCGGCATGATCCTGGGCGAGACCGCGCTGAGCTTCCTGGGGCTGGGACTCCACGAGCCGGTGATAAGCTGGGGAGTGATGCTGCAGGACGCGCAGCAGCTCCGCACCATCCTGTTCGCTCCGTGGCTGCTGTGGCCGGTGGCGGCCGTCGTGTTCTTCATCCTGGCCTTCAATTTCATGGGTGACGGCCTGCGCGACGCCGCCGATCCCTACAAGTCGTAGGGCACGCCGGAGGGCAGGTCGTAGGTTCGCGCTTGCGCGCCGGACCGCGCGGCACGTACCATCCCGCATCCACACCAACCGACAAGGAAGGACCGAATGACGAAAAAGATCGCTCGCTACGGCCTGCTGGTGCTGCTTGTCTGCGCCGGCGCTACCGTGGCCATGGCCGACATGATCGCCGACAACCACGGCAAGAACGCCTGGGATCTGTCCGCATGGGAGCAGGTCACCGGGCAGACGCTGACCCTCACGCAGGCGCCGATGCTGGATGCCATGGGCCTGCCGCCGGTGGAGCAGCGGCTCCCCGACGACCCGCTGGTCCTGCTTCCCACCAGCCAGGTGAAGAAGATCGGCACCTACCAGGATCTCGCCAGGATCCAGGGGAACGGACCTGAGGCGGTCGCCAGCAACACGACCCGAGTCATGTGCCGATCCGCCGAGTACGGCGGGCAGGTCAACCTGTTCCTGCGCACCTGTCAGGACATGGTGGCGTCGAATGACAACCGCACCTGGACCATGACGCTGCGCAAGGGCGCCAAGTTCTCCGACGGCAGCCCGTATACCACCGAGGACGTCGCTTTCTTCGTGGAGGACATCGCGCAGTACGAGCCGTTCGGCACGGCGATCACCGGCGGCTCACGCCACGTCGCGGCGGCGGAGTTCCAGGTCATCGACGACTACACGTTCAGCCTCACCTGGCCGGAGCCCAACATCGGTCAGTTCCCTGGCCGTCTGGGCGAGTGGTACTACGGCTGGTTCCACAAGGGGTACCTGAGCCAGTTCCATCCCGAGTACGCAGGGCAGGACAAGGTCGATGCCATGGCCAAGGAGGCCGGTTTTGCCAGCGCCGCCGAGTTCTTCAAGGACAAGGCCGACGAGGGACAGGGCTTCCCGCGCGCCAATCCGGATCTGCCGACCCTGGCGCCGTGGATGCTCAAGGTCGGCGCGCCGGCCACCACCTACGTGTTCGAGCGCAACCCGTACTACTTGGCGGTGGACGCGATCGGCCAGCAGCTCCCGTACTTCGACGAGGTGAGACAGGACTCGACCACGGATCCGACGGTCCTCAAGCTGCGCGCGCTGAACGGCGAGTACGACTGGATGTTCACCCTGGGGCTGGACATCTTCCCGGCTGCCAAGACCACCGAGGCCACCGAGCAGACCATCCGCGCCGTGCGATGGGCGGGAGTCCACCTGGTCGGCGGCGCACAGCTCCTGGAGTTCAACCAGACCACCAACGACCCGGACATGCGTGAGCTGGTCTCGAAGCGCGACTTCCGTTGCGGCGTCTCGCACGCGATCTACCGCGAAGCGATCGCCACGCTGATCTTCTACGGCGCGGTGTCGTACGGCCCGCTGGCCTACTCGGAGCGCAGCCCGTTCTACAACGAGCGCGCCGCCACGGTGTGCGGTGAGTACGACCTGGACATGGCCAACAGCCTGCTGGACTCGGCCGGCCTGAACGAGCGCGACGACGACGGCAACCGGCTGTGGAAGGGCAAGCCGTTCGAGTTCACGGCGACCATCCGCATCCAGTACAACAGCGCCGAGGTGGCCGACGTGGTCAAGCAGAACCTCAGCGACGTCGGCATCAACATGAACATCCGCTCGACGGACGGCTGGGGCGGGCTGCAGTCAGTGCGCAACTCGGGCGAGATGCAGGCGTACATCGGCCCGGCGTGGAGCACCTACGCGACCGACGTGCTGGAGACCGCCAGCTTCGGAGCGCCCTACACCAACCACGCCTATTTCGCGCCGAAGTGGTCGCAGTGGGTGGCCACCGACGGGGAGGAGGGCGAGGAGCCGCCGGACGTGGTCAAGGAAGGCATTGAGCTTCGCCAGTTGCTGGGCACCCAGTCCGACCTGGATGACCAGATCGCGACGATGAAGAAGATCACCGACCTGCATGCCGACAACGTGTGGGCGATCGGCATCGTCGGCGGGATCAACACGGTCATCACGTCGTACGACATGGCCAACGTGCCCGAGGACGACCCCGAGAACTGCATGCACTGCGGCGAAACCGGCCGCCCGGAGGTCTGGTTCCGCGACGAATAGACGACTGGCGGGCACACGATCCCGCCCGACACGCCTGACGACGGCGTCAGGGCTGACTCGAACGAGTTGGCTCTGGCGCCTTTTTCTTGGAGAGCCGCGAGTCGACCTCGGCGCGGATCGGAGCGCCGGTCGAGTTGCGCGCCACCGGCACCGGGCATAAACTGCAGCATGCAATCTCCGTACCAAAGGAAGGACCGATGACAAGAAATATCGTTCGTTACGGCCTGCTGGCGTTGCTCGTCTTCGCCGGCGCCGCCACCGCGCTGGCCGAGGGTGCAGGTGAAGGAGCGATGGCCGACGCCGGAGGTGCGGCCGTCATCGCCGACAACCACGGCAAGAACGCCTGGGATCTGTCCGCATGGCAACAGGCCACCGGGCAGACGCTGACGCTCACGCAGGCGCCGATGCTGGATGCCATGGACCTGCCTCCGGTGGAGCAGCGGCTTCCGGACGAGCCCCTGGTGCTGCTGCCGACCAGCGACGTGAAGAAAATCGGCACCTACCAGGACGTGGGCTGGCTGCAGGGCATCGGCCCCGGCCAACACGAGCGGGTCATGTGCCGCGCTGCCGAGTACGGCGGCCAAGTCAACCAGTTCCTGCGCACCTGCCAGGCGATGGAGTCGTCCAACGACGGCCGCACCTGGACCATGACGCTGCGCAAGGGCGCCAAGTGGTCGGACGGCACCGAGTTCACCACCGAGGACGTCGCCTTCTTCGTGGAGGACGTCGCCCACTACGAGCCGTTCGGCACGGCGGTGACCAGCGGCTCCCGCCACATCGCGGACGCGGAGTTCGAGGTCATTGACGACTACACGTTCAGCTTCACCTACCCGCAGACCAACATCGCCGAGGTGGGACGCCTTGCCGAGCACTACGTGGCGTGGTTCCACAAGGGGTATCTGAGCCAGTTCCACCCGGAGTACGCCGGGCAGGACAAGGTCGACGGGATGGCCAAGGAGGCCGGCTTCGCCAGTGCCGCCGAGTTCTTCAAGGACAAGATCGACGAAGGCCAGGGCTTCCCGCGCGCCAACCCCGATCTCCCGACCATGACGCCGTGGGTGCTGAAGGTCGGTGCGCCGGCCACCACCTACGTGTTCGAGCGCAACCCGTACTACCTGGCGGTGGACGCGATCGGCCAGCAGCTTCCGTACTTCGACGAAGTGCGCCGGCATGCGACCACCGACCCGACCGTCCTCAAGCTGCGGGCGTTGAACGCCGAGTACGACTTCATGCTGTTCCTGGGGCTGGACATCTTCCCGGCTGCCAAGACCACGGAGGCGAATGAGCAGACCATTCGCGCGGCGAGCTGGGGCGGCGTGCACCTGGTCGGCGGCGCGCAGATGATCGAGTTCAACCAGACCACCAACGACCCGGACATGCGCGAGCTGTTCTCGCAGCGCGACTTCCGCTGCGGCATCTCGCACGCCATCAACCGCGAGGCGATCGCCACGCTCATCTACTACGGCGCGGTGCCCTACGGCCCGCTGGCGCACTCGGAACGCAGTCCCTTCTACAACGAGCGCGCCGCCACGGTGTGTGGGGACTACGACCTGGACGTGGCCAACAGTCTCCTGGACTCAGCCGGCCTGAACGAGCGCGACGAGGAAGGCACACGCATGTGGAAGGGCCAGCCGTTCGAGTTCACGGCGACGATCCGCATCCAGTACGAGAGCGCGCCCGTGGCCGACATGGTCAAGCTCAACCTGGGTGACGTCGGCATCAACATGAACATCCGCTCGACCGACGGCTGGGGCGGACTGCAATCGGTGCGCAACTCGGGCGAGATGGAGGCGTACATCGGCTCGGCGTGGAGCACGTACGCCACCGCAGCGCTGGAGACCGCCAGCTTCGGAGCGCCGTACACCAACCACGCCTACTTCGCGCCGAAGTGGACGCAGTGGGTGGCCACCGACGGGGAAGAGGGCGAGGAGCCGCCCGACGTGATCAAGGAAGGCGTGGCGTTGCGTCAGCTCCTGGCGACCCAGGCCGACCTGGACGACCGGATCGCGACCATGAAGAAGATCACCGACCTGCATGCCGACAACCTGTGGGCGATCGGCATCGTCGGTGGTGTGAACACGCGTGTCACCACCTACAACATGGCCAACGTGCCCGGGGACGACCCCGAGAACTGCTGGCACTGCGGCGACCGCGGCCGGCCGGAGGTCTGGTTCCGCGACCAATAGGCGACCGCGGCGGCGACAGCCCGCCGGACACGCCTGACGACGGCGTCAGGGCCGACTCGCACGAGCCGGCTCTGGCGCCTTTCTTTTGGTGCGCCCGTCATGGGTCTCGCCCGAGGTGCGGCGCGCCCGTTACCGATCTTGCGCGCAGGAACGGGCGGGCGTACGATCTTGAATCTACATCAACCGAGAAGGAAGGACCGATGACGAAGAAAACCGTTCGTTTCGCCATCCTGGCGGTGCTCATCTTCGCCGGCGCTATCACGGCCCTGGCGGCCGGCGAAGGCGAGGAGGCCATGGCTGCCACCGGCTCGGCTCCCATCATCGCCGACAACCACGGCAAGAACGCCTGGGAGCTGTCCGATTGGCAGCGGGTCACCGGGCAGACGCTGACCTTCACGCAGGCGCCGATGCTGGACGCCATGGACCTGCCGCCGGTGGAGCAACGGCTTCCGGATGAGCCGCTGGTGCTGCTGCCCACCAGCCAGGTAAAGAAGATCGGCACCTACCAGGATCTCGCCTGGATTCGGGGGAACGGGCCGGAGGCGCTCGTCAGCCACTCCAGCCGGGTCATGTGTCGCTCGGCCGAGTACGGCGGCCAGGTCAACCAGTTCCTGCGCACCTGCCAGGACATGCAGTCGTCCAACGACGGCCGCACCTGGACCATGACGCTGCGCAAGGGCGCCAGGTACTCCGACGGCAGCGAAGTCACCACGGCGGACGTCGCCTTCTTCGTGGAAGACGTCGCGCAGTACGAGCCGTTCGGAACGGCGATCGTCGGCGACTCACGCCGCCTCGTGGACGCGGAGTTCGAGGTCATCGACGAGTACACCTTCAGCCTCACCTTCCCGCAGCCCAACATCGCCCTGGTGGGATACCTGGCCGAGTGGTACTTCGTCTGGTTCCACAAGGGCTACCTGAGCCAGTTCCATCCCGAGTACGCGGGGCAGGACAAGGTCGATGCCCTGGCCAAGGAGGCCGGGTTCGCCAGCGCCGCCGAGTTCTTCAAGGACAGGGTCGACGAGGGGCAGGGCTTCCCGCGCGCAAATCCGGATCTGCCGACGATGGCCCCGTGGGTGCTCAAGGTCGGTGCGCCGGCCGCCACCTACGTGTTCGAACGGAACCCCTACTACCTGGGAATCGACGCGATCGGCCAGCAGCTCCCGTACTTCGACGAGGTGCGCCAGGATTCGACCACCGATCCGACGGTCCTCAAGCTGCGGGCGCTGAACGGCGAGTACGACTGGATACTCTTCCTGGGGCTGGACATCTTCCCGGCCGCCAAGACGGCCGAGGCGAACGAGCAGATCATCCGCGCCCGGAGCTGGAGTGACGTGCACCTGGTCGGCGGCGCGCAGCTCATCGAGTTCAACCAGACCACCAACGATCCGGATATCCGTGAGTTGATCTCGAATCGCGACTTCCGCTGCGGCGTCTCGCACGCGATCAACCGCGAGGCGATCGCCACGCTGATCTACTACGGCGCGGTGCCATACGGCCCGCTGGCCTACTCGGAGCGCAGTCCGTTCTACAACGAGCGCGCGGCCACCATGTGCGGTGACTACGACCTGGACACGGCCAACGGCCTGCTGGACGCAGCCGGTCTCAACGAGCGCGACGACGACGGCAACCGGCTGTGGAAGGGCAAGCCGTTCGAATTCACGTCGACGATCCGCATCCAGTACAACAGCGCCGCGGTGGCCGACATCGTCAAGCAGAACCTGAGCGACGTCGGCATCAACATGAACATCCGCTCGACCGACGGCTGGGGCGGACTGCAGTCGGTGCGCAACTCGGGCGAGATGCAGGCGTACATCGGCCCGGCATGGGCCACCTACGCGACCGACGAGCTGGCGACCGCCAGCTTCGGAGCGCCGTTCAACGACCAGGGCTATTTCGCTCCCAAGTGGACGCAGTGGGTGGCCACCGACGGGGCGGAGGGCGAGGAGCCGCCGGACGTGATCAAGGAAGGCGCGGCGCTACGCCGGCTGCTGGCGACCCAGGCCGACATGAACGATCGGATCGCGACCGTGAAGCAGATCACCGACCTGCACGCCGACAACCTGTGGGCGATCGGCATCGTCGGCGGCGTGAACACGGTCATCACTTCGTACAGCCTTGCCAATGTTCCCGAGGACGACCCCGAGAACTGCTGGCACTGCGGCGACCTCGGCCGTCCGGAGGTCTGGTTCCGCGACCAGTAGGCGACCGCGGTCGCGACAGCCCGCCGGACACGCCTGACGACGGCGTCAGGGCCGACTCATACGAGCCGGCTCTGGCGCCTTCTTTGTGTCCGCCCTGACGGCGTGACTACAGCACGCAGGTCTCGATCTCCTGATGTACCACTTCAAATGATCATGATAGATTGAAGTGGATGTTCAATCGATTCGTTTCGTTGCCTGATCCCGGCACCGAGACGTTCTTTCTCTGGGGGCCGCGCCAGACCGGCAAGAGCACCCTGCTCAGGCAGCGCTACCCCGACGCTCGCTGGGTCGATCTGCTGAAGGGGGAGGAGTTCAGGCGCTACCTCGATCATCCGGAGTACCTGCGCCAGGAGCTGGAGTCGGCACCGCCGGCGCCGGGGCGCCAGATCGTCATCGACGAGATTCAGAAGGTGCCGGCACTCCTGGACGAGGTGCACTGGCTGATCGAGAATCGCGGGCTGCACTTCGCCTTGTGCGGGTCGAGCGCCAGAAAGGTGCGGCGTGGGGCGGCCAACCTGCTTGGCGGGCGGGCGGTGCGCTACGAAATGCACGGCCTTACCGCAGGAGAGGTCGGCCACGACTTCGATCTGGATCGGATGCTGAACCACGGCTACCTGCCGCGCATGTACCAGGCCGAGCGGCCGCGGCGTCTGCTCGACTCCTACATCGCCGACTACCTGCGCGAGGAGGTCGCTGCCGAGGGACTGGTTCGCAACCTGCCGGCTTTCTCAGGTTTTCTGGATGCTGCGGCGCTCAGCGACGGAGAGCTCGTGAACTTCTCCAACATTGCACGCGAATGCGGAGTATCGAGTCCAACCGCCAAGGCCTACTTCGGAATCCTGGTGGATACGCTGCTCGGCCGCTGGCTGCCCGCACACCGCAAGCGGCGCAAGCGTCGGGTGATCGGTGCGCCGAAGTTCTACTTCGCCGACGTCGGGACGGCGAATCGGCTCGCCAGGCGCGGAGCGCTGGCGCCGGGATCGCAGCTCTACGGCAAGGCGTTCGAGAACTGGCTCTTTCACGAGCTGTCCGCCTGCATCGCGTATCTCGAGCTGGACGTGGAGTTGGCCTACTGGCGGCTGCCGAGCGGCATCGAGGTCGACTTCGTACTCGGGGACATGCAGATCGCCGTGGAGGCCAAGGCGAGTGCCCGGATCACCCGCGATCATCTCCGGGGGCTGCGCACGTTGATCCAGGAGCACCCCGGCGTCCAGGAACGCATCGTCGTCTGCCTGGAACCGCGAGCACGCCGCACGGACGACGGCATAGACGTCCTGCCCGCGACCGAGTTCGTGCGGCGCCTCTGGCAGGGTGAGGTCGTAGCGGAGTGGGCGGAGCGCTTCGCGGCGCGTCCGGAGACCGACTTGGGCGTGACGGCGGCGTCGCTTCTGGAAGAGGCGCGACGCGAGCTCGACGTGAAACGGGAGTGACAAAGTACGTCATCGACGCCACGGCCGCGTTCGAGTACCTACGTGAGCGGTGCTGCCCGAGGAACTGCCCCCTTGCTACCCCTCAGCCGGTAGCGACCGCAGGAGAGCGTTGACGACCGCGGCCGCGTTGCCAGCCGCGAGGCCGAGGAAGACCTCCATCTGGTTTTCGCCCTCGCCGCCGCCTGCAAGGTCGGACAGGCTCCGGACGGCGATGAACGGCACGGCGTTCGCGTGGGCCACGTGCGCGACGGCCGCGCTTTCCATGTCCAGCAGGCGAGCGCCGTAGGTGTCGAAGGTATGTGCGCGGAACGCCGCGTTGTCGACGAAGGCGCCGCCGGACACGCCGGCACCGCCGACGACGATCCGGGGAGTGTGCCGCAGACAGGTGTCGTCCGCCGTGCAGTGGTCCAGTTCGACGTCCGCTGCCGCGACGCGGGCGGCGGCAAGCAGCGCCTCGTCCACGGGGAACCAGAAGCGGGTCTCCGGCGCGTCGGCGCCGGCCCGCTGCACGGTGACCGAGCGCGGAAACATCATCCCGAAGTTCCCGTACGGATAGTCGAAGAACGGCGGCGTGCTCCATCCGTCTTCGACCTCGCGGGCAAGGACCAGCTCGAGATACTGGCCCCACCGGTCGGCGATCACGATGTCGCCGATGTTCAGCGACGGATCGACGCCCCCCGCAATGCCGGAGAAGACGATCCGTTCGATGCTGAAGTGGTCGAGCGCGAGCTGGGTCGTCATCGCCGCGTTGACGATGCTGATTCCACTCAGGAACAGCACGACACTCTGACCCTGCAGAGTCCCGACGGAGAACTCGACGCCGTTCACCGAATGCGTCGACGCGTCCGCCAGATCTTCCTTCAGGATCACCAGCTCCGGTGCGAAGGCGGACACCACGGCAGTGCGGGGAACATCGTCCGGCGTGTCATGCGCCGTCGCCAACGACACCGAGCCGGCCGGAAGCAGCACCGCGGCGATCAGAGCAGTGAGCGAGCTCCGTAGACTGAGAGACATTGGCGTCGGTGCCTCCGTAGTTGCGAGTTCAGCCCACCGTTGCCGATCGATCCTTGCTCGTCAACTTCAGCCATCGTCCTGTGCCTGCGGGCTTGCCGGGTGGAGGGCCGCCGGACATCATGCAGTACCGGCCACAGGCGGGGCGGTCCAGTAGTTCGATGTCGATCGAGGAGACTTGAGTGAAAGCACTCGATGCCACGATGGCAGCGACCTGGACCTCGTCCTGCGCGGTCCGGGCTTGGGCAAGATCGACGCATCCCGCCTGGCCGACCTGGAGGATGCGCTGCGAGACTCTACCATCCCTTTTCTGGTGGAGATGCACGACTGGGCACGCCTGCCGGAGGGCTTTCACGCCGAGATCGAACGCCGGCACGTGGTGCTGATCCGCGGAGTCCCAGGCAGGTGACCGGAGCGTTCAGGCCTCCGCGTGATCGTTGTGCGGGTTGTCCTCCGGGCCGAACGCCTCCCAGGTGCCGTTGAAGAAGATGCGCTTCTCCGGCGGGAGCTTCGCCAGGGTCTCCTTGCTGGGGAGGCGATAGGGCCGGTAGCCGTAGGTCGCCGCGCGGTCGTTGTACTTGAAGAACACGCCGTAGCGGGGCTCGTCCCCCTGCCAGGACGCGGCCCCGTGCGCGAGCGTCTCGGTGAAGATGATGGCCGAGCCCTTGGGCGCCGCGATGTTGCGCACCAGCGGGCCGTCGATCGCGAACAGGCGCTTGTGGTCCTCCGGCGGGACGTGAAAGTCGCACTTGTGGGAGCCGGGAATGCAGGCGAAGCCGCCGTCCTCCTCGGCGATCTCCTGCAGGGTGAACGACACGACGGTGAGCCCCGTGTAGATCTGGTCGCCGTGCACATAGTAGCGGAAGTTCACTCGGCCACCGCGGTGGCCGCCGTGCATCTCGAAGTGCGGGCAGCCCTTCGAGCGCACGAAGCTGTAGTTGCCCTCCAGCCGCAGCTTGGGGCCGATGATTTCGGTCAGGACGGAGACCAGCTTGGGATGGTCGATCAGGGTGGTGAACGGCTCGCCGAGGTTCACCAGTCCGTAGGCCTTCTGCCAGGTGCCGTTGCTGTCGTAGCCGTCCGGCGTCTTGTCCATCGGCTCCATGTGCTCGCGGATCTTGCGCTTGGCAAGCTCGCACTCGTCGTCCGAGAGCACGTCTTCGACGATCAGAAACCCTTGCAGGTCGAAGAGATACTTCTGTGTCGCGGTCATCGGCCCTCCTTGGCGCCGCGCCCTGCTCCGCGCGGGTCCGCGACGAATGTAGCATCCGCACGTGGCTACTGCGATCCGCGGACGACCAAGGCCCGGGCCACCGTGGCCGCGATGCCCAGCACTGCCGGTACGGCGGCAGCGACTGCCAACTCGTCTTGCCACGTGCCGTCCATGGCCCAGAGGGCCAGTTCTCCCGCGCGGACCGTGGCTGCCAGGAACAGCTCCAGCGAAGTGACCAGCAGGAACCGGCCGAAGAGCGTCCGGTAGCCTTCGCCTGCGGCCAGCATGGCCTCAGGGGGAAGATCATGCACGGATTGCTTGAGCCAGCGGCTGCGCACCCCGTAGCGGCTGTAGGCATAGACGGTGAACACCACGGCGGCGATCCCGCCGACGCCAGCCAGGATCGGCAGGCCGAAGCCGAACAGGAAGCGCAGCAGGCTGACGCCGCCGCGCGGCGCGACCGTGTGGAGATCGCGCAGCAGCCGCAGCAGTTCCAGCAGGAGCGAGAGCACGTACCCGCCCAGCGCGATCGACGCCAGCGACAGCACGGCGACCAGCGGCGCCTTCGCCCGCGCCGTGAGGTGGTCGTAATTCCCTGGTAGACGTGCGTCACTCACGAGGTGGACCGTCAGTCTACCCGTTTGCACCGGACCACGGCGTGACACCGGCGAATGTATGGAATATATTCAGTTCTTGCCCTCTACCACCGTCCACTTCCCGCAGGATCTGCTCGATCACCTTGATCAGATAGCCCGGAGGCGTGGTATCAGCCGCAACAGATACGTCGTGGAGTCGTGCAGAGCTGCGACCGCTCAGGATGACGGCGAATGGCCGGCGGGGTTCTTTGACCTCGATCCCGGCGATTCGGTCGCCGAGCTCCAGGAAGCCGTCGACGAGATGGAGGGCGCGATCGGGGCGACATCGCCATCGCCTCGATCGCCGTCGCGCACGGCGCGCAACTGATCACGGCCAATCTCGCTCACTTCCGCCGGATCGAGGGCTTGACCTGCCGTCACTGGGCACGATAAGCCGGCCGCATCGCAAAGGGGTGAACGATGGCTGATCAGAGGAAGGACCGGCGCGTACGGCGCTACCGGGTCATGTGGGACCAGAACGCCGGGCAGGAGATGTACTACCACCCGCCGATCTCGGCGGAGCGGATCGCGCAGGCGCACTTCGGTTTCTTCCAGGGCCGCCCGGTGGACGCCTACGTCGGCGCGATGGGCTCCAACGCCGGCTTCACCGTGGGGTGGCCGACCGAGGTGAAGGGCGTGGACTTCATCGTCGATCGCATGCAGCGTGGCGCCCGCGTCGGTGACATCAAGCTGTGGCGCGCCGCCGAGCACCTGCGACTCGCCTTCGAGGCCGGCATCGACCCGGAGGAGGTCAAGGTGCGGGAGGCCAGGCGCATCGGCGTCGACTTCTGGTTCCGCCTGGCCATGAACGACTGGCACCACTGGGGCGCCGACGCCGACGACGCCAATCTCTGGTCGGGCGAGTTCTTCATCGAGCACCCCGAGTACCTGATCGGCGAGGACGGCGCCGCCGGCTGGCCGGACAGGCTGAGGAACGTGCTGCGGTTCTTCCAGGACTACGCCCACCAGGAGGTCCGTGACCTGCGGCGCGACCTGGCCTTCGAGTCGTGCGAGCGCTACGACCTGGACGGCTTCCTGTGCGACTACATGCGCTGCCCCGGCTACTTCAAGCGCGGCCGGGAGCAGGCCGGCATGGCGCTGATGACCGACATGATGCGGCAGATGCGAATCGGGATCGACCGCATCGGCGATGCGCGCGGCCGGCCGATCGGCTTCGCCGCGCGGGTGCCCAACACCATCGCCGGCAGCGAGCGCCTCGGCCTGGACGTGCGCACCTGGGTGCGCGATGGCCTGGTCGACATCCTGGTGCCTTCCTGCTTCTTCGGCCAGGACGTGGAGGAGGACATGGGCGAGTGGGTGGAGCTGGCCGACTCGACCGACACGCAGATCTACCCGGCGATCGAGGAGGGCTATCTGGCCGGCGACTCCGACGACAAGCGCTGGTTCGTGGAGACGCCGATCATGACGCGGATGACCAACGAGATGACGCGCGCGATCGCCGCGCGCCACCTGGCGAAGGGCGTTCCCGGCCTGTACGTGTTCAACTACTTCGGCACCGCCCCCACCTACAACTACGACAACCGCGACGTGCTGGACGACATCGGCAACCCGATGCGGCTGGAGTTCAAGGACAAGACCTACGTGGTCATGCGCTCGCACGACTCGTTCCCCAACTGCCTGGAGACCGGGCACCAGATCCCGGCGGTGCTCGGCTCGGAGCCGCTGCCGATCTCGATCGAGGTGGCCGACGATGCCCGCGGCAAGGCGGACCGCCTGAGCGTGTGCCGCCTGCGCGTCCACCTGACGAACATGACCGGCTACGACGAGGTCGAGGTCGCCCTGAACGGCGAGCTGCTGGAGTGCGACACGCCGATGCGGGCCGGCGCCTACTACCTGCGCTGGGTCGGGCGGGACTGGTTCGAGTACGACCTGTCGGGCCACCTGCCGCGGCGCGGCAGCAACGAGGTGACGCTGCGGATGGCCAAGCGCAACGAGCGGCTGGCCGAGGAGTTCGACATCACCGTCGAGGACATCGAGCTGGAGATCCGCTACGAGTATCCGGACGGCATCTGGCCCGATTCGCCGAGGCCGGGGTGACCACGCCGGCCGCGACCCTGGAGTACCGGGGCAAGCTGGTCCATCGGTTTCGCTCCGCCGGCGAGTCCGGCACCGATGGCGTGTTCCCGCGCCATGTCGGCGGCCTGCAGCTCAGCCGCGACCGCTTTCTGCTGCTGCTGACCAGCGGCGGCTGGCGCGGCTCGGACGACAACCGCGGCACCCTGTACCAGATCCGCGCGGGCGGCTACGACGGCGAGCTGCTATGCGAGGGAGTGCTCCGCGCCACCACCGACGACTGGGACGCACGTGCGGATGGCCGTGTCTACAGCCGGCAGACGATCGGCCCGCTGGGGTTTGGCGTGCCGGCGGGGGCGCTCATCGATGGGAAGGTTCCGGCGCACGCCGGACTGTTTACCTTCATGTGGAAGCGGGTCGCTCGTCCTCTCGACCCCGACACCGGATGGCTGGCGCTCGAGACGGTCGAGGAGGTGCGGAACCGCCTTGACGCGACCGCGGTGGTCGAATGGACGCAACTGCGCTTCGATCCGGCCACCGATGCCTTTACGCCGGTGGCGGCGGTGCAGCCGTTGCGGCAGGAGGGCTATGGGTCGGGGTACCCGTGCTGCGAGCGTGCGGAGATACGCCGCCTGATCACCGGCATGGCCAACCCGGTGCCGATCGACGGCGACGCGACCCGCTGGATGGCGCCCATGACGGTCTTCTGCCCATCTACCGAGCGCGTCGCCTGCCTGGAGTTCTCCTATGACCCGGACGCCGGCCGGTACCAGTGGACCCGCACCGGGCCGGTGTCGGCCGAAGGGCTCTGGGAACCGTGCCCGATGCGGCTCCGCGACGGCGATTGGGCGATCAGCGCGCGGGTGCGTCCGGCCTTTCGCCGTCCCGAGGGAGGGGTGGCGTGGCTGCGCGCGGCCGATCCGCTCACCGAGCTGCTGCAGCCGGTCTACGTCGACGTGCCGTCGCCCGGCCTGCAGACCGCGTTCCGCTGCGCCGACGGCGTGATACGGATCTACAGCAACGACGAGCGCGTCCGGCCGGGTTGGCCGGGGATGCGCAACCCGCTCTATCAGTGGGAGGTCGACCCCGAGCAGGGCTTCGCCGTTGGCGAGCCGCAGGTGGTGTTCGACTCCGTGGACTGGAAGATGCCGATCCGCGATGAGGCGAAAGCCGTGGTGGATCAGGCCAAGGTGCTGTTACATGCCGGGGGAGATCGTCAGACGGTGGTGCATCGGCTGCGCACCTTCGCGCTGGCCGATCCGGCCTATGCCGGCGTCGCCGTGAATGCCGCCGAGCGGGAGGCGCACGGCATCTATTACTCCGAGCTGGTCTTCGATCGAGCCTATCCGGGGGAATGGGAGTTCGCCGCGAACGCCGGTGGGTAGCGGCCGCGACAGCGGCACCTCTGTTGACAGCGTCTCAGGGGAGGGATAGCCTGACTTCTCTCTCGATACGGCAGACCTAAGTACGGCAGGAGGCCCGGATGTACCAGGGCGCGCGCAACGTCTACTGCCGCTATCCCGCGACGAAAGAGGTCGAGATGGTCTACGACCTCGGCGCGCGGCACCTGCTGTTCCTGGACGCGGGGCTGATCTTTCCCGGCAAGATCATCTGGTCGGAGCCTGACGGCACGCCGCATCCGCTGCATGCCACCGCGGACTACTACGGAAGCAGGACCTTCCGGAAGCACGAGGTGATTGGCCGTCCCTTCCACGTACCGAGCGGCCTCGCCTTCGAGGCGCAGCGGGCCATGCTCGGAGACCGGGTGGACGCCTTTGCGGACCTGCATCCGCAGATCATGCAGGACGGCGGCCTCTTCCGCGCGTGGGCCGGCGGCCGCGTGCGCCTGGGCGACCAGGCGACCGCGGCCCAGCGGCGCCAGAGCCGCGAGGAGGCCGCCGGCTTCGACCTGACCAGCCACACCCTGGTGGTCCGCTACCTGGAATCGGATGACGGCGTCGACTGGCGCGCTCCCGACCTGGACGTGGTCGAGATCGACGGTCGGCGGACCAACATCGTCTTCGGCACCCTGCAGGTCCCGGAGCGCGGCTTCTCGGGGATGAAGCTCTTCGTCGACCCCTCAGCCGCGCCTTCCGGGCGCTACAAGGGCCTCTTCGGCGGCCGGATGCCGATCCCGGACCTGGTGCGCCATTGCCGGGAGGCGAACGAACCGTTCGATCCCATGTCCATGCTGGTCCAGCTCTCGCGCATGCCCAGGGACCAGGTCGAAGCGGGCGGACACTACGAACTGATCGTCGGCGGCGTGATGCCCGACGACCTCGATACCCTGCCCGACGGGCCCGCCATGGCGTTCTTCGGAGCCGAGTCTCCCGACGGCCTGCACTGGACGGCGGCTCCGCATCCGGTGCTCACCTTCATGGCCGAGGAGGTGACCCCTTACTGGGACGCCGGGCACGACCGCTACGCCGCCTATTGCCGATACTGGCAGCGCGCCCAGCGGCGCAGCATCGGCTTCACCAGCACCACGGATTTCCACCGCTGGCCGCTGCCTCGTCCCATCCTGTTTCCCTCCTACAGCGAGGACCTCGGCGTGGACTACTACACCAACTGCCACAGCCTGTATCCGGGCACTGCCGACGTCCATCTGTTCTTCGTCAGCCGCTATCGGCGCGGCCAGGACGATTGCGCGGATCTGCACCTGGCCGTCAGCCTGGACGGCGAGGCGTTCGAGTTCGTCCCCGGCGAACCGGTCATCGCTGTCGATGCCAGAGGCTGGGACCCCGATGCCGAATCGCCGTCGGCCTGCGTCTTCCCGACCAACGATCTGGTGCAATTCGACGCGGACCACGTGGGCATCATCGTCCGGCGGGACAACTTCCCGCACAAGTGGCCGCGCACGACCCAGTGGCGGCACATCGTGCAATGGGCCTTGTGGGAGAACGAACGACTGGTCGCCTTGCGGGCGGCAGAGCGGGGCGAGCTGACCACCTCCGGGCTCATGCTGCGCGCTCCAACCATCTACCTCAACGTCACCACCGAGCCGGCCGGGTCGCTGGTCGCCCGCGTGCTCGACGACCGCGGGGAGCCGGTCGAAGGGTTCGGCTTCGAAGAGGCGCGGCCGATCAACGGCGACCACCGCCGGGTGCCGCTGCGCTGGACCACCGGGCCGCTGCCGTCGCGGCTGATCGACCGAAAGATCTACCTGGAGCTGCGGATGCGCGAGACACGGCTCTACAGCATCTGGGCCGCCGACTGAAGGATCGGGCGGGATGGGCGGATGCCGGCGACTGTTCCTGGACGACGCACACGTCGAATCCCGGCAGTGGCTGATCCGCAGCTTCCACCAGGCGGAGAAATACCCGGGCAACCCGGTGGTCGTGCCGGATCTGCCGTGGGAACGGGCGATCGGTCACAACCACGGCACGGTGCTGTTCGAGGGTGGACGCTTCCGTTACTGGTACCAGACGTACGCCTTTGCCCGGGAGGCAGCCGGCACGTTCCACTGCGCGTACGCGGAGTCCACCGACGGCATCCGGTGGGAGAAGCCGCTGCTGGGGCGGCACGAGCTCAACGGCGACCGGCGGAACAACGTGGTGGCGTACGACATCGGCGGCGTCAACATCGTCCATGACGATCACGACGGCGATCCGGCCGGGCGCTACAAGATGCTGTACTGGGGATCGGGCGCCGACACGCCGGGTGCGATTCGTGGCTGGATGGGATCGGCCGGGTCGTGGGGCTGGTGCGCGGCCAGCAGCCCGGACGGACTCGACTGGCGGCCTCATCCGCACAACCCGATCTACCTGGCGGCTGCGGACGACGGGTCCCTGCTCGGCTATGACCCGAAGCAGCAGGCGTACGTCGCATTCCTGCGCCCCGTCACCTGGAAGCCGGGACAGCGGGCGATGGAGCCCGATACCTACGACGCGACCATCGGCTCGCTGCACGGGTGGTACGAAGGCCGTCCCGCGCCCGTCGACGAAGGCATGCGCCGGTTCCCGCACATGCGCCTCATCGGGCGGGCGATCTCAACGGACTTCGTGCAGTGGACGCCCACCGGCACGGTCATGGTCCCCGACGAGGACGATCCCGACGGGGTGGAGCTCTACAGCATGCCGGTGTTCATCTACCAGGGCTGGTACCTGGGGCTGCTGTACGTGCTCTACGGCGATCCTGATGAGCCCAAGATCCGCAAGAAGGGTTTCATGGACGTCCAGCTCGCGGCCAGCCGGGACGGCATCACGTGGCGGCGCATCGGTGGGCACCGACCCCTGATCCCGCGCGGCGGCCGCGGTGAATTCGACGCCGGGATGGTGGGACCCAACAACGGACTGGTCGAGCGCGATGGACGGATCTGGCTGTACTACAACGGATGGACGGGAGAGCACCGGGAGACGAAGGCGTACCGGCGCGCGAACGACCCGGGGCTGTTGGAGATGGGGCGCCTTGGATGCGGCACCGGACTCGCATGGCTCCGCCAGGACGGTTTCATCAGCGTGGACGGCGGAGAAGACGAGGGGAGCTTGACAACGAAGCCGGAACGGCTGGGAGGGATGCGGCTCTTCGTCAACGCACGCACGGCCGACCCCGGCGGCACGCTCACGGTCGAGGTACTGCCAGGCGAGAGGAACGCATCAGACACCGTGCTGGCACGGGGAGCGTTCCGCGGCGACAGCGTCGACGCCGAGGTGGGCGGCGGCGAGCTGCCGCGATTGCCGTCCGGCGAGTACCGGCTTCGTTTCCGGCTCCGCTCCGGCAGCCTGTACTCCTATCGGCTGGCGGCAGGGGAATAGGCGATGGGGCAGCGGGCCGTCCAAGCCGGCGTCACGGGCAAGCCGCTGAGCGCGCGCCTGCTCTGGTACGCGGCACGCGATCGCAATCTCTACCTCATGCTTCTGCCGGCGCTTGCGATCTTCTTCATCTTCCGCTACGTGCCGATCTTCAACGGACTGATCATCCCGTTCGTCGATTACGACCTGGTCGGCGGCCAGTGGGCCAGCCCGTGGGTCGGCTTCAAGTGGTTTCGCCAGTTCTTCGAGGATCCGTTTTTCGTACGGATCATCCGCAACACGCTGTTGCTCGGCGTTCTGTCGCTGGTCTTCGGATTTCCGGCGCCCATCATTCTCGCCCTGCTGTTCAACGAGCTGCGCTCGGCGGCCTTCAAGCGGGTCGCGCAGACCATCAGCTACCTGCCCCACTTCATCGCCACGGTCGTGATCGTCGGCATCATCTACAACTTCTTCGGCTTCCAGGGCATCGTGAACACCCTGCTGGGGTTCGTCGGCATCGAGCCCATCAAGTTCATGAACGATGCCGGCTGGTTTCGTCCGCTCTACGTCGGGTCCGGCGTCTGGCAGGGGATGGGATGGGGGGCGATCGTCTACCTGGCGGCGCTGGCCGGGGTCAACCCGGAGCTGTACGAGTCGGCGGTGATCGACGGCGCCAGCCGCTGGCAGCAGACGCTGTCGATCACGCTGCCGAGCATCCTGCCGGTCATCCAGATCGTGCTGATCTTCGCCGTCGCCGACATCGTGGACGTGAGCTTCGAGAAGGTGTTTCTGATGTACCACCCGGGCATCTATGAGACCGCCGACGTCATCCAGACGTACGTGTATCGACGGGGCATCGTCGGCCTGGACTTCAGCTACGGCCAGGCGATCGGTCTGTTCAACGGCGCCATCGCATTGATCCTGCTCGTGTCGGCAAACTGGATCAGCCGCAAGACGAGCGAGTCGAGCCTCTGGTAGGACGAGATGGAGTATCGGAGAAGCGCCGGGTCGCACGTCTTCGATGCCGCGAACGTGGTGTTCACGGTGCTGCTGATGTTCGCGATGATCTACCCGTTCGTGTACGTCTTCTCCATCTCCGTGAGCGATCCGAATCGCGTCTCCGCACAGGAGGTGATGCTCTTTCCCCGCGGCTTCGATCTGCTGGCGTACCGCATCGTCTTCAGCACCGACGAGATCCCGCGGGCGTTCCTGAACTCCGTGTACTACACGGCGTTGACGTCCTTCTGCACGCTGGTATTCGTCACCCTGACCGCCTATCCGCTGGCTCAGCGGCGCCTGAAGGGCAAGGGCATCATCACGGTCGTGTTCGTCCTCACCATGTTCCTGCCGGCCGGCTTGATCCCGCAGTTCCTGCTGATCCAGAACCTCGGGCTGATGAATACCGTCTGGGCCCTGGTGCTGCCGGTGCTGCCGGTCATGTGGTACATCATCATCACGCGCACCTACTTCCGGAGCCTGCCGGAAGCCCTGGTGGAATCCGCGTACATCGACGGAGCCAACGATTGGCGCATCCTTCTCAGCATCATCCTGCCGCTGTCGAAGCCCATCCTGGCGACGATCGGCCTGTTCGCCGCGGTCGGGATGTGGAACAACTTCTTCTCTCCCCTGCTGTACCTGAGCGACCAGGAGAAGTATCCGCTCTCCATCGTGCTGCGCAAGATCGTCATCCAGGGCGCGCTGCAGGTGCAGGCGGGGTGGGTCGACGCTGCCGGCGCCGCGGACGTCGGCGAGCTGCGCGATCCGGGTCTGTTCAAGAAGATCCAGATGGCGACGATCATCGTGGCCGTTGGCCCGATCCTCGTCGTCTATCCGTTCGTCCAGAAACACTTCGTGAAAGGAGTACTGATAGGATCACTGAAGGGATGATCGAACGGCCGTGGCGCGAGACCGACGCGGAGCGTCGCGGCCTCGCAATGCACCATAGGAGGGTGTGATGAAGAACAAGACATTCTGGCTCATCGTGGCTTCGTTGCTCGTTGGAGCGGCGTGGGCCGTGGCGAGCGGCGAAGAGGAAGGCGCCGGAACCGAGCGGCCAACGATCAGAATCGTCGTGTACGACGAATCGGATACCGACTGGTCCGCGGACCTGTGGCAGTCGCAGCAGTTGGCTGACGCGGGCGGCGTGATCTTCGAGTACCAGGCGATTCCCGGCGCGGACTTCGTCGTGAAGCGAAACGCATGGATCGCGTCCGGAAACCTGCCGGACATCTGGCATGACCGGGTCGAGCGCCCCAAGGACATCGCGGACAACATCGGCCCCAAGGGACTGCTGGTGCCGATCAACGAACACCTGGACGCGCTGCCGAACCTGGTGCGCTTCATGAACAAGTACGAGGAATACGAGAGCGTGATGAAGTCGCCCGACGGCAACCAGTACGGCGTCGCCTACATCTACGACTTCGTGCCGTTCGGCAGCGCGCCGGCGATCCGCGGATATATCCTGGAGGAGAAGGGGATCGATCCGCGCGAGGACATCCAGACCATGGAGGACCTCCACAACGCGCTGTCGGTGATCAAGCAGTACGACATGGAGATGAAGGGCGAGGAGAACTTCCCCTGGACCGCCCGTCATCCCGGCCGTTTCGTCGACACCATCGGCATGATGTGGGGCGTCAGGCAGAACATGTACTACGACGACCGCGCCGGAGCGTATCAGTACGGGCCGCTGAGCCAGCGATTCCGGCTGATGGTCGATTTCGTCCGCCAGGCATACGAGGACGGGCTCATCCACCCGGACGTCTGGTCGATGCCGGACGAGGTCATGGAAGGGCTCAGCCGGCAGGAGCGGGTGCACTTCTGGGTCGACAACATCTGGAACGGCTACTTCTGGGGCGATCGCGAGGGGAAGGATCAACTGGAGATGACCGATCATCCCTTCGTGGCGATCCTGCCGCCGATGGTGGAAGGCGAGCGCTATTACGCAAGCCGGGCGGGCAACAACGTCGACACGGGGCAGCTCTGGCTGGTCTCGGCCAAGACCGAGCACTTGGACAACGTCCT
Source organism: Spirochaetia bacterium (assembly GCA_965202935.1). Taxonomy (GTDB): domain Bacteria; phylum Spirochaetota; class Spirochaetia; order SZUA-6; family Bin103; genus CATQHW01. Next base: position 6,044,830 of record OZ241879.1, read on the forward strand.
GCGCATGATCGACTGGGGGCTCTCCGACGAAGGCATCTACGCCATGGCCATGGGCAAGGAGAACTACAGCTACGTCAGAGACGACCAGGGAATGCGTATCTGGCCGGCTCCCGGCCTGTTCACCGGCACCCGGGCGTACCACCCCGACACGGGTGAGGCGAAGGACTTTGCCGCGGAGATGACGATCGAGGACCCGGCGAACTTCCAGGCTCCGGAGCCGTGGGTGATCCTGAGCAAGGAGTTCAAGAACATCTGGCGGGCCTTCCGCAACTTCAACAACTTCGTGTGGCCGGAAAGCACGTCGGTGCCGACCTTCTACGAGGCGGCGCCGGTCAGGTTCGCGGACGGCGAGTGGCTGTCCTCGGCCGGCGTCATCGCCGATCCCGCACCGCAGCTCACCTTCACGAGCGAGGAGCTGGACCGCAGGAAGGTGCTGGAGACGGCGATCGACACGCTCTCTGACGAGATGGTCGTGAAGTTCACCACGGGCCAGGAGCCGATGAGCAACTGGGACGCGTTCGTGAGCCAGCTCCGCGACCTCGGCGTGGACGAGCTGGTCCAGATCTACAACGACGCGCTGGGCAGGCAGGGGTAAGAGCCGAGCCCTGAGCGACCGGGACGGCGGAGCAGCGGCGCGGAGATCCCTCCGAATGCCGTTGCTCTGCCGGTATGTCCTCCTGATTCTTCTGTTCGCGGCGCTGGGTGCGTTGCGGCTGGGGGCGCAGTCCGTCCCCGGGATGCCGTCAAGCGTGGAGCGTCCGGGCAGCTACGACGGATGGGTCGCCCGGATCGACGGCGCAGGGCGCACCGTGTGGACGGCCCGCTTCGGCGGCATGGGTGCCGACGCCGTCCGGGCGCTCGCCGCAACCCAGGACGGGAAGGTGCTGGCGGCGGGCCAGGTCGAGGATCCTGACCGTGGCCTGGACGGTTGGGCAGCGATGCTCGATGCGTCCGGGGAACCTCTGTGGGAGCAGACCTACGATCGGGGCGGGACGGAAGTGCTGACCGCGATCGCCGTCGTGCCGGCGGGGTTCCTGCTTGGCGGCTTCCGCACCGAGGCTGCCGGGGGAACCGTCGCCTGGCTGCTCGCAGTCGACGATGCGGGAAACGTCCTCACAGAGCGCTCCCTCGAATCAGGTGGCTTCGACAGCGTGGTCGCTCTTGCCGCCGCGGAAGGCGGCGCGCTCGTCGCTGGAGTCCGGGGTGAACCTGGAGGCCGTTCCCACGGTTGGCTTGCGCAGGTGGACGCGACCCTGGGGATCGCACGAGACCGAATGCCGGATCGGATCGGCCCCACCGCGATTGCCGTGCGACCGGATGGAGTGATCCTCACCGGAGCGGATCGCGGACGCGGCTGGCTGGACTTCCGGGACGGGGCCGGCACGTGGCATGACATGACTCCTTCGCTCCCGTGTGAGACGAGCGCGTTCGACGACCTCACGGTGGCCGATGACGGCGGCGTGGTGGCTGTCGGTTGGTGCGTTGGCTACGCCGGGGACAGGGACGCGCTACTCGTGCGCGTGGATCCGACGCTGAAGCTGGCGTGGTATCGAACCTACGGCGGATCCGAGCACGACGAGGCTGCCGCCGTGGCAGTCTGGCCGGAGGGGCACCTTGCAGTTGGCGGCGCAACCAGGTCGGCCGGCGCCGGCAAGCACGATGTGCAATTGATGCGATTGACCGCCGCCGGTGAACCCGTCTGGGTGCGCCTCCTGGGGAACGCCGGAGACGACCGTGCGACCGCCGTCATGCCGTTGGCCGGTGATCTCATCGTGGCGGGCTACCAAAAGGTCTGGCGTTGAGGGTCCACGGAGGTCCGTGATCGGCGCATCCGCGGCCACGGTGGGCCTGTCCTTGTCATTCGACGTAAAGGAAGTAATAATCCCGGCATTCCTTACCATCAGTCTTCACGGGAGGTGGCCCATGCTCGCCAAGCTGACTTCCAAGAACCAGCTCACCTTGCCCAAGGCAGTTCTCTCCGACCTTCCGAAATCCGATTATTTTGAAGTTACCAAAGAAAATGGACGCATCATATTGACTCCCGTGCGGTTGGCCCGCGCTGATGCCGTGCGCGCCAAGCTCGCTGAGCTCGGCATTTCCGAGGCCGACGTGGCCGACGCCGTCACATGGGCTCGCCGGGCGGAGTGATCCGTCTGCGCGTGGTGCTCGACACCAACGTGCTGCTGTCGGCCCTGCTGTTTCCCGCCGGGTCGTTGTCCTGGCTGCGCCGAGCGTGGCAGTCCGCATCGATGCTGCCGCTGGCGAGCCGCGATACGACGACGGAGCTGATCCGGGTGCTGTCATATCCGAAGTTTCGCTTGACCGATGCCGAGCGAGACGACCTGCTGGCCGACTACCTGCCTTGGTGCGAGTCGGTGGTCGTGTCGAATCTGCCGGCCGTGCCGAGCTGCCGTGATCCCGCCGACAGGCCGTTCCTCGAGCTCGCGCTGGTGGGCCAAGCCGACGCTTTGGTGACCGGCGATGGCGACCTGCTCTCGCTGGCATCCGGGTTCTCCATTCCCATCCTCACCGCAAGCGCCGCGAGGGGCCGGTGGTTTGGCGTGAAGCGGCCGCCCGGCTGACGATCGCGGCAGGCGGCGCGCTATCCGGGCGCGACGCCCTCGGAGGCAAGATCCGCGAACATCGGCGAATAGCGGCCGCGGGGGCTCATCTCGATCAGGGTGTCGCCCTCGAACACCATCAGATGCCGCTGCCAGTACACCCACTCCTCCTCCGACCGGCGCACGGGGGTGAAGCGCAAGCGCACCTCGGTTCCGGCCGGCAGCGGATCGGTCACCGCCCACGGGTGGATGCGCCGGAAACCGAGCCCGTTCGCATCCTCTCTGGAGCGGCCCAGGGTGAGTTCCTCCCAGGGCAGCCAGTCCGGTTTGCGCACCCACAGGCTGCCGGCGGCCGGCATCGTCACGGTCACGTCGCCGGCCGCGGGCAGCCGGCTGCTGACGCGCGCGGCGCTGCGGTCCGTGGAGAACAGCAGGTTCAGCCGCGTGTCCGAACCATGGCGCGTCGATCCGTGGCGGAGCGCCGCCCACAGGCACTGGATGCCGCCCTGGACGACGTCCAGGACGCTGGTGGCAACGCCCATCGGGTCGGGGACGTGGCGGTCCGAGGGGCTGGGGAAGCCCCATCCGCCGTCGGCCTCGGGGGGAAACTCGGTCACCGCGTAGTCGGGGGCGTCCTCCGGGCTCAGCATCTCCTGGCCGGCGAGCCATTGGCTCGGCAGGACATGGCTGCGGATCATGCGCTCGGCAACGCCGAAGTACTCGGGCCGGCCGGCCCGTCCCAGGACGATGGCCGTCTGGATCATGTCGCCGGTGTTGTTGATCTCGCCCCGGCCGGGCACGCGCTCGTTGCCCAGGCTCTCGATCGACCAGCCGAAGCTGCTGCGGGTCGGCGCCAGCCCCACGTCGAAGATGCGGCGCGCGTGCTCGACGGTGTCCAGGTCGCCGATCAGCAACCCGTAGGCGGCCAGGCCGTGCACGGTTCCGGTGATGGAGTGGGTATGGGCGCCGGCCTGCATGGTGAGCCGGCCGTCTTCGGTGAACGACCTGGTGCGCGCCAGCCGCGCGAAGCGGCCGGCCAGCTCCAGCGCGCGCTGGTCTCCCGTGAGGCGGAAGAGGTGGGTGAGCGCCATGACGGTCCGGGCCCGCGACCGCGGCGGCGGGGACTCGATGCCGTTGCGCTCGTCCGTGAACCCCGGATGCCTCAGGCTGGGCTCGGTCGCGATCAGGTCGGCCCGCCAAGTGCCGTCCGGGTTGGTGAGGCGGATCCAGGTGTCGAGCAGCGTTCCCAGCCGCTCGCGGGCGGCGCCGTCGTCGCGGGCAGTCGCCAGCTCCGTGAACGCCTGCACGATCTCACGCAGGTCGTGCGGATTGGTCTGCCCGTCGACCTGAGGGAATCCCAGCGGGTTGTCGGTCAGGTCCAGCAGTACGGCGCGCAGGCCGTCCAGGACGGCGTCCGGCGCCCGTGTGCCGCTCGCCGCGGCTCCCTTCAGCAGCGCGTCCACGGCCCGGCCGTAGTTGTGCGGGTCCAGCACGCCGTCGGCCAGGCGGCGCTCGCACCAGCGGGCGACGTAAGCCATGGCGCGGTCGATGCGGGCGGGCAGGTCGGCGTCTCGGGGATTCGGCATCGGCTCCTCCGTAGCGCTATGATGCGGCGCAATGGCGCAGGGCGACAACGAAGGCGGCACGCTGGCACCCGAGTCGGTCGACGCGCTCACCTTCGACATCTTCGGAACGGTCGTCGACTGGCGGAGCGGCGTGATCGACGCCGGTCGCGAGATCCACGGACGTATCGGCACGGGCACGGACTGGGCCCGGCTGGCCGATGCGTGGCGCGGCGGGTACGAGCCGGCGATGGAGCCCGTACGCAGCGGCCGGCGGCCCTGGGAGCCGATCGACGTGCTGCACGGGGAGATCCTGGACCGCCTGCTGGCCGAGCGCGGACTGGGGCTCAGTGCGGACGATCGCCACTGGTTCATCCACGCCTGGCACCGGCTGCCGGCCTGGCCGGACGTGCAGGACGGGCTGGCGCGGCTGCGGCGCCGCTTCACGGTCTGCGCGCTGTCGAACGGCAACGTCTCGCTGCTGGAAGATTTGGCGCGCTACAACGACCTCGCCTTCGACCACATCCTGTCGGCCGAGCACGCGCGCACGTACAAGCCGATGCCGGCGGTCTACACCACGGCGGCCTCGCGCCTCAACCTGCCCCCGGAGCGGATCCTCATGGTGGCCGCGCACGAGGACGATCTGCGCGGAGCACGGGCCGCCGGCTTCCGCACGGCCTATCTGCCGCGGCCCACCGAATGGGGCCCGAACGGCAGCGCCGAGGTGCCGGCCGAGCCGCACGACCTGACCGTCGCCGACTGCGAGGCGCTCGCCGACGTGCTGGGGGTGTAAGTTGGCGTGGCGTGGCGTGGCGTGGCGTGGCGTGGTAAATTCTCCTTCCATAAAGGAGAAATATTTACTATAGTCTCCTTGCCATAGGGAGATCAGGATGGATGTCGCACGGCTGCGTCGCGTTCTGTCCGAACAACTGACCGATTCTCTGCGTCGACCACTGCCGGAGCACACGCCGCGCCGTGTATTCGGCAGGGTCTCGTTCGCCGGCAAGGCGACGGCGGTCACCGGCATCCGCCGCGCGGGCAAGACGATGTTCCTGCATCAGATGCGCCGCAGCCACGCCGATCAGGGCATGCCCCGCGAGCGCCTGCCCTACCTGTTGTTCGAGGATGAACGGCTTGTCGGCCTCGATGCCGGCCATCTGGGAACGGTGGTGGACGAGTACTATCGGCGCTATCCGCGGCTCCGTGATGCCGAGTCGGTGGTGTGGTGCTTCGACGAGATCCAGATGGTCGCCGAGTGGGAGCGGTTCGTCCGTCGCCTGCTCGACACCGAGCGAACGGATGTGTTCGTCACCGGCTCGTCCGCCGCGTTGCTGTCGCAGGAAGTCGCGACCGCGCTCCGCGGTCGCGCGTGGCAGGTGGTGGTGCACCCGTTTTCATTCGAGGAGGCGTTGCGGCACCGAGCAAGGTCCATTCCGGCGGAGCCCGCCTTCCTGACTCGTCGGGAACGCTCCCACATCGAACGCTCGATGCTCGACTGGCTTCAGGAAGGCGGATTCCCGGAAGCGCAGGGTCTCGACGTGCTGTCGAGGTATCAGCTTCTCCGCGACTACGTCGACGTGGCCGTGCTGCGCGATGTCGTCGAGCGCCATGAGGTGCGCAACGTGGTCGGGTTGCGCGCCCTGGTCCGCCACCTGCTGGGCAACGCCGGGTCACTGTTCAGCGTGGAGAAGTTCCACGCGGGGCTCAGGTCGCAGGGCATCCCGATCGGCAGAGACACGCTCCATCAGTTCCTCGCCCATCTGGAGGACTGTTTCCTGGTGCGACTGGTGTGGATGGAGTCCGCTTCGGAACGCCAGCGCATGGTGAATCCGCGCAAGGCATACCCCGTCGATCCCGGGCTGATTCCACTCTTCGATCGCACGGGGCGAGCGAACGTTGGGCACGCGCTGGAGACCGCGGTCCTGGTGGAGTTGGAGCGGCGGCGATTCGATGTCACGTATGTCCGTACCCCGGAAGGGTACGAGGTGGACTTCCTGGCGCGCCGGGCCGGCGGTTCGATGGAACTCGTGCAGGTGTGCGCCGACCTCACCGATCCCGAGACCGCCAACCGGGAACTCCGCGCTCTCGATGCGGCAGGCGCACGGTTTCCCCATGCCCGCAAGCGATTGTTGACCCTCACCCGCGATGGCATTCCCGACGAGCTTCCGGCCAGTGTGGAGGCGCAGCCCGCTTACGAGTGGCTGCTGACGCCGCCGGCGGACTCATAGGTAACCGCCGTCCGGCCGCCGCCTACTTCGTCGCTCGGATGGAGTACAAGTGCGGGAACGACTCGCCATGATTCGGCAACCGCCAGCGTCCGTCCTCGCACCGTTTCATGCCCGGATACGGCTGGCCTGAATACGGGAACTCGTGCAGGAACTCGATCGTCAGTCCGGCGTCGATCAGCGCCGTCACCACGTCGCCCAGCGGGTGCTGCCATTCATGGTGCGGACTGGATAGCAATTCCCTGCCGGCGTAACTCGGCTGGTTGCCTGGGGTCGACACCTCCTCGTGGAAGTAGCCGTACGTCGCTTTCAGGTCGCCTGAATCCGACACCTCGAAGGCGTCCAGGAACGGATGGAACTCCACGAGGTAGAACGTCCCGCGCGGCCTGAGCATGCGCCGGATCGTCCGTGCCCATCTGTCCAGATCTGGAAGCCAGACCAGCACGCCGTACGACGTGAATACGACGTCGAACTCCTCGTCGAGCACGTCCGGCAGACCGTACACGTCGGAACGGATGAACCGCGCGTTCAGCCTCAGCTCATCGTTCAGCGACCGAGCCAGATCGATGGCGGCCTCGGAGAAGTCGACGCCGGTGGCCGTCGCGCCCAGCCGCGCCCACGACATCGTATCCAGCCCGAAGTGGCACTGCAGATGGAGCAGCGTCTTTCCTGATACGTCACCAACTTCCCCACGCTCGATATCGGTCAGCGTGATGCGTCCCGCCTTGAATCCGGCCACGTCGTAGAAGTCGGACGCCGCATGCACCGGAGTGCGCTCGTTCCAGTTCTGTCGATTCGCGAGGAGTCGTTGGTCTTCCATCTCGTTGCTCGTCGACGCAGTCCGCAGCTACTCGCCGAATGATGGCAGATCGAGCCAGTAGCGCGTATGACGGCGAGTCCCCGTACGCCGCAGCGCGCCCTTGGCAACCAGATCCGCCAGGTCCCGCGTCGCCGTGGAGGCCGGTGCACCGGTGATGCGGCGATAGTTTGACGCGCTGAGTCCGCCCTCGAATCCGTCCGGCTCGGCGCGGAACAGCCGCAGCAGCGTCTTCTCCTGCCGGGGATTCAACCGGCCGCGCAGCCGGTCGAACATCCGGGTCTGCTCCATGGTCCGGATCAGCCGCCGCTCGCTCCAGATCTGGGCTTCGAGCACGATCCCGGCGAACCACACCAGCCACCCCGTGATGTCGAGCGAGTCGTTGGCGGCCCTGAGTGCATCGTAGTACGCCCTGCGGCGACGAAGGATGGTCTGCGCGAGCGCTATCAGGCTCGGTTGTCGAAGCGATCGGGCGAGCGCCTTCTCGGCGAGGGCGCGCCCGATGCGGCCGTTGCCGTCTTCGAAGGGATGGATGAAGACGAAGTACAGATGTGCGACTCCGGCCCAGGTCAGCGGCGCCAACCGGTCCCCACCCGTGCTCGCCCGTTCGTACCAGGCGATGTAGCGGTCCATCTCCATCGTGATCCGGTCGGATGGCGGCGCCACGTAATGGACGGTGGGCCGATCCTCGGGGCCGGAAACGACCTGCATCGGCTCGGCGTGGCGGCGATAGCCTCCGATGACGTCGAGTCTGCGCCGTTCCCGCATCAGCATTCGGTGCCAGTCCCGCAGCGTGTCGTGATCCAGAGGGCGGTCGAATTCCCGATAGACCGAGACCATCATCTCGGCGACGCCGGCTTCGGCCGGTGACGCTGGACGCTGGTCATGGGCGAGGCCGAATTCGCGGCGAATCGACGACTGCACCGAATCCCGGTCCAGAAGCTCGCCTTCGATTGCGGACGTCTCTGCCGCCTCGTCGCTCAGCCACGCGATCCTCAGCTCCACCTGCTCGTCCTCGCCGAGGCGGCGCCATGAACCGATCCGGCGACCGGCGTCGTCCCGAAAGCGGGCTTCGAGAGACTCCATCTCGGCTTGACTCCACGTGAAGTCCGGCCAGCCCGGCCGCTTCCAGATCCAGCTCATGGGCTATAGAACGACATCCTATAGCCCATCTGGACCGGAACCTGGACTCCTGAAGACCTGAGGCATCCTACACCCCCTGGTGGGACAAGTAGTCCTCAAGCGCTTCCACCACCACGGCATTCAGGCTCTGTCTTCCTTGATGCGAGCAAGGGCCGCTCCGGCTCTTCTCCGTCTCGCCTGCAGCCGTCAAGGTAGAAGTCGACCGATTCATGGAAGGCTCGACGTACCTCATCGATCGTCCTCCCGTGCGCCGGTCAAATCGGCGAGGTGTTGTGAATGAAAGAGTCATACGTACGAAGGGTTAGCGACCCACGACGGCCCCGAGTCATGCGTGGCAGCCCGCGAGGGCGAGACGAAGCGTTGACAGGGGTACGTGCGGGCCGGGTATTGAGCCGCGAAAGGAACTCACTCCGGGGTGCCGACGCCGTGGGAGAAGGCGGAAGGCAACACCCGGGACGCCGCCAGCGCGAGGCGTTCCGGGACCCTGCGCGGTCGAAGACCCCGAGCACGTGCGGAACCACCTCGCGCGGGAACCGGGAGATCCCATCCTCGCCTGTGACCGATGGCGTCACAGGACGTGTCGGAAAGTCCAAGGACGCACGCCGATGATGTACGGGGATGGGAAGTCGGACAGGCCCATAGTACCGACGAAGCCCGCGAACAAGGACGGGTGCGGCGGACAGCGTGGCTATGGCGGACCCTACACGGGCACGAAGGTGGAAACGCCGGAGACAGCCAAGGGGACGCCTACGGACAGGCCGGACGGCAGCAACCCAACCGCGGAGCGGGTGGAGGGAAGGGGCCTGACCAAGGGGAATCCGCGCCAGCAAAACGCGCCCCGGACACAGCGCCGGGACGGCGCGCCCAGTGCGCTTGCGCGGATACGTCAAGCAGCGCGACGGGATTACCATCCCTATCCCTTACGGCGCCTTGGCGTCATACCCGAGGTAGGAGCCCGGTGCGGTAGTCCCGCACGCCGGGATCTGTGGAGGGGGTGATCAGCAATGCTCATTCCTACTCCGACCCGGAAGTCCACGTGGTCGCGGTGGAGGTTGACGACCGTTCCGTACAGCTCGTCACCGTCGACGGCGACCTTACTCAGGTAGCCCTTGTACTCCATCACGGCTCGATTCGAGTGCGGCGCTCTTTGAGGACGACCTATATCTTCATGCATCAATTAGGAGAGTGTGACGCCCCGGCGTGGCGGGCGGGGCACATATTCGGTGCGAGGTCGTGTGTCCACATCGTGCTGTGCGGTTGGCATCCCATGGATTAAGCACTCCCCGCGACTCGGTACGGTGCCGGCCAGCGAGATTGGTATGAATGCGATGGTTCGCTAACAGCGTACGACGGTGCCTGTGGTTCACAGCCGTACATATTATCGAATTGTAGTATCAAATGCAAGTGTCTCCGGACGGCAGGTTGGACATGCGGAGATTGCCGGCATCCGTGAGAAGCCGCCCTTCTGAGACGAATATGAGAGACGCCGCTTGGGTCATGTTCTATCAGCGACGCTTCGCTCTGGCCGCTGTCGACCGCTCTCGGTAATGCACCTAAATTGACAGCCATCGGACATCGGATAGATGTCGAGACATGGAGACTGCGGAGCAGATATCGCGCGCCGTCGGTCTCAGCTTGGCTATGGTGTCGGAAATCCCTTTGGAGACGAGCGAGTGTGCATCGTGCTCCCTACTCCAGATGCCAAGCATGCGAGATTGGGAGACGGCTACTCTCGGACATCTCGACTAAGTACTTGGCATGTAGCCTGAATCAAGCCGATCACATTGGCCGTCGTGATCGCTGAGGCCGCATGTGGTAGTCAAGGCAAATGAGATCGAGTGCCTTTCTGCTCTATTATCGTGAGGGTCCACAGTTGACCAGTGGTCCCGATGCAACTATGCTCGTCTGACCGATGGGACGCGTCTCTCCTGCCGATGGCTTGCCCGGAATGTCCCAAGTGCGCGACAAGACGATTAGACGTCTTGGGAAAGCCTACGCTGAAGACATCCTTCGCCGGGATGAATATGAGCGCCGCGTACGTGAGGCCCGGCGTGCCAAGCGAAAAGCGGAGCTGGACGCGCTGGTCGCCGATTTCGCGGTCAGGTCCGGTGTTCCTCGAGGCACTGTGCGCCATGCCATGGATTCGGAGCACCCGCGTGCTTCGACGGAAAGCGCGGAGACGCTGAAGCCCGAAGACGCCGCAGAACTTCGCGTATTCAGGCAGGCATTGTTGTCTGACCCATCGAATATTCAGGCATTGCGAGGTGCGGCTGGTGTCTTGCGGAGGACCGACAAACCGATGTGGGACGACCAGGAAGTCCGCCATCTCGCCCTTCTGGACGATCTCACTGACCTGTCCGAGACCGAGCTGGCTAGGTTGGGCTACCTGAGGTACCGTGGACGGGAATACTTCGATGCGATCGAATGGTGGAGCAAAGCGGTCCCGAAGAGTCGTGAACCGGCATACCTGTATTTCAATCTGGGCCTCGCCTACAGCCAGATAGGCCAAGATGCCGATGCCGTCGACATGTGGCGGCAGGCGCTGAACGTCAACCCAGCTTATGAGCGGCCCAAACGCGAGCTTGAACGCATTCTCCCGCGTCTGCTCGCGCTGGCCGACGCCGCCGGCAGCGGCGGTGCGACGATGCTTGATCGCACACAGTGGTATGCGGTGTATCTCAATCCCTTCGAATTGCTTGATCTCGGTGAGGATGCCGATCTTTCGGATGAACGACAGATCGCAAAGCGACGGAAGACGGTGTTGCACGAAATCGAACTGGAGGATGGCCACCTTCCTTGGCTGGCCGGAATCGGTGTTGGGCGTTCGAGAGCGCTCAGTGTCTTTGGAGAGTTGCACGATGCGCGTCTTCGACGGCACCATGCCCGCGTGTATGCAGACAAGCGGCTGCTCGCCTTTCTCAGCCGAGGCGCTCATCGTCACTTCCTGGTTGAAGAGAAGGGTGGCCTGCAATCCCCTCAGAGGCCGGAATTCGACGACGCCTCGGAAAACAGTCGCGATCACGATTTCAGGGAATGGTTGAGCGGTTACTTTGCTGCACAGTTCGATCAGGTGCTCGCAGCCGCCGTAGAACGACGAGATCTCGCAGTGATCGAGTGCTTGGTGGACGGCAGGCGCTGGGTGGTACGCTCTCAAGATGACGATTGTTTCCAGCGGGCGCGTCGAGTGATCGACCGTCTGATCGAGCAACTTGCCGATGCGCGAACGGCGAGCGAGGGACAAAAGCCGTCCTGTATTGAGATCGAACGTATCATGGCACGTACGAGAGTAGACGCGATTCTCAACCTGTTGCCGTCATTCTTCGAGTCGCAGCGGGACACGGCTCTACGTGAGTTGCGGAGCCTCGCGATCACGTCGTTCAATACGCATCGCGATAGCGACCTGTCCCGAAGAATTCTGCAGTTGACGTCCAGATTCCAATTCAAGTCGTCAAAATGGAAGGAGCTTCTCGGCAACGACGTCAAGCAGATCGAGCAAGTCATCCGCGACGAACGGAAACATGAAATGCGTCTCCGACAGCACGGTGAAGCGTGGGAAATCACCAAGGAGGGTGTTCGTCAGAGCGACCGGTTTGTACCCATAAACGAGATCATCAGTGTGCGTACGAGTGTCCGCGCGACGGGATCCATGATAAAATATGCAGTAGTGTTCCGAGTCGCGAGGCCCCGTGATCTGAGCTTCACGTGGACGGCCTCAGATCCCAGATTGCACCAGATGATGCTCCGAGCAATCTTCATGTACGTGCTTCCCAAGCTCGTTGAGCGAGCGGAGTCGCGGATGAAGCGAGGTGAAGCGGTAGAGATAGGCCCGTGCACCTTGACCGAGAGCGGTGTCGGCTTCAGGATCCTGCGCTGGTTCCGCTGGCAGCGTCACGAGGTGCCGTGGTACAGAGTCGACGCGCAGCTCAGTGGCGGTGTGATGACCGTCTCCGATCGGCAGCAGACAAGAGTGCGAGTGTCCTGTAGCGTTCACGAGACCGACAACGCGATGGTGTTGAGTGCGTTGGCCCATATGTACGGCGAGAGCGAGGAGAGGAAATGACCGAGTACGGTGTTCAACCACGGGAGGACGAGGCATGGGTAGCGAAGGTACTGACCGATCTCTACCGGATGGAACGGGCACTCACGGACGATCCGAGCAGAATCGGACGCTATATTGAGCGGATCAAGGACACGATTCGTGAGCACGGATGGTTCTTTGAGGATCCTCACGGCCAGGACTTCTCGGAGACGCGCAGCGACCTGGAGGTATCGATCGCGGGCGACAGTGTGGACGACCTGGTGGTGGTCGACGTCATCAAGCCGATCATCCGGCGCGGTGACGCGATGGAGTCGAAGGTCGTGAAGAGGGGCGTTGTGGTCGTTGAGCGGCGAATGTGCGGAGGTACGCAATGAAGAGGATGATCGACTTCGGGATCGACCTCGGGACGACGAACTCCCTGATCGCCAAATTCGAGAGCGGTCAGGTCGAGGTGTTCAAGAACCCGCGTGGGTTTCAGGAAACGTTGCCTTCGATGGTAGGTTTCCGCAATGAGCGCATCCTCGTAGGGGGCGCCGCTCGTAGCTATGTGGAGAAGGACCCGAGCCGTGTGGCCAGTCGATTCAAGCGCAAGATGGGCACTACGGAGACGCTCAGACTGCAGGACGTGGGCTCGAAGACGCCGGTGGAGCTGTCGACTCTCGTTCTGAACGAGCTGAAGGGATTCGTCCGGGGCGACGAATCGGTGGAGGCAGCGGTAGTCACGATTCCAGCATCGTTTGACACCGTGCAGTCGAATGCGACGAAACAGGCGGGGCTGGCAGCCGGGTTCAGCCAGGTTCTGTTGCTCCAAGAGCCCATCGCGGCGAGTTTGGCCTTTGCGAACGGTGCGCAGCGCGATCTTCGCAATAGCACGTGGATGGTCTACGACCTTGGCGGCGGCACCTTCGACGTCGCGCTGGTTCGGATCGTGGAGGGGGAGCTCACCGTCGTCGACCATGAGGGCGACAACTTCCTCGGTGGATCCGACTTCGACCAGATGATCGTGGAGCACCTCATGGTACCGGCGCTGGAGCGAAAAGGCCGCTTCGAGGATCTTCTGCCACAGATGAAGAGCGCCCGAGGAACGCGGAATTCGCTCTGGTACCGATTGCTGTATATGGCGGAGGAGGCGAAGAAGGATCTGTCGTCGAGCACCGCTGCGGAGGTTTTCGACATTGCGGTGGAGGACGACGATGGTACGCCTGTCGAGTTCGATCTCACCATCACACGGACCGATTTCGAAGCGTTGATCAGAGATACGATCGATCGAACGGCCGACATGATGAAGGCTATCCTCACACGGCACACCCTGCGGCCGAGCGATCTGGAGTTCGTACTCATGGTCGGCGGCTCGACGTATATCCCATACGTGCGCCAGCGTATCGGTGAACTGATGGGGACCCCGGTGAACACGTCGATCGATCCGACCAATGCGATCGCGGTGGGCGCTGCCTATTATGCCGGTACGAAAGAGTTGCAGCGCGTAGAACCAGACAGCACAGTCGAGCCGCTCAGAACGCGCGTGCGCACCGTCTACAACCGCAACTCTCAGGAGTCTGAGGAGACTCTCATGGCGAAGGTCGATGGCAGTGTGGAAGGCCTCACGTATCGGATCACGAGATCAGACGGCGCCTTCGACAGCGGCACGAAGGCGGTACGAGAGCGGATTATCGAGGATCTCCCACTTCGGGACACCGCCTACAACCTGTTCGAGTTTCGTGTCATCGGCCCACGAGGCAGAACCGTGTACGACGAGAACATACAGATTGCGCAAGGCCGGTACAGCGTTGCCGGCCAGCCGCTGCCAGAGGACATTTCACTGGTGATGGACGATCCTGACAAACGCGACACCAAGCTCATGCCGATCTTTGCAAGGAACGATGTCCTGCCAACGAAGGGTAGAAAATCCGTCGAGGTCGCCAAAACGATCCTCAAGGGTTCGGATGACGAGGCGCGCGTCATCGTAGTCGAGGGGCCGAAGGACAACCATTCGTCGGCAAACGGGATAATCGGCAATCTCATAATCAAGGGGACACAAGTCAGCCGGGATCTGATTCACGGCATGGAAATGGAACTCACGTTCGAGATGTCGGAATCACGTGACCTTACGATCCGCGTTTACATCGATGCGACCGGGGACGAGTTTTCGGACGTGTTCCGTCGCCGACAGCGCGAAGTGAAGGCAAATATCCTGAAGGGAGAGATCTGGAATCTGGAGCAGAAGATCGAGGAAGAGATTGAGCAAGCGGAGAATGCAGGCAATGCTGAATCGGCGGCCGGGCTAAAGGGGATGAGGCACGACGTAGGCAAGCTGATCTGCGAGTGTGAAAAGATGGCCGACGATGATGAGACCGACGACCGTTTCAAGCTGGAGAACCGCAAACGCATATTCGCACAGCGGGTCTGGGATTTTACGTCATCGAAGCGGGTGGATGCAGCGCGCTCTCGGTACGAAGCGGTCAAGAAGGAGGTCGAGCTGCTGGTGACGAACAACGCCACGGACGCCGAGAAGCAGCAGTACCGCGAAGTGGTTGCGCGCGAACCGGTGTTTCTCCAATCGAGTAACTCGACCCGCATCGACGCCGCGGTCGCAGAGCTTGAGCGGTTGCGCTGGTATATCCTGTCCCGCCACCCGAAGTTCCTGGTCGAGATGTTCAACTGGTTAGAGCAACGGAGTCCGGCGATGAACGATGCGGGCCTCGCCAAACAACTCTTCGAAGCCGGCCGCCGGTCGATCGAGTCACGCGCGTGGGACGAGCTCAGGGACGTCAATGTCCGGCTGTCGAGTCTGCTGCCATCTCAAGGGCGCGAAGCAGCAGAACGTTGGGGGTTCACCAACATCGTATAGTCTTGCATCAGTCGATGCCGGCGATCCTCGACAGGCTATCGTTTTCTGCGCCAGAAGTGACCGAGGATCAGAAGAGCAGCGCTGATGTTGATCGGCGTCCAGATTTCACGGGTCAGACCCACGGAAATGACTGGATTGAAGAGTAGCGCTATGCCCGCCATCGCGATGGTCCAGCCTGACACTCTCCCGCGTTCGCGGTAGTCATAATAGGTGAGCAACGCGGTCGCGCCGCATACGACCAGCCGAAGGAATACGTAGTATCCGTACGGCAAAGGAAGTGGAGCGATGGCGAGCAGCGCCGCCGGCACCAGCCAGACGGCCGGATGAAGGGCCGCGCGGACACGCTCCTTGGGATCAGGAGCTACGGGTTTCTGAAGGGAACCAGGGGAGTTGTGCGGAAAATCCTCGACAATCGCTTCAAGGTCATCGGTAGTCACGGCTTGCTCAGCGACCTGCACGCGACGCTCATAGTCCTCCAACGTGAGATCATCGCGGGAGTAGGCTTCGGCGAGTTTGCGGATGACTGCTCGTCGAAGTTTGGGGACGCCGTATCCCTGGAACATGT
This sequence comes from Spirochaetia bacterium, assembly GCA_965202935.1. Classification (GTDB taxonomy): domain Bacteria; phylum Spirochaetota; class Spirochaetia; order SZUA-6; family Bin103; genus CATQHW01. The sequence goes on from OZ241879.1 coordinate 6,060,590, forward strand.
TTATGTCACCACGGGCGCGTTCGACGTGTCGGTGAGGGCGTAGATGGCGGAGGCGCGGGCGTAGAAGCGGACGCGGACCAGGGAGCCTGCCAGCTTGGAGCCGTCGCGACGCCGGCCGTCGCCCTGCCAGGCCAGGGGGTGGTCGGGGCGGTCGAGGGGAGCCTGCAGGAGGCAGCGGTCGCGTTCGTAGCCGGGGATCACCCGGTCGCGGTCGTCGATCAGCTCGGCCATCACGTAGGCCTGGTTCTCCTGGTTGTCGTACTCGTCGCCGGGGATCTTGACGTTGAGGCGCAGCGGGCCGGCCGGCATCGGGAACTCGGCGGTCTCGAAGTGGGAATTGGTGGTCGACGTGGCATAGGTCAGCCGGTCGGCCGGCAGGCCGTGCAGGCGGTCGCCGCGCTGAAACAGCATCATGCCGTTCACGAGGATCGGGTTGTGCAGCGCGAACGCGCCGACGTCGATCTCCCGGAACGGCCGGCTCCAATTCAGTCCGTCGCGGCTGATCCACCGCTCGCACGGCAGGAACACGCCGTGACCGTTGGCGCGCATCGGGTCAATGCCGGGCTGGATGAAGCTGCCGGCGTAGTTGTTCATGTGCAGGTAGTACCGGCCCTCGTACGCGAAGGCGTTGCCCGAGTAGAACTCCAGGTCGGGCGGGTCCTCGTCGTCCGGTGAGATCTGGAACTCGATCGGCACCAGCCGCCCGCGCAGCAGGCGCATGTTGTTGTGGTACTCGGGCTTCTCGAAGTACTGGCTGGCGGTGTCCGGCGTCCACCGGAAGCCGTCCGGGCTGGTGCGGACCGTCACCACCCGGCGGCCGTTGAGGACCAAGTCGTGCACGCCCTTGTCCCAGCGCTGCCACCCCTTGCCGTAGTAGATGAACCGCTGCACGGCGGGGCTCCACATCGCGCCCCAAGCGTCGCCGTCGGCGAACACCGGCCCGCCCGGATGCTCCTCCCAGCTCTCGCCGTCGCGGCTGTGGAAGATGTACATCTGCATCTCGCCGTCGTGGATGGCGTTCTTCATGAAGATGTAGCGATCGAGCTCCGGGCTGTAGGCCATGCGCGCGGCGTAGTGCCACTTGTATTCCGAGCGCTCGCAGACCACGTGCGTGTCCTCGAAGTGGATGCCGTCGGACGTCACGCTGCGCAGCAGCTTCCACGGCGTATGCCGGCTCATCTGGTAGTGGAACACGTCCGCGGTGCCGTCGGCCCGGGGCGCCGCGAAGCAGATGACGTCGCGCATCCCGGTCCTGCCCAGGTAGCGGAACGGCGTAGGCCGGAACCGCACGTGGCCCCAGGGCCGGTGCACATCGTGCTTGTCCATGAACAGCAGCTTCATCGCGAGGGCTCAATGAGTCTGTCGGGTTGCCACCCGCGCGGCAAGCTCGGCAGATGCAGTGCATGGTGGGCTTTTGGGTGGGCAAGGCGCAGCGTCCGGGACGAGTCCCACCGACGTAGCGGCTCGCCGGGTCAGTCTCCGGACAGATCGACGAGTCGTTCCGCGAGATCCAATGCATCCACCGGCCAGAAGACCTCGGGCCGTGGACGATGCACCCCCGGACGGCCGACTTCCGGACGGCAGTTGAGCAGCTTCTCGACCCACTGACCGGGGATCGCGTCGCGGCCGTGCACGGCACCCAGCAGCGCGCCGCAGATCGCGCCGTTCGTATCGGTGTCGCCGCCGCGCATGACGGTGTCCATGACGCCTGCCGCCATGCTCGGCGCGTGGAGGAGCTGCCACAGCGCGTTACGGAGCGCGATCAGCACCCATCCCTGTTGCCGGACGTAGTCGGCGGGAGGGGAGTGAGCCGCGCCGGCGACCGCGTCGTGCAGCGACGGCTCCGCAGCCATGTCGTCAGCCAGTGTCCGCACGTGCCGATACACGTCGTCGGCGCTGCTCCCCGACCGGATCGCGAAGGACACCGCCGCCGCGAACAGCGCATTGGCTTGGCCGCACACCTCATGAGGATGCGTGATCGCCGCGTCCTCGCGTGCCCATTCGATCACCGCTCCCGGTTCCTGGTGAGTCCCGAAGATGCCCAGCGGGCTGATGCGCATCAGCGCCCCGTTGGCCTGACTGTCAGGGTTGGAGCGACCGGTCAGCCCGGCAGCGATGGTCGCGCCGCAGTCGAAGGGACCTGATTCCAGCCAGGAGACGTACGCTCGCCTGACCGCTTCCCGATCGTACCGCCCGCGTTCGACCAGCGTTCGGGCCAGCGCCAGCGCCAGCTCGGAGTCGTCCGTAGGCTGACCGGCCAGCGTGTTCCAGGTGCCACCGTCGACCAACTCCCGTACTCCATCGGGGTATTTGCTTCGGATCGCCTCGGGTGTCTCGAACTCCACGAGGCTGCCTAGTGCGTCGCCGGCAAGCTGTCCGAGCAGGCAGCCTTGCGCTCGTTCGAGGACTCCCGCGCCGTCGGATTCTTCCACAGGCGCTCCGGCTCGCGGTTGTACGACGCCATCGGACGCATCAAGCCCCGAATCCTGGCAACTGAACCGTGTCTCGGCATGGTCCAACAACTCGAAGATGCGGCCGTCGTCATCGGCTGCCGTTCGCCCGAGGAGACCGTCGCGCCAGCGGAGAGGCAGTGCGTCCTCACCGTGCAGAGCGCCGACCGCCGCGCCGACGATGGCTGCGACCGTATCGTTGTCCACGCTGTCGTTCACCGCTCGGACGATGGCTTCCTCCGGGTCGTCGCCGTGCCGCGCCAGGATGAACAGAACCGTCGGCAGGGTTTCCAGGAGGTAGGCCCCTGAGTACCACGCGTTGGCGGCCTGAAGAACCGACTCCCGCCGAGCCATGCGTGGCGGCACGTGTGCCTCCACCAGACGCCAGAGGGGGCCTCGGTAGGAGCCTTGAAGAAATCCACCCCGCGGAGCGTACTCGCTCTCGCCTTCCACTCCGCGGGCGATTTCCACGTAACGGGCGACCCACCAGCCGGGGTCCGGCACCCGATGAAGCCCCAGCAGATGACCTAACATGCCCGCGAACGCCACGCACGCCCCGATGGAACCACGGTCGTTGTGGGTGATCGCGGCGCAGAGCGCGGCGTCACACCAGAACGCCGGCCCCGCGGTTCTGAGGTGCGGAATCGTGATGGGAGCGATGCGCATGAGCGCGCCATTACCCGCCGACCGTGCCGATGCCTCCCACCAGGGTCGTCCGGCATTCATACCGGCAACGAACTGCCGCACCGACTGGCCGATGCCGAAGATCTCGCGCGACGCGAACGCGTGCGCCAGTGTCTCCGGAACGAGCCGGCCGCAGTCGATGAGGTGCTCCAGGGTCCAGAACGCGAGCTGACTGTCGTCGGACGGGAGTCCGACCGGTCGGCCTTCCGCGTAGCGGTTCGGCAGGTAGTTCCGAATCTCGCCGTGCTGTTGCCGCCGGCGTGCGGGGAGCAAGCCCTCGGTCGTGTTCCCAAGCGCGTCACCGATGGCGAGGCCGAGCATCATTCCGCGCACCCGGTCCCAGTGGATCGCACCCGCCGCAGATGGCGCCGGCTGCTCGAAAAGGGGGCCGAGATCCATGTCGAGTTGCCTTGCGTTGACCAACTCGCGAAGGAGAGATTCGTTGTCGTCGCGGTTGACACGCATGAGCCTGCGCGGCGTTTACCTGTTGCGCCGGGTGGCTGTCAAACGGCTCCCAAGCACCGGGTGCGACCCCGTTTTGTGGATGGGCCAAAAAGGACCTCCCAGCCGATAGCATGATCGCTACGACTGGGAGGTCAAAAAGTGTGTGAGGAATTGGTGGCACGGTTCGTTGAACACGTCAAGGCTCAGCACGGCGGCGACGGCGCCGGTGACGGGATTGACGCGGACGGGATGTTCCGCTTGGAGCTGACGGTGCAGGAGAACTTGGTACGCCTCGGTCGGGCTGCGGTGCAGCGCCTCGTGGAGGAGGTAGGCCGCGGCCACCACGGGGCGCGGGTGAACCACGGCGGCGAGGTGTACCGGTTCAACGGCTACCGGCCCAAGACCGTGCACGGACTGTATGGGATCGTGACGGTGCTGCGCGCCTACTACGCCAGCAGCACCGGTAAGGGGCTGGCGCCGCTGGATGACCAGTTGGGAATCGCCCATGGGCACACACCGGCGTGCGAATACCACATGGCCCACTTCGCTGGCAGCGAGCCGTACCAGAGCGGGCGGAGTCATTTCAACCTGATCTTCCGCCCCGACGGCGAGCAGAAGATCTCACTGCACAAGATCGAGGACATGATCGACGCACTTGGCCAGCGCCTGGAGGCGCTGCGTCAGCAGGAGATCGAAGACGCATTCGAGCGCTCAGCACCGCCTGTGGTGGAGAACAAGATCACCGCCACGATGGTGGTATGCATCGACGCGGGGAAAGCGCCGACGAAGGGCAACGAGCGCGTAGATGAAGATAAGAAAAGGAGATACGACCGAGAGTTCCGAGACGTCAAGGTGGCCAGCATCTCGGCTCTCACCTGGGACCGCAAGCGCCGGGAGGCACGCTGCACCAACACGTCCTACGTGCTGGGCATCGAGCATGCCGATGAGTTCTTCGCGCGCATCTGGGTGGAGATGAACCGTCGTTGCCGTGACCTGAGCAAGCTGCGGCTGGTGTTCATCGGCGACGGCGCCGAGTGGATCTGGCCGCGGGTGGCAGATCTGGACAACGCCGCCAGTTGGCGCATCCTGGACTTCTGCCACGCCGCCGATCACCTCGCGGAGGCGTGCAGGATTCTCTACGGGGACGATACGCGGCGGTTCGGCGCTCACTTCAAGCAGTGGCGGGCCAAGCTGCGCGAGGGCCGGGTTGGCGAGGTGATCGACGAACTCAATCTGCTGCGCGACGCTGACGGCGAGCACGACCGCGACCTGCTGCAGGGCGAGATCAACTACCTCGAAGCGAATCGTCAGCGCATGGACTACCAGCACTACCGAGACGAACGGCTGCCGATCGGCAGCGGCACCGTGGAGAGTGCCTGCAAGAACGTGGTCGCCGCGCGCATGAAGGGCAGCGGTATGACCTGGACGCTCTCCGGGGCGCAGCACATGCTCCAGATTCGAGCATCCCTGATGAGCGGGCGCTTGGCGAGCGACTTCCAGCGCTCGCTTCCCCCACGGGTCGAGTTCGAGGCCATGCCGGATGCTGCATGAGCCGCCCATCCACAGTTTGGGGTCGCACCCCCAAGCACCTGCTCGCGGGTCGCGTCGAGGGAAGTCCGTGGAAGTGCATACGCATCGCTGTCGGTATCGGACTGTTGTTTCTGCCGGCCAGTTCGGTAGGATCGGTGCGGGATGAAGAGTGCCAGGATCGTCGCTCCGGGAAGCGTCGAGGTAGGCGAGGTCGCCGATCTGACCGTCCAGCCCGGCACGGCGGTCGTGCGCCCGCTGGCCGTCGCCGTCGACGGCAGCGACACGCGCCGCGTGTACGACGGCGCCCCGGACGCCTATCCCCTGGCTCCGTCCACGTGCGCGCACCAGGTCGTCGGCCGCGTGGAGGCGATCGAGTACGTCGGCGTCAAGCCGCTGCCGTTCGTCGTGGACGAGGTGGCGATCGTGCGGCGGCCCGGCTTCGACGGGCTGGCCGAGCAGATCCTGGTGCCGATCGGCGAGCTGATCCACCAGACGCTGGACACGCCGCTGGACCGCTTGGTGATGGTGCACCAGCTCGCCCGCGCGCTGATGGCGGCCGAGCGGCTCCGCGACGTGGTGGGCCGGTCGGTGGCGGTGGTCGGCCAGGGGCCGGCCGGGCTGGTGCTGGACGCGGTGCTGCGGCGCGCGGGCGCGCGGCAGGTGATCGGCGTCGACCCGGTCGCGGCGCGCCGGGAGGCGGCGCTCCGGTTCGGGGCGACCGCGGCCGTCGATCCGGGCGGCGGGGCGGACGACGCCGTGGCTCAGGTCGCGGCGGTCTCCGGCGCGCAGCTCCCCGACGTGGTGGTGGAGGCGGCCGGCACCGCGGACTCGGTCAACCTGGCGGTCGCGCTGGTGCGGGACGAGGGCCGCCTGCTGCTGTACGGCGAGCCGCGCGCGCCGACCTTCCCGTTCGACTACGGCGTGCTCTACAGGAAGCAGTGCGCGGTCGTGATGTCGACGCCGGCCACCTACGAGGCCGACGGCTACCACGCATATCGTCTGGCCACCAACCACCTGGCCCGCGGTGACTTCGACTTCGACGGCTTGGTCACGCACCGCCTGCCGATCGACGAGGCGGCGCGCGCCTACGAGCTGTCGCGTTCCGGCGGCGACGGCGCCTGCCAGGTGTTGATCGAGCTGAACTCGTGATGGATGCGAATCCGGGCAGCGTACCGCCGAGCGGCGCCCACGACCGGGGCGGATTGCCCTCCGCCGAGCCCATCGACCTCTCGACCCATGAGCTGGCCGACTGGGAGCACCTCACCAACGCCCTGGTCGGCGTGCTCCGGCATCGCGGCCTGTTCACCGTCGACGAGTTGCGGCGCGGCATCGAGTCCCTGCCGCCGGATCGCTACGAGTCGTACGGCTACTACGAGCGCTGGGCGTCCTCGCTCGAAGCCGTGCTGGTGGAGAAGGGCGTGCTGACCCGCAAGGAGATCGACTGCAGGGTGAAGGCGGTAGACGGCAGGTGGGAGTAGTGTTCTGCGCGGCGCCGGGCCGCTTCGCTCCCGGCGATTCCGTGACGGTCCGGCGCGATCGCGTTCCGCATCACCACCGCACGCCGTGGTTCATCAAGGGCAGGCGAGGAAGGATCCGCGCGGTGAGCGGGCCGTTCTTCGATCCCGAGTCGCGCGCCCACGGCGGCAGCGGCCTCCCGAAGCGCCTGCTGTACCACGTGGAGTTCAGCCAGGCCGGCCTCTGGGGGGACCGGTACGACGGCGGCGGTGGCGACGTGCTTCTGATCGACGTGTACGAAGGCTGGCTCGAGCCGGCGGAACCGGCGGGAGCCGCGGCATGAGCGGCGGTCACGATCACGACCGCGGCTCCGTACACCCGGGGATCCATCCCGACATCAATCTCCCCGAACCGGCCCGGCGCGCCATCGCCATCCACGAGCTGCTGGTGGAGAAGGGCGTGCTGGCTCCCGGCGAGCTCGCCGGGCAGATCCAGCGGGTGCGCTCCCGGTCGGCGGCGGACGGCGCACGGGTGGTCGCCAGGGCGTGGGTCGACCCCGCGTTCAAGACCCGACTCCTGCGGGACGCCCGCGCGGCCGTCGCCGAGCTCGGCTACACCCTCACGCACGACGCCGAGTTGGCCGTGGTGGAGAACACCGGCGCCGTGCACCATCTGGTCGTGTGTACGCTCTGTTCCTGCTATCCGACCGCGCTGCTCGGTCCGCCGCCCGACTGGTACAAGAGCAGCCCGTACCGCCAGCGCGCCGTGGTCGAGCCGCGCGCGGTCATGCGTGAGTTCGGCCTGGAGCTCGCCGGCGACGTACAGGTGCGGGTCGTCGACAGCACCGCCGACCTGCGCTACCTGGTCCTGCCGCGCCGTCCCGCCGGGACCGAAGGGCTGTCGGAGGAGGAGCTGGCACGGCTGGTGACGCGGGACAGCATGATCGGTGTCGCGGACCCGCTCCAGGCGCAAGGCGCATGAACGAGCCCACCATCCCCGCCTACCGCCGCACGTCGGTCGTGTACCCGGTGCCGGTCGTGGACGAGGAAGTGCGCGCCAAGTTCTGCGACTTGCTGGGCCTGCTCGACGTTCCCGGTCCGGACTCGGTTCCGGTTGAGGTGGGGGATGGCGAGACCGGCGCGGACGGAGTGAGCGTCACGCCGTTGCGCTTTCGCAACGAGCTCGACGAGGTCGTGCCCTGCATCCTGATGCGCCCGGAAGGGGCCGGCGGCGCGCTGGGCGGGATCGTCTGTATGCCCGGCACCGGCGGCGACGCCGAGCTGATCAGCCAGGAGCGCCTGCACCGGCCGCTTCGCCACCGCGGTCCGCTGCACGGCTGGGCTCGCGAGCTGGCTCGGCGCGGCTTCGCGACGCTGGCGGTCACCCTTCGGGGGACCACGGCCCGCCAGCCCAATCCGGTGGAGCGGGAGCGGGAGTCCAAGGCGATGGAGCCGTTCGGACGGACGGCGGTCGGGCTGCGCGTCCGCGAGGCCCTGCAGGCCGCTCGCGTGCTGGCGGCCGTGGACGGGGTCAGCGCCGACGGGATCGGGCTGACCGGCTTCTCGCTGGGCGGGCAGGCCGCGTGGCAGGCGCAGGCGGTCGCGCCCTGGATACGCGCCTCGGCACCGCTGGCCGGCAGCCTCGGCAGCCTGGCCGCCGTCATCCGGGAAGGCGACCTGGACCGCCACTCCAGCCCCTTCTACGTCCCCCACCTGCTGCGCCACTTCGACCACGGCCGGATCGCGCGGGTGTGCATCTGCCCGCGGCCGCTCATGGTGCTGGCGCCGACCGAGGACGAGGACATGCCGGCGGGCGGGGTCGACGAGATGGAGCGCGAGGTGCGGCCGGCCTATGCCGCTGCCTGCTGTGCCCACCGGTTCGAGGTGCACCGCCCTCATCTCAACCACCTGTTCCTGCCGGAGCACCTCGACTCGGTGGCGGCATTCTTCGGGCGGTCGCTCTCGTGACGCCCTCCTCGCGCTACCGCGAGATCGAGGTGTACGGGACGCCGCGGGAGATGGGCCGCCAGCTCGGCGAGGCCGCCGGAGAGGAGATCCGCGGCTTCGTCGGCATCGCCGTCGAGCGGGTCAACAAGACGGTGTCGATCACCCGCGAGCAGGCGCTCGCCACCGCCTCCGCGTGCATCCCGTACGTGACCGACTATGCGCCGGAGCTGCTCGCCGAGCTGCGCGGGACGGCCGAATCCAGCGGCGTGTCGCTGGACGAGCTGATGCTCCTGCAGGTCCGCAACCAGCTCCGCAACCGGCCGGACACCGGCTCTCCGGAGGAAGGCGGGTGCACGGCGCTGGCGGCGCGCCGGCCCGCGCTGGTCGCGCAGAACTGGGACAGCGACCCGGCGCTCGATCCGTACACGGTGGTGCTGACGCGCCGGCCGCTCGCCGGCCCGGCGACCCTGACGGTCGGTCAGGCCGGCCTGATCGGCTACATCGGCTGCGGCGAGCGCGGCATCGGCGTGTGCCTGAACACCCTGCCGGCGCCGTCCCGCGAGGTGGGCGTGCCCCACTACTTCATCGTCCGCCGCGTGCTGGAGGCCGACTCGCTCGACGCCGCGATCGAGGCGGTGCGGAGCGCGCATCGTGCCATCCCCGCCAACCTGATCCTGGCCACGCCGCAGGGGCCGGCCGACTTCGAGATCCTGATCGACGACCTGCGCGTACTGCGCCCCGACGACGGCGCCGACTGGCTGACGCATACCAACCACTGCCTGCACCCGGCGCTGAACGCGATCAACGAACGGTTCCCGGAGCTGATCGAGTCGCGCCCGCGCAAGCGGCGCATCGACGTCCTCCTGGAGGAGGCCGGGGGCGGAATAGACATCGGCGTGGCGCAGGCGGCGCTCCGCGACCACCGGGACGAGCCCCGGTCGATCTGCCGGCATGCCAACGACGACCCCCGGCACGGCTTCTGGACCAGCGTGTTCTCGGTGGTGATCGAGGCGGACGCCGGCCGCATGCACGTGAGCCGCGGCACCCCCTGCTCGAACCCCTATGAAGCGTACCGCCTCCTGCCGTCGTAACGTTCAATTCTGAGTCGTGACAGCGCTCCGATGATCCAGGACACGATCGAGATCGTGGTGGGCTCCAGGAACTCCGGGGTGTAGAGCTGGACGCCGGGCTGGGTGGTGGCCACTTCCATCACGCGTCCGTAGCCGGATGCGTGCGCGTCACGTGCGGCGAACGCGCCGGTCGGTCGCCAAGAATGCGCCGGGCCCGGTTTGTCATGCCTCCGGATCACGCAGTATGAAATCCTGCCTTAGCTGTCGCCCTCTCCATCATCGTGTGACGCTTGATGGCGCATCGGTGCAGAGCCACCACGGCGAGCCTGCGCGTGCCGGTGGACGGGTCCCTCGAGGATCAGTGTGCTCCAGCTATCCAAACTTCGATCAACCGGTTCCGACACTTGGTAAGCGTCGCCGATCAGCGAGTCCAATTTCTCGCTGGGGAGTTCACTCACGTTGCGGAGGAGATGGTTCACCGCCGTTGCACGTGACTTGGCTCTCATCGGGGGTAAGCCGTGGTCTTCCACGAAATATCGGATGTCGCTGAGCGTGGGCAGGCATGAACCGGCCGAAAGAGCGTCACGAAACTCGATGAGGAGTCGCCCTCGCTCGGCGTCGCGGGCCGCAACTCCCTTGATGATCTCCGGAATAGTTGAACACCGTGGTCTTGATGATTGGGGAGGATTCCCCTTCGCTGAGCGTTGTGTCGGGTCTTTCGCTACCTCTTCAAGCACCGTTGACAGATTGTCTGCTAGACGCCCTGACTCCAATTCTCGTGCAAGTGTCTCAAACGCGTCCGGGCCGTGTTTCGCGAGCAACTTCGCGACATCCTGGAGCAGCGCTTCCGCCTTCTCGTTCATCGGAGTCCGATCCTTGCTGCGAATTCGTCGGCAACCTCGTTGAGTTGGGTGACCTTGGCGTGGCGACGGTAAGGGGTTCGAGATAAAGGTCGACCCTCTCTCGCGCCTCTCGGGAAAGATCTCGAGTACGGCACCTCGGACTCGAAGACATACCATCCACGCGCGTCGGCGACACGCTTCACGTTCTCCTTGGAAGCCGTCTCTTCAGGAACATAATCGGATGCCATGTTGAAGACCACGCCCGCGAGCTCCAGCGAGTTCCCGGGATGTTCTTGGTGGAAATTGCTCATTGAGTTTACGAGCAGAGGGAGTCCTATGGAAGAAAGCTATTCCGGCTTCACGGGCACAAGGATGTAGTCGCTGCAAAGGTAAGCGGCGGTCGTCAGCATCGATTCAGTTGGAGCGCAGTCGATCATGATGAGGTCATAGTTGTCCTTGATAGAGTCCATGGTTCGCCGAAGAAGCCGCTCTTTCTGGCCGGGGCCTCGCAATGAGAAAGCCAATTCGAGGCGCGACGGGATGAGATCCACGCGACCGCCGCCGCGTATTGTTGCGATCGTAATGATCACGTCCGCCCCTTCAATATGAGGGTTCGTGCCGGCCGGCGTCCGAGTGCCTTGTTCAAGAATGTCCCAAATGGTGGGCTTGTTGCAGCGTATTATATCGTTGTATCTCTGCACCCCCAGCAGGTATTGGCTGGCATTGAATTGAGGATCGAGATCTATGACCAAGACGCGCTTCGACCAGTTTCGGTATGCGGCAAATCGCCATGCCAAGTTTATGGTAATGGTAGACTTTCCGACTCCACCTTTCATATTGATCAACGATACTGTTTTCGCCATTCGGTTGCTACTGGTCGTGCTTACGTTAGCTTGCCGGGTAAGCGGTGTCAACCAAGAGGAATACCGTCTTCGCACGCGGTGACGCGTAGCGTACGCTGGTCGAAGTCGCCCGTTCAGCTTCCTTCGAGCAGGCGCTGGACCGAGAAGCGCAGATCGGGAAACGCCAGAGGAGTCAGCACCCCGGCAGTGACGTTCGTCGTCTGACGGTAGTCGTCGGCTCCGGGGTTGCGAAACACGACGATCTGCGGCTGCTGCAGGTCGACGACCCAATACTCGGGAATCTGGGCTTGTGCGTAGAGCTGCCGTTTCTCGTCCAGATCCTTCGCCAGGCTGCTGTCCGAGAACTCGATCAGCCAGAAGACGTCACCGGGGTAGGGGTGATGATCGAGGTACTCGCGACCGAGCGGCCGCACCACGGCGATGTCCGGCTCCGGTTCGGAGTCGTGCCCTGGCAGGGTGATCGGGTGATCCGGGCGTACCGTGGCTCGCTCGCCCACCATCTGGATCAAATACTTGATCGCATCGGTAAGCACGTAGGCGTGGGCTTCTCCCTCGGGCGGCATCTCGACGATCTCCCCTCTCAGAAGCTCGACCGGCCGGTCGTCGAGCACGCCGCTGGCGACCATGCGGTGGTAGTCATCCAGGGTCCACTTGGTCAGGGTCACGCTCACGAACGAATCTCCGTTCACGGGAGACGCTACTGCCAGATCTGTTCGCGTGTCCACTCGCTACGCGACCCAGAAGCGGTGCACGGTGCGGTGCCGGTAGGTCTGGCCGGGACGGAGCACGATGGACGGGAAGTGGGGCTGGTGCACGCTGTCCGGGAAGTGCTGGGTCTCCAGGCAGAGGGCGCCGCGCGGGCCGAAGGTGCGTCCGCCGGCTCCGGTGGTGGGCTCCAGGAACTCCGAGGTGTAGAGCTGCACGCCGGGCTGGGTGGTGGCCACCTCCATGACCCGTCCGGAACCCGGCGCGTACACGCGGGCGAAGGTGCGGAGCTGGCCCGGCGCGCCGTCGATCACGAAGCAGTGGTCGTAGCCGCCGGCCTGCCTGATCCGTGCGCCGACCGGGTGCGGGCTGGTGAAGTCGAACGGGGTCCCCACCACGGGGAGCACTGCCCCGGTCGGCACCCCGTCGGCGCCGCGTTCCAGGACGTGTGCGCAGTGCAGGTGCAGGTCGTGCCCGTCCACGGTGCCGTTGCCGGCGCCGGCCAGGTTCCAGTAGGCGTGGTTGGTGAGGTTGACGATCGTCGGCGCGTCGGTGGTTGCCTGCAGGTCGATGATCAGCTCGTCGTGGCTGGTCAGCCGGTAGACCGCCTGCGCGGTCAGCTCGCCGGGGTAGCCTTCCTCGCCGTCCGGGCTCCGGTAGTGCAGCGCGACGTGGTCTTCGTCCTCGCCTTCGTGGATCGTGGCCTGCCAGATGCGGCGGTCGAAGCCCGTCATGCCGCCATGAAGGTGCAGGTCGCCGGCATTGCACGCCAGCTCGTAGCGGGTGCCATCCAGGTCGAAGACGCCTCCGGCGATGCGGTTGGCGACCCGTCCGATGATGGGCCCGAAGTACGGGTACTCCGGGTCCAGGTAGCGATCCACGTCGTCGTAGGACAGCGTGATCTCGTCCAGTCCGTGCCGGCCGCGCGTGCGTACCGACTGCAGGTTGGCTCCCAGCGTCAGCACCGCCGCGGTGGTGCCGCGGCGGTTGCGCATCTCGTAGCGGTGCACGGGGCTGCCGCCGGCGAGGCCGAAGTCGGTCCGCGAAATGCTCATCGGGCATGACCCTCCGCACGCAGCGTACCGCAACGGCCGGCCGGCTTCCCTGCCGGGAGGTCCGGCACGTGGTTCACGGTCACGCCGGGGCGCCTCCGCCGGGCGGGTCCCAGTCGCGCCACACGCGCCGGACCGCGCTGACCGTGGCGGCGCTGGCCCGAAGCTTCTTGTACGCGGAGAGGATCAGCCGGCGCTGGCGGCGAACGAGGTCGCTGCCGGCAGGCGATTCGCAGATCAGGTACAGGAAGACGATCGCGACCCCCTCATCGTCCTCGTCTCTTTCGATCAGCTCCCGGAGGGCTTCGATGATCTCGACCGGCATGCCGAGCGTCGAGAGGTAATCCAGCGTCGGTGCAGCCAGGAACGGACGGTCGTTCAGCGCCGCGACGAGTTCGGCCGGTGCGGTGACCGCTCGCGGAGAGGAAGCTCGCAGAACGGAATCCGTATCCGACGGAATCCTCGCGGGCGGCCTCGGGTCGGCGAGTGGTCGAGAACGACGAGCGCCCGAGCGGTCGCGATCGAAATAGCTGTCCGGGGCATCGCCGCCGGCCGGCGTCGGGTCGGGAGGCGGGCCCGGGGCGGCTGCTGCCGGTGGCGGCGCATGGCTGTACAGCGCCTTCGCGGGAGCCATCTCCGCGTCGCGCACGGTTCCGATGCCGTGCCAGCCGGCGGCCAGCACCTGCGGGACCTTGGCCAGCTCGGGCACCTCGGTCGCCTTCTCGGCGTCCGCTCGCACGTGGACGACCAGATAGTCCGTCCACTCGCTGAGAAGCTGATAGCGAACGGCCAGCTCGCTCGCAGCCGCGCCGTCCAATCCGGCAAGCCGCCGGGCGGCACCCATGCGCGCCAGGTCGGATCGCCCGGCGTCCGCGCCTTCCAAGGCGGCGGCACTGTCCGGCAGCGAGCCGATCTCCAGCCGCTGGCTGACCGTACGGCCGTCGGACCGTTCCATCTCCAGGACGACCGCGCCGTGCGGACGCTCTCCGAACGATCCGAACAGGTGCATGGTGTCGCCGGGGTACGGCGGCGGCAGCGGGTCCGGGACCGCCGCCTTCGCGGGAGACGGCCAGATGACCCGGGCGCGTCGCGCGGGCGGGGTCAGGATGCGCTGGAAGTGGCGGTGGATGCGGCCGGCCATGTCCTCACGCGGTGCCACCAGCTCGCAGGCGCCGCCGGTCGCCTGCGCGAGGGCGCGCACGAACGGCTCGGCGACGGCGCTGCCGACGCCGACGGTGAAGATGCGGTGGCCGGACGCGCGCGCTTCCGCGATCGCGGCGTCGGTGTCCCACACCTCGCCGTCGGTGATGAGCAGCAGGTCACGCGGCATGCCGGGCTCGCCGTCGATGCCGTAGGCGGCGCGCAGCGCGGACTCGATCTCCGTGCCGCCAAGGTCGCGCACAAACTCTCGCGCGCGATCGACGTTGGCCCGGGACGCGGGCATCGCGCGGCCGAACAGGGCACGATGCCCGGTGCCGAACGCGACGATGTCGAACAGGTCGCCGGGGCGCAGGCTGGCGAGGATGCGTTCGCCGGCGATGCGCACCTGCTCGATCGAGTCGCCGCTCATCGAGCCGGAGCAGTCCACGACGATCTTGAAGCAGCGGGGCGCGCCGCCGTCAGCCAAGTCCGAGACCTCCGGCCGGAAGCTCGCCAGGACCACCCAGTCTCCACCGTCGCGGTCGAGCAGCGCCCGGCCCGCATCCTCCCCGGCAGCCCGCGCCTCCAGCACGACGTCGCGGTCCATGGCCGCGGGCCGGGCGATCTCGAGCACCGTCCGATCGCGTTCCGGTGTGACGGCGATGTCGTGCGACGCGGAGGCCCAGCGGGCGCCCTGCAGGACTCCCTGCACCGTTACCCGCAGCCGGAAGGAGCGTTCGGCGTCGAAGCCGAACTCCGGCTCCTGGTGCGGCTCCAGGCCGCCAGCGGACGGTTCGCCGTACCGGGGGGCGATCGCGGTGGGCATGGCCAGCCGCACCACGTCGCCGTTCCAGCGCAGCAGCAGCCCGTAGCGGAAGCGGACGGTCGCCGTCTCGCCCGGAGCCAGGTTGCCGACGCTGGCGGTGTATAGCCCCGGCTGCGGCTGCTCCAGGAGCACAGCCGCATCGCCGTCGGTGATGGCGTCCTCGTACCGCCGTTCCGCCTCCGGCTTGGAGATGACGGCGCCGGCCAGCGTGCGGTCGCCGACCTCCACCGCGAACTTCAGCAGGACGGCCTCCACCGGCAGCGGGAAGGTGTAGACCGCCTCGATGTGCTTGGCGCCGGGGTTGCGGTAGCGCTGGCGCACGTCGACGACGGTCATGAGGTCGTCGACCGCGGCGTCGATGGCCACCTCCTCCAGCACCACGTGTCCCTGAGCGCTCTCCAGCGTCGCGGCCATGGTCGTTGTCATCTCTCTGCATCCTCCTTGCGTGTCTGTTCGACGAGTGATGCCGCTCGACGGACGATCTTCCGCACGGCCTCGGCGCCGAGGCCGGCTTCCTGCGGATCGATCACCAACTCGACGCCGGGGGCGAGCGTGACGTGGGTACGCAACGTCACGTCTCCGGGGCGCCGGGCGCGTGGCGGGGGCACGGGCGAGGATGCCTCTCTGCCGCCGGACACCAGCTCGCGGATCCGTTCCAGGCTGAGACCGGCGCGCTGCCAGGTGCGGACCGTCATGAGCTGCTCGACGTGGCGCCTGGTGTAGTAGGCGCCGCGCTTGGCCCCGGCGGGCCGGTCGACCAGTCCTTCCTGGATGTAGTACCGAACGGTGCGCCTGGGCAGATCCACCAGGGCGCACAGCTCGTCTATCGCGATCCGATCGCCTTCGTTCAGCATCGATTCCAGTATGAGACAGTGATGATGTAAAAATCAAGTGTCATAAAATCGGCGACGTTGCGGGGATGGGCCGGGTGGGATGATCGCTGTCTTCTTAAGATTTATAGTTTTAGCAAGAAAGGCAAAGGAGGCTTGCAGTGGGGAAGCGAGTGGTAAGCGCTTCGATCGACGACGAGCTGGCGGCGAAGCTCGACCGGGTGGCGGCCGACACCAACCGGAAGAAGAGCTACTTCATCAACCAAGCGCTGAAGGAGTACTTCGAGGCAGTGGAGGATCACGAGATCGCCTTGGCCAGGAGGGGCGGCGCATCGACGCCTCTGGACGAAGCGGAGCGCGAACTCGGCCTGCGGTGAGGTCAGGTGTACTCGATCCACATCGAGAATCGCTGTCTGCGAGAGCTCAAGCGACTCGATCGCGAGATCGTCAGAAGGGCCTTCCGGGTCATCCGGGAGACCCTCGCCACGAACCCATACGTGGGTAAACGCCTCAAGGGCCGGTACGCGGGTCTGTACAGCCACCGGGTGTCCGACTATCGCATCGTCTATGAGATCGTCTCGGCGGAGCTGCGGATCGTGGTGCTTCGTATTGGGCACCGGAGGTACGTGTACGACGGTCTCTGACCGCGGCCCGGCACCCCTTCCCGTGCTGGCTGCGACCTTCTACCCTCGGCGCTGCGATGACGATCCGCTCCATCAAGCTCAGGGACGAACGCTACGGCGAGCAGTGGTTCGAGGAGGTCGAGGACCGCTGGGAGTACGCCGACTTCAAGGCCGACCCGCGCTGGCGCCACGGCTGGATCAGCATGGACTGTGCCCTGTACGACGAGGAGTCCGACCGCGTCTACCTGGGCATCACCTCCTTCGACTCCGACATCTTCAAGGCGTACGACCGCGCGTCCGGGACCTTCGTCGACCTGGGGGCCAAGGCGGTGGTGAACGAGTACGACGCCAAGTTTCACCGCTCGCTCGAACGGGGCGCCGACGGCTGCATCTACGGGGCGACCGCGTTGCTGCACGACGTGGACCGGTTCTTCGACGCGCCGGGCGGCGGCATCTTCCGCTACGACCCGCGCACCGGCGATCTCGCGCGCATCGCCACGCCGGTGCCGCACACTTACATCCAGTCGATCGCCATCGACCGCGAACGGGAGCTGATCTACTGCCTGTGCTTCGCGCCCGAGATGCTGGCCGCCTACGACCTGGCCAACGGCGCGGTCACCGACTACGGGCTGATCGCTTCCGGCTGCGGCGGCATGGCGCAGGGCGAGAACATCTGCCTGGACGACCGCGGCTGCGTGTGGGCGACGTGGCAGGTCACCCGTGCGTGGCAGTCGAACAGTGGGGTGGACATGCAGCGGCTCTGCAAGATCGATCCGGAGCAGGGCACGGTCGTCTACTACCGGAGCGGTCTGCCGCGGCCGGACGGCTCATACGGCACGGTCCAGGCGGAGGGGCTGTTCAACCTGGGCGACGGCATGATGTACGCCTCCGGTGGCAACGGGTCGCTGTTCCGCATCGATCCGGAGACCGGTTCGGCCACGTACCTGTTCACGCCCATCGAGGACCGGCCCAGCCGGCTCGCCTCGCTGGTGGTCGCCGGCGACGGCTGCGCCTACGGCGTGACCGGGAGGGCCGGGCGCTGCGAGGTGCTCCGCTTCGACTTCGGGCGCGACCGCTACGAGTTGCTGGGCCCGGTGGTCGACCAGGACGGCGAGCCGTGTTTCCAGGCCCACCACGTCGTGCGCGCCGCCGACGGCACGCTGTACGCCTGCGAGAACGACAACCCGCGGCGCAGCGGCTACCTGTGGGAGATCACGCTCTGACCGTGTCCGCGGTGAGCAGAGATCTGGCGGTCTGCCGCGCCTCGTCCAGCGTGTTGACGACCTGACCTTCGGGAACGTCGTGCAGGATGTCGAGGGCGTCCAGGGTTTCGGCGACGGCGCCTGACAGTCCCGTCACGATGCACGGCGTGTCCTTCTCGGCAGCGACGTCCATGAGATGCCTGATCAGCATCGCGGCGCTGTCGTCCATGTAGGTGGCGCCCGAGAAGTCGAAGATCACCACCTCGTGGTCCCTGATGTCGGGGCCGATCACCCCGACGAGCTTCTGGGCGGAGGCCACCGTGAAGCCGCCCCGGAGCGCGACCAGGCCGACCCGCGCCGCATACGGGTCGGCCGCGCCGCCCTGATCGGAGAAGAACGCCTGATCCAGCAGCGGCACCGACACCACGCTGTCGAGCTCCAGCCGCTCCAACTGGCGGGCGTGCGCCATCCCGGCCGCGATCAGCCCGATGGCCACCGCCGTCACGAGGTCCACGAACACGGTCAGGCCGAGCGTGATCAGCAGCACGATCAGGTGCTCGCGGCGGATGCGGTGCAGGCGCAGGACCATGCGCCAGTCGACGATGTCCCAGCCCACCTTCATCAGGATGCCGGCCAGCACGGCATGCGGGATCGGCTCGACGTAGCGTCCCAGGCCGAGCAGCAACGCCAGCAGCAGCAGCGCGCGCAGCACTCCCGACATGCGGGTCGTGCCGCCGGCGCGAATGTTGGTCACCGTGCCCATGGTCGCGCCGGCTCCCGGCACGCCTCCGAACAGTCCCGCGACCAGGTTGCCGATGCCTTGCCCGACCAGCTCGCGGTCCGGGTTGTGCTGGGTGCCGGTCAAGGAGTCGGCGACGAGCGAGGTCAGCAGGCTGTCCACGGATCCCAGCAGGGCCAGGATGAGCGCCGGCTGCAGCGCACGCAGCAGGAATCCGACAGACGGCAGCTCCAGGTGGAGCTGCGGCAGCCCGGTCGGCACCGCGCCGATCACCGGCACGTCGCGCAGCGTCAGGACGCCGAGCAGCGTGCCGGCGATCAGCGCCACCAGGGCGGCGGGCACGAAGCGCTGCAGGCGTCGTGGCCACAGCACGCCGATGGCCAGCGTTACCACCGCGATGACCAGGGCGCTGACGTTGAGGTTCGCAAGCGCTTCCGGCAGCGCGCGGATGGCGCCCATCGGGCCGCCGGGCGCGGTCGACGCTCCCAGGAACGGCAGCGTCTGGATCAGCATGACGATGACGCCGATGCCGGTCATGAAGCCGGAGACCACGACGTGGGGGGTATAGGCGATGAAGCGGCCGATGCGCAGCACGCCGATCAGCACCTGCAGCAGGCCGCCGAGCATCACGACCGTGAGGGCTTCCGTGAGGTTGGACGCGTGGCTGGTAATGATCACCGCCATGGCCACGGCCATGGGCGCCGTTGGACCGGAGATCTGCGACCGCGTCCCGCCGAATACGGCAGCGAAGAAGCCTACGGCGATCGCCCCGTACAAGCCGGCGGCCGCTCCCAGCCCCGAGGCGACGCCGAAGGCCAGCGACACCGGCAGTGCCACCACCGTGGAGGTGATGCCGCCGAAGAGGTCCCCCCGGAACGTGTCGATGCTGTAGTTGAGCTCGAAACGTCGCTTCATGACTCGCTGTCGGCGTGGTGCTCGTCCCCGGATTCGAGCTGACGCACGCCGCGGCTCAGGGTTGTTCGGCAGTATACCGAATCTGACTTATGATCGAGGACCGTGAGTCACGCGGAGTTCCTGCGCCGCATCCGGCTTGGCGAGGACTCCAGCCTGGAGTTGAAGAGCGTGCGGGTGTCCGGCAGCAGTGTCCGAGCCCCCGCCCGGAGTGACGTTGCGGACGAGCTGGCTGCCCTGGCTAACAGCCGCGGCGGAACGATGATCCTCGGCGTGCACGACAAGACGCGCCGGATCCAGAACTTACGGCCTGACGAACTGGACGCACTCGAAGGCTGGGTTCGCGAGATCTGCAACGACTCCGTGGCTCCGGCGCTCGACGCCGACATCCTCAAGGTGGAGTTGGAGAACGAGGACGGTCGACTCGTCCCGGTGCTGCGGGTCGACGTTGCGCGCAGCCTGTTCGTGCACAAGAGCCCCGGAGGGTACTTCCGCAGGATCGGCAGCTCCAAGCGGGAGATGGCGCCGGACGCGCTGGCTCGGCTGTTCCAGGAGCGCAGCCAGAGCCGCATCATCCGGTTCGACGAGTCCGTGGTGCCCGCCACCGCACGATCCGACCTGCATTACTCGCTCACGCGTCGCTTCCTGGCCGGAGACGCTGTCGATGACGACTCCTCGACCGCCGCCGGAGACGCTTCCCCGGGAGCGTCCGCAGACGATCTGCTGCGGAAGCTCCGCATCGTCGCTGACGACGTGGATGGGCGTGCGCGGCTGACACTGGCCGGCGTGCTGCTCTGCACGGAGGAACCGCAGCGCTGGCTTCCCCACGCGTACGTACAGGCGGTCAGCTACGCCGGCGAGCGGACCGACGCCGACTACCAGACCGACGCCCGCGACATCGGCGGTCCGGTCGATCAGCAGGTTGCCGAGAGCCTCCACTTCGTGCGGCGCAACATGCTGGTGCGGGCGACCAAGGAGACCGCGCGCGTGGAACGTCCGCAGTTCAGCGTGCGGGCCGTGTTCGAGGCGCTTGTGAATGCGGTGGCTCACCGCGACTACTCCATATCCGGCGCCCGCGTGCGCCTGCACCTGTTCGGCGATCGCCTCGAACTGTACGTTCCCGGAGCGCTCGCGAACACGCTCACGCCGGACAGTCTGCACCTGCGGCAGGCGAACCGGAACGAGCTCATCGTGTCGCTGTTGGCACGCTGCCCCGCTCCTTCCGGCGTCGGGCGCACCCGGCTGATGGATCGGCGTGGCGACGGTGTGCCGATCATTCGTCGAGAATGCGAGGAACTGTCGGGACGCCTGCCGGAGTACCGCCTGCTCGACGACAGCGAGCTCCTGCTGGTGATGCCCGCGGCGGAGTAGCAGGCCGCGAAGGAGTTTGGTTGGCCGCTGTGTTGGCGGCTCGGTCGCCTGCGCTACGCGGTGCTCAAACCGAAGACGGAGTGTCCGTTGCCATGAACCTGAGTACCATGGCTCTCCCCGCGAAAGGAGCCACACCCGCCGGCGAACCGTTCGAACCGGTGGCGATTCAGTTCAGCGGGCAATTCAAGCAAGACAACCGCATCACGCGAGGCAGTGGCCCAATCCAGGAGCACGTCGTATTGCCACTGTTCCTGGAGACCTCCAAACCACTGCATCCCCTCGGGCGAGATGACACAGACGACATTGGCCAGGTCGCAGGGGCCAAGGCATCCGGAGATCGTCAGTTGCACCGACTTGTTGAGTTTCTCGTCCTTCCACTGCTGCTTGAGCCAGTCGCGGGGCAACGGCTTGAATCCCCTGTCTGTCCGGCCGCAGCAACAGCCTTCGCAGAACACGATCTGTCCAAGAATGCGGCCGCGGGCCGTAGCCAATGGTTCGTGTCTGCCGAGCGTTTCGCGGATGCGTTGAGTCTGAGCGTTCATGGGCGTGCCTTCTTTAGTTGCTCACTCGCCAAACCGTCGCGCCACCCTGAGCGTCGAGCGCGGCAAGCGCGCGCCCATCCGGTCGCCAGTACAAGGCCTCGACCGCATCTGCCACGGGTGCGACTCCTATCGGATCGCCGCGTCCATCGCGTCCAAGTGACCACACGACGACGCCGCCATCCCGAGCTCCCGAGGCCAAGCGCATCCCGCGGCGAGCGAAGGCGAGCGCGGTAACAGTTTGAGCATGACGTTCAAGGACGCCGGGCCGCGTGCCTTCGGGACCACTGCCCCGAAAGCTCCAGACCGTGACCGCCTCGTCTCCACCGGTGGCCAGAAGGGTGCCGGTGTCATCGAAGGCCAGGGCCGACGGCTTCGCGGGATATCCCGACATCATCGAGTCCTGCTCCGTGGAGCGACGCCAGAAGTGCACGGAGTTGTCCTGGCTGCCGCAGGCCACGATATCCCCGTCCGGGCTCAGTACCATCGACACCAGGGAGCCCATCCACTCCAGCTTCTGGCGACGCTCCCCGGTGAGCGCGTCGAAGAACGCCACCTGACCGTAACAGGCCGTCGCCAACTCCTCGGTGCTGGACCACGCGATCGCGCTGACGGTACTGGGATGGTCGTGAGATCGCCAGACTTTCACGCCATCCGCACCATACGCGTGAACCTTGCGGGAGCAGGAGGCTGCCAACCACCTTCCGTCCGGCGACCACGCCACGTTCTCCACCCAAGCGTTCCCGACGTCGAGAGCCAGCGTGACCCGACCTTCGGCGGCGCTCCAGACCAGCACTCGACCGTCCTGCCCGGCCGTAGCGAACGCCCGTCGGTTTGGGTGGATCGCCACCGCGAGCACCCCGCCTTCATGGACTCCGCGCTGCGTCCAGATGGTCGCGCCGGACGTGCCGTCGAACGCGTAGACGCCCCCCGCGGCATCACCGACCACCAGCGCCCCACCGCGCAGGGTCCAGCCCCCGGCGATGGCGTAGTCACCGACCGTCGCGGACCAGCCCCGGCGAAGAACACCCTCCGGGCTGTCGCCATTCAAATCAGACATGCCTCGAATCCCTGCCGCATGGACTGCTCGTGGAGGTTGCGGCCGATGAATATGAGCTGATTGCGGCGGGGCGCGTCCCCCCATGGACGATCCGGCTGTCCGTCGAAGAGCATGTGGACCCCTTGGAAGACGAAGCGACGCGACTCACCCGCGAGGCTGATGAAGCCCTTCATTCGGAAGATGTCCACCCCGCGTTCACTGAGCAGTTGGCCAAGCCACAGGTTGAGCCTGTTGGGATCGACGTCGCCGTCCTTCTCGATTGCGATCGAGCCCACTTCGTCGTCGTGCTCATGCTGTGCGACCCAGGTTCGCTCGACCTCGACCGGAACCGTTCCCTCGATGCGCGGGGCGCCGGTCTCCGTGAGTTGCAGATCGAACTCCTCCGCGATGTGCTCGGCGTAGAGGCCAACCCTCACCGGCGTGTCGACCTCCAGGAAGAACGACTTGCGCCCTGGGGAGTCAAGCTGGAGGCTCAGGTGCCTTCCGACAGGAATCCGATCCCCCGGGCGAATGAGATCCGCAGGTTCGGCGTATCGACGCACACACCGCTCCGCACCCTCACGAAGTGCGGAGTCATCCGTGCCCTGGTCGGGTACGATGACCAGAGACATCGCCGGATCAGGTCCATCGTCCAGGCTGAGTTCATAGCGGCCGCTGTCGAGCGAATAGACTCCGGTCCATTCGAACGGGTATTCAGGCTCGAGAAACGTGGGACGACGCCCGAGCATCTGGTCCAGGTCGAAGGCACCGAGATTGAGTACCGTATCGACGGAGACGTCCGCCCGCTCGCTGCGGATGACTCGCGCCATTCGGTTCATGTCCCGGAGCCGGGCCTCGAGCCTGTCGAGAGCGTCGCCGTCGACGAGGTCCGTCTTGTTGAGAACAAGAATGTCCGCGAACGCGATCTGTTCCGTGCTCTCGTCGCTGCGGCCGAGCTGCTGCTCGATGTGGGCTGCGTCGACGAGCGTGACGATCCCGTCCAGCGTGAACTCCGCGCGAATCTCATCGTCCACGAAGAAGGTTTGAGCGACCGGACCGGGATCGGCGAGCCCCGTGGTCTCCACCAACACGTAGTCGAACTTGTCGCGGCGCTTCATGAGGTTGCCGAGTACGCGAATCAGGTCTCCGCGCACCGTGCAGCAGATGCAGCCGTTCGACATCTCGAAGATTTCCTCGTCGGCATTGATGACCAGCGCCTGGTCGATGCCGACCTCCCCGAACTCGTTTTCGATTACGGCGATGCGTTTGCCGTGCTCCTCACTCAAGATGCGGTTCAGCAGGGTCGTCTTGCCGGAGCCAAGGAAGCCGGTAAGGATCGTAACGGGTACGTTTCGAGGCGTGGTCATCTGGTCCTCCTGGAGCAGCGGTGCGAGTGAGGGAGCGATCAGGCAGTGGACGGTGCAGGGGGGCGACGCGACGATCCCCAACCGATTCCACCGCTCCTGGGAAGGGCTCGGACGACCGCCAGGTGCCGCTTCGCTCTCTGCATGGAGAGAAATGATAATCGATTATCAGTTATTGTCAAGGCTTCTCTCGGCACGAAGCCCTCGTCCCCGGGGCTCGGCGCGCACCGTGTGGGAGCTGTTGCGGTGGCGGCGCCCCAACGGCCGGCTGAAGGCCCGCGAGTGCCGGGAGTTCCTGGAGCGGCTCAACGCGGACGGGACGCTGGTGCTGCCCGACAAGCGCTGGGGCCGCGCTGCCGGCCCGGTCACTCGCGTGCGGCGGACGGCGGCGGCTAGCTCCGCGGCCGGCCGAGCGCATCAACAGCCGTCGCGGGCGAGGTACCTCGCCCAATCGTCCATCAGCAGCCGCTGGCGCTCAAACAGGTCTGACCGCGCGTAGGCGGCCTCGACCTTGTTCTGGACCACGTGGACGAGCGCTGTCTCGATGACCTCGCGCGGATGGTCGGTCCGCTCGGCCGCCCAGTGCGGCAGTCCTCGGCCAACGCGCGCATGCTCGGCGATTCGAACACCGGCACGGTCCCGACTGATCCGTCGCGTATCAGCGATGGTATGCCGGGACGGACGGACGATGGGCGCACGGCATCTGACGACATGTGCCGAATCCGCTCTATCATCGGGTCGCGGGCGAGGACGGAGAGTCATGGATGAGCGGACACGTGCAACCGACGGCGGCCATCCGCGGATAGGCGTCCACGGCGGACGAAGCCTGCCATGAGTGTAGCTGGGTTCCTGCGCCGCATCCGGCTTGGCGAAGACTCCATCCTGGAGTTGAAGAGCGTGCGGATGTCCGGCAGCAGAGTCAGAGCCCCCGACCGGAGTGACGTTGCGGACGAGTTGGCTGCCCTGGCCAACAGCCGCGGCGGAACGATGATCCTCGGAGTGCAGGACAGGACCCGCCGGATCCAGGACATCTCTCCTGACGCGCTGGACGTGCTCGAAGGCTGGGTTCGCGAGATCTGCAACGACTCAGTGACTCCGGCGCTCGACGCCGACATCCTCAAGGTGGAGTTGGAGAACGAGGACGGCCGACTCCTCCCGGTGCTGCGGGTGGACGTTGCGCGCAGCCTGTTCGTGCACAAGAGCCCCGGAGGGTACTTCCGCAGGATCGGCAGCTCCAAGCGCGAGATGGCGCCGGACGCGCTGGCCCGGCTGTTCCAGGAGCGCAGCCAGAGCCGCATCATCCGTTTCGACGAGTCCGTGGTGCCCGCCACCGCACGGTCCGACCTGCATGACTCGCTCACGCGCCGCTTCCTGGCCGGAGACGCTGTCGACGACGACGACTCGACCTCCGTCGGCGACGCCCTCCCCGGAGCGTCCGAGGACGATCTGCTGCGGAAGCTCCGCATCGTCGCTGAAGACGCGGAGGGGCGTGCGCGGCTGACGCTTGCCGGGGTGCTGCTCTGCACGGAGGAACCGCAGCGCTGGCTTCCCCACGCCTACGTACAGGCGGTCAGCTACGCCGGCGAGCGGACCGACGCCGACTACCAGACCGACGCGCGCGACATCGGCGGTCCGCTTGATCAGCAGGTTGCCGAGAGCCTCCACTTCGTGCGGCGCAACATGCTCGTGAGGGCGACCAAGGAGACCGCGCGCGTGGAGCGCCCGCAGTTCAGCGAGCGGGCCGTGTTCGAGGCGCTCGTGAATGCGGTGGCTCACCGCGACTACTCCATGTCGGGCGCCCGCGTACGCCTGCACCTGTTCGGCGATCGCCTCGAACTGTATGTTCCCGGAGCGCTCGCGAACACGCTCACGCCGGACAGCTTGCACCTGCGGCAGGCAAACCGGAACGAGCTCATCGTGTCGCTGTTGGCACGCTGCCCCGCTCCTTCCGGAGTCGGGCGCACCCGGCTGATGGATCGGCGTGGCGACGGCGTGCCCATTATCCGGCGAGAGTGCAAGGAATTGTCGGGACGCCTGCCGGAGTACCGCCTGATCGACGACAGCGAGCTCCTGCTGGTGATGCCAGCGGCGGAGTAGCAGACATCCATGAACGGGAGTACCGGGATACTCACCGTCGGCCACTCCAACCACTCGCTGGAGCGGTTCGTGGCGCTGCTTGCGGAGCATCGGGTCACGGCGGTCGTCGACGTGCGGTCTGCGCCCTACAGCCGCTTCCGTCCCCACTTCAACCGAAAGGCGCTGGAAGCCTCGCTCGATGCGCGCAGCATCCGCTACCTGTTCGCCGGGCGTGAGCTCGGCGGCCGTCCTGACGATCCCGCCTGCTACGAGGGAGGGCGTGTCGACTATGAGCGGGTCGCGGCGACGCGCGGTTTTCGCGACGGCATCGACCGGGTCGTTGACACGGCCGCGAGCGATCGCCTTGCGCTCATGTGCGCGGAGAAGGAGCCGCTGGATTGCCACCGCACGCTCCTGGTGGCGCGAGCGCTCGACGGGGCAGGCGTCGCGGTCGCGCACATCCTCGCCGATGGGAAGCTCGAGCCGCACGGGAAGACGATGGATCGGTTGGTGGCGGCGTTCGACTTGAGCCCGGACGGCGATCTCTTCCGGCGGCGCGAGGAGTTGGTCGCACATGCGATCGCGCTGCAGGCGCGGCGCGTGGGCTATGTGAGCAGGCACTGACGCCTAGCACGGCGAAGGCGCCCGTACTCGACAACGCTTAACCCATGGCTATCCAGACGACGGCCACTCCTACATGTGTGCCGGGCGACGTAGTTGTCGATTCCGCATTGATCCTCTTCCAGCAGCGACGCAGCCGCCGCGTCGACTCGGCGGCATACGCGTTGCGCGCACCTTCCGGTCCGCGAGGACCTCGAACTGTGAGGTGGTCCCGAAAAACTGGACAGGTGGTTAAGGTGTAATCCTGGCCAGTAGGAGGGCCAACGAGATGGCGACGAAACGGCGTCGGTTCACAGCGGAGTTCAAAGCACGGGTGGCCATGGAGGCGCTGCGCGGCGACCGCCCGGTCCAGGAGATCGCGGCGAAGCATGAGGTGCACCCGAACCAGGTCTCAGGCTGGAAGCGCCAGGCGCAGGAGGGTCTGCGGGAGGTGTTCGCCGGGGGCGTCAAGCGCCGCCAAGCCGACCAGGAGACGATCATCCACGACCTGCACGCGAAGATCGGCGAGTTGACCGTGGAGCGCGATTTTTTGTCACGCGGGCTCGGCAGCTGAGCGTGCAGCAGCGGCGGATGATGACCGAACGCGAGCACCCGAGCCTGAGCCTGAGCGCTCAGTGCCGGCTGCTGGCCCTGAGCCGCTCGACGCTGTACTACCAGCCGGAGGGACACAGCGCCGAGACGCTGGCGCTGATGCGCCGCATCGACGAGCTGTATCTGAAATACCCGTTCTACGGCAGCCGCCAGATGGCGCGCCATCTGGCGCGCGAGGAAGTGACGGTCGGCCGGCACCGGGTGCGGCGGCTGATGCGTCTGCTGGGCCTGGAGGCGATCTACCGCAAGCCACGGACCACCGTGGCGAACCCCGAGCACCGCGTCTATCCGTATCTGCTGCGAGGTGTTGCGATCGAGCGGGCGAACCACGTGTGGTGTGCCGACATCACCTACATCCCGGTGCAGGGCGGGTTCCTGTACCTGGTGGCGGTCATGGACTGGGCCACGCGGCGGGTGCTGACGTGGCGGCTGAGCAACACCATGGACACCGAGTTCTGCCTGGAGGCGTTGAGCGAGGCGCTACAGCGCTACGGTACGCCGCAGATCTTCAACACCGATCAGGGCAGCCAGTTCACCAGCACCGCGTTCACGGCAGCGTTGGAGGACGCCGGCATCCGGTGTTCGATGGACGGCCGCGGCCGGTGTCTGGACAACGCGTTCATCGAACGGCTGTGGCGATCGCTGAAGTACGAGGCGGTGTACCTGCACGAGCTGGCCGACGGCTCCGCGGCGCAGCGGCTGATCGACGATTGGATGGCGTACTACAATGAAGTCCGCCCGCACTCGGCGCTCGCTGGCCGCACGCCGGCCGAAGCGTACGCAGATCGCGGGCGGGAACTAGAAAAGGAGGTGGCATAGTCGACATGGACATCAGGTGGCGCCAGCGGGCTACGAGGGTATCGGCGGGCGACGTGGTGCACGAGTTGTGCAACTTATCCACAGTTTCCACAGGCTCGATCACCCCCTCCCCCGAACCCCCACCCCCTTTTACCGCCGCCTGTTTCTCACGGAGGAGGGGTAGGTTGACAACCAATGGGTTACACCTTAACCTACCCCTTGAGCTGTCCAACGAACCGGGACCACCTCACTGTGGTCTCTGGTATGATAGCATGGGTGCCGCAGTTTTCCACCCGTCGATCATGAAGGGACAACTATTCACTCATTACTTCCTTACCGATGGAATCCGAACGACTCCTGAATGGGAGGCCGCAGGGTCGACGCTCGCAGATTTCGCCTTGATGGTCAGCCACAAGTACGAGCGGTTCACATCGGTCCGCCAGCCAAACGAGGCAGTGACTGAGCAGGAGCTCATCCGCCCGCTGTTCGAGCTGCTGGGATGGGCCGACTACTTGCCGCAGCAGGGCGTCGCGAGCAACGAGGACGTTCCCGATCATTTGCTGTTCTCGGACGCGGCATCCAAGACGCGCGCGGCTGCTCGCGGTAGTGCCGAGGATCGCTACCAGGACGCCTTGATCGTGCAGGAGAGCAAGCGCTTTGGGCTTGTGCTTGATCAGCGCGACCGTATTGACCGACGGCGCCGCGGCACGCCACACGGTCAAATGCTACGCTATCTTACTACCGCCGACATTGCGTCGGAAGGGCGCATTCGGTTTGGAATCCTGACGAACGGGAGCATATGGCGGCTGTATGACCGGCGCGCCCGGCCGCGGGCGGGTGGCTTCTTCGAAGCCGACTTGTCGGAGTTGCTCCAGCCCGGCAACGAGGACAGCCTGCGGACGTTCCTCCTGTTGTTCGGTCGCGCATCCTTCACGCTGGATGGGACAGCGACCTCCCCATTCATCGATGCCGCGATCGCGGAAGGGCGACGCTATGAGGAGTCGGTAGCTCAGGATCTATCGAGCGTGGTGTTCGAGCGCGTATTCCCACGACTCGTGACCGCGGTTGCCGGTGCGGCACAAGCCGACAGCATGTCAGAAATCCGCTCTACGGCACTGATTTTTCTCTACCGTTTGCTGTTCGTGCTCTACGCCGAGGACCGCGGGCTGTTGCCGGTCAACGACTCGCGCTACGACGACTACGGCTTGCGCAAGCGGGTCCGCGAGGATGTCGCTCGGCGCATGGCCGAGCGCGATACGTTCTCTACCACTGCGAGCCACTACTACAACCGGCTCATTGAACTGTTTCGGCAGATCGACCAGGGCGATGAGTCGATCGGTCTTCCACCGTACAACGGCGGCCTGTTCGCACCTCAGGCGGCGCCGATCCTGGAGCGAATTCGGTTGCCGGATTTGGTGGTCGCCGATCTCATCTACGACCTCAGTCACACGGCTGCGGGCCAGAACAGCAACGGCGTCCGCCGTTTCGTCAACTACCGCGACATGTCGGTGCAGCAACTCGGTTCCATCTACGAGCGCCTGCTGGAACGCGAACCTGCGCGCACGGCGAACGGCGGCGTGGAGATCCGACTCGACTCGTACGCTCGCAAGGACAGTGGCAGTTTCTATACGCCTCAGGAACTTGTGGACCTGATCATGGACCAGACCTTGAAACCGCTGGCGGAGGAACGGCTCCGGGCGTTTGAGGCGCGGGCACGTATACTTGCGACCGATCGGCGCCCGAAGGCCGATCGCATGGCGGCGCTTGCACGGCTGGACCCGGCAGAAGCGGTTCTCCGGCTCAAGGTTCTGGACCCGGCTATGGGGAGCGGCCACTTCCTGGTAAGCGCGGTCGACTTCCTGTCGGATTATATCGCGGAGTTGATCGAATACGTGCCAGCGGTGCCGGAGTGGCTGGACGGAGCCTATGAATCGCCGCTGGTGGGGCGGATCGCGGAGATTCGGCAGGGGATTGAGCGACGCGCGCGGGAAGGCAACTGGATCATTGATGTGGCCCAGCTAACCGACCAAGCGATCATCCGTCGCATGGTGCTCAAGCGGTGCATCTACGGCGTGGACAAGAACCGGCTGACCGTGGAACTTGCGAAAGTCTCGTTGTGGTTGCACAGCTTCACGGTGGGCGCGCCGCTGTCGTTTCTCGATCATCACCTGAGGTGCGGCGATTCGCTGATCGGCATCCGCGTCCTGGATGCGATTCAAGAGCTTGATCGGCTTGGTGGGTTGTTTGCCGGTTCTACCATGGCAGGAGCGGAGATCGCCGCGGAAGGGATGGCGCGGATCGAGGAGATGTCGGATGCCGATGTGGCGGAGGTGCACGAGTCGGCGTCAGTGTTTCTCGGCGTAGAGCAGACTACCTCCGACCTGAGGGGGTTGCTCGATTGTATCTGCGGGTTGCAGTGGATGACCGCCGAAATGAGAGCCTCAGCGCGTTCCCGGTTCGAGACACCGTTGGCCGCAACGCTCAGCCGGAGGCCGACAGATGCATACCAGATCCTGGCGCGTGGGCCGGAGTCGATGAGTGACGGCGCGGCCGGTGTCGACCCGAGTCACTGGGCGACGCTACGCGAGCGCTGGACGGAAGCTCGCGCTGTTGCCCGGCGAGAGGAGTTCCTGCACTGGGAAGCGGCCTTCCCCGGCGTGTGGTGGAACTGGCAGAACCGTCGCCCCGATGGCGGGTTCGATGCGGTCATCGGCAATCCGCCTTGGGACCGGATCAAACTTCAGGAGGTGGAGTGGTTCGCGACCCGTGCGCCGGCGATAGCCCACGCCCCGACCGCCGCCGCGCGGCGTGCGTCCATTCTCCGGTTGCGAAACCGTGGCGAGTCGATGGCCGCCGACTTCGACGCCGCCAAGCAACGTGCCGACCAACTGGCAAGCGTAGTGCGCGCGTCGGGCAGCTATCCCCTGCTCGGTAGCGGCGACATCAACCTCTACTCGCTGTTCGTCGAGCGCGCCATGAGCTTGGTCAAGCGCGACGGACTGGTGGGGCTGCTCACACCATCGGGCATATACGCCGACAAGACCGCCGCCCGCTTCTTCAAGGACCTCTCCACCAACGGGCGAGTCGGCGGCCTGTTCGACTTCGAGAACCGTCGCTTCGGCACCAATCTGCCACCGTTCTTCCCGGCCGTCGATTCGCGGTTCAAGTTCTGTGCCTTGATTTTCGGCGGGGACAACCGTCGCTTCGACGAGACCAAGTGTGCCTTCTTCCTGCCCGACACGGCCGCCATTGACGACGCGCAGCGGTGCTTTCCTCTCACGCCGGAGGACTTTGCTCGCGTCAACCCCAACACCGGCACCGCCCCGGTGTTCCGCAGCCGTCGCGACGCCGACATCACCCGCCGCATCTACGAACGCCATCCGGTGTTGGTCGACCGTTCGGGCGATGAGGAACGCCGCGCTTGGCCGGTGCGTTACCACACCATGTTCCACATGACCAACGACTCCTCTCGATTCCGCACCGCCGCCCAGCTCGACGCCGACGGATTCTATCGCGTCGCGGGCAACCGATGGAAGAAGGGAGCGGAGCTGTGCCTGCCGCTGTACGAGGGCAAGATGGTACAGGCGTTCGACCACCGCGCCGCCAGCGTGGTCGTCAACCCGGACAACCTGAATCGGCCCGCCCAACCACGGGACGCCAACCCGGACCAGCACGCGAACCCTGCGTGGCTTCCGGCTCCCCAATTTTGGGTCCGATCCGACTCGCATGAATGGCCTCACGACGTGGATTGGGCGCTGGCCTTCAAGGACGTAACCGCGCCCACCAATGTCCGTACCATGATCGCAAGCTTGGTGCCGTTGTCGGGTTTCGGCAACACGTTGCCCCTACTCTGGCCAAGTCCTGGAGAGGCAAGCGGGTACCGCGAACACGCTTGGCTGTTGGCCGCCTGCCTTAACTCGTTCGCGTTCGACTTCGTCGCCCGGCAGAAGGTTCAGGGACAACACCTGAACTGGTTCATCGTCGAGCAGATCCCGGTGATCTCAATGGCCGACTACCATCGACGCTTCGGCAACCAGACTGCTGGCGACCTGACCCGCGATCACGTCCTGCGCCTCACGTACACCGCTCACGACATGGCGCCTGTCGCCCGCGACCTCGGCTACGACGGGCCGCCGTTCACCTGGGATCCCGAGCACCGCCGCCACCTCCGCGCCCGTCTCGACGCTCTCCACTTCCACCTCTACGGCCTGTCCCGCGAGGATGCCGCCTACGTCCTCGACACTTTCCCGATCGTCCGCCGCCAAGACGAGACGGAATACGGCCACTACCGCACCCGCGACCTCATCCTCGCGTACATGAACGCCCTCGACGCTGGCGACACCGAGACAGTTGTCGCGTTGTAGCCGTTTTTGCGTTCAACCGCCGTCGGGGCAAGGTGTATGCAAGAAGATCTGGAACAAAATGCATACTTGACGTATAGGAAATGCGCATTCATGCTTGGTGCGCATGGAGCAGAACACTGACATCAAGGCCCTCCGCCGGCGACTCGGGCTCACGCAGAAGGCGCTGGCGGATGCCGTAGGGGTCAAGCCGAACACCGTCGCTCGTTGGGAGCGAGGAGAGTTGGGAATATCGGAGCCAATGCTTGACCGTCTTGAGAGAGTCGCAAACTCGCGTGGGTCCGAGACAGCGGTCGCGTCGTCGTCCGGTGTAACGCTCGACCGGCACCATGAGGCGATCCTCGCCGCCTTCGCACGCAGGGTGAATCCCGACGTGTTTGAAGAGTGCGCTGCCGAGTTGCTCCGCCGTGACTGGCCCAAGCTGGTGCCGGTGCGCGGTGGCGCCGACGACGGCTTCGATGGTGCCGTTGCCAGCGCAAGGGGCGAGCCGTTTCCGCTGATCACCACCACCGGCGCAAAGCTCGTCGACAACCTTCGCCGCAACCTCGATCGAGCAATCGGGAAGGGCTGGCGGTTTACGGATGTCTTGTTTGCCACGTCAAGACGGATCACCCCCGCGATCCGGAAGAAACTAATCAACGCAGCTCGTGAGCGCGGCGTGACGCTCCGACAGACCTACGACCAGCAGTGGTTTGCATATCGTCTGTATCGCCATCCTGAATGGTGCCGGCGTCTCCTTGGAGTGACGGGAAGCCCCGCCGCGCTAAGTCTGTTTCCAGTGAATCAGCGTCCGTTGCTTGGCGAGGTCGTCCTGGGCCGCGAACGCGAGATTCGTTGGCTTCTGGAGCAACAGGGCGACTGCCTGCTGGTGGGCGAGCCGGGATCGGGCAAGACGTTTCTCTTGTGGTCGCTTGCGCAGCAGGGGCATGCGCGCTTCCTTGTCGATCAAGACCGCACGCAGATTGCAAACGACCTGCGCAGTCTGCGGCCGGTAGCGGTGATCGTGGATGACGCACACCTCAGACCCGCTCAGATCGCGGAGCTCGATCAGATCAGGAGCCATGTAGGAGCCGAGTTTCGCATTATCGCGACGAGTTGGCCGGGGGCAGCCGGTGTCGTCCGCAGCGCGCTCAAGGTCGGGCGCACGGCCGAGCTTCGGCTTGATCCGATCGATGCCGACACGATGGTAGAAATCATCAAGTCGATCGGCATTCACGGACCGGACCGGCTGCTCTGGGTCATCCGAAAGCAGGCCGCGGGTCGACCGGGGCTCGCAGCCACCCTTGCGCACCTGTGTCTCACGGGTAACGTCCAAGAGGTCTTCAGCGGTGAGTCGCTGGTCGACGAACTAGCCAGAGGTCTCGCTCAGATCATGGACATCGACGCACAGAGGTTGTTGGCGCCATTCGCGCTTGGCGGCGCTGCTGGAGTACGGCAGGATGCCGTCGCGCAATGTTTGGGCAGGCCGCCATTCGACGTTGGCAGCGATCTTGCCAAACTCGGCGCAGCGGGGGTCATCTGCGAACGATCAAACGGAGTGATTTGCGTCGAACCGGATCCGATGCGCTGGACCATAGTTAAGCGGGTCTTCTACGAAGGGCCCGGGGCGCTTGAGATCGCTCCGTTTCTCGAAGTCGTGGAAAACCCCGAGGACGCAATCGACACAATGATCGGTGCCCGATCGCGCGGCGCCCCCATTCCCGACCTCGAATCTCGGATTGAAGAAGTGGATTCGGCGAAGCTGTGGTCTGCGTACGCATCGCTCGGGCCGGCGGAGGCGCGATATGCCCTCCGAACACATCCCGAATTCATGCAGGAGATCGCTGAGCCGGCCCTGCTCAATGCACCCGAGGTTGCGGTACCCATGTTACTCGATCAGATGGTGGGCGACAGGGGGCCTTCTGTAGAATCATCGGAAGGTCCCATAGATGAATTGAAAGAGTGGGTAAAGAGCGTTTCATCCGCCCGGAATACCTTCATCGAGCGACGCCTGTCGCTCGTGCAAGCGACGGTTGCATGGTGGAAGAAGAACCGGGAAGGAGAGCCCGCCGTCCGTGCTCTGTGCGTAGCCATGATGCCAGGATTCGACTATAATGTTTCCGATCCAGGTATTGGAGACAGGGTGTCCTTTAGGAGTAACCTACTTGCCGATGACGAACTGCGGGCGCTGGTCGAGCACTGGCCTGCGGTCTTGAAGGTGATGAACGGGTCTGAGCGAGTGCCGTGGTCCGACCTGTTTATGCTCGTGGGAGCGTGGATCAATCCCCAGGGGGCATTCTTTCCTCCCGTCAGGTTCGGCGACATCACTAAGCTGATATTGCGCGATGGCGCCATCAAGATGCTCGAAGACATGGCCACTATTTCTCGCCAACATCCGGGTGTACAGCATCGGATTGGTGAGATGGCGGACCGTCTAGGGATAGCCCTCGGTTTGAGCCTCCATCCTGAGTTTGAAGTGCTGTGCCCATCAGAGTCATTCGGCGCCAAGGGGTGGAAGCGACAACGCCAACTTTGGTTCGACGCGCTCGCCGAACTCGCGGACAACTGGAGAAGTCGTTCCCTGGACGATGTCGCGTCCGTCCTGAACTGGTGTGAGTATGAGGCCAACTTGGCGGGAATCGGACGGCCCCGCTTCATGGCCGTATTTTGTGCGCAACTGGCTGAGCGTGTGCCGGATCCCGTGGCGGCGGCCGAAGCGCTCATTGGTCGTTCGCTCCCGAGTTCCTTGGTTGCACCGTTCTTCCGCAGAGCTGCGGCCGACGGCCGCAGGGGCTGGACGTGTCTCGCTCGACGGTGCTTTGACGAAGACGAATACCGCTGGAGCGCAGTAGAGACGGTGTTGGTCCAACGACCGGTGCCATGCGACCTGTTCGCGGAAGCGCTCTCTCATGCAGCGGAAATGCCGAACCTGGAGGACTTCCTTGGTTCGTCCGCTTTTGATATACCGGAGGCTGCGACCAGAGCGATGCTGGAGTCGAGCGTCCCTCGGATTGCCGCGGCGGCGGCAATAGGCTACTGGCAGGCTCGGCAAGGAGAGATTCCGGAGCCGCTCTATGCTTCGTGGCGACAGGCTGTTCTTCGCTCGACGCCGGGAAACGGTGGGCCATCGAACGACTATTGGCTTGGGGAAGTACTGTCCAATAACAGCGAGCTTGCCTCTGACTGGCTCGTGTCGAACCTGACCGGCCCCGATTCTAG
Organism: Spirochaetia bacterium; assembly: GCA_965202935.1. Classification (GTDB taxonomy): domain Bacteria; phylum Spirochaetota; class Spirochaetia; order SZUA-6; family Bin103; genus CATQHW01. The sequence goes on from OZ241879.1 coordinate 6,095,861, forward strand.
GACGCGGTGGATGTCAAGAGACCTGACCAAGACGATAGTCAAATCGTTGGACCGCGGACATCGACGGAGAGTCTTGAAGCTCTTGGCAGCCGCCGGCATGACGTTCGGTGTGACCGACGTGATCGAATTGCTTGTGAACGGTGATCTTGATCTCTATCGTCAATTGGTCGAGTTGGAGTCACTGAAAGAACATCATCTCGATCCGCTACAGGGTGATCCGGGCGACACATGGCGGCGAATAGCGCTGGAGGCTCTCGATCGCGGCTACTCGACGCATGATGTGCTGGATGCAACCATCGGCCGATCCTGGACTTGTGTGGGTCCGGAGAGCGACATGTGGGCGGGCCGACGAAAGGCGTTCGAGAAACTGCTGAACGATCCCGATCCGCGGATCGTGGAAACCGGGCGGGCGGGCGTGGAGTATACGACAGAGCATGAAGAGTTTGAGAAACGTCGAGAGATGAAGGAGGCGGTGGAGGGCCTCTCCTGACGTACACGTGACGCTTGCCCTGTCAGAAGGCGGTGCCGGCCAGCATAGGGTACGCCGCCGATCAGGCCGGTCCGATGCCGGCGCGCAGGGAGACGAATTCGGGCACGCCGGTCACTGGTACTTCCTTCCCGATCTTCAGGCGCGGCGCGTGGGCTATGTGAGCAGGAGATAGGCCTACGACAGCAGCGGGCGAACGATCGCGCTGACGCCCAGCACGGCCAGCACGACGACGGCGGCGGCCCGCAGCCGCTCGACCGACAGCCTTCGCGCCAGCGCGAGGCCTGCGTTCGAGCCGGCCAGGGCAAACGGCGCGAGCAGCGCGGCCAGCGCCAGCGCGCGCACCGCACTTGCCCCGAATGCGACCGCCAGCAGCACCAGCAGCGTGCCGGTGGCGGGCAACGCGATCGCCCAGATGGTGGCGCGGATCCGCTCCGCCGGCCACTCGTGCGCGTAGGACCAGAGCGCCAACGGCGCGCCGCCCATGCCGGTGGACCCGCCCAGCAGCCCGGACGTGCTCATCGCCAGCGCCGTCCATGGCCAGGCCACCCGGGCGCGCGGGGCGGGCCGCACCACGCGCAGCACCACCAGCGCGCCGAGCACGACGGCGCCGGCGGCCTGCCGGGCCAGGTCGGGATTCACGGCGACCACCGCCCGCAGGCCCAGCACGCCGATCAGCATGGCCGGCATGGTGATCGCCAGCGGCCCCAGGAGCTCGCGCGCCTGCACGGAAGCGCGCAGACGCAGCACGCCGTTGGCCATCTGCACCATCATGGCCGAGCTGGAGATGACGATCGCCTGCTCGGGCGCAAAGCCGCTCAGGTGGAGCAGCGGGATCGCCAGCAGCGCCAGGCCGAAGCCGACGGTTGCCTGCAGCGCCGATGCGGCGGCGACGATCGCCGCGGCCGCCGCCACGATGGGCAACGGCTGTCCGAGGAGCATGGACGTCCGGCCAGGTCGAGGCGCGGAATCAGCCTTCGGCCGGGCACCAGGCGGCGGTGTATTCGGGCGACCATCGGCGTGACAGGAAGGAGATGCGCTCGGCGCGCGCCGCGCGCGCAGGCGCCGCCTCGGCCTCGATCCATGCCTCGGCGCCGGCCAGGTCCGGGAACTCGCAGATCCAGGCGCGGTGCCACGCCGGGACGGGGTCGACGAGCTGGAAGCACTCGAGCCGCAGCATGCCGTGCTCGCGGGCGACCCGCTGCAGGCCCTCGGTCTGCTCGGCATCGGCGCGCCCGCCGGCGCCGTCGCTGCGGGAGAACTGCAGCACCACCACGCTGGATCGGTCGGCAGCGAGCACCGGGATCTCGGCCGGATCGGCCTCCTGCGGAGTGATCACCCGCGGCGGTCCGGGCAGCCATGCGTCGAAGTGCCCGGGCGCCAGCGGGCGCGCCAGGTGGTACTCGTAGAAGCCGTCGCGGCCGTACGGCGGCGCCATCTCCGCCTCGATCCACTCCTCGGCGCCGGCGAAGGTCGGGAACTCGATCAGCCAGAAGCGCTGCCAGCGGCCCTGCTGCCCGATCAGCCGGAAGCCTTCCAGGCGCCGCATGCGGTGGCGGGCGGCCACGGACAGCATCAGGTCGACGTGCTCCTGTTCCGCCGAGCGGCGCTCGTCTTCCGTGAGCCGGTGCCAGCTCGACAGGCGGCCGGTCTTGGCCAGGACCATCACACGGTCGCGGCTCACCTGGAGGTCAGCGGACATCTCGCCTGCCTCCTTCGTCCCTGCCTCCTATGTCCCAGCCTCCTATGTCACGGTGCGGATTCATCGCGGTACCTCCACTTCCTGGCCCCCCCGCTCCGCCGACAGGTACGCGGCGTACAGCACCGCGGTCGTGTCGATCGCCAGCGGCAGGCCGCTCGCCGGTTCGCGGCCGTCGCGGATCGCGCCCAGGAAGTCGGCCAGCTCCTGCCGGTAGCCGGTGGCCCAGTCCTCGTCCGGGGCCGGGAACGACCAGCCCTGCTTCGTGCCGATCTTCTCCACTACGTACACGTCGTCGAGCTGCCGCTCCTCCGGGTTGTACAGGAGGTTGGTGTCGGTCGGGTTGATGTTGCAGCGCATGCGGTGGTTGTTCGCGTACACCTCCAGCCAGTTGTGCACGCCGCCCATGACGATCTCCGTCGAGTGGATGTCGGCGACGGTGCCGTCGTCGAAGACCACGTGCACCTGGCAGTAGTCCTCCACGTCGTGGTAGTCGGTGCGCAGCCAGCCCAGGTCACGGAAACCGGCCGCGCCCGTCAGGCGGTGCACGCGGGCGCTGACTGCGCGCGGGCGCACCGGGGCGCCGTCGGTGGCTTGGCCCTGCACGCGCTTCAGGTACAGCGCGGCGGTGAGCGGGTGGCACCCCTTGCCGACCAGCGAGCCGCCGCCGGTCCTGGCCCAGATGCCGTAGACCGGGGAGTGCGAGCCGGAGTGGGACTCCTCGCCCTGGATCCACAGGATGCGCGCCCGCGTCTTTGCGATGACCTCCACCTCTTTCTGCACGGACGGGGCGTAGACCCAGTTCTCGGCGTAGCAGAGCGTGACGCCGGCCCGCTCGACCGCGTCGCGCATGCGTGCCGCGCTGGCCATCGCTTGGTCGAGCATCTCGCCCTTGGAGGCGAGGTCGCCGCGCCAGCCGGGATCGTCCGCCGGCCCAAAGGCCCCGGTGAACGGCTTCTCGACGATCACGTGCTTGCCGGCCGCCGCGGCGGCGAGCACGCAGGGCTCGTGCGAGTAGGGCGGCGCGCAGACGTCGATCACGTCGGAGACTTCCAGCAACCGGTCGAGCGAGGCGCAGGCCGCCACGCCGTGGCGCTCGGCGAACTCGTCGCGGCGCTCGGGGGTAGGCGAGTAGACCCCGGCCAGGCTCACGGCTCCATCGCCCAGCCCGCGGTAGCACTCGGCGTGGAAGTTGGCGGCGAAGCGCGAGCCGACCAGTCCGACGCGCAGGCTCAAGAGCGGCCTCCTTTCCCCACGACCGGCAGCTCGACCGACGAGGGGTGCTCGGGCGACAGGTGGATGGTGTTGGTGGCCACCCGCGCCCGCGTGTGGCGGCCCATCGGCTCGCCGGTGTTGGGGTTGACGTCGAAGCGCGGGAACGACGAGAAGCTGACCAGCAGCCGCAGCCGGTGGCCGGCGGCGAACAGGTTGCTGGTGGGATACAGCGGGAAGGCGACCCGGTACACCCGTCCGGGCTCCATCGGCGTGGGGCGGTCCATGCCGTCGCGGTAGCGCACGCGCATGATGCCGTCGGCGACGTTCAGCCGGTAGCCGTCCGGCCACGCGGCGCTCGGCGGGTAGTAGTCCTGCAGCATCGCGAACAGGTCGGTGTCCGGCGCGTCGGAGGACAGGTAGATGGTCGCCGTGATCGGTCCGGTCACCTCCAGCGGCTCGGCAAGCGGCTCGGTCGCGAACAGCAGCACGTCCGCCCGCGACTCCAGCGGCGTGAACGGCGGCTCGCAGCCGTGCACGTCCGGCCGCGTGCGCTGGTCGGCGCCGCCCTGCACGATCATCACCCGCGTCATGGCGTTCGGCGCCTCCGGCGTGAAGCGCGGCGGTGAGGGCAGGATCTCGTTCAGCGACGAGGTGTTGGCCGAGATGCTCGGCAGCGGGTCTTCGGGATCGAAGCGGGCCGTCAATTCGGCCGCCGAGTCCGGCGGGTCCGCGGTGAGGCCGCCGTCGACGGCCAGGTAGAGCGGCGTCGGGACCGCGCGGGCGAGCGGCCACTCGCGCTCGGTGCGCCAGCGTCCGCCGTGCTGCAGCCGACCCTCGGCGGTGCGTCCGCCCGCTCCGCCGCCCATCACGAACAGGCGCACCGGCGGCTCGGACTCGACACCGTTGGCCTCGCCCCGCAGGTGACGGTCGAACCAGCGCTTCACCAGGTGCCGGAAGTCGGCGGCCAGGTTGCCCGCGACCGGCATGCCCGGCCCCAGGTCGACATCGCCGGCCACGCAGGTGTCCATGGTCGAATCGCCGTGCACCCACGCCCCCATCAGCAGCGACTGGTTGGCCAGCCGTTCGCTCAGAGCCTGGTAGTTCTCGACCGTGGCGCGCGTGTAGGAGTCGTACCAGGAGCCGGCGTACCTGGTCGGCACGTCGGCCGTGCGGTCGTAGTGGGCGGCGAAGTTGAGGCCGGGCTGCTGCCAGAACTCGTCAGCGTCGCCGTGCTCGTACAGGTCGCGTGCACATCGCTCGTAGCCCGGCAGGCCGGCCAGCGGCGAGTCGTCGCCGCTCCACGGCAGGCGCTTGAGCCACTCGTACATCCGCTCGCCGGCGCGAGTCAGGCTCGCCTGTAGATCCGGGTCGCGCAGCGCCTCGCGCGACACCGTGCCGAAGGTCACCGCCCAGGTGAGCCAGCGCAGCTCCAGCGCGCCGTTGTGGCGCAGGGTCGCGGTGTTGCCGTTGGCGCCGCCCTGGTTGACCCACATCGCCCTGAGATGCGGCGGCCGCTCGATCGCCGCCGCGTTCTGGACCCAGGCCAGGTAGGAGGTGCCGTACGTGCCGACGTTGCCGTCGCAGTACGGCAGCGCCGCCAGCCACTCGATGGCGTCGTAGCCGTCGGGCCCCTCGTTCGCGAGCAGCACGAACTCGCCCTCCGAGGCGTAGCGCCCGCGGCAGTCCTGGATCGCCGCCAGGTAGCCGTGGGATGCCAGGAACTCGCACATCTCCTGGTGGGTGGGGCGCGCGCGGTTGTACGGGGTGCGCATCAGGACCGCCGGGAACGGGCCGGGCAGGGGCTCGCCGTCGCGGGCCGGCCGCCACACGTCGGTGGCCAGCCGGACGCCGTCGCGCGCGGTCATGCCGCAGTTGCGGGCGTTGACGACTCCGTACGGGGGTGGTTCGGCTGTCATGGATGCGTGGTTGAGCGTGAGCGCTTGGGGCGGTACGGTCCCGTGACGATTCTCTGATCGGAGGGAACTGGTGTCAACGACGAAGAGCAAGCTGGACCTGGAGACCTATTGGATGCCGTTCACGGCGAACCGGCAGTTCAAGAGCGCCCCGCGGCTGGTGGAGTCGGCGGAGGGCGTCTACTACCGCTCCCGCGACGGCCGCAGGCTCATCGACGGGATTGCCGGCATGTGGTGCGTGAACGCCGGCCACGGCCGGGCCGAGATCGTGGAGGCCGTGCAGCGCCAGGTCGCGGAGCTGGACTACGCGACGTCCTTCCAGATGGGCCATGCGGGAGCGTTCGAGCTGGCCGGCGAGCTGTCGGCGATCCTGCCGGGCGACCTCGGCCACCCGTTCTTCGTCAACTCCGGGTCCGAGGCGGTGGACACCGCGCTGAAGATCGCGCTCGCCTTCCACCGGCGGCGCGGGGAGGCCGGCCGCACCCGCCTGATCGGCCGCGAGCGCGCCTATCACGGGGTGGGCTTCGGGGGCATCTCCGTGGGCGGTATGGGCCCCAACCGCACGCCGTACGGAGCGCTGCTCCCCGGCGTCGACCACCTGCCGCACACCCACGACCCGGAGCGCAACGCCTTCAGCCGCGGTCAGCCCGAGCACGGCGCCGAGCGCGCCGACGCGCTCCTGGACCTGATCGCCCTGCACGGCGCGGAGACCATCGCCGCGGTGATCGTGGAGCCCATGTCCGGCTCTACGGGCGTGCTGGTGCCGCCGGTCGGCTACCTGGAGCGGCTGCGGGAGATCACCGCCGCACACGGCATCTTGTTGATCTTCGACGAGGTGATCACCGGCTTCGGGCGGCTGGGCTCACCGTTCGCGGCGACGCACTTCGACCTGCTGCCGGACCTGGTCACGCTGGCGAAGGGGCTGACCAACGCCACCGTGCCGATGGGGGCGGTGGCGGTTCGGGAGGAGATCTACGACACCTTCATGGCGGGGCCGGAGGGCGCGATCGAGTTCACGCACGGCTACACCTACTCCGGCCACCCGCTGGCCTGCGCCGCGGCGCGCGCCACGCTCAGGGTCTACGAGAGCGACCGCCTGCTGACCCGCGCGGCCGATCTCGCCGGGCACTGGGAGAACGCCGCGCACAACCTGCGCGGGCTGCCGCACGTGATCGACATCCGCAACATCGGTCTGACCGCGGCGATCGAGCTGGCGCCCGTGCCGGGCAAGCCGGCCGTGCGCGGCATGACCGCGCTGCACAAGGCGTTCCAGAAGGGGGCGTTCATCCGCGTCACCGGCGACACCATCGCCCTGGCGCCGCCTCTGCCCATCACGCCGTCCCAGATCGACGACCTGTTCGCCCTGGTCGCCGAGACCATTGCGGAGGTCGCCGACCTGTAGGCTATCTCAAGCTCGCAGGTGCACCGGACAACCAATGTGACAGCGCCGACCTGGGTTACCCGCCAGGTACGCCATCCATACGGTACCGCCCGGCCGAGCTTCGGCACGAGCTATAGGGCGCCACGGAGGCGCCGCCATGGTTTCCGCGGCGTAGCGGCGCCGAACGAACAAGGCAACTCGTTGGCGGGCGGCCCTTGACTGCCTTTGCAACCGTTCTTACCCTTGCAGCCATGAAAGGCGCGATCCGTATGAATCGAGGAGTCCCCCAGATCCCACTGGTTGCCGCCGAGCGCTGCGCGGCTGACAAGCGAATCCGGAAGATTGTTCTTGCACCAGGAAGAAACAGGGACGAAATCGTCTCCAAGTTGAGGACACCGTGCAATCTCGTCTGGAGACGGAACGAGGAAACAGACGAAATGGAATTTGCCGGGACCGAGAGACACAGGCTACGGTCTCGACCGCTCAAGAACACGTGCAACGCCTACTCAGCCCCCGGAGGAGGCGGCACAGTGATTACCGGCTGGGCACTTACGATCACGCCTGATGACCTGCAGATATTCAACCAGTACTGCCTGCCGAGAGGTATGTCTGAAGGGGTAGGGACGAAAGATGTCGATGCCGCCCGCGATTCTGAGCCGGAAGCGTCTCCCGTTGTGTCTCGGACCTCAGCCACGTCTACACCGACGAATCCGCCAGATAATAGGAGGAAGCGTGAGTTGTGGGGTCGTCAAGACGGTCGCTGCGCCGGTTGCTGCAGATCTCTACCTGTCACGGACATGGATATTGATCACATCATTCCTACGAAGGCGTTCAGAGAACACGGCATCAGCTTGGAGTTCCTGAACATCGACCATAACCTACAACTGCTATGCGGAAGATGCAATAGCCAAAAGGGAGGCAACACCGAAGCGGAGTTCATGTCCCAATCTCATCTAAGGATCGCCTCACACAATAGCAGAGGCTCTTGAAGCGGCTTCTTGCAGCTATGTTCGATGTGACACGATGTTTTCGCGCTTGGCTTCCTGCACGGCGGGCGGTTTCGATCCCTTGTTGTTAATTCAGCGTCCACGCATTGCGACAGACGCCCTTGTGACTTGGTGTCGACTACTGGACGGCGTGGAAAAACGTGGAGCAGATCATGAGACAGACTAAAACCCCGTGGACGTTGGTGGCCGCGACAGGGCTTGCGTTGCTGCTGACGGTCGGCTCATCCGTCCGGGTCGACGCGCTCACCGGGGCGGAAGCCATGCCGCCCGAGTCGTTCCGCTTCATTGCATACGTGGGCGATGACTACGGATATTGCACTGGCGCAATCATCGCCCCAACTTGGGTGGTCACGGCTGCCCACTGCGTGGTCAAGGGAGATGGTTCCACCATCAGACCCGACGAGATCGGCGACCTGTCGCGTGGGTGGCCGAACGATGATTGGGAACGGGTGCCGGTCAAGCGCGTGGTCTCTCATCCGCGTTACTATTGGCAGGGCGACGGATTCAGAAACGACGTCGCGCTCCTCGAGACGGCGCGGCCGTTTGTCTCGTCGGGCATGGTTCCGATCCAAGTTCTCGGCCTTGAGGACGAGGCGCGCTACGCTGCCGACGGCACCACGGCAGTCTTGATCGGGTACGGCGAGGATGAGAATGGGCAGAGAGACCGCGACGGGCTGTTCAAGGTGGTCAGTGCGCCGATCTACCACGCTGAGGCCTGTCGTACGGAACACTCCTTCGTCGATGGCAGGGGCGAGATCGTCCACGAAGGGACGATATGCGCGGGAGATCGGAACCGTGGCATACGAAGTGGAGACAGCGGCGGGCCGCTGCTGGTAGAGACCGAAGACGGTGCTTACGGATTGGTCGGCATCGCCTCGATTTCGGGGCACGACCGGTCCGGGCATCCCGTCGTCGCCGTCTACACGCGAGTGGCAACCGTCAAGGACTGGATCGACGGGTGTGGTTCCGGGACCGGAGAGTGCGTCGCTGGCGGCGTGAGTCTACCCGAGATGAAGCTCCACGCCGCGGAGGAACTTCACAAACTCACGTCGCAGCCGGCGACGAAGGACACTCCGTCAACGGCCATCGTTTTCGTGAACCAGACGGCAGAGGTCATCTCGTTTCACTGGCTCGACTACAACCGGCGCGAGATGTACTACGGCTCGGTAGAGCCCGGGGAGACGGTCGATCAACACACGTTTCCCGGGCATGTCTGGACGATCAAGGATGCCCAGGAACGCACGTTCGCAGTAGTCGTCGGCGAACCGGAAACGCGGCGAGCGACCGTCACGGCTGACATGCTGGCCGGCGCGGTCGACAGCGACGCCACTCAGGTCGACGTCGCGGCTGTTCACGTCGACCACGACGCTTCCGGCTGGACGCGCCTGCCCGACTCGGACTTCCCGTTCACGATCCATTTCGACCCGTCAAACAACCTTGATGCCGAGGTCACCCCGTGGACGTGGGGCGGCTACCCGCAGGGCACCCAGAACCGCGCAGGCCCGTATGACGGCGCGTGGGTGGTGTACGAGGAGGCTGACGGGACCGTGGTCCAGGTGTCCGTCTGGGGAAGCGCGTCCGACCCGCCTGAATCGGGAGCTGGGTGGCGTCTGCGCACGGCGTCGGGTTGGGGCGAGTGGAACGTCGGAACCGGGCGGTACCGGATCAAGACGAGCGGCAGACTGCCGCGCTTCACCGGACCTCTTGATGCCGAGCCGAGCAGCGCGGCGATGATCGTTCAGGCGGCTCAGCTCGAGGTGCCTTTCCTGGACCAAGAGGAGCCGTACATCTCGGAAAACGAATGGCGACTGTCGTGGCTGCTGCTGCTCCACGACGAGGCGGCCGGCATGCAGACCGTGCTGCAGTGCTGGTACGGATGCCGGGCATGGCAGCGCATGACGGACTTCAGGGGAGCCGTCGAGCCCGACACCACGGTGCACGATGAGCAGGATGGTGACGTAATCGAATCGGAGACAAAACCCGGGGACACGGTTACTGGCCTTTCCTGGGAGAGTGCTAACCGAGGGCACATTCCAGAGTCCGCACTCGTTGCTGGCCGAGGAGCGCACGGGGAGAATTTGTTCATCTGTCGAGCTGAGTTCGAAGGCGGCATCCATCCGGGCAAGATCAGTCACGGAATGGTCGGTTGCGCTGTTCCTTGGGGAAGCCGAGAGCACCTTCTGGACCATTATGATATTCTACTCGCGGCTATCGGTGATCGCGGCACACCCGAGTCGGAGCCCGGGTTCCTGACAGAGTCGGACACGGTTTCTATCGTTTCTTGGGAGAGTGCTGACCGAGGGCGCATTCCACAGTCTGCAGTCGTTGCAGGGCGAGAAGCGCACGGGGAGAGTCTGTTCATCTGTCGAGCTGAGTTCGAAGGCGGCATCCATCCCGGCAAGATTTACAGAACAGGCAACTGCTTAGTCCCAGGGTCGGGGCTTGAGAATCACATGGACCAATACGAGGTTCTCGTTTGTGTTTCTGACTCCGGGCAGTGCGTCGAAGGCGGCGTGGAACTCGACGACGAGGAGACCGAGGACGGTATAGCCGTTCCCATCGAGGGGATGGAATCGTTGGAGCCAATCGCACTAGGCCAGGCGCCTCATCCAAGATCAGAAGACTGCTGTGTAGACACCGGAATCGTCTTCGACAACCGGACCGAAGCGGAAATTTCCTATCACTGGATCAACTACGAGGGACAAGAGGTAGAATATGGACGTGTCGGCCCGAGCGATATGGCCTACCAACACACCTTCGCGAGTCATGTCTGGATGGTCAAGGATGTTCGCGGAACGGTTCTCGGTTTGTTCCGCGCTAAAGACACACCGGCGCGAGCAGTAGTGACGGGCGGCTCGATCCGTAACGAACTGAGCGTTGAAGATGAGCTGCCGAGGCCGGAAACGGTGATGGAGCACGATCTGGACGTCGATGACATGCCCATGATTGACATTTCTGCTTCTCGTCTCGGTCGCGACAGGGTTGCCCGAACGCTCGACGCGGCGCTTGAGGCGACGGCGCTGGACGCTCACGGCAACGAGGTGCCTGATTGGGAAACACGCTTCCTTGCGCTGGAATTGCTGATTGACCTGATCAAGGCCGGTTTCTGGGACATGGGCGGTGGCGATGACCAGCAGGACCGGAGAGTCGATCGATCGCCAAGTGAGACGAACATCATCGCTGAACCGACGCGTGTCCCGAAGACTGTCCGCGACACATTCAACCTCGATCCGTTCTACCAGCAGTGGATCGACGTTGGAGGACTGCCGGTCGTAGCGTCTGCGACGGTCAACTCGTATGCGATACGGGAAGCTGCATGGCTGATCACGCAGATGATCGGACATCGTGCGGATGTGTTGCGGGCGCTCGCTCAGAACCGCGTCCGCTTTGCCGTGATGGCACACGACGAGCTTACAACCGACATCCCCGAACACAGCGACCTTGTCCCGGCAGGCTATTGGGATCGACGGGCGCGCGGTTTGGGTCCCACGCCACAGCGACCGGCGACCAGCAGCGGAGAGGAGAACCTGTTGAGCTATCACGGTGATCCTTATTGGTCCGAGAGTATTCTCATACACGAGTTCAGCCATGCCATTCACGAAATGGCACTCAATACGATCGAGCCTGAGTTCGATGACCGGCTCGGGAGAGCTTTCGACGAAGCAGTGCGAAGGCGGCTGTGGCGGGGCACCTACGCGATCACCAACAAAGAAGAGTACTGGGCCGAAGGAGCTCAATCGTGGTTTGACGCCAACCGCGAGAACGACGACGAGCACAATCACGTCAACACTCGTGAAGAGCTGAAGACCTACGACCCGCCGCTTGCCGCGTTGCTCACGCAAGTGTTCGGCGATGGAGATTGGCGATACACGCCGGTAAGGGAGCGCACGCACCTCCTTTTCCTCCAGGGCTATGATCCGAGGACGTCTCCCAGGTTCGAGTGGCCGTCCGAACTGCCGGATTTGGCCGAGCGGCAATCGGATCTGCTGAACCCGGACATCGATAGGGGTGCCGACTGGAAAGACTTGGAGAGATTTGATCCAGACCGGCTCCACAACCCGAGATCAATGAGCAGCCGTGTCGAAACAGCCATTATCTTTGTGAATGGCACCGAGGGAGACGTTTCCTACCATTGGATCGATTTCAATGGCAAGGAGGTCCACTATGGCGACGTCGGTCCAGGCGGTTCCGCCAATCAGCACACGTTCGCCTCGCATGTCTGGGTCGTCAAAGATGCCCACGGGAAACCTCTCGCGGTATTTCGCGCCGAAAACGGGACTAGGCGCGCACTTGTTTGCGGGGGTTGCCAATTCAAGACAATTGGGCCCGAGGCGGCAGTGGAGTGGGACGTGGTGGAGTGGGAAGGGTCGGGCTTCGACGAGCTCTGTAGCCATATACAGCGTGGTGACCTGGAGGAGATCGACAGGATTGTCGAAGCAGGTGCGAACCTGAACGCCAGGTTCGGAGATGACACCGCGGTCTACTGTGCACGGGCCCCGCGTGTTCTCCGCCATCTGGTCGAAGAACATGGAGCTGATCCGAACGGAAGGGTACGGGACGGCGAGCACTTGGACACGCCGCTATGTAAGGCTCGAACGCGCGAGATTGCGCACCAGTTCGTTCGACTCGGCGCCTTGATTCGCGGGCGGGGCGACGGCAGCCAATCCCTGCTCCAGTGCGCAGGCTACTATGGCCGCGAAATCGAGCACTTCGACTATCTGATCGACGAACTCGGCGCCGATGTGAACGAAGTCACCTCGTCAGGGACGGCACTCTGTATGGCGGCCGCTTACCAAGAGCCGGAAGTAGTCGCTGCGCTACTCGACCGCGGTGCCGATCCGAACCTTGCGGGCCGCAGTGGCGGTCAACATCCGCTTGAGTGCGCATCGCGAAATAGAAAAGCCAGTACCATCAGCGATATGTTGAAGGCCGCAGGCGCCGTCATGCCAGAGTGACGGGGCGACAGCGTACGTGCAAAGCCCAGCGTAGTCAGTGAACATCAAGCGTCTCAGCAGCGATCAGAAGTCCCACGGCTTGCAGTCTGAGAATCTCTCGCACAGCCGCTTGCAGGTAGTGCTGTCGACATTCGTATGCCGCATGAGGGCCTTCCAATCGATGTCGCCGATCTTTGTGCCCGTGATCCGTATCGACTTGATTGAGAAAAGGTTCTCTATATTCGGTTCGACCAGCGTTTCTGCATCTCTGTATTTGCCAGTCTTCTCACGAAACTTGTCCGTGACGTTACGGTTCTGATACCAGACGGCTATTCCTTCTTCGAGTACGTTGATTGGAGCTACGTGCGGATCGAGTAGATGTGCGCATTCATGAGCGATGTGCCAGCGAAGCAATAGATCGCATTGGGCCTGACGCTTTGGGAGCTCAATAGAGATTTGCTTCTCCGTCGGATCAGAGATTCGAGGGCCGGAAATGTCGCAGAGAGTGATTCCTGACAGCACGTGACAGCAGTCGCGTGGACCAAATAGGCGTTCGAGGTCGAACAGACACTGGGTGGCAAATTCGTGGAGGTTCTTGTAGTCCATGGCTCTTCGGAACGTTCAGTTACTCAAGGGATGTCCCGTCTGCGATGCTCACAAGGAATGACCGGTTTTTCGACACTCTGTCGCGGCGTATGCACCCGTTCTCGCAACTCGTCGAAGAAGACATCGTCTGCGGGAACGGTCGGGGGGGAAGCGGCGCCTTCAAGCAGAAGGGCGCGAAGCCGTTCGCGATCTCGTTCTTTCCGAATCAGTTCTCTCAACATACTCACTGGAAGTGCCGTAGCCGCGAGCGGAGCGCTGCTCCTCCAAAAGGACTTCAGAGAGTCCGGGAGAGAAACGTTCATCGTGCACATGCGACGAGCATGGATTCATTGGCAACAATTGTCAAACTCGGAAAGGTCGCTCATCGAGGATCCGCTTGCTTTTCGATCGTGGCGCCTCGGGAGAAGCGAGCGGAGGTGTTCCTCCGTGTAGATTGAGGGAAAGTTCAATCAGCCGCTCCAGCATCTGGTCGGGGTCATACCCAGCGAAGTTGCTCAGCACCATCTCCTTGGCGTAGAGCCGCAGCATGTAGCGAAGCTGGTGCGTCCGTTTCTGTTCGGCGTAGCGGAAATCGCTGTGGCCGTTGTTTACGACGATGGGGTGGTCTCGCCATCGTACCGGGGGCGCCACAGGTCGCCGGGGGCGTGGCGATAGGTGTAGTCGGGGATGCGGCGGCCGCCTCCCTGGTCCGAGTTATCGAGCGGTTCGCCGATGGATTCGGCCACCGTGGCCGTGGCTTCGGCCGAACACCGAGTCTCCGCCTGCGTGGCGGTTACCTTGGAGGACATTACCTATAATCCTGGCCACGCCTGAAAGGCCCTACGAGCGTCGGGTGGTCACGGCTGAGCCTGAGCGCCGACCACTGACGTCTCGTTGTTGTCGATGCTGACTGCCATTTCGTAGATTGAGCGAGCGGAGTAGCGAGAGTGCTCTATAGGGAGCTCGTCTCAATCATCATCGTCGTTTTCACTCGCTTGCTCATAGCCAATCTCATAAGCATCAAGCCAAAGAGACACAACTACCTGAATGTTGTCCGACAGATGGATTGCCTTGCCATAGATCACTCGTCCGCTATCTAATCGTGAAACGCGAAATAGGCCCGGCTCAACTTCAATTCTCAATGAGAGGTCTGTGGCTTTCTTCTCGTTTTGAGCGTGCGAATACATCAACAGTATGTTCTCATGACGTGACTAATCGTCTGTGGCATCCGTCCTTTGCTTCTTCTGCAAGTCCGGATCTGGCTTTCTTGGCGGCTCGAAAGATAGCCTGATCTTCCTCCTCGGGAGTGGCGTCTATCTTGAGTTTGCTCGTGATAGGCCGGCCCATCTTCTTTCGCTTTTTCTTTGAGCATCGCGTTACACCAGTAATTCTTTGTCGCTTCCCTGAGGCTTGGTTATGTACTCATCGGTAACCTCTGTGCCCCAGTTGTAACTACTGTCCTCATGTTTTTTTGCATGTTCTTTCCATGGTCCGTCTGTTCTGAACACGCGGATTCGAAACACATTTTCCGCATGGATCGTTCTACCTTTCGCGACAAAACTTTCCATCTTGTAGTAAGGCTGGATCACCCGGTCACGAAGAAGCTCTTCGCTCAAATCCATCAGCGGTTCCCATTCATTAGGTTCGGTGTAGATTTGCACATGAAAGTATTACGTTCGTTGTTTCACTCATCGTGTCGACCGTAGCAGATCACGGAGAACCTGTCAAGGTCCGGGCATCATGCGCCACTGAAGGAGAGCGGTAGCTGGTCAGTGTGTATTCAATCCAGGATCCCGAGGACTCGAAGTGCTCCCGCCAGCAAGGCGGCGCAGAAGAAGCCGTACCAAAGCACCATCAACGGCCACAGCAGCCAATCTGGAAAAGAGAACTCCCAGCGCCGTGCACGCCGTCGCCGACGACCGCGACGACGTGCGCGATAGTCTGTGTCTGACGTCGGTCGAGCCGGAGGATCGATCGACGCTGGGTGCCGTGCAAGCGGCGTGAACGGCAGGTGTGGTTGCGCCCGTCGATACTCTCGCACACGCGCAACAGCGGCATCACAGGCATGCCAGTCCTGTCGACCTTCAGCACCAAGGCCGTCAAGCTCGTGGTGTATCCACCGGTGACAGCTACGGCAGACGCTGGCCAAGTTGGCCAAGGCGAAGGGGGCACCACGGGAATACACCGGCTGCACATGATGCACGTCCAGCCTGCCAGTGCTTCCACAGCACACACAACGCCGTCCATCCCGCCGCAGCGTTGCGCGTCGCACACGGTCCCATGCGGGCGTATCATAGGGCCAACCGGGGAGACTCATCTCAAACTGAACACGACGTCCAGAGAGGCTACGTCTCGAGCGGGTCGTTCACGAAGTCGGCGACGACGCGGTTGAACGTCTCGGCTTCCGAGTAGAACGGCGCGTGGTCGCTGTCCTCGAAGATCTCCAGGCGGGCGCCGGGGATGTGGTCGGCGGCGTACCGGCAGCCCGGGAAGGCGCCGCTGTGGCGGCCGGTGGTCACCAGCACGGGTACCTTGATCGCGGGGCAGAGCGGACGCCAGTCCTGCGCGTGGTAGTCGGGGCCCAGTGTCTCGCCTGCCGGCGCGTAGCCGGAGGCGGAGTCGGACAGCCTGTCGATCTCCTCGTCGGTGGCCTGCGGGCCGTAGACCGGGCCAAGCATGGTTCGCATCGTGCGCCGCCGGTGGTCGCGGTCGCTCTCGCCGGGCTGCTGATCGGAGCTTGGCGGCCGCGGAGTGTGGACGGAGGTATGCACGGTCTCGTCGACCAGCACCACGGCGCGCAGCCGGTGCGCTGCGAACAGCTCCAGGTAGGAGTAGCAGGTGCGGGCGCCGATCGACCAGCCGACGAGCGTCACGTCGTGCAGCCCCAGCGCGTGGATGATCTCGCGGACGTCGGCCGCGTAGCGGGCGGTGCGGTGGCCCCAGGGGGTGCGCTGTGAACGGCCGCAGCCGCGCGTGTCGGGCGCGATCACGTGGAACCGGCGGCTGAGCTCCGGCAGGTTCCGCTCCCACCAGATGTTGCTCAGGCCGCCGCCGTGAATGAGCACCACGGCCTTGCCGGTGCCGGACTCGTCGTAGTGCAGGCGCACGCCGTCGCTGGCGATCACGTGTCCGTGTGTCGGCGTCATTCAGTACCTCTCGGCCGGTACCGTGGTAGGCTCCGCGGCGACATGAACATCGGCATCGTCGGCGCCGGCGGCATCGGTACCCGCCACGCGCAAGCATACGCCAAGCACCCCAAGAGCGACGTGGTCGCGGTCTGCGACATCGACGAGGCGCGCGCCTCTCAACTGGCGGAAGCGCACGGTGCGCGGACGTTCACGTCCATCGCGGACATGCTTGCCGGCGGCATCGACTTGGCGGCCTGCAGCGTCTGCACCAAGGGAGAGGAGAACGGCGGTGATCACTTCGCGCCCACGATGGAGCTGCTGGAGGCCGGCATCCCGGTGCTGGGCGAAAAGCCCATCTCCAACCGCATCGACGAGGGCCGCAAGATGGTGGAGCTGGCCGCGGCGAAGAACCTGCCCTATGCCATCAACCTCAACCACCGCTTCACGCCCGCGGCCGAGCGTGCCAGGGAGTGGGTGGACGCCGGCCGGCTCGGGACGCTGCACATGATCGGCATGACCATGTGGATCAATAACCCGGTGGAAACCTCGCCCTGGTTCCACATTCGCGCGCTGCATCCCCATTCGATCGACGTGATGCGCTACTTCGGCGGCGACGTCCGGCGGGTGGCGGCGTTCTTCATGAAGGGGGAGGGCCGCTCGATCTGGTCGAACGCCAAGATCATCTTCGAGTTCGCGGGCGGCATGATCGGATCGCTCACCGGCAGCTACGACGCCGGCGGCGGCTTCGGCCTGGAGACCTGCGACGTGACCGGCTCCAAGGGCCGTTTCCTGCTGGAGGAGGCGTGTCAGCGGCTGACCTTCTTCACGCGCGAGAGCGAGGAGGCGGAGACCCTCCACTACCTGGGCGGCATGCTCGGCTTCAACGAGACGTTCGACAGCAGGATCGCCCGCTGGGTCGACCAGCTCGACGAAGGCGTGCCCCCGGACCAGATCGACGCATCAGGCGTCGACGCGCTGCAGGCGCAGCTCGTCATCGAGGCGTGCGTCCGCTCGTTCGAGCGCTCGGAGGTGGTCGAGGTAGAGGCTGTGGCCTGAGCCATGCTGGTCTACAAGGCGATGTACAGATACCTCGATGAAGGGGTCCATGCCGAAGTACTGGATTTTCCCGGCGTCATTAGCTTCGGCGAGGATCTGGAGCACGCACGTCGACTGTTGGGGAGCGCCCTGGTCGACATGGCGGAGGTCAGCCTGGAGCGGGGCGAGTCTCTGCCATTGGCCGATCCCACCGCGACCGATCCGGAGTCCGACCTGGAAGAGCCGATCTCTCTCTGAGGGCACCCACCCAAGCTTGCCGGGTCATCTCTCCAGCAGCCGGGCTGCCGCGCGCTTGGCTTCGTCCAGATCCGCCGCGAAACCCTCCTGGGGCACTCGGTCGAAGATGCCGAGTGAGCTGAGGGCCTTCTGCAGGTCGCCGGAAAGCCCCGCCACGATGCAGCCCTTGTCCTGGCCCAGGACGCTGCCGTTGATGAGCTCCTCCAGGGCCATCGCCGCGCTGTCGTCCATGCCCTCGGTTTCGCTGAAGTCGAAGATCACGACCTCGTGGTCCGCCAGGTCGGGGCTGATGACGCGCACGATCTCCCGTGCGGAGGCGATCGAGTAGCGACCGCGCAGCGACAGCAGCCCGACGCGCGCGCGGAACGGATCGGTGTCGGGCGGGAGCTCGCCCTCCGGAAAGAGCACCATGTCGAGCAGCGGCGTGGAGATGGTCTGATTGAGCTCCTGCCGCTCGGAGCGCAGCGCGTTGGCCATGCCCGCGATGAAGAACCCCACCGCGATGGCGGAGATCACGTCGACGAAGATCGAGAGCGCCGCGGTCAGCAGCGTGACGATGCCGATGTCGGCGGACAGCCTGGGGATGCGCCGCAGGAAACGGACGTCCATCATCTCCCAGCCGACCTTGATCAGGATCCCGGCGAAGGCGGCGTGCGGGATCCACGCCAGAGTGCTCCCGAGCCCGAACAGGACGCCCAGCAGCACGGCGGCGCAGACCACGCCGGTGACCCGGGTGCGCCCGCCCGAGCGGGCGGCGAGCAGCGAACACGGGGCCGACGCCGCGCCGGGCAGCCCGCCGATCAACCCGGCGGCGATATTGCCCACGCCCAGGCCGAAGAGCTCGCGGTTTGGCTGGTGCGTGCGGCCGGTGATGGGGTCGATGATCAGTGCCGTCAGCAGGTTGTAGATGGAGCTGAGGAACGCCAGGATCAGGGCCGGCTGGATGGCCTCCAGCAGGACGGAAGGCGAGAGCACCGGCGTCTGCAGCGCCGGGATGCCGATCGTCGGCTCGGCGATGCGCGGCGCTGCGTCGAACCACAGCGCGCCGGCCAGCGTGCCGGCGATCAGGGCGACGAGCGCGTTGGGGACCACCCGGTGCAGCCGGGGCGGCCACGCGATGAATACGCCCAGGGTGATGAGCGCCACGCCCAGCGCGTCCCCGTTCAGGTTCGCCACCGCCTGCGGCCAGGACGCGATGATGGCGACCAGCCCGATACCGGGCTCGACCGGCGCGCCCAGGAACCACAGCGTCTGGCTCATGAAGATGTAGCAGCCCACCCCCACGAACACCCCGCGAACGACGGAGACGGGCAGCCAGTTCACGAACCGGCCGAGGCGCAGCGCCCCGAAGGCGATCTGCAGGAGGCCGGCCAGCATCACGATCGTGAACGCCTCGGCCAGGTCGTCGGCGTAGGTGCCGATGATGACCGCCATGAAGATGGTCACGATCGCGCTGGGGCCGGAGATCATCGGCGCGGCGCCGCCGAGCACTGCAGTGAAGAACCCCACGGCGATCGCCCCGTAGAAGGCCGCCACCGGCCCGAGCCCGGACAGCACGCCGAACCCCAGCGCGACGGGCACCATCATCACCGCGGACACGACCCCGCCGAACACGTCCCCCTTGAGGTCGCCGGGTCCGTACGATCGCGGCAGGCTACCCATGGATACGACGACTCATCCCCCGGTGGACATCTGTCTCATGCTACCCAGGCACCCAGCCCGTCGCAATTTCGTTGCTCGCACGGCGACAGATGACGCCCCCGTCGAGCTACGCACGCCATGCGTAAGAGATGTTGTGTCCATAGATGATATGTTACGCTTCCTCGCGTGCCTGAGGTTCTCGTCACGTGGATCGGTCATGCGGATCTGCGTGCCGTGGAAGAGAACGCGACGGTCGGCGTCGGTCCGATCGCCCAAGCCTTGGAGGCCCGGAGGTTCGACGCCGCGTATCTGCTCACAGATCACGGAGACGAGGCTGCCACGTACATCCGCTGGCTTGAGGCGCGTTCCGGCGCCACCGAGATCAACCTGCTCCCGGAGCAGCTCACCGGTCCCACGGAGTTCGGTGAGATCTACGGCGCGGCGGTGCGGGCATGCGAGCAAGCACTCGCCACCAAGCGGGGCGCCGCGCTCACGTTTCACCTGAGCCCAGGCACACCGGCCATGGCCGCCGTCTGGATCATCCTGGCGAAGACTCGGTTTCCCGCGGCGATGATCGAGTCGTCGCGAGAGCACGGAGTCCGGACTGCGTCGGTCCCCTTCGACATCTCAGCGGACTTCCTGCCCGATCTGCTCCGTCAGCCCGACCGGGAGCTGGAGCGTCTGAGCGCCGGCTTGCCCCCGGAGGCTCCCGAGTTCGACGAGATCGTCCATCGGAGCCCGGTCATGCAACGCGTCATTCTGCGCGCTCGTCGCGTGGCGCCGCGCTCCGTGCCCGTTCTTCTGGAAGGAGAGACGGGAACCGGCAAGGAGCTGATGGCGCGCGCCATCCACCAGGCGAGCCCGCGCCGCGACCGTCCTTTCATCGCCGTCAACTGCGGCGCGCTGCCGCCCGAGCTGGTGGAGTCGGAGTTGTTCGGCCACGAGAAGGGAGCGTTCACCGGCGCCGACCGGGCGCGTCCCGGGTACTTCGTGGCGGCGAACGGCGGCACCCTGTTCCTGGACGAGATCGGGGAACTGCCCGCCGCCGCGCAGGTGAAGCTGCTGCGAGTGCTGCAGGAGGGAGCCGTCGTCCGAGTCGGCGCCACCACGCCGCGCCAAGTGGACGTGCGCGTCATCGCCGCGACCAACCGAACGCTCACGGAGGAGGTCGCCGCGGGCCGGTTCCGGGAAGATCTGTTCTATCGCCTTGCGGTGGCCGTCCTGCAACTCCCGCCGCTGCGCGACCGCGCCGGAGACATTGGGCTGCTGGCCGACCGACTCCTGGAGCGGATCAACGCCGAGAGTACGAGCGAGCCGGGCTACCGAGAGAAGAAACTATCTGCTTCAGCAAGAAACGTTGTGCTGCGCCACTCCTGGCCCGGCAACGTACGCGAGCTGTCCAACACGCTGCGCCGCGCCGCGATCTGGTCGGACGCGGAGGCCATCACGGCGGAGGACCTGCGCGATGCCCTGCTCCCGGCCGTCCGCGACCCCGACCGGCGGATCCTGGACCGCCCGCTGGGGAACGGCTTCAGCCTTCCCCAACTCCTGGCAGAGGTCGCGCGGCACTACTTGGGCCGCGCCATGGAGGATGCGGCCGACAACAAGACCAGAGCCGCCGAACTGGTGGGGCTGGCGAGCTACCAGACCCTCACCAACTGGCTGTCCAAATACGGGCAGAGTCGATGATGGCACGGGTCTTGCTCTACACTGACTAAGGGACATAACGATGAACGGCACCGATCATCAGACAACAACGGCGACGCAGGCACGCGCGGATATCCGGGCGCTCCTCGCCGACCTCCCGGACAAACTCCATCCGAGGGGAAAGTGGTTTCCCGGCCGCGGTCTGGGCGTATTGGCTGATCTGTTGATCGGCAAGTGGTACGCATGCGATCCGGCCCGGCGACAGGGGAATGGCGTCGAATGGCCTCCTGGCGACCTCTCCAAGATGGCCGATGACGTGAACGAAGCCTTGACGTACTACGCCGGCGATGGCTCGCGCTATCTGGACGAGCTTACGGCCGCGAACCTGTTTGAACAGGGAGATTCGCGGGGATTCGCGGACATCATCGACTGGTTGAGGGAGCTGGATCTGAGTACGCCTGCAGGCCGCCGGCTCGCCGCGGACGTGTTCGACGAGGCGATGCGATTCATGGTGCACCGGCATGGCGACACTCTGGGTCAATTCGTCACACCAGCTCCGGTTGTCGATCTCATGGTGGCGCTGGCCAATCCGGCGCCGAGAGAGAAGGTGTACGATCCCTGCTTCGGCTTCGGCGGCCTCCTGGTCGAAGCGCTGCGCCGGACGCGCGGCGCGACCGACGCCTCGTCTCCAGGCCAAGAGGTCGGACCGGCGGCAATCGCCGGTATCGAGTCCGACTGGCGGGCCTATCCGGTCGGCCTCTGCCGACTCGTGCTGGCCGGCGTCGATCGTCCTGATCTGACGTGCGGGGACGCGCTCGTCAGGCCGTTGCCGGACGAACTTGATGCGCGCGGATACGATTGCATCCTGGCGGCGCCGCCGTGGGGCGACGACGATGAGGGGACTGACTGTGTGGAGGACCGGTTCCTCCGGCACGTGATGGGGCACTTGCGGCCCGGTGGACGTGCGGTGATCGCGGTGCCAGAGCATTGGCTGTTCCGTGACGAACCGACGAACCTGCGGAAGGAGTTGCTTGAAGAGTACCGAGTGGACGGGGTGGTCTCGGCGCCGTCGGGAGCATTCGAGCCGCACACGAGCATCGCGATGGGCGTGGTCGTGTTTCGCCGCGCCGAGCCCCGTGACACCGTACGAGTTGCCGTCACGACGCCGGCAGCCTGGGACGCGGTGACGGAGGCGGCGGTCGGCGCGGACGGTCAGAACGAGAGCGGACTCCTGCCTGGGCGTCGTTTCGATGCCGAGGCGCTCCGCGCCATCTCCGACGCGATCATCCGTCGGGGCGAACTGCCGGCAGGAGCGCTATCGGCTGGAGTCCTGGTCTGGGACGCCCGGCGGGATGCGGTCGCGCGCCGCTACTACTTCCACAGACAGGAGCATCTCGCCGCCACGTTGCTGGACTCCTCGATCGACGAGATTGCCGAGGCCGACCCGTCGCTCGCAATCGAACGCTTGTCTGCGGTTGCGGACGCTCGAAACCTGGAAAATGACTGGTCTGAGGGTGAGTTTCTCAATCCCGGAGATCTGGTGATCCACTTTGATACTCCCTTTCTTGAGGAGCCAGAAATCATCACCGTCGGCGAATTCGAGCGGATCGAGGAAACCGACGATTGGGGACGGTGCGCCGCCTCGGTTCGCGTGCGCGACAGGATCAAGCCGGAGTTCCTGGCAGCCATCCTGGGCTCTCCGGCCTACAGGCACTGGCTCCGGTGGCATGCCGTGGAAGACGACGGTGAGATGTCCGTCAGCGCTCTGGATACGCTGAGGATTCCCGCGCCACCGCCTGTCGTGCAGGACGCGGTTCTCGAGGAACTTGATGGGCCAGGCGCAGATGCACTGGCCGTGCTGCATCGGTTGCTCGCCGAGGTGAGTGGGCATCCAGCCGCCCTCTGGCTCGAAAAGCCTCTGCCGGCGCGACTGGTGGCTGGCGGAGTTGCGATCTCCGGAGCCCGCGATGGGTTGAGGACGCTTGCCGAGATCGGGCGGGGACTCGGTGGCCTGAGCCAACCCGCCGACTCCACGAAAGGAAGCCAACGGCTCGACGCGTGGCTGTCATCGGCGCGCCGCGCGGCCGCGGCGCTGGATGGAATCGACTCGATACCACCGGGCGCGGGCCGCTTGGCGATACTGGAGTTCGCTTTGGTCCGACTCCATGAGGCGTTGGCCGCGCTCGGCGACGAGGAGGGGCATGTCGCTGAGCGGCTGCGCTCGGTCACTCGCGTACTCGTCGAGCTCGCCGAGCACGAGGTCTACACCATGCAGCGGTCGATCACCCTTGACCTCGACGTGGAACCCGTCGAGGTGGTCGCCGGGGACACGAGCGAGGTCGTCGTGCGGGCGAGTAATGCCTCGGCGGTTCCACTGCGCAACGTGCAGCTTATGGCGCGGTGCCCGGATGGCACGGTCGAGGAAAGGGCCGCCGACTACGTAGCCGAGCGCGGCACGCACGACCTGCCGATCGCGGTGCGCCCGACAGGTGAGGAACGGTCCCTGCAGATCGCCGTGGAGTGGCGAGCGCGCCGCTTCGACGGCAAGCCGGTCGGCGACGAAGGCGCCGTATCTCTGCTGGTGCGTGACAACCGCGCGCAGTACGGAGCGGGCGTGGAGGCCGGAGACCTGGGGCCCAATCCGTATATCACGGGCGATCCGGTCGCCGGAACCAAGCTGTTCCTCGGCCGCGAAGGTGTCATGGAACGGATCAGGCGGCAACTCGGGGCGAGCGACCACGCCAACGTGGTCCTGCTCGAAGGGACTCGCCGCACGGGCAAGACCTCGATCCTGAAACAGATCGAAAAGACGGACGTGCTCGACGGTTGGATACCGGTCTACTGCTCGCTGCAGGGAATGGGCGTCAAGTTCACACGAGACTTCTACCGGGCGCTGGCAATGGAGACGGGCTCCGCCCTCTACCGGGCCGGCGTCCGGACTTGGTTGCCCGAGACACCCGCGCCTTCCCCCGGCCAGCGGTTCACTCAGGCGTTCCGCAGCGCGCTCGATCGCGCGTTCTCCGACGAACACTCGTTCGAGACGTTCGGGCTCTACTTGGCGGCGGCGGTCGAGGCAGCCAAGCCTCGCCGGGTCCTTCTCATGCTCGACGAGTTCGACGAGCTCCAGGAACGCATCGACGACGGAACCATCAGCCCGCAGGTTCCCACCAACATCCGTCACCTGCTGCAGCATCAACCCGGCGTGTGCGCGATCATAACCGGCTCACGTCGGCTGAAGAGGCTGCGTGAGGACTACTGGTCCGCGCTGTTCGGACTGGGCTACCGGATAGGGATCAGCGCGCTGCCGATCGACGCGGCCAAGCGGCTCGTCATCGAACCGGTCGAGGGGAAGCTCCGCTACCTGCCGTCCGCGTGCGACAGGCTGGTCGAGCTGTGCTCCTGTCATCCGTTTCTGGTTCAGTTGCTCAGCAGCCGCGTGTTCGACCGAGTAGCGGCGGGGGAAGACCGAACCATCGACAAGAGTGTCGTCGAGCGAGCGGCGACCGACATGGTAGGTGACAACGAGCACTTTCGAACGCTGTGGGGTTACGCCGGCACGGAGCGGCGCAGGCTTGTCCTGATGCTCTGCGCCCGGTTGGCGGAGGGTCGGGATCCGGTCAATCTCGACCTGCTCGGCATGGCGCTCGAAGAGCGCGGAGTGGAGATTCGTGGATCGACAGACCTTGCGGACGACATAGCGGAGCTTCGCGAATTGGAGCTGCTCGACTTCGACGATTCATACCGCGGGGGCAGGTATCGTATCGCCGTGCCGTTGATGGCGATGTGGCTGCAGCAGAACGTAGCCTTGGACGAGCTCGTGGCGCGAGCCCGTCTGCAGGCAAGGGACTGAACGATGGCGGCGAATCCGTATCAGGTAGCAGGCTCTTCGATTGCTGGCATGCTCGGCCGCGAGTCGCTCGTGAAGCGTATCGAGGCTCATTGGATGAAGAGCGTGCCCGATCACGTTTCGGTGGTGGGACCGGCGCACTACGGGAAGTCGGTGTTGCTGCACCACCTTGCGGACGCTCACCGCGTGGGATCGGACTGTTACCTGACCACCACGTACGTCGATCTCAGGCACGGCGACGCGCGCGAGTCTGACGCCGCGTTCAAGCGGCGGCTTGCCGAATCGGTCAAGGGATCGCTGCAATCGATCCACTCCGAATTGGCCGACTGGATCGATGTCGAGTACCCGCGCGTGCATGAGCAGCTTGGCGACGTCTTCGAGCAGCTCGAAGACGATGGCGCGCGACTGCTGGTGGTGCTCGATGGCTTCGACCACGTACTCGCAGGTACGGGTTTGACGCGCACGCTGTGGGGGCAGCTTCGAGACCTGACTCAGCGTAGCGACAGTCTCAGATTCCTTACCGGAAGCCGCCGGCCGCTGCAAGAGCTATGCAAGACCGAGGAATCCAGGACATCCGACTTCTGGAATATCTTCCACCCCCAGCCGGTCCGCGTCCATGCGCTCGACGAGGCCGATTGGCCTGCGTTCCTGCAACCGATCCGGGACGGAGGTTGCGAGTTGGACAAGCCGGCGCGGAAGGAAGTCGTCAACTGGACCGGTGGTGTGCCCGTGCTCGTCTGCGCGCTGCTGCACAATCTGTGGGAGGAGCATCAGCGCCGGGGATCGCGTCTGTCCAAGCCGGACGTCGATCGGGTTGCGGAAACGATGATTGACGAGCGGACCGCCTTCCTGAAGGCGTTGTGGGATGACTGCGATCACGAGCTCCGCTCCGATCTTGGCGCGTTGACCGGGGGCGACATGGCGCCGAGCGAGTTGTCCGCCGGCCGGCGCCGTGGCCTTGAGGATCGAGGGTTCGGTCGCGTGTCCGGCAACCGCATGCGCGGTTCCTGTCGTTTCATGCAGCGCTACGCCAAAGGACAGGCGCCAGCGTTGGCCGACCTGAATCGCGTCTTCGGCACCGTATCGGGTTTCGAGACGCACGTCAGCTCGCTGCTGGAGCTACGTCTCGCCCAGGTCCCGCGACCGGCCGTGGCTGAGGATCTCTGCCGATTCATCGGCAACGCGATTCGCGAGGTCACACGACGGCCGCAAGATGCGCTCATCTGGGTTAGAAGCATTTCCGAGAGCGCGCTGACGCTGATCTGGGACGCCGAGCTTCCCGACCGGAGGATCCCGGAGGAATGGCTTGAGGAGTGGAAATGGCAGGGTGATTATTCGGACGACAACGACGGCAAGTTGCCGTCCAAGCCAGGTGCGCAGTTTCACCTTCTGAGACTCTTGGCGCGGTCTGATCGTACGGCACGGTGCAGGCATGTCACGAAGACGACCTGCTTGTTGGTGGATCATCTGCACTCGGTGGGCGACTTCGGGCAGCACCTGTCGGACTACCCGGAGGCCACGGTCAGCATGGGCTTCGCGGCGTCGGTCGTATTCTCCGCTATCTCGTTGGTGGAGTGCCTGTCACAGGATCTCTCCGGAGTGGATAGTTAGTCCTGGGAAGATCGCCGCTGAGACGCCGCACGCGCGTGCGGCTCGGCGCAGAGCAAGGTCGAGGAGTAGGGCGGGAGCATACATGCGCTGGTTTCGTCGGGTCGGCGTTCCATGGTCAGTGGATCTATCCAGGTTCGCCGGCCGGCGGCGGACACGTCGATGCGGGCCTCGACCGGGTGGACGCCTTCGTTGGTGATCAGGTAGCAGTGCACGCCGTCCTTGACGACGTGGCGGTAGCGCAGGTCGGGCTGGGACGGCGTGACCCGCAGGTCGGCCGGTGCCAGCCCTTCCAGGGCGTCGATCAGGTCGGCGTCCGACCGGCCGTCGCCGGGCCAGTGCAGGAGGCGGCCGGCCTCTTCGAGTCGTCGCAGCGGGTCGGCGGCGCGTTCCGGCAGCGGGTTCAGGCCGTCGTCGAAGCCGTCGACGATCAGCGCGCGGTAGTGCATGCCGGCCAGGCGGATGCCGTCAGCGTCGATCTGCGCGTCCTCCCACAGATGGCGGGCCTCCAGGTAGTTGAAGTCGCGCTGGTGGGTGAACAGCACGCGCGCCGCCCGCCACGGCACGTAGCAGGCGTCGGCCAGGACCACCACGTCGCAGATGTGCCGGGCGTCGGTGTTTACGTAGCAGAGCCGCCGGCAGTAGTCGGCGTAGGGCCGGTAGCGGTCCCACCAGGGACTGTTGGGTCCGACGTCGGGCGGCGCCTCGTTCACGCGGTGGCCGCGCACCGAGTAGAAGAACGCGTGCGGGAACAGCAGGTTGATACCCCGCACCAGGCACCAGTCGGTCAGCCACTTCATCTGGTCGTAGGTCAGGGTGTGGCCGTAGGCGCCGAGCAATTCCTCGCTGCACTGCCGGCGGCCCAGGTGAACCATCGACGAGGAGACGCACTTCGCCTGCACCGACTCCCGTCCGTCGATCGCATCCGGCTTGCCGGGAAGGATCATGCCGGCAATGACATCCTGCCCAGGGATCTGGAAGAAGCGCTCGGAGCCCAGGTCGTCCGTCCACTGGGGGTGCCCGCACAGGGCGATGCCGTGCGCCTCGCACCAGTCGGAGAGCGGCCGGTAGTAGGTCTCGTGCAGCCGCAGCCGCATCGCGCGGTTGTAGTCCGCGCGCGCCTGCGGTGCGTCGGGCTCGCCGTCGAACCACAGCGCCGGCAGGCGAGGGGCGAAGTCGTAGCCGAGCAGCCGCTCGACGTGCCGCAGGATCCCGGTCGTGCCGGCCCGGATGCGGCCCTTCTCCCTCCGGCACTTGCCGCCGTACTCGTTGGGCTCGTCGGTGAAGATGCCGCGGATGAGGGTGCCGAAGTGTTCCCCGAACGCTGCCGCGAACCGGTCGTACACCAGCCTGATGAAACAGGCGACCGCCGCCGGGTTGAGCAGGTCGGCCGTGGCGGGCTCATCCTCGGCGCGGGTAGCCTCGTCCGGATCGGTGTAGTGCAGGCCGCGGATATGGCAGCGGGTCGGGCGGTCGTAGAACGCCAGGCGGGTGCCGCTGGCGCGTTCGGCGATCGCCGCCAGGTGGTGCCCCGGCGCCAGGGCCGGCTCCTCACCGGCGGTCAGCACCTGGTAGTCCAGGCCGCGCGACTGCAGCGCCGGATCGGCGGCGACCACTTGGCCGCTGGATGCGCCGGAGGGGTACATGCCCTCGTCGTACAGGTAGACCAGCAGGTCGCGGCGTCGCGCCTCCTCGATCGCCACGTGCATGAAGTGCAGGAAGCGATCGGACATCCAGCCGATGTCGCGCGGCAGGCCCACGCGCGGATGGATCATGAAGCCGTACACGCCGTGCGACTGGAAGTCGTCGATCTGGCGCACCAGCTCGTCCTCGGTGAGCACGTCGTTCCAAAACCATTGCGGCACCACGGTGAACTCCCGCAGCGGATCGGCAAGTGCGTGCAGCATGCCGGTAGTAGACCGCATCACGGGCGCAGCGTCACGCGCGGTTCAGTTGAACTCCGTCCCGCCCTTGCGCGTGAGGTACTTCCCCGAGACGCTCTTCAGGATCACCCGCCCGAACTCGTGCGACACGCGCTCGGCGGCCGGCTTCACGACCACGCCCTCGCGCACGTGGGCGCCGCCCAGCGTGGTGGCGCCGTCGGTCAACTCCTGCAGCTTCGCAAGGCTGAACGGTCCCTGGTAGAGCACGGGCACCAGCGGGAACAGATCGCTCAGCGTCTCCGCCACCTCGTCGGGGTTCAGGTAGCGGCCCGTTCCCGGCTCGCCGACGTACGCGTCGAACACCGCGAACGCGGGGTTGGGCTGGCCGTAGTGCAGGTCCTGTACGCCGCGGCCGTAGACCTCGCCCAGGACATAGAACGACTGCCCGTCAGCGGCGACCCGCGTGCGCGCGGACTCGAACGCCTCCTGGTGCGCGCCCCATGTCCGCACGTACAGGTTGTTCCGGTTCGCATCGTCCAGCAGCAGCGCCAGTCCCTTGTCGGACATGCCCTTGGAGGTGACGATCGGCCCGTGCTCGGCATGCCGCCCAAGGCAGCACCACGTGCCGTGCAGCTTCTCGGTCATGACCACCGGCTCGTCCTCGCGGAACTCCTCCGGGTACTTCTTGAAGTCCTCGATGTCGTACTTGAGGGTCGCACCGTGCACCGCGCGTACTTCGCCCTGCATGGAGATCGGGATCGGCGGCTCGTACTTGACCAGCTCCAGCAGCTCGGTGACGTCGTCGCCCTCGCCTACCTGCCGGCCACGGATCATCCCGTCGCGGACCGGGTAGACCAAACCCTGCGACAGCGAGCCGCGGAGCTGCACCGCCTTGACGCGGTTCTTCTTGCTGCCGGCCAACTTGCCTTCGAGGCCGAGCTCCTCGATCAGCCAGTCAGGGCATATCGCGCCTTCGGGGATATAGGCTGCAAGGTCGCCGTCGACATAACTGTCCTTGCCGACGACACAGCGATATCCGCCGATCGCCGCGAGCTCAAGGCGGTCGGCGTTGGGGTGCGGTTCGATGCGCAACGAGTAGATCTTCGATTCGAATGCCATGGTAGAGCACACGAACGTACGGAGGCGTGACGCGACAGTCAAGATCGGCCGGCCAGCCAGCCAAAGCCAGCTACTGAGCCTTGCCGTGTGTGACCGGTCGCGTCAGGACCGAGGCGAGGGGGCCCGGATCCGAACCGCCGCCTGACCAGCGGGCACGCAGCATCCGAAACGGCCGAGCCCCAACAGCCGATCCACCGCATAGAACACTTGTGTTGACATAACAGATATGTTGCGATTCAGAAGTATGCTGTCTTATCCAATCACCTTGGAACATGACGACGGGGCCGTACTCGTTACGGCCCCGGATTTTCCAGAACTCACGACGTTCGGAGACGATCGAGCCGAGGCGCTTGAGCGCGCGGTCGGGGCGCTCGAAGAAGCGGTCGCCGCGCGCATCTACGCTCGACAGGACATTCCGAAACCATCGCACGGCAAGGTTCGTGCTTCGCTGCCGACCCTCACCGCCGTCAAGGTGATCCTGTACCAAGGCATGCGGAGTCAGGGCGTCGGCAAGGCCGAACTGGCCCGGCGTCTCGGGTGGCACCTGCCGCAGGTCGATCGTGTCCTGGACGTGAACCATCACTCGCGGCTCGACCAGATGGATCTCGCTCTGGGCGCCATCGGGCTCCGCCTGGATGTGAAATCGAAAGAAGCAGCATAGCGCTGCATGGGCTCTGCGGCCCCCGGAGTGGTGGCGCCCGGCCGGTCGCAGGTGACATGATGCGGCCAACCATGATCAAGCTCTCAGCGAACACCGTTCTCTTCGGCCGGTCCGGATTCGCCACCGCGGCGCGGCTGCTGTCCGCGGCCGGCTACGACGGGGTCGAGGTCGCGGCCCTGGCCGGCATGTGCGAGCACCTAAGACTGTCGAACTGGCGCACGCAGGCGGCCGAGCTGCGCACGATCCTCGACGATCACGGCCTGCAGGCGCTGGCGATGGAGGAGTCCGCCCTCGACGAGGAGCGCCTGCGCCTGGCCTTCGAGGCCGCCGCCGAGATCGGCATCCCGGCGGTGTGCATCGGCTCCGGCGGCACCTCCGGCGACGAGGACTCCCTCAAGTCCGCCGTGGAACGGATCGCCGCGCTTTCCGACGAGGCCCACACGCACGGGGTCATCCTCTGCCTGAAGGCGCACGTGGGCAGCGCCGTGCACGACACGCCGACCACGCTGGCCGTCATGGAAGCGATCGACTCGCCCGGGTTCGGCGTGAACATGGACCCCAGCCACATCCACCGCGCGGGCGAGGACGTGGTCGAGGCGCTGCGCGCCGTGGTCGGCCGCGTACGGCACGTGCACATCCGCGACTGTCCGTCGCGGGAACCCTCGCCCGGACCGCCTTCCCAGCAGGCGTGCGGCCGCGGCCAGATCGACCTGGCCGGCTACTGCGGCGTGCTCGCGGAGGCCGGCTACGACGGCGCGCTGAGCCTTGAGGTGATCGGCGCTCAGACCTGGGACGATCCGGCCGCCAGCGCCGTCATCGCCGCGGAGAGCGCCGGCTACCTCAACGCCTGCCTGAAGACCCTGGGGGCACGCTGATGGCAGCGACTCCCGGCACAGGCCGGCCCAACCTGCTGCTGATCGCGATCGACAGCCTGCGGCGCGACCGCATGAGCCTGTACGGCTACCACCGGCTCACCACCCCGCACATCGCCCGCTTCGCCGAGCAGGCGACCATGTTCCGCCAGCCGTTCAGCCCCAGCGTGCCGACCACGCCGGCCTACTCGTCGATGCTCACCGGCCGCGACTGCTTCGGCACCGGCGTGGTGGGGCTGCGCCACAAGGGCGACGTGGCAGCGCCGATGCTGCCAACGATCCTGGAGCAGGCCGGCTACTCGACCTGCTGCGTGGGATTCCCCGGCAATCCGGCCTCGCGCGGCTTCCAGACCTACCTTGAGTACGACGGCTGGGGCGACGAGCCCGGCAGCATGCCCAAGGCGCACGCCC
This sequence comes from Spirochaetia bacterium, assembly GCA_965202935.1. GTDB lineage: Bacteria > Spirochaetota > Spirochaetia > SZUA-6 > Bin103 > CATQHW01. The sequence continues at coordinate 6,127,192 of OZ241879.1, forward strand.
TGAACGAGGTCACCATCCCGTACCTGCGCGCGGTCGCCGGCAGCGGCGATCCGTTCTTCCTGTTCCTGCGCCACATGGACCCGCACAGTCCCTACCTGCCGCCGGCGCCCTTCGACCGGCTCTTCTACGAGGGAGACGAGCTCGACCCGTCCAACCACTCGCTGGACGGCCTGTACGCGTTCGCGCCGTTCGCCGACTACTTCAGCTCCTGGTTTCCGGGCAAGGTCACCGACGCCCAGTTCGTCAACAGCCTCTACGACGGGGCGGTCGCCTACATGGACGCGGCGATCGGCCGGCTGTTCACGGTCCTCGACGAGCTCGGGCTGGCCGAGAACACCGTGGTGGTCCTCACCGCCGATCACGGCGAGACCCTGGACGAGCACGAGTGCTGGTACGACCACCACGGCCTGTACGAGCCGAACCTGCTGGTGCCGCTGATCATCCGCGCTCCCGGCCAGCTCCCGGCCGGCGCGCGGCTCGATCCCTGGGTGCAGACCAAGGACATGACGCCGACCATGCTGGAGCTGCTGGGCGTCGATCCGGCGCTGGAGTTCGACGGCCGCAGCTTGGTGCCGCTGGCGCGAGGCGAGCCGTTCGTCCTGGAAAGCGAGCTCTACCTGACCGAGGCGACCTGGATGCGCAAGCACGGCTGGCGTACGCCGGAGTGGAAGCTCATCCACGCCCTGGAGCCCGACTTCCACTTCAAGCCGGAGGTGGAGCTGTACAACCTGGCGCGCGACCCGGAGGAGCTGGACAACCTGGCCGAGCGGGAACCGGACGTGGTCGCCCTGCTGGAGGAGCGGATGGCCGCCCACGTCGAGCGGCGCGAGGCGCAGACCGGCCGGCGCAACCCGATGTTCACCCAGCTCGGCTGGCACGGCACCGGCGATGCGCCGTTCGCCTCCTCGGAAGAGGCCTACCGGAAGCTCCACATCGGCAGCCGCAAGCAGGCTGAGCGCCTGCAGGCACACCTCGCCGAAGAGAGCTCGGAGGAGTCCTCGCAATGACCACCTACAAGAGACCCATCCTCTACGGACCCGGCGACCTGCGCATGGAGGAGGACACCCTCGACACCGACAACCTGGCCCCGGACGAGGTGTGGGTGCAGACGACGGTGAGCGCGCTGAAGATCGGCACCGACCGCGGCAACTACGAGGGCGCCGAACGGGTCCCCGGCGCGCCCGACTACCCGCGCGGGGTCGGCGACAGCAACCTCGGCGTGGTGCGCGGGGTGGGGAACGCGGTGAAGCACCTGGCGGTCGGCGACCGGGTGATCTCCGGCACCTGGCACCAGTCGATGTACATCATGCAGGCCGGTGAGGATCCGGCGAAGGTCCCGGACGGCGCCGATCCCGAGGATGCCGTGTACGGCAATCTCTATGCGCTGAGCGCGCTCTGCTACCACAAAGCGCTGTTCCGCCCGGGCGAGACGGTGGCGGTGGTCGGGCTCGGCACCCTGGGCCTGGGCGCGGTGGCGCTGGGGCCGCTGTTCGGCGCCCGCACGGTGGCGCTGGGCAACAGCGACATCCGCCTGAACGCGGCGCGCACCATGGGCGCGCACGAGGCGCTCATGTCCGACGATCCGGATCTGGACGCCAAGCTCGACCACTTCAGCGACGGGCGCGGCATCGACCTGGTGATCCTGACGGCCAACCCGTGGCCGGCCTACAGGACTTCGCTGGAGATCGTGCGCAGGGACGGCCGCGTGGCGATCGTCAGCCTGCTCGGCCGTGGCGAGGAGGACCTGGACTTCAACCCGCTGGCCATGCAGCTCTTCTACGACAAGGCGGTCACGCTGATCGCCGTCTCCGGCGGCGACCCCAGCCTGTATCCGCGTCCGGCGGAGCTGTCGGGCACGGCGGCCGGCACGCGCCACCACCGGCCGCACGTGCTGCAGCTCATGGCCGACGGCGTGCTCAAGCCCAGCAAGCTGATCACCCACCGGCTGCACTACACCGAGATGCAGCAGGCGTACGACATGGCGTTCAAGCGGGACAAGACGATGATGAACGTCGTCTTCGACTGGAGCGACGCATGAGCGCCCCAGCATGCTGATCTTCGACGGAGACTATCCGGCCTGCGTGGCGGTGCGGCTCAACGCCGACCTTACGCAGCCGATCCAGGCGGTTCGCGCGGCACCTCCGGCCGGCATGGCCAGCGAGGACCCCCGCTACCAGTCGAATCTCATGGCGTCCGTCCCCGAGCAGCGCCGCGCCGGCGTGGCCGCCTTCATCGGCAAGCTGAACGCGCGCATTCACCGCCCGGGGGCACAGCTCTGGGGCCACCGCTCGGGTGAGCTGGCCTATGCGGAGGCGTGGGGCCAGCTCTCCTTCTACCGGATCATGGAGCGGCGCGGGCACTACCGTATCCTGGCCACGGCGGCGGAGTTGGCCGATCACCTGCACGGCTGGGAGGAGGCCGAGCGCGCCGGAGCGGGTTTCGACGGCCTGCCGGTGGGCGTGATCATCGGGCTGGAAGGCGCGGACCCGATCCTGGACACCGAGTCCCTGGAGGAGTTCCACGCCGCCGGCCTGCGCATCGTCAGCCTCACGCACTACGACACCAGTGCCTACGGCCACGGCACCGGCACGGGGACCGCCGGCGGGCTGTTTCCGCCGGCGGACCGGCTGTTTGCCGACATGAGCCGGCTGGGTATCGTGCTGGACGCCACGCACGCCTCCGACGCGACCATCGCACAGGCGCTCGACCGGTACGACGGCCCCGTGATCGCCACCCACCAGAACTGCCGGGCGCTCGTTCCCGGTGAGCGGCAGTTCCCGGACGAGGTCCTGCGCGCGATCATCGAGCGCGACGGCGTGATCGGCGTGTCGATGGACACCGCGATGCTGTACCGCGGCGGCATCGACTGGACCAAGGTGGTGGGACTGCAACGTCCGTTCGGCAAGGCGGACGTCACGCTGGAAGACCTGGCCGACCACGTCGACCACATCTGCCAGCTCGCCGGCGACGCGCGGCACGCCGGCATCGGCGGCGACACCGACGGCCAGGGCGGACGCACCGGCGCGCCGGCGGAGATCGACACCGTGGCCGACTACAACCGGCTGGCGGACGTGCTGGCCCGCCGCGGCTACGGCGACGAGCAGATCGCCGACGTCATGTACCGCAACTGGGTCAGGTTCTTTTCCCGGCACCTTTCCGGATGAGTTGGCGGGGGCCGAAATACAGCCGATGGACGACGGGAGTGCGTGGAAGTTGCCTTGGGGAGATGAGGTCCTGCAACGGTTGCGAGCTGCTCACAAGACTACGAGAGAAGCGTTCGAGAGAGAACTCAAGGCTCACGATCTCCATCCAGGGACAGAGATAGCGAACCATTGGCCGTTCATTACTGGTTGTTACTCTGGGATTGAACAGAGCTTCAAAGCGATAATCGCAAGTAAAAGAGGGATGACCGTTCAGCAACTGCTGAAGGACAAGGGCAGGAAGTACCTGACACATGATCTCGGATGTCTGTTCTCGGAGATAGATGCCGACGCGAGACAGACATTGGACATCCGCTCCCTATTTGCACATCGAGCTGCAGGGTAGCGACGCATGGAAGATTACGTGCATACACGAGTGGGCGAATCTCTATCGCTTTGGGTGAGCGCAAGCCTCTCGCGATAGACCAAGCCGAGCCTGTCTGCCAAGGATACGTGATGATGAAACGCTATCCACTGGTCCGGGGTGAGGCGGACGCACTGGCGGGCATTGGCTACGATGACGAGCGGTAACATTGATCATGCGGTTGAGACAGGAGCGGCACCGATGACCGTGCACGAAGCTCTCCTGAGTGCCCGCGGTCACGCGGAGTCCGTCGTGACGGAAGATCGACTAGGTTTCGCGCGGGGGATGGTGTCCGCTGCTTTAGCAGCTTTCTGGAATGAACTGTACGACGGCAGCGTAAGCAACTGGCCGCTCCGTGAAGTACCGTCCGACCTTGCTATCGGTCCACTGCCAGCGGCAGCAAGGAGCGCCGCGGTGACCATGGGGACCAAGGCTGCAAGGCTGGACGTGATGGATGCGAGCTACACGATAGGCCTGCTTTACACCGGGGTGATGCCGGAGAAGCTGCGCGCGAAGCTGGGGGCGTACTATACGCCGCCGGCGCTCTGTGAGCGCTTGCTGGACATGGCGACCGAAGCCGGCGTGGATTGGGGATCGGCATGCGTGCTCGATCCCGCGTGTGGGGGCGGTGCGTTCCTGTCTCCGGTGGCACGACGCATGGCGGAGCACCGGCTAGGCCGCAGTGCAACGGAAGCGCTGAAGGATATCGTACGGCGGCTGCACGGGTTCGAGATCGACCCGTTCGCCGCGTGGATGTCACAGGTGTTCCTGGAAGTCACGCTTCACGATCTTTGCAGGGCGGCGGGAACGCGGCTGCCGTCGATGGTACGCATCTGTCACAGTCTGGAACAGACGCCAGATGGTGAATCGTTCGATCTCGTCGTGGGCAATCCTCCGTACGGCAGGGCCACGCTGTCACCCGAATTGCGAGCGGTCTACCGTCGTAGCCTCTTCGGTCATGCGAATCTGTATGGGCTGTTTACCGACTTGGCTCTTCGCTATTCCCGGATGGGAGGAGTGATTGCGTACGTCACACCCACCAGCTTCCTGTCAGGCGAGTATTTCAAAGCGTTGCGTGGCCTGCTCGCTCGCGACGCGCCGCCGGCGAGTATCGCGTTCGTGGAGAAGCGCAGCAAGGTCTTTGCGGACGTGCTCCAGGAGACGATGCTTGCGACATATCGGCGCGGGGGGAAACCCGCTGAGGGAAGGGTCGACTTCATTTCGCCGGAGTCGGATGATTCGATCAAGACGACCGCCGCCGGATCGTTTCGTCTGCCGGCCAGCCCCGATCGACCGTGGATGATTCCGCGCACCGAAGTTCAAAGTGAGGTCGTTCGGCGAGTACATACACTGCCGTCCCGTATAGCTGACTACGGGTACAAGGTGAGCACCGGGCCGCTGGTCTGGAACCGACACAAGCCAAGCCTGCGGGACAGGCCGGGGCCAGGGCGTTTTCCGCTGGTGTGGGCGGAGTCCGTGCGCTCGGAGGGTATATTCGAGTTCCGGGCGCAAAGACGGAATCACAAGCCGTATTTCGAGCCGAGCATCGAGGAATTCTGGGTCGTGACGGCTGTTCCATGCGTACTGCTGCAGAGGACAACAGCGAAGGAGCAGGACCGCCGGCTGATCGCAGCGGAGTTGCCGGCATCATTCATCCATGAACACGGGGCGGTCGTCATCGAGAACCATCTCAACATGATCAGGCCGGTCGCAGGTACTCCGCGTGTGACTCCGGCTGCCGTGGCGGCACTGTTGAACAGTGCCGTGGTCGACCGGCTGTTCCGCTGCATAAACGGAAGCGTGGCGGTATCGGCGTACGAGCTGGAATCGCTGCCACTCCCGCGGCCGGAGGCGATGGAGCGTGTCGAACGGCTCGTGCAACAGCAAGCGAAGCGCCAGACTCTGGAGCACGCGGTCGCGAGCCTCTACGGCAACGGGGCGTGACGATGCGATTGCCGCCGCTGCTGCCGGTCTCAGAGGTTCTAAACGGAACTTCCAGAGCCTGATTTCTCCGTAAGTCATCGTACAGCAATGATCTGAGCGTCCTGAGGGCGGGTGTTTCGGCGCCATATGTACCCATGTAATAGGCAGGATTATAGCGCGGGTTCAATCATGTTAGATGTTGACATATGGTTATCTATGTGCCTATCATCAATTCGGCACACGCACCATTCAGTAGTCATGTACATCGAGTCCGTCCCCAACCGCTCCTCCCCACCGGCCATCCTCCTCCGTGAGTCCTACCGCGAGCACGGCAAGGTCAAAAAACGCACGCTGGCCAACCTCTCCAAGTGGCCAGCCCACCTCGTCGATGGCCTGCGCGTCCTGCTCAAGGGCGGCTTCGCCGTCGCCTCCTTCTCCGATGCCTTCGACATCCTGCGCTCCCAGCCCCACGGCCATGTCGCCGCCGTGCGCGCCTTCGCCGCCAAGATCGGCCTCGACCGCCTGCTCGGCCGCCGCTCGCGCATGCGCGATCTTGCCTTCGCTCTGATCCTCTCCCGTGTGCTGGCCCCCGCCTCCAAGCTCGCCACCGCACGCGGCCTGCACCCCGACACCCTGCGCGATTCGTTGGCCGACGTGCTGGCACTCGATGAGGTCAACGAAAACGACCTGTACGCCGCCATGGACTGGCTGCGCGCACGCCAGGACGCCATCGAGCAACGCCTGGCCTCCCAGCATCTGGCCGAAGGCTCCCTGGTGCTCTGCGACCTGACCTCCAGCTACGTGGAAGGCCGCTGTTGCCCGCTGGCCAAGCGCGGCTATTCCCGCGACGGCAAGCGCAACACCTTGCAGATCGAGTTCGGCCTGCTGTGCAACCGCGACGGCTGTCCGGTGGCCGTCGAAGTATTCCCCGGCAACACCGCCGATCCGCGCACCGTCGGCGTGCAGATCAGGAAACTGCAGCGCCGCTTCGGACTGTCGCGCGTGGTGCTGGTCGGCGACCGCGGCATGCTCACCGAGGCGCGCATCCGCCAGGAAGTGCAGCCGGCCGGCTTGGACTGGATCAGCGCACTGCGTGCGCCGGCGATCCGCGAGTTGGTCGACTCAGGCGCGGTGCAGACCTCCTTGTTCGACCAGCGCGACCTGATCGAGATCCGTGCCGACGCCTACCCGGGCGAACGGCTGATGGTGTGCCGCAATCCGCTGCTGGCCGCCGAGCGCGCACGCAAGCGCCAGGAGCTGCTGGAGGCCACCGAACGGCTCCTTGATCCGATCGTGGCAGCCACCACCCGTGCCAAGCGCCGGCTGCGCGGCACCGACGCAATCGCCATGCGGGTCGGCAAGGTCATCGACAAGTACAAGATGGCCAAGCACTTCGACCTCGACATCAGCGACGCTGCGTTCAGCTACCGGCGCAACGAGGAGGCGATCGCCGCCGAGGCTGCCCTCGACGGGCTATACATCGTGCGCACCAGCCTCGCCGACGACGAACTGGATGCCGAGGCGACGGTGCGCGCCTACAAGGGGTTGAGCGTGGTCGAGCGCGCGTTCCGCAGCTACAAGACCGTCGATCTGAAGGTCAGACCCATCTACCACTACAGCGCCGAACGGGTGCGCGCGCACGTGTTCCTGTGCATGCTGGCCTACTACCTCGAATGGCACCTGCGCCAGAGGCTGGCGCCGCTGCTGTTCGATGACCACGAGCCCGAAGCCGCCGAACGCGAGTCGATCGTCGCGCCGGCGCAGCCGTCGCCGGCAGCAAAGCGCAAGGCGCAGACAAAGCGCACCGACACCGACCAGCCCGTGCACAGCCTGCGCACGCTGCTGGACGATCTGGCTACCATCACCAAGAACCAAGTGGTCGCCAAGACTCCCCACGCCCAGCCGTTCGAGGTCATCACTCGTCCGACCGAGCTGCAGAGCACCGTGTTCAGCCTACTCGGCGTGCGGCTGTGAGGTGTACCCAGTAGCGAGTTCCTGATATTGAGGCTATTTCACCTTCACCACACAGGTTACAGAGAATTACCCCTGGAAGTTCCGTCTAAAGCGGCTCCGGGTCGTGTTCCCGGAAGGCACCGCGAACCGCAACTACGTAACGCGCGAGATCGCTGCCAAGACGGTGTTCGTGATGCTGTACGTGGGAGCGGTCGACGGGAATCAGCGCTGGCTTCGGCCTGACCAAGTGACGCGCATGACCGATGCGCAGGCCGCATCGACCGGTGACGGCGAGCGCAATCGGTGGCTCCACGAGTCGATGCGCCCGGCGGCGGGCAACATCGAGGGGCGGTGGTATGCTGCGAACACTCGGGAACCGATCCGTGACGAGACGCTGCGCGAGGGGTTGGTGCGCATGGGCGCGGTCAAGGAGCGTGAGGGGATCCCCACGACTTCGCCGAGGCCGCGCTACGCACTCGCCCGCGACTTCACCGGGCTGTTCGATCCGGCGTTGGGCGGCGCCGAGCTGGGCAGGAGGATTGCCGCCTGGCAGGAGGACAACCTCTCGCGCGGAGCGCTGGCTCGCCTGGCCATCATGCGGCGGGGCGCGGTCGCCCGCGAGGGGCAAGTGTTGGTCACATTCCCGAGTGGGGAGACCCGGCCTATGGAGCCGGGGCGAAGTTCGGTGATTTCCAAGGCCGTGGTCGAAGAGTTCGCATCGCGATTTCTGGAGGTGCCGAGCGTGATCTGGCTGAGCGAGAGCCGCAATCAGGTGGTCGCACGGGACGACCGGTTGGCGCAGGAAATCGGCTTGACGATCCGGCCGGACCGCAATCTCCCGGATCTGATACTGGCGGATCTGGGTCCGTCCAGGCCACTGCTGGTGTTCGTGGAGGTCGTGGCTACCGCAGGTCCCGTGAACGAAGCCAGGCAGACAGCGCTGATGAAGATCGCAGCGGAAGGTGGTTTCGCCGAGGAGCATGTGGCGTTCGTGACGGCGTACGCGGATCGCGGCGACGCGGTGTTCATGAGCTCGGTCGGTCAACTGGCATGGCGTTCCTTCGCCTGGTTCATGTCCGAGCCGAGCCACATCATGGTGCTTCATCGAGGGTCCGATACGGGGCGGACTCGATTGTGGGAATTGATGTGAGGTCCACTGTGAAGACCGTTACGATCAGCTTCGACGAAGTGCTGGTTGGCACGCTGGACGAAGGCCGTGTCGAGTACCGCGTGTGCCGGACTCGGGTGATCCCATGAGTTCGTCCGGAACCGACGCCGCGCTGCGCTCCGACATCCGGCTGCTGGGCAACCTGCTGGGGCAGACCCTGGTCCGCCAGCACGGACCGAAGCTCCTGGATTTGGTGGAGCGGGTGCGCACGCTGAGCAAGCAGTCGCGCGACCCAGGGGCGGGAAGCGGTGCACGCGCCGAGCTGACGGCCCTGCTGGAGGGGCTGGACATCGCCGACACCACCAACCTGGTGCGTGCCTTCTCCACCTTCTTCCACTTGGCGAACGTCGCCGAGCAGACCCACCGCGTCGGCGAGCACGGACCGCGCAGCGGGGTCGGCCGCGGCCGTCTGCGCGCCCTGTTCGACCATATCGAGGGAGACGAAGATCGGTGCGCGGCACTGCGCGAGGCGGCGCCCCGGCTCGACGTGCGGCCGGTCTTCACCGCCCATCCGACCGAGGCGGCGCGCCGCTCCGTGCTGACCAAGCTGCAGCGTATCGGCGAGCTGCTCTACGACCGGTCCGACCCTCGTCAGACCGAGGTGGACCTGGCCCGCATCGAGCGTCGGCTGGCCGAGATGATCGACCTGATCTGGCAGACCGACGAGCTGCGTGTCCACCGCCCGCGCCCGACCGACGAGGCGCGGGCGGCGGTCTACTACCTGAGCGAGATGCTGCGCGAGGTCACCGGCGACCTGTTCGACGAGCTGGACGAGCAGATGCAGCGGGCCGGCATCGAGCTGCCGGCGCACGCGCGGCCGCTGAACTTCGGGAGCTGGGTCGGCGGGGACCGCGACGGCAACCCGCTGGTCACGGCGGACGTGACCCTGAGCGTGCTGGAGCTGCAGCACGACCACGCCCTGCGCGAGCTGATCAACGCCGTGGAAGGCCTGTCGGCCGAGCTGAGCAGCTCCGAGCACATCCACGGCGTATCGGCGGAGCTGACGCTCAGTCTGCGCCGCGACCGCCAGGCGCTGCCGGCCACCGACGGCCGCTTCCAGCGCGGCGGTACCGGCGAGAGCTACCGGCTGAAGCTCAACTACATTCGCGAGCGGCTGGTGAACACGCGAGCGCGCATCGCCGAGGACACCCGGCACGTGCCGCGGCGCGACTACCGCAGCTCCGCAGAGCTGGTCGCGGAGCTGGAGATGCTGCAGCGGTCGCTGCGCGCCCACCGGGGCCAGGCGATCGCCGACGGCGCGCTGCGCCGCCTGCTGCGCCGCGCGGCAGCCTTCGGCTTCCACCTGGCGACCCTTGACGTGCGCGAGCATGCCGAGAAGCACCACGCCACGCTCGCCGCGCTGTACCGCCGCCTTCCCGACGCGCCGGACTACGCCCGCATGTCGCCGGCCGAGCGGTTCGATCTGCTGTCCACGGAGCTGCGCAACCGGCGGCCGATCGCGACCGCCGCCACCGATCTGCGCGGCGATCCCGGCCGCACGCTGGAGACGATGCGGGTCGTCCGCGCGGCGCTGGACCGGTTCGGGGCGCGCGCGATCGAGAGCTACATCGTCTCGGAGACGCTGGGCCCCGACGACCTGCTGGCAGCGGTCGTGCTGGCGCGCGAGGCCGGGCTGGTCGACATCGCCGCCGGCCGCGCCGCGATCGGGTTCGTGCCGCTGTTCGAGACGCCGGAGTCGATCCGCCGGGCGGGGGAGACGCTCCGCGCCCTGCTGGAGGAGCCGAGCTACCGCGAGCTCCTGCGGCTGCGCGGCGGCCGCCAGGAGATCATGCTGGGCTACTCCGACTCGAACAAGCTGGCGGGGATCACCAGCGCCCAGTGGGAGCTGCATCGATGCGTGCGCAGGCTGCGCGACGTGGCCCGCGAGTACGGCGTGCCGCTGCGGTTCTTCCACGGGCGTGGCGGCACGGTCGGGCGCGGCGGCGGCCCGACCGCGGAGGCGATCCTGGCCCAGCCCTGGGGAGCCGTTGACGGCACGATCAAGATCACCGAGCAGGGCGAGGTGGTGAGCGACAAGTACGGCCTGCCGCGGCTGGCGCGCGACAACCTGGAGCTGACGCTGGCCGCCTCCGTCGAGGCGGCGGTGCTGCATCGGAGCTCGACTCTGTCGGAAGACGATCTCAACCGGTGGGACGCGGTCATGGATATCACCTCGCGCGCCGCGTACCGGGCCTACCGCGAGCTGGTCGACCATCCATCCCTCGTCCACTACTTCCTGACCGCGACGCCCGTGGAGGAGCTGGCGTCGCTCAACATCGGGTCGCGGCCGGCCCGGCGTCCCGGCACGGGCGGCGGCATCGGCGGCATGCGGGCCATCCCGTGGGTGTTCGGCTGGACGCAGACCCGCCAAGTGGCGCCGGGATGGTACGGCGTCGGCAGCGGTCTGGCCGCCGCGCGTGAGGCGGGCGCGGACGCGCTGAGCGAGATGTACGAGCGCTGGCGCTTCTTCCGGATGTTCATCTCCAACGTGGAGATGACCCTGGCGAAGACCGACCTGGTGACCGCGCAACGCTACGTGGAGGCGCTGGTGCCCGCCGAGCACCGGCAGATCTTCGACCTGGTCGCCGCCGAGCACGAGCGGGCGCTCCGGCACGTGCTGGCCACCACCGGCAAGCCGACGCTGCTGGCCGACTACCCCGTGCTCAAGCGCACCCTGGAGGTGCGCTCCGCCTACCTGGAGCCGCTGAACCTGCTGCAGGTGGTGCTGCTGGCCCGGCACCGGCGCGCCGACGCGGTGGACCGCCAGGTCGAGCGTGCGATCCTGCTCACCGTCAACGGCCTGGCCGCCGGCCTGCGCAACACCGGCTGAAGATCCTGCTCCCCGTTGGACGGTGGATCCAGCGGATGCCAGCGTTGACCATGATAAAGGTTTATCGTTAGCATCAGGGACATGAGACAGTTGAAGATATGGACCTTCGTCATCGCCGTCCTGGCGTTGGCCGGCACGCTGGCCCTTGCCGAGGGTCAGATGGAGGAGCCGGCGGCGGACCGAGTGCCGGTAGTTGCCACCACCAACATCGTCGGCGACATCGTCGCCCAGGTGGGCGGTGACCGCCTGTCGCTGTACGTGATGCTCCCGCCAGGGGCCGACCCGCACGCATTCCAGGCGACCCCGCGGGACGCCCGGCAGACAGCCGATGCGGCGGTGGTGTTCATCAACGGCGCAGGGCTCGAAGCGGACTTCCTGGGTGACCTGATCGCGAGTGCCGAGCCGCGGTTCGTCGTCGACCTGACCGCGCACCTGGAACTCCGTAGCATGATGGACATGCACGAGGACGAGCACGACCACGACGAGGAAGAGCACGAGCACGACGAAGACGAGCACGACGAGGACGAGGAAGAGCACGAGCACGACGAAGACGAGCACGACGACGAGCACGACCACGACGAGGATGAGCACGACGAGGACGAGGACGAGCACGGCCACGAGGAAGACGAGCACGGCCACGAGGAAGACGAGCACGGCCACGACCACGGCGAGTTCGATCCGCACGTGTGGATGGACCCGACCCTGGTCGCGGTCTGGGCCGAGGAGATCGCGGAAGCGCTCGCCGAGGTCGATCCCGACCACGGCGCCGACTATGCGGAACGCGCGGACGCGCTAGCCGGTGAGCTGCATGCGCTGGACGCGTGGGTGCGGGAACGGGTGGCCGTCGTTTCACGGGACCGGCGGATCCTGGTCACCGACCACGACGTGTTCGGCTACTTCGCCGACCGCTACGGGTTCACCGTTCTCGACACCATCATTGCGGGATTCTCGACGTTGTCCGAGCCGTCGGCGCGCCATCTGGCAAACCTGCGCGAAGCGATCGCCGAGCACGGGGTGCCGGCGATCTTCGTGGGCCTGACGGTGAGCTCGCATGTGGCGCAGGTGATCGCCGACGACCTGGGGATCGAGGTGGTCTCGGTGTACACCGGTTCGTTGAGCGAGCCGGACGGTCCGGCGGCGACGTACCAGGACTTCATCCGCACCAACGTCGAGCGCATCGTCGCCGCACTTGCAGGGAGCTGACGGGCTCGGGCGCCATGGTCGATAACGGGGAGGAAGCGTCTTCGTCTTGTGAGGTAGGCTGCCGGGTCGACGCGGGAGTGCACGGCCGCGAATCTCCCCATGAGCCCGCGACGGCATTGCTCGACATCGACGCGGTGTCCGCCGGGTACGACGGACACCGCGCCCTCGAAGGGGTGTCGATGCAGGTGGCTGCCGGCCAACGCATCGCAGTGGTGGGGCCGAACGGCGCCGGCAAGAGCACGTTGTTCAAGGTGGTGGCCGGCATCCACCGGCCCACCACCGGGACGGTCCGGGTCTACGGCAGCGATCCGGGCGGCCACGTCTGCATCGCCTACATCGAGCAGAACGCCGACCTCAACTGGCGGTTCCCTGCCACGGTGGAGGACGTGGTGGCCATGGGACGCATCGCCCGCGTCGGCTATTTCCGGCGTCTGCGCCGCGCCGACCGGGCGATCGTCGCGGCCGCCATGGAGCGCGTCGCCATCACGCCGCTGCGCCGCCGCCAGATCGGCGAGTTGTCCGGCGGCCAGCGGCAACGCATGTTCATCGCCCGCGCGCTCGCCCAGCAGTCCGAGCTGTTGATGCTGGACGAGCCGTTCGCCGGTCTCGACGCCGACGCCTGCCGGCAGCTCGAGTCGACGCTGGACGCGCTGGGTGACACGGTGACCGTGCTGCTGGCGACCCATGACCTGGGCGTGGCGGAGCGCATGGGCCGCGTGGCGCTGTTGAACCGCCGGCTGATCGGCTGCGGGCCGGCCTCCGAAGTGCTGGTAGCCGAGCGGCTGGCCCTGGCGTACGGCAGCAACCTGCTCCGCGTCGACGAAGACGGTACACGCTACGCGTTGCCCGACAGTCATTGCGATCACGGCCATCCCACCGCTGCCTCCGATCCGGCCCGGACGCACGCGCTGCGGTGAACGAGTTGCTGATCGCCCCCTTGGGCTACCCGTTCGTGGTGCGCGCGCTGCTGGCGGTCACCATGGTCGCGGCGGTGTGCGCCCTGGTGGGCACCTTCGCCGTGCTGCGCGGCATGTCCTACATCGGCGGCGCGCTGGCCCACTCGCTGGTGCCGGGGGTGGCGGTGGGCTACCTGGTCAGCGGACTGTCCCGCGACCGCCTGTTCTGGTGGGCCACCGGCACGGCCATCCTGACCGCGCTGGGCATGTCGGCACTGGTGCGCCGCTTCCGCATCGGCGAGGACGCCGCGGTCGGCGTGGTCTACTCCGGCATGTTCGCGCTGGGCATCGCCATCATCTCCACGGTGCGCAGCTTCGCCGTGGACCTCGTGCACTTCCTGTTCGGGAACGTCCTGAGCGTGAGCGGCACCGACCTGCTCCGCATCGCCGCGGTCTCGGCGATCATCGTCATCGTCGTGGTGCTGTTCTACAAGGAGATGGTCCTGGTCACCTTCGACCGCGTGTTCGCGGCGTCGCTCCGCCTCAGCAGCCGGTCGCTTACCGCGCTGCAATACGTGCTGATGGCGCTGGCCATCGCCGTGGCGCTGCAGACCATCGGCATCGCGCTGGTGGTAACCCTGATGGTGGCGCCGGCGGCCGCGGCGTTGCAGGTCGTGCGCCGCTTCCATCACGCCGTGCTGGTCGCGGCCGGGATCGGCGTCGGCTCCGGCGTGGTCGGCCTGTACCTCTCCTACCACCTGAGCGTAGCATCGGGAGCGGCGGTCGCGCTGGTGTGTGTCGTCGTCTTTATGATCATCTCGGCGCTGGCCCATGCGTTGCGGACCGCGCCGGCCGAGGAGCGCCATGGAACGGCAAACCAGACAGCGTGATGCGATCCAGGCGGTCATCGAGTCGTATGACCGGCCGCTGAGCCCCTCGGAGCTCTGCGACGCGGCTCGCGAGCGCCTGCCCCGGCTCGGCATCGCCACGGTGTACCGCGCGATCCGCGACTTGGTGGAGTCCGGGTGGCTGCGGGCGGTGGAGATTCCCGGCGCCCCGGCCCGCTACGAGCGCGCCGGAAAGCCGCACCATCATCATTTCCTGTGCCGGGGCTGCAACTCGCTGTGGGAAGTGGACGACTGTCTCAGCGAAGTCGACACGCTGGCGCCCGCCGGCTTCGTCACCGAAGGACACGACATCACCCTGTACGGACTGTGCGACGGGTGCGGGAGCACGAACGCGGGGTAGCCGCGGTGCTCAAGCGCCCTCGACCTGCGCCGCGAGGGACTGGAAGAACGTACGGTCCCAGAGCGCCAGTTCCGCGTCGTCGCGTATGAACGGGCGCACGTCGCTCGTGGCCTGATCGTAGTCCACCTGCTCGAAGCGACGCGTCAGGAGCCGGCGCAGGTGCGCGACATCGAGGTCTTCGCCCGCTTGCCAGTGGCCGGTCTGTTCCATGCGAGCCTGCAGGTGCCCGACATCGCACGGTATCCCCCGGCCGAGGTACCAGACGAAGTCGTAGAAGTCGCGTCCCTTTACTCGTGCCTTCCAGTCGCGGCACAAGATGGCGTGCAGCTTGCCGGCGAACAGACCCGGCAGCGCGAACAGCCGCACCTGGAACGGGATCGGTGTCAGCAGCGTCAGCACCTCGTAGCGGGCACGTGGCGGCGGGTCGGTATCCACTTCCAGTCTGATGCGGACCTGTTGCGGCCGGGGGAGCCGCTCCTGCAGGTAGTCCGGCATGCCCACCTGTGCCAGATTGACCCGCGTACCGCCCTTGATGAACGCGGATTCGACGGCGGTGCTCACGCGTGTGCTCCGACGTTCGACGCGGAAGCCGAAACCGAACGACGCGAGCTCCCGGCGAATCGCTTCGAGGTAGGGTTCGAGGCCGAATCCCTCGGCGGGTGCCAGCAGGGAGAAGTCCATGTCTTCGGAGAAGCGTGGCAGTCCGTGGAAGATGCGGAGCGCGGTGCCCCCGTAGAACGCCGCGTGCTCGTAGAACTTGGCGCGCCACAACCCGAGCAACGCCAGTTCCTGGATGATTTCCTTCAAGGCGTTCTCGTAGTCGGCGAGGGTATGAGGCTGGTAACGGGCGAGCAGCGACTGGAGCGCGACGTTCATTCGGTGCCCGTCCCATGTCGCTGCAGCCAGCGCAGGAACGCATCGACGTTCCGTCGCCTGTAGCGCTTCGCGATGTGGCTTACGAGGTTCATACGCATCCGAACGACGGCGTCCAGGTCGACACGCAGGTGGTCCTCCAGCGCCGCGGGGACATCCCGCATGGCGGTGAGATGGCGGATGCAGGCGATACGGTCACACAGCGCCTTCTCCGGCTCCGCCAGGAAGAAAGAGCCGCCTGCAACGGACTGCAGCGCCACCCCGTAGCTGAATGCAGACTCGTTCACGGGACGATAGGTGAAACGGCCGAGGGGAGTCTGGAACCGCTTCGCGCGCTTGCAGGTGACGCTGGTGACCTCGTCGACCCGTTCGGGAATCAGGCCGTGATGACTCAACGCCGACTCGAGCGAGACGTAGGACGGTCCGTAGATGAGCGCCGCCACGGCAAGCGGACTGACTGTCGGGGGCTGTCCAGGGAACGAAGGAGCGACGTACAGTCCTTTCCTGATCTGGATCAGATCGCCGTTCGCACGCAGGTTGCAAATCTTGTTGCGGGGCGCTCGATACCGCGCCACTCGGTCCATGGCGAGTTGGTAATCGAACGGGTGATCGACCGGCAACTCCACGCGCATGCGTCAAATATGCCGGTATGTTGAACTAATATCAACATACCGGCAGTTTTGTGAGAACGGCCCGGAGCGACACCAAGGCGAACCGGGCAGACGGCGCTTGACTTGATAATGATAAATCGTTATCGTTTGGAACATGAGACAGTTGAAGATATGGACGTTCGTCATCGCCGCCATGGCGTTGGCCGGTACGCTGGCCCTTGCCCAGGATCAAACGGAGGCGGCGGATCGCCTGCCGGTCGTCGCGACCACCAACATCGTCGGCGACATCGTCGCCCGCGTCGGCGGTGACCGCCTGTCGCTGTACGTGATGCTGCCGCCCGGGGCCGACCCGCACGCGTTTCGGGCGACCGCTCGTGACGCCCGCCAGACAGCGGATGCGGCCATCGTGTTCATCAACGGCGCGGGGCTCGAAGCGGGCTTTCTGGGAGACCTGATCGCGAGCGCGAAGCCGCGCCTGGTGGTCGATCTTACCGCCCACCTGAGCCTCCGGCGCATGGAGGACGAGCACGGGCATGAGGACGAGCACGACGAGCACGAAGAAGGGGACGAGCACGGGCACGACGAGCACGAAGAGGACGAGCACGACGAGGACGAGCACGAAGAGGACGAAGAGGAACACGACGAGGACGAGCACGGGCACGACGAAGACGAAGAGGAAGGACACGACGAGGACGAGCACGGCCACGAGGAAGACGAGCACGGCCACGCCCACGGCGAGTTCGATCCGCACGTGTGGATGGATCCGACCCTGGTCGCGGTCTGGGCCGAGGAGATCGCGGAAGCGCTCGCCGGGGTCGATCCCGAGCACGGCGCCGACTATGCGGAACGCGCGGAGGCGCTGGCCGGTGAGCTGCATGAGCTGGACGCGTGGGTACGGGAGCGGGTGGCCGCCGTTCCACGGGACCGGCGGATCCTGGTCACCGACCACGACGTGTTCGGCTACTTCGCCGACCGCTACGGGTTCACCGTTCTGGACACCATCATTGCGGGATTCTCGACGGTGTCCGAGCCGTCCGCGCGCCATCTGGCAGAGCTGCGCGAAGCGATCGCCGAACACGGCGTGCCGGCGATCTTCGTGGGCCTGACGGTGAGTTCGCATGTGGCGCAGGTCATCGCCGACGACCTGGGGATCAAGGTGGTCTCGGTGTACACCGGTTCGTTGAGTGAGCCGGACGGTCCGGCGGCGACGTACCCGGACTTCATCCGCACCAACGTCGAGCGCATCGTCGGCGCACTCGCCGGGAGTTGACGGCCGGCTGTTTCGGGGCGTCTGCGCCGTGGCGACCACCCGGTGGTCGTCGCGGCCGCCCTGCAGCCCGCTCGCATCACGCCGTGACGGTCAGGCCCGCCGAAGACGCGGGCCTGACCGGGCGGTCTTCGCGGGCGGATTGCAGGGCCGCCTCGGTGGCGGCCAGGGTCGCCAGGGCGTCCGGGCCGGAGACGAGCGGCTCTGCCCGGCCGCGGATCACGTCGCAGAAGTGGCCGAGCTGGGCGACGACCGGGTCGACCGGGTCCACGGGCAATGGGGTCCCCGACAGCGGGTGCTGCCAGCCGGTCTCGCCGGGGTGGCGCCACAGCGTCAGCCGCGGGAACGCCAGCGACCCCTCGGTGCCGAGCAGGAAGTAGCAGTTCCGGTCGGTGCGGGTGTAGAGGGGATTCTCGTGCGTGGTCAGTTCGTACGACCACGGCGACACGGCCGCGTCGGAGGCGGCGATCGAGCCGAGCGCGCCGCCGGCCAGGCGCAGCGTGATGGCCACCGAGTCCTCCACCGGCAGGCCGCGGGCCGCGGAGCTGCCGGCCGCGTACACGCTCTCGATCTCGCCGCCGAGGTGGCGGATCAGGTCGATCTCGTGGATGAGATTGGTGAGGACCGGCCCGCCGCCGGGGCGCGTGCGCCAGTCGACCTCGTAGTAGTCGTCCGGCTTGCGGACGAACCAGAGCGCGGTGAAGCTCACCAGCCGGCCCAGCTCGCCACGCTCGATCACCTCCCTGGCGCGTTGCACGTAGGCGCTGTGTCGGCGGTGCTGGCCGACCAGGAGGGGCACTCCGTGGCGGGCGGCCGCCTCGACCAGGGCGCCGCCGTCCGCGGTGGTGGCCGCGATCGGCTTCTCCACCAGCATCGGCACGCCTGCTTCCGCGCAGAGCACGCCGCAGGCGCGGTGCTCGGCGTTCGGGGTGGCGATGATCGCTCCGTCAATCCGTTCGCGCCGCAACAGTTCCGGGAGGTCGGAGTGCACCGGACAGCCGTCGGCGGCCTGCGTCGCCACGGTCAGATCCGGATCGCAGACCGCGGCCAGGACGCACTCCTCACGCGTCCGGATCCGCTCGATGTGGCTGCAGCCCATGACGCCGGCGCCGATCACCGCCAGGCGCAGGGGCGTGGGACTCACCGCGAGGAGAGGTAGGTGCCGATCCGCTCCAGTCCGGCCTCGATCTTGTCCGCGTCGAGCGCGTAGGACAGGCGCACGCGGTCGGGGGCGCCGAACCACTCGCCCAGGTAGGTGATGACCTGGTGGCGCTCGAACATCTCGCTGACGAACCCGTACGGGTCGTCCACCCTGGGCAGCACGTAGAACGCGCCCTCGGGCTTCCAGAGATCCAGTCCCAGGGACGACAGCCCGGCGTAGATCAGGTCGCGGCGCTCGCGCCAGATGACGAGTTGGTCCTCGACGTAGGAAGGCGGCGCGCTCAGGGCGGCCAGCGCCATCTGCTGGCCCAGGATGTTGGTGTTCATGGAGGTGTGCGTCTTCATCTCGATGACGCCCTGCACGAACTCCTCATCCTCCGACCACAGGAAACCCACTCGGAAACCGCACATCGCGTAGGTCTTGGAGAACGAGTCGATGGTGATGACGTGCGGCCCGGCGAGCGTGTGCGTCTCGCTCACGTACAGCAGGTCCTTGTACACCGCGTCGGACAGCAGGTAGGCGCCGAGGCCGCGCGTCAGCTCCTCGATCCGCTGCAGCGTCTCCACCGGTTGCACGCGGCCGGTGGGGTTGGCCGGCGAGTTGATGAGCACCGCCGCGCAGTCGCCCACCTTGTCGGCGAAGTCCTCGATGTCGATGCAGCCGTCGACCGTGTCGGTGTACACCGGCTCCAGGCCGGCGTACCGCACCGCGGGCGGATACGAGTAGTAGTAGGGGCGGGCCATCAGGACGCGCCGCCGGTCGGCCGGGCAGGTGCGGCCGATGTGGCGGAGCGCCAGGTCCAGCGCCTCGCTCGCGCCGTTGGTGACCACGAAGCTGTCCGGCGTCGAGCCCGGATAGATCGGGGAGAGCGCTTCGCGCAGCTCCGCGCTGCCGGAGATGAGGCCGTACTTGAAGTCCCGGTAGTCGGCGAGCACCCGAAACGCCTCCGGCGGCGGCGGCAGATCCGGCTGCCCGGACCCGAACGAGATGATGTCGCCCCCGCGCACGCCGATGAACGTCGCAGGAGAAAGCCGCTCACGTACCTGCATGTCGTGACTGTACCAGACTATCGGTACGCTGGCGGTGGCCACTTAGGCGGAACTTCCAGAGCCTGATTTCTCCGTAAGTCATCGTACAGCAATGATCTGAGCGTCCTGAGGGCGGGTGTTTCGGCGCCATATGTACCCATGTAATAGGCAGGATTATAGCGCGGGTTCAATCATGTTAGATGTTGACATATGGTTATCTATGTGCCTATCATCAATTCGGCACACGCACCATTCAGTAGTCATGTACATCGAGTCCGTCCCCAACCGCTCCTCCCCACCGGCCATCCTCCTCCGTGAGTCCTACCGCGAGCACGGCAAGGTCAAAAAACGCACGCTGGCCAACCTCTCCAAGTGGCCAGCCCACCTCGTCGATGGCCTGCGCGTCCTGCTCAAGGGCGGCTTCGCCGTCGCCTCCTTCTCCGATGCCTTCGACATCCTGCGCTCCCAGCCCCACGGCCATGTCGCCGCCGTGCGCGCCTTCGCCGCCAAGATCGGCCTCGACCGCCTGCTCGGCCGCCGCTCGCGCATGCGCGATCTTGCCTTCGCTCTGATCCTCTCCCGTGTGCTGGCCCCCGCCTCCAAGCTCGCCACCGCACGCGGCCTGCACCCCGACACCCTGCGCGATTCGTTGGCCGACGTGCTGGCACTCGATGAGGTCAACGAAAACGACCTGTACGCCGCCATGGACTGGCTGCGCGCACGCCAGGACGCCATCGAGCAACGCCTGGCCTCCCAGCATCTGGCCGAAGGCTCCCTGGTGCTCTGCGACCTGACCTCCAGCTACGTGGAAGGCCGCTGTTGCCCGCTGGCCAAGCGCGGCTATTCCCGCGACGGCAAGCGCAACACCTTGCAGATCGAGTTCGGCCTGCTGTGCAACCGCGACGGCTGTCCGGTGGCCGTCGAAGTATTCCCCGGCAACACCGCCGATCCGCGCACCGTCGGCGTGCAGATCAGGAAACTGCAGCGCCGCTTCGGACTGTCGCGCGTGGTGCTGGTCGGCGACCGCGGCATGCTCACCGAGGCGCGCATCCGCCAGGAAGTGCAGCCGGCCGGCTTGGACTGGATCAGCGCACTGCGTGCGCCGGCGATCCGCGAGTTGGTCGACTCAGGCGCGGTGCAGACCTCCTTGTTCGACCAGCGCGACCTGATCGAGATCCGTGCCGACGCCTACCCGGGCGAACGGCTGATGGTGTGCCGCAATCCGCTGCTGGCCGCCGAGCGCGCACGCAAGCGCCAGGAGCTGCTGGAGGCCACCGAACGGCTCCTTGATCCGATCGTGGCAGCCACCACCCGTGCCAAGCGCCGGCTGCGCGGCACCGACGCAATCGCCATGCGGGTCGGCAAGGTCATCGACAAGTACAAGATGGCCAAGCACTTCGACCTCGACATCAGCGACGCTGCGTTCAGCTACCGGCGCAACGAGGAGGCGATCGCCGCCGAGGCTGCCCTCGACGGGCTATACATCGTGCGCACCAGCCTCGCCGACGACGAACTGGATGCCGAGGCGACGGTGCGCGCCTACAAGGGGTTGAGCGTGGTCGAGCGCGCGTTCCGCAGCTACAAGACCGTCGATCTGAAGGTCAGACCCATCTACCACTACAGCGCCGAACGGGTGCGCGCGCACGTGTTCCTGTGCATGCTGGCCTACTACCTCGAATGGCACCTGCGCCAGAGGCTGGCGCCGCTGCTGTTCGATGACCACGAGCCCGAAGCCGCCGAACGCGAGTCGATCGTCGCGCCGGCGCAGCCGTCGCCGGCAGCAAAGCGCAAGGCGCAGACAAAGCGCACCGACACCGACCAGCCCGTGCACAGCCTGCGCACGCTGCTGGACGATCTGGCTACCATCACCAAGAACCAAGTGGTCGCCAAGACTCCCCACGCCCAGCCGTTCGAGGTCATCACTCGTCCGACCGAGCTGCAGAGCACCGTGTTCAGCCTACTCGGCGTGCGGCTGTGAGGTGTACCCAGTAGCGAGTTCCTGATATTGAGGCTATTTCACCTTCACCACACAGGTTACAGAGAATTACCCCTGGAAGTTCCGCTTAGGGATCGGCGATGCTGCCGTCCGCTCGGGTCGGTCCGTCGCCGCGCGGCACGCGGCGGAAGGGGCTGGCCAGCAGCGCGTCCTCGTCCAGGTCGACCCCCAGGCCGGGGATGTCCGGGACCAGCAGGTTGCCGCGCTCGATCGTCCAGGCATCGCGCATGGCGGTGTCGCGGTAGGTGTCCTGGCGAACGAATTCCAGGATCAGGAAGTTCGGGATCGCCATGCCGAGGTGGGCGGCGGCGGCCGTGGACAGCGGGCCCTGCGGGTTGTGCGGGGCGAGTTGCACGTAGTAGGCCTCCGCGAGCGCCGCGATCTTCCTGACCTCGGAAATGCCGCCGGCGTGGCACAGGTCGGGCTGGATCACGTCCACCAGCCGCTGCTCGAGCAGCGGGCGGTAGTCCCACTTGGAATAGAGGCGCTCGCCGGTGGCGATGTCCATCGGCGGGTCGGCGTGGCGCAGCCGGATCAGGCTCTCCAGGTCGTCGGGCTGGGTGGTCTCCTCCAGGAAGAGCAGATCGAAGGGCGCGAGCGCCCGCATCAGCCGCGCCGCGCTCGACGGCCGGCCGCGGCCGTGGTCGTCGATCATGATGTCGACCGCCGGGCCGATGGTGTCGCGCAGCAGGGTGAGCCGCTCGGTGAAGATGCGCAGCCGCTCCGTCTCGGGAAGGAGCATGTCGTCGCGCCAGGAGCCGGTCTTCATCGCCGTGAAGCCGTCCGCGACGTCGCGCCGGGCGTCCGCGACCATCTCGTCCGGGTCGTAGATGCCGACATGGGTGTAGAGGCGGATGTAGTCGCGGGTCGGCCCACCGAGCAGCCGGTACACCGGCACTCCCCACGCTTTGCCGCGCAGGTCCCACAGGGCCTGATCCAGGCCGGCGATGGCCGAATTGACCACCGGGCCGCCGCGCCAGAAGCCGTGCCGGTAAAGGCGCTGCCAGTGGTGCTCCACCGGCAGCGGATCGCGGCCGATCAGCATCGCGCCCAGTTCGGCGGTCGCCGCCTGCACGGTCCGTTCCTTGCCCTCCAGGGTCGCCTCGCCCCAGCCGAACAGCTCGGTGTCGGTGCTGACCTTCACGATTACCCAGTTGCGGCGTCCGCCCCAGGTGACCGTGGTGCCGATGTCCGTGATCTTCACGTCGCCTCCCGTGCCGGCGGCGGCGCGTGGTCGAAGCGCATGCCGTTGGTGGTGTGCCGGAAGCCGAGCCCGCGGTAGAACGGCAGGACATCGTCCTCGCAGTACAGCACGGTCTTGTAGCAGCCGGCCGCCTGCGCGCGCCCCAACAGGTACTCGATCACCGCCCGCCCGACCCCCGCCCGCTGCCGGTCCGCGGCGACCGCCACGTCCTCGATGTGGGCTGCGGTGCTGCCGCCGTACAGGAACTTGCGCAACAGGTACAGCGTGCCGGTGCCGACGATGCGGCCGTCCTGCTCGGCGACGGCCACCACCGTGTCCGGATTCCGCTGGACCTGCTCGAAGATGGCGGCTGCAGCGTCCGCATCGACGTCGCCGGTTGGTCTCAGGGCGTTCAGTGTCGCGAAGAACCCGTTGCCCAGGTCGCGGGCTTGCAGCTCGCGGACGTGGAAGTCGGCCATGGGCGCACGGTACGCGATACCCGCAGTGTCGTCATGTCGTGTCCGCTTCAGTCTTCGAGGAGCCTCCTCATCATGTGACGGACGTGGTCCTGCCCGCCGAAGAACACCGCCAGGACACGGACCGTGTTGCGCGGCTCGTCGACGTCGAACCAATAGATCGCCCGTTCGATGGCCAGATGCCGCACGCCGGGCAGGATGTCGTCGTGGCGCTCGCCTCGGTGGGGTGCGGCCAGAATTCGCTCTGCGGCGGCACGGATCTCCAGGATTCGCGCCCCGGCGTGATCGAGCGCGTTCTCCAGGCTCTCGCCGAAGCCGAGATAGCTGCGCAGGAGATGATCGAATATCAGCTCGAAATCGCGTTCGGCCTCGACCGAGAACTCAAGACGGAAGGCCATGCGCGCGGCGCTGGTCGGCAATCATCCCGGCCAACCGCGCATCCATGCGCTCCGCGCCGATGAACTCGCCGTCGCGACGGCGCGACAGGAGCTCGTGCAGTGCCGCCAGTTCCAGCTCCGCCGCGTCCATGCGGTGCTGCAGCAGGTCAACGCCCTGCTGCAGCACCGCGCTCAGGCTGGCGTAGCGCCCGGCATCGACCAGGGCCTTCGCGAAGGCGTGCTGCTCGTCGGTGAGCGAGACCGAGGACTTGACCGCCACGGGAGACTCCTTGACGCAGGGTACTACTCGGTAGCACCGAGGTCAACGACAAACTCCCCTGGGGAACAGGACCGTAAGGAGCGTCATGTCGTATCCTGAGCGCGGGAGGAACGATGGGACGATTCGAGGGAAAAGTGGCACTGGTCACCGGCGGCGGCACCGGCATCGGCCGGGAGACGACGCTGATGCTGGCGGCCGAGGGGGCCGCGGTGGCCGTCAACTACTCGCGCTCGCGCGAGGACGCGGAGCGCACCGTCGCCGACGCACAGGCGCACGGCGTGCGCGCCATCGCCTGCCGGGCGGACGTGGCCGACGACGCGGCGGTGACGGGAATGGTCGACTCGGTGGTTGCCGAGCTGGGTGGGCTGGACTTCCTGATCAACAGCGCCGGAGTCACGCGGCCGGTGCCGCTGGCCGATCTGGACGGCATCACGCCGGAGGACTTTCAGCGGATCTACGCGATCAACGTGAATGGGGTGTTCTGGTGCTGCCGCGCCGCGATCCGGCACATGCGGAGTGCCGGCGGCGGTCATATCGTCACGGTCAGCTCCCTGGCCGGGTTCACCGGGACGGGCAGCTCGCTGGTGTACGGTTCCAGCAAGGCCGCGGCGATCGCGCTCACGAAGGGGCTGGCGGCCAGCCATGCGCCCGACATCCAGGTGAACGCGGTCGCGCCGGGGCTGGTGGAGACCCGCTGGATCGAGGACTTCAGCGCGGAGACGATCCAGTCCATCGCCGGCCAGATCCCCATGGGCCGCGTGGCGCAGCCGCAGGACGTGGCCGACGCCATCTTCGGGCTGCTGATATCCGGCTACATCACCGGCGAGGTCGTGCTGGTCTCCGGAGGGCGAACCAGCTAGAGCAGCCCGGTTACGAACCTGTAACATCGCCGTAAAGGAGCAGGCACATGGAGTTGGTACGTTCGCAGGGCGGCAGGCACGCATGATCATCGACGGCCACGCACACGTCTTTCCGCGCATCGGCTCCGCTCCGCCGGAGCTGGCCAGGCTGCAGCTTCGACTCCTGCAGCACCACGTGCAGTACCACCCGCAGGGGTTCCGGCGCGCGGCCGACGGAGCCCGCCTGCAGGGATCGCCGATCGCTCCCGACGGCGACGGTCTGGACGACATGCCGGACGCCGAGGTCCGCATCGGCCGTCACGGCCGCCTGCACTTCCGCGTGGGCGGACAGGAGTACTACCTGCCGTGGTACCCGCCGTCGCTGGATGAGCTTGCTGCGACGCCGGAGGCGCTGATCGCGCAGATGGACTACGCCGGGGTGGACCGGGCCGTCATCCAGCACGACCACCTCTACGGCCGCCTGGACGACTACCTGCCCGACGTGCGGCGGCGCTTTCCGCGCCTGCTGCCGCTGGCGCAGATCGACGAGTGGAGCGACGACCTTGACGGCCAGGCGGTGCGCCTGCGCCGCCAGCTCGACGGCGGCTGCGTGGGCCTCTACTTCTGCGTGGAGGCGCTTGCCCTGCTCGACTTCCGGCGCGCCTTCGACGACCCCTGCTTCGAGCCGGTATGGGCGCTGGTAACCGAGCGCGGCGTGCCGGTGTTCTGGTATCTGTACACCTCGCAGCGCGACCGACTGGGTTCCTACCTGGAGCAGGTCCGCCGCCTGGACCGCTGGGCGCAGGCCCACCCGGAGATACCGTGCATCTATACCCATGGCATCGAGTCGATCGTCCTCCGCCCGCGTGCGGAGCGGTTCCGGATCCCGGACGAGGTTCTGGCGTGCTGCTCACGTCCCAACGTGCACCTGGAGGTGATGCTGCACCTCATGGCGCCCGACACCGAGTACCCGTACGCGTGGGCGATGCCGATCCTGGAGCGCCTCTACCGGGAGCTGGGGTCCGACAAGCTGATCTGGGGCTCGGACATGCCGGCGGCGCTGCGCTCGTGCACGTACGGCCAGTCGATGGACTACGTGCTGCGGCACGCCGGGTTCATGGCCGCCGCCGACCTGGACCTGTTCTGCGGCGGCAACCTGGCGCGGCTGCTGAACATCGAGTGCTGAATAAGGAGGCCTGAACATGGAGGACGGCACCTGACGTGGACATTCGCGAGATAACGGCCGAGGTGGAGCGCGAGGGAAGCACCCTCGCGCAGGTGCGCAGCGAGCTGCGCAAGCAGATCATCGGCCAGGACCGGTTGCTCGACCGGCTGCTGATCGGCCTGATCTCCAACGCCCACCTGCTGATCGAGGGGGTGCCCGGCCTGGCCAAGACGCTGGCGGTCACCACCCTGGCGCAGGCCATCCGTTCCAGCTTCCGCCGCATCCAGTTCACCCCGGACCTGCTGCCGGCCGACCTGGTCGGCACCCTCGTCTACCACCCCGGATCCGGCGAGTTCACCACCAAGAAGGGGCCGATCTTCGCCAACATCGTGCTGGCGGACGAGATCAACCGCGCCCCGGCCAAGGTGCAGAGCGCGCTGCTGGAGGCGATGCAGGAGCGGCAGGTGACGATCGGCGACGCCACCCATCCGCTGGACGACCCGTTCATGGTGCTGGCCACGCAGAACCCGATCGAGCAGGAGGGCACCTACCCGCTGCCGGAGGCGCAGGTCGACCGCTTCATGCTGAAGGTGGTGGTCGGCTACCCCGACCGGGACGAGGAGCTGGCCATCGTGCGGCGCGTGGCCCGGACCGAGCCGCCGCAGCCGGTCTCCGGCATCCTGGACCCGGCCGACTTCGCGCGCCTGCGCGCGCTCGCGGACTCCATCTACCTCGACGAGAAGGTGGAGGAGTACATCGTCGACCTGGTGCGCTCGACGCGGGAACCGGCCGCCTTTGGCCTGGAGATCGGCAACCTGATCGAGTACGGCGCCTCGCCGCGCGCCACCATCTACCTGACGCTCGCCGCGCGCGCCTGGGCCATGCTGCAGGGACGCGGCTTCGTCACGCCGCAGGACGTCAAGACCATGGCGCCCGACGTGCTCCGCCACCGGGTGATCGTCACCTACGAGGCGGAGGCCGAGGAGCGCACCTCCGACGACCTGATCGCCCTCGTCCTCGAATCGCTGCCGGTGCCCTGACCGCTCACGCACATGATCTCCCCGGAGCTCGTCCGCAAGATCCGCTACATCCAGCTCAGGACGCGCCGCACGGTGACCACCGCCTTTGCGGGCGAGTACCGCAGCGTGTTCCGCGGCCAGGGTATGGAGTTCGACGAGGTGCGCGAGTACCAGCCGGGCGACGACGTGGGCTCGATCGACTGGAACGTCACCGCCCGCACCGGCCGGCCGCACGTGAAGCGGTTCGTGGAGGAGCGGGAGCTGACCGTCTTCTTCGTGGTCGACGTGTCGGCGTCCGGCCGCTTCGGCTCCACCGGCTCCGCCAAGACCGAGGTGGCCGCCGAGCTGGCGGCGGTGGTCTCCTTCGCCGCCGCCCGCCAGAACGACCGCGTCGGCCTGCTGGCCTTCAGCGATCGCATCGAGCTGTTCGTGCCGGCCAAGAAGGGCATCACGCACGTGCTGCGCATCGTGCGCGAGATCCTGTCGATCGAGCCGGCCGGGAGCGGCACCGATCTGGCCGGCGCCATGCGCTACCTGAACCGGGTGTTGCGCCGGCGGGCGACGGTGTTCCTGATCTCGGACTTCCTGAACCCGGAGCGGGCGGGTACCGCCGTGCCGTGGTGGTCGCGGCTGGCCGGCCGCCGGCCCGGGAGCGGTCAGGCTGTCACGCCGATACCGTCGACCACCGATCTGCGCATGGCCGCCCGCCGTCACGACCTGATCGCCGCGTCCATCTTCGACCCGCGCGAGGCCGAGCTGCCGCCGGCAGGCATGGTCGAGCTGGAGGACGCCGAATCGGGGCGGCTGGTGCTGCTGGACACCGGCAGCCGGCGCGTGCGGCGCGACTACGAGCGCCGCTCGCGCGAGCGGCGCGATGCGCTCAGCCGCCAGCTCCGCGAGCTCGGCATCGACGAGATCCCGATCCGGACCGACGCGAGCTGGGTCGACCGGCTGGTGCGTTTCTTCCGGATGCGGGAGAGGAGGGCAGCCTGGGCCTGAGGGCGCGGACCGCGGCGTGCGCCATGGTGGCGACCGGCGCCACCGCGCTTGTGACGGCCGCCGCGGCCGCGCTCATCGGCGGCTGTACGCCCGTGACGGCGGAGGGAGGATCCCCGGCCTGGGAGGTCGACCGTGCCTACGGGGAGGGTCCGGTCGCCGTGCGCCTGCGCGTGGACCGGCTGCGGATCACCACGGCGCAGATCGTCCGGGTCGAGGTCGAGGTGGACGCTCCGGAGGGGGTGGCGGTGCGGCTGCCGGAACCGGAGCAGTTCGCGGACTCGGGATTCCAGGTCGCGCCCCGCACGGAGCCGCCGGCCCTCGTCGACGACGGTCGCACCCGGCACCTGCGCCGCTTCCGGCTCGAACCCTTTCTGGCCGGCGACTACCCGATCCCGGCGCTGGCCGTCGGCTGGCTGGCGCCGGGAGGGGAGCCCGCCGGCCTGTCGACCGCGGCGCTGACGGTCGAGGTGAGCTCCGTGCTCGGGAACGCGGCCGGACCGGAGGAGGCCCTGCCGGAGCTGCGCGAGGTGGGAGATCCGATCCGGGCGCCGCTGCGCTGGTGGCGGCCGGCGCTGGCGGGCGCCGCCGCGCTGGCGGTGGTCGCCGCGGCGGTGGCGGCGGTTCGCTGGCGGCGGCGGGTAGCCGCGCTCCGGCCGGTGCCGGTCGACCCACCGGCCGTGGTGGCGCTGCGGGCGCTCGACGGGCTGGAGCGCGACGGCGCCCTGATGGCCGATCCGGACCGGTTCTACGTGGCGGTCTCGTCGATCCTGCGCGCCTACCTGGAGGCGCGGTTCGGCATGCGTGCCCCGGAGCAGACCACGGAGGAGTTCCTGGCAGCCGCCGAGGCGGGGTCTGCCTTCGATCGAGAGCAGCAGTGCACGTTGCGGGCATTCCTGGCCGCCTGCGACGCGGTCAAGTTCGCGCGGGCACGGCCTTCGCCGGCCGAGACCGTGCGCATGGTCGACACCGCTCGCGGCTTCGTGCGGGCGACCGCGGTCGCTGAGGCGGCGCCGGCCGCCGCGCCCGCACCCGGCGCCGGGGAGGCGCGGCGGTGAGGTTCGAGACCACCTGGGTGCTCGGGCTGCTGGCGGTGGTCTGCGTGCTGCCGCTGGCGCGCGCCGTGCTGATCCGCGTGCGCATCGGCGTCGGGTTCCCGTCTGTGGCGGTGCCGGCCGGCATCGCGCCGTCGCTGCGCCATCACCTGGCGTGGCTGCCGGCGGCGTTGCAGCTCCTGGCCCTGGCCCTGCTGATCGTGGCGCTGGCGCGCCCGCGCGAGGGACTGGAGCAGGTGGTCGACGTCAGCCGCGGCATCGCCATCGAGATCGTCGTCGACCGGTCGGGCAGCATGGTTGCGCCGATCACGGAGGGCGGACCGACGCGGCTGGATGCGGTCAAGGAGGTCGTGGCCCGCTTCGCGCACGGCGACGGAGACGAGCTGGGAGGGCGGCCCAACGACCTGCTGGGGCTGATCACCTTCGCACGCTTTCCGGAGACGGTGCTGCCGCTGACCCTGTCGCACGAGACGCTGGACGGCTTCCTGAGCGGCGTGGAGGTGGTCACCGAGCGCAGCCAGGACGGCACCGCGATCGGCGACGCGCTGGCCCTGGCGGCCGCCCGCCTGCGCGTGGCCGAGGAGGCGCTCGGCGCCCGCGACGACTACGAGATCAAGAGCAAGGTGATCATCCTGCTCACCGACGGCAGCCACAACGCGGGCGAGCGGACGCCCGCGGATGCGGCCGAGCTGGCCGCGGGATGGGGGATCACCGTGTACGCGATCGGCATCGGCGTGGGAGCGCCGGAGCAGACGGTGCGCACGCCGCTCGGCACCTTCCGCCTGCCCGCCGGCCAACCGGTGGACGCCGCCGGGCTGCAGGCTCTGGCCGAACGGACCGGCGGGCTGTTCCGTATGGCCGAGGACACCGAGTCGCTCATCGCCATCTACGGCGAGATCGACCGACTGGAGAAGAGCGAGGTGGAGTCGGTCCGCTACGTCGACTTTCGCGAACGGTTCGCGCCGTGGGCGTTCGGCGCGCTGGGGGCCGCGGTCGCCGCCGCGGTCCTGGCCGGCACCGTGTTCCGGCGCACCCCGTAGTCGAGTTGGGGTAGGACGAGGTTGGGTAGGGCCATGGAACTCACCGACGGCGTGCGACTGAGCTCCCCGGACGCGTTCCTGCTGCTCTGGGTGGTGCCCCCGCTGATCGCCGTGTTCGTGCTCGCGACCTTGCGCCGGCGCCGCACGCTGCAGCGCTTCGCGGGCGACCGCCCCCTGCTGCACGCCGGGCGCCGCAACGCCCGCCCGTTCAAGGGCGGCTTGCTGGTTGCCGCGGTGGTGCTGATCGTCGTCGCGCTGGCGCGGCCGGGCTGGACCCCGGAGACGCGCACGGTCGAGCGCCGCGGGCGCGACGTGGTGTTCGTCGTCGACACCTCACGCAGCATGCTGGCGCAGGACCTCGCCCCGAACCGGCTGGAACGGGCCAAGCTGGCCATCCTGGACACGCTGGAGGTGCTGCGCGGCGACCGGGTGGCGCTGGTCGCCTTCGCCGGGACGGCGGTGGTGAAGAGCCCGCTGACCTTCGACTACGGTTTCGTCAGACTGGCGGTGGAGCGGCTTTCGACGGACAGCACCTCGCGCGGCGGCACCCTGATCGGCGACGCCCTGCGCGTGGTGCGCGACTCCGTGTTCGGCGATCAGCCGAGCGCGTACCGGGACGTGGTGTTGATCACCGACGGCGGTGACCTGGGCAGCCTGCCGCTGCAGGCGGCCGGCGAGTTGGGGGCGCTGGGTGCCCGCATCATCGCCGTCGGACTCGGGGACGAGGTGACCGGACAGCCGATCCCGGACCCGAACGGGGGGTACCTGCAGCATGAGGGGCAGCCGGTGCTCACGTCCCTGGATGCCGAGGCGCTGCGCGAGCTGGCCGGCGTCACGCCGGGCGGCCGCTACGTGAACGTGGCCACCGGCAACTTCGACCTGGGCGTCCTCTACACGCAGCTCATCGCGGGCGCGGACCGGCAACTGCTGGAGCGGACCGAGCGCGAGGTGTTCCAGGAGCGCTTCCAGCCGTTCCTGGCCGCCGCGCTGGTGCTGCTGGCGCTGGAGTTCCTGCTGCCCGATCTGATCCGGCGCCGCCGGCGGCGAGGAAGGAACGGGCCGCGAGCGGGCGTGCCGCGCCCACCGGCCGCGGCAGCGCTCCTGATCGCTCTGGCGGCGGCCTGCGCGGTGCCCACGGCTGCGCGGGCGCTGGGCGTCCCGGAGCAGGCCGAGCGCGACGGCCGCCTGGCATTCGCCGACGGCCGCTTCGGCGATGCCGCGGCCGCATTCGGCGCAGCGGCGGAGGCTCGCCCGGGCGTGGCCGAGCTCCTCTACGACAGCGGCATCTCCGCCTACCGCGCGGGCGACCTGGAGGGCGCGGTGGGGATGCTGCGGCAGGCGGTCGAGCAGGCCGGTCGCCCGGAGCTCGCGGCTGCCGGCCACTTCGCGCTGGGCAACGCCGGCGTGCGGGCGGTGGAGCAGGCGATGGCGGCGCAGGGTGCCGCGCCGGCCGATCCGCAGGCGGCCATCGACGCGCTGACCGCGGCGGCGCAGTCCTACCGGCGTGCGCTGGACCTGCGCCCGGGCTGGGAGGACGCCGGGCACAACCTGGAGGCCACCCGGCTCCTGCTGCATCAGTTGCAGCAGCAACTGCCGCCGCCCCAGCAATCGGGCGAGTCGCAGGAGCGGCAGGGGCAGCAGGGAACCGGCCAGGAGCAGCAGGGCGGCGGTCAGGACGAGCGACAGCAGCAGGAGCAGGGCGTCCAGGACGGCGCTTCACCGCAACAGGCGCCGCAGTCCGCGGGCCCGGAGGAAGAGGAGCTGGAGCCGGACCAGCTTGCTCGGGCAATCATCGCGGCCGAGGAGGAGCGCGCGGAGCGGCGCCGGCAGGAGCAACTCCGGAGCGAGCCGGTGGAGCGCGACTGGTAGCCCGATGAGATCCCTGGCTCCTGTCCGCGCTGCCGTGTCCGCTGCCGTCGCCGTGGCGGTTCTGTGCGCCCTGAGCGCGCCGGTCGCGGCGCAGACGCTGACGGCGCGCGCCGCGGTGAGCGCCGCGGAGACCGAGATGGGCGTGCCATTCACCCTGCAGATTGCCGTGGACGGCAGCGATTCCGCCCCGCAGGTGGAGCTGCCGCCGCTCGACGGCGTGTCGGTCCGGCAGGTGTCCGCGGGGCCCAACAACAGCGAGTCGATCACGATCGCAGGCGGCCAGACCACCCGCCGGGTGCAGCGGGGCTACCTGCTCAACTACGAGCTGATCGCCTCCCGTGCCGGCCGCCTGGCGGTCCCGGCGATCGCCGTCACCGTGGACGGCCAGCGCCTGTCGACGCAGCCGCTGGCCGTGACCGTCTTCACGCCGCCGTCGATCGACGAGTACCGGTTGCTCGTCGAATCGGCGGTCGGCCGCGCGTGGGCCGGCCAGCCGGTCACGCTGACGACCACCTGGATGTGGCAGGAAGGGCTGGGACCGCGTCGCCTCCTCAGCTTCTCCCACCCGGTGATGAGCGCCGAAGAGGTGGAGGTGGTGATCGTTCCGTCGCAGGGCGAGCTGGTGGAGCTGACCGTGCACGGCACCAACCTCATGGCGGCGCAGCGCGCCATGCGCCACGACGGCAAGGCGCAGATTGCGCTGGTCTTCGACCTGATCGTGGTGCCGCGCGAGTCCGGCCGGCTGGAGGTGCCGGCGGCCACCGTCTCGTTCGAAGGGATCGCCAGCTTCCGCACCGGGCGCGACGTGTTCGGCCGCACGGTGCGCGACATCCGGCGCCTGGTGATCTCCTCCGCACCGCTGGCGCTCACCGTCGAGCCGCTGCCGGCCGCGGGGCGCCCGGACGGATTCTCCGGACTGGTCGGCACCTTCGAGGTCGCCGCGACCGCCGCGCCGGCCGACGCGAAGGTGGGCGATCCGATCGACCTGGAGGTGACGGTGAGCGGATCCGGAGACCTGTCCGCCCTCGCGAAGCTGGACCTGGCTCACCTGGACGCCGGCGGAGACTTCCGCGTGGCGGCGCAGCGCGTGGAGCGTGCGCCGGGCCGTTACCCGTCGCGGGCCACCTTCCGCACGACCGTCCGGGCGCTGCACGAGTCGGTGCGCGCCGTCCCGCCGGTGCGGCTGTCGTACTTCGATCCGCAGCGCGGCGCCTATGCGGAAGCCGCCAGCGCCCCCATCGCGCTGGACGTGCAGCCGGCCCGGCAGGTGACGCTGCGCGACGTGGAGGGGAGCGATCGGCCCGAGGCCGAAGGCGAGGGGCTCGCCGCCGCCGCTGCCGGCATCGCGCACAACTACGAAGGGGAGCACCTGCTGCGCCGCCAGCGCTTCGACACCGGGGCGTTCCTGGGGTCTCCGGGCGGGGTGCTGTTCCTGGCCGCGGGCCCGCTGGCGGCCGGCATCGCCGCGCTCTGGCTGCGCGTGCGGCGGCTGATCGCATCGGCGCCGGCGGCCCGCGGCGCGCTGGCTCGCCTGCGCCGGGCGGTCAGCGGCGCGGAAGGCGATGCGGCGGCGATGGCGGCGGCCCTGCACGACTACCTGCGCGCGCGGCTGGCGACACACGGGACGCCGGGGCCGGAGCTGTTGGTGGGAGATCTCGAAGGGCGCGGCGTCGAGCCGGAACAGGTGGACGAGCTGCGGGAGATGCTGGCCGGACTGGACGCGTCCCGCTACGGCGGTGCCGCCGCGGCGTCGGCAGAGGCGTTCGGCGCCCGCATCCTGCGGTGGGCGGAAGGCGTGGACCCGGCCCTCGCCCGTGGGGAGGGGCCGTGAACCGGGCACGCCGGGCCGTGGCGCTGCTGCTGGTTCTGACGATCGCCGCCGGGGCGTTCGCCCAGGCGCCCGCCGGAGACTCCATGGACCGGAGCGCGCTCCTGCGGGAAGCCGCCGACCTCTACCGGCAGGCGGACGGGCTCGAGACCGCCGGCCAGTCGGCCGCCGCCGCCGAGGCCCTGCGCGGCGCGCTGCTCCGCTACGAGCGGGTGGGGGCCGAGACCGGCTGGAGCAACGGGTGGCTCGCCTACAACGCCGGCAACACCCACCTGCGGCTCGGCGACGTGGGCCGCGCGGTGCTGATGTACCGGCGCGCCGCGGAGCTGATGCCCGGCGACCGCAACGTGCGCCGGGGACTGGCCTACGCCCGCGGGCTGCGAGCCGACCGGATCGACGAGCCGGTGTCGGCCGGCTTGATGCGGGTGGTGCTGTTCTGGCACTACCTGCTGCCCACGCGGACCCGGGCGATCGCGTTCCTGGTGCTGTGGAGCGCCGTGTGGGCGGGCGTCCTGCTGCGCGTGCTGGTGGCCGGCGTGCGGCGCCAGCGCTGGCTGCGGCCGGCCGGCGCCGCCTGCGTGCTGGTGGCCGCCGCCCTGGCGGGGTCGCTCGCGGCGGAGCTGACCGCGGCAGCCACGCCTCCCGGCGTGATCACCGCCGCCTCGGCGGTCGCCCGGCAGGGCGACGGCCACTCCTACGAGCCCAGCTTCGCGTCGGCCCTACACGGCGGCACGGAGTTCCGGCTCCTGGAAGACCGCGGCGAGTGGTGGCATATTCGCCTGGCCGACGGCCGCGAGACCTGGATCGTCGCCGGCGCGGCGGAGCTGATCCGATGAAGGTGACCGGAGTACGGGCCGTCTATCCGAAGTGGCGGCAGGTGCCGCCGCCTCACGCGTGGCAGGCGCATTTCTGGCAAATCGCCGTGCGCGTCACCACCGACGCGGGCGTGACCGGACACGGCTACGGCGGCGGCGGCCAGCCGGCCGTGCACGTGATCAACGAACACCTGAGCCGCTTCCTGGTCGGGCGTGCGCTCGACGACACCGGCGACATCGCCGCCGCGTGGGACGAGCTCTACCGGGGATCCATCCCCTACGGGCGCGGCGGACTGGCACAGATGGCGCTGAGCGGCGTGGACCTGGCCCTCTGGGACACGCTGGCACGCGCCGAGCGCTGCCCCGTGCACGGCCTCATCGGCCCGCGCACCAAGCACGGACCGGTGCCCGCCTACGCCACCTGCAACGACGTCGAGCTGACCGCCCGCTACGGCTACTCGGGAATGAAGCTGTCGCACCGCTGGCAGACCGAGGCGGACTACGACAGCGCCGCCAAGGGGCTGGAGGCCGCGCGCGCCGCGCTGGGACCGGACACGCGGCTGATGATGGACTGCTACCTGTCCTGGTCGGTCGGCGTGGCCGCGCGCATGGCCGAGCTGCTGGCGCCGTACCGGCCGTACTGGTTCGAGGATGTGGCGACCCCCGACCATCTGGCCGATCTGGCCGAGCTGCGCCCCCGCGTCAAACCGGTGCTTCTGGCCGGCGGCGAGCACGACTTCACGCCGGCGGCCTTCGCCGAGATCGGCCGCCACGGCGCCCTCGACCTCTGGCAGCCGGACGTCACCTGGGCCGGCGGCATCACCGGTACGCTGCGCATCCTGGAGCTGGCGCGCCGCCACGGCGTGCCCGTCGTCCCGCACCGCGGCGGCGAGCCGTGGGGCCTGCACGTCATCGTCGCCACCGACTGCCTCGACCTGGCGGAGACCATGCCGCAGCGCTGGCAGGAGCCGCGCGAGGACCTGTGGCTCGGCGAGCCGGAAGTCGTCGACGGTTCGATCGATCCCGGCGACGAACCCGGATTCGGCGTCCGATTGAACGAGGAGCTACTGTAGCGTCTGTCCCGAGCTCGGCGACTCGGGGTCCAGCCAATTCTGGATCTCGAGGCCGTCGACGCGGTCGAAGTGGCGGACGTTGCCCGTGACCAGTATCAAGGACCGGCTGAGAGCGATCGCGGCGATCCGGAGGTCCGGTTCGTCGAGCGGCGTGCCTTCCGACTCCAGCGAAGCGCGCAAGGATCCGTAGCGCACCGCGGCGTCGTCGTCGAACGGAAGTATCGTGACCGCGTGCGCGAGGAGCCCCCGAACCCGGTCGGCAAGAGACGAAGATCTTCGCTTCTCGGCGCCGTAGAGGAGCTCTCCGTACGTGATGGCCGTCGTGAACTGGCAGGACGCCGGGATCACGGCGAGGCGGCGAATCACGGCGAGCGGCGGATTGCGACGGAGAGCCGCCGACAGGATGTCCGTATCGAAACAGAACAACGGTCAGGCCAGATCGGGGGCCGGCCGGTCTGCCGCACGGTCGCGTTGCGCGTAGATCTCGTCGACGGCGTCGTCAATGTCGTCCCAGTCGGACAGCGCACCGGCCACGGCAGCCAGGCCGATCGGTTGGCGACGCGATGTGCCTCCGCGTTCCGGCTTGATGCTCCTCACGCGTGCGGGTCCCCGCTCTCGGTCAAGGCGCAGGTAGACCTTGGCACCCGGTGGCCAGCCCACTTCGTTGGGTGGAACCAAGCCCATGACCGGGGTGCCGCGGCGAGCGATGACGATCCGCTCGCCGTGGCCAATCCGCTCTATCAGATCCGAGAATCGTCTCTTCGCTTCCGCGACGTTGATGACGTCCACCACTTGCGATGTCATGATGACATCATGGCGTCGATTATGTCATCATGTCAAGTAGCGGGGAGCGCGGCCTCCTTGGGTGCGGGCTGGATGCCGGCCGCAACGGTGCGGTTGAGCGCCGAGATCAGCGCCAGGGCGGAGGCCTTGGCGATGTTCGGGTGGGTGCCTGCGCCGAAGCGCTGCGTGCCGTCGGTGCGGACGAGCTGGATGTAGGCGATGGCGGTCGAGTCCGTGCCCTGGCCCAGGGCGTGCTCGGAGTAGTGGGTGAGCTTGAAGTCGTTCCAGCCCGCCGTGCCCAGCGCGCTCTTGAGCGCGTCGATCGGCCCGTTGCCGCTGCCGGCCAGCTCCCTCTCCTCGCCTTCGATCTCCACCGTGAGGCGGCCGTTCATGCGTGAGCTGTCCTGCGGATCGCTGGAGATCGCGTAGTCGATGAAGCGGATCGGCTGGTCGGCCTCCAGGTACTCGCGCCTGAAGGCCTCCCAGATCTCCGCCGCGTTCACCTCCCGGCCGGTGCGGTCGGTCAGCTCCTGGACCACTTCGCCCACCTCGGGCTGCATGGTCTTGGGGAGTTGGCAGCCGAACTCGCTTTCCATCACGTAGGCCACGCCGCCCTTCCCGGACTGGGAGTTGATGCGGATGATCGCCTGGTAGGAGCGGCCGATGTCGGTGGGATCGATCGGCAGGTAGGGGACCTCCCACAGCCCCTCGCCCTGCGCGGTCATGCCCTTGTTGATCGCGTCCTGGTGCGAGCCCGAGAACGCCGTGAACACCAGCTCCCCGGCATACGGATGGCGGGGATGGATCGGCAGCTCGGTACAGGAATCGGAGATCTCGATCAGGCGGCCCAGGTCGCTGAGGTCCAGGCCGGGATCGACGCCCTGCGTGTACAGGTTGAGGGCGACGGTGACGATGTCGACGTTGCCGGTGCGCTCGCCGTTGCCGAACAGGGTGCCTTCGACCCGCTCGCCGCCGGCCAGCATGGCCAGCTCGGTGGCCGCGACGCCCGTGCCGCGGTCGTTGTGGGTGTGCAGGCTGAGGATGATGCTGTCGCGTCGCTGCACGTTGCGCAGGAACCACTCGATCTGGTCCGCGTGCACGTTGGGGGTCGCCAGCTCCACGGTCGCCGGCAGGTTGACGATCATGCGGTGCTCGGGGCTGGGATCCCACGCCTCGATGACGGCGTCGCACACCTCCACGGCGTAGTCGAGCTCGGTCCCGGTGAAGCTCTCCGGCGAGTACTCGTAGACGATGTCGGTCTCGGTTCGGTCGGCCAGCTCGCGGACCAGGCGGGTGCCGTCGACGGCGATCTGCCGGATCGCGGCGCGGTCCTTGCGGAACACCACGCGGCGCTGCAGCTCGGAGGTGGAGTTGTACAGGTGCACGATCGCCTGCGGCGTGCCCTCGATCGCCTGGAACGTGCGCCGGATCAGGTGGTCGCGCGCCTGCGTGAGCACCTGCGGATACACGTCGTCCGGGATCAGGCCGTTGTCGATCAGCGTGCGCGTGAAGTCGAACTCGACGGCGGCCGCGGACGGGAAGCCGACCTCGATCTCCTTGAAGCCGATGTCCGTGAGCAGCGAGAACATGCTGAGCTTCTGCTCCAGGTTCATCGGGTTGATGAGCGCCTGGTTGCCGTCGCGGAGGTCGACGCTGCACCAGATCGGTGCCCGGTCGATGGTCCGGTTCGGCCAGGAGCGGTCCGGCAGATCGATCTGCGGGAATGGCCGGTACTTGTCGATGACGCCTCGTTGCATGGTTCTCTCCTTGTCCTTGAGGGCTTCTGGAGGCTCGAAAAAAAGCCCAGGCTCAGCCGGTCGATCGGGTCGACCGGAAAGCCTGGGCTGCTTCGTGCCGCTCGGTGCGCTACATGCGCGCTCCCGCGTGGCGTCGGGCAACCCAGGCGGTAAGGCCCAGGAGGCCGAGGAGAAGAGCGAGTAGCGTCGGCAGCAGCGCGTGCGTGTTCATTGCGTTGTTACCCTAAGCTACGGCATCCGCGCCGCGGTACGCAAGCCCCTGTGCGACGAGCGCTACGCCGCGCCTTCTCCCGGCTTGTCGGGTGCCTGGTTGCGGGCGCCCCAGAACATCCCTTCGATGATCCCTTCGACCTTCGAAAGCCGGTCGCCGAGGTTGGCGATCCGCGTGGTGAGCTCCTTGAAGCCGGCCTGCATCTCGTCCCGCAGCCTGGCTTCAAGGCCCTTCATGTCGTCGCGAACCTCTGTGCGCAGGTCGCGCACCTCCTGCCGGACGCCACGGATCGAGGCGAGCACGGCGGTGCCGAGGGCGATTGTCGCTGCGATGATCGCGATCAGCTCTGCGTTCACGTACACCTCTCCGGCGCCTTCGGCTCCCTGACGGGATCGTACCGGCCGGTGGACTGGATGTCACCGCGCCGGCATGGTCCATGCGAGCCAAGCGCCCTTCGTACCGTTAACCGCGCGCGATTCGCTGCCGCTTCATCTCGGACCGCTGTGGCGTGGCGTTGGGTGACCATGCGTGGGCTTGATTCGTCGGCGTCAGGCTGCGAACGTGCCAACATGCGCGTGCTTCTGAGCCCCGGCGAGAGCGAGTTGGCGACGGCACTGCGCGACGGCCTGACCGGCCACGAGGCGGTGCTGGACGTCGATCCCGAGATCGACCCGGAGTCGGGCGTCCGCACAGTGGGCGCCGGGTTCGACGCGGTCGTGCGGGCGGGGCTGCCGGACGGGGACCCGGATGGGCCGGCCGATCCGTCGGCCGCGCTGGATCGGGCGACGCGGCTGACCTATGATCTGCTGAGCGCTGCGGCCGAGTCCGGGGTACGCCGCTGCGTGTACCTGAGCTCGCTGCGGTTGCTGGCCTGCTACGGCGCGCACCACACCGTCACCGAGGGATGGAGGCCGCTGCCGCCGTCAGACGATCCGGCGCTGATCGGCTGCCACCTCGGCGAGCAGATCGCCCTGGAGTTCGCCCGCGAGCGGCGCATGGAGGTCGTGACGGTGCGGCTGGGCTACCCGGTCGTGGCCGGCTCGCGCGGCGCCTTGAGCGACGCCCACGGCGACGCCGCCATCTGTACCGACGACGTGGTGGCCGTGGTGGCCGCCGCGCTCACGGCGCCGGTCAGCCAAGCCTGCACGGTCGTGCACGCCCAGTCGCCCGTCGCGAACGCCCGGTACCTGATGCGCCAGGCCACGGAGCTTCTGGGATACCCCGAAGAGGTGCCCGCGTGAAGGTCCTGATCGTCGGCGGCAACGGTTCGATGGGGCCGCGCGTGCTCGCCGCCCTGCGGGGACGGCATGAGCTGCGCGTGACCGACGTCAAAGAGCCGCCGCCGGACTTCGCCCACGAGTACGTGCGGCTGGACGCCGGCGACCACGACGGCGTGATCGCCGCCGCCGAGGGCATGGACGCGATCATCAACCTGTCGGTATCGCGCTGGGAGCGGCGCGGCGCCTGGGACGTGAACGTGCGCGGCAACTACAACGTGGCTTCCGCTGCCGTGCGGCACGGCATCCGCACCATCGTCAACACCGGCCCCTATTACCAGGTGGCCGGTCCGTCGTACGACGAGCTCGACTTCGGCCTGCACCCGGACATGCCGCCGCAGCCGGGCACGCTCCTGTACGCCCTGACCAAGGCGCTCGGCCACGAGGTGCTGCGCGTGTTCAGCGAGCAGCACGACCTGTACGTGCAGACGCTCCTGTTCTACCTGATGCGCCACCCGACCGCGCCGGGCAGGCTCGACACGCACGAGCAGGGGGGCGTGGGCCGGGACATGATCCCGCCGTACATCGTCGCTTGGCCCGACACCGGGCTGGCGGTGCGTGCCGCGCTGGAGGTCGACCACGCGCGGCTGCCGTCCCGGTGCGAGACCTACTTCGTGTTCCCGACGATCCCGCACGGCAAGTACCGCAACGACAAGCTGGCCCGCGTGCTGGGCTGGGAACCGCCGCACCGGCTGGAGCACCTCTGGATGCGGCACATGGACCGCTGACACACCCGAAGGAGAAACACATGCACGTCTACACGGGAAGCTTCACCGACATGGACCTGGCCGATCACGGCCAGGGTCGCGGCATCTACCGCTTCGAACTCGACACGGAGAGCGGCGCGCTGTCCGGCATGCAGCTCGCGGCAGAGGGGGCGAACCCCAACTACGTGCTGTTCAGCCGCGACGGCACGCGGTTGTACACCGTCGTGGAGGAAGCGTTCACCAGCGATCCGAGCGGTACCGCGGTGCGCCTGTACGACGCGGACCGCGCGACCGGCGCGCTGACGCTGCGCTCGTCCGCCGGATTCGGCATCACCGGGCCGTGCCACATGAGCATGGACCCGCAGGAGCGCGCGCTGTTCATCGGCTGCTACACCGGCGGCGGCGCTGTCATGGTGCCGCTCGACGGGGCGGGTGCCCCGGGCGATCCGGTCGAGGTGCGGCACGAGGGATCGAGCGTCAACCCGGAGCGCCAGGAGGCGCCGCACCCCCACTCGGCGAACGTCACCGCCGACGGCCGCTTCCTGCACGTGCCCGACCTGGGCATCGACCGCGTGGTCACCTACCGCGTCGAGCATGGTCCGGCGCGCCTGACGCGCATCTCGGACGCCGCGTCGGCCCCCGGCGCCGGCCCGCGCCACATGACGTTCACGCCGGACGGCGCGTTCGCCTACGTGATGGGGGAGATGGCCTCCACGATCATGGCCTTCCGGTGCGAGAGCGACGGCGGCCTCACCCACCTGCAGACCCTCTCGTCGCTGCCGGCCGGCTTCTCGGGAGAGAACTCGACCGCGGACGTGCGCATGCACCCGCGCGGCCACGTCGTGTACTGCTCCAACCGCGGCCACGACTCGATCGCCGTGTTCTCGATCGACCCGAAGACGGGCGAGCTGTCGCAGCTCGGGCACGTGCCCACCGGCGGCCAGACGCCGCGCGGCTTCAACGTGGACGCCTCCGGCACCTGGCTGCTGGCCGCCAACGAGCAGAGCGACACCGTGTTCAGCTTCCGCGTCGACGGCGACGCCGGCATACCGGTCCCCACCGGCTCGTCGATCGAGGTGCCGCGCCCGACCTCCGTCGCCTTCGCACCGGCCTGAGAGCGAGCACGAAATACTGCACGGCTGGCTCGCTGCGTCCAACGACTCCGTCAAGGTGGTGTCGTTATCCAAGGACTCATGTGGTCGAAGCAGCCGATCTGGAGAGCGGTCGCTTCGGCGGAGGCATGCGGTCGCATCGCCCATACCGTCGAAGGGGACCGGTAGTCAGAGTCCGAGTCTACCATGCGCGAAGCTCGGGACCCGGTGGGGACAGGCACTCGGCGCAGTGACCCGGCAGTTGTCTGGAGCCGCCGTGAAGGCGGTGGACGAGTATTTTGCCAAGTCCGAGCGCTATTGTTTCGTCGTTCTGACCTGTGTGTGAAAGTGATCCGATTCAGTGGCGGTGTCTGGCGTCCCGCATCCGCTATGTTCACCACCGCAGAGAGGCCCAAGTGGAGGAGAACTAACGCTTCGGAGAACGAGTCCACATCGCGGCGACGTCAAGATCTCCAGGTCGCACCGATACATGGCCGTGCGTGCGGGCTCGACTAGGAGTATCCACTCTCGGTATGCTACTGGAATCGCACTGAGGAACCATCATGAGCATCGAGGACAAGTTGTTGTCGGCGCAAGCAGACGGAACTTTGCTGTCTGTCGCCGCCGAGGCACCCTACGAAGAAACCGACGTTATAGCTGAAACGCTCTCGACGTTGAACAATTCCGGGCATATCGACTTTCTGAGCGCGTGCAAATCAGACCAGCTCAATGGTCTATCGGGCACATCTCTACACGGGCTCCAGGAAGTGTTTTGCAGGGCCCTCCCGAAAGTCGACTGCACCGCTATGGACGCCGTAGCTACTGCGGGAGCAATCCTAGATCGAGCGGAGAATGCCCTTACCGCCAGTCGCGTGTCCGACGCACTGCGGGAATGGTTTCAGCGGACCCCGCAACGCGTTCAGAGTGGGCTCGAATTGATCCAGAGCGACATGCGTGTATATTCCCTAGCCGTAAGACCGGTACTAATTGCAGGGGCGCAACATGACATGAGGAAGTATGCCAATGCAGCGCTTTGTGTCGCCCGGCAACCCGTGATAGCGAGTCGGTTGGATGCCATTACCGCGCTTGGCACGATGGATCTGCGGCAACATCACGACCTGGTTTTGGAAGTTGTGAAGTGCTTGGAGGAAGCAATCGAACGACCTTCCTCTGACCACGATGGGCCGGTCGCGATCAGAGCGGCTATCGGCATTCTACAACATCTCGGAGCCGAGAGTCGCCATCTGATCGAACCGGTCCTATTGAAGGGTTGTAGGAGCCCCACTCAGAGTGCGCTCCACGAGATCGTCTTGGGCGTTCATTCCAACAAGTGCCTCTATACCCAGAGAATGATCGATGCGTCGTTCTCGGCCATCGCGTCTGCCGTGCAGTATCGTCGCGACACGATCGACCTTATCGACAGCCTGCTCTATGAGTGGGATATCAGGGGAGATCGAACGCGTGTATTGGCGTTGTTGGTCAAGCTGTTTCGCCGCGATGACGAGTCAGTGACCGTGGACCGATTGGACGCTTTCGGTCATAGACTCAGGAATGAAAGCGCCGATCTATTGGGATGGTATGTCGTATCGATGTTGAAGACAGGTGAGATACCGGTATGCCTCGCTGCGAGTGAGTTGTTGCCGCATGACGAAGCTCCTAAGGGCCTGGACATAGATCTTTCTGACTACTGTCAAGATGGAAACGAGGTTCTCTTCCTGTGCAGAAAGATCATCGGATATTGCCTCGCAAATCGAAGATGTGCAGCAGCGCTGCTTATTTCGTGTATGAGAGCCGTTCCAGATGACTTGAGCCCTGAACTTGAAACGACCGTGTTCGACTATTTCTTGGTCAACTATCCCAGCTCGATCGATTGGTTCGAAAAGAGTGTATCATCAAAGGACCGTGCTCGACCGATCGTGACGCGGCTGTCCGGTAAGTTGAGGAAGTATCTCAGTGGCACTCAGGAGCTCGGAGTCTGTGAGGCATTTCGGCCCAGCGAGCGACAGATCGGATTGCAACACCACCGGCAAATAGATATGTGGCGAACAATTCAGCGACAAGCGTATGAACGATCGATCGCGTCCTACCTAGCGCAAGAGTCGACAGTTCTGTACGGGACCGGATCGATCTACTATCTCTATACGGGAGACGATAGCAGTCCTCGGCGTCAAGTGTCGAAGTTCGGAAGCTACAAGCAGGAAATGGAGATTCCACGACTCGAAGTGTTGGACCCGGTTGGCCTAGATCATGCTATCCGACGCTTCCGGTCAGAGACGCCTCCGTCATGAAGCTAATCTTTGTCGAGTATCTATCTTCGTTGAAGGAACGTGGCGAACTTGACGTTATCATGCCTGACCTCCTTAGTGAGATCGGTTGGTCAGTTATTTCAAGACCAGCGATCGGGACGAAGCAATATGGCGTGGATGTTGCAGCGGTGGGCACCGATGAGGGCGGTTCAAAGACGCTCTATCTCATCTCGATCAAATCCGGCAACCTCAGGCGTTCGGAGTGGGACTCGGGGGATCAGTCACTTCGCCCGTCGCTCAATCAGATACTGGACGCATATATTCCAAATCATATACCGAGTCGCTATCGCGAGCTTCCCATCTGCATTGTTCTGTGCATCGGCGGTGAATTGCATGAGGGCGTTCGCGCTGAGGTATACGGGTATATTGATAAGCGCGAGTCGCCAAATGTTTCCTTCGACGTGTGGAGTGGGGACAGGCTGGCGGAGATAGTGCTTTCAGGGGTCCTTCGCGAGAAGGCTCTGCCAAGTACTTGGAGGTCGGATCTCCGCAAGGCGCTCGCGCTTGTAGACGAGCCAGAGGCCGGTACGATGCACTTTCGGCGTTTCGTGTCCAGCGTCGCTGATGATTGTA
This sequence comes from Spirochaetia bacterium, assembly GCA_965202935.1. Taxonomy (GTDB): domain Bacteria; phylum Spirochaetota; class Spirochaetia; order SZUA-6; family Bin103; genus CATQHW01. Next base: position 6,171,634 of record OZ241879.1, read on the forward strand.
AGGCAACGCGCCCTAGTCGGCTCACTGCCGTGCGTCAGATCTATATCGGTTTATGGACGCTTTTTGTGTGGGGAAGGGAGGCGGGAAACACCGAATCCGCATATCTATGTGGAGAATATTCCGTATTGATCGGATGGTCCTTGGTCAAAGAACATCTTGAGGGAAGATCAAAGGCAGCGCGCCAGCTTAGGGAGTCGATTCATCGGCTCTGTCACCTGCACATGTTGATTACCGAGGACTACATCAGCCGCTACGTCGTGCCGAGGGCGAAAACACTCCACGGACTGAGCGCGGCGGTGCCGAGTGTTTCATCTCTGGATGTTAATCTTCGCATGTTCGATCTTATAGGACGCGTTAGCCTATCGGGGATATGGGACCTGTGGGTAGCGTCGCGGCTCGACGGCGTTGGGGAGGAAGTGGAAGAGGTCGTTCAAGGCAAATTGCGGCGTGCGATTGAGCTTGTTGTCGATATGGTCCAGAATAATCCGATTCTCGTTACTCCGATCAAAGACGATCAAGCGATTGACATAAACGTAGCTTGCCTTTTTCTGAGGAAGGTTGGATGTCATCGATTTATCAAGGGATGGATCGGCCAAATCGCGCGAGCGACGATATATGCTTTTCAGACGAATGGCGCATTTCCGTGTATGTACCGAGACTATCACGATCTCATGGAGCATCCTAAAGGCGATTCGGCGTATCGCGCTCAGGCAACCCGTGGGAGTATACTCGTGCCTACTCTTGCGGTCTGGGCAGCTCTTACGGAGGACGTTGAGACGCTCGGAATTTTGGCGGACTTCGCGTCCGGGCCGTTCGAGCATTCTACGCTGCAACTATGGTACCCGGGCGACGACTCGGAGGATCATATGGATCGTGGGAGCGACGATCACGGCTTGGCGGCGACCAACATCAAGATCGTCCGGTCATGTGGAGCAATGCTCTCTCCAATCAGAGCGGAGTGCGATGCTTCATGCGCGTTTCGATCGCTTTCGGCGATCAGGTGGGGGCTATGGCCTTTGGTCATTATGGCAAGCCGTCATCATCGCATGCCGGTACCGCCGCAATTCTGGGCGTTGAACGAAACAAGGTGGGATGTGCCTCAGGCTTAGGAGCTTGTCGGAGTGTTCATTGGGCGGCGACGGCGCCAGCAAGGAGGTCGTCGACACTGGTGGCGACCTCGTAGCGGGCCGGCGCGTCTCGCACCTCTAGCGCCGCGAAGTGCGCGCGGCCGCACGTGATCTTGGCGTCTTCGGTGAGGCGTAGGTCGTCCGCGTAGAGGCTTCCCTTCGTCTCGACCACCAGATACAGCCGGGTCCCGGCATCGGTGTCCACCAGGACGGCCCAGTCCGGGCGGTACGCCCCGAGTGGGGTCGGCACCGCGAACCACCCGGGGAGCTTGGCGTACACTTTCACGGCGACGTTCTTTTCGAGCTGATCCGCGAACCGGGCTTCGACGTCGGACTCGTAGACGACCTGCTCGTACACCGACTTGGTGGCAGCGTGCATGTTCCTGAGATACCCCGTCAGCTCTTCGTTCTCGAACAGCTCCTGCGCGTAGTAGTGGTCGTCGCCGAGCCGCTGGTACTTGATTCCGTCCACCAGCGCCTGCCGCTTGCAGCGTTTGATGGCCTGGGCCGCAAGCTCGATGAACGCCTGCGGGTTGCGCTTGAAGTCATCAAGCCGGTGGCTGTCGCTGAGAATCCGCTGGATACTCCGCCGGGTGAGGCGCGTCTGGTCCTGCAGCTCGGTCAGCACATCCGGCAGGGGAATGTCGCGTTCGTCGAGCACTACGGTCGCCGCGCCACTCCTCTCGGTGGCCTGTACGCCGGCTTGGCCGATGGCGATGTCGGCCTTGCGCCACTGCAGCCGTGTCGGGGGTATCTGCGGCGCATCCTGAAGCGACCGCGCGCACTTCGCGATCAGTTCGTCGTTGTCGAACTGCACCCGGTAGGTGGTCTTGTGCTTGATGCGGTCCCACAGTTCCTTGAACTCGGCGCCTTGGAGAACGGCCTGGCGCGGGCGCACCCGCTTCCGCTCATCGGCGTTCTTGATGTCGAGGCGTCCCGCCAACGTGCGCAGCATTTCGGCGATTTCGGTGCGCTGCGCGGCGAATCGCTCCGGTGGCGTGAAGCTGTCGTTCTTGAGCGCCTCGCGCAGGGAGTCCTGGATGCGACCCTGCGCGTCGATGTAGTCCGCGCCGTGCAGGTGCTGCCAGAGTTCCTGCGACGCTGCAAAACCGAGGACGGAGCTTATCCCATCGTCCCCCGAAACCGGAATTCTCGCAAATTGATGCGTCTCCACGACGCCGAAGCGAATGCGGGTTTCTTCCTCTATCTCCCGTTGCAGTTGCTCGGCGAACTCCTCGTAGCTCTCCCGCGCCACGACCGTCAGCGTGTTGACGTCGAATCCGCGCACGCGTTCGCCCTGGAGGTTGACGCACAGGCGCAGGCCTCTCCCGATCGTCTGTCGCCGTTCCCGCTCGGTACGGACGTCGCGTAGCGCACAGATCTGGAAGACGTTGGGATTGTCCCAGCCTTCACGCAAGGCTGAATGGGAGAAGATGAACTTGAGCGGCGTATCGAGGCTCAGGAGCTTCTCCTTGTCCTTCATGATCAGGTTGTAGGCACGTTCCGCGCTGTCCCGATTGGCTTGGTTGTTCTCCGCCGTGTCAGTCCAGCCGCCTCTCCTGTCGATCGAGAAGTATCCGTCGTGCACGTCCTCGGCGGCTGCCGTGAGATCGACCTCCGCAAACAATGTGCGGTAGTCCGGATGCTTGGCGAAGCGCCGATATTCCTCCTCGAAGATCACGGCATAGTCGCCCTTGACCGGGCTGCCGTCGGCCTCATACCGCCGATAGCGTTCCACCCTGTCGATGAAGAACAGGCTGAGCACCTTGATCCCCTGCGGACGGAGGCGTTTCTCCTTGTCGAGATGCTCGCGAATCGTGCGGCGGATCATCTCGCGCGCTACGGCACTGCCGTCCACGTCGCCCCAGGCTTCTCCCCGCCGCAGGTATTCTTCGCCGCCGGGCACGCGAAGCTCGACGAACTCGGTTCCTCTCGCTACGCGGATCTCGCCGATCCGGCAATCGCGGTACACGGCACGGCCCGTCGCCTGCTCCAGGTCGTCTCCGTCATGGACCCTGCGCTCGGCGCGTCGTACCCGGCCCCCGTTTTCGACGTCGAGTTCTACCGTGGCGGAAATGACCCCGCGCCGGTTGCTCGTAGACACGAGGCGGACGTATGGCTTGTTGTGGGCGTCTTCGACGGTGGCTGCCGCCACCTCGATCTGCTTTACCAGCTTGCGTTGGTAGGCATCGACCGCATGCAGCCGGTACACCATGTGATGCTTGTCCACGTGCGTGGCTGAGTAGCGCAGCGTACCGAGGGGGTTCATGGCGCCCAACGCTTCCTTGCCGCGTCCGCGAAGTCCGCCGTCCACGCTCTGCGGCTCGTCGACGATCAGAATCGGCCGCGTCGCCCTGATGAGGTCGATCGGCCGCTCGCCGCCGGTCTTCTCGCTGTCCTTGTAGAGGTTGTTCACGTCCTTCTTGTTGATGGCGCCGACGGTCACCACCATGATCTGGATCTGCGGGCTGGTGGCGAAATTGCGCACCTGCCCGAGCTTGGCCGAATCGTAGAGGAAGTACTCGAACGGTATGCCGGCATAGAGCGACCGGAAGTGGTCGTCCGTGAGTTGGAGCGACTTGTAGACGCCTTCCTTGATCGCCACGGACGGCACCACGATCACGAACTTGGTGAAGCCGTAGCGCTTGTTCAGCTCGAAGATCGTGCGCAGGTAGACGTAGGTCTTCCCGGTCCCGGTTTCCATTTCGACGGTGAAGTCGCCGGATTCCAGGGATCCCGAAGGTGGCACGCCGTTGCGAAGCTGGACGGACCTCAGATTCTCGAACACTTGGTCGTCCAACAGGGTCAACCGGTTGCCGATCCCGAGTCCCGTTTCCTGGAATGCCAAGTCGCCCGCATCCCGGGTGACCGTGAACTCGGTACGGCACACCTCTTGGCCGCGGAACAGGTCGCAGACGGCCTCCACGGCCTGGCGCTGGAAATCCAGGTCGGGCTCGAAACGGAGCTTCATGGTCACGCAAGCATCAGGCGCTCACCCTTGGGCTGCGGCACCGGATCTCCGAACTCGCGAGCAGTGTCAATCCAAAGCCGAATGGCCTCCTTGACGTGACTTAAGGCGGCCTCGTGGCTGTCTCCGTGTGCGCTACAGCCCGGAAGTTCCGGCACCTCCGCGACAAAAGCTCGATCTTCGTTACTCCAATACAGAATGATCTCGTACTTGTCCATTAGGATTCCTCCCCCAGCTTGTATTTCAGGATCAGACGGCGTACCTGTCTGACTTGGTAAGGCTTCGCGTTACCGTCATCGCGCTGCAGGTTGACTTTCTCCACGACTCCATGTCTCCGATACAGGTGGTGGCTGCCGCGCACCCGCTCGTCGAATCCCAGATTCCGCATCAAGGTCCGAAGGTCGGCGAACCGCATGTTTGCATCCGACCGGCCGCCGAGAATCCTCTGAATGAGCCGTTCGCTCCGACTCATCCGACGGTCTTCATGACGCCGAGATTGTAAACTCGGCACGTTCGAGACGGAGCACAGTGAGATGGCGCCTCGATCATACGAACTCGTACACCGGCGTGTGGATCGTACGGACTGGGCTCGGCCGTTCTCGTATGATCCTGTGCAATCGCTCCACGGTATCCGGCGAGAAGTGGTTCTCTCCGGTTTCGACGTTGACCCGTGCAGGGACGTTCTCGATGACGAACAAGCGCCCGTCAGTTTCCACGCGGTACGTGACCCGCCTGTCCACCAGGGTCTCGTTCCATCCCGTGGCGTCAGCCATCGTCCTGCCTCCTTACCTTGAATTCCGGCCATCTCGACGGATCGGGTTCATACAGGGTGATGAGCTTGATGATCAGCCTCGACGGATAGCTGCAATGGACGTGTAGTGGCCGCTTCGCGGTCGTGAAGCCCGACATCAGACAACTCGGGCCGTACTTGTCATCGCTGGTAGTCCTCGATGATCTCGCACGCTGCCATTGCCCTCGCAAACTTCCTGGGCGTGAATGCGTCGGAAAGTGGTCTGGGTACGTCGCATGTTCCGAGAACTCTAACATCCCGGCTGCGACCTTCTCTCGTATCGCGGCCGCGATGTCTCCTGGTTGGTGCTTTGGCATTGGTCCACCGCTAAAGACTCCGCACGTTGCTGAGCCCGCGTTGCTCCAGGATGGCCGTAAGGTTGGTCTTGGCCACGTCGTCAGCGAAGGCGCTATCGCGGAATACCACGGTGCTGTCGCCAGCCGGCGCAAGCTCGGCATGCCAGTTGGCGATACCGAGACCGAGTAGCTCAACCTCATCGGACGCGATGTTCTCTGCCAGACAGGCGATCAGCGTACCGGCGCCAACGGAGCGAACCGTCTTGCCGGCTATGGCGCGCGTCTCAATCGGTACGCACAGGTCAAGGCCGAGCTTCAGCAACAGCTCGTAGAGAATGTCGTCTTCGTTACGGTCCGCCCTGATGTGCTCGACATTGTCGAGTAACATTGCCTCTATATCGTCACGGTCGGGAGTCCATGCTCGGATGTTGGAAGCGTCGAGCTTAAACACTCGAAACCCGACGTCTCCGACGACCAAGCCGTCTTTCTCCTTGAGTTCAGTACCGACCCTGCGAACTCGTTCCTTCGTAATATCTGCGATAGTTGCAAAATCATCACGCCCTGTTGGTTCTGGGACTTGCACGGATATGAACCTTCTGCGACCGGAATCGTCTTTGTTTATGCGTAAGACAGCCTCAAACGTACTTCCTGAACCCGCGAAGAAATCCAAAACGATAAAGTTCTTTGAAGGATGTGCGTATTGGATGAATCGAGCTATTACCGCGGAAGGTTTGGGAAACGGAAAGACCTTTTGATCTCCAAATAATCTGGCTAACTCAGCCGTTCCGATCTGTGTATACGGCCCCTCCAGGATAGAGAAAGGTTTGGCGCCGCGTACTGTTCCGCTTTCATCCTTAAGGTACTGTTTGTAGTTCACAGACCATCTTCCATTCTTCTTCGCGATGACGAGCTCGTCATTCGCAAGCGCTGCCATTGTCCTCGTATACTCCCACTGCCACTGTTTTTCAGGCCAGATATATTCTCCGTTATAGGGGATTGGGTATCGCAAGTTAGGACGTTCGTCATTGCTCGTCGTGGCAAGTGGCTGAACTCGGAATGGTCCCCGATCTTCGAATTTCTCATCACGGAACTTATAGTACTTCTGAGTCTCTGGATTTGGAGGAAGCTCGAGTCGGCCGATAGCGTCTCGACTCTTTGCGAAACAGAGGACGTACTCGTGCAACACTACGACGTGCTTCGTCTTGGCTCCGCCGCCGTATGATTTCTTCCATACGATCTGTGAGATGAAATTCTCTTCACCGAATATCTCATCAAGAATGCGCCGAAGGTTCGACACTTCGTTGTCGTCACAAGACACGAAGATTAGACCATCGTCAAGCAACAGATTCCGTGCCAGTTTCAGTCGCGGATACATCATGTTGAGCCAGTCGGTGTGGAACCTCCCCGATGCCTCCGTGTTCGACGACAGCTTCCATCTTTCTCCGTCAATCTGCCCGGTAATCGTCAGGTAGTTCCGAGTGCTATCACTGTAGTCGTCAGGATAGACGAAGTCGTTGCCTGTGTTGTATGGTGGGTCGATGTAGATGAGCTTCACCTTGGCCGTGTAGCTCTTCTGCAGAAGTTTGAGCACCTCCAGGTTGTCGCCCTCGATCATCAGGTTCTGTGTCGTGTCCCAGTCGACGCTGTCTTCCGGACACGGACGAAGAGTGCCTGTGGAGGGTGTGAGCGCGAGTTGTCGCGACTGGCGCTTGCCGTGCCAGTTGAGGCCGTACTTCTCCTCGTGCTCGTCCAACGCGCTGCCGAGAAGCTGCTTGAGGACGTCAAAGTCTACGCGGCCTTCGGTGAATGCTTCCGGGAACAAGCGCTTCATCTGTTCGAGGTTCTCGGCGATTACATCCGGCGAGCGGGATGCGGAGTCTCCGGCGGTCAGCTTCTTCACGCTGTCTCCTGTGTCTTCACTGCGGAGAGTGGTCCTGTATCAATCGGCCTCGGGCGACTCATGCGTTCGTAACCGTCGACTTCGAGGTCTTGCCGGTTCACAGTACGGCCACCGCGTCGCGCTCCACTACCCGCTGAAACGGGAATCCCTTTTCCTTCCGATGCTGCCACTCGTCCTGCGTGTAGGCCAGAATCGAGGGCACAGCGCAGGATGTTGCGGCCAAGTCGTAACCGATGTCCCGGAGCGTTCGCTTCAGGGCGCTGGCGTCGTTCCTGACGATGATGAGCACGTCCAGGTCGCTGTCCGGATGCGCGTCGCCGCGTGCCTTGGAGCCGTAGATGACCATACGCAAGACCACGCCGGCATGCCGTTCACTGAGCACCTGCCGGTATTCGGCGAGCCACGTCTGCTCGTCCGGGCTGAGTTCAAGCATGGCTACCGGATCTCCAGGTCGAACGCTTTTGACGTGTCGTTGCCGAAGATGTCGACCACCTTGACCGGCACCCGGTACGCACCTGCCCGGTCGTAGGTGTGCCGGTCGGACGCGAGCGGGAGCCGGCGCTCCTTGCGCGTGCAGTAGGCAACCCGCTCTTGAGAAAGCGCTCGCGGAGGCGCTGCCGGTGCCCGTGGTAGTGCGGTCGTTCCATGTTCGGCTGCTGCGATTGTAACGGTTGGTGCCTTGGATCGCGTCCCCGTCGCACGTCCTGATCCCGGCGCCGCCGGACAGCCGTTCCGCCATGTTGAAACTGGACAGATTCCTTACCGATCAAGATACTATCCGGCAAGAAAGATGATCGATTCAGCGCCGATGGTAGAGACACTCAAGTCCTTGATCCTGGACTTCCCGGAGATGGACCTCGAGACCGGCGTGCCCCGGCGCCTGCGCATCGAAACGGTTCCGGGCAAGGCGACGGTCTGCATCGGCGTACGCCGTAGCGGCAAGTCGACCTACGTCTACCAGTTGATCGCGGGTCTGCTGGAGCAGGGCGTCTCTCGCAAGAGCATCCTCTACCTCAACTTCTTCGACGACCGGCTGCATCGCCTGCGGCACGGTGACCTCGGTTTGGTCATCGAAGCGTACTTCTCGCTCTATCCGGAGAAGAAGGACGCCGAGACCGTTTTCTGCTTCTTCGACGAGATCCAGGCGGTTCCGGGCTGGGAACCCTTCGTCGACCGCCTGCTGCGCACCGAGCGATGCCAGATCTACCTCACCGGCTCGTCGGCGCAGCTTCTGTCGCGGGAGATCGCGACCCAGATGCGCGGGCGGGCGCTGGCGTGGGAGATCTTCCCGTTCTCGTTCCGGGAGTACCTGGACTATCGGGGGATCGACGGCGCGGGTGATCTGTCGACCAAGCGGCGCCTCACGATCGTCAAGGCATTCGACGAGTACTGGCAGCGGGGAGGGTTTCCCGAGGTCGCCGGACTCGGCCGGGACCTGCGAATCAGGATACACCAGGAGTACTTCAACACCATCCTGTATCGCGATCTGGTCGAGCGGCACGACGTCTCCCACCCGCGGGCCGTGTCCGATCTGGCCCACCGGCTGGTGGACGACGCGGCCTCGCTCTACACCGTCAACAGCCTCACGGGCTATCTCAAGTCGCTCGGCCACAAGGTGCCGAAGGCGGCGGTGTCGGAGTACCTGGAGTGGTTCGAGGACGCGTACTTCCTGTTCACCGTGCGTATCTTCGACGCGTCGGCCGCGCGCAGGAACGCCAATCCGAAGAAGGTGTACTGCATCGATCACGCCCTGATCGCCTCGGTGGCATCGGGGATTCTGGTCAACTCCGGCCACTTGCTGGAGAACCTGGTGTTCACGGCGTTGCGGCGCCGGCATCCGGAGATCCATTACTACCGGACGCGAACCGGGCGTGAGGTCGACTTCGTGGTCCCGCGCCGGGGCCGGCCGCCGCTGCTGGTGCAGGCATGCGAGTCGCTGGCCGATCCACGGACCCGGAAGCGGGAGACCGCCGCGCTGGTGGCGGCGATGGCGGAGTTGGACGTCCGCACCGCGACCATCGTCACCCGCAACGAGCGGGAACGGATCGAGGCCGGCGGCGCGGGTATCGAGGTGGTGCCGGCCTGGAGGTTCCTGCTCGACACTGACCCGGCCGGGGACTGAGGGTCAGTCGCCGAGCGGCTTCGAGTCGTCCTCGTCCCGCGTATGGACGAGGTGGTACTTGATGCGGCGCATCGACTCCACCGCCGTGTCGCCGCGGATTTCGGCGACCTCGTAGGCCAGCATGTCGATCAGGGCCAGCAGCACGTACCGGGCGGGGGTCGGCGACAGGATGTTGGTCGGTTCCACGACGTGAAACGGCACCACGTCGGCCGCCACCCGTGACAGCGGCGACCCGGGTGCCGTCAGGGCGATCGTATGGGCGTCGTACTGGTTGGCAACCTCGGCCGCTCGGAGGATCGGCTCGTACCGGCCGGTGATCGACAGCACCAGCAGCACATCATCCGGGGTGAGCGCGGCAGCCATCATCAACTGCAACTGCGCGTCGTTGCAGTAGGATGCGCGCACCCCCAGCCGGAACAGGCGGTTCTCCGCCTCCATCGCCGCCATCGAGGATCCGCCTCCGCCGCCGAAGATCAGCACGCGCGCGGCGCCCGCGATGAGCGACGCGGCGCGCTTCAAGGTATCCTCGGTGATCTGCTCCACCAGCGTTTCGAGGGAACGGTGGATCAGAGACACGATCTCGCGCACCGCGTCGCCGTTCCGCTCCCCGATCGATCGCGGGTGCAGAAAGCGATCGCCCACCGCCAGCAGCTTGGCCAGCTCCAGCTTCAGCTCGCGCAGCCCGCTGCACCCGACGGACCGACAGAAGCGCGACACCGTAGCGGTGCTCACCCCCGCGCGGGCGGCGATGTCTCGCGTATGGGAGTGAACCGCGAATGACGGGTCGGCGCGCACCAGATCGGCGACGTGCCGCTCGCCGCGGCTCATCGCCGGGCTGGACCGGGCAATCTGCGACAGCAGGTCCGGTCCGGCGGCTACGCTGACGGTGCCGAGTCCGTCATCGTGCGAGCTCATCGGCGGCCTGCACGCGCCAGCGTGCAAAGGACAGTCATGCGCTTATTGTCTACCATGAAATCAAGTTGCATCAAGGCTCGCCTGTCGGGAGATTCCCCGCGAGCGCTTGACAGAGATGAAAATCATATTCACGATGGGCGCAATGCCGCATGGTGCGGCATGCGTTTCGCCCGCCGATCCGGGAGGCGGAGACAGATGCCGCGCTCGGTACGGCCCGTGGGCGCAAGCGCCGAGGAACGGTCATGAGGAGGAGCCCAGATGACCAAGAAATCGTTGATCCTATCGCTTCTGATCCCGGTCCTGCTGATCACCGGAGCCGGATGGGCGTTCGCCACCGGCGAGACGGAGATGCCCAAGACCAGCGTCACCTTCTTCTGGGCGCTGTACGATGGGCTGACCGAGGAGTACCGCGCTGCGCTGCAGGACGCGTTCAACGCCGCCCACGCCGACATCGAAGTCGAGATCGTGCCGATTCAGTGGGGACAGCTTCACGACCGGCTGACGACCTCGCTGGCTGGCGGCCAGCCACCGGAAATATCGGTGATCGGCACCCGCTGGCTGCTGGAGTTCATGGCCCTCGACGCGGTCGAAGAGGTGACCCAGTACGTCAGCGAGGAGACGATCGACAACATCGCCGCCGGCGCCATGGAGGCGCAGGTCGGCGGGCGCTTGATGGGTCTGCCGATCGCGGCCGGCGCCCGCATCCTGGCGTACAATCCGAACCTCACGTCGATGGTGCCGCAGACCATGGAGCAGTTGCGCGCCGAGGCGATGAGGGTCTCCGCCGAGAGCGATGCCTACGGGCTGATCATGCCGGGGAAGAAGTCCACGGAGTTGACCGACTTCGCGTACTACCTCCTGGCCGCCGGCGGCGACTTCTTCGAGACCCTGCCCGACGGCAGCTTCGGCCGGTCCACGGTGAACTCCCCGGCCGGCGTGAAGGCGTTGGAGTTCATGGTCACGCTGTCCAACGAGGATGAGGTCGTCCAACCGGGCTACCTGGCTCTCGATCGGCAGGAGTCGCACCCGATCTTCTACTCCGGCAACGCCGGCTACGTGTTCATCGGTGCCTGGGTGGAGTCGGCCATGACGCAGGCGGGAGCGGACTTCCAGGCGCAGTACGCGCAGATCCCCGGGTTCGCCGGGCAGCCGTCTACTCCGCTCATCATCACCGACTCGGTCGCGATGTTCAGCGGCACCAACCTGGATGCGGCCGGCACGTTCCTCGATTTCTTCTATCAGGACGAGTGGAAGGCGCAGTTCGACGAGTTGGTCGGGTTCCCGCCGGTCACGATCAGCGCGGGCAAGCTGCCGCAGTTCCAGTCGCCGCTGTATCAGGCGCTCGGTGAGGCGGCGCAGAACGCCAAGGGGTGGCCGCTGATGGATGGCTTCGCCGAGTACACGGACATCATCTGGGACGCGGTACAGAAGGCGCATCTGGAGCAGATGAGCCCGCAGGAGGCGCTCGACGAAGCGGCCGGCAAGATCGACGACCTGCGCGGGATGTAGCCTCCCGACCGTACGCGCCGCCCGCAGCACGGAGCCCGCCGTGTGCCGGCGACGCGCGGGGCTTGCCGTCCATGGCGTGTTTCCGGGAAGCTCGGACCGGTACCCGGCCCGAGCTTCCCGCCGACGGCGGGACCGGTGAGTCAATGACGGAATTGCGGACGCGGCTGTGGAGCGCGGAGGCGCGGTTGGCGTACGTGCTGGTGCTGCCGGCGCTGGCGGTGCTGGCGGCGCTGATGCTGTACCCGATCGCGTACGTGTTTCAGATGGCGCTGTTCCGCACCGACAAGCTCGGGCGGCTGCAGGAGTTCGTCGGGCTTGCCAACTTCGCCGAACACCTGGCAGACCGGGAGTTCTGGCGGATCGCGTTCCGATCGGTCTACTGGACGGTGTTCGGCGTCGCCGCCAAGACGCTGCTTGGCATGGCCATCGCCGTGCTGCTCAGCGTCGACTTTCCCGGCCGCAAGGTCGCGCGCCTGCTGTTCATCATTCCGTGGGCGTCGGCGGTGCCGATCAGCGCACTGATCTGGCAGTGGGTCTACCACGCCGAGTTCGGACTGCTGAACCACACCCTGCGAGCTATCGGCTGGTCGACGCCGCCGGTCTGGCTGGGGTATCCGGTGCCGGCGTTCATCGCCACGCTGTGGGTGGACATCTGGATCGGTATTCCGTTCATGGCCTTGGTGTTCCTGGCCGGGATGCAGTCGATTCCCAAGGAGCTCTACGAGTCGGCGGAGATCGACGGGGCCGCCGCGGCTCGACGGTTCCGGTCCATCACCCTGCCCGGCATCCGCCACATCATTCTGATCGCCACGATGCTGTCGTCGTTGTGGACGTTCAACGACTTCAACGTGATCTACATCCTCACCCGCGGCGGCCCGGCAGGGGCCACCGACATCCTCATCACCGCCATCTACAAGAGCGGCTTCGAATGGCTCAAGTTCAGCCGTGCGGCGGTCATGGCGGTCGTCACCTTCCTGATACTGACCGCCGTGAGCGTCCTGTACGCGCGCGCGTATTTCCGGAGCGAACGGGCATGAGGTGGCGCAGACCCGGCAAACCGGTGGCGATCGCATCGACGCTGGTGCTGCTGGCGATCCTGCTGTTCCCGTTTCTTGTCATGATCTCCACGATGCTCAGGTCCAGCACGGAGGTCTACGTGACGCCGCCCCGGTGGATTCCGGAGCGCGTTGTCTTGACCAACTTCATCGAGGTATGGGAGCAGTACGACCTTATCGTGTACTTCAAGAGCAGCCTGATCATCGCCGTCGGGGCGACGGTGTTGAACGCGTGCCTGACGCTGCCGGCCGCGTATGCGGTGGCGCGGCTGCGCTTCGCGGGCCGCGGCGTAATCCTGTTCCTGTTCCTGGTCGTGCAGATGTTCTCACCGGTCATCGTCGTCATTTCACTGTTCAAGATCATGGCCGGCGCCGGGCTGCTGGACACGTATCTGTCGATGATCCTGGCCATCGCGGTGTTCACGATCGCCTTCACCATCTGGATGATGAGCGGCTACTTCCGGTCCATTCCGATTGAGATCGAAGAGGCGGCGCTGATCGACGGCTGCAGCCGGGTGCAGACGATGGTCAGGGTGATGCTGCCGATCGCCGCGCCCGGCGTGGTCACGGCGATGATCTACACGTTCATCTATGGCTGGAACGAGTTCCTGTTCGGCCTCTCGTTCATGCAGTCCAAGGGCAAGATGCCGCTGACCATCGCGCTGTTCAACTTCGTGGGCCGCTGGTCGACGCAGTGGGAGATGCTTACGACCGCCGCGTTCCTGGCGATCATTCCGGTGCTGGTGCTGTTCTACCTCATCGAGAAGCAGTTGGTGACGGGGCTCACCGGGGGCGCGGTCAAGCAGTAACGGCAGCAGGGCTTCGGCATTGACAGCTCGTGTCGGGGGCCAGGGGATGAAAGCGACTTACCCTTCTCGGCGAAGGTGCGCGGATTCGTGTTCATGCTTGCAGCGTCTCATCCTTTGAGCGTCCTCAACCCTTGAGCGTCCCCGCGGTGAGCCCGGACACGAAGTGGCGCTGCATGAACACGTAGAAGGCCGCCACCGGGAAGATCGCCATGAACAGGATGGCGAACACGTCCTCCCACTTCTGAACGTATTGGCCGATCGCCCGGTACACGCCGATGGTGATGGTGTAGTACTTCGAGGTGCCCAGAATGATCAGCGGGCTGACGAAGTCGTTCCACGTCCAGAGCGCGACGAATATGACCACGCTGGCGATCGCCGGGCTGACCAGCGGGTAGATGATGCGCGCGAAGATACGCACCTCTCCGGCCCCGTCGAGCCGCGCTGACTCGTCGAGCTGGATCGGGATGGTGCGCACATAGCCGGCGAACACGAACACGGCGAACGGCAGGTACCACGCCAGGCTGGCGAGCAGCAGGCCCGGCACCGTGAACATCAACCCGAGCTGGCGCAGCACCTGGACCAGCGGCAACAGGATCACCTGCGCCGGCACCATCAATCCGGCCAGCAGCAACAGGTAGGACAGCGTGAAGAACCGGTGCCGGCGGCGGCTGAGCACGTACGACATGGCCGACCCCAGGATCACGACCAGTGCCACCGTGACGCTGCTGATCACGACGGAGGTCCCGTAGGCTATGCCGACGTTGAAGTGCGGGGTATCGAGATTGCGGGCGATGTTGTCCAGCGTCAGGCGCGCGAACGGGATGCCCAGCGGGCTGGCAAAGATGTCGTCGCGCGTCTTGAACACGTTGACGATGGCGATGTAGAAGGGCACCAGAAAGACGCCGCCGGTTACCAGCAGGAAGCCGTGCCGGGCGACCGACGTCAGATCGCGAAACCCGCGCCTCGTGAGATTCTCGCGCACCTACATCACCAGCTTGTCTTCGCGGCGGCGCAGCAGCAGCACCAGCGTGACGGAGACGACGCCGACGATCAGCAGCATGTAGATGGCCAGGCTGGACCCGTACGACATGCGGTTCTGCTGGAAGCCCACGCGGAGGATCTGCAGGGCGATGGTCTCGGTGGCGCCGGCGGGGCCGCCGCTGGTGAGCACGACCACCAGGTCGTAGATGCGCATGTAGCCGGTGAACAGGAACACCACGTTGGCGGTCAGCGCCGGCGCCAGCCATGGGAACGTCACGGCCCTGAACCGCTGCCACGCCGAGGCGCCATCGATGGTGGCGGCGTCGTAGAGGTCGCCGGGCACCGCCTGCAGGCCCGCCAGGTAGATCACCGTCACGAACCCGGTGTCGCGCCACAGATTGACGATCAGGACCGACCACGGCGCGAGTTGCGGATCGCCCAGCCAGTCGATCGGCTCCATGCCGGCAGCCGCGAACAACCCGCCCAGGATGCCGTGGTAGCTGAGGAGCGCCTTCCAGATGAAACCCACCGCCACCGAACTGATCAACAGCGGAAAGAAGAACGCGGCGCGGTACACGTTGGTCATCGGTCCCGGTCGATTCACCAGCACGGCGAGAAACAGCCCGAGCGCGTTGCCGAGCAGCGCGCCGGGGATGGTGAAGAAGAAGGTGATGCGCAACGCGTTGTGGAAGTGGCGGTCGTTCAGGCCGCGGAGGTAGTTCTTCAGCCCGACGAAGTTCATCGTCGAGCGGATCCCGTCCCAATCGAAAAACGAGTAGTACAGGCTGAGCATGATCGGCAGGACCATGAACGCCAGGTAGATGACGAACCCCGGAGCGAACAACAGCGCCGTGCCCAGCGCATCGCGCCGTGCCGCCGCCGCGAACCGAAGAGGGCGGTGCGGCACGACCTGCTCGCCGGCGTTCTGTCCCCGCATGGATTCCGGCAGGCAGTATACGTCAGGCTCCGGCGGTCAGACCGTCACCTTCGCAAGCCAGTCGTCGTCGAGGTCGATGCCGAAGCCGGGCGCGTCGCGCGGGACCAGGTAGCCGTCCTCGATGACCGGCGTGCCGGGCAGCGCCACGGTCTCCGCCAGCGGCACGCCGGGCGGGGACACGCCGCTGGAGCGCTCGCCCCAGGTGACCGCCGGCATGGCCATCGCCAGGTGCTGGCCGTACGGCGTGTTCATGCCGCCGTGCGGGGCGACGGCGATGCCGGCGGCCTCCGCGATGTGGCAGATGCGCACGCACGCGGAGATCCCTCCCGCCCACTGCAGGTCGGGCTGGAAGTAGTCGACCAGCCGCCGCTCGGCGGCCTCCGCGAACGGGCGCGCCAGGTACCAGTGCTCGCCGGTGGCCAGACTCTGCCCGGGCAGCCGCCGCCGCACGTCGGCGAAGCCGGCCATGTCGTCCGGCAGCAGGTAGTCCTCGATCCAGCGCAGCCGGTACGGCCGCAGCGCCTCGCCGAGACGCACGGCGTACTCGACGTCCAGCGCCATCCAGCAGTCGAGCATGAGCTCCGCGTCGGGGCCGAGGGTATCGCGCGCCGCGGCCACCATCTCCTCGGTCCGGCGGATGCCCTCGGTGCCGTCCTCCGGCCCGTACGGGTTGGGCAGCTTGAACCCGCGGAACCCCAGCTCCCGGTACCACTCCAGGTCGAAGCCGGTGGCGTAGCAGGGGATCCGCTCCTTCTGCGGGCCGCCGAGCAGCGCGTACACCGGCACGCCCAGGCACTTGCCCTTGGCGTCCCACAGCGCCAGGTCCACGGCGCTGATCGCGTGCGCGGTCACGCCGCCGCCGCCGTAGGCGGCGCTGATGCGCACCATCACGTCGTACAGCTTCTCCGTGGCCGTCACCGGCTCGCCGACCAGGTGGCCGCGGAAGTGGTCGTTGACGATCGAGGCGACCGGCCCGGCGAACCCGGCGAGGCCCAGGCCGACGGTGCCGTCGTCGAGCGTTACCAGGCACGCGCACTGCTTCCAGCCCGGACTGGCCTTGGTGCGGGCGCCGCGGTAGCGCGCGTAGCGCTCGGTGGGAGCGGCCGGCTGGCGGCCGCCGCGCTGGTACGGGCCGGACCGCTTGATGCCCCGGCCCAGATCGACCGGGAACGCGCGCACGTCCTTGATCGTCACGGGCGCTATGCCACCAGGCCGGGCAGCAGGCGCTCGTACACGCCGAACGCCTCGCCTTCGGTCTCCTCGGGATCGGCCATCTTCATGAACGATGCGCTGCCCGGATCGGCACCGCCCGCGAAGTGGCCGTGGCTCTCGAACGCCGGCTGGTCGGTGCCGTGCCAGACCACCTCGCGGTCGCGCAGCACCACCATCTCGCCCGCGTAGCGGTCGACCAGGCGCTCGCGCTCGTCGCGATAGAAGAGCGCCTGCTCGCAGGCGGTGCGGCGGATGCTGGCCACGATCGGCGGCGGGTCCTGCACGTCCGAGTCGAACTCCGCCAGCGGCGGCTGCAGGTCGGTCCGGAAGTCGATGCGGTCCAGGTCGACGGTGCCGTAGCCGCGCTCGGCTGCCACCAAGAGGTGGTTGCGGTCGCGGCGGAACGGCGGCGCCGGCCAGTCGCCGGCCGGGTCATGGCCCATCAGGTAGGCCGCGCACGCGTCGGTGGCCGTGGTCTGGTCGCCGGCGATCAGCGCGTCGGGCACCACCGGGCGGCCGTCCCACTCGCTGCCCTGCTGGCCGACCAGCCCGTCGACGATGTTCAGGCACGGGTCGGTGATCATGGCCAAGTCCGGGAGCACGTAGGACAGGCGGATGGCGTGGTGGAAGTAGTGGCGGACGCGCCCCTCCGGCCGGTTCGGCGGCGGCAGCCCGAACAGGTTCTTCATGCACAGGGTGACGCCCATGAACAGGTGGTTCTTCATCTTGGCGACCGACACGAACTCGTCCGAATCGCCGATGCAGGAGGTCAGCAGGTAGCGGTCGAACATGTTGCCGCCGCCGGGCACGTCGTACAGGCGCAGCGGCGGCTGCGATGCGTCGACGATCTCGACGCCGAACTCGCGCAGCACCTCGGCCGACTCGAAGTTGGACGGCACCGTCTTGGCCGCCGTGTGCACGCAGGTGTCGGCGGCGATCAGGGTCGCGTTGGTGCGGGCGCGCAGCAGGCGCAGCACGGCGCGCATCACCTCCTCGTCCACCAGCTCCTGGCGCCGGCCGTGGTGGCGGGCGGTGTCCGGGTGCATCATGTTGAACTTGATGACGATGCGGCGCGCGCGCTCCAGCCGCTCCCAGGAACGGGTCAACGGCTCCGTGATGCGCTCCAGCGTCCGGTAGATCTCCTCCGCCGAGGCGCGGTGGTCGCAGCGCTCGGCGCGCACGGTATATCGCTTGCTCATCGTCTCTCCTTCAGCCCGCCGACAGCTTACCCTACGCGACCCGTTGGGCGGCGGCGGGATCCCGTTCGGGGTCGGGCTCGGGCGGCCGCGGAGGCCCGTGGGGCTGCATGGGGCGGGCGAGCTGCCGCTCCAGGGCCAGGTAGCCCACCCCCGCGTAGACCAGGTTCGCCAGGATCACCGACAGCCAGACGGCGCCGATCGGCGCGCCGAGCAGGCGGGCCAGCAGGATCGCGGCGCCCGACAGGACCGCCAGCCGCAGCGCCGAGATCGCCGCGCCGCGCCACGACCGGCGCAGCCCCTGGAAGCTCATGATCACCACCATGCCGGCGCCCATCACCCCGTAGGACAGCGGCACGGTGCGCAGGTAGCGGGTCGCGTAGCCGATCACGACCGGGTCGTCGGTGAAGGTGCGGGCGATCGGCCCGGCGAAGGCCACCGCCAGGATGCCCAGCCCGGTGCCGAACGACAGCGCGAACGCCAGCGCGGTGCGGTACGAGCGGCGCGCCCGCTCCGGGTTGCCGGCCCCCATGTTCTGGCCGATCAGCGCCAGGCCGGCGACGCCGAAGCCGATCGCCGGCAGGAACGAGAACACCTCCGCGCGCAGGCCCACCGACACCGCGACCGCCCCCTGGTCCCCGAAGGTGCGCGACACCATGGCGGTCAGCACCGCCATCGCCAGGGGGCCCATCATGCTGGTGAGAGACGCCGGGAAGCCGATCGCCAGCACGCGCGCCACCGACTGCCCGCGGATCACCAGCCGGCGGAACCTGAAGCGGACCATCATGTCGCGCGTGGCCAGCAGCGTGATCCCGGACACCAGCAGCACGACCTGCGAGATCACGGTGGCGATCGCGGCGCCGCGCACGCCGAGCCGCGGGAAGCCCAGCCAGCCGAAGATCAACAGCGGGTCGAGCACGATGTTCAGCCCGGTGGAGATGGCGAACAGCATGGTGACGGTGGTGTTGTCGCCCTGCGAGTTGAAGCCGAACACCGCCGCGAAGAACAGGAAGATCAGCACCATCGCCGAGCCGGTGATGGTCAGATAGTCCCTGGCCAGCGGAAAGATCGCGTCGGTGGCGCCGACCGCGCGCAGGATCGGCGTGCGCAGCGACAGGACCAGGGTCGTGAGGACCACCGCGGCGATGAAGTTGAGCACGAACGACTGCCCCAGGATGCGCTCCGCCTCGTCGATGTTGCGCGCGCCGATGCTCATCGCCATCAGCACCCCCGAGCCCACCGTGATGCCGATCGTCAGCGACACCGACGCGAACAGCGCGATCTGCGACATGTTCACGGCGGCCAGCGCCTCGTCGGCGAGCTGGCTGACCCAGAACGCGTCGACCGCCTGGTACAGGGTCTGGAAGAAGATCGACAGCATCACCGGCCAGGCGAGCGCCCAAGTGTGGGCCGGGATCGCCCCGGTGGTCAGGTCTCGGCCGCGCATCGGCGGGACTATGAGTCCGCCGGCGGTGCCGCGCAAGCGGCAGAGCCGTGTTGGTTGTCGCCGGTCCCATCCCCGCATAGGATCCCGTCGATGCGAGTCCCGGATTTCCAGCGCAGCTTTCTGACCTTCACCAGCGACGACGACCGCAAGCAGTCGAAGACCAGGTCGCACGCCGCGCCCTACCGGTTCAACGCGGCGCGCATCCAGCTCGAAAGCGTCTGCACGCTCACCGGGGCCGGCGGCGCGACGCAGCGCTACGTGCTCGGCGCCTCCTGCAAGAGCGAGGTCGTCGGGCGGGACCGCGACCTGTGGCTGCACCCCAACGCCGACTTCTGTCCGGTGGCCAGCGACTCGGAGATCCTCATCCTGAAGAGCTGGATCACCAACCAGACCGAGGTGATGCTGGAGCCGCCAACGCTGGGGCGCCAGCCGGAGCGGCAGGTCGGCCTGACCGCTGACCTGTTCGCCGACTTCGAGATCCGGGTGACCGAAGCCGACGGCGAGGTGCTGGACTCGACCGAGCGCATCATCGAGGCCACCTATGCGCAGCGGCCACTGGTGGCTCGCCTGCAATACGACGACGCCGGCTACCGGGTGTGCATCGACCACCCGGTCAAGACCATGAACGTCAACCCGCGCGACGGCGTGTTCCAGACCGACACCGGCCCGCTCCTGCTGCCGGACTTCGCGCGCGAGCGCGATCAGGGCCTGCTGGTCTCGGCGTTCGAGTTGGCGTTCGCGGCCTTCAACCGGCCGTCGTTCGCGGAGCTGGTGATCCGCCGGCCGACGCCGGTTACCGAGGACGGGACGGTCACGGCCAACTACTACGAGGCAACCAGGAGGATCGACGCGATGGACAACCAGGTGCTGGCGCTGTGAGCCGCTCCGCCATCAAGGCAGGGACGGCGTTCGACGCGGAGCGGACGCAGCAGATCATTGCCGACTTCCGCCGCGACGGGTACTGCGTTATCGGCGGCGTGCTCGATTCCGACGAGGTCGCGGCGCTCCGCGAGACGACCGACCGCTACATGAACGACGAGGCGGCGATGGCCCGCGGCTACGTGGAGCGCGACCACATGCTGCGCCACACCAACGAGCTGGACCCGATCTTCCTGGACCTGCTGGTGCGCGAGCCGATCTACAGCCTGATGGAGACCCTGTTCGGCGAGAATTTCCAGCAGTGCGGCGCGAACGTGCTGCGCTCGGGCCGCGGCGTGGCCATCGAGCACTGGCACGTGGACGACGGCCTGTTCTTCCCGCTGCCGGACGACGTGCCGCGCCACGATCCGCGCATCCTGATGCCCGTCTACTGGCTCACCGTGCAGATGGCGCTGAGCGACATCGAGCGCATCGAGCACGGCCCGACGCAGTACGTGCCCGGCAGCCACTACTCCGGGCGCAAGGCGCCGGACAACGGGACGCCCGAGTTCGAGGGGCGGGGGCCGCAATCCATCTACTGCAAGGCCGGCGACATCTACCTGCACGACCCGCAGTGCTGGCACCGCGGCGCGCCCAACAATTCCGACCGGGTGCGCTACCTGCTGCAGTCGCAGTACGGAGCGAGCTGGGGCTTCCACCGCTACAACGCCTACATCCGCCACAGCATGCCGGAGCAGTTGATGGAGGGCGCCGACACGCGCCTGCGCGGCCTGATCGGCCCGCAACGCCGCCACCCCGAGCGGCGCTACGTCACCGACGATTACTTGGAAGAGGCCTGATCGTCGTTCGTCAGCCGGTCGAGCCGGAGGTTCGCTCCGTCGGCGCCACCCGATGGATCAACCACCGGAACGCCCGTCGGTTCGAAGTGCCGGACGTTGCGTGTCACGACGGTCAAGCCACGCTCAAGCGCCGTGGCAGCGATCAGCAGGTCGACGCCTTCGTGGCCAAGGGCGGTACAGAGGCGGCCCCACCTCCGCGCCGTGGGCACGTCGACGGCGAGTATTCGCTCGCCGTACAGCGCGAGGACGCTGTCGAGCCATGCGGCGAGCGTCTCCGCAAACTCCGGGTCTCGACGTTCCTGCCGGACAATTCCCTGCTCGATCTCTCCGACCGACACCACGCTCAGATACAGGTCCGTCGTCCTCTGGCCGGAGATCCAGCGCGCGACATCACGGTGGCGCTCGCGCTTTCGCAGCGCTGAGAGCACGTCCGTGTCGATCAGGAACATCAAAGATCTACCGGCCGAGGCGATAGAGGAAGCCGTTCGAATTCCCCGTCATCCCGCGGAATGGCAAGCAGCAGATCCGCGAACGTGGGCGCGTTTGCCTTCTCGAGGTGGCGAAGGCGGTCGTATTCGTCCACTGCCAGTACCACGACAGCAGGCTTGCCGCGCCGAGTCACGCGTTGGGGGTCACCCGCTACCGCAGCATCCACCACGGCGCTGAACCGGTTCTTCGCATCCTGGAGCGCCCACTCTCTCATTTCCTTCCTCTGTCCAGTTGGTCTGGCTAGATTGTTGTGCTGTCCGGTTTCTCCGTCAAGGTGCTACGACTCAAGATCGTCGCCACGAGCTGTTCCGGGCTGCGGCAGTTGGAGTGGAGGACGACGTCGGTAGTCCTCACCGGACCGAGCCGTGCCGCGAACTCCTGGTTGTTTCTCTTCAGGAATCCCGGAGACCGCGAGTGCGTCCTGCCGGAGTCCCCCTGAACACGCCGATACGCCACCTCAAAGGAAACGAGCAGGGTCACGAACAACGGGTTTCCGGTCCACGTAAGCGCTCAGGAACGGCCCCCGTTCTGGCTCGTCCCAGAACGCGCCCTCCACGACGACAACCTGAATCCCGGAAGAGAAGAAGCAGTCGGCGAGTGCCGCGGCGGCCCGCCTCGCCCGATCCCAGGTCTGCGGGTCGCCCATCGGCTTGGCGCTCATCATCAGGTACAGCTCGTCCAGATCGACGACCGCCGCCGGGTGCCCTTCCTGCCGGAGCCGCTGACCAAGAGCCTGAGCGACGGTGCTCTTGCCCGCGGCGATGGGACCATTGATCACGATCAGCGCCTCCACCAGTACCTCGCTCTGGGTCAGCCGTTCAACGGCTCACGCGTGCGACCACGTGCCGTCTCACGATCGGCGCCATCGACCCTTGACCGCATGAGCACCGCCGCCAAAGCTGTCCATCAGATTGAGCTTCAGGGGAGAGGTGACAGGATGAGGCAAGTCGTGGTCTACCCGGGCGAAGATGGCTACTGGATCGCCGAGTGTCCGAGCCTATCGGGCTGCATCAGTCAGGGGAAGACCAAAGAGGAAGCCATCGCCAACATCAAGGAAGCGATTGAGGGGTACGTCGCCGCCCTTGAGGAGGACGGTCTCTCGGTGCCGGAAGAGCACTTTGATGCGATGGTCGTGGCTGTATGAGCCGTCTGCCCAGAATTTCTGGGCGACAATGCGCGAGAGCACTTGGCAACGTCGGATTCACGCTGAAACGGCAACATGGAAGCCATATGATCTTGCGTCGCGACGATCCGTTCTCCCAGGTCGTCGTTCCTGATCACAAAGAGCTGGATCGAGGCACGTTGCGCGTTGTCATCAGGCAGCTGGCGCTCGGGGGTCGACGAGCGGCTTCGTGGTGATAGTACTAAGCGCGTTACGACACCAATCACATTGGAGGGAGTTCTACGACATACTTCCACGCTCGAGAAATGCCGTAATCCGTGTGCTTCTCATGATTGGAACTGAACGGAAACACGATACTGCAATTAGGCACATGCGCGATGTGATAGAGAAAGAAGACTACGAACCCAAGCGCTTGAGCCTTAGTCGCCAACGGCGACAGGTATAAGTTGGTAATTTCCGACACTCCCGCGCCTCCAGAGACGATGTCATTGAGAACCGACGCTGTCACAAAAGGATCGTTCGCGGGAGCAAAAAAGCGCCGGCGAGTAGCAACGGGCCTAAGGACGTCCTCTGCCCTACTAATCCGAAGCAAATTCTGTTGGTACATGTCGGCTCTCAAGGAGGGAAAGCCCAAAAGAATCACCTTCTTCGCATGGTCCTTGTGTTGCGCGACCTCTGATAGAAGATGTTCATCGTATCCGGCACCTATAACAAGCAGGTCGTTGGAAACATCGGAATTCATAGAGCCTTCAAATCCCGCGACCTGCCTAACACGGAGTACACTGCCCATCGCGAACGAAGTGTCTTCTCGCTTTGAGTAGCTAACAGGTTCCGAATACAAGCACTCGACTTTCCGCACGCCTCTTCTGGCGAGCAAGAGAAGTAGGTACATAATGTTCGGGTGGATGAACCCGGTTAGATCTATGCATAGCCGGCAATCACCAAATTTCTTCAATCTTGATAATTCTCGTAAGTTCTTGCCCGAACGCAATCTCATCACCGGCTGCGCCAACTAGGATCTCTCCGTCTTTGGGGTACTCCTTCTCATCGAGACCATACTCAGGCTGAATGACCCAGATCTTGCGCCTCGCCCTAACCGCTTGAAACAGCGCGCCGACTCGGTCGCTAGGATTGTACGCGGAAACGTACACGTCGTAGTCTCCCAGGGAGTCATGCCGGTCCCACTCAACCTGAGATTTGTAAAAGATTGTATAATCCATAGGAGAGACCGCCGTCAGAACAAGTGTCCCTGGCTCGTCGACAAATCTCGTTTGCTATCTGCTGTAGAACGTCCAAACGGCCAGTATAGTCTCTTATTCCAATCCCGAACCACTTCATTAAACGCATCATGATCGGTGGTGCCGAATATCGCGTCTGTAACACGGGCGTTGAAGCGAGCGGTGCCGCGGCGCGAAATTGGCAGCTCAAACAAGGGACAGAGCAGCCGGTTAAGCTGGTATTTATACCGTACCTGTGAGGAGTTACGATCCTTTTCGCCGCTGGAGAGCTGCACCAAGAACGATCGGTACACCGATTGCTGAATAGTTTCAGCGGCCAAGTCCGAGTAACCGCCGTTGGGAGTGCTAAATCCGATAAGCGAGCATTCAAAAGGCTTGTCCGCGTAGCGGTTCATCCTAAATAGTTCGCCCAAGCGCAATATCGCCAAACGGATGCGCTCTCTGGCCACCCCAGCCTGGGGTATGTCGTCTCGAAACCAACGAGCTGCATCCAAAAGGCCGCGCCGCTGAGCGGCTGCCGAAATATCACCGACCGACAACTGTCCGGACTCGAACTCGGCCCATTGAAAAATGTGCTTCATGATGGTGAGAAAGACCCGCGGGAGACCCTCGGATATGAGAATGAGGTGGTTCAACTCAGTAGGAGCGCGCGGCCGAGTGCGCGACTCTCTGAGCAATTGCGCCTGAAAATCGTCGGCGAAGTGCCTATATATTTCATAGAGTGGATTGTCGGGATCATCCGTGGCGGTGTCCAACTGTGTATGTATGGTCTGTGCGGCAGCAAGAAGGTCATTCCTTCCTTGAGCGAAATCCTGGTAAAGAGAATACACCGCGGCCTTCTCAATAAGCGGAGAGTCCGGATAACGAAGTAAATTCACAGTCTCGTCCGTGTCTCTCTTATCCATGACTTGAAGGAGGTGCTTGTGAAGCCGCGAGAAGTGAGGACACTCGACTGTTGGACGCTCATGTAGCCGCATCCCCGGAGCAAAATTTGCGCGCTTTTTGATAGACGTTGCGCGGAATTCTTGCTCTATCTGGTCCGCACCGTTGGGTCCCGCCCAGTCGAGAATACGAGTTCCCAAGAGCTTCTTCGCGAACCGATTGTATGCATTGCGGTCTTGACGTAACAGGCCGTCGAGGTGAAGACTTTCGTATTCTGAGCCCTCTTGTAGTTCCTCGTCGGCACTGTAGGTCAAGAATGTCCTCATTCCATACGCGCGAGCTCCGATTCGGAAGGTTACGGGGGCCTCGCGCTGCCTCACGAGCGTATTGAAGTATCTCTGTTGGTCCGAGTCAAAGTCCTCGTACTCGTCCATGTGGTACGAAATCAGAATGTTGGTCATGAAATCGACCTCGGCGCAGACGGCCTGGGGAAACCCGAATACTACGCGCCCCGGAGGGCAGCCGATTCGCGGATGGAACTCCCTCGCGAACGCGAGCTCCTTGACCTGATTGTCAAGCTCATACTGAAGACGGCGAAGCTCAGCCACGAGATCGGGGAGGCTGCGGACCGATCGAATAGCACCGGGATGAAAACAATCGACGCATCGTTCAACAATTTGGCGCTCGCGTACGTGAATGGCCGCAATACGAGAGTGGCCGGAAAGCAGAACGTCCAGGAATCGTTGCCCTAGCCAAAGATCGATATAGTACGCGAAGGTCCGGCGCCACCCTTCCGGTGTGAGCCCTCTGCCGAGAAAACGACCGCTGTTCAGACTGCCGGCTCTGGTATAGATGCCAAGGTATCCGTCGTGGTTGCAGAGACTTTGCAGATTCTCATTATCCGTCCGTCGCATCGCCTGCACGGGAAACGCGAGATATCTGAGTAGGTGGGTCTTCCCGCTCCCTTTTCCGCCGAGTATTATCGTAGCCATGGGGCTGGATGGACGAAAGAAGGAGATCGGAATAGATTGTTTATCGCTGTAGGGTACCCAGAGAGCCCGGATCTGGTTGTCGTCCATGTCATTAGCTTTGACAAGACGTACGAGGTCGGCCGCCGATGAGTGAGTAGTCATGACGATGTTCCTCCCCTTGTATAACGGAAATTCATGCCTCAAACTTAGGATGGCGCGGAAACGGTGCAGTCCAGGCTAGGTGATTCTCGGGAAACCAGAACACGGGGAGAGTGTTGTCGGGGACGTTGTGGCTGAAGCCCAACAACAACTGGCCGTCACTGTAGCCGAGAGGGTGCGCTGGGAGAAGTCTCGACCCATAGCAAGTGGCGATGGTCTTTGCCTTCGACTTAGACACAGTGCACGGTGCATTCACAAACGAAAGACTATTCGGGGAGAACGCGCGGAAGTCATCGCTCAGTTCAAATACGCAACCTACGTCGCTGAATATTCCAACGTCGCGAATGCGGTCCAAGGCGGCCGTCGTGGAGATGAGAACGTAGTATACGACTTCTGTCTTGGGTGAAATGGTGTGGATTGGCGACGCGACGTCCTGAGCATATTGGAGTGCTTGATGTCCAGATCCAGCGAAATCGTCTATGAATACATATCGGTTGATCAAGGGGTCGTTCAAAGCTCTCTTGTCGGGCGACGCAAATGCTTGGTGTGGATTTATGAAGCAATGTTTCGGAAGCCGATTCTCCTGACGGAAGTAGTATAACAAATGTGACGAACTCTCAGAGGGATTTCCAATAGGCAGGAATCGAGTGCGTTGGAGTTCGGAGTTGAATCGAGAATCGATAAACGAACGATCGGTTGTGTCGTGATGGCGTTTGCGTAGCCGTGCTACGATCGCGTACTTGAATAGATCGCGGTAAAGGGCTCTTAATAGCTCGCGAATTTCTCGGGTTCCGAAGTACAGGAAATTGGTTAATAGGAAGAGCATATGGTATTGTTCCTCTCCCGTTGACAGTCCGCTAGCACCGGTAAACTGGTCAAGCCACTGGTGGACGATGGGGCCTTCGCAGTCGCGATCCCAAGCTACATTTGAGAGCTTCTTTATCTTGGCGAATAGAAGGTCGATGTCAGGGGATGCTTCAGCTATTGTGTTTTGCGTAGCCATAGGATTTGCTCCGAAGGAATGACGTTCGCAGTTGCGCTGCGTTTGGTGATCATTAGGCGGGTAGGTATATGGTCCGTAAAACGAGCTTCAAGGGAGTAAGCGTATCGTTGGGCAAACTGGAGAAAGCAATCAGCGAGGTCGACGGGGATTTGAGAGAAATGGCTGCGCCCTAACGTGACGAAAACATGGGCGCCAGGTTTCAAGACACGCTCCAATTCTGCGACGAACGTATGCAACCCATGGAGGTAGATTTCGAACATGCGCGCTCGGCGTGTGTTGCGGGCCATGATTTTTTGCAGGATGGTAGATTGTTGAGGAGTGAGCAAGGGCGACGGATGCGGTTTGGACCAGAAAGATTTTTCGCTGCCCAGTGACGCGTGATCGAGTCGGTTTATTTGTTGTGGGGAAAAACCGAGAAGGAGTAGCTCGAGACGAAACGTGCGGATGTATTTCTGGGCTCCACAATATGGGGGGGAGGTAATCGCGACGTCAACGGATCTGCTGGGCAGAGGCATTGCGAGGGCAGATGCGGATGACACTTGAGCATACGGTTTGTAGAAAGATGCGAAAGCAGTAAGGCGAGTGATGTTGGCTTGCGCGGCGGCCTCGAACAGGCCGTAGATTGTGGGTATATCGAGGGACATCG
Organism: Spirochaetia bacterium; assembly: GCA_965202935.1. Taxonomy (GTDB): domain Bacteria; phylum Spirochaetota; class Spirochaetia; order SZUA-6; family Bin103; genus CATQHW01. Next base: position 6,199,127 of record OZ241879.1, read on the forward strand.
CGCGTTGGTAGGCGTTTTCGTAACGGGGGCCGGCGATTTGGAAGCGATGGGGACGCATTCGTACGGGAGGGGGTATGAAGGGGTCGGCTAATGAACAACGTCTGGTAATGCTGGTGAGGGAGGTAAGAAAGAAATCCGCATAGGGAGGTGTTTTCACGAGTGCAATGATGCTCATGTGCAGGCGGTAGAGAGCAAATCGGGCGGGCTGTGTGAACCAATATGGTGGTAGCCGGTCGACGGGTGGCGAGTCCCGGTTAGTGCGGGCGAGTTGCAATATAGACGTTAGGAGTGTTTCCAAACGGTCCTTTGATAGAGCGGTCGTCTTGGCACGCGATATCTGGCGGGCTATTGGGTTTATATCGAAACCTATCGGGAGGCACTGACGTGCGGCTGCTTCGACGAGGACGGTGCCGGATCCACAGAAAGGATCGAGGACGACGGTGCCGGGGCGAACGTGAAGGAAGTCAAGTAATTGGGCGGGTATTTGGGGGAAGAGTTTAGCGGGGTACCAGTGAAAGTTGTGAGTGTAGGTGTTCTTATGTAGTGAATGGCCGTTGGAGCGGCGGAAGGACGTGGATGTGTACGCAATGGTGGGGGACGTAGCGCATGCGGGGGCTGGATGGCTGGTGGGGGGAGAGTCCAGTAGCTGGGAGGTCTCTACGGAGCAGGGGACTATTGGGGTAGTGGTGGCGGTCGGGGGGAGGTGGTTCGGTGAGCGCATGATCGGGCAACGTCGGGCAGAGCGGTGCCTGTGGAGTATAGCTGAGATGTGGAACGGGGGGCGAAGGGTGAAGCCCGGTGGAATCGGGAGTGAAGATCGGTGGCGAGTAGTGTTGGGGGACGATGAGTCTGGGAGGGCGTGGATGAATTCTGACGGTTGGGAGTTGGTGGTTGGTCCGGGGCTACGATGTCGGAGGAGACAGGCATATAAATGATTCTTATATAAGGATTAAAGGGAAATCTAGTTGGGGCGATTGGGTTCGGTAGCAAGCGGTGGTGGCGAGTCTGGAGATGTGGGTGGGGTGAGACGCTATAGGGCGGCGCGGTGGTTGGAGACTATCGGGTGCTTCCGAAAGGGGGAATGCATCTGGATCACGGAGTAGTGAGGCGATCCGGATGGGTCGCTCCCTTTGGTAGGACGTGGAGAATGTGGGCGGAGGAGTTGGAGGTCGTACTGCGAGTGGCGTCCTCCAGGATTGGTTGAGCCGGGTAGAGAAGGCTGGAGGTAGCGCGCGGAAGGAGTGGTGGGCACGGTGGATTCGTGTCTGTGGAGTTTACGTAGTCAACGGTTCAAGGACTCAGGACGATGGTCACCGGTCCGTAGAGTCCGCTCCTGGTACAGCCCTGCTCCAGGGCCAGGCACTGCTTGTGGTAGATGCCGAGGACGTTGTCCGGCCAGCGGTCGAGCTTCCTGGTGTGCAGGAACTGGTTGGCCATCGTGTTGGTCACGATCACGCGCAGCGTGTTGGTGCCTGCGACCACTGCGCCCTGCAGGTCCAGCCGGAACGGCTCCCACGCGCGCCGATCCAGGGGGACGCCGTTCAGGACGACTTCCGCGACGCCCCACACCTGGCCCAGGTCGAGCGTGAACGCGCGCGACGCCTCCGAGGCGCTGAGCTCGAAGTCCACGCGGTACTCGGCGTCGCCGGCGAAGTCGTGGCCGAGGGCATCGCCCCAGTCGCCGAGCGTGATGGGGGACGCGCCTTCGTGCACGTCCGCAAGCTCGAACTCCTCGTCTCCGATCCGGAACGCGCGCGTTCGCCGGCAGGTCCATCCTTCGTCGAGGGGCAGCCGGTCCGGGCAGCGCTGACCCGGCGTCCCCGCCACCGGTACGTCGTCATCCGTGAACAGGAACACGTACGACTCGGCAAACCGCATGTGCAGCGGTACCGAGCACGTCGCAGCCGTGTACGTCGCGTCCTCCGGTCTGCTGCACCCACCCGTCTCCGGGTCGATCCGGACCACGGGCCGTGCGTCCTCGAAGAGGATCGTGGCGTCCGTCGCCACCGCGTCTTCCTTGGCGACGCCGGAGCCCTCGTTGGTCAGGAAGTAGAGGGTGCCGTTCTCCAGGTCACGCCTGCACACGCGCACGCCGGCATCAGCGGGGCGGACGTCGACCAGCGGCTCCACGTGGCGCCGGTCGAGCTCGTCCAGCTCGATCGAGGTGCTGCCGGCCGGCGCCTCGGAGGCGTTGCGGTTGTCCACCCAGTACACCCTGCCGCCGGCGCCGATCAAGCGGTCGAGCTTCTCCCGCGAGCCGTCGCTCATGTGCCTGGTCCGCGACACGTACACCGTGTCGTACCGCATCGGCCCGGCGTGCAGCCAGCCGTCGTGAACGGTCGTCGCCGCGTTCTCCAGCAGGTCGTCGTCGATCATGTCGAAGTCGCACTGGTGCGCAAGCAGCGTGCGCGCCAGCGCGTCGTTCGACGCGGCTACGCGGTCGAGCTCTCCGCCGCCGGCCCAGATGTCCCGCACGGGGAAGTAGAGGGCGGCCCTGATCGCGGGCCTGCCCAGGCTGAGCAGGTAGCTGAGCCGTGCCGTGTATGCCTGGAAGAGGTCGAGGTGGCGGAACAAAGGGTTCTCGCGCACGAACATCGGGCGGATGAATCCCATGTAGTGGCCCCTGGTCGACAGGAGCGTCTGGCCGGAGATGAGCAGATTGATGCCGCGCACGAACTGGAAGTCCGTGATCCACTTCATCTCCTCCAGGGTCAGCGCGCTGCCGTAGGCAGAGAACGACTCCGTCCACGACCACGGCGTGCCCCTCTGGTGCGCGACCGAGGAGGCGTACTTCGGGAAGTGGTGGTTGTCCGCGACCGGCAGGGACCCTTCGCGGGTATCCCAGTGGACGGGCAGGACCGCCTTCCTGCCGGGATGGAGCTGCTTCCAGATGGTGTCCACGCCGGGGATGTCGTACTGCCGGAGGACGCGCATCACGTGGCCGAACCCGTACTTGCGCGAGCCGATGGTCAGGTCCTCGCCGCCCAGGTGGCCGATCGACCACAGCCCGTTGCGGGCCGACCACTGCCGGATCTGCCCGAAGAACGCCTCGGCGAACCGCCGCGACCACCAGTCGAAGTAGTCGATGCGGACCTGGGCGGTCGCCTCGTCTTCCTGAAAGATGGCCGGCAGCACGTCGCGGATGTCGTAGCCCTTCTCGGCCTGGAACGCGGCCGCCAGGTCGCCGGTCCAGGGCGGATTGTCCACGCGCGGTTCGTCGGAGAGGACCAGCGGGATCGTGTCTCCGAAGTGCCGGCCCAGCGCCCGCCGGTACGCCTCGTGGCTGCCGGCGATGAACGTCCTGGTGACATCGGGGTTCAGCAGGTCCGGGTAGGAGGGGACGAGGGCCGTCTCGTGCCCGAGCTGCGCGGAGTACAGCTCCGCTCTATGCGCGGCGTCGAGATGGTCCCCGGCACCGAGTCGTCTGCCGCCGCCGCTCCCGCCGGGCTGGAACGCAGCGATGCAGTCGCCGGGGACCCGTTCGAGCTCGCCCGGCGCGATGTCACGCTTGGTCAACGTCTGCCGAGCCCAGTCGGGACGTTCCCTGACGATGCGGCCGCAGTTGCCGCCCGAGGGCCAGCCGCCCTCGTCGTACAGCCAGAGCTTCATGCCCCGGCGCTTCATCTCCTCGACCAGATCATCGAGGATGGCGAGGTATTCCTCCGACAGGTACTCGGGCTGCAGGTTGGTCTTCATGGAGTTCGGCCTGAAGTCCGCCGGGACCGGCAGGATCCAGACGTTCTTCGCCCCCACCGAGTCCAGGTCCCGAAGCTGCCGGAACAGCGTTTCCCGCTCCAGGACGTCGTTCCAGAGCCAGAAATAGCCCGGCCAGTGGAACGCGTCCGGATGTGCGAGCGCTTCCACGTCGAAGCGGGTCATGGAGGTCATCGTGCTATCATAGAGCAGGCTGTATTGGAGGCATCATCGGCAATCTGACGATCCGCAACTTGGACGATCGGGTGATCGAGCGTCTCAAGGCGCAGGCCAAGGCCAATCAGCGCTCGCTGGAGGGTGAGGTCCGCTACGTGCTCACGCAACAGGTGGATCGGCGCGCTCGCATCGCTGACTTCCGTGAACGGACGCGCGAGATCGCGCAATTGACCGCCGGGACACCACAGACGGACAGCGTCATCCTCTTGCGTGAAGACAGGGATCGGTAAACGACCAGGAAACAGGCGCGCGCATGACGGAACAGCGGCCGATCATCATCCTGCACGGTTGGAATTCCACCTCGGCCAGCTTCGAGCGGCTGGCGACGCTCCTTCGCGCCGCGTTGCATCGCGACGTGTCGATCATCTCGCTGGCCGACTACCTCAGCCTTGAAGACGAGGTCCGCTTCGACGATCTCACGACGGCCATGCACGCCGCCTGGAAGAGGCACGAGCTGCCCACCCGCACGGGCGGCGTGGACGCCATCGTCCACAGCACCGGTGCCCTGGTGATACGCGACTGGCTGCAGCGCCACTACGGCGCGGACCGATCACCCGTCAAGCACCTGGTCATGCTGGCACCGGCCAACTTCGGCTCGTCGCTGGCGCACAAGGGCCGGTCGTTCATCGCCCGCGGCACCCTCGGCTTCATCCGCAAGCGCGAGGGCCGCCCCTTCGAGACCGGCACGCGGATCCTCCGGGGGCTGGAGCTCGCCAGTCCCCATACCTGGCGCCTGGCCGAGCGCGACCGCTTCGGCGCCGGCGGCCTCAGGTATCAGCCCGGCAACGTGCTCTGCACCGTGCTGGTCGGCAACACCGGCTACCGCGGCATCCGCTCGATCGTCAACGAGGACGGTTCGGACGGCACCGTGCGCGTCGCGACGGCCAACATGAACTGCGTGCGCATCAGCGCGCAGTTCCCGGCGAACCCGGAACAGGTTGGCCACGACGTCACCTACGAGCTGGAACCCTCCTCCGGCTCCACCGCGTTCGGCGTCATGGACGGCCACACCCACGGCTCGATTACGCTCGCGCCCGGCGACGGCGAGTCTCCGGCCACGCCGGTACGCGGCACGCGCGACCGCACGCTGCTGGCGCACATCGTCGACGCCCTGTCCGTCACCGACGACGGCTTCGGCGCGTGGCGCGACCGGCTGGCCGCCGCCAACTCCCGACTGCTGCCTACGACCGTCACGCGTGGAGGCCACAAGCACGGTTTTCAGAACACCGTCGTTCGCGTCCAGGACCAATACGGCGCCGGCGTCGACGACTACCTGCTGGAGTTCTACGAGAAGGACGACGACACGGGCAGGATCGCCGAGCTATTCCACACCTCCGCGATACGCAGCGTCCACAAGTATTCCGGCGACGCCTCCTACCGGAGCATCTACGTCGACTGCACCCGCCTGCGCCGCACCATCGACCAGGTGGGCGAGTGGCTGAGCCTGAGCGTCACCGCCTCCCCCGAGCTCGACGACCGCGCCCCGGTCGGCTTCACTACCCTCGCCGACGACGGCATCGGCGGAGTCCGCATCCGGGCCGGGGACATCGCCACCTTCTTCGAGCCGCACCGTACGGCGTTGGTGACGCTGCAACTCACCCGCCAGCAGGCGGAAGAGACCTTTCGCTTCCGTAACCGGTAGCCGGCGCCGCGGGAGCGGTACAGGAGGCTCGGATGGCGTCACGGAGTTCGTGCTGCACGTCCGTCAGGTAAGCTCACGGCGGCGTCCTCTTGCGTTCCCTGGTGGCTCGATGGGCTATGTCCCGAGCCTCTTGCGGATTTCGGTGAGGGAGGTGGTTTCCTGCTTGCGCCGCTGGGCGACCTCCTTCCAGAAGGACCGGCTCGTCTCGACCGCAACCTTCTCCCAGTCCGCGCCTTCCACGCCGACCACGACAGCGATGGGTTGCCCGTGTCGCGTGACGACCACCTGGTCGTTCTGAGCCGTCTCCATTACGGAGCGAATCCGCTTCTGCAGGTCGCGCACGCTGATCGTCTTCGTGGAATCTCCTCCGTCCGCTTGTGGGCTTTTACGCACGCCGATCCAGCATCCCTTGGCGTGCCCTTGGGCGTCATCGACGGTCGTTCTCGCAAGGCACGGCTCTCAAGCCCTGTGCAGTCTGCCAGAGTGGCGGACTTCCGCTTGCGATCCGGCGGCGGAAGCCGCATCGTGCTCCGGAGCGTCATGAAGTTGAGAGCACCTTCACGCGTCGCGGCGGCTTGTAGAACGCCATCGCGTTGGTGAAGCCATGACCGCGGGCGAGTTCATCGCCAAGTGGCGCTCGTCGGAGTTGAAGGAGCGCTCGGCAGCTCAGGAGCACTTCATCGACCTGTGCCGGCTGCTCGGCGAGCCGACGCCGGCCGAGGCCGACCCGACCGGTGAGCACTACTGCTTCGAGCGCGGCGCACGCAAGGACAGCGGCGGCGACGGCTGGGCCGACGTGTGGAAGCGCCACTGCTTCGCCTGGGAGTACAAGGGCAAGCACGCCGACCTCGACTCCGCCTTCGACCAGCTCCGGCAGTACGCGCTCGCGCTGGAGAACCCGCCGGTGCTGGTCGTCTCCGACATGACGCGCTTCCGCATCCGCACCAACTGGACCAACAGCGTCAGCGAGACGCACGAGTTCGTGCTGGACGACCTCGCGGAAGCCTCGGTTCGCGACAAGCTCCAGTGGGCGATGTCCGATCCCGAGCGCCTGCGACCCGGTGAGAGCCGGCAGACCCTCACCGAGCGAGCGGCGGCTACCTTCGCGGCACTGGCGCAGCGGTTGCGCGAACGCGGCCACGAACCGGAGGAGGTGGCGCACTTCGTCAACCGGATGGTGTTCTGCATGTTCGCCGAAGATGTCGGGCTCCTCCCGCGCCACATCTTCACGCGCATGCTGGAGCAGGCGTTAGGCCGCCCTGACCAGTTCGCCGGTATGGCCAGCAGCTTGTTCGGCGCGATGGCGACCGGCGGCTTGGTCGGCTTCGAGGCGGTCGCGTGGTTTGACGGCGGGTTGTTCGACGATGACACCGCTCTCGCCCTGAAGAAGCCCGAGATCGAAATCGCTCTCAAGGCAGCGGCGCTCGACTGGTCGGAGATCGACCCGTCGATCCTGGGTATGCTGTTCGAGCGCGGACTCGACCCGGAAAAGCGCGCGCAACTCGGCGCCCATTACACCGACCGCGACAAGATCATGCTGATCGTCGAGCCGGTGGTGGTCAGGCCACTCCTCGCCGAGTGGCAGACAGCGAAGGCCGAGATCGCGGCCTCAATAGAACGCTCGGAGAAGGCGGGGTCCAGAGCGGTTCAGACGCGGCACCGCGGGCGAGCCGAGCGGCTGCTGGCCGAGTTCCTCGAACGGCTGCGCCGCTTCACCGTGCTCGATCCCGCCTGCGGCTCCGGGAACTTCCTTTACCTCGCGCTCCATGCGCTCAAGGACCTGGAGCACCGCGTGCTGCTGGAGGCCGAGGCGATGGGCCTGCAGCGGACGTTCCCGATGGTGGGTCCGGCGAACGTCAAGGGAATCGAGATCAACGCCTACGCGGCCGAGCTCGCCCGCGTGTCGGTGTGGATCGGCGAGATCCAGTGGATGCGCCGCAACGGGTTCCCCGGATCGCGCGATCCGATCCTGGAGCCGCTGGAGAACATCGAGTGCCGCGACGCGATCCTGACGCCAGAGGGCGGTGAACCAGAGTGGCCGGAGGCCGATGTCGTGATCGGCAACCCGCCGTTTCTCGGCGGCAAGCTCCTGAACGAGCACCTCGGCGAGGACTACGTCGCCAGGATGTTCGCGGCGTATGACGGCCGTGTGCCCGCCGAAGCAGATCTGGTCACCTACTGGTTCGTGAAGGCGGGCGAGCACATCGGCGCCGGCAAGGCGCAGCGGGCGGGGCTGGTGGCGACGAACTCGATTCGAGGCGGCGCCAATCGACGAGCGTTGCGTGCCGCCATCGACGGGCGCCCGATCTACGATGCCTGGTGCGACGAGCCGTGGGTCATCGAGGGCGCGGCCGTGCGCGTCTCGCTGGTCTGCTTCGCGGGACAAGGTGCCGCGCCGGCGATGCAATCACGACTCGACGGCCGACCGGTAGACCGGATCCATGCCGACCTGACCGCCCAGCGCGGGAGCACGGGAATCGATCTCACCAAGGTCCAGCGTCTGCCGAGCAATGCCGGAGTCGCCTTCATGGGTGACACCAAGGGCGGCCCGTTCGACATACCGGGCGACGTGGCGCGGCGATGGCTACAACTCCCGGCGAACCCGAACGGACGGCCCAACGCCGACGTGCTCAAACCGTGGATGAACGGGATGGACGTTACGCGGCGCCCCAGTGGCAAGTGGATCGTGGACTTCGGCTGGGAGATGAAGGAATCGGAAGCGGCGTTGTATGAGGAGCCGTACCGGCACGTGCGGGCGCATGTTCACCCGATGCGCCAAAGAACCCGGCGCGAAGCGTATCGCACGTACTGGTGGCGGCACGTCGAGCCGCGTCAGGGCATGTGGAAAGCGCTTGCAGGTCTGCCCCGATACATCGCCACGCCGACGGTATCCAAGCACCGTCTGTTCGTCTGGCTTGACGCTCGAATCTGTCCCGACCATCAACTGATCGTCGTCTCAAGGTCCGACGATACGACCTTCGGTATTCTGCAGAGCCGATTTCACAGAGCGTGGTCCCTCAGACTCGGCACGAGTCTGGAAGACCGTCCCCGCTACACCCCGACCACCACCTTCGAGAGCTTCCCCTTCCCGGAAGGGCTGTCGCCTGACGTGCCCGCCACCAACTACGCTGACGACCCGCGCGCGACCTCCATCGCGGGAGCAGCGGTGCGGCTGGTCCAGTTACGCGATCGCTGGCTCAACCCGCCCGAGTGGGTGCAGTGGACTGAAGAGCCGGTCCCCGAGTATCCCCAGCGTCCGGTCCCGAGGGACGACACCGCGTCGGCCCAACTCAAAAGACGTACGCTCACCAATCTCTACAACATACGCCCGCAGTGGCTCCTTGATGCGCATGCTACCCTTGACGCTGCGGTTGCAGGCGCCTACGGGTGGACCTCGGACATCTTGGTCGACGACGCTTTGCGTAAGCTGCTGGCACTCAATGTTAGATCATCGAGAGTCCGTCGAGACGAGAAACCTGGCTGAACTGAAGGTCTTGAGCGGGCCGCACCCTCGGTCCCCTCACACTCCATCCACAAATAATGCGGCCGCGGCCTGGCCGAAACTGAAGCAGGCTGGCGGCTGACCGCACTGATCTGACTTTCGTGAACAGACAAGCGAGATGCTGTTCCGGCAGCCACTTGCTTGAATCGACGCCGGCATGAGCATCGGCGTGTCGCGATCGATGGTTCGAAAATTCGGCTGACATAGGCGGGTGCGTCGGGTTACCATTTGCGCCACCTTACCCGACCGCCGCGCCACCTCCATCTGCCTCTCAGTTATTCGACGGTCACCCCACTTTCGCACTTCGTCGCCCCCGTCGGTCAAATCCGACAGACTCCTTAGCTTAGCGCACGATCGCGCACTGCTGCGCTCTCGAATCTCGCTATAGACGTGCGTATCGGTACTTCCCCTTTATGTGAAGATTCAAGTATTGTCCGTGCGACGACGCGTTTTTAAGCCCTCGAAATTCTCGGGCGGGAACTGCAAAATACTGATAGACTCTCCCGTTCCTAAAGAGAATCTCCAGCGTCCGCGAGCGTTCATCGTAGCCAACCTCAGCTATGTTGCTTGAGACTACCCGATTCCTCTGCATATCACTCCTTACTCCTCCCGTCGGACCGCTCATCGTCGACCACCACATTCCTCGATTGCGGATCTTGGCGCCGCCACAGTTCCACAGCTTCCGCGTAGTCTGACGGATCGCGTCCTTGGTTCCAGCCTCCAGGGGTATCATATCCTTCTTCATCGCTGCCTGCGACCACCACCAAAGGATCGGCGCTATCGGGCCGACGTCTCGGACTGGGGCGGTCCACCAGCGCCCGAACCGGAATATTGACGGATTCGCCTACAATAATCGCCTCCCCCGTCCTGAGCACGGGAAGCATGGCAAACAAACCCTCGAGATTGTCACTTGCAGAACTCCTGACTTGGCCACGATCGGTCTCGTTGGTAAGCCGTAACGCGAATATGGTTCCGCATTGAGACAGAATGGTGGAGTCGATCTCCGACGGCCTCTGGCTTACTAGCATAATTCCCATTCCATACTTCCTGCCTTCTTTAGCGATGCGTTGTATGGATGCGGCCGCACTGGTCGCTTGGTTAGTGGATAGGTACGAGTGAGCTTCCTCAAGCACAACCAACAACGGGCGCTCTCTCCCTCCTTCAGGCAGATTACGTGCCCAGAAGAGTGCATCGTACACCACGCGAAGCAATGTCGCCACCAGCTCTGTCTGTATTGAGGGAGAGATGCCGGAAAGATCAAGAATAGTAACCGCTTTGTCCGCACCTAGCCAACTCGCCAGTAGATTGTCGATGTCCTGTTCGACCGCGCCATCCGGTTGCGGAGAATAGGGGCCTGGTTGAAAGAGAAAAGAAAGTCGGGGATCTCGCAGTTTGGATGCAAGACCGTCAACAGCACGACCGATGTTCAGTTCAGATGTACTCCAGCGAATCTTCTCGGCATCTCCCGCGACGTTCTTGATAGGCCGAAAACGTGGCGGCACACACTTCATCACGTCGCCCGGTTGAACCGGATTGCCGCTGGAATCGAGCTCAAGTGCCCACGTCGTCGGGGATTGCGATTCGTCAGTTGTCGCAAAGTGGGTCGAGCGCATTTCGCAGTGGAGATCAAACCACAGTTGATGTAAGCTGAACGGAACCGGAGTATCGGCAGTGAGCGTGTCGAGCGAGACACCTTTGCGCGGCTTCTTAGTAAGTGCGGATCGCTTCAAATCCGTTAGCCGATCAATAACAGCGCCGCGATCTGGTCCATCGAGATTGCCCAAAGTGATGGGCATGAGTTCATCGAGATTCATGGCCCAGTAAGGGATGTAAAGAGGCTGTTCACCTCTGTCCCGATCCGGTGTTGTCCGAAAAACGGTTGCACGGTCCTTCAGCGCATGTCCGTACTCACCATGAATGTCGATGATGAGTATTCTCGCCGAAGGATAGCGACCTCGGTCGGACAGAGCGGAAAGAATGCTCACGACGGTAGTGGATTTGCCAGATCCTGTGGTACCTACAACGGCACTATGGCGGGTAATCAACGCATTGATGTCAACGAGCGCGGGAATGGACTCTGCGGCAGCGAGGTGTCCAACCTGAACGAAACGCGCATCGTTAGGCCGGCCATAGATGGTCCGGAGATCGAAATCAGTCACCAAGTGAGCCAAATCCCCTACAGTGGGATATTGGGATACGCCTCGGTCAAAATCCCTTCCCGGATAACGCTCGCCCACAAGTTGGACGGTGAGCCAGCGGTTGCCTTGGATGCCCGATTCCGCGAGTCGTTCTGGCACGGCGCTTGCGCCGACTTGAGAAATAATGCCATAGAGATTTGCAAAGCCGAGCGGAATGCGTACAAAGCCGCCTACCTGGCCGACGCGATAGCTTTGCCCCTCAATGAAGCTAAGACCAGAGACTGTGCTTTCTGCAAGCTGAATTCGAATGGTGGTACCCGTGACGTCTTCTACAGTCCCGAGCAACGTAGGGTTTTTGGACATCGGTTACTGATGTCCTCCGAACGCTCCGATATGGCCAGTCACGTCATCCAGGAACGTTGCAAGATATTTGAAATCGCCTAGAAGAAACTTGCAAGGTCTGGGCGACTCGGGTTCATCACCCGCATCAGGTCCACTGGCGATCGAGGATTTGCCGTGGACGGCGTATTCAAAGGCCGGAGACAGGGTGGCTGCGTCGGTAGCCGGATTAGCGAGCCAGGTACCTTGACTCATGCGGATGATGGCTCCATCGGTCGCTAGTATATTCAGGTTTCTTTCGCGTTCGGCAAGTTTTTGAGCTTGCCGATAGTCGGAAAGAGTGCCGAATTGCAGAGCGTAGCAAGCAGCGCTCGGGTTAGCTTTGAGGCTCTCCAATATGGTCGCATTGAGATGGTCATCGGAAAACGAGTGTCCGACGATGAACAGAGCTACCGGCCGGGAGTCGTTGCGAATGAATGCACGCAGACGGTCGATCATAACAAGGTACGGCATTCGCCTGCTTTCGTCATATTTTAGATGGGAAGGATGGATTAGTAGCTCGTCGCCATCAGCTTGTCGTTCGCTGCGAACTACAGTTTGTGTTTCTCGGTTAAAACGCCAATTGATCGAGCCATGCAATTTCCAGATTAGGGACCAACGGTCGGGAAGGGTGTCGTCCTCAATTGCGTGTTGATCGAAAAAGGGGCGAGAGGATCCGACAAATCCGTCAAAGAATGGCACTTGGAGAGATTCGAGAGCACGTTCTAACAGAAGGTCATAATTGGTTGTGAAGATTTCGGAGGGAGGAAGTCGTAGAGCGCCAACAAAACGAGCAAGAGAATGATAGGGTGTATCATCGGTGGGTAGTGTCTTTGACACGATGCTTGATATGGTGCTGCAAATTGAGCGATCGAGGATCTCAAGTTGTTGAGCTGTCAGGCCGCGGACTTCTGAACGTCCGGCGGCGTCGCGCAAGGAACGAATTCGGCTGAGGATCAGTTCCACGTTCAAATCATCAAACCCGTCGGCGCTTAGCGTTCCGCAGAGTCTTCGGAAGTGAGGTTCGACTTCAGGAGAATCGCAAAGGGTGCTGGAGACGATCTCTGTTATGCCGTCAATACCGGGGATCAACGGAGCGTCGTTTCCGTTCGGGTCTTGGATACGAATAGAACAGGGGCATCCTGCGCCGAGGAAGAAGCCGACAGGTAGTTTGTCGGTAGCGAGTATCTGACGAAGTTGTTTTACGAGCTGGAGGGGGTCGTGGGAGTCAGTCATTGCCGTAGGTGCCGGTAAGGGCGGTGTTGGGGGACTTGGCAGATGGAGGATTATCGTTGGTGGGCGTCAAACGTCTGGAAGATAACGCGGTGCCAGAAGGGAGGCAAGCGGTACAGGTGACGACTGTGAGTTGGGGGAAGGCGCGAACGGGCCATTGTGTGGACGTGGATGCATCGTAAGTGGTGTCAGAGGAAGAATGGGGGTGGAGCGGGCGTCAGTGCGGAGGGCGTACGAAGTGGTGGGGATCGTGCGGGTGGCGCGGAGACTGCGCCCGGGAAGGCTTGCGATGAATGAGTGCGCGGGTGATGGATGTTGCGGATTCGGGCAATGGCACCAGAGTAATGCAAGCAGGAAATCTATCTTGTGGACGACGATCGGATAAGGAGGTTGAGGTGCAGGTGGAGCGTGGTATGGAATGAGGAATCAAACCAATCAAAGGTGGAGTGCTGCGGAAGAATGAGAAGACGGGGACTGAGGGCGCGGGCGGTGATGATCCAGGGGACGGCGTCGGACGCAGGGAAGTCGGTCGTGGTCGCCGGGCTCTGCCGGGCGGCGAAGCGGCGGGGCGTGCGCGTGGCGCCGTTCAAGCCGCAGAACATGTCGAACAACGCGGCGGCCTGCGCGGACGGGGGCGAGATCGGGCGGGCGCAGGCGGTGCAGGCGCGGGCGGCGGGGCTTGCGCCGCGGACGGACTTCAATCCGGTGCTGCTGAAGCCGCAGACGGACCGGGGGGCGCAGGTGGTCGTGCACGGACGGCCGGTGGGGACGCTGCACGCGTCCGACTACCGGGCGGGGCGCGCCCGCCTGATGGACGCGGTGATGGAGAGCTTCGGGCGGCTGGTCGAGGAGTTCGACTTGGTGGTCGTGGAAGGCGCCGGCAGCCCGGCAGAGGTCAACCTGCGCGCCGGGGACATCGCCAACATGGGGTTCGCGCGGCGGGCGGATGTGCCGGTCTGTCTGGTCGGGGACATCGATCGAGGTGGGGTGATCGCCTCGGTGGTCGGTACCAGTGCCGTGCTGGATGCCGAGGATCGGGCGCTGATCGCGGGCTTCCTGATCAACAAGCTACGGGGGGACCCGGCGCTGTTCGATGACGGGGTGCGCATCATCGAGCGGCACACCGGCTGGCCCTGCTTCGGGGTGGTTCCGTGGGAGCCGGCGGCGCTACGCTTGCCGGCGGAGGATGCGGCGTCGCTTCCGCGGGGCCGGCCCTCGCAGGGCGGACGGTTGAAGGTCGCCGCGCCGGTGCTGTCGCGGCTGGCGAACTACGACGATGCGGATCCGTTGCGCCTGGAGCCGGAGGTGGACTTCGCGTTCGTACCGGCCGGAGAGCCGATTCCGCGGGATGCGGACGTGGTGTTGCTGTTCGGGACCAAGTCGACGATCGGCGATCTGGCGTTCCTGCGGGCGCAGGGGTGGGACCACGACATCCTGGCGCATGCGCGTGCCGGCGGGCGCGTGGTGGGCGTGTGCGGGGGGCTGCAGATGCTGGGGCGCCGCGTGCACGACCCGGCGGGGGTGGACGGGCCGGCCGGGTCGGTCGCAGGGCTGGGGCTGCTCGACGTGGAGACGACCATGCACGCCGACAAGACGGTGCGGCCGGCGCGCGGGCGCTGCGCGCTGAGCGATGCGCCGGTGACCGGCTACGAGATCCACACGGGACAGTCGCACGGCGGTGATCTGGCGCGGCCGATGTTCCACCTGGAGACCGGCGCGGACGGCGCGCGCAGTGTGGACGGCTTGGTCGAGGGGACCTACCTGCACGGGCTGTTCGCGAACGACGCGTATCGGCGTGCTTGGCTGGAGCGCGTCGTGGCGGGCACCGCCTCGTCCCTGCAGTACGAGGCGGCTGTGGATGCGGCCCTGGACGCGGTGGCGGACACGCTGTCGGCGGCGGTCGACCTGAATGCGGTGTTCGGGGCCGCGCGGCGGCCGAACGCGTTGACGCTCTCGGCGCCGGGTCGCTACGGTTGATACGGGATTCGGTTCTAATTGTACCGGAGGGTAAAGTCATGATCGAATCTTTGAAAGAAAGAATGGAGGATGTTTACTCCGTGGTATTGGTGGCGAACACTCCGGCATACCTATATGACAATCTCCGGGAGGTTCTGTCGGGTATGGCAAAGAGGGTTCGTTTGCCGGCGCTGATTTCCGAACTGCGCAACGAAGTGGCGGCTTCCCCCAGCGAAGAATACCATCAATCGTCATATATCTATGCGCTGTTCATTCTGATGACGTATGACCGATATGAGGACGTTCGTCATCATCTCGATTGGATAGGGTCAATCAAGACCAAGTGGATGGGCTATCTGACCAAATACTATGAGAACAACGTTGTGTCGATGACGACAGTGTCCTATACGTTTGCTGGAACGGAACAAAGCGAAACAAAGGTCGTAGTCGAGATCCTGTGACCGAGTTCCTCGGTTCCGTCCGGCGCGACGTATAACCGGACCGGGCACACGTGACCAATCTTCGGCAAGCGCTACGCGGGTTCCACGCCGACGTGTACCGGTACCTGATCGCCGCCAGTATGGTGGGATTCAGCTACTTCGGTTTCGTGTCGGTGCTGCTCAACCTGTATCTGCTGCGGCTGGGCTACGGCACCGACTTCATCGGCATGGTGAACGGGAGCACCGCGCTTGCCTTTGCGCTCTCCTCACTGCCGGCGGGCGTGATCGGCAGCCGCTTCGGCATGCGGCGCGGCGCGACCGGTGGCATGTGCTTCCTGGCTGCGGGAGTCATGCTGGTGCCGATCATGGCACTGCTGCCGGTGGGGTGGCCGCGCGACGTCGGCATAGTCGCCACGCGCGTGCTGTCGGGGATCGGATTCTCCCTGTACATGGTCAACTCCTACCCCTACCTGGTGGCCGCCACCGATGCGCGCGACCGGCCCTACGCGTTCGCGATGCTGGCGGCGATTCCGCCGGTGGCCGGCTTCGCCGGCAGCGTGGTGTCGGGCGCGCTG
Source organism: Spirochaetia bacterium (assembly GCA_965202935.1). Taxonomy (GTDB): domain Bacteria; phylum Spirochaetota; class Spirochaetia; order SZUA-6; family Bin103; genus CATQHW01. The sequence goes on from OZ241879.1 coordinate 6,214,921, forward strand.
CCGGTGTGGATCGCCAGCGGTCTGGGCCTGGACACGGCGCATCCGCTGCCGTTCGCGGTGGGCTTGGTGTTCGCCGGCGCGATCCTGTTGCCCACCCCATGGATCGTGGCCCGCACCCGCGACCTGGAGCCGCCGGAGCGGCGCCGCAACGGCAACGTACGCCGGCGCACCGCCCGCGAGGTACGCAGCGTCGACGGCGCCCTCTACGTGCTGATCTTCTTCCTGGGTATTACCGCGTTGCTGCGCATGGCCGGCGAAGGCGCCGCCCGGTCGTTCTTCAACGTCTACCTGGAACTGGATCTGGGCGCTTCGACATCGCGCATCGGCCTGCTGCTGGCGTTCGGACAACTGGTGGCAGGTCCGGCGGCATTGTGCGCCCCGGCGCTGGCCAACCGTGCGGGCAAGGTGCCGGTAATCGTCGTCACTACCGCGATCACCGCCGCGAGCCTGGTGATCATGGCGCTGGTGCCGCATTGGGCGGCGGCGGGCATCGGTTTCACGCTGGTGGTGGGCATGCGCTCGGTCACCCAGTCGGTTACCAGCGTGATGCACATGGAGATCGTGCCGGCGAGCCGACGCGCGGTCACGTCGGGGGTGGTGTCGATGTCGATGGGGCTGGGATTCTCGTCCATGGCGCTCGGCGGCGGCTACCTGATCCCGGCTTTGGGCTTCCCCGGCCTCTACCTGTTGGCCGCCACCATCACCGTTGCCGGCGCGGCGATGTTCTGGCTCTACTTCCGCGTACCGCGGGGCGAGTACCGCAACCCCACGTGACCGCCGGCACCGATCCGCCGAATCTGTCGCTCGCGGTCGATTGAACGTGGCTACCGGCCCAATTGCGTGAGGGGCTGCGCGTTCAGGGCCTTCAGGTCCAGGGCGAGGCCGGCGACCATGAGGTAGACGCGGCTGGCGCGGGCGGCGGCGAGCTGGTTCACGCGGCCGAGCGCGTCGCGGTAGGACCGCCCGAGGGGCGACGGCGGCACCACGCCCAGGCCCACCTCGTTGCTGATCAGGATCCAGGTGGCCGTGGAACGCTCGATCAGGTCCAGCAGCCCGCTGGCCGCATCCAGGATGAGCTCCTCGGTGGCAGGGTCGCCTTCGTGCCGGAGCAAGAGGTTGCTGACCCACAGCGTGAGGCAGTCCAGCACCACGGTGTCGTAGCGGCTCAGGATCGGCTCGGCGCTGCCGGCCGGGTCGAGGGGTTCCTCCAGGGTGTCCCAGCCGCCCGGCCGGCGGTCGCGGTGGGCGGCGATGCGGCGGGCCATGTCCTCGTCCAGCGCCTCGGCGGTGGCGATGAACAGCACGCGCCGGCCGGCCTGCGCGAGCCGTTGCGCCGCGGCGCTCTTGCCGGAGCGGGCGCCGCCGAGCAGCAGGATGAGCTCGCCGCTCACCGCACCGATCTCAGGTGCATGGTGTCGTTCAGCAGGTCGAGCGCCGCGAAGCCGTTGTCGTAGACGGTGACGGCGGACAGGCCGCAGTTGTCGAACAGGAAGCGCTCCATGCTGTTGGACGGCAGCCCCAGCAGGCGCACGACCGCCGCGCTCAGCGAGCCGCCGTGCGCGATCAGCAGCAGGTCGCCGTCATCGCCGCCGTGCCGCTCCCGCAGGCGGTCCACGCCGGCCGCGACCCGCTCGTACACGTCCCTTTCACTCTCGCCTCCCGGCGGCGCGGTGGTGTCGTCCCCGGAGAACATCGTTGCGTATTGTTCCGGATAACGGGCCTCCATCTCGGCGAAGGTCAGGCTCTCCCATTCGCCGAAGCCCCGCTCCCGCAGCGCGGGCAGGGTGACCAGCGGCACGTCTCTTTCGCGCATGATCGCCTCCGCCGTTTGCGTGACGCGCCGCAGGTCGCTCGAGTACACGGCCTCGAAGCGCATCGGCCGCAGGCGCGCGGCGATCGCCTCCGCCTGCGCCAGTCCCTTGTCGTTGAGCGGCACGTGCATCTGTCCCTGCGCGCGGCCCTCGACATTCCAGTCCGTCTCTCCGTGTCGCACCAGAAACCATCTACCCATCGCGATTCGCCAGCACCTCCTGCAGCGCGCCGGCCAGCCGCCGGCAGTCGTCCATGCGCCGGACGCCGATGCGCGTGCTCCGGCAGCCCGAACGAGGTGCAGTCTCGCACGCAGACGCGGTGCTCACGCAGCAGCCGCGTTCCACCACGTAGTACCAGGTTGTCCCCAGGCTATCCCCAGAGCAGTCCACGAACGGCGGTCACGGCCAGAGCGGCCGGCGCCGCCAGCAGCGCGACGCCGTAGACCAGCCGCCCGGCCGTCCCCACGTCGTGCCAGGTCGGGTCCCGGAAGCCGCCGCCGATACGGTAATGGCCGGCCTTCTCCAGGGCCACGCCCAGGAGGCCGGCGCAGGCGCCGATCGTCCAGCCGGCGTTGGGGCTGGCGGTGCGCCGGTGGTCGCGGCGGGCGACGCGCCAGCCGCGGCGCGCCGGCAGGCGGCGAAGCGCTCCGGCGGCCAGCATCAGCAGCGCGGCGAGCCGCGCCGGCAGCAGGTTGGCAAGGTCGTCCAGCCGCGCCGCGGCCTTGCCCAGGTGCTCGTAGCGGCCGCGGTAGCCGATCATGCTGTCCAGCGTGTTCAGCGCCCGGTACGCGACCGCGCCCGGCAGGCCGAACAGCGCGAACGCCAGCCACGGGCCGACGTAGCTGTCGGTCGTGTTCTCGGCCGCGGACTCGATCGCGGCCATGGCTACCTGTGGGCCGGTGAGCGCGCGCGTGTCGCGGCTCACCAGGCTGCGCAGGCTGGCGCGCGCGCGTCCGAGATCTCCGCTCTGCAAGGCGTTCCGCGTGCCGGCCACGGCGTGGCCCAGCCCCTTGACCGCGAACGTCGTCTTCAGGAGGGCGGCCGTGCCCAGCAGGTAGGGGAGGGGGCCCGCCGCCCGCAGCCCCGCGGCCGCGAGCCAAGCCAGCGCGCCGCAGCCGGCCGGCACCAGCACGGCGATGCCGACCCCGGCCGCCAGCGCCGCCGCGGGCCGGTCGGCCGGCGGCGAGAGGCGCTCCAGGAAGGCGATCAGCCTGCCCATCCACACGACGGGATGGAGCGCTGCCGGCGGCTCCCGCAGTGCCAGATCCAGCGTCACCGCCAGCAGCAGCGCGCCGGCATCCAGTCCCCACTCCCCCGGCCACGGCGCCGGCCCCATCCCCGATCTACCCCGCCAGCACCAGCACGGCGAGTGCCAGGACCGCCACCTCGGCAATCTCGTTCACCGCGCCGTAGATGTCGCCGGTCACCCCGCCGAGCTGCCGGGTCGCCCACGCGCCGACCACCCACGCGACCGCGCCGGCCAGCGCCGCCAGGGCCAGCCCCGGCAGTCCGGTCAGGGCGAGCGCAGCCGCGGGGGCGACCAGCACGCCGATCCACGGCCCGATGCCGCCGCGGTTCGTGAACGGCGTGCCGAGCCCCTCGCGACGCGCGTACGGGAACGACCGCATCGCCAGCACTACCGCCGCGCGCGACAGGCACGGGAACAGGATCAGGGCGCCCGTCCGGCTTCCTCCCGGCAGCCCGGTGAGCGCCGCCAGCTTGACCAGCAGCAGGCACACCACGCCGACCACGGCGAACGCGCCCACGTGCGGATCGCGCAGGATCGCAAGGCGCCGCTCGCGGTCGAAGCCGCCGAGCAGCGCGTCGCAGGTGTCCATGAAGCCGTCCAGGTGCAGGGCGCGGGTCAGGGCGGCCAGCGCGGCCAGCAGCAGGGCGCTGTTCAGGAGCACCGGCACGTGCAGGGTCCGCAGCGCCAGGTCGAGGACGGCGAGCATGCCTCCCAGCAGCAGGCCCACCGCCGGGAACCAGGCGGGGGCACGCCCGAGCGCGCCGGACGCGTCCGCGGGCGGCGGGACCGGCAGGATGGTCAGGAAGCCGATCGCGGCCCGGCAGGAGGCCAGCAGGCGAGGGGGCTTCACCGTGAGTCCGACACGCCGGCCTCCGCGAAGGTGGCCATCTCCGCCAGGCACGTGGCCGCGGCCGTGACGATGGGCACGGCCAGCAGGGCGCCGGTTCCCTCGCCGAGCCGCATCTCCAGGTCGAGCAGCGGGTCCAGGCCGAGATGCTCCAGCACCACGCGGTGGCCCGGTTCGGCGGAGCGGTGGGCGGCGATCAGGTAGTCGCGCGCCGGCGGGCACAGGCCGCAGGCGAGCAGGGCAGCGGCGCCGGAGATGAAGCCGTCCAGCAGCACGGCGCGGCGCCGGCAGGCCGCGCCGAGCACCACGCCTGCCAGCACGCCGATCTCGAATCCACCCACCTTGGCCAGCACGCCGAGCGGGTCGCCGGGATCGGGCGCGTTGCAGGCGAGCGCCCGGCGCACCACGTCCACCTTGCGGCGGAGCTCCGCCGGCGTGCGGCCCGTTCCCGGCCCGGTGGTGTGCTCCGGCGGGGCGCCGGTCATCGCGGCGGTGACGGCGCTGGCCGCGGTGGTGTTGCCGATGCCCATGTCGCCGGTGGCGATCAGGTCCGCGCCCGCGCCTGCCGCCTCGGCGGCGAGGTCCACTCCGGCCTGCAGGCAGCGCTCGGCCTGCTGCCGCGACATCGCCGGGGCGCGGCTGATGTCGCCGGTGCCGCGCCCGGCGCGCACGGAGCGCAGGTCCGGGTGGTCCGGGAGCTCCTCCGCGGCGATGCCGGCGTCGGCGACGATCTGCCGCACGCCGAGCAGGCGGGCCATGACGCTGACCGCGGCGCCGCCGGCCAGGAAGTTGCGCACCATCTGCGCGGTGACCGCCTGCGGATAGCCGGTCACGCCCTGCGCGACCACGCCGTGGTCGCCGGCGGCGACGATCACCGCCGAGCCCCGGACGGCGAGCCGCTCCGTGCCGTAGATGCCGGCAAGCCGGATCGATACCTGCTCCAGCCGGCCCAGGCTGCCGGGCGGCTTGGTCAGGGTCAGGTGGCGGGCCTCGGCGCGCCGCATGGCGGCGGTGTCCACCGGACCGATGCGCTGCAGGGTCTCGGCCAGCGTCATCGTCCGGTCCGCACCGGCGTGGGTCCCATCAGGCGGACGTGCGGCATGCCGGTGTCGCTCTCGTGCTCGACCACCGCCTCCACGCCGAACACCTCCCGGAAGCGCTGCAGGGTGAACACCTCGGCCGGGGTGCCCTCGGCTGCCACCTGGCCGTCCGACAGCAGCGTCAGCCGGTCGCAGTAGCGGCTGGCCAGCCACACGTCGTGCAGCGCCACCACCACCGCGACCTCGCCGCCCGAGACCTCCGAACGCAGCGTCTCCATCGCCGTGAGCTGGTGCCGGAGGTCGAGGCTGGCGACCGGTTCGTCGAGCAGCAGGACGCGTGCCTGCTGCGCCAGCGTCCGCGCCAGCAGCACCCGCTGCCGCTCGCCGCCGGAGATCCGGTCGAGCTGCCGGTGCTCGAACCGCTCGGTCTCGGTGCGCGCCATGGCCTCGCGCGCGAGACGCCGGTCGTCGGCGCCCTCCAGCGCGAAGCGGCTCAGGTGCGGGTAGCGGGCCATCAGCACCGTCTCCAGCGCCGTGAACGGGTGCGCGGCCTCGTGCTGCGGCAGGTAGGCGACCTGCCGCGCGCGCTCCCGCGCCGGAAGCGCCGACAGATCGTCGGCGCCCAGCCGGACCGAACCGGCGTCCGGGTGCAGCACGCCTGCCATGGCTCGCAGCAGCGTGCTCTTGCCGGCGCCGTTCGGACCCACCAGTCCCGTCACGTGGCCCGCGCGTGCCGCGAACGAAACGGAGCGGAGCACGGGGGCTCCGCCAAGGTTGACGGATACCCCGTTCGCGGCCAGCGCGGGAGCGTCCGCGGGCAGGCTCACGACCCTCCGTACGGCTCGAAGTCGCTGAATGTCACGTCCCGGAACCGCTCCGGGTAGAGCAGCCGCGCGGTCTCCTCGATGCCGCGCACGTTCCAGTGCGAGAGCGTCGTGTAGTGGCGGGGATCGGCGACGATCACGCGCTCGTCGGCGATCGCCGGCACCTCCGCGAGCGCGCGGGTGTCCAGCAGCTCGTCGCGCAGGTCGGTGCCGCCCGAGTCCGCCGGCTGCGTGATCAGGATCACGTCCGGGTTCATGGCGGCGATCGACTCCACGCTCACCGACTGGTGGCCGGCGATGCCGGCGCGGGCGGCCGCGTTGACGCCGCCGGCCGTCTCGATGATGCCGCCCTCGGTCGAGCCTTCGCCGGCCGCGCTGGTGGTCTCTCCCCAGCGGGCGATGGACAGCACCGCGGGCCGGCCCGGGTCGCCGGGCGCCGGCACCCGGTCGGTGACCACGGCCAGGCGGCGCTCGATCTCGGCCACCAGCTCCAGCGCGCGTTCCTCGACCCCGAGCAGATAGCCGAGCAGCAGGATGTTGGGAATGTTGCCGGCCGCCGAGCTCTCCAGGGCGGAGCGCACCACCGGCACCCGGGCCTCCTTGATCAGGGCCACCAGGTCCGCCTTGGTGTACTTGGAGACCACCACGATGTCGGGCTTGGCCGCCAGCACGTTCTCGACGCCGCGCTTGACCGCGTGCATGCCGGCCACCTGGTCGGCGACGTTGGAGTAGGTGGGGTCGGCCGTGAACGGCCCCACGCCCGCGAACCGGTCGTGCGGGACCAGGGCGAGCAGCATCTCGTCGTGGCCGAGCGAGAGGGCCAGTATCCGCTGTGGCGGCGCCTCCAGGCTGACCACGCCTTCGGTGGTCTCGACCTCGCGCGGCCAGCCGCGGTTCGACACGTCGACGATGCCCGGCACCGCCGGGTAGTCGGCCGCCGTCTGCGCGGCCGCGTCGAGCGCGAAGGCTGCCAGCAGCCCGGCGCAGGCGGCGATCCGGGCGATGTGCCTGATCGGTACGATCTCTTTCCAGGTGTCCATGAATCCTCCATGCATGGGTTGGGTTCGCTACAGAAGTCCCGCGCGCGCCTTGTGGCGAGCCAGCAGGAACAGAAAGAAGGGCGCTCCGACGAGCGCGGTGATGATGCCGACGCGCACCTCCGCCGGCGCCACGGCGAGCCGGGCGACCGTGTCCGCCGCCAGCAGGAAGGCCGCGCCGCCGAGCGCGCTCAGCGGGATCAGCACGCGGTGGTCGGCGCCGGTGATCAGGCGCAGCGCGTGCGGGACGATCAGCCCCACGAAGGCGATCGTGCCGGAGAACGCCACCGCGGTGCCGGTGACCAGCGACGCGGCCAGCAGCAGGACGGTGCGGGTCAGCCCCACGCGCACGCCCAGGGCGCGCGCTTCCTCCTCGCCGACCATGAGCAGGTTCAGGTCGCGCGACAGCAGCACCGCGACCGCCAGGCCGGCCAGCACGAACGGCGCGGCCAGCCGTACGTGCGTCCAGCGCGACGCGTCCAGCCCGCCGGCCAGCCAGAAGATCATCTCGCGCTGCGCGCCGAGATCGGCGGTGAACAGCACGATCGCGGAGATGATCGCGGCCAGGAACGCGCTTACCGCGACGCCGGCCAGCAGCAGGGCGGCCATCGAGAAGCGGCCGCCGGCCGAGGCGACCGCGAACACCAGCGCCAGGGCGCCGGCGGCGCCCGCGAAGGCCATGGCGGGCAGCGCCAGCGGCGTGGCCGCCTGCGCCCCCAGGGCGATCGCCACCACCGCGCCCAGCGCGCCGCCGGTGGACACGCCGATGATGCCGGGGTCGGCCATCGGGTTGCGGAACAGGCCCTGCATCACGGCGCCGGCCACGCCCAGGGCGGCGCCGACGATCAGCGCCAGCGTGATGCGCGACAGCCTGATCGACTCGACGATGGCGCGCTCGGCGTCGGTGGCTTCCAGGATGCGGATCCCGATCTGCTCCAGCAGGATGGCGGCGGTGTGCGAGAGCGGGATGGCGTACGGGCCGACGGCGGCGGCCGTGACGATCAGCGCCGCGGCGACGGCGGCCAGCAGCGCGCCGCCGCCCACCAGCCGGGCGACGACCGGCGACCGTGATCCGTTCGGCGAGCGAATCGCCTCTTCTCCCCGCACCAGAGCTCCTTCGCCGCCCTGCGTTCGGGGTTCGCCGCCGAAACCGACCTGGCCCTCGGGATCCGGGACAAGGCTCGACCTGAGGCGCTCCCTGAGCGGAGAGCGGCCACTCAGCCTTGCCCGGCAGGTCTCCTGACTCCCGGATCATCGCCTGTCCCGCGCCTTCCCATCCCCGTGGGGCCAATCCCCGGGGGACAGTGGCATCAAGCGGGCGGCTCTCCGGTCACAGTGGCGCCACCGCAGCGGATTCTCACCGCTTTCCCTGTTCGGCCTTCGCTTCCGAAGGCACCGGGCAAGGTCTGCCTTTCGTGACTGTTCGCAGGCGAGCCTATGGGCCGTGCGTGTCCGGTGTCAAACGCGGGTCAGGAGGCGGCTTTCTGCCGGGTGGTGCGCTTGCTGCCGGACGCGGTCTTGCGCCGGGCCGTTCGCCGTGCCGGCCGCTTGGCCGGTCCGCGCTCGCGGCGGAGTTGCAGCAGCTCGGCCGCGCGGTCCGGCGTGATCGTCTGCACCGCGTCGCCGGTCCGCAGCGATGCGTTGGTCTGGCCGTCGGTGACGTACGGACCCCAGCGGCCCTCCTTGATCACCATCGGCTGGCCGGTCGCGGGATCGTTGCCCAACTCGCGCAGCGGCGGCTGGGCGGCGGCTTGCCGCCGGCGTCCCTTCGGTTGCGCCAGGAGTGCCAGGCACTGCTCCAGGGTGATCGTGAACAGCAGCTCCTCCGACTCCAGCGTGCGGCTGTCCGATCCCTTCTGGATGTACGGCCCGTAGCGTCCGTTCTGGGCCGTGACAGGCGTACCGTCGGCCGGGTCCGTCCCTACCGTGCGTGGCAGCGTCAGCAGCTTCAGGGCGTCGGCCAGCTCGATGCCGTCCAGGGTCATCGAGCGCAGCAGCGACGCGGTCTTCGGCTTCTTCTTGCCGGTGTCCTCGGCAGTGCCCACCTGCACGTACGGCCCGAAGCGGCCGGCGCGGGCGATCACCGGCAGGCCGGTGTCCGGGTCGTCACCGAGCACGCGGTCGTCGTCGGGCTTGTCGATCAGCTCCAGGGCCGCCTCCACGGTGAGCTCGTCGGGCGGGATCTCGCCCGGGATGGTGGCTCGCTGGGGACCGCGCTCCACGTAGGCGCCGAAACGGCCCACGCGCGCCACGATGCCGGCGCCGCTGCCGTCGGTGCCGATCGCCACGGAGTTCACCTCGCGCGCGTCGATCAGGCCCAGGCGGTCGGACACCATCGCCTTGAGGCCCGGAGCCTCGGCCGCGGGCACTTCGGCGCCGAAGTAGAAGCGGCGCAGCCACGGCTGCACGTCCTCGTCACCAGTGGCGATGTTGTCCAGCTCGTCCTCCATGCGCGCGGTGAAGGTGTAGTCGACCAAGTCGGAGAAGTGCTGCTCCAGCAACCGCACGACCGAGAACGCGGTGAAGGTGGGCACCAGCGCGGTGCCGCGCTTCCACACGTAGCCGCGGTCCTGGATCGTGTTCATGATCGACGCGTACGTGGAGGGCCGGCCCACGCCCAGCTCCTCCAGCCGCTTGACCAGCGAGGCTTCCGTGAAGCGGGCGGGGGGCGAGGTTTCGTGTCCGGCCGGCTCCAGTTCTTCCAGGCCGACCCGGTCGCCCTCGGCCACCGCCGGCAGCGGCCGCTCCGGATCGCCGTTCGCGCGGGCCGCGGCGCCTCCCTCGGCGTCGGTGCCTTCGGAGTACGCGCGGCGGAAGCCGTAGTGGCTGATCGTGGTGCCGGCCGCGGTGAACTCGACGTTGCGGCCGTCGGCCGCCTCGCCACCGACGCGGAGTTGCACCGTGCTGCCCACGGCGTCGGTCATCTGCGAGGCGACCGTCCGCTTCCAGATCAGCTCGTAGGCCCTCGCCTCGTCGCGTGACAGGGAGCCGCGCACCTCTTCCGGGGTACGGAAGCGGTCGCCGGCCGGCCGGATCGCCTCGTGCGCTTCCTGGGCGTTCTTGACCTTCTTGGCGTAGCGGCGCGGGGAGCCTGGCAGGTAGTCGGCCCCGAACCGCTGCGCGATGGCGTCACGGGCGGCGTTCAGGGCGGCCTGCGACAGCGTGGTGCTGTCGGTGCGCATGTAGGTGATGTACCCCTTCTCGTACAGCGACTGCGCCACGCGCATCGCCGCCGTGGCCGACATGCGCAGCTTGCGGCCCGCCTCCTGCTGGAAGGTCGAGGTCATGAACGGCGCGGCCGGCCGCCGGCGGTACGGCTTGCGCTCCACGCTGCGGACGCGGAACTCGGTGTCCCGCAGTCCGTCGGCCAGCGAGCGGGCGGCGCTCTCGTCCAGGTGGACGGTGTCCGGACGCTTGAGCTCGCCCGCCCGGGTGAAGCTGGAGCCGGCGGCCACCGGCTTGCCGTCCAGGGTGGCGAGCCCGGCCGTGAAGTCCCGCGGCGCATCCGCTTCCACCGGCGTCGTGACGCCGAACGTGGCGGTCAGGCTCCAGTAGCGGGCGACCACGAACGCCATGCGTTCGCGCTCGCGCTCGACGGCGATGCGAGTGGCGACGCTCTGCACGCGGCCGGCCGACAGGCGCGGCTGCACCTTCTTCCAGAGCACCGGCGACACCTCGTAGCCGTACAGGCGGTCCAGGATGCGCCGGGCTTCCTGCGCGTCCACCAGGCGGCGGTCGATGTCGCGCGGCTCGGCGATCGCGGCTTCGATGGCCGGGCGGGTGATCTCGTGGAACACCATGCGCTTCACGTCCATGCCCTTCGGCGGCTTCAGTTCCTGGTACAGGTGCCAGGCGATCGCCTCGCCCTCGCGGTCCTCGTCCGTGGCCAGGTAGAGCACGTCCGCCTTGGCCAGCAGGTCCTTCAGCTTGCGGATCTGCTGGCGCTTGTCGGGCGGCACCACGTACAGCGGCTTGAAGCCGTTGTCGACGTCGACGCCCAGGCGTGCCCACGGCTGCTCCCGGTAGCGGGCGGGGACGTCGGCGGCGCTGCGCGGCAGGTCGCGGATGTGGCCGATCGACGACTCGACCACGAAGCCGTCGCCGAGGAAGCGGGCGATGGTGTTGGCCTTGGCCGGCGACTCGACGATCACCAGGGCCGTGGCGGCGGTCTTTGGCACGGGCAGAACATACGGCCCGTCCGCCGACGGTTGTCAAGCGAGGGGGTGGGCGTACGGTTCGGTGGGCATCCGCCCGGCAGGGAATCCTGAATCCCAGACCTCGGCTATGCGGTAGTTCCGGATCTGATGGGCGATCACCCACGACGAGACGCCGAAGGCAGCCGCCAGTTCGTCGATGTCATCGCCATCCAGGACCGGGCGAGACACGCTCTGTCTCAGGCTCGACGATGGCGCCAGGAATTCGGCGGCGAAGGCGCGGTTGCGCTGTTGCCGTTCGGAGTGCGCTCTGGTGAGCAGCGTGTCGGTGCCCGGCGATGCGATCACTTCGCCGAGGGCGCGGCAGAAGTGAAACCGCCTGCTCTCGTCGCTCGAGAACTCCCGAAACGCGAAAGCCGGAAAGCGATCGTCGTTTCGGGTGATCACGCCATCCACAAGTGCCGCCGCTTCGAAGTCCACGGGTGCTGTCAGCTCATCAAGCAATGCCGGTTCTGCGTCGATGGCAGCCGCGATCCGCGCCATGGAAGGCAGCGGCTGGCCGTCCAGTCCCAGTGCCCGCCGCACGTCCCGCGCGAGCTCATAGCCCGCTTCCCAGGGAGTGGGTGCCGCGAGTGCGAGTTCGTGATCCATCGATGCCACGGGTTCCCAGCGCAGCGCGTTGGCCTTGGCACGTCCGATGGCGCCGACGATGGCCGAACATTCCGCCATCAGGCTCCGTGCATTGAACGCGGCTATCCCTTCCTCAAGCACCGCGCCGCTCAACGTGTGGCCAAGCTCCAACACGAGGGAGCGCTCGTCGTCGCCCAGGTCATACGGATCCCAACCCAATCCGGCAGCAGCTTCGCAGAATTCGATCTCGTCTCTATCGGCTGCCTGAATCGCTTCCCACTCGTCCTGCAGCAGCGTCCCCTCGACACCGAGAGACAGGAGCCGCCGGATCACGCGGTCGATGAGTTCCGTACACGTATCGCGGAACTCGCTGCTGTCAACCCACAGCTCTCCCCAGTCAAGGAACTCGATACCGGTCCAGGGTGACGGACCGCGTGTCCATACGAGGCAGGTCAAGGCACCGTACGGCAACACCTGCAGATCCGGGTAGGCATATCCTTCCCGGTTGCCGCCTATTGCATGCCTGTGGCGGAATTGAGGATCGGCGTCCTTCGTCGGATTGCTGATTTCGTGTGTCAGGAACCACCAGTTCGTGACAACCCACTCAGCGAACGGATAGAGCGGGACGTACACGAAGTCCCGGACGGTCTTCGCCCGCGTATCCAGAATGCGGGTGATGATCGAGTCGCCGGCGCGAATCTCCAGTGATGCCCAAGTCGCCGACAGTTCGGGACCGCTGATGCCTTCCCCGTCGACCCAGTCCGTCTTGAAGCTAAGTTTCGCCGTAGAGCTCATCGATTCCGTCCGGCCACTCGTCGTCGCCGAGCTGGGTCATGCCTCAGCCAGGGCGGTGTTCTCGATCGCCTGCAGCGGGGTGAAGTCGCGCTGGTTCTGGAACCAGGGGCGGTCGCCGTTGGTGCAGGCGTTGCCGCACGCGTTGTAGATCAGGTACAGGATCGCCCGCCGCCACGGCGAGATGTTGTTGGCCGAGCCGTGGATGAGGTTGCAGTCGACCAGCGCCACGGTGCCGGCGCCGCCGATCAGCGGCTCGATGCCGTGCTCGCCGGCCAGGCGGCCGACGGTGTCGCGGTCCAGCTCGTACAGCGAGTAGCCCCTGGCGTCGCGGTGCAGCTCGATCGAGTCGATGAAGCCGTGGCGGTGCGAGCGCGGGATCACCAGCAGCGGCGAGCGCGCCACCGAGCAGTCGTCGATGAACACCGACGCCATGATGCAGTCCGGCCGCTCCATGCCGTCGACGCGCTGCCAGGCGCTGTAGTCCTGGTGCCAGTCCCAGCGGGCGCCGGAGCCGAAGCCCTCCTTGGGGTTGAGGCGGCTCTGGTGCAGGTACACCTCGTCTTCCAGCAACTGCCGGCACGGCTCCAGCAGGCGCGGCAGCAGCGACAGCCGGCGGAAGGGCTCGGAGTAGAGGTGCGCCCCGAATACCAGCCGCGCGCCGGCGCCGTCCTGCTCGCGGATCACCTCCGGACCGGTGCGGCTCATGACGTCCGGCAGCGCCGCGCGCAGCGCCCCGACCTCCGCGGTGTCGAGCAGACCGTCGAACAGCAGGTAGCCGACTTCCCGGTATTCCCGGACCTGGTCTTCGCTCAGCCGCACGAGTACATCATAGCGGAGTACCCTGTACCCGTGATGGTACCCGTGATGCGCCAGGAGCGATGCCGATGAGCGAGCCTGCCGCCCCCACCGCAGCGCGCGGCCGCAATCCCGGAGCGCTGGACGGACCGGACAAGGCGCGGCCGTCGGTGTCGCGCGCCAGCCTCCGCCGCGTGATGGCCACGATCATCTGGCCGCGGCGCTGGATGCTGCTGCTCGGGCTGGTCCTGATCGGCATCAACAAGCTGGCCGGACTGGTGCTCCCCTGGTCGTCCAAGGTGCTGATCGACGACGTCATCGGGCTGCAGAACACCTCGCTGCTGCCGCTGCTGCTGGCCGGCGTGGGAGGCGCCGTGCTGCTGCAGTCGGCCAGCTCGTTCCTGCAGACGCGGCTGCTCAGCGTGCAGGCGCAGCACCTGATCTCCGTCCTGCGCGCGCGGGTGCAGCGCCACCTGATACGGCTGCCGGTCGCCTTCTTCGACGACAACCAGACCGGGGCGCTGACCTCGCGGGTGATGCGCGACGTGGAAGGGGTGCGCAACCTGATCGGCACCGGGCTGGCGCACCTGGTGGGCGGGGCGCTGACCGCCGTCGTGGTGCTGATCCTGATGCTGCGCATCAGCGTGCCGATGACGCTGTTCACGCTGGTGCCGATCGCCCTGTTCGGCGTGCTGTCGGGCAAGGCCTTCCGGGCGATCCGCCCCGTCTTCCGCGAGCGCGGCGCCATCAACGCGGAGGTCACCGGCCGGCTGACCGAGTCGCTGAGCGGCATCCGCGTGATCAAGGGCTTCCACGCCGAAGCGCACGAAGACGAGGTGTTCTCCCGCGGCGTGCAGCGCATCTTCCAGAACGTGCGCAAGTCGCTGACCGCCACCAGCATGCTGACCAGCGGCGGCGCGCTGATCATGGGGCTGTCCGCGGTGCTGATCATGGGCGTGGGAGCGTCGCTGATCCTGCGCGGCGCCATGACCGTCGGCGACTTCGTCTCGTTCAGTTTGTACCTGGGGGTGATGATCGCTCCCGTGGTGCAGATGACCCGCATCGGCACCGAGATCACGGAGGCGTTCGCGGGCCTGGATCGCACGGAGGAGCTGCTGGCCAATCCGCCGGAGGGACACGAGCCGGACCGCACCGTGGCGCTGCCGCGCGTGCGCGGCGACATCGTCTTCGACGGCGTCTCCTTCGCCTACCGCGAGGGCCAGGCGGTCCTGCACGGCGTCAGTCTGCGGGCGGCCGCGGGCAGCATGACCGCGCTGGTGGGCACCACCGGCTCCGGCAAGACCACGATCGCGGGACTGGCTGCCTCCTTCCTGGTGCCCGACGCCGGCACGATCACCGTGGACGGCCACGACCTGAGGACCGTCACCCTGGAAAGCTACCGGAGCCAGCTCGGCGTGGTGTTGCAGGACGAGTTCCTGTTCGAGGGCACCATCCGCGACAACATCCTGTTCGCGCGCCCGGACGCGAGCGAGGAGGCACTGCGGCGGGCGGTGCGCGCCGCGCACGTCGACGAGTTCACCGACCGCTTCGACGACGGGCTTCAGACGCTCATCGGTGAGCGCGGCGTCAAGCTGTCCGGCGGCCAGCGGCAGCGGGTGGCGCTGGCGCGCGCCATGCTGGCCGACCCGCGCGTGCTCATCCTGGACGAGGCGACCTCGAACCTCGACACCGAGAGCGAGGCGCTCATCCAGCAGAGCCTGGCCGAGCTGATGGTCGGGCGCACCACGCTGGTGATCGCCCACCGGCTGAGCACCATCCGGCGCGCCGACCAGATCCTGGTGGTGGAGGAGGGCCGCATCGTCGAGCGCGGCACCCATGACCAGCTCATCGCCGCGGACGGCCGCTACCGCACGCTGTACGAGTACCAGGCGCGCATCTGACGGCTGCCCCCGCCGGAGGCTCAGGCGGCACGGCGCGCGACGTCGATGAGGGCGCGGATGTAGCCGATCGCGTAGGCGCGGCCGCGGTGGCCCCAGTCGGTGTCCTCCACCATGGCCGGCACGTGGTCGGTGATCATGAAGCCCGTGAAGCCCACCTCGTGCAGCGCCTGCACGACCGCGAAGGTGTCCTGGTTGCCCTCGTCGATGAAGCACTCGTTGAAGCACGGCACCTCGCCCTGCACGTCGCGGAAGTGGACGTAGACGATCCGGCTGCGCCCGCCGAAGTGGCGCACGGCGTCGATGACACCGGCAGGCCCCATCTCCGACCAGCAGCCCATGCAGAAGTCCAGTCCGTGGTTGGGGCTGTCGAAGGTGTCGATGGCGCGCTTGAAGCCATCGAAGTTGCGGAACAGGCGGGCGACGCCGCCCAGCGACGGCACCGGCGGGTCGTCGGGGTGCAGCGCAAGGGTGACGCCGGCCTCCTCGGCGACCGGCAGGACGGCGCCGAGGTAGTACTCGTAGTTGGCCCACATCTCGTCTTCGCCGAAGACGCGGTCGTGGGTGAGGGGAGCATCCTCATGCTCGGCCATGTCGAAACGGGTGGCCAGCGCGCCGCCGCGCAGCCGCGCGCGCTCCGGGGAGCGCCACACCTGGTTCGGCATCCAGTGGTAGCCCAGGATCGGGATGCCGGCCTGGCCCATGTTGCGGATGGTCGCCTGCATGTTCTCGATCTGCTCGTCGCGTCCGGGCAGGCCCAGCATCGCCTGGTCGTAGAAGCTCACCGGCGTGTTCTCCAGGCACATCAGGCGCAGCTCGGCGGCGTCGGCGCGCTCGCGGAGCGCCACAAGGTCGGCCAGCTCCCACCGCCCGGTGCGGGGCAGGTTCGGGGTGTTCATCAGGAAGTCGTCGGCGCCGACCTGCTTGATGAAGGCGAGCTTTTCGTCGGTGAGGTCGCTGAACTGCCCCAGGGCGATCCTCATCTCGTTCGCTGACCGCATGTCGTCCTCCTCCTCGTGCGTTACGTGACGCGGAACGACCAGATGCCGGCCGCGCGCAGGTAGAAGCGAATATAGACCGGACGGCCCCGGAGGCGCCCCAGGTCCGGGCTGCCGCCCCAGGTGACGGTGTGGTCTACGTGGTCGCCGGTGATCGGATCGCAATCGGCGAGCGTGTAGCCGGGCAGCGCCTGGCCGGGGTACTCGGCCAGCTCGACGCGCAACTCGCCGCCCGCGCGGCAGTTCACGTGCAGCCCGGAGCCGTCCAGCACCAGCTCGCGCGTCAGCAGCCAGCCCTCTTCGGCGGCATGCTGCTCGACGAAGCGGTCGCGCCGGATGCGCAGCGCGCCGATCGCGGTGCGGCCGTCCAGCTCGCCCCGCGTCCACCGGGAGCCGGTGTAGAACAGCAGGCGGTCCTGCGCGGCTGCATCGCCGGCCGAAGCGGGGACGGAATCGAGCCCGGCGGTCGCCACGCCGACGCTGTCGCGGTCGAAGTCGCCGTCGCGGCCGGTTGGCGCGAGGAACGGCTCGGTTCCGGTCGGCCGCTCCCAGCGGTGGCCGTCGGTGGAGAAGGCGACCTCGAGTTGCATGCGCTGGTCGTGCAGGTCGTTCTCCTCGAAGGTAGCCACGAGCCCCACCAGGGCGCTGCCGTGCGGGAAGATGGCGATGCTGTCGAACTCGTTGCGGTCCCCCTCGCCCGGGCCCAGCACGGTCCGCACCTTCGACCACGCGTAGAGGTCGCGGCTCTCGGCGATCGCCACGCGGCGGCGGTGATGGACGTGTCCCCCTGCCGTCTGGCCCGGCCAGATCCCGGAGCCGAAGGCGTACGGCCGCAGATAGGCGGTCCAGACGTCCCGGCCGGTGTCGTACAGCAGGTTGAGGTTGCAGTCGTGCCGCTGCGGCATCACCGGATTGCCCTCGTAGGGCCGCCAGCGCAGCCCGTCGGTGGACAGCGCGAGCTCCTCGCCCGATCGGCCGGAGGGATCCTTGCCGCCCTTGTGCAGCATCTTGTAGCGGCACGACGGGTCGGGGTCGGCGCGGTCGATCACCACCGAGAACGCGCTGCAGTTGTCGTTGGCCCCGCGGTAGAGGATGTTGGTGCGCCGGTGCTCGCCGTCCGGAACCAGGTCGAGGAGAGGCTTGCGCCACGTCACGCCGTCATCGCTCTCGGCGTAGAGCATCAGGTACGGCGGGATGACGAGCTTCCCCGGCCGCCCGCCCAGCGGCGGCAGGGTGCCGTACCACATGCGCAGGGTGCCCGACCGTTCGTCCTCCAGCACGGTGGGGCCGAAGGTCTTGTCGTGCTCCCACGGCAGGTCCGGCTCCAGCACCTGGCCCGCGCGCTCCGGCGGCGTCACGCGCCGCACCAGGCCGCGCCGGTCCTCGACCAGGCCGCCGTGGCCGAGCAGGTGGGTGCCTGCGCCGATCCGCAGCGGCTCGCCCGCGAAATAGGCGCCGGCGTCGATGGGCGCCCAGCGCGTCATGTCGATCGGCCGGTACTGCGGCATGCGTGGCAACGCCTCCGCGGGCGACCTTTCCATCTGCGCGGAACACCGTCAATCGGCGGCGGTGTGATAGCCTTGCGTCGATGGGAGACCGAACGCTGCTCGACGGCCGGCTGGAGGTGCGCACCGGCGACATCACGGCGCTGGCCGTGGACGCGATCGTCAACGCGGCCAACTCGTCGCTGCTCGGCGGGGGCGGGGTGGACGGCGCCATCCACCGCGGCGCCGGCCCGGATCTGCTGGCCGAGTGCCGGCGCATCCGCGCCACGGATCTGCCGGACGGGTTGCCGGCCGGACAGGCGGTCGCCACCGGCGCGGGGAAGCTGCCGGCGCGCCACGTCATCCACACCGTGGGGCCGGTCTGGCACGGCGGCACGTCGGGCGAGCCCGAGCTGCTCGCCTCCTGCTACCGGACCAGCCTGGAGCTGGCGGCGTCGCTGGGCGATGCGGAGCCGGTAGAGACCGTCGCGTTCCCGGCGGTCTCCACCGGCGTCTTCGGCTACCCCAAGGACGCGGCGGCCCGGGTCGCTTACGAGTCGATCCGATCATTCCTGGAACACAGCGCCCGGCCGCAGCAGGTGGTCCTGGTCTTCTTTTCGGGCGATGATGCGCAGGGCTTTCTGGATGCGATCGCACAAACGGACTGAGCCGTAGGGAGGGAGCTATGGGACAGCAGGGCACGCTCGTACAGGAACGTCCGCTCGCGCAGGAGCGGCTGGACACGGAAGGGCCGCCGGCGGCCGCGCCGTTGCCGACACGCCGGCTGGGCAAGACGGAACTGGAGGTGCCGATCCTGGGCTACGGCAGCGCGCCGGGTGGCATGGGTCTTACCGACGGCGAGGCGATCGGCCTGTTGCACCGGGCGATCGACCTGGGCGTCATCTACCTGGACACCGCCCCCGGCTACGGCCAGGCGCACAAGCAGCTCTGCGAGGTGCTGGCCGACCGCCGGGACGAGGTGATCCTCGCCACCAAGGCGCCGGTGGACACCAGGCAGGAGGCGCTCGACTCGCTCACCCAGTCGCTGCACGACCTGGGCATCGATCACGTCGACATCGCCTATATCCACAACCTGGGCCCGCGCGATGCGGAGCAGGTGCTGGGCAGCGACGGCGCGCTGGCCGGGCTGCAGGAGGCGAAGCGTTCCGGCATGGCGCGCTACATCGGCTTCACCAGCCACTCCCACCCCGCGCAGGCGGCGCGGGCGCTCGGCGAGCACGACATCGACGTGATCATGGTGCCGGTCAACTACGGCGATCAGCACACGTACGGCTTCGAGCGGGTCGTCCTGCCGGTCGCGCACGCCCACGACGTCGGGGTCGCGGCGATGAAGGTGTACGGCGGCGCCACCAAGATGCACTACGAAGAGCCGACGCCGGCAGCACTCACCGTCCGGGGGCCGGTGGACCACGAGCCGGCCATGCGCTGGGCGCTTGATCAGGCCGGCGTGGCCATCGCCGTGATCGGCATGTTCAGCGAGGCGGAAATCGAGCAGAACGTGCGCTGGGCGCACCGCACGCGGCCGCTTACCACCGACGAACGGCGCATGCTCGACCACGAGGGCAAGGCGCTCGCCGAATCGTGGGGCGAGCACTTCGGTCCCCCGTAAGGTGGTCCTGCGCGGCGACCGCCACGTCATCGTCTCGGCAAGCGTCAACCGCGGTTACTGGACCGGCGTGACCGTGATGCTAGCGCGCGGCGATGTCGCGTTCCTGGGGGTCGGGGCGTCACGCCGGGTGGCGAGCCCGGAAGGGGTGCGCGTGGCGCTGGCGCGGGAATGACTGGCGGGAAACCATGAGCGACGAAGGCAACTCGCCCGTCAGGCCGTGGCGGCGGGTTGCAGGCGAGATGGCGTTTGAGCACCCGCTGTTCGACGTGGAGCGCCAGGAGATCGCCGCCGGCGAGGACCGCCGGGACGTGGTCGCCATCCATACCGGCAACTGGGTGAACGTGATCCCGATGCGCGACGATGGCCAGGTGGTCCTGATCCGCCAGTGGCGCTTCGGGATCGCCGCGCAGACGCTGGAGATCCCCGGCGGCGTGGTCGACCCTGGCGAGACGGCGCTCGAGGCCGCGCAACGGGAGATGCTGGAGGAGACCGGCTACCGAGCCGGGCGGTGGACCCCGCTCGGCACCGTCCATCCCAACCCGGCGTTCATGTCCAACGAGTGCTCGATGTTCCTCGCCGAAGGACTCGAGTGGATCGAGTCACCGCGCGGCGACGGGGACGAGGAGATTGAGGTCGACTCAGCCCCGCTCGCGAGCATCCCTGACCTGATACGCGATGGCCGTATTTCCCACTCGTTGGTGATCGTCGCGTTCCACCTGCTGTCGCTTCGTGGAGGAGAACCGTGAAACGCATCGTGATCGTCGCTGTCGTGTTCGTTGCGGCGCTGGTGTTGGCCGGCTGCGCCGCCGGTCCGAATGCGCTCGTTGGCTCCGCGGATGAGGAAGGCCAGCTTGCCGGCTTTGGGCTGGGCATCTGGCACGGGGTGATCGCACCGGTCACCTTCGTGATCTCGCTCTTCTCGGAGCGCGTGCACCTGTACGAGGTCCATAACAACGGCAACTGGTACAATTTGGGATTCATGATCGGATTGTGGATTTCCATCGCCGGTCCCGCTCACGGCACGGCCCGCAAGCGGCGTCACCGATCGCGCGAGTGACGCTTGCCACTGACAACGGATTTCGGACGTAGAGTTCTCTCCGAGGTCTCGCCCATGCGGCTTGCGGTGGGCCGGACGACCAAGGGTCCCAGTGAGCCGAGTTCTACGGCGTGGCGAGGAACAAACGGTTGGCTGGTGGTCCGCGCGCGTTGAATGCGGTCGACGCGGTAGCTACGGTGCGCGTTCCGGAGCAGATCGTGAGCGTGCAGGATAATGTCGCCTTCAGAGGTGCGTCGAAGCGAGTACGGTTCAATGCGGCGCTTCTGATCGTGATAGTGCAAATCAACGCACAGGCGGTTTGCGGCCGCAAACCGGATCACTTCAAGATAAGACTGGGCCGTGCCCGAAAGCGGAAGGTGCAGCGTGTGCTCTCGGATGACGGTCTCACCAGGGCTCTGCTGCAAGGAGGCTGGGATCGAGGGAGCGAGTCCGGTCCCCAGCCATGTGAACAACTCGGGAAGCGTGTCCCAGAACGGCTGCATGGGCACCAACGCGGGCAACTGCCGGCGGAGCATCTGATCCCAAGCACGTGCGAGGTTGTCACGATGCTGTGAGACGGCGCTGATGTCGCTCGGTGTCGGAACACCCTTGAATTCGCATTTCTGGCGCAGGACATCGAGCAGTACGGACGGCGAGGGTCGGGACTCTTCGTTGCGGTAAAGGTTTACGACATCGTAAAGGTCACGGGGCCTGCTTCGCTCAGCGAGCGCCCGTATCTTTTCCGCAAAAGCCTCCTCGTACGTATATGACTGAATGTGGATGCCGTCCTGCGGCGTGTCGCTATACGGCTGGAAGATAGGAGCGGCTACGGGGGCAGGACAACATGCTCGTCGGCTGTGAGATCGAGCTTGATTCTGGGTAGCCCTCCGGATCTGGGTGCGATCGGGCCTCGATACGACAGTTTGCCCTGGCATGACAGGTTGCCGCGGGGATTTGGATACACATCGAATGTATGGAGTTCAAGCGGCAGTTCAATGCCCGTCTGATCATATATCCATTGGGCGACTTCAGCAAACGTCGCAGTGAGAAAATCCCGGTCGATGTGATCAGCGTGCGTGAGGGTGAAGTCGAGGTCCTCGGAGAACCGGTACGTCTCGAAGAAGCACTTCTTGAGACACGTGCCACCCTTGAATATCCAGGTATCGGAATGTGCAGGATGCTGGCCAATACCGGCGATTACCCACCCAAGAACGTAGTCTTTCTCGACGACCTGCGGCAGCAGGGAAAGAGCAGTCGCCGCATCGATAATCTCTCGGCGGCTAACCATTGGCGCGGGCGTTGACCCAGCTCTCGGGGACCGTGAGTCTCCAGCGAGTGACAAGACGTGGGCCGGGGAGCGACGGGTCGAGTGCGGCGTTTCCCTTGGTGATCCTTTGCCGACAGTGGTGGATCAGGTTATCCTCTTTGGCAATACGTTCGGTTAGGAAACCGAGCCGTTTGAAGACTGCGCCGTTGCCGAACCGATCTCCATACGACAGAAGTATGCCGTCGTCCCGCTGGCCGTGGAGGAAGTAACTGGCGAGACAGTCGGCAACGTGCTGGATGCCACCGCCGATCTCAGGATCGTCGAGAATGTCGATAATCGTCCTATGGAGATCGGAAACCATGATCTTGCTTGTGCCGCGCCAGAGTGCCTTGGTGCCAAAGATCCGGCGCCCATCGATATGCTTGAGCGAGAACGGCGCGCCGTGTCGATTCTGGGTTCTGTGGCGCACCGGCTGGGCTGTGACCACGACGATGTCGCGAAAGATCTGTTCCGTAAGATCCCAATGCTCGGCAGCAGTGCGCCCGCCGACATAGGCAGGGGCGTACAGGGCGGGAACGAGAATCCACGGATCGTCAAGAACATGGACGCTCTCAAGGGACTCGAGAGGAACGGAGACGTATGCCCCGCGACCTACTCTGCGAAGCCACCCTTGCCCGGTCCACCGAGAGAGAATCTTGGCTGCTTCGGTACGGGTGAAGCCGAGGATGCTCTCTACGTCCGCGATCCGGATGACATCTCCAGACCTGCGGACCACAGTGGCAAGGCGTCGACGAGCAGCGGGCAGGGGTCGCTCTTGTTCAGGCACAGTACACGACTCTTACGAAATTTCCCCAATGATGAGAATAAATGACGATGTACTATACTCACAGTTCTATCGGGAGGCAAGGGCGTGAGTATATCAACATGCTTGAAATTCGCATTTGAGGAGAATTATTGCGATGATCATATTCTTCTTTACGTCCATGAGATCGAGCGAGACTCGTGAGCGACGGTGCCACATGTCGGTGTCGCTCACGGCCGGACTGGGGAGGTGACTCTTCGCCGATGCGCTACGGTCGGCGTCAATTGGGATGGACGTCGTTCAGGTCGTTGGAGAGGGCGCCTCGCCTCGCTGAAAGGACACTTCAAGCCACGGGTCACGGGTAGCTTGGCGGAAGGCCAGGACCTTGGCGCGCATCTCGGCGGCGACGCCGGCCCGGGCGGGGGTTTCGATGAGGTTCCGGGACTCCGCAGGGTCGGCCTCCATGTCGAAGAGTGCCTCGCGGTCCTGCTGCAGAAAAGCGGGCTCGCAAGCGCTCGCCCAGGCGGTCGAGGTTGTCGTCGCGCACAGTGGGAGAAGAAGGTCTCCTCCCAGGCGCCGTCTCCCGGGTGGGGGCCGGCATCCTCCAGGATCGGCAGGAGCGAACGGCCGGGGAGCACGACCTCGCCTTACGGATGCTCGACGCCGCACCACTCCAGGATCGTGGGACAGAAGTCGATCCAGCTCATCACCGTCTGGCTGCGCACTCCGCGGGGGTATGTTCTCCACCAACCATTCACCCAGAGGTTTGAGCGTTTCCTGAGTGGAGCGCCATAGCTCGGCGGGCACGACGACGAATGACTTCCGCACACCGATCCGCTGGGGTCCCTCCTGTTCGGCGCGATGCAAGACTTCCGACAGATGGGCTCTTGCCTCGGCAACGGTCCAGACTCGAGTCAAGCGTTCAGCCGAGGTCGATGCCGTAGTCGGCCGGGTCGATGCCTGCGTCCTCGGCCAGTCCGCGCAGGCTGATCAGCACGTCCTCGGGCATCTCGATACCCTCGCGCAGCGCCCGCTCGCGCCGCTCCCACTCCATCTGCCCGGGCAGGAAGATGCGCTGGCCGGGGGCCATCTCCGCGCCGGCGATCTCCTCGCTCATGGCGCCGATGCGCTGGTGGAACTCGCCCGCCGGCATGATCGCGCCCACGTCGATGGCGATGAAGGCGTGGCCCTGGTCGGACGGCTCCGGATCGTCGGACACCCAGCTATGCACGCCGCTCATCATCGCCGAGCCGGTAAGCACGGCGGTCAGGATCTCCACGAACACCGCCAGGCCGTAGCCCTTGTGGCCGGCCATCGGGAGTTGTGCCCCCGCCTCCGGGAAGATGGTCGGGTCGGTGGTGGGCACGCCGTCCTCGTCCACCAGCCAGGTGTCCGGGATCGATCGGCCCTCGTTCTTGGCGGCGAAGATCTTGGTCGCCGCCACCGCGCTGGTGGCCACGTCCAGCATGATCGTGCGCTCGGTCCCGGTCGGGGCCGCCCAGGCGATGGGGTTGGTGCCCAGGATGCGGCTCTTGCCGCCCGGCACGGTCATGCACGGCTCCACGTTGCACATGGACATCCCGAACATGCCGTGCTCGGCGATCATGTTGGCGTAGTAGCCGGCCGCGCCGTAGTGGCTGGAGCGCCGGACGCCGACGTAGGCCATGCCGGTCTGGCGCGCCTTGGCGATCGCGATCTCCACCGACCGGAAGGAGATGGCCGGCGGCATGCCGTCCCGGGCGTCGACGATCGCCCAGGAAGGGCCCTCGGCGACGATCTGCTCCTGCGCGTCGGCTACCAGCCGGCCGCGGCGGGCGTTCTTCATCAGCCCGCGGATCTGCCGCGTGCCGTGGGTGAACGTGCCCCAGGTGTCGGTGGTGACGAACACGCGGGCCGAGAGCTCCGCGTCCTGCCGGCTCAACCCCGCGCGCCGCATCGCCTCGATGCAGAACGCCTCCAGGGACTCGGCTCGAATCTTCACGGCTGCCATCGGTTCATGATCCTCCCGTCTACGCGCATGCTCGGATGGTATGCGCCCGTGCCCGCGGAGGGAAACTCCGCCGCGGCGCCGGCGGAGTCAGGCGGGCGTGCCTCGACCGGCCGAATGGGGTACGTTTGGTACAGGATGAGATTGCCGAGCATCGCCGTGCTCCGACGCTCCACCGACCACGTGCCGCGGGTAGCGGTGCCGGCCGCCGTCATGGTCGGCGCGGCGCTGCTGCTGGGATCCTGCGTCACGGACGTCACGCAGAACTGCATCTGGGGACCGACGGTGGTCAACGTGCGCTACGAGGTGACGTCCAGCACGGGAATGGCCGACATCGAGCTGCACAGTGGCGAATCCGGATTCCGTAGCTATCGGCGCGAGCAGACGCCCTGGAGCCTGACCCAGCGGGTCCGCGGGGAGACGTCCGTCCGCCTGCGGGTGCGCAACAGCCGGCCTCTCGGCAACCTCACGGTGGAGATCTACGTGGATGGCGTGCTGTGGAAGCGGGCGGCCGGCGTCGGGTCGGGAGCCGTTGAAGCCGGCGGCGTCATCGAGAGCGAGCCCGGCTGGAATTGCGGGACCGGCATGTTCATGCAGACGTACCCGGACAATCCGGCACAGCCCGAAAAGCCGGCGCAGCCGACAGTTCCGCAGGAGCCGGCCGGCGGCTCCGCGACCGGGAGCCCGTGAGCGAACAGGACGCAATCGCCGCGCCGGGGACGGAACCGGTCACGGAGCAGTCCCTGGCCGAGGATCTGCGGGCGCTCGGAGTAGGCCGGGAGATGGTCGTCCTGGTGCACTCCTCGCTGAGCGCCCTGGGCTGGGTCTGCGGCGGCCCGGTCGCCGTGATCCGGGCGTTGCTGCGGGCACTCGGCGCAGACGGCACGCTGGTCATGCCCGCGCATTCCGGGGACCTGTCCGATCCCTCGCTGTGGCGCAGTCCGCCTGCGCCTGCCGCGTGGTGGGACACGATCCGGGCCACCATGCCAGCCTTCGACCCCGCCGTCACGCCAACGCGATGCATCGGCGTCATTCCGGAGCTGTTCCGCACGTGGCCCGAGGCGGTGCGGAGCGATCACCCGTCCTGCTCGTTCGCCGCGCTCGGCCGGCATGCCCGGCGAATCGTCGCGGAACAGCGGCTGGAAGACCCGATGGGCGACGGATCGCCGCTGTCAGCGATCTACGACCTGGGCGGCCACGTCCTGCTGCTGGGCGTCGGGCGCAAGGTCGGACACCGGAACAACACCATGCTGCACCTTGCCGAGCGGCGCGCCCTCGGCGGCGGCCAGGAGACGATCCCGGCCGGAGCGCCGATCCTGGTCGACGGCGTCCGGCGGTGGGTGAGCTACCGCGAACCGGACATCGACGAAGACGACTTCGACGCGGCAGGCACCGCGTTCGAGAGCCGGGACACGGCCACCCGCACCGGAGGCGTCGGCCAGGCCCGCTGCGCGCTGCTGCCCGCACGCCCCCTGGTCGACTTCGCCATCCCGTGGTTCAGGCGCCAGCGGAGCGATGCGGGCTGAACGCATGAGTCAGCGCCATGATCAAGGCTCGATCAACCGGGTCACGTTCGACGGAGATTCCGTTCATAGGCCGCTGCATCGATGGACCAGATCTGTTCACACCCTCTTGGGCTATCTGACGTCTCATGGGTTCCGGTGCGTGCCCGCTCCCCGGAGTATTGATGAGGGTCGCGGCATAGAGGTTGTCAGCTTCATCGAGGGGAGGGTTGCACTGAGACCATGGCCCGAAGTACTGAAGTGTGCGTCCGGCCTGACGCAGTTGGGCGACTTCCTGCGCAGATATCATGAGGTTGTAGCCGACTTCGTGCCCTCCGATGACGCTGTCTGGCACGTGCCGGACTTGACATGGAAGGCAGGAGACATCATCCGACACGGGGACCTCGGACCCTGGAACACCGTCTGGCGAAACGGGACCCTTGCGGGCCTGATCGACTGGGACTTCGCGGAGCCGGGATCACGACTCGCGGACATCGCCCAGCTCGCCTGGCATGTCGTTCCGTTGCGCGGCCCCGATTTCTGGCGGGAGGTGGGTTTCGAGAAGGAGCCGGATCTCGGGCAGCGCCTGGGAGCGATTTGCGCGCCCTATGGAGCTTCTGCGAGCCATGTTGTGGACGCGCTGTTGGCGGTCCAGGATGAGGACCTGCGGAGGATCAGTGAGCTGGGGGCGCGCGGGATCTTCCCCTGGAGCGCCTTCAGGGAGCGCGGAGACGCGAGCCAGATAGCGAGAGAGCAGAGCTGGCTGATGTCATCGCGAAGTTCGTTATTGCGATAGAGGCTCGGGGACGTCGGAAGGCCAGATGGCTCGGATTAGGCCGGCGTCCTCCGTATCGATTCCTGTGAGTGAAACGCCCCGCCCGACACCCAGGAACTCGTAGGCGCAAACATGGCCAGCACGATCGAAATGCGCGACCCTCGTCTCGTCAAGCCGCTGCCCACCCGCTTCTCCTCCCTGGGCCGCGCGAAGAGTGAGGAAGATCGCGTCCGCCTCAGAGTCGTATCGAACTTGCATTGCAGGTCTTCCTGGTGGCTGTAGCGCAGGTGGCTCACGCGGTCTTGTTGGCTCTGAACGCCTCGCGGGTATAGGTGAGGGCGCGGTCCATGACGGCGTAGGGCTCCTCCGGGCCTTCGTACTCGGGGGAGACGGTGCCGTCGTAGCCGAGCTCGCGCAGGCGCTGGACGGCTGCGGGCAGCGGCACGACGCCCTCGCCCAGGTCGACCGCCTTGAACCAGGGACCGTCGCGCGTTCCCTTCCAGGAGGCTCCCGGCAGCTCGGCATCCAGCGGCACCCAGTCCTTGACGTGCACGTGGACGGTGTACGGGAACACGCGGTCGAGCGCGGCGACCGGGTCGTAGCCGGCCATCACGAAGTTGCCCACGTCGTACACGGTACGGACCTGGTCGCCCAGACGCTCACAGGCGTCGACCACCCACTCGGGGCCGCCGTACACGTCTCCCCGGAACCCCAGGTTGGCGACCAGCAGGATGAGGCCGAGCTCACGCGCCACCGGCAGGCTGTTCTCCACCGCCTCGTACAGCCACCCGCGCAGCTCCTCGGGACTCAGGTCGCTGTCCCAGCCTGGCATCGACGGCAGGATCAGGATGGAGCCGGCGCCCAGCCGGGCGGCGACGCGCAGCCGTTCGTGGAATCGGTCGGTGCCGGCGGCGCGCCGGTCCGCGTCGCGGAAGCCGACGTGGCAGTTGACGTCGCACATCAGCACCTTCATGCCGGTCGCGGCGATCGCCTCCTCGACCCTGCGAACCTCGTCCTCGTCCTCCATCCACGGGTCGTAGAGCTCCAGCGAGGTGATCCCGCGTTCGTGGAACCAGCGGATCGCCTTGGCGTTGTCGATCGGCCTGGGGCCGGTGATGGGCCCGAACGAATAGCTGTATCCGACGATCTCCATGCGGCCGATCCTACAGCACGGCCACGCGCCGGCGCAGGAAATGCGGCCAGTCCCACTCGGCGCCCCAGCCGGGACCGTCCGGCGGGGCGATGCTGCCGCCGGACGGGACGGCCGGATTGAGGAGCCCGATTTCCTTGCCCGCCTCGTCGCGCGAGCCGCCGGGGAAATACTCGTAGTAGCGGGTGTTGCCGATCGCACAGCAGAGGTGCGCGTGCACGATCCCGAACAGCCCGCCCGGACCGTTGAGCTCCACGGTGGTGCCGCGCTCGCGCGCCAGGCGGGCGAGCCGCAGCAGCGGGGTCACGCCGTGGCGGGCGTTGCCGCGCAGGGTGTCGACCGCTCCGCTGGTGAGCCACTGCGCGCACAGCTCGCGGTCGTGCATGAGCGTCTCCGGCGCCAGCACGGGCACGGTGAGCTCCTGGCACAGCCGGCGCAGGCCGGCGTGGTCGCGGTCGGACAGCGGCTCCTCGAACCACAGGAAGCCGTGCTCCTCCAGCGCGCGACCGACTCGGAGCGCCTCGGCGTAGGTGTAGCCGTTCTCGGCCGCGTCGTGCATGAGCGGGACGTCCGGCCCCACCGCCCGGCGCACCGCACCGAACCAGCGGCAGTTCTCGGCGGCACCGGCGGCGAAGTGGTCCTTGACCGCGGTGAAGCCGGCCGCCAGGGCGCGCAGCGAGTCGTCGACCGCTTCCTCGGCGGTGTTGCCGGCGCTGTTGTAGTAGGCGGGGCAGGCCGGGCGAGCCCGCCCGATCAGGTCCGCCACCGGCACGCCGGCCGCCTTGCCGGCGATGTCCCACAGGCAGTTGTCGAAGGCGCCGGCCCAGCCGGGGCGGGTGAAGGCGAACCGCGAAGCCCGGTGCAGCTTGGCGTCCAGCCGCTCGCGCTCGGCGGCATCCTCGCCTACCACCAGCTCGCGGAGTTGCGCCAGCTCCCGCTCGGTCATGACGCGGTAGCGGACGTCGCCCACCGTGCACGTGCCTTCCAGGCCGTCGTCGGTGAGGACGTGCATGACGTGCACGGGCTCGCTCTGGCGGCCCGCCCGGGTCGCCGCCTCGTGGCGCCGCCACCAGTTGGATCCGCCCGAGCCGTGCCGGGGGTACCAGCGGGCGGCGCTGCCGTGCCCGACCTGCGCCATGTCGATCAGCGGCGTGGCCGTGTCGACCTCGAACGCGGAGAGCGTGACGTCGCGAATGCGCATGGGTCCTCCGTGCGGTCAGTCCCGGAAGGGGTCGAATTCGTCCGCCGCCGCCATCGCGACGCCGATCGGCTCCAGCACGTGCACGACGCGGATGGTGCCGTCGTGGTAGCGCAGCACTTCCTCGATCCGCTTGTAGCAGTGCGGGGACTCGTCGGTGCCGGCGCCGCGCAGCTCCACGCCGCGCCGGTCCAGCCACCGCTGCATCATCGTGCGGCTGATCTTGCCTTCGGTGAGCTGGATGCGCCGCCCGCGCTTGAACCGGGACTTGCCGGCCGCCTGCGTGCGCGACATGACACGCCCGGCCCCGTGGATGGTGGAGCGCATGGCGAGCTCGGACTCCGGGCCGTCCTGCCCCTCGATGATCACGGAGATGTCGCCCATGGTGCCGCCGACGAAGCCGCGCTGGCCGGGGAAGGCGGGGGTCGCGCCCTTGCGCACGACCCACAGGTCCTGCCCGAAATGGCGCTCCCGCCAGGCGAAGTTGTGGTGGTTGTGGACCTCGTCGAGGATGCGGGCGCCGAGCAGGCGGGCGACGCGCGCGCACACCCAGTCGCGGCCGGCGTAGGCGTAGCGCCCTGCCAGGTGCATGCAGGCGAGGTACTCCCGCCCCAGGGCGCTGTCCGCGTCCAGGACCACGGGATCGACGTTCATGCCGTCCGTGCCGCCACCGGCCTTGATGAAGTGGCTGGCCAGCTTGTGGCCGAGGCCGCGCGAGCCGAAGTGCACGCCGACCCAGGCGCGGCCCTGCTCGTCGGCGAACAGGTCGACGAAGTGGTTGCCGGAGCCGATCGTGCCGAGTTGCGAGCGCGCCAGGTCGCGGAGCGCGGCCGCTTCGGGGATGTCCCAGGCCGGGTCGTCGTCGAACAGCTCGTGGTCGACCGGCTCCGGGTTCTTGCGGCCGATGCCGAACGACAGGGTGCGCCACAGGTCGTCCATGATGGACCGGATGTTGCGGCGCACCTCGGCGGCGTCGGCGTCGAGCAGCACCGCCTTGTTCCCGCACCCGATGTCGAACCCTGAGCCCGAAGGGCTGATCCGGTCCGCGTACGCGACCACGCCACCGATCGGCACCGCGTAGCCCAGGTGGTGGTCGGCCATGAGCGCCGTGCGTTCGGCACCCGCGGCGCAGCGCCGCATCTGCTCCACCGCTCCGGAGTCCGGTTCGCCCCAGACCGGGATGCCGTCGAGCATCCGATACCGGCTCTGAGCCGCGTCCCGGTCACTTGGTGTCATCCTCACGTCGACTTCGGACGCCAACGTCGCCCGGACGGCCTATTCCTGCAAGGCCTCGGAGATTCTCTGCACCGCTTCCACGTCTTCGAACATCGAAGTGTGGCCGCCCTCGATGGGGATGACCGTGGCGCCACGGGACTTCAGGAATCCGACCTCATCGTCGGTCAGACGGCCGACGGCGTCGTCCAGCGTTCCGTATACGTAGATGATGCGTTGAAGATCCGTGTCGGCAAGCCGTTCGGTGTAGCGATCGTGTCCGGTGGCACCGGCGATGCGCCACTCCATGAGTTCGCGATCGGTGGGCGGAGCCAGCGAGGGAACCGCCGTCGGCGTTACGCCATCCGGGAAGAGGTAAGGGGTTCCCGTCAGGAATCCGTTGACGACCTCCTCCGGCATGTCCAGACGGCCGGCCATGATCAGATATCGATCGGCGGCAGCGGGACCGTGATGTGACAGATAGCGGGCCATGAGGAACGCACCATATGAGTGTCCGATGACGACGACGCGTTTGTCCTGAGCCCGGAAGTGCTCGATCGCCCGATGCAGGATCTCCGTCCACCTCTGCCTGCAGCTCCGCGAGCGAGAACTCCTCATGGCGGGAGGCCAGATCGTGATTGAGAGTGAGGGTCTGATGCACGTGTGCGAACAGTACGTCTTCGTAGTCACCATAGTTACGGAAATACTGGGACGTGTTCGGGTCGAGCATGTGTAAGGGGCCGCCCTGTACGAAGATCCAAACCGTGTCGGAGTCGCTCTTCCCGGAGAGCTCGAACAGTTCGGTGACGTCAGCAGGAATCGCCGTCGCTTGGTACGGCGGCTCCGGGATGAAGCCCCTGCCACAGCCGACGGCGAGAAGGCCTGCCGCCAGCATCGCGACGAATCGGTAGTGCAAAGTCCGTTGTCTGTGCGCCACGGCCGCCTCCGTCGATGATCGGAAGGTTCCTTTCCCGGCTCGGGAAGTCAAACCCGTGTGTGACTGCCGGCCTGGAGCGCTCCTCACGCCGGCCGGTCTCCCGGGGCGCCGTAGCGGGCGCGGTTGCCGGGGGTGGACTGCGGCCATGAGGGGCCGGCTGCGGGCTGGAAATCCTCGGCCCGGCCGCAGAGCCACAGGAACATGCGGGCGTTGTCGTGCGCGGCGCGCACCTGCTCGCCGAAGCGGGGCGCGGTGGAAGTGTAGTCGGCCGCCTTGACGTCGAACCCCGGCTCCCGCACCCAGTCCCGAAGCGGGGGGCTGGTACGCCACGCGGAGCTGGTGACCATGTAGCGCACGCCGTCCCAGGTGGCGCGCGCCCGCCGGTGCCACAGCGAATAGGCGGTCAGGTAGATCGAGCCCGCCGGCGCGACGGCCTTCCAGGTGCCGCCGATCTCGCCGTAGTGGGCCATGAAGCGCACCTGGTTGTAGACGTGGTGTGAGCCGGGCACGAACTCGGTCGGCCCCGACTCCACGGGCGAGTCGGCCGGGTAGTAGAACCACTTCAGCACGTCCAGCTGGGGACCGAAGCGGGAGCCGCCGTCGATGTGCCACTGGTTGGCCTCGGCCGGGCCGATCCCCTTGAAGTAGGTCAGCCAAGTCGGCTCCACGTAGTCTGCGCCCAGCAGCGAGCGCATCGCGCCGGCTCCCCGAGGGTTGCGCACCACGCTATCGAAGAACCACTCCTCGTCGAGCAGCTCCTGCAGTTCGGCCGGCCCGTCGCCGGCGTGGTGGTCATCCAGCCAGCGGCGGCAGCGGGCGTTGATCTCCTCCGGGACGACCCCTTCGAGCATCAGGTGGCCGTACTTGCAGAACTCCAGGATCTGCGAGTCGGTGAGGGTAGGGGCGCAGTCGTGGGTGCTGTGGGCCATCAGTGCACGTGGTACGCGTCGAGCAGGTCCTGCAACGACACGTTCTCGCGCTCCAGCAACTCGAACAGCGGCGCCTCCACGTCCAGCACCGCCTGCGCCTGTTCCGGGACGCGGTCGGCGATCTGTGCCGGTATGGTCAGCAGCCCGCTCTCGTCTCCATGCAGCAGGTCGCCCGGATTGATCGTGAGGCCGCAGATCTCCACGGGCACGTCGAAGTCGATGATCGCCGGTATGCCGTGCGAGACCACCAGCCCGGCGGCGAAGAGCTGGAAGCCGGGCACGCGCCGCCCGATCCCGGCGAGGTCGCGCACGCCGCCGTCGGTGACCATGCCGGCCGCGCCCAGGTGCTGCAGCGCACGCGCGGTCATGTCGCCGCCGAAGCAGGAACGCAGCCGGTCCTGGCCGACGTGCTTGACCACGTACACGCTCGGCTGCGGCGAGGCGGCGATCCGCTCGAACAGCTCGGTGAGCCGGTCCGGGCGCGGGTCTGCCGGCGTGGTCGTGTCCGCGATCGCCGTGAAGGCGTAGCCGACCAGCGGCTCCCGCTCCGGGAACAGGCACTTCAGGTCCAGGTTCGCGTAGCCGGCGGTGCGGTCGCGCACCGCGAATCGCTCCACGGCATTCATCACCGTCGGGCTGTCGAACCGCCGCAGCGCTTCTATGGTCCGTTCGTTCACGTCTCCAGCCATCGGCAACTCCTCCGCAATCGGCGCGGGCGGAAGGGAGCCGTCGTCCCCGAACCGGCCGCGACCGGGCAACTCTACGTCTTGATGTGCCGGCGGAACCAGTCGGCGAGCGCAGCTTCGTCGACACGGCCGGCGGCGACGCCTTCCATGGTCCGGATCGCATGCAGTGGGTCGAAGGCGAGGCTCAGGCCGTTGTCCGCCAGGAACAGGCGAGCGACCACCCAGGCGGTCCGCTTGTTGCCGTCGACGAATCCGTGGTTCCGTGCGAGGCTGCAGGCGTACGCCGCCGCCAGCGCAGCAGCGTCCGGCGTGCCGTAACCGGCAAGGTTCAACGGACGAGCCAGAGCGGACTCGATCGCTCCCCGGTCGCGGATGCCGTCCATCCCGCCGTGCTCGGCGAGTTGACGGTCATGGATGGCGAACACGACGCTTGTCTGAACCCAGCGCCAGGCGCTGCGCTCCTCCGAGCTCACTTGGCCAGCGCTCGCAGCACCTCGCGGTCGTCGTGCATGATGTCCGTTGCGAGCGCCATCTGGCGTTCGAACTCCGGATCGTAGGCGGTGATCCTGAATCCCCCGTCGGGAGCCTCGGTCAGGAACAGCGTGTCGCCCTTCCGCACCCGAAGGTGCGCCATCGCCGCCTTGCTGAGGATGATGCCGGATGAAGATCCGACGGTCGTCACCTTGAATGAGAACATCGCTTGGTAGGCTGGATATAATATTGATTATATCCAGCGTCGGACAACCTCGGCCGGCCGCGGTTGTACCCGCCGGGCGCGCGTGCGAGCCTCACGCCATGGCCGACGCTCGACAGACCGACCCGCATGCCGGCGCCGACGACATGCGCCTGCCCGAATCGCTGCGCGACGGCGTGCTGCGCCACCTGGACCACCTGCGCTCCCGATACGAGGCGCGGGGCTGGGGAGGCCGCACCGGCTTCGGCAGCCGCCCCGCCGTGCTGGTGATCGACCTGGCCCGCTTCTGGACCGAGCCGGCGCACCAGATGGGAAGCGAGATGGATCCCGTGGTGGAGTCGACCGCCCGCATCCTGGCCGAGGCGCGCGCCCGCTCGGTGCCGGTGCTCTTCTCCACGGCCGCCTGGGGAGATCCGGCCGACCCGCGCGGCCCGCAGTCGCGCAAGCTCACGCTGCGGGTCGACCCGGAGGACCTGTCGGTATTCGACATCGATCCCCGGCTCGCGCCGCGGCCGAACGAGAAGGTGTTCCGCAAGAGCTACGCCTCCTGCTTCAAGGGCACCAACCTGCACGAGATGCTGGCGGCGCTACGCGTCGACACGCTCATCATCACGGGCGTCAGCACCAGCCACTGCGTGTACGCCACCTGCCGCGACGGCGCCGACAGTTACCACCTCATCGTCGCCCGGCAGGCGGTGGGTGACCGCTGCGAGCTGTTCCACGAGGTGAACCTCATGGACATCGACCTGGAGCTCGGCGACGTGATGCCGGTCGACGAGGTGCTCGACGGGTTGCGCGCCGTGACCGGCGGCTCAGCCGGCTGAGAGCACGCCGTCGACCATCGCGGCGGCGTGGCCGAGGTGGTTCGCGGGGTCGAGTAGCCGGTCCAGCTCTTCCGCGTCCAGGTGGCGGCGGATGCGCGCGTCGGCGCGCATGGCGTCGCCGGCGTCGGACCCGCTCTCATTTCGTCACCCAGCTCGCGCTGATCGAAGCGGTCGGCGCGCGCGCAGCGCTCGATCGCGCGGGCCGCCTCCTCCGGGATCAGTCCGACCCGCGCCTGTGCGTGCGCCAGCGCCGCCTCCGCGTCCAGCCAGCGCTGCAGCAGCCCGTCGCCGGAGAAGATGCGCCGCAGGCGCGCGCCGCCGTGCAGATGGCCGTAGTAGAGGGCGTCGATCAGGCCGGCGCTCCGGCCGCCGGCGTCGGCCGTCACGCGGGCAGGCTCACGATCCCGAGGGGATCAGCACCAGCACCCAGTCGTGGAAGGCCGGGGTCTGCGGCATCGCCCAGCGGTCCTCGGCATCGCCACGCACCTCGCCCAGGTCATGCGCCTCTCCGGTGGACGGGTCGATCAACTCCGCGCGGTA
Source organism: Spirochaetia bacterium (assembly GCA_965202935.1). Taxonomy (GTDB): domain Bacteria; phylum Spirochaetota; class Spirochaetia; order SZUA-6; family Bin103; genus CATQHW01. The sequence continues at coordinate 6,249,652 of OZ241879.1, forward strand.
CGCCCGGCCCGGTTCCAACCGGCACGCGACGACCGGCTTCATCACCTCGCACGGCACGTAGATCACCCGCACGCCGCCGTCGATGCCGGCGGCGTAGGGCTGGTGGCGGTCCTCCGCGTCCTGCGCGGGATCGACCCACTCCCGGTGCGGCTCGAAGCGCCACCACGCGAAGCGCTCCAGGATCCGCTTGCCCACGCCTACCTGCGTGGATCCCGGGAACGACATCGCCTCGTCCCACGGGCGTCCGCCCCAGGTGGTGCCGTGCGGCGAGGCGCCGTACGGGCGGTCGCTGCGGTCCACCTGCCAGATGCCGTTGGCGCCGTAGCTGTAGCCGGCCGCGCCCACCAGCATGGTGGACCAGAACTGAAACCGCTGGATGTCGTCGCGGTTGGTGCCGCGGATCATCTCGTAGTTGCCCTCGCTGTCCAGCACCGGCATACGCGGCTCGGCCGCCAGCGCCTTCTCCATCATGTCGACCGCCTGCGCGGTGGCCGGGTAGCCGTTGTGGCCGGTCTGCAGCCAGTGCAGGTCCATGGTGGCCGGATCGTCGACCTGGTCGGTGCCGAAGCGGGTCGGGTGGATGGTCAGCAGCCGGCCGTGTCCGTCCGTCTTCTTGATGTAGCGCGACATGTCGGACCAGACGGCGCGCCGGTCGGCGGGCAGCCACGGCTCGCCGCGGTAGATGCGGCGCTTCATCTCCCGGTTGGCTTCGCTGGTGTAGAACGGCATCAGCGCCTCGCCGGCCACGCACCAGGCGACCGGGTAGGCGCCCCAGCGGGCGATCAGGTTGCGCCAGTGCGCCTTGAGGACGCCGGCGCCGGCCACGTCCAGGAAGTAGCCCCAGAACCCGACCACGCACGGCACCATGCCGCAGCGCACCAGGTGGGCGATGCGCAGGTCGGCGGCGTCGAAGTACGCCGGGTTGATCGTCGAGAAGTCCTCGGCCCAGGGGAAGCCGCCGTCGCCGGCGCCGCGCTCGTCGAAGGGGTCCATGTCCGGGTACAGCCCGGCCACCAGGTGGATGACGTTGAACCCCTTGGCGGCGCGGTCGGCGGCCAGCTCGCGCATGTCGTCCGGCCAGCGCAGCCGCCGGCAGAGCCCCATCCACCAGGTGTCCCCCAGCCACAGGAACGGCGCGCCGTCGGCGTGCTCCAGGTGGCGGCGGTCGGCCGCCACCCGGATCGGGCCGTGCCGGAACAGCGGATTGGGCTCGTCCTCGCCCGCGGTGACTTCGAGCTCGCCGGCAAGCCCGTGCAGGCCGGCATCGTCGGTGTCCGAGCACCGGGTTCGCCAGCGGTGCGTGCCGGGCGTGGGAGAGGCATAGCGCGCTCCCCACGCGGAGCCGCCCGCCCAGAAGGCCGGGACCGCCCGCTCGTGCCCGTCCGGGCCGGTGACCAGCAGGTCGAGGGTGATCTCGTTGAACGGGTCGGCGCGCTCGACGTCCGACCGGAAGCTCCACTCGGCGACGTGGTTGGCGCGGCATCGGGTCTGGTACGGGGTCATGCCCGCGAGTATACCGGTCCTTCCATCGGCGAAGAGCGACGAATACACTGCCGGGACCTATGGCAACGGCGGAACGGGACGCGACCTACACGATGGGTCGGAGCGAAGGCGAGACCGAGCGCTTGATCGAGCAGGCACACCTGTACGAGAAGATGACGCTGAGGATGCTGCGCGACGCGGGTGTCGGCGCCGGCATGAAGGTGCTCGACGTCGGCAGCGGCGCAGGCGACGTGGCGTTCGCGGCGGCGCAGCTCGTGGGACCGGAAGGCAGCGTCACGGGGGTGGACGTCAACCCGGAGATCCTGGACACGGCGCGGGCGCGGGCGGAACAGGCCGGCCACGCCCAGGTCGAGTTCATCGCGGGTGATGCGCGCACCCACGATCTGCCGGACGACTTCGACGCCGTGATCGGACGGCTGGTGCTGATGTACCTGGCCGACCCGGCGGAGGCCCTGAAGAGCTTCGCCGAGCGCATGCGTCCCGGCGGCATCGTCGCCTTTCAGGAGGCCGAGATGACGCTGTACGAGACCATCGCGCACCCGGATACGCCGGTCGTCAACAAGCTCGTGGAATGGGGACTGGCGGTGTTCCGTCAGTCCGGGGCCAACATCGGCATGGGGCTGGAGCTGCAGGGCGCCTTCGCGGCGGCCGGCCTGCCGGCACCGGTGGCCAACCTGGAGGCGCCGGCCGGCGGAGGACCGGACTGGGCCGGCTACCAGTACCTGCAACAGGGCTTCGCCAGCCTGCTCCCGCTGATCGAGTCCTTCGGCATCGCCGCCGCCGAGGAGGTCGACGTGGAGACCCTGGCCGAGCGGCTGCGGCACGAGGCCGCCGCGTCGGGGCGCCTGATCGTGCTGCCGCCGCACGTCACCGCGTACGCCCGCGTGCCGGCGTAGGGCTGGGAGGAGGACCGATGGAGATCCGCAAGCGCCTGCTCCTCACCGGCGGTGCCACCGGCATCGGCCGCGCCGTCGCCATCGCCTGCGCGCCGCCGGCGTCCGTGGTCGTGGCCGACGTCAACGCCACTGATGCCGAGCAGACCGTGGAGGCGGTCACGGCGGCCGGCGGCACCGCGCATTTCGTCCGCTGCGACGTCACGAGCGAAGACGAGGTGCGCGCGCTGATACGGACCACCGAGGAGCTGATCGGCGGCATCGACGCCCTGGTCACCGCGGCCGGCGTACTGCAGGCGGCGGCCGTCCCGGTCGAAGAGATCGACCCGGCCGACTGGACGCGCACGGTGGAAGTGAACGTCTACGGCTCGTTCTTCTGCGTCAAGCACGCGCTGCCGGCGCTCCGCCGGTCGCCCTCCGGGGTGGTGATCCTGCTCGGCTCCGGCGCGGGGATCTCCTCCGGCAGCTCGTCGGTCCCGTACGCGACCAGCAAGGGCGGCGTCTACGGCCTGTCCAAGTCGCTGGCTCCCCGGCTGGAAGAGCATGGCATCAGGGTCAACCTGCTGATGCCCGGAAGCGTCGATACTCCGCTCAAGCGCCGCGCGGAAGAGGCCATGGACGCGAGTGGCAAACCGCGCAATCAGGTGCTGGCGGATCCGGCGGGCGTGGCCAGGGTGGCGCGGTTTCTGCTGTCCGACGAAGGGGACTACGTCCGCGGCGAGGTATTCACCCGCTGACGGTCCCGGTGGGCATCCCTACATGTACGGGATGATGGCGGTGGCCAGCGAGGTCTCGATCTCCCAGATCGCGGTGGATACCGCCTGACCGATCAGGTCGAGCTTGCGCACCTGCTGGATGCGTTCGGAGGCGCGCTCCAGCTCGCGCGGGGACAGCAGCTTCTTGAAGATCCCGCAGGCGTTCGCCAGGCAGATGATGACGATGTCGCGCGGCTCCGGGATTTCGTCGCTGAACAGCACGCCCATGATCCGCTGCTTCACTTCCCGCTCGGCCTTGCCGCCGATCAGCGGGTAGCGCCGCGACCGGAACACCCACAGGAACCGGTCTTCCTTGCGCTCCAGGATGCCGCGCTCCACGAGCCGGTCGAGGGCGGTCTCACGAATGTCGTCGGAGAGGTCGCCGATCCGTTCGACCCAGTACCGGGCGTCGTGCCGCTGTCCGGCGTGCTTGATGGCCGCCAGGGTGGGATCGAACAATGGGTCCTCCAGCGGCGTGGAGTCCAGCAGCACCAGCTCGTTCAGGTCGGTGTCGATCCGGTTGAGCAGCGCCAGGTCCATCAGCACGGCGCCGGACAGGGCGTACCGTATCGTCGACCCTGACAGGTGCTCGAAGCGCCCGCTCTGGTCGTCCAGGAGGAGCAGCATGATCTCCTCCGCGAAGGTCAGCGAGGTGCTCTGTTCTTGCGCCATGTTCGATTCATCCTGTTTGGGAGAACGCACCTTACCATAGGGATTGTGCCAGAGTCCGTTCTGATCGATCACCGACTCAATACGGGCTGTCTTTGGTGGTGATCGGGCACCAGCGGGCCACCGCCAGGTAGTCGAGCAGCCGCTCGGTGGAGCGGGCGGTTCCGATGAAGCGGAGCGCCTCGGCGGCGGCACCGCGCACGTAGCGCGCGGTGTCGTGGAGCGCCCCCGCCAAGGGAGCGACCGCACGGTCCGTGCCGCGGGTGAGCAAGCCGAGCGCCTCGGCCGCGTGCTCGCGCACGTGCTCGTCGCGGTCCCGCAACGCGTCTTCCAGAGCGGATACCGAGCCGCCGGCTCCGACCAGGCCGAGGGATCGAGCCGCCCGCTGCCGAACCTCGCCGTCGTCATCGGCGAGGCGCGCCTCCAGGTCGGACGCGGCGTCGATCGCGCCGGGACCGATCTCGCCCAGAGCCGCGGCGGCAGTCCGGCGCACCTCCGAGCGCTCGTCCTCGAGTGCCGCGTCCAGAAGGTCGACGGCGGGGGCTCCGGCGGCGGCCAGGCCGGTGGCGGCCGCAGGGCGCGAGGCGGCGTCGTCCCCGGTCAGTGCGTCGGCCAGGGTCCGCAGGCCGCTGCCATTCAGGGCCAGCCGATAGGCGGCCTGCAGCCGCTCGCTTTCGCGGTCGTCGTACAGCCGCGTCGCCAGTGCGAGGGAGTCCCCGTTGGCGAGGCGCGGCGCCTCACCGTGGCTGTGCCACGCCCACATCGCCTGCCGGATCGGGTCCGGTGCGTCCCAGGTGCGGCCCGCGCAGCGCCAGGCCGGTCCGGCCGGCTCGGCGGTGCGCCGGAACAGGAACTTGAGCATGAAGCGGTTGCGGTCGCACTCGTTCAGGGTCGACTGATGCCAGATGTTGTGGTGGACGATGACGAAGGTGCCGGCGTCCCCGGCGAGCTTGCGCATGGGGATCTCGTCCGGCCGCTCGGCGTGAAACTGGCTGCCCGGCAGGACGCCGGTCGGCCCCAGCTCGCTCGGCGTGTCCTGCGGGTAGTAGAACAGCAGCGCCCAGCGGTCGCGGTGAAAGAAGTCCTCCGGGCTGTCGGTGTGGATGCGGGTCGGCTTTCGGCCCGGCGCGTTCACGTGGCAGTAGCGGTGCGCGTGCATGGTGTAGCCGGGACCCAGGATGCTGGCCAGGCCCCCGGTCACGTGCGGGTCGTCCAGGATCCGCGCGATCTCCGGAATGCGCGGCAGGAGGTTGTTGCCGGGGTTGCCCTCGGCAGCGATCACCCGCTCCAGCGTCGCGCACAGCTCGTCGTGGTAGGCGCGCGGCAGCGCGGACTGCAGGGTGAGGTGGCCCCGGTCGATGAAGTGCTGCATCCGGGCGTCGTCGAGCAGGATCGGGTCCGCTCGCCCGCTCATGGCGCTGATCACTATTCCTTCTCCCCACCTCAGGTGGTCGGGTGTTCCCAGCGCGGCGTCATGCCGTCCAGCTCGTGCTGGCGGACGTGGATCTGCGGCATGCGCGAGCCGCGGTGGGTGAACACCACCATGCTGTGGATCCAGTAGCAGGGGTCGCCGCCGGGCGGCGCGTGGTTGAACTGCCGGTGGTACACGTACAGCGGCTTGAACCCCACCGCGCGCGGCGGCACCACCACCGTGCGCACGTCGGTGTTGTCCGGATTGGCGATCACCATCGATCCGGGGCCGGACACCACGTAGAAGCCCTCCACGCGGTTGTCGTGCTGGTGGATCTCGTTCCCTTCGCCGGCCTGGAAGATCGCCGGGTAGTGGTGGGGGTAGGCCGGGAACGGCTCGTGCGAGATCGTCACCACCGTGAGCATCTCGGCGCCCGGGTCGTTGACCCACTGGTGCCGCGTGCCCTCGGTGATCACCACCTCCAGCCCCGGCTGCAGGGGTATGTCCATCTGCCGCCCCGGCGGCTTGTCCAGCCAGACGCGCAGCGTGCCGGTCCCGGCAAGCACGTGCACGGCCTCGCTGTCGGCCTCCAGCCGGTCGCTGCTCGCTCCCGGCGCGATGATCCGTTCGCCCACCGTGAAGCGCTCGTCGCCGGTGGTCTGTTCGCACAGCAGCTTCATGAACCGGCCGTACGGCAGGTCCTCGACGATGCCGTCGTCCTGGGTGACGACGATCTCGCCCGTGTACGCCGGGTCCCGCCGCGGCATCGGCACGTACGGCACGCGTCCCTGACCCGGCCAGATCGGTAACGACGACATCGGCCACCTCCTCGGCCGCGCTCGCGGCGCGGCCCATGCATTGTACCGTAGCGACCATGCTTCTGGGTGCCGCGGACTATCACAAGGGCGACTTCCGAACTCTGACCGACCAGACCGCCGCCGGCGCGGCGGCGCTGGGTCTGCGCGCGTTGAACGCCCGCACGGACGATCCGGACTCGGTGACGCCGGAGGAGGCGGCCCGCTTCCGGGAGATCCTGGACCGCCACGGCCTGGCGGCCGGCCAGACCAACGGCGACTACGGCGGCGGCCTGGTGAGCGAGGACGGCGCCGAGCGGGAGCGTACGGTGCGGTTCGTCCAGGAGATGTGCCGGCTGTCGCGGCTACTCGGCTCGCCTACCACCTACCTGCGGCCGGGCAGCCTGAACCCGCGCGGCGCCTGGCTGCCGCATCCGCGCAACCGGTCGCGGGAGGTGTTCGACCGGCTGGTGGACAGCGCCCGGCAGGTGTGCGCGGTGGCCGAGGGCGAGGGGGTGCTGGTGGCAGTCGAGGGCGGCGTGGTGTCGCCGCTGTACTCGCCCGAGCGGATCGAGGCATTCATCACGGCGGTCGATTCGCCCGCGATGGGCTTCAACCAGGATCCGGTCAACCTGATCGGCAGCCTGGAGCAGGCCTACGACACCGGCGCGCTGATCGCCGACAGCTTCGACCGCCTGGGGCGCTGGACGGTCAGCGCGCACGTCAAGGACTTCACGCTGGTGGAGGCGTTGCTGCCCCACTTCGAGGAGGCCGAGATCGGCGCCGGCATGCTGGACCAGGAGTCCTACCTGTCACGGCTGCAGGCGGCCCGGCCCGGCGTGCACGCGTACATCGAGCACCTTCCCACCGACCGGTTCGCCGCGGCGGTGGCAGCGGTGACGGCCATCTCGCGCTCGGCCGGCATTGAGTGGGACTGATCCGGGACTCCGTCCAATGGCTGACGACGATGGGCGAGGCAGGTATCTCGGGGCGTATGCGCTGTGCCGCGACCCGTCAGGCCGGCTGCTCCTGGCCCGCCTGGCGCCCGGCCTGCTGGACGAGGGGCTCTGGACGATGCCGGGCGGCGGCGTCGAGTGGGGGGAGCACCCGGACGACGCGGTCCTCCGCGAGCTGGAGGAGGAAACCGACATCGCGGACGTCAGGGATGCCCGCGTCGCCGCGGTCTTTTCCCATGTCCTCGAACGGAGCGCGGAGCGTCCGTACGACTCGTTCCACGTCGTCGGCCTGATCTACGAGGTGACTCCCGGCAGCTTCGACGTCCGTGCCGAGCGCAACGGATCGACCGACCGCTGCGAGTGGTTCACCGAGCACCAGGCCCGGCGTCTGCCACTCGTGCCGATCGCCCGGTTCGCCGTCGACCTGGCATGGCCGAAACGGTAGCAAGGGCCGTGTGCGTCTCTGCTGCTCGCGTAGAGTTACCGGCGGCCCTGGATCTCACGGATGCCGAAACCGGCGCCATGCTTCGTGCCTTTTTCAATCTGACGGCGCACTGGAGGCTCGATGACCGGGAGAGCCGGATCCTGCTGGGCGAGCCGGCTGCGCGCACGTACGACCGCTGGAAATCTGACCAGTTCGCCCCGTCGCGTATCTCACGCGACACGCGAGAGCGCCTGTCCGTGCTGATGGGTATCCATAGGAACCTGCGTAGCCTGTTCCCCGATCCGTCGCGCGGATACCGGTGGCTTCGCAAGCCGAACCGGGCGTTCGGTGGCGAATCGGCACTCAACCGGATGCTGGCCGGATCCGCCGTTGATCTGGCGGCTGTCCGCACCTACCTCGATGCGGAACTCGGCGGAGGGACTGCCAGCCGCTGTGATGGGCGCCTGTCGTAGGCAGATGCATCTACCAGTTCGATTCACTGGCGACCAGGTCCGGGAGTATGTACACACGACCCTGCCCCTGGTTCCAGAGAAGACCGCATTCCTGCTCGTAGATTGTGATGGCGACTGTGGCCCCCCGTGTAATTCCGTGGTCGAGTCACGCATAGCCCCGGCCTTGGCAGCGTGCCGTTCCATCGGCGTGAGACCCGTCTATCTGTACAACGAGCCGTGGCAAGACGAGTCCCAAGAGATGTTTCGTGAGGTTCATTACACGCGACGGGGAAGATCCCTTGCCCCCGGTGTTTCGGATCTCACGCCGCCGTCTTGGGCCGAAAGCATCAGGCCTCGCCAGGGAGATCTCGTCCTCGGCAAGACCGAGCAGAGCGGCTTCGTGCGCACCGAGCTCGATGCTTCTCTGAGGGATCATGGCGTCGGCACGCTTCTTGCCGTCGGATTCAGCTTCAAGTCCTGCCTCTTCCAGACACTCGTGAGTGCGTTCCAGCACGACTATCGCGTGGTCTTTCTGCGTGATGGTACCGACCCACCGGGAACGAACGAGTTCCCGGACACGAAAGACGGCACGTTACGGGAAGGAGGTTGGGTGCGTCTGGTCCTGACGCGGATGATCGAAGACCACCTGGGATACAGTTCAACCTGCCAGGAGTTGGTTGACATGTGCGAGAGGATCAGCCATCCGTAGCGGTAAAGGGGTTCATGACCGCTGAACCGGGTCTACTCCCCGCTCGGGTCCCGCGGCGTTGCGGGCGCGAACGGTCCGTGCGGGCTCCAGGAGCCGAGCAGGCCGGTGGCTTCGGCAGCAGCCCGATGGCATGCGGCGCGCAACTCGTTGGCCGAGTCGTGGCCGATCAGCGCCTGCTCGAGCTCGTCCGCGTCGGTCGTGAATGGAGCCTCGCCCCTTTGTCGGACCACGTCCAGCTCGTGGTCGGTGTAGTGGAGCTCACCGTCGAGGAGCCGGGCCGGACTCGCGACGTGGACGTAGAGGGAGGTCAGGGCTCCCGCCTCGTCGTACAGCTCCAGCAGGTTGTAGGGCCGGGAGAACCAGTAGAACGCCCTGGTATTGGATCTGGAGGCCCAGCCGCCCTTTGGGCCGGTGACCGGGTTGCCGATGCGGGACAGGGTGCGCACGCCGCCGTCGTCGAACGCTTCGATCTCCGCGGTCCATGAGCGTCGCGGCGTGCCGTCGATGTTGGACACCACCACTCTGAGACGGTCGCCGACGTTCACGCCCACGGTCAGCGCAGGGTCGCGAACGGCCCGCGCGGGTCCCAGGACCAGAGCAGGCGGGTGACCTCGTCCACGGCCCGGTAGCACAGGTTGCGGAGGCCGGCCGCCGCGCGATGGCCGGTGAGCGCCTGCTCGAACTCGTCGGCGTCGATCGTGAACGGTGCCCTGCCGCGGCGGCGCACCACGTCCAGCTCGTAGTCGGTGTAGAGGAGCTCACCGTCGACGATCCGCACCGGACTCGCGATGTGGACGTAGAGCTGGGTCAGGGCTCCGGACCCGTTGTACATCTCCACCAGGTTGTAGGGCCGGGAGAACCAGTAGAACGCCCGGCTGTCGGACTTGTCGGACCAGCCGCCCTTGGGGCCGCCGACCGGATTGCCGATGCGGGTGATCGTGCGCACGCACTGCTTGTCGATCGCCTCGATCTCCGCGGTCCAGGACCTCCGCGGAGAGCCGTCCATGTTGGACACCACCACCCTGATGTGGTCGCCGGCCGTGGGCATCGAGCGTTCGATCCCGGACGTTAAGCCGCTCGCCAGCTTCGGTAGAGGTGGTCGAGCGTGAAGTCGGGCAACTCGTCGAACCGGTACGAGGAAACGGCGCCCTGGAATCCGGGCGTGTGCTGGTCGGTGTCGGCCTGCAGGGCCGTGTCCAGCGGCTCGAACGCTGCGAACATCCGCTCGGCTTCCTGCGTGGTGAAGCGGTCCGCCATGCGCGTGCCCCAGTGCAGGGTCATGGGGTGGGCGCCGGCCGCGTAATCCCGTTCCGTGTCCACCCATCGCACCGCCTCGGGCCGCTTCGTGCCCAGCACGTACTTGGCCTGCTTGCTCAGGTAGATGGAGAAGAGCATCTGCCCCTGCGGGCCACGGCCCGGATGGATTCCGTCGAGCGCCGTCCGGTACGCCTGGACGTCGCCGGCCATCGCGGCGCGGAGGGCAGCCTCGGTGTGCTCGAACGCCCGGTCGGTGCGCTCCGTCCAGCGCTCGAACGCCGCGCGCGCGGCAGGCGACAGGTGCGGCAGGAACGACTGGTCGCGGTCCTGCGCAAAGCGGGCGAAGCCGCCGTGGATGCAACGCCGTTGCTTCGCCAGGTAGGCGCTTCCCCAGTGCAGGATCGGCAGGATGTAGACCACACCGTCGCCCGGCTGCAGGTGAGTCTGCACGGCGTTCGGCAGCGGCACCCGCGGGTCGGCAAGGAGTTGCGCGTTCTCCGCCGCGGTGTTCCGCCGCACGTGGCTGCCCGGCACGACCCACAGCACGTGATCTTCGTAGAGAGAGATGTTCCACTGCACGTAGCGCGGCCCGTTCTCAAGGATGTCCTCGTTGTAGTTGCGCAGCGGCGCGGAGATCGGCGGGTACATGTCGCGGTGCCACTCGGCCGGGCCGTGGTCCGTTACCGGGTTGCACATCATCATCATCTCCGTGACCGACGCGTCCGGCAGGTCGAGCAGGGCGCTGGAGACGCCGTGCGCGCCCTCGTTCAGCCATACCTCCACGGCCCTCGCCGTGCTCCGGTCGATGCGTTGCGCCAACGGACGCCGGCTCAGGTGCAGCCGCGGCTGGCGGTGGGTCTGCCACATGCCCCCGGGCGGGTCTCCATCGGCGCGGGTCTCCGCCCAGATCCCGCGCTGCACGTCCACCAGCCGCTCGTATGCCTCCCGCACCGCGTCCAGGTCACCGGGCGGGACCACCCCGCGGACGACCAAGTAGCCCTCCTCCAGGAAGCGGTCGCGATCGATCCGCCGTTCGCTCATGCGGTGAGCTTCCCGTGGCCGGCCTCACAGGTCAATGGCGGCTGGCGGCGCCTGTGCGAGGGGCTCCCGTTGACGCCTGGCGGGTTTCGGGCGTGAGATACGGCATGAACAGCACACCCCCACGGCACGGCTGGCACCAGACCGACGCCGACCGCTCGCTGCTGGCCGAGCTGGCCGGCCGGTTGCCGGAGCGGATCGCTGACGCGCACGCGCACATCTACCGCACCGCGCACCTGGATCCGGTCCCGGACTTCATCGAGCCCGGCCCGGCCGACAGCGGCATCGAGGAGTGGCGCGCGCACGTCGGCACCATCGTCGGCGGCGCCGAGCGGCTGGACGGCGCGCTGATCCTCCCCTACCCCAACCGCTCCTCGGACACCGCGGAGGTCAACCGCTTCGTGGTGGAGGCGACCCGCGGCCACGAAGGGATACGCGCCGCGCTGCTGGCCACGCCGGAGTGCGACCCGGACGGGATCGACGCCCTGGCGGAGCCCGCGATCGGCGGCTTCAAGGTCTACTGGTGCTACGCCACCGGCCCCGGCGACCCGCAGCAGGCGGCGCCGTCGCGGTTCCTGCCCGAGTGGGTGTGGCAGCAGGCGCACGAGCGCGGCTGGTTCATCACCCTGCACCTGATGCGCGATGCCGCGCTGGCCGATCCGGTCAACCAGCGGGAGGTGCGCGAGCACTGCGAGCGCTATCCCAACGCACGCCTGGTCCTGGCGCACGCTGCGCGCGGCTTCTACGCGCCCAACACCGTTGCCGGCATCGGCTCCCTGAGCGGCCTGGAGAACGTCTGGTTCGACACTTCGGCCATCTGCGAGCCGGAGGCGCTGGTGGCGATCCTGCGCGAGTTCGGTCCGCGCCGGCTGCTGTTCGGCACCGACTACCCGATCTCCCATCAGCGCGGGCGCGCCATCAGCCTGGGGACCAACTTCGCCTGGGTGGTCACCGACCGGGTCGAGCGGTGGGACTTCCCGGACGAGACGCCGGCGCAGGTCGGCATCGAGGGGATCCGCGCCGTGCTGACCGCCGCCGACCTGATGAACCTCGACGAGCGCGACCTCGCCGACATCTTCCACGACAACACCATGCGCCTGCTGGGCTTCCAGGAGGACGATCCGGAGCTCGGCCAGCGGCTGTTCACCCGCGCCAAGGAGTTCATTCCCGGCGGCACGCAGCTCCAGTCCAAGAACCCGGACAACCTTGCGCCGGGCGCGTGGCCGCCGTATTTCCGCGAAGCGCGCGGCATCGACGTCTGGGACGAGTCGGGCCGGCGGTTTCGGGACGTGGGCCATCACGGCATCGGCGCGGCGGCGCTCGGCTACCGCGATCCCGACGTGACGCGCGCGGTCATGCGGCGCGTGGCGCTCGGCAGCTACTCGATGCTCAACTCGCGCGAGGAGATGGAGGTCGCCGAGCTGCTGTGCGAGCTCCACCCGTGGGCGGAGAAGGTCCGCTACGCCCGTTCCGGCGGCGAGATCTGCTCGATCGGCGCCCGCATCGCGCGCTCCACCACCGGCCGGTCGCTGCTGGCGATCTGCGGCTACCACGGCTGGCACGACTGGTACCTGGCCGCCAACGTGGGCGGTGAAGACGCCCTGGAGGGACACCTGGCCACCGGCCTGGAGCCGGTCGGCGTGCCGCCGGAGCTGCGCGGCACCAACCTGACCTTCCACTACGGCGACGTCGAGGCGTTCGACCGGCTGATCGCCGACCACGGCGACCGGCTGGCCGGCGTGGTCATGGAGCCGTGCCGGAACCATCACCCGCCGCCCGGCTTCCTGGAGCACGTGCGCGCGCAGACCCGGAGCGTCGGCGCCCTGCTGGTGTTCGACGAGGTGTCGCTGGGCTGGCGGCTGGCGCGCGGCGGCGCCCACCTGCGCTACGGCGTGGAGCCGGACCTGGCGATCTTCGCCAAGTCGCTCGGCAACGGCCACCCGATGGCCGCCGTGATCGGCTCGGCCGCCGGCATGGAGGGCGCGCACCGGTCGTTCATCTCCAGCACCTACTGGACGGAGGGGGTCGGCTTCGTGGCGGCCAAGGCGGTGCTGCAGAAGATGATGCGCATCGACCTTCCGGCCCACTGCGGGCACATCGGCCGCCGCTACCTGGCGGCGGTGCTGGGCGCCTCGGAGCGTCACGGCGTGCCTGTGGTCCGCGAGGGCGACATCGACGAGCACCCGCACGTGCGCTTCGAGCACGAGCAGGCGCAGGAGCTGGTGACGCTCTACATCCGCCTGATGCTGCAGCGCGGCTTCCTGACCTCCGGGGGCATGTTCGTGTCCTTGCCGCACACGGAAGAGGTGATCGACGAGTACGCGGAGGCCATGGACCCGGTGTTCGCCGAGATCGCCGACGCCCTGCGCGCCGGCGACGTGACCGATCGGATCGAGGGGCTGGTCGCCCGTCCCGGCTTCGTCCGCCTCACGGATCCGACTCGGATCAGGCCCCGTGCGGAGGCCCCTGCGCCAGGCTGATCAGTCGGGCTTGACCCAGGCTCCGTCGCGGTCCTTGCTGTGCAGGCCGGCCAGCAGGATGCCGATCACATTGCGGGTGATCTCGAACGGCAGCCTGGACTTGCCCTCGGCGACCGAGCGGATGAACTGCCGCAGCATTCCGCGGTGGGCGGCGAACAGCCCGTCCAGCTCCACCGAGCGGGAGCCGCCGTCGCCGTACAGGTGCAACTGCATCGTCGGCGCGGCGTTGCGGAGTTGGTGAATGGTCGCGATGGTGCCGCCGTCGAACTCGATCTCCACCACCTCGCCGTAGCCGAACGCGCCGTGGCGAACGCGCAGCGCGCGCGGATCGTCGAGCACCGTGCAGATCGCCTCCAGCACGTGCACGCCGTAGCTCACCCAGTCCTTGACGCCGACGGCCGCCACCAGGCGCACCGGGCCGAGCGTGGCCGCCGCCTCCTTGAGCACCCGCACCTCGGGGGCGTAGCGCATCGACGAACAGGACATGATCAGGCGGCCGGCGCGCGCCTGATCGGCGAAGAAGGCCAGGTCGGACTCGGTGGCGGCCAGCGGCTTGTCGACCAGCACCGGCATGCCCGCGTCCAGGAACGGCTGCGCCAGAGCGGCGTGACTCTCCGGATCGTCGCGCGCGATCAGCACGGCGTCCACCGCTTCCACCATGGTCCGCGGCTCGGCGGCGATGTGCGGCACGCGGCTGGCGGCCACGATCCGCTCGGAGATCACCCGGTCCTGGGTCCACACGTGGGTCACCCGGGCTCCGTCGATGCCGAGCGCATCGCGGTTGGCATTCAGGTAGGTCGCGATCCGCTTGTTGGCGTAGAGCGGCATCACGTCCGCGTTGTAGTTGCCGTTGACGATCGCCGACCACGAGAAGGGGTGGGCGTTCTCCGGGCCCATGTAGCCGATGACGCCCAATCGGATCGTCGAACGGGGCGGCGCCACCGGCGGTGATCCCGGTGAGCCGGTTGTCTGCCGGCGCGGGCCCTCGCGGACCTCGGGATCGAACTCTGGTCGAGCGCGGTCGCTCATGCCCGGTTGCCCGAGCCCCAGGCGGACGTGATCGGCTGGCCCTCGGTGAAGCGGGTCGGCCGCAGCGCGCTCAGGTCGATGCGCGGCGTGCCGCCGGTGATCTCCGCGGCCAGCGACTCGCCGATCGGGGCGCCGAGCTTGAAGCCGTGGCCGCTGCCGCCGAAGCAGGCGTAGTAGCCCGAAAGCTCCGGCTCCGCGCCCACCACGGGGTGCCAGTCGTCGGTGATCGTGTAGATCGACGCCCAGCCCTTCACCAGCCGCGCTCCGCGAAGCTGCGGCAGCCGCTGGAACAGGCCGGTCTGGATCCGCTGCCGGGTGCCGTCGTCCAGCCCGGCGTCATAGTCGTCGATGTCCAGCGGCTCCAGCTCCTTGGGGTAGTCGAGGCCGGCCAGGAGCCCGTCGTCGCCGTGCGGCCGGAAATAGATGTGGCAGATCGGGTCGGCGATGATGGGCAGCGCCCCGAAGCCGGCCGGGAGCTCCATCACCAGGTCGGACTCGCGGCTCCAGCGGATGGAGTACCCCAGGCCGGAGGCGGCCCCGACCAGGCTGCCCCACGGCCCCGCGGCGTTGACCACCAGCGGCGTGTCGATTCGGCCCTGGTCGGTCTCCACGCCGGTGACGCGTCCGCCGGCCGTCACGATGCCGCGTGCGCCGACCCCCTCGTGCGCGTGCAGCCCGGCCGGCTCCGCCGTCTCGACCAGGGTGCGCGTGGTCTGGACGGGGTCGGCGTAGCCGGCCCTGGGCTGGTGGCAGGCGATGGCGATCCCGTGCGTGGAGAGCTGCGGCGCGATCTCCGCCACGTCGTCGACCGAGATCTCGCGCGTGCCGGTGCCGAACCGGTCCTCGTTGGCCAGCACCTGCCGGCCGATCTCCACGTGCTCCGGTCCGTACAGGATGAGCTGGCCGGTGCGCCGGAAGCCGGTCGGGCCGCCCAGCTCCTCCCGGTCGTTCTCGAACATGTCCATGGCGCGCAGCGCCAGCTCCACGGTCACCTTGTTGGAGTAGGAGCAGCGCACGTTGGCCGCCGAGTGGCCGGTGGAGACCGCGGCGAGCGTCCGCCGCTCCAGCAGCACCACCGAGCCGATGCCGGCCCTGGCCAGGAAGTGGCCGCAGGCCGCGCCCATGATGCCGCCGCCGATGATTACCGCGTCCGCCGTTCGTTGCATGTGTTTCACCAGGGCAGGGTATTCACCAGGGCAGGGCGAGGGTAGGCCGCGCCGCGAACCGCTCCAGCGTGAACGTGATGCGCGCGCCGGCGCCGGGGTCGAGGTTCACGTCGACCGCCGATCCGCCGACCGGCAGGGTCGCGCCGCCGGTCTCGGCCTGGCCGAACCGATGCTCGCCGTAGGTTCCCGCCTGCACGACGATCGAGCATGACCGTCCGGGGTCCAGGTTGACCAGGGTGAGGTCCAGCGAGCCGTCGGTCATGCCTTCCACCAGGGCCGCTGCCTGTGGAGGCAGGCCGGGCCGGCGGGCGCCGCGATCGAAGTAGCGGACGCAGGCATGCAGCGGCATGCCACTGGCAAGGCCGTCGCCGAGCCCGCCGGCCATCAGCTCGACCAGGACCCGCGCCTGGGCGGGGTTGAGCGCGTTGGGGTTCTCGGACATGCGCGTGTCGGGCGTGGTGGGATCCTCGTCCATCTCGCGGAGTTGCCGGCGCACGCGCGCCAGCTCGTCCTGCAGCGCCCGGACCGGGTAGCCGGGATCATCGCCGGCCACGTAGCTCAGCCAGGGAGTGCGGCCCAGGTCGCCGACGGGGCGGCTCCAGTAGCGCAGCTCGCTCGTCGCGTGCTGGAACGGCTCGGGCGACCAGGCGTACCAGCCGTCGTCGCCGTGCATCTGCGGGTAGACGGTCCGGCCGTCCTCGGTGCGGGCGAGGCCGTTGATCCGGTCGACCATGGTCCGCCACGGCTCCAGGTAGCCGCGGTCGCCGGTGAGCATCATCGCCATGGCGAAGCCGTGGATGCTGCGGCCCAGGTGGCGCGGCGTGTGGCGCACCACCGGCCCGCCGGTGAGGGTGTGGCTCCAGCCGTAGGTGCCGCCGTACCAGCGCCCGCCGGCAGCGGAGCCGATGACGCCGTCAAGCCCCACGTTGGAGGGGATGATGCCGTCGTTGGCGGCCATGCGCTCCACCCAGGCGTCCACGTAGCCCAGGATCCAGTCGCGATAGCGCTCCTCGCCGGAGAACAGGTAGGTCTGGAAGGCCATCGCCGTGGCGCTCAGGTTGCACGGGTTGTCGCCGGCCACGTTGCGGTAGGTGGAGAAGTGCTCGAGGTAGTCCTCGTAGGTTCGGTGCCAGCGGTTGGGCGTGAAGCGGCCGGGCTCGAACGGCTCGCCCGCCCAGTCGGCCAGCTCCGCACGGCGGGTCACCGGCCCCCGGCTGCCGTTCATGAGGCTGCGGATGACGCGGTGCTCGGGGTCGTAGTTGGGGGCCAGCGGGTCGTCGCCCAGGTAGAAGCCGGCGAAGCGCCGCATGCGCGCCTGCCACGTGGCGTCGCCGGGGTCGCACAGTCCCTCCTGGAACAGCGGGTGGTAGCCCTCGCCGTTGTGGAGCCAGTCCATGCTGGTCGGAAACTCGCGGAAGTACATGCCGTCCCGCGCCAGCTCGGTGGAAGGCGAGCGCGCCTCCGTGTACTGCCGGATGTGCCCGTTGATTCCCGTGCGGTAGCGGTCCAGCAGGACCTGCGGGGCGCCCAGCGCATACAGGTCGGTCAGGCCGTCGACGTTCTCCGCCGCGTCGTCGGCGCCGTCCAGCGCTCCCCAGCGCGGCACGCACAGCAGGTAGCCGCGCGGGTCGAAGTAGCGGTCGTAGAACTCCAGGTAGGCGTCCGTGATCGCGTCGAGCAGTTGCCGTTCGAGCAGCGCCCAGTGCGGCGCCGGCATCGGTTCGTTGATGTGGAGCGTGGGTGGGGCCATCGGTACGTGCCGGTAGTCTGCCGGATTGCCGCGTGAGCGGCCAGCCGGAAGGAGGCCGCCGGTCAGCCCGCGAAGAACTCGGCCAGGAACGGGGTGGCCGGAGCGGCGGCGATCCGCTCGGCCGGGCCGTGCTGGACGATGCGGCCGTGCTCGATCGCATAGACGTCCGCGTTCAGGGCCAGCACGTCGCGGGCGTCGTGGGAGACGACGATCGCCGGCCGCGCCCGCCCGGCCAGGTGTTCGGCCAGGTGAGCGCGCAGCGTCTGGCGCGCCTGCGCGTCCAGCGAGGAGAGCGGCTCGTCGAGCAGCAGCAGCAACGGGTCGACCAGCAGCGCGCGCGCCAGGGCGACGCGCTGCCGTTCGCCGCCGGACAGGGTCGCCGGGCGGTGCTCCAGGAGGTGCGCGGCGTCCATGCCGGTCAGGAGTTCGGCGGCGGCACGGCGGCGCCCGGCGCGGGTCGGGCGGGGGCGAACCGCGTGCAGGGCGAAGGCGACGTTGTCGGTCACGCTGAGATGAGGGAACAGTCCGAAGCCCTGCGGCACGTAGGCGACGAGGCGTTCCTCCGGGGACCGGATGAGGGATCGCCCGGAGTCGTAGAGCACCTCGTCGCCGACCCGGATCAGCCCCGCGTCGGGACGGTGGACGCCGGCGATCAGCCGCAGCAGCGTGGTCTTGCCGGCGCCGTTCGGCCCGATGAGGGCCACCGGCGCGGCACCACCGCGCAGGTCGACGTCCAACTGGAAGGAGTCCAGGTGGGCGGAGATCCGCACCTGCCAATCGGTGGCCTCGCGCGGGGCAGGTCCAGGCCGCCCGGGGCGCCGTTCCCGCGGAGACGTGGGCGATGCGTCCGCGGAGGCGCGCTCTGACCCCGGCCCGCCGCGCCGGCGGGTCCGGATCTCCGGCAGCAGGCGGAGGGCCAGCAGCAGCGCGAGTCCCAGCACCGCCAGAGCCAGCGACAGGGCGCGCGCGATACGCACGTCGGACTCCAGCGCCGTGTAGATCGCCAGCGGCATGGTCTGCGTCACGCCCGGCAGGTTGCCGGCGAACAGGAGCGTGGCGCCGAACTCGCCCAGCGCGCGCGCCCACGCCAGCGACGCGCCGCCGATCAGGCCGGGCATGGCCAGCGGCAGCGTCACGCGAAGGAATGCGCCGGCCGGCCGCTGGCCGAGCGTGCGGGCGACGATCAGCAGGTCGGCGTCGACCCGCCGGAACGCCGCGGCCGCCGACTGGACGTAGAACGGCGCCGCCACCACGACCTGCGCCAGCACCACGGCGGCGGACGAGAACGGCACCTGCAGGCCCAGCGCCTGCAGCAGCGGGCCGAGCACGCCGGAGCGGCCGAAGGTGGCCAGCAGGCCGATGCCCACCACGGCGGGCGGGATCACGATCGGCAGCCGCATCAGCAGCTCGACCGCGCGCGTGGGGCCGGCGCGGGCGGCCGCGAGCCACCACGCCAGGGGCGTGCCGGCGGCCAGGATCACGATCAACGCGACGATGCTGGTGCGTGCGCTGAGCCACAGCGCCCGTGCGAACAGCGGATGGCGCAGGCCGGCGGCCAGATCGGCCGGCGAGGTCGCCAGGACCAAGGCCAGCACCGGCAGCACCAGCAGGCCCAGCATAGGCACCGCCAGAAGGAACGGCGCAGTGCCGGCGCCCACGTCGGACGCGGCTCGCGGACGCATCAGAGTGCCAGGAAGCTGTGCTCGTTCATACGTCGTCGCACGTGGATGGGAAGATCGTCAGTTCTCTCGCTCACCGCATGAGGAAATCCGCGTGTAGGTGCCTCTTGTCCCTCTGTCTTCCACGTTCACGACGGGCTCGTCCACCATTGGTTCTTCCTGGAACAGCCCTCTCATCACGTCCTGGACGCGCACGTGCCAGTCCTCCACGGTCGTTCTCCTGTCTCCCGTCTCGTCCAACAGCGGCTCGACGGCGGTCCTGAAGACCTGGACGAATCCGTCAATATCCCGGTAGTAGGGAGAACCGGCGTAGACCAGGTACTTGTACTCACTGTTCTGAAAAAGGTAGTAGCGATGTCCTTCGGTGCCTTCCGAGACAAGCTCACCGTTCGTCATGACGATATCCGGCTCGTCGTTTCGGAAGCGATCGACCCTCCAGGAAGCATATCTGAATGCATTTCCAAGGTCGTCTATCCTGATACGGTGCGTGCACGTCTCCCACTCCAGGACCGGATAGACATATTCGCGCAGGCTTGAATGCAACTGGCTTCGCTCTACTTCGACGAGCTGAATGCGCTTTTGGCTCGCGATCTCGGTCTCATGCCAGATCCTCGCAACGTTGCCATCGGCGTCGAACCATACGAGTCGCACTCCCCCCTGCTCGGGTTCGTTCGCATCGCTGCGTACGATCGAGAGGGGACGCCATCCTTGCCGGCCGCAGTCGTATTGGTCCGACCCTGCGATCGTCATGGTGAACTCCTTATCGATCACCTCGTCATAGAGCTGCACGAACTCCTGCTCGGTCTGTATGCTTGGCAGAGGATGGTTTCTCGGTAGCGGATAGGAGACGATCTCCGCCAATCCGCGCTGGTCCCCCGCCGCCACCGAGCGGATGAACCTGTTCACTATGTAGGTGTCTTCCAACGCTCCGACGTCCTTGTATGCGCAGTTCCTTTCGGAACTGTCGCAATAGGCTCTACAGGAAGTTACCTCCGCCGCCAGCGGGAAGAGCCCGAACGACAGCGCAAGCAGCGCGGCAAAAAAGAAGGTCATGCGCATCTTTCCTCGGAGATGGAGAACCTGAGCCATGGCGGCAACCCGCCGCCGTCTCGTGATCTTCGCTGGCAGATTGTACCGGAGCCGGTGTCGCAGGTCGACCGCGGGTGCGTCAGGGGGCCAGAAACCCGTGCGCGTGCAGGATCGCCTGGCCCTCCGGGGAGAGCAGGAAGGCGATCCATCGTTCGGCCGGCTCGGCGCCGCCGCCGTTGGGGACGACGCCGATGACGTATTCGGCCCGTTCGTTGAAGGCGGCGGGGACCGCGATCGTGCGCACGCGCGTGGACGCCGCCGCGTCCGTGCGGTAGACGATGCCGGCGTCCGCCTCGCCCAGTTCCACCTTGGCCCGCACCAGCCGCACGTTGTTCTCCAGGGAGACCACGTGCGCCAGCACGGTCGCCTCGAACTCCGCGCCCAGTGCCGCAGCGGAGCGGCGCAGCGCCGCACGGGTGTACCGGCCCACCGGGACGCTCGCGGTGCCGATGACCAGCCGTTCGGCGGCGGCCAGATCGCCGAAGGACTCGATGCCGGCGGGATTGTCCGGAGGCACGATCACCGCCAGCTCGTTGACCGCGAACGATCGGACGCCGCGCAGGAGCCCCGCGTCCCTCAACGCCCGCGCGTGATCGGGATTGGCCGACGCGTACAGGTCGGCCGACGCGCCCTGCTCGATCTGCAAGCGCAGGACCTGGCTCCCGGCGAAGCTGAGCGCAGCGTCGACGTCGGCGTGGGCTGCCTCGAACGCTCGCTCGATCTCCGTAAAGGCGTCCGTGAGCGAGGACGCGGCGTACACATTCAGCCGGAGCCGCTCGGTGTCGCCGCCGGCGGCGGCGGCGGAGGGCAGCAGGACGCCGAACAGGGCGGCTGCGACGACCAGGGACGATCGAGCGACGGAACCGCGCACGCGCCGATCATCGCATGCGGAGCCTACCCTCGACGGCTCTGGTGCCTCCGTTGTCGTGCCTGTACATGACGATCGCTGCTCGCGAAGTCCTGGCGAGCGCCGGCTTTACGATTCCGGGGGGACTGATCCCCTTCGATACGGGGCGTCCACGGCAGCGGAAGCTGTTTCGCATATCCAAGGCGATCGGCGATGATCTCTTGACCGTGGACTTGCTGCTGTTGCCCGAGTTTCTTGAGGAAGTGTGGCAGAGCCGTGAGACCTACGAGTTGGATGGCGTGCTCGTTACGGTGGTTTCCGTCGACGGATTGATCACGATGAAGAAGATAGCCGGACGCCATCAGGATCTGGGCGACGTCGAACAGCTTGAGAGCGCGCCATGAGCGGTGTGAGGGAGGCCAAGGCCAGGAGTCGTGGCGTGTCACGGGACATGTCGCCCGAGGCCATTTCCCGGCGTTTCGACATACTGGTGGACCTCGACCGGACGGCGCGGGCGATGCATGCCGCCAGGCCGCGCCCCGATCTGCGCCCGGATTCCACGAAGCCACACGACGAGGCGTCGAACCGCGACCATCGAACCGAGGAGACATGCATGAAGGGCGAAGTGTCACAAGCATTCATGGCGAGATCCGGGTACCAGATCGACCACGCACGGGGCAAGATCAACCACTGCCTCGATCAACTGAGGACCGAGGATGTGTGGTGGGCGCCGCGAGATGGCTGCAATCCGATCGGGGTGATCATCCGGCACTTGATGGGCAATCTGCGTCAATGGGCGATCTCGGCGATGGGCGGGGAGCCGGATGTGCGGGATCGCCCTAGCGAGTTCCACGTCGTAGAGCGAGTTCCCAAGGATGAGCTCCAGGCCGAGTTCAACGGCGTTCTCGATCGAGTGAGGGAAGTCTACTCGCGCATCGGCGTCTCCGATCTTCTCGCACCCAGGAGAATCCAGGGATTCGACACCACGACCTTGGACGCGATCTACGAGACCATGTGCCACCTTGAGCTCCACACGGGCCAAGTGCTGTATATCACCCGGCTGAGGCTGGGAGACGCATACGTGGAGTCGTGGATGCCGGCGACCGAGGAGCAGGGCGCGAGTCGCCCGGATTCACGGTGGGCGAGAGGTGAATGAGATGGAGATCCGCCCATTCCGGGAGTCCGACCAGGACGCCGTGGTGGCCCTGTGGCGGGAGTGCGGGCTGGTCAAGCCGTGGAACGACCCGGTCAAGGACATCCGCCGCAAGCTGGGCATCCAGCGAGACCTGTTCCTTGTCGGATGGATGGCCGGCCGGCTCGTGGCGACAGTCATGGTGGGGTATGAGGGCCATCGCGGCTGGGTCAACTACCTGGCGGTCGCGGCAGACTGCCGGCGCAAAGGCTTCGGCCGCGTCCTGATGGACGAGGCGGAATCGCGCTTGCGTTCATTGGGGTGTCCCAAGATCAACCTGCAGATCAGGCGATCGAACACCGGCGTCGTCGCGTTCTATCGGTCGATCGGCTACGCGGAGGACGACGTCGTGAGCATGGGCAAGCGCCTGGTCGAAGACTGACCCATCGGGAGTGAGCCATCGGGAGTGAGCGGGATGAAGTGGAAGGGAGTGCTGATCGCGGAGTCGTTGCGGAGCGATCGAGGCATCTGGGACCGTGTCGAGGTGACGGGACGGTCGAAGGGCCGGCTGGAGAGCGAGGGAGCGCGGGGCGAGCTCACGTTCTGCAACGTCGAAGTGTCGGACGACGATGTCGACTCCGTGCTGGAGCAGGTCGCCGAGCGGCTGGAGTCGCCCGGCTGGTACTTCCACGTCGAGAGGAACCGGGTGATCAAGGTCGTCTATCCCGGCAGGGTCATGGAGATGAGCGAGGACGCGCCGGAGAGCATCCGCGCGGCGCGGGAGTACGGCGTATCGGCCGGCATCCACCCGGAGCAACTGTGCTTCGAGCGATTCATGGGCAATCCGTTCGACCAGTGACGGCTTCGCACCGGCGAGCTCCTACGCGACGCCTTCCCCCGGTTTCTCGGCAGGCGGGTTGCGGGCGCCCCAGAAAACTCCTTCGATGATCCCCTCCACCTTGGACAGACGGTCTCCGAGGTTGACGACACGGGTGTTGACCTCCTTGAAGCCGGTCTGCATTTCGTCCCGCATCCTGCCTTCCATGGAGTTCATGTCGTCGCGCAGGCCGCTCATCTCCGCGCGAAGGCTGCCGTCGAGTGAGGTCACTTCGCTTCTGAGTCCGGTGCCGGAAGTCTCCATCTCGCCTCTGAGTTCGCTCCCGAGAGTCTCCATTTCGCCTCTGAGTTCGCTCCCGAGGCTTTTCATCTCGCTTCTGAGTTCGCTGCCGAGCGTGTCCATCTCGCCCCTGAGTCCGGTACCGAGGGTCTCCATCTCGCCTCTGAGTTCGCTCCCGAGGCTTCTCATCTCGCTTCTGAATTCGCTGCCGAGAGTCTTCACTTCGCCTGTCAGCCTGCTGTCGAGGGCTGCCATGTCGGCCCTCAGCTCGTTGTGCCGGTCCCGTGCGTCCTGGCGAACGCCGCGCATGGAAGCGAGCATGGCGGTGCCGAGGGCGATCGCCGCTGCGACGATGGCTATCAATTCTGCGCTCACGTACACCTCTTCCGGCGCCTTTCGCTTCCTCCCGGATCCTACCGATCGGTGTGCCTGGTGTCATCCAACACCGTGGTCCGCGGGGATTGGCGCCCTTTCGTCCCATTGAACGCACGCTTGTCGCTGCTGCTTCAAACCACCGGCGATTCAGGCGTGCGTGGCGACGGCAGTGACGCCGGGGGTGCCGATCCTGATATGCTGCGCTGGTTCGCGTTCCGACAAGACCCATGCCCGTATACGTCTATCGATGCAGGATCTGCAAGCGGCTGTTCGAGAAGCTGCTGTTCAGCTCGGACAGCCCGGACGCCGCCCGGACACCGTGCCCGGACTGCGGCGCCGAGGCGCCGCGCGACTACTCCACCCATACCTTTGCATCGCCGAACATCGGCACCACGGGCGAGTTGGCCGAGGACTCCGAGCCCTACAAGGCCATGCACTACCACGAGAAGCGCGGCGAGTGGGAGCAGGCGGCGAAAGCGGCCGAAGGCGTGAGTGACTTCGCCAAGCAGAAGTTCATCCAGAAGGCCGAGCAGGACTGATCCGCGGCCATCCTGGCACGCGTTCAGCCTGCGCTTCGGGTCCGCCCGCTGAGCATCGGCACCGGCGTGGCCGGGCCGGTCGCGAGCGCAGCGACGGGATCGCAACCGGCGCTCGCCACCGCTTCGGCGCCGAAGGCGAAGCCGGCCCACGGCCGGAGACCGAGCGCATCGTATCCGGCCCGTTTGGCGGCATCGTCGCCGTAGAGGCAGGCGACGCAGGTAGCGAGCCGATCGGAGTCGAGGTGCGGGCCCATCACCTCGGCCGTGCGCGAAAGCGCGGATGGCCCCGGCGAGCGCTCGCGCGCCCCGCCGAAGCGCGCCGCCAGCCCTTCCTGCAGCAGGCGGTCGCGCAGCACGCGAGGCTCGCCGTGCCTGCGTTGATATGCGTGGCGATACACGGCCTCTGCCGTGGCGGCCGCGGTCCGCTCCGGCCCGTGAGCGGTGGGCGGTCTCCGGTCCAGAGAACCCCGACGGCCCAGCCGCGCGTGCGGAGCGCCCGGCCCTGGAAGCGCGCCTGCTCGTCCGAAAGACAGCGGTCGGTCCAGCCGCCGCCCGCGTCGTCGGCCACCACCAGCGCGACCCGCACGGTGCCGCCCAGCGCGTCCTTGGGCAGCCGTTCCGCCACCCGCGCGAGCGCGTCGCGCGCCGTCGCCTCGGCGCCGGCGTCGATGAGCCGGTCGAGCACGGCCGCGACGTGTTCGTTGCCCATGGGGTTGAACAGGGGAAGCGGCAGCTTCAGGCCGCCGTGCCCGTCGGTCATCGCGTCCAGGTAGGCGCGAAAGCGCCGCGGGCCGCGCGGAATATCGTAGAGCCCGCGCTGGACCTCCAGCGCCGGGACCAGCGTGAGGAGGCGGCTCAGAGCTTCGTGGCGATGATGTCGCTCGCGCCGCCGCGGGCGAAGCGGACGGCGTCGTCGACCATCTGCCGGAAGGAGAACGGCGGGTCGTAGCCGAAGTCCCGGCGGGCCGCCGACAGGTCGTGCTCGTAGTAGGTGGGCGTGACCGGCAGGTCGAAGGTCGAGCAGGGGGCGCCGAGCTGCTCCGCCAGGTAGGGGACGACGGTGTCCCAGGTGATCGGGCGGCCCGAGCCGAGCTGGTAGGTCTTGCCGAAGGTGTTGGCGTTGCCGACCGCACGGTCGTAGGCGTGCACGATGTCGCGGACCTCGACGGTGTGCTTCTTCCACGGCCGTCCGCGGCGGTCGCGGGCGACGATGACGTGTGGCTCTCCCGTGTAGACGGCACGCATGGCGGCGAGCACCTCCCGCGCCTCCGGATCCGAGCGCGATTCAAGCTGATCGATGAAGGTCCGCAGGTGGAACTGCGGGAAGCTGACCATCTCGCCCGCGCCGAACACGAAGCTGTAACGGAACACGGTGGCCGGCATGCCCTCGTCCCGGACGTAGCGGTCCACCAAGTGCTCGGTGAGGATCTTGCTGTACCCGTACCAGCCGGTGGTGTCCAGCGGCAGCGTGTCGATGCCGATCGGCTCGTCGATGCCGTCCTCCGGGTACTTGTGCATCGTCGCGTCGGTGCTGGAGACGATCACGTGCCGCAGCGCGGAGCCGAGCCCGGAGGCGACCTCCAGCACGTTGAAGGTGCCCTTGACGTTGGTGTCGAAGTACTGCTCGGGCGTGAACGGCCCGCCGGCCTGAAAGGCCGCGCCCAGGTGCAGGATCACCTCCTGCCCGGCTGCCGCGGCGCTCACGTCGGCGGAGCTGGCCAGGTCGCCCTCGAAGATCTCCGCGCCGAGCTGACGCAGCTTGGCGCCCTGGCGGTCCTCCGGCCAGACGAAGCCGCGCACCGCGTGCCCGTGTGCAAGGAAGTGACGGGCGATGTTTGCGCCGATGCGGCCGGTGATTCCGGTAATCAGGATGTTCATGATCGGATGGTGGTGCGCCGGCCGACGATAGGCCGCGTGGCGCGGTCCGTCTACCGGCCGGCGCGCTCGCCTTCCGGTTCGGCGCCGAAGTACGCTGCAGCACGAGGCTGGAGGAGGCTCGCATGGGAACCGAGGCAGACGGCGTCCTGATCATCGTCGGCGACGCCACCGAGACGGTGGACACGCTCTATCCGTTTCTGCGCATCCAGGAGGAGGGGTTCCGGCCGGTGGTCGCCGGCCCGGAGCGACGGCGCTACCAGATGGTGCTGCACGAGATCCCGCAGCGCGGCTGGGAGATCACGCGCGAGTACGAGGGCTACACCATCCAGGCGGAGGTGGCCTTCGCCGACGTGCGGCCCGAGGAGTACGTCGGGCTCTTCTTCTCCGGCGGCCGGGCGCCCGAGTACATCCGCTACGACCCCGACCTGGTGCGGATCACCCGCCATTTCTTCGATCACGGCAAGCCGGTGGCATCGGTCTGCCACGGCGTGGAGATCCCGGCGTATGCCGGGGTGGTGAAGGGGCGGACGATGGCGTGCGTGCCCAAGTGCCGGTTCGACCTGGAGGTGTGCGGCGGGATCTACTCCGAAGAGCCGTGGGCGGTCGACGGCAACCTGGTCTCCGGCCGCACCTGGCACGACCACGGCCGCTACATGAAGCGCTGGATCGAGCTACTGCACGCCGAACGCACGCGAATGGAGGAGACGTCATGAGCGCGAGTCCGATGAAGCTGGGATACGGCACCTACGCCATGCAGAAGCTGGACGTGTACGAGGCGCTGCCGCGGCTGCGCGCGCTCGGCTATGAGGCGATCGAGATCATGGGCGAGGAAGGCTGGGCGACCGCGCCGGACCTGATGGACCGGGAGGACCGAAAGCGGCTCGCCGGCACCATCCGCGACCTGGGGTTCGACCTGTCGGCGGTGATGGCGCTGCTGCCGCTCTGTGAGGAGGGTGAGGGCCGGCCCGCGCTGCTGGAGCGGTTTCGGGCCATCTGCGGCCTGGCCCGAGACTTGTGGCTGGACGACGGGCCGGCGGTGCTCAGCTCGCCGCCCGCGCATCCGCACCCGCCCTGGGACGGAGGGCGCGAGAGGATCGCCGCGTCTCTGCTGGAGCTGGCCGACATCGCCCGAGATCACGGCGTCATTCTTGCAGCCGAGCCGCACGTCGGCGGCGCCCTGGACGCCCCGGAAAAGGCCGTCTGGCTGATGGAGCGGACCGACCATCCGGCGCTGCGCATCAACTTCGACATCAGCCATTTCCACGTGCAGGGGATGGATCTCCGCCACAGCGTCGATCTGTGCCTGCCGCACGCCGCGCACATCCACGTCAAGGACGGGTACCTCGACGGCGACGGCAACGTCGTCTTCCAGCTTCCCGGCGAGGGAAGCCTGGACCTGGGCGAGTACTTCCGCCTGGTGGTCGCGCACCGCACGGACATCGCGGTGACCGCCGAGGTCAGCGCCATGATCTGGAAGCGTCCCGACTACGATCCATGGGACGCGGCGGAACGCTGCTACGCCGCCCTTGCGGGAGCGAGGGATTCGCTCGCCTGACGCCCCATGACGCGGTGATACGTCCCATCGCGCGGGAAGACCTGGAGGACTGCGCGCGGCTGTTCGTCGAGGTGTTCGCCGAGCCGCCGTACCGGGAGTCCTGGAGTGCTTCGCGGGCGCTCGCCTACCTCGACCGGTTCTGGAGTTTCGACCCCGATCACTGTCTGCTCGCGCTGGACGGCGAGGAGGTGATCGGAGCGCTGTTCGGGTACCGCTACCCCTGGCGGGACCGGGTCAACTACTACATCCAGGAGCTGTTCGTGCGCGCCGGCCGGCGGCGGTCAGGTCACGGGCGGGGACTGATCCGGCACCTGCTCGACACGCTGGGTGACGCGAAGGCTTCCATCTCCCTGATCGCCAGCGAGGCGACGCCCGCTGCCGCGTTCTACGAAGAGCTGGGGCTGCGGCAGCACCGGTACTTCAAGTTCTACGCCGGCAGGGTCGCCACGTAACGAGAAGTGAAAGGCCGCGTAAGATACACGCATGCATCTGAAGATGCCTGATCGGATATGAAGAGATGAAAATCGCATCGGCGCCGGAGCCTGCAAGAGGGCGAGGTGGAGGGAAGGTCTCAGTTCGTCTGGACGCCGCCAGTCTCAAGCGCATCGACGCCTTGGTCGCGATCGGACCGTTGCGGGATCGCACCGCCGCGACGGAGTGGCTGATCAACAAGGGTATCAAGGCGTCCGCGCCTCTGTTCGACGAGATTCGGGCTGGTCTGGCTGCTATCGCCCAGGAACAGGAGCAGCTTCGCCGTCTGCAGGGCGAGGCCGCCGCCCCAATGATCTCCCGGCGTAAGGAGGCAATGGCCGAACTCAAGATAGCAGTGTCGCGACACATAGCGGTTTGTCGGCGGGTCGTCTGCGCCAGCGAGCGGCTCCACGAGCAGCGCACCCATGCGGTCCCTGTCATCAAGCGCGCCGAAGACTACATGAACCGGCTCGCGCGCTCACCCAAGGAGTTCCAGAAAACGGTAGCGCGTTGCCGCGTGGAGGACGGTCGATTCGAAGACGACGTCAAGCGTCTCGAGCAGGAGCGCGAGCACGCCAAGCGGGTCGGAAACGCGATCGGCGCTGCGGGCTCCTTGGCCGGCATCGGGGTATTCGGTCTCGGGCCCACGGCCGCTTTCGCGGTGGCGACGACTTTCGGCACGGCTTCGACCGGCACCGCGATTTCCGCGCTATCCGGTGCGGCGGCGACGAACGCTGCCCTCGCCTGGCTCGGCGGCGGAGCGCTGGCCGCCGGCGGCGGCATGGTGGCGGGGACCGCGTTGGTGGCGCTCGCCGGGCCGATCGGCTGGACGCTGGCCTCGGTCTCCTTGTTGGCGGGCGCGGCGGTCCTCTGGAATGTCCGACGCAAGAAACGCGAGGAAGCGAACGAATTGCGGAGCAAGGTAGACACGAGAATCTGCTCGCTCACCGTGGCAGAGCGATACATCGACTGGCTGGGCCAGAGCGTCAGAGATGTCGCCGCCGGGTGCGTGGATAGCCTCGACCAGCTTGCCAAGGATGCGCCTGACGACTATCGGCACTTCGATGCCCGTCAGAAGGAACGACTTGCAGCGCTCACCAACCACATTCGTACGCTCAGCGTACTGCTCCGCCGTCCGCTTGGCGGAGACGGCCCAGGGTCGCACCAAGCGCCGGCGCCCACAACGCCAAGTCCTCGCCATCCAGGACGTCGGGAGGAGGCAGCCGTTGAGACGGCTGACGCCAGTCGACGCGGGCCGCACGTCGCTGCCCAGACGGCCGCCGCGTGGGCGGCCGAAGAGAGGGACGCCCGCAGCGACGCGCTTGACGCCGCGCTGACGCGGCAGGACCACGCGTTCGAGCATGCATTGGAAGAGATGCAAGCCGTCGAGGATTTCGTCGGCACGCCCGAACGCATACTCGGCAGCGCGAGCACCAAGCACGGCGAAATCGCCGAACAGGTCACCGTCGCGGTCGGCCGGGCGTTCGACGTGCTGCATCAGCGTATGCCGGCCGCCACCTTCGAGGGCGTTGGGCGACTCGCTCCCGAGGACTACGTCGACGGCGGGGTTGTCCAGTCGAAGTACCACCAGAGCCTGTCGGAATCCCTCGAAGCGGTCGCGTCGCACGCGGAGCGATACGCATGGTTTGTGCCGGCAGGCGGCCGCTACCACATCCCTCGGGACCAGTTCGAGCAACTCGTGCAACTCAGGCAAAGCGGGGCGATAGATGGTCTGTCGGATCGCGGCGTCGAGCACCTACGGCGGCGGGTCGAGTCGCTGCAGCAGCGGACCGGTCGGCCGTTGGACGAGTTCTTGGCAGCCGGCGAAGCGACGTACGACGAGGTTCAGTATGGGCAGGTCCACGAGACCATGCAGGACCGAGGGAGCAGGCTGGCGGAGGAGCACGAAGCGTCGCAGGACGCGGCGCGCGCGGCCCATGGCCCGTCACCGGACGGCGCGCTTGCCGGCGCAGGCAGCGGCGCGGCGGCCGGCTCCGGCGTGCGCTTCGCCCAGGCGGTCTGGGCCAGGATGCGAGCCGGCAGGAACCCGTTTCGGAGCGAGTTCGACTGGAAAGAAGTGGGCTTGGATACGACGCGAGGAGCCGTCGTCGGTACCGCGGCGGGCGGCGCAGTCTACCTGCTCTCCAACGCGACCGGCTTGGCCGCGCCGTTCGCCGGGTCGTTCGTGAGCAGCGTGATGGGCATCGGCACCCTGGTCGGCGAATACCAGACCGGCAAGATCGACGCTCCGCAGTTCGTCGATCTTTCGCTCTCGGTGGCGTCCGATGCGGCGCTTGTGGCACTGTCGGCCGCCGCGGGACAGATTCTCATACCCGTGCCGATGCTGGGCGCCTTCGTCGGCAGCGTCGCCGCGAAGGTCGTCACTGCAGCACTCAGGGGCGGCCTCGGCGCAGACGATACCGAACTGGCAGCACGAATCGATGCCTCTCAGACAGAGACGATCGCGACGCTCGACTCTTCGCTACGCGATACGCTGGAGCGGATTGATGCCGATATAGGGCGGTTTGACGCATTGGCGCGCTTGGCGTTCGATCAGACCGTAAATACCAAGCTGACGCTGGAGACGAGTGCACGCATGGCGCTCGAACTCGGTGTCCCTCCCGAAGAGATCCTGCGCTCCAAACGCGATGCCGACAGGGACATGCTCACGTAGCGCTGGACCAACTGGCGTCTGCGACGCCGAACCACCTCCGGTCCATTCAGAGCCATCGCCAGTGGGTCGTGTACCCCGAGATGACGTGGTGGACGGGCAGCGGATCAGGCGGTAGGCGAGGGCTGGTACGCCTCCCACAGGGCCCGGTAGTAGCGGAGGACGCGTTCCCCGTCGGGATTGGCAGGTATCTCCGCCAGCGTGTAGCCGGTGTAGCCGTCGCGGTGCAGTTTGGCGAACAGGTCGCGCCAGGGATAGGTGGTGTGCAGCTCGGTGATGTGCACCAGCCCGATCTTGTGGCGGAGCAGTCCGTAGGCCTCGTCGATGGAGCCGTCCACCGCCTCGCCGGGGTTCGAGTTCCAGCACAGGAAGGCGTTCTCGTGATCGGCGTGATCGATGATCGTGCGCATCCGGCGCGGCTCCTGTGTCTCGCGGCCGTGCACCTCGACCCGGACGGCGACGCCCAGGTCGGCCGCCGCCTGCGCGCACTCGCGGACGGCCAGCCCGATCTGCTCCAGGGTCTTCTCTTCGGGTATGCCTGCCTCGGTCTGCAGGCCGTTGGGCCGCACCTTGATGCCGGGACAGCCCAGGTCGGCGGCAAGCTTGGCGTAGGCGATGGTGCCTTCGATGTTCTGGCGTACGACCGCCGGATCGACGGCATGGTACTCGAACGCACTTCCCAAGCCGGCGATGTCCACCCCACCATCGGCGAACCTCTGGCGTACCTCCGCGCGCTCGGTCGCGCTCAGATCCACCTCCACGCCGTGCGCGTGGGTGGTGCGGAGCTCGACGCCGGACATGCCGGCCGCGGTGCACATGCTGATGAGCGTGGGAACGTCCCACTCCGCACCGATCTGGTAGGTGACGAATCCAAGTTTCACGGCAACCCCTCCCCGTGGCTCAATCGAGCTTTCGCACCGTAGCGGACGATACGCGGCGTGTCCACGCGCCGGGGTGCCCTCAGGATGCCGGCGAATCGGGCCGGACGAGCGCGCGGGCGCGCGCCGGCAGCAGCGTCATCGACGGGTTTCCCACTCCAGGTAGTGAGGCGGCGAAATCCTGGCACGGAATGCCGCGTCGTCACTTTCGGGCGCGCCGGCGACCATGCGCAGCGGCACGACTCCACCCCAGAACGGCAGCAGGTAGTCGCCCTTGGCGTCGACAGGCGGTCCGGAGCGTGTCTTGGCGGACACCTCCTCCAGCGGGAACTCGATCACGGAGGTGATGGCCAGCTCCGCGTCGTTCGGCGGGCGCACATCGCCGTTCCGCCCCGGGATGAGGCTCTCGACCAGAGCGTCGAGCGCGTGGCGCTTGCGCGCGCCATGGACCGCGCGGCCGCACGCATGGATGACCACGGAGCGGTAGTTCATGGACGAGTGGAACGCGGAGCGCGCCACGACGAGTCCGTCGAGGTGGGTGATGGTCACGCAGGCCGGCGCGCCGTTCCCGAGCGTGCGCAGCATGGTGCTGTGGCTGCTGCCGTGAACGTACACGTACTCGCCGATGCGCGCGACGGCCGTGGGCAGGACGCGCGGCGCTCCGTCGACCACGAAGCCGACGTGGCACACGAGCGCATCGTCGATGATCGCGTGCACGGTCGCCCGGTCGTACGCGGCGCGCTTCGGGCCCCGGCGCACGCGGCTGCGTTCGGTGGGGGCGTAGAGATCAACGGTGTCGTTCATGGGCACTCCCTCGCCTGCCTGCGGGCCGGAACTCCACAAGCAGGCCCCCTTCAGATACCATCGCGTTTGATACTAGTAAAAGATCCAATTCGTTATATTTTATAGAACCAATGGATGCCCATGAGAGATATCCACCAGTTGCCGCCGGACGTCGCTCCCGATCGCGGCTCCGGGGAGCCGCTCTATCGTCAGATCTACCGGAACCTGCGGGCGGCCATCCTGTCGGGGCGGCTGAAGCCGGGCACGCGGTTGCCATCGACCCGGGCGGCGGCGAGCGAGCTGGGCGTGGGACGGAACACCGTGATCGCCGTCTTCGAGCAGCTCGCCGACGAGGGCTTCGTCAGCTCGCGGGTGGGCGACGGCACGCGAATCGCGGAGGTGGACGCCGAGGTGATTCGCCGCTCACTGGAGAGCGCTCGACACGGGGCCGCGGGGCGATCGGATTCGTCACCCGCCGCCGGTCCCGCGGCTCTCTCCGAACGGGGCAGGGAGCTCTCCGGCGTCGCGCGCGGATCGGTCGCCCAGGGCGCGTTCCAGACCGGACTGCCCGACATCGCGGCGTTTCCACATCGCACGTGGGCGCGGATCGTGGCCCGCCACGCCCGTGAGCCGGAGGCTGAACGGCTTGGATACGCCGACGCCGCCGGCGATCCGCGGCTGCGCGCCGCCATCGCCGCCTACGTGGCGGCGGCTCGGGGCGTGGCGTGCTCGCCGGAACGGGTGATCGTCGTGACCGGCTCCCAGGCCGCCCTCGACCTCGCCGCTCGCCTGCTCCTTGATCCCGGGGATCCGGCGTGGCTGGAGGAGCCGGGATACCTCGGGGCACGGGCCGCGTTGATCGGCGCGGGCGCCCGGATAGAGCCGGTTCCCGTCGACGCGCAGGGGATGGACGTCGAGGCCGGGGAGGCGCGCTGCCCCGCGGCTCGACTGGCGTACGTCACCCCGTCCTGCCAGTACCCCATGGGATCGACCCTGGTGCTGGAGCGCCGTCTCCTGTTGCTCGACTGGGCGGAGCGCGCGGGCGCCTTCGTGATCGAGGACGACTACGACAGCGAGTACCGCTACCGTGGCCGGCCGATCGCCTCCGTGCAGGGGCTCGACCCCCACGGCCGGGTGGTCTACGTCGGCACGTTCGCGAAGACCATGCTGCCCGCGCTGCGGGTGGGCTACCTGATCGTCCCGGAAGGCCTGCAGGCCGCCTTCGCCAACGCGGTGCGCAACACCGGACAGACGGCGCCGCAGCCGGTGCAGGGCGCACTCGCGGAGTTCATCGACTCCGGCCACTACGGCGCCCACGTGCGGCGGATGCGGAGCCGCTATGCGCAGCGCCAGGCCCTGCTGTTCGCATTGGTGCGCGAGCATCTCCCCGGGACGATCGAGCTGGCGCCGACCGACTCGGGCATGCAGGTAGCGGGGTGGCTCGCCGATGGCGTGGACGACATCGCGGTCGCGGAAGCCGGCCGCCGGGCCGGCCTCGCCCTGCGCCCACTCTCGGCCTACTGGCTGGGACCCGGCGCGCGGCCGGGCCTGCACCTGGGTTACGCTGGCGTGTCGGAGGACGAGTTGGGGCCGGCCGTGCAGCAGCTTGCGCGCGTCATCGACGCCCGCCGGGTCAGTGAATCCAGGAATTCAAGAGGACGAGAGGTGAGATAGGTGGCGGTCCTGATTGAAGGTCCGGTGAGGATCCCCGAGCATGGGATTCCGCCGAAGACGATCGACGAGTTGGTTGGCCGCGTGCGCTCGCAGTCAGCGGACCTCAGTATCGCGATGATGCGCAGTCCCGAAGGCTGGAGTGAGCCCGGGCAAACGCCGGAGTTCGACGAGTATTCCGTCGTGTTGTCCGGCACCCTGCATGTAGAGACCAGAAACGGGGAGTTCGACGTCGGCGCGGGGCAAGCAGTTGTCGCTCAGAAAGGGGAGTGGGTCAGATACAGTAGCCCGCTCCCCGGCGGGGCCGAATACCTTTCTGTTTGCGTGCCGGCATTCAGTCCCGACAGTGCCCATCGCGATGAGCTCTGATGGTGGCCGCGTCATTCGCGGAGGCGCTTGAAACCGGGGATCTCGTGGCGGTGAGGAGCGTGCCGAAAGCGGACTCCCACTGTCACTGTTACTTCGGTACCCGTATCGAGAACGTGGAGCGTTGGCTCGGGCGCTCGCTGGCTCGACCGCCGGTCCCGTTGCGAGGGCTGAAGGGCATGCTGGACTACGCGTCCCGGACCATCGACCCGTACGTCAACTCGCGGGCGGGTTTCGAATTCACGGCGCATGCGGCGGTGGACGATGCGGCCGCAGACGGCGTGCGCAGACTGGAGATGAGCTTCGATGTACGCGCCGCAGGCCACTACGATACGGGCTTCGACGGGTGGTCATCGTTCATCGAATGCCTGGTGGACCGGCATCGCGACAGGATCGATCTGCGTCCGGAGTTGGGCATCGCGCGAGAGACCGTCGGCGACGGGGAGATGGAGGATCGAATCCTCGACGGAATCGATTCCGGCGTATTCAAGTCCATCGACCTGTACGGCGACGAGGATGCCTGCGCGCTCGATTCCGCGGTGCCGTTCTTCGCCCGCGCTCGCTCGGCAGGGATGAAGCTGAAGGCACATCTCGGCGAGTTCGGCCCAGCGGCACGGCTGAGGGAGCATGCCGACCGACTCGGCGTGTCGGAGGTCCAGCACGGCATCGCGGCGGCGGAGTCGGAGGACGTCATGAGCTGGCTGGTGCGGAACCGGATTCGGCTGAACGTCTGCCCGTCGAGCAACGTCATGCTGGGCGTTGTATCCAGCCTTGCATCACACCCCATCCGCGTACTGGTCGACCGCGGTGTCGAGGTGACGATCAATACGGACGATCTCATGATCTTCGGTCAGAGCGTATCGCAGGAGTATCTGAACCTGTTCGAAGCCGGCGTTCTGTCAGCGGATGAGCTCGACGCGATACGCGTCAGATCCATGACGGGCAAGGCGAGTGTGCATGCCGGGGGATTGTCGGCTACCACCCAGGGACGTATGGTTCCCGTGGCCGACACCTTCCATGGCTGATACCGCGCAACAGGAACCCGCCACCCCGCAGGAGATCTGGAACATCCTGCGCGGAATCTCCGTGTCGCAGCAGGAGACGGACCGCCAGATGCAGGAAACCGCCCGCCGCATCCGCGAGTTGAACGAGCTGTTCAACGGACAGTGGGGCAAGCTGATGGAGTCGCTGGTGGAAGGCGACCTCGTCAAGCTCCTCCAGCAACGGGGCATTGCAGTGCGCGTTCGGCCACGGGAGCACCGCCCCCGGCCGTCGATAGGATAGCCGATGGCCCGTACGTTCGCGGTCGAGGAGACGATCGACAGGCCGGCAGGGGAGGTGTGGGAAGCGCTGACCGACTGGAGCAACGCCCACCGGTGGATGCCCGGCGTGGACCGGATGGAGGCTCAGGGCGAGACCGCGGAGGGCACGGAGATCCGCTTCCAGGCCCGCAACGCGGAACGGGCGTCGGTCATCGCCCACTGCGAGACCGGGCGCTCGATCGTGCTGCGTTCGGTGCAGGGCGGCGTGACCGCCGACTACACCTACGAGCTGCATCCGGCCGGCGAGAGCGCGACACGTGTCACGCTGGTCGCCGAGTGCCGCTTCAGGGGGCTGCTGCTTCTCTTGATGTCGCCGCTCATCCGTCGCGCGATCCGCAGCGCCGACGGCGTCCAGCTCGAGCGGCTGAAGGGAGTCTTGGAGGCCGGCTGACCTCGCCTGTCGCGCTCGCTAGATGTCAGAATTCGTCACATTCAAGCGCTGGACACTCAGAGACGGGCGCGAAGAGAAGGAGCTCGTCAAGCTCGTCAGTGAGGAGATCGTGCCCCACTTCTCGAAGCTGCCGGGTTGTCTGAGGCTCGGGCTGCTGCGCATCGTGGGCACTCGGTCGTACCTTGCCCTTCAATACTGGCAGTGCCGAGAGCGTTGGCGCGAGGTCACGGAATCCGGCTACTACCGGATCTGGTATCGAGAGTACGTACCGATTCTCCAGCGCTGGACGAACTCATGGTGTTCGAACAGGAGTGGGACACGGAGGACGTGCTCGGGACGAAGTGATCATGGCGGGGTCGTCGAGAGACTCTTGGGCCAAGATGCGGTTCGCTTCAAGCGTCATCTCGATCGCTTCCAGGGGATTCTCGCGAGCTTCTTGTAGAGTCTTTCCCTGAGTGTTGGCTCCCGGTAGTTCCTCCACTCAGCGCGATAAGGTCATGGACGCCGGCTGCGGGCGATGAACCCCGGCACCTGCTGCTGGCCGGTGGGAAGGTCGGGGTGCGAGTAGCGCGGGTCGAGGCTCCAGTGGATGTGGTCGGAGACGTTGGGGATCGAGCGGTGCATGGTCTTGTGCTGGGTCAGCAGTACGCCGGCGCGCACCGGGCAGAGCACGTGCTCGCCGGCGGGGCATATGCGGCATGCCGAACAGAACGAGCCGGACCGTGAGCGGGAGGAGATCGTCGTAGTCGCCGCCTCCAGGAATGTCGCCGAGCATCAAGGTGAAGTTGAGCCCGGCGTTCCGCGTCTCGGTCCTGGTGCTTCCCGTCCCAGCCCCGTCAAATGCTCGGGTTGACATGGGGGTGGCAGTCGCAGATGCTTACGCTTCGCGTGAAACGAGTGCGACATGGTCGATGCGTCGCCTCAGAGTCGCCGCTTCGATCGCGTCTCACCGTCGCGTAGATACGCAACGGCAGGAGGCAGAGAGATGAGAAAGGCTGTCGTACTGGTACTCATCTTGTTTTTCTTGGCGGGCGGGCGCGCATTCGCCGCATCCCAGGCCGAGCCCGCCGCGGCCGAGGACACCGGTCCGGTGGAGTTGACCGTGTTCTTTCAGGCGGGCCGGGACCCCGGTCCGGCCACCTTCGGGTTTCTCGACGCCATCGAAGAGGCGACCGGCGTCAGGCTCGCGTTGGAGGTCGCTCCGGAAACCAACTACCTGGAGAAGCTGCAGCTTCTGCTGGTGTCCGGCGACATGCCGGATGTCGTGATGTTCCCGCGCGCCAATGACATCTACAAGAATGCGGCGCTGAGCGAAGCGATCATTCCGATCAACGACTATCTGGACAGTGCTCCCAACTTCATGAAACACACGTATGACGTGTCCTGGGACAATCTCAGGATCATGGGAGACGAGCGCATCTTCGGCATGCCGCGGTCGACGATCATGCGCAACGACGGCTACTACATCCGCGAGGATTGGCTGGAAAACGTCGGCCTAGAGATCCCCGAGGACCACGCCTTTTCGCTCGAGGAATTCGAGGAAGTGCTGCGCAGGTTCACGGAAGAAGATCCCGACCAGAACGGCGAGGATGACACCTTCGGCATGCTGGCAACGATCACCAAGGACAAGGTGTTCATGCCCATGCTCACCGACCAGTTCGGCGTGCTCGGCTGGCAGAAGGTTTCCGGTGAGGACCAACCGTACATGAACCTGCAGTACTCCCGCACCTCACCGGCGTACAAGGAGGCGCTCGCATTCACGGCCAAGCTCTTCAAGGCCGGCTACCTGAACCCCGCAGGGCTTACCGGACCGGCCAACGCCGTTGAGGACTTTCATCGCGGTGCCTCCGGCATGTCGCGAGGGTTCTCCGGGTACTACATCCGGCCGCATGGGGAGGCGCAGCTCAAGCCGAACTTTCCGGACGCCCGATCCAACTACATGTTCGTCGAGAACGCGGCGGGCGAGGTCGTCGGATCCACGTTCTCGACCGGACTGGTGGGCGTGTGGGCCGTGACCAGCTCGTCCGAGCATCCGCGCAGAGCGGTCGAGGCATTCGACTGGATGATCAGCGATGACGGGTTCGCCTACCAGTTGGAGGTGTTCGAGGACAGGGAAGGGAACTTCACCCGGACCTTCGCGCGGCGCAACGAGTTCCGCACGGTGCTGGGACCGTACGACGGGCCCCGCTGGGACAAGGAGCGTCTTGAGGAGATGCAGTTCGTCATCGACATAGCCTTGAACTCCCTCAGGCCTTCGGAGAGCCGCGGGTTCATCCCGACCGCTTCCACCAGGCCGGACTACGTCAGCTACCAGCGGACCTACAATGAGGTGGTCACCAAGATCTGCCTCGGAGAACTGCCGGTGAGCGACTATGACGCGCTCCTCGAAGGATGGTATGAGAACGGCGGCGAGGAGTACGTGCGCGAGATGAACGAGTTCATCATGGCGACGAAGGGAGAGATGTAACAGCCCTCGAACACGCCACACCGTGGACCTGCAGGTCGGACGTCCTACCCGGCGGCCGACCTGCAGGTGCTCCGTATCTGTGTGGGAGTGATGACGCATCATGGCTGAAGCCATCCCCGTCCCCCGTAGGGAGACCCTGTCCCGCTATCTGAGGCGCAACTGGACGCTCTATATGCTGCTTGTCCCCGCCGCGGCATATCTCTTCGTCTTCATGTACATACCGATGTACGGCGTCCTCATCGCCTTCAAAGACTTCCGGTTCAACAAGGGAATCCTGGGAAGCGATTGGATCGGATTCGACAACTTTCGGATCCTCTTCGAGTACGACTTCACGTACGTTCTGTCCAATTCCCTCATCCTCAGCCTCTACGATCTCGCGGTCACCTTCCCCATGCCCATCCTGTTGGCCCTGCTGCTCAACGAGGTCCGGCACCTGGCGTTCAAGCGCGTGTCGCAGACGATCGTGTACCTGCCGCACTTCATCTCTTGGGTGGTGATTGCCGGTATCGTCTCGCAGCTCCTCCAGCTCGACGGGCCTCTGAACGCCGTCGTGGCGGCGCTCGGCGGCGAACGGCGACTGTTCCTTCTGGAGCCGAGCTACTTCCGCAGCATCGTCGTCTTTACGGAAGCGTGGAAGGAGGCTGGGTGGGGCACGATCATCTATCTTGCCGCCATCAGTACGATCGACCCCCAGCAGTATGAAGCGGCCGTCGCCGACGGCGCCAGCCGGTTGCAGCGGGCATGGTACGTGACCCTGCCGGGCATCCGCAGCGCGATCGTCGTGCTCCTCATCCTGCGCATCGGCCGGATCATGAACAACGGCTTCGAGCCGGTGTTTCTCTTGCACAACTCGCTCACGCTCAAGGTCGCCGACGTCTTCGAGCTGTACACGTACCGCGTGGGCCTGTTGCTGGGCAGATTCGGCTACGCCACGGCGGTCGGGCTGTTCAAGAACTCCATCGGCCTGATCCTGATCATCGGCACGAACTACCTCATTCGCAGGATGGGAGAGCGGGCGCTGTGGTAGGGGTGGGACCGTGAGGCCGCGAATCTACGTCGCCGACTACGCGATCTACCTCGTGATACTGGTGTGGGTCTGCCT
This sequence comes from Spirochaetia bacterium, assembly GCA_965202935.1. Taxonomy (GTDB): domain Bacteria; phylum Spirochaetota; class Spirochaetia; order SZUA-6; family Bin103; genus CATQHW01. The sequence continues at coordinate 6,289,271 of OZ241879.1, forward strand.
GACTCTCTACCCGTTTCTGAACGTCGTGGCGATATCCTTGAGCTCCTACGGCGGCTTGCTGGCCAACCCGTTGCGCATCGTTCCCGGGGGCCTCAGCGTGGACGCCTATCGCGTCATCTTGGGCGAAGAGCAGCTCTTTGTCTCCTTCCGCAACACCGTGATCATCACGGCATCGACCGTCGCGATACTGCTGCCCTTGTGCGCGATGACCGCATACCCCTTGTCGCGAAGGACGCTGCGCGGAAAGGGGGTGTTCATGGTCTATCTGATCATCACGATGATGTTCAATGGTGGATTGATTCCGAACTACTTCCTGATACGCACGTTGGGCCTCTACGATACGCTTGCTGCTCTGGTCGTCTTCCTGTTGTTGCCGGGCTTCTACGTCATTCTGATGAAGAGCTTCTTCGAGTCGATACCCGACAGCCTGGTCGATGCGGCCACCATCGACGGCGCCTCGCATCTGACGATCGTCTTTCGCGTGATGATTCCGATGGCGAAGTCGATCATGGCCACCATCGGTCTGTTCTCCGCCGTGGGCCAGTGGAACAGTTTCTTCTACGCTGTGGTCTTTACCCGCGGCCGGGAGAAGAGCACGCTCATGCTCTACCTTCGGGAGATCATCGCGATGACGAACAAGCGCGGGGACATTTCGCTGGACCTGGTCGAGCTTCTCAACATTCCTGTGGAGATGGTGAAATACGCCGCTCTGGTGGTGGTCGTCGTGCCGATCGCGCTGGTGTACCCGTTCGTGCAGCGGTACTTCGTCAAAGGGATCATGATCGGCGCTGTGAAGGAGTGATGCGCTCGGCGGGGAGGATCGAGGCGACCGAGGTGCGCTCCGTGGCCGGCACGCTGTTTCGACTCCCGCACCTACCGAAAGCGGATTGAATAGAGGTCCGCGTCGAAGAGGGCAACGCGCAATCGCACGGGTGTGCCGGTCAGCGTTGCGACCTTCGCGGCACCGCTCCACCGCACGTGCTGCTCGATATGGTCGCCGCTCATCACTGCCGCCTCCGCCATGGAGAAGCCGGTCAGTGCGCGGCCTTCGCTGTCCTGGAGTTCTGCACGCAGATGTCCGCCGGGCGACGTTGCGAAGTTGATCACCAGATCGCTGCCCTCGAACACGAGCGGCCGGGTCAGCAGTTGCCCGCCCGTAGCCGAGGCGTGCACGGACACGAATCCGTCGACGCGGAACGTGAACCGTCGCAGACGGGTGCCCGGGCCGCTCCGACGGCCCTCGGTCGCGTACACCGAGAGCTCCCGGTCGCTGTGCGGAAGGCGTACCAGGCCCCACTCCATGTAGTTGCAGCGGTTGCCGCTACGGTCGGCAGGTGCCGTCACCGGGATCAGCGCCCCCGGCCAGCGACGAAACGAGCGGCCGTCGCGGCTGGTCATGAAGGTGGGTTCGGTCTGATCCGGGCGTTCGGGAAACAGCGGCTTGGGAAAGAACCGTGTGGGGAATCCGATCAGGACGTGGGGTGCACGCTCATATGGTCGTATCGCGTTGGTGTACAGATGCTCCCTGGGTGGGGGGCCCGTGTAGGACAGCCAGGCAGGATCGCTCCATGCCAGGAAGTCGTGGGAGAAGCAGGTCTGAACGTCACGGTAGCCGTCCCTCATATTGCGGTGGAACTCGACGTAACAACCGCGCAGGGGATCCCAGAACGCCAGATTCTGCGAATCGAACGTACCAGCCGTGAGAACCGGTGCATCGCGCATGAGCGCCCAGTGAATCGCGTCGGCTGACTTGAACGCGTACAGCTTGTACACGGTGCCGATCTGCCCGTCCGGCGTCCGCAGGCCGCGGCCGAGCGCCTTGTATCTGGCGTCCGGCGCGCAGTCCGGATTGGTGTCCACGAAAGGGGTGAAATTGTGCGTGCCCACGCCGTCGAGCACGATGTTGTTGTCCGAGGACCCATCGAACTCGAACAGGCCGAGGTGCGGCCTGCTCCAGTTGATGCCGTCGGCGCTTTCGGCGTAGCAGGTCACCTCTCGGTGCGCAGGGCTGCGATGGGCGCCCCGGTAGTACATACGGTAGCGCTCGCCGTCGCCGAATATGGTGAAGTACCCCGACGAGGTGCCCTCCCACGGTTGGTCGGCCACCAGCACGACCTCTTCGGGCGTCGGCCGGTGAGGGCGCAAGGTGGCGGTGCCGGTCAGCTCATCGATCAGGAAATCGTCGACGAACGGCTCCAGGCGGTCGCCGATGGCGAGCGGCTGCCGTGAGGTCATCGGGCAGCCGCGGTGAGCACAGGCGCCGGAGCGCTCAGGAACCGGCCGGCACGTTCGCGGACTCGACGATTCGCAACCACTCCTCGGCCGACGGGCAGACCGACGCGGGGTCTCTCCGGCTACGGGCGATGAAACCCGGCACCTGCTGCCGGCCGGTGGGAAGGTCAGGGTGCGAGTAGCGCAGGTCGAGGCTCCAGCGGATGTGGTCGGAGACGTTGGGTATCGAGCGGTGCATGGTCTTGTGCTGGGTCAGCAGCACGCCGCCGACGCGCACCGGGCAGAGCACGTGCTGGCCGTCGGGGAGCTGCTCGTCGACGACGCCCTTGAAATTGCCGGCCGGTCCCATCCCGCGCTCATGGCCGATCAGCGGCGCCCGGTGGCTGCCGGCGATGACCTCCATGCAGCCGTTCTCGCGCGTGGCGTCGACCAGCGGGATCCAGAGGTTGACCATGAAGGTCTCCTCGGCGTCGGGCTGCAGGTAGCCCAGGTCCTGGTGCCATGGCACGACTCCTTCGTCCTGGTACGGCCGCTTGGCGCGTACGTTGAACTGCGGATGGGCGAGGATCTCCGGCCCGATCACGGACTCGACGATGTCGAGAAGCGACGGACAGCAGTAGATCCGGAACATGCCCGGCGTGCGCTGCTTGCCGCGGCCCAGGTCCAGCAGGGGAGCCGGATCGTCGAGCTCCAGCGCCAGCGCGTGCAGCCGGCGCTCGAACGGTTCGTCCGCGTGCGCGTCGGAGAGCCGGCCGTCGGCCAGCGCGGCCCGCGCGAAAGCGTCGATGTTCTGGTCGAGTTCGGCGCGGAACGGCTGGAGCACCGCCGGATCGATGGCGTCGTCGACGAGGAGGTAGCCCTCCTCTCGAAAGAAGGCGAGTTGCTGCTCGGTGAGTCCGGACATGGCTTCCTCCAGTCAGGCTGCTTCAGTGTACCCCGATTTGGCCGAAGGTCTTCCAGTGAGCGAAGCGAACCTCACTCGAAGAGTGAACCTTTTGCCCTCGAACGACGCCCTGTGAGATGAAGCCGGACAAGGAACGATGGAACATCCGAGCGATCAGGCTCTCACCCGGGAGATCCGGAACGGCGACAAGAACGCCTTCGTGGCGCTGGTGCGGCGCTACGAGCGGTCGCTGAGCGCGCTGATCCGCGACCGCCTGGGGTCGGGCGACGCGGTCGAGGACGTGCTGCAGGAGACGTTCATGCAGGCGTGGTCGGGGCTGCGAGTCCAGGAGCCCGGGAACGTGCGCGCATGGCTCTACCAAGTGGCGCGAAACCGCTGCAGCGACTTCCTGCGTTCGGCGCAGCGGCGGGAGCGGATCGCCGAGGCCGAGAAGCTCACGCTGACCGTCAACCGCATAGGAGTCGCGGATGCGCGCCGGCACCGGTCGGCGGACGCCGTGATCGACGCGATGGAGGCGGTTCCGGAGCAGGAACGGCGGGCGATGCGGGCGTTCTACCTGGACGGCATGAGCATCGCGGAGATCGCCGCGCGGCACCGCTGCCCGCCGGGGACCGTCAAGCGTCGGCTGTCCCATGGCCGCGACCGGGTGCGCAGGGAGTTGGGCATCACCAAGACCAGGAGGGGTAGGACGATGCGTGTCGAGAGCAAGGAATCCGGGAAGCCGTTTCCCGAGAGGCGCCCGGAGATCACGGTCACCAGGAGCGCGGGGCAACCGTTCTCCATCGACCTTCGCGAGTTGGCATGGTGGTTCATCGTGCCGGAGGTCGGCGAACGGGTGCGCTGGGCGGAGTACGAGCAGACCCGCGACGGTTCGGCGCCGAAGTTGACCGAGGTCAACGCCATGGTCGCCCGGCGCCCGGCGGTCGTGCACGGACGGGAGTGCGTGGAGATCGAGGTCGACGAACAGGCGTTTCCCGACCGCTCCGGGCTGGTCCCGCGCGGCCACTCTCTGGACGAGGAGTACCGACGCAGCAGGGTCTGGGGCAGGCTGGACGACACGGAGGTGCAGTGGGTGGCCTACGAGTCCACCCGGAAGGGCGACGGCACCCGAGAGCTGCAGACCTTCCTCGACGAGAGCTGGGAGCACAACTTCGGGTCGTTCGGCCGCCTGATCGAGGACAGGGACTGGCTGACCGAGCGGCCGGACGGAACGCTCGAACGGGTTCCGGACACTCCCGCCATGTTCGCGAGCGGCCTGTTCGACGTCCGCATCGGCGGGCGGGCGTTCGCGTGCATGCGGGTCTTCGAGATCGAACCGGATGCAACCGAAGCGGACTCACTGGTGCTGTCCTACCTCAACCGGGAAGGCCGCACGGTCCTGTTCCGGAGGTACAACGGCAACCGCTGGGGCAAGCTGGACCGGCCTCCCCACCGGACCGGCGGTACCGAGCTGACCTGGGAAGAGGAACTGCCGCACGCCCACCGGCTGGTGATCGACGGCATCACCTACGTGCACCAGTGGGACTACCTGACCGAGGAGGCCTGCGGGCTCTAGCGGTCAGCGAGTCGCACGTCTGTCATGAACGAACGACTCCGCAGCGTTGCGCCGGGCTTCGCGCTGGCAGTGCGCCAGGCTCCGGGCGCATTCACGCGCCTGTTCCTGCTAAACGTGCTCGGGGGAGCAGCGCCCGCGGCCGTGCTGTTCACCCAGAAGGTGATCGTCGACGGGATCGCCGGCTCCACGGGCGACACCGGGCTGATGTCGCTCCTGCGCACACCGTCCCTCCTGGCCGCGGCGATCGCGGGATTCCTGGTACTCGATCTGCTGCTCGACTTCGTGGAGCAGTTCGTCGACTTCGAGGAGACGACGTTTCGCGACCGGATCCTGGCCGGAACGAAGCGTCTCATCCTGGAACACCTGGGGAGGCTGCGCGGCATCCTCCCGTTCGAGACACCGGCGTTCGCAAGCCGCCTGAACCTTGCGGTGGCGAGCATCCCGAGCATCGATCACTTCGGCAACGCGCTGAACTACCTGATGGTCGGCGTGCTCGCGGTGGTGCCGGTCGCCGCGCTGACCGCCACGCTGGCCTGGTGGGTGCCGCTGCTGATGATCGCGGCGGTCGCTCCGTCGATGCACGTGCAGAACCGGATCGAGGATCGCTCCTGGTCGCTCGAAAAGGCGCAGGCGGAGACCGCAAAGCGGATGGACGCCCATGAGCAGATGCTCACCTCTCCTCGCTACGCCAAGGAGACGCGCCTGCTCTGCTCTCGATCGGCGGGCTGCTGTTGGGGCGCTGGCAGGCGATGTTCGACGGCGCGCTGCGCGAGGTGCTCGGCCTCCGGGCGAAGGGCCGCCGCACGGTGCTGCTCTGGTCACTGCTGTCGGCCGCCGGCGTCGGCGGAGCGTTCCTGTTCGTCGTGCACCAGGGGCTGCAGGGAGTGCTGTCCGCCGGCGACCTGGCGCTCTACATCGGATCGATCTTCTATTTGCGTCGCGGCCTGACGCGGTTCCTGCACTGCCTCGTCGAGCTCCAGGCCCAGGGGCTGCGGGTCAAGGCGATCCAGGACGTCCTTGACATGGACGACGGCCTGCGCGACCGGCCGGCCGCCGCCCGAGCGGAGTCCGCCGAGGGCCTGGTGTTCCACCGCGTCACCTTCCGCTACGCGGGTGCGCAGCAGGACGCCGTGCGCGGAGTGAGCTTCTGCGTGCCGCGCGGTCGATCGGTCGCCCTGGTCGGCGCCAACGGCTCCGGCAAGACCACCCTCGTCAAGCTGGCCTGCCGCCTGTACGACCCCGACACCGGCACCGTGAGCTGGAACGGCAGGCCCCTGCCGGAGCTGTCGGTCGACGAGTGGCGCGCGAGCGTCTCCGCGCTCATGCAGGACCATTGCCGTTTTCCGGTGAGCGCCTTCGACAACGTGTGGTTCGGGAACACCGCCGCTGCCGGTGACGACCTCGATGGCGTGCGTGCCGCGGCGGACCGGAGCGGCATCGGCGAGCGCATCGAACGGCTGCCGGAGCGGTGGCAGACGCCGTTGGCCACGGAGCTCACCGGCGGGCAGGACCTGTCGGGAGGGGAGTGGCAACGGCTGGCGCTGGCGCGCGCCTTCTACCGGACGGAGGCGGCGCTGGTCGTCCTGGACGAGCCGACCTACGGCGTGGATCCGGCCGCCGAGGGGGACGTCTGGGAGCGGGTGCGGTCGTGGATCTCGGGGCGCACGGCGCTGGTCGTCAGCCATCGCCTGGGGCTGACCCGTTTCGTGGACGAGATCGTGGTGATGGACGAAGGCCGTGTCGTGGAACGCGGCGGCCACGCCTCGCTCATGAGCGCCGGTGGTCTCTATGCCCGGATGTTCGAGACGCAGGCGCGTCCCTATCGAGATGGGGCCGACTCATGAACCGGCGACTGCAGAGCATTGCCCAGGGGTTCGCGATGGCCATGCGCCAGGCTCCGGGGGGCTTCACGAGGCTGTTTCTGCTGAACGTGGTCGCCGGAGCGGCGCCCGCTGCCGTGCTGTACATCCAGAAGCTGCTGATCGACGGCATCACGGGTTCCGCGCCCGGCCGCGGACTGGGAGAGATCCTCCGCTCACCAGGCGCTCTTGCCGCGGCCGTGGTGACGTTCCTGGTGCTCAACGTGGTGCTCGACGCCATGCAGCAGATCCTGTCGTTCGAAACCAGCACCTTCCGCGACAAGGTCGTCGGTGGGACGAAGCGCCTGATCATGGGCGCCGTGCGCAGGCTGCGCGGCATCCGGCCGTTCGAGACCCCGGAGTTCGCAAGCCGGCTGAAGCTGGCGGTCGAGGCCGTTCCCGGCATCGACTACTTCGGCAGGCTGGTGAACGACGTGCTCATCGGGCTGTTCACGGTGGTACCGCTGCTCGCTCTGACGGCCACGCTCGCGTGGTGGGTGCCGCTGATCATGGTCGCGGCGATCGCACCCTCGATGTACGTGCAACAGCGGATCGAGGATCGGGAGTGGTCGCTCACCCGAACGCAGGCGGAGACGGCAAAGCGGATGCACTACCACGAGCGGATGCTCGCGGGGCTGGAGTACGCGAAGGAGACGCGCCTGCTCGGCATCGGCGGTCTGCTGTTGGGGCGCTGGCAGGCCATGTTCGACGGCGCGCTGCGCGACGTGCTCCTCCTCCGGGCGCGGGGCCGCCGCACCGTGCTCCGCTGGTCGCTGCTGTCGGCCGTGGGCGTGGGCGGAGCGTTCCTGTTCGTCGTCGAGCAGGGTCTGGGCGGGACGCTGTCCGCCGGCGATCTGGCGCTCTACATCGGATCGGTCTTCCAGCTTCGGAACGGCCTCTTCATGTTGATCTCGTCGTTCGTCGAGCTCCATGCGCAGGGTCTCCGAGTCGGGGCGATCCAGGCGGTGCTGGACACGGACGACGGACTGCGCGACCGGCCGGCCGCGGTCCGGACGGCCTCGAACGACGGCTTGGTGTTCGATGCCGTCACCTTCCGCTACGCCGGCGCTCTTGAGGACGCGGTACGTGCCGTGAGCTTCGCTGTCCCGCACGGTCGGTCGGTCGCGCTGGTCGGCGCCAACGGTTCAGGCAAGACCACCCTCGTCAAGCTCGCCTGCCGCTTGTACGACCCCGACGCCGGTACCGTGAGCTGGAACGGCCGGCCTCTGGCCGAGCTTCCGGTCGACGAGTGGCGCGCGCACGTCTCCGCGCTCATTCAGGATCATTGCCGCTTTCCGGTGAGCGCCTTCGACAACGTCCGGTTCGGCAACGCCGCCGCGCCTGACGACGGCCTGGAGGGAGTGCGTGCCGCGGCGGGGAAGAGCGGCATCGGCGAACGCATCGAACGGTTGCCGGAGCGGTGGCGGACGCCGTTGACCAGGGAATTGACCGGCGGACGTGACCTGTCGGGCGGCGAGTGGCAGCGGTTGGCGCTGGCGCGCGCCTTCTACCGGTGCGAGGCTTCGCTCGTGGTGCTGGACGAGCCGACCTACGGCGTGGACCCGGCCGCGGAGGGGGACATCTGGGAGCGCGTGCGCTCGTGGATCGCGGGGCGCACGGCGCTGGTCGTCAGCCACCGATTGGGGCTGACCCGCTTCGTCGACGACATTGTCGTGATGGATCGGGGACGTGTCGTGGAGCGCGGCGACCACGCGGCGCTCATGGAAGCCGGCGGCCTCTACGCCCGCATGTTCGAGACGCAGGCGCGCCCGTACGTCGACTGAGACAGGTTTGACGTGGCGAATCGTACGATGAACCTCGCGGCGCTCACCGGACCGAAGGCCTTCGGCAGGGCCTATCGGACCATGCTCGACAACGACCCGCATGCGCAGGGAAGCGCCGATCGCGAGATCGTGGCGAGCATGCTCCGGCTCTGCGGTGAGACCGCCGGCTACCTCTATGACGGCCATACGAGCCGGTCGGTCGGCTATGCCGAGGGAACTCGTCCGGGGCTGGAACGCTGGTGTGCCGAGGCTGGATCACCCGCGAGCGGTCCCGAGCAGCGCGTCGCTGCCATCGCGGATCTCACGCGTGGTCTGGCCGGGAAGAGTCCGGCCGTCGGGCTGTCGGCAATGAGGTTCGGAGGCACGGAAGAACAGATCATCGAACGCGGCTCCGACTGGTGCGCGGACGTGGCCCGGGTCGCGTGCGCGGTGTATCAGGTTGCCGGGCTTCCGTGCCGCATGGTGTACCTGTTCGATCTGCAAGCCGCGTACAGTGGACACGTGATCACGGAGGTCCATCGTTCCGGGAAGTGGGGTGCGGTCGATCCGATCTCCGCCGTCGTGTATCGCACGGCCGGGGGCGCTCCCGCGACCACCTGGGAGCTCATGAACGATGCCGGCCTGGTGAAGCGGCACGCCGGCCCGGAAGCGTGGTACACGAACCCGGAGCAGTTCACGGCGGCCGGGATCGCCAATTACCACGTACGGGACGCCGCGCGGTACGATTACCCCGTCACCGGAGTGAACGACTACACGCGCGCCGTCCTGTCCATGGCCGACCGTGGGTGGCCGGGCGGCCTTCGCTGGCTGCACGGTGAGTCTGACGGGGCCGGGTAGCGCGATGCCGCAGCTCGCCTGGTCGGAGGGGCAGACCGCCGTGCGCGCGGTCGAGTCAGCACAGACTCCGGCGCTGCACGCGGCGTTCCTGGAGTGCGCCGACGCTGCCGCGCTCGACCCTTCGTTCGCCCCGGTGCCGGAGGGCGAGATCGCGGGGCTCGTGGCCCGCTCGGAAGCGGACGCGCTGCGGGAGCGCGGCTTCCGCATGCGGAGCATCCACGCCGGTCCGGCTGCCGAGCTGGCCGGCTACTTCCATCTCATGGAGCACGTGCCCGCGGCGGGGGACGCGTGGCTCTCGATCCTGGCGATCCGGCCCCGGTTCCGGCGGAGCGGCGTGGGCGCGGCGGTGATCACCCGCATCAAGCGGGAACTGGCCGCTGGCGGGTTCCGCTGCGCCCTCGCGCGCGTCTACCTGGCCAACGTGCCGGCCTTGTCGTTCTGGATGCGGCAGGGGTTCACGGAGATCGTCCCGCACCGCGGCGACTACGTCGGCTCCGACCTGGGGAAGCCCTGCATCGTCCTGCGGGCAACGCTCGGCCGGTAGCCGATCGCGCGGCGGCCGGGTTGCGCCGCCACCCGCGGGCGGGCAGACTCCGTCGCCCTGCCGTGAGCGACACCGAACCCATCTCCCCGATAGGCCGGCGCATCCACGTCGTCGGCAACAGCGCGTCCGGGAAGTCCACGCTTGCCATGCGCCTGGCCGCGGCGCTGGACGCGCGGTTCGTGGAGCTGGACGCCTTCAATTGGCAGCCGGGGTGGGTCTCGCTCCACGACACCGATCCCGGCGAGCTCGACCGCCGGATGCGGGAGGCGACCGCCGGCGAGCGCTGGGTCGCGGCGGGCTCCTACATGAGCCACTCGCAACGGGCGTTCTGGGACCGCCTGGACGCCGTGATCTGGCTGGACCTGCCCATGGCGCTGCTGCTCAGACGAGTGCTGCGACGCACGTGGCGGCGCTGGCGGTCGCGCGAGCTGTTGTGGGGGACGAACCAAGAGCGGTTCTGGCCGCAGTTCCTGGTCTGGAAGAAACACGAGTCGCTGCTCGCCTGGATCGTCACCCAGCACGCCCGCAAGCGGCGGGGCATGCTGGCGTACCAGTCGGATCCGCGCTGGTCGCACATCCGCTTCGTACGGCTGACCTCGGCCCGTGAAGTGGAAGCGTTCGCCGCCGCGGTGGAACGTGCCGTGGGCGCCGAGCCGCGGGGCGCGGGCGCGCGGACGACGGAGCCCGACTCGGCGGTCAACCCCGGCTGACGGTGGCTACGGCCCGACCGGCGGGAGGCGGTAGACCCGGCGCGCGGTGCCGCTGAACAGGGCGTCCTTGTCGGTTTCCGAGAAGTCGGCGGTCATCAGCTTGAAGGCGTCGTAGAGCACCCGGTAGGAGACCGACGCCTTCTCCACCGGGAAGTTGCTCTCGAACATGCAGCGGTCCGGGCCGAAGCAGTCGATGGCGTGCAGGTAGTAGTCGCGTTGCGCCGCCGCGAACTCCCCGGCGGTGACCGGCTCCTCGCGCTCGTCCCAGCCGAAGCCGTTGTCGAACATGGCCATGCCGCCCAGCTTGGCGGCCATGTTCGGGCAGGCCGCCGCCGCGGCCATGCTGGCCTTCCACTCCGCGAAGACCTCCGCGCGCCGGCCGCTCCAGCGCCCGACGCCGAGCGGCGTGCCGAAGTGGTCGAGGATGATCAGCGTGTCGGGAGCGCTCCGCGCCAGCGCGGTGAACTCCTCCATCTGGTAGTGGAAGTGCCAGCTCTCGTAGGTCAGCCCGCGCCGGCCGAGCAGCCGCACGCCGTCGCGGAACGGCTCCTCCGCGGCCAGTCCGGCGGGGGCCGGCCCCGGCGCGTTCTCGGTGCCGGAGCGGTGCGTCCCGTGCGCCAGGGAGTAGCGGAACCCGCGCAGGAGGCCGCCGGCAGCCTCGGCGTGCGCGTCCAGAACCTCCTCCAGCCGCGGACCGAGCGACAGGTCGGCGAATGCGACCATGCCGGCGATCTCCGGGCCGCGGCCGTGCGCAGAGGCGTGCGCCGACGCGTCCGCGATCGCCGCCACCCATTCCGTCTGGCCCACCGGCCGCAGGTGCTCGGGCCCACCGCTGCGGTAGTGGGTCCGGCACTCGACGAACATCGTCTGCACCACGTTGTGGCCGCAGCGCACGTCGGCGTACAGGTCTTCCAGCAGGTAGGGGCCGCGACCGTCGCCGCTCCACAGGTGATGGTGCGGATCGACGATCGGACGATCCGGGTCGAGGACTCCGGCCATCACTCCGCCTCCGCGTCCGCGTCCAGCGGCCGGCCCGGCAGCGACCGGCGGCCGTGCACGGCATCCCAGCGGTCCTGCACGTCCTGCAGGATGCGCATGGTGGGCAACACCGAGCGGCCCGGTACCGCCGGCGGCCGCCCCTCGGCCAGTGCGTTCACGAAGTCGACCGTGCAGTGGGTGCAGTTCTCCTGCTCGGTCTCGATGCGCCGCGTGCCGTCGCCCGTGGTCAGGGTGTGCTCCAGGATCTGCAGTCTATAGGAGTCGCGGTCGGTGACGATCATCGTGTCGTACAGGCGCTCGCGCGAGTAGTAGGAGCCGGAGCAGAGCAGGCTCTGATCCGCCTCGGTCTCGACCAGCAGGATGACCTCCATCGGGATGCCCGTGCCCGGATCCGGCGCCGGCATGAAGCTCTGCACGGAGCGCACCGGCGAGCCCTCGACCGCCAGCATCCACAGCCCCAGGTCGAGCAGGTGCGTGGTGTGGTGCCACAGCAGGTTGTCGATCCAGCTCCGGTGGTAGCCGGTCGCGCCGATGTTCTTCAGGCGATGGATGAAGAAGCGGCCGTGGAAGTGGCGGATGTGCTCCCGGCCCGCGGCCAGCCGCTCGCGCAGCTCCGCCCGCTCCCTGCGGAAGCGCATCGGGTGGACGACGCCGAGCGGGAGTCCGCGGCGCTCGGCTGCAAGCACCACGCGCTCCGACTCCGGATAGCTCATCGCGATCGGGATCTCGACGAGGGTCGGCTTGCCGTGCGCCAGGCAGCGAAGCGCCGTCTGCGCGTGCAGCTCGCTCGGGTTGCCGACGATGACGGCGTCCACGGCCGGGTCGGACAGCGCCTCGTCCAGGTCCACGGTCCAGCGCCGGTAGCCGTAGCGCGCCGCGAACTCGGCCGTCGGCTCCGGCCGGCGGCCCACCAGGAAGTACCGGGACTCCGCGGCGAGCGCTTCGGAGTGCCACACGCCCATCATCCCGTGGCCGATCATGCAGAGGTTCATCGTGCGTCTCCGGTGGATTCAGGCGAGGCGGCCGCTCACGAGCGTTCGCCGTTGCCGGCCAGGGGCTCGGGACGCGTCGGGCGGGTGGCGTAGCGCGCGTTCGGCGGCTCCAGGATCGCCATCTTGCGGTCGTCCATGTCGGGGTAGTGGCGGAAGTCGCCGGGATCGAAGTAGGCGCCGCTCCACGAGGTCCCGTGCGGGGAGAACTTGTAGAACAGGGTTCGCCGCTCTGCGTCGGCCGTCCACGGCAGCGTGCCGTGGGTGAGCGCCTCGGTGAACACGATCGCGTCGCCGGGCCGGGCCGGCACGCGCTGCACGCTGGGATGGATACCCTTGCTCAGGTCCTGCCACTGCGCCGGGAGCGGCAGGTTGGCCTTGTGCGTGCCGGGAATGCAGCAGAAGCCGCCGCCGTTCACGTTCGTGTCGTGGAGCTCGAAGGCGACCGCGACCAGGCCGTTGAAGAAGCGGCCGTCGTGGTAGCGGAAGAACTGGGAGCCGCCAGCGGTCTTCCAGCCGCCGTGCAGCATGCCGCCGGGGAAACCCTGCCGCACGTGGGTGTGGACGTTCACGTGGTCGATGCGGAACGTTGGCAGGGACGCATCGCCGTCGACGGGGCGATCGTGGTTGCCGATCAGCTCTTCCAGGATCGGGCTCAACGCCGGCAGGTCGAGCAGGTCGCGCCACGCCTGAGACCAGTGGAGAGGCCCGGCGGACCGTCCGGCGGGGTCGAGTTGCTCGGAGGGCACGCGCAGAGTGGAACGCAACTCCTCGATCTGCTCGCCGGTGACGGCGTCCGGCACGATCAGGTAGCCGAACGCATCGAACAGGTAGCGTTGTTCTTCGTTCATGGCATACGGTCGCATAGTGGAGAATGGCGTGAAGAAGGTCTACGTCATCACCGACATGGAGGGAGTGGCGGGGATCAACGGCTGGCACGAGTGCCGGCCCGCGCCCGACGGCAGCGACGCCGACTTCGAGCGCTCGCGCCGTCTGCTCACCGACGAGGTCGCGGCCGCCGTTCTGGGGGCGGGGGACGGCGGCGCCGGCGACGTGCTGGTCCTGGACGGCCACCGCAGCGGCGACAACTTCATCGCCGAGCGGCTGCCGGACGGGGCGCGCTACGTCATGGGCCGGAAGCGCCCGAATCCGCTCGACGGCCTGGACGGGACCTTCGAGGGGGTGATCCTCCTGGGCTACCACTCCATGGCGGGCACGCCGAACGGCCTGCTCGCCCACACGATGAGCTCCGGGACCTGGAAACGCTTCAGCGTGAACGGCATCACCCTCGGCGAGATCGGCATGATGGCCCTGATCGCGGGCAGCCACGGCGTGCCGGTGTGGCTGGTGACCGGCGGCCGGCTGGCCTGCGACGAGGCGACGGCCCTGTTGGGTCCGGATGCGCGTACGCTGGCGGTGAAGGAGGACGTCGCGCACGAGTCGTCGATCACGATCGCGCCGGCGGCGGCGCGCCGCATGATCCGCAGGACCGTGGCCGAGGTGGTCGCGGAGCCGCCGCCGGTCCGGCCGTACATGATCGATCCGCCATGGACGGCCTCCCTGGAGCTCGTCAGCCGCGAGGTCGCCGACGCGCAGGCGATCCCGTCGAGCCTGAGGACCGACGGCGTCACCTTCTCGGCGTCGATCGACTCCATCGACGCCCTGTTGCCGCGCTACTGGGCCACCGCCCGGCCGGCCGCGCCAGAGTGAACAGCCGGGCGGGCGTCAGGAACCTTGGCCGAGGAGGCGCTCAGCCGGGAGGAGGCCCTAAGGCTGATGGGGCGCCATTTCGCGGACATGGGCGATGTCCCCCTTGCTTACGGGACGAAGCTGAGAGGATAGCACCGTCGCTACGGTGATGAACGACGCAGTCGTGTTCCTTGATCACGCGGTTGTCTCCCTGGATGATATGTCCAATATGACATACATTCCAGAGGATGGAGGGCAGGGGGAAGCCGCTCGCATGGCGTGCCGGAGAGATCAAGACCCCGCCGTTCTCAAGGGCAGCGAGGATCGAAGCGGGAACGCTGCTGCGACGGCTTCAGCTCGGAGAGAACATCGGGCTTCCACACTCTCGCCCGATGCCGTCGGTAGGGCCGCGCTGCCATGAGCTGCGGATTCGCGACGAGGATCAGAATTGGAGGCTCATGTACCGCATCGATCCAGACGCCATCGTGATCGTCGACGTGTTCGCCAAGAAGACCGGAAGGACGCCGAAGAGTGTCATCGAGACATGCAAGGCACGTCTGCGGACGTATGACGCAGTGAGGTGAAGCTGATGAACGAAGCCAAGACCGCGAAGCTCGAGAGAGCCGGGTGGAAGCTCGGAACTCCCAAGGAGTTCCTGGGGCTCACTGAGGAAGAGTCGGCTCTGATCGAGATCAAACTTGCTTTGGCCAGGGGCATCAAAGAGCGACGGCTGTCTCAGCGGCTCACGCAGGAAGAGCTCGCGAAGCAATTGAGATCGAGCCAGTCTCGGATCGCGAAGATGGAGGCTTCCGACGCTACGGTGTCGATGGACTTCCTGGTGCGTTCGTTTCTTGCCTTGGGCGCGACGACTCAGGAAGTCGGACGCGTCATCGCGCGGAGTTCAGCGGTTCCGGCTGCGTAGCGAGAGTCTGGATGAGTACGAGTCGCTCATGATGCGGGAACCGCTGAACGTCGCGATCATCGGCTACGGCTTCATGGGCCGCGCCCACTCCAACGCGTACCGGCAGGTGGGGCGGTTCTTCGACCTGCCGTTCGAGCCGGTGCTGAAAGTCGCCTCCGCTCGTTCGCCGGATGCACTCGCGGCGTTCGCCGCGCGCTGGCGGTGGCAGGAGACGGACACCGACTGGCGCCGCGTGGTCCGACGGCCGGACATCGACCTGGTCGACATCTGCACGCCGAACAGCTCGCATCGCGAGATCGCGCTGGCGGCGCTGGCCGCCGGCAAGATGGTGGCGTGCGAGAAGCCGCTGGCGATGGACGCGCGGGAGGGAGCGGAGATGGTGGCCGCGGCCGAGGCGGCCGGGCGGCCGACCATGGTCTGGTTCAACTACCGGCGCGTACCGGCGATGGCGCTGGCCCGGCAACTGGTGGACGAGGGGCGGATCGGCCGGCCCTACCACCTGCGCTCGCGCTGGCTGCAGGACTGGACGATCAGCCCCGACGTGCCCCAGGGCGGCGCGGCGCTCTGGCGGCTGGAACGCGCCACCGCCGGCTCAGGCGTCACCGGCGACCTGCTGGCCCATTCGATCGACCAGGCCATGTGGCTGAACGGGCCGATCGACGCGGTCGCGGCCGTCACGGAGACGTTCGTGACGGAACGGGAGCTGCAGGACCGCCCCGGAGAGCGCCGGCCGGTGGAGATCGACGATGCGTCCGCATTCCTGGCGCGCTTCGCCAACGGCTCGCTCGGCACGTTCGAGGCCACCCGCTATGCGCGCGGGCGCAAGAACGAGGACTACCTGGAGATCAACGGCGAGGCGGGATCGTTCGCCTTCAACTTCGAGAACCCGCACCTGCTGGAGTACTTCGACCACCGCGACGACGGCCACGTGCGCGGCTGGCGCACGATCCAGGTGTGGGACGGCGACCACCCCTACATGGCCAACTGGTGGGTGCCGGGGATGACCCTCGGCTTCGAGCACACGTTCATCCACCAGGTGGCCGACTTCCTGCGCGGCCTGGCGGACGGCACCACGCCGTGCCCGGACTTCGCCGCCGCGCAGCGCACCCAGGTGGTGTGCGACGCGGTGCTGCGCTCCGCGGACGAGCGCACCTGGATCGACGTCGGCTCGTAGCGCGCTACTCGGAAGCCTCCAGGTCGATGCCTTCCGCGGCGGCCACGCCTCGGATGTACTCGGCCGCCGCGTCGTAGGCGATCTGGTCCTCCAGGTGCTCCAGCATCAGCGGCACCGTGTGCGGCAGCCCGTGCAGGCCGCGCAGGTAGGCGGCGTAGTCGATGCCGCCCAGGCCGGGCCGCACCTCCTCCAGGACCACGGAGATCGCCGCGCTCATCGACCGCCCCTCGCCGCGCGCCATGGCGACGTCCTTGGCGTGGGCGGAGACGATGCGGTCGCCGAACAGCCGCAGGCTCTCGGCCAGGATGTCGGCGTTGCCGAAGTAGGCGCGCGGGCAGTTGACCAGGTTGACCAGGTCCATGTGCGCGCCGAAGCGGTCGCGGTCGACCGCGTCGAGCAGGCGGCGAATGTTGGCCGGGGTGTCGTTGACGCTGAACGGGTAGATCTCGAACACCAGCGACGCGCGGCGCGGGCGCACCTCGTCGATGACCGCGCGCGCCACCTCGACCGCGGCGTCGAAGGCCTCGTCGCCGATGTTGCGCTCGTGCCAGACCTTGGCGTCCGCCGTGACCAGCGAGCCGATCAGGCTGATGGCGCAGCGCGCGCCCACTTCCTCGGCCACGGCCAGCCCCTCGGCCAGGCGCTGCCGCTCGGCCGCCGCCTCCCGCGGGTCCGGGTGCAGGGGGTTGTGCCACGCGCCGACCTCGGCGATGAGCACGTCCTGCTCCTCGAACGCGCGGCGGATATCGCGCAGGCGCTCGGCGTCGCCGATCGACACCGGCGGGCAGTACGCGGCGCGGTAGCCCTTCTCGCGGTGCAGGCGGGCGAACGCGTCGAGGTCCTCGACGTGGATGGCATACGAGCGGCCGATGCCGCGGTCGGGGCCGGCGGGCTCGGTGCCCGGAGGGGTGAGCTTGCTTCCGAGGCGGATCATGGCGATCGAGGGTATCCTCGCGCTCCATGTCGTCCAAGCGGGTGCGGGTCGGGTTCGTCGGTTGCGGGCGCCACGGCGGCGAGCGCATCTATCCGTCGCTGGAGCTCGCCGGGATCGATCTGGTCGCCACCTGCGACCTCGACCGCGAGCGCGCCGAGCGCTACGCCCGGCGCTTCGGCGCGGAGTCCGTGTACACCGACTACCGGGCGATGTGCGACGCGGAGGACCTGGAGGCGGTGCTGGTGGTCACCGGACCGCAGGGCCACTTCGAGGTCGGGCGCGAGTTGGTCGCCATGGGCTACCCGGTGTGGATGGAGAAGCCGCCGGCGCCCACGGCCGGACAGGCCGAGGAGCTGGCCGCGGCGGCGGCCGAGGCCGGCGTGCACGTGCAGGTGGGCTTCAACTACCGCTACACGGCCGGCGTGCGGCGAGCGCGCTCGCTCATCGACGGCGGGCAGTTCGCGCCGCCGCGCATGGTGTCGGTCCGCTGGTGGCTGGGCGGAGCCGAGGACGGCGACGAGTTCCTCCAGCACTACGTCGTGCACGCCGCCGACCTGCTGGCCTACCTCGCCGGCGGGCTGTCCCGGCCGCACGTCCGCAAGGCGGAGGCGGGCGGCCGCTTCTACTACGTGGCCACCTTCGACGGCGCCGGCCGCGACGGCGCGCCGTGCATCGCCGTCCTGGAGGCTTCCAACCACATGCACATCCTGGGCCGCTGGTGCTGCATCGAGTGGCAGTCGGAGACCGGCATGCTGCGCTGCAGCGACTTCGACCAAGTCACCCTGACCGCGGGCAAGAGCTACGAGGGGAGGGCGGAGATGCCCGCGCCGGCCACCGGCGGCAGCGCCCCGGGCCCCGACGTGTCGACGGTCGCCCGCTGGGACCCGCTGAGCAGCCTGCCGACCGCGGCGACCTCGCAGTTCGAGCGCTGGGGCTACGCCCCCGAGCTGCGCCTGTTCGCCGCCATCGTGCGTGGCGAGGCGCCGCCCGAGTGCACGGTCGCCGACGCCGCGCGCTCCATGCGCCTGGGCCGCGAGATCCTGTCGATCGAGAGCTGAGAGGCTCGCGGAGTCAGGCGAGCCAGGCCGCGAGCTCTGTCAGCGCCGTTTGTTCCAGCAGGTACGGCTGACCTTCCGTGCGACAGCGGCGCTGCACGGCGCCCAGTGCCCTGCGGAGCGACGTGATCTCGGCGGACTGCTTCGACGTGCGGAAGTCGAAATAGCCCCACAGGTGCTGGACGGCGTTTCTGAGGTTGCCCGGATCCGGCGCCTCGCGGAGCAGGGTGGTCAGCTCCAGCGCCAGCTCGTCGAAGCCGTCCCGTGCCCGCAGGAGGGCCACCCGCCGTCCCAGGTCGCGGTACACGGCCTGCGAGCGCGCCAGGACCGAGTACTTGTGCTGCGCCCAGAGCTCGTGTGACGTGCGCGGCAGCGCGATGCGCCCCGGCTCCCGGCCGTGGTACTTGCCGGCCAGCAGGCCGAACTGCCGCGCGGGTGGGTCGAGGAACCGCTCCGGCCAGCGCCCGGGCGCGGAGCGCAGCCGCACCGGCGTGCGGTCCCGGTAGCCGCGGAACGCCATCTCCACCGCCAGCAGCCGGTGCCGCTGGCGCAGCGCCCAGCCCAGGCCGGCCCACCGCCGCGTCTCCGGATGCGCGGCATAGCCCTTCAGCCCCTGGGAGAGGATCGCGGCGATGCCGTGCAGCTCGCGGTGCTCACCCAGCAGGCTGTCCCGGTTCAGATAACCGGGGTGGATGTCCCAGATGCGCAACGCGCATCAGCTCCACAGGCGGTCGCTGGAGCGGTCGCGGTCCCACTCGGGGGTAGGCTCGAAGATGCCGGGCTCCTCGGGATCGGCACACTCGCGCAGCACCTCGTGGTTCAGGTCCGTGAAGCCCAGGCCCGGGCCCTCCGGCACGGCGATGTGTCCATTCTCGATGAGGGGAACCGGTAGTCCTTCGACCAGGCTGCTCCAGCGCGCCAGGTCGTCGACCGAGTGGTTCTCCAGGACCAGGAAGTTCTCCGTGGCGGCCGCGCAGTGCACGGCTGCCAGCGCCGCCACCGGCGTCATGGCCATGTGCATCGCCATGGCGATGCCGCGTTCCTGGGCGGCGTCGCCGATCTTCTTGGTCTCCAGGATGCCGCCGGCCGTCGCGAGGTCGGGGTGGGCGACCGCGATGGCGCGCTCGCGGAACAGGTCGGCGAAGCCCTCCTTGAGGTAGATGTCCTCGCCCGTGCAGATGGGCGTGGCGACCGCCTCCGACAGCCGCAGGTACTGATCGGTGAGCTGCCAGGGGAGCATGTCCTCGTACCAGGCCAGCGAGAAGCGGTCGAGCGCCCGCCCCAGCCGGATGCAGGACTCCAGGCCCAGGTGGCCGAAGTGGTCGGCGGCGAGCGGCACCTCGTAGCCCACCTCCTCGCGTACCTCCGCCACGTACTCGCAGAGCAGGTCGATGCCGCTGTCGGTGATCTGGATGCCCGTGAACGGATGCATCACGTCGTGGCTGTCGAGCATCCCCGGCGGCGCGATCACGCAGTCGCCGTGGCCGGCGAGCAGGTCGATGCCGAGGTCCATCTTCAGGAAGCCGAAGCCCATCTCCATGCGCTGCTTGAGCCGGCGCCCCATTTCGGGGCCGCTCGGACTCGGGGTGGTGTCGCAATAGCAGAGGACGCGGTCGCGGAACCGGCCTCCGGCCAGGGCGTACGCGGGCACCCCGTACGCCTTGCCGGCAAGGTCCATCAGCGCCATCTCCACGGCGCTGACGCCGCCGCCCTGCCTGCCGTGATGGCCGAACTGCTTGATCTTCCGGAACAGCCGGTCGACGTCGCACGGGTTCTCGCCGAGCAGGCGCGGCTTGAGCATCAGGGCATAGGTCTTGCTGGCGTTGTCCCGCACCTCGCCGTAGCCGCTGATCCCCTGGTTGGTGTCGATGCGGATCAGGTAGCTGTTGAATGGGGTGCCGGTGAGGCAGGTGACCCGCAGGTCCGTGATGGTGAGCGCCGACGGGCGCGAGTGCCGCCCGCTCACAAGCTGCGGTTCTCGACGCTGTAGGCCGTGTTGCCGCCCAGTTGCCAGACCCCCCGGAAGAGGCTGCGGCGCTTGGCAGGCATGCGCATGATGACTTCGTGATTGAGCCCGACGCGGTGCCACTGCGCCCACGCGGAGTTGTGGCAGTTGAACACCGCGCAGCGCGGGTTGTCAACGAGCAGCCACGCCGCCGGTGAACCTCAGCCCTTCACCGCGCCGATCATGACGCCCTTGGTGAAGTGCTTCTGCAGCAGCGGGTAGACCATGATGATCGGTAGCGTGCAGACCGTGATGGCCGCGTACTTCAGGGAGTCGATGATGACCATCCCCTCCACCCCGACAGTGCTGGTCACCGCCATCTCGAAGTTTTCCATGATGACCAGGTTGCGCAGGATCACTTGCAGCGGGAACAGGTCTGACTCCCGCAGATACAGCAGCGGCAGCAGGAAGTTGTTCCACAAGGCCACCGCATAGAACAGACCGATGGCAGCCAGCGCCGCCCGCGACAGCGGCAGCACGATGTAGACGAAAATGCCGAAGTCGCGCAGCCCGTCGATCCGTGCCGCATCTTCCATTTCCTCCGGCAGACTGCTCACGTAGGTGCGCATCACCCACAGCAGCCATGCGCTGACGGCCTGCGGCAGCACCATGGCCCAGATGGAATCCATGATCCCCAGCGAGCGAACTACCAGGAACGTGGGGATCATCCCGCCGTTGAAGAACATGGTGAACACGATCAACATCGTGAATCCCTTGTTGAACGGCAGGTGGCGCTTCGACAAAGCGTACGCAGCCATGGAAGTGATCGCCAGCGAGATGGCCGTGCCCAGTACCACGTAGATGATGGTATTCAGATACGCGCGGGGAATGCGCGGGTCCGTGAGCACGAGCTTGTACATGCCCAGGTTGAAGCCGCGGGGAAACCAGGTAACCTGTCCGCGCATCACGTGCAAGCTGCTGCTCAACGACACCGAGATCATGTAGACAAACGGGTACACGGTGACGAACACCACCACCAGCAGCAGGATGGAGTTGACGATCGAGAACGCCGGCACGGGCCTGGTCCTGCCCGTGGCGCGCAGACTCACCACAGGCTTGAGCCCGCAAACTTCCGGCTCATGGCGTTTGCCATCAGGAGGAAGGTCATGGCCACCACGCTGGTGAACATGTCGATGGCCGCGGCGTAGCTGAAGTTCCCCCCGACCAATCCGATCCGGTACACGTAGGTGCTCAGAATGTCGGCGGTCTCGTAGATCGCCGGGTTGTACAGCAGGAACACCTTTTCGAACCCAATGGTCATCAGCGTCCCGGTGTTCAGAATGAACAGCATGACGATGGTCTCGGAGATGCCCGGCAGGGTGACATGCCAGAGGCGCTGCAACCTGCCGGCGCCGTCGATTTCGGCCGCCTCGTACAGCTCCGGTGGGATGGATGACAGCGCGGCCAGATAGATGATCGCGGCAAAGCCCATCTGCTGCCAGATTCCGGAGATCACGTAGATCGGCCGGAACAGCCCCGGCTTCACCATGAAGTTCACCGCCTCCATCCCAAGCGCCTCGATCAATTTGTTGACCGGCCCGGTGGACGGTGACAGGAACATGATCACCATGCTGGCCACGATCACGTTCGACAGAAAGTGCGGCAGATAGCTGACGGTCTGCACAAGGCGCTTGAAGCGGACGCGACTCACCTCGTTCAGCGACAGTGCCAGCAGGATGGGCGCCGGGAACCCGAACACCAGAGAGTAGAAGCCGAGCAGGAAGGTGTTGCGCACCAGGATCCACATATCCCGGCTCTGAAAGAACGTCCGGTAGTGCTTGAGCCCCACCCAGGGGCTGTCGAACACGCCCCTGAACAGGTTGTAGTCCTTGAACGAGATGACGACGCCGAACATCGGCAAGTAGTGAAAGATCGCAAAAAACGCCAAGCACGGCAGAAGCATCAGCAGCAGCGTCCTGCTCTTGACCAGTCTCCTGCTCAGCGACTGCATGTGGCCTGACCGTCCTCCCTCCGACGTTACAGGGTAGCTGGTGGTGACGATGCGCCGGTACTGATGCAACGAGGCCGGTAGACGCTCAGGTCGTCCCCCGGCCTCGTACGTGAGTTGTTGAGGCTGCTTTGACTATTGGGCGTCAGTGCGCCTGTAGGCCCGCTCCGCCAGCGCGATCATGTCATCCAGACCCAGGTCGTTGAGCTCGCCGACATAGGCTGACCACTCGCTGAGGCTGCGGTCGCCTGTGATGAACTTCACGATGTTCGCCTCAGCGTGCTTGAGAATCGCCTCCAGGGTCACGACCGAATCCCGCTGCTCCTCAGCCGTCAGGCGCGGGGGCGTGCGCGGCTCCTCGGCGTAGCCTCCGTCCCAGGCCTTCTGGTACGCGTCCGCCATCTCAGGCACGGATGGAACCAGCCAGGCGTTGAAGTCGTACCAGATATAGGCGCCGTTGGTGGACCATCCCGTCTGTGCCCGAACGGCAGAGACATCCGGGTATGTGGGATTGATGATCCGGCTGCCATCGTCGCCATCCACGAACAGCGCATCATCCCGGCCCCAGCTCACCAGCTGCCGGGCGTCCTCAGAGTAGAACCAGTCGTAGGCCTGCATGATCTGCGGCACGTGATCCGACTGGGATGAAACCGAGAGACCCTGCTTCAGGATGTGGAAGTAGATGTTGCGATCTGAGCCCGGGATGCCGGCCGGAGGCGGTGCGAACCGCATCGAGAAGCTGGGGTTCTCCTGCTGCAACGGCGGCAGCAGTACGCCAATCATCGCCAGGAAGTCGACGGTAATGAACGTATTGTCCGTGGCTACCATGTTCTGGTACTGCGGCTGGCTCAAGGTCAGCCAGTCCGGCGGCATCAGATCCTCTTCATGGAAGCGGTTGAAGTGCCGCAGCAACTCTTTGAAGTTGTCCGTCGCGGGGCCGTACTGCACCACGCCCGCCGAGTCACGGTAGAAGCCGTTGCCGTCGTACCAGTACGGTGATGTGGTGTCGAACTGCGGGGTGGTCCACAGCAGCATGTGGATGAGGCCGCCCCAGATGGTGAACGGGTAGCTCTCCGGATAGATCCCCTTCAGCGTCTTGGCCACCTCATACAGCTCATCGTAGGTGTGAGGGGTGGACAGTCCGTGCTGCTCGAAGATGTCGTCACGGTACATCCAGATGATCCGGTTGGCCTCTCCGAAGCCTTCGTTGGGATACATGTAGAGGCCGCCGTCCGCTGCCACGAACGTCTCCACCACTCCTGGATAGCGGCCCATCCAGTTGCTGAAGTTCGGCATCTGGTCCGTGTAGTCCAGGATGTTGGCCAGCACACCGTCCTGCCCGAACTTCTTGGCATCCCGTAATTGCGTGAAGTACGTCAGGTCCGGCATGCTGCCCGCGGCGACGTTCAAGTTGATCGCTTCCACCATCGCGCCCCACGACGAAGTCTGGACGTCGAACTCGACGTTCATCTCCTCCTCGATCCATTCCCACATCGGCCAGTCTTCCTGATACGGCCAAGACTCGTGGATCGCCAGGAGCATGGTGAGTCGAAGCGGTTCCTCGGTGCGGCTGGTCTCCTCAGTGCCGGTGGCGGCCGCGAAAGCGATAGTCACCAGTGCCATGCCCAACGGCAGCAGCCTCTTGAGTGCTGTCATCTGCGATTACCTCCCTGTGTGTCAGCCATGAAAGCTCCATTATGAGAGAGGCCCGGCGGCCGGCTCTTTAGCTCTTTGCTAAAGAAATGTCGCAGAAATCGTCACGACTGGCGGGCGACCCGAGCACGGCGCCGCAGACCCGTCGGCGGCGTGCCAAAGCGCTTGTGGAAGTCCCGGCTGAACTCATGGACCCGCCGGTATCCGATACGTGACGCGATGTCGCTCATGGCAAGGTCGGAGTTGGCGACCAGGCCGCGCGCCAGGCTCAGGCGGATCTCCTTGATCCTGCGCATGGGCGTCGTACCGACAGCCGACGCGCAGGACCGTGCGATCGTGGGGGCGCTGCGACCGCTCCAGTCCACGAACGTCTCCAGACGCAGGCACGTCTCCAGAACGCGCCTGGCGCGGGTCTCGATCTGCCACCAGAGTGCGGCCTGCGGATCCATCGCGTACCGCTGCCCAGGCGCTGGGACCAGGGAGGCCAGGAGCGTCAGCAGGCGAGCTTGGACGCACATCTCCCGTCTGGCGGGATCCCGGTCTGTCGTCCGCCACTCGCGCAGCAGCTTGTGGAACTGACGCTGGATGGCGGGACCACCCTTTCGAACTCTGCCTTCAAACGGTGGCGGGGGCAGCCCCGGAGCGATGAAGTTCAGGGTATAGAAGGCCCACCGCTCCCTGACGTCCACCCGGACCAGCTCATCCTCGTGAAACCACGCCAGGTCACCGGTACGGATAACGTAGCGACGGCCCTCGATCTCGTGCGCCACCACTCCCATCGTCGTGAGTTGCAACAGGTGACCCGGGAGGCTGGTCTGGGCGTTCTGGTGGCCAGGTTCGTGCGGCCCGTAGAGGTCGCACAACAGAACGCGCTCGATCACGGGGGGCCCCACCGGTGCGAGTTCACACCCGTCCACTCTCGACCTTCGCCTTGGCCGATTGTACCTCAGCGGAATCGCTTGACCAGATGGCCCTCTCCTGTCTTTCCTGAGAGCGGGCCCCGGGCCAAAGGGCAATTGTGAACCTGCACGTACTCTCAGAGGACCATGTCGAGTTCTACCGCGGCAACGACTACCTGCACGCACAGGGCGTGCTGCCGGGCGACCTGCTGCAGCTTGGCAGGAAGATCCTGGCACGCTGGGCGGATGACCACATTGCCAAGTGGTATGAGGAAGGCCGCCTGACCGATACGCTGCACACCATCGACTTCGAGCACCGGCTGGTACAGGCGTGGAACCAGGCGGGACGGCCACGTGACTACGGCAGCCCGCGGCGGGACCTGCTGAGTCCGTATATGTACGAGTTCGTCACGCACCCCTCGCTGCTGGACGTCGCGTCTGACCTGTTGGGTACCGAAGAGGTCTCCGTGCATGGCATATTCAACGCCCGTCCCAAGCTGCCGGACCAGTCCTGGTCGACCACGCCATGGCATCAGGACGGGCAGTACTACCGTGACTCCGCCGGCGCAGAGGTGATCTCGATGTGGATTCCCATGCAGCCGGTCAACAAGCAGAACAGTTGCCTGCAGGTCGCCCCGGGCACATTCGGCCGGGAGTTGCGCGAGGCGGTCATGGACGACGTGTACCGCAACATTGGCCTATCGGAAGCCGACTCCGAGTCGCTGCAGCCGATCACGGTCGAGATGGAACCCGGGGACGTGCTGTGCTTCAACCAGTTCGTGCCGCACCGAGCGCTGCCCAACACCTCGGACGCTGTGCGCTGGTCGCTGGACGTCCGGTACGAGCCCACGGATCGTGCGACCGAGACCGGCAAGAAGCAGGGGTTTCGCGCTCGCAGCCGCGACCCACGCAACGTCGTCACCTGTCAGCAGTGGTTGCAGCAGTGGGAGGGGATCCCGCCGGGAGCGTACTGACCTCCATGCGCTGCTTCAGCCGGCGGCCATCTCGCGGCCGTGATGGTGAGCGCCGACGGGCGCGAGTGCCGCCCGCTCACAGGGTGCGGTTCTCGGCGCTGTAGGCCGCGTTGCTGCCCAGTTCCCACACCCCCCGGAAGAGGGTGCGGCGTTTGGGAGGCATACGCATGATGACCTCGTGGTCGAGACCGACCCGGTGCCACTGCGCCCAGGCGGAGTTGTAGCAGTTGAACACCGCGCAGCGCGGGTTGTCGGGGTTGGTCCAGTCGTTGGCGGCGTGCACGAGGCTCTCGGTGAAGATGACCACCGAGCCCGCCGGGCAACCGTAGCCCTGCATCATGGCGCGCATCTCCGCTTCCCACGGCGAGCCGCCGATGTTCGGCGTCGTCGGGTCGGGGCCGCCGTACGGGAAGTCGGCCTTGTGCGAACCGCTCAGGAAGGTGGTGCCGCCTTGACCCTCCTTGACCTCCTCCAGCTCCCACACCACGCGCGTGAGGCCGGAGAAGATCTTGCCTCCCTGCACCTGATAGCGCATGGCGTTGGCTCGTTGCGGCGGGCGCACCACGTGCGGCAGGCCGTTGTCGCTCCGCTCGGATTTGCTCCAGCCCGGCGGCCGTACGGTGATGAACGATTGCTCGCACCGGAACCCGTACGCGTCGTCGCTCAGGAACGGATCGTCGGACAGGATGTCGTGCAGGATGTCGACGATGGCCGGGTGATCGAGGAGCTTCTGCAGCTCCCCCTCATAGCCCCTCTCGTCGTCGTCTCCCGGCCCCTCCGCGGCGTAGCACTCGGCCCTGGCGGCGTCGATCTCCTGCTGCGAGAGGACCGCCGGGAGCAACATCCAGCCGCGCAGGTCGAAGAAGAAGCGCTGTTCGTCTGTCATGGTCATGGTCGACGATACTCGCAGAACCGCGCCTCGCGCCACTCCGGGGACGAACGTCGCGACTCAATTGCCGATCCTGCTCACGTGTCCGCAGAGGTGATCGTTCCGGCCATGCAGGTCGGCGTGCCGCTGCTCCCGGTCGTCATCAGGGCTTCAGGGATGACCGGAGGGGAGAGCGTCGCGCCGATGGCTGCGGTAGTCCGCCACCACCATCGGGCGACCGGGTACCACCAGCGAACGACCGGGTACCACCAATGCGGTCCGAACACGCGCTGGTCCCCGGGTACCCCTGCAAAGGACGCGGCGATAGCCATGCGGCGCCAGACCTCGTGCAGGTAGATCCGGTAGGTCTCGAGAAACGCGTCGGCCGCGCGTTGCGCCTCGGCAATCTGCTCGCTCGTCATCTTCCCGGCCAGATCGTGGAGCTCCTGTGGCGGGCTCTCGGAACTCCACCCGGACCACTGGGAAAGCAACCGCTCCATGATGTCGAGCCACTTGTATGCCGCGACGACGTTCTGGGGAACGCCGGTACCGTCCCGGTACATGCGGGCCAGCACGAAGAGGTGAAACAGCACTGGCCGGCCCGAGTGGAGCTCGACGCCCGCCACTTTCGTGGGTTTGTAGGTGCCCGGCTCGACCGCTCGCCGGTACCACTTGTCCGCTTCGACGGGATCCTGCTGGACGCCGCCCTCGCCGTTCGTGTACATGTCGCCGAGTCGGGCCTGAGCGCTCCCATCTCCCTGCCGGGCGGCCAGTCGATACCACCGTGCGGACTCCGCGTAGTTCTGCTCGACGCCGCAGCCGCCCGCATGCAACATCGCCATGCAGAGTTGCCCGTCGGGGTCGCCCTGTTCGGCGCCGAGCCGGCACCAGGTTGCCGCTTGAGTAAAGTCCTGCTCCAGGTTGTGGCCGTACGCGTACGCCGTGCCCAGCGTGCTCTGAGCATGCGCCAGCCCCTGTTCGGCCGACCGCCGATACCATTTGAGCGCCTCGGCGTCGTCTTCTGCGAAGTCGCCGAAGCCGCTGGAGTACATGAGTCCCAGGTCGAACTGGGACTCCGCATCCCCGCGCTCGGCGGCGCGCGTGAGCTCTTCCGTACTGTCGGTCTCGTGGGCGCAGCCCATCCCGAAGGCCACCGATGCCAGCATCGCGACTGCGACGGATCGCAGTGTTCCGACGGGGAATGCATCGGCCACGTTCGATATGATACCAGCCCATGAAGTATCGGCGGCTGGGCAAGACCGGATGGGACGTCAGCGCGGTGTCGATGGGCTGTTGGGGCATCGGTGGCCAGTGGGGCGAGGTCAGCGAGCGGCAGGCGATCCGCACCGTCCACGCCGCCCTCGACGCCGGTGTCAACCTGTTCGACACCGCGGACTCCTACGGGCTGGGTCAGAGCGAGATCCTGCTCGGCAAGGCCCTCGCCGATCGGCGCAGCGCCGGCTACGTCGCCACGAAGGTGGGCAACTGGGCCCGGCGCCAGGACGACCCGCCGGGGTTGAAGAGCATCTACAGCATCATCGGGTGCTGCCACGCCAGCCTCTACCGGCTGCGGATGGACACGATCGACCTGTACCAGTGCCACGTCGGCTCGCCCGAGCACCCCGAGATCTTCGTGGAGGCGTTCGAGCTCCTCAAGCAGCAGGGGAAGATCCGCCACTACGCGATCTCCACCAACGACCTGTCCGCGCTCAAGGCCCTCGACGTGAACGGACAGTGCGCGGCGTGTCAGATCAACTACTCGATTCTGAATCGCACGGCCGAGCGGGACATCCTGCCGTACTGCCGGGACCACGACATCGGCGTGCTGCTGCGCGGCCCCATAGCGCAGGGTCTCCTGACCGGCAAGTTCGATGAGACCACTCGGTTCGACGACATGGTGCGCAGCGGCTGGAACGCGGGCGGAGCGCGACAGACGTTCCTGTCCAGACTCGCCGTCGTGTCACGGTTGCGGAGCGTCCTGCGGCCGGGACAGAGCATGCTGGAGATGGCCCTGCAGTTCACGCTGGCCCATCCTGCGGTGACCTGCCCCATTCCCGGCATGAAGAGCCCCGAGCAGGCGCGCGCCAACGCGGCGGCCGCGGACGGTGAGCTCGACGCCGAGCAGCTCGATGCCATCGCCGCCATCTGCTCACCGGAAGGCTAGCCCAAGTTTAACACGGACCCGGGCGATTTCGCGGGGTTGGAGTGATTTTGACGAATCTGTGGGGGGCTCTGCGTCTCAAAGGGCTAAATCGGGCGATGTAGTGCCATAATGGTCCGAGAACCCATTGACCGGCTTCATTGCCGGGCCGTACCTTCAACTCGACCATGTTCGTGCGCCGCACTCAGACTCGCGCCACCGCCGACGGCGAACGCTATTTCACCCATCGCCTCGTGCGCTCCGAGCGCCACGGCGCCCGCGTCCGGCAGCGCACCCTGCTCAATCTCGGCCGCCATTTCGAGGTACCGAACGCCGAATGGCCCCTGCTGTGCAGCCGGATCGAACAGTTGCTGAGCTGCCAGGATGCGCTGCTGAGCGCTGATATTCGCCCCGCTGTCGAACGGGAAGCACAGCGGATCACCGCGCAGTTGCTGGCCCGCCACGATGAGCTGCCGGCAGGTCGCCGGCAGCAGCTCGACGGCGAGGGCGGTGAACGGGACTTCGACCATGTCGACGTCGCGTCGCTGCAGCTCCTGCGCCCACGCTCGGTGGGTGTCGAACATCTGGGCCTGTGGGCCATGCAGCAGGTGCAGTTCATCCCGCTGCTGGAGCGGTTGGGGTTCAACGGCTCACAACGGGCGGCGGCGGTGGGCTCCATCATCGCCCGCATGGCAGCCCCCGGCTCCGAGCGCGCCACCTACCGCTGGCTGTGCGCTCGCAGCGCCTTGGGCGAGCTGCTGGAGGTCGACTTCGAGAGCATGAGCATGATGCAGTTGTACCGGGCCAGCGACGTGCTCGATGGCGCCCGCACGGCAATCGAGAACCACCTGTTCGACCAGGTCACTGACCTGTTTGGGCTGGAGGTGACCGTCACGTTATACGACCTGAGCAACACCTACTTCGAGGGGGTGGCTGCCGGCCAGCCGCTGGCGCAGCACGGCCATTCGAAGGAAAAGCGCAACGATTGTCCGCTGTTGACCCTGGGGCTGGTGGTGGACGGCAGCGGGTTCGTGCGCCGCTCGGAAGTGCTGGCCGGCAATATCGTTGAAGCAGACGTGCTGCAAGGGGCGCTGAGACGGCTGGAGGTGCCGGCGGGAGCGCTGATCGTGATGGACTGCGGGGCGGCGACGGAGAAGAATCTGAGGTGGCTGCGGGAGCACGGCTACCGCTATCTGGTGGTGAGCCGGGAGCGCACGCGGCGGTTCGATGAGACTCAGGCGGTGAGCTTGCAGACCGCGGGCCGGCAGCAGATCCAGGTGCAGCAGGTGCTGGCCGAGGATGGCTCGGAGGTGCGTCTGTATTGCTACTCGCCGGCGCGTGAGGGCAAGGAGCAGGCGATGCTGAAGAAAGCCACGGCGCGCTTCGAGAAGCGGCTCCAGGAACTGCATGACGGGCTGTCACGCCCGCGCACCCACAAGAAGATCGAGGCGATCTGGAAACGGATCGGCCGCCTGAAAGCAAAGAGCAGCGGCGCGGGCCAGCACTATCAGATCGAGGTAGTGGCCGACCAGGAGGGCAAGAATGCCACCGCGATCACGTGGGAACAACGCCCAGTGGCGGGTTCCAAGCTGACTCATCCGGGGGTGTACTGTCTGCGCAGCAACCAGACCGACTGGGAGCCGGAGACGATGTGGCGGACGTACCTCATGCTGACCGATCTGGAGGCGGTGTTTCGCTCTCTGAAGTCGGAGTTGGGCTTACGGCCGATCTATCACCAGAAGCAGGCTCGCTCCAACGGGCATCTGTTCATCACCGTACTGGCCTATCAGATGGTGCAGGTGATCCGTCGGCGTCTGGGTGCGCAGGGCGAACACTCGTCATGGCAGACGCTGCGCAGCATTCTCGGCGGCCAACAACGGGTGACCTGCACCTTCCGGCGCGCCGACGGGAGCACGCTGCACGTGCGCAAGGCGACGCAGGCTGAGCCGGATCAGCGGGCCATCTACGACGCCCTGGGCGTTGATCCTTCGCCTGGCGGGGTCAAGAAGCTGGTGGTAGCGTAAATGCGGTTGATCAGTTCGGCGGCACATGTAGTGCCACTCCCCGATTTCAGATCTTGTAATTGCTTTGATATAAGCAGGATACGTCGAAGCACGTTAAACTTGGGCTAGTATTCGGAGCTGCCGCGGCATGCGTGGAAACGTTGAAAGCCATAAAGATGAACGGACGCGAGGGACCGCTCCAAATTCAGTCGCAAGACTTGGCTGAACCGCACGGCGGGATGACAGTCGCGCTCCACCACGCGACGATGGAGATCGTGCGCAAGTTCAACACCGCCGGTCCCGTAGTGACCGCGGACCACTACTGCATCCCGCCTCTGGAACGGATCGATCTCGATGCGGTGCTTGATCTGGTCCGGGACAAGAAGTATTTCGTCCTGCACGCACCGCGGCAGACCGGCAAGACGTCGGCGCTGCTGGCGTTGCGCGACCTGCTGAACGGCGGGACGCAGGGCGACTACCGCTGCGTGTATGCCAACGTCGAGGCCGGCCAAGCGATGCGGAACAACGTGGCGGAAGGCATG
This sequence comes from Spirochaetia bacterium, assembly GCA_965202935.1. GTDB lineage: Bacteria > Spirochaetota > Spirochaetia > SZUA-6 > Bin103 > CATQHW01. Next base: position 6,320,490 of record OZ241879.1, read on the forward strand.
CGCACCGTGCTGTCCCAGTTCGCGCTCAGGGCAAGTCTGACGCTGGGCGACGACACGCTGGAGCGCATCTGCCGCGACGCGCTGGACAGCGCCGGACCCGGCGGCGCGCTGAGCCTGACGTTGAGTCGTTGGGCGGCTGCCGACCGCACGCCGCTGGTGCTGCTGATCGACGAGATCGACGCGTTGATGGGTGACACCCTGCTGTCGGTGCTGCGGCAGCTTCGCAGCGGCTACGACCAGCGGCCGGACGCCTACCCGCACAGCATCGTCCTGTGCGGGGTGCGCGACGTGCGCGACTATCGCATCCACTCGACCGCCGAGAACCGAATGGTGCTCGGCGGGAGCGCCTTCAACATCAAATCCGAGTCGCTACGCCTGGGCAACTTCTCGGAGCAGGAGATACGGTCACTGCTGGCGCAGCACACCGAGGCGACGGGGCAGGCGTTCACGGAGGAGGCGCAGGCGCTGATCCGCACGCGCACCGCCGGGCAGCCGTGGCTGGTGAACGCGCTGTGCTATGACGCGTGCTTCCGCCACAAGCCGGGGCGTGACCGCTCGCGCCCGATCACGGCCGACGCCATCGTGGATGCGCAGGAGCGGCTGATCCTGCGCCGCGACACGCATATCGACGATTTGGCGAACAAGCTGCGCGAGGAGCGCGTGCGGCGCGTGGTGGAGCCGATTCTGACCGGCGCCGATCAGCAGGCGTGGTCGACGGAGGACGTCGCCTACGCCTGCGACCTCGGTCTGGTGGCGCAGGACGCCGCCGGCACGCCGCACGTCGCCAATCCGATCTACGCGGAGGTGGTGCCGCGGCACCTGAACGACGCGGTGCAGGCCGGGCTGCCGCAGCAGATGGCGTGGTACGTGGATGCGGACGGCGGTCTGGACGTGGAGGGGCTGATCGCGGCGTTTCAGGAGTTCTTCCGCGAGCACTCCGAGCACTGGGTGCAGCGCTTCGAGCGGTACCACGAGGCCGGCCCGCAGTTGCTGCTGCAGGCGCACCTGCAACGCGTCGTCAACGGTGGCGGTCGGATCGAGCGGGAGTACGCGCTGGGGCGCGGGCGGACGGACCTGCTGATCGTGTGGCCGCAGGGCGGGCGGGAGCGGCGTTTCGTGGTGGAGTGCAAGGTGCGGCGCGGGGAGCTGGAGCGGACCGTCGCGGTGGGTGTGAGGCAGACCCGCGCCTACGTGGACCGGTGCGGCGCCGAGGAGGGCCACCTGATCGTGTTCGACCGCACGCCGGACCGGTCCTGGGCGGACAAGATCTTCCGCCGCGAACCGTCGGGAGACGGCGTGCCGGTCACGGTCTGGGGGATGTAAACAGCGTTGCTCGCTCGTCGATCATGCGCTCAGGACAGATAGCAGTCCTCCTCATGTCCGTATCACACGCCTAACCGACGGCGGTCCTCAGTCTGTGCTCCGCTCCGCAGCCAATCGATCGGATTCTCCGTCCCGGACGTGGGATTCACCCACACGATCGGGGTCAGCTCGGGGACGCCGGCGGCAGCATTTCGAAATGCTGCGCGGGCACGCTCATCCTGGGAAGCTACCCGGCGGTCGGTCGCGAGCGCGGCTTCGATGAGATGGAGATCCTTCTCAGCAGCACTCCTTTGATTACCAAGCAGGATGGTACTGACCCTTCGTCGCAGATTGCAGTCCGGCTCAATGACAGCGTCGTGTACTCGTTTCCTGCCGTACATTCTCGTGAGCCATTTCGCCGAGTACCCGGATCGATGCCGGCGCCACTCTTCCCGGATCGCCTTCGTCATCACGACGGAATGTCCAACTTCCGACACCGCATCCAGGAATCTGCGGCAGGCGCTTGAAATCGGATGTATCGATTCGCCCGCAGAGCGGGCAACATCGGCATCGATCACCAGGCTGCGGCGGTGCCGCTTTGCCATCCTATGTACTGCGCTCCTCCACCGCATCGAGGTATGCGCCTTCAGCCGCCAACTCGACGTCGCCGAAGTCTTCCGGCCAATCCCCAAAGGCGCCGTTCTCATCCAGATCAGCGCTCTGGATAGAGGCCGTCCCATCTTCGGGATCGCGCGAAAACCAGTGCAGCTTCACTACGTCAGGGTCCAGCGTGCCGTTGGCCATCAAGGTTCGCACCTGCAGCAGGAACAGAGCGCCGTGTGTCTCCACTACCAACTTGACGCCGCGTTTCGCGTGATCTGTCATGATTCGTGCCAGTCCATACTGCGCTCGCGGGTGCATGTGCAACTCCGGCTGCTCGATGTATACGAGCTGTCCTTTCCGAGCAACCAGGAGCGCGACGAGCACGGGCAACACCTGTGAGACCCCCAAGCCAACATCGGCGATGTTCACCAAGTCCGCCCCGTCCGAGTCCGCTTCTGGAAGGCGTCCGACCAGCAGCTCCAGTTGCGTATCGTTGAGGCGTCTTGTAGATATTTCTCGGGTCAGGCCAAGGTCTGATAGCATGGCTTCCAGAATTCGCAGCCGTGGATCGCCGGTATTCTGCCAATCCGCGAGGATGGTCGCGACGTATCTATCGAACGTGCCGGGGAAAACGGAGTCTGAAGTCGTCCTCGAATGTATGCGCTCGGGATTGCCGCGCAATCCGGGTACGTGGATCATGTCGCGCAGCTCCTTGGCTAGGAGCACAGAGTGGGAGGGTGCTGCCATGAACGAACCGTCGCCATCATAAGGTGCGACGACAAAAGTCAGAAGACACCGATCTCTGCGAACCGACAATCGAAAGCCGGGCGGCACTTGGTATTGCACAAGTCGAGGAAGGTCATGTGAAATGAGCGCTGAATGATCCGCATTCAAGTCAGGTCCCGAGCGATCCGTCGCCAACGTTATGCGCCGCGAACCAATGTCGATGATCTCGTCCGCTATGTCGACATTGCCATGCGGGTCGGCAGCGAACGTAATCACGTCGGTCATTCCTTCAGCAGCATCGATCGAGACGCTGAAGGTACGGCTGCCGCGATCGTTCAACGGATGGGAAACAAGCTGCTCGAAGGCCGTCTGTTTCACGTTTGGGCCGTTCAACAAGAGTGCGCCGGGGTCATAGGTCGCTTCGAGCGTCTGCTTCATCAGCAACAGCGGCTGCATGATGCTCGACTTTCCGGAGCTGTTGGCGCCCGCCAAGATCGTCAGCGGACGAATTTCGATCCGACTCTCCGTCGCGAAGCATTTGAAGCCCCGCACGGAAATCGCGCGGATACCGTCGCGATCGTCCCTCGAGTCATCCCGAGAGTTCGGATTCTTTGTCATCACATCGCTCCTCATGTCTGACGCGAGTCTTCAACGCGAATCCGGTCGGCAAGCCCGAGGTCGGCGAGGATCTGCTGCAGCTCGGCCTTCATGTTCGATGCGAGTTGTGAGTCGATGGTCACCGAGAGGTCTATATCGACGGTGAGGTGCTTGCCGGACCGCAGTTTTGGCAGGAGCCTGGTACCCAACCGATTCCATACCTCCGAGGGCAAGGGGCCGGCGAGACGAAGTGTGGTATCCGAGGGGGTAGGCGGCAGCGGAAGACTGGTGGCGGGCTTGGGTTCGGGACCGGGGTCGGGGCTTGTTGATAGCTTGGGCTGCGGGCTCGTCGGATCTTCCGGGCTCGCATTCAGAGGCCTGGCCGTGGCTTTGGTGAGGAGGAAGACATCCGGTTCGAATGCCACTTCTGTCGGGGCGATCAACTCGCCGTACCAGACCCGTTCGAAGTCGCCGTCGTCCTTGGTGCCCGATGCCAGCCCGAATTCACCGTTCGATACGAAGGCGACGATCTGGCGGCGCAGGATCGCGTCGGGATCGATCAGCCTCGTCAGGGCACCGGTGAGGAAGCTCTGGCGCAGACTCGTGAGCGGCCAAGCGCCGGTATCCTTGAACGCTGGAGGCCAGTTTCGGTCGAGGTAGCCGGCGCCCACGGACTCGTTGAGCAGGGCCTCGGCCTTCAACACGCTGATGATGCGGTCGCACAGCGTCTCGCCGGCGCTGGCATGGCCGGCCCCGAGATCGATGATCTTGAGCCCGTGTGGCTCCTGGGCATCGGAGAGCGCCACGAAGCGGTAACCGGCCCACACTTCGTCGCGGGCTGCGTCCAGCGCTTCCCTGACCTGCGCCTGGACGGCCGAACGCTCCGCGCGGTCGTACTCGGCACCCAGGACGCCTTCGGCCAACTCGTGGGCGACGCGCTGCCAGGCGAGCCAGAGCTCGACCTTGCGGCGCAGTTCCCGTCCCGGCTTTCTGGCGCACCAGACCAGCGAGCCCGGATACAACCGGTCCGAGTCGCCGCGCCGTTTGGTCCACCTGCCGATGCGCTCGACCGTCCGAGCGCCCTCCGACCACTCGTCATCCGGGTCGAGGACGATCAGCGCGAGTCGCGGCGAGTCCTGGACTGCGGCGCTCTCCCCCGGAAAGAACACGACCGGGAGCGTGGCTCCGGCTTTGAACTCGGTTTCGACTAGCGTGCGGAGGGCCGGCTTGATCTCCGTCTCCTCGTCGAGCGATGCGCGCCGGTCGCTGACGACCTTCTTCAGGGTCGCTTGGTGGTGGATGCGATAGCCGTCCGTGCCGACCTTGCGCATGAAGAAGCCGGCCCCTTCCAGCGCAGTAGCGGCAGTGTCGATGGTTGTCGTTTCGACGTCGGGCTCGCCGAGTGCGAAGCGCAACTCCGGTAGATGGGCCACCTTGTCGATCTGCCCGCCGGAAGACTCGAACAGGATTGCGGTGCCCACGCGGCGGTGAATGTCGCGTAGCGCCCCCGTGGCGTCGACGTCCAGGCCGTTTGCATGCGCCGCCGAGCCAGCGATGTCGGCTTCGATGGCCGTATCGAGCTGAGATTCGCCCAACTGGCCCAAGACCACGGCGCGGAACTCGGAAACGTCCAGTGGAGCCGATCCGAGCGTGATCAGTGGCTCGGTACGCGCCTTCTGGAACTGCTGGCGCGCCGCCCAGGAGATCCACTGCGCCAGCATGGCCAGCGCGCCACGGGTCTGCTGAAACTGAGTGAGCGCGCGCCACTTGCGCTGAAAGACCGAGAGGGTCGCGGGATGGAAGGGATAGCACGCCTCGAACCGGCTCCGCAGGAACTCCCGCGCCTTGGATTCCTTCGTCGCAGTGTCGACGGCGAGCCATTCGGCAGGCAGGCGCGCGGATCGCTCGAAGCACCAGTCGGCGTAGGTCTTGGCGACGTTCTTGCGCACGCGCTTGCTGCCGAGGTCCTCGAACAGCCGCCGGCGCACGACCTCGCTGATCTCGGACTCGTCGTTGGCGATCAGATCGCGCGCGACGCGCCGGACCACCTTGGTGATCCGGTCCTGCCACTGCTGGTCCCAATCGGTCATCTCCACCTGGCTGCGCGGCAGGCTGACGACCGCGGCGGCGCGGCTGGTACCGGTGACGGCCACCGTCAGGTTCTGCAGGAAGGCGTGGAAGCCCTCGGCCATCGGGCGATGGCGGTTCACGAAGTTGAGGACCTCGTCGAACAACAGCAGCACCGGCGCCTGCGCGGCGGCGAACACCCGCGCCAACGTCTCGGTCCCCGGTGGCGTGGTGCGCGCCGCGTTCCCCAGGGCCGCGACGCCCTGATCGCCCGCAAGCTGGCGCGCCAGATCGATCCAGGGCGTCTCCCGCCCGTCCGTCGGGTCCCAGGCGTTGCCGACGAAGACGCCGACGCGGGCCGACGGAGCCTCGGCCAAGCCGGCGTCGTTCAGCAGATCGCCCACGCCGGGGAGAGCGGAAGCGTCCGGCCCGCCGTTGGCCAAGTGGTAGAGCGCGGTGAGGGTGTGCGTCTTGCCGCCGCCGAACTGGGTGATGAGGGTGAGGACCGGCGCGGTGTTCCCGGTCCTGCCAGACAGCCGGCGGAGCACCATGCCGGCATGCTCCTTCAGCGCTCGCGTGAAGCAGGTGCGGGAGAAGAACTGCTCAGGGTCGCGGTAGTCCTCGGGAGCCGTGCCGGCGACGACCTGCTCCAGGGCGATCGCGAACTCGTCCGGGCTGAACGAGCGACCTTCTCGCACTTCCTTTCGCAACGTCACGACCCGGTACCAGGGTTCCATCACTCGTCACCTCTCTCGTCTCGTCGTCCCACGCGAATGCGCACACGTCTCCGTGTCACCACGATGAGCGCTCCCATCCGTATCGCTTCCGCATGACGCTCGATGAGTTCCCGCATGGCTGCGACCTGCTCTGCCACCCGCATGCCGACGAACCGAATCATGCACGGATGTTCCATGCGCCGTACGAAGACGAGCTCGCCAAAGTCCTTGTCTTCGGTGACGAGCACCCGGCGTTCGCTGTTCGCCAGCGCAAGCAGTGCTTCATCCGTGGCGCGAGGATCTATCTCCCGAGCTGAGAGGACATCGTGTCCGAGGTCGGTCAGCATCGTGTACATGCTGCGGGAGGCGGAGCAGACGTCGAGGAGAAATCTCACGGTTCTTATCGGATGGACACACGCTCATGCACATACTCGCCGGAGAGTGATCGATGGGCAAAGAGGAGACACGCCTGAATATCCTCAGCCTCCAGATCAGGGTACTCGTCGAGAATCGTCTCAGCGGAGTCCCCTGCCGCGAGCATCCCCAGGACGTGCTCGACTGCTATTCGCATGTCGCGAATGATCGGCTTGCCGCCGAACACGTCGGCGCGCACGGTAATCCGTTCGAGCGGATCAGTATCAGTCGTCATGTTTCTTCCTTCGTCCATGGTCTGACGCGACGCCGGGAGTCGGCGAGTGGGTCTCCGGTTCGTCTGCGTAGGCCAAGCACTGAGCGATGTCGTCTCGTTCGAGATACGGATACGCCTGCAGAATCTCCTCGCGCGTTCGACCGGCCGCCAGCAGACCTACGACGGTTCCTACCGTAACTCGCAGATTCCGGATACATGCCTTGCCGCCCATAACGGCAGGGTCGAACGTGACTCTTGAGAATGATGACATGTGGGGTCTCCTATCGATGGATCGTTCCATCGTCTATCTCGGTACGGCCAGCAGCATGGCGTCGAGCAGGCGCTTCTCCCGGCTACCCCGAGGGTAGAGGGCGGAGAGTGCGTTCGCTAGGCGAAGGAAGTCGGGACCGCGTTCCTGTTGGGCTTTGATCAGTGCGCGCAGCGCGTTGGCGTGCCCGTTAGCCTGCAACAGCATGGCGGCATGGACGCGGTCCAGCGTGGTGGCGTCAACCGCTTGAAGATCGGCATCCCCATCCAGAACACGCTTCTTGCCACTTCCGCGTACCGACCGCTTAGGCGGGTCCCACTCGGGAAACAGCGACTGCTGCAGCCCGGCCTCGGGGTCGGCCTCGATCCAGTCGGCGGCAGCGTCAGCGCCCGCTTCGCCCAGCAGGTCCTTGGCGTGCTCGGACACCGGCAGCAGGCGCACGACGCCCTTGACCTGATCGATGATGCGCCTGGTCCAGCGATCGAGGTCGATGCCCATCGGCTGGGCGAAGCGACGGACCACGTCGAACGGCAGGTTGAACCCCTTGGCGGCGGCTGCGGCGTTCGCTTCCTCGTCGTCGTCAGCGTTGTTGCCGTCTTGGCCGCCAGCCTCGGTGGTTTGGGTCGTCCAAAGAAAAAGCGCCGTCAGGCGAGCGTCTTCTTCAAGGGCGCCCGCCATTCCGTTCCGTGCCCGGGCTTCGGCCGTACCAAGGACAGTCTCAAGGGCGGCGCGGCCGACCACCTCCCACACTTTCTCCAGGTATTCCGGTAGGCCAACCGCCCGTCCCTCCGCGGTCTCCACGGCTCTGAAGCGGCTGTAGACTTCCAGAGCCGGGCCGACGCAGGCGAACACGAGATCGGCGCCGCGGATGCCCTCGCTCTGCAGACGCTCCATCCAGTCGGCGACGCGCCGCGGCAACTCGCGTAGCACGTCTGCCCAGTCGCCAATCGGAGCGTCATCGGGGCGTGGCCGGCAGATCAGGTGGATGCTGGTTGCGAGCGCTGCGGAGTCGCGGGCACGCAGGCGCGTGGCCATTTCCGTCGCGATGGGCCATGACCCGGTAATCGTCCAGCCGCCGCGGATCATTCCGGAGAGCAGCGCCTCCCAGCCCTCGGTGGTCTTATGGGCGAAGACGACCGCCCCGATGCCATCGTCGGCGAGCACCCGGCGTCCCTCGGCAAACGCCTGCGCCATCGTCTCTTCGAACCATTTGCGGTCCTTCACGCGACCATTCTGCTGTTTGGTCTCGTCCTGTACCGCCTCCCGTGCCTTCGGAGAGAGCGGATTATCCTGGTCGAACGGGTCTTGTAGCAGCGGATGGTCGGGCATCGTTCGCTTGAGCCAGACAAGGAAGAAGTCGGAGAGATCGGCGTAGGGGACCGCGTCGTAGTAGGGCGGGTCAGTGAACCACACCGAAGCGGACTGGTCAGGAAGTGGGTGGGCGGTCGCGTCAGCGGCCTGGACTTGTCCCTGTTCAAGATTGCCTGTTGCGAACTGATCAACGACGCGGACCATCGTGCTCAAGGTGGTTGAGTGATCGCCAGCCTGCGCTCCAACGAAACTCGCTTCGGCGAAGTCCCATACTACTGGAATTACTTGCCTGGTAAAGAGATTTCGCACTTGATGTTTCGTGTTTTCCCAGCGACAGAGGCAGTTCGCAATGTCTGCAAGCCGACTGATGCTCAATGACAATACGGATCGTACGGCCGATGACGACTCCATCCCCGAAACGATCCGAGACGACTCCACCAGCGCCGCCTTCTGGCGGGCCGTGAACAGGTCGCCCCATCGGAGCATGCCGTAGCGCTGCACGCTGAACGCCCGACCGGCGCCTGACCCGCCGCCGGCGGGAGTAGGTTCGTCCGGCACCGGACACAGCCCTTGGCTCCCGTCGAGCTCCCACTTGTCAAGGATGCCCGCTATCCGCTCCTGCGCCCTGCGCACCGCGGTGTAATCGGAGTCGGTCGGCAGCCGGTAGTGCCGCCCGGTTTGACCGGGGCGCAGGGTCACCACGGCGGTCATGCGTGACCCGTCGGCGCGCCGGCCATCGGCGTCGAAGACCACGTCCGCGCCGCCCCGCTGCGCCGCGAGCTGGAGTCGTACCGTTCGGGCGGGAGCACCGTCCCGCAGCACAGGCACGTCGCCCTGGCGCGCTCCACCGTGCCGCCGGCTACCTCATTGTCCGTCCTGGGCGCAAACACCTCGAGTTGCACCACCGGCGGCTCGTCCTGCCGGCGCTCCACGCGATAGCGCAGCGCCCGTTTGCGCTTCGGCTTCCGGCACAGCCAGAACGAGCGCAACAGCGGGATCTCCGCTCCACAGTTCGGCGCCTCGCAGCGAACCGTGCGCGCCCACAGGTAGGCGATCGGCGTCGCGCCGTCGGGGTCAGCCGGGTACAGGTCGGTCAGTTCGCTCTTCGCCTGCCGCTTGACGTCGTCGCCGACCCGGCGCAGCTCCTCTGCGACCCCCCGACCGTGGCGCGGGACGTCCTCCAGCATCACCTTGAGAATGAGGCACGCCACCGGATTCAGGTCGCTGGCGAACGCCTCGCATCCAAGCCGCAGCGCCTCCAGCGGAATCGAGCCGCCACCGGCGAATGGGTCCACCACGAGCGGAGCCTCTCGGCCGTGTGCAGCCTCCACCAGTTTGCGGGCCACACGCAGGTAGGTGTCGTCCGCCGCCATTTTCCAGTTCGCGAATGCCCCGATGAACGAGAGCAAAGCCTCGCGTAAATCTGCGTCGCTCGCCGGCTGCTGCTGCACCTCGCGAAGGACATCGCATGCTGTACGCTTGAACGCCTCCGGGCAGGCCGCGTCGCACGGGTCCGGCAGCAGCAACGCCAGCAGTACCGCACGCGACGAGGCCAGCGGTCGTCGTGCCCACCACAGATGCAGAGTCGACGGATGCCCGTGCCGGATCGACTTCTCCCGTGCCGCGTGCATCGACACCTCGGCGATAGGGAAGTCGACCTCGGCGAGGCGCCTGCACGCGCGAGGGATCACCGCTTACCCAGGTTTCCGAGAGCCGTGTATCGTTCGTTCGATGACTCGCTTCAGTTCGATGAAGTCCGGCGGCTGAATGGCATCCTCTTTCCTCAACAGATCTTGTATCACTTCGCTACGTTCTCGTTTTCCGGAGAGTCTATTCCCATACCTGTCCTCCACGCGGAACAGACGAGAGTTGAGAATCTCCGCGAGCAACGTCTTTCCTCGCATCATGTCGATCCATCTGCCGTGCCCGAATCGAAGCCGATCTTCAGTCGGATCGTTTACCGCACCTGTCATCCTCCGCAGCGTATCGTGAAATCCCCGTTCGACTCTGCCATGCGATACGGACTCATCAACGAGCTCGCGATGACGACGGAACTCCGGTGCGTTCGACAACACATGCAACGCCATGTCTCGTGTCGCAAACTTGCTTGGATCCGCGAACGTCCGAATCCAGTTTTGCTTCAATGTTTCGCGTAGCTGGACGATCACACAATTGGACACTTCCAGGTACAACCGTCGTTGAGCTCCGGCCAGGATTCGCCGCCTAAGGTTCTCCAGGTCTCCGATGAAGTACTTCGATCGCGCAAGATAATCGGCGTCCAGAAAGTAGTTCTCGATCTCTCTGCGTTTCCAGACGAGCAGATTGCGCTTGCCCGGGTCGGGAAAACTGCGCCAGCTCTCCTCTACGAAGCGATCTTCGTAATGATCGCGGTCTATGAGAAAATAGTATTTCGGGTGCGATGCGTGCAGAGCTTCGGCGACACTCCTGACTGAGAATGACGAGCCCAAGGGCTCGATACGGATCTGGCTGCCGAGAAGTATGCGCAGCACCGTGGGATCGATCGCGTCGTCACCCGCGCCTTCGACGAACAGTACGTGTCTGGCGTCGAACCTCACCTCATCCGGTTCGATTCCGACTCTGAAGTTGATCATGCGCGGGGTGCGTTCTCGCTCGCAAGTATCAGGCGGCACTCCGGCGAAACGCTGGACATGACGGAATCGGAGTGCGTGGCGAGTATGTACTGATTGTCCGGCGCCAATCGGATCAGGTCGGACACGATGGCGCCATGCCACTCCGCGTTCAAATGCAGCTCAGGTTCGTCAATGAGTACTACTGACGGAGCGTCTCTCGTACAGAACCAGATGAGAAAAAGCGTGGATATGATTTCCAACTGGCCGGAACTCAGGCCGTTGAGGGTAAACGATCCCGGACCATCCCGTGGCTCGATGCCGATGTCGATCTCATTGTGGTCAAGCAGCTTGAGTTTCCCCAACCGGCCGCCGGTGTAGCGTTCGATCAAGTCACTCAGTGCATCGAGATTCTGTCCTTCGTCTTCTCGTGTGCTGGTATCTTCCAGCAGGCCGGAGTCGTGCATGATCTCCCGCAATACAATGCCCTTGAATACGTCTCTCGAAGATCGAAAATCGAGGGGCTCCAGACCGTATGTGGCAGGCATATTGAAGATCGAATCCGGTTGTACGTGGCTTTGGGAAACCCTGCGAAAACTGTGAAACAGAATACAGGCGGGGAAGATTGTCGGAGCGGGTATCTGGCCCAGGACGTGTGGCAGAAGATGAGCCGTTCCTCCAAGGTACCTGATCACGTCGTTCTTGGTGCGCGCTGAAGCGTCGAAGTATCTATAGCCGCGATCCGCCGAAACCGCACCGTCGCGATCCACCGTCAGGCATACATCGGTCTTCTTTTTGCCACTTATCACGCGGCCGCGGATCTCGACCGAAGATTCGCCTGCTCGAACGATGTCGTCGGCATTGGCGATCGACAGCGTGTCTTCATTGATAGCCAGAAGTCTGGGAATGGTGAGCAGCAACGCGCAACACTCGAGCACGGATGACTTGCCGACCCCGTTGCGGCTGCCAATGGCAACGACATCGGGGGCGTCTATCATCGGGGACTGGGGAAACTCGAGGTCGAGTTGGTCGATACCCTTGTAGTTTCGAATCGACAGGTGGTCGATACGGAAAGGAGATTCAGCGCTCATTCAACATTCCTTCGTTGGTTGGCGGGGGGACGTAGCAATCATCAACTCTTCAAGAGCCAACGGTCGGGATGTTCGGACGCCTTCCGGCATCTTCCATACACGCAGTCCTCGTGGATCCATACAGGTTTCGGGGAGCCCGGAAACTTGACCTCGAAGTACTCCCTTCCGCCGTCTTCAAAGTCGACGTGCATCTCCAAGCCTGCCAGCCGTCCGCGCGTGCCGCTGTGTTTTCCGTGCCGCCCGTCGAGGGCGACATACACGTCCGTACGACGCGGGGAATTCGGATGAGCGGTCGATGATTCTCCGGGAGTCTCAGACTCGGGCCCATGCACCTTCTCGATGTTCGATAGGTCCGCGTCGGATCTCAGCGTCGACGTACTGCGTCCATAATCGACGTCCAGCTCCGAGTCTCGGACGGCAACTACCCGCCCGAACCGAAAATCAAGGTAAATCCAGTCGCTGATGGAATAAACCTCCGTGAGTGAGGGCCGGTCCAACTCACGCTCGTGCAGGGCCGTTCGTGTCCTTGCTACCTCCTTTGCCAGGAGTTGCTCGTCCGGGAGGGTCGAGCGGTACTCGGCAGCCGTCATCTCGTTCGGGAGCCCTTCGAGCGCGTAGCGGGCGACCGTTTCCCCTCTATGCGAACACAGCGTCAACCCGACCGGCGGGTTCTCGCCGTCCTGCATCCAATGTTCCCGCGCGTGATCGAGATAGCGGCGCATCCGATCGGCGTCGGCATCGGTATAAGCATTGAGCTTGACGTCGATCAACACCAGGCAGCGGAGCCGACGATGAAAGAACAACCGGTCCACACGACACCGCTCGCTCTCGACGCGAAGACACTGCTGTCGGGCGACGAGGCCGAAGTCCCGACCCAGTTCCAGAAGGAAGGTCTCCAGGCGGTGGATCAGCACCTCCTTCAGGCCGCTCTCGGAGTTCTGGTCATCGAGATCGAGAAACGCAAGAACGGACGGGTCCTTGGCGGTATGCTCGTGAGCGACATCAACTTCGGCCCGGCTCGGGCTGTCGCCAGCGAGCGCTCCCGCGGTCTCACCGGTCCGCGCCGTGCGATCGTACAGCAGCGAGATGATCTGACGGTCGAGCTGGCGGACGGACCAACCGCCATCTATCGCATGGTTCTCGTAGAATTCGCGGGCTGATCGATCCTCGACGGAGAGCAAGCGTACGTAGGAAGACCAAGGGAGCGGGAAACGCACGGCTAGGTGGGCCAATGACTCCGCGTTCGCCTCAGGACCATCCCGGCCTCTGATTTTTCTTTTGAACCACGCGAAATACGCCGGATCGTTCAACGAATGCGATCCTCGGGAGTCGCCCTGACGACTTCGTTGGTACGGCCACTGCCGGTAGAAGTCCTCCATCTGACCAAGACTGGCCGTTCCGAATCCGCTTCCGAGCCGACGCTTCAGGTTTTCCGAAAGCCGCTTGCGCTCGGCGAGTTTGGCCTTGTGTCCCGGCCATGTGATCGAGTGCTCGTACGCTACGAGCTGTCGTCCGATCAGCCAGTGGGCAGCGTTCATGACGCCGTTGACCGACCGAGCGGCCGACGCCCGCGCCATGTCTACGATAGCGGACAGATCACCGACAACCGATTGGTACTGATCATGCTCGGCGGAGCCATTACGTCTCGTCATCGGTGATCCCACCCGCCTCGCTGCGGCTGGACCGCCTCGACCATGCGTCGGGCGATCTCTTCAAGAACCACTTGTCGGGCATCTGCGCCATTCATGGCTCGGCGTCAGCATGATAGCACGACTCCGTTTCCCGGACCTCCATCGGCTGCTTGAGAGCGTTCACGCAGCGCCTGTCGTGCGCGTTCTATTTCCGATGCGAGGAGTTGTTGAGGTCCAGGAACTCGAGGACGAACGGGTCCTTGATGGCCTCCTCGGGAAGGACCTGATCCTCGGTCTGCGCCTTGCTGCCGCGGACAAGCATGGCTGCCTTGTCCCGAGACAGCGCGGTTCGCTCGTAGAACTGGGAGTCGGTCTGTCGGTCGAGCTGACGAACCGACCAACCACTGCGCAGCGCCTCGGCTTCGTAGAACTCGCGGGCGCGTGGGTTCTTGATCGAGAGCAGCCGAGCATAGGCGGACCACGGGAGCGGGAAGCGCGAGGCGACGGAGGTCAGTGACGATTCTGCCGATGCGGTCGAGAGATGACGTGGGGGGAACGTCTACGGATTTGCCAGACGGCGTCTGGCAAATCGTCTGTGCCGAGGAGTCGCGTGATTCGCCAGACAGTGTCTGGCAAAACGAGCCGGGCGGATACGTAAGGTAGAACACGCGCATCTGTTGAAGATTCTGACGGGAGAATCCGCGTCCAAATCGCCTTTTCAGGTCCAGGGCGAGTCTCTCGATGAGCGCCGTACCGTAAGCGGCTCGCTCTTCGCCCGACTGCTTGAGCTCCACGATATGCCGGCCGATCATCCAGTACGCTGCGGTCATGACGGCATTCACCGAACGGGCCGCCGAATGTCTGGCGGCGGCGACAATGCCGACGACGTCGCGGAAGACGGAGTCGTACCCGGCGTCAACCACGTCTGACCCGATCTTCGGTTGCTTCATGGCGTGTCTCCCTGTCCGTAGCTTACTGCATCCTCCCGAACCTCCATCGGCTTTCGCAGAGCGTTCACGCTCAGGTAGTAGTGGGCGACCTTGGTGACCTCGTGCCAGGGGAAGCGGGCAGTGTCACCGATCGGCTCTTGGAGTTTGGGTGCGGTTGCGCAGTCGGTGACCACGTACAGCCAGTAGCAGTCGCGCCGGTCCTCGGCTACGCGGCGCTCGTTGGGCGTGAGAAGGATGCTGCCGGTCGGGCCGGCGAGCCCCTTTACCTCGATCAGGCGCAGTTCACCCGACTGCAGGTCCAGGCTGGTCACGTCGTATCCGAGGTTCTTCTCGTGGACGTCGTATACTTGGCAGCCGCGCTGAGCCTCGTGATCCATGACGATCCGTATGGCCGTCATCTCGGTCTCGGGGTGCGGGCGCAGCCGCCGGACGTCCAGGGTCTCGTGTTCGGGGTGGGGGAGGATGAGGGCGCTGGCCAGCCGCTCGACGCCCTGCAGGGTGACCGCCCGCTGGCGGCCGAGCTCCTCTCGCCTCCGCTCCCTCCGTGCCAGGACCTCGGCATGGCGGGTTTCGGCCGGGGCAAGACGGCCCTCGGCCCCGGTGACTTCGTGTTCGAGTTCGTCGTTGACGCGGCCGATCTCGTCGTCGACCCGCTGGAGCACCGCGGTCAGGGACAGCGCTGCAGCCGCCCCTGTGCCCAGTGGACGACCGCGTCGGCACTCGCGACGGCTTCCTGGTACTGCGCTTCGGAGACCGACTCGGGAACTCCAGGATAGCGCGTGATCGTGGCGTATCGGGTGAGACGCGTAGCTCTACGAACGGCGTCCGGGATCGCCAGACCGCGCGCTTCGAGCAGCGCCAACAGGCGATTCAAGTCGTGCACATACGGGAACTCGACGCCGTGGTGGATCAGCACGGCCTTGATCGCCTTTTCCGCCGCTTGTTGGGCGTCGAAGCACAGATCCTCCCAGTAGACGTCGACAATGCGCGCCTTCGCCTTGGCAAGGTTGCTTCTGGCCCGGTTCAGCCACTCGCGAGGGTCGTCTGGAGGGAAGCGCTCACGCGGCGGCATAGATCACTCTTCCCTCCCGCAACGCGGGCTTGATGATCAATGCGTGGCTGTCCTTGTAGTGCTCCACGTCGTCCGGAGTGACGACGATGACGTCCACCGCAGCTCGGACTCCGTAGAGCTCATGGTAGATCTGCTCCATCGCGTCGAGCCGGTTGGGGCAATCCTGGATTACGAGCAGATCCAGGTCGCTGTGTGGGCCCATCTCGCCGCGCGCGGCGGAGCCGAACAGGATGATCTTTTCGGGCCGCGCCACCGTGACGATACGGCGCACGATCTCGTCGAGGATCGCAGGATCGAGTCCGTGCTCGCTCATAACCTACTGGCTGACGTTGTCAGCACGTTCTTGTGGTCGCCTGATTCTCCAGACACCGTCTGGAGAATCGCTGAAGCGGCTTGGTGTCTGGACTGCGACCGCGATTCTTCAGACGCTGTCCGAAGAATCCGTTCGGACGGCCACAGCAGATAGAACTTCTTCATCTGACTCAAATTGACGGCTCCGAATCCGCGTCCGAACCCGGCGTCACCACGCCTGACCCGATCGCCGGTTGCTTCATGGCGAGTCTCCCTGTCCGTAGCTTACTGCATCCTCCCGAACCTCCATCGGCTTTCGCAGAGCATTCACGCTCAGGTAGTAGTGGGCGACCTTGGTGACTTCGTGCCACGGGAACCGGGCGGGGTCGCTGATCGGGTCCTGGAGTTTGGGTGAGGTTCCGCAGTCGGTGACCACGTACAGCCAGTAGCAGTCACGACGGTCCTCGGCCACGCGGCGCTCGTTGGGCGTGAGAAGGATGCTGCCGGTCGGGCCGGCGAGGCCCTTCACTTCGATCAGGCGCAACTCGCCGGACTGCAGGTCCAGGCTGGTCACATCGTAGCCGAGGTTTTTCTCGTGGACGTCGTAGACCTGGCAGCCGCGCGCGGCCTCGTGGTCCATGGCGATCCGCATGGCCGTCATCTCGGTCTCGGGGTGCGGGCGCAGCCGCCGGACGTCCAGGGTCTCGCGTTCGGGGTGGGGGAGGATGAGGGCGCTGGCCAGCCGCTCGACGCCCTGCAGCGTGACCGCCCGCTGGCGGCCGAGATCCTCTCGCCTCCGCTCCCGCCGTGCCAGGACCTCGGCATGGCGGGTTTCGGCTTGGGCCAGACGGCCCTCGGCCCCGGTGACTTCGTGTTCCAGTTCGTCGTTGACGCGGCCGATCTCGTCGTCGATGCGCTGGAGTACCTCGGTCAGGGACAGCTCGACGTGCTCGGCGACGCGGTCGATTTCGGCGACGCGTTCCGTGCGGACCTCGTCGAGGAACGGCGTGAGGGCGTGCTCGTTGAGCCAGGAGGTCGGTTCCGGGAGCGATGCGACGGCCGGCAGGCCCTCCGGCGCCGGTGTGGGGCTCAGGTCGCCGAGCACGTCCGGGCCTCGGAGGGATGGCGCACCTTCACTCGTCAGCTCCACGGCGAACAGGCGTTCGTGGATCACGTGGCCAAGGCCGTCGACGACGCGGGCGCGGAAGAAGTCGAGGCGTGACGGCGCCGCGTGCGCCAGCGAATGGAAGCAAGCGCCGCGGGCAAACGACTCCCGGCCGCGGTCGAGGCTGTGGCGGCGCAGCGCCTCGAACAGGGGGTGTCCCGGCGTAACCCATTCGAGGTTGTTCTCCTCGGCTGTCTCGCGGTCCGTGGACAGGCGCGGATAGCGGGCCGCCAAGTCCGGGAGCTTCCAGTCCGGGTCGCGCTCGTGCTTCTTCAAGCCCGAGGGGGTGCGGCCGGGATCGAAGGTGTGCGCCATGCCGCCGACCGGCCTCAGAGCCAGGGCCGCGTCTCCGGCGCACTCCGTGATGAAGCGCGCGATGCTCTCCGGGACCACCCGGCGCTCCTGCGCGCGGGCGCGGCGCTCGATGAGCATGTTCAGGTTGAGCTTCTTGGCGGCCAGTCCTTCCAGCGCGGTCTGGCAGATGGAACGGAAACGGCCTTTGTCCACGTCCTTCAGGAGGCGGTCCTCGAAGTCCTCCTCGCCCAGCTTCCCGGCGTAGAAGTCGCGCAGCACGCGCTCCACGTGCGCGGAGGGGAGGACCTCGCCCACGACGTTGAAGACCGCGTCGTCGTCGAGGGCGTCACGGATCTCCTGCAGCTTGTCCAACAGCCGCTGCAGGACCCGCCCCTCGATGGTGTTGGTCGCGACGAAGTTGAAGATCAGGCAGTCGAGCTGCTGGCCGTAGCGGTGGATGCGGCCCATCCGCTGTTCGAGGCGGTTCGGATTCCACGGGATGTCGTAGTTGAAGAGGATGTGGCAGCACTGCAGGTTGATCCCTTCGCCGGCCGCCTCGGTGGCGACCAGGATCTGGATGGCGCCTTCGCGAAACTGCTGCTCGGCGTGAAGCCGGGTTCCGGCTTCGTCGCGTGAACCGGGCTTCATGCCGCCGTGGATGCAGCCCACCTCGAATCCCCAAGTCTTGAGCCGCTCCATCAGGTAGTCGAGGGTGTCCTTGAACTCGGTGAAGATCAGCAGGCGCTGGTCGGGACGGTCGAAGAACCCCTCGTCCTGCATGATCGTGCGGAGACGGGTCAGTTTCGCCTCGGTGCCGGAGCCTTCGACCGCCTTCGCCTCTTCGGCGAGCTGCCGGAGCTCGGTGATCTCCTCGCGGACCTGATCGGCGTTCCCGGCCAGCGTGTATGCCTCCAGGATCCGCTCCAACTTCTCGCGTTCGGCTTCCTCCAGCTCGTCGAGCTCCTCCTGGTCGGGGATGTCCGGCGGCGCGGTCTTCAGCAGATCGTGGGCGCGCTTGAGCCCTTCCTCCAGGCGGCGCGCCCGGTTTTCGAGGGAGCGCCGCATGGCACAGGTGCTGGAGGCCAGGCGCCGCTGATACAGCGCCATCAGGAATCCGACCGCCCGTGCCCGCGGGTCGTCGCCTTCCGCGGCGGCGCGGGTGCTCTGCCGTTTCACGAAACGTGTGACCGTCACGTAGAGATCGAACTCGGGGCCGTCGATGGCGAAGTCGGCGGTGTGCGGGATGCGCTTCGTGAACACCGGCTTGGCGGTCCACGCGCCGTCGTCCTGGCGCTCCGGGAAGTAGACCATCGCCTCCTTGGTGCGGCGCAGGTAGAAGGGGGCGCGCCGGTGCTCCATCGCCTCCCGGATCGACCTCACGTCGGCGTAGGCGTCCTGGTCGAGGAGCTGCAGGAACAGCGTGAAGTTCTGTGGGTCGCCCTTGTGCGGAGTTGCGGTCAGCAGCAGTACGTGGTCGGCGCTGTCGCGCAGCAGTTCACCGAGGCGGTAGCGCTGGCTCTTGTGGGCCTCGTCCCGCGCGGACATGCGGTGCGCCTCGTCGACGATGACCAGATCCCAGCGCACCTGGGCCAGTCCGGGCAGGATGTCAGTGCGCTTGGCAAGGTCGAGCGAGGTGATGATCTGGCGCTGCTCCAGCCACTGGTTGACGCCGAACTGATCGCGGATGTCGCCGCCCTTGAGCACCATGAACTTCTCGTCGAACTTCTCGTTGAGCTCGCGCTGCCACTGGAATGCCAGGTTCGCGGGACAGGCGACGAGCACTCGCTCGATGAGGCCGCGCAGCTTCAGCTCGCGGATGAGCAGGCCGGCCATGATGGTCTTGCCGGCGCCCGCGTCGTCGGCGAGCAGGAAGCGCACGCGCGGCAGCTTGAGCAGGTGCTCGTAGACGGCTTCGAGCTGGTGGGGCAGCGGGTCCACGCGGGAGATGGAGAGCCCGAAGTACGGCTCGAACTCGTAGGCGATGCCCAGCGAGTACGCCTGGAGGCCGAGGCGCAGCAGTCTGCCGTCGCCGTCGTAGGAGAGTTGGGAATCGGCGATGGTCAGGCTGGTGATGTCGTCGGCGGTGAGCGTGACCCGCCGGAACCGTTCGGACTGCTGGCCTACCAGCCCGGCGATCCAGGTGCCCGGGCCGTCCGAGCGGACGGTCTCCACCAGCATCGGCTCGCTGAACAGCGGGCCGGTCAGGATCTGTCCTTCGTGGATGGTTGCGGCGGCCACTGGTTGCTTCGTTTTGCTCGGCTTACTCAGCGCCTCTCCCAGGCGCACGTGCCCACCGTCACCACCCGGTCCTGCGTCAGGTACGAGGTGTCGTAGGTACAGGTGCCGGTCACGCCGGCGTACTTGCCGGTGCCTCCCATGAGTATCCAGCGGCCCTCGCCACCGCCGCCCGCTGCGATGTCGCCCGCGCTTCGGCGCGACAGGGTGTACCACCGGTCGCCGGATCCATCGGTCGTGGTGCAGGGCGCTTCGAGGCTCACGCCTTCTGCGGTGCTCTTTGCGTAAAACACGCACCTGATAAGACTGTGCTCGCCTTGGGTGAACGGTTCGCCGCTGCTCGCGTGAGTGGTGACGGTTCCCTCCAGGGTGCCGGCGCTGATCGTGCCCTCGGCGTGTTCCAATGTGGCGTGGTCGCGCACGTAGCTTCGGATGACGCTGAAGGTGCCGCCTTCGTCCGCGGCCAGGGTCGGCGCTGCGCCCAGGCATCCGAGCACTGTGGCCAGCGCGACGGCCATCACCCTGGTTCTGAACATCCTGCTTCCCACCACTTCCAAGACTTCCGGCGCCGGATGGTAGGGGTGGGAGGTGCGTGGCCGCAAGCATGAGTCGGCGCTGTTCGCCAGTAGTTCGGCTTGACCCTTCGAGACTCGCCGCTGTAACGTCCACAGACGGCAGCACGAAGAGGGCGCGATGGGTACTCTGGATCGACATATCGAAGTTACGCCCGAAATCGCAGGTGGAAAGCCGCGGATTGCGGGGCACCGGATCACGGTGGAGAACATCGTCGTCTGGCACGAGCATCAAGGCAGAGCTGCCGTCCAGATCGCCGAGGAATACGACCTGACTCTGGCTGAAGTACATGCCGCTCTTGCATACTATCATGACCACCGGACTGAAATAGATCGGGCGATGGAGCTCGGGCAGGAGTACGTCGAGGCGTGCAGGCGGGGGAGCGATTCGAAGGTAGCTGAGAAGCTTCGCCAGCAAGAGCGACATGGCGAGGCCAAGATTCTACACGGATGAACATATCTCAAAGGCTGTAGTAGCGGCCCTGCGCAGCAATGGAATCGATGTGCTCACGGTCCCGGAAGCCGGGACCCTGGGAGCGCCGGACGAAGTGCACCTGCGGGTGGCTGCGGATGATGGCCGAGTCATGGTGACGCAGGATCGTGACTTCCTTCGTATGGCAGCACGCGGCTTGCGCCACGCGGGGATCGCCTACGCCTCTCAGAACCGCACGAATGGAGAGTTGACTCGCGCTCTGATGTTGATTTACCACGTACTGAGTGCGGAAGATATGGAGGATCATGTCGAGCATCTCTAGCTTTCAGAGGAATAGCTAGAGATGACCTCGGTGGGTTACTCCGTAGTCGGATCAGGAGGCTAGCACAGGTTGTCATCAGGCAGGAATTCGGCGTCGACGTTTACCGTGGTCGTGCTGGCGGTAGCGTTGATCATCACCGCTTCCATACTCGTCCATGTCCTGTTCTCCAAACACGTCACCGACCTGACGATCGAGTTGCTCGCCGCGATCATCGCCGTCGTGCTGGTCGTGGCGTCGGTCGGTGTGACGATTCACTTTCAGGTCCGTTCGGAAACCGAACGCGAGTACCGGGTCGAGTTGTTTCGGCAGAAGCTGGAGCTGTACAAGGACACCATTGCGTGCGTTACGAAAGCCGACGACGACGGTGTGATCGACGATCATGAGATCGAGGAGATGCGCAACTACGCGCGGATGACCGCCCTCGTCGGCAATCGAGAGTTGGTACAGTCACTGGCCGAGTTCCTGTCCGTCGTCGAGCAGAGCCGCAGCATCACCCGCGAGGAAGAGCAAGGTTCCTTTCGGTCCGTGTTGCAGGAGATGCGCAACGACCTGGGCGTGGTAGAGGGAGACGTCAGAGAGGATGTCAAGCGTCTGATGAAGACCTGAGCGGTGGGATCGAATCGGAATCAGCGGATCCCGGTCCCAACGGACGCTCAGGCGGCCTCATAGACGACTTTGCCCTCGCTCAAGGCGGGCTTGATGATCAGCGCGTGGCTGTCCCCATAGCGTTCTACGTCGTCCGGCGTAACGACGATCACGTCGACGGCTGCATCCACGCCACGGAGATGGCGGTAGATGCGGGTGGCCAGCCGGCGACGGTGCGCGCTGTCCTTTACGATCAGGAGATCGACATCGCTATGGCGGTCCATGTCTCCGCGGGCGGCGGAGCCGAACAGGATGATCTTCTCAGGCGCCGCGACGGCCACGATGCGCCGGACGATCTCGTCCAACGTGTCCGGATCGAGTGCGTACCTGGTCCGATCCCGTGTCATGGACTCAGTGACACAAGTTCAGCATACCGTACGGTCAGCGCAAGGCGAACACACCGTGCACGGTCACGCGGATGACGTCGCTGCCGACGCTGACCGGCGTGTCGGCGGCCTCGGACTTCAGCATCGCGGCGTCCGCGGAGAGACTCTGGTATGGACCGTAGTCCGGGGAGACCCCTTCGCTGATTTCGAGCAGCGGCCCCAGTTCCCGGTTCGAGGCCTCCGCCAGTTGCTGCGCCGTGCGGTGCAGCCGGTCCACCGCGTCGCGTCGCGCTGCCTGCCGATGGCGTTCCGGGTCTGCGTGGGTGAATGCGATGTGGTCGATTGCCAGCGCATCGCCGCCGGCCCTGGACGCCGCGTCGATGACGGCTCCCACGGCGTCCAGGTCCCGGTACGTGACCGTCAGTCCGTGGACGACGCGGTAGCCGTTCAGGCGGCGCCCGCCGTCGTTGGTGTACTGGTAGTCGGGGTCGATGCTGAACCGGCTGGTGCGGATGTCCTCTTCTTCCACGCCATGCCGTGTGAGTTCGTCGAGCACCGCCTGGGTCAAACGGGCGGCCCGGTCTCGGGCCGCGCTCACCGATGATTCGGTGACTCGGACGCTCATGCCGAGGACGGCGATGTCGGGCACCGCCTCTGACCCGCCCTCGGCCCGGACCCGTACGACTTCCGATCGCGTTCCCTCGATCGTCGCGGAGTCCGTGTCTCCCGCCACCAGGGCCGTGCTGCAGCCGCCAGTCGCCAACGCGGAGATAAGCACGGCGGCGAGCGCCGGGAGTATTTGGGTGGCTACGGGTTCTCGGGCGCATATGTTTCCAGTCGTTGTTCTGGGCGCGGTTCGGGTTTGATGCTGACGAGCATGATCGCCGCAAATCAAAGGGCTTCTTACAACCATCAGGTTTCTCCGGAGCCTGCCGGTCGCAGTGTTTCACGACACGGCTTGGCCAGGTACTCGTCGAGTGACTGCCGTCGCTGGGCGACCTTGCTGAAGTCTGCCAACCAGATGCCGGCAAGGCGCTGAAGGCCGTCCCGCTCTCTGCGGATGAAATTGTAACCCCCGACCTCCGTCGGGGGATGACTGGAACAGTCTGTGATCGCGTTCACCAGCGCGTACCCGGTCTGGCCCATCTCGCGGACATAACGGGATGCGACGAGATCCAGGTGCTCCTCAAGGCACTTCCATGCGCACTCCCGGACTCGGGGCATACCTTCTGGTTTCCGGATCTGTAAGGCCGACATAATAACCGGTCGAAATCGATGTTTGGGGACTTTCAAGCAACGTATAGGCTCCAATAAATCACGAAAGTCATCGATCACTTTTCTAAATTTTGCTTCGTTGATCTTGGCCTCTATGGACCTCTCCATTTCCGAATCGTGGGTTACCTTGATCGCAATGGACGAATGCCAATCGACCACTCCGTTGGTGCAGGCCCAGCGCACGAGGCCGAAGCGAATGCCAAACACGCTGGTCCTGTTGTAGCTGTTGCTTACACGAATGAATGGTCCGAACACATCCTGCTCGGTCTCCCCGAACGACCAGTCATAGCCACCAATTGCGCCTTCGTGTTTAAGGTCAATGCGGCAATGGCCGCCCGTCCGGGGGGCCTCGACGCTAAACACCTTCCAATTCGCTGGCGCGGTGTTTGGGAATGCCGCTATGCAACACCTTCGAGCGAGTTCGAGAGCGGTCCGATTGTGAAGAACCCGATACTTCTCGCTTACGACAGATAGTACCTTGTGGGTGTCGTCATTGATCAGGGCTCTCTTGCCGGGTATGCGGTCGTGCTTTCCCGTCTCGGTTTCGGCATAGACGTCGACTGCGCGGACAGGGAACATCACCGCGTGCACGCCGTCTTCAACGTTGTCGTAAATCATTTGATTCGTCTGCTCCTATCTATCTATATGACACCGAGCTAATTGACTTCACGGAGCCGTAACCGACCGGCTCGGTACACGGCGATAAGCGGTGGCGTCCAGTCGAACTCCACCCTCATCAGCGCTTCCAGATCTGAGATCACTTCAGCCGGTGCTCGACCTCCAGGCCGAAGGTACAGAATTCCGGTGATCGGTTCACCTCGGTGCACGGCCAGTGTTCCGAAGTCGGAGTCGTGCGTGAGGACGAAACGTGAGGTTGCGTGAGCCTGTGCCATGATTTCGCTGTCGGTGAGATCGCCCCAGCCTTCCTCGCGAGCCGACACAACGTCCACACCTTGTTCACGGAGAAAGTGGACGACTGGATTAGCGACATTCATGTCGGCTACGAGCGACGGCAGCATGTCGCGAGCCTAAACGGCGTGATCTACCTCGATCAGCACATCATTCCGGAGCGCGTCGGCGGCGTATTGGACCACGACGTGGACGTCGTCGATGGACAACTCGGGGTAAGACTCGACGATCTCACTCTGCGACATGCCATGAGCGAGTAAGCCCAGAATGTGGTCGACAGTGAGACGGGTGCCTTCAACGACCGGTTTACCGCCCAGAATCTCTGGATTGGCCACAATCCGACGTATCGCGCTACCTGTACCACGATCAGCCATCAACTCAGATCCTACGGCGAGCGTGCTTCCCTGGCAACGTCCAGACTGGAGAGGTCCACTGATCGGAAGTGACGGGGTTGACGCATTCAGCCACCTCCATCACGACCTGCGGCGGAACCGGATGATGATCTCCCCCGGCATGACTCGAACATGCGACTTGGTGGTTAACAGCCACCCGCTCTACCAACTGAGCTACAGGGGATCGGGCTGGACGCGGACGCCCAACGCACACCATCACATACCACCTCCGGGGGCGGTTCGTCAAGGCGCGCGGCGTTGGACAGGCGCGGAAGGGCGGGGTAGCCTCGCGTGGCCATGGCAACCGCGCTCTCCGACGATCAGATTCAGGAAGCCCTGCAGGGGCTGGCCGGCTGGAGCCGGGACGGCGATTCGCTGCAGCGGGAGTTCAAGTTCGGGAGCTTCCGCGAGGCGGTGTCGTTCATCGTCCGCATCGCCTTCGCGGCCGAGTCGGCCAACCACCATCCGGAGCTGTGGAACGTCTACAGCACGGTGCGCGTCCGGCTCAACACCCACGACGCGGGTGGCCGGATCACGCGGAAGGACGTCGACCTGGCAGCGGAGATCAGCGCGATCTCGTGGGTCTCTTGACAGCGGCCCGCCGCGCGCGGAGGGTTGCAACTCAGGGCGATTAGCTCAGATGGCTAGAGTACTAGCTTGACATGCTAGGGGTCACTGGTTCGAGTCCAGTATCGCCCATCCGATCTACCCGGCCCGCGCGGCGAGGCGCTTCGCGAGGTCCTCGTGCCCGCCGGCTTGTGCCCAGCCGGCCGGGGTCCCGTCGTACACGCCGTCCCGCAGGCTGAGGTCGGCGCCGCGCGCGAGCAGTTCCTCGACTACCTCTGCGTTCCCTTTGAAAGCGGCCTGGTGCAGCGCCGTCGTGCCGTCGCTACGCCTGCTGTCGACGTCCACGCCAGCGTCCAGGAGTGCCCGCATGACCGCGATGGCCCCCAGTGTGACGCTCTCCACCAGCGCTTGGCCGGCGACTTCCGGGGACAGGTCGACCGCCGGCTCGGCGCTCGCGGCACCGCCTGCGTGGAGGGCCGTGTAGAGCCGCACCAGCAGCGTGTACGTCTGGTCCAACCGCGCGCCGCCGCGCGCCAGCGCCGCGAGCATGGGCAGCGTCAGCCCGGCGTCCCGGGGCGGGGCGCTGCCGGCCAGAAGCCCGGCGGTGGTCTCGCCGGGGCCGCCCCGGTAGGTGTAGCAGCTCGCGTTGGGGTCGCCGCCGGCGCCGGTCAGCACCTCGATTACCTCCACGGCGTTGGCCGGGGTCTTCTGGCGCTCGCCCTCCACGCCGTTGGCAGCCAGGTAGTGCAGCAGCGTGCAGCGGTGCGGCCGGGATGAGCGCGCCGTGGCCAGCTCCGGGTTCTCGTCCAGGAGCTCCCGCAGGACATCCACGTCTCCGCTGACGACGGCGTCCGCGGCGCGCTCGAACGTTGAGGCGAACGCCGGATCGTCGAAGCTCCGGATGCTCGGGATCGCCCCCTCATCACGCAGCAAGGACGCCAGAGCGTCACGTGTCGTGGGCTCCTCGACGCCCAGCGCGCAGTCGAGCGGGGTCTGACCGGCGTAGTTCAGCGCGCGCGGGTCGGCGCCTGCGGCGAGCAGCGACCGGCACGCCGTCACGTCGCCGGCGACGGCGGCCAGGTGCAGCGCCGTCTGCCCGTCGTCATCGACGGCGCAGGCGTCGGCACCGCCGGCCAGCAGCAGCGCGACCGCCTGCGTGTCCGCGGCGCGCGCGGCCCGGCAGACCCACCGGTGATCGGCCGGCCGCAGGGACACGGCGCCCGACGCGAGGATGCGGCTGGCGCGTTCGCCGTCATGGGCGAAGCAGGCGCCGGCCCAGCGGTCGGTTTCCCGCACATCGCTCTCCCGCGCCTCTCGTTGCCGCAGCAGCGCCGCCGCCCCTTCGCGGTTGAGGCAGACGGCGAGGGCCAGCGGCGTGCGCCCGTCGCGGTCATGCAGCCCGACCTCGGCGCCGTGGTCGAGCAGACCCCGGATCACGGGCAGGCCGGCGTCCAGCACCACCGCCTCGTGCAGGCAGGTGCCGCCGAAGCTCCACGCGCCCATGGTCCAGTTGGGATCGCCGCCGGCCTCCAGCAGGCGTTTGGTCAATTCCGGGTCGCCGTATTGCAGGCTCTGCGGCAGGGCGTGGCAGACGTGCCACTGCGGCGGGTCCGCGGCCAGCAGCGCTTCCAGGCTGTCGCGGTCGCGGAGGCGGACGGCCTCCCACATCGCGCAGCCATCGTAGAGCGTCGGGCCGTCGGCAGGGTCGGCTCCTGCTGCCAGCAGCATGCGGACCAGCGGTGCGCTGCGAGCGCGGCCTGCCGCGGCGCCCAGGACGGTGCGGTAGCCGCGGACGGTCTCGGCCTCACGGGTCCCGGCGTTCGGATCGGCGCCCAGTTCCAGCAGCCTGCTCGCCAGGTCCAGGCGCGCGGCCGCCGCATCGCCGGTGTGATAGCGAGAGCTGCACAGCAGGAGCAGGGGCGGCCAGCCGGTCGGGTCGACCGCCGCGTTGACGTTGGCCGCGGTCAGCCGGTCCGCCGCTTCCGGGTCGGCCACCAGCAGCGCGCATGCCGGCGAATCGCGGCGCGCCTGCGGAAACTGCGCCAGGATCGCGTCAGCCCTCGCATCGTCGCCGGCCAGCGCGGCGCGGATCAGCTCGCCCTCGGCTCCGGCCGCGTCGAGGGGCTGGCTCACGACGTCAGCGTCGCGACGAAGTGGTCCAGGAAGCGCTGGGCGTCCACGGTTACGCACACTTCGGCGTTGGGCTCGGCGTCACCGGCTCGTGCCGGCACCGTCGCGCCGTTGAGGTGTTCGGACCTCGTCTCCACCTCGATTCGCATCCGCCGAGTCTCGCAGAGCGTGGGATCGAGCACCATGGCGACGGCCAGAGGATCGTGCAGTAGCGGGCGCGGCTCCGGATCGTCACCGCCCCAGAGATGGATCAGCTCGAAGCACAGCCGGTTGATCGGGCGGTCCACCGCGCCGATGGCGCGCACCTGGCCGTAGCTCATGCGGCACCGCTCGGTGACGTCCAGGCCGACCATCGTGATCGGCACGCCGGTCCCGAACACGATGCGCGCCGCTTCCGGGTCGCACAGCGCGTTCCACTCCGGTTGGGCGCGGTGGGTGCAGCCGCCCATGAGGCAGATCCTGGCCTTGTCGGCCATGCGCGGTTCCAGCGCGAAGGCGCAGGCGATGTTGGTCAGCGGTCCGATCGGCACCAGGGTGACGTCGCCGCCGCCGCTCATGACCGTGTCGACGATGAAGTCGACCGCGCGCCGGGCGGCGGGCCGCGTCGACGCCGGATAGCGCTCGATCGCCTGCATCTGGCGCGGCCGATGCGCGGCGATCGCCTCCCGGCCCTCGTCGACCGGGTCGAGCAGGGGCTTGCCCAGGCCGGCGTGGACCGCCACGTCGCCGCGTCCCATCGCCTCCAGCACGCAGCAGGCAAGCTCGGCTCGGCGGACCGTGTCGCGGAACACGGTGGTGACGCCGAGCAGCTCGATCTCCCCGCACATGAGCGCGAACGCCAGCGCCAGCGCGTCGTCGATGTCGTCCCCGATGTCGGTGTCCAGGATGATCTTGTGCACTGCGAGCAGGTACAGTAGGCGCATCCATGGGGGAACCGGAAGTGGCGGGCTGCGTGCGATGAGCGCCGGCCGGCCGTTCCGGACCACCGTCATCGGCTCGATGCCCAAGCCCGCATGGCTGGTGGGCGAAGCGCCGCTGGGAGACGCCGCCTCGCGCCTGCACGGCAGCGGCGCCGGCTGGCGCCTGACCGGCCGGCCCCTGCGCGACGCGCAGGACGACGCGGTGCGGCTGGCGGTCCACGACCAGATCCGCGCCGGCATCGACGTCATCAGCGACGGCGAGCAGCGCCGCTCCTCTTACCTCACCTACGTGACCGCCCGCTTGGCCGGCTTCGACTACACGACCCTGGCGCGCAAGTGGACGCGCAACCGCCGGCGACTGGCCGAAGTGGGGCGGTGCGTGGGGCCGGTCCGCCGCACCGCGCCGATCCTGGCCGACGACCTGCGGTTCCTGCTGGCGGAGTCGGACCGGCCCGTGAAGGTCACGCTGCCCGGTCCGATGACCGTCGTCGACTCGACGCAGGACGAGCACTACGGGGACGAGGAGGCGATGGCGATGGCGGTGGCCGCGGCGCTCGACCAGGAGGCGCGCGAGCTGGACGGCATGGGCGCGGCGGTCATCCAGTTCGATGAGCCGGTGTTCAGCCGTTACCCGGAGAAGGTACGCAGGTGGGGAATCGAGGCGCTCGACCGCGCCGCCGCCGGCATCCGCCACGCCGCCAGCGCCGTTCACGTCTGCTACAGCTACCCCATGCCCGGCGTGCCGCGTCCGATTGTCGACAGCTATCCGGTGATCCTGGCAGAGCTGGAGCGCAGCCGCGTCGCGCAGGTCTCCCTGGAGTTCGCCGCCGCCGGGTTCGACCCGGAGTTGCTGCGTCGCTGCCCGTCCAAGACGGTGTTGTACGGCTGCATCAGCAACGGCACGGATGAGGTCGAGAGCCCCGAGGAGGTGGCCGGGCGATTGCTGGCCGCGGCCGCCCACCTGCCGGCCGAGCGGATCCAGGCGGCCCCGGACTGCGGACTGGTGCCGCTGTCGCCACCGGTCGCCCGCGCCAAGCTGCGCGCGCTCGCGGCCGGCGCCGCGCTGGCACGCGCACGGCTCAGGGATTGAGCTCGGCGTCCGCGAGGCCGAGCAGCTCGGGGGACGGCACGATCGTGGACTTCACGGTGCGCATCCGGCGCGCCGCGTCGATCGCCCGCGCGATGCCCTGCTCCGTGAACGGGAACAACGTCTGCATCGACAGCCACGGGTAGCGGTCGCGCGCCCGGTACAGCAGGTCGATGCCGGTGGCGATGTCGTCGGCGGTGAAGCCCCAGCTTCCCAGCACGTTCAGGTCCTTGGTGCAGATGCGGTGCCAGTTGGTGTCGATGGAGCCCGCGTCCGTGAACTGCCCCATCTCCACGTAGGTGCCGCCGTCGCGCAGCATCTCGATCCCCTCCGGTCCGGCCGACGGGTGGCCGCTGCAGTCCAGGGCGAGGTCGGCCCCGAAACCGCCGGCGATGCGCCGCACCGCCTCGATCCGCGCCGCGGGCGTCGGGTGGTCGTCCAGGCAGACGGTCGCTTCGGCGCCGAAGTCGCGGCAGAGCTTCAGGCGAGGGTGTTCCGGCGCCCCCACCACGATAACCCTTCCTGCGCCCAGCTCCTGCGCCGCCGCCGTGGCCAGAACCCCGATCGGCCCGGAGCCCTGCACGACCACGGTCGCGCCCGGCTCGAAGCCGCCGGAGCGCGCGGCACGCTTCAGCGCCCGCACGCATGAGGTCAGCGGCTCGGCCAGCGTCGCCAGCCGCAGCGGCATGTCGTCCGGCAGCGCGTACACCTTGGTGCCGGGGAGCTCCTCCAGGTCCACGTAGACCTGCTCCGCCCACCCGCCCCACAGGTGCGGCGGGCGCTCGAAGCCCAGGTAGCGGCCGTAGTAGACGGGCGTCAGGCACTTGTTGGAGGTCTCCGGGTAGTGGACGCAGTAGTAGCAGCTCCCGCACGGCATCAGCGGCGGCAACATCACCCTGGTGCCCACGGCCAGCGGCCGGCCCATGTGGTCCTCGGTCAGATCGGGGCCGATGGCGCTCACCACGCCGGCCAACTCGTGGCCGAGCGTGAACGGCCACGGCAGCGGCTTCGGCCAGTGGCCGGCCAGGATGTGCAGATCCGTGCCGCACACCCCGCAGGCGGCGATGCGGATCAGCGCGGCCTTGCGAGGGATCGCCGGTGCCGGCACCTCGCGCATGACCGGACCGCGACCGGGGCCGGAGAAGGTGGCCACGCGGACACGCTCGCCCGCGCCCGGCCCGCTCACGTGCGCTCGACCTCGATCCAGAGCTCGTCGAGCCCGCGCAGGACGGCGGGCTTGACCAGGTTCTCGACGACCGCGGCCATCAGATGCATGGGGCGGCCTCGATTGACCCCGGGTTCAGGCTCGGAGTCTGATGCATCGACTCAGGAGCGTACCAGATGAAGATCAGCGACGTTCAGGTGATTCCGTTCACCGTGCGGAGGCGCGGATTCCACAACGGCGAGCTGCGGCCGGAGACCGATGCGCTGCAGACCGTGACCAAGGTGACCACGGACGAGGGAGCGGAGGGCTACTACTTCGGCGGCGACGGGCACGGCGACCATGCCGGCCTGCAGGCAGCCGACCGCGCGGTCCTCACCGGCCGCATCCGCGACCTGGTGGTGGGCGAGGATCCGTTCGACCGGGAGCGTTTCTGGCGCTGGATGTGGGTCGCCAACATCCCGGAGCACCTGCTCAGCGTGCTGGACAACGCGCTCTGGGACCTGCAGGGCCGGGCGCTCGGCGTGCCGGTCTGCAAGCTGGCCGGCGGCTGCCGCGACCGCGTGCCGGCCTACGCCAGCACCTACCCGAACGTGGGACCCCCAGCGGTGTATGCCGAGCACGCCCTGGCCTGCAAGCAACAGGGCTACCGCCACTACAAGATCCATCCCTACTACTTCTGGGACCCGGAGACCGGGCAGGCCGATCCGGGGCGCCCGTCGCACGTCGAGCACGACGTGGCCTGTTGCCGGGCGGTGCGCGACGCGGTGGGGCCGGACATGGAGCTCAGCTTCGACGTGTGGGGCACCTACCGCACCTACGAGGACGCGGTCTGGGTCGGGCGGCGGCTGCAGGAGCTGGACTTCGTCTGGTACGAGCACCCGATGAACGAGTACCAGGTGGCCGCCTACGAGAAGCTGTCGGCGGAGCTCGAGATCCCGATCCTGGCGCCGGAGATCGCCGCCGGCAGCCTGTACACGCGGGCCGAGTGGATCCGGCGCGGCGCGTCGGATATGAGCCGCATCGACGTGCTGCGCGGCGGCGTGACCGGCTGCCTGAAGACCGCGGCGCTGTGCGAGGCGTTCGGCGTGCGGCTGGAGATCCACATGGCCGGCTTCGGCAACCTGCAGGTGCTCGGCGCCACCAGCGAGGACACCTGCCGCTACTACGAGCGCGGCCTGCTGGCGCCCGGTGTCGACTACGAGACCCCGGAACCGTACCTGGAGGAGCTCTGCGACCCGCTCGACGCGGACGGCTACGTGCGCGTGCCGCAGCATCCGGGTCTGGGCTACCGGATCGACTGGGACTACATCGAGGAGCACCGCGTCGACGGCGAGTCGTCGTGAGCGAACGGGCGCCCGGCGGCGCTCTGCCGGAGTTGCCCGAGGGCAAGGTCGATCCGGAGGTGCTGGCGCCGCTGCTCCCTGCCGCGGCCGGCGCCGGGGCCGGCGTGCTGATCGGCCCGGAGGTAGGCGAGGACGCCGCGGTGGTGACCGGCGCCGAGCGCCTGGTGCTGACCAGCGACCCGATCACGCTGGCCGGCAGCGAAGTGGGCCGCTATGCCGTGGCGGTCAACTGCAACGACCTGGTGGCGATGGGCGCCGAGCCGCAGTACCTCACCACCAGCATCCTGGTGCCGCCGGGTACGGACGGCGCCGCCCTGGAGGCGCTGTTCGCCGAGCTGGCCGCCGCCGCGGCCGCCGCCGGCGTTGCCTGGGTGGGAGGACACACCGAGGTGACCGGCGCCGTGGTCAGGCCGGTCGTGGTCGGCGCCGCCGTGGGGGTGCTTGCCGGTGCGCCCTGGTCGAGCGCGGGCGCGCAGGTCGGCGATGCCCTGGTGTTGACCAAGTGGGTGGCGCTGGAAGGCAGCACGCTGCTGGCGCGGGAGCGGCGGGAGGCGCGCGCCGTCCTGGGGCCGGATCATGCGGAGGTGGCAGGCTGGCTCGACGATCCCGGGATCAGCGTCGTGGCAGAGGGTCGGGTGCTTCGCGGGTTCGCAATCCATGCCGCACACGACCCCACCGAAGGCGGAGTCGCGCAGGGGATCCATGAGCTGGCGAGCTGCTCGGGGGTGGCCATCGAGATCGAGGCCGCGTCGCTTCCCGTCAAGCCAGCCACCCGGAAGCTGTGCGGCGCGCTCGGCATCGATCCGCTCGGACTGCTGGCGTCGGGGGCGCTGTTGTTCACCGCCCCGCCCGAGGTGGTACGCCGCGCCACGCAGGCGCTGCGCGAGGCCGGCGTTCCGGCGGCGGTGATCGGATCGGTGCACGCCGGAACCGGGGTCACCCTGCGCACTGGCGACCGCCGCACGCCTCTGCCATCCTTCCCGCAGGATGAGATCTCGAGGCTCGAAGCACAGGCATGAGGGCGGACAGGCATGAGTAGTCCGTTTCGCGGCATCTTCCCCGTGGTGCTGACGCCGTACGCCGAGGACGGCTCGATCGACACGGCGACGCTGGCGCGGCAGGTGGACTTCAGCGTGGCGGCCGGCACGCACGGGCTGGTCTTTCCGGTGCTGGGCAGCGAGTTCCAGTACCTGTCGGATGCCGAGCGGCGCGCCGCGGTGGAGACGGTGGTGCGGCAGGCCGGCGGCCGCGTGCCGGTGGTGGCGGGCGTCGCGGCGCCGGACCCGCGGGCGGCGGCCGAGCATGCCGCGCACGCGGCCGGTTGCGGGGCGGACGCCGTGATCGCGCTGCCGCCGTATCCCGGGCAGCCCGGCCGGGACGAGCTTCAGTCGTACTACCGCGTGATCGCGGAGGCAGCCGGCCGGCCGGTGTTCATCCAGCACACCCACGCCGGCATGGACGCCGCGTTCATCGAGCGGCTGCTCCGCGACATCCCGAACGTCGAGTACGTCAAGGAGGAGAGCGATCCGAGCGCGCACCAGATCAGCGCGCTGGTCGCACGCTGCGGCGCCGTGAGCAGCGGCGTGTTCGGCGGCGCGCACGGCCGCTGGATGCTCTCGGAGCTGCGGCGCGGGGCGACCGGCTTCATGCCGGCCACGGAGCTGACCGACGTGCACGTGCAGATCTGGGATGCCTGGCAGGCCGGCAACCGGGAGCGGGCGCGCGAGGTCTTCAACCGGCTGCTGCCGCTGATCAACCTGCTCGGCCTGCTCGGCCTGCCCGCCTGCAAGGAGGTGCTGGTGCGCCGCGGCGTGTTCGCCTCCACGGCGACGCGCGTGCCGGGAAGCCCCCAGCTCGACGACGAGGACCATCGCGAGCTCGACGCGGTCCTGGCCAACCTGCAACCGCTTCTGCGCGTCTGAGCTACCGGTCGGCGTCCTCGCTCCCGTTCTCCGCTTCTTCGAGTCGCTGCTTGAGAGCGCGCAGGGCATCCCGGTCGACGCCGGTGGCCGACTCGATGACCGACCATTGCACGCCGGCCAGGAGGAGCTTCTCGATGGTGCCCACTTGGCCCCTCAGCTCGCCCTCCCGGAGTCCTCTCACCTCGCCTTCCTGTAGTCCTTCCTGCCGCCCCTGCTCGCGGCCTTCCCTGATGAGTTCCTCGGCATAGGTCATCAGCTCTCCTCCCGGTCCCGACACCGCCTTGCCCAGATCCTCGCCGAAGGCGAGTGCGGTGTCGCGGTCTTGCGTCGCCAACAGGTACATCACGAACGTGCGGACGGCGTCCCGATCGCCTGTCGGCAGCAACTCCGCGAGCAGGTGCACGGCCCTCCGCAGCGCCTCCTGCCGGTGGCGAAACGGCGCCATCATCATGAGCTGAGCGATACGGCCCGGCAACCTGCCGCGCACCTCGCCGGGCACGATCAACGACTGATCGATCAGCAGATGGGTGAAACGTGGTACCCACGGCCACTCCCGCACCGATGCGGCGAACAGCTCGGCGAGCTCCGTGGCGTGCCTCCAGCGGCCGCGGCCCTGGTAGAACACCAGCGGGATGATCGGTCGCAGTCCCCGTTCCCGCGGGTGCATCCGGCGGTCCCGGTCCCAGATGCGACAGCAGTACTTCAGCAGCCGGAACGGCATCCAGCGATCAGGCTGCGACTGGTGCTCCAGCAGCACGTACAGCCAGGCGGGCGGGTCGCCGACCGCGCGGTCGATCGCGAAGAGCAGATCGGACTCGCTGTCGCGCAACCGATCGTCGACAAAGGTAGCGTCCTGGATGGTGAGGCGGGACCACTGCAGTTCGGCAGCAAGAGGCCCGGGCAGGTAGGCGCGCAGGAGGCCGGCCGCCTCCGCCGGGTCGCCGA
This sequence comes from Spirochaetia bacterium, assembly GCA_965202935.1. Taxonomy (GTDB): domain Bacteria; phylum Spirochaetota; class Spirochaetia; order SZUA-6; family Bin103; genus CATQHW01. Next base: position 6,354,978 of record OZ241879.1, read on the forward strand.
ACACGGTGCGAAACAGCGTGTCGTGCGGCCGGTGCACCTCGGGGGCCATCGACAGAGGAAACGCATCATTCGGCGCTCGCGCTTTCGACTGCGGGGCGAGGGGCCTCGAGCCGTGGTACCGTCACTCCCCATGATCGACATTCGCCAGCCGGGCTCCTACCGCTACACCTACTCGGCGGACCACGAGGTGGTCGCCCGCGTGCAGCCCGGCGAGCAGGTGCGCATCCACTGCGTCGACTGCTTCGAGAACCGGCTGGTCGACGAGTCCCAGCACTACGCCGAGGTGTGCGAGTACCCGTACCTCAATCCGCAGACCGGGCCGGTCTACGTCGAGGGGGCCGAAGAGGGCGACACCCTGCTGGTGCACATCGACGACATCGAGATCACCCGCGACTGGGCGATGACCGGCCTGGTGCCGCGCTTCGGGCTGCTGACCGGCACCACCGCGACCGCCATGCTCACCGACGCCCTGCCGGAGGTGGTGCGCAAGGTGCCGATCCGCGACGGCCGCGTCTGGTTCCGGAAGCTGAGCCGTCCGCTGTCGCCGTTCATGGGCACCATCGGCACCGCCCCGAAGCTGGAGGCGATCAACGCGCTGACCCCGGCGAGCTACGGCGGCAACATGGACTGCCCGGAGACCTGCGCGGGCAACACCCTGCACCTGCCGGTGCGCAACGACGGCGGCCTGCTCTTCTGCGGCGACGGGCACGCCACCCAGGGCCACGGGGAGATCGGCGGCGTCGCCTGCGAGGTGCCGGTCAACCTGGTCTGCCGGTTCGAAGTCATCAAGGGACAGGCGATCGACTGGCCGCGCGTCACCAACGACACGCACCTGATGGTGATCGGCAGCGCCCGCCCGCTGGAGGACGCCACGCGCATCGCCACCACCGAGCTGGTCAAGTGGGTGGCCGCCGACTACGGCATGGACCCCACCGATGCGCTGGTCTGGATCACGCAGGTGCTGGAGTTGCGGGTCGGCAACGTGTGCGACCCCAACTACTCGGTGGTGGCCGCGGTTCCGCGCGAAGCGCTGACCGCCTAAGCTGGCCCCATGGCCGGACGCATTCAGGACAAGGTCGCGATCGTCACGGGGGCGGGCTCGGTCGGCCCCGGCATCGGCAACGGCCGCGCCACGGCGCTGGTGTTCGCGCGGGAAGGCGCGCGCGTGCTGCTGGTCGACCGCGACCTCGGCCCCGCCGAGGAGACCGGGCGGATGATCGCCGAGGCCGGCGGCGAGACGTCCACCTTCCAGGCGGACGTCAGCGACGCCGCGGCCTGCCACGCCGTCGCCAAGGCGTGCATCGAGCGCTACGGCCGCATCGACATCCTGCACAACAACGTCGGCATCGAGATCGCGGGCGGCCTGGCGGAGACGACGGAGGAGGCGTGGGACACCACCCTGGCGGTCAACCTGAAGAGCATGTTCCTGATGGCCAAGGCCGTCGTGCCGCACATGGAGCGGCAGGGTTCCGGCGCCATCGTCAACATCTCCTCGATCAACGCGATCCGGACGCTGCCGGCGCTGTCGCTGCCGTACGCGGTCTCCAAGGCGGGGGTGATCGCCTTCACCCGCGACGTGGCAGTCGAGTACGCGGCCAGGGGAATCCGCGTGAACGCCGTGCTGCCCGGCATGATGGCCACGCCGTTCGTGGTGGCGGCGCTCACCGACGCGTACGGCGGCGACGTGGAGGCGATGATGGAGCGGCGCGACAGCCTGTGTCCGACCGGCAAGCAGGGCGAGGGGTGGGACGTGGCGCACCTGTCGCTGTTTCTTGCCTCCGATGAAGCGCGCTACATCACCGGCGAGTCGGTGGTCGTCGACGGCGCGCAGACCTGCCGCCTCTGATCGTGCCCGGCACGTACCCGGACGGCATCGCGTTCATCGAGGGCTGCTACCGGCCCATCGGCGAGGCGCGGATCCCGATCCTGGACCTGGGCTTCCTGCGTTCGGACGCGAACCAGGACACCGTGTCGGTGTGGCGTGGATCGTTCTTCCGGCTCGACGACCACCAGGAGAGGTTCGAGCGCAACATCGCGCGGCTGCGCATGCACTGTCCCCACGACCGGCAGGAGCGCAACGAGATCCTGGCGGAGTGCGTGCGCCGCACGGGCTTCCGCAACGCCTACGTGCAGATGGTGATGACGCGCGGACGGCTGCCGGCCGGCAGCCGCGACATCCGCGGGTGTGCGAACCAGTTCTACGCATTCTGTCTTCCCTACGTGTGGCTGGCGCCCGAGGAGCAGCGCCGCCGCGGACTGCATGCTCACATCAGCGACATCCAGCGGGTGCCGCCGCAGACGATCGACTCGACCGTCAAGCACTACCACTGGCTGGACTTCGAGCTGGGGCTGATGCAGGCGTACGACGCCGGCGCGGAGACGGTGATCGTGGTGGACGGCAACGGCGACATCGCCGAGGGGCCGGGGTTCAACGTGTTCATCGTGGAGCGCGGCCGGCTGGCGACGCCGGCCGTCGGCGTCCTGGACGGGATCACCCGCCGCACCGTGCTGGAGCTGTGCGCGGAGCTGGGCATCCCGTCCGCGTCCGAGCCCATCGCCCCGGAGCGCGTACGGGCGGCCGACGAGGTGTTCGTCACCTCGACCGCCGGCGGCCTGATCGCCGTGACGACGGTCGACGCGCGTCCCGTCGGTCCGGGCACCCCCGGACCGATCACGGCGCGGCTCACCGACACCTACTGGTCACGGCGGGAGGCGGGCTGGCATGCGACTCCCATCGACTACGGCGGCGCCCATGGCGAAGCTGAAGGACGTCAACAGCACCGACATCGCCGGCGCCATCCGCCTGGGCTGCCGGACGATGTGCCGCCTGTTCAACGCGGACGACGACGACATCCCGTTCTTCGACATCCTGGCCCTGCCCGAGGCGCGGATGAGCTTCAGTTGCCACCACTCGGAGGCGCAGGTGCCGGGCCGGTTTCTCAACGCCCTGCTGAACGCTGAAGACGCGCTCGGCATCCGCATCGACGAGCAGGCGGTCGACACGATCACCCGCGCCGCGTTCTTCGCCTACCAGGGAGCCGTGCCCCTGCCCCTGAACCGGCAGCGGATCGGCGGACCGCTGGTCAACTTCCTGCCGACCCAGATTCGCGAGGGGTTCCACGCGCTGTACGCCCTGGCCAGGTTCCGCGACTCCAGGCGCGCCCGCGAGCTGGCCGAGGCCTCGATCGACACGATCTTCCGCACCTGGGACCCGTCGGACGGATGGGACCATGCGCGCCTGCAGGACGCGCACGGGCTGTCGATCGTCACGCCGTCGAGCTTCCTCAACGGGCTCGGCCGAACCATCGGCCCGCTGGTGAAGTACTTCCGGGCCACCGGATACGGTCCGGCGCTGGACCTGGCCATCGTCCTGAAGGACAAGGCGGTCGCCGGGTTCTTCCCCGAGAACGGGGAGTACCAGACCGCTCACGGCCTGCACGGGCACTCGACCACCTGCACGATGTCATCGCTGGCGCAGTTGGCGGACCTGACGGGCGACGCACCCCTGCTGGCGCGCGTGAGGGCGTTCTACGACCACGGCCTGTGGCACATACGGGACCAAGTCGGCTGGTCGATCGAGACGACCAACCCGGGCAGGAACTACGGTCGGGGCGAGGCCAACAACACCGGCGACATCGTCGAAACGGCCCTGATCCTGGGCCGCTGGGGCCACACCGAGTACTACCATGACGCGGAGCGCATTCTGCGCTGCCATCTGCTGCCCAGCCAGTTGCGCGACGTGTCGTTCATCCCGGAGCCGGCGAATCCGGAGGGCTCCGACGGCACGCGCGACGTCGCCCGCAGGATCGCCGGATCCTTCGGGCTCCCGGCGCCCTACGGGCACCACCCGGTCGGCGTCGCCGAGGTCAAGTTCAACTCCGACATCGTCGGCGGCGTGGTCGGATCGCTGTGCGAGGTGTACCGCGAGGCGACGCGCCACGACGCCGCCGGATACCGGGTGAACCTCCTGTTCGATCACGAGACGCCCGCGATCAGGGTCCGGTCGCCTTACACGCATCCCGCGCTGAGCGTCGAGCTGAAGCGCCCCGGACCGCTGTTCGTGCGTCTCCCGCCCTGGGTCTGCCCCGACGCGATCGAGGTTTCCGGCTCGGACCGGCCACGCCACACCGGCGGCTGGCTGTTCTTCGCCGCGCCGGCGACAGACCGTGCGATCCGTATCGCGTATCCTCTCGTGGAACAGCAGATGACGATGCGCAACCCGGCCGGGGACATACGCGTGCGTCTGCGCGGAGATGCGGTCACGGCGATGGACGACTTCGGCGCGGACGTGACCTTCTTCGATCCGATCGACCGATGAACAGGAGGACATGACGATGACCATAGACGCTGCCGAGGTTCGCAAGCCGAAGCTCGCCTACGACTACGAGTTCGACGCCGACCGGCTCGACCGGATCGTCGCCTGCACCGCCGAGCACGGCTTCTGCGTCGCCAAGGAGGTGCTGTCGCCCGCTCTGGTCGACGTGCTGTGCAGCGAGGTGTGGCGGGTGGTGGACCCCGACCGCACGCTCGGTCCGGGCGAGAGCCGCACCTATCACGCCTGGTTCGACGAAGCGGCCGAGGCGTGGGCACTGCTCGACCACGACCGCTTCATGAACCTGCCGCGCGCGTTGCTCGGCACGGACCGAATGTGCCTCAACCGCTCGGCGGCGATCATCCGCCGGCCCGGCTCGGAGACCGTGGCGTGGCACACCGACTGGCGCGGACAGACCGACGATCCGCCGCGCGACAGCGGGCAGGTCCTCAACCGCGGCTCCTGGCCGTCGGGGACCTGGTTCTACGTCACCGGCTCGCGCCCCATGCACGGCGGCCTGTGCGTGATCGAGGACTCCAACCGCGTCGGCTGGACCGGCCCGGAAGGGTTCAGGCTCACCGCCGACCAGTACACGTTCGTCCGCGAAGATGCGGCCGATGAGGAGCGCTACGCCGACTTCGACATCCCCGGCCTGGTGCCGCTGTTCACGGATCCCGGCGACTGCATCCTGTTCGCGGACCGCACCTTCCACGGCGCCTTCCCCAACCGGGAGGACCGGACCCGGCTTTCCTGCGGCGCCGGCTTCCGGAGCCAGAGCGACGTGATCGACGCGCCCTGGGAGCTGCCGGCGACGGCCCGCGCCTTCGTGGACGCGCTGCCCGCGCGGCACAAGCGCTACGTGGACGGCTACACCGGCATCGACACGTCGTTCGGGCAGGCGATGAGGTAGCGCCGCCGGCCGCTTGGTAGGATCGCCGTCATGAAGGCGATTGTGATCGAGCAGAGCGGCGGGCCGGAGGTGCTTGCCTACCGGGACACCGAAGCGGGCGAGCCGGCCGCCGGCCAGGTGCGGGTGCGGGTTGAGGCGGCCGGCGTCAACTACATCGACACCTACCAGCGGAGCGGCCTCTATCCGATGCCGCTGCCGTTCACCCCCGGCGTGGAGGGCGCGGGCGTCGTCGACGCGGTGGGCGACGGGGTCACGGGCGTGGCCGCCGGCGACCGTGTGGTCTACGTGATGACGCCCGGTTCCTACGCCGAGCTCGCGCTGGTGCCGGCCGCGCACCTGGTCACGATCCCGGACGGGGTCACGACCGAGCTGGCGGGCGCGGTGTTCCTGCAGGGGCTGACCGCCCACTACCTGAGCCACTCCACCTATCCCCTGTCGCCGGAGTCCACGTGCCTGGTGCTGGCCGCGGCCGGCGGGGTGGGGCTGCTCCTCTCGCAGATCGCGAAGCGCCGCGGCGCCCGCGTGATCGGCTGCGTGTCCTCCGACGCCAAGGCGGAGCTGGCGCGTGGGGCCGGCTGCGACGAGGTGATCCGCTACGATCAGGTGGACTTCAAGGACGAGGTGATGCGCCTGACCGACGGCCGCGGCGTGCAGGTCGCCTACGACTCGGTGGCGGCGGCCACCTGGCAGCAGAGCCTGGGCAGCCTGTCGCCGCGCGGCTACCTGGTGCTGTACGGCAACGCCAGCGGTCCGGTGACCTCGCTGGACCCGCGCGTGCTGAACGAGGGGTCGTACTTCGTCACCCGGCCGACCCTCACGCACTACGTCCAGGAGGAGGGCGAGCTGCAGGCGCGCGCCGACGACCTGTTCGGCTGGATGGCGGCCGGCGAGCTGGACGTGCGCATCCACAAGCGGTATCCGCTCCCTGATGCCGCGCAGGCGCACCGGGACATCCAGTCCCGCGCCACCAGCGGCAAGCTGCTGATCATCCCTTGACCCCGTTCCGGGCCTACCCGCCGCCGCCGGCGCGCTACCGGAACGTCACGCTGCAACTCGTGCCGTTCCGCGCGGCGCCGGCGGCGGTGCAGCGCTTCCTGCCGGAGCCGCTGGCCGCGGATCCGGAAGGCGCGTGCATGGCCGCCGGGATCGACGTGGGGTTCTGCACCAGCTACGGGAGCTTCCAGGAGGCGTTCCTGATGCTCGGCTGCCGGTTCGGGGACACGGCCGGCTGGTTCTGCTCGCACGTGCTCCACAACGGACCGGCCGGGATCGCGGCCGGACGGGAGATCTACGGGACGCCCAAGGTGTTCGCGCAGGTCACCGTGCGGCGCCACGGGCGTTCGATGGTGACCGAGGCGTACCTGGACGGCGTGCGGGTCATGCGGGTCGCCTCCACGGCGGACGAGGTGGTCCCGCCGGACGCGCTGCCCGCGCTGACGCCGTCGTGGCGGCTGAAGGTGATCCCGCGCGCCGACGGCCCGGGCCCGGCACTCAAGCAGCTCATCGACTGCAGCGGCACGATGCAGGACCTGGCGGTCCGCTTCTCCGCGCGCGGGCGGGGGACGGTGACGCTGGAAGCCGCCCCGGACTGCGACCTGACGGCGCTCGCGCCGGCGAGCTGCGGGGCGGCCGGCTACCTGGAGTGCGATTACACGGAGGGCTACGCGGAGATCGCTCACGACTACCTGGCGTGAGCGTCCGCTTGACCCCCGCTCGACGACGCGCGCGCGGATGGGCATGATGCGCGCTTCGCAGGCGGTCAATCGCTGGCTCGGGTGTGCCGAAAATGAGGGTTGGGAGTAGACCCGTGGCACCAGGAGGTAGACCTCGATGACACGTGACGACACTCGAACGCACCTTGGTGGGCCGGCGCCGCTGGCTTTCATGATGACGCTGGTGCTGCTGGGGACGGTGGCGGCCGGTGCGCAGGACATGGAACGGTACAAGGAGGCCGGCGACGCAATCGCCCCCAAGATCGCTCAGTCGACGACCTGGGGCATCGTCGATGCCGTGTCCGGCCGCGTCGACACCGTGGGCTCGCTGCACGCGACGATGGAGCGACTGGAATCGTCGGGCATCACGCAGTACGGCCTGCCGAAGCTCAGCCACCGGCGGTTGATCTCGTACGACGGGACGCCGTTGCTGATCGGGGAGTCGGGTGAGGTGAACGGAGCGATAGGCACGCTCTGGGGCTTCGGCTTCACCGCGGGTGGAGACTACCGGAGCCTGGGCAGTGGCGACGGTGCGAGCGTCGACTGGAATGGCGACGTGATCAGCGGGCACCTGGGGTTCGACGTCCGGCCTGTCCGGGAGTTGCTGATCGGTCTGACCGGGGGCGTTTCGCAGGCGAAAACCACGTTCAAAATGGACGACGGCCAGACAGGCCTCCTGGACCATCGCATGATCACCGCTTCCCCGTACTTCAGTTGGGTGCTGTTCCCCGGCATGTGGTGGTGGGCAACCGCCACCTATGGGGTGGGCGAGGCGACGATGGCCGACAGGGATGAGCCGGGCGCCCCGCGTCCGCACGCCGGAGATTCGTCGTTGTTGAGCGGCGCGGTCGGCTGGAACGTCAACGTGATCGACAGCCCCGGACACGATCCCGGTTCCCGCGTGGGTCTGGCGGTCAGAGGAGAGGGCAGCCTGAACCAGTTCAGGGTGGAGCGCACGAAGGGCGACATGCCCCACCTGGACATGAACACGTGGCGCGGCCGCGTCATGCTGCAGGGGACCTACGAGCAGCCGGTCAACGACAGCGTGTACCTGATCCCGACGCTCGAAGCGGGGGTTCGGTACGACGGCGGCCAGGAGGCCAGCCGCGCAGGCGTCGAGCTCGGCGGCCGCTTCCGCTACGAGGATCAGTCGGTCGGCCTGACGCTGGAAGCACATGGGCGCGCGCTGGTGCCGCTCGAAGACAAGTCGCGGGAGTGGACCGCCGGCGGGCTGGTTCGGATTTCCTCCGACCGCGACGGCTTCGGGCCGTTCCTGAACGTGACGCCGAGCTTCGAGCCGGTGGAAGCCATCGCCTCCGTGCCGACGGCGCAGTTGATCTCCCGCCAGGGGCGCGTGGACGCCGAGCTGGGCTACGAGGGCCTGGCGGTGGACGGCGTGCCCGGCTTGTTGACGCCATACGGGGCTGTTACTCTTGCCGACGGGGGCACTTCGACTTATCGGTGGGGCAGCCGCCTGACGCTCACCGACGACTTGGCCCTGAACCTGGAGGCGCAGCACGAACGAGCCCACATCGCCGCGGCGACCGAGCACAGCGCCACCCTCAGCGCCAACCTCCGGCTTTGAGGGTAGAGCGCCCGCTCGACGGATAGCGCCAGGATCGGAAGGCCGCGCGTCCGTTCCCGGCGCTCGATGACGCCGGGAAACCGCGCCACGCCTGCCACGCCGGCGTCGGCCGACCGCCCGAAGCCAGGTGAGGTGGCCGTCTGCAAGCTCCATGAGTTGCCGCCGGGCGCGCGCCGCGAGGTCGACGTGGGAGGCCGGCACGCCGTCTGCGTGTTCAACGTGGCAGGCGAGCTGGTCGCGCTGCGGAACCTCTGCCCGCACCGCGGCGGCAAGCTCACCCGCGGATTCGTCGGACCCCTGGTCACCGGCGACGCGCCCGGCCGCTTCCGCTACGAGCGCGAGGGCGAGATCCTGCACTGTCCCACGCACCAGTGGGAGTTCGATCTGAAGACCGGCTGCGCGTTGCACGACCCGCGCCTCTGTGCGAAGACCTACCGGGTGAGCGTACGCGGCGATCAGGTCATACTGCACGCGCCATAAGGAAGACCAGCAGAGGGAGGGTTTCATGGCGATGACACCGAGTGCTACCGCCACCGACTCCGCCGTCGCCGATCGGCCGGCGGTCATGACCGCGCAGGCAGCGGACCGCGCACCGGCTCGCGCGCGCAAGGTGGCCCCGTACGTGGTCGATTGCGACTGCCACCACGTGTGGCGTCAGATCGAAGACATCTTCCCGTACCTTCCGCGCCGCTACGTGGAGAGCATCAGGGACTTCGGCCCTATGCTGCCCAAGTACCCGTACACGAACATGCGCAACAACAGCGGCCTGGCATTCCGGGTCGACCATGCCGTCGAGTCGGACACGGACCTGGCCGAGTTCACCGTCGAGCACCACGTGGAGGCATACGGGATCGACGCGGCGCTGCTGACCGGATCGTCGGTCTACTCGGCGGCCGGGCTTCCCGACCTGGACTACGCCGCGGCGCTCTGCCGCGCGTTCAACGACTACACGCTCGAGCACTGGGTCGCAAAGGACCCGCGGCTGCTGATGACCATCGCCGTGCCCGTGCACGACCCGCGGGCGGCCGCGGCCGAGATCGAGCGGCTCGGGCCACACCCGTCGGCGGCCGCGGTGATGATGCCGGCCGGCGCGCGCTCGCCGTTCGGCAACCGGTGCTACGACCCCATCCATGCCGCCGCCGCCGAGCAGGGGCTGCCGATCGTGACCCACTTCGGGTGCGAGGGGCAGGGGCCGACCAACCCGCCGACCGCGGCCGGCTTCCCGTCGTACTACCTGGAGATGCGCATGGCCCGCCCGCAGATCGCCCAGGCCCACTCGGCCAGCCTGATCTGCGAGGGGGTGTTCGAGCGCTATCCCACCCTCAAGTGGCTGTTCGTGGAGGTCGACACGTGGTGGATCCCGGGTCTGCTGTGGCACTTCGACGCCGACTGGAAGGCGACCCGCGAGTACACGCCGTGGGTGAAGCGCCTGCCGAGCGAGTACTTCCGCGAGCACATCCGCGTCGGCACCCAGCCGCTGCAGCTTCCCGAACGCAGGCAGGACGCGGCGGCGTTCCTGCGGTGGATGCATGCCGGCGAGGTGCTGGTCTACGCCAGCGACTTCCCGCACTGGGACTGGGACGAGCCCACGCCCACGGCCGCGCGGTTCCCGCAGGAGCTGCGCGAGGCGGTGTTCGGGGGCAACGGGCGGGAGCTGCTCAACCTGGGCTGACGGGTCCGGTCAGTCCCCCGGTTACGCCGTCCCGTTGACGAGCTCGCGCAGCCGGGCGAGTTGCGCGTCGGTGCCCACCGCCACCAGCGAGTCGCCGGGCCGGACCGTGACACCCGCCACCGGTGTGGCGGTATCGGCGGTGGGGCGTGTCTCCTCGCCGTGGATCGCATCCACCGTGTGGATGGCCACGACCATGGCACCGACGTGATCGGCAATCCGTGCGTCCTGCAGGGTGCTCCCGGCCAGCGGTGAACCGTCCGGCACGGCCACCTCGTCGATCTGCAGGGAGCGGCGCTCGCGATCGAGCACCTCGTCCAGAAACCTGGTCAGCGACGGGCGCAGCAGCGAGTCCGCCAGGCGGCGGCCCGTACTGCGGTACGGGGACACGACGCTGTTCGCGCCCACCTTCGTGAGCTTGCGGATGGTCTGCCGCTCGGTCGCCTGCGAGACGATCTTCAGCGCCGGGTTGAGCTGCCGGGCGGAGAGGACGACGAACACGTTGGTATCGTCGTTGGGAAGCGCCGAAACCATCCCGGCCGCGCGCTCGACACCCGCGGCCAACAGGGTCTCGTCCTCCTCGGCGTTGCCCTGCACGAACAGGAGCGAGTCGTCGCCCGCGCACTCGCAGTGGTCGGGATCGAGGTCGATCATCACGAACGGCACCTGTTCCCTGGCGAGCTCGGCGGCTACCTCCCGACCGAACTTGCCGGCGCCGCACACGATATAGTGGCCGTTGAGCCTGCGGATCGCTCGATCCATGCGTCTCCTCCTCCATCCGGGCAGGAATGCCCCTTGCAGCAGGTAGGCGACCAGCGAGGTGGCCGAATACCAGATGGTGATGACCGCGACCACGATCAGGCCGGAGGTGAACAGCCGGCCGGTCCGTGAGAGCTCATGCACCTCGCCGTAGCCCACCGTGGAGATGGTGATCACCGCCATGAACAGGCTGTCGCCGAGCGGCCAGCCCTCGATCAGCGAGAACCCCAGCGTGGCGACGACCGTGATCCCGACCAGTAGCGCGATCGCGACCACGAATCGGCGGTGCATGGACATCGGCAGGATGATAGCGGTTGTCGCCGGGTATCGTATGTGCGGAAGGAGGTGCCTGTGAGTGAGAAGGAGCGCCTGCTCCGGGAGCAGGTCGAGTACTACCGCCGGCGCGCGCCCGAATACGACGACTGGTTCTTCCAGCGCGGCCGTTACGATGAAGGCGACGCTCGCCGGGCGCAGTGGCAGGCGGAGATCCAGGCCGCACGCACCAGGCTGCGGTCCCTGGGAGAGGTCGACGACGCGCTGGAGCTGGCTTGCGGCACCGGGCTCTGGACCGCGCACCTGCTTCGCCAGGCGCGCCGCCTGACCGCCGTCGATGCCTCCCCGGAGGTGATCGAGCTGGCGCTCGAGCGCGTCGGGCACGACCCGCGCGTGGTGTTCGAGGTCGCGGATCTGTTCGCGTACCGGCCCGTGCAGCGCTACGACCTGGTGTCGTTCACGTTCTGGCTGTCGCACGTGCCGCCCGAGCGGCTCGGTGGTTTCTTCGATTTGCTGCGGCGCTGTCTGCGCCCCGGCGGCCGGCTGTTCGCGGTCGACCAGGCCGAGACGCCGGACAGGCGCACCAGTGCCGACGGGCTGCAGGCGCGGGACCTGGCCGACGGCAGCACCTTTCGGATCGTCAAGCGGTTCTACGGCAGGGCCGATCTGGAGGCGCTGTTCGCCGAGCACGGCTTCCGCGCGGAGGTCACGCTCACGGCTTCGCTCTGGGTGGCCGTAGCTACCGAGGCAAGCCCCTCATAGCGCCCCGAAACCGTCGCCTGCGGCTCCGCTTCCGGCCCATCCCCACCGTGCGCTACGAAGTCTGTCGGATTTGCCGCGTGCGGTAAATCCGACAGACTTCATAGCGCCTTCCATTCGGCGAGCATCGCCTCCACGCGCTCGCTCTCCCCGGCGTCCAGCACCGACAGCGGCGGGCGGCACGCGCTCGACGGGAAGACCCCGAGCAGGCGCAGTCCTTCCTTGACCACCGGGATCGACCGTCCCGGTCTGGCGCGCAGGGCGGCCAGCGGCGCGAGCCGCTCCTGGATGGCGCCCATGCGTTCGCGGTCGCCGTCGCTCGCCGCCCGCCACAGATCCATCGACAGCGCCGGCGCCAGGTTGACGGCGCCGGTGGAGAAGGCGCGGGCGCCCTCCATCTCGTAGTACGGGAAGAGTCCCTCGCCGCCGCAGACGCCGGCAAGCCGGCGGTCGGGCGAGGTCTTGCGCTGGGCGGCCATGAAGGCGCGGAACCACTGGACGTCGCCCGACTCTTCCTTCACGGCGACGACGTTGCCGAGCCCGGCAAGCCGCCCCGCCGACTCGACGCTCAGTGGCACGGCCGGCGTCCGGTACAGCATGAAGCCGATGTCCGCGGATCCGGCGACGGCGCGGTTGTAGCGCTCGACGCCGGCACCGGTCATGCCGGACATCGGGTCCACCATGGTGATCTGCGCCGCCGGGCAACCGAGCCGTTCGGCCGCCCGCGCCTGGGCCATCGCCCGGCCGACCGAGCCGCTCACCGAGGCGAGCACCAGCGCGCGGCCGCCGGCTTCCTCGACGGCGGCCGCGGTCACCGCCTGCCACTCGTCCATCGACAGGGAGAAGCACTCGCCCGTCCCCCCGCAGGGGGTGATGGCCGGCACGCCGTGATCGACCAGGCGGCGGATCAGGCGGCGGAAGGCGTCCAGATCGACGGGCGCCGCGGGATCGTCCTCCGTGAACGGGGTGGGTGGGTAGGCGACCGGGCCGGCCAGCCGGGCCTGCAACGCTGCGCGATCCATCGCGCGGAGAGGGTGCCACATCGGGGCGCGCCGCGCAGCGTGCATGGGGCGATTCGACGGCGCCGCGGGCCAGGGCCGCTTCGCCCCCGAGTGCCGCGGACGAGGTGCGTCGGGCTGGTCAGCCTGCCGGGATCAGATGTTGGCGGCGCCAAGCGCTACCGCGGTGATCACCACCAGCGCGGTAACGAGGAGCGCCACGCGCTTGCGCCACACCGTCGACTGGCTCTGTCGCCGAGCTGTCATGTGCATATCTATGGATCGTCAGGCGGCAATCGTGACTTGAGCACTACGGACCGCATCGGGTCCCGGCGATCGCGCTACTCCGCCAGTGCGTAAATCTCGGTGTCGGGGTAGAAGGCGTACCAGGCGAACCAGAAGTCGCGCTCCTTGGCCAGCACGCTGCCGTCGGCCAGGTCGGTGAAGGTGACCAGGCCCGCGGCGTCACGCTCCACGCGGATCACGGTGTCGCCGACGCGGTCCTCGAACGGCGCGTTCCGGATGACGGCGTCCTCGAAGTAGGCCTTGTGGATGCCGCCGGCCTTGATGCCGAAGATCACCGCCTTGGGGTGGAAGCGGCCGTCCTCGACGTTCTGCACCGGGAACCAGACCGAGTAGTCGGCATCGTACCCGTCATACGGATCGTAGCTGTAGTCCCGGTAGCCGCCTCCCCGGTCCAGGATCTCCGCGTCGGGATGATGCGGGCTCCACTCGCCCCAGCGCACCACGTCGACCGAGACCGGAGTCAGCCACTGGCCGCTCATGCTGCCGAACACCGCCTGTCCGCCGATCTGCATCCACAGCGAACGCGTCCGCCGGTCGTACATGACCAGGTTGGAGTTGTACAGCATCCCGCTGGTGCCGAACTCGACCGGCTCGCAGTCGATGGTGCGCTCGTAGGCGATGCCGGAACCGCACAGCGGGCAGTAGGTGACCACGATCGGGTCGCCGCCCACGGTGTCGTTGACGATCTCGTGGTGGGTGAGGATCCGGAACGGATAGGCGCGCTCGACGCCCTTGTGGGTGAGGACGATCAGCAGGTCGTCCGGTTCCAGCCAGCCGTCCGCGTCGCTCACGCTGGAGAACGTGGGCAGGTCGATCGACGGAATGCCGTCCGGCGGCGGACCGCCGTGCGAAAGCTGTCCGGGGTGCAGCAGGAAGGGGATGCCGTTGAGGGATTGGGTCACCTCTTCCGGAACCGGGAGTTGCGTGGACGGGGCGCACTCGTCGGCCGCCCATGCGGGGCCTCCGGCAAGCAACAGGATCGCGCAGGCGACGGCCGCGCGGCGTGTGGTGGTGGAGACAGGCATGTGGTCAGGACATCCCGCGGCCTGCCCTTCTTACCGGCGAAGCGGAGGGTCGAGCCGGTATACTTCGACCGATGGCGTCACGCATGGCCGGCATCGAGCCGGCGTTTCCCAGTCGGCTGCCCTTGGAGGAGGTCCCGGCCAGGTTCCGGGAGCTCATCGGCCTGGACGTGATCCCGGAGCAGGTGGACTTCACCGCCGCCGGCACCGTGGTGGAGGACGGCCTGGCGCTGACCCGGCTGACGTTCCGCAACTGCCTGGGCGAGGCCGTTCACGCCATCGCCATCTTGCCGGCCGAGCCTGACGGGACGCTGCCCGGCGTGATCTGCACGAACGGCACTGCCAGCACGGCCGAGGACGTGGCGCATCCCGAGTACCACCGCAAGACCCCGCACAAGGGGCCGCTGTACGGCTGGGGGCGGGAGATGGCGCGCCGCGGCTTCGCGGTCCTGACCTTCACCCCGAAGGGGGCGGCGGCGCGCCGCGGCACCGTGGAAGCGTGGGAGGAGGAGCAGCGGCTGCTGCTGCCGTTCGGGCGGTCGCAGGTGGGCGTGATCGCCGACGAGGCGGTGCGCGCCACGCGGGTGCTCGGCGCGCTGGACGGCGTCGACCCCGGCCGCATCGGGCTCACCGGCATGTCACTGGGCGGCTGGACGTCGTGGCTGGGCATGGTGGCGGCCCCCTGGGTGAAGACGGCCGCGCCGATCGCCGGCGGGCTCGGGACCCTGCGGGCGAACATCGACCACGGGCTGGTGTGGCGCCACTCGTCGTTCTGCTTCGTCCCGCACATGCTGCGCTACTTCGACCACCCGCAACTGATCGCGGCGTCGATCGCCCCGCGCCCGTTCATGATGGTGGCGCCGCTGGAAGACGAGGACATGCCCGCCGACGGCGTCGAGGCCTTCGTCGACTACGTGAGCGGCGTGTACGAGCGGGCGGGCGTGCCCGAACGGTTCCTCGTGCACCGCCCGCCCGGCCACCACGTGTTCACCATGCAGTACTTCGAATGGGCCGTGGAGTGGTTCCAGCGCTGGCTGTAAAGGAGGCAGGCGAATGATCACGGAAGCGACGTATCGACGGGACGGACGCACGGTCTCGGTGCGCGTCGAGCGGATCGACACCTGGGTGGAGGACGCGGGCGAGATCGTCAACTTCCCGTGCCTCCTGGAGCTGGACGGCCGGCTGATCCTGTTCTACTCGCGCTCCCGGCACGGCGGCGAGCACGAGGCCGCCGAGGATCCCGTGAACGTCATCGAGTCGTGCGACGACGGCGAGACCTGGCACCCGGCGCCGGAGGACTTCGAGCTGCTGTCGCGCGACCCGGTCTCGGGGCGGATCAGCGACCCCTTCAGCACCTCGCTCGGGTACCTGCGCGACGGCACGATCGTGCACATCGGCCACAACACCCAGCTCCAGCACGACGTCGGCTACGACCGGTCCGAGAGCCACATGCACGTGCAGTTCCAGCAGGACGACCCCACGTTCCGGTTCCAGCGCGCCTCGCGCGACGGCCGGCTGCTGGAAACGGTGCCGTTCAAGGTGTCCGGGATGACGTGGGGCCGGGCGTCCTACCAGGTCTACTCGACGATCCTGGAGGTGGACGGCGGCGACCTGCTGACGGCGATGGAGTGGGCGAAGATCCTGCCGGAGTCGGAGTGGATCCGCCGGCCGAACGGCTCGGTCTGGGTGTACCGCTTCGGCGTGTTCATCGTCCGGTCGAGCGACGCCGGCAGGTCGTGGGAGCTGGTGGAGGAGTTCGACCCGGAGAAGATCAAGCCCGTGTACGGGGTCAGCGACCGCGCCGTGGACGAGGGGTTCGACGAGGCGGACATGCGGATCCTCCCGAACGGCGACATCCTGTGCGTGTTCCGCACCGGATCGGACTCTCCGCTGTGGCAGTCACGCTCCTCTGACGGCGGGCGCACATGGGCGGCGCCGGCGCCGATCGGCTGGCCGTCGGTGAAGCCGCGGCTGCAGGTGCTGCCGAACGGCGTTCTGGCCTGCGCCTCCGGGCGCGGCTCCTACGGGCAGCCGCAGGTCACGCACGTGATGCTCAGCCTGGACGGCACCGGCCGCCACTGGGAGCCGCCGTTCTGCTTCCACACGGGTCCCGGCTGCTCCTACACCTCCACCATGCAGCGCGACGGCAAACTGCACGTGATCTACTCGGCCTCCGACTTCACCCGCGACATGGGCACCCACGGTCTCCCGAAGCAGGCCATCCGCCGCGCGGTGCTTTCCATCGACGTGGTCTGAACCGGGATCGTCGAGCGCCGCTCAGGAGGTCACGGGGACCAGGGTGCGGACGCCGTTGCGGTAGACGACCTGCTGCCTGCCGCCGGGGACGGGGAGAGCGCGCAGGGCCAGCTCGCCAAAGGTGACCATGGGCTCGGACTTGAGCAGTATTTCGTCCAGGGACTGCTCGGGCGTGCGGCCGGTGGTGTCGACGGTGACGACGCGGCCGACCTTCCGGAACAGGGAGTTCTCGACCTCCTGGGCGAAGCGCTCCTTGATGCGGGCGATGTCGGGCTCGCGGATCACCTGGTGCTCGTGGGGAGCGTCGCGCATGCGCCGGCGGATGGTGTCGTCGTCGGCGGTGAGGTGGAACAGGACCACGTCCGGCAGGCGGCGCTCGAAGATCTGCGCCTCGTAGACCCGCTGCTTGATGTGGCGGTAGCGGCGGTAGTAGGGGCTGTCGGGGTCATCGCCGTAGATGTCGCAGTAGACGGCCTCCTCGATGAACCAGCCGCCGAACAGAGGGTTCTGGATGAACTCGATCAACTCGATGTGGAACTGGATCTGCATGCGCTGGTAGCGCTCCTTCATGTCGTCGGGCGCGTCCAGCAGCAGCTTCCGTGACTCCTCGCTCAGGGTGCGGTCGGGCAGGCTGAAGTGGTCGTCGTAGTGCGCCGGCAGTCCACGCGCCTCGTAGTAGCCGCCGAGTAGGTTGATCAGCGTGGTCTTTCCCGCGTACTCGATGCCCGTGAAGATGGCTCTCATCGTTGTGCCTCCCTCGTGGTGCGGGTGATCAGGTGCGGCCGGCGGCGGCCAGCCGCTTCTCGGCCGCGGTGGTCCGCTTGCGGATGCGCAGCGGCACGTTCGTCTGCGGGTCGGGGTCGCTGTCAGCGCCGGTCTCCCGGTCCAGGAACAGCGGAAAGTCCTCCGCGTCCGGGTTGGTCAGGCCGTGCGGATCCCGGTAGCTGCGCATGATGATGCGCTGCTCGCGGGTGAGCGTGGCCAGCCAGTCGTCGTCGGAGAAGTAGTGGTCGCCGGCGGTGACCCAGCTCGGGCAGTAGGAGAGGAAGAAGTTCTTGCGCTCCACGTCGGTCTCGTTGGGCTCGACCCGGTGCCAGAGGTTGCCGTTGTAGATGGTCAACGTGCCGGCCTGCACGCACAGGATCTCCTCGCCGGGGGCGCTGTCGTGGGTGTGGTACTCCTCCAGGTGCTGGCTGCGGTGGCTGCCCGGCACGTAGACGAAGTTGCCCATGCGCGGCGCGGGGAGGTCGGTGAGCCAGTAACCGACGCTCATGCGCAGCGGCAGCTCGGGCGAGAACACCTGGTACGGCAGCGCCCGCGGGCTGTCCGGGTGCCAGGCGTTGCGCTCGGTGCCGCGCGCGCGGATGCGCAGGTCGCTGCGCAGCAGCTTCAGCATCTCCCCGAACACGTCGTAGACGTAGCCCACGTGCCGGTCGTGGTCGATCAGCTCCGCGATCGCGGGATCGAGCTCGACCGCGTTCTCCTTGCGCAGCGACTGCCCCGGCCGGTAGCTCGAATCGGTCGCCGCCACCCGGTCGACCGCTGCCAGGTAGTGGCCGATCTCGTCGGCGGACAGCGCGTTCTCGATCCGGACCAGGCCGTGCTCCTGGAACTCCTGCCACTGCTCGTCCGTGAATCCGCGCGGTGCGACGCGCAGGCCGTTGTCGGTCATCGGTCTCCTCCTCGTCTTTCGGTCGTGAACCGCTCCGCCACCGCCGGGTCGGCCTCCACGGCGTTGGAGACGCGGAAGTCGGTCGTGCCCTCGACGTAGCCTGGGTCGCGCGCGCATACCCGGTCTACGGCGTCGCGGTAGTAGGCGACCTCCTCCGGGGTGAGGGCGTTCTCGATGATCACGATGCCGCGCTCCGCGAACTCCTGCCACTGCTCGCGGCTGAAGCCCGGCGGGGCGACGCGGTAGGTGACGCTCCCGGTCACGACGGTAGCGGCGGCGCCGGCAGGACTCGTGGCGTGCCGCTGAACAGGGCCGTTTTCCGTGGTGCGGGACGCGCGCCGGTTACCATGTTGCCGATCCAGTCGAAGCTCACCGACAGTTCGGGCGCCGTTTCCGGCCACAGCCCGCGGACCTCGTGGTGGAAACGAACCAGAGGGTAGGTGATCGTGATCTCCATTCCGGCGCGTGCATCGAATCGCACGTAGTCACCGGACCAGCGTGGCGTGATCGATCTTGTTCCGGTGAACGCGGTCACCTGTTCCCGAGGCGTCCAGTGCGGAGGGCGCAGGTAAAAGACATCGTCAACCGTTGGCTTGACGGTGAGGCGGCCCTGTTCGGGAAAGAAGGAATGCACGTCGCCCCACGGCGACTCGCGGGAAAAGCTCATGTTCACGTAGACCCCGTCCGGCCCCCACGGTGAGCCGCACCGCCGTTCGATCGTGTGCGCCCACGCCGTATGAATGGCGCGCATCCCCTCCGGCGCGCAACATCCGAACATCTCGAAACCGGAGACGTTGCCGAGCAGATCGTTCTCGTAGTCGTTGAGCCCGGAGCCGCCGATGATGCCGCCCTGGAACCGGCGGAGCTGCCGGATGCCCTCGGCGATGGCGTCGGGGCGCGCATCCGCGTTGATCTCGCGGTAGTAGGCGTCGAATTCGGGGGTGACCACGAACTGCAGCGTGCTGATGTAGTTGCGCAGGTAGCGCTCGACGTAGTCGTAGTGCTCGGCGTCGCCTGCGTGACCGAACAGTGCGGCGTGGGAGATCATGTCCGACACGCAGCACGTCTCATTGCAGGAATCCGGCATCGCGGGAAACCATCCCGTTCCGGTTCCGCGCGACAGCATCCAGTCCCATGACCTGCGGGCGAAGTCGACGTAGCGCCGCTCCCCCGTCAGGACGCCGAGATGATTGACTCCCCAGAGGGCGTGCATGGTCGCGTGGCTGTGCCCGAGCGGCTCGTCGAAGCGACCCTCCACCTTGAAGCGGATGCCGTCCGGCTGGAGCCCGCGCATGATCCCCTCTGCGTACGCTTTGGCGAAGGCGAGGGAGTCCTGTTCGCCGGTAGCGCCGTAGTACGTGAGCAGCGGCTCCACGATCGGCGCCGGATGCTTGCGCCAACCACTGTCCAGGAGCGAACCGTCCGGCTTGACGGCGGTCATGCCGCCGGGGAGCCAGCATACGTCGGTACCGTCACGCGTCTCCCACCGCGCCAGTCCGCGCAGCCTCTCCACTACTGCGCGGGCGGTTGCCTTCGTGCCGGCATCGCCCGTAAGCGCATACTCCAGTGACAGGCTCTGCAGGATCTTGGTCGCGCCCCACACGTGGTAGACGTAGTCGCTCCGCTCGAACCTGGCGTGTATGTCGGCTTCGTTGTAGCAGCCGGGCGGCGCCAGCACCGTGCCGTCCGGCTCGACATAGGCGCGCATGCGGCGATGAAACGCGCGCTCCACGTCTCGTCCCGCGTCGGAGCCGCTGATCTCGCGCATGTAGTACCACTCCCACTCCATGCGAGCGTCGGTATCGCACGGAACGATCACATCGTGGCCGTCCGGCACCGGCGGGCACGTGAGCGGGTGGCACTGAAAGACCGGTTCGTAGCCCAGATGAGGCCGCGGCGTGTTGATCAGGTAATGGAGCGACCACTCGGCCATCCGTTTCAGATCAACGTCGGGAGTGCGCTGCGATGAACCGGGCGGCGCCGGGACTATGGTCGACCCCGGCACGAGGCACACATCCTTGACGGTGCCTGTGATCCCAAGAATCCGCGGTTCGGCAGCGTCGTTCACGTCGACTCACGGGTGACGATGAGGATGTCCGAGCCGAAGCCCAGTTGATCGTCGTGGTCGCCGGCGGGCAGCCCGTCGCCTGCCGCCAGCCACGGATCCGGCAGCACCGCGGGGATGCCGTCCTGCAGCAGCCGCTCTCCCGTGAACCGCTTCTCCCGGCCCGGCCGGTCGTTCAGATGCTCGACGACGTAGCCGCGTCCGGGATCGAGGGCCTTCAGCCGCACGACGTTGCGCTCTGCGCCCGCGGGGTGGCGGAAGACGAACACGATCGATTCCGAGCCGTCCTCGGCCGTGTACTGCAGCGCTTCCCATCCGTTCGGGTCCTCGAGCTCCGGATGCCAGACATCTTCGAGCAACAGGTGCCGGTAGCGCTTGAAGTGCAGGAGGTTGCGCCTGAACGCTTCGAGGTAGCCCGCCGGAGCGTGGGACAGGAGCTGAGCCTGCATGCCGTTGATGTTGCCGAAGGAAACGCCATGCGTGAAATGGCGCCTCAGGCTGTAGTCGAGCGTGGATGCGGAGCACCAGCCGGAGACGATCTGCGGCAGCGTCGTGGCCTCCACCGACTTGCTGCTGGCCAGCGAGCCCCACACGTACGGCGCGACCATGGGGCCGGTGATGAATTCGTTCGTATAGCCGCCGGGCAGCAGGGTGCGCGGCCCCGGGTTGGTCCGGCTGTGCCGGAGCGACGGATCGCACTCGAAGCCGACCAGGTGCGGAAACCGGTCGAGCAGATGGGACATGATCTCCGCCCGGCCGGCGTACGCCGCCCACGTACCGCCTCGCGGACCATGTGGATGGTCGGCACGATCGCAGGCGTGGCTGACGGTGCCGGACGGATCCCACTTGATCCACTCCAGTTGGTACCGCTCGATGATCGCGGCGAGCCTCTCCTTGACCTCGGCGATCACCTCCGGGCACCCCAGACAGAGTTGCGTCATCGGTGACAGCGAGGCGTGGCGGCATTCGAGCGCCTTGCCGCCGCGCATCGCCACCCATGTCTGCGGGATCTCACCCGTCGCGACTCTTCGCGAGTCGACCATGCCGGGGTCCACCCAGAGGCCGAAGTGCATGCCCGCCGCGCGGACGCGGCGCGAGAGGTCGGAGAGCCCGTGCGGAAACTTCTCGGCGCTCTCCTCGTAGGTTCCCAGCCCCTGGGCCCAGTCGTTCATTCCCGGGACCGTCGAGCTGTCCGCAACCCATGACGCATCGTGATAGAAGACGTCGAAGCCGATGCGTTGCGCGAACGCCAGTTCCTCGTGAAGGATCCGTTCACTGTCCGGGTCGGTGAGCCATACGCAATAGGCGGCTGCCGGCGAGTCGGTCACAGGCGGTGGCATCACGTGTCGCCTGAGGTAGCGGAACGCCTCGTTGCCGACCTCGTCGGGGCCGCCGCCGGCGAGGGTCAGGAACGTCAGAGGAGTCTCGATCGACCTCCCGATGGCCGGCGCCAGCGTGCCGTCGGGGTCCGCCGCACGTCCGCTCTGCGGTGGACCGGCACCCGCGTGCACACGAACGCCGCTCTCGGCGGGCTCGATGTTGACGGCAAAGCGCAGGATGCCCGACCCCAGGTCTCCGCCCAGGAGCAGGGACTCGCCCCTCTCCGCATCCTCGAGGACGATCCAATTGTCTTCCTCGCGGGCACCCGTCGCCGCAGCGGCCTTGGTAAAGCCGTGTCTCCCGTCCCCAAAGGCGGTCCAAAGGACGAACCGGTGTGCCGCATCCGCAAGTGCGATGGAGAGCGGGCTGATGCCGCAGATCGCAGGCACGGACCCGCGCGTGTTCTGCAGGCGTGTCGCGCACTCGACCGTGGAGCGGCCCGGAAAGCACCGTAACGACTGAGTCAGGACCGCACCGCTGGCGTCGTGGAGGAAGCGGAGATTCAACTCGGCTGCGTGGCCGGGAAGCTCGTCACACTCGCCCCCGGCCAAGCGCATGCCGGCATGCTCCGGCGGTCCAAAGCGCGGTTCGCCAACGCGGCGAATCCACGGCCCGGCGGCCATACCGGGTTGAGCCCAGTTGCGCGGTGCCCGCGCACCGCTCCCGGAGACCCGCGTGAGTGAGGTGATCGCCACCCCGCCCGAGGGAATTCGCTCCAACTCCAGTCGAAGGCAGTCGTTGCCGATGGTCCAGCCGCGCGCCGTCGCATGCGCCCACGCCGCGTGTCCCACTGCGCCTCCCGATCACAGTGAAGCGCATGCCGTCCGCCGGGTCCAGTCCGGGTTGATGTTCCTGCCGATGCCACGTGTCCGATCCGATGTTTCGTTGCCACCGGGGCGCAAGAGGTCCATAGTGTCGATTGCGGCGCCCGGGGCCGAGAACGGCGGTGGCGCCGCCGACTCACACGGGAGGTGACGCATGAAAACGGGATCGATCGTCGTTCTGATGGCGGTGCTCGCATCGGGGACGCCGTTCGCCGCCGGGGTTGAAGAACCGGCGGCGATGGCCGAGGGACCGGTCGAGGTGACGATCTGGACGACCACCATCGGCGTCGGCGCGACCGGAAAGACAGAGGAGCGCTGGAGCGACACCAAGATCGGCGCACTCATGGCCGAGGAGAGCGGCATCGACTGGGTCTTCTCCTACACGGAGTCAGGGGACGTGGAGACCGCGTTCAACCTGCGCCTGGCCAGCGGCGACTGGCCGGAAGTGATCCGCTCCTCGCAGCGCAACTTCGTCTGGCTGCAGCGGCTGCTGGAGGCCGGCGTCGTGATCCCGCTGGACGGGTACTACGGCAACGCCGACTACCCGAACATCGCCAAGCTGTCCCCGGAGGTGGTCGACTTCTGGCGCTACACCGACGGGAACATCTACCATTTTCCGGGCAGTGTGTTCGAGGATCCCAAGCAGCCGTGGGGCTACTGGGCCGCTGCCGTCTGGGCCGTTCATCCCGACTACCTGGCCGCGGTCGACATGACGATCGCCGACCTGGCGACGATCGAGGGTGTCGAGCGGTACCTGCGCGCCGTGCACGCAGCCGGCCTCACGACGGAGGACGGGCTTCCGGTGTTGCCGATCACCGGTGGCCAGAATCTGAGCATGTGGCAGGTGATGCTCAACACGTTCGGCGTGTCGACCGCCGGGATGGGCTTCGACGACTACGACGGTGAGTTCATCCACTACCGGGACCATCCGCAGACCAAGGCCGCGCTGCAGTGGGTGAACACGCTGTATCGCGACGGGCTGCTCGATCCCGAAGCGCTGTCGCAGAAGAACGAGACCCTGCGCGAGAAGATGATGGGCCGCCGCGTAGCGGCCATCGGCGACTGGGCGTGGGGGTTCTGGCAGACCGTCACCGCGGGTGTGACCCCGGCGACCGAGATGGTCCTGATCGACTATCCCCAGGCTCCCGGAGCGAGCCGGCCGGGCGTGAACATCACCTACAATCCGTACGGATCCAACGGACTCCTGGTCACCACGAACGCCAGGAACCCGGACGCGGTCGCGCGCTTCGCCGACTACGCGTACGAGACCGGCGTGAACCGGGACTGGGAGCTGATCCAGGGTCCGCGCGGGGTGACCTGGGACTATGACCCGGACGAAGGCGCGCCCTACATGACCTTTCTGGACGCCGAGCTCAGGGAGGCGCTGTTCGCGGGCGACTACAACAAGATCAAGACCCTGGGGTTCGGATCAAATCCGCTGGGGATGCAGTCGGAGGACATGAACTACTTCCGCCCGCGCGAGCTGCGCGAGACGTTGAACTGGATCTTCGACATGCACCGCTTCTACTACGATGAGCCGAACGTCTCCATCGCCAGGCCGTACGACAGCCTGAAGATGCCGGCCGAGGGGCTCTGGCAGCAGAACGCCGAGATACTGGGAAGGCTGGATGTCGAGTTCTTCGCGAAGCTCATCGGCGCCGACTCGCCGGCGGAGTTCGAGAGCACGTGGAGCACCTATCAGGATCAACTGCAACTGCAGGGAAGCTGGGCGCAGGTCAAAGAGGAGTGGTCGGCGACGCTCGCCGAGCAGGTGGGTTAGTACGGGTCGGCATCGAACCCGTTCGATGCACGTTCGAGCCCGCGGCGAGCAGACGAGGGGGCTCCTTCCCGGAGCCTCCTCTCTTCAACTGCGGCGCACGTCCGATTCGGGGGCGCCGTGTCCCGCCGCCGTGGGCAGATGAAAGCCCCCGGTACGCCTGAGAGCGCGTCGGCAGAACGCCTCCTGACGCGCAGGCTTCCGGCCAGGGCCGCGCGCGTGCTGTCGCTGTACGGATGGCACTACGCCTTCATCCTGATCGGGGTCGTCTTTCTGTTCCTGTTCGCCTACATGCCGATGCTGGGCCTGCAGATCGCCTTCCGGGACTACAAGATCCACCTCGGCATGTGGCAGAGCCCATGGGCAGGCTTCAAGTACTTCTATTTCCTGACGGACGGCTACTTCTGGCAGTCGTTCAAGAACACGATCCTGATCACCACGTTCCGGTTCCTGTTCGGGTTTCCTGCCCCCATCGTGCTCGCCATCCTGCTCAACGAAGTCGGGCACAGCCGCTTCAAGCGAACGATCCAGAGCCTCAGTTATCTGCCGCACTTCATCTCCTGGATCGTCGTGGCGTACATCCTCTACACCATGCTGGCGCTGGACACCGGAGTGATCAATCTTGCCCTGCGAACCTTGGGGTTTCCACAGGTCAATTTCATGGGCCGGCCGGAGTACTTCCGCACGATCGTCGTGGCCAGCGCGATCTGGAAGGAGATCGGTTGGGGTACCATCATCTTTCTTGCCGCGATCGCCACGATCGACCCGCAGTTGCACGAAGCCGCATTCCTGGATGGTGCCGGCCGCTTCGCGCGCATTCGCTACATCAACATCCCCGGCATGATGCCGACCGTCAGCATCCTGTTCATCCTCTCGCTGCCCGGCATCATGAACGCCGGATACGAGCAGATCTATCCGCTGGTGAATCCGGCCAACCTGGAGGTGTCGAACGTGCTGGACGTCTACCTGATCCGGCTCGGCCTCACCCAGGCGCAGTACAGCGTGGCGACCGCCATCGGCTTCATGCTGGCGTGGATCAACCTCTTGCTCGTGCTGATCGCCAACTGGACGATTCGGCGGGTCGGTCACGTGGGTTTGTGGTAGGCGACCATGCGCGTCCATTCGAAGGCCGAGCGCTGGTTCGACGTCGTCAACTACACGCTGCTCGCGACGCTGGCGTTCGTGTGCTTCTATCCGTTCGTGATGATGACCGTGCTGTCGATCAACGCCGGCACGGACAGCATGCGCGGCGGCATCACGCTCTGGCCGCGCGTCTTCACGCTGGTCAACTACCGGGTCATCCTGGAAAACGCGGCGATCCAGCGGGCCTACGTCGTCACCGTGATGAGGACGGCCATCGGCACGGCCGGCGGCGTCTTCGTCACCGCGCTGGTCGCCTATGGCCTGGCCGAGCGGCGCCTTCCGGGCCGCAAGTACATCATGGTCTACATGGTGATCCCGATGTTCTTCTCCGGCGGGCTCATCCCGTACTTCCTGCAGCTCCGCGATCTGCGTCTGATCAACACGTTCTGGGTCTTCGTCATCCCGCTGCTGTTCAACATCTGGAACGCGATCGTCATGAAGACCTTCTTTCAGGAGATCCCGGTGAGCCTCAAGGAGTCCGCCCGGCTCGATGGCGCCAACGAGCTGGTGGTGCTCTTCAGGATCGTGTTTCCGGTGTCGAAGCCGCTGTTCGCCGCGATCTCCCTGTTCGTGGCGGTCGGTCACTGGAACGACTGGTTCGCCGGCGCCTTCTTCGTCACGCGCCAGCACCTGAGGCCGGTGCAGACCTATCTCATGGGCATCATGACCGCTGATCTCTCGGACTCGTTCAACCAGCAGACGGTGCAGGCAGCGGCGCAGCAGTTGATGGGCCGGTTCATCACCGACTACTCTACGATCACGTCCCTGTCGTTGCGCATGGCCGCCGTGATGATCGCCGTCCTGCCGATACTGATGGTGTATCCGTTCCTGCAGAAGTACTTCGTCAAGGGCGTTCTGATCGGCTCGCTGAAAGGCTGATGTACCGGGAGGTCGCAGGCACATGACAGTGGACCTCGCCGGCAAGATCACGCTGGTTACGGGAGCCGCGCAGGGCATCGGCCGCGCCATCGCCGACGCGATGTCCGCCAACGGCGCGCACGTCGTCTACAGCGACGCCGCTCCCGACCGGCTGTCGGCCGATCCGCCCCCCGGGCCGAGAACGCAATCGATGGAGCTGGACGTCACGAGGGACGAGCACATCGATCGCGCCGTCATCGATCTGCTGGCGGAACACGGCCGCATCGACATCCTGGTCAACAATGCCGGACTCAACACGTCGAATCGCGTCCCCACCGACGAGGTCTCGATCGAGGACTGGAACCGGATCGTGAACGTCGATCTGACCGGAACGTTCCGCGTGAGCCGGACGGTGGCGGCACGGGCGATGATCCCGCAGCGAGGCGGCCGGATCATCAACATAGCTTCGGTGGGCGGGGTCGTGCCGTTTCGACTGCAGTCGGCGTACATCGCGGCGAAGACGGGCCTGATCGGCTTCAGCCGCGCCATGGCGCTGGAATGGGGACACCACGGCGTCCTGGTCAACGCGATCGCTCCGGGGTCGACCGTCACGCAGGCGACCCGCGGCCTGTTCTACGGGGAGTCCGGCGAGCTGAACGATTCGGCCGTCGAGCTCATGCGGCACATCCCGCTTGGACGGCCCGCTCAGCCGGAGGACATCGCCAACGCTGCGCTGTTCCTTGCGGCACCGGAGAGCTCGTACATCACCGGACACGTTCTGGTGGTGGATGGCGGCTGGACGGCAGGATACGCCCGAGATTTCTGACGCAGATGAGGGGTAGAAGCCGATGATCGCATGGGTGCTGCATGGCAGCAGGGACCTGCGCCGCGAAGAGCGTCCGGTGCCGAGCCCGCTTGCGGATCAGGTGCTGGTGCGGGTGGAGCGTGTGGGCGTCTGCGGCAGCGACGTGCGCTACTTCCAGACGGGGAAGGTCGGTCCGTTCACCCCGACGCGGCCGTTCGTGCTCGGGCACGAGTTCTCGGGAGAGGTCGTCGAGATCGGGGCGCAAGCCGCCGGGCTCGCGGTCGGCGACCGGGTGGCGGTGGACCCGGCGCAACCCTGTTTCCGCTGCGAGGTGTGCCGCGACGGCCGCGGCAACCTCTGCGAATTCACCCGCTACTACGGCAGCGCCGCCAGCGATCCGCCGGTCGACGGTGCGTTCTGCGAGCTGATCGCGGTGCCGGCGGCCAACTGCTACCGGCTCGGGGAGGCGGTCAGCTACGCCGCGGGGGCGCTGCTGGAGCCCCTGGGCATCGCCACCCACGCCGTGCAGCGGGCGGGAGCGCTCATGGGCAAACCGGTCGTGGTCTCGGGCGGCGGTCCCATCGGTCAACTGGTAGCCACGGTGGCGAAAGCCGCCGGAGCCGCGTTCGTCGCCGTCGGCGATCCGCTAGCGTACCCGCGATCCGTAGCCGCGGGCCGCGTGGATTACGCCTTCGATCCGACGGGCGCTGCCGGGGCGGCTGAGCTCGCCGACCTGACGCACGGCGGTCCCGCGGTGGTCTTCGAGGCGGCCGGCGCGGCTGCCTCGCTGGAGTGGGCGCTTGCGAACGTGCGCCGGGGCGGCCGCGTGGTGCAGATAGGTCACCTGCCGAGCCCCACGAGCGCGTCCCTGCACCTCGTCATGACGCGAGAGCTGGAGATCACGGGGAGCTTCCGCCTGGGCAGCAACGGGTTTTCGGTGGGTGCGACGCTGGTGGAGAGCGGCCGGATCGAGATCGAGTCGCTGGTCTCCTCCGTCGCATCCCTTGACGACGTTCCCGGCGCCATCGAAGCGGCCGCTGACAACGATGCCGAGATCAAGCTGCAGGTGCGGGCAATCGGGTAGAGACCTCCGGCCCGGTACGATGAAGACATGCTGAACACAATCGAGGACGTGGTCCTGTACCGGGACGATCGCTACTACTGCGGGCCGGGGCCGGCCGTGGTCTGCTTTCCGGACGGGGAGTTGCGGGTCGTGTTCCGCCGCCACCGCTGCTGGACGCCCGAGGTGATGATGCACGTCCATCCGACCACGGAGCAGTGCCTGATCCGGTCGGCCGACGGCGGCAGGACGTGGTCGCAGCCGCGCGTCTTCATGGGCGGCGGCCAGTGCGCCGTCGCGGGCCTCACGCGCGACGAGACCCTGCTGTTCGTGACCCATCGCCAGGAGCTGGTTCCCTACGCCGTCCGGGACCTGCTGGTCGGCGGTGTCAGTTCCGAGGTCGCCACCCTGATCGCCGGTTTGCGTGCCGACGGTCAGGACGTGGCCGCGGACAGCCTGCAGCGGAAGCAGTCGCATTGGCCGGCGCTGAGCGCCGGGACCGAGATCTGGCGCTCGGGCAACCGGGGCGACGACTGGGCGGGGCCGGCCTGGGTCGGCGAGATTCCCGGCCTGCCGCCCCTGCATGCGGGGTTGCATGCGCCGGTGCACCTGCGCGGGTTTCCGATCGAGTTGGCCGACGGCGACCTGGTGTTGCCGGTGCAGGGGCGGGGCGTCGGTTCGGTTCTGGCGGCTTCCACCGATGGCGGACGCTCGTGGGAGTACCGCGGTCTGGCCGCGCCGAATCCGCCCGGCAGGGCCGGCATGGCCTTCAACGAGTGGAGCGTCATCGAGACCGCCGCCGGAGACCTGGTCGGATTCGTGCGCTCGGAGATGGAGGAGCGGCACGGCGGGCGGCATCTGTGGACGGTGCGCTCCACGGACAAGGGTCGGACCTGGACCGAGCCGCAGCGCGAGGACGTATGGGGCTTTCCGTACTTCGCCCTTACGCTTCCATCCGGCAACGTACTGCTCGTCTATGGATACCGGCGCGAGCCCTACGGCATCCGTGCACGCGTGCTGGACCCGGAGTGCCGCGCTCCCGGCGACGCCGATGAGCACGTGATCCGGCGGGATGGAGGCACCCTGGACCTGGGCTACCCGCATGCGGCCGTGATGCGCGACGGTCGGGTGCTCATCGTCTACTACTTCAACGACGGCGACGGCGGACAGCGCTTCGTGGCAGGGACGATCGTCGAAGCGGCGTGAGCGTGGGGTGACGCTACCGAAGCGCGCCGGTAGAGTTCGCCATGGAAGGACCACGCACCGCCGATGTCGCGCGCATCGGCGACCTGACCGGCCGGCGTCCCGCCGGCTTTCGCCACGCGGCGGGCGGCTACACGCCGGCCGAACGCTGGGTCGTGACCCTGGAGGATGGCGCCCGCGTGTTCGCGAAGATCGGCGTCGACGAGCTGACCTCGGGATGGCTCCGCGACGAGCAGCGGGTGTACGCGGCCATCGGCGGCGACTTCATGCCGGAGGTGCTCGGCTGGGATGACGGCGAGCGCCCGCTACTCCTGCTGGAGGACCTGAGCGGCTGCGCGTGGCCGCCGCCCTGGGACGACCGGCGGGTCGTGCAGGTCCTGGACGCGCTCGCGCGGCTCCACGCGACCGATGGCGGGGGCTCGCTGACGCCGATCGGAGTCGACGATCCGGGGTTCCCGGGATGCTGGCGGCGGGTCGCCGCGGAGCCCGCGTCGTTCCTGTCGTTGGGGCTGGCGACGGAGCGCTGGATTCGCGAGAGCGGGCCGGTGCTGGCCGCCGCCGCGGAGGGCGCGGAGCTCGACGGGCCGTGCCCGACACACGTGGACGTGCGCAGCGACAACATCTGCTTCCGCGATGGACGGGCGCTGCTGGTGGACTGGAACCAGACCGTGCTGGCCCACCGCGACGTGGACATCGCCTGCTGGCTGCCCAGCCTGCACGCCGAGGGCGGACCGGCGCCGGAGGAGATACTGCCGGACGCGGGGCCGCTGGCGGCCGTGATCAGTGGGTTCTTCGCCGAGCGGGCCGGCAAGCCGGTGATCCCGACGGCGCCGCGGGTACGGGTCGTGCAGAAGCAGCAACTCCGCACCGCGCTGCCGTGGGCGGTCCGGTCGCTCGGGCTGCCGCCGCTCGACGGACCGGGGGAGCTGTCCGGGCCCGATGCTTCCACGTAGCCGGAGCTACAGCTTCCTCACCAGGTAGCAGTGCATCTCCAACGGTCACGGCATTCTCATCGAACGCCGCGAAGACCTCTATGCAATGCACCGAGTAGCTCTCCACGAGCGACGAGACATTGTGCGAGAAGGCGCGTGGGGCGAGGCAGGCGGTGGAGGGCCAGGCGATGGCGTTCCATGTCGCGCTGGTGGTGGCGCCGGAGGCGGGCGCGCAGAAGTCGGTGGCCTACGCGACGGCGGACGGCACGGCGACGGCGGGCGAGGACTACGAGGTGGCGTCGGAGAGGCTGGTCTTCGTCCGGGCGAGCACGGGAAGACGGTGCGGGTGCGGACGCTGCGCGACGGGGAGGACGAGGGCCCGGAGACGATGCGGCTGCGGCGGAGGCCGACGTGACGCGCCTGCGGATTATCCTCGACGCCTCGCGGGCGTTCGCGCTCGACCGCGGCGGGAAGTTGACCCCGGCGCTCGATCTGGGCTTGCGCCAGGACGGCGGCGACGCCGAGACCGGGACCCGGGGTCGAGCTTGGGCTCCGGTTCGGCTACGCGGCGGAGGGCGTCAGCGTCGAGGGCGCGGTGCGGGGTCTCGTGGCGCACGAGGACGCCTCGTACGAGGAGTGGGGCGCGAGCGCGTCGGTGCGCATCGACTCCGGGGCCTCCGGGCGCGGGCTCTCGCTCACGCTGGCGCCGGTGTGGGGCAACACGGCGAGCGGCACGGAGCGGCTGTGGGGCCATCATCCTCGGTTCCTCTCTCGTGGCCAGCCAGGAATGAACCTTGGCGCGTAACGTCTTGCCGCTTGCGAACTTGCGGTCGAGAACCGGTATCCCGTCAACGTAAGCTTCGGATCGCGGCCACACTGGGTCATCGTGCGCGATCATGCCCGCGAAGAACTCTTCCACTTGGCCGACCGAGACGTTGTCAGGCATCAACCAGATCCCGATTCGCGGCCTGCTGGCGATGATGGTCCCCGATGGATCGGGCTCACTTGGCGCAGTGACATCCACTCGCGACAGCGCGTGGATCACTGCATTCCAACGACTTTGTACGTCGTGGTCTGCATCCAGCAGGATGCCCAACGCTTCTCGCCCAGACACTCGTACCTCGTTTCTGATTGCAGCGAGAAGGGGATCCTTGCCTCCCTTGTCATCGATGTTGAATCGGTTTTCCAGTTCCGTGCCCCGGCAAAGGTGATTCACGACGTGCTTGTCGTCGGGACCTTCCACCAACAACACGCGAGGTGGTGGCGAACTGGGGCCGAGCACAGCGTCAGCGAACCTCGATGCCCTGATCGGCCGCGACCTTCAGGTCTTCTTCCGAGTAATTGACGGGTCGCAGGCCTCTGTCATCCCGGTCGAGACGCACCAATATTCCCTCAGCCTCACCAATCTCAGCGGCCGCGTAGGCGAACCCCCTCACGCAGTCCCAGCTATGGGTAGTTGCCAGCACTTGAACGGCGTTCTCCTGGGCTGTCTGCAAAACCATCTTCCAAAAAACGTACTGCACGGAGTGGTGGATTCCATTCTCAGCCTCGTCGATGAGCAGAAAGCCACCACGACTGTTCGCAAGCGCCAGGGCGACACCGAACAGCCGCACGGCGCCGTCGCCGAGGCTCTTCAACGGGACCGGACGATCCTGCTCCTTTATTCGAACGAGGGTCCTTCGCTTACTCATTGTAGGATCACCGTCACCGACTACTGCAACACCGATGATATTGTAGTCGAGTACCAGTTTCAGCGCTTGCATAGCCCGATCTTCATCGTTCGTTAGTGCGACACTATCCCATATGCGAGCGATATCACTTTCGCTCGAAAGTTCGGGTCCTAATTCCTCGATCTTGATTTCTGGTTCTGGTTTGTCATTCGGAGGGAACGGCTGATGTTGTTGAAACAACATCAGGTTCTTTTCGGAGAAGTTCCAGCGAATCTGGCGTGTGTCTCGGAATCTGACCGAGAGTCCCTGTACGGGATCGACAACACTCAACAGAGTAGGTACTTCTTCTTCGAGAGAAATGATATCGATGCGTAACCGTTCCTTCTTTGGGCCAATTGAAATACTCTGGTTCTTGCTGGAACTGCGGCCGAAGAACAGAGATGTCGTGTCGATCTCCGTTACCCTGTGGCTGTTTTCGTCGGCATCTGAGTCGATCTCTTGGCGATCTTGCAGTAACGTAACCAAGGCAGAGAAACGGCCACGAGCAGCGAAGACGCGAACCGCTTCCAAGACGGTTGTCTTGCCGACGCCGTTCTGTCCGGCGAGCAGGGTCACACGGCCGAGACGGGGAATCGTCAAATGGTCGATCCCGCGGAATCCCTTGATGGTCAGGTCGGGAAGGTGAAGGGGACTGCTCATCGCTACACCGTCAAGCGAGAACGGATTTGTAGCACTGGGCAGTCGCGGTGAGATGCCGACATCAAGAAGGACCTTCATACGATGACGCGAGTCGCACTGTGCTCCCCTCCGTGTTTCGGTCAGCGAATGCGGCACCGGCGGCTCGCAACACCGCTTCGGCAGCCTGACGGTCGATTTTGAAATCCTCAATGAACTCGTCGAGCGACACGCCATCGGCGAGCCAGTCGAAGAGTTGCTGAACCGGTAGCCGGCTGCCATGGAAGCACGGTGTTCCGCTCATCCGGTCCGGATCGACCCATACCGCTTGATCAAGGGGCATCATGTCATGTGCCATGATAATCACCTCCCACGACCATCCAGCAAATCGCAGCATTCCTCGTGCGGTACCACCGGAGGTAGCCAACACAACCTCATCGTCAGGCGAGATTGTAGCACTTCGCATCGGGAGTGCCGGGAGGTTCGTCATCGTGCCTTGGTGATGGTGTCGAGTCCGTCGTGGGAGAGGGTGCAGACCATGGTGTAGGCGGGGTCGAACATGTTGCCGAGTTGGTAGCCGGCGGCCTGGCCGAGGATGATGTGCGTCAGGTGGCGGTCCAGGCCGTAGTCCTCGGCCAGCCAGCGCAGCATCTCGGTGGTGGCGTGCTGCACGCACTGGTCGAGAGGGCGGGCGTTGCCTAGGGTGGCGATGCCCTCCGGCGTCCGGGCGCGCGGCCAGCCGATGGCGCGGCCCTTGAGCAGCTCGACGCGGAACACCACGTCGGCGGAGATCTCGATGCCGGTGCCGACGATCTCGCCGTCGCCCTGCACCGCGTGCACGTCGCCCAGGGCGCCCGGGCTCGAACACCGGGAACATGGCGGTGACGCCGGCCTGGAAGCCGTTCCAGTCCATGTTGTCGCCGTTGCGCTCGGAGGTCGCCGTGGAGATCGCCTGGTGCCGCGCGGGCGCCACGCCGAAGCAGCCGACCATCGGCGCCAGCGGCACGCGCCAGTGCGCCAGCCCCGGCACGCCGTGCGGCGAGGCGACGCCGGCATCCACGTCCACGGTCCAGTCGATGCTGGACGGCAAGTCGGCGGGCAGGGTGGGTGGTCGGGGTCGAGCACGTTGGCCGCGACCCAGGTCTTGGTGTAGCCGCGGGCGCGGTTGGGACGGATCTGCTCCAGGTCCACGGCCAGCGTGTCGCCCGGCTCGGCGCCGGCCACCCGGAACGGGCCGGTTTCCGGGTTGCCGGCGGGCGTAACGGCGTTGTCGTTCGCATCGAAGCCCCGGCGTCGGCGGACTCTCAGGACGACGCGGAGATGCCGAGCAGATCGCCGACTTCCCACGCCCCGGCGACCTGTGTAGTCCGGTGGTGGTGCGGTGGCTTCCCACCGGCGCCCACGGTGAATCCACGCGGTCCGCATGCCGATGTTCGACACGCGTGGCTTCACGCTGTCGGAGGGGAGCTCGGAGCGTGCGGGGACGATTCTGTACGGGGTCGCGCCGACGCAGGCGGGGCTGACCGTCGACGGCGCGGGTGGCGGCGGGCGGTCCTGCGCGGGTGTGGGTGCGCGCGGGCGCGGTGGCCGAGGCGTCGGGGGACGGCGAGGGCGCGCCGGTCGCGACGCGGACCTCGCGCACCCGGGGAGCGAGCGCGGCGAGGCGCTGCCCAGCCGCCGCTCGACGGACCGGCGGTGGGGTAGAGTAGCGGCATGGAACGCGTGGACACTCCGCCGGAGGAGTACCTGGCGTCGCTGCCGGCGGACGTGGGCGCCGACATGACGGCGCTGCACGAACGGATCAGGGCGTCGCTGCCCGGCCACCCCACGTGCCTGTGGGCGGGCGTCTTCTGGGGCGGCAGCGAGCAGACGATCATCGGCTACGGCGACATGTCGTACGTGCGTTCCGACAAGAAGCGGGTGGAGTGGTTCCTGGTCGGCCTGGCGCGGCAGAAGAACTACTACAGCGTGTACGTCAACGCGGCCGACGGCAGGCGCTATCTGGCCGAGGCGTACGCCGCTCGGCTGGGCAAGGCAAAGGTAGGCAAGAGCAGCATCACCTTCCGAACGCTTGCCGATGTCGATCTGGAGGTGCTGAGCGAGTTGATCGAGCGAGCCGGGCAGCTCTCGCGGCCGGAAGGTTCGACGTAGCCGACGCTACAGCTCCTTCACCATGTGGTGATGCCCGCGGAGCGCAGCGCGGCGCACCATTCGGCAAGCGCGGCCGAGCGGGACTCCTGCGTGTTCCAGTGCAGCGGTCGCGGGCTGGTCGATGGCAACTCCACGACCTCGGCCTTCAGGTCGCGGAAGTGCTGCCGCCACTCCCGCGCGCGGCGTCCGTTGAGCAGGATCGGAAACGGACCCCGATCGGCGAGCAGCGCGCCGACCGCGTTGGGCGCGGCATCCCGGATGCGGTCGTCCCCGGATCCCTGCCGCCTCACGCGGGCGTACAGGTCCCAGATCGCCAGGCCGTGGCGCCGCACCGAAGCCACGCGCTCCGCGTACGCCGTGGTGGGATCCGAGATCACCCCGCAGTGTGCCAGCATGCGCCAGAACCGGTTCTGCGGATGTGCGTAGTACTGCCCGGTCTCCAGGGATGCGACGCTCGGAAAGGAACCGAGCACCAGCGCGCGGATCGGACCGTCCGGCAGGATCGGCGGCAGCCCCTGCAAGCGCCGATCAGCTTGTCTGTGAGCACTCACGTATTGACCCACCCTGCGTTCCTCATCCACAGCCACACCCGCTCTGTGGTAGTTTACCCTCGGTCACTCGATCGGGTTGGTATAATTCCGGGCGTCGGCTACGCCGAAGTCCGCGAAATGGACGTTGCCGGCCGGATCGTGCGACTGCAGGGAAGTGGACGATGTTGAACCATCTTGAGGTGACCAATTTCAAAGCATGGCACAGGCTGCGGATGCCCTTCGGCAAGGTGACCGGTCTCTTCGGCGAGAACAGCTCCGGCAAGAGCAGCGTGTTGCAGTTTCTGCTCCTGCTCAAGCAGACGAAGAATGCGACGGATCGTGGTCTCGTCCTCGACTTCGGAGGACCGGACGAGCTGGTGAATCTGGGGAGATACCAGGATCTGGTACATCGAGGAGTCGACCAGGCGGACATTGCATGGACACTGGACTGGGATCTGGAGAGTCCGCTCAAGATCGGCGATCCGATGGGCCGCCGCAAGGCCGTGCTGATGGAAGGGAACAACCTGCAGTCAGGCGCACGGGTGGGGTTGAAAGGGCCGGATCTGACGGCACGACAGCTAAGGTACAGGTTCGCAGAAACGGATTTTGTAATCGATCAAAGCGAGGAGTCATCCAGTAGCTTCAATCTGACGTCGGACGGGCTTCATTCGATGAAGTTCATTCGGAATCAGGGCCGAGGCTGGGCATTGCCAGGTCCTGTCAAGACCCACCTCTTTCCCGATCAGGCTCGTACGTACTATCAGAACACGAGTTTCCTGAGCCAATTTGAAGCTGCTTACGAAGCTCTGATAGACAGAGTGTTCTATCTGGGACCTCTCAGAGAGCATCCGCAGCGTGAGTACCGCTGGTCCGGGGCGAGTCCTGCAGACGTGGGACCGCGAGGCGAGCGCAGCGTCGATGCCATTCTGGCCGCTACCGCTCGAAATGAGAGGATAAATCTAGAGCCGCGACATTGGAAAAAGAGCTTCCAGGAGATGATCGCTTACTGGCTGCACGAACTGGGTTTGATCGATTCTTTCGAAGTCAGGGAAATCGCCCCCGCGTCGAGTCTGTATCAAGCGTGCGTTCGAAAGAGCCACGGGAGTCCTGAAACGTTGCTGACCGATGTCGGGTTCGGTGTCTCTCAGATTCTGCCCGTTATCGTTCTCCTGTACTACGTGCCGGAAGGGTCGATTGTGTTGATGGAACAACCGGAGATCCATCTACATCCGTCGGTGCAGAGCGGCTTGGCCGACGTGATGCTGGCGGTGGCGAGGCGTCGGCGGGTTCAGATCATCGTCGAAAGCCATAGCGAGCATCTTCTGCGCCGCTTTCAGCGCCGCGCGGCAGAAGGGGACATCTCATCGTCTGATATGAAGCTCTATTTTGTATCCAACAGCGACGGTGTCGCGGCATTGAACGATTTGCAATTGAATGAGTGGGGTCAGATAGAGAACTGGCCGGAGCACTTCTTCGGGGACGAAATGGGTGAAGTCGCCGCGATCAGCAAGGCGTCTCTGGAAAGACGGATCGACGTTTCGACATGATAGCCAACGTCGTGGACACCAATGTCGCGGTTGCGGCAAATGGGCGGAACACCCATGCGGATCTTGCGTGCCAATTGGAGTGCGTCAAGACGCTTGAGGACGTATGTGCTCGACGGATTGTCGCTTTGGACGACGGATACCGCATTTTCGAAGAGTACAAGGAACATCTGAGTTTCGCCGGCATTCCTGGCGTGGGAGACAAGTTTTTCAAGCATGTGTTTGATCACATGTACGGAGGCGATCAGGTGGACCTGGTTTCGATCACGCCATGCGATGAAGGTAGCCGCGGCTTCGACGAGCTGCCGACGAACAGTCTCGACAAGTCCGACCGCAAGTTTCTCGCTACGGCGGTAGCTGCGAATGCAGATATCCTCAACGCTACAGACAGTGACTGGAGTGAGCAGCAGGATCTGACGAGCAGGTTGGGGGTGACGGTCCGGCAGCTATGCCCGCAGCATGCTTCGAAATTCGCGGATGGCTGATGGTCGTGGCATCGCGAGATGCTGAAGTATCCGAGGACGCCGTACTGGCCGTACTCGCCGGGGGAGCCGCGCGATAGTGACGATCTGGCTGATGCGGCTCGCTTTATCCGGCGTCCGATCGTCGTGACCGAGAAGCTGGACGGCGGCAACACGCTCCTTCATCGGGGACAGGTGTACGCGCGTAGCGTGTCCGCACCTTCGAACGGAAAGTGGATGGCGATGGTGAAGAAGCACCACGCCTGGAAGGTGATGGATGCGGGCGTGTTTCTCTACGGAGAGGACATCTACGGCGTGCACAGCATCGAGTACGATCCGATCCCGGAGACCGAGACGTTCCATGCCTTCGCTCTGCGTACGGCGCGTGACGGCTTCTCGTCGTTCCGCTCGATGGTGAACTACGCGCAGGAGCGCGAGATTCCGGTAGTCCCGATTCTGTTCGAAGGGGCGTTCCCGTCGGTTCCGCGCCTTCGTGACTTCGTGAGCAGGGCGCACGCGCAGCCGTCGGCGTTGGGCGGTGCGCGAGAGGGGGTGGTGATACGGGCGGCGCGTGCGTTTCCGGCGGAGGAGTTTGCGGACCACGTCTGCAAGAGCGTCCGGGCGGGGCACGTCCAGTCCGAGGAACACTGGTCGAAGAACTGGAGGGCATGCCGGATCGCGCACCGGTAACGAGCGGACCGGTCTACGTAGATGGGATAGCGCCGGGGAGGTAGCGGGTGATGAAGTCGACGATGCGGCGCGAGCGCTCGCCCAGCCGGGTCTTGTGCTCCGCCGGCGTCATCTCCGCGAAGTACCTGCCGGTGGCGGGAGCGATCTGCAGCGATTGCAGCGGGTGACCGGGAACCCGCGCCGGGCTCGGTATTGCGACGAACGTCGTCCGGTTCGTCAGCCGTTCGGAGTACACGTGCTGCCGATCGGGCGCCAGCGCGATGCCGAGGGTCCATTCGCCGTCAGCGCGGCCTCCCAGCCCCGCCAGCAGTGCGCGGTAATGGTCGATCATCTCCGCGTCGGTCGCCGACTCCGTGCCGCCGATGCGGCGCACGTGAACGCCGGGCTGTCGTTCGTCCGGCAACCCCTCGATCCGCAGCGCCGCATCGAGCGAGAACGCCGCGATGCCCGACGCCGAGCAGTAGGCCAGCGCCTTGATCCGGGCGTTCTCTTCAGCGGTGTCCGCGGACTCCACGGCGTCGACGGCCAGTCCCAACTGGACCGGATCGCAGATCTCCAGTGCCAGATGACCGAGCATGGCGCGCCAATCCGCGATCTTGCCGGGATTCGAGCTGCCCAGCAGAAGGCGGACGCGGCTACTCGCAGGCGTCACAGGCCGCCGCAGCCGTCGAAACCCAGCCCGCGCTGCTTCATGCTCACGAAGCCGCGCGCACCGATCACGACGTGGTCGAGCAGCTCGATGTCCAGCAGTTCCGCGCTCTGGCGGACGCGGCGGGTGACGGCGGTGTCTTCCGGGCTGGGGGTGGGATCGCCGGAGGGGTGGTTGTGGACCACGATGACGTTCGGGCAGTTCTCCCGGATGGCGGGACGCAGCACCTCCGCGACGCGTACCGACGCCGCGCACACGGTTCCCTGGTAGACCTCTCGCACGAGCAGCACTTCATGCTTGGTGTTGAGCAGCAGCACCCGGAGCTGCTCCTGTTCCAGGTGCGCCATCTGTGCCCGGAGCAGATGGTACACGTCTTCCGGATCGCGGATCGCCGGACGGTCGGCGGGCGCGGGGCCGGCCGCGCGACGGCCCAGCTCCAGCGCCGCCAGGACGTGACATGCTTTGGCTTCGCCCATGCCCCCGAGCGCGCTCAGCTCCGCGAACGACGCTCGCACGAGCCCGGCCAGACCGCCGAACTCGGACAGCAGCCGCGCGGAGAGCTGCATGACGTTCTGTCCGGCGATTCCGGTGCGCAGCAGGATGGCGATCAGCTCCGGGTTCGAGAGCTGACCGGCCCCCGACAGGCGCAGGCGCTCGCGAGGGCGCTCGTGGGCC
Source organism: Spirochaetia bacterium (assembly GCA_965202935.1). Lineage (GTDB taxonomy): Bacteria > Spirochaetota > Spirochaetia > SZUA-6 > Bin103 > CATQHW01. Next base: position 6,394,303 of record OZ241879.1, read on the forward strand.
GGCAGGTCGCGGATCGTGAGGGTCTGGCCGGACATACCGTTGGCATGGACGTGTTGTTCCATCTATGTCCGTATACGGCCTTCGCGACAGTGACGCTTCAACTACGCAAGCGTCCCTGAGGCGTCTCGAGGTCGTCATGCACCACGTAGAGCGGGACGCTCGGCAGGTCGCGGATGTGCTTGCGCAGAAACACCGGCTTGAGATTCCGGCGCTCCAGCTCATCGACGCGGACCCATTCGAGCACGACGCTGGGCTCTGCGCCCTCGAACCTGCCGTCGCGCCCGAGGATGGGAGAGCCGCCCTCGAGCTCCATCAGGAAGTAGAGATTGACCTCCTGATAGCGCCGGCCGTCGAGCTCGAAGAAGTTGTCGGCGACGATGAGCAGCCGGCCGACCTCCGCGGTCTCGCCCAGCTCCTCGGTTGCCTCCCGCCTCAGCGCGCCGGCGGCACTCTCGCCGAACTCGACGCGCCCGCCGGGCAGAAAGCAGAAGCCCTTGCCGACCGCGTGCTCCACCAGCACCCGGCCGTCGTCGATGGCGATCCCGCCGACCCGGTACATGAAGGTCAGGCCGTCGTGCGTGAACATGATCATGCGGTCGTCCATCGGCGATCCTGCTCAGCTCCAGCCGGCCGTGTAGGGGCCGGGATGCGAGACGCCGTCCACGAGGTGGGTCACCTCGGTCGACCCGGCGGCCCGGTCGATACGGTAGATCACGTGGTGCGGCTGGTAGATGTCCGTGATCCGGTCTTCCCAGCCGATCAGGGCCCCCACCAGGACGCGGTTGATGGCGGAGTGGGCGACGATCAGCGTGGTGCGGCCGTCCAGCCGGCCGGCCACCGCGCGCGCCCGCACCAGCATGTCGGCCAGCGACTCGCCGCCGGGCGGCCGGTAGTGCAAGCGGTCCTCCTCGCGCCGGGCCAGCTCGCCGGGGTAGGCGGACTCCACCTCGTCCCGCGTCAGACCTTCCCAGCGGCCGATGTCGGATTCACACAGGTCATCGTCGATCTCCGGCACCAGGCCGAGAGCCTTCTCCACGACGTGCGCCGTGTCCCGCGCCCGTCCGAGCGGGCTGCACAACAGGCGCTCGATGCCGCGTTCGCGCATCGTCTCCGCCGTCGAGCGCGCCTGCGCACGGCCGGTGTCCGTGAGCGGTGAATCGAGCCGGCCCTGGTACCGCCCCTCGGCGTTCCACACCGTCTCCCCGTGGCGGGCCAGATAGACCGTCACGGATCAGGCGAAGTCAAGGTTCCCGGTGATCCGCGTGCCGTCGCGGGAGAACTCCTCGACGTAGCGGCGGATGCGCTCGCGCGCCTCGGCCAGGTCGTGGTTGTTCAGGTTCAGGTTCAGCAGGTCGATGTACCAGGGCGCCTTGAGCGGGCTGCCGACGTAGGTGCCGGCGATCTCGCGCGCGATCGGCAACGTGGTCGTCTTCGATTCCTCGTGCACGTCGCGGTCGGCCGCCGCCAGCAGCTTGGCATACTCCTCGTCCAGCAGGCGCTCGAACAGAGCGGCGTCGAAGCGGGTCCCGGCTTCCACGCCCAGCTCCGGATCTGCGTCGGTCAGCGCCGCTCCCTTGTGCAGCCACTCCCAGAGGATGCTCAGGCGGATCTCGCCGGTGGCCATGTCCTCCATCAGGTACAGCACGTCGTCGTCGCCGAAATGGTCCGCCGGCTTCAGGGCTGCCGCCTGCATGCCCTGGCCGAAGGCGTTGCCGTACTGCAGGGCGACGCTCAACAGGTCGCGCGCACCGCGGATCGTGCGCGGCGCGGGTTCGAGCTCCAGCAGGCCGTTGGCGTCCGCGTCGCGGTAGGTGAGCGGCGGGAACTGCCGGCCGAGCTGATTGGGCTCGCCGGCGCGCTCCCAGACCGGCCGCACGATGTGCACCATCTTCCAGTGGGCGACCCACTTGCCGCTGGCGCCGGCCTGCTGCTCGCGCTCCGCGCCGGCCACCGCCTTGGCCATCGACGCCGCCACGCCGTCGGCCGAACCGACCGGGATGTTGGGCTCCATGCCGCCCTGCCAGAGGGCGCAGCCGCCGGCCGCGTCGGGCGTGTTCACGGCGCGCCGCACCCGGTCCTCGTAGGCGTGCATGTAGCCGTAGGTCATGGTGATCGCGTCGATGTTGGGATTGACGAAGCGGTCGTCCCAGGCCATCGCGTCGGCGACGCTGTTGATGTAGTCCCATCGGCCGGTGTTGAAGCCCACGAAGCGCTCGCCGAGCGCGGCGCGGATCTCCATGAGTTGAAACGAGGCTTCGAGCTGCTCGACCAGGACGTAGGTCTTCACGGTGCCGGCGGCCAGCCCCAGGTGGCCCTCCAGGGTGCTGAGCAGACGGTGCCAGAAGGCCGCTTCCTCTGCGGTCTGGATCTTGGGCAGGTAGAGGACGACCGAGGCGCCGCGCGTGCGCAGCGCCGCGTGGTTGGCCGCCACGTACAGCGCGGCGTCGACGATCGAGGCCGACAGCCCGGTGCCGTCCGCCATGCGCACGTGGCGGTCGTCCAGGTGCAGGCCGCGTGCCCGGAAGATGGTGGTGGTGAAGTCGAGCTGGGCGCGCCAGTCGTCGATGATCGGCCGCTCAAGGAAGCCTTCGGCCCAGGCATTCATCTCGCCTGCGACGCCCTCGGCGGCGGCCAGGAACGCAGGCGCGCGCGCGATGCCCAGCCGCAGGTTGCGCTGGTTGTCCAGCGACATGGTCGTTACCTGCCCCAGGGCGTCCTCGCCATCGAACATCCAGCCGTCGGCGCCGGACAGCAACGCGTAGGCGACGTTGCGGATGCTGCGCGGCAGCGGCGCGTCCGGCTTGGCGCCCGGCCCGGTTCCCTGGATCCACTGCCGCTGCAGGTCGGCGGGGATGGCGCTGCCCGTGAACCGGCCGGCGCGGGCGTCGGCGACCGTGATGCCGGTGCCGGCGATCGTCGTGCCGGCCGGCAGGAAGTCGATGCGGCGCCGTTCCCGCGCCCGTGCGGCGCGGCGGGCGATGCGCCGGCTCATCAGGTCGAGGCGCGGCTCGTTGAGCTCGGCCAGGGCGGCGATGGCGTCGAGCGCCGTGTCGCTGTAGACGTCGTCGTACTGCCGCGCCAGATCGCCGCGGATCTGCACGGTTCGGTTCAAGGAAGGCTGGTTCATGGAGTCTGAGGCGGTATAGTAGCGCCTGAGCGCGACTCCCGCAGTGCCAGCCAACCAGCCCGTCCCGCCCGCCAACCTGCTGTTCATCCTCTCCGACCAGCACAACCTGCGCGGTACCGGCTGCTACGGCGGCGACGGCATCACGCCCAACCTGGACCGGCTGGCCGCCGCCGGCACTCGCTTCACCTCCGCCTACACCAACTGCCCGCTGTGCGTGCCGGCGCGCGCCTCGCTCGCCACCGGCCGCTACGTGCACGACATCGGCTACTGGGACAACGCCCACGGGTACGACGGCCGCGTGCCGAGCTGGGGCCACCACCTGGCGCGCCACGGCCTGACCTGTGACTCGATCGGCAAGCTGCATTTCCGCGGCGGCGACGACAACGGCTTCGCGCGCGAGATCAAGCCGCTGCACGTCGTGGACGGGGAGGGCGACCTGCTCGGCTGCCTGCGCGAGGACCCGCCGGCCCGCAACGCGCGCGCCGGCGTGCTGGGCGCCGGCCCCGGCGAGTCGAGCTACCTGGCCTACGACGTGCGCAACGCCGACAACGCCGTCGACTGGCTGCGCGCCCACGCCGGCGACCGCCGTCCGTGGGTGCTGTTCGTGGGGTTCGTCTGCCCGCATCCGCCCTACGTCGGACCTCCGCAACACTTCGAGCGCTACGACCCCGGCGCGATCCGGCCGATGCCTCAGGAGGAGCAGGCCGACTGGCCCGACCACCCGGCGATCACCGGGGTGCGCCGCGTCCTGAACATGAACCAACCGCTGACCGCCGAGCAGCGCTCGATCTACCGGCGGGCGTACCTGGCCGCCTGCACCCACCTGGACGAGCAGATCGGCCGTGTGCTGGCCGCGCTCGACGACTGCGGCGTCAGGGATCGCACGCGCGTCCTCTACACCTCCGACCACGGCGAGTCGATGGGAGCGCGCGGGCTGACCGGCAAGCTGACCATGTACGACGAGTCGGCCGCCGTGCCCCTGATCATGGCCGGCCCGGAGGTGCCCGCCGGCCGCACCGTCGCCACCCCGGTAAGCCTGGTCGACTGCTTTCCCACGGTCCTGGGCGCCACCGGTTGCCCGCTCCCCGGCGATCCGCTCCCCGGCGAAGACCTCCTCGCCCTGGCCGCCGCCGGCGAACGCGACCGCACCGTGTTCGCCGAGCACCACGCGGTGGGCTTCCGTCGCGCCGTCTACCTGCTGCGCGACCGCCGCTACAAGTACGTCCACTACGTGGGGATGCGCCCGCAGCTCTTCGACGTGGCCGCGGACCCCGACGAGGTCGAGGACTTGGCCGGCCGGCCCGAGCACGCGGAGACCGTGCGCGGCTTCGAGCGGCGCCTGCGCGCCATCGTCGACCCCGAGGAAGCCGACGCACGCGCCCACGCCGACCAGCGGCGCAAGGTCGCCGCTGCGGGCGGCCGCGATGCCGTGATCGCGCGCGGCATCTTCGCCAACTCGCCGACCCCGGACGAGGCGCCCACGTGGGAACGGCCGGTCGCCGGCTGATCGGGTACAGTCGGGCAGGAGGCGGACATCGCATGGAGTTGCACGAGGTCGCCGACAGAGAGTTCGCGCGCAAGGGATTCATGGTGGTGCGGGCAGCCTTCAAACCCTCCGAGGTGGCGGAGCTCCACGAGCGCGCCGACGCGATCGTGGCCGACCACGACGCCTACCAGCGCCGCTACCGGGAGGAGACCGAACGGATCGAGGCCGAGCATCCGATGCCGGGCGCACCGGACCCGACGGCGCAATTCAACGAGGTCCGCTGCCGGCTCCCCGACTTTCCCGAGATCGAGGTCTCCTCTCGCCATCTGCGGCGCCAGAACCGGATCTACCCGAAGCGCCGCCGTCCTGTCGATCCAGCCGAGCGCCGGCAGGCCGTGTCGAACGGGACCGCCTGGGCTGCCTTCTCCGGCCAGATCAACGGGCTCGCCGACTGCGACGAAACATTCGCCAGGGCGGCGGTCCATCCCCGCATCGCCGAGGTGCTCAGAGAGGTGCTGGCCCCCGACGCCAGGCTCTGGTTCGACCACATCTTCGCCAAGGGCGCCCTCAACGACGACCCGCCGTACCACGGCGCCAACCGCTTCCACCAGGACGGCTTCTTCCAGTTCGACCGCCGCACCGTGACCTGCTGGCTCGCCCTGGATGCGGTGACCGAGGAGAACGGGCCGTTCCACTACATCCCGCTGGACGCGCGCCCGGAGGGCGCCGGCCCCGAGCGCGCCGGATACGGCCGCTTCGACTTCGACGACCTGGGCCCGGAGGGGCTCTCCCGCGAGCTGCTGGACGCGGCGGAGATCATCACGCTGGAACCCGGCGACCTGGCCGTGCACGACCGCTGGGTCCTGCATGCCACCGGCCCCAACGAGAGCGCCGAGCCCAGGTGCGGCTGGGCGCTGCACTACATCGACGCCCGCGCCCGCTTGGGCGAGTTCGATCGCCCCCGCCCCGACGCGACCCGCTTCGCGAAGGTCACGGCGGAGGGCTACCACATTCGCAACGGCAAGCTGTCCGGCAACCGCGCGTGGCCGCTGGTGTGCGGGCAGTCCGTACCAGGAGGAATCTGAACCATGAGCCTACGCGTCACCGTCTGGAACGAGTTCGTCCACGAACGCGACAACGAGTTCGTCCGCAGCATCTACCCGGACGGCATCCACGAACAGATCGCCGGACACCTGCGCGCGCAGGAGGGCCTGGAGGTCCGCGCCGCCACCCTCGACCAGCCCGATCACGGTCTGACGGAAGAGGTGCTGGACGCGACCGACGTGCTCATCTGGTGGGGGCACGCTGCCCACGCCAAGGTACGCGACGACATCGTCGACCGCGTGCAGGAGCGCGTCCTGCGCGGCATGGGGCTGATCGTCCTGCACTCCGGCCACTACTCGAAGATCTTCAAGCGCCTCATGGGCACGACCTGCAGCCTGACGTGGCGGGAGGCGGCCGAGCGCGAGCGGCTGTGGGTGGTGAGCCCGAACCATCCGATCACGCGCGGCTGCGGGCGTTTCATCGAGATCCCCAACGCGGAGATGTACGGCGAGTTCTTCGACATCCCGGATCCCGACGAGCTGTTGTTCGTGAGCTGGTTCGAGGGAGGCGAGGTGTTCCGCAGCGGCGCGGTGTGGCACCGCGGCCAGGGCCGCGTCTTCTACTTCCGGCCGGGTCACGAGACCTTTCCCATCTTCCATCATCCCGGGGTGCTGCACGTGCTCACCAACGGCGTCCGCTGGTGCGCCTTCTCCGGCAACGACGAGATGGTGACCATCATCGGGACGCCCAACGAGAAGGAGCCGTTCGAGGAGCTCTCCGCCAAGGACTACGACGTGGGCAAGCTCAAGCACCCGACGGAGTCAGGCGCGGACGGCGCGTAAACGGCGCCATGTGGGACAGGCTGTTTCCGACCACCGTGGTCGGATCTATCACGCGGCCGTGGTTCTTCCGCGAGCGCGTCGACCGCTACCTGGAGGAGCGGGCCGCCGGCCGGGAGGTGTCCGACCAGGAGCTCCTGGAGCTCATGGACCGGTCGATTCCGTACGTGGCCGCCCTGCAGGAGGCGGCCGGCGTCGACGTGATCTCCGACGGCGAATGGCGCCGCAAGTCGTACCTGGGGATCGTCGCCGACATGGTCGCAGGCTTCGAGCTGCACAAGGCGTTCGTCGACGACGGCGTCCACGACGGCTACGTCGGCTACACGATCACCGGCCCGATCGAGCCGTTCGACGAGGGGCTGTTCGCCCGCGAGGGCACGCGCCTGATGGAGCACACCTCCAGGCCGGTGCGCGTGGCGATCCCCACGCCGTACCACGTCGCGCAGGTGCACTGGCAGGAGGACCGCTCCGCCAAGGCGTATCCCGATCGTCGCGAGGTGGTGGAGGCGCTGGTGCCGGTCATCCGCAACGAGGTGCAGCTCATGGCGCGCGCCGGCATCCGCTTCGTCGGCTTCGACGACACCAGCATCGGCAGTCCGTACGCGGAGGATCCCGACTCGGAGGAGTACCGCGAGGAGCTGGCGTACGCGGTCGACTCGTTCAATCGGGTGGTGGAGGGAATCGACGGCATCCACACTTCCCTGCACCTGTGCGGCAAGCGGAACCTCGGCCCGGAGCGGCGCCTGGGCTACGACGCGCTGCTGCCGGCGCTGCAGGAAATGAACGTCGACATGGCGATGTTCGAGCTGCGGGACATGGACGACTACGACCGCGAGCTGCTGCGGCGATTGCCTGAGCGCATGCAGGTGGGCTGCGGCTGCCTGACCGCCAAGCAGCACGGCGCCGAAACGCCGGAGGAGGTGGCCGGCCACGTCCGCAAGGTGCTGGAGGTGGTCGAGCCCGAGCGCGTGATCCTGCACCCGGACTGCGGCTTCTCGCCCGGCACCTACTGGAACATCTCCATCGACGACGTCTACGACAAACTCCGCTCCGAGGTGCTGGCCGCCGAGATGCTCCGCGCTGAAGTGGCAGGCTAAAACTCCGATGCATCCCGATCCGCCGAGGACCTACTCTGAAAGGCAACGAGCAGTCGAGTCGGTCGCATGCTCTCTTCCGCAAGCGGATGGATCTCAGCATCTGCCGGGATTACACACTCAGCACCCACATCCGTGGCTTCGACGGGTGTTTTCAGTCGTGGTGCTTGCATCATTGGTGGCCACAACCGGATGCACCGATGACTCCGACCTCGGCAGGAGTGCTACTCCCCTCAAGCAGGGAAACACGGCGGCATATGGAACTCGAATAGAGGATCCGGTAGCCCTGGCGGAGATGTACTCACGTGGCGACGGAGTTCCACAGGACCATACCGAGGCGGTCCGTTTGTTGCGTGCTGCCGCAGAACAGGGCAATACGGAAGCTCAAACAAGCCTCGGGTTGAAGTACTCACGTGGCGAGGGGGTGCGGCAGGACCACGCTGAGGCGGTACGTTGGTACCGCTTGGCAGCCGAGCAGGGCAACGCCAGGGCTCAAGCCAATCTCGGGATCAAGTACGCCCGCGGCGAGGGCGTCCCACAGGATCACGCTGAGGCGGTACGTTGGAACCGATTGGCAGCTGAGCAAGGCAGCGCCAGGGCGCAGAATAACCTCGGGACGATGTACGATCGTGGCGAGGGCGTGCCGCAGGATCACGCTGAAGCAGTACGATGGTTTCGACTGGCAGCCGAGCAAGGCGACGCCATGGCTCAAGCCAATCTCGGGCAAATGTACGTCCGCGGCGAGGGCGTCCCACAGGATCACGCTGAGGCGGTACGTTGGTACCGCTTGGCAGCTGAGCAAGGCAGCGCCAGGGCGCAGAATAACCTCGGGTTGAAGTACTCACGTGGCGAGGGCGTGCCGCAGGATTACGCTGAAGCAGTACGATGGTTTCGACTGGCAGCCGAGCAAGGCGACGCCATGGCTCAAGCCAATCTCGGACAAATGTACGTCCGCGGCGAGGGCGTCCCACAGGATCACGCTGAGGCGGTACGTTGGTACCGCTTGGCAGCCGGGCAGGGCAACGCCATAGCTCAAGCCAATCTCGGGCAAATGTACGTCCGCGGCGAGGGCGTCCCACAGGATCACGCTGAGGCGGTACGTTGGTACCGCTTGGCAGCTGAGCAAGGCAGCTCCATGGCGCAGATCAACCTCGGGACGATGTATGCACGTGGCGAGGGCGTGCCGCAGGATCACGCTGAAGCAGTACGATGGCTTCGACTAGCAGCCGAGCAAGGCGACGCCATGGCGCTAACGAAGAGATTGCTCGGAATGACGTACGAAGCGGGCATTGGTGTGCCGAAGGACTACGCCGAGGCGCTGCGATGGTTCCGCGCCGCTGCCGAGCAGGGCGACGCCTATAGTCAGCAAAGACTGGGAGCAATCTACTTTCACGGCGAAGGTGTTAGCCAAGACCGAGTGGAGGCCGCTCGTTGGCTACAGGCGGCGGCCGATCAGGGCGACGCCGACAGTCAACAGAATCTCGGGCTGATGTACTATCGCGGCGAAGGAGTTCCACAAGATCACGCCGAGGCCGTGCGTTGGTTTCGGCGTGCGGCCGAGCAAGACAAGGTTGGCAGCCAGAAGATCCTCGGGCACATCTACTACTACGGCGAGGGAGTACCGATAGACCACGCTCAGGCCGCTCATTGGTTTCAGGCCGGTGCCGAGCGGGGCGATGCTGACAGCCAACGGAATCTCGGACTGATGTACTATCGCGGCGAGGGAGTTCGGAAGGACTACTCCGAGGCCGTGCACTGGTACCGATTGGCGGCCGACAATGGTAGCGCTCTTGCTCAATCAAACCTCGGAGACATGTTTTCGCGCGGCGAAGGGGTCCAGCAAGACCACGGCGAAGCAGCAGAATGGTATCGACTCGCGGCCGAACAAGGGAGCGCCCATGCTCAAGGAGCGTTGGGGCGAATGTACTTCGTCGGCGAAGGGGTGCCGACAAATCACGTCGAGGCCGCGCGTTGGCTCCGGCTTGCCGTTGAGAACGGCAACTCGGACGCACAAACATACCTGGATCAGATAGATGCCCGATGGTTTGATGCCGTATTCGTGACTTCAGCCGAGTTGTATGATGCATATGACCGTAATCAGGTATCGGCCAACGATAAGTATAGAGGAAAGCTGGCTGTCGTCACGGGTCGAATTGCGGACATTTCAGAGAGTATACTCGGAATTCGACTAGAACTCCACGGTAGTAAGCGGTATTCGACAGTGGTTTGCCGTCCTGATCAGAGTGAGCGAAGTCAAATCGCGCGACTGGAGAAGGGACAATACACAGTGGTCAGAGGGCGGATTACCGGACAGGTGTTGGGTTCTCCACAGATCAACGACTGTGAGCTCATGATTCGGGAAACGATCGAGTGACCGTACGTCTGTTTAGCGGCTCACATCCCGGTGCAAGGCGAGTTCCTGTACTTGGTGGCGGTCGTGGACTGGGCCACGCGGCGGGTGCTGGTGTGGCGGCTGAGCAACATCATGGACACCGAGTTCCGCCTAGAGGCGTTGACCGAGGCGCTACAGCGCTACGGTACGCCGGAGATCTTCAACACCGATCATGGCAGCCAGTTCACCAGCATCGCGTTCACCGCAGCGTTGGAGGACGCCGGCATCCGGTGCTCGATGGACGGCCGCGGCCGGTGTCTGGACAACGCGTTCATCGAACGGCTGTGGCGATCGCTGAAGTACGAGGCGGTGTACCTGCACGAATTGGTCGACGGCTTCGCGGCGCAGCGGCTGATCGGCGATTGGATGGCGTACTACACAAGGTGCGCCCGCACTCGGCGCTTGGGTGGCCGCACGCCGGCCGAAGCGTACGGAGATTGCGGGCGGCAACTTGAAGAGGAGGTGGCATAGCCGACATGGACATCATGTGGCGCGAGCGGGCTACGAGGGTATCCGAGGGCGACGTGGTGCACGAGTCATGGAACTATCCACAGTTTCCACAGGATCGTCCGCCCTTCCCCGGCCCCCCCATCCCTCTTTTACCGCCGCCTGTTTCTCGCGAAGGAGGGGTGGGTTGACAACCAACGGGTTACACTTCAATGTACCCTCGATCTGTCCGGCGAACCGGGACCACCTTCAAGGAGATGTAGGTGCCACACATATTCGGAGTCACTAAACTCTGTAATAGGAGGGAATACGCGGACGATATTAGGCATGGGAATCTGTACATGAACAGGCTCAAGTACTTCAAGGTTACAGGAGTTGACGACTACGAGGGGGATTTCGTCAGAGAAGCCGACACTATCGTGTCACTGGCTATTCCAGGGCGTGAGCCATTCCAGCTTCCCGTCGTTGATTGGGCAGGTCCGTTGACGATCTCTTTGGAAAGGGTGGCAAACTTGCACGTATTATGCATGCACGCATTCTATGCCGAGGGGAACCCGTGCACGCCCAGTGATCTGCTGGAACAGCTCACGGTGCCGAACAGATGTTTCGAGGACTTCGGAGAACACGCCGTCATAGTTCTAGATGCACGAGAATTCGTCAGAAGAGTGTCGGAAACAGCTAAAGGACAAGGGTATCGAATCGCACACGGTCCAGTATTTTATTATAGAGGAATGCAAAGCAAGATGGACACTGACCTTGAAGCTGCGTTTCAGAAGAGAGACGTGTACCGGTACCAGCGAGAATATCGAATTGCGGTGAATACAGGTACGGAGGGATGCGATCCTCTATTGCTTAGTGTAGGAGACCTGAGTGATATCACGAGGTACATGAAGGCGCGTGAAATCAATCACGGTATGAAATTGATGACTCGCTAAGAGGCCGAGGAAGGAGGAAAACGGGCGTTGACGCATAACGCTCGGCACCGAGCGTGTCGTGCTGCCCGATCAGCGCAGCGCAAGTCGGCAACTCGCGAATCCCTTACTTACCGGAGATCGAACTAATTGGAACGAGCGATGTGGTGGAGGCGGGGTGCCGATCATCCGCAACGAAGTCGGGCTCATGGCGCGCGCGGGCGTCCGCTTCGTCGGCTTCGACGACACCAGCATCGGCAGTCCGTACGCGGAGGATCCCGACTCGGAGGAGTTGGCGTACGCGGTCGACTCGTTCAATCGGGTGGTGGAGGATCGACGGCATCCACATCTCTCTGCACCTGTGCGGCAAGCGGAACGTGGGCCCGGAGCGGCGGCCGGCTATGACCACCTGCTGCCGGCACTGCAGGAACTGAACGTCGACATGACGATGTTCGAGCTCCGCGACATGGACGAGTATGACCATGAGCTGCTGCAGCGATTGCCTGCGCGCATGCTGGTGGGCTGCCGCTGTCTGACCGCCAAGCAGCACGGCGCCGGGACGCCGGAGGAGGTGGCCGGCCACGTGCGCAAGGTGCTGGAGGTTGTCGAGCCGAGCGCGTGATCGTGCACCCGGACTGCGGCTTCTCGCCCGGCACCTACTGGAACATCGTAAGCGACCGGTGAAACCAGTCTCTATGAATCCGGCGGCGGTGGACGTGGAGTGGGCAGGAGTGTGAGGTAGTCAGCGCGGGTGCGCGCATGGGGCAGCTTCTCGAACAGCTCGCGCAGATACCAGTACGGCTCGCGCCGGTTGGCCTTGGCGGTCTCGATCAGGCTGTACAGGATCGCGCTCGCCGCGGCTCCGCGCGGACTTCCCGAAAACAGCCAGTTCTTGCGGCCCACCACGAACGGCCGGATCGCCTGCTCGCAGGCGTTGTTGTCCGGCGTGAGCTGCGGGTGGTCCAGGTAGCGGATCAGCTTCGGCCACTCGCCCAACGCGAAGGCGACCGCCTTGCCGAGCGCCGAGCCGGGCAGCACCTGATCACGTTTGTCCTGCAGCCAGCCGTGGAACGTGTCGAGCACCGGCTGCACCTGCGCGCGCCGCGCGGCCACGAACCCCGCCGGATCCTCCTTGCGGTGCTTCGCGAGCTGCGACTCGGCGCGGTACAGCTTGGCGATGAACCCCAGCGCTTGCAGCGCCGCTCCGGCGCGGCTGGACACCTTGCCCAGCGCGTCGGCGGCCTCCTTGAACGCGCGCCGCACGTGCGCCCAACAGCCCACGTGCACGATGCCGGGCTGCGCACACGGGCGCGTGTAGCCGTCGTACCCGTCGGTCTGCACGTAGCCCTGGTAGTCGCCGATGATCTGGAAGGCCACCCGCGCGGCGCGGCTGGGCTCATAGCGATAGACCACCACCGGCTCATCAGGCGGGCCGCCGCGGGCCACCCACACGTAGCTGGTGTCGGTGTTGGCGCGCTCGGGCTCCTTGAGCACCTGCACGGTGGTCTCGTCGATCTGCAGGGTCGGCCCACTGCGCAGCTTGTCGAGCAACGCCTGCATCAACGGCCGGCAGGCGCCGGCGACCGCGATCATCCAGTCCGACATCGTGCGCCGCGACAGCTCGACCCCGAGCCGCGCGAACTGCCGCTCCTGCCGATACAGCGGCAACGCGTCGCAGAACTTCGCCGTGGCGATGAACGCCAGCAACCCCTCCGAGGCCAGCCCCTTCGGGATCAGCGCCGGCGGCGGCGGCGCGATCCGCACCGCCGGATGCTCTTCGTCGCCGGAGCCCTCGCAGTGATGGCAGGCATACTTGGGCCGCACCGTGCGGATCACCTGCACCTGCGGCGGGATCACGTCGAGCTTCTCGGAGGTGTCCTCGCCGATGCGCACCAGGCGGTGGCCGCACTCACACTGCTTGTCCTGCTCGGGCAGGTCGATGACCCGGTCCACGCGCGGCAGCGCCTGCGGCAGTGGTCTGCGCCGCGGGCGACGGCGGGTTCGCTCAAGTACTTCGACGGTCGCCTCATCCGGGGGCGCCTCATCCTCGGGCGCCTGGTCCTCCGGGGGGGCGCTGTCGGCGGCGTGTTCGATCTCATCGAACAGCCGGATCTGCTGCAGCTCGGCGGCGGTGAGTTGTTCGCTGCCGCGTCCATACAGCTTGTTCTTGAACCAGGCAAGCTGTTCTTCGTAGAGGTCCAGCTTCTTGTTCAGTGCTCGCAGTTTCGTGTCCAGCTCACCGTTCTTCGCCGTCAACTCGTCCTTTTCCAGGATCAGGCGGCGGTTCTCTACGCGCAAAGCATCGCGTTGTTCGGCGACCGCTATCGCGCTGGACATGTCGATACCATAGCACGAAATAGGCCGAGCAAGTCAACCCCTGTCAGGCGATTTCTCGGTACCGAAGCTCCTCGTGCTCGTGCCAGAAATCGATCCCGATCAGCAGCATCCGAAGCTGCTTGACATCGATCTCCCGGCGCGCCTCGGCCGCCGTTCGCGGCCACGGAAATCGCCCTTTCTCCAGCCGCTTGCACCACAGGCAGAATCCCGTGCGGTCCCAGTACACCGCCTTCAGGACCCGCCGCTGTGCGTTGCAGAATACGAACAGCGCCGCCTCGAACGGACTGAGCTGCATCTGCTCCTGCACCAGCAATACCAGCCCGTTGATCTGCTTGCGCATATCGGTCGCCCCGGGCCGTACGAAGATCCGCGCCCCGCCCAGCTCCAGCCGGATCACCTCACGTCCTCCAGCGCTGCGAGCACCTCGTGCAGATGCTCGGCGCGCACCGACCGCCACAGCCTCAGCACGTACCGATCGCCGACCACCAACTCCATGGCCGCTCGCTGCTCGGCGCCACCGTCGATGCCGGCGATCGGCCCCAGTTCCACCAACTGCTCACCCCGCGGCAGTTGCGGCTGCGACAACTTGCCCGCCCAGCGGCACAGCGACCAATACGGCAGGCCGTGCCGCTCGCTGTACGCCCTCTTCGTCAGACCGCTGCGCCGCCACTGCGCGACCTGCTCGCTCCAATACTCGCGTCCGCGCCTCTCGTTCACTTCGTCCCTCCTGACAGGGACGATGGACCGCTATTTCAGCCTTCGTAAGGTGGGGTTCAGCGGACGCTTACGGAACATCTCCATCGACGCCGTTGGCGTGCCCGCGTCTGTGCTACCCGCCGACCTCCGCGCGGAGCATCTCGGCGGCCAGCACCTCGGAGCGGAGCCTGTCGTAGACGTCGTCGGGCAATTGCCGGCCGCTTCATGTATCATTACGATACAAATATGAATGCAGTCCACATCACTCGGATCCCACCGGAGACCGTCAGCGCCCTGAAGCGCCTCGCGCGCAGCCACCACAGGTCGCTGCAAGGCGAGTTGCGCGTGATTCTTGAGCGGGCCGCCAGGATGGCGCCCGCCGAAGGAGATGTGGGCGTGCTGCAACTCAAGACGGTCAGGACCGGCTACACGGGATCGTGGCGCCGTGAAGAGATCTATGGCGCCGACGGCCGGTGATGTCCTGTTCGTCGATACCAACGTGCTGCTGTCCGCAACCGACGAGTCACGCCCGTCCCACCGGGACGCGTGCCGGCTGATCACCGAGTCCGGCGCGCGTGGCCTGCACTTGGCAGCAAGCGGGCAGATTCTACGCGAGTATCTGGTGGTGGCGACACGGCCGATGGACGCAAACGGTCTCGGCATGACGGTCGAGGACGCGTCCGCGAACCTGCGCCAGTTCCTCCGCCACATGCACGTGTACGATGAGACCGAGGCGGTGGCGCAGCGCCTGCGCGACCTGGGTCTGAAGTGTGGTCTGCGAGGAAAGCGCTTCCATGACGCCAACATCGTGGCGACGATGGCGACTCACAACATCCGCGATCTGGTTACCGAGAACGAAGGCGACTTCACGGTGTTCGATGAGATCGAGTCCCTGACGATCGCCGACCTTGTAGCCGGCGCGTAGGGGCGGATCGTCATCCGTCGCCGCCGCGCCGCGGAGTCTGCGGCCGGCGGGCACTCAGGATCAGCGCTGCTGCGATGACAGCGAGCGCGCTCACCAGCAGCCATGAGCCCCGGTAGTTCCCGGAGGCATCGCGCAGGGCGCCGGCGAGCGGGGCGCCCAGGCCGCTGGCCAGGAAGATGAACGGTAGCACCACGCCGCGGATGGTGCCCACGAACTGCCACCCGTAGTACTGCGCCCAGATCACCCCCTGGACGACCATGTAGGTGCCGACCCCGCAGCCGAACGTCAGCGTCGAGGCGAACAGCAGGGGCGTCCACGGCTCGGCCGCCCAGAGCTGCGCCGCCGCCATGAGCGCGACCCCCACGCAGAACGACAGGCACGACACCAGTCCCACGTACCGGGCGTCCATGCGCTCCACGACGAAGCCGGCCACCAGCGCCATGACGGTCGCCACGCCGGCATCCATGGCGAACGCCAGCGACACGGTCGTCGGGTGAAAACCCAGCTCGATCCAATGCGGGATGCGGTGCACGCTGGCTGCGCCCAGCAGGAACCCCAGGATCGCGAACGCGGCGCTGAGCTTCCACAGGGTGGACGTTCGGATGGCCGCGTGCAGTGTCCACTGGACCGAAGCCGACGGATCGTGGGAGCCCGCTACGGAAGCGCGTCCCGCATGGGCGCCTCCGGCCCGTGACGGAGGCCCTCCGTCGGGCTCCAGCCCCATGTCGCTCGGCTGGCGGCGAAGCAGCAGCACCAGCGGCACGGTCGCGGCAGAAAGCCACGCCAGGGTCACCCAGGCCGATCGCCAGCCGTGGCTGCTGATGAACGCCTGGGTCAGGGACACGAACAGCGCGCCGCCGACTCCCAGGCCGAGTTGCACGATGCCGGTGGCGCGCCCGCGCAGCCGTATGAACCACTTGGACACCGGCACCGTGGCGATCAGTGCGCCGCCGGCCGGCGCCGTCCATCCCGTGATGCCCAGTCCCAACAGCACGCCGAACAGAACCGCCGGCGAGTGCGCCCGGGCCAGCAGCAACAGCCCGCCGGTGGCGACGACGATCGCCAGCAGCATCGGCCCGCGCGGTCCGTGGCGGTCCAGCCAGCGGCCGATCAGGATGCCGCTCAGGCCGCTGGCCCACAGGCGCATGGTCTGTGCCCACCCGATCGCCTGCCGCGAGAGGCCGAGCTCTTCTGCCATCGGGATGACGAAGAAGCCGAAGTTGAGCGTGCCGCTGGCCTGCCCCGCCGCGTTGAGCACGAAGAACGCGGCGACGATCACCCACCCGTAGTAGAACGGCCTGCGGTTTCTCACTGGCCCCGTGCATCGATTTCGCGAATCACGGCCGCATACAGCTCGACCCCGATGCGGAAGCCATGAGAGCGCACGAGGTCGTCGACCAGCCGGCGCACCTCGGCCCGGTCCACCAGTCCCCGCCGCAGCGCCAGCAGCAGTACGCCGAGCGTGCCGAGCGGTCGAATGCCTTCGACCGTAGCCAGTCGACGAACGGTCCGATCGTCGGTCAGCAGCAGGTCCGCCTCGAGTCGGACGGCCAACGTCATCGCCGCATTGTCGGCGCGGCTCATACCCGCGGCAAAGTCGTCCGGGCTGTCGACACGTTCTACGCGTGCCGATGCGAGGAATCGTTCCAGTTCAACGGACTCGGCGTGGTCGACCGGACGCGCCAACACTTCTTCACGAACCTGCTGCGGGACGACGACGACGTCTCCCAGGATGCGGTGAATCAGGACAAGCCGCTGTATCTTTCCAAGAAAAATCAGTGGAGAGGCATCGGCGACGACGGTCACAGCGGCTGCAGATCTGCGGCCAGGTCCTCCGGACCGTAATTCAACTCCACGTCCTGATCGTGCAATTTGAGAATCATGTCACGGAGGCTCAAGCCCGCGATCTCGGCGGCGCGCGAGAGCGTCACGTCCCCACGCCGGTACGCATCGCACGCACATTCGAGCAGGAGCGCGCTGGCGCCGCGCCTGACCGCCCACCGTAACAGGGTGGAGCGGTCGATCCCCATAGCCTGCGCGGTGCTCTCCAAACGAGACACCTCGGACTCCGGCAGTCGCAGCGACACGGTTACCGTTCCCAGTATACAACTCCACATGATGTATACGTGAAGGCGGTGGGCAGCGTCAACCGGATGCGAGGCAGAGCCCGGCGGTGCCGGATCGTGGCCTCCGTGATCGCTGAGATGGATCAACGCGGCTCAAGGACTGCGGCTTCTCGCCCGCGACCTGCTGGGACATCTTCATCGCAGGTGTGCTACGATGTCTTACACCCGGGTCGAGGAGGAACGAAAGCGTGGCAAGACGAGAGAGCATCAGCATTTCCTTTACGCCCGAGCAGGCCGAGTTTCTGACCTCACTCGTGGAGCGCGGCGACTACCAGTCCGTCAGCGAGGTCGTGCGTGCCGCGCTGCGGCCGTTTCAGCACCAGCACGGCCTGCTCGACGCCGAAATCGACCGCGCGCGGAGAGACATCAAGGCAGGCGCCGGCCAGTTGGACCAGGGCCGCATCGTGGACGGTGAAGCGTTCTTCGCAGAATGGGATGCCGAGTTGGACGAACTGGAGACGACGCGGACATAGAGCCCCGCATGGCTCGGATCGCGTTTTCCGAAGCGGCCCGCGACGACCGGCGCACGATCACGGCTTACACAGTAGAACGTTTCGGCGGCCATCAGGCCCGCCGCCTGCGCGCCAACTTCGAGCGAGTGTTGAATGCGCTTGCGGACACGCCGACGATCGGGCGTCCGCGCCCCGAGTTGGACCCTCCCGGTCGTACCTTCCGCTATCTGGTGGTGATGAAGCTATTCATCATCGTATATCACCCGACCGCAACCGGAATCCGCGTCGCCGGTATCCTGCACGAGATGCGCAGCCTTGCCGCCCAGCTGGATCGCGATCTGGAGACGGCGGTTGAAGGCCGCAACGCGACCATCCTCAGCCGGCTGCCATCGCCACCGCCGGAGAGCGCCGGATGGCCGCGTGAGCCTGTCACGCGATGGTGGTGCCCCGCGGGTAGTAGTGCCTCGGCGGGAATGAGGGTAAGGTTCGAAGGACTCATGGGTACGCTACCATCGTTGCAGAGGAGCCTGCGTTGAGCGCGGCGACCGCACCGCTCGGGGACGGCCTGATGGAACCGGCTCGGTTCGACCGGGAGTTGCGCCGACTGTTCGGGCCGCAGGCGCGTAGCGAGGGGCCGCTGGCCGCCAGCGGCGCGGGGCGGCGTTTGCTCGGCGTCGACCTGCGGCGGCGGCTCGATGCCGAACAGGTGGCCCTGCTGCTGGATGCACTGAGCCAGTTCCGCATCGTGTGCATTCCCGGTCAGGACCTGGACTCCTTTTCGCTGGCCGACTTCGAGCGCTTCGCCAACCACTGGGGGGCGCCGGTTCCGCATCCCACCAACTTCCTGCGCGGGGGCAAGCCCGCCCAGTCCGACGGAGCCTCCGACGGCCCGATCGAGACCGTGCCGTTCGCCCGGCGACGCGCGGCGTCCGTGAACGCGGCGTTCCCCGGCCGCCTGCAGTGCCTCCCGCACGAGTCGCCGGCGGTCTTGGTGGTGGCCAACTTCCGGGGCGGCGCTGAGCGTGGGGAGAGCATCACAACCAGCGTGGGCGGCTCCTGGCATACCGACATCGAATACGAGCCGCTGCCGATCTACGTGTCGATGTTTCTCGTCCATCACATGCCGGTGCGGCGTGATGCGCCCGGCGGCACGTGGGTGCAGCGACCCGAACGTGACGAGGGGCTGGCAAGCCGCTACTTCGAAGGCTCCAACCCGGAGCTGATGCGGCTGCGCACGACGCTCCCCTTGAACGGCGAGACCGCGTATGCGGACACCGCCGCGGCGTTCGCCGCGCTGCCGCCGGAGCGCCAGGACCTGCTGGAACGAACGCGGGTACGGCGCCGGCTGAACGAAGGCGACGACGGCTGGCTGGCGCCGCTGGTGCGCACCAACCCGCGCTCCGGTATCAAGGCGCTGCACAGTCCGGTCTGGGCTTCGCGGCCGCGCATACGCCCGCCGGTCGAGGTCGACGGGATGTCCCTCGAGGAGTCGCGCACCTTTCTCGACGGGCTGGAGGCGCACGTGCTGCAACCGCAGTTCCGCTACGACCACCCGCACGTGCCGGGCGACGTGACGCTGTGGGACAACTACATGACGCTGCACAACGTCCCGCGGCTCAAGGAGAACATCGACTCCATCGACGATGCGCGCCTGCTCTATCGCCTGAGCTGCAAGGGCGAACCGGCGCTGACCCTGCCGCGCAACGACCCGCCCGAGTGGCTGGCCGCACACGTCACCGCCGGCTACGCCACCCCGAAGGCGATCATCGACGGGGCTTGAATCCGCGTCTCGTCCGTATGCGGAGGACCCGGACTCATGGAAGTACCGCGAGGAACCGGCGTACGACAAGCTCCGCTCCTACGCAAGAAGCTCAGTTGCCGAAAACCGCTGTCCTTCGAGACGGTCGTGAAATCGTTCTGTCCCGCGTAGTCGAAGATCTGTGAGTCGGGAGAGTCGTCCGGTCCAAGACCGGTCACGTGTTCGGAACCCGGGAACCTGTCGCCCAACGTCAGCCAGGAGACTCGTGGGAGATTCTGGTCGAGAAGAAGCCACACCCGTGGCTTGAAGCCAGCCGTCGTTCCCGTGCCGCGGCGAACTGCAGGACTGCCTGCACATCATCGCTGGTGAGTTCGGGGAACTCAATGAGAAGCTCGTCCGTTGACATTCCTCCCGCCAGATATTCGAGAATGTCGTAGACTGTGATGCGGGTTCCGCGAACGCACGGTTTTCCCGAACGCTGTTCCGGATCGATGACTATGTGATCCAGGAGATCCTTCATTGCATCTCAGGATAGAGCGCCATGGCAAGGGCGTCCACATCTGGGTAGTGAGTCAGTTTTGGGGTTGCCCCGCTTTCGTGGACACATAGACAGTGAGGCCCAAGGACGATCTGACCGAGCGCTACCACGCGCTGTGTGACCACTACCCGATGCGCCCGACGCGCAACAACCGCGGTGTCGCCCAGAGAATGGCAGCGTCGAGAACGCCCAAGCGCGCCATCGAGCAGGCCTTGCTGCTGCGCCGATCGCGCCAGTTCGACGACTTGGACGGCTACCGGGCCTTGATCGGCGACATCGTCAGCCGCCAGTGGTACAGTGGCACCATACCGCTTTACGCGCGTCCTGCTTCTGGGGTACGCTGGTCATCAGAGCCCGCCAGGAAGGCAACGGCAACCGATGCCGGCCGGCCTTGGCGAATACAACAGCCGTGTGAGGCGGTGAATAGCCGAGGGGAAGGTAAACTATGTGTCTTCTTGGTGGGCTCGCCACAGCCCGGCGCTTTGCCGTCGGGCCCGCATTACGGGAAGGAGTTTCCCATGAACAACGAGAACGATCAGACTCAGCACGAACGCATGTTGGAGGATCGGCGCAGTGGCGTGCGAGTATGGGTTACTCGCGGTGCTGCCGGATACGTATTCGTTGGCATTCCGCTACTGGTCGCCGTCAGGCTGGTGCTCGGCGACAACGTAAACATCGACGCCGTGAAAGACCTGTACCTGCTCGGCGTCCCCGTAGCTTCCGGTGTAATCGGGTACTGGTTCGCCGCCAGAGATGGGGACAAACGCCTTCAGGTGTATGGCAAGCGCAAAGATCAGGACGATTATCCAGGTGCCACTGTTGTCCGCAAGGTGCCTCCGCAGGGGGGTGCGCATAGCGGCGGCGATGCTACACCACCCAGCGGGCGCCATCCAGATCCTGGCTGAAAGGCCGGAGTGGCCATTGCGTCGCTGGTAGTAACCATCGCGTCGCTTGCCTTGGCAGGAGCAGCGATCCTGCATGCGACCAAGATCGCTGAGCAGAGGCGTGAATGCGACCGTCTGTACGGGCGCTACACGCATCTGAAGGAATTACGTGAGGAGGTCGTGTCTGCTATTGCTAAGGTGCCCGTGCCCATCTACGCAAACGGCCCGATGCCTGAGTACACGGCGGTTGCGCATGCCATCAGGCAGGTCGCACCTGATGGTCATCAGCTTGGTTTCGACGTGTCAGGGGTGCGGAATACGGGACTCAAACTGATGGCATACTTACAGCGTCAACTCCAGATAGACGGCTACCTCGATCTCGTGACGTCGGCACAGGCAGCGGCGATGATGGTGGTCAGGTACGAATCTGCACTGCAACTCATCGCGCGCCAAGTGAACAGGGAAATAAACGCGGCGACCAAGGCGCACCAGAAGCAATGCTTAGACCGTCCGTAGGAAGCCCAGTGATGGCCCGGGGGGAAAGCTTGCTTGGCTTGGCACTGGGCCGAGCTGGAGGACCGCCGGGTGGACTGAACGGCCCGTACAAGAAGCGCGCGCAGGCGGCTGCTTAGCAGTCGTCTTCCGGGCTGGCTTCGGCGGACGCAGAGTAGCCGGCCAGCCACGTCATCACGCCATCGGCAGGGTCGGCGCTGTCGCGGGGTGGCGTAGAGCCTGTGACCGTTCCGCTTGAAGACGAGTCGCATAATGCGCTTGCCAGCGTCGTCCTTGTTCGCTCACTACCTCAGTCGTCAACCGGTGGGTGGCAGCCTTTGCGCTTAGGTTCAGGCTCAGGGCTCGATCAGCCTACTCTAAGACTCTCAGGGGCGACAAGAAGCGCCCGCACGCGGAAGAACCCCGCCAGCTATAAAAGTAAAGTGATACACTACCCTCATCTGTGCCGCCGCCTGCTGTAGCCCCGGGGTCGCGTCCACTGCAACGCTATCACGGCCGCTCAAGCTCGTCCCCAGTGTCCGGACACCGATCTCGTTCCTGATCGTCCCGTCTCGATCTCGCCTCGGCCGCCCGGTCAATGAGAGTAGGAAGGATTGAGCGGTACAACATACGCATTCAGGCTACCATCACCGTCGGTCATGGGGTCGATCTGCGTGGTCGGGAGCATCAATACCGACCTGGTCGCCTACGTCGAGCGTCTGCCGGAGCCGGGAGAGACCGTGGGCGGCGCTCGGTTTGCGGAGACCGCCGGCGGCAAGGGTGCGAATCAGGCGGTAGCGGCAGCGCGTGCCGGCGCGTCCTGCGTGCTGCACGGCGCCGTGGGCGACGACGCGTACGGCACGGCGCGAGTCGATGACCTGGCCGCGGCCGCCGTGGCAACCGAACACGTGGCGGTGCTCCCGGAGGAACGCTCGGGGGTGGCGCTGATCTACGTCGACGCGCGCGGCGAGAACCAGATCGCCGTGGCGCCCGGCGCCAACGGCGCCTTTCGGCTGGACGTGGAGGCGTTCTGCACTGGAGTGGGACCGAACGACGTCGTGCTGCTGCAGAACGAGATCGATCCGAGCGTGACGACGGCGGCGATCGCGCTGGCGCGCGAGCGCGGTGCTGCAGTGATGTGGAACATCGCTCCCGCGTTGACATCGGTAGGCGCGGCCGAACGGGCCGCGATCCCGCGGCTGGACTACCTGATCGTCAACGCGGGTGAGTTGGACGCGCTTTCGGCGCGGCGCTCCGCCGAGTCGGCTGCCGAGGGGGCGCGCCGGGCGGTCGCCGAGCTCGGCTGTTCTCAGGTGCTGTTGACCCTCGGGTCCGAAGGCGCCGTGCTGGCGGACGAGCAGCGGGCGCATCATCAGGCCGCGCATCGCGTCCGGGCGATCGACACGGTGGGGGCGGGGGACTGCTTCGCCGGCGTGTTCGCGGCGTCCATCGCGAACGGCCGGGAACCGATCGACGCGCTGCGGCGGGCCGTCGCCGCGGCGGGCATTTGCGTGACGCGTGAAGGGGCACAGCGTGCCATGCCGTCGGCTGAGGAGATCGGCCGCGCGGTCACGCTGGCGGACGTGAGCCCGGCGTCCGTGGGCCGTGTGCTGGCGCCACTGCGCCGCGGTGATGACCTGCTGGCAGAAATGCTCGACGATGATGGGGATTGATCCGTCGTCTCCCGACCCGGATGAGCGAGACGGCACGAACTGGGTCGCACGGATCACGGCTCACCTGAGGTCCAACTCCTCCAGAGCCTCGGTCCAGTGCAGGCACAGAACGCCGTCGAGCAGCATGCGCGTCGGATCCCTGCTGATGCACAGAGCGAGCGGCTGGGCGAATTCGCCGGTGAAGCGGGCGAGTTGTCGGACGTCCCGCTCATCGATGCGGTCGGCCGACTTGATCTCGATCAGGGCCTCCGGCATGCCCGGGCGTTCGATCACCAGGTCGATCTCCACGCCGGCTCCCGTCCGAAGATAGGAGAGCCTCCAGTCGGGGAAGCGGTATCGCGACAGATGCAGGATCTGGGTGATGACGAAGTGCTCGAACGCCTTCCCGTACTCGTAGGTCCCGGTCCGGAGCGGCACGTCGAGCGTTCGTTGCAGCGATCGTCTGACGCCGGTATCGAAGTAGTAGAACTTCGGATTGGCGCTCTGCTGCTTCCTGATCGAGCGGTGAAAGGAAGGCAGGAGAAAGCCGACCAGCGTGTCCTCCAGGATGCTGAAATAGGAGATGACGGTCTTGGGATCCGCTCCCACGTCCCTGGCGATGTTGGCGTAGTTGACGATCGCGCCATTCGATTGGGCGGCGACCTCCAGGAACTCCCGGAACGGATCGAGCCTGCGGAGGATCTGCTCGGCGACGATCTCCTCTTTCAGGTAGGTCAGGGCGTATGCCCGGAGGTACGCTCGTTTTTCTTCTGCGCTCTCCAATGAGTAGATCTTGGGCAAGGTCCCCCAACGCAGGGCGTCGTCGAGGGCGAAGGCCTCCTGCAATTCGGGCACGGTGAGCGGGTAAAGGTTGTACACGAACGCGCGCCCGGCCAGGAGGTTCGACGCCCCGTGCCGGAGCTTCCTGCCGCTGGATCCGGTGAGCACGAACCTCCTGCCGGTGCTCTCGATCAGCCGGTGGGCCACGTCCAGGAGCCGTGGCGCCCGCTGCACCTCGTCGATGAGGATCCACTCCACCGATGCGGGGAGCGCTCTGACCTCGCTCTCCAACAGGCTCGGGCGTCTCCGGTACCGATCCTCCATCTCCGGGTCCAACAGGTCGACGTACATTGACGCGTCCGGGTCGAACGCATCCTGGATCCAGGTGGTCTTGCCCGTGCCACGTGCGCCGAACAGGAAGAACGAGTTGCGCCGGCTGGCATCCAGAAGCCTGGGGAACATGGCGGGATCCTATTAGAAATGTGGATCATGGTCCATATTTCGATTCGAAATCAGGATCATGGTCCACGTACCGACGAGGGGCTCTCGCGGCGTGCCTTTACGCCCTGGGCGGTCCGGCACAGGATACCACCATGTCGAGTGACCAGAGCCCCTCCGACTCCACATCCTTCAAGGTCGCCTTCATCGGCGCCGGCAGCATCGGGTTCACCCGCAAGCTGGTGGGGGACATCCTCGCCGTACCCGAGTTCGCGGGCATCGAGCTCGCCTTCATGGACGTCAGCCAGCAGAACCTCTCCATGGTCGAGCGCCTGGTGCGGCGCGACCTGGAGGCGAACGGCCTGGACGGCGTCCGGCTCACCGGCACTCTGGACCAGCGGGAGGCGGTGAGCGGGGCGCGCTACGTGTTCTGCACCGCGCGCATCGGCGGGCTGCCCGCATTCGCGACCGACATTGAGGTGCCGCTGCGATACGGCATCGACCAGTGCGTGGGCGACACGCTGTGCGCCGGCGGCATCATGTACGGCCAGCGCGGCATTCCCGTGATCCTGGCGCTCTGCAGGGACATCCGCGAGGCGGCCGAGCCCGGCTGCCGGTTCTTCAACTACTCGAACCCGATGGCCATGCTCACCTGGGCCGCCAACCGCTACGGCGGGGTCGCCACCGTCGGTCTGTGCCACGGCGTGCAGGGCGGCCACACCCAAATCGCCGACGTGCTGGGCATCCCTGCCGAGGAACTGGACTACCGCGCCGCCGGCATCAACCACCAGACCTGGTACATCCAGCTCCTGCACCGCGGCCGCGACGTCGCAGGCGAGCTGTTGGAGGCGTACGAGCGCCACCCGGTCTACCGCGAGACGGAGAAGGTGCGGATCGAGATGCTGCGCCGCTTCGGCTGCTACTCCACCGAGTCCAACGGCCACCTCAGCGAGTACGTGCCCTGGTTCCGCAAGCGCCCGGACGAGATCCGCGACTGGATCGACATGAGCTCCTGGATCCTCGGCGAGACCGGCGGCTACCTGCGCGTGTCAAGCGAGCGGCGCGACTGGTTCGAGGAGGACTTCCCGCGCTGGATGGCCGAGCCCCCGGAGCGGTACACCCCCGCGAACCGCTCCACCGAGCACGGCTCCTACATCCTGGAGGGGCTCGAGACCGGACGCGTCTACCGCGGCCACTTCAACGTCGAGAACCGCGGCTGCATCAGCAACCTGCCGGATGACGCCTGCGTCGAGGTGCCGGGCTACGTCGACCGCACCGGGCTCCACGTCCCGCGGGTGGGCGACCTTCCGCTCGGTTGCGCCGCGGTCTGCAACGCCAGCATCTCCGTGCAGCGGCTCGCGGTCGAGGCCGCGATGCGCGGCGACGACCGGCTGCTGGTGCAGGCCATGATGATGGACCCGCTGGTGGGCGCCGTGTGCACGCCGCCGGAGATCGCGCAGATGGTCGACGACCTGCTGATCGCTCAGGCCGAGTGGCTGCCCCAGTACGGCACGGCGATCGCTGCCGCCCGCGACCGGCGGCGTTCCGAACCCCGCCTGCCGACCCGTGAATGGGAAGGTGCGGCCCGGCTGCCGGTACGCAGCATCGAGGAGCTCCGCCAGGAGGACGAGGCCGGCGCCACCGCCGCCAAGACCATCAAGGCCGAGGAAGAGGCGCTGGCGGCCGGCGAGTAGGCTGCACATGGCGGGCGGGAGAATACCGGGCGGGCCGCTGGTCACGTTCGACGACATCGCTGGCGCGCTGCGGCAGGTGCAGGTGGGCAGTGGTGCCGTCGTCTACTTTCACAGCTCGCTCAGCAGCATGGGGTACGTCCATGGCGGGGCCGACACGGTCATCGACGCGTTCCTGCACGTGGTCGGGCTGGAGGGCACCGTCTGCGTGCCGACCATCGTCTACGCGGGGCAGGGCCCCAGGCCGCCGTTCGACGTGGCCCGCTCGCCGTCCGAGGTCGGGCGCATCACGGAGACGCTCAGGCTCCGCCCCGAGGCGCGCCGCAGCGACAATCCCACCCACAGCGTCGCCGCGATCGGACGGCAGGCGGACGAGATCACGGCCGGGCACGCGGGCGGTGAGGGACGCCCCAGTCCGTGGGGTGAGCTGGCCTTCGGCCACGAGAGTCCCTGGCAGCGTTTCTACGACCTGGACGCGATCTGCGTGCTGCTGGGCGTCGACTGGGAAGTGAACACGATGTTCCACTACATCCAGTCCCGCTTCATCGAGCCGTATTGGAGCGAGTTCGCCGCGGCTCCGCCGTACCCGTACTTCGACCGCACGCCGATGGGCCGCGAGCTCGAGGCGGCCGGCATCGTGCGCACCTGCGCGCTGGGCTCGGCGACGGTGACCGCCGTCAACTCGCGGTCCATGGTGGATCGGAGCATCGCGGCGCTGCACCGGGATCCGACCCGGTTCTTCGCGGACGGTGAGCGGAACGACTACGTTCGCTGGTATCGGAGCATCCCGTCTCTGCGGCGGCGCATCCATGCGGGCGCGGCGCGGCTGCCGATCACCGTGCCGCCGGAAGTGACGGGCAACGCGGAAGTGCTGGAACCGCTCCACGTTCGTGCCCTGGCCCTCCGGTTCGAGGAGACGACCGTGGTGATCGTCGTCTGCGACCTGCGCCAACTGGACGAGCAATGGGTCGGCGAGGCTCGCCGGCTGGTCGAGGAGCGGACCGGCATCCCGGCCGGCCGGGTGATGATCGCGTGCACCCACAGCCACGCCGGGCCGGACATGGTCGAGCGGCTTCGCTCCCATGTCGTCGCTCGGATCGCGGAAGCCGTCGATGCCGCCCGCGGGAGGATGCGGGAGGCTCGCACGGGTACAGCCGTAGCGACGCTCGACGGGATCGCGCGCAACCGGCGGCTGCTGTGCGGGGATGGGACCGTGATCACCCTGCGCCGCTCGGTGCCGTCGTCCTGGCTTCCGCTGCGCGGCATCGAATTCGAAGACGGACCGGTGGATCGCGACTTGACCGTGCTGCGCATCGAGAATCTCGACGGCGAGCCCATTGCCTTGCTGTCCGCGGTCGGCTGCCACAACGACACCCGCGGGTCCTGTCCGCCGGGCGGGATCTCCGGGGACTTTCTCGGTCACGCCATGCTCACCCTGGAGCGGCTCCATCCGGGATGCACGGCCATGATTGCCTTCGGCGCCGGCGGCGACGTGGACTTCGACTTCCTGCCCCATCTCAACCGCTCGCGGGCGCGGGCAGGGCACCTCTTTCAGCGGATCGGCCGGCTCCTCGCTGCTCAGATCGCCGGCGCCGCCGAGCGTGCGGACGTGGAGGACGGAGGCCGCCTGGACATCCGGTCGGAGTGTGTCCGCCTGCCAATCCGGTCCGAGTTCCGCTCCGATCCTGCACCCCCCGAGCACGAGTCAGCCGAGGTGCAGTCGATCCGGATCGGGGACCTGACGGTGATAGGTGTTCCCGGCGAGCTGTTCGCTCAGACCTCGCTGGAGGTAAGGGCGAACCATCCACGGGACGGGCTGATCATCGCTGGACTGGCGAACGGCGACCTCGGCTACCTGCCGGCGCTCGCCGCGTCCGCGCAGGGCGGCTACGAGGTGGAGCCGCACGCCCGCTCGCGGTTCGACGAGCGTGCCGAACCGATGATCAGGCAGGCGATCCGCCGCGCACTCAGAAGTCGATGCCGCGCTGTGCCTTGATACCGGCCTGGAACGGGTGCTTGACCTCGACCAGCTCGCTCACCAAGTCGGCGTAGTCGATCAGTTCGGGCGGAGCGTTGCGGCCGGTCAGGATCACGTGCGTCCGGGGCGAGCGCGCCTCCAGGCACTGCAGGACCTCGTCCGCCGGCAGGTAGTCGTAGCTCATCACCACGTTGATCTCGTCCATGACGACGAGGTCGAAGTCGCCGGTGATCATCTCGCGCGCAGTGGCGAGTCCGGAGCGCGCGGTGGCGATGTCCGCCTCCCGGTCCTGGGTATCCCAGGTGAATCCCGAACCGGTGGTGCGCCACTCCAGCAGGTCCGGGAAGCGGCTGAAGAACTGGCGCTCGCCGGTCTTCCAAGCTCCCTTGATGAACTGGACGACGCCGACGCGCTTGCCCCAGCCGAGGGCTCGCGCCACGACGCCGAAGGCGGCGCTCGACTTGCCCTTGCCGTTGCCGGTGTGGACCAGCACCAGCCCCCGGTCGGGATTCGACGCGCGGGCGACCTTGGCCCGCTGTTCGGCCTGCAGCGCGCGCATGCGCTCGCCGTGCTCGCGGTCCGTCGCGGCCGCGTGCCGAGTCGCTCCGCTCACTCTTCGAGTGAGGTTCGCTTCGCTCACTCGGCTTCCACTCCGAAGGCGGCGAATACGTCTTCGAGCAGCACGGGCAGCAGCACGAACGGGCCGTCGGCGTCGGACGAGGTCGCCACGTGCGCGGCTTCGGCCTTCGGGTAGATCGTCAGCCGGTGCGAGGTCTCGGCACCGCGAAACTCCAGTTCCACCAGCGGCGCGGCCTCGGGGACGGCTTCGACGAAGCGGGTGGCCACCATCCCGGCCAGGCGGTCCAGCGCCCGCCGGATCGTCTCGGGATCGCGGTCACCGCCGCCGACGGCGCTCCAGGTCACCGACTCCTCCTGAGTGGGTGGCACGCCGCGCCGCAGCTCCTGGGTACCGGCCGCGGTCCGTACCGAGATCGCCGAGACGTCGGCCGTCTCGAAGCTCAGGATGGACTTGTCGCGCAGCACCTGCTCCTGCGTCGAGAAGGAGCGGGTCAGGTCGCCGGTCGCCTGGTACACGCGCGGGTCGTCGTCGATCAGCACGTAGGTATGGCTGTAGGTCGGCGCCCGCTTGCCGATCCTGAGCACGCGCAGCCGGTCGGCGCCATCCAGGAACGTGGCGGTGATGGCCTCCGCCGGGTCCAGGCCGTAGCGTCCATAGGTCGGCTCTTCGGCGATCAGGTCGCTCAAGGTGAGGGTGGCCGCCACGCGCACCATGCCGTCGACGACCCTGGGCTCCGCGGGATAGCCGGGGCCGTCGATCCGCCAGCCGTCGCCGGTGCGCTGCAGCACCGCCCGCGCATCGCCGCGCTCGACCTCGACCCGGTCGACGGCGGCCTCCGCCATCGGTGGCAGGACCGGCAGCTCGTAGTGCAGCCGGTCGTCGCGCCGCACGACCAGGTAGACCGACAGGGCGGCGATGATCGCCAGCGGCAGCGCGTAGCGGAACAGCGCGCGAACGGCCAGGCTCACGACGCGCTCCCGCCTGCCCGACCACCTGCCGCCGCCGGGCCGAAGCGCGCCTGAATGCCGCGCTGGCGCAGGCGCCACCACAGCCACAGGGCCGCCCCGGCCAGCGCCACCAGGGCCGGCGGCCCGGCGATCAGGAAGGTCTTCACCGCGCTCTGGATGTCCGTGGAGAAGGTGCCGAGGCGCCGCACCAGGCCGCCGCGGCCGCGCAGCGCGGCGCGATCCTCCTGGCCCGAGAGGTAGTCGACCAGGTTGTGTATCAGCATCGTGTTCGGATTCTGCTGCCCGGCCTCGATGAAGCCGTTGCCCAGGATGGTGGAGGTGCCGATCACGAACAGCCGCGCTCCCGGCGCGCTCTCCGGCACCACCTGCGGCGCGGCCTGCACCGCACCGCCCGAAAGCAGCGTCCCCTGCTGCTCCTCGTCGTCTTCCTCGTCGACCGGCCGCACCGGCGGGGTGCGATCGGCGAAGTAGCTGGTGAACCGCCCCTCGCCGTAGGCCGCCAGCAGGCTTGCGGCCCGCTCCTCGGCCGGCGGCGGCGTGGTGGCGCGGGGGTCGATCAGGTCGGTGGCGCCGGGCACCTCCCAGGCGGTGGCGGAACTGCGCAGCGCCTCCACGAAGCGCGCGTCCGGCTGCGCGCCGGTGAGCTCCAGCGGCGAGGCGTTCATCACCAGGACGTCGTCCAGCCGCTCCAGCGGCGGCCACGAGGTGTCCATCTCCGAGCGGCGCACGATCGGCACGAAGGCGATGCGGCTCTCGGTCACGCCGCCGCGCTCGTTCGGCTGGACCTGCACGAACGCCTGCTCGTCGTCGAGCACGTAGGTGGGGCGCACCCGCACCCCGTAATGGGCGAGCAGCTCCTCCAGGCCGGTCTGGCGCGGGATCTGCAGCGAGCTGCCGCCGGTGAACGTCTGGGTGGTGAAGATGGAGTGCGTGTCGACGAACGCCAGCAGCGCACCGCCCCGCATCAGGTGCTGGTCGATCTGGAAGAGCGCCCACTCGCTGAGCGGCTCCTGCGGCGAGACGATCAGCAGCGTGCGCAGGTCGGGCGGGATCTCGCGGTCGGCAAGCAGAAGGCCGCGGTACTGGTAGTCACGCGACAGCAGCGCGAACAGGTCCGCCAGGTCGGTCATCACCGGCTGCCGTCCCTCGGTGAGGTTGCCGCGGTAGGGCGGGGTCCCGAAGTCGGCCAGGTAGCCGATCTCAGGCTGGCTGCCGAGCAGGCCCTTGAGCGTGCTGTCGACCGACCGCCGGATCGTCTCCGGGTCGGCCACGCGGGCGCCCTGCGGCGTGGTCTCGATCAGGTTGAGCGTCAGCGTCTTCCCCTCCGAGTACAGGACGATGCCGGCGTAGGCGAAGCGATCCTCGCCGTCGGCGGTGCGGAAGCCCAGCGGCGTGAGTTGCAGGCGCAGGGCGTCCATGGGGTCGAGCCCGGTCGCGGACGGGTCGACGGCCGTGAATGCCAGCCGGCCGAAGTAGGAGCCGTTCAACTCCTCGACGATCCCGGCCACCGCGGCCGGCAGCGCCTGCAGCCCGGGGTTGAGTGCGGCCAGCTCGCCCGAGAAGTAGAGCCGCACCGCGATGTCCTCCTCGAGCGCCAGCAGCACGCTGACCCGTTCGGTGAGGCGGCCGATCGCCTCCGTGATCCGCATCTCCAGTCCGTCGGTGCTGGTCAGGGCGCCGATCGTCTCCACCAGGTCGCCGTGCACGATCGCCAGGCCGGAGTATACGGAGCGCACGACGACCTCCGTGCGGTCCACCTGCTCCACCTGGATGGGGTAGATCAGGTAGTCGCGCGCCAGCACCTCGGTCTCCTGCGCTTCCGGGCCGTCGCCGATCGTGTGGAACGTGCTGTTGAAGAATTCGCCGCCGTGCCCGGCGTAGGAGTCGAACAGGTCCTTCACCGCGCGCTCGATGTTGTTGAACGGCGCCTGAAGGTCGGTCGAGAAGAACGCCCGGATAGTCAGCGGCTCCCGCAGGCGGCTGACCGCCTCGATGCTCTGCGGGGCAAGCGAGTGCACCTTGCCCTCGGTGAGGTCGGCCTGGAAGAACAGGGTGGTGGACGCGGCGTTGAGAAGCACCACCGCCCCCAGCCAGAGCAGCGGCGGGACCAGGCGGTCGGCGAGCCGCCACGGGGAGCGCCGGTCGCTGTCGTGCTTCATGGCCGCCGCCGGAGCGCGAAGCCGGTGCCGGTCAGGAACACGGCGATGCCCGACAGGAAGTAGACCAGGTCGCGCGAGTCGATCACGCCGCGCGCGATGTTGCGGAAGTGGTAGTCCGCTCCCAGGTGCTGCACCACCTGGGTGATCCTGCCCGGCACGTAGATCAGCAGGTCGTCGATCAGTGCCAGGCTCACCGAGATCGCCAGGCCGATCACGAACGCGACGATCTGGTTGCGGGTCAGGGCGGAGGCGAGGATGCCCACCGAGCAGTACAGCGCGATGAGCAGCACGGCGCCGATGTAGCCGGCAACCACCGGCCCCCAGTCCAGGTCCCCGAGCCGCGAGATCACGACCGGGTACAGGACGGTCGGCGCAAGCACCAGCACGACGAAGCCGACGGCGCCGGTGAACTTGCCGATCAGGACGTCCAGGTGGGTCACCGGCAGCGTGGCCAGCACCTCGTAGGAGCCGGTCGAGAACTCCTCCGCGAACGCGCGCATGGTCACCGCCGGCACCATCAGCGCCAGGGTGAGCGGCAGCAGCTCGAAGAACTGGCGCAGGTCTGCCCGCCCGCCCAGGAAGAACGGCTGCATGAACAGCCAGCCGGTCATCACCAGGAAGACGATCGCGACGATGTAGCCGATCGGCGCCAGGAACGCCGCGCGCAGCTCGCGGCCGATGATCGACAGGGCGGCGCGGCTCATGGGCGGAGCTTCCTGCGGGCGCGCAACTCGCGGGTGATGATCGACAAGGACGCGCAGCTCACGAGCTGAGCCTCCTCCGGGCGCGGCGGCGGGAGGCCTTTCCTTCCGGGGCCGGGTCTCCGTCTTGCGGCTCGCCCTCGGCCGTGGTCAGCTCGCGGAAGCGCTCTTCCAGGGAGCGCCCGCCGGTCAGCTCGGCGGCGGTGCCGTCCGCGACAACCGTGCCGCGGTCGATGATGACGATGCGGTCGCAGGTGCTCTCCGCCTCGCTGAGGATGTGGGTGGAGAAGATGATCGCCTTGCGCTCCCCGGCCGCGCGGATGATCGCCCGGATTTCCGCGATCTGGTTGGGGTCCAGGCCGGCGGTCGGCTCGTCCAGCACCAGCAGGTCCGGGTCGCCGATCATGGCGTGCGCCAGCCCGACGCGCTGCTTGTAGCCCCGCGACAGCTCCCGGAACGGGCGGTGGATGACCTCGGTGAGTCCGCACAGCGGCACCAGCTCGCCGATGCGGCGCTGCCGGTCAGCCTTGCGCATGCCGCGCACGGACCCCGCGTAGTGCAGGTAGTCGTGCACGAGCATCTCCGCGTACAGCGGCGCGAACTCGGGCAGGTAGCCGACCATCCGCTTGACGGCCAGCGGATCGGCCGCGACGTCGACTTCATCCACCAGCGCCCGGCCGCCGGTAGCCGGCAGGTAGCCGGTGAGGATGCGCATCGTGGTGGTCTTGCCGGCGCCGTTGGGACCGAGCAGGCCCACCACCTCGCCGCGGTCCACCGTGAAGGAGACGCCCCGCAGGGCCTGGACCGGCCCGTACCTCTTGATCAGTCTTTCGACGCGTACCATCGAACGAACGGCAGCCTCAGCGATCGATGAGCCGCGCCAGGTCGTCGGCGCAGGCGTCCAGGTCGAAGCGGGGGTTCCAGCCCCAGTCGCGCCGCGCGCTGGCGTCCGCCATGACCGACGGGATGGTGCCGAGCATGGCGATCACGTCGCGGTGCGGCTCGAAGCGGTAGCGAAATCCGTCCACGCGGCGGCTGACCGCGTCGGCAAAGTCCTGCGTCGAGGGCGAGAAGGCGTGCAGGTTGTACACCCGCCGGGTCAGGCGCGCGCCGTCGGCGTCCACCAGCCGCAGGATGCCGTCGATCACGTCCCGCACGTAGATGGTCGTCACCCGCAGGTCGGGCGGGGCGGGGTACACGAAGGCCTCGCCGCGGCGGGCGGCCAGGAAGGCGTGCGAGGGATAGGCGCTCACCGCTCCCGGCGGCGCGTACGGCGACACGACCACCGGCAGCCGCACGGCGCGGAAGTCCAGGCCGGCCGTCTGCCACAGGTAGACGCCCATGCGCTCGACCGCCACCTTGGTGACCCCGTAGATGGTGGACGGCCACTGCGGCTGGTCCTCCGGCAGCGGATCGGGGAGCTCGCCCGCGTAGGTGGCGAGGGTGCTGGGAAAGAAGAAGCGGTTCACGCCACGCTCGGCGGCCATGCGCAACAGCTCGACGGACGCGTTGGCGTTGACCTGCCAGGCGGTGGGCGGGTCGGCCTCCGAGGAGAGGGTCAACAGCGACGCCATGTGCAGGATGCACTCGGGCCGCACCTCGTCAAGGAGCTTCGCCATGCGGGCGCTGTCGGTAATGTCGGCCTGCTCGAAGCGGACGCCGGGGACGACCGGAGGTTCGCGGTCCATGCCGGTGACTTCGTTGCCGGCTGCGTGCAGGCGCTCCACCAGCAGGCGCGCCAGGTTGCCGGCGGCGCCGGTGACCAGGTAGCGGGTCATCGGGCGCTCACCGTGAGAGGGCCGTGGCGGCGGTCGGTGATCGGCAGCTCGCCCGCCAGCTCGATCAGGTCGGGTATGTCCAGGATCTCGCGCATGCCGAAACAGAATAGCGGGTATTCCGGGCCGTTCGGATCCACGTGCGACTCGACCAGGTCGTCCAGGGAGTAGGGCAGCCCGTCGGTGGTGACGCAGGCGTAGGCGCCCGGATCGCGCGCGGCGGCCAGCAGCGCCACCATGGAGGCGACCCGGCCGGCGGCCTGCACCTGGACGGGGCCGCCGAAACGATCGCCGGCCCAGGCGGCAGCGGCGGCGAGCTGGCCCACCTGCAGCCCCAGGACCGGGCGGCCGATCGTCCGCAGCAGCAGCGCGTACGGCTGGGAGGCGGCCAGCAGGCCGGCGCCGATCAGGTCGACATGCAGGACCGCCCGTCCCGCCTCGCGGGCGCACGACTCCGGGTCTCCGGCCGCGCCGGACGGGAGGGCGCCGATGCTGACGATGGAGCCGGCGGCTTCGTCCGGGACTGCCAGGCGGGCGGGCAGCGGCCAGAAGCCGTCCACCTGCAGCGTGATCTCCTCCACGCGCACCCCCCGATCGTCCCGCACCCACACCCAGCTCGCCTGCGTGGTGGCGGCGGTCACGGAGCCATCGCGGTAGCCGATCACCCGGTCGAGGTTGTCAGCCGTCGGTTCGCGGGGCTGGTCCGCCTCGCGCCGCCGGAGCTCCTGCAGCCGGTCGGTGGCCAGGGTCGCGAAGGTCGCGCGCTGCTCGGGCAGACCGACCCACAGGTCGCGCTCGTGGTAGAGCTCGTCCCGGTACGGCAGCTCGCCCTCGGGCAGGTCCAGGCCGAAGTGGCGGTGCACCCACGCGTAGCAGGCAAGGCGGTTGCCCAGGTCGTAGTTGTGGCCGGGATCGGTGCCGACGTGCAGGGCGCAGCGCTCGGCCACGCCGAGCAGCTCGTAGGCGCCGCGGGCCGCCTCGTAGGTGCCGGAGGCCGCCTTGTGCGGCTGGAAGCAGCAGTCGTCGTAGCGGTTGAAGATGAACAGCACCGGGCGCGGCGCCACCAGCGCCGACAGCACGTCGTAGTCGCCGATCGTGCACAGGCCGGCCGGCAACTGCTCGGCGTCCCCGACGTCGGCCAGGTCGCGCCGGTCGGCCGCCGGCATGTGTCCGGCGACCGGCACGCTCACCGCCACGCGCTCGTCGAGCGCGGACAGCACGATGGTCTGCCAGCCGCCGCCGGACAGCCCGGTCATGGCCACGCGCGCCGGGTCGGTCAGCTCGTGTTCGATGAGGAGGTCCAGGGCGCGCTTCATGGTGAGGTAGAACACCCCGGCGCCGGCCTGGCCCAGCAGGTCCAGGAGCTGCTGGTGGTTGTGCGGGGCGAGGTTGGTCATCTCGCCGCGGCCGAGTAGCTCCAGGCTGAGCGCCGGCAATCCGCGCCGTGCCAGGTTGCTGCAGCGCGCCTGCTTGTGCTCGACGGCGATGCCGCGCGGCTCGTGGCCGTTCACGTCCAGCACGGCCGGGGTCGAGCGCTCGCCGCCCAGGGGCGTGGCCGGTTCGTAGAGGAGCGCGGGGACCCACACGCCGGGGTAGCCCTCGAAGCGCAGCTTGCGGATGCGGTACTCGGCGGAGGGTTCGAGCGTGTCGCCCCAGACCACCCGCGGCGGCTCCTGCAGCAGGTCCGGCGGATGGCCGTGCAGGTAGAGCTCCAGGTAGCGGGCGCGCAGCTCGGCGGCGCGGGTCTCCCACTCGGCGGCCGTGTCCGGCAGGGCGAGCCGCGGCGCGTGGCGGGCGACGTACTCGTACATGAGGCGGTTGCCGAGGTCGGGCCCGGCGGCTCCGGCGATCACCGGAGCGAGAGGAGATTCGTTCATGTCAGTGCTTGCCCCGATGATAGCTCATGCTGACACCAAAACAGGAACCCGGTGGATGACGTTGCCGAGGTACCCCTTGGGGTTCCACGGCTGCCGGAACGGCTGCGCGCTGCCGGCGTCGTCGAACGCCCGCGCCCAGATCTCGTAATAGCCGCGGTTCTGGAATGCCAGGTCGGCCTTCCAGTGGTACCAGGCGTATCGGTTGGCGGGATCGGTCAGGGCCGTCTCCTGCCAGGTGATGCCGAAGTCGGTGGAGACCATCACGCGCTGCACCCGGTTCTCGCCGGCCCAGGCGTGGCCGCCGGCCTGCACGGCGTCCCCGGCCCGGATCTGCAGATCGGCGCGCGGCCGGGTGATGAGCGACTTGACGATCCAGGAGGTGGCGATTCGCATCTCCTCTTCCGGCGGCTTGACCCCCGGCGCCGCCGGATACGCCGGCACCCGGTAGGAGTAGCCGCTCATCTTCGCCGAGTCGTGCACGTGGTCCAGGATGCGGATCCGGTTGAGCCACTTCTGCATGGAGCTGCCGATCCAGCCGGGGACCAGGAGCCGCGCCGGGAAGCCGTGCGCGGCCGGCAGCGGCGCGCCGTTGATCGCGAACGCGATCAGGGCGTGCTCGTCCATCGCCTTGGCGATGGGGATGCCGCGTGAGAAGGGCTCCTCGCCGTCGGGCGGGGCGTCTTCGCCATAGAAGGCCGCGTACACGGCGCCGTCCTTGACGCCGGCCGACTCCAGGACGTCGCGCAGGCGCACGCCCGTCCACTCGGCGCAGCCGACCGCGCCGCGGATCCACTGGGTGCCGCCGACCTGCGGATCGAACAGGCTGCGGCCATTGCCCGCGCATTCCAGGACCATCTGCATGGTGACGTGCGGCAGGCAGTAAAGGTCCTCGAACGTCAGCGAAAGCTCGCGGTCGACCTCGCCGTCGACGCGCAGCGCCCACCCGCGCAGGTCCTTGCTGCGTGCGCGCTCCGGGATCGCTCCGTTGTTGCGGACGAAGTGCCGGGCGGTGGGCGTCACCGCGTCGTCGAGCAGGTGGACCGGCAGCTCGCCGTTGAAGGGATGCTCGGAGTGGATGACCATGTTCGGCTTGGGAAGCCCGGGGTCCGGGAGGTTCTCCCATCCGCTCGGCAGGAGCCCCCGCCCGAACAGGCCGCGCTCGGCGGCGACCGGGCCGGCGCCGAAGATGCCCAGGGCGAGCGCGGCGCCCTTGCCGACCGTGGTCAGGAACCGTCGCCGTGTGACTCGGTCGAACTCCTGGAGCTCCTCCCGCCCGGCTCCGCTCGCCGCCAGCATGCTGCGGTAGCGGTCCCACCTCTGGGGGTCCGCGTGCGGCGCGTCCGCGGGAGCTCCGCTGCGTTTCGTACCGTCGTCGTCCATCATGATGCGCATGGTCGTGGTTCACCAAGCGAGGTTGGTGTACGCTCTCAGGTTAACAATCCTACGAAGGGGGTGTCTCATGAGAAAGACACTGACGATCGGCCTCGTGCTTCCCTTCCTTCTGCTTGGCGCTGCGGGCGCGCTGGCGGAGGGACAGGAAGAAGGGGCCGCCGGTCCGATGGAGATAAGCTGGCTGGGGCTGTACAGCACCGACATCGTCGACGACAACCCGATCCAGCAGCATCTGGAGGAGATGTTCCCGGTCAAGTTCATCAACACCCTGGCGGACTACAGTGAAACCGAACAGAACACTCTGCGGGTGGCCGCCGACGAGCATCCGGAAGCCATGTACACTTGGGGCCCCAACAGGCTCGAGTGGTATCTCAAGGGCGCGTTCCGATCCATCCCTCGGTCGATGATCGAGGAGCACATGCCCAACTACGTCAAGTCCATGAACGAACTGGGACCCGGCGCGTGGTTCTATGGGCTCGTCCCGGGATCGACAGACGAGTACTACGGCATACCGCGTCGCGAGGACTACCAGGACGGCTGCGGCTACCTGCCGAATATGCGGCTCGACTGGATCCAGAAGGCCAGCCATGGTCTGACCCCCAGCGCGCTGAACGCCGACGCCATTGAGGACCTGGCCCCCACCGCGGCTCCGGGCACCTACATGCGGTGGCTGGATCAGTTCACCTGGGATCAGCTCGAGACGATCCTGCGCGCCTACGCGAGTGAGGACCTGGACGGCAACGGTCAGGACGACACGATCGCCTTCGGCTGGCGCGGTCAGTCGCTCATCCACTGGAGCGGCGCCGGTCTGGTGTTCTACTCCTACGGGGTCAACGAGGTAGACAACTACCAGGAGACCGACGGCAGCACGGTGAAGGACGCCACCTACTCGCGCAGCAAGGCGGCGCTGCAGAAGCTGCAGCAGTGGTGGCAGGAAGGGCTGATGGACACGGAGCTTCCCGCGGTGGATACCACGCAGCTCACCAACAAGATCGTGCAAGGCCAGGTGGGCGCCTTCATGCGCACCAGGGCGTGCGGCCGCAACGCCGAAGTCGGCAATCCCGGCGACCTGTGCAACAATGCCGTCGAGCAGGGACCCGACCCGAACGCCAAGTGGCTGACGACGCTGATGCCGATCTCTCCGTTCGGCGACAGCCGCTGCCGCATGGAGAACAGGGCGATGCCGCTCAACGCTTCCAGCGGTGGCGGTGCATTCGTCGTGCGCCATGACGTCTCCGACGAGAAGCTGGCGCTGATCCTGCAGATCTACGACTACACCAATTACGATCCGGAAGGGATGGTGATCGCCTACTACGGCATCCCCGGCATGCACTTCAACTGGGAGGGCGAGCCGTTCGCCTCGCGGCAGATTCCGACCGACGAGAAGCGCCAGGGCGGCGGCATCTACTCCAGCACGCAGGGCATCCTGTACTACAACGCCTACTCGCCGCATGAGGGGATCCTGCAGTACAACCGCGACGCTTGGTCGAACAACGACAACGAGATGTTCGGGAAGGCCGGGGGCAGGTTCAACGCCTCCGAGCGCGCCTACCGGGAGGATTTGTTCAACCAGACGCGCTACAACGAGCTGTGGGCGCAGCGCCGCTCCGCGCTGACCACCATTCGCGACGACTTCTTCTGGCGGGCGATCACGACCGACCTGGATATCGAAGCTGAATGGCCCAGCTACGTGGAGACCTGGATGAACAACGGCGGCCGCGAGCTGCTGGACGAGCTGGAGATGGCGCCGACCGTCGCGGATATCCGCGACGGCCGCGCGGAGCCTCCGAGTTAACCGCAGGCCGTTCTCAATAAGGGGCGCCTTCGGGCGCCCCTTATTTTGTGGATCGCCGACCCCTGCTATCCCTTCAGCGATCCCAGCATGACCCCCTTCACGAAGTACTTCTGAACGAAGGGGTAGAGCAGGATGATGGGTCCGATGGTGACCAGCACGGTGGCGGCCTGGATCGACTCCGGGGGAATGCGTGAGATGCCGAGCTCGCCCATGTCCTCCAGCATTTGCGCCATGAAGTTGTCCACCTGATCGACCAGCCGGGACCGGTAGAGAATGTCGCGGACCAGCATCTGCAGCACCTGCAGGTGCTTCTTGGGCGCGAAGATCATCGCCTGGAACCACTCGTTCCAGTAGCTGACCGCGTTCCATAGGGCGATCACGGCGATCACCGGCTTGGACAGCGGCACCATGATCCGGAACAGCACCCGCCAGTAGCCGGCGCCGTCGATCACCGCCGAGTCCTCCATCGCTTGGTCGATGGTCATCAGGAAGTTGCGGGCGATGATAATGTTGAAGACATTGATCGCCAGCGGCAGGATCAGCACCAGGCGGGTGTTGATCAGCCCAAGGCCGCGGATCAGCAGGTAGAAGGGGATCAGGCCGCCGGAGAAGAACAGGGTCATGAGATAGACGCCGGTGATCGGTGCGCGAAACGGCAGGTTGCGCTTGGACAGCGCGTACGCGCCGGTGAAGGTCACCAGCAGCGATGCGAGCGTGCCGAAAACCGTGCGGAAGATGGTGTTGAAGTAGGCCAGGCCGACGCTCTCTTCCCGAAACACGTAGTACCACGGCTCCAGGCGCCAGTCGCTGATCCAGACGTGCAGGCCCAGTCGGTACAGATCGTCGGGCGGGGAGAACGCCTGCAGGATGATCGTCCAGAACGGGTAGAGAAAGGTGACCGCCAGCACGAGCAGAAACGCGTAGTTGCCGGCGTCGAACAACCTGCTGCCGATCGACTCCCTGCCTTTGACTACCGCCATCGCCTTCCTACCAGAGCCCGAATTCGCTGCGGCGCCTGATCGCCTCGTTGACGCCCAGCACGATGACCAGCCCGGCGACGTTCTTGAACAGGCCCACGGCCGCCGTATACCCGTACTGCCCCTCGACGATGCCGGACCGGTAGATGTAGGTGTCGATCACGTCGGCGACCGAGTACACTAGCGGGTTATACAGGTTGAAGATCTGGTCGAACGACTCGTCCAGCACCTTGGAGACCTGCAGCAGCAGCAGGATCACGATCACCGGCACCATCGCCGGAATGGTGACGCGCACCGCCTTGGCGAAGCGGCCGGCGCCGTCGATCTCCGCGCTTTCGTACAGCTCGGGATCCACCGACGACAGCGCGGCCAGGAACACGATCGTCCCCCAGCCGACGCTCTGCCAGACCCCGGTCACGACGAGCAACCCGCGGAATGTGGGAATGTTGGTCAGCCACGGGATCGGCTCCAGCCCTACCAGGCTGAAGAGATAGCCGATGATGCCGCGTTGCGGGGACAGGATCTCCCGGAAGATGCCGGCCAGGACCACCCAGGACATGAAATGCGGCAGGTAGCTGATCGATTGCACCGTCCGCTTGTATACGTCGCTGCGCACCTCGTTGAGCAGCAGCGCCAGGATCACCGGCGCCGGGAAGGCGAAGGCGATGCGCAACACGCTCA
Organism: Spirochaetia bacterium; assembly: GCA_965202935.1. GTDB lineage: Bacteria > Spirochaetota > Spirochaetia > SZUA-6 > Bin103 > CATQHW01. Next base: position 6,435,296 of record OZ241879.1, read on the forward strand.
GCCAGAAGGTGTTCCACACCACCCGCAGAAAGAACGGGTCGGCGGTGAGCCGCCGGAAATGGGCGAAGTCGTTCCACGGGCTGCCCAGGATGCCCTTGACGACGTTGAAGTCCTTGAAGGCGATCAGCGCGCCGTAGATCGGCACGTACTTGAACAGGATCAGCAGCCCCAAGGAGAGCGACAGCAGCACGTAGAACGAGCGCATGCGCAGGAACCGGCGCATGGTCTGCCGGCGCAGGACGACCTTGTAGCGCCTGGCCAGGTCCTCCTGGGTTTCGGCCGGCGCGATGAAGCTCATGGGGAGGCTCCGGCGGCGCGTTTCGCCCGGTCCCGCTCGGTGAGGAACGGCTCCAGCCCCGCTGCCAAGGCATGCACGGACTCTTCGACGGTCGCGTCGCCGGTGTCGATCTCCAGCTTGTTGGCGATCTTCGAAGCCGAGAAGGCGGCGGCGAAACGGTCCAGGACCAGCTCGACATCCGTCTCCGGCACCACCGGCCGCGTGTGCGGCCGTTCGCGCATGCGCCGCCGGATCACGTCCGCGTCTGCCTTGACGTGCACCAGCACCGTCTCCGGCGCCAGTCGAACGGTGCGTCCCTCGATCGCCGGCGCGTGCTTGCCGGCGCGGTCCCCGGCCTCTCCGGGGCCGCCGTAGCCGTAGTAGAGGTCGGCGTAGATGGTGTCCTCGATGTAGAAGCCGACGATGATCTGGTCCTCGGGCTCCCCGTGCTCGGCCACGGTGTGGTAGTAGAGGTTGTGGCGCTGCCACGCCTCCTTCTGCCGCGTGGAGAGCGCCAGGTAGAGGTCGGCTTCCTCCTCGGTGATCTCGTCCGGGTAATGGGTGACCGTATACGGGATCTTCCAGTGGTCGTGGATGGAGCCCAGGTCGATGCTCAGGTGGGCGCGGGCATGCTCATGGAAGGCGATGGCCAAGGTCGTGGTGCCCGTGTATTCGCACCCGATCAGAATCAGCTTCATGCCGTTCTCCTCATCGCCGAACCAATGCAGCATACCCGTTGATCGTCGCGGACGCATCGCCTCCGGAGATCGACGCTACGGCTGGGCGGGGACCGCGATGATCCACATCGGCGCGTTGCCGAGCGGCGTCCGTGCGACGCGGGTCAGCCGGCCGCCGGGATGGCCGATCCGGAACACGGAGAGCGCGCCGGAGGTGGTGCCGGTGGACAGCACGAAGCGCTCGCCGGCGTCCAGCCCGAACGCACGCGGCCCCGGCTCGGTCGGCGCGTGGCCGCTCACGCGCAGTCGGCCGTCCGTATCGACGACGAAGCTGACCATGCTGTCGGGGCCGCCGAGCGGCGCGAACAGCAGGCGGCCGTCTGCGGTGAGGCGGATCTGCGTGCAGCCGCTGGTTCCCGTGTAGCCGGCCGGCACCATCGACACGGTGTCCTCCTCGCCCAGCGCGCCGGTGGTGGGGTCGTAGCGGTAGCGGGTGACGCTCGCTCCCTGCTCGTTGCAGGCGTACAGCAGCGGCAGGCGCGGGTGGAAGCAGCAGTGTCGGGGGCCGGCCTCGTTGCGGGCGCGCACGAACGGCGGGTCGAGCGGGGAGAGCCGGCCGCTGCCTGCGTCGAACCAGTATTGCCAGATGGCGTTCGGCCCCACGCCCGCGGCGATGTGCAGGGCGTAGGCGAAGCGGTTGCCGGGGTCGGTCTGGAACGAGTGGGCGGACAGCGCCGTGTCCCGCCATTCGACCGCCTCGGTCGCGAGCGAGCCGTCGTCGCGGACGGCGTGTACGTGCACGCCTTCACCGCGGTAGTAGGAGGACAGCAGGAACGCCCCGGTGCGGTCGGTGATCATGAAGTTGGGGTCGGAGCGGACGCCGATGGTGCCGAGCAGTCGCAGCGCGCCGCCCGGCTGTATGGAGTAGCTGGAAATCTGCCGGGAGCGGCGCTGCCCGACGTAGAGGAACCGGTGCTGCGGATCGACGGCCATCGGCGCCGGGCCGCCGCTGACGGCGACCGGATCGAGCGGCTCGACCGCTCCCGACTCGTCCAGGGCCAGCCGGGCGATGAGGTCGTCGTCGCGCAGGGAGACGAAGAGGACCTGCATCGTTCCTGCTCCACTGGCCGCCGCGCGGTTCACGGCGGCGGGATCTCCAGGTCTACACAGGCTCCCGAATCACCTCCTGAGCATCGTCGAGCGACTCTTGGGCCAGAATACGGTTAGCCTCCAACGTCATCTCGATCGATTCTCGAATGTTGTCCCTTGCTTCCTGCAGTGTTCTTCCCTGGGTATTGGCACCGGGCAATTCTTCCACGAATTCAATATATCCTTCGGGTACTTTCACAAAGACTGCCGTGAGGTGCATACGCTACATCTCCGTTCTCGGGCAGGTGGCGCAGGCAGTGTCCACCATGCCGGTTCCGCCGCCGAACGTACCATTCGTGACGCAGCGCAGCAACGCGCTGCGCCCGGCCTATTCCCGCGCGACCGTGGCGCGGATGACCACGTCGTGCCGGAAGGGTTCCAGGTCGATGCGGGTGGCCGGTCCTCCGCGCACGGGTTCCAGCGCCGCGGATTGCCCGGTGGTGGGGTCGAACCTGCTGACGGCAAGCGTTGCCTCCGGCAAATCCAGCAACAGCGCTCCGCCGATGGCCGTCCCGGCCTCGCCTGCACCTGCGTCCGCGTCCGGAGAGTCCAGGCCGCGGATGCCCCGGTACTCGCGCGCGTCGGCGACGTACACGGTGTAGTCCGCTCCGGGGACGCCGTAGACCACCGCGACCGTCTCCGCGGGCGAGGCGCGCAGGGCTTCCGGCAGGGGCCGGCTGCGGACCAGGTCCAGGCCGTGCACGTAGGCGGACAGGTGGCGGAACCAGGAACGCAGGTGCTCCTGCGCGTCGGGCGTGCCTTCCTCCAGGAACGGCTGGATGGAGAAGTCGATCACGTCGTAGTGGGCGCCGCAGAGCAGGGCGACCCAGGCGCGCTTGCGGTGCACGGTCCAGCCGTCGGGGTCGCGGTACTGGCTGGCGACGTTGTCCTCGTCGTGATTGAGCGGCTTGGACTCGGCATGCGCGGCCAGGGTCATGTCCCGGAACGCCTGCAGCCGGAGCTGCTTGCTCATGAACTCGCCCAGGTGATGGTCGGCGCCGCGCAGCCGCGTCTCCGGCAGCGGATGGACGTTGACCACGTCGTAGTCCATCGCGTCGTAGCCGCGGTCGAGCGTCTGCAGGAACGGCTTGTCGATGAACGCCTCCTGTCCGGCGATCAGGTGCCGGCCGGAGCCGGCGTGGTCGGCCTCGCGCACCACCGCGATCAGCGCGTCGAGCCACGCGTTGACCTCGTCCACCAGCGGGCCCTCGGCTGCCGACGCGCGGCCGCCGGGCTCGTTGCAGATCTCGTAGATGACGTTGTCGTAGCGGCGGGTCTCGGAGACGATGCGGCGCACGTGCGCGCGTTGCCGCTCGAACAGCGCCGGGTGGCGCATGCTCAGGTACTCCGGAGCGGGGCAGGCCGGCAGCCCGTTCACGTTGTTTTCTGCCCGTAGCGGGTTGAGCTGCCACACCGGGTCGCCATAGGTGTTGCTGAGCAGCACCACCTCGACCACCACGCCCAGCTCGTCCGCCAGGCCGATGAAGCGGTGCAGGCGCTCGTAGAACTCCGGGTCGTCGCGGTCCAGGTCGAAGCGAGGCTCGCCGTCCAGCGCGAAGCCCGGACCGGTGCGGGCGAACGGGGCCACAAAGTCGGGACTGGCCGGCTTGCAGGTCGACGCCGGATTGATCGGCGTCTGCAGCTCGCGGAACAGCGTGAACAGCCGCGTCAGCGTCATGCCGTTGGCGGCGGCGTCGCGCAGGTAGCGCTCGAACCGGAATGGCCGGTTGAGCACGGCGCCGTAGTGCTCGGTCGCCGTCAGCAGGACGAGCGGGCGGCCGCGGTACTCGAACAGCTTGGGGTTGTCGGGATGGATGCGAACGGGTGCCATGGCGGGCGCAGTGTAGCGCGGTGAACGCCGTGGGCGCCGCGGGTTGAAACTTGTCGGCGATGGGGTAACGTCACGCGGCTCCGGCGAGCCGCTTTACCGTACTCCTGATCGCTTCCCCGGCATCTCGCGCGGCTATCTCAAGTTCGTAGTGGGACTGCAGGTTGAGCCAGAAGGCAGCAGACACGCCAAAAGCACACTCCAGACGCAGTGCGGTGTCGGCCGTGATGCTGCGCCGGCCGCGCACGATCTCGCTGATTCGATTCTGCGGTATGCCGAGCGCGTTCGAGAGGCTGTCGGCACTCAGCCCCAAGGGCTTCATGAAGTCCTCATGAAGGGTCACCCCTGGATGTATGGGTCCGATCATCGGTGGTAGTCCGTCAGCTCCACGTTGGTTGGTCCGTCGCTCCAGTCGAATACGATACGATACTGATTATTGACGGCAATGGCCCACTGGCCGGCGCGGTCACCCCTGAGCCGATGCAGCCGCGCGCCGGGGTTGTTGCGCAGATCATCCAGCCTGACCGCAGCATTGAGCACGTTGAGCCTACGCTTGGCCTGAGCCTGGATGCTCTGGAACCGGCGCACGCGTTGGTCGAGCCAGACCGTCTCCGTATCCCGGTCTGCAAACGACCGTATCGCCATGGATCAAATGGGTATGCGGCCGGTTGATCGAGGTCTGCGGCGCGTCACATGCCCCAGACCGTGATGGGGCCGCCCGTGCCGGACGGGACGGTACGGCGGAAGATCTTCTGGTCCCAGCTTCGCTCCGGCGACCGGTCGAACACGATCAGGTGGCCGGCCTCCGCCCCGCACCGGTCCAGGTAGCCGCGTGTCTGCTGCACGCCCTCCTCGATGGTCCGCTGAAGGTCTCCGCGCCGCACCTTGCACTCCACCACGTAGCGGCTCTCGCGCCCTCCCTGCGGCCACACGATCAGCAGGTCCGTGCGTCCGCGGCCCAGCGCATACTCCCGCTCGATGCGCCCGCCGCCGTTGACGATGCGCTGCAGGTGCGCCTGCAGCAGCAACTGCGGGCCGGCCTCGTGGTATTGCTCGAAGCGCTGCACCCAGTGCTCGGAGTGCTCCCGGAAGAACGCCTGGAACGCCGCGATCAGCCCGTCCACGTTCAGGGTGCCTTCCGCGTCCACGAACCACGCCATCTGCTGCGGCAGCGTCTCCTGCACGGCGTAGTTCAGATGCCGCGGCACCACCTCCGCGTAGATCGGGTTGGCAATGCGTGGCGTGCGCGGCGGGCCGCCGGCGTCCTGAGCCACCAGGCCCAGGTCGCGGACGTAGGCGAGGTCTTCGGCCGAGCAGGAGACCTCGTCCGAGCCGGTCAGAATCGGCTCGATCACGCGCCGCACGCGCTCTTCGCGCAGCTTGTTCGCCAGATCGTCGATGTGCGTATCGCGGCGCAGGATCAGTCGCTCCTGTGCCTCCCGGATCGCATCTGCCGTGATCGGGCGCGAGCGGTCACGCCCCGGCTTGTGGCGGAAGCAGGCGTCGTAGCACAGCGCGTTCACCAGCCACGGCTGGCCGGCCGTGCGCGCGCCGATCATCTCCTGTGCCCCCTCGGTGAACGCCTGACCGGTCGCCGCGGTGTGCTGCGCCAGCAGTGCCCGTATCTCCTGGTCCGAGAAGTCGCCCAGGCGCAGCGACTCGGACTTGATGTTGAAGGCACTGCCGCCGAGCACCATGCGGTTCTCCGTGGTGGAGTGGATGCGGTAGTCGCGCACGTCGCGCACGCCGCAGAGGACGATGCTGTGCGGGAAGGCGGCCGGGCGCCGGTCGTAGCCGGCGCGCACCTGGCGCAGCACCGACAGCAGGGTGTCGCCCACGAGCGAGTCGATCTCGTCGATCAGCAGCACCAGCGGCGTCCTGTCGGCGGCGGCCCAGCGGCTCAGGGCCAGCCCCAGCGCGCCCATCGGCCCGGCGCTGTCCATGGCCGCGTGGCAGATGCCTTCCACCGAGTCGTCGCCCACCGTCAGGCTCGCCCGCAGCGCGAACTCGGAGAGCACCGCACGCATCGCGTCCATGACGTTCTCGCGGGCCGCCTGGCCTGCCTCGACGTTGGCGTACACGCAGCGCCAGTCGCCCGCCTCGCCGCCGTTCAGGAGGTCGCGCAGCGCCAGCAGGGCCGAGGTCTTGCCGGTCTGCCGCGGCGCATGCAGCACGAAGTACTTCTTGTCCCGGACGAGGCCGAGCACCTCCTCGAGATCGATCCGTTCCAGCGGCGGGATGTGGTAGTGGTCCGCCGGATCGATGGGGCCTGTGGTGTTGAACTGGCGCATGGTTGAAGCCATGGTCGCGGCACGTGGCGCGCCTGTCATCCTCTCATGCGGGCAGGTGCCGCCCAACTCGCCGCGGCTGGATCGGCCGGATGGAGGGCACCGCGGCGAGGATCCATACTGGCGCCGTGGAGCGGCCGGCGGTGATCAGATCCGCGGTTTCCAGCATGCAGAACGCCGGTGTGAAGCGCGTGGTGCGGCTGCGGCGCAGGCGTGCGCGGGACCGCGAGCGGGCGTTCCTGATCGAGGGCTACCGGGAGCTGCTGCGCGCGGTAGAGGCGCGGCTGCCGCTGGAGGCGGTCTACCACTGTCCCGCGTTCTACCTGGGCAGCAACGAACCGGCGCTGCTCGACCGCGCCCGCCGGGACTGCGGAGCCGAGCTGGTCCCCGCGGACGACGCCGTGTTCGCCAAACTCTCGTACCGCGACCGGCCCGACGGGCTGCTGGGGGTGGCGCCGATGCCGGACTGGACGATCGGCCGCCTTCAGGAGCCGGCGGCCGATCCGCTGTACGTGGTCGCCACCGCGATCGAGAAGCCGGGCAACCTGGGCACCCTGCTGCGCACCGCCGACGCGGTGGGCGCCGCCGCGCTGATCGCCTGCGACCCGGTGACCGACCTGTTCAATCCCAACGTCGTGCGCGCCAGCGTCGGCACGCTGTTCACGGTGCCGGCGGCGCAGGCCGGGGCGGAGGCCACGCGGCGCTGGCTGGCCGCGCGCGGCGTGCGCATGGTCGTCACCACGCCGGCCGCCGAGCGCTGCTACACCGATCACGACCTCACCGGTGCCGTCGCCGTGGTGCTGGGCAACGAACAGTTCGGCCTGGACGAGGCGTGGCTTCGCGGCGCGGACGCCGCCGTCTCGATCCCGATGCTGGGACGCGCCGACTCGGTCAACGTCGCCATGGCGGGAGCGGCGCTGCTGTTCGAGGCGCTGCGCCAGCGTCAGGCGGCGGCCGGCCGATGAGCTAAGCTGTTCATCGCCATGGCGAGCGACCGACCCAACATCGTCCTGATCCTGACCGACCAGCAGCGCGGCGACGCCCTGGGCATCGAGGGCCACCCGGTCCTGCAGACGCCCAATCTCGACTGGCTTGCCGCCACCGGAGCGCGCTTCGCCCGCGCCTACGCCGAGTGTCCGAGCTGCGTGCCGGCGCGGCGCACCATGATGAGCGGCACCGCGCCGGCGGCCAACGGCGCGGTGGGCATGGGGCCGGACCCCGGCTGGGCGCCGCCGCACCTGCTGGCCGGCGAGCTGACCGCCGCCGGCTACCAGACCGAGATGATCGGCAAGAGCCACGTACGCGGCCGTGGGTCGAGCCGCTGGCGCTACGGGTTCGAGCACGTGCAGATCGCGGACAGCAGCAACAGCGGCGACTACGCCGAGTGGCTGGCCGACCGCGGCGTACGCGACCAGCACGCGGGCTACGCGCACGGGGTGGCCTCCAACGCCTGGGTGGGCAGGGCGCACCACCTGCCGGAGGAGCTGCTGCACACCTTCTGGGTGGTCGACCGCGCCATCCACTTCCTGGAGCACCGCGACGACGCGCAGCCGTTCTTCCTCAACCTGTCGTTCATCGACCCGCACCCGCCGTTCACGCCGCCGCGCCACTACTACGACCGCTATATCGACCGCGACCTGCCGGTCCCGCCGGTCGGCGACTGGGCGCTGGATATGCCGGGCGGGCCGGTGCCGCGCAAGGGGATCAATCCCAACGCCTGGTTCATCGACCTGGACGAGCACGACCGTCGCTGCAGCCAGGCGGCCTACTACGGGATGATCAACTTCATCGACGACCAGATCGGCCGCCTGCTGCAGGTGATGAAGGCCGAGCTGGCCGACACGGTGTTCCTGTTCACCGCCGACCACGGCGAGATGCTCGGCGACCACCACATGTTCCGCAAATGCTGGCCGTACGAGGGATCGGCGCGCGTGCCGTTCATCGTCAGCGGCCCGCAGCGCGATCCGCTCTGTGCCGGCGTCGTGTCGCAGGCGGCGGTCGGACTGCAGGACCTGATGCCGACGATCCTGGACATCGCCGACGCGCCGGTCCCGGACTCGGTGACCGGCAGGAGCCTGCTGCCGATCATGCGAGGTGACGCGCCGACGGTCCGCGAATACCTGCACGGCGAGCACGCCGGCCAGTACGCCTACGACCTGGGCCAGCACTACCTGACCGACGGCCACCGCAAGTACATCTGGTACTCGCAGACCGGCCGCGAGCAGCTCTTCGACCTGGACGCCGACCCGCAGGAGTTGCACGACCTGGCGCCCGCCGGCGGTGCGGAGCTTGCCCGCTGGCGGTCACGTCTGGTCGACGTGCTGCGCGACCGGCCGGAGGGGTTCGTCCAGGACGGCGAGCTGGTAACCGGCCGCCCGCACGACCTGTTCATCCCCGGCTATGACCCCACGAAGCTCTATCCGTACCTCTGAGCGCTTGATGGCGAGGGACGGGAAACCGGCGGAAGACCATCGGGCACGGCTCGGCACGGCGCTGGAGAGGCTCGCCACGGGCCGCTTCGTGATCACCGTTGTTGCCGACAGATGAGTGACATGATTGGCCCGCCTCACGGGTCGCGAAAGCAATTCAGCAAGGGATGGATGAGTTGAACCAAGATTGGTTTGAGATGAAAGCGGTTCGTCGGCGCAATCTATCAGGCGCAGTCTGGATACCATTGAGGGCGATACATGAGATAGAAAAGAAAGGACGCATCTCACGCTTGGGATTCAAGTCCGAGTTCTACGGTGCAGGGACTGTGGCAATACCTGTAGACAAAATGCAGCAGGCGAGTGACTTGGGTTGGTCAGACGTTGGAATAAGTCACGATCACTCCGGCTACGTCGAGCAGAATAGATACATTCAGGCCGATGTATTCGAACAATACAACAGCGATGTATCCGGTATTTACTTGGTGCTTGATCAGCGTGGATACGGCGAAATGGATGCGGTTTGGCACTTACATCAGGATCTCACCATCACGCTCGGCTTGCAGAGAGTAGGCGATGTCTGGATCCGTCCCCGAGAGGGATACATCGAAGTTGCCAAGCTACATAGAACTCCGGATGGTGTTCCTTACCTTCTTGAGATGCGAGCAACGCATCTGAGGGATTATCTTTGCGCTCGAGAAATGGCGCTGTATGTATCCTCCTACAGAGACCGGGTGGAGGTTGTCAAGGACGCTAGCCACATCGATTGGGAGGATGACCCGGCAGTCGAGATCGATGAACGGTCTCGGTGGGAGGGGCGCGTCACGAAGATCCACGAGGGAGGCATGCCATATGGTGGAGAGACACTGGTAGTCCATGTAGAGCGTACCGATGTCGATGAAGAAGAAGATGTACCGTCGTTTGAGGGCCCGCCGACGGAGGACAAAGTGACTTCAAAGTCATGGAGTTCCGGAAGTAGCGGAGATGTGGTATATCGCGTGGAAGGAGAACTGTGGCGGACCGAATGGATTGAACCCGCCGTCAAGAGTCCGATTGTGCGGGGCGATGACGTCCCTTCGACTGTCTTCTTCGTAACGGACGCAGCCGGGACACGCGAGAACAGCGTGACGCTGAAAGAGGACGGGCGTTGGCTGTGGTTCCGTCCGGAGGTCATATGTGCACTTGCACATCGGCGAGGTGGCTCTCTCGGATGGTATACCAGAGACACGGGATCTGTGGGCTGCTCGGCCGAGAGTAATGTTCATTTTGGAGTCAACTCACTGGGATTGGTCAATGTATATGCGAAGGACATCGGGCTGTTGGATGATTGGGAACAGCAGATTTGGGGCGGATACAACGTCGCACCCGACGGTGGTGTTTCTGAGGAGTTGCTGGCGGCTCAGGTGAGGGGGCGTCCAGCGAGTACGAAGGCGCCGGAGAGTTTCCTGGAGAGGACTCTTGTTCTTATGAACGATCTTGCGAAGGAGCGCCTGGGTGAGTCACTTATCAGAGAACACGAGCACGTCCCTGACATTATTTCGAAGACTCACCGGTTCAGATCGACAAGCAAGGAAGGGTTGCTTGCGTTGGCGAAGGACCTGACGAGGTTGACGGCGGACAGGATCGACGAGCACGTGTTGCAACGAGCGGTGCCGCCACCGAGCGGGAAAAAGTGGAGATCCCTCAAGTCGTTAGAGGGGTTGTTGGCAACATTGATCGACGAAGAGGACGTACAACGGATCATGCGTCCCCTCTTCGGGACGTACGAATTGCGGCTCGCTGATGCACACCTTCCGAAGAGCAAGTACGAGGAAGCGTTGGAACTCGTGGAGGTGGATGGTGGGAAGCCCTTTGTAGTACAAGGACTTTGTCTTATGCACGCAGTCGTGAGCTCGCTTAGCTCGATATGCCATGTGTTCGAGCGGTGGGAGTCCTTATCCGCAAAGATGGATGGAGGTGGCGCGTAGTGAGGAAGGGTCTCACCGGCGACGTTAGGTGGAACAACACGAGTCGGGGCGGTGCGCGGCAACGGAAGCGATTGGCGGGCGGGTTCTGCAATCCGTACTTCTGAGCGTCGGATGGCAACGGACGACAAGGCGACGGACGACAGCCGCGCACGCCTCGGCACGGCGCTGGAGCGGCTCGCCACGGGCCGCTTCGTGATCACCGTTGAACAGACGCAGGCCAGCCAGGCGCGCGCATACCGGCGCATGCTCGACAAGGGACTGGTGGATGCGGTGACGCTGCCGGATCTACCGTTGGTTGGCCGCTTCCGCGACCTGCTGGCGCGGCGCAAGCCGGCGGCGCGCGGCCCGCGCGAGCCGCTGGAGCGGCGCATCGCCACGGCGCTGTCGAAGAGTGCCGAGCCGGTGTTCACCGTTTCGGCCAGCCTGCGGACCGCCGGCATGGTGGCGCGTCGCGTGGCGGCGGCCCGTGCCGGCGGCGCGGTGGCGCTGCTGGTGCTGTCGGGCGGCGGGCTGGTCCGGCGGCTGTTCGGGATCGTCAAACTGGGATGGCTGCTGCCGCAGAACTCGTTCCGCATCCTGCGCGCGATCCGGCGCGCGTTTCCCGATCAGCCGCTGTGGGCGGTGGAGAACCCGATCCTGCCGGGACCGGCGGCACGAGCGCGCCGCATGCAGCGCAAGGTGGACGCTGGCGCGCAGGTGATTCTCACGCAGCCGCCCTTTCTGTGGGGCCGGTTCACGCGCTGGCTGGCCGAGGTTGAGCGGCTCGGCGTGACGGCGCCGATCGTCTGCGGCGTGCCGATCATCACCTCGCCGCTGTCGCTGCGCACGTGGCTGTTCCTGGTCGGCTTCACCGGATCGCACCCGGAGACTGACGCCCTGCTCGGTCGGCTCCGGGAGGCGGACGCGCGCGGCAAGGCAGCCGAGGAGGGGATGCGGTACACCGTCGAGCTGCTGCAGCGGCTGCGTGCCACCCCCGGCGTGGCCGGCGTACACATGATGCCGATCTTCGCCTGGAGGCGGCTGGAGCGGGTCCTCACGGCCGCCGGTATGGCACCGGCGGACCGCTTGGCCGCAGACGGGCATAATGCGGCGGGCAAGCCATGACGATTCCGACGATATTCCAAACCTGCCGCCCGCGCGCCGACGTGCTCACGGGCAGCGTTTCCGAGGCGGACTTCGCAGCGGACTTGGCGCAGGTCATCGCCGGCCGCGCGAGCGAGGAGTATGGAGACGCGGGCCGCTTCTTCGCCCGGACATGGCCGACCCGCGGGCTCAGGAATCTGCTGGCCAACGTGTGCCGGCGGCTCAGCGGCGCAGGTGGCGAGGCGGCTGCGATCTTCCGGCTCGACACCTCGTACGGCGGTGGCAAGACCCACGGCCTGATCGCCCTGGCGCATGCCGTGTCCGGAGGCGCGGACGTGGCTGATATCGGCGAGTTCGTCGATCCGACCCTGTTGCCGGCGGCTCCCGTGCGGGTCGCCGCGTTCGACGGCGAGAACGCGGACCCGGCCAATGGGCGCGCGATGGGCGACGGCGTGCTGGCCCACACACCCTGGGGCGAGATCGCCTTCGCGCTTGCCGACAAGGCCGGCTACGAACGGTTTCGCAACAGCGACGAACAGGGCATCGCGCCCGGCGCAGAGACCCTGCACGAACTGTTCGGTGGCCGGCCTACCCTGATTCTGCTCGACGAACTGTCGGTCTACCTGCGCAAGGTGCAGCGCGTCGACCACGCCCGAGACCAGTTGACGGCGTTCCTCACCTCGCTGTTCAAGGCGGTGGAAAGTGAGCCCAGGGCGGCGTTGGTGTACACGCTGGCGATCGGCAAGGACGGCCGCGCCGCCGATGCCTACAGCGAGGAGAATCAGTTCATCGGCGATCGGATGGCGGAAGCGGAGAGCGTGTCGGCGCGCAAGGCGACGCTGCTCAACCCGACTGAGGAGGACGAGACCATCCAGGTCCTGCTCCGGCGCCTGTTCGAACGGATCGACGACGATGCGGCCGTGTCCGTGGTAGCCGGCTACCAGGAACTGTGGGCCGCCCATGGCAACACGCTGGTCGGCGAGGCCGTTCACCCGCAGACCGCCGAGACGTTCCGCGCGAGCTATCCGTTGCATCCCGAGGTACTGGAAACCCTCACCGGCAAGACGGCGACCCTGGGCAACTTCCAGCGGGTGCGCGGCATGCTGCGGCTGCTGGCGCGCACCATCGCCCACCTGTGGCAGGTGAAGCCGGCGGACGCGACCGCCGTGCATCTCCACCATGTCGACCCCGGCTACGAGCCGATTCGGCAGGAGATCGTCACCCGCCTGGGGCAGACCGCATACCTGCCGGCGATCGCCAACGACGTTGCCGCCGGCGGGTCGGATGCGCGGGCGCTCGCACAGGAAATCGATGCGGCCCACCACGGCGGCATGCCGCCCTTCGCGGCCTACGTGGCGCGTACGATCTTCATGCACACCCTTGCATTCAACGAACCGTTGAAGGGTGTGTCCGCGGAACGCCTCCGTTATTCGGTGCTTGGGCCGGCGGCCGACATCAGTTTCATCGACCAAGCGCGTACGCGGTTCGTGACCGATTCGGCATATCTCGACGACCGCCCGGGCGCCCCGATGCGGTTTCTGGCCGAGGCAAACCTGCGCCAAATCATTCGCCGCGAAGAGCAGCACGTTGAAGCCGCCGACGCGCGCGCCGAACTCAACGACCGCATCCGGCGGGTATTCGCTGGCAAGACATTCGAGGCGATTCCGTTCCCGGGCGGCCCATTCGACGTGCCCGACGAGGTTGGCGATGGCCGACCTCGCCTGATTGTGCTCGCCTACGACGGCGTGGCGATCGGGACATCGGTCGACAGCGTGCCGGACTTGGTCGAGCGAATCCATACCAGGCGTGGTTCGGACGGCGCCCAACTCCGAGCGCTGCGGAACAACCTGGTGTTCGTGGTGGCGGACGACGCCCGCAAGGAGGAGATGCGGCGCGCCTCGGTGCGGCGGTTGGCCCTGCTGGCGTTGAAGCGGGCGGATCGACTGGCGGACTTGGCCGAGCATCAGCAGGAACAGATTCGCGAGTTGGAGGCCGGCTCCGAACACGCACTGGCGATCGCCATACAGCAGTGCTACCGGCACATCTTCTATCCCTCGCGCAACCGGGTAGGGGTGAGCGGCGCCGATCTGGCCCACTCGGCAATCGAGCTGCCGGCCACGTCCGATCAGCCTGGCGCCGGGCAGCAGCAGGTGCTGCGCGCGCTGCGCGAACTCGGCAAACTGCGGATGTCCGAGGACGAACCGGACTCGCCGACGTACGTCCGCGATCGCACGCCGCTCAGGCACGGCCAGATCACCACGCTGGCGCTGCGCGAAGAGTTCCGCCGCGACCCGGCGCTGCCGATCCTGTCCGGCGACGACCTGTTCGTCCGGGGGATCCGGCGCGGTGTCGAGCAGGGCGACTACGTCTACCGCCGTGGCGAGTTGTTGTGCGGTCCCGGCGACCCGGCGGTCAGCATCCTGATCGACGAGCAGGCATTGGTGCTGACCATGGCATACGCCCGCAATCGCGGCATCTGGCCGCGTCCTACGCCCGACTCGGGGCCTGACGACCACGGACAGGAGGCCAGGCAGGGCGGCGGCGAGGGTTCGCCTATCCGTGATCCCGAACCGTCACACCGGGATGATGAAGGAGAATCGCCGCGCGAGGCTACGGCGTCGGTTACTGCCGAGGGGGTGCTCCGGGACGCGCTGGTGCAGCTTTGGGAGCAGGCTCGCGCGCAGCGCATGGAGAAGGTCGGGACGCTGTCGATCCGCATGTTCGAGGCCGGCGATGCGTTCCGGTTGCTCGGCGCCGTCGGCGCGGTGTCCGGCGCCAGCAAGGAGGTCCGGTTCACCGGAGGCTACGAAACCCGCGACGGCGGATCGTTCGAGTTGGACTTCACCGGTCCGGTGCCGGACGCGCAGCCGGTCAAGGAGTTTCTGGAACCCCAACTCCGCGCCGCGCAGTCGCAGAACCTGGAAGTCGCGTTCGCGCTGACGTTCGATGGTGGACTGGTGCTGAAGGGCGATGAGGCGGAACGGCTCAGCGACCGCCTGTCGCGATTCGCGAGCGGCGCCGCCTACGTATCCGCCTCCGCGGAGGCGCACGCGTGACGGCGAATCCACTGCGAATGACGGCGCTCGACGCTCCGGAGTCCGCCCCTCGGTATGAGCTGCGTGTGCGTCGTTACGGTCCGGCTGACACGGAATACGCGATCTGGCAGACGCCATCCTCGGCGATGCCGCAACTGACCTCTGCGCGGCGCGTCGCTCGCCTGCGCGGGCCCAATCTGGACCTCATCGAGCACCGGGTGTTGCGCCTGCTGGCGCAATCGGGTGTCAGGCTCGGTCCGGATTCCGGCGATGGGAAGGGAGGCTACAGTGTGCCCGAAGACGTCGCCCTGGTGCTCGGGCTCCTGTTCCGCGCCCTGGCGCCGATGAGAAACCGCGCCAACATGCGTGCCGTGGTCGAGGGCATCGAGACCATGCGCCACGAGGAAGCAGCCTACTGGGCGGGAATGGCGATCCACCGCCGCCATCCGCGCCGCGTGCTGATGGCGCTGCGGATCCTGCTGACCGATGGCGCGACCTATAATGCGTCACACCGCCTTCGGTCCGGGAAGGCGCCCGAGCGGACAAAAGGAGGCATACCGTGAAGAGGATTCAGCCGGAAATCGACGGGGTGTCAGTCGTGCTCCGCGGAAACTTCAATCCGGCGATCTTCACACCGGCTTGGTTCGTTCTGCATCAACTGCTTCCGAACACCGCCGCCGACACGGCAACTTTGCAGGTCGCCCATCCGGAGATGACCCAGTTTTCCTTCGACTGGCTCTCTCTGCAGGTGACGACCGATATGTTCGTAGCGGATACCGCCCAGGCGCCCCACATCCGCGTGCGCGACCTCGTCCTGCGCGTGTTCAAGGAACACCTCCACCATACGCCACTTCAACTGATGGGCCTCAATCGAAACGTCCACGTTCCGCTAACCCCGGCTGAGCTGGATCGGATCGGCAGAAGGCTGGCTCCGGTTGAACCGTGGGGGCGTTACGTGGACGAACTCGGATTGGACCGCGAGTCTGGTGGGATGACGACGCTCAAGATGTCTCAGCTCCAGCCGAATGGCCGTCCGTCCGGCAGTCAGATCAACATCACGGTAGAACCGTCCAATCGGATTGGCGGCGGTCGCTTGGGCGTGTACGTTCAAGTGAATGATCAATATGCGATTCCGAAGGATGACCCACCAAATGGCCAGGAACTATTGCGGGCCCTGGAGGACAAATTCGAGTCTTTCCTCAAGCTCAGCAAGTCAATAGTTGACCACGTAGTCTCTTTGGCAAGAGAGAGTTAAGGAAGTGGAAACCAGCAAAGCTACCAGCGTGTACGATCTCCATGCTGGGAACAGCGGTCCCGAGACAGATCGCCTTCAGGCGCCACCCGTCCACCTGCGGCCGGCCACGGGAATCGTATCAGTATCAGGGGTTGCAACATCCGCCGACGTGCTTGGTAACGAGGCAGCGTTGCACTCATCCTCGGAACTTGCGCAGGACGGCGGGGGCGCTGTCCCCGTCGTGAGTGTGCCACCAATACCATCGTCGTTGCCGCCGCCCGCTACCTTCCACGCTCTACAGGAATGGGAAGGGCATGTGCTTGAGATCACAGGCGAGGAGTTCGTGGCGGCGTTGGTTGACCTGACGGCGAATTCGTCGCACGAAGAGGAAGAGGCGATCATCCCGTTGACCGAGATAGCCGATGACGATGCGGCCGCGTTGCGTGTAGGCGCGATCTTCCGTTGGGTGATCGGCTACGAGCGCTCACGTTCCGGTACCAAGAGACGTGTTTCCCAGATCGTGTTCCGTGATCTCCCCCGGATCACCGAACGCGACCTGCAGCAGGGCAGGGAGTGGGCGCGCAACATAAGACGGGCATTCAAGTTGTGAGCGAAGGGGGCACTCCCCCAAGGGATGACGAACTTGAGCTGACCCTTCTCGGTCCCGGGTACGGTGAGAGCGTAGTCATGCATGTCGGCGCGGGTGTCTGGGTGCTGGTGGACTCTTGCGGCCGCGCTGATGCCCCGGCCGCATTGGAATACCTGGCGAATGTCGGCGTCGATCCCGCCGAGGCTGTAAAGCTCATCGTGGCTTCACATTGGCATGACGATCACATACGCGGTATGGCGCATATTGCTCACACATGTGGCAGCGCGAAATTCTGCTGCTCCGCCGCCCTCTGCACGGATGAATTCCTCGAAGTATTCGCTCTGGAGGAGCACCATTTCGCTGCTTTCGGTTCCGGGGTTCGAGAGATCTACGATGTGTTCTCCAGACTCGAAAAAGAAGGATCGGCACCGAGACTGGCGCTCGCCAACCGCCACATCTTCTCCAGTGGTTTGTGCCACATCTGGTCTCTCTCACCCGCCGACGACGTGGTCTTCGACTCCATGCGGGCCATAGCCGGTCTCCTGCCGAAGGGAGGCAAAGTTGGAACCAGAGTACGCAGTCTCTCACCCAATGAAGTTGCTGTCGTGCTGTGGGTTGAAGTCGGGGGAATCAGAGTGTTGCTCGGCTCCGACCTCGAACGGCGCGGTTGGGCGAGGATACTTCAGGACGATGGTTTGCCGACCGGAACAGCATCGGCGTTCAAGGTATCCCACCACGGCTCCGAGAGCGGCGACGCCGCAGGGATCTGGCAACAAATGCTGGATGCTGATCCCTTCGCAATTCTGGCCCCGTGGCGAAGGGGTAACCGAACACTGCCAACCGACGACGACGTTCGGCGAATCCTGACTCGAACCCGCGACGCCTACACTACGGCGAAGAACTACCCAGTCCGTCCGCCTCACAGGTACAGTGCGGTCGAGCGCACGATTCGCGAATCCGGGATCGCACTACGACGGACGCCACCGCCGGGCGTCGTTCGACTACGTCGTGCGATCGCGCCGCGCACGCAATGGCGGGTCGAATTGCTGGGCGACGCGTGCCATCTCAGTGAGTACGGGGCGGCCCGGGTTGGCGAGCGTCTGAGCAACGACTAGTAGGAAATAGATGAACACGGATGATGTCAGACTGATCGAGCGCTGGTTGCCGATTGCGGCAATCGGAGAAGAAAGTGTCCGCGAGCGGCGTTCGATGACGGCGTTGCCTGCCACTTACTATCTGCACGTGTGGTGGGCACGGTTCCCGCTGGTGGCGTCGCGGGCGGCGATCCTTGCATCGCTGTTGCCGGAAGATGCGGATCGCCAGAAGTTCCTGCACGTGCTCGGCATCCACGGCGATCCGGTTGCCGCGAAGCGTAGAATCGCTGAGGCCAACCGCACGGGTGAACGCTTGGGCGCCGCGGCCTACGGCTATGCGCGCGCATTTGGATACGCGCCGGGTAGCGTGGATAGGAAGTGGCTGGCGGAGCATTCGGCCTCTGGAATGACGGTTCTCGATCCGACCGCGGGGGGTGGCAGCCTCCCGTTCGAGGCGGTTCGTCTGGGTATGCGAACACTGGCCAACGACCTGAACCCCGTCGCGGTGCTGATCGAACGCGCGACCGTGGACTGGCCCTGCACGCATGGATCCGCAGTCAAGGATCAGGTCGAAGCGCTGGGTGCCGAGTTCACCAAGCGTGTCCGAAGTCGTCTGGTGTGGGCTTTCCGGGATGAGCCTGGTGATGACACCCGTCCGGATGGCTACCTCTGGGCGCGGACAGTTACCTGTCCCTATTGCGACGGGTTGGTGCCGTTGTCGCCGAACTGGCGGCTGACACCGGATGGAACCGGCATACGGCTTGTGCCGCACCTCGGTGATGGGCCGGGGACGGCGGGCCGCGTCTGTTCGTTCGAGGTTGTCAGTTCGGCTCGGGAGCAGTCGGCAGGCACGGTGGCGCGGGGCGACGGGGTCTGCCCCTATGCGGACTGCGGGCGCGTGATCGATGGGGATGAGATCAAGGAGCAGGCGCTGGCGGGTCGCATGGGGGAGCAGCTCTATACCGTGGTGTACAAGGAGCGGGTGCTGACGACCACCAGGACAGGGAGGACCAGGGAGAAGTGGGTGCGGCGGTATCGGGCGCCCCAGCCCGAGGACGACAACAGCGTCGAGATCGGAGCACGGTTGGCGGAGAAGCTGCCGGAGTGGGAAGCCTTCGACATCGTCCCCACTGAGCGAATCCCCGACGGAAACAAGACGACTGAGCCACAGCGATATGGGATGACGGCTTGGCGGGACCTGTTCTCGTCGCGCCAGCTCCTTTGCCACGGCACTGGCGTCGAGGTGTTTCGCGAAATGCTGGAGGCCGATCGCGCGGGCGGGAAGCTCACCGAGGTGCGGCGAGCGGCGTACGGATACTTGGCGCTATCACTCGACAAGCTGCTCAATTACAACTCCCGTATGTCGGTGTGGATGCCAACGCGGGAGGTCGTAGCCAACACCTTTAACCGCCACGATTTTGCATTCTGCTGGTCACATGCCGAGATGGCTCCGCTCATCGTGGGGTTGGGCTACGACTGGGCCTTCGAACAGACCGCCAAGTGTATCGGCGAACTGGTCGCCTTGGTCCGCCCCGAAGCGGATAACGTCACCGATGGGTTGTTCGCCGATGTCGGCGGCCCCACGGCTGCAAGACCGCCCGTCACCATCACCTGCAAGCCGGGCGACAGCCTGGACCACGTCGGCGACGGCACCATCGACCTGGTAGTCATGGATCCGCCCTATTACGACAACGTGATGTACGCCGAGCTGGCCGACTTCTTCTACGTGTGGCTCAAGCGCACCGCCGGTCATGTGTTTCCGGAGCTGTTCCGCAGCTACCTGACCGACAAGGACAGCGAAGCCGTGGCCAATCCGGCGCGGTTCCGCGGGCAGAAGGGGGCCAAGGCGCTCGCGGAGCGCGACTACCAGGAGCGCATGGCGTCCATATTCGCCGAGTGCCGGAGGACGCTGAAGCCCGGCGGCGTGATGACGCTGATGTTCACCCACAAGGCCACCGGCGCCTGGGACGCGTTGACCACGGGGCTGATGGATGCCGGCTTCGCCATCACCGCGTCCTGGCCGGTCAATACCCAGGCCGAGGGCAGCATGCACATCAAGGACAAGGCGGCGGCCAAGAGTACCATCTTGCTGGTATGCCGCGCACGCGCCTCATACGGTGAATCTACAGGTGGGCAAGGCGATGGCGACTCGGCGATCCGCGAGACTGCAACGGCGTATTGGGAGGACGTGGAGCCACGGGTCGCGGTGGCCGTGCGCAAGCGCGTTTCCGAGTATCAGGACGCCGGCATCACGGGGGTCGATCTGTATCTCGCTTCCTTCGGGCCGGCTCTGGAGGAGTTCTCCCGCGACTGGCCGCTGCGGCGCGGCGCGCCACGGGCGCAACCCGGGTCGCCTCGCCGTGGTCGACGTGCGGCGGCCGATGAGGCGTGGGATCCCTACGCGGTGACGCCGGAGGACGCCCTGGACGTGGCCCGGCGCGAGGTGAAGCGCTGGCGATTGGAGCAGTTGACCCATCTCAAGGCCGCCGCGGACCTCGATCCGGTCACCGCGTTCTTCGTGCTGGCGTGGGACGCGTTCCGGGCGCCGGCATTCCCCTACGACGAAGCGCTACGGCTCGCCCGCGCAGTCGGAGTCGACCCGGAACGCCAAATCGTTGGGCATCTGGCCGAAAAGAAGGGCAGCGACCTGCGCCTCTGGGACAGCGCCCGTCGCGCCGCCGCCGGGGCGCTGGGACCGGTCGACGGCTCTCGCGGCATGATCGATGCCCTGCACCATGCGGCCAACCGTGCCCGGTCCCGCTCGCTGGCCGCCGCTCACGAGATGCTCGTCGAGTCCCTGGTCGAGCAGGATCAGCGCTTCTTCGCCGCGTTCGAGGCGGTGCTGGAAGTGCTCCCCCTCGCGCAGAGTTTCACGAACGTGACGCTCGGCGGCGAAACCGCAGCCGCCGGCGACGACTTCGAAGCGCTCTACAACCTGTACCGCCTCGCCTATCGCGACCGCATCGACGAGCCGGAGCAGCTCAGGTTGTGGCAGGATGACCGTGCCTGACCATGCTCACCGACCGCACCTGGAAGCTCAAGTACACCCCCGACGACGGTGACCTGGTCCGACTGTTCTACGTACCAGCGCTGCAGGACGCCGTGCGTTACGACCGGCTTACCGGCTACTTCAGCGCCGGTGCGCTTGCTCTTGCAGCCCGCGGTATTGAAGGTCTGGTGCGCAACGATGGCCACCTGCGGCTGGTGGTCGGCTGCACCCTCGAAGCGCCCGAGATCGAAGCGATAGAGCGCG
Organism: Spirochaetia bacterium; assembly: GCA_965202935.1. Lineage (GTDB taxonomy): Bacteria > Spirochaetota > Spirochaetia > SZUA-6 > Bin103 > CATQHW01. The sequence goes on from OZ241879.1 coordinate 6,456,196, forward strand.
GTGAGCGGTTGCGCGACGCGGTAGAGCGTCGCCTGTCCGCGGCGCCCCTTACGCCCGATAATGCGGCGGCGGCCGGCGCCCTCGAGTTGCTCTCCTGGATGATCGCGCGCGGTCATCTCTCGGTGAAGGTGGCCGTCCCGTGCGCCACCGACCGCACGCCGATCGCCAGTGACGGCATCTTCCACGAGAAGGCAGGCATCATTCAGGACCGCGGCGGCGACCGGATCGCCTGGAATGGGAGCTTGAACGAGACCGCGGCCGGCTGGCGGCACAACTGGGAGAGCATCAACGTCTATACCAGTTGGGGGACGGAGCCCGAACGCGTCGCCCACGAAGAGGGGAATTTCGCGCGACTCTGGGCCGGACGCTCCGTCCGGGTGATCGTGCTTGATGTCCCCGAAGCGGTGCGCCGCGATTTGATGCGGTTCATGCCTGAAGAAGATGTGCCCGCGCGCCTGAAGGCGCAGGAGTCGGAGCCGTGTGACCATCTGGCTGCTGGGCAAACCGGGACTCCGGCAGCCGATCCCGCCACTCCGATGCCCGCCGTTGATCGGCGCGGTGTGGTCTGGGCATTCATCCGCGACGCCCCGGCGCGGAGCGACGGCGACAGAGTCGGCGAGGCGACGGCCGCCGTAACGCCGTGGCCGCATCAGGTGCGCGCCTTCGAACGTCTGTATTCGCGGTGGCCGCCGAAACTGCTGATCGCCGACGAGGTGGGACTGGGCAAGACCATCCAGGCAGGAATGCTGCTGCGGCAAGCGTGGCTGGCCAAGCGGGCGCGGCGGATCCTGATCCTGGCTCCCAAGGCGGTGCTGCGCCAGTGGCAGGTCGAATTGCGCGAGAAGTTCAACCTCAACTGGCCGATCTACGACGGTCGCAAGCTGTCGTGGGGCCGCTCGCCAGCGCTGGGGGTGGCGCATGAGCGGGAGGTCGACCGAAGGGAGTGGCACCGCGAGCCGGTCGTGATCGCGTCCAGCCACCTGCTGCGGCGTCGCGATCGAGCCGCGGTGCTCCTGCAGGACGCGGAACCGTGGGACCTGGTCGTGCTCGACGAGGCACATCATGCCCGCCGGCGTGCGGCAGGTTCAGCCCGCGAGGGCGGAGCGAACGCCTTGTTGCGCCTGATGCAGGAACTGAAGGAGCGCACGGAGGGCCTGGTCTTGCTGACGGCTACCCCGATGCAGGTGCATCCCGTCGAAGTGTGGGATCTGTTGCACCTGCTGGGGCTGCCGGCGGAGTGGACCGCCGACGCGTTCCTCGGCTTCTTCGACGATCTCGGCCAGGCGAATCCGGCGCCGGAGGGGCTGGATCGCATGGCGCGGCTGTTCCGGTCGGTCGAGAGCTCGTATGGAGCGGCCATTGCAGCGGACGTGGCTCGTCTGACTGGTCTGTCGCGGTTGAAGACCAACAAGGTGCTCCGCGCCCTGCGCGACGAGGCCAACACTCCGCGGCGGCGTCTGGAGACGGCCGAACGGCGAGCTGCTCTGGCCATCCTGCGCGCGCACACGCCGATTCGCCATCTGGTCTCGCGGCATACTCGCGCGCTTCTGCGCCGCTACTTTGAAGCCGGGATGCTCACGACCCCGATTGCGCAACGGAAGGTCGATGATCGCTTCATCGAGCTGACGGAGGAGGAGCGGAACCTGTACGCGGCGGTCGAAGCGTACATCGCGAGCACCTACAACCAGGCGGCCGCCGCCGAGCGATCAGCGGTAGGGTTCGTGATGACGATCTACCGCCGGCGGCTTGCCAGCAGCTTCCGGGCGCTGTGCGCCACCCTGGAGCGACATTTGGACGCGATCGCGAGCGGGGACCGGGCGCACCTGTCGGGCCTCGACGAAGACGCGCCCGATGACGAAACGGCCGACGAATGGTTGGAGGCGGACGAGATCGCGGAGCGCGAACGGCAGGCGCTCGACGCCGAGGAACGGGCCGACGTCGAGCACCTGCTGAGCCGCGTGCGGCTGTTGCCGCCGGACAGCAAATGCTCGCACCTGATGGAAATCCTCGCTCGGCTCCGTCGCGATGGATACCGCCAGGCGATGGTCTTCACCCAGTACACGGACACCATGGACTTCCTGCGCGATGAACTGAGCAACGCCGGCGACTGGCGGCTGATGTGCTTCTCGGGGCGCGGTGGAGAGGTCCCGTCCGCGGATGGCTCATGGCGGGAAATCGGCAGAGATGACGCCAAACGCCGCTTCCGAGACCGAGAGGCTGACATTCTGCTCTGTACCGACGCGGCCGCCGAAGGTCTGAACTTCCAGTTCTGCGGCGCGCTCGTGAACTACGACATGCCCTGGAACCCGATGCGGGTCGAGCAGCGCATCGGCCGCATCGATCGCGTTGGTCAGACCCATGCCACGATCCGCATCGTCAACCTGCACTACGAAGGCACGGTCGAGACCGACGTCTACCGCGCCCTCAGTGACCGTATCGGTCTGTTCGAGACGGTGGTTGGTCGCCTGCAACCTATCCTGGCCGAAATGCCGCAGACCATCGCCAAGGCGGTGTTGACGGGCAACGTGCCGGACGCGGTGGAGCACGACAACTTGACCGATACCATCGAACGCCGCGCTCGCGAAGCCGAAACCGGCGGCTTCGAGATCGACGCCGCTCTGGGCGACGATCTCACGATGCCGGAGCAGGCGCCGTCGCCGGTGACCCTGGACGACCTCGACCGGGTCATCGCCTCCGCCGACCTGATGCCCCCGGGAGCCGACGTACAGCCCCTGGGACGCCGCGAATACGGCCTACTTGTACCGGGGATGTCCGAGCCCGTCCGGGTGACGACCGACCCCGCCTACTACGAGGAGAACGCCGAAAGCGTCGAGCTGTGGTCCCCCGGCAATCCGCTATTCATGCCTCCTGAGTTCCTTCCGCCTGCCGACCAGTTGCCGGCCGATCGGACCCTCAAGGAGATCCTGGAGCGCTAACCTACGATGCAGCAATACTCACCATTCGATAAGCGAATTGCCGACCTACAGCCCACTGACCTTGCAGTCCTGAAGTCCGTAAGCGAGGGATGGTATGTGGATTACAAGAGATGTTTGATAGACGCTCGTGCCATGGCGAAAGCGTTGTCCGCGTTCGCGAACACATATGGCGGTTGGCTGTTCATCGGCGTAGGCGAACACAGCAAGGACGACCCCGTAGCGCATGAGTTTCCGGGCTTGTCAGATCGAGAGGTGGATGTCGCGCTACAGCGCCTACGCAAGTCGGCAGCCGATCACATCAACCCGACTCCCTTTTTCCGAACGACGGTGGTACGGGGACCATGTGCAGAGATCGGTTTGAATTCGGGATCATCGGTAGTCGTGGTCGAAGTCCCGGAGAGTCAGACTGCGCCGCATATCCATAAGGACGGTAGAATATACAGGCGGGTTGCAGATGGCTCGGAGCCCAAACCCGAAACGGACAACCCGCACGTACGGGCACCTGCGTCCGGTGATCCAAACCCCGCCGAAGGAGTCAGCGGCTAAGACCCCGTTACGGCGGCCGGTCCGATGACCGGCGTCCCGTCCACCAGATCCACTCCGGGGTGCTTCAGCCACAGGGCGTAGTGCACCCGTCTGCCGTCGCGGAAGGGCGCTCTTTGCGCCTTGCGTATCAGCTCCGCTGCGAGCCGCTCCGGGTCGGAGCGGTCCGACCACTTCACTTCGCCGAACAGCAGATGCCGGCGATCGGCGGACTCGGCTAACACGTCGAACTCCAGCGGGGCTTTGTCGACGCCCGGACCCCACCAGCGGGACGCTGGATTCCAGTCGATGCCGTGGAGCTTGAGGTGCGGGACCGAGTCTCTGGCCAGCCACTCCCACACCTCGGCCACATGGCCGGCAAGCTGCGCCATCACCTCGGCGTGCACCGCCTCGATCAGGTCATGCTCGAGCCGGGACCGGTTCGGGGAGACGAACCGGTACCAGAACAGCAGGAACGGATCGTCCAGCCGATACAGGCTGCGCTTGGTCGAGCGCGTGCTCTCTCCGAAGGGAAGCTCCCGGCGGACATAGCCGAGGTCGATCAGCCGCGCCAGCGGACGGCTGAGGTTCGAGGCCGGCTGGCCGACGCGCCCGCCGATCTCGCTCAGTCGATGGCACCCCGAGCCGATCAAGGCGAGCAGGGAGTTGGCCTGCACGACGCTGCGCATGTCGTCGAGCAGCAGGCGGGGCGGTTCCCCGTGCAGGACGCCGTTGCGATCGAGGATGAGTGCGGCGACAGCCTCGTCCGTGCCGGCGTAGTCGGCGGCAAGCTCCCAGTTGCGTGGCAATCCTCCCCAGACGGAGTAGGCGGTCACGGCTTGCTCCGGCGCCAGTCCCAACGCTTCGGACAACGCCGCCGGGGGCATCGGCGTGACCTTGATGATCTCGGCGGCGCGACCGTACAGCGGCGCGGTCTCGTCCAGCACCAGACCGTGCATCATGCGCTGTGACGAACCGCAGATGACCAACCGCAGGGGCCGTGCGCGCGGGGTGTCGACCAGTCGCTGGACGATGCTCGGCAGTGCCGGGGCGACGTGTACCAGATAGGGCAGCTCGTCGATGACCAGCCAGGCGTCGGCGGGCGCCCGCGCGCACCACGTCTCCAGGAACGCCGTCCAGTCAGGATACGAGGCCGCCTCGAATCCCGGTACGAGACCCCCGGCCTCGACCGCGAGGGACGCGCGCTGGATGCCATCGTCGCTGAGGTCGGCCAGGTAGTAGGCGTGCCTGTGATCGCGGAGCGCCTCCTGCAACAGGCGGGACTTTCCGCAGCGGCGCCGCCCATAGACGACGATCAGCGAGTCGCCCGGCCGTGACAGGGCGCGGCGCAACCGGGACAGCTCGCGCGTTCGGTTGAGGAACGGAAGGCGCTTCGGGACTATTATGCTCCTGCAACATTATGCCAGAGAGACATAATGTTTGTCGAGCAGCGCCGGCCCTCGGATCAGCGGGCGCCCAGGCGCTCCAGTTCGTCGTCGATGGTGGCGGCGATCGTCTCGAACGGCGCTGCGCCGGCCAGGGGGCGTCCGTTCACGAACAGCGCGGGCGTGCCCGACACCCCCGCAGCGGCTCCGGCGCGGATGTCGTCCCGCACCGTCTCGTGGTGGCGGCCGGAGTCGAGGCACGCGTCGAACGCGGCGCGGTCCAGTCCGATCCGGCCGGCCTTGTCCTTGAGATCCGGCACCGACAGCGCGGCCTGCTCGGCGAACATGAGGTCGTGCATTTCCCAGAACAGCCCCTGCTCGCCGGCGCAGAGCGAGGCCTCGGCGGCTTTCTGCGCGTTGGCGTGGATGTTGGCCAGCGGGTAGTGGCGGTAGACGATCCGCAGCCTGTCCCCGTACTCGCGCTTGGCGCGCTGCAGGGCCGGCTGGACCCTGGCGCAAAACGGGCACTCGAAGTCCGAGAACTCGACGATGGTCACCGGCGCGTCCTGCGGCCCCAAGGTCGCGAAGCCGTCGGCGGCGACGTCCACGCGGAAGGGTTCGAGCCGGTAGTCGACCGCGAACCGCTGTTCCAGCACGCCGAGAAACTCCGCCTCGGCCTGTTGCTCCGCCTGCTGCCTGAGGAACGCGCGGATCTGATCCGCCACGGCGCTCAGCGCGTACGGGATGCGGCTCTGATTCTCGCGATAGAACGCCGCGACCGCGGCGTCCTCGATCGGCGGCACCGCCTCGTACACGGACGCCAGGATCGCCTCCACGGTCATCCCGGTGCGGCCGGCTTCCAGGCCGAGCAGCCGCTCGTGCACGAGTTGGCGCAGGAACGTCTGCAGCACCTCGGCGTGGCTGCGGTCCGCTTCGACCTGGCAGCGCAGGCGTTCGAGCTCGGTCTCCTCCAGGGAGAACGACGCCACCGTCAGGAGCTCGGCGCGCTGCACGGACTCATCGCCGATGGTCGCCACCACCACGTCATCCGCCCATGACGTCACGGAGCCGGCGAGCAGAAGCGCCAAGGCGAGCCACGGCAGTCGGCCGATACCGTCGCGCTTCATGTGACCGACCTCAGCCGCAGCGCATTGGTGATCACGGACACCGACGACAGGCTCATCGCCACGGCGGCGATGACCGGTGACAGCAGTACGCCGAAGATCGGGTACAGCACGCCGGCGGCCACCGGCACGCCGACCGCGTTGTAGATGAAGGCGAAGAACAGGTTCTGGCGGATGTTGCGCATGGTAGCCCGAGCGAGGCGGTGAGCGCGAACCATGCCGTCGAGGTCCCCGTTCACCAGTGTGATTCCGGCGCTTTCGATCGCCACGTCGGTGCCGGTGCCCATGGCGATGCCGACGTCCGCCGCGGCCAGCGCGGGCGCGTCGTTCACGCCGTCGCCGGCCATCGCGACCTTCAGGCCGCGGGCGCGCAGGGAATCGAGCAACTCGCCCTTGTCCTCCGGTCCGAGCTCGGCGTGCACCTCGTCGATGCCGAGCGTGCGCCCGACCGCCTGGGCGGCGCGCCGGTTGTCGCCGCTCGCCATGACGATCCGCAGCCCGCCGGCGTGCAGCGCGGCGATGGCGCCTGGCGTCGTGTCCTTCACCGAGTCCGCGACCGCAATGAGGCCCGCCGGATCCCCGTCGACGGCTACGAACAGGATGGACTTCCCGGCTGCAGAGAGCGTGTTCGAGACTTCCTCCAGCGGTGCGGGATCGACCCCGGCGTCACGCATCATCGCGGCGTTGCCGAGCGCGATCTCGTGCCCGTCGACCCGGCCGTGGACCCCCTTGCCGGCGACCGCGGCGAAGCGACCTGGATCGGCGTCGAGGCGCTCGACTCCGCGGTCGGCGGCGCCTGCTGTGACGGCGTCGGCCAGCGGATGCTCCGACCCCCGCTCCAGCGCGGCGGCCAGCGCCAGGATCCGGTCGGCCCGGAAACCCGTGGAGGGGACCACGTCGGTCAGTGACGGCCGGCCCTCGGTCAGGGTCCCGGTCTTGTCCACGATCAGCACGTCCACCTCCGCGAGCCGTTCCAGGGCTTCCGCGTCGCGCACGAGCACCCCGGAACCGGCGCCCCGGCCGGTCGCCACCATGATCGACATCGGCGTCGCCAGGCCGAGCGCGCACGGGCAGGCGATGATGAGGACGCTGACCGCCGCGACCACGGCAAAGGACAGCGCCGGCGGAGGTCCGAGCAGCAGCCACGCGACGCACGCGACTGCAGCGACGGCTACGACCACGGGCACCAGCCAGCGGGCGACCCGGTCCGCCAGCGCCTGGATCGGCGCGCGGCTGCGCTGGGCGTGCGCGACCAGGTCGATGATGCGGGCGAGCAGGGTGTCAGCACCGACCCGCTCGGCGCGCATCACGAAGGAGCCGGACCCGTTGAGCGTGCCGCCGGTCACCGCGGCCTCCGCCGTCTTCTCCACCGGGATCGGCTCGCCCGTGATCATGCTCTCGTCCACGGAGCTGTGACCGGTGAGCACCACGCCGTCGACCGGAACGCGCTCGCCGGGCCGGACGCGGAGTTGCTCGCCCGGCCGGACCTGTTCCAGGGGCACGTCCTCCTCGCGGCCGTCACGCACGACCCTGGCGCTGGCGGGGGCCAGGTCCAGCAGCGCCCGCATCGCGTCTCCGGTGCGCTCGCGGGCCGACAGCTCCAGCACCTGACCGAGCAGGACCAGGACCAGGATGACCGCCGCGGCCTCGAAGTAGACCGGCGGCAGACCGTGCGCGCCGCGGATCGACGGCGGGAACAGGCCCGGCGCCAGCACCGCCACGACGCTGAACAGGTAAGCCGCTCCCGTTCCCAGGGAGATCAGCGTCCACATGTTCGGGCTGCGGTTCCTGACCGACGCCCATCCGCGCTCGAACACCGGGCTTGCCAGCCAGACGACGATCGGCGTTGCCAGGACGAGCTGAAGCCATGCGTGCAGGCGGGCGCCGAGCCAGTCCGCGAGCGGCACGCCCACGTGCGCGCCCATCTCCAGCACGAAGACGGCGAGCGCGAGCGGTACGCCGATGCGCAGCCGCCGGCGGAAGTCGACAAGCTCCGGGTTGGGGCCGCTGTCCGCCTGCGGCGCGATCGGCTCCAGCGCCATGCCGCAGTGCGGGCAGGTTCCCGGCTCGTCCTGGACGACCTCGGGATGCATGGGGCAGGTGTAGCCGGTGCCGGGCGTCGCCGGTTCCGCCGGCTGCGGCGCGGGAAGGTTGTCCAGCCACTGCTCCGGAGCCTCCGCGAAGCGGTGCATGCAGTGCTCGCAGCAGAAGTAGTACCGCTGCCCGGCATGCTTCAGAGAGGGGGCGCCCGCCTTCGGATCGACGGTCATGCCGCAGACCGGATCGGTCGCTGTCATGGGGTCATACCGTCAACCTTCCAGGGACCGGAAGGTCAAGGGGCAGAGCGACGTGAATCCACTCGATATGAAAGCAGCTTGGCTGACTCCGGCTGTAGCGCGACCGACAGCCCGCGGGCTAGCTGCTCACCGGTCAGGCTCTCCCCGACGCCGGAGCTCTCGTCTGTCACCCGGTAGCGGGCCGCCGGGTCGACGGCTCGAAGGGTAATCCGCTGTTCGTCCCTGTCCCCCGCGACACGAAAGGCGAAGACGATGCCCTCCTCGGTTCCCGCGGCAAACTGCATGACGTTCCAGTCTGCCTCTGACTGGGGCTGCGGCAGCAGCCGGTAGAAGTCGAGCATCAACAGATGGCGTACCCGCTTGTAGACGTCGATCCAGTGGCGGGCGCGCTCCCTGGCCGCGGCCGGCCACTCGGAGATCGTGCCGTGCACGAAGAGCTCTCCCGCCATGCGGCTCAGAAACGAGAGATCGGTGAGATTGGCGTCGGGGTGAAGATCCATGAGGGGCCGGCCGCGCAGGCCCTTGCTCGGCGGCCACCCCAGGGAGCTGCCGAGGTAGTTGGCGGGGAAGAACGCGTTACCGCCGGCCTGCATCGCGTGGTAGAGGTGCGGATGGGCGTTGCTGTCGCTGCACCAGCAGGCATGGTGTCGCCGCATGGTGCCGAAGTCCAGCCGCTGGCCGCCTCCGGCGCAGCACTCGAGCATCAACGAAGGGTGGCGCTCGGCAAGCGTCTCCCACACCCGGTAGAGCCCCGCCAGGTGGGCGAACTTCACCTTGAGCGTCGGGTCCACGCTCCGGAAGATGGGGTGCCCGTCCATGTTGTAGTCCCAGCGTAAGTAGCGCACGTGGTAGCGCTCGATGAGGCCGCCCAGGAGCTCCAGGTAGTGGTCGCAGGCCTCCGGGAGACTGAAGTTGTAGAGCCGGCGGTGCGGGGTCCAGGCGCTGCCGAGCTCCGGCTCGTAGAAGAACTCGGGGTGCTCTCGCAGGATCCAGGTGCCGGGCTCGGCCTCCGCGTCGATGAAGAGCCCGAAGCGCATGCCCTGTTCCTCGACCCGGTCGACCACCCGCTCCAACCCGTCGGGAAACTTGGCGGGGTCGGGGTACCAGTTGCCGCATCCGCCGGGGAACCGGCCCTCGTACCAGGCGTCGTCGACGATGAACACCTCGACTCCCATCTCGGCGGCGGTGTCGATCTGGGGGTAGATGTCGCGGTCCGTGTACGGCGCCTGGATGCCGGGCCAGATGGTGTAGGCCACCGGCGGCAGCACCTGGCGTCCTTCGTAGCGGGGCGTGACGTGATCCCTGATGTAGGCGCGGCTGCGGTTGGTCGCCTGCTCGAAACCGTCCTCGAAGAAGATCACGTGGGCCGGCGGCAGATCGAGGGATTCGCCGGGCGCCAGCACCAGGTCGCTCACTGCCGGTCCCGCCTCGGCAACCAGGACCTGGTCATCCGGCTCGTAGCGGATGCTCATCGCCCAGCCGGCGGACCACTCCAGCCCGATGATGAAGCCCGCGCCATCCGGCTCGATGCCGGGGCTGACGAAGACGATGGGCAGGTCCTTGGTGGAGGACTGGTCGCCCTCCGCCGACAGCTCGACGCCGTGGCGTGAGTGGGGGAACTGCAGGAGGTCCCGTCGCGTCCAGTAGGCGCCGCGCGGCGGATAGCCGCCGCCGGGGTCGCCACCGCCGGCGGAGCTCATCACGCGCGGTGCGGTGCGGATGTCGCCGACCGACAGCAGCAGCGGGGAGAGGGCGGTGACCGGCTGGAGAGCGGCGCCACCGGTGTTGGTGAGCGTCGTCCGATAGACGGCGAAGCCGGCCTCGGGCTCGACGCGAACGTGCACGGCCGCTTCGAGCCCGCGGTCCGACGCGAGCCTGAGCAGCGTGCGATCGCCGGCGTCGTCTGCCTCCTCGAGTGAGTGCCAGGAGAGGAAACGCTCGGCGACCCTCACGCCGAAGCCCGGTCCGTTCCGCAGCCTGTCGGCCAGATCTCCCGGTGCCGCGCGCCGCAGGATGTCGACCACGGTCCGGGTCGGCTCGCTCATGGTTGCCCCAGACTCTACGACCGACGCGTGCCACCCGCAAATCGCCGGCGCCCATCTCGCAGGGGGTTGACCTTCCAGTTACTGGAATGCCTTCTATCGGTTCCGGAGGGTGCAGGCGTGAACATCGGCGAAGTCGCGGAGGCGTGCGGTCTGCCCGCCAAGACGATTCGGTACTACGAGGAGATCGGCCTGGTTGCCCCGGACCGGAAGGCAAACGGCTATCGCGACTTTCCGGAGGCGGAGGGGCACAAGCTCGCCTTCGTGGCGCGGGCGCGATCGCTCGGCTTCTCGATCGAGGATTGCCGCGCGCTGCTCGCGCTGTACGACGATCCGCACCGCGCCAGCAGCGACGTCAGGGAGATCGTGCGGAGCCATGTCCGCGGCATCGATCGCAAGATCGCGGATCTCCAGGGCATGCGCGACACGCTCGACCACCTGGTGGAGCGCTGTCAGGGCGATGAGCGCCCGGAGTGCCCGATCCTGGACGACCTGGCGAGCGCGCCGGGGACACGGCGATGAAGCGGGGTCGGAACGCCGGTAAGCGGGGCGGGAACATGAAGCGGCCCATTGTCCTGGCCGGCGCCCTGGTGGTGCTGGCCGGTGCGGGAGTGGGCGCGTTCGTGCTCTTCTGGCCCGAGCGCGATCCATCGCCGAACGCGGCGGGAGCCCTGTTCCGGCCCGACGACCGCCGGGTCATCGACGAGGGAAGATACCTGTATCAGGCAGCATGTGCGGAGTGTCACGGCGCCAACCTGGAAGGACAGCCGAACTGGCAGCGGCGGGGCGCCGATGGACTGATGCCGGCTCCTCCCCACGACGCGACCGGGCACACGTGGCACCACCCCGATCAGGCGCTGTTCGAGATGACCAAGTACGGCATGCAGCGGTTCGCCGGGCCCTCCTACCGTTCCGCCATGCCCGCCTATCAGAAGACGCTGACGGACGACCAGATCATCGCCGTCATGTCGTACATCAAGAGCCGGTGGCCCGACTCGGTCCGCCGCCAGCACGACATGATCAACGCCAGGAATGCGGCGCAGTCCAGCCTTCATCGATGGGACGCGCTGATCGCGCTGGCGGATCGGGCCGCGAGCGAGCGCCCGGGCTGATACGCGTCGAGCGTGGCCTGGAGCGGCGTGCCGCCGAGGTGCGCGCGGGCCGGTCGGCGCTGCGCCGCGCATGCCGGGCGCTGGGGATCGAGGAGCCGCGATCGCTCTGGGTGGCATCCGGCGCCGGCGGGCCGTTCCGGCCGGCGGTGGCGGTGCGCCGATACCTTCCGGAGGAACGGATCGAGGTGGTCGTCGATCTGTCGCAGGCTGCCGGCGGCGACGAGCTGGCCGACCGGTTCCGCGCCGCCCTGGCCGGCGGGATCACGGGTGAGAACGCCGGGGATCTGCCGATCGGCGGCTTCGCGCCGTTGCGGCACAGCCCGGTCTGGGGGCTGAACGCGGCCTTCTGGGAGCACGCGGACCGGTACATGGCCGCCCACGGCGGCGACTACCGCGATGCCGTGGGCGGGTCACCCGATCTGATCCGGCCGCTGGTCCGCGAGCGGGCGGAGCGTTTCTGCGGGTCGATTCGCCGCCTGCGTGCCGGTACATCCGGCGTCCGCGCCGAGTTGGCGTACCTGAGCATCGGCGCCTCCGGAGCCGAGGGGCCCCGGCTGTTTGCCGAGGAGCTGACGCGGGCGGCGGTGGCCGGGCGCGTCGGCCTGGAGGGAATCTGCTACCTGGTCGCCGATCGGTCGCCGCGGGTGCTGGCGGCCGTGCGTGCCGCGCTCGGAGACCGGTTCGACGCGCTCCGCGTCGGCTATGTCGAGCTCGACCTGCGCTCGCCGGCGCCGGCGCTGGCGCCATGGCGGGCCCGCATCCTGCACGCTCACGTCGGCAGCCTGTTCGACAACCTGCCGGCCGACCACGTCGAGTGGCTGGACGGCCGGTGCTACCTGGTCGAGGGGCTGCTGTTCCTCGCGGCGTCCGCGGCGGACGGTCTCGCGGCCCGATACGGGGTCGCGATCGGGCTCCTGCGCGAGGTGCTGCAGGGGCCTGTCGCATCCTTGCCGGAGCGTCTGCAGGCGGTCGTCGGAACGACCGGGATGTATCGGCTGTGGGCGCACCTCTACCAGGCGCTGCGCATCGCCGAACGACTGGTCCCGCCTCCGCCGGAAGCCGTAACCGACAGCCTGCTCCCGTGCCCGGCCGCCGGGCGGATGGCGCTGTCCGGCGACGCGATCGACAGCGGACTGACGCTGCTGGGACTGTTGCACGAGCACGGCGTGCTGGAGATCGTCGACATCATGAGCGCCGAGGCGGTGCAGTATGCCGGACGGTTCCGGACGACCGCGAAGTACGACGGGTCGGCGGTGGAGTGGTTCAACGCCGCGTTGTTCGAGGCGCGGCTGCGACGCGAGGTCCCAGGCTGCACGGTGGGTTATCGCTCGCTCGCCGAGTTCGGAAAGCCGCGGATGACCTGCATGGAGATCCGTCGCGGCTCTCCTGTACGAATGCGACACAGGGCGGCCGGTACTCCGGGAAACGGGGATCGCGAGCTTGACAGAACATGAGCGCCGGTTGCACATTTGCCCCGTCGGCGCGCGCGGGGCGCATCGGCTAATTCTTTCTGTCTCCTTCGTCTAGCGGTTAGGACACCGGGTTTTCATCCCGGCAACAGGGGTTCGACTCCCCTAGGAGATAAGTTGCAACGGCCCGAGTCCGGACAGCGGGGCGGAACGGCCCCGGACGAAGCCATCGCCTCCGCGTTCGGCCGTGTCCGTGGGCTCGCGGTGCATCTGGTCGGCGTTGCCGGACAGGGAATGTCGGCGCTTGCCGAAGTGCTGCACGCACGTGGCGCGGTCGTCACCGGTTCCGACGTCGACGAACCGTTCTTCACCACGCCGGTCCTGGAGCGGATCGGTGTGCCGGTGCTCCCGTTCGACCCGCGCAACGTGCGCCGTGCCGATCTCGTCGTCTTCTCGGCAGCCTACGACCCCGACCGCCATCCGGAGCTGCTCGCGGCTCGGGATGCCGGCCTGCCGCTCGTCAACTACCCGCAGGCGCTGGGCGCGCTGTCCGCGCACTGCGAAGCGGTCGCGGTGTGCGGCACGCACGGCAAGACCACGATCACCGCCATGCTGGGGACACTGCTGGACGGCCTGGAGCTGCCGGCGACGGTGCTGGTGGGCAGCCCGGTGGCAAGCTTCGGCGACCGCAGCACGCTGAACCGGGGCACCGAGCTCCTGGCGGCGGAGACCTGCGAGTACCGGCGCCACTTCCTTCACTACCACCCCGACCGCATCGTCCTCTCCGGTGTCGAGTGGGAGCACGTCGACTACTTCGCCGACTACCGCGACACGGTGGCCGCGTTCGTGGAGCTCTGCCGGCGGCTCCCGCCCGGCGGTGAGCTGGTCTACGACGCCGACGACGCCGGCGCGGCCACGGTAGCCACGGCCGTCGCCGGCGAGCGCGACGACGTGGTGCGCACCCCGGTCGGCCGCACGGCTCCGGGCGCCTACCGGATGGACGCCATCACCCTGGCAGCGGGCCGGACGGTGTTCCGGCTCGCGGCGGTGCCGGGAGAGCTCACCCTGCGTGTGCCGGGCGCGCACTCCGCCAAGGACGCCGCCCTGGCCGTGGCCGCGGCGACCTCCATGCATCGCCGTCACCGGGGCGGCGCGCCCGAACCGGCTGCCATGGCGCACGCGTTGTCCCGGTTCTCGGGCACGCGCCGGCGCAGCGAGGTGGTCGGCGAGGCAGGCGGCGTCACCTTCGTCGAGGACTACGGGCACCACCCGACCGAGATCCGCGTGACCCTGAGCGGGTTGCGCCGCTTCTTCGGAGACCGGCCGCTGGTCGTCGACTTCATGCCGCACACTTTCTCTCGTACCGGCCGGTTGCTCGAGGACTTCGCCACTGTTTTCGGCGACGCCGAGCGGGTCATACTCCACGACATCTATGCATCGGCCCGCGAACGCAACGACTCCGGCGTCTCCGGTGAGGATCTGTTTCGGGCGGTCAGCCGCCGCCATCCGTCCGTCGCGTACACGCCGGGCGTTGACGACGGCGATGCCGTGCAACTCGCGCAGCGTTCCGTCGGTCCCGGAGACGTGTTCGTGACCATGGGAGCGGGCGACAACTGGAAGCTCGGCGCACGTCTGCGCGAACGGCTCCTGCGGGCAGACCGGACGCGATGAAGAGCATGACCGGCTTCGGGCGTGCGGAGCGGCACGTCGACGGGGTCGACGTCACCGCCGAGATCCGCAGCTACAACAACCGCTTTCTCGACGTGAGCGTGTCGGTGCCGCAGGAGCTCAACCCTGCGGAATCGGCGCTGAGGGCGCTGGTCGCCGGCCGGATGTCGCGCGGGCGCGTGGAGCTGCAGATCCGGATGAGCGGGGCCGCAGCCCGGCCGCGGGTGAATGCCGAGGGGGTGCGGGCGGCCGCCGATCTGCTGCGCGCGATCGCGCGCGCGGCCGGCGCACCCGAGGAGATCACCGTGCGGGACCTCCTGGACGCCGACCGCCGGCTCGGCCTGGGCGTGGTCGACGCAGGATCCGACGGCAGCGGACCGGACCCGGAAGTCTCCGCCGGCGTGCTTGAGGCCGCGCAGTGCTGTCTGGAGCGCCTGGACGCCGAACGCGACCGGGAGGGAGCGGAGCTCGAGGCCGACCTGTCCACCTGCCTGGATCGGGTGGAGGAGGAGACGGAAGCCCTCTCCGGCCTGGCGGCGGAGTGGCAGGAGCGGTTGGAGCGGGACGTGCAGGCGCGCATGGAACGGCTGCTGTCCGCCGATGACGTCGCCGACCGGGTGGTGCCGGCGGTCGCGCTGCTGCTGGCCCGCTCCGACGTCAACGAGGAGCTCAGCCGCCTGCGCGCGCACCTCGCCGGCATGCGCGCGGGGATGGCCGCCGCCGAGGGCCCGCACGGCAAGAAGCTCGAGTTCTACTGCCAGGAGTTGCTCCGCGAGACCAACACGATCGGCGCGAAGGCGTCGGCGGCGGAGGTCGACGGGCACGTTCTGACGGTCAAGGAGCATGTCGAGCGCATGCGCGAGCAGTTACGCAATGTCGAATGAGTGTGGCGGTGACCTGGTGATCACGATCTCGGGCAAGTCCGGATGCGGCAACTCGACCGTCTCCCGCATGGTCGCGGAGCGCCTGGGCCTGCGGCACATCAACTTCACCCTGCGCGACCTGGCCCGCGAGCGCGGTGTGAGCTTCGAGCAACTGTGGGAACGCGCCAACTACGACCAGTCGGTCGATCACGACCTTGATCGCAGGCTCATGGAGCTCGCCGCCGACGGGGGATGCGTCCTCGGCACGCGGCTGGCGATCTGGCTGATCGAGGACCGGGACCTGTCGGTCTACCTGGAGGCGACCCAGCAGACGCGGGCGGCGCGCATCGCGTCTCGGGAAGCCATGTCCTATGGGGCAGCGCTCACGGCCACCGATCAGCGCGATCGCCGCGATCGCAACCGCTATCTGCGGCTGTACGACATCGACATCGATGACGCGTCGCAGGCCGACCTGGTCGTGGACACCGAGGATCTCGACGAGCACGCCGTGGTGGGCAAGATCATCGAGGCGCTGCGCGCCCGCAGCCTGCTCGACTGATCGATGTGCCGGCGCCGGTGATTTGCCGGCGGCGCGCTCGATGGCGTACGCTATGCGGCGATGATTCTGCCTCTTGACCTGTTGATAGCCGACGACTCGAACCGCTACGAGCTGTGCTCGGCGGCCATGCGCCGGGCCAACCAGCTCAGCCTTGCCGCCGACGAGGACGTGGAGGCCAACGGCGGCAAGGTGGTGTCCACCGCCGTCAAGCAGATCCTCACCAAGAAGGTCCGCTACGAGATAGAGCGCACAAGCCTGTAGGCGACGCGCAGCATCCTCAGCCATGCGCCGGCCGGTGCCGGTGATCTTCGGTCCGACGGCCGTGGGCAAATCGGCGGCGATCGGCGCAGTGGCCGGGGAGCAGGACGAGCTCGTCAGCGCCGATGCCCTGCAGGTGTACCGTCACCTGGACATCGGCACCGCAAAGCCGACGCGCGCCGAGCGCGAACGGTTCCGCCACCACCTGATCGACATCGCCGAACCCGACGAGCAGTTCGACGCCGGCCGCTTCGTCCGCTGCGCGGATGCCGCGCTGAGCGACATCGCCGCCCGCGGGCGCCGCGCGATCGTCGCCGGTGGGTGCGCGTATTACCTGCGCACCCTGGTGTGCGGACTGCCGGAGTCGCCGCGCGGAGATCCGGACATCCGCGCGCGGCTGACCCTGAGGCTGCACGGGGAAGGAAAGGAGACGCTGCGTCGCGAGTTGCAGGACGCCGACCCGGAGTCCGCTCGACGCATTCATGCCAATGACACGTACCGGATCGTGCGGGCGCTCGAGGTCCTGGCCGCCACCGGCCGGCCGCTCTCGTCGTTCCGGGTGCCGGCCCGCCCGGCCGATCCCGGCCGCTTCCGGCTGGTCGGGCTCCAGCGCCCGCGCGAGGAGCTGGTCGTCCGCATCGACGCTCGGGTGGAGGCGATGCGCGCCGCGGGATTCGCGGAGGAAGTCCGCACGCTGCTGGCGCGCGGCTACGACGCCACGTGCCCGGGGCTGCGCGGCATCGGCTACCGGGAGATCGCGGCGGCCGGAGGAACGGGATCGACGGAAGTGTGGGAGGAGGTCAAGCGCAGCACGCGGCGCTACGCAAAGCGCCAGATGACGTTCTTTCGGTCGCTTCCCGGCGTGACCTGGATCGACGCCGACGACCGGGTGGCCCTGCGATCCCTGATCGGCGGGCCCTGATCGGCGGGCCCTGATCGGCGAGCGGTGATCGGTGGTCGCGTTCTGTTGACATCGGCCGACGTTCTGCCGATACTCCGCACCATCCTATCGACAACCCCCCAACAGGAGCGCTGATGCCTTGCGGTCGTAAACGCAAGCGGCACAAGATCGCTACGCATAAACGAAAGAAGAAACTGCGGAAGAATCGCCACAAGAAGGGATAGGACTCTGTCGGGTTGGCGCGTCAGCAGCCGGTCCGACGGAAGCTCTGTTTCGAGTGTGGAGATGAGCGTGCCGCGGATGCCCGACCGTCACCGTGCGGCCGAACCTGTCGATGGGGTATCGGCCGCGGTCGCCGATGCGGGGCCGTTCCATGCAGATCCTCTGGAGTAGAGGTGCCAGGCCGGGAAAGGGCGAACGTGTCCTGGATCTGCGCCGCAAGGCGGTGATGGGCGTGATCAATCGCACGCCCGATTCGTTCTTTCCGGCAAGCCGGCATGTTTCCGCCGGAGAGGCGTGCCGGCACGCGCAGGCGATGGCCGCTCGCGGCGCCGCCATCATCGACGTCGGCGGCGAGTCCACCCGGCCGGGATCCGATCCCGTCTCTGCGGACGACGAATGCCGGCGGGTGGTGCCGGTCATCGAGCGCCTCCGTGCCGCCTGCGACGTCGCCATCTCGATCGACACGCAGAAGCCGATCGTGGCCGAGCGCGCCCTCGATGCCGGCGCGGATCTCATCAACGACGTGTCCGCGCTGGCCGACCCGCGCATGCGGTCGCTGGCGGCCGAGCGGGACGTGCCCGTGGTGCTCATGCACATGCGCGGCACGCCCCGCACCATGCAGCGTGCTCCCCATTACGACGCGGTCATAGAGGAGGTCACGGCCGAGCTGCAGGCCGCGATCGACCGTGCGCTTGCGGCAGGCGTCCGCGAAGACCGGATCATCGTCGATCCCGGCATCGGCTTCGGCAAGCGGGTCCAGGACAACCTGGCGATCCTCCGCAGCGTCGGCGCGTTCCGCCGGCTGGGCCGGCCCGTGCTGATCGGACTCTCTCACAAGTCCTTTCTTGGAAAGATTCTGGAGGACCGGCCGGTGGATGGTCGGCACACGGCGTCGATCGTCGGCGGCTGTCTTGCCCTCGCCGGGGGGGCCGATATCATTCGCGTGCATGATGTGGCCGCCGCCGTCGATACCGTCAGGGTGCTGGAAGCGGTGAACGGAGGGACCCTGCGGTGATCCTGGGGCTGGGAATCGACGTGGTCCATCCGCGGCGCCTGCGTCGCTGGCAGGAGTGGCCCGGCCTGTTCGAGCGCTTCTACCATCCCGATGAGCTGGCGGAGTGCCGGAAGAGGGCAGATGGCGGCCTGCTGTCGCTGGCGGCGCGGTTCGCAGCCAAGGAAGCGTTCGGCAAGGCGCTGGGATCGGGGCTGCGCGGCATGGCGCTGCGCGACATCATCGTGACCAACGAGCCCGGCGGCCGGCCCGTGCTGCGCGTGACCGGCACCGCGCGCAGGGCGCTTGCGGCCGCCGGCGGGACGGACGTGATGGTGTCGCTGTCGCACGAGGACGAAGCGGCCATCGCCGTCGTGATCATCCAGGGCAACCCACCGCACGCCGGCGGTTGACCGGCCGCATCGCTTGACGCGCACCATTCGGGCAACGGTCGCCTACGACGGGACCGACTTTGCCGGTTGGCAGATCCAGGACGGGCAGCGGACCGTGCAGGGCGTTTTCGAGCAGGCGCTCGCGCGCATGCATGGCGAACGCGTGCCCGTCAGGGCCGCCGGCCGGACCGATGCCGGCGTTCACGCGCTCGGCCAGGTCGTGAGCTTCCGGAGCGGCATCGACAGCCTGACGCCGGAGGTCCTGCCGCGCGCGCTCAATTCCTACCTTCCCGACGACGTGCGGGTGGTCGACGCACGGGAAGAGGAGGACGGGTTCGACGCCCGGCGCTCCGCGCGGTTGCGGGTGTACCGCTACCAGTTGCTGCCGGGCCGGCAGCTTCCTCACCTGCGGCGGTACACGCTGTGGGTGCGCCGGCCGCTGCGGCTGGAGGCGCTCAACCGGATGGCGTCGGCGATCGTCGGCGAGCATGACTTCACGACCTTCGCGGCCGCCCGTGCGTCCGGATCGTCGATACGGCGCGTCGTGCAGGCGTCCTTCTTTGCCGACGGACCCCTGATCGTGTTCCGCATCGCCGCCGTGTCGTATCTCTGGAAGATGGTGCGCAGCCTGGTGGGGACGATGCTGGCGCTGGAAGCCGAGTGCGGGGCCGACCGCGCGGCGCCGCGGGCGCGCATGGCGGAGCTGCTGGCCGCGCCGCGCCGGGAGCGGGTGGGGCAGACCGCGCCGGCCTGGGGGCTGTTCCTCGAACGGGTGTGCTACGCCGGCGACCCGTCGCTGGCCGGCGCACTGCCGTATGATCGCGAGCGGGGCCCCGACCGATGAGCGACGTGACTGCCGAGTACTGGAAGCTGCTGCGGCTGACCGAGGACTACTTCGACGGTCAGACGCGCGGCGAGCGGGAGTATACGGTCCCCGTGCTCCGCCCCCGGGCACCGGCGGGGGAGGCGGCTCGGGAGCCGGACGGGGATGCCCCTCACGCGGACACCCGGGGGGAGCAGCCCGGATCGACCGTGGAGGCGCTGGCAGGCATCGGCGACGAGGTGTCCCGGTGCCGGCTCTGCAGGCTGTGCCGTGGCCGGACCACCGCCGTCCCGGGCGAAGGCGTGCCGAACCCGGCGGTGATGGTGATCGGCGAGGGGCCCGGCGCGGCCGAGGACCGCAGCGGCCGGCCGTTCGTGGGGCCGGCGGGCCAGTACCTGGACCGGTGGCTGGCCGCGATCGAGCTCGACCGCCGCAGGAACTGCTTCATCGCCAACGTGGTCAAGTGCCGGCCGCCCGGCAACCGCGATCCCGGCTCGGACGAGGTGGCCGCCTGCATGCCGTACCTGGCGCGCCAGATCGACGTGCTGCGTCCGCGGGCGTTGCTCGCCGTGGGCCGGGTGGCAGCCAACCACCTGCTGGGCGTGACCCGCACCCTCGCCGAGCATCGGTCCGGACGCTACGAGCACCGTGGCCGGCCGCTGTTCGTGACCTATCATCCCAGCGCCGTGCTGCGCGATTCGTCGCTCCGGGCGCCGGTCTGGGAGGACCTGAAGAAGCTGCGCGCCTATCTCGACCAGGCGTAGAAGGGAGCCTGAACGTGTCCAGGTTCGTGGATCTGGCCTTCAACCTCCCGATCGACAGGAGATTCACTTACCGGCTGCCCGAGGACGGCGGCGGCGCGCCGGTCGGCGCGCGCGCCACCGCGCCGTTCGGTGGCCGCACCCTGACCGGATTCGTCGTGGCCGCGCGGGACCGGCCGCCGGCCGGGGTGGACGTCCGCCCGCTGTCGCGGATCGTCGACGGAGAGCCGCTGGTCGATCGCCGCATGCTGTCGCTGGCGCGCTGGATGGCGGACACCTACCTGTGCTCCCTCGGCGAGGCGCTGGCCGCGATCGTCCCGGGCGGGCGGCGCGAGTCGCTGCTGCAGGACGCCGTGCAGCCGGCGGTCGCCCGGTCGCATCGGCTGACGCCGGCGCAGCGCGCCGCGCTCGCCGGCATTCTGGGGCAGGCGACCGGCACCTCCTACCTCTTCGGGGTGACCGGCTCCGGCAAAACGGCGGTGTTCCTGGAGGCAACGCGCAGCACCCTGGCCGAAGGCCGCTCGGTGATCTACCTGGTTCCCGAGATCGGCCTGACCCACCAGGTGGTCGCCGCCTTCACCGCCGCCTTCGGAGACCTGGTCGCCGTGATTCACTCCGGTCTGACGCCGTCGCAGCGGCTCAGGGAGTGGCGGCGGCTGCAGCACGGCAGTGCCCGCATCGCCGTCGGGGCGCGCAGCGCGGTGTTCGCTCCGGTGCGCGCGCTCGGCCTGATCGTCATCGACGAGGAGCATGACGGCTCCTACAAGGCCTCCGCCAGCCCGCGCTATCACGCGCGCCAGGTCGCGGCGCAGCGCTGCCGCGTGGAGGGGGCTCGCCTGGTGATGGGGAGCGCCACCCCCTCGGCGGAGGCGTTCCTGCGCATGCAGTCCGGCGCGATCGGGCGCTACGACCTGGCGCGGAGGGTGGGCGGCGGCGCGCCGCCGCGCATCCACGTCGTGCAGCGCCTGCCGAACCGCGGTGTCCTGGGCCCGGAGCTCACCGGCGCGTTGCGCCGCGTGCACGCCGAGGGCCGGCAGAGCATCCTGTTCCTGAACCGGCGCGGGTTCTCCCACTTCTTCCATTGCCGTTCCTGCGACTACGCGATGACCTGCGAGCGCTGCTCGGTCACGCTGACCCTGCACCGGCCGTCGGGGGCGCTGGTCTGCCACTACTGCGGCTACCGGACCAGGCCGCTGCGCTCGTGCCCGGAATGCCGTTCGCTGGACGTCCGCTACGCCGGGTTCGGGACACAGCGGGTGGAGGTCGAGCTGCGGCGGGTGCTGCCCGATGCGCGGATCGAGCGTGCGGATGCGGACTCGGTTCGCGGCCGTGGCAGGTTCGCGGAGTTGCTGGAAGGGCTTCGCGACGGCTCCATCGACGTGCTGGTGGGCACGCAGATGGTCGCCAAGGGGCTGGACCTGCCCGGGGTCAAGCTGGTGGGCGTGGTCGATGCGGACACGTCACTGCGCCTGCCGGACTTTCGCGCCGCGGAGCGCACCTTCGCGCTGCTGGTGCAGGTGGCCGGCCGCGCCGGCCGGGCCGCCGCCGACGGGGAGGTGTACATCCAGAGCGCGCACCCGGAGGCGGCGCCGATCGCCCATGCGGCCGCCGGGCGCGTCGCGGAGTTCATGGCCGGCGAGCTCGCCGCCCGCCGCGATCAGCGTTTCCCGCCGTTCGTGCGCCTGGTCCGCCTGGTCGTGCGGGGCCGTGACGAAGAGAGAGTCGCCGAAGCGATCGATCGGCTGGCGGAGGCGCTGGCCGCGGAGCCTGCGATGACGGCAGCGGGCGTGGACGTTCTGGGGCCGGCGCCCTGTCCGATCGCCAAGGTGGCGCGCAACCACCGCCACCACCTGCTGGTGCGCGCGCCGGCGATGCGCCCCATCCTCGTCGCGGTGCGGCGTCTCGTGGGCGGGCTGCGGCTGGAGCCGGGAGTGCACCTGGAGCTCGATCCGGACCCCGTCGCCGTGCTGTAGAATCGAGGAGGATGCTGGAGTTGGTCACGTACCCTGACCCTCGCCTGAACGTGCGGTCGGAGCCGACCGACCCTGACGAGGTGCGCGATCTGGTGCGTCAGATGTTCGAGACCATGTATGCCGAGGAGGGGATCGGACTCGCGGCGGTGCAGGTCGGCCGGCCGTTGCGCGTGTTCGTCACCAAGGTCCGGGATGACCGCGAGCGCGTCTACATCAATCCGGAGATCGTCGAGACCTCGATCGAGGAGAACACCGCGGAGGAGGGCTGCCTGAGCATCCCCGACACCCGCGCCGACATCACCCGGCCGGCGCGGGTGTCGGTGCAGGCCACCAATCTCAAGGGCCGCACCTTTCGCCTGAACGCCCAGGGGCTCCTGGCACGGGCGATTCAGCATGAGCTGGATCATCTGAACGGCCGGCTGTTCATCGACCATCTGGACGAGCGGGAGCGTGCGGAGCTGCTCGCCGACTACGCCGGCTCGCCGCCGCCCCACCGGTGAGCGAGAGGATGCGGCCGATCCTGGGCCGCACGGAGCCAATCCCCCGGCTCGGCTCACTGGCGGACGTCTGCCCGGCGCACGCGGCGGAGCCTTCGGCCGCAGCCTGACGGCGCGATCATGCGTGTGCTGTTCGCCGGTACGCCCGGGTTTGCGGTGCCGGCGCTGGTGGCCGTGGCCGAACGGTTCGAGGTCTGCGGCGTGCTGACGGCACCGGACCGGCCGGCCGGGCGCGGGCGCCGACTGACCCCCGTGCCGGTCCGGCAGGAGGCCGACCGCCTGGGGTTGCCGGTGATCGCTCCCGAACGGCTCGATGACGCCGCGACCCATGACTTGGCCGGCCTGCGCGCCGACGTCCTGGCGGTGGCCGCGTACGGCATGATCTTCACTCAGCGGTTTCTCGACCGGTTCCGGCGCGGTGCCGTGAACGTGCATCCGTCGCTGCTGCCCCGGTTTCGCGGCGCCGCGCCGATTCCCGCGGCCATCCTTGCCGGCGACCGGGAGACCGGCGTCACCATCCAGCGGGTGGTACGGCGCCTGGACTCCGGGCCGATCATGGCGGCGCGAATCCATCCCCTCGACGGCACCGAAACCACCGGAACGCTGACGGCAGCGCTCGCCGAGACGGGCGCCGAATTGCTGGTCGAGGCGTTGACCGGCATGCAACGGGGCACGGTCACGGAGGAACCGCAGGTCGAGGAACAGGCAACCTATTGCGCCAAGGTGGCAGCCGCCGACGCCCGGATCGACTGGAACGCCCACGACGCAGCCGTGATCGAGCGTATGGTTCGCGCCTACGATCCCTGGCCGCGCGCCCACTGCCGGCTCGGCAAGCGGCGCCTCAACCTGCTGGCCACGCGCCTGAGCGCCGACCTGCCGCCGGGCGTTCCCGGGCAGGTCGCTCGCGTGGATGGCCGTCAGGGGATCCTGGTGCACACGGCGCGGGGCACGCTGGGCGTCACCGAGCTGCAGCTCGAAGGCCGGCGCGCGATGGACTGGAAGTCGTTCGCCAACGGCTACGGCGGACTTGCAGGAGTACGGCTCACGTGAGCGAGACACCGCGCGGCACCACCGTCGTGACGTTCCCGCTGGCGCTGCTGACGGCGGCCGTCCTGATCGCGACGGCCGCCGTCACGTTCTTCGCCATGGTCCGCGGGGAGGAGGAGACGCAGGTGCCGGCGATCGTCGGCGAGGACGTGGTGGCGGCGATGGAGCAGCTCCAGGAAAAGGGACTGGTCGCCCGCGTGGAGGGGCGCTTCACATCGGAGGTGCCGATCTGGCACGTGGTGGCGCAGACCCCGGATGCCGGCTCCCTGGTCAAGGCCGGCCGGCCGGTCACGGTGGTGGTCAGCCGCGGCCGGGCCGTCCCGGAGGTCGGCGACTACCTGGGCAGAGACATCGACCAGGTGCGCCTGGAGCTGCAGACGCTGTCGGCCACCGGCGAGTCGCCGATCAGGATCCGCGAGGACGGCCCGCGCATCACCGATCCCAGGCCGGCCGGAACCATCCTCGGACAGAGCCCGGACGCGGGCACGGAGGTCGCCGAGGGCCTGACGATCGTGGTGACGGTGAGCCGCGGCCCCCAGGGCGACTTGGTCGAGGTTCCCTACTTCATCGGCACCACCTACCTCGCCGCCCTTGCCGCGCTGGCCGAGCGCAACCACGCCTTCGTGTTCACGGTCCGTGCGGGCGGCACCGAGGCCTTGCCGGGGACGGTGGTCTTCCAGTCCCCCGACGGCGGCGCCGAGGTCCCGCACAGCACCGTCCTGCAGGTGGGCATCACCCGCCCCGTGCCGGAGAGCGACGACTTGGTGTTCGGCATGTACGAGTACGAGGTGGAGCAGTACCCGATCCTGGTGGACCTGACGCTGACCGCGGAACTCCCCGACCAGCCGGACCCGGTCGTGCTGCTGGAGACGCGCTCCCAGGGCGGCCCGCTCGCGGTCCCGTTCGTCACCCACCGGGACGCGGCACTGGTGCTGACCGTCCTGGACCGGCAGGCCGATCGCCGTCCGGCCGAGCGCTTCGCCATCGACTGACCTGCCACGCCCGTGGTAGACTGCGTGGCTACAACGCGAGCGTCGTATAATGGTCATTACCCGAGCTTCCCAAGCTCGTGACGGGGGTTCGATTCCCCTCGCTCGCTGATCCCACGCACCGGTCAGCTACCGTGGATACCTGCGGCGCAGCGCCTGCACGGCAACGCGATAGGAGCCCAGGTAGAGGGCTGCCTGCACCCCGAGGGCGGGCAGTGCCCACGCGCGGGTGTGCGGGGCTGCGCTGACGAAGACCAAGCTGGCGGCCATCGCTCCCCACAGGAGGGCGCCGACGGCCGGGTTCGCGTAGCGGGCGGCTGTGGTGCCGCGCAGGCCGCGGCGCAGGTTGCGGTAGATCAGGTGGTGCAGGTGGGCCTTGTCGGCGCGGCCGGGGCCATTGCCTTTGCGGAGGGCCTTCCTGAGGATCGAGTACAGCGTTTCCGACACCGGGTAGCCCAGCACCACGAGGACGATCCATGGGGACGCCTCGGGATTGCGCTGGGGCAGCATGACGCCGACGGCGGCCAGGAGGAAGCCGACCAGGTAGGCGCCGCCGTCGCCCATGATGACCGGGCCGCGCGGGAAGTTGACCAGCAGGAAGCCGGCGACGGCGGCGCCGATGAGCAGGGCGAGTGCCGCCAGCTCGTCGTCGCCGGCGTGCAGGGCGACCACGCCGAACGCGGCCAGCATGATGAGGACGCCGCCGGCCGACAGGCCGTTGAAGCCATCGATGATGTTGACCGAATGGGCGATCCCGGCGATTGCGAACGCCGTGAACGGGATCGCGATCCAGGGGTACGCCAGGGCATAGTGGTCGACGAAGCCGATCTCCACGCGGGCGACGACGTGGCCGGTGACCAGGCTGAACAGAAGGCCCGCCAGCAGGGTGGCGAACATGCGCATGGTGCCGGACACCTTCTTCGTCAGATCTTCGGCGAGGCCGGCTCCGAAGGCCAGCAGGCCGCAGACGCCCAGGATTGCCAGCTCGGGCCGGATCGTCGTCGGCGTGGCGAGCGTGGCCGCCCAGTAACCGGCGAACACGGCGACGCCGCCGATTCGCGGCACCACGGTGCGCTGGACCTTCTGGGGGCCGCTCAGGCTGTCCAGGCTGAGCCGGCCGTGCCAGCGGCGGGTCACGACGATCAGTACGCTGGCGGCGAGGGAGACACCGGCGCCGAGCAGGGCCGGAAGCGCTACCTGGTCGATTGCCGTTGTCCTGAAGGTGGATTGCCGGCGGCCGGCACGCGCCCGTCAGACAAGGGCCACGGCCTTCGCCAGTCCGGCGGTCCAGCCGCCGTCGGCGTTGTACGCGGCCCCGGTGACGAAGCCCGACTCGTCACCGGCCAGGAACAGCGCCACTCGGGCGATGTCCTCGGGGACGCCGATACGGCCCAGCGGCGCGATCTGCTCTCCGAAGCGCCGGCTCTCAGGCCGTTCGCTGAGAAACGGTGCCGACATCGGGGTGTCGATCCACCCCGGACAGATGCAGTTGACGCGAACGCCGTCAGGACCGTGATCGAGCGCCATGGCGCGGGTGAGCTGCATCGCGGCTCCCTTGGTGGCGCAGTATCCGGCGATGTCGGATTCGGCGTAGAAGCTGTTCGCGGAGGCGGTGATGATGAACGATCCGCCGCCGGAGCGGATCATGGCCGGAATGCCGAACTTGCCGAGCAGGAACGCGCCCTTCACGTTCACGGCGAACATGCGGTCCCAGTCCTCCTCCGGAAGATCGACGACGGAGCCGTCCCGGAGAATCGCTGCGTTGCTGAACACGACGTGCAGGGCGCCATGCTCGCCGAGCGTCCGCTCGACGACCGCCTCCACCTGGTCGGCGGCGCCCACGTCCGCGGTGATCGGAACGATGCGGCCGTCTCCGGCGCTCGCCGTCTCATCGAGGCCGGCCGAGTCGATGTCGATCGCAGCCACGGCTGCCCCTTCGGCGGCGAACAGCCGCGCCGAGGCGCGGCCGATGCCGCTGGCGGCACCGCTTACGATCGCCACCTTGTCCCTCAGTCGCATCCTGTCGCCTCCCTTCAGTACTCGTTTGCCGGCGTGATCGACGGGTCCCACCGTTCTGCGGTCAACAGGCCGATCGCCGCGGCGAGCGCCGCCGGGGATCCGATGCGCCGCAGCGCCTCCACCGCGTAGGTCGCGACCTGGCCGCAGCGGTCGTCGAGCGCGTGGATCAGGTCGTCCTCTGCGGCGGAGGCGGCCGGACCCAGGCGAGCGAGCGCCGTGGCGGCGTTCACGCGCACCTGGTCGCGCACGCTCCAGGTTCTCATCTCCTCCTCGTCCCAGGCGGTCCTCTTCAGCCGGAACAGCGCTCCCAGCGGCGCCGCCGCTTCCGGCGCACCGATGGCGCCCAGCGCATCGGCCACCGTCCGCACCACGAGATGGGACGGGTCGTCCAGCGCGTCGATCAGCGCCGGCACGGCCGCCAGCGCCTGCCGGTCCATCTCACCCAGCGCGAACGCGGCGTTCATCCGCGCCCAGCCGTCTCCGCGTTCCAGCAGGTCCAGCAGGGGAGGGACCGCCGCGGTGCCGATGGCGGACAGGGCATAGGCGGCGTCGTCGAGCCGCAGCGCGCTCTCGATCGAGCCGTGACGGCGATGCTGCTCGGCCATCCGTGTCCTCATCATCGAAGCGGCGTCGCCGCGGCCGCGCAGCGACGCGATCAGCGCGGAGACCGCCGGCTCACCGATCGCTCCCAGCGCGTAGACGGCCGCCACCCGCACCGGGTCGGGACGGCGATTCAGGCAGCTCATCAGAGCGGACACCGCCGGCGCCGCATCCCCTGCCAGGGTCGCCAGCGTTTCGGCGGCGGCCACCCGGTCCGCGTCCGGGCGGTCGTGCTCCAACGCGGACACCAGCGCGCTCACGCCGACGCGAGGCTGGCGGTGCGGCAATGCGCCGTTGCGAAGGCTCGCGTAGCGGTCGCCGGCGCCGCGCAGCCAGTCCCAGAGATGCGACCACGCGAGCGACATCCGGTCACCCCCGTAGCGCTCCGGGTCGCTCCACCGGTGATCGGGTCCCGCCCGGCCGTCTGCCTGCGGCAGCGACGCACGCTGATAGATGAACTTGACCATGAACCGCCGTTGTCCGCTCAGGTTGATGCCGGCCGCGTGGCCGATGTCGAAGTGGGTGATGGAGACCGTGCCGGCCGGCCCGGAAACCGGCAGCGGCCGCGCGCGCTCGGCTTCGTTGAGGGTGGTGTTCAGGTGCGTCCCCGGTATCACGTGGGTGGGGCCCAGGGAATCGGGCGTGTCCTGCGGGTAGTACATGACCCGCGCATAGCGGATGTGGTGGTGACGCGGCCGCGCGAGCGGGGTGTAGGAGTCCTGGTGGCAGTTGGCCGCGAGCTTCGCCGCGCGATCCAGTCCGGGATCCTCCGGCGGCTCCTCCACGTGACAGAAGCGGTGCGGGTGCTCCAAGTAGTCCGGTCCCAGCAGGGTCTGGAGGGCGCCGTGCACTTCCGGCGACTTCAGCACGTGCCGCATCTCCGGCACCAGCGGGAGGATGTTGTTGCCGGGGTTGCCCGTCCGGTCGGGGATCGACTCGTCGAGCCGCCGCCGGATGGACTCGTGCAGCTCGCGCGGCAGCGACGGCTGCAGGATCACGTAGCCGTCGGCGATGAACTGCCGAACCTGCTCGTCGCTCAGGGGAATCGTGGTGCCGGTGTGTCCGTTGTCCATGGTGGCTCTACTCTACTCCGGTTGATACGCGGCCACGGCCGCCCGCGCGCCTTCATGCAGCAGGGCCAGCTCGTCGACGAGCTCGAAGAACCGGCAGCCCCTGCCGACCCAGTCGGCGGCTGCGTCCGGCCCGGATGGCGTGGTGCCGAACGCAACGCCGTGTTGCAGGCACAGGTCGAGCACGCCGCCGAGCGCCGCCTTCATGTCCGGGTGATCGTACTCGCCGGGATGCCCCAGCGAGATCGCCGTGTCGTAGGGGCCCACGTACACCATGTCCAGGTGCGGCGTCGCGACGATCTCGGCCGCGCGCTCCAGGCCGGCCATCGTCTCGATGTGGGCGATCACGGCGGTCGCCTCGTTGCTGCGCCGCAGCCAGTCGGCGTCGTCCTCCGGGTACGTGTAGTCGGCGCCGCCGTAGCCGGGTGCCCCGGCGCGGCTGCCGAGCGGCGGGTACTTGACCAGATCGACCAGCTCGGCCACCTGCTCGGCCGATTCGGTGCGCGGGAGCTGGATGCCCACCACCCCCGCGTCCAGCAGCCGCGCCACCTCGGAGCGGTTCAGCTCGCCGACCTTGGAGATGACCGGAATGCCGTTGTCGCGGGCAGAGAGCACGAAGTCGGGAAGCTCGCTGCCCTCGAACATGCCGTGCTCCTTCTCGACGAAGATGAAGTCGAAGCCGGCGTTGCGGAAGATCTTGACCAGCGACGGCCGCAGGTACTCGACCGCCATCGCGCCGAGCAGCGGCGGCCCGCCGCGCACGCGCCTCCTGAAGCCGCGTCCGAGCGCCGTCGGATCATGCTGCGCGCCGCGGTCGTTCTCTCCGGTCCTGGCCATCGTCACCCTCCTCTGTCGCGGGTCGGTGTCAGTGCGATCGTGTGGATCTCGTACGGCTCCTGCGGGTAATCGTGCTCGATGCGTGGCATGCCGTGGAACGCTCGGGGGAGTGGATGCTACGCTGCATCCTCCGCGGTGACCATCAGGTCACGCGGCATCGTTACCATATATGAACGCCCGAACCCCATCCGGCTCGATTGCCGAACGATCCTCGACTGCCGAGCGATCCTTGATCGCCAATCGCTCCTCGATTGCCGAACGATCCTCGATCGCCGAACGATCCTTGATCGCCGAGCACTTCCGCGCCGCCTCCGAGGTGATGCCCGGCGGGGTCAACTCCTCTACCCGGGTCAACAAGGCGCTCGGCACTCCCATGTACGTCGCGCGCGCCGAGGGCAGCCGCATCACCGACATCGATGGCCGCACCTTCATCGACCTGTGTTGCGGCCACGGCGCGGCACTGCTCGGCCACGGCCATCCGGCGATCGCGGACGCGCTGGCGACCGCGGCCCGGATCGGATTCCCTTCCGTCTACGAGACGACCCACCACGAGGAGCTGGCGCGGCTGGTGTGCCGGTCGGTTCCGTCGGCGGACCGGGTGCGGTTCTGCTCCTCCGGGTCGGAGGCGACGCTGCACCTCATCCGCGCCTGCCGCGCGCATACCGGCCGCGACAGGATCATCCGCATCGAGGGTCACTTCCACGGCTACCACGAGCTGATCTACATCGGCGGCCATCCGCCGGCCGATCGGCTGGCGCGCAATCGCACGCAGCCGTACCTGGAGTCCCCGGGCATCCCGCGCGAGTTCGCTCGCCTGATCGTCCCCATCCCGCACAACGACGTGGATGCCCTGGAGCAGGCGGTCGAGCGCCACGGCAAGGAGACGGCCGCGCTCATGCTGGAGCCCGTGAACTGGAACTGGGGGGCGATCCGGCCCGAACCCGCGTACCTGCAGCGCATGCGGGAGCTCACTGCCGAGGCCGGCATCGTGCTGTTCTTCGACGAGATCCAGTCGGCGTTCAAGACACGCCACCTGACCGCGCAGGCCGAGTACGGCGTCACCCCCGACGTCACCACCATCGGCAAGTCGCTGGGCGGAGGGCTGCCGGTGTCCGCGTTCTCCGGGGACGCCCGGATCATGGACCTCTTCCAGCCGGTCGGCCCGGTGCAGCACTCCGGGACCTTCAACGCCCACCCGGTGCCGATCCTGGCGGCCCTGGCGTTCGTGCGGGAGACCGGCAAGCCGTACTTCTACGATACGCTGGAGGCGCTGGAGGACCACTTCGATCGCGGCCTGAAGCGCATCATCACAGGCCTCGGGCTGAACATGATCGCACCCGTGTCCGGCGGGCGGTTCACCGTCATCTTCGGGCGCACCACGCCGCCGTCCCGGTACGAGGACTGCCTCTGCCACGACAAGCGGGTGATGCTGCGGTTTATCAAGGGGTGCTACGACCGCGGCGTCTACCTGCACGACTACGGCGGCGGCCCGATCCACCACGGCTTCTCCGTGCAGCACACCACGGAGGACCTGGACGAGGCACTGAACGTGATGGAGGACGCCCTGGCGGAGATGAAGCGCGCCGGGGCGGTCCCGACGGTCTGAGAAAACGGCATGACGGTCACGGTCCCCTGGAACGCCTGGTTCGAAGACGGCGAGCTGGAGCTGTCGTTCCCGGACGCATGGCACGTGGACGTACTGCGCATGCCCGCGACGCCGGCACTACCGGCGACGATCGCGGAACGGATCTCCGCGCCCCTGGACAGCGAGCCGCTCCGCGTCCTGGCACGTGGCAAGCGGCGGGTGGGCATCGCCGTGGACGACATCGCCCGCCCGACGCCCGTGCACGAGTTCCTGCCGCAGGTGGTCGAGGAGCTTCTGGCCGCCGGCGTCCCGGAAGACGGCATCCAGGTGTTCGTGGCCTCCGGCGCCCACCGTACGCCGGTGCGCGGAGACGTGGTGCGCAAGATCGGCGCGCCGCTGGCCGGGCGGCTGAAGGTCGTCTACCACAACCCGTACGACAACCTCGCCGACCTGGGCCGGACCAGCAACGGGGTGCCGATCGCGATCAACCGCAGCTACCTGGCGTGTGACTTCCGCATCAGCGTCGGCGGCATCACCCCGCACGACTTCGCCGGCTTCGGCGGCGGCTACAAGACGGTGACCGTGGGGCTGAGCGGCATCCGCGCGCTGCAAGAGACCCACGTCGAGCGGATCGCCGAGTTCGACGCCGGCGTCGCCCGCATCGCGGGCAACCGCTTCCAGGAGTACGTGCAGGAGATCGGGGCGAAGGTGGGCATCGACTTCGCGATCAACGCCGTGATGACCGCGCGGCGCGGGATCGCCGACCTGTACGCCGGTGACCCTGATGCCGTGTTCCGCAGCGCGTGCGCGTCGGCGCGCGAGCGGTATGCCACGCCGACCGCGGGCGGCTACGACGTGGCCGTCCTGAACGCCTACCCCAAGGACATCGACTGGGTGCAGTCGCTGATGGCCTTGAACGTCGCGTTCTTCGGCAACGAGACGCTGGTGGCGGAAGGCGGCACGGTGGTGGTGACCACGCCGGCGGTCGACGGCGGGGCGCTCCACTACCTGGGCGGCGAGGGCATGGAGGGCTACGCCGTGGCGGGCGCGGACGCCATGCGGGGCCGGCGGCTGATCGTCTGCTCGCCCGGCCTGAACCGGCACGACGTCGCCTCTTACTTTCCGCCCGGCGCTGCCTCGCATACGACCTGGGACGACGCCTTGGTCGAGTTGGAAACCCGTCACGGTGGCGACTGCCGGGCGTGCGTGGTGGAGTGCGCGCCGATGCAACTGCTCGCTCCCTGAGTCCAGGTGCCG
Organism: Spirochaetia bacterium; assembly: GCA_965202935.1. GTDB lineage: Bacteria > Spirochaetota > Spirochaetia > SZUA-6 > Bin103 > CATQHW01. The sequence continues at coordinate 6,488,335 of OZ241879.1, forward strand.
CCCGAGGTGAGGTGCCGCCCGAGGTGAGGTGCCGCCCGAGGTGAGGTGCCGCCCGAGGTGAGGTGCCGCCCGAGGTGAGGTGCGGCGCATGGTCACCGGTGACGGGTGCATGGCACGATGGGCCCTCGACGATGGCTGATTCCCCGTTCCGCGTAGGCGCCATCGGCTGCGGTGCGCGCGGGCGCTCGCTGCTCCGGCACGCCGCCGGTGCCGCCGACGTGGAGATCACCGCTCTGTACGACCCGAACCCTCGGGCGGCGCTGCAGGCGCAGCGGGAGCACGCACCGGACGCGGCGGTCGTGGACGGCATCGAGCAGGTGGTGAGCCGCGACGACGTCGACCTCGTGATCGTCGGCTCGCCCGACCACGCCCACCGCGAGCCGGCGGTGGCGGCGTTCGAGCACGGCAAGCACGTGTTCTGCGAGAAGCCGCTTGCCACCACGGCCGAGGATTGCCGGGCCATCTGGAGCGCGGCGCAGGCGGCCGAACGCGAGTTGATCGTCGGCTTCGTGCTGCGCTACGCGCCGTTCTACCGGGGGATCAAGCAGCGCCTGGACAACGGTGACCTGGGTCCGATCATGTCGATCGAGGCGAACGAGAACCTGCCGTTCGCGCAAGGAGCCTTCTTCCGCCGCGACTGGCGGCGGTTCCGCCGTTTCACCGGCACCTACCTGCTGGAGAAGTGCTGCCACGATCTGGACATCCTGTGCTGGTTCGCCGATTCGCTGCCGCGGCGCGTGGCGTCGTTCGGCGGCCGGTCGTTCTTCACGCCCCGGTCCGATGCGCCGCTGTACTGCCGCGACTGCGACCTGGAGTGCGCCCATCGCCTGGTGCTCGACCCGCTGCCGCCGAAGCCGGAGGCGGAACCTGCGTTGACGCGCGGCAAGGACCTGGACCTGTGCTGCTTCAACTCGGAGCAGGACATCGTCGACAACCAGGTGGTCATCATCGAGTTCGCCAACGGCATCCGCGCCACCTTCCACAGCAACCAGAATGCGGCAAGCCCCAGCCGGCGCATGTACCTGGTCGGCGAGCGCGGCTGCATCGAAGGCGACATCTACTGGGGCTTCTTCCAGTACGCGCCGATCCGCTACACCGGCGACTGGGAGGGGTTGCCGTGGGAGCGGACGGAGGTGGTGCGCGCGGGCCAGCACGGCGGCGGCGACGACTCCCAGTTCGGCGACTGCCTCCGGCGCCTGCGCGAAGGACGTCCCATGATGTCCAGCGGCCGCGAGGGACTGGTCGCCTGCGTCACGGCCCTGGGGATCGACGAAGCGCGCTCGACCGGCACCGTGGTCGACCTGACCGAGACGTGGGACGCATATGGCCTGAACGACGGAGCGGGGGAAACCTCCGGCGGCAGGTCATGATCACGGCGGTCGACGTCACCCGCAGCTACCGGGCCGGAAGCGGCGTCGTCACCGCGCTGGACGAGGTGAGCATCGCGATCGAGCCGCGGACGCTCACGGTCCTGCACGGGCCGTCCGGGTCGGGCAAGACGACCCTGATCAACATCCTGGGCGCACTGGACCGGCCGACCAGCGGCGCCGTGCTGCTGGACGGCTCCGACATCACCGCGCTGAGCGAGCCGGAGCGTGACGAGCTGCGGCGCCTGCGCATGGGGTTCGTGTTCCAGTCGGTGGCGCTGATCGCCGCCATGTCCGCGCTGGAGAACGTCGAGTTCGCGCTCCGCATCGCCGGCGCCGACCGCACCGGCCGTGAGGAGCGCGCCAGGGAGTGCCTGGCGATGGTCGGGCTTCGGTCACGGATGAACCACCGGCCGGGCGAGCTGTCCGGCGGCGAGCAGCAGCGCGTGGCGATCGCGCGCGGCTTCGCCCACCGCCCGCAGGTGCTGTTCGCCGACGAGCCGACCGCGGAGCTGGACACGCACACCGGCCTGCAGGTGGTCGGCATCCTCCGCGATCTCACCGGCGAGCAGGGGGTCACGGTGGTGATGAGCAGCCACGACCCGGCAATCGTCGACATGGCCGACCAGCGGGTGTCGCTGCGCGACGGGCGCGTCGTGGAGCCCGAGTCCGCGGGGGCGCCGGGGGGCACTCCGTGAGCAGCGCCGCCAACACGCGTCCGGCCGGCGCCGGAACGCGCCCGCGCGGTGCGGCCATCCGCTGCGAGAACCTGGTGCGCATCTTCAAGACCGACGAAGTCGAGGTCGTTGCGTTGCAGGGACTGGACCTGGAGATCGAAGCGGGCGAGGTGATGGCGATCATCGGCTCCAGCGGCAGCGGCAAGTCGACCCTGCTCAACATCCTGGGCGGGCTGGACCGCCCCTCGGCGGGGACGGTGGAGGTCGGCGGCGCCGACCTGCTCAAGCTCGGTCCCCAGGACCTGGTGCGTTACCGGCGCGAGACGGTCGGCTTCGTCTGGCAGAACAGCGCCCGCAACCTGGTGCCGTACCTGACCGCGGCGGAGAACGTGGAGGTGCCGATGCTGCTGGCGCGCCGCCGCGGGCGGCGGCGGCAGCGGGCGCTGGAGTTGCTGCGGCAGGTCGGCGTGGACCACCGGGCGGGCAACCGGCTCATGGAGCTCTCCGGCGGCGAGCAGCAGCGGGTGGCGATCGCGGTGGCGCTGGCCAACGAGCCGCCGTTGCTGCTGGCCGACGAGCCGACCGGCAACGTCGACTCGCAGACCGCCCGCCACCTGCTCGCGACGTTCCGGGAGGTGAACCGCGACCTGGGCGTGACCGTGGTGATCGTCACCCACGACCGCGCGGTGGCGCAGTCGGTGAGCCGCGTGGTGGCGATCCGTGACGGCCGTACCTCGAGCGAGTTCATCCGCCAGCGCGGTGCAGCGGGCGAGGACGGCGGCGACCCGCAGGTCGCGCGGCCGGCCCTGCACATGGAGGAGGCGGACTCGCACCGGGAGTACGTCGTCGTCGACCGCGTGGGCCGGCTGCAGATCCCCCGCGATCACCTGCAGGCGCTGTCGATCTCCGGGCGCGACCGCGTGCGCGTGGACCTGGAGGATGACAACATCGTCATCCGCCGCGCCGCCGACGACGCCGAGGATCCGCCGAAGACGTGAGCGGAGACGTCCGCCTGGCGGCCTATGCTCCTGCCGACGGCGGCGTCAACGATCACTGCATCGTGCGCGCCGCGGACGGCTGGCACTACTTCTTCATCCATCGCCGGTACGACCTCTGGGACGGGGTGGGGACCACCGCCGGCAGCACCATCGGGCACGCACACTCTCCCGACCTGTTCGCGTGGCGCACCTGCGCCGACGCCCTGCAGCCGGATGCGGACGCGGAGGCGTGGGACGGCAGGCACGTCTGGGCGCCGCACGTCCTCCGGCGCGGCGGGTACTGGTACATGGCGTACGCCGGCGTCGACCGGCACGGCACTCAGCGCCTGGGGATCGTCCGCTCGGCCGATCTCCACGACTGGGAGCGGTTCCTGGATGGACCGGTCCTGGACGCCGCCCGGTTCCCCTGGTTCGACCGCAATGCGCCGCACGCGCACTTCTACGACTGCCGCGATCCGTTCCTGCTGGAGCACGGCGATGGGTATCTGCTGTACTACACGGCGCGCGCGGACGATGACGTGCCGTGCATCGCCGCCGCCTCCAGCGACGACCTGCTGCACTGGCAGGACCGGGGCCCGGTGCTGCGCATGGTCCACTACCAGCCGGACGGGCAGCAGCGCACGCCCCTGGAGTCGTGCTGCGTCTTCCACTGCGACGGCCTCTGGTACCTGGTCTACCAGCTCCGCGGCATCCGCTATCACGTCTCGGGCGATCCGCTCGACTGGCACGGCACGCCGCCGCGCACCTTCAGCACCACGAAGTGGCTATTCCGATGGGCCGACCCCGAGCGCAACCTGCACATCTACAAGACCCGCTCGTTCTTCGGGGTACTGCGCTTCGGCCTGGTGCGCTGGGACGGAGACCGCATGCTGCCGGACCACGGCCCCCGCGGCCGACCCGAAGACGGGCCGCGCGCAACTGCGCGATACTTCGTTGAGGAGGCTGAACGATGACGAAGTCGGTTCTTGCACTGCTGCTTGCCCTGCTGGCGGCGCCTGTGGTTGCCGTGGCGGATGATGACGCCGTGGCGGAAACCGGGAAGTGGCGTCACTTCCGGAGCGAAACGGCGCTTGAGACCGCAGACTACCTACTGTTGGACGCGGAAGTAGAAGGCCGCATATGGACCCTTGCCCGCAGATGTAATCTCGATCAAGCATGGATTCAGTCAAGCGTTTCTCGCGTAGGAGAAGCTCTTGACTATAGCCTGTCATACGTGGAGTACAGAAACGAGGAGTGGGTCCGGCTATACAAGACGCGGATTCGTCAAGACGAAAACCCGATCAAGGAGTGGACGTGGCGATATACCTACAACGCCGATCTTGGTATCGAGGCCCTGACGCTTGATCACGCAGCCAACATTGACAAGATCCTGCTTGGAAATCGCTTTGTGATGGAGATAAGTCCTGCGCGCGGAGTAGCCGTATTCGATACACGCGGGTTTGGCGAAGCGTTCAACATGTACTGCCCGAACGGCATAATGTGGACGCAAATGCCAGCACGACTGGTTGGTACGTATTTCAATTCAAGAGGGACAAGCGCGCATTCACAAGGGACAAGCGTGCGTCCGATTCCGCCATATGAAGACCAGAAATCCGCGCTTGCCGCTCGTGTGACAGTCGCAAATCACAACGGTAAAGACGGTATTGCGTTGCAAGTTCTCGATCCGTTCGATTGGCATGGTGTAGCGGTGGTCATCATTGGAAACGATGGAAATTGGTTATTCCAATGGCCGGGACTTATGGGAGAAGCACGAAAAATGACGGCCCACATACCGTTTGAATACTTTAAGAGAGTGGGAGTGCGGCGCTACTGGCGTACAGGGTACGACGAGATTGAAGCAGTCGTCATCGTTGCCTATGTCCCGGTGTCATGGAGTCCGGATCCGGACTTTGGGGTGGAACACTCGGCGTACACGCAATGGACAGCGGGCGATGGATACAGAGAGTATGAAGAAACCCCGGCGAGGTTCGTCATGAAGAGCCCTATACCAACTGTAACGTGGGAAGAGGCGAGTAGCTGGCCAGAGGATGAACGGTGAGAGGCTCGGATGGCTTTGTGCCTGCCCTGCTCGGGAATGATGGCCGGAGTCATTATCGCCATCGTCACGCCGAAGCAGAACCCCCGGAGTCTGACCTGAATCGCTTGCTCCGGGACGCCCGACTACCAGATGCCGTGGCTGGCGCGACTCTTGGAGAGATAGTTGGCGACCAGCGCCAGCCGGAACACCGAGTACACCAGTTCCAGCGCGGCGTCCGTCGAGTACTGCCGCTGGATCAGGCCGAGCCGCAGCACGTAGATGATGTCGGTGACGTAGGCCAGCCTGCGGGTGGAGGCGTTCATCAGGTCGTAGAGCTGGGTCGAAGCCGGGCTGCAGGATGCCCGGAATAGAGAGTGCCCGGCAGGAAAAGGACAAATGCGCACAGAGCGACGATCAAAGCCGACCATGTGCCTCGTCGCTCGCTCGTGGCCGCGGCTTCGGCGGAGGTCTTCTCCATCTCGTGCTGATGATCCTGTTGGCGTTCCGCCATTCTGAGCATCCGCTCTGCGAACCTTGGCTGGATCGCTTCGTATTGCTCAAGTATCGCCGGGTGTGGAAGTGGCCCGTTGTACCTCTCCGTCGAGACGCGTACGAGCGATCGACTCGTGCTCTCAGCCTCACCTTCAGGAGTCGCGGTCGCTGGCTCCTGCGGATGGCTCTCTTGGGGCTCAGGCGGACGAGTGCTCAATCGAACGTCGGGGTACGCCCGCTCGTCGGCATCGAATACAGGTCTTCGGGCAGCGGTGGCAACGAGGGGTCGGCCGCCACCACGTGTCGCAGCGCGTCGGATAGGAAGCTGCCGACGGCGCCCCAAGGATCCTCCCAATCGCTTCTTGCCGGCGGCGAGCGAACCGGCGTGGGTCCGAGGGATGTGATGATCAGGCAGGCTCCAGAAAAGAAGGAACGAGACTTGGACGATGGCGATCGGACCGCCGTCGCTGTCCTCATGTAGGGAAAGGTAACGGGTCTGCGCCGAACGAGTCTACCGACACCCTGGTCCTGCAGCAGCCGTCGACGCATCAGTCATGTATGACGCCCTGATAGGAGCGAGCCAACGCCGTCGTCCCGACGCCTACCAGATGCCGTGGCCGTAGGAGCTCTTGGAGATGCGGTTGGCGATCAGCACCAGCGCCAGTCCCACCACCGAGTACACCAGGCCGATCGCCGTCGCAACGGAGTACTGACCCTGGATCAGTCCCAGCCGCAGCACGTAGATGTCGGTGACGTAGGCGACCCTTCGCGTGGAAAGGTTCATCAGGTTGTAGAGCTGGTCGAAGCCGGCCTGCAGGATCCCCGGAATGGCGAGCACCAGGAGGATGGAGACGATCGGTACCATGCCGGGGAGCGTGATGTGCCGGGTCTGGCGTAGCTTGCCCGCGCCGTCGATCTCCGCCTGCTCGTACAGTTCCGGATTGATATTGGCGATCGTCGCCAGGTAGATGATCGTTCCCCAGCCGATCTCCTTGAAGATGGCGGTGATCACGACGATCGGGATGAAGGCGTTCTCATCGGCCATCAGCGCCACCGGCTCCGCCCCGAACAGGCCGATGATCACGTTCACGGGGCTGTGCGCCTCGTAGTCGAGGATGCGGTAGGTGACCGCGGCCATGATCACCCACGAGAGGAAATGGGGCAGATAACTGACGGTCTGGACCGTCCGTTTGAAGCCGGAGTGCCTGATCTCGTTCAACAGGAGCGCGAGCAGGATGGGAGCCGGCCAACCGAACACGAACTTGACGACCGAGATGCGCACGGTGTTGCGCAGCACGTACCAGAACTCGGGGTCCTGAAAGAACCAGAAGTTGTAGAAGATCGGCTTCGACCAGGGGCTGGCGAAGGGGCCGAGCGCCGCGTTGAAGTCCCGGAACGCCAGGGTCAACCCGTAGATCGGCAGGTAGCTGAAGACGAAGACGGCGACGATCGAGGGTGCAAGCAGCAGGTACAGCCAGCGCTGGCGCACCATCGTCTCGAGCGTGTTCCGTACGCGCGCCGGACGGCGGGCGGGAGCGTCGACGGTCGTGCGTTCAGCCATCGCGGCCTCCTCCAAGCGGCGAGGCCCCCATGCTGGCCCGTCGGGGCCGCGTCGTCAACCGTGCGTCACGCGCGGCGCGGCAGCCGAGCATCCAGGTGAGCGGGGGCAGGATCTTCCACCATGATCCGTGAGAAGTCCGCGTGTCGCTGATTGAACAGGACGTTGGCTTCGTAGGGGGACACGACGGACGGAACCCACAGGACGGCGGTCTCCCCGCGCCGGTACCAAGCGTCGCCGATGCGACGCGTCGTGGGATAGTGGTCAGAAGTCAGCGATGCCGAGTCGACGCCGCGTGCCCACTCCTGTGCGATGCCCCCGGGAATCGTCGCTCGGACGCAGACCAAGTCTCGGGGCAACATGTTGGTCTGCCAATGCACGAGGTTCTCAAGGACGGCGAGCGCAAACGTCTCGGCCGCATGCACCACGGAGCGACCAGGGCTGACCCAGCGACTGCCCCACCGGTACGCGCCGCCTCCATCGAACGGCGGGTACCGGGCGCTGACGATGCGGTATACGGTCTTTGTCCGACTCAGGCGGGTAGTCCATGCAGGCCCCGCTCGATGACCTCCTCCACCTCTCGCCCTCCAACCTCGGTCAGCGCGACGTCGAACGGCGTGCGTCCGGCGAGCTCCGGATGCGGGCTCATCATGAAGCGCGCCGCCGCAGAGGGATCGGAAAACGCTTGGGAGGCCAGCGCGTAGAGACGAGCGAGTCGCTCCGTAGTCTCGGAAACCTGCAGGTTGAAGCGTTCGACGCGCTGATAGGTCGCACGCGGCACGATCTTGTTGCGCAGACGGGCACTGAGCGCTGCGCCACCGCCGCTCATGGGCTCCGCGAGCAGCGAGACCAACCGCTCCAGAGCCGGCTTGGGTACGCCCTCGCGAACCAGCGCGTCGAGATCCCGGCCGTCCTGTACGCGGCGGCCGAGGATCCGTCGCCCGCCGAGCACGGAGGCGACATCAGCGGCAGGAATGCCCATATGAGTCAAGCATACGAGTCGTACGGGCCTAGCGGCAACCTGCTTGCCGTCGCGGTTCGTTGACAGCGAAGCGACGGCTCGGCCTTGCTTTGCATATGGCCACCACCGAGCAGGAGATCGTCGAGCGCTCGCGCGAGCTGTTCGAACGCGAGTTGCATTCCTTCGTGCCGGACCGTGTGTTCGACGCCCACTTCGAGATCTGGGACGCGCAGGCGACCATCGAAGGCGCGGTCGGCATCACCATCCCGACCCGGTTCGAGGACGTGGCGCCCGGCTGCGAGCTGCTGCACCCGGGGCGGCAGGTCAAGGCGGCGTTCATCCCGTTCTCGTTCACTTCCGAGCTTGTTGCGTCGGCCAATGCCTGGTCGTCGGAACAGGCGCGGCGCTCGGGCGGGACCTGCTGCAGCTACTTCTTCGCCAGGCCGGGCGACGATCCGGAGTGGGTGCGGTCCGAGGTGCGCCGGCTCGGCGCGATCGGGCTGAAATCCTACCACACCTACGCGGCGCGCAAACCGACCTGGGAGGCGGACATTCCCGAGTACATGCCGGAGCCGCTTGTGCGGGTCGCGGACGAAGAGGGCTGGATCATCAACATGCACTTGGTGAAGGAGCGCGCGGTCGGCCACCCGTCCAACATCCACTGGATCCGCCACTACTGCACCACCTATCCCGGCATCCGGCTGGTGCTGTCCCACTCCGCGCGCGGGTTCCAGCCGGAGAACAATCTGGCCGGGCTCCCCGAGCTGACCGATCTGGACAACCTGTTCTTCGACACCAGCGTCAACTGCGAGCCGACCGCGCACCAGGCGATCATCCGCATCATGGGCCACGACCGCCTGCTGTACGGCAGCGACTACCCGTGCAGCCACGTGCTGGGCCGTTACGTGGCGGCGGGCAGCTCCTTTGCGGTGCTTGAGGCCGACAACCCGATCTGGGGGGCGCGCGACGGCGCGGTGATGCCGGCGCTGGTGGGGCTGGAGCACCTGCGCTCGCTGAAGTGGGCGTGCTGGGGGCTGGGGCTCGGCGACTCGGCGGTGGAGGACATCTTCTGGGGAAACGCGGACCGGTTGTTTCCGACCGCGAGTCCGACGGGCGCGCGGGCTACTCCTTGATCGATCCGATCAACACGCCCTTGATGAAGTAGCGCTGGATGAACGGGTAGACGAGCAGGATCGGCACCGTGCCGACGACGATGAAAGAATAGATCAGGGAGGTCGGCGTCAACCGCTCCAGTTGATCCAGGATTTCCTGATTGGCGCCGGTATACACGCCCTTGGCGTGCCACGCGGACTCCAGCACGTAGGTACGCAGGAAGGTCTGCAGCGGCTTCAGCTTCCAGTTCTGGACGAAGAAGGCGCCGTCGAACCACGCGTTCCAGTGGGTCACGGCGGTGAACAGCGACAGCGTCGCCACCATGGGCATCGACAGCGGCAGGACGATGCGGAAAAAGATGTAGCCGTAGTGGGCGCCGTCGATCAGCGCCGCCTCCGTCAACCCGTAGGGAAGGGTCTGGAACGAGGTCTTCATCACGATCATCGTCCAGACGCTGAACATGAGCGGCAGCACCAACACCCAGAACGTGTCCAGGAGGCCGACGCTCCGGTACACCATGAAGGTGGGGATCAACCCGCCGCTGAAGAAGATGGTGAGGAAGAAGTACAGGATGATGATGTTGCGCCCCACCAGTTGCTTCTGGGTGAGGGCGAACGCGGCACCGCCGGTCACCAGCACCATCAGCGGCACGCCGATCACCACCCGCAGGATGCTGATCAGGTACGCTTGGCCGATCCCGGAGCTGGAGAAGACCTTGGCGTAGTTGGCGTAGTAGAAGCCGCGCGGCCACAGCAGCGAGAACCGGAAATCGTAGAGCGGATCGGTGAAGGAGACCTGGATGACGTACCAGAACGGGTAGGCGGTCATGAGGGCAAAAAGGCCGAGCGCCGCGTAGTTCGCAACGGTAAACAGCCGCTCGGGCACGGTTGCGATGTGTCGTTGCGCGAGCATCCGCTCCCTCCTCCTGCCCGACCAAAGTGTGCCCGACCAAAGTGTGCCCGACCAAAGTGTGCCCGACCAAGTGTGGATGCCGGCCTCGGGCGAGGCCGGCATCCACGTCGTTATCGCGTCCGGTTCAGCGTGGGCTTACCAGCCCATCACCTCCTTCCACTCCGGCAGCGGCGTCACCGTCAGCAGGCTGTCCCGGTCGTCGAATCCATTTGGCGGTGATCCACTCGACCCAGCGGTCATGCTTGGCGCCGTAGATCGCCTTCCAGTTGGCCAGCTTGATCACCGAGTCGACGAACTCGTCGTACAACCGATTGAACTCGTCTACCGATTCCGCCGTGATCAGCGGCGCCACCGCGTTGGTCAGGCGCTCCTGAGCGGAGATGATCGCCGATTCCTCCAGCGGGGGCGCCTTTTCCGTGAGCTGGGCATAGGACGGGATCGGGCTGGTCACCTCGGCCCAGAGCGGCTGGAAGCCGCCCAGGCGCGGCGCCCACGCCGGGCCGCCGTCGAGCCCCATCATGAAGCCCTGACTGGCCTTGTCCTGCACGCTGAGCGGGAACAGGTACTGGACGCTGGCGTAGGACGGCTGACTGAAGACGATCAGCGACGGCGCCAGGATCGGCTTGCACTCGCCCGCTTCCAGGGAGCGGGTGAAGCAGGTCGACTGCGAGATCGCGCTGGGCCGGTCGTCCTTGTGCGGGTTCTGCGCGTTGTAGCCGACCCACTCGGGCAACAGGCTCCAGATGTCCGGACCGTCGGTGAAGTCCCAGTGCACGCCCCTGATGCCTGACTGGTGGGACGCCGAAATGTAGCCCTCTTCGGTCAGGCTCCAGTGCAGGTAGGACAGCACGTTGTCCGGCACGGGCGTCTCCGCGGAGATCATCACCGGCGCGGGCTGCATGTTGTAGATGCGGCCCGGCGCGTCGTGCACGGGTGGAGCCAGCGACACGTGCTGCTTGGCCAGCCCCTCCTGGGCGATGGCGCTGTCCTGGCCGTGCTCCCTGATCAGGGCGCCGACGGTGTCGTGCATCAGCGACGCCAGGTGGGTACCGCCGGCCGCATAGGCGAGCGATGCGGGCTTGAGCTTGCCGTAGAACTTGCCCACGTCGTAGAAGAACTGCCCCGGGTCCAGCAGCCCCTCGCGGGAGAGCTGGTTGAGGTAGGCGAACGCTTCACGCGTCTGGACCGACGCCCACGGGGGCATCAGCCGCTTCTGGTCGTCGACCTCCCAGCCGGCGCCTTTCAGTGAGTAGATCACGTTCTGGACCGCCACCTCCGGGATCCACATGGCGAAGCCCTCCGGCTGGTTGCCCTCCAGGTCGGGGAAGTCGCCGTCGCGGATGGCCCGCAGGTTCTCCAGCAGGTCGTCGTGCGTCTTGGGAATCCCCAGCGCCTCCATCACGTCCAGCCGCTGGATCCACGCGTTGCTGTGCCAGGTGACCGGACCGCGGCCCATGTCGACGGGCCATCCACGGCCTGGCAGCGCCATCACCTGGCCGTTCACGACGTACTTGGCCAGGTAGGAGCGCGGCGTGCGCGCGTACACGGGATAGTTGGTGGGATCGTCGAAGTACTTGTCGAGCGGCAGCAGTCTGCCTTGGGTCGCAAAGTCGCCCAGGGTGAAGAAGCTGGTGCCCATGATCACGTCCGGCATCTCGCCCTGCGCGATCAGGAGCTGCAGCGCCTCATCCGCGGTCGATCCCTCGGGAACCGCGCCGATCTGCACGTGGAATCCGAAGTTCTCCTCCACCCACGCGTTGGCTTCCGGGATCATCTCCGGAGTCTTGTCCCCGTAGACGGCCCGGACGCCCCACATCCAGACCAGGGGAGTCTCCTCCATCGTGGCCCCTTCTTCCTCTCCGGAAGCGAAGCCGAATGTCGCGACGGTCGTGAGGGCGATGGCGATCGCCAGGAACCGTTTCGTCATGGCGAGTCCTCCTCTGAGCGCCCGTGATTGGCGCCACACCGGGAGGCGCCGGGCGACCGTACCCGGCTATCACGGAGGACCGATTAAGTCAATCGGCGGTCGACAGATCGACAGATCCGTCGAGGACTACGCGTCCGTGACCAGGCGCCGCTGCTCGTCGCGGGCGAACGACACGACCAGCGGGTCGGCCTTCTGTCGTTGCAGGAACGCCTCCCGGTCGCCGATCCCTTGCCAGCGCTCCTGGATGATCACCTGCGCCACCGGGGCGCCGAGCGCGTCGCCGGGGCCCAGGCAGACCAGCAGGTCGGGAGCGTACTCCCGGAGCGCGACCCGCACGCAGGCGGTGAAGTCGAACGTCGAGGTTACCTGCGTGCGCAGCGTGTACTCGGCGAGCGCGCCGGTGTCGGTGGCGAGCGGCGACCACTGGCGGCCGCGGCCGTCGATCAGCGGGACCTCGGGAGCCCGCCAGTCGACCGTGTCGGACAGGGCTGCCACCGCGCGCCGTGCGTTGTCCGCAAGGAGCGGCGAATGGAAGGCCGCGTGACCATGCAGATGCAGGGGGTAGGCGCGCTCGCCGGACTCGTGGCGCGGCAGCCCGGAGCGCAGCGCGCGGATACCGGCGTCGTCGCCCCAGAGGACGCGGTAGCCGCCATAGCGGATGGAGTCTCCTGCCCGGTGCCCGGCCGCCCGCGCGTCGCGGAGCGCGACGTCGACGCGCCGGATGAGAGTCTGGTCGGCCAGCCATCGGTCGTCGGTGGCCGGATAGATGAGCTGGCCTCCGATCAGGCCGTCGCGGGCCATGCCGCTCATCGTCTCCACCACCTTCATGGTGTCCGCCAGCGTCAGCGCGCCGGCGCAGAACAGCGCCGAGTACCAGCCCAGGCTGTTGCCGGCCACGGCCACCACGTGGCAGCGCTCCACGTCGACGCGCAGGAAGTCGGCGGCGGTGCAGGCAAGGATCAGCGGCGACACGTGCTCGCCCGCGCTGTGGGCGGCGGTCAGCCGCTCGGCGCCGTCGAGCGCCGCCAGCGTGGGGTCGCCGGCGTGGCCGCGGCGGGCGTCGGTCGCCTGCATGGCTGCTTGGAACGCTTCCCGAGATGCCTCCGGCAGCGGCCGGGACAGGGAGCCCAGGTCGGCGGGTCCGTAACTGCCGCGGCCGGGGCAGATCACGACGACCCGCCTGCGCGTGCCGGCGCCGGTCGTCACCGGGCTGCCGACGCCGCGGTCGCGCTCCGGCCGGCTTCCGGTTCGGCTGCCTCAGGCGCCGGCGCCTGCCGCCGTTGCGGGCGGACCAGGTCGACCGCGCGGGCGACGATCCCGTCCGTCGACGGCAGGACGTGCTCGGCGGCCGGTCCCAGGGGGATGAAGGTATCCTCCCCACAGTAGCGCCGGATCTCCGGCCGGGCCGGGGCGTCGGCGGTCGCATCGACGACGACGGCCACCAGCCCTTCGCTCACGCCGCCGGTGGCACGGCCCTCGTCGACGATCAGGATGCGTCCGCTGCCGGTCCCGTGCGTGACCACGGCATCCACGTCGATCGGCGCCAGCCAGCGCAGGTCGATCACCTCCGCGGCGATGCCGTGCCGCTCGGACAGGATGCGCGCCGCCTGCAGCGATCGCCACAGGCCGTTGCTCCAGCTCACGATGGTCAGGTCCGGATCGTCCGCGGCGTGGACGCGCGCCCGCCCGATCTCGATCGCATCGCCCGGCGGCGGATACCGGAACCGCCAGAGATCGTCGCCCTCCTCGTGCAGGTGCCGGGTCTGGTACAGGGCGATCGGCTCCAGGAAGAGCACCACGCGTCCGTCCGTCACCGCTGCCGCCAGGGCGGTGCGCAGCATGCCCACGGCATCGTCGCCGCGCGACGGGCTGGCGATGATCACGCCCGGCAGATCGCGCAGCGCGGCGATGCTGTTGTCGTTGTGGAAGTGCCCGCCGAATCCCCGCTGGTACGCCCAGCTCGCGATCCTGACCACCAGCGGGTTGCGGAAACCGCCCTGCGAAAAGAACGAGAGCGTCGCCGCCTCGCCTCTGATCTGGTCCTGGGCGTTCTGGTAGTAGGCCAGGTACTGGATCTCCGGGACCGGCAGCAGGCCGACGTGGGCGGCGCCCATGGCCAGCCCCAGGATCGACTGCTCGTCGAGCAGGGTGTTGAACACGCGCGCCGAGCCGGCCCGCTCGGCCAGCTTGGTGGTGACCCCGTAGACGCCGCCGCGGCGGCCCACGTCCTCGCCGAACAGGACCATCTGCGGGTACTTGGCCATCAGGTCGAGCAGGCCCCAGTTCAGCAGGCGGCCGAAGTGTTGCGGTCCCTGCCGCTCCGGCAGCCGCCGTTTCGATCCGAACAGCGCGACGCGCTCCTTCGCGTGCTCGGCGCGCGCGGCCTCCCGCATCACCTGCAGCGGGCGATGCTCGGCGATGGGCTCCGCCACCTCGGCAGCGCTCGACAGGTGCGGCCGCCGCTCGGCTTCCCGCGCCGCCGCGCGCACCCGGTCGGCAGTCTCCCGGTACGACCGCAGCAGCGCCCGCGCCGGAGCCAGGCCCAGCTCGACCGCGCGCAGGCTGTTGCCGAGAACCGGGTCGCGCGCCTCGGCCGCCTGAATCCGTTCGCGCGAGTGGTAGGCGAGCTCCAGGTCCGCCCCGGCGTGGCCCAGCAGGCGCACCAGCTCCAGGTGCAGGAAGACCGGCACGCGCTGGCGCCGGCACACCTCCACCGCCGCGCGCGCCTGCCGGAAGGTGTCGACGATGTCGCAGCCGTCCGCCTTCAGGTAGGTGATGCGCGGGTAGGAGCGCCAGACCCGCTCCACCCAGCCGGGCGGCGTCTGCACCGAGATGCCGACGCCGTTGTCCTCGCACACGAACAGGATCGGGACCGGCAGGTTCTGGTAGGCCGCCCAGGCGCCGGCGTTCATGCCGGCCAGCGCGGAGGCGTGGTTCAGGGTGCCGTCGCCGAAGGTGCACACCACGATGGCGTCCTCCGGGAACGGCAGGGACTGACCGAGCCCGAGCCGCTTGGCCCGCTCGATGGCGAAGGCGGTCCCCATGGCCTTGGGCACGTGCGAGGCGATCGTGCTGGTCTGCGGCGGCATCCACAGGTCCGTGCTGCCGAATACCTTGTGGCGGCCGCCGGCGATCGGATCCTCGGAGCTGGCGCACAGGGACAGCAGCACGTCGAACACCGGGGTATGGCCGGCGGCCTGCTTGGCACGCTGCGCGAAGAAGCCGCCCGACCGGTAGTGGACGAACGCCGGGTCGTCGGGGCGCAACGCGGCGGCCAGCGCCGCGTTGCCCTCGTGGCCGGCGCTGCCGATCGTGTAGAAGCCGGTGCCGCGGCTGCGCAGCCGGCGCGCTTCCAGGTCGAGGTGGCGCGCCTGGTACTGGGACTCCAGGATTTCCAGATAGTCGACACGCCGCAGCCCGGAACGCTTGTCGACGAGGGCGTCGTGGGACGGAGTCGGGCGTCCGTCGGCGCCGGCGTCATCCGCCGACCGGGACGAGAGGGCGTCGATCACGGCCTGGTCGATGGCCTGGGCGCGGTCTGAATCCATGCGGGCGACGGTGAGGGTGGCGCAATCCCCGGACGGCGACAAGACGCCGGTGGCCGCCGGAGCCGGCGTCTTCGTACACTCGCGCATGCTCGGCATCCTTCCCCTGGAGTGCCCGGTCCAGCACTATGACTGGGGCTCCCGCTCGGCGCTCGGCCGACTCCTCGGCCGCCGGACGAGTGGCCGGCCCGAGGCGGAGCTGTGGATGGGGGCGCACCCCACGGCGCCGTCGGTGGCGCGGGTCGGCACGCGTCGGGTGGCACTGGACCGCCTGATCGCCGAGCATCCGACCGAGACGCTCGGCCACTCCGCGCGCGACGGGCACGACGCGACGCTGCCGTTTCTCTTCAAGGTCCTGGCGATCGGCAAGCCCGTTTCGGTTCAGGTCCACCCTACCCGGGCACGTGCCGTCCGCGGTTTCGAAGCCGAGCAGCGTGCGGGCATTCCGCTCGACGCGACGCGCCGCTCCTACCGGGACCGCGGACACAAGCCGGAGGTCATGGTGGCGCTGGAGCCCATGGTGGTCCTGTCGGGCATCCGGCCGCTCCAGGAGATCGAAGCTGCCTTGACCGCGGCCGGCGCCGGGGAACTGGCAGCGCTGGCGGCACCGGCCGCAGGTCAGGACGCCGCCGGGGCGATCCGGCGCCTGCTTCGCGCCACCCTGACGCTCGATGGTGCCGCGGGAGCCCTCCTGCACCGCCGGCTGGTCGACGGCGCGGCGCGGGACACGGCCGCGGGCGCGCTCCTCGCAGAACTGGCCAAGCACTACCCGGGCGATCCGACGGTGATCGCAGCGCTGCTGCTCAACCTCGTCGATCTCGAGCCGGGCGAGGCGCTGTACACGCCGCCGGGACGGCTCCATGCCTTCGTCAGCGGCGCCGGCATCGAGCTGATGGCCAACTCCGACAACGTGCTGCGCGCCGGCCTCACCAGCAAGCACGTGGACGCCGACGAGCTGCTGGCCGCGAGCGACCTGCGGCCGGCGGCACCCGCGCGTATCATGCCGCGGCCGGCGAGTCCCGCCGAGCGCGTCTATCCAGTGCCTGCCGAGGAGTTCCGGCTGTCGGTCGTCGACCTATCGGCCGCCGGGCGATTCACGCCGCAGGGACCGGAGATCCTGCTGCTGTTGGGCGACAGCGCGCACCTGCGCTGGCCGGGAGGGACGCTCACTTTGCGGCGGGGCGACGCGGTGTTCGTCCCCGCGTCCGTGGCGGCATACGAAGCACGGGGCATCGGCCGTTTGTACCGCGCGCGTGCCGGTTCCGACATCTGATTGCGGCGGAGCGCTGACTACGTGCCGCGCAGGACCCAGTCCGGTTCGTCGATCTCGACCGAGTCCCGGTACAGCACCAGCGGGTCGAGATCGATGCATCGCCATTCGTCGCGCGTGCCTGCGATGTCCCAGGCGGCGGTGCCGTTCATGACCGTAAGCGAGCGACGAAACAGCTCCGGGTCCTTGAGCGGTTGAAACACCGGGCCGTCCAGCACCGGGGTCACGTCGAACTGGCGGATCGACCCGTCGTCGAAGTACAGAATGATCCGATAGTCGGGCGCCGGGGCGGCGATCACCTGCACCACCTCGGGCATGTAGTGAGGATCGTCGATCACATGCGCCCCTGGATGGAGAGAATCCTGATTCCGTGAAACAGCGCGACGACCGGCATTGCGATGTCCGCATCCATGATAGCAGGGCTCCCGGCTCAGTTTCTGAAGTCGTCCAGCTCCACGTCGAAGATCAGGAAGGCGCGCGGCGGCACGGTGCCGGGGACGCCCATGGCTCCGTAGCCCAGGTCGGGCGGGATCAGCACGGTGCGGCGAGCGCCGCGGCGCATCTGCAGGAGCATCTCCTCAAGACCCTTCACCACGGCGCCGATCGTGAACTCCATCGGCTCCAGGCCGGACGTCCCGAACTGCGTGCCGTCAATCAGGCTGCCGGTGTAGCGCAGCAGCACCTTGGCTCCGAAGTCCGGCGTCGGACCTTCGCCCTGGCTGTGGACGACGTATAGCAACCCGGACTCGGTCGCGACGGCGTCCGGCCAGCGGCGGCGGAACTCGTCGAGCACCTCCTCGTGCCGCTTGAGGACGGCCCGCAGCAACTCCTCGGCCACCTGCGAGCGCAGCTCGGCGAATCCGGGGCCGTCGACGCGATAGGCGCGCGCCGCGGGTCCCACGCGCACGATGCGTACCCGCTTCATGATCTGGCCGCGCCGCAGCGTGTCGAGCACCTCCAGCCCGTCCACCACTTCCCCGAACACCGGATACACGTCGTCCAGCTCCGGGGCCGCGCGCCGGGTGATCACGAAGCGGCTGCTGCCGGTGTGCGGAGTCTCGGTCAGGAGCGAAACCACGCCGGACCGGTCGTGGCGCAACTCCGGATGAAACTGGTCGGGAATCTCCCAATCCGGCTCCGCGAGACCTCGCCCGGCCACGCCGCCGGTCATGACGAGCTGCTCGGAGGCGATCTCGAAGATCGAACCGTCATAGAACCGAGCCGGCCCCAGCGCCCCCTCGGCCAGCCCCACGAAGGCGGCGACCGGCAGCGGCGCCTGCTCTTCGTGGAGGCGAACCAGGATGCGTCCTTCGTCCGTGACGATCCGCGCGTACAGACCGTCTTCCAGCCCGCCGCACGCCGCGAGCAGCAAGGCGGTGGCGCCGGCCAGTGCCGCGCGGTGCCAGCCCACGCCACCGGTCACCGGGGCGGCCTCGCCTCGACTCCGTCGATAAGCTTCACGTCGCGCGAGGGTGGCAGCGCCGCACGTGTCGATCAAGCCGGCGCTGAGCCGGTATGCTCCGCCACCGTGAACCAACTGGAAAAGATCCGTGACAAGTGGGCCCGTGGCGAGGTGTGCCTGGGTACCAACGTGACCCTCACCGACTCGACGGTGATCGAGCTGCTGGGCGAGGTCGGCTTCGACATCGTCTGGATCGACATGGAGCACTCCGCGATGACGCTCGATCACTGCCTGAATCACGTCCGCACCTGCCGCGGCGTGGGCATGGCGCCGTTCATCCGCGTGCCGTCCAACGACCCGGTGGTGGTCAAGCCGTTCCTGGAGATGCACCCGGCCGGCATCATCATGCCGCGCATCTCCAACCTGGCGGACGCCGAGCAGGCGGTGCGGACGTGCCGCTACCCGCCGCGCGGCGTGCGCGGCTTCGGCCCGATCCGCGGCGTGCGCTTCAGCGCGCGCAGCACCGAGGACTACCTGGCCAAGGTCGACGCCGAGATCCTGGTGATCCTGCAGATCGAGCACATCGACGCCGTGAACCAGATCGAAGAGATCCTGCAAATTCCCGGCGTGGACAGCATCGTCCCCGGCCCCATGGACCTGTCCGGCACGATGGGCCTGCTGGGCCAGCCGGGCCATCCCGACGTGGTCGCCGCCATCCAGCGGATGCTCGACGCCGCGCGCGCCGCGGGCGTGCCGATGGGACAGTCGATCGGCCCCGATCCGGAGGCGCTGCGCCACTGGATCGACGGCGGCGTCTCCTGGCTCTGCTCGGGCGGCGACTGGCACCTGCTGTACCCGGCGGCCAAGGAGCTGCATGAGATCATGTCGTCGATGACATGACACCGGCCGGGCCGAGCCGCCACTACCTGCACGGCTACCCGTCGCGGCAGAGCGTCGCGCCGGGGGAGCGCGTCGAGTTGCACGTGTCGACCAGTCTGGCCGGCTACTCGCTGGCAGTCGCGCGGGTAGGGGCAGGCGAGGTGGAGGTCTGGCGGCGGGACGGAATCGCCGGCAGCGAGCACCCGGTGCCGGACGACGCCTCCTCGCACGGCTGCCGCTGGCCGCCGGCGCTGGAACTGACGGTGGGACGCGAGTGGCCGACCGGCTACTACCGGGTGTCCATGCGAGGGGAGGCTCCCGACGGGCAGCCCGTGCGCGGAGCGATGGCGTTCGTGGTCCGTTCGGCCGAGCCGGGGCGGACCGCGAGCATCCTGCTGCAGCGCACCACCAACACCGACAACGCCTACAACCGCTACGGCGGCTCCACGCTGTACTACGGTCCCGACGGACCGGCGACGCGCGTGTCGTTCGAGCGGCCGTTCGCCGGGTTTGAGCCGATCGGCGATTTCCGGTACTCGATCCCCGGCGACCTGGAGATCACGCGGGACGGCCGCACCCTGACGGACGAGATGGCGGCCGCGCTGACCGAGCGGGGCGTGGACACCGGCCGTCCCACCTTCCTGCGGCCGGCGCGCGTCGAGGACTGCTGGAACCTGCAGCAGGCGGAGGTCACCCTGGGCCTGCACCGGCAGCCCGGCCGGGTCGATGTCTACGACTCGTTCAGTTCCTGGGCAAGCTGCTGGCACAACTGGGAGGGGCCGTTCGCGGCCTGGGCGGAACGGGCCGGCTACCGGATCGACTACGCAGTCAACGGCGACCTGGAGTTCCACCCGGAGATCCTCGACCGCTACCGGCTGGTGCTCTCGGTCGGCCACGACGAGTACTGGTCGAAGCCGATGCGCGACCACCTCGAGGACTACATCGGCCGTGGCGGCAACGTCGCCTTCCTTTCCGGCAACTGCGCCTGGTGGCAGGTGCGCTCGGAGGAGGACGGCCGCGCGCTGGTCTGCTTCAAGGACCACACCCGCGACCCGCACTTCGCGAGCGGTAAGCACGAGACCCTCACCACCATGTGGTGCCACCGGCTGATCGGAAGGCCCGAGAACAAGCTCACCGGCGTGAGCTTCGCCTACGGCGGCTACCACCGCTTCTTCGGCATGATGGACGACGGTCCGGATTCCTACCGCCCCAAGACCATCGCCTGCGGCTCCGCTCTTGGCCCATCCCCACCGTCCGCGTCGGAGTCCGTCGGCCCTCCCGCTCACGCGGCAGGTCCGACAGACTCCTACACGGTGCACCGGCCCGAGCACTGGCTGTTCGCGGGAACCGGCTTGCAGCGCGGACAGAGCTTCGGTGCCCGCGACCGCATCGTCGGCTACGAGTGCGACGGCTGCCGGGTCGCGTGGCGCGACGGGCTGCCGCATCCGACCCATGAAGACGGGACGCCGGAGGGCTTCCGCATCCTGGCCACGGCGCCGGCGGCGCTCGGCCGGGTGGACGCGTCGCTGGAGCAGGCCAGCCGCGCCATCCTGGGCGACGGCGGCGGCACGCTCCCGCAGCCGGGGCTGGCCGCAATGGGGACCTATACTCGCGGCGGCACGGTGGTGACGGCCGGCTGCACCGAGTGGAGCAACGGCCTGCGCGGCGGCGACCCCACGGTGGACCGGATCACGCGCAACATCCTCGATCGCTTGGGCTGACCGACCTCCAGCCGGCCGAACAAAGGCTGGAAGCACCTGACCAATCCGGAGTCCGTTCCGAATTGGTTAGACTACTTCGGAGCGAGTTCCGAAATGGTGCGGTATCTCGCACTCTGCGTACTCGGGGAGGGCTGCGACCTTGAATGACCTGCACATCGCGGACGTGAGCGTGGTGGACGTGGCCACCGGGGCCGTCCATCCATCGCAATCGGTGCGGGTCGCGGATGGCGTCATCGCCGAGGTGGGCGCGGATACGATGCCTCCGTCCCCGGCAGCGGAGACCATCGACGGCCGCGGCCGCTATCTGTGTCCGGGGCTGATCGACACCCACGTCCACTTCTTCCTGGACGGCAGCAGCACGCCGCGCCAGAACTTCGTCGCCGTCGACGGGGCCGAGCGCCGGCGGGTCGCGGTGCGCAACGCCGGCGTCGCGCTCGCCGCCGGCATCACCACGATGCGCGACTTGGCCGCTCCCGCCGAGCCGATGTTCGAGCTCAGGCGCGAGATCGAGGCGGGCCGGGTGGCCGGTCCGCACGTGATCTGCTGCGGCTACGCGCTCATGCGCCCCGCCGGGCACTGCCACTGGCTCGGTGGCATCGAGGTGAGCTCCCGCGCGGAGGTGCGCGCCGCGGTCGAGCGGCAACTCGGCCAGGGCGGCGACTACGTCAAGCTGATGGCCTCCGGCGGCGGCCTGACGCCGGGCACGCGCCCGCACGAGGCGGACCTGCCGCTGGAGCTGATGCGGGAGGCGGTCGAGGTGGCAGCGGCGCACGGCACCTACGTCACTGCGCACTGCCACGCCACCGAGAGCATCGGGCGCGCCATCGACGCGGGACTGCAGATGATCGAGCACGCCACCTTCGCCGAGCCGCCGGGCCGGTACCGCTACGATCCGGACATCGCGCAGCGCATTCGCGACCGCGGCATCGTCGTGGTCCCCACCGTGTTCTGCGCCCTGCAGAACGCCGCCAAGTTCGAGCGTCAGGGCAGCACCTACAACCCCGAGGATGTGGGCGCGGTCGCGCGCCTGCGCGGCCGGCTGACCAACACCGGGCTGTTCCACCGGCTGGGCGTGCCGCAGATCGCCGGCACCGACTGCGGCGCGATCGACACCCGCTTCGACGCCCTGGTCGACGAGTTGCTGACCTACGTGCAGGCCGGCTTGAGCAACGCGGAGGCGCTGCGCTCGGCTACCAGCCTGGCCGCCTGTCACCTGCGGCTGGACGGAGTCGGGCAGGTGGCCGCCGGCCAGCGCGCCGACCTGCTGCTGCTCGACGGCGACCCGCTGGAGGACCTCCGCAACCTGCGCGCTCCCCGCATCGTGATCAAGGCCGGGGAGGTCGCGCACCGCCGGGAGACGGCCGGCCAGCCGGGCGCGGTTTGACCGGCGGGGGGCTCCTGGCTACCCTGTAGGCACGGTTCCGTGCCGGCGGTACCCCGTACACCATGGCAAAAGCCCAACGTCCTTCGTCGGCCACGGCGAACGAATACCTCATTCAGACCTATCTGATGCTGCGCGAGCGGCGGCCCGTCGTGGGTGCGCGCATCGCCGAGCGGATCGGGGTTTCGGCCGCCGCGGTGTCGCAGGCTCTCAAGCGTCTCGAGCAGCGCAAGCTCCTCGTCCTGGATCCGGACGACGGCGTGCGCCTCACGCAGCGCGGCACCAGGCAGGCCGAGCGCACCATCCGCCGCCACTACCTGCTGGAACGCCTCCTGGTCGACGAGCTGGGCTTCGACTGGGTGGACGTGGATGAAGAGGCCGACAAGCTGGAGCACTCGCTGTCGGCGCGCCTGGAGGCGCACCTCTTCGAGCGGCTCGGCCATCCGACGACCTGTCCGCACGGCAATCCGTTTCCGGGCTCGCCCGATGAGCGCAGGCTGCTCGACGCGCCGCGCCTGACCACCGTGCACGCGGGCGAACGGACCTCAATCCTGCGCATCACCGAGGAAGCCGAGGAGAACGAGGAGCTGATGCGCCGCCTCGACCAGGACCATCTCGTGCCCGGGACCCCGATCACGGTGTCCAGCATCTCCGAAGCCGAGGTGGTGTTCCGCAAGGACGACACCGGGCAGGAGATCACCCTTCCCACCGGCTACGCCCGCTACGTGCGGGTAGACAGCGCCAACTGAACTCGGGTTCGTGAACGAACGCCGCGCGCCGGCGCTGGACCGCCTCCGCACGCTCGATCGGGAGATCCACTTGATGCAGCACGTCATCGGGCTGCTGCAGTGGGACCAGGAGACGTACATGCCGGAGGGGGCGGTCGCGGAGCGGTCGGATCAGCTCGCGCTGCTGGAGGGACACGTCCACGAGCGCCAGACCGCGCCGGAGATGGGCGACCTGATCGCTGCCGGGGAGGCGTGTTCCGACCTGGACGAGATCGACGGGGCGTTTCTGCGCGAGCTGCGGCGGACCTACGACCGGGAAACCAGGCTGCCCACGGAGCTGGTGACGGCGATCGCCCGCCAGGCCAGCGTCAACCACGCGAGCTGGGTCGCCGCGCGCAAGGCGTCGGACTTCAGCCTGTTCCGGGACGACCTGCAGGAGACGCTGCGTCTCACCCGCGAGAAGGCCGACCACCTGGGATTCGGCGACACCCGCTACGACCCGCTGCTCGACGCGTTCGAGCCGTGGATGCGCACCGCCGAGCTCACCGCCGTGCTCGACGCGCTGCGCGGCCCGCTGGTCGATCTGCTGGAGCGGATCGCCGGGTCGCCGGTCACGATCGACGATGCGGTGCTGCGGCGCGACTACGACGTGGGCGCACAGCGCGCGTTCAGCGACCACCTGCTGGCGGCGCTGGGCTTCTCATCCCACACGGGCCGCCTGGACGTGTCGGCGCACCCCTTCTCCACCACGCTCGGCGCCGCCGACGGCCGGCTCACCACCCGCTTCCACGCCAATCTGCTCTCCGCCAGCGTGTTCGGGACCATCCACGAGTGCGGCCACGGCCTGCATGGGCTGGGCGTGGCGCCTGCGCTTGCCACCAGCGCGCTGGGCTCCGGGACCTCGCTCGGCATCTGCGAGTCGCAGTCGCGCTTCTGGGAGAACCTGATCGGCCGCCGCCGGTCGTTCTGGGAGCACTTCTACCCGCAGCTTCAGCCCCGCTTCGCAGCCCTGGCCGACGTGGACCTGGACCGGTTCTACCGCTCGATCAACGCCGTGCAGCCGTCCTTCATCCGCGTGGAGGCCGACGAGGTGACTTACAACCTGCACATCCTGCTGCGCTTCTCGCTTGAGCGCCGCATGGTCGACGGCGACCTGCAGGTGGACGACCTGCCCGACGCCTGGCGCGAGGAGTCGCGGGCGCTGCTCGGCATCGTCCCGGAGCGCGCCGCCGACGGCGTGCTGCAGGACATCCACTGGTCGATGTTCGCCATCGGCTACTTCCCGACCTACACGCTGGGCAACCTGTACAGCGCGCAGATCCATGCCGCGATGGCGCGCGACCTCCCCGACTGGGAGGAGCAGGTGCGTGGCGGACGGTTCGCGGAGATCCTCGGTTGGCTGCGGGAGCGGATCCACCGCCACGGCCGCGTCTACCCGGCCGCGGAGATCTGCCGGCGGGTGACCGGCGAGCCGCTCGACGCGCGCTACTTCACCGACTATCTGACCACCAAATTCGGCGAGCTCTACCGGCTGTAGGCTTGGCCACGCTCGGTCAGAGGTGGCGGGCCAGGAAGTCGTAGGCCAGCCGGCCGCTGATCTGATGGCGGCCGTCGAACTCGTCGGTGACCAGTGCGTCCCCGGCGCCGAAGG
Source organism: Spirochaetia bacterium (assembly GCA_965202935.1). Taxonomy (GTDB): domain Bacteria; phylum Spirochaetota; class Spirochaetia; order SZUA-6; family Bin103; genus CATQHW01. The sequence continues at coordinate 6,512,934 of OZ241879.1, forward strand.
CGCGCCACGCCGCCCGCGCCCTGTCCACCGCCGCGTGCACGCCGTCGATCGGAAAGATCGTGTCGCGCCGGCCCGCTTCGATCAGGCAGGGGCGGGGCGCGATCAGCCCCGCGAAGTCGCTGAGCTCACCGTGGCCCAGCAGGCCGGGCACGAAGTTGCACGTGCAGTGAGCGAAGGTCAGGATGCTCTGCCGCCAGTCACAGAAGTAGCCTGAGATCACGCAGGCGCGGATGCGGTCGTCACACGCGGTGGAGAAGTAGGTGTGGGCGCCGCCGCCGGAGATCCCCATCGCCCCCAGGCGGTCGGTGTCCGCCTCAGGCCGGGTGGCCAGGTAGTCGACCGCGCGCATCCCGTCCCAGACGCGCAGGCCCATCACCGAGCCGCCCAGCATGATCGCGTAGGTGTTGGCGTTGTGGCAGGTCGACGGCTCGGGACCGGCGAGCTCGTCGGCCAGCGCCGAATAGTCGGCGCGCCGCTCGCCGAAGCAGCTTATCTCCGGCGCCGCGACGACGAAGCCGCGTTCGGCCAGGGCGCACCCGAAGTCCTTGTGGTAGCCGTCCGGCTCCCACCGCTCGGAGCCGTCCTCCCACAGCCCGACGATGTCGCGCACGCCGTAGCCGTGTCCGTGCAGGGCCAGCACGCACGGCGCCGGCCCGGTGAGGCCCTTCGGCACCAGCACGTAGACCGGCATGGTCGCATCGGGCCACGTGCGCAGCACCACCCGCTCCCGGACGTAGGAGCCGCGGTCGACCGCCTGCTCGACTTCGGCTTCCACGGGCGGGGCCGGGCGGTCCAGGAAGCCCAAGTACCGGGTGAGCACCCGACGGGCGTGCGCCTGCCATTCGCGCGCGGTTTCGGTGGCCGTGGCGGTGAAGGCGCAGTTGCGCTCGGCTCCGGCATGCAGCGCGTCCAGCAGCCTGAGGGGGTCGAATTCCGTTCGCTGGCTCATTCCGCAACTCTGGAAGCTTGCGTCCGCGCTGGCAAGCACCCCGATACCGTCGTCTCCGGCTCCGTTATCGGCCCATCCCGACCTTCCACGATGCTTGATTCCGCGAACGCCGGCACGTAGCGTGGGCGCATGTTCACGCAGGTCCGGGTCGCCGCATGTTCGTTCAAGCCCCGCAAGTTCGATGTCGCCGCGAACGGCGACCGGCTGGAGGGTCTGTTCCGCCGAGCCGCCGATGCCGGCGCCGAGCTAGCCGTCGCCCCGGAAGGGGCGCTCGACGGCTACGTGGTGATGCCGATCATCGAGGGCTCCCAGCCCGCCGAGCGCATGCACGAGGCGGCCGTGAGCCTGCACGGACCGGAGATCGGCCGGTTCAGGGCGCTCGCCCGTGAACTGCGCATGTGCCTGGCGTTCGGCTTGGCCGAGCGCTCAGGCGGCGACGTCTACAACTGCGCGGTCTTCATCGACGCGGCTGGAGAGATCCGCGGCACGTACCACAAGATGCAGCTCGCCGAGGGCTATCACGACGACTGGTGGTTCAACCGCCTCGGCAAGCGCTCGCGCGCGTTTCAGACGCCGTTCGGAAAGTGCGGGGTGCTGATCTGCAACGACCGCTGGAACCCTGACATCGCCCGCATTCCGGTGCTGGACGGCGCGCGGTATCTGCTCATCCCGTCCTACGGATCGCGCTCGCGCAGTCAGGACAAGGCCGTGCTGGCGCGTGCCAGGGAGAACGGCGTCCCGATCGTGGAGGCCAATGTCGGCGTGACGCTGATCATCAGCAAGGGCGAGGTGGTCGCGTGCGAGCGGCGGGTGGACGCGCTGACGGTGGGGGAAATCGACGTGCCGGCAGCGCCCTCGGCTGCCAGCCGCGACCGGCACGAGGAAGCGTTCCTGCGCTGGCGGGCCGTGGAGATGCCCAACCGCTACGAGCAGGGCGAAGCGCGCCGCAGGGCGGGCGTCGAGCACCCGGCGCAGCATGATCCGCACGGCCGGCTGGTCGCGGCCGGGTAGCGCGGAGTCACGCCACGAAACGAAAGCCGTAGATCCTCATCCGATGCAGGTGGAACTGCAGCCGGACCGGCTTGCCGGCCCAGGCGCCGAGGCTGGTGCCCCCGTCCCAGGTGACCGGCGCGTCCAGCGCATCCGTGCTCAGCGGACGGCAGCGGTCGAAGGTCAGCCCCTCGATCGGCGGGCCGTCGTGCTTGGGAAAGAACCCGGCCGGCGGGGAGCTGTCTCCCTGCACCACCTGCACGCGCAGCTCCGCCTCCGCGCCGGTGGGCTCCGCGTTCACAGTGAGCCGGCGCCCGGCGAAGCGGATCTCGCGCGTCGCGAAGATGCCGAGCTCGCTGCCGGCCTTGATCCCGACGAACCGGTCGCGGCCGAAGGTCACCCGTCCCATGCCGCCGTCGGACGGCGTCTCGCCGTCACGCAGACCGGCGGCGTGCCACGGCCCCGGGGCGTAGCTCGCGTCCACCGCGCCGTTGTGCGGCCCCTGTCCGGTGCGCGTGTAGAGCGCCACGCGGTCCGGGCCGGCCGGACGGTCCGGTGAGGCCGGACGGTCCGGTGAGGCCGGCAGGATACCGGGTCCGGCGTAGAGCCGGAACTGGTCGTAAGCGCCCGGCTCGTCGCTGTTGGCGACGAGCGGCATGCGTGTGGGACGTATCCAGGTCCGGTTGTCGCGGCTGACGGCGAGCTGCAGGTCCAGCTTCCCGCTCCAGTGGTGATAGGGCGAGAAGAACATCAGGTGCAGGTCGCGGTACGGGCTCCACGGACCGTTGTAGAAGTCCACGTCCAGCCCATCCTCGTGGTCGGGCGCCAGCACGATCTCCGGCCGGGTCCACTCGGGGTGAGGCCCGTCGAAGTGCACGGCTTCGATGCGGGCGACCGACCGTCCCCAGCCCTGCGGAAGCACCGGGCGGTCACCGCCGTCGCGGCCGGCCCGCTTCAGGCTGTTCGAGCGGATGTAGGCCACGTAGCGGCCGAGGACGGGGTCGTAGCCGGCGACGTTCTGGGTGTCCAGGCCGGGAATGTTGTAACCCCAGGGGTACATGGTCCAGGACAGGCCGTCGCCGGAGCAGGCGCCGCGCAGGCCGAACGGGGTCCGGCCGCGGAGGAGCATCTTGTAGCGCTCCTCCGCGGGCGCCGTCGGGTCGATGAACACGCAGGCGCCCTCAGCGTAGCGGTCGATGTCGCCGCGCAGGACCACGTTGTTCGCCGTCGATCCGTCCATCTCGACCAACCCCAGCGCGGGCTTGCGCCAGCTCACGCCGTCGTCGGACTCGGCGTAGGCGACCATCATCTGCGAGACCATGCCCGGCTCGCGGGCGGGACGCTGATGCGGGTAGCGCGGGTCGCGTGGCGCGGTGTGCCCGGTGTTGTACCAGCAGCGGAAGCGGCCGCCGTCGTGCAGGACCGTCACCCAGTAGATGCCGCCGGTTTCCCACGGCGCGTCGCGCCCCGGAAGCATCACCGGTGCCGGGTCCTTGACGGCAGGGCCGGGCGTGAACCGGATGTTGACCGGGTAGTCACGCGATGCGACCGTGCCCCGCGTCAGCAGAAAGTCGTCGCAGAAGAGCTGCACGTCGCCGCCGACGTCCAGCACGCGGTCAGCTCCCGGCGCCCCGAAGTCGGTCCGTCCACCCGGTGGCAGCCCGGTCGATTGCATGATCGTTCCTCCACCGACACGATAGACCGGAAGGCTGCAGGTCGGCGAATCCGGGATGACCGCCTGGGGAGATGGAGATGTTGTCGAGTTTCACGATTGAAGGATTCAAGAGCTACAAGGAGCCGGCAACGCTGAAACTAGGCCCACTCACGGTCTTGATCGGCGCGAATGCATCGGGCAAGAGCAATGCGATCGAAGCGTTGCGTGTTCTCTCGTGGATAGCGCAGGGGAACAAGCTCGGGTCGATTCGCTACGCCGTGCAGGAGGAGGATCGGGAGATCCGTGGAACCGTTCAGTATCTCGGCTTCAAAAAGAGTTCCTGCTTTTCGCTGTCATGTCAGACTACCGAGCCTGAATGGGATCGATATTCGATCAAGCTTGAAAGGCGCGACGACGACGAGCTGCACATCGCTGAGGAACAGCTCTTCGGCTCCAACGGAAGCGTTCCGCTCTTCAAGATCGTGGCTGCCGAGGAGACCGGAGGAGCGGTGCGCGTCGCTTATAACAACTTCGCTCGTGGAGGCAAGAAGCCTCAAGTTACGTGCAGCGATCAAATGGCTGTGCTCGTGCAGCTCCAGAGCTCCGCCCGATTCTACGCGAGTCACAAGAAAGCGCAGAATACGATCCCGGACCTGGCGACGAGATACCAACTATTGCTATCGAGAAATGTAGTGTTCCTCGATCCTCAACCGGCGTCAATGCGAGGGTACAGCTTCACCAATGAGCGGACTCTGAATGGAAATGGAGGAAATCTCTCCGGCGTGCTGTACAATCTGTGCGGGAAAAACGGAGCGGAGGATGAGTTGCTCGAGTTCATAAGAGCCTTGCCGGAACAGGACATCAGCAGCATCGACTTCACCCACACGCCGCGCGGCGAGGTCATGGTCAAACTGACTGAAACGTTCGGCGGCCGCGACGACTACGATGCAACGCTGCTGTCGGATGGTACGCTCCGCGTGCTGGCGGTCGCTGCAGCGGTATTGTCGGAACCGGAGAGCAGCCTGGTCGTCATCGAGGAGATCGACAACGGCGTGCATCCCAGCCGCGCGCAACAACTCCTCGACCGACTGTCGCGCGTAGCCGAAAGCCGTAACCTTCGGGTGGTCATCAGCAGTCATAATCCCGCATTGCTGGACGCGCTGCCGGACGATTCGGTGCCGAATGTGATGTTCTGCTACCGGGATCCCGAAACCGGTGCCAGCCGCCTGACGCGCCTGATGGACATCCCCGACTATCCCGACCTCGTCGCGCAGGGTGCGATCGGTCACCTGATGACACGCGGAGTCATCGAGCGGTTCGTCAAGACGCATCCGGGACCGGCAGAACGGCTGAGACGTGCTCGCTCCTGGCTCAGCGAACTTCGCGAGGGCTGATCGGCGATGTCCGAGATACTGATCGTCGACACCTCGGTGCTGCTGAACGTACCTGGATTCAATCAGCACCGCAACGAGGCTATGAACCGATTCGATCAGCATCTGAGCGCCAATGCGAGCTTTCTTCTGCCAACCGCAGCCGTATTCGAGACCGGCAACCACATCGCGCATATCCACGATGGCAGGCAGCGGCGCCGGTACGCAGAAAAGTTCCGTGATCAAGTCCGCAAGGCACTGAACGGAGAGGCTCCCTGGACGTTGATCCCCTTGCCGGAGTCACGAGAATTCGCCAAGTGGCTGGAGGATTTTCCCGACTGCGCAATGCGGGAGATAGGGATGGCTGATCTCTCCATAGTCAAGGAATGGGAAGCCACTTGTGCACGTCATCCGCACCGACGCATTCGCATCTGGTCCTTCGACACGCACCTGATGGGATATGATAGCGGTCCGTCGTGACCTCGTCATTGACGTTCACTCGATGCCGAAGACCTCCAGGAAACGGTACACGTCGAAGGAGGCGCTGAACAACTCCTCGACTTCGCGCACCTTGTCCACGTCATACACCTGCAGCTTGGTGCTCTCGTAGAGGGCGAACAGGCGAGCCTCGATGGCCGCGGAGTCGCCGCGGATCAGCAGGGTGGGTAGACCCGCGGCGATGATCTCGGCGCGCAGGTCGGGAGCCAGCGACTCGCCTTCGTCGCAGGTCAGCACCAAGCCGCCGATCCCGCGCGTGGCTCCGAGCTGCCGGTGGTAGGCGATGATGCTGCGGATCCGCGGCGTGGAGTTGGCGCTGATGACCACCAGGTCGCGCCTGCGGATCGCCTGCGCGGGCCGCAGGAACTGCGCGGGGAGCGAGATGACGCGGATCGTGCGGCAGGGACGCTGCCAGGTCGGGTGGCGCGGATCACCGATCGGCTCGGCATGGCGCAGCGAGGTTCGCACCAGATCGATCGACGGCTGCGGCAGGTCCTGGACGGTCGGAATGAACCCCAGGATGCGCAACGTGCCGCCGAAGCCCGGGAACCGGCTGTTGAGCGCTTCGTCGGTGAGGTACCGCTGCAGGGTGGGGATCTTCTCCGGGATCAGCTTGTTGAAGATCACGCCGCGCACCCGGCATCCCTTGTGCAGGAAGTACGACAGGTAGACCTCCAGCGTGTCGATGGCGCGGCCGATGCCGCCCTCCGACAGGAACACGACCTCCGCATCAAGCAGCTTCCCCACGTCGGCGTTGGACAGCCCGGCTATGGCGCCGACGCCCGGATGTCCGGAGCCCTCGGCGATGATCACCTTCTTGTCGGCGAGCGATGCCACGGACTCGAGGATGCGCCGTTCCAGGGTTCGGGTCAGCGCCTCCCGATTTCCCGACTCGAGGTAGGTGCGGGTGAATCCCGACGTGAACCGGACCGGCGAAAGGTGCCGGGGCTCGAATCCGGGCAGGGAGCTGAACACCGACAGGAGCTGCACGTCCTTGTCCACGTGCATGCCGTCGCGGAGCGCCGACACCTCCTGGCCCACCGGCTTGATGTAGCCGATCGTCGCGGGGTCCAGCACGCGGCGGAGCTGGGAGATGATGCCCAGGCTGGTGACGGTCTTGCCGGCGTGCTGCCGGTAGCCGGTGAGGTAGACGACTACCGGAGCCACGGTTCGGTACCTTGCAGCGCCGGCAGTTGCGTGCGGCGACCGGTTTCGGTCAGCATGGCGCCATGCGTTGGATGGCATTGTGGGTGCTGGCAGCCGTCGCCGGGGTCGCGGGCGCGCACGACGACGGTCACGGCGAAGCGGCGGCGGCGGAGGATGCGGGCGTCCTGGTAGCGCAGGAGGCCGCGCCGGTCGTCGACGGCGCCGTCACGGAGGGCGAGTACGGAGTCAGCCTGCAGTACGACGGCATGACGATCGGCCTGGCGCTGGTGGGCGACACCCTGCACGCGGCGGCCGTCGCGGCCACCACCGGCTGGGTAGCCGTCGGCTTCGGGTCCGACGTTATGGACGGGGCGCGGATCCTGTTCAGCTACGTCGAAGCGGACGGGACGGTGTTCTTCGCCGAGCAGGAAGGGAAGGGTCACAGGCACCACGACGTCACTGATACGGTCGCGACCGCCCACGCGGTGAGCGAGGCCGACGGAGCCACCACGCTGGAGGTGGCGCTGCCGGCGGCCTTCGTCCGCGACAGCGCCGGCGAGACGGGCATGTTCCCGATGATCATGGCGTACGGCAACCGTGATTCGGTGCGGCCCGTGCACCGGTTCTTCAAGAGCATCGAGTTGACCCTCGGCTGATCGTAGCCGGAGCCTCGGGCGACGGTCCTGCTCGGGCGACGGCCTTGGGGCTACGCTCCGGTTTCAGCGGATCCGCGCAGGCACAGCCACGTCGCCTTGGCGGCCAGCTCGTCGCTGACGTACGCCTTGCCGCTCTGGCGGATCATCGCCGGCGAGCTGCGCGTGGTGGTGACTTCCAGCCGGACCTCGTCACCGGGCCGGACTTGGCGCCGGAACTTGGCCTTCTCGACGGTGGCCAGGAACAGGATCGAACCGGCGCCGTCGCTCTGCGCGGCGATGCCGGCGCCGCCGCACTGGGCCAGGCACTCGACCAGCAGCACGCCCGGCACGACCGGATACGACGGGAAGTGGCCGGCGAAAAACGGCTCATCGGGCGCGAACCGCTTGTAGCCGACGATCAGGTCGGCGTCGGCCCGCTCCAGCCGGTCCAGGAACAGGAACGGCGGACGGTGCGGGATCAGCTCCGTGACGGGCGGGACGCTCACGGTCAGATGATCCCCAGGCGCCGGCCCACGGTGGCGGCGATCTCCAGGACCCGATCCAGCTCATCGTCGGTGTGGATCGCCATGTAGGAGGTGCGGATGAGCGCCTTGCCGGGCGGGACGCCCGGGCTGACCACCGGGTTGGCGTAGATCCCTGCCTGGAACAACTCATGCCAGAACTGGAACGTCAGGTGGTCGTCGCCGATGATCAGCGGCACGATCGGCGTCTCGGCGACGTCGACGTTGAAGCCCAGGGCCTTGTATTCGCGGATCATGCGCGCCGCGATCCGTTGCAGGCGCTGGGCGTGCTCGGGCTCGTCGCGCATGATCTTCAGCGCGGCGGCCGCCGCCGCCAGGTTGGCCGGCGGCATGCTGGCGCTGAAGATCAGCGATCGGCCGTGGTGCTTGATGTAGTTCACGACGTCGCGGTCCCCGGCCACGAAGCCGCCGATGGAGCCGAACGACTTGGAGAACGTGCACATCACCAGGTCGGCGAGCGGCCGGCCGAAGTGCTCCTCGGTGCCGCGGCCGGTGGGTCCGATCACGCCGATCGCGTGCGCCTCGTCCAGGTAGATGCGCGCGCCGTGCCGGCGGGCGACCTCGGCCATCTCGTCAAGGCGGACGATGTCCCCCTCCATGCTGAACACCCCGTCGGTGACCACCAGCTTTCCGGCCTCGGCCGGTGCCGCGCTCAACGCCCGATCCAGCTCCTCGGGACTGTTGTGCGTGTAGCGGTGCACCTTGACCGTGCCCAGGCGCAGACCCGAAGCGTGAAAAATGCCGTCCATGACCGAGGCGTGGTTCACCCGGTCGGAGAAGACGTGGTCGTTCTTGCCGAGCAGGGAGGAGATCGCGCCCAGGTTGGTCTGGTAGCCGGTGGTGAAGCAGAGCGCGGCCTGCTTGCCGACGAAGCCGGCGAGGTCCGCCTCCAGCTCCTCGTGCAGGGTGAGCGTACCGTTCAGGTAGCGTGAGCCGGAGCAGCTCGTGCCGTAGCGCTTCACCGCCGCGATCGCCGCCTCCCGGACGCGCGGGTCCCAGGAAAGCCCGAGGTAGTTGTTGGAGCCGATCATCAACAGCTCGCGGCCGTCGATCACGGCCGTGGTGCCCCGTACCTCCTGAATGGCGGCGAAGTAGGGGTAGAAGCCGATCTGCCCGACCTGATCGTCGAACCACGCCTGGTAGTCGCGACACCTCTGAAACAGGTCGGCCGGGGGGCGCGTGGCGGTGGGCCCGTGGCCGTCAGCGTCGCTTGAGGTCATGGATCAGGCGAGGTCAGGCGGCGGATCAACGGAGCAGCGGCCCATAACGTCGGCGGCTACTGATACTACGGAACCTGCCCCGGCATCAACCGTCCTCAACCAGGGCGGCGAACATGCTGCGCATCGGTTCGGAGTCCCAGTCGCGCACGCCGATCGCCCGCGCGACGATCGTCCCCTCCGGATCGAGTATGTAGGTCATCGGCAGCGATCGAGCTGCGTACACGCGTCCGGTCGACAGGTCGTGGTCGATCACGATCTCGAAGGTGATGCCGGTTTCCTCGACGAAGCGCTTGACGTCGTCCGTTTCCTCACCGACGTCGACCCCCACGACCCGCAGGCCGCGGCCGGCGAGCTCCTGGTGCAACCGCTCCAGGGCCGGCATCTCGATCCGGCACGGCGCGCACCAGGTCGCCCAGAAGTTGAGCAGCACGTAGCTGCCCGCGTAGTCGTCCAGGGTGCGGGTGGTGCCGTCCATCGCCGACAGCTCGAAGGGGACGCGCGCCTCCTTGCGGGCCGGCTCGAATCCCAGGTCCGCCATCGTCTCCAGGACGGTTTTCCCGGCGTCCGCGGGGGCCCCGGACGGTGCGGAATCGCCTGCGGCCGCATCCGCCGGTTCGACCGCCAGGGCCGGTCCGGACGGGTCGCCGCGCTCCGAACAGCCGACAAACGCCAGCGAAAGCACCGCGGCCAGGATCGCCGCCGCCCGCGTTCCGGCTCCCCCCATGGGCACATGATACGAATGCCCCACTTCGCCGGAAACTGCCGGACGATGGCGGCCGCCTGAAGCGGCACGTTCGAATCGCCCGTTGCGGTAGGTGAGGTGGGACCGTCCTTCGTCGCCGCGGCAGTCGCGGCGGGTGCGCTGAGCGTGGCGCCGGCCGTGCTGCCGTTGGCGATCGGGATCATTGCCTGTGCGGCGGCGGCGGGCGGCCTGCTCTGGGCGTTCGGGACGGTGCGGGCGCATGCGTCGTTGCGCGCCTGCGGCGCGGCTGCCCTTGTGGGGGCGATGCTGGCGGCAAACGGGGTCCTGAGGCTGCGGATGGAGGAACGATCGGCCTACCTCGGGCTCGCCGCATCCGGGCCGCTGGTACTGCACGGCGCGGTGGTGGACGACAGCCGCCCCCTGGCGCGAGGCGGCACGGCGCTTTCGGTCCAGGTTTCCTCGGTCTCCCGTCCGGACGGCGCTCTGCGGGCCACGGCGCGCCAGCGAATGGAGCTCTTTCTGAGGGACGCGGAGTCCGTGCATCGGGGAGAGGTCCTGTCGGTGGCGCTGGCAGCGCCGCCGGAGCGCTGGCGGGGGCGGCTGGTCGGGCGGCCGTCGCACCTGGAGCGACACGGGTTTCGATCGCGCTTCTGGCGTCTGCGGGCGTCGCTCCGGGAGCGGGTCGTGACGGCGCTCGCGCGGGCCGGGCCGGCCGCCGGGCTGGCCACGGCGGTGCTGATCGGTGACCGGCGGTACCTGGATCAGGCCGTGATCGAGCGGTTCAGGCGGGCCGGTGCGTCTCACCTGCTGGCGCTCTCCGGCCTCCACGTGGGCATCGTCTACGGATGCGTGCTCGTGCTCATGCGGCTGGCGCCGCGGCGCGCCGGGCCGCTGGTGGCCGCCGCGGTGGCCGCGGCGTATGCGCTGGTCGCAACGGGCGGCCCGGCGCTGGCGCGCGCGGCGATGATGGCGTCGGTCGGATCGCTGCTGGCGGTGACCGACCGTGAACGGCGTCCCGTGCCGATCGTCGCGCTGGCCGCGCTCATGCTGCTGGCGATCGAGCCCGGCGCCGCTGCGCAGCTCTCGTTCCAGCTCTCGTTTCTGGCTCTGCTGGGCGTGCTGGGCGGCGCTCGGATCGCCGCCCGCCTGCCGCCGGGGCCGGCCCGCTGGATCGGCGGGGCCGTGCTCTGCTCGGTCGGTGCCCAGGCCGCCACGGCGCCGCTCGTTCTGACGACGTTCGGCGCTCTCTACCCGGGGTCGGTGCTGCTCGCGCCCCTGCTGATGCCCGCGGTGACGGTCTTCCTGGTGGCCGCGCTCGCCATGGGCGTCGCCGGTCAGCTCACGGTGTCGTTTCCGTCGGGGGCCGCTGGCGCGCTCCTCAATCTGGCGTTTATCATCCTCGACACCGGGGTTTCGTTCAGCGCCGCCATCCCCGGGATCTCCCTATGAACGACGACCCGTGAATCACGACTCGCCCACCGACATCAGGCAGGCGATGGAAGCCGCCGGCATCGCCCTGAAGAAGCGCTGGGGACAGAACTTCATGATCAATCGCGGGGCGCGGCGCAAGATCGTGGAGTTGCTCGACGCCCAGCCTGACGAGCTGATCTGGGAGATCGGAGCGGGACTGGGCGCATTGACCGAGATGATCGCGCCGCAGGCCGGCGCCATGGTGGCGTTCGAGAGCGATCATGGCCTGGTGCGGCACCTGGAGTCCGGGTTCTCGGGATCGAGCGTGCGGGTCGTGGCCGGCGACTTCCTTGACACCCGCGAACAGGCCGCCGCGGCACACGGCGCGCCGCGGCGGGTTGCCGGCAATCTTCCGTACAGCAGCGGGGCTGCGATCGTGGCTGCGCTGGTGGAGCATGGGCCACGGGTCGACCGCATGGTGTTCACGCTGCAGAAAGAGGTGGTCGACCGGATGTGCGCGCCGGCGGGGTCGCGCACCTATTCGTCGTTCTCCGCGGTCTGCCAGGCGTTCTATACCGTCGCCAATCGGGGCGAGCTGCAGCCCGGGTCGTTCTTTCCGGCGCCGGAGGTGCAGTCCGGCGTGGTGACCATGGACCTGCGCGCGGACGCCGATCGAGTCCGCGACCCGGCCGTGTTCTTCGCGCTGGTCCGTTCGGCGTTTGCGGCGCGCCGCAAGACGCTGCGCAACAATCTCTTGCGGGAGTCACCGTTCCCGCTGAGCAAGCGCGACCTGCTGGCGGTCGTGCAGCTCATGGGCGTGGAAGCCGGCGTTCGTGCGGAGACGCTCGGCGCGGACGAGCTGGTCGCGGTCAGCAACCAGATCTCGGTGCTGGTCGAGCGCCGGTCGAGCGAATCGTGAACGGCCTGGAGCTCGGTATCTACGGCCTCGGCAGGTTCGGGACCTTCTGGGCGGAACGCCTGGCGCATCATGCGGAGGTGAAGGCGTACTCCCGGCGCAGCCGGTCCGCCCCGGCCGGCGTGGAGCTGGTCTCCGAGGAGCGCCTGCTGGAGTGCCCGGTGCTGATCCTGTGCGTCGCGATCTCGGCGATGGAACAGGTGCTCGGCCGGATCCGTGAACGATTGCCGGCGGGCGTCACGGTCATGGACACCTGCTCGGTAAAGGTCCACCCGACCCGGCTGATGGCCGAGCTGCTGCCGGACGACGCACGGATCCTCGGCACGCATCCCATGTTCGGCCCGGACTCGGGCCGTGAAACGATCGCCGGCCTGCCGATGGTGCTTTGTCCGGTCCGCATCGACCGGGAACCCCTGGCCCGGTGGGAGCGCTTCTTCGCCGGACTCGATCTCCACGTGGTCGTGATGGACGCGGACGCGCACGATCGCGAGGCGGCGTTCACGCAGGGTGTCACCCACTACGTCGGGCGCGTTCTTGCCGAGATGCGTCTGCGCGAGTCCGGCATCGCGCCGCTTGGCTACCAGCGGCTGCTGTCCATCGTGGAGCAGACCTGCAACGATCCGTGGCAGCTCTTCGCCGATCTGCAGCGGTTCAATCGTCACACCGTGGAGATGCGCTCCCGGCTGGAGGACGCGTTCCGCAACATCGCCAGGCGACTGGACGACCCGTCGGATGACAGGTAGCCGCGCACACCCGGCCATCGAGGCGGCGAGCGCCGTACCCGTCGGGAGCGCATGCCGCCCTTGTCGCGGAACGGGCAACGCGCCAGACTGACCGGGTGGCAAGCGCGATGTCGGACCGGCACCTCGCTGAATTCGACGAGAGCACGATCGATACGATTCTGGGAGAGGACGTGGAGTTCACGGGGGAGTTGAGCTTCGAACGGTCGCTGATCGTCAAGGGCGACCTGAGCGGCAAGATCGCGGTCTCCGGCACGCTGTACGTCGACGAGCACGCCACGGTGTCGGCACGCGTGGAGGTGGAGCGGCTTCGCTGCAAGGGCAGGATCGATGGCGACGTGATCGCGCGCCGCGGCGTCGAGCTGTACTCGACCGCGAACGTCACGGGCGACGTGGCCACCCCGGTGCTGGTGATGGAGGGCGGCAGCAAGCTCAACGGACGCTGTGTGATGGGCGGCGACCAGGGATCGGGCACCGGAGATGCCGCACGTCCGGTGGAGGCCACGTAGCAGGCAGGAAGGCGTTGACCGTGGCCGCTGCCACGGGTCATATGTTGTGTGGGGCCGCTAGCTCAGGTGGTAGAGCAACAGCCTTTTAAGCTGTGGGTCGACGGTTCGAATCCGTCGCGGCTCATTCCCCTGGCGCCTACGGCTCGGCCAGAATCAGCGATCCGATACGGCCTATCTTGGAAAAGTGGCCGTCAGTGGTGACGACGGTGGCTCCCTCTCGCGCCGCCAGCGCGGCGATCCAGATGTCGTTCGTGGGGAGCGGCGTCCCCGCGCGCCGGAGTTCCACGACGATGTCGGCATAGTGCCCAGACGCCTCGTCATCCACGTCCAGGACCGTTACCACCGGTTCCGCGATGAACTCGCCAAGCCGCTCCTCGTTCTCGATGGTTCGACTGCCGAGTCGAAATCCGACGCGGAGCTCGCCCAGTACGATGACCGGGACGCCCACCCATTGCGCCCGTGTCACCGTTCTCACGGCTTCCGGCGCGCCCCGCCGAAAGTGGCTGTAGGCCGACGTGTCCAGGCAGATGCGCATCAGCGCCACAGCTCCTCATCGATCTGATCGAACATCTTCGTGTTGCCCTCGAACTCCCGCAAATCCGCGTCGCTCCAGTCGCCCGCGAGGCGACCGAGTCCGTTCTCGTACGGTGCGTCCGGCACCAGTCCCAGCGAGCGTCGCAGCAGGTCGATCACCGTCTTGTTCAGCGACTCTCCGCGGCGTGTCTTTTCTGCCAGCAGGGCATGGGCGAGCTCCGCCGGAACATTGCGAACGGTCAGATGCTTGATGGATGCGTTCATGTGCATTCAATGAAAGTATTTTATGAATGCAGTCGCCTGTCAACCGCACCGTGGCCCGTTGGGCTCACCGCCTACCCGCGTCCGCGGAGCGGGCCGTCAAAGACCCTTGCGGCCGACGTAGAGCAGGTGAGTGGACGAGGCGACCATGCTCTGCTCGCCCGAGACTTCGAATAGCAGATCCAGCCACAGCTCGCGCTGCTGGCCGGAAAGGGTGTTGTAGTGCTCGTCGTGGGCGGCGATCACCGGCTCGACGCCCGCTATCTGAAGCGTGCGAAATCCGACGGCTCGATGCATCGGAGAGATCTCTTCAGGGCGGACGAAGTAGCCTCGGAACCCACCCTTCGGTGCGTCGTCAGGGCGATGCCCGTTTTCCATGACGGACCGGACCCAGGCTCGGTCTTCGATCCACGATGGATTCCTCTTCAAGAGGTTGGCGAGGACTCCGAATCTGGAGATCAGAGCGGAGAAGATCATGCCTCCCGGTTTCAGGCAGCGATACGCTGACCGGAGAGCGGCGGTGCGATCGGCTTCGCGCACCAGGTGGTACAAGGGACCCATGAGCAGAACGGCATCGAACGCGCCACCGGGTACGTCCCGCACATCACGAGCGTCGCCGACCCGGAAGTCGACTCGATCGCCGAGCCCAAGCTCGTCTGCCTTCGCCTGACAGCGGGTCACGAGCTCCTCGGCAAGGTCCATCGCCGTGATCCGGTAACCGCGTCGCGCCAACGGAAAAGTGTAGGCCCCGGTGCCGGAGCCGATCTCGAGGATGCGGCCGCTCGGCGGCAGATGGCGGTCCAGGTAGCGCCACGTGATGTCTGCTTCGAGCTGGTGTCGTTCCAGCCTGGTCTCCTCGGCGTCCCAGGCTGCGTTGTACAGGTCACGTATGTCGGTGAGGTCGTCCATCTATCGATGATGACGCAACCGACCACTCCCTGTTGAGTGCTGTCAGGCACCGATCGGCAAGCTCCTCGACACCGCATTGGAGCACGTTGAGCCAAAGAGCGGCGAGCCCATCGAGGCCCAGTGTTGCTGCGAATTCCGGCCACAGAGCTGAACCTTCCAGAATCAATCGATCCGAAGATGCTTCGGCAGTGGCTGATCGGATGAGCGTCCAGACCGTCGGCCACACGTTGATCCGGTAATGATGGAGGACGTCCGTGATGAGTTCGCCGACCGACAGCGTGAGGTAGTGCTCGGCCACGTGATCCGGCACCGGCTCCGGTGCCGATCGCCACGGTCGGCCGGGGTGGCGTGCCATCGTGTCGGTGGAGAGCAGGCGCCAGCCCAGTGTGTCAGCCAGCGATCTCGCAAGCGTAGACTTTCCTACGTGAGAAGACCCTCCGATGAGGATCACGCGCACGTCGGAACGCGCCTTGCTACCCATGTGCTCCACCAGAGGCGGATGTTCCCGAGCCGCGATCCTGGCCCCGGCCGACCGGCTGCCGGCAGGGCGTCGAACGCGCCGCGGCCGGGCGGGGTCGTGTCGGTCCAGCCCCTCCCGGACCAGCCGCCCGACGAGCTGTTTCAGCGTCATGTGCGGATCGACGTGCGACAGCAACCCCTTGAGCTGCTCCAGCCGGTCAGATCTACACCGTCGTGTCGGTCAGATAGGAGTAGGCCCGGAGCGGAGCCACCGCGAGCAGGCCGCCATCGACCGGTATCGTCACGCCGGATATCCAGCGCGACTCGTCGCTGGCCAGGAACACGGCCAGCCACGCCACGTCCCAGGGCGTGCCTTCGGTGCCGAGGGGCGATGCGTTCCTGCGGAGCTCGCGCGCGCCCGGCTTCATCAGCCGGCTGGGGAAAGCCCCGTGTACATGGCCGGGCGCGATGCAGTTGGCGCGGATGCCCTGGCGTCCGTGATTGGATGCCGTGGTCTTGGTGAGCATGTGCAGCGCGCCCTTGGTGAGTGAATAGGGCACGGTCTGCGAGTAGGGCGCGGCGATGCCGTCGATGGAGGAGACGTAGATGATGGATCCGCCGCCGGATTTCTCCATCGCGGGAATGGCGTGTCTGGTGGCGAGCGCCGGGCCCTTGAGGTTCACCGCCACGTTCCGGTCGAAGTTCTCGTCCTCGAAGGTCAGGACGGTACCCTCGCCGACGACGGCGGCGTTGTTGAACAGCACGTGCAGCGCGCCGAACCGCTCCACCGTCGCGGCGACCAGCGATTCGCACGCGGCCGCGTCGCTGACGTCGGCCGCTACCACCGTCGCCTCGCCTCCTGCGGCGATGATGTCGTCGCAGGTGCGCTCTGCATTCTCGGGCGACAGGTCGGCTACCACCACCTTGGCGCCGGCGCGGGCGAACAGCAGGGCGGTGGCGCGCCCGATACCGAGCTCCGGCGTGTCGCTGCGGGTGCCGCCGCCGGTGACGATCGCGACCTTGCCGGCCAGCCGGCCGGCTGATCCGGCGTTGTCCTTCACTGCGCTTGGGCGGCCCGGGCTGCCGCGATGGCCTGAAGCGTCAGGTCGAGCGTTACGAGATTGTCGCGTCCGCCGTGCTCGGGCTCGCGCTCCTCCTCGATCGCGGCAAGAAGCTCCGTCATCGCACCGATGAAGCCGTCGGGCATCCACGCGCCTTCGAGGCGAGGAGAGTAGTCGCCGGCGTCCGTGCGGACCACGACCGACTGCGAGCGCGGCGTGTCGCGGGCGGCGCTGATCACGCCACGCTCGGCGACGATCCGGGTGCCATGGCCGAAGAAACCCTCCGCGGTGGCGTTCAAGGAGACCGTGGCCTGCGATTCCCCGAAGTCGATGATCGTCGACGCCAGACCCGGCACCGAGCCGCCGCCCAGCGTCCGCTCCTGCGACACGACGGTCGCAACGACGCGGGGCCGGGCGTCGCCGACCAGACAGTGCACGAAGTCGAACAGGTGGATTCCGTAGTCGAGCAACAGGAAGCCGGCCGCAGCGCGTTCATCGAGATCGTCGGCGTGCCTCGGCTTCCAATGCCAGTGGAAGTCGAGGTTCACCGACCGCACCGCGCCAAGCGCGCCGGTGGCGATGAGCCGGCGCGCGTACGACCAGTGCGGCGCCCAGCGCCCGTTCTGGTTGACCGCGAGCCTTACCCCTTGAGCGTCCGCCGCGGCGACCAGGCGGCGGGCCGTCGCCAGATCGGTCGCGAACGGCTTCTGGTTCAGGACGTGGCAGCCGGCGGCGACCGCCTGCTCGATGATCGCCACGCGCTCGGCCGGCCGCGTCGCCACGTCCACGACCTCGATCCCGGACGACAGCAACTGCTCCACGTCGGTGTAGACCGCCGCTTCCGGGTAGTACTCCATCCGACGCCGCTCTGCGAGGTGTGGGTCCAGGTCGCACAAGGCGGCCACGTCCAGTCCGATCCCACGGGCTCGCAGGTGCGACCGGGAGATCCCGCCGCAACCGATGAGTCCCACGGACGGGCGATTCGCGCCGAGCCGTGGCGGACGGTAGTCGACGTCGGGCAGCGGAACGTTCAAGACGGCTGGTCCCCGGCGGCGTAGTCCGCGTAGAGCGCATCCATTTGCCCGACCAAGGGCTCTCTGGAAACGACGACTGCGTATCGGAGCCGCAGCCGCTGGCCCGCCGTGAGCTGCCAGCCGCCATCGAACAGCGTCCCCGCGTCGAAACCGGTGGTAGCCGACCCCTTGACGACGAACGGCGATTCCACTCGGCCCAGACCTCTATGGCGTCCGGTTGTGGCGAGGAATCCAGTGGGCGGCGGCAGGCGCCGGATGTTGGCGAGAGCCGTTCCCGTGGTCGCACGCGCAGAGCACCTCCTCGAACAGCATCGCCTCCAGCTCGCGCCTGACCGGCGCGAACGCGGCGTCACCGTATCGGTTGTGGGTCTCCTCCGGGTCGGCGTTGCGGTCGTACAGCTCGCCGTCAGCCCCGCCGGCATAGGCGGTCAGGCGCCAGTCCGCGGTGGTCAGGGTGCGCATCCGCACCGGCAACCGGTCGTCGTCGTTCTCGGTGAGCGCGGCGCTGCGCGTGTACGCACCCGTGCCGCGGAGGGCGCCCGCGGACGAGATGCCCTGCACTCCCTCCGGCTCGGGGACGCCGGCAAGGTCCAGGAGGGTCGGCGCGATGTCGAGCGTCGAGGCCGGCGCGTCGATGAGCCGCCCGGCGTCGATGCCCGGTCCCCTGATCAGCAGCGGGACCCGTAGCGCCGAGTCGAAGGGCATCCCCTTGCCCACGAAGCCGTGGTCGCCCAGGTAGTCACCGTGGTCGGCCACGAAGCACACGATCGTCGACTCGGCGAGCCCGCTCTCTTCGAGCTGATCCAGAATGCGTCCGACGTGGTGGTCCAGGCAGGTCGTCATGCCGTAGTACGCGGCGCGGCACGCCCGCCAGGTGGCGTCGTCGACGCGCGAGTAGTCCAACGGAGGCGTGCCCGTGATGCGGTTGGTTTCGGTCCCTTCAGCGCGGTAGATCGGGTCGTACCACGACGGCATGTCGGTGCCGCCGTGCGGGATCGGCGCCGGAACGGACGCCGGGTCGTACGCCGCGTCCCACGGCTCCGGCACCGTGAAGGGGTGGTGCGGATCGGGGAAGCTGACGTGCGCGAAGAACGGCGCGTCATCGTGCCGGGCGGCCTTCAGCATCTCGATGGCGCGGTCCGCGACGTACTGCGACGAGTGCAGCTCGGCGGGCAGGCGAAACCGGTACGGCCCGAGGCCCGGCGAAAGCTGCCGGCCGTGCGTCCGCTGGTTTCGCCGGCCGGCGGTCAACTCGACGCCGAGATCGGCCGCGCGGGCCGCATAGTCGGGGCCGAAACAGAGGTCGCCGTGGCCGTTGACCAGATCCACCTCCGCGAAACCGAAGTACCCGTCGCCCGCTTCGTCCGCCATGGCCGCCGCCACCGCCTCGGGCTCGGCCCCTTGCGGACGCAGGTGGATCTTGCCGATCGATACGCTCCGGTATCCGTCGGCTTGCAGCACGTGTCCCAGGATCCTTGGATCGTCCGGCGTGTGGCAGCCCACCATCCGCGACTTCAACACCGAGGGAAAGCAGCCGCTGAGCAGGGAGGCACGACTGGGCGTGCAGGTGGGCTGGGTGACGACGCAGTCGGAGAAGCGCGTGCCGGCAGCCGCCAGCCGATCGAGATGAGGGGTCGCGCAGATCGGGTTGCCGTGGCAGGACAGCGCGTCGGCGCGCAACTCGTCGGCGACGATGAGCAGGATGTTGGGCAAACTTGACAGACCAGCCTGCCACGGGTCCTATCACATCGCAATGCCCACGATGACCGGCGCCCGCTTCGTCGCCGAGACCGTCCATGGCTACGGCCTCACGCACGTCTTCTACATGCCCTACATCATGCCTCCCGCCATCCTGGAGATGGGAAAGCTGGGCGTGACCGCCATCCAGCCCCACGGCGAGAAGGCGGCCGCCTACATGGCCGACGGCTACGCGCGCGTCCGCCACGGCCCCTCCCTGGTGATGGCCCAGTCGGTCGGGGCCGCCAACCTGGCGGCCGGCCTGCAGGACGCCTACCTGGCCTGCTCGCCTGTCATAGCGCTGACCGGCCGGGAGCGCCAGTTCCACCAGCAGCGCCACTCCTACCAGGAGGTCGATCACGTCACGCCGTTCGCGGCCGTCACCAAGTACAGCGCCTGCGTGCACGCCGCGGAGATGCTGCCGGTATACCTGCGGCAGGCGTTCCGCAGCGCGGTGAGCGGCACGCCGGGACCGACCCACCTCGACCTGGAGCAGATCAGCGGGCTGGTGATCGCCGAAGGCCAGCTCGATGCCGAGGTGATCGTGGAGCGGCAGTTCACGCGGGTGCCGCCGTTCCGGCCGGTGGCCGACCCGGCGGCGATCGCGGAGGCGCTCCGCCTGTTGAACGCCGCCGGCCGGCCCGTGATCGTTGCCGGCGGCGGCGTGACCGCCTCGGACGCCCGCGACGAGCTGATCGCCCTGGCCGAGAAGCTGTCGATTCCGGTGGCCACGGCGCTCAACGCCAAGGCGATGTTCCCGGCCGACCACCCGCTGGCGGTAGGGACGCCGGGCAACTACTCCCGCGAGTGCGCCAACCGCATCCTGTGCCGGGCCGACCTGGTGTTCTTCATCGGCAGCCACACCGGCGGACAGCTCACGCTCGACTTCCGCGTTCCGCCGCAGGGCACGCCGGTCATCCAGCTCGACATCGATCCGGCGGAGATCGGCCGCAACTACCCGGTGCAGGTGGGGCTGCACGGGGACGCCAGAGCGTCGCTGGCGGCGATGCTCGACGCGGCTCAGCCGGGACCGGACCGCGGCGCCTGGCTGGCCGAGGTGCGCACGCTCGTCCGGGACTGGAAGGAGAGCGTCGAGGAGCACTGGGGCTCCGATGTCGCGCCGGCCCGGCCCGAGCGCATCTGCCGGGAGTTGAGCAGGCACCTGCCGGCCGACGCCATCCTGGTGTCCGACACCGGCCACTCGGGCGTGTGGACCGGCACCATGCTGGACTTCAAGCACCCCACCCAGAGCTACATCCGCTGTGCGGGCTCGCTGGGCTGGGGGCTGCCGGCGGCGCTGGGCGCCAAGTGCGCGGCCCCCGAGCGGCCGGTGCTGTGCTTCACCGGCGACGGCGGCATCTGGTACCACCTCGCCGAGATCGAGACGGCCGTCAAGGAGAACCTCAACGCCGTCATCCTGGTGAACAACAACCACTCGCTGAACCAGGAGAAGCACGGCGTCGAGAGCTACGAGGGCCGCTCGGCGGCGTCCGACCGGCAGTGGCTGTTCCCGGATGCCGACTTCGCCGCCATCGCCGAGTCGATGGGCGCGATGGGGCTGACGGTGGACAAGCCGGGCGACCTGCAGGGCGCTCTGGACAAGGCGTTCTCGGCGAACCGCCCGGTGGTCATGGACGTCAAGAGCCACGTCGACGCCATTGCGCCGCGGGCCTGGCAGCCCGAGTAGGACACGCGGCGTCCGTCCCGACGCCGGCCGCCGCGGTTGCGTGGCGCGGCCGGCGGGGATAGGTTCCCGGCAATGAAGTCAGCGGTGTTGCACCGGGTCGGCGGCACCTTCTCCAGGCGCTACTCCCTCGACCGGATCAACGAGGGGTACGCCGACATGCTCGCCGGCGGCCACAAGCGCGGCGTGCTGATCTTCGACGGAACCGCTCACATTCCCGGGGGACGCCATGCCAGACACCAGCGACACACCATCCACGTACCACGCCGACGAGCTGCAGCGCTTCGCCGAGGCGGTGATCGAGATCACCGGCACCGCGCCTGAGCAGGCGGCGGTGGTGGCGCGCCACCTCGTCGAGGGCAACCTGGCTGGGCTCGAGTCGCACGGGGTCCTGCGGCTGCGCCAGTACTACGACGCCGTCCAGACCGGCCAGATCGACCCCGCCGTGCTGCCTGCGGTCGAATCGGAGACCGCCGGCACGGCCGTGGTCGACGCCCGCGCGGGCTGGGGCGCGCCGGCGGGGTACCTGGCAGTGGAGCTGGCCGAGCGCAAAGCGAGGGCCGTCGGCGTCGCCGCCGTCAGCGTCAAGAACGCCGCTCACATCGGGCGCTCCGGCTCCTACGTGCTGCGGCTCGCCGAGCACGGCCTGGTGGCACAGCTCTTCTGCGGCCTGGTGCATGCCGCGTTCGTCGTGCCCTGGGGTGGCCGCGAGGCGCGTTTCGGCACCAACCCGATCGCGATCGCCATACCGAGCGGCGACGGGCCGGTGGTCATGGACATCGCGACCAGCGCGACCGCCGAGGGCAAGGTGCAGGTGTACCGCAACGCCGGGCGGCCCATGCCGGAGGGGCTGATCATCGACGCTCAGGGCCATCCGAGCACCGACCCGAACGACGTGTATCGAGGCGGCGGGATCCTCCCGTTCGGCGGCGTCAACGGTCACAAGGGCTACTGCCTTGCGGTGATGGCGGATCTGCTCGGCGGGTCCCTGTCCGGCTCCCATGTCGGCGTGCTCGCCGGCAGCTTTCGCAACCACTTCCTGCTGACCGCCATCGATCCCGACGCGCTCGGCGGGGCCGACGCGATGAGAGCCATCGTCGACGAGTACTCCCAGTGGCTGAAGAGCTCGGCGACCCAACCGGGCTTCGACGAGGTCCTCATGCCCGGCGAGCCCGAGTCGCGCAACGCCTCGGAGCGGCTGCGCGACGGGGTCCCGCTCGACGCGTCCACCGTCGAGCTCCTCGACGCGCTCGCCGCCGAGATCGGCATTGCCCGGATCGGCGGCAGGATCGGCCGGTAGCCGCGCCGTCCACGTCGCGTATTGCCTGTTCGATCGCTACGGCACGGTCATCGCTTCGTACCCGAAGCCGCTGCACCGCGGTGTCGTGATCGATCGCCAGCCGCTTCAACCGCTTCGATCGGCCAGCTCGGCGCCCAGGTGGTCGGCTTGGTCGCGCTGGAGAGAGAAACAGGATTTACAGCGGTAATGGGTGGTGCACACGGATCTCTGTTTGTAAGCGATTGATTGCCTTCAAGACCCGGTCTCAGGTGATAGCTCAGTGGCGGGGTCGGGTGAACGTAGTAAACCATCTGCCTTTACCTATGTGAACGAGAAGATAATAGTGACATTACGATGACGATAAATAACGCCATTAGCAAAAATATCGCAAGCACCTTTTGGTCACAAGGCACTATCCGTTCTAGTCCGTCCGTGATATAAGAGTCGGTATCTTACCTTCCGAGTGCCATTACCTGTCGATCGGAGCGATGAAGTCGGTCTCGTCTATCTCGCTGTCGCCAATGAAATCACCAATCGATGTGCAGCCGTTCTATAAACACTAATTGTTCTACTACGTTATCCAAGCGTCCTCTAGTTTGGCGTATGAGCAACTCGCCTTCTATTGTCGCATAGGTGAACTTGGGATATCTTGCTCGTATCTTGAAGGATATCCAGGCAGATGCGCCGGCTGCGAAAGGCTGCGAACATCGTTGTTGACAACACCCACCCGAATTGCGTGCTCCGCCTTCGACTTGGCGCCCGCCGTCGCGGATGATGCCCTCCAACTCGTCGGCTGTCATCGACTCCTTCGCTGCGTCCAGGAATTTCGCTTCCTTCCTCCAGGATCACGATGAGATCGGCGATCGGCGATCGGCGGATGGCCGATCGCCGCATGTGGAGGACGGCGACGTAGCGGCGAGCATGCGACGCACGCATCTGCAGGTGCGGCCGATCGATGTGCCGGGGCGCCGAGCCTCGTCTTCCAGAACCGCTACCATGGCCTTGATCTTGAATCTCTTGCGGAGACGCTTGACGGGCTCTCGTTCGTATTGACGGTCGTCGGGCACGGCGGCTCGAGCGATCAGGTCGACAAGTCGCTCCACCGCGTTCAAGCGCCCCCAAAGAAGATCGTTCTCTCTCCACCGGCGCTTCAGGAAGCCGGCGAACGCGCCCAACTCATCGCCATGCAACGGATCGCCGACACCAGCCAACAGTTGCGTGTCGCGGGGCGAGACGCGCATGACGTCGATCTCGATAAGCTCCGCGACCTTGGCGCTGTCCATGAGCGGAAAGACGACCAAGTCAACGAACGGGAAGACGACGTAGTCGGTGGCGATGCGCTGCCGGGCCGCCGCGTGGCCGATGGCCTGGATCGCAGCGACGATGTCACGGTTGACGTCCTTGCACCGGGCACGGAGCATACACGCTACGCGGTCGTAGGTGTCTTTCAATGCACAGTCGTAGTCCGCGTCCAGTATGCATCCGTTCTGAAGGTCGGCGATACCCCCGCCAACGTCGTGGGTGCAGAGCAGTCGCTTAAGGGCATGACCAACCGCCTGCTGTCCGTCTTCCTCCACTTGGTCGAGACAGTCCGACGCTTCGGCGAGCCTGCACTTGAAGTCATCGAGGTCCTGACGACGGCTTTCATCCGCGCACGCATACGCGCGGTTCGCCGCGTCCACGAGCGCACGCAGCCTGCGGCGCCGAAACGCCAAGTCGAAGGCGTCGAGGAGATCACGCTGACCATCGTGGTACCGATACACGCCGCATTTTTCGTCGAAACACGGTGGGGCCGTCCTCCGATTCTTGCCAAACCAGACGCGCACCAGTTCACGCACGAAGTACGCATGTCGGCTGTGCTCCGGATAGTTGAGCGCCCGGCACACCATGTCTGCGAGCACCCCTGCGCTGCGTCGTGCCTTGAGCGCGACATAGCCCGGATAGGCCGGATCACCCTGCCGGCGGAGCGCGTCGTTGGTCGCACAACGCCATGCATCGAGCTCGTCGGCCACGGGCTTCCAGGCAAGCCCGTGCACGGTCCCCACTTTCCTCGCCGCCCGCTTGGCGTCCTTGCGGGCGGCGTCCACGATCTCGCGAATGCGGGCAACCGTGGCGTTCCGATCGCGATGCCGGCGAAGGTCCCCATCGATCGGCTCATGGCGGAACAGCCGGTAGAGCCCACCCGCGACTTCCTTGAGCCGCGGCGGATGGAACGCTGCCTCCACTTTATATCTGTTCGGCTCGGGTTCGACGTACATCACGGTCCGGTATACCTGCCGTGCGGCGGGCTTGTTCTCGATCGCCTTCGCCACCAGTTCGAACGGCTTGTTGTCGAGAATGCCGCCGTCGATCATCCACGTGTATTGCGGATCGTACTCACCGTCCGCAGCAAGCTGGTGTTCGCGCAAGTGCTGGGATACGAAAGCAGCAGACGAGGGCGGGCGCTCGTCCGATCGGGCGCCAGCAAATGCATCCGCAACCGCCGAGTACCCGGCCGCCGCGAACGCGACCGGAAAGCCGGCCGTCGTCCGGGTCGCGTAGGTCAGCCCAAAGTCCGTTGCCAAGCTGCCACGTTCCGAGGAGAACGACATCGCGTGTGCGTGCGCGCGCTCGTAGACCGGGTCGGGATGAAACACACGGCTGACCGGCAAGTGGCGCCGCCACCCGTAGAAGTCGGTTTGCGTCAGATACAGGTCGAAGCGCTGAGGGCGGCTGATCAACGGGTCGCCAGCCCCATCCATGTTTTTCAGGGTCTTCGCGAGCATTCATGTGAAATAGTTCCCGTCAAGCGGCGACGCGTTGCCGTCTTTCGACTTCAACAGCGAGTAGACCTGATTGCTCACCCACTTCCACGTAGTCCCCGGCTGCTCGTGTATCTTCTCCCGGATGTGGCCGAGCGCGTCGAATACGCAACAGAGCACGTTGAGGAGCAATCGTCTGCGACATCCGAGCCGCCACGGTGCCCGGCGCTTCAGCTTCTTGATGTCAGCCTTCCTGATCCACGTTTCGCCGAGCTCGCGCATGTCGCCGCCGCTGACGATCGCCTTGGCGAGGGCGGCGCCGCTGATGCCGCCGGCGGACGTGCCGGCTATCGTGTCGACGACGATCTCAAGGCGTGCGGTTCCTCCGACTTCCGCGCTTGCAAGCGCGTCGAGAAGCTCACGGTAGACGGTATCGGTTTTTCCTCCAGCCTTGCAGTCGTCCAGCCCGGCATCTCGAGATGCACGAAGTGCGTTCCAGATCTCCGTAACGACCCCGTTGATGTAGACTCCGAGAGAAACGCCCCCATAGAGCACGAGACCGACTCGCAACTCCTTGGTGGGCGGCGTCGCTCCAGAGCTCTCAGTCGCATTGTTCGGGTCCTCTTTGGTCGAGGTGACTTCCATTCGGTACCTCCGTAACGTCGCCCCATCCTATCCTGCTGCTCGGGCTGTGGGGACGCCGGAGCAGGTCCACCGGAGTCACGAGAGCCCGACGACCGAGATGACGATGCCCAGGACGACGAACGCCACCGTGCCCGCCACTGGAGCGAGCTGAACCGTTTTCAGGTTGGCCACCTCGGTCAATCTGATCGGCGCCACGACGACGAGAGGCCTCAAGCGGTGCTGGTCACCGAGGAGCAATTGCAGCATATCATCTCCCGCGGTATAAGTGTCGCCGCGACTGGAACTGCACGTTAAGTCGACCGCCGTCAATAGAGTGTATCGTCTATTCGGTGGAGAGCCCTTAGTGTAGTGTTGCTCGGTTTCATCCTGATTGTCGCGCCACGTTTCGTCGGGCTTTATATAGCACGGCACATGCTTCTATGCGTGATCTGGATTAACCCGAAACGATATCGACACTCCCAAACCCCTCGAACTCAGGCTTGTTGTCAACAGCCTCCTGCCAGATGTCGACATACTGGTCAACCCCGAGTCCCCTCAACTCATCCTTGTACGATTCCCAGTCGTTGTCGTTATCGAGGTCGCGTTCGCCACGAACGAACTGAAGCGAACGCTCCAACACGACAGCCGTAATGACCTCCTCGTATTTCTCCTCAGCTTCGGGCAGGATCGACACTTCCGCCGGCAGAGACCTGACAGCGTGTGGCGCCATCAGCCGCGTCGCCTCCATAATGCCCTTCCATTTCTCCGACTCTGTAACGATAAAAGCCGGCAGTGACTCGAATGAGTACGGCTCCCATCGGGTAAAGCAAGAGGTCCTCCAACCATTCTCGTAGTTGAGATTTCCGGCCCCCGTCTCCCCGATAAGAATCGTCTTCACGGGAGGGCTATCGTATGCTACCTTGAGCCAATCCCACTCTTTCTGCTCATTTGCTGTCGCATATTTCCAATCTACATCCTCCCACCAGAAAGCTTCACAGAGGTAGTTGTGCGCTACCGAGTCCTGGAACCACCAGTCGATAATAGTAGTTATCGGCGCCGCATTGTCTTTCTCTGTAATGTGCGAAGTATACCACATTGGCCTTGGAACAACCGGCGTCTGTTGCTGTTTCGCAGGCCCCTCAAGCGGCGAGACAGGTCCGTAGTCGGCGAAGCGATCGGGCGCCAGAAGAAAGTGCCGATGAGCGGCAAACACACCAACCAACCCCTTTTCGATGTCCTGTCTCATGTTTTCCAAGTTTTCAACTATTTTGAGATGACCACTCTCGTAGAGCCGCTTTATATAGCGCAGACCTTCCCGCCATTCATCGGTGTTGGCCACGAATTCTACTTGGGTTCCCTGTCGCGCTAGGAACGCACCGGGGCCCGTCAGTTGAGTAAATACGAACGAGTTCATTAGGAACCCGAGAGGGTTCGTCGGCCCTTGAGCAAAGGTACCGATCAGTGGAATCTCGTCTGGTTTGCCGTTGCCATTGCTATCGCTGTGCTTGATGTCGTAGAGAGTCAACTCGAGCTCTTCGGTAGTTTCCGGAATCGGAACGCCGAGCGTACGCATCCATGGTACGTATATCCACATCATCAACGGGTATTCGCACCCGGGACAAGAAAAGATATAAGGAAACGAGTATATTCTGCCGTCCTCCATCGTAAGGCGATCCCTGAATTCTGTTCCTTCAGGAGACTCCAGAGCACGCTGAATGTGAGGAGCGCAAGTGCCAATATAGTCGTTTAGAGGTATAAAGTCACCTTCTGATGCGTATTCCCAAACACGGTTCTTACTCAGCATGTATTGGGTGACCAGCAAATCGGGCCAATCATCAGAGGTGTCCATCAACGAGATCTCGCTCTCTACGTCGCCGACCAGCTCAGTCCACTCAATATTCACATTTGTGTTGTCTGCGAGATACGAGGTGAACTGAGCGGCCTCCAAGCTATGTCCAACGGATAGTGCCGCCACATGAATCGTGACCTCCTTGTGACATCCGTCATTACTTAAAGCGTGAGCGTCCTCAGATCCGGCCGCTTGGGCAAGCGCGGTGCCGTAAAGTGTAGCAACGAACGTCAGTACGATCAGTAGGATGCGTTGCATGGTGCGCCGTGACGACCAAGGGCGAGGGCGACCGAGCCTGAGGACATGCTGCGCAACTCCAGCGGGTGAGAGTCCCGTCCCGGTAAGCGCCGGAGCGCCGGGTAGCAGGCCCCAGGCGTCGGGGGGAGACCCGCGCGCCCGAGCGGGGCGTCGAAAGCCCGTGAGACGGCGGGAGCCGTGCAGCGGGGAGCGAGCACGCGGGCCGCAACATGAAGTGAATCTTGCAGCCTCGACAGATGAACAATCCGGGAGCCGAGCCGCTCATGTCACGGCGAAGGCCACGACCGATGCGCAAGAACCGGAGCGCGCAGCGGGACCCGGCGGGGTATGGGGAGCAGCACGTGTGCAAGGAGGTGCGCGGAACACGGGAGGCCCGTCTCGACAGCCTGAGTCAGGGCAGGGCGGCTCGTATAAGCCGAAGGCGAAATCGAGAGCCGTCGAGCGGGAATCCGAGGGGACCATAGTACCTGTGAGAGCCGTGGGACAGAACGCGGCAGGAGGGAAGGGTCCCTACGGTGGTCAGACCGACCGTGGAGGTAAGCGTGAGGGCATGGCCGGCAGGACCGGACCCAACGACCCGCATGAGCGTAAGCTCGTGGATAAAGTGCGAGAACTCCAACGGCGGCTGTGGGCGGCAGCCAAGCGAACACCGAAGCGCCGATTTCACGCGCTGTACGACCGCATCTACAGAGGTGACGTGCTGTGGGAAGCGTGGAAGCGGGTACGACGGAACCGCGGGGCGTGCGGGCTGGATGGCCAGACGCTGGCGGCCGTCGAGCAGTATGGGGCCGAGCGATTCATTGAGGAGCTGGGCGCCAAGCTGCGAGCAGGCGAATACCGACCGCAGGCGGTCAAGCGGCGGTACATACCCAAGGCAGGAGGAGGGAAGCGGCCCCTGGGCATACCGACGGTCAGGGACCGGGTGGTGCAGATGGCGGCGAAGCTGGTGCTGGAACCGATCTTCGAGGCGGACTTTCTGCCGTGCAGTTACGGATTCCGGCCGAAGCGAGGGGCGTTGATGGCGCTGGAGACCCTGCGCAAGCGAGGGGCGAAAGGAGGCCATCACGTGCTGGACGCCGACATTCGGGACTACTTTGGGAGCATCGACCACGGCAAGCTGATGCTGCTGGTGGAAAGGCGCGTGAGTGACCGGCGGGTGCTGAAGCTGATACGGCAGTGGTTGACGGCCGGGGTGATGGAAGACGGGACGGTGAGCGCCAGCGAGGCGGGAGCGCCGCAAGGCGGCGTGATTTCACCGTTGTTGTCGAACATCTACCTGCATGTGCTCGACAGCGAGTGGACGAAGCACCATGCCCATCTGGGGACACTGGTGAGGTACGCGGATGATTTCGTGATCATGTGTGCCACGAGCCGAGCGTGCGAACAGGCCGAGGCGCAGGTGCGCCAGATCATGGCGCGCCTTGGGCTGGAACTGAATCCGCAGAAGACCCGGAGGGTGAACCTGTACGACGGACGAGAAGGGTTCGACTTTCTGGGGTGTCATCTGCACAAGCGGATGTCCGGCAAGATCTGGGAGCAGCGGCGCAAGCGGCTGTACTTCCTGCACCGCTGGCCCTCGGATCGGTCGATGAAGCGGATACGGGAGAAAGTGAGGAAGGTGACTGGCCGTGGGCGATGCCACGCGGATTTGCGCGCGGTGATCGCCGATCTGAACCCGCTGTTGCGGGGGTGGGCGCAGTACTTCCGAACCGGCAACGCTGCCAAACGGTTCAACCAGCTTGACACCTACGTGTGGCGACGACTGCGTCGGCTGCGCATGGAGCGCAAAGGGCGCAATCTGAGAGCTGGCGAGGCGAGCCGGTGGACGAGAGATTCCTTCCATCGCCTGGGACTGATACGCCTGCGCGGGACGGTGCGCTACCCGGAGCGAGCGTTCTGGGAGGCTGCGTAATGCTGCCGCTTGAGCGACCACCGGTAAGCCGTGTGCGGGAAATCCGCACGCACGGTTTGAACGGGGGTTTTGACTTCACACGTCCAAAACGGACAAAGGGGTAAGAATCTACCAATGAACATGCCTCCTTTGGATCTGGCCCGGCCCTAATCCGTGCCGTTTCGTAGTATTCCGACTATGGAATCGTGATATCGAATTCGCAACGATGTCAAGGGTCACCCAGGACGATTCCACGCTCGGGTCGTTGGGCGGGGCGGCACGCTTGATCAGCGGCAGGAGGAGTTCCTTGGATGCCGGCCGGAGGCTGGACGGAGACCCTGGCGGGCGGAGATGTCGATCTGGTGGATGGTCGATCTGGGGGATGCAGGTTGCGCAGAGCAGTCGTGGCCTACGTGCGTCGGTGCGTCCAGGTGGAGTGGTGCGCTGGGTCAGGCAGCGATGGCGTGACGCGGGAGTGCGTCAGCGTCAGCCGGGAGCCAGCAGCGCCTCGACGGCTGCCGTGCGGTGCAGGGTGAAGTAGCGCAGGGCCGCCGCCGCGTTGTCCCACCGTCGGCGATGCAGGATCAGCGCCAGCACGATGTTGTTGCAGGTTGCGCGGTTGGCCGGCGCCCAGCCGCTGCGTGCCAGGCAGGCGTCCTCCGCGAGGGTCTCGTCGCGGCGCTGATGGTTCTTGGATTCTACCGCCCAGTGACCGCGATTCCAGGCCAGCAGTTGCTGCGGGGACGCCTCTGCGCCGGACACCGAGGTGATGCCGTAGGCGTAGGTGACGGTCTTGGCGTCGGTTTTGAGGTCGGTGCGTTCCCGGCGCACGCGGAACACCTGCGCGACGTGCGGATACCTACAATCGGCAAGGTGCGGGAGGAGTGACCAGCCATCGCAGGAGCGCGCTGGGGGATGCAGGCAGTTCGGCCGAACACTAGCAACGAGACGGTGCCGCGAGCTTGTCACACGGGACCGTCGTGACTCCGTCACGCTCCATCTCTTCAAGTGTTCGACGACGTTGCCGGAACCTGGTGAGGTGGTCCCGAAAAACTGGACAGGTGGTTAACGTGTAATCCTGGCCAGTAGGAGGGCCAACGAGATGGCGACGAAACGGCGTCGGTTCACAGCGGAGTTCAAAGCACGGGTGGCCATGGAGGCGCTGCGCGGCGACCGCCCGGTCCAGGAGATCGCGGCGAAGCATGAGGTGCACCCGGACCAAATCTCAGGCTGGAAGCGCCAGGCGCAGGGGGGTCTGCGGGAGGTGACGATCGTCGTGGAGACTGCCGCGGCGTGCTGGATGTCTTTGGGTGCAAGCCGCGGGTATGGGAGATGCCGGATGGTCGAGAGGCGAGGAAGTTGTCCTCGTGAGATGATGCAGTGAACGAACTTATCAACCAGGAGGGCTCCCATTGGGAGCTGTTGCGCGGCGGCGCGCGTATGCCGCACTTCGACGCGTAGGGCGACGTCACGCTGGTGACGTCTGGCCGTTCTTCAAGGCGCTCGGCTACGACGAGGGCTCCAGAGCAGAACTTGCCGCTCCGCCGCTACAAGGCGCAACACCGGAAGCGGTTCGACCGTAACGACGCGGTCGCCTTGCAGAGCTCATCAGCATCGATGATGGCGGGGAATAGAGCTTCGCTACATGTTCGAGTGTATGCTGCGCGAGCAGCAATCGGATGCGTCGATCGAGGTCTACGCTCGACATGTTCGATCAGATCGCCCGTGGACCGATCATCCGATCCTCGCTACCATGGAAGCACGCAGCCAGTATACCCCTGCAATCCGAGATCTCGATAACCCGAAGGAGATACCCGATGACTCGCGCTGTTCGCTTACGATATCCAGTCACTCTACCCTTCGTTATGTATGCACTCCTGACGACTATCGCGTCCGCTGACCACGCCGCGCCAATCGACGACTGTATGAAGCTCGCCGCCCATGAGTGGACAAAAGGCGACATGTTCGTTTGGGAAAAGATCTGCGAGGGCAAGATGGCGGACTTCAATAGTTCAAACGGCCGCCTTGATCCATCCCACAGAGAATCCTGGAAACACGAGCACAGGATCATTTCCCCGAGCTTTCTCAAAGCACTTTTGTCCGCAGAACAGCTAAGAGCGCGCGTACCCAGAATCGGTGTGACTATAATTGGCGCCCACTTCGTCGAGGAGATAGACCTGAGCGACGAGAACATCCCTTGGGATTTGTGTCTATGCGCTTCACGATTCGAGAACAGTTTGGACATCAGCAGGCTTACTGCCGATCGAAGTGTCATCCTGAGCGGGTCATTCATCAGTGGAGGACTCATCGCGCACGCGGTCCGATTTAGCGGCGACCTTCAAATGCGCGAAGTTAAGTACCGAGACTCTCTAAGATTCCCTACGATCCTCCCTAAAGCCGATCTAAAGCGTGCCGATATTAAAGGTCGATTGAACATGAGAGGAGCGATTGTCGGGACGATCAACGAAACGACTTGGCAGATAGAGGGAGGCTCGATAGACCTGGACTCCGCATCGATAGGTAGTGGTTTGCTCATGCAGGACGCCAAGCTGCCGTCAGCGGGGCTCACACTTTCCTTCGCCACAGTAGAATCCCACGTCGATTTATCGGGCAGCTACCTCCACAGTGTCGACCTTACGGGAGCAACAATCGCTGGGGAGCTGAGGCTTGGGGACTCAGAGAACAGTCCGAGAGTGAAGTGGTCGTACGAAAATCAGGTTTTCAATTATCGCAATAACCAGCAGAAAGTGAAATGGCTAACCAAGCAGGCCGAGTTGATTATGCATAATGCTGCTGTCGGGGTGCTGGTGGACACACTCGCATCATGGCGCATCGATATAGCAGACGATTGCGCTAAAGGATACATCGATAACGCGCAAGAGAATATCCAGGTAGATCTTGATGGATTCACGTATGGCCGACTCGGCTTTGAGGGGTCTCCCAGAACACCTATGGTCAATCGGGCCGCGAGTTGCTTTACCGCATGGCTGGGGCTTGACCGCACGTTTTCACCTCAACCATATCGCCAATTGTCATCGACACTTCGCGACGCCGGCGAATTCTCCAAGGCAGATGATGTGCTATTCGAAGGAAAGAAAAGGGCACGTAAGGAGGCGTATGCGAATATCTGGTGGAAGCAGATCGCGCAGAGTTTGTTCGGGCTCACGGTTGGTTTCGGAATCAAGTGGCATCGCGCCATCTGGTGGGCAGTGGGTTTCATCGCGCTCGGTTGTGTCGTTCTGCGGATCGACAAGACGCACTGCCGTAACACCACAATTGTTGGCCCGGTGGGCATATGGTTTAGTGTTGACTACTTGCTCCCGATAGTTAAACTCAACGAGGCCCACTTCGGTGTGGTTGACATGAGCGCCTTGACGCGGATTTACTTCTACGTCCATCAGATTGTCGGGTATATGCTTACGTTCTTTGTCATTGCAGGTCTCAGCACGATTGATCAGTAAGGTTGCGTGAAATGTCTCCGACTGAGGTCGGGCTGTGAGCGACCATTGGAACGAGTTGTTGCCATTTTACGCCGCTGTGAAGGAGGGATCGACGGATACCGGGCCGCCCCATGTCGAGATCGAAGGGACGACCCTGGACGACGGCCGTCAGGTCTACTGCTACTTGGTTCCGAGATACAAGGATGACGAGTTCCGTACATTGGAGGGCTACCACCGGTGCTATGACCGTGCGCAGCGTCTGTGTGAACTCCTCAACCGTGAGATCGCTTCGGCCGGTCTTGTGGCGTTTCGACCGGGAACTGTGCTCCCACGCCGGCGGCAAGTTGGGGAGCCGCCCGCCTGAACGCACATCAGCGCCGCCGGGCCAGTCCCTCAATATGGGACATGCGCCCCGGTCCCTCGACTCCGGGCCCGCTTCGCCCTCACGGATGGAGGAATGGCGACGGCACCGTATGCACCGATGGCCGTGGCGAAAGCCACCGGGCGGACGATACCCAGTCGATACCCAGGTCCGGGAGTCAGGACAAACCCCGGTAGTGGGTCAGTTTGGAATTGAGCGCCTTGCCGGGCAGGACGCTCAGCCATTCAATGCTGCGCGGGAGGGGATCGCATCCCCACACAAATCTGAATGCTCAGGGGCGGCCGACCGTGAGGCCGAATTGCCGTCAACGTAGGTGCCGTCAAGGATGGTGCCTTTGCGGTAACGCCGTACCCAAGGGCCGTGCCGCTTGCCGGCAGCCAGCAACAGCGCCAGCAGCCCGATCGGTACGATGCGTTTTTCATGTGTTCCTACTTCACTGAACAGGTCTGAAGCACGTAACTATCGGCTCAGCACCGCAAACCATCTGTTTGAGGCGCTCCAAAAGCAATACCGCAAGGATGGCTGAAGCCCCCTTCGACAATTTCTCTTTCCGGTTGGCAAGCGCTCGATCCAGGATAGACAGGACTCGTTTCTCCGTAATCTCGCCCTCGCTCTCTATCTCGTCAGCCACCTTCGCCGCAGCGGCATCGAGCGCGGTCTTGATGTCGTCAGGGGTCAAGAATTGGGGCAGCAGTCCCATCGTAATAAGACGACCCTGAAGTCCCAGTGACGACTCGATCGCCCATGAAAATCGCACGGGCTCCATCGGAATGAACGGATCCGGCAGGAGCGGTGGTTGAACGGCCCACAGACCGTCCACAGACATGACTGAATGTGCTGGTGGTGGAGGCTCTATGTACGCTGGCGTGAGTGTCGATTGTGGCGCTGAGGCTACCTCTGCCCTGACAGGACGCGACGGTTCGCTGGGCGGGCTGATGGGCGCGACGGCCAGCATGACCGGGTGGACGCCCGCCATCGGCTCGTAACGAGCTGGTCCCCATGGCTCTGGAGGATCGGGCAGACCAGGGACAGCCGGCACGACCAGATCGGGCTGAGCCGGAGAATCCATCCACGGCGGCTCCGGGTACCCCGGAACCGCCGGAGCATCCATCATCAGCTCGGGCGCTGGCAGCGCTGGTTCCGGGCTCGTAGCGGGTTGAGCCGCGCTCGCTATCGCAGTCATCATCATCAGCGCGGTGATCAGTAGACGCATCATCAGACGTTCTCCCAGCGCCGAGCCGGGATGCTCCCCGTACCCGCTTGCGGTATGATTCCTCGCATGAGGAAAGAGAAGAAAGAGGCGGCGTTCGGGTGCTGGGTCAGTTTGGAATCGGGGGCCGGACGGCTCATGCCCGACTGATGATCAATTCCACCCCATAAACCTCTAGACGTTGGATGTCGAACCCGGGTGTCCTGACTGGGCATCAGCACACTGCCAGGATCTCGGTAGAAGTCCCGAGCGATTCCGTTGACGCTTACCAGGAACTGAACATGGCGTAGCATCTGAGGCTGTGGGTCGATCACGATTCGCAGATGATTGATCCTCAGACCGGAATCGAGAACTTCCAGATAGCCGATGAGATTCCCATTTTCATCCGTATCCTTGATTAAGTGGACATGGGCCTGTCTAAGGTACGGGGTAACTTGGTCGAGGACGTTCTTCCCAGGCTGCATTTGAACAAAGTGGATACATCCGCCCGTGGCAGGTCCTCGTCTTCTGCCTGGCCGAACCCAGTGACTGCCACCAGCAGCGTGGCGGCGATCATCGGTGCGATGCGCTTCATGGAGATTCCTCCTGTGCGCTCATCGAGCGCGGTCGTGCGCTTGCACAGGAGCGTGGGAGGCGGTAAGGTGCCGCCGACAGCGTCCCTCGTTCCTGTGAAGCGTGGTTCGCGTAGCGCCTGCTGGTGGTACTTGCGAACGCGATCGAGAGCGGCCTGATGTACAGCGTGTCCGTGATTCTGATAGGCGATGGTACGGTCATTCGTCCCTCTGTTCAATCAGAGAGCCGCTGCAAGTTCATCAGCTCCACTGACGCCGCAATCAGACCTCGCTTCCCTCATCTTACCGATACCGACGCCCTTCCTTAACCCGCCTCAGCAGCCTGCGGTCTGTGCCCTGCATCTCGTACGTCCACATGCGGGTCACCGGGAGATCTCTGTGGTGCGTGCGCTCGGGGTCGCTGACAAGGAGCACCACCGCACGGGACGCTGAGTCACGCTGGCGCTGGAGGCGGGGGTGGCGGGCGCCTTCATGGATGCTCATGACATCGTGACGCTGGTGGAGGATGCGATGCCGGCACCGGGGCCGCTGGGGCTGTACCGGAAGCGCCAGAGTTCAAAGTAGCCCACTACTACCGCGACCGCTTCCCCGTCGCCCTGTCTTCCGTGTAGCATGGTCGCAGACCAGACAGAACGCGTTTCCCGTCGCGGACCAACTTGGAGGCATCATATGCCCGCCCGTCGCCGCCCCCGCACCTTCGCTCCGGCGATGATGGCCGGGGCCGTGCTGCTCTTGGCCGCCGTCCCGGCCCGCGCGCAGGACGCCCACGGCGCGATCGCCTTTGGCCAGATCGCTCAGGACCCAGCGGTCGCGTATGGGGTCGCCTGGGACTACCCCACCAGGGACGAAGCGCAGGAGGCGGCGATGAACGTCTGCCTCGACAACGGCGGATCGGACTGCACCGTGCTCGCATGGTTCATGAATAGCTGCGGCGCTCTCGCGATGGACCAGTACGGTATGGCCCAGGGAAAGGGTGCGAGGACGCTGGAGCAGGCGGAAGCGCGCGCCCTGCAAACCTGCGAGACTGCCGGAGGGGTCGGTTGCGCCGTGGTGGGATCACAGTGCGTGAGCTCGAGCGGGCAGCCGGACACGTGGTCGGGCAGCGAGAGCGTTCTCTTCGCACCGGAAGAAACCGCCGGTCCGACAGATCCGATAGTCGGACCCGCCGCCGATCCGGATCGGCCGGCAACCGAGGCGCCGCGAAGCGAGAGCGTCCTTGCGGCACCGGAAAGAAGCGGCACCGAACAAGGAGAAGAAGGATCCGGTCCGACAGCCGGAGAGACCGCCGACGGGGATCGACCGGCAACCGAGGCGCCGCGAGACGAGGGGCTTACGCCCGAGGAGCGCATGCAGGTCCAGCAGGGCCTTGCCGCGCTGGGGTTCGATGCCGGTCCGGCGGACGGCATGTTCGGACTGCGCACGCGGGCAGCGATCTGGGAGTGGCAGCAAGCGAAGGGCCTGGAGGCAACGGGCTACCTGTCACGCGAGGAAACCGAGGTGCTCGCGGCCGTCGGCGCAGAATCCCGAGAGCAAGCGGCGTCGCGGGAAACGGCGGAGCCGGACGGGTCGGGGAATCAGGTCGTCTACTTCGCGGCGGCAGGGCCGAAGTGTGCTGAGTTGGGAAGCAACCTGGGCGAGAGGGACGGCTGCTGGGAAGAAATACCGAGTCAGCCAGGGTGTTTTGTCTGGACCGACAGCTATCTTTCGCACCGTAGTGAGGACTGGACAGGCGGGTGTGCCGGCGACACGGCTCACGGTAGAGGTTCCTGGTCATCTGTTTCTGTAAGAAGCGGCGATACCGTAACGGACACCGGGGCTTTCATGCACGGCAAGCGGAACGGCCACTGGGTAACACGCTGGGCCGACGGCAGCGTCTCTGAAGGCCCCTATCTTGACGGCGAGCGGCACGGCCGCTGGGTGTCCCGCTTGGCCAACGGCATGGTTTCGGAAGGTCCCTATGTTTTAGGCGAGCCGAACGGCCACTGGGTAACACGCTGGGCCGACGGCGGCGTCTCTGAAGGTCCCTATGTCGACGGCAAGCGGAACGGCAACTGGGTATCTCGCATGGCCGACGGCACCGTCTGGGAAGGTCCCTATGTCGACGGCGAATGGACTGGCCGCTGGGTGATCCATTGGGCCGACGGCAATGTTTGGGAAGGTCCCTACGTCGACGGAAATATGAACGGCCACTGGGTAGAGCGCTTCGCCAACGGCGGCGTCTCTGAAGGTCCCTACGTCGACGGCAAGCGGCACGGCAACTGGGTATCTCGCAGGGCCGACGGCACCGTCATCGTGGAGCGGGAATGGCGCAACGGCGAGATTGTAAAGACTATTTGGGGGTCTGCCGCTCGGTCTTGATAGTCGCAGGCGCCAGCGACGGGGTCGGCAGCCGCGTCAGCGAGCGTCGTCTGGGCGGCGAAGACACATTGCACCACGCTCGCTCCCGCCACACACGACAGAGCAGCGTGCGACACGATTTCTCGAGCCGCTGTGCTTCTGACGGTCGGTTTCAGACGTGACGCGGAAGCCGAGCCCCCCAAATAACGGTGAAGGCTGACACCGACTGGGAAGCGCGCGACACGAGTACGGGTGGGGTCCGTCGGGGTAGTGGCGGCGGCACGCATTCCGTGGGCGAAGGCTGATCTCATCTCATCGGAGAGCGGCATGTACGAAACCGCCGGTAACGGCTACTCCCTCCGCCTGCGGCAGGGCGGGCCTCTCCTCGACTCTATCGCTGGGGTCGGAAAGTTGGCTGAATTGAGGATCCGAGACGGTTCGCGAGGCGGATCGGCAACTCGGCGCGCACCGAGGTTGACGCACGTGATCGCAGGGAGGCTCTGTGGGCGCATCCGTGGGCCGCAATTGGCCGCCTCACAGCCAGACGGTGCGCGAAGGGTGCCGGGTGATGAGCCGGACACAGCACGCCCAGTAGGAGGACGCTGGAGAGCGGATCGGAGTGCCGAGCTGCGGGTCAGCCCGGTGCCCAGGCGAGCGCCCCGGGCTTGCCCCACAGCCGCAGCTAATCAGCGGCGCGTGCTGGACGAACGTCAGCCTGCGCTCGTGGCGGACCACGCGGCTGGCCACCCGCAGCGCTCGCGCAGCCGGCGCAGACTCCAGCCGGTGCCGGTGGCCTGCTCCATCGCGCACCGCCCGCCATGCAGGAGTTCGTAGGCCAACAGATTCAACAGCAACAGCGTCTCGTTCTGCGACCGCGCTCCTGCTTCTTCCAGGCTGGGTGACCGCCTTCAGGCGGCGCACCCGGTAGTGACTCTTCGGACGGGGCACCGACGAGAACGCCGGCGCCAACACGTCCATCAGCTCGCCCATGTGCCCCTCGGCCTTGTCCGCATGCGGTACAGCCCCAGCAGCCGCGCGCCGCTGTAGCGGTTGCGTCTCAGGTTGGCGATCAACCAGAAGTCGGAAGTAACGAACAACTCGCCGGGCCGCTCCACCAGCACTACCCGTGTTGTATAATCGCGTTTTCCGTCACGGATCACCTGGAGGCACCATATGCCCGCCCGTCGCTGCCCCCGCACCTTCGCTCCCGCCATGATGGCCGCGGTCGTGCTGCTCTTGGCGGCCGTCCCGGCCCGCGCGCAGGAAGCCCACGGCGCGATTGCCTTCGGCCAGGCCCATCAGGCTCAAGCCGTGGCGTACGGATTCGCCTGGGGCTACTCCGCCAGGGACGAAGCGCAGGAAGCGGCGATGACCGCCTGTCTCAGTGGCGGCGGATCGGACTGTACCGTGCTCGCACGGTTCCAGAACGGCTGCGGCGCCCTCGCGGTGGACCAATACGGTATGGCCCACGGAAGGGGCGCGAGGTCGCTGGAGCAGGCGGAAGCGCGCGCCCTGCGAACCTGCGAGGCTGCGGGCGGAGTCGGTTGCGCCGTGGTGGGATCGCAGTGCGTCAGCCCGGGCGGGCAGCCGGACACGTGGTCGGGCAGTGAGAGCGTCCTCGCGCCGCCGGAAGAAGAATCCGGTTCGACGGCCGGACAAACCGCGGACCGGGATCGGCCGGCAACTGACGCGCCGCGAGACGAGGGGCTTACGCGCGATGAGCGCATGCGGGTGCAGCGGGGCCTTGCCGCGCTGGGGTACGATGGCGGTCCTGCGGACGGCATGTTCGGACCGCGCACGCGGTCAGCGATCGGGGAGTGGCAGCAAGCGAAGGGCCTGGAGGCAACGGGCTACCTGTCACGCGACGAAGCCGAGGTTCTGGCGGCTGCCAGCGCAGAGAGTCCGCTGTCTATCGAAGGCGCTCCACAGCCGACCCCGACGCCGACCCTCACGACACCACAACCAGAGGCGACACCGGACGACGTACAGCAGACGATCGTGCGCGACCGCTACGTGATGGGAATCGAGGCGGCGCATGGCGCGGGCGAGTACGCCAAGGTCCTGACGTTCGTGGAGAAGCTGCGGGAGCTCGGCGGTGAACTGCCGTTGGCGGTGGGGTATCACCAAGGTGTGGCGTACCAGGAGTTGGGTCGGGACGAGGAAGCGATACAGGTGTTGAATCGGTATCTGGCGCGGTACCTGCAGGAGACCGGAGAGCGAGGGGAGCATTACCAGGAGGTTCAGAAGCGGTTACTGGCGCTGGAGGACCGCGTGGACGCGGAAGGCGAACGGTACGAGCATGCGCGCACGGCCGGCACGGCGGCGGCCTGGGGGGAGTATCTGAAGGACTATCCGCAGGGCCGGTACGCCGCGGAAGCGCGCCGGTCGCAGGCGCAAGCGCAAGACGACGAGGCGTATGAGCGAGCGCGGCAAGCGGATACGCCGGCGTCGTACGGGGCGTACCTGAGGGAGTACCCGACTGGGCGGCATGCGGCGGACGCGCGACGCCTGCAGGCGGCCGCGGAGAGGCGAGAGGAAGCGGAGCGGCTGCGTCCGGGCAAGAGATTTCGGGACTGCGCGGAGTGCCCGGAGCTGGTAGTGGTGGCTGCGGGGACGTACATGATGGGATCGCCTGCGTCGGAAGAAGGGCGGTATGACGATGAAGGACCGCGACATCGAGTGACCATCGGGGAGCCGTTTGCGGTAGGGGTGTACGAGGTGACGCGCGGGGAGTATGGACGGTTTGTGGCGACGACGGGGCGAGGACCCGGCGGTTCGTGCTGGGAATGGTATGGGGAGTGGAAGGAAGTTTCCGGGAGGAGTTGGAGGAATCCTGGCTACGCGCAGACGGATCGACACCCTGTGGCGTGCGTGAGCTGGAACGATGCGGTAGCGTACGTGAGGTGGCTTTCGCGCAAGACGGGAGAGAGCTATCGGCTGCTGAGCGAGGCGGAGTGGGAATACGCGGCGCGAGCGGGGACGAGGACCGCGAGGTACTGGGGAGAGAGTAGCGCGAGTCAGTGTCGCTACGGGAATGGAGCGGACCAAGCGCTGAAGCGGCAAGACAGTGAGTGGAAGTGGATCGTGGCCGAGTGTGATGATAGGTATCACCATACGGCGCCAGTGGGAAGTTATGAAGCGAATGAGTATGGGCTGTACGACGTGCTGGGGAACCTATGGGAGTGGACGGCGGACTGCTGGAATGGGAGCTATGCGGGAGCGCCAAGTGACGGAAGGGCGTGGGAGAAGGGAGAGTGTGGTCGTCGTGTGGCGCGGGGCGGCTCGTGGCTCGACACTCCGTGGGACCTTCGCGCGGCCTTTCGCAACTGGGACGGCACTGGGAACCGCGACAGCAACTTCGGTTTTCGTGTAGCCCGGACGCTTGATTCGTGAATCCTTACCCCCTTACGTCGGGTCCAGGGCCCCTTGGAAGAGATGTGGAACGCGGCGCCGTATCAGTTGTCGCTACGGGGAGAACCACATGAGGAGACAGGGAGATGGAAGCGGGCGGCAGCGATCATGCGCGTACGACCGAGGACGCTGGCGGCGCACTATCGCTTCCAGGCCATAGCCATCCGCAGTATGGTTGTTAGCGTGAAAACCGACTCTGAGCGAGGACAGAATGATCGACAGGGCGAAGTGGTATGCGCGCTGGCACGAAACGAGTCTGTCGGACCCCGTTTCCAGCTACGTGTGCCCGAGGCAGATCAACACCGACCAGCAGGTTGGGACGAGGTCGACCCTCTGGTTCGTGATGTTGCCGATGAAATACCGGTAGATCAGATCGTGGATCTTGATGACACCAGATACCAGCACCTGAAAGACAAGTTCCTGCATGGGTAGTGCCAGCCGGCTGAGACTCACGGTGCGGCGGGCGACCCCTTGGGGCTGCGGGCGGCGCACGCACTCGATATAGCACCAAGGAGCAGCAGCGATGACACAGACGGATCAGGGCCAACGTGTACACGGCGTGGTCGTGCCGATTCTCACCCCGCTCACGCCGGACGAAGCGGTCGACGTGGCGTCCCTGCGGCGGCTCACGAACTACGTGATCGACAACGGCGTTCACGGCATCTGGGCAGCGGGCACCACGGGGGAGTTCGCCGCGCTGGACGAGCCGGCCCGCCGGCTGGTGATCGAGACCGTGGCCGACGAGGCGGCCGGCCGCGTGCCGGTGATCGGCAACGTGTCCGCACCCGCGACGCGAGCCACCATCGCCGCCGCGGAGGCGCTCCGCGACTGCCCCGTCACGGGCGTCGCCGCGACGCCGCCGTACTATTACAGCAATACCCAGGACGAGTTGCTCGACCACTTCCGCGCCGTCGCCGACGGCTCCGCGCAGCCGCTGTGGGTCTACAACATCCCCAGCACCGTCAAGGTGACGGTCGAGCCCGACACCATCGCCGCGCTGGCCGCCGACGGCACCGTGGTCGGGGTCAAGGACAGCTCCGGCGGGGGCGAGACGTTCGCCCAACTCGTCATGCTCTGCCGGAGCCGCAACCTCGACCTGTACCGGTTCGTCGGCTCGGTGTGGCGCGCCACCATGGCCGGCATCGGGGCTCACGGCATCATCCCCGGCATCGCCAACCTGGCGCCGCGCAGCGTGTCCGGCGCCTGGGAGGCCGGCCAGCGCGGCGATGAGGAGACCGCCGCTCGTTGCCACCACGAGACGCTCGCCGCCACGCGGGTGACCCAACTCGCGAGCGGCAGCAGTGGGACCGGCTACGCGGCGCTGAAGTCGGCGTTGAAGGTGATGGGAGTCATCGAGCACGACGCGGTGTCCGCTCCGTTCCGGCCCCTGGACGACGCGGCGCGGGCGCGGCTTCCGCCGCTGCTGGAGGAGCTGGGGCTCCGCTGAGCCCGGAGCATGGGAGCCCGTAGCCGGCTCTTCAGCACCGCGGACAGCACCAACCCAGGAGCCTTCACCGCGACCGACTGGGCGCTGTTCTGCTCCATATCGGCGATCTGGGGCGCGTCGTTCCTGCTGATCGACATCGCCCTGGATGCGTTCCGGCCCGGACTGGTCACATTCCTGCGCGTGGCCGGCGGGACAGCGACGCTGTGGCTGGTTCCCGCGGCGCGCCGGCCGCTGGCGCGCGAGGACCGTCTGCGGGTCGTCGTGCTGTCGTTCGTCTGGGTGGCGGTGCCGTTCACGATCTTTCCGGTCGCTCAGCAATGGGTGAACTCGGCCCTGACCGGCATGCTCAACGGGGCGATGCCGATCTTCGCCGCGCTGCTGTCCACGGCGCTGCTGCGGCGCATGCCGCGGCCCGCACGCCTCGCCGGGCTGCTGATCGGGTCTGTGGGCGTCACCGCCATCGCTTGGTCCACCGCGGCGCCCGGAGCCTCCAGCGCCGCCGGCGTCGCGCTGATCCTGTGTGCGACCCTGTGCTACGGGGTGGCGGTCAACCTGGCCGTTCCCCTGCAGCAGCGCTACGGCGCAGTGCCGGTGATGGCACGCGTCACCGGGCTCGGGGCGCTGTGGACGGCGCCGTACGGCCTGTACGGGCTGGGAGGCTCCGCGTTCGGTTGGCCCGCGCTGTTCGCGGTGCTCGCCGTCGGGATCATCGGCACCGGGATCGCCTACTGGATCATGGGCACACTGGTCGGCCGCGCGGGCTCGGTCCGGGCCTCGTTCATCACCTACCTGATCCCGGTGGTGGCGCTGGTCCTGGGCGTCGTGATCCGGGGCGACCGGGTAGGGGGACTGGCCGTCGCCGGAGTCATCCTGGCCACCGCCGGCGCCCTGCTGGCTGCCCGCCGCGAACGCTGACAGCGGGGCAGCGAGGGTGGATGGCGAGATCCAGGTCCTCGGCGGTCATCCGGCCTGGGCGACCGGTTGGATCGCGGCGAGTTCGTGGCTCAACTCGTCTCTGCGATTGCGTACGTCGATCTCGTTCTGAAGGTTCAGCCAGAATCGTTCGGTGGTGCCGAACAGGCGAGCCAAGCGCAGCGCCATGTCGACCGACACACGGCGACGCCCGTGGACTAGGTCGAGCACCGAACTGGTAGCCACCCGCAGTTCCATCGCGAGACGATAGGGGGTCATCCCAAGCGGCTCAAGGAACTCCTCCCGGAGAATCTCCCCCACGGTAGGTGTCGGGATCCTATCGGGTTTCGTGGGCTCGGAGCGTGCAGCCATCGTTTACACCTCTCTAATGATAGTCTTCGAT
The DNA here is from genome assembly GCA_965202935.1 of Spirochaetia bacterium. Taxonomy (GTDB): domain Bacteria; phylum Spirochaetota; class Spirochaetia; order SZUA-6; family Bin103; genus CATQHW01. Next base: position 6,556,651 of record OZ241879.1, read on the forward strand.
GCCGACATCCCAGGCATGTCCATCCCGGAACCGAAAGCAGATTCGCCACTGCCGATTGATGCGGATCGAGCACTCGCCGGTCCTCTCACCCTTGAGACGCTCGAAACGGTTCCCAGGCGGGTTGCGCAGGTCCAACTCGGACTCCGCCGCTGCCAGCAGCAACAACTTCGTGAGGGCGCGCGGCTGGATGTCCCTCGGTATCCGGGTCGACCACTGTTGGTTGTGGATCCGCTCGGTCTCCTTGTCCTTGAAGGACCGAATCACGGCTGATTGTCTGCATGACGGATATATCCGTCAAGGAGATGCTCCGCGGCGACCGCCGGCGCCTTGCTGGCCGCCCGCGGCGAGAGATGAGCGGCCTGGCCGACCCGCGGGAGCGGCAGCCCTGTTGACGTCGCGCGGTACGGGGCCTATACGGAGCGGGCATGGATGACAAGCCCGGCCGCTGGGTTCACCGGGGATTCGACGCTCTCCGCCAGGGCGAGTTCGACAACGGTGGCGACAACCTCTACGTGACCGCCGCCGGCGCGGTCGAGTGGATCCATCGCACCGACATGAATGGCGACGGCCACGTCGACCTGGTGTTCCCCAACTCGCACGGCTACGACGAGCGGGGACCGACCTGGATCTACGCCCAGCCGCAGGCTCCCGGCGAGGAGTGGGGCAGGAAGCAGCTCCCCAACGACAGCGGCTGGATGAGCCGGGCGATCGACCTGGACGGCGACGGGCACCTGGACCTGGTCGTGATCAATGCAGAGAACGGCGTCACCTCCGAGCTGGATTCCTACGTCTACTGGGGCGGCCCCGGCGGCCTGACCGGCGATCGTGTCGAGCTGCCCACCGCCGGCGCGTACGACGTGGCCGCGGCCGACCTGACCGGCAACGGGTTGCCCGACCTGATCGTCCCGTCGGCGTGGGTGGACCACCACAACGCCGGCGAGCCGCGACCGCTGCACGTGTTCCTGCAGACCCGCCCGCGCGTCTTCGAGGACGCCACCGAGCGGTTCGGCATCCCCGGCGTCGCCGCCCTGGCGGTCGCCTGCGCGGACCTGGACGGCGACGGCGAGCTGGAGCTGGTGGTGGCCAACTACCGCGCCGGGTTCGAGTACGACACCGACTCCTTCATCTACCGCCGGCGCGGCGACGGTTTCGCCGTGGACAGGCCGCTGCGGCTGCCCACCCACTATGCGATGCAGGTGGAGTTGGCCGACCTGGACGGCGACGGCGCCAGGGAGGTGGTCTTCGCCGGCGGCGACCAGGTGCAGATCTACTGGAACCGCGGCGGCCGCTTCTCACCGGACGACCGGACTATCCTGCCGGTCGAGGGCAACTGGACGCTATTCACCCAGGGCGCGGTGCGCGTGGCCGCGGCCGACGTGGACGGCGACGGACGGGACGAGCTGCTGGTCGTGACCCGCGAAGGGGTACAGATACGGTCGGCGTCGGCGCTGGATCGGGTGCGCCAGACGCTGCCGCTGCCGAACTGCAGTTGGCTTTCCGCCGCCGACCTGAACGGCGACGGGCGCATCGACCTGATCGCCTCGCGGCTGGAGGACGGGCGCTCCTACGAGACCGAGTCGGTCGTGTTCTGGAACGGACCGGAAGGATTCTCCGCGGGACGGGTCACCACGCTGCCCACGAGGGGCGCGATGGGCTGCACGGCCGCCGACCTGGACGGCGACGGCCGGCCGGAGATCGTGTTCAACAACACGATGGCCGGGCCGTCGCAGAACGATCCCGACTTCCCGCTGTACGTCTACCCGGGCGGCCCCGGCGGCAGCTTCGACCCGAAGTGGCGTCTGGAACTGCCGACCGGCGGCACCAACACCTACGTGCTCGCCGACCTGGACCTGGACGGCCACGCCGACCTGGTGTGCACGGGGCGGGACGGACTGCGGGTGTTCCACGGCGGCCCGGACGGCCTGCGTCCCGACCGCTGTACGTTCCTCCCCGGCCTGGGGCAGTTCTTCCACTACGTGCAGGTCGGGGACTTCGACCGTGACGGCTGGCTGGACCTGCTGGGCGTGGCCTACACCTACGACGACAAGCCGGAAACGATGGCGGCCTCCTCGGTGATCTTTCACGGCTCACCCGACGGCTTCTCCGCGGAACGCTCCACGGTGCTGCCCACGTACTGCAAAGGCAACGCGCGCGTGGCCGACCTGTCGGGCGACGGCTGGCTGGACGTGGTGTTCTACAACCCGCGCGGCTACCTGGCCGTGTATCACGGCGGCCCGCACGGCTTCTCGACGGAGCGGATGAGCCGCATTCCGCTGGACCTGGGCGGCGACGGCAACGTCGCGGCGATCAACTGCGCCGACCTGTCCGGCGACGGCTGGCTGGACCTGATCGTCGTGGTCATGGGCCACTACACGCGCATGGAGTCCGGCTTTCACATCCTGTACGGCGGGCCGGACGGGTACTCGCAGGATCGAAGCGAGTACCACCGCACCGACGCGTCCAGCATCCTGCTGACCGTCGCCGACGTGAACGCCGACGGCCACCTCGACCTGCTGGTGCCGGCCTATTCGACGCAGTTCAGCCGCGTGCTGCCGGCGCACATCTACTGGGGCACGGCGCACGGCATCGACTACGAGCATCCCACCGTGATCCCGTGCGACTCCTCCTGCGCCTTCCAGGTGGTGGACATGACCGGCAACGGCTACCGAGACGTGCTGACCGTGTGCCACCGCACCGACCTCGGCCACCGGGTCGACTCGATGCTGTTCCACAACGGGCCCGACGGGCTCGACCTCGACCACCCGGTACGGCTGCCGGGGATGGGCCCGCACCTGAGCACGCCGCGCGACTTCGGCAACGCCTTCACGCGCGAGCCGTGCGAGCGCTACCGCTCGCCGCCGCACAATCTGGCGGGCACGCGGCCGGTGCGGGTGGACTGGACCGCGGACACGCCGCCGCGCACGTCGGTCGAGCTGCAGCTCCGCTGGGCGCGGTCGCGCGAAGAGCTGGCCGCGGCGCCGTGGCACGGCGCGGACGGCGCGGGCACGACCTTCGGGCATCCCGGCCGCGTGGTGGGGTTCGCGGGACCGCAGCGCTGGCTGCAGTACCAGGCGACGCTGACCTCGCTCGACGGCTGCAGCACGCCGTCGCTGCGCGAGGTAAGCGTCGAGCTGGCTTAAGGCGTACACTCTCCGCATGGCAGAGCAAACGCTGGTCGATCAAGGCCGCTACGTGGCGGCCGGCACGGTCGAGGCCGTGCGCGCCAAGGGGGTCGTCCTGGTCGAGGGCGACGGGGTCACCATCGCCGTGTTCGCCGACGGCGACCGCATCGCCGCCGTGGACAACCGCTGCCCGCACATGGGCTTCCCGCTGCACCGCGGATCGCTCGACGACGGCATCCTGACCTGCCACTGGCACCACGCCCGGTTCGACGTCGCTTCCGGCTGCGCGTTCGACCTGTTCGCCGACGACGTGCCGTCCTACGAGGTGCGCGTCGCCGGCGGGCAGGTGCTGGTCGCGCGCCGCCCGCGCCAGCACGTCGACGCGGCGTTCTATGGGCGGCGCCTGCAGCGGGGGCTGGACATCGGCGTGGGCCTGATCCAGGCCAAGGCGCTGCTCGGGTTGCTGGACGAAGACCCGGACCCGTCCGGCGTGATCGCCACGGTCGCCGGGTTCGCCGCGCGCCGCTTGGCGAGCTGGGGCGAGGGGCTGGTGCGCCTGACCTGCGTGGCAAACCTGGCGCCGTACCTGAGCGACGACACCCGCTACCTGGCGCTCTACTACGCGACCCGGCAGATCGCCGCCGAGGCGTCGGGGGCGGTGCCGCACCGCCTGCGCGGGGCGCTGGACGGCGACGACCGGCGGCTGGACGATCTCGCCGGCTGGCTGCAGACGTTCGTCGGCGCCCGCCACGCGGACGGGGTCGAGCGCACGCTGGCGACGGCGCTGCGCACGCTGAGCGAGCGCGACGCCGCCGGCCTGCTGTCCGACGCGGCGGCGCAGCGCCTCTACGCCGAGGGCGGGCACCTGCTCGACTCGTGCAACAAGGCGTTCGAGCTGATGGACCACGTCGGCGCGGACGACGCGGAGACGCACGTGGCGCTGCTGGCCGGCCGCATCGCCGCGGCGCGTGGCGAGGAAGAGGGGAGCGCCTGGCGGCACCCGGTCGACCTGGTGAGTGCCGCCCGCGACCTGGAGTCGCGGCTCCCGGAGCTGCTGGCGGCGGGCGAGGACGCGGCGCGCGCGAACGGGACCGCGGAAGCGGCGCAGGCGCGGGAGGTCGCCGGCCGCCGGCTTCCGGTCCTGCTCGGCGATGACGGCCGCGCGGTGCTGGAGGCGATCGGCGACGAGCTGGCCGGCGGAACCGCCCCCCGCGTCCTGTCGGCCGTGGTCGCCTATGCGGCCGGGCTGCGCTTGGCGCGCTTCTCGGCGTCCAACGACGTGGGCGATTGGTTCAGCGCCCAGCACACCTTCATCTTCGCCAACGCCGTGGACCGGGCGGTGCGGCGCAACCCGACGGCGGGTGCGGTGGCGGCGATCGTGCAGGCGGCCCTGTCCGTGCACGCCGACCGCTTCCTGAACGTGCCTCCGGCGCGCCTGCCGGGCGAGCGGGACGGCCTGGACGCGCTGCCCGATGACCACGACGAGTTGCTCGAACGGCTGCTCGACACGATGGATCGCCGCAGCACCCCGGGCGACGCGGACGCGGTGACCGCCCGCTTCCTGCGGACCGGCGGCTCCCTGGAGCGGCTGATCGACACGCTGGCCCATGCGACGGTGCGCGAGGACCTGGACTTCCACAGCCTGCAGGTGCTGGAGGCGGCGGTCGCGCAGGGACGGACCTGGGGAGACGTCCCGGAGCGGGAGCACCTGATGATCGGCGTCACCCGGAACCTGGCCGCGCAGTGTCCGACCCGGCGCGGCGGTCTGAGCACCGCCCTGATCGCCCGGCGGCTGCACCGCGGTCAGGCGCTGTACGCCGAGGATGAGGCGGACGGCGACGGCGGGGGCGCCTGAGGGAGATCGTCGTGCTGGATCTCCAGACCTTCGCGCCCGGCGACCCGGCCGGCGCCGCGGCGGTGTTCCACCGGGACGGGCTGGTCATTATCCGCGACGCGCTCACGCCGGAGCAGCTCGCGCTCGCGCAGGCCGGGGCGCGGCGCGTGGCGGCCGAACAGATGGCGGCGATCCCGTTCGAGGAGGCGAACCGCGGCTATGCGCGCTATTCCTACGGGCTGCAGCTCCACCACCCCGAGTGGGCGCAGTTGATCGCGGTACCGACGATCCTGCCGGTGCTGGATGAGATCTGGGGCTCAGAGGAGTACATCTGCGGGCTCGGCGGCGGCGACTACTCCGCGCCCGGAGCGGAGATTCAGCACCTGCACGCCGACGTGCGCGACGACATCGCGGACCCCTTGCAGCAGGTCACCATCTTCGATCTGCCGAGCCCGTTCATCGTCGTCAACTACGTGATGACCGAGTTCAGCGAACGAACGGGAGCGACCCGCTTCGTGCCCGGTACGCACCGCACGCGCCAGAAGCCTCCGACGCTGGAGGAAGAACCGGAGCGCATGCGGCGGTCGTTCGTGTGCGCTCCGCCCGGCACGGGCATCGTCCGCGACGTGCGTTGCTGGCACGGCGGCACGCCCAACCGGAGCGACCAGGTGCGCATCATGCTCGGCATCGGTTACTACGCGCCCTGGTTCCGGCAGGCCAGGATGCATGGCGTGGTGCCCCGGTCGCTGTACCGGACGCTGCCGGCGCGCGCGCAGAGACTCGCCCGGTTCATCGTCGACGACGGCGCGTGAGGATGCCGCCACGGCCGAACATCCTGTTCGTCTTCACCGATCAGCACCGCTGGGACTGGGTCGGGTACGAGGGGCGGGTGCCGGTGCGCACCCCCAACCTGGACCGGCTCGCCGCGCGCGGCGTGGCCTTCAGCGGCTGCCGGGTGGCAAGCCCGATGTGCGCTCCCAGCCGCGCCTGCCTGGCCGCCGGTGTGCGCTACGGCCGTTGCGGCGTTCCCGACAACCGTGCGGACGCCGATCCGGCGCTGCCGACCTTCATGCAGTCGCTGCGCGCGGCCGGCTACCGGGTGGCGATGTGCGGCAAGAGCGACCTGCACAAACGCTCGCACCTGCACGGCCGCTACGGCTGGTCCAGCTTCCTGGGGCGGATGGGCTTCACCGACACCCTCGATCACGCCGGCCACCGCGACAGCGCCGCCGTCGCCGGCCGGACCGAGCCCATCGAGCCCTACCTGGCCTTCCTGCACCAGCACGGCTTGGCGGCGACGGTGCTGGAGGACTGGGAGCGGCGCCGTCGCCACGACGAGGACGGGAAGGGGATCGCAGCATGGCCCTGCCCGCACGGCCGCTTCTTCCAGATCGACGACTTCACGGGCCGGGCGGCGCTCGACCTGCTCGACCGGCTGCCGGCCGGACAGCCGTGGTTCCTGCAGGTGAACTTCTCCGGCCCGCACCCGTACTTCGATGCCTGCCGGGAGCTGCTCGATCGCTACGAGGGCGTCGCGTTCCCGGAACCGGCCGACGCACCGCCGTCGCCGCACGACCACCAGGCGATCAGGCGCAGCTACGCGGCCAAGATCGAAGGTATCGACGACTGGATCGGCTGGATCCGGGACGCCGTGGAGCGGCGCGGTGAGGAGGACAGCACGCTGTTCGCCTTCTCGGCCGACCACGGCGAGATGCTCGGCGAGCGCGGGCTCTGGGACAAGGGACAGCCGCACGAGGGCTCAGTGCGTGTTCCGCTGGCGGTCTCGGGGCCCGGCGTCGACGCGGGACGCTGGAGCGACGCACCGGTGGAGACGATCGATCTGGCCGCCACGCTCGTGGAAGCCGCCGGGGCGGAGCCGCCGACGGGCTGGGATGCGCGCTCACTCTGGCCACTGCTGAGCGGCAGCGCCCGGCGCACCCGGCCGGTCGCCGAGTCGGCGTTCGGCGACTGGCGCCTGCGCACCGACGGACGCTGGAAACTGGTCGAGCGCCGTGCGGCGACCGCGGAGTTGTACGACCTGTGGAACGACCCGGCCGAGCGTCACGACGTTGCGGATCGACACCCCCGGATCGTCGATCGCCTGCGGGGAGGTGCCCTTACCGGCGGTCCATGGCCCGGCGCTGATGCGTGTCGAGCGTGACCTTGCGCATGCGCAGCGACTTGGGCGTGGCCTCGACCATCTCGTCGTCACGAATGAACTGCAGCCCCGCCTCCAGGGACAAGGGAGTGACCGGGGTGACCGTTACCGCGTCGTCCCGGCCGGCGGCACGCATGTTGGTGAGCTTCTTGGTCTTGCACAGGTTCACCTCCAGGTCGTTGTTGCGATTGTGCTCGCCGACGACCATCCCTGCGTAGACCGGATCGCCCGGACGGACGAACATCCTGCCGCGCGGCTCCAGGTTGAAGATCGCGTACGGCACCGCCACGCCCGGGCGATCGCAGATCAACGAGCCGGTGGGCCGCGCGCTGAAGTCGCCCTGATACGGCTCGTATCCGGCCACGTACGCGTTCATGATTCCGGTGCCGCGGGTGTCGGTGAGGAACTCGGGGCGATAGCCGATCAGCCCACGGGTCGGGATGCGGAACTGCAGTTGCACCCTCCCGGTCGCGTGATTGGACATACCCATGAGGTTCCCCTTCCGGCGCACCAGCTTCTCGGTAACGATGCCGGTGTAGGCGTCGCCGCAGTCGACGGTGAGATGCTCGATCGGCTCCAGACGCGTGCCGTTCTCCATGCGAAAGATCACCTGCGGCCGGCCGACGCACAGCTCGAAACCCTCGCGGCGCATGGTCTCGATGAGGATGGCGAGCTGGAACTCACCCCGTCCCTTTACCAGCACGCTGTCATCGTGGTCGACGTCTTCCATCTCGATGGAGACGTTCTGCAGCGTCTCGCGGCGCAGGCGGTCGCGAATCCTGGTCATCTGCACGATGCTGCCTTCCGTGCCCGCCAACGGGGAGGTGTTCTTGGCAAAGCGCATCGACACGGTCGGCTCGTCCACCATGATGCGCGGCAGCGGCCTGGGCGCTTCGGCCGTGCAGATGGTGTCGCCGATGTGGATCTCCTCGATCCCGGACAGCACGGCGATGTCGCCGGCCTCCGCCGACTCGGCGCTGACCAGCGACACCCCTTCGTAGACCTGGATGCGGGTGACGCGCAGGGTCTGTTCGGCGGCGGCGCCGATGCGGGTGAGTCGATCGCGCGACGCTACCTGCCCGGTGTAGATCTTGCCGACCGCAAGGCGCCCCAGGTGGTCGGCGTACCCCAGATCGGAGACCAGCATCCGGAACGGCTGCGTGGCATCGGCAACCGGCGGCGGGATCTCGCGGACGATGGCATCGAGCAGCGCGTCCAGGTCCTGCTCCGGCCCATCGACCGTGGCCCTGGCTATCCCCTCGCGGCCGACGGCGTACAGGATCGGCAGGTCGAGCTGGTCCTCGTGAGCGTCGAGGTCGATGAGCAGCGCCAGGACCTCGTCAACCACCTCCGCCGGCCGCGCGTCCGTCCGGTCGATCTTGTTGATGACCAGAATGAGATGGAGGCCCAGCTTGAGCGCCTTGCCCAGGACGAAGCGGGTCTGCGGCAGGGGGCCCTCGCCCGCGTCCACCAGCACGACGGCGCCATCCACCATGGACAGCGCGCGCTCCACCTCGCCGCCGAAGTCGGCGTGCCCGGGCGTGTCGATGATGTTGATCTTGGTGTCGCGCCAGCGGACGGCACAATTCTTGGCGGTGATGGTGATGCCGCGCTCACGTTCCAGGTCCATGCGGTCCATCACCCGTTCGGTGACGACCTGTCCTTTGCGGAACATGCCGCAGCGGCGGAACAGGGCGTCGACGAGAGTGGTCTTGCCGTGGTCGACGTGGGCGATGATCGCGGCGTTGCGGATGTGGGCGTTGCGGATGTGGGCGTTGCGGATGTGATGGTCCATGCGGTAGCCGCGAATGTGCTACCGGCCGCGGCCCTCCGCCAAGCGCCGTGAAGCGGTAGGACCCAGGCCGTGCCGGTTGCCGTGGACTTCCGGCCCCCGCGGATCCTATCCTGCTTGAAGGCACACGTTGCTCGGCGGACGCTCTTGAGCGGACGACCCAAGGCGAGGCGGATGTGAACGAAACGAAGATACGACTCCGTATCGAAACGCTGCCAGAAGGTGTGTTTCTGGCCACGAGCGTCGACGTTCCAGGATTGGTCGCGGAAGGCCGGAGCGTCGCCGAGGCAGCCGAGATTGCTCAGGGCCTCGCCCGCAAGATCGCGGAGTCGTGTATCGAGCACGGTGATCCGCTTCCGCCTGCCCTGAGGGAACACTTCGACGCCGATGCCGAACTCGACTTGCTGGTCCCGGTAAGCGTTCCATAGTGGGCAGGCTTGCCGGGTTCAGATACCGGCAGGTCGCTGGTCGACTGCGTCGATTCGGATACGTGTTCGATCGCTCGGGACCGGGTAGCCACGAAGTGTGGCGAAACGCGCAAACGGGAAGGAAAGTCACCGTGCCTCGTCATGCCTCGGACATGCCGGAAGGGACGCTCCGTGCGATTCTCCGGGAAGCAGGAATCGACGTCGATGACTTTCTGGATGCCGGGTAACAGGGATCCTGACCCTCGCCCCGTCCGGTTCACGTGATCGTCGTGCGGTAGACTGATCGGCGTATGAACACGACCAGCACTGACACCGACCGACTGGCGATCGACGGCGGCACGCCGCTGGTGACGGAGCTGCCCGAGCGCGGCCTGATCGGCGCGGAGGAACGTGCGGCCGTGCTCGGGGTCGTCGATCGGGCGATCGCCGCCGGCGGCGCCATCGAGTACGGCGGTCCGGAGGAGGAGGCGTACTGTGCCGAGTTCGCGGCGACCCTGGGCGGCGGCTACGCCGATGCGGTCAACTCCGGCACCGCGGCCCTGTACGTCGCGCTGCGGGCGCTCGGGGTGGAGCCGTTCACGGAGGTGGTGGTGCCGGCGATCAGCGACCCGGGAGGCATGATGCCGGTGCCGCTGCTGGGCTGCATCCCGGTGGTGGCCGACACCGAGCCGGGCTCCTTCAACTGCGGCCCCGAGCAGATCGAGGCGGTGATCGGTCCCCTGACCAGCGCCATCGTGGTCGCCCACATCGCCGGCGAGCCGGCGCGGATCGAGGCCGTCGCCCGCCTGGCCGAGCGCCACGGCGTGCCGCTGATCGAGGACTGCGCACAGGCGCATGGCGCGTCCATCGGCGGCGCCCCGCTCGGCAGCTTCGGCACCGTCGCCACCTTCTCGACGATGTGGGGCAAGCACCACTCGACCGGCGGGCAGGGCGGCGTGCTGTTCACCCGCGACGCGGAGCTGTACCGCACGATCCGCGGCGCCGCCGACCGCGGCAAGCCGTTCGGGGACACCCTGCCGGCGGGCCGTAACTACCTGGCTTCGCTGAACTTCAACCAGGACGAGCTGAGCGCCGCGATCGGCCGCGCGCAGCTCGCCAAGCTGCCGGCGGCCGCGGAGCGTCGGCGCGCCTTCGTGCGGGCGCTGGCCGAGCACCTGACGGACGTGGCGTCGGTGCAGGTCCCGGACCTTCCCGCTGGCGCGGAGCCGTCCTGGTGGTTCCTGCGGCTGCGCTACCGGGCCGCGGGCAGTTGGGACAAGGAACGGTTCTGCGCGGCGGTCGCCGCCGAGGGGGTGCCGGTCAACCCCACCTACGCCGCGCTGCCGGCCACCTACACGTGGTTCCGCGAGCGGCAGGTGTTCGGGAGGCGGAGCGGCTTTCCGTGGACGGCGGCCGAGTACCGGGGCGACCCCGATCGCGTCTTCCCGTGTCCGAACGCCCACGCCGCGGTCGCCTGTCACTTCACGCTGCCGTTGCGCGAGTCGTGGGGCGAAGCGGAGGCGGCGAAGATCGCCGCGGCGTTCGCCCGCGTCGACCGCGCCGCACGCCGGGCGTAGGCGTAAGCCTTCGTCGAGACGGTTATCGTCGATATTGCGATTCGAGAGTTGACGTGTTCCATGTCAGCGTCGATTTACCGGATGCAACCTGGTAGCCTCCCGCTCCGATCGCAACCCTGCACGTTCGTCAGATTGGTGCCGGTGAGATCCGCGCGGGTCAGATCAGCGCCGGACAAGTTAGCTCCAGCCAGATTGGCGCCTGCCAAGTCGGCGGCGTTCAGTTCAGCGCCGGACAGATTCACCTCGGTCAAGTCGGCGTCAAACAGGTTTGTCCCCCATAATATAGCACCGGACAGATCGGCTCGGGACAGGTAGGAGCCGATCAACTCAGCACCAGTCAGGTTGGCGCCGACCAGGGCGGCGTCGGTGAACTCGGCGTGGCTCGCTACAGCCCCATCCAGATTGGTGTAATGCAAGCTGGCGCCACTCAGGTCGCTGCCAAGAAGGTTGGCACCGTCCATCTCTGCCATGTCCAGGATCGTGCCTCTCAAATCGGCTACGCTCAGGTTCGCTCGTGTCAGGGTAGCGTGGCGCAGGATCGCTCCGGTCAGATCCACACCACCCGCAAGGTTAGCGTGGGTCAGATCAGTCTCAGATAGGTCCGCGTCGACCAAACTGGCGCCGCGCAGATCGACCCCGGTCAGATCGGCCCGCATTCAGGATGGCGCCGTTCAGAACGGCTTGGCCCAGGTTGGCGTTGCCCCACAGCCGAGCACGGGTCAGATCGGCACCAGACAAATGGGCCTTGTACAGCGTCGCGCCCAACAACGTGGCCTCGGACAGGTCGGCGTCGTTCAGGTTCGCGTGGCCCAGCGTCGCGCGTGGAGATAGGCACCCGACATGTGAGCCCGTTCAAGTCGGCACCGGCCAGGGTTGCGCCCGCCATCATGGCGCCGCGCAGGTTGGCTCCTGTAAGGGTGGCGCCGGCCATCGTCGCGCCGAATAGATCGGCATCGCTGAGGTCTACCTCAGGCAGCTCCGCGAATGCGAACGTGGCACCGCGCAATTCGACTCCAGAGCAACTCGGCAGACACTCAGGCAGCGCCGAAGTGCCCATGACAGCCGCCGGCGCCAGGAATAGGGCGATCATGCAGCGCGTCGGCGCCAGCGCGGAGTGAAGCCGTGCAGCGATGTCGGTTCGCCAGCCAGTGCCCCGGCCTTCTCTCTGCTCTTTGCATGCTTCCCAAGGTAAGGTGATCGCCCGCGGGAGTTTGTCACTGCCAACGCGGTCTGCCAAGGCTCATCGACACGGAGATGGTGCTCCAGGGACCGTCAAGCTGGGAGCGTGATCGCCGAGTACGAGACCAGCTTACCCGTCACGCCTCGGCACGCTGGAAGAGGTCGCCGAGATGACGGAGTTCATGACCGCGACTACGACGGCTACGGCACCGGCGCCCCGCTGGACATCGATGGCCACGGCTTCATGGGGTGGCCGAAACCGGCCGCATCTTCGATGAACGTTTGTGGTGCATAGCCCCCGAGAGTACCACGCCCCGAGTTGAAGAGGTGCAGACCCTGTGAGAGGCTGGCGCTTATCTTGAGCCCGGTGTTAACACCGGCCAAAGGAACGTACGCAGGGCCATTCGGCCGTTCCTTTGAGCTGTTGTCAACCCCTTAGGGCATAGCGCGAAATAACCGATACGCTATGAGTGGATGTCGAGACGACGCAACTGTTCATCACCGGGTGTCGCTTGTTGCAAGCCCGCAGGCAAGGTGCCGAGCGATTGCGCGATCACCAGCCGCTCAGTCGGCGCCCACACCCACCTTGAAATCTTGCCATCTTGATTGACCACCAGATGGATGTACGTTATCGTACGATCCAATCGTTGAACAGAGATCAGCCGTGCTTCACTCTGTTTAAGTAAACTTCGCTTTTAATAACCCTAATGGATGTGTCCCCCTCCAAGAATCGCTTATCTCTATCGAGACGGGAAGCAGATACGAACATACAGGCAGTAGAACCTGCAGCGCAGGCAGCAAGCAACAGAAAGAGGTGCCAAGATATTTCCGCGTGTAAAATATGAAAACTGAAAAAAATTACAGCACCTAATCTTAGGAATGTAAGTACAGATCGCGTGTTGACGAAATACCCAGAAAGCGTATGGCGAAAGAATATTTCTCTCCAGTACCCACCTCTATCCCCAGTTGCCTTCTCTGCCCTGAGATAGAACCAATTTAACCAACCAACTCGGTTCATCCGTTCATATGATCGCCTGAACGCACGCTTACGCCGGTCGCTAATTGATGCCGGACCCCAGTCGCAATATGCGCGTAGAAGCGCTGGCATCTCCTCGAAAAAATGTCCGCGGTGCAGAGTCGTCTCTAATTCTCCTATCGACCAGCCATCACAATGCTCGGTAAACCAACAAGCGAGCGCAAAACTATCCGCATTGGTCTCTCGTTGCTTCTTATCGACCGATTTCATCATGAACAAGTCCAATGCAAGTATCAATGCCAGCGCAGATATCATCAATGCAAGATCGATTTCAACGTCCGTTATTCCATAGTAAATAGCAATGAATAGTAACGGAATTGCGTTTCCGAATAGAAGCACAAGATAGCCGCCGCGTGCCTGATGGACAAAGAGATGCCCGACCTCGTGGTACAGAATAATGTTCTTTGACTTGGGCTGCTTGCTAACTGAACCAAGGCTATGTATGCAAACAGAGCAAGACATGCGGAATGCAAACGCCCTCGGGGACTCTATGGTGGGGTTCTTGCTGTTTACAAGAAAACACAACGGCTTACGGCCGTCTCTCTTCAAGAACCGATGGAAATAGTTGAGAGCGCGTTCTGGTAGCAGCTGGTTGTGATCTTCAAATTCCACATCAATCAAATTCAGGTGACGCACGGCTCGTCCGAGGTGAAGAAGTGTTGTGTGGTCACTGATCAACTGTCCGAAGCCAAGCGCAAACCCGCAGAGAAACGCGGCGCCGAAGTAGTGACCAAAGGTGGTCCAAGATGGATCAAAAACAAATCTAATTGCGAGCACTACGGCTGTAGCTGTGGGAAGCAAATGCACAAGAAGACGAGCCACCAAGGTGGCAAGGCCGATAACGGCACGGGCAGCAACGCCAAAAACGGGAACAGAGGTTGACACGATCAGACCGCTTTGATCTCACATTCGTCAGGCGGGCTGAAGTAATGTCTCAGGTCTCCGTTGAGAAGAGCCAGACGGGTACCGAGCACACACCGATTGCCATGCGGACGCCAGCGCATCCCGTTGCCCTTGAAGCGCCGACCGACGGAGAACTTGCACTGCCCTTCAACCAGACCGCTGCCGACCGGCCAGCCAGTTTCGCGATAACGAGGATAGTCCATGCGCTCCTGGTTGTTGGTGAAGTAGTTGATCTGCTTCCACGCTTGGTCGGTGTCGGTGACCTTGGCCAGGGCTCGCTTCATCTCGTGGATCAGTTGCAACACCTCGCCTTTCCACATCAGCGTAGACCAGCGCCTGGCGGTGGCCCGTGCCCAGTGTGGCTGGCGGCAGGTTACACGATTCAGCGAGGTGCTGAGCTGCCTGGTAGTAGTCGAGGATCGGTATCGCGCCGGGGAATTGAGTCTGCTGCAGCTCCCAGTTATGGTGTGCGTCATCAGCGAGAAACAGCGTACGTGGAGCTTCCAGGAAGCCCATCCGCAGCCCTGCCTGTTCGGCATCAGCAGCGGTGAGAATCCAGGGCATCCATCGATGCCCAGTTTCACATCCAGCGGCGGCACACCTCCGCTCCGATCCCGGTACCCGGAGCAACGCCGCGGATGCACCACCTCGTCGCCGAAGCGGTTGATGAACCGCAGGTTGCGCACCTGCTCGAACACTGTTACTTCGCCGTTCATCATGATCCGATTCGCCCGCGTGGGCTCCTGAACGCCTTCGACAATCTCCTGGACCATAAGATCGCCGACGCGTTCACGAATTCCACGATCCTTTGCTCGGCGTCCTGCAGGTCGATCTGTCCGTTCAACCCCTCGACAGCTCCTTGACGATTCGCTTGCGCGGTCGGTACAAGTTCCTGACTCTTCATGGCCCACTTGCCACCTTCTTTAGTGGTTTGCTGTGGAGGCGTCTTTCGTCCATGGAGTCGATGGCTGCCGGTTTCGGCGTTCCACGCAGCCACCTAGTCCGTGTCCGCCCTGAGGATCCTGTCGACTAGTCGCCTCCGGCATCCTTCCGAAAGGCTTTCTGTTCGGGCATCCCTCTCTCGCGCCCGCCGATCCAGCTCAGCGTGCACGATCGACTGAACACCCTTCATTACTTCAACAACAGCTGCGATGAACAGCGCCGAATTGTAGATTAAGTCAATCAGTGCCGGCATGTCTGCCGCATCGCCGTGCTCGGTGCCAGGCAACTGCAAGTCCTTTCCTTGCGCCACGGCGCGCGATGCCGCATCTACAATGTCGGGTCTTAGAGAACACTCATCCGGCAACGCTTCCATCAGTATAGTCTTGATGAATTGGTCATCCATCGTTCAATCTCCTCCAGTTTGTTTCGCCTGCTCTATTTCCGTCGGCAGGCTCGTAATCAACATACCGGGTTGTAAAATATCGTCGCAAATGTACGAGAGCGGCATAGTTTGAGGCGACAGTGGCGGCCGGCGAGTGCCGAATCGACGGGAACAAGCCGCTTGCGTCGTGGCGGACTGGAAACCATCGTCGATAGGGCATTTGGCCAAAACTCGGCGCTGAGTGTCGCGGCAGAAGTCGCCTCTGTCCGTCCAGAGCCGTTAGCCGGCAAAGCTATGGCTTCGACTCGGGCGAACACTGCTGCGCGATCAACAGTTTGCATGGAGCCATATTGTTACCTCACGTGCAGGAGGCCGTCAAGGGCAACACGTCGGCACCGATGCCAAGTTCGACTTGCCCATACCCGTCGCCGTCGGTTGCGCCGATTCGTAATCGATCGGTCGGACCGGGTGTTCATGAAGTGCGGCGCAGGCGAACGGGGAAGGAAGCCTCGGACATGGCAGAGGCTGCTCCGTGCGGCTCCGAGAAGCCGGAATCGACGTCGATGAGTTTCTGGCTGTCGGATAGCACGTGGTCGTGACCGGCTGGCGATCGCGCCTGTGCCGAGGGCATGCGCAGCTGCGCGGTCACGGCCCCTGGTAGCGGTCACGAACCGTCACCGCGCTACGCTGACCGGCCCCTCCACCGGCGGGGACTCCTTCGCGCGTCTCCGCCACCACCAGGTCGACGACCGCGCGGAGCGCCTCCTGCTCCGTCGCTCCCTCGACGCGGCGGAGCCGGAAGAGGTCCAGTTGCCGATCCGCGCTCGTGCCGTCGCGGATGATGTCCCGCACCCGGCGCAGTTCCCGATCGCAGCCGAGCGCGGCGGCATCGCCGGCCAGGGTGTCGATCAGCGCCTCGGCGTACTCGTCGATGTCCATGCGCCCGCCGGCTCCGGCATCGCCCAGGAACGCGAACACCCCGAAGCGCTGCGCCAGCCACCGATTCTCCAGGATGATCTCCGTCCGCGGCTCGGCCGGCAGCTCATCCGAGCGCGCCTGCCGCAGCAGCATGCGGATGAGGGATGCGTAGAGCGCGGCGACGGACACCGCCTCGTCGATGCGCGGGCAGATGTCGCAGATGCGCAGCTCCACCGTCGGATGCAGCGCGGCCGGCCGGATGTCCCACCACAGCTCGCTGCCGTCCCCGATGAAATCCATGCGCCGGTACTCGTCCACGAGCCGGTCGTACTCCGCGCGCGACTGCAGCGGAGCGGGCGTGCTGGTGCGCGGGAGCGCGCCGAACAGGTTCAGCCGGTAGGACTTGTATCCGGTCATGCGGCCGCCGCTGAACGGTGACGACCCCGACAGCGCGTGCAGGAACGGCAGGTAGCGGCGCAGCGCGGTCATGACCCGAATGCGCTCGTCCTCGTCGCCGAAGCCGGCATGGATGTGCATGCCGCCGATCAGCATGCGCCGCACCGCGTCCTGGAAGAGAGCGGCGAACCGCTCGTAGCGCTCCTTGCGGGTGGGCGCCTGCTCCGTCCACTCGGCGAACGGGTGGGTGGAGGAGGCGAGCACGGCGGCGCCGTGGGCGGCAGCCGACGCCAGCACCAGGGCGCGGGTCTCCACCAGGGCCTCGCGCACGCCGGCCACCGTGCTGCAGACGCGCGTGTTGGTCTCGATCTGGGAGCGCAAAAACTCCGGGACCACCTTGTGCGGCCCGCTGTTGCCGGCGCAGGCGGTGAAGATGCCGGGGTCCGGATCGGCCAGCAGGTCGCGCGTGTCCGGATCGATCAGGAAGAACTCCTCCTCGACCCCGAGCGTGATCGCCAGGTCGTCGCCGGCTTTGGCCATGCTTCAGTCGAGCGTCGACTGCCGGCGGCACTCTTCCATGATGCGCATCTGCCGCAGCACCTGCTCGGCGGTGACCGGCAGCGGGCCGCCGTGGCGGATGGCGCCGAACAGCTCCCGGTAGTAACGGGCCTCGCCCTCGGCCTCCGGGGCGCCGGCGGCCTTGGCCTCGTCGAGCGTCCAGCGCTGCTCGACCCAGTCGACCTGTTCCCGGTTGTAGCTGCGGTCCCCGGTCGGCTCGGTGGACAATTGGCGCTCGGGGCGGCTGCCGGGGCGCACGCAGCGCCAGGTCAGCTCGCCGTTGCCGCCCACCAGCCCGCCTTCGGAGCCCATGACGTGGAGCATCGGTTGCTCGTAGGCGCAGGTGGAGGTGATCTCGATGTCGATCGTCGGCGCCGCGGCAGCGTGCGCATCCGCGGGATCGGGGGTGAGGACGACCTTCAGATGGTCCTCCGCGTCGCCGAGGGTCTGCACGCAGTCGCTCACGTACAGCACGCGCGGCTCGCCCGGGCCGAACAGCGTCAGGGCGGCGTCGATCAGGTGGGCGCCGGTGTTGTTGAGCGATCCGCCGCCGAAGCGCCGCAGGGTCTGCCAGTCCCAGCGTCTGCCGAAGCCGTGGTTGACCAGCCGCACCTGCACCAGGCGCCCGAGCTCGCCTGCGCCCGCGATGGCGAGCACCTTCTGCAGCTCCGGACGGAAACGCCAGTTCTGAAAGACGGAGAGCAGCCGGCCGGTGGCGTCCCGGACCGCCACCATGCGCTCGGCCTCCTTGAGCGAGGTGGCCATCGGCTTCTCGCCGACCACGTGGCGGCCGGACTCCAGGGCGGCGATCGCGTACGGGGCGTGCAGGTGGCTCGGCACCGCGACCACGACCAGCTCGACCTCGGCGTCGGCCAGCAGGTCGTCGAACTCGACGTGAGAACGGCAGCCGAAGCGCTGCTCGGCCTCGGCGCACCGCCCGGCCAGGTGGTCCTGGACCGCGACCACGGTGAACCGCTCCGGCTGCTCGGCGAGCAGGCGCGCGTGGATGCTCCAGCCGCTACGGCCCAGGCCGGCGATGGCAACGCGCACGGGGGAAGAGGAGGTGCTCATGACGGGCGGATCATAGCCTCACCGGGCCGGCGGTGGCAGGCCCGCCGGGTTGACCGGCTCCGGGCGCGAACGTAGGGTCGGCGGCGAGCACACCGTGGCAGAGGTCCAGGTTCGCCTGTCGAGCACCACCCGCTCCATGCCGGAGCGGATCCTGTTCACCTTGCGGCGCTACTGGTTCGTCTACCTGCTGATGCTGCCGGGGCTGGCGTGGATCGCCGTATTCCAGTACGCGCCGATGTACGGCCTGCTGGTCGCCTTCAAGGACTTCAACATCGTCAAGGGCATCATGCGAAGCCCGTGGGTGGGCCTGGAGAACTTCCGGATCCTGTTCCAGACACCCCCGTTCTATGCCGCGCTCCGCAATACGCTGATCATCAACCTCTACAACCTGGCCTTCGGCTTCACCTTCACGGTGTTCCTGGCGCTGATGCTCAACGAGGTGCGGGTCTCCTGGTACAAGCGCACGGTCCAGACGATGGTCTACTTTCCCCACTTCGTCTCCTGGGTGGTGATAGGCGTGCTGGTGTCGCGCATGCTCTACCCGGAGCCCGACGGCCCGTTCAACGTCCTGGTCGGCCTGTTCGGGGTGCAGCCGCGCCACTGGCTGACGGACCCCCAGTACTTCCGCGGCATCGTCGTGGTCGTCAACACGATCAAGGAGGCAGGATTCGCCACCATCATCTACCTGGCGGCGCTGTCCAGCGTGAATCCCGACCTGGTGGAGAGCGCGCACTGCGACGGCGCGCACCGCGGCCACCTGATGCTGCACATCTACCTGCCGCGCATCGCGCCGACCATCGCCGTGCTGTTCATCCTGCAGCTCTCCGGCCTGTTCGGCTCCAACTTCGAACTGATGTACAACCTGTACAACCCGGCCGTGTACGACGTCGGGGACGTGCTCTCCACCTACCTGTACCGGACGGGGCTCCTGAACAGCAAGTTCGAGCAGGCGACCGCGCTCGGGCTGGTCTTCAACGTGCTCGGGCTGATTCTGCTGCTGAGCGCCAACCGCGGCATCAGGCGCATGAACGTGATGGGCATCTTCGAGTGATGACCGGAGGCATGCTCCGCGGCCGACTGGGCTTCAACGTGTTCGACGTGTTCGCAGTCGCGTTCGTCGGCGTGTTCGCCGTGATCGCCGTCTACCCGATGTGGTACGTGCTGGTCGTGTCGCTCATGCCGTACGCCGAATTCATCCGGACCGACGTCATCCTGCTGCCGTCGCTGAACCCGGACCTGACCTTCTACCACGGCATCATCATCGGCGCTCCACAGCTCTTCGTGCGCGCCATGTCCGTATCGATCGTCAAGACCGCGGTCGGGGCGGGTGGCGGCGTCGTGGTCACCGCCATGCTCGCCTACGCCGTGACCAAGCGCCACGTGCCCGGCACGCGGCTCATCAACGTCCTGATCGTCCTCACCCTGTTCTTCTCCGGCGGCCTGATCCCGCTGTATCTGCTGGTGGTGAAGCTGGGTCTGCTCGGCTCCGCCCTGGCGCTGGTCCTGGTCACGGCGTTCGTCAACACCAGCTATTTCATCATCATGCGCAATTTCTTCTCCTACATGGTGCCCAAGGACCTCGAGGATGCCTGCGTGATCGACGGCGCCAACGAGGCGACGACGTTCTTTCGCATCATCCTGCCGATCTCCAAGCCGATGGTCACGGCGATCCTGCTGTTCCTGGCGGTCTACCACTGGAACGACTGGGTCAGTTGGCTGTATTTCGTGCGCGAGGCAACGTTCGCGCCGTTCGCGGTCCTGCTCCGCAGGGTGCTGGAGCGGCCGACCGTCTTCTTCGACTCGGCGGCCGGGCAGCGCTTCATCGAGGACGAGGGCTGGATTCCGCCCAGGCAGCTCGTGATGGCGACCGTCGTGCTGGCCATGCTGCCGATCCTGATGCTGTACCCGTTCCTGCAGCGGCACTTCGCCAAGGGCATCCTGATCGGCGCCGTCAAGGAGTAGCCGAGCCCGGCGGGCGGGAGGTGACGGCTCAGGCCGGCACGATCGTCACGTCCACCTCGTCGACGACGATCGGCTCCGGGTCCGGCACCGTGCCGACGTCCACCATTCCCGAGAACAGCAGCGTCAGCGTGAGATCGTTGTCGCCGCGCACCACCAGGTCGGGGGTCAGGTCGATGACGCAGGTGGTGTGCGGCGGCAGCGGCCGGCCCGCCTGCGCGGGGCGCCCTTCGCGGTGGTACACGCGGCGAAGCTGCCCGGCCGGAACCTCGGTGCCGTTGAGGTGCACGGCGATCCGGTCGGCCGATCCCAGGCCGACGGCACGGATGAACAGCGTTGCGCTGGCCGCCTGCGTGACGTCCTCGAACAGCCGGAACCGGTAGCTCGCCGAAGGGGTGCCCGGTTCGCGCGGCAGGACCAGCTTCTGGTCCTTCATCGTCCCGCACACGTTGGTGCCGGACGGGCTGATGCCGTGGTAGCCGCCCCACAGCGAGCGGTAGGTGTAGTGACGGACGCCGTCGGCCACCCGCTGCGGGTCGCGCGCCTCGCGCAACAGGCGGAAGGCCGCAGGCCAGCCGGTCTCCGCGCCGCGCTTGCCGGAACGGAACCCGCCCCAGTGCTTCTGGAAGTTGTAGACGGACATGCCGTCGGCGCCCTGGTGGCGCAGCGCGTGCGCCAGGGCGCGGTAGTTCTCGGCCGTGGCGGGGGGCCCGAAGCTCTCGCGCGAGCAGCAGTACGGCTGCACGCCCGGGTAGAGCCGGCACGGTGTCCCGGCGGTGAGTTCCCGGAACTCCTCGTAGGCGGCGTTGAAGTCCGTGAACGACGAGTCCATCGGAGCGACGAAGTCGACCAGCCCGCCGCCGATCCACGCCGGCACGTCCAGTCCCACGGCATGACCGTCCTCGAGGGTCTCCGGCACCAGCACCCCCAGCTCCAGCCGCCGCCCGCGCGCGGCGCCGTGCTCGTCGAGCATCGCGCGCAGCCGCTCGACCAGGCCGGTCATCAGCGGCTGCCGCTCGCGGGCCAGGCTCCGGTCGCCGCCGGGGGCGGGGAAGTAGAGGCCGTCGCGCATGGTGAGCAGCACGCCGTCCACGTCGAACCGCGACACCACCTCGGCGACGACGCCGTACAGGTAGTCGCCCACCTCCGGGACCGTGAAGTCCATCCGGTTGCCCGGCAGGAAGGCGCCGCCGGGCGGCACGTCGGTGATCTTCCACTGCGGGTTGCGGTGCAGGAACATGCCGCCCTGGTCCGGCGCGCCGTGGTTGTCGTTGACCCGGAACCCGGCCAGGCAGCGCATGCCGCGCTCCCGGCAGCGCTCCAGCATCACCTGCAGCGGCATGATGCCGTCCTCCATCATCGGCAGGAACCGCCGGTGCTGCGGGCGCGCGTCGTACTCGAAGCCCTCGGAGCGGAAGTACATGGTCCAGCCGGCGTTGTAGACCTCCTGCACGAACACGTCGGCGGCGCTGGTGGCCACGTGGTCGATGAAACCTGCGGAGCTCTTCCGGCGTGGCAGGATGCGAGGTGATCAGCGGGCGGGCGTCGCCCGGGTCGAAGTCGTAGTTGGCCACGTTGGACGGATCGCTGACGTAGACCAGCTCCCAGTCCCGCGGCGGCCTGGTGTCGGGGGGCGTTGGGGTGGGCATCGTCGTCACTCCGGCGACCCTGCTACTCGGGCGACCAGGTGGTCGCGTGGACGCCCTCGTCGCGGGCGCCGGCCCACAGGGTCAGCACGCGGCCGTCGCGCAGCAGCACGGAGCTGGTGCGCGCGTCCATGGGGTGGTAGGCCAGGATGTAGGGCTCCGGGTCCCACGTCCGCCCGCCGTCCGGACTCACCAGCGCGCGGGGACCGCCGACGGCGTCCTTGTGGTCGTAGGTCAGCACGACGCGGCCGTCCGGCAGGCCGACGGCATCGGCGGACACCATGTGCAGGCGCGTGACCAGGAACGGGGTGGTCCAGTCGTAGCCGCCGTTGGCGGAGAACATGATCGCCTCGTTCTTGTAGCGGCCCGGTCCGACCCGGTTGAGCGAGGGCGCCGGCCAGGTCGCGTGGCCGCCGCCCTGCTCGGCGGGCGCGTCGAACAGATCCGGGTGCAGGTATTCGCGCTGGAAGCGCGTCGCGCAGAGGAGCTCGCCCGACGGCAGCTCCAGGAGATTCGACTCGCAGGAGCCGGGCGGCAGCACCGTCCAGTCGCCCCAGGTTCTGCCGTCGTCCTGCGAGCGCAGCAGGACGTCCCCCTCGTATCCGGCCTGGCGCGCGGCATCGTTCCAGGCGTTGCCGCAGAAGCAGATCACGGTGCCACCGGCGAGCTGCACGATGCGGCTGCCGTCGCCATGACCGCAGTAACGCGTCGGCCGGGGCGCCAGCTCGGAATCCGTCCACGTGCGCCCGCCGTCGTCGCTGCGCGCCACGCGCGGCTCGCGCGTCGGGAACGTGCCGCGCGCCGGGTCGGCCTCCTCGATCAGCGCGGCGTAGCTCGCGAGGAAGGTGCCGGCGCCGGTCACCCCGAACCCGAACACCGCCGGATCGCGTCCCGACAGCGGGATCTCGGCCAGGAAGCTCCACGTGCGGCCCTCGTCGGTCGAGCGATGGATGCGGCAGTCGCGGCTTGAGTAGACCAGGCTGCCGTCGGGATGGCGGCAGACGACCGCTCCCTTGCCGCCGGCACCGGCGAAGTATCGGTGCTCGGCCGCCACGCGCCGGTAGGCCACCATCTCGAAGTTCTCGACGTAGTCGCCTCCCTCGTAGCGGTCGTCGGGGCGCATGCGCACCATGCCGTTGTCCAGGTAGCCGAGGGCGTCCACCCCGTCGCTCCACAGGTTGGGGTACACCAGCGGCGGTTTCTCGAGGCCTTCCGGGGTCCAGCGCACCACGCCGATCGCCGGCCGGCGGCCCCACTCGTCCATGCCGGGGCCGTAGATGGTGGGCGCGTACGAGCCCAGCGCCGCGCCGCGGTGGAAGGCGGACACGATCGCGCCGTCCGCGGCCACCGCGGTGGCCGCGCTCACGCCCGCACCGGCAAGCACCGGGCGCGCCTTCTCGCGGATGGCGTACCGGCACAGGCCGAGGACGTGCACGTCCTCTCCCCAGGTGACCGAGGTGCCCTCCGAGGGAGCGCCTAGCAAAGCGCGGGCACCGTACGGGAAGTGCGGCATGCCGTAACTCAGCACCAGGCGGCCGTCGTCAAGCTCCGCGAGCTCGGCGTCCAGCGGCGCGAATCCGTCCGGGATGTTCCAGGTGGCGCCGCGGTCCTCGGACGCGGCCAGCGCGATGTCCCCGGCAGCGCCAGCGACGGGGGCGACCAGCCGGCCGGAGCCGAGCTGCAGCGGGTGGAGCGTCCCGCATCGGGCCGGAAGCTCGGCCGCGGGCTCCCACGCGCGGCCGTCGGTCGAGCACAGGATGCGTCCCGGCAGGCAGAGCAGCAGCGCACCGTCGGCCAGACCGGTGAGACACGCGCGCAGCGAGTCGGGAGGGTCCACGTCCAGAGTGGCGAGCACCTGCCACGGTCCCGCGGGGTCGTCGGCGCCCAATACAACCACGGATCCGCTGCGTTGGACTGTCGCGAAGAGCGTCCCGTCCCGGCCGGCGGTCAGTGCACGCACCACTCCGCCCGGCGCCTCGGGCGTTGCCAGGTCGGCAACCTGTGACCAGGTCACGCCGCCATCGTCGCTGTGCGCCAGTGACCCGCCGCGGCCCGCGAGCACGAGGGCATCCCCCTGCCGGCAGAGCAGCGGATCGGCGTCGCCGAACAGCACTTCCTGGCGCTCGACCCGCAGCCGGCGGTAGCGCAGCACGTGACTTTCGTCGTGATCGGACTGGAAACATTCCTTCATGTGAGGGTGCATGCGGGAGTGACTATACGGCGATCAGAGATCGAGATGCAGGCGAAGCGCATCATCGATCCGATCCATGTACGGTGCCGGCACACGACCGACCCGAGTATCGAGACACTGGACCGCGACCGCCCGAACCTGTTCCGCCTGAGCCTTGGAGTCCCGCGGCAGTCCACAGACGTGAGCCGGCAGTTCGACCTGGAACGGATAGACGCGGACCATGCTACTCGTGATCGGCACCACCGTGACCACACCGCGGCCCAGGCTGGACGCGATGCGATTGGCGCCGTCGTTGCTTACGACAACGGCGGGCCGACGGAAGGCCGCCTCAACCCCGCGCGGGACGCTGAAGTCGACCATCCAGATCTCACTGCGGCGCATCGCCGATTCGTTCATCGTCAAGGCCGTGATCCGTCGTCCGCTCCCAGCCGACGCTGTCATCGTCAGCCTCCCACTCCGCCCACGCGGATGCGTAGTCGTCCCCTAACTTCTCCGTTTGCAATAGTTTGACGGCCTTTCTTACGACCGCTGACCGGGACTTCATACGCTGTGTGCGGGCGTACTCGTCAAGGAAGTCCACTTCCTTCTCCGGGAGGCTGATACTGACCTTCATACCCTCATGCTACCATGGTTGCTACCTTGGCCCGCGGAGTCGGCGAGGACATACGCTGGACGGCCTCCCGTCGAACGCGTACCGTTCCGGTTCGGAGGTAACGCATGGCTAACGCACGCAAGCTGCTGTCTCTCCTGCTGATAGCAGCGTTCGCACTTTCCGGTGCCCACGTCTTCGCCGCCGCCCAGGACGAGGCGGCGGCGGGCGAGATGGAACGGGTATCCATCGGCATGATGTACCGGGGCTGGGATTCGTCCGCCTGGGACTCGGATCTGATAGCGCAGGATCGGGTCTGGGGCTACATAGAGGACAAGTTCAACATCGACTTCAGGGTCGAGTACGGCGGCAGCGGAGACATCATCGTCGCATCGATGGCCGCCGGCACCGCGCCGGACATCGTGATGATGTGGCCCGGCCACCCGTGGCTGGGGATCCCGACCTGGCAGAGCTGGATCAACGACGGGTTGCTCACCAACCTGAACGACCTGGTCTCCGCCGATCCGGAGCGCTATCCGATCATCAACACCATCTTCCAGGACCCCGTGTACCGGCTGTACAACCTGGTGCAGAACGGGGGAGTGGACAACTACCACGCGCTCATGACCGGCAATCGTTTCAAGCCGATCACGGACAGCGCGATCATCTACAACGGCTACATGCTGGACGATCTCGGCCTGAAGGTCCCGGCGACGTACGACGAGCAGATCGCGGCCATGCGGATGGCGCGTGACAAGCTCGGCGCCACCGGCTTCGGCTGGCCGACCTACAAGGGCACCCACTGGAAGGGCCTGAACTACCTGTACTTCCAGACGCACGGACAGGAGCTGGACGGGTACCACCAGGACGCGGACGGCAACTGGTATGACGCGGCGGTCGATCCGGGCAACAAGGCGATCTGGGCGACGGTGGCCGAGCATGGCGCCGAGCAGCTCCTCTATCCGGGGTGGCTGACCGGCGAGCTGTTCGAATACATCGATCAGATGGCTGCCGGCAAGCACCTGTCCGGTCTGTACAAGGGCCCGCGGCCCGACGGCTACATGGCGCACTTCGAGAAGTTCGTGACCGCCAACCCGGGGGCCACCCTGGCGGACTTCCCGCAGGGGCTGCACCCGATCAGCGGACCCGGCGGCCGTGCGCACGACGACGAGATTCCCCTGAGAATCTACCGGGCGACCGCAATTCCGGCCTTCTCCGAGAACCCCGACCGGGCGCTGGACCTGCTCGAATGGTGGGTCAGCGAGGAAGGGCAGGTCGCGCGCTGGTTCGGGATCAGGGGCATCCACTTCACCAAGGATGACTTCAGCGACTTCAACGCGGAGGAGTTCCTCAAGGACCAATCGTGGAACCCTGATGTTGCGGGGAAGACGCTCGCCGAGGTCATGGTGGAACGCCCCGGGGACCTGATGTTCCTGCCGGGCGCTGCCACCTCCAACTACGACAACGGCATCGTCCCGTTCGCGGAGACCGGTAGCTGGTTCGAGGCCTACAAGCACCTCAGGGACGTCCGCACCGAGCGCACGAACGCGGCGCTGGCGGTCCCCGACGGTGTCGAGTGCTCGGCGCCGTTCACGGCCGTCTGGCAAGGCGGCGGCTGCGCAGCGTGCACGGGACCCGAGCCGCCGAAGTGGTGCCAGTTCCAGGCCGGGAACGAGCTCTGGCACAGGTTCCTGGCCGAGGGCTGGGAAGGGTGGCCGCAGTACGTGGACCTGGTAGCCCTCAGCGAAGAGGAACAGCAGGTCCAGGCCGCGCTGACCGACATCAAGAACAAGTGGTGGGTCGCGTTCGTGCTGGGCAACAAGGACGTGGAGGCCGACTGGGACACCTTCGTCGCCGAGTACAACGAGGCGGGCGGCCAGATGCTGTTCGACGCCTGGAACGTCAAGCTCGCCGAGGCCAAGGCAACCTGGGACAGCGTCCAGTAGTCGCATCCGGACCATCGGGGTGAGCGCTCGCTCGCGGGCGCTTACCCTTGATCGAGCGGCGCATCCGCCAGGGGTGCGCCGCTTTCGCTTAAGCTCTTGTCAGAACCGCCGTTCGGGCCGTTCGCGGTAGAAGCGCGCTCCAGCGCCCTTCCCGGCTGGCGACAACTCGCCCTCCAGGCGCCTGCTCGTACGGGGAACTGCTCCGGCCTATCCCGCTTGGTCGGTGGTAGTGATCGCGGACGTCACGCAGCGGCCCCTTCGTCGGTGTCGGCCGGCGGCCGGCGGCCGGCAAGGATGACCGACTGCAAGGTGTCGATCATGCCTTCGAGCCGCGCGACTCGCCGGTCGACGTCTGCGACCTGATCGGTGAGCCGGCGGAAGTCGGAGCGAAGCGACCCGGTGGTGACGAGAGTCAAGCCGCCGAGACTGATGGCTGCCGCGATGATGGCGACCAGCTCGGCCGTCATGCCGACGCCACCGGGGAGATGCCGGCATCGGCCGGATCCTCGGCCGCGCACGCCCCGAACCGGACGGACGCGTCGAGCGGGCGGCCGTTTCCCATGGTGTCCATGGCCATCATCATCACAAGATCATACGGGTGTGGTCTCGATTTGACCACTCAGGCGGCACGACAAGGACGGCACTTCGCCTCAGAACCGCCGCTCGGGCCGCTCGCGGTAGAAGCGTTCCAGTGCCTTGCCGGCCGGCGACAGCTCGCCCTCCAGGCGCAGCCCGCCGTGCGACAGGTTGATGCTGGCCGCAACCTCGCCGTCCGCGTCACCAGCGTCCACCCAATGCGGGGTCAGGAGCTGGTTCCACAGAAGCGTCCCCGGCGGCATGGCGTAGCTGAGCACGTCCGCAGAGGTCAGCCCCTCCGGCTTGACCATGCCCGTGCGCCACTCCGGGTCCGCGGCGCGCTCCAGCGGTGCCCACCGGTACGGGTCGGTCAGCCCGTTGAATACCTTGGTGCCGTGGATCTGCCAGGCGACCACGTGCGAGACGTCCATGTGGTAGCGGCCGGGTACGTGCGCGCCCGAGATGAACACGATCGGGTAGCACCGGTACCAGGTGAAGCCGGCGCGCCCCAGGAACGACTGCCACGGCTCCATCACGTCCTTCCACAGCCCGGCGAACAGGTCGCCGCGGCTGGTGAAGTTGGTGAGCTTGAAATGGGACAGCCCGAACGGCATCTCCATGACCCGCTCCAGCGGCAGGGCGCGGAACTCGTCGATGAAGCCGTCCTCGCGGTAGTACGGGCTGTCCGGGCGCTCCGGCGACAGGTCGCGCAGGCGTACCTCTTCGTCCCGCCGCAGCCGGTCGACGATGTCGGCCACCGGTGGCGGCTCGTAGCTGAACGGCACGCAGTCGCCGGCCAGCAGCACGTTGCGGGGGCCGCTCCAGTGGCGGTGCAGCTCGGCGGCGGTGCGGGCGGTCGCGCCTTGCGGCGGAACTTGACAGTGGCTGCCCATGAGCGGTTCACTCTACCACGGCCGTTCCGGACGGCCGCCCGTCCGCTCGCACATGGCCCAGTACATCGTCAAGCGGCTCCTGCTGCTCTTTCCCACGCTGTTCGTCATCGCCGTCGTGTCGTTCGGCATCATTCACCTGCCGCCGGGCAACTACCTGGACACGTACATCGCCAATCTCGCCGCCACCGGCGAGACCGCGACCGAGGATGAGATCGCCGCCCTCGAGGCCCGGTACGGCCTGAACAAGCCGCTGCCGGCCCAGTTCCTGCGCTGGTTGTGGGGATTCTTGCGTGGCGACTTCGGCCAGTCGTTCCAGCATGAGAAGCCGGTGCGGACGCTGATTGGCGATCGGCTGCTCTTCACGGTGGTGATCTCGCTGGCCTCCATCGTCTTCACCTACGTGATGTCGATCCCGATCGGCATCTACTCGGCGGTCCGTCAATACTCCCCCGCCGACCACCTGTTCACGGGCGTCGGGTTCCTGGGCCTGTCGATCCCCAACTTCATGCTGGCGCTCGTGCTGTTGTTCGTCCTCTACCGAAACTTCGACATCGTCGGCATCGGCCTGTTCTCCGACGCGTACATCGAAGCGCCGTGGAGCCTCGCCAAGGGCTTCGACCTGCTCAAGCACCTGATCATCCCCGTGGTTGTGATCGGGACTTCCGGCACGGCCGGGCTCATCCGTGTCATGCGCGGCAACCTGCTCGACGAGATCTCGCGCCAATACGTGATCACCGCGCGCGCCAAGGGCCTCGGGGAACAGCGGTTGCTGTTCAAGTACCCGGTGCGGCTGGCCGTCAACCCGCTGGTGTCGAGCGTCGCGTGGCTGCTGCCGGAGATCATCTCCGGAGAGACGATCACCGCGGTCGTGCTCAGCCTTGCGACCGTGGGTCCGCTGCTGCTGTCCTCGCTGCTGGCCCAGGACATGTTCCTGGCCGGCACCATCGTGATGTTCATGGCGTTCCTGACCGTAGTGGGCACCCTGGTGTCGGACCTCCTGCTGGCCGCGATCGATCCGCGTATCCGCTTCGAGCAGCGCGGGGCCTGAACGGAGTGACGACGGCATGAGCGAGGCTTCGACGGGTCTCCCGCCGACCGCACGGTCCGCAGCCGAACTCCCGGGTCGGAGGCCGGAGAGATCGGACTCCGCGGAGGAACGGCTGTTCGTCGCCTCTCAGTGGCGGCTCATGTGGTTGAAGTTCCGCCGGCACAAGGTCGCCCTGGTCGGCGTCGCGGTGACCGTGCTCTTCTACCTGCTGGCCGCTTTCTGCGAGGTGGTCGCACCCTACGACCCGCGGCACCGCCACGGCCGCCACACCTTCGTGCCGCCGCAGGCCATACACTTCTACGACAGCGAGGGCGGCTTCTCGCTGCGGCCGTTCGTGTACAAGCTGGAGCGGCACATCGACCCGCGCTCGCTGCGCCGCACCTACACGGAAGACCGATCGCAGCGTCACTACGTCAAGCTGCTCCACCACGGCCAGGAGTACCGGTGGTGGGGGCTGTTTGACGCCGACGTACACCTGTTCGGCGTGGACGATGAGGCGACGATCTTCCTGCTGGGCACTGACCGGCTTGGCCGGGACATGCTGTCGCGCATCCTGTACGGGGCGCGCATCTCGCTGTCGATCGGCCTGGTCGGTGTGGCGATCAGCCTGGTGCTGGGACTGCTGCTCGGGGGCGTGTCCGGGTATTATGGAGGCCTCACCGACACGGTGGTGCAGCGCATCATCGAGTTGCTACGCTCGTTCCCGACCATTCCGCTGTGGCTGGCGCTGAGCGCCGCGATACCGGAGACGTGGACGCCCGTGCAGCGGTACTTCGCCATCACCGTGATCCTGTCGGTGCTGGGCTGGACCGGACTGGCGCGCGTGGTGCGCGGCAAGCTGCTGGCCCTGCGCGAGGAGGAATTCGTCACCGCGGCGCTGGTGGCGGGGGAGCGCGAGGGCAGGGTCATCCGCCGTCACCTGCTGCCGTCGTTCATGAGTCACATCATCGTCTCCATCACCCTGAGCATCCCCGGCATGATCCTGGCGGAGACCGGGCTGAGCTTCCTGGGCCTGGGGCTGCGCCCACCGGAGATAAGCTGGGGCGTGCTGCTCAAGGAGGCGCAGAACATCACCGCGGTGGGGCTGAACCCCTGGCTGCTGCTGCCGGCGGTCCCGATCGTGCTGACCGTGCTGGCGTTCAACTTCGTCGGCGACGGCCTGCGCGACGCCGCGGACCCCTACAAGGCGTGAGCGTCGGCCAAGGCTTGAACGGAGGGCGCCCACGGGCTAACCTCCCGCGATCGACTCGTGAACCACACGAGACGGCATCACCAACCACAAGGAGACTCGACGTGTCCCATGTTCGTTTTTTCGTAGCGGCTGTCCTGCTGACCGCGGCGGCCGCCCTGAGCGTAGCCCAAGCCGGCGTGGGGTATCCGCTGGGCCAGTGGGCGACGGTCGCCGCCTTCGAGCGCGACACCGGCGCCACGATCACGGAGTACAGCGAAGCCCCGGTCCTGCAGGCCATGGTGTCGGACGGCACGCTGCCCGCCGTCGCCGATCGCCTGCCCCTGGAGCCGGCGGTGGTAGCCCCCGCCGAGGCGGTGGGTCAATACGGCGGCACTTGGCGGCGCGTAGCCACGCGTCCCACGGACAACCGCCTGGCCGACCGGATGGGGTACGAGCCCCTGCTGCGCCGCGCCCGCGACGGTACGGCGGTCGTCGCCAACATCGCCCACCGCTGGGAGGCGAGCCCGGATGGCACCCAGTTCACCTTCCACCTGCGCGAAGGCATGAAGTGGTCCGACGGCGCGCCGTTCACGGCTGACGACATCGTCTTCCAATTCGAGAATGTCTACGGGAACGAGGAGATCACCCCGGTCTTTCCAGACTGGCTGACCGTGAAGACCGCGGCGCCCACCCTCACCAAGGTTGACGATCAGACGATCGTCTTGACGTTCTCGGACACCAACGGTCTGTTCGAGGAGGTGCTGACCTTCCGCGGCGACGGCATCTTCGCTCCCAAGCACTACCTGGAGCAGTTCCACGCCGACTTCACCGACAAGGACAAGCTGAACGAGGCCGCCCAGGCCGAGGGCTTCGAGCTGTGGCACCAGCGGTACGGCCAGTTGGCCAACGTGACCCTCAACCAGGACCTCCCGACCATCCGCCCGTGGAAGCTTGCCACCGAGGCGACCGGCGTGACGCGCCAGATCGCCGAGCGCAACGCCTTCTACTGGAAGGTGGACACGGTCGGCCAACAACTCCCCTACATCGACCGCATGGCGATCGACGTGGTGGAAAGCGGCGAGGCCGCCAACTTCAAGGCGATGGCGGGCGAGATCGACATGCAGTCGCGCTACATGAGCTTCGGGAACTTCACGCTGTTCGTCGAGAACGAGGCGGCGGAAGACTACCAGGTGCGGCAGTGGATCAACCCGATCCCGGACGCGCTGAAGTTCAACCTGACCTACGAGGACGCGGTCCTGCGCGAGCTGTTCAACGAGCGTGACTTCCGCATCGCCATGTCCAAGGCGATCGACCGGCAGGAGATCGGCGACCTGGTCTACCTGGGCGTCGCCATTCCGTGGCAGGCGGTCCCGGTCGAGGCCGATCCGTTCTTCGTGGCGCCGGTGCACACCGACTACGATCCTGACGGCGCCAATCGGCTGCTCGACGGCATCGGCCTGACGGCTCGCGACGGCGACGGCTTCCGCCTGCGCCCGGACGGCGACCAGTTGCAGCTCATCATCTCCTCCTATGGTGCCGAGGAAGCCGGCGGCGGAGCGGACATGCTGGAGCTGATCAAGGACCACTGGGAGGCGGTGGGCATCCGCACATCGATCTCGATCGAGGACCGCAGCCTGTGGTCTCAACGCCGCGCATCCGGCGAGTTCATGGTGAACGCCTACCTGACCGTCGGCATTCACTGGTCGATCGACCCCAACTGGTACGTGCCCGTGAGCGGCTCGCAGCACGGCTGGGCGCCCGAGTCCGCCCGCTGGTATGCCACCAACGGCGAGGCCGGCGAGGAGCCGACGCCCGAGATCAAGCAGCTCCAGGAGTGGTACGGGCAGATGCAGACCACCGCCGATCCGGATGAGCGCATCGCGATCGGCAGGAACATCATCCAGTCGCACGTCGACAACGTGTGGATGATCGGCACGGTCCGCTACCCGGCGGTCGCGATCGTCAAGAACAACTTCCGCAACGTGCCGGAGGACGTCATCCAGAGCTGGCGCCTGAAGAGCCCCGGCTACACCAACGTGGAGCAGTACTGGCTCGAAGGCTAGCCGGTACGCATGACGGTTCCCGCACGGGAACTCGAACAGGGAGAGGGCGGTACATCGATTGCCGCCCTCTCTCGCATTGTGAGCGCCAAGGACTTCTCTCCATGGAGCGTTGACCATCTCCGCCGGATCTGGGATGGTCCTTCCGACAGAACGCAGGCAGTGACGAGATGAAGATCAAAGTCGTGATTCATCAAGCAGAGGAAGGCGGGTATTGGGCGGAGGTGCCCTCCATTCCCGGCTGTGCAACGCAGGGAGAGTCCTTCGAAGAGCTCTTGAAGAACCTGTATGAAGCGGTCGAAGGTTGCCTGTCGGTCGATGTCGACGAGATCCCGCTGTCTAAGAAGGATAGAGTGATCGAAATAGCTGTATGAAGGCCGTTCAGGAATCGGATCTCTGATGGTGTACCATCGGAAGATGCTTCCCGAGCGGTTCCTGGTCTTCTACAACTACGATCCCACCGATCCGCCGCGGTTCCACGACGGGCCGATCGACGGCGGCTACTTCGACTGGCTGTTCGAGATGCTGGCCGGCACCGGGCTCACCTTCCTGTACCGGTGCAACACCGCCGGCCGCGCCTACTACCCGTCGCAGGCGATGGCGCCGTTCGACCACGGCTGCGTCGATCCGGACAACCCGGCCGCCCAATACTGGCACCGCGTGGCCGACATCCTGGACATCGGCGACCCGCTGGCCAGCGCGGTGGAGGCGGCACGGCGCCACGGCGTGCCGATCTGGGGCTGGGTCAACTGGAACGAGTTCCAGTGCGTGCGCCGCGAGTACGTCTCCCTGGTGGACCCGGTCTGGTACGCCGCGCCGCGCAAGTACTGGTGCTCGCGGGACGGATCGCGCTTCTATCACGGCATTCCCGACTACGGCGACGCGGAGGTGCAGGAGCGGCTGGCGGCGATGACGGACGAGTTGCTGGGCTACGGCATCGACGGCCTGTACCTGTCGACCCGCTCGCATAGCTGGTACGCCTGCTTCGACACCCCCGGCTGGGACGAGCACCTGGAGCCGTTCGGCTTCACCGACCGCGTGGTCGCCGACTACCGCGGGCGGCATGGCGTGAACATCCGCTACGAGCCGTACGACACGGAGGAGTTCTACCGGATCAAGGGCGAGCACTTCTCGGAGGTGATCACCCACACCGGCAGCCAGATGCACGGCGCCGGCAAGCCGTTCGTGGTCGGCCTGTCGCCGGACCGCCACGAGCTGTGCGTGGCGTTCGGGGACGGCAGGATGGCCGGAGGGCCGCACCTGCTGCTGTACAAGGACTGGGAGCGGTGGGCGGCCGAGGGGTCGGTGGACGGCATCTGCTCCGAGCGCGCCTGTCCGCACGAGGTGATCCTGGACGCGCCGCCGCTGGAGCTGTTCCGCCGTACCCTGCCGGACGGGTTCCCGCTGTTCCTGTGGTTGGACAACGCCCGCTTCATCAACCGCGACTTCGGCCCGTTCCACCTGGGCAACTGGGACCGGTACGCGGTCGAGGAGGTGGTGGGCATGGTGGACGCGGCCCGGCAAGCCGGCGCCCGCGGGGCGTTCCTGCACTCGCTGTACCACTACACCTCGATCGACTCCGGCGGCGAGCCGATCGGCGGGCCGGCCGATGAGCCGGGCGGCTACGGCGTGCTGCCGCGCCGCGAGTACCTGGAGGCGCTGCGCCGCTGGTCGGCCGGCGATGCCTGATCCGGCGGGGGAGCCCGGTTCGCGAGGCGTGCCGCGCCTCATGTTCTACAACGACGGCCGCCACCCCCTGATCTACCGGTTCGAGCCGCCGATCCGGACGGACGAGCTCGAGATCGCGGTCGACGAGCTGGCGGGCACGCCGGTCGACGCGCTGATGTTCTGCCTGGGCGACGGCCGCACGGTGCTGCACGACTCCGAGGTCGGCGAGCTCTGGGGCCACAACGTGGCGAGCTGGCCGCACGCGATCTTTCACCGCGCGCACCGCAACGCCAGGGGGGTGATCGAATCCGGGCACGACCCGCTGCGCGTCGTCTGCGATCGCGCGCACGCCAAGGGCATGCGCTTCTACCCGACGCTGCTGGTGCAGAACGGCCGCGGCGGCGGCGACGACGACGTGCGCTGCTCGGACTTCCGGTTCGCCAGCGCCCATCTCGAGATCGGGGCGGACCGCGCGCTGCCGCCCGAACACCCCGGCGCGCGCTGCCTGGACTTCGCCCATGCCGAGGTGCGCGACGAGCGCTTCGCGCTGATCGAGGAGACCCTCGGCCGCTACCCCGTGGACGGGTTCGAGCTGCAGCTCGCCTATCGCCACTGGTACTTCCGACCGGACGCCGTCGACGCCGGCCGGGGGATCATGACGGAGTGGATCGAGCAGGTGCACGCGGCGGTCAAGGCGGGCGGCGCCGAGCGGGAGCTGGTCGTGCGCGTGCCGGCGAGCATCGAGGGGTGCCGCGCGTCCGGCCTCGACGTCGCGGAGTGGCTGCGCCTCGGCCTGGTCGACGTGGTCGTGGCCGAGGCTTTCGGGGCCCCGGAGATCCTCGACTCGACCGTGGACCTGCGCCCGCTGGTGGCCGCCGCGCGCGGCACGCGGGGCAGGGTGCATGCCGCCCTGCTCCGCCTGGTGGACTCGGACCGCGTTGCCTCGGCGCCGATCGAGATGGTGCGGGCGGCCGCCGCCAACTACTGGGACCAGGGAGTGGACGGCCTGTACCTGGCCTACTGGCACGCGGCCTGGCCCTACGGCGCCGACTTCTACGAGATGCTGCGCGAGTTGCCGCACCCCGACGTAATGGCCGCCAAGGACAAGGTCTACTTCGTCCCCACGGCAACCGGCCGCTTCCCCGACCCGGAGACGGAGCCCGGAGTGGAGCGGCAGCTCCCGGCGCCGCTGACGGCCGGCCGGCCGGCAAGAGCGACGTTCGTGGTCAGCGACGACCTGCGCCGCCAGGACGCCGCCGGCAGGCTCCACCGGGTCCTGCTGCGCGTGCGGGTGACGGGCGTCAGCGAGCGCGACCGCCTGACCATCCGCCTCAACGGGTCGGAGTTGCCGGCGAGTGGCGGGCGCCTGATCAACCTGACGGCCAACACAAGCTGGACCCGCCACCGGGTGGCCGGCTACTGGTACCTGTTTCCGCTGACCGCCGGCCACTGGCCGCGCCGCGGCCGCAACACGCTGGAGGTGACCCTCGACGAAGCGGACCCCGAGCTCGCCACGCCGCGCGCCCTGCACGACGTCGAGCTCAAGGTCGACTACCTGATCGGTAAGCGCTTCACCCGCGACCGAGACCCCGACCTGGGCCCCTTCACGTAGGACGACTGACGTCGATGACCACCACCGAGATTCTGCGCGGTTCGGAATCAGAGAGCGAGTCCTCCAAACGCCCCTGCAACTCTTCAGCGCTGACAGGCAGGGAACCGCTCGGCGGCGCTTGGGTGCAGTCTCGCCCAAACCAGAACACCAGGTAGATGCCGTATCCGTCGGTGGCAGGTTCCACCGTGTACTGATCGATCAACTGCTTCCTAACAGCGCTCCACAGATTCCGGTGCGGACTCTTCTTGATCTCCACTGGGATCCCGAAACAGTCGTAGGCGACGCGGATGTCAGGCCGCTTGTCGTTGGCGTATTGTCCTTCAGGTTGCGCATCGACGCCGCCAGGAAGGCATTGCCGCAGGTCGGAGAGCAGGGCGTCGCGACACTGGTCTTCATGCTTTGGTGTCGGATCCTCTCCGTGTGGTTCGTTCCAGTACTGGCGCCAGTCATCCGTGTTGCCGGCCCGTATCCGGAGCGCCAAGTCGCGCAACGTATCGACTGTCAGGGCCGCCAAATCGGCGGCGTTAGTCGGGGGACCGCCGCTCAGCGTCCGGCACACTTGCTCCGCAGTCGGATGGCGGTATGCGGCGTCGCGGCGGATCGACCGCGTGTGATCGATTGCCACAGTTAGGGTCTCCCGCCACTGCGCCATCTCCGGGTCTCTCGCAAGCGATTCCAACTGAACGTCCGCATCGCTCCCAGAGCGTTGAGTAAGAGCCTGGATCATTTGCGCTACGGTTCGCGTAGCGTTGTACTCCGTCTCTATCAACGGTGTCATCGTGCGTCCGAGTACCCGAGTCAGGGGAGCTAGCAACGTGATGAAGCATGCGAGCGTCCGCGTTGGCAAGTCGTCGAGCAGCGGGCCGGCCCGGAACAGGAACTTCCCTAGCTGGGCAGCACGGTTCTCGTGACGCTGAACGAATGTCTGCAACCGATCAGGACATGTCTCGGGTGCCCCGACAACCTCGGCCGCCAGCCAGTGAACTCGCTGGGTAGCGCTCATGCTGGCCCTCGACAGCTTTTCAGCGACAAGAGTCAGCAACTCGGCCCTGTCCGCGAACCGGAAGGAGGCGATGAACAGATCGTCAAGAGTTGTCATAGTCGCAGGGAGCGCCACGCGAAGGGGCACCGAGCGCAGCAGGGGAAGCGCCACACGTCGAGCCACCGAGCGCCAATCGTCGGTGGCAAGGCGGTCGGTAGCATAGTCGAACATGCCGTTCCTCATCTTGGCGCTCACGCACTTGATAAGCATCTCGGCGCCGATCTCGGGGTCCGTTTCCAACAGTCGGCGCTCCCGGTTGTGCGGAGCCTCCACAGAGGTGCAATAGTGGAAGGCGAGAGCCTGTCGCAACTGGTTCTCGGTCAGTCGCGACAAATCTTCCAGCTCATCGATGCCTGCAAGAAATGGCAAGGCTACAAAATATCGCTGGTCGGACTTCATTAGCCGGATGATTCCGTCTGGTTCGGGGATGTCTTCCCTGAACGGAGTGCCGCGAAAGCCCGTCCACACGGCATCGATCAGAGCCGCGTCGCCGTTCAAGAGGTCGTCGAGGCGAGCTGAGGGATCGTTGCCTTCGATGTCTGAGATAGTCCCAAAATACGC
This sequence comes from Spirochaetia bacterium, assembly GCA_965202935.1. Taxonomy (GTDB): domain Bacteria; phylum Spirochaetota; class Spirochaetia; order SZUA-6; family Bin103; genus CATQHW01. Next base: position 6,593,888 of record OZ241879.1, read on the forward strand.
TTGTCCAAAATTATGGAGCAAACGTGCACTACATCGATTGTCGCGTAGTGCTATAGCGTTCGATCGAACGAGATCGACGAACTCCTGACGCCGCCTCTCATGCCCTTCGAGATAACTCCTCCGTTCGTGAACACCTTCGAAGTAGCCAGGCGGCAGAGCCACGACGAGCAACTCTCTTATCGCATCGCGCAATAGCGCGCTGTTTCTCGTGCGCTCCCACAATACCTCGATCGACATGCCGCGCCTGCTGGCTTCCGCGAGGTAGAACCTGGCGACCCGTACGTCCGTCGCTTGTTCCGCATGCTCAAGGCACCAAACCCCGAAGTCAGAGGGCAACGGTGACTCGTACAGTAGCTTGTCGACTCCGGGAGCGACATCAGTCTCGCGGCATCGGTTCACCCAGTCCTCGATCACAGACTTCTGAGTGTTCGGACGCTCTTGAAGCCAAGTTCTGATACGCTGGACGGCGTCGTGCGACGGCCGGGGATTACCGGAGACCCGCGCTACGAGCAACCAATCGACGAGTCGTTTGGTTGCGATCTTGTCTCCGTGGACTTCGACGCCCCGCGCTAGCAGCTCTGACGACAGGTTTTCGAATCGGCGCCTGGACAAGATGTGCCTTAGGTCAGACCCGCGGGCGACAAGATCATCGAGCAACTCCGCGATGCACGTGTCCGTCGAACGCTCGACCAAGAGAGATTTCCAGAAGGTGCTGTAGAGCGGGACGCTTCTGCTGATCGCCTCCTTGAGGTAACCCCAGAGCGCCGAAGGAGAGATGCTCTCAGGGTAGAGGCGGCGCAAGGCGACGGCAGTAAGCTCGCCTTCGTTATCCGGCACTCTGCCCGCCGAAATGTCCTCCAGAAGTTGAAGCAACTCGCGGACCATGGCGTCGCCATCGATGCTGTTGTGGATGAAGGCTTCCAAGGCCATCCGTTGGAACTGCGACCACCGGGGTCGCTCGCGTGCGATCTGCAAGAGTTGATCGGCGATACCGGGGAGCGGCGTCCCCCACTTGAGCGCGGCCAGCACGAACTCTATAGGCGCCGGACGTACATCGCTGCGGGACTCCAATACGGTACGCAATACGGGTTCCATGTCCGCTGTCGCGAGTGCTCCTGTCGTCGATTTCGTCCATACTACCGAATGGAGTTGATGAGCCTCTCGACTCATATTTCGCAAGAGTCTCTTCCTTTCCGCAGGTGCGAATCCTTGAACGTCACCGTAACATGCAACGCCGATCGGATCCCGCTCGATGAGCTCCGGACGCGCGCGAGTGCACAGGGCGGCAAGCCACGCGGAGAGACCGCGCAGGCCGGTTGCCGTAATATCATCTTCGCCGGCGAGCAGTGCGATCACGCGCCGAGCCGGAAGGCGGTCGTCGATAGCTCGGCAGAGGTGCTTTGCGGCAAGGAACTCGGCGATGTGGCGGTGAACCGGAATGAAATGTCCTTCGTGCGCGGCCGTGAACAGTTTCGTGGACAGTGCCCGCTCAACGAGGTCCGGGTATGGGTATCCGCACTGCTCCGGTTTCAAGTAATCGTCGCAGGCATGGTGCTGTCCGCGTGCGTATCCGACAGCGCCGGAGACCAGGAGAACGGCGCACAGCCGTCCGGCAGCATCGAGGAGTTCAGGAGTTGGTGGCCGATGCAGCGCTATCGAGTGCTCCTCGTTCGTCTCTTTGATCGTCAGCGCGCATGCCTTGTCGAACAGACCAAGCCGGCTCGTGGGCCACGCTCCCTCTCTATCCCTCACATCCGCGAGCAGTAGCAGGGTCTGCGGATTCTCGAGCAGGTCGGCGATTCCCGTTTCGCGTGCCTTCAGGATGAACTCGTTCACGTCGTCAATACGAGTTCGGGCACTGACAATCTGCGCAACCTGCGTCTCCGATAGTGGGTCGATCCCCAGTACCTTCACCTGCGAGTCTTGCGGTGATACGGACACCAAGTGTCTGCGGTCGTTTCGTCCCAGCCAGTCAGCATGGCGGCATGACAACCGGAAGCGGGGCTTACCGAGCTTGTCGAGACGGGCGCGAATCTCATCGAACGGCGTGCGCGCGTTGACGGCGTCGACACGAATCTCATCGAGACCGTCGATGAACAGAGTCTTGCCTCGCCACTCGGGATGGTGATCCGGGTCGAACGTCGTGAAGTCCCTCGCAGTGATGAAGAGCGCTTCGGCGCCGAGCGCTTCGCATTCCGTACGGAACGCAGTGGTCTTGCCGGCGCCGGGATCACCGAGGAGGACGTACGCCGGTTCGTCACGATACGACGCCAACGGACGTGAATCACGCTCCCGGAGCCTGTCCTCATCCGCAGCGTTAAGCTCGGTGCAGGTGCGCGAGACGGTCAGGCTCATGTTTCGTCGAACCATGTAGCGGCGGGTGCCGTGAGAAACTCGTTGAGTGGGATCCCGTTTTCGCCCACGAGCAACGTCGTCGCCCCACGGAACCGTTCCGCAAACGCCTCCAAGGCCCGTGAATCCGAGCGCCGCGGTGGGCCGCTCTTGACTTCGATGGCGACGATCTTGGGGCCGCGTTGCAGAACGAAGTCGACCTCGCGCGTACGGTCCCTCCAGTAGCGTATGCGGATGTCGGAAGTGGCCGTGTTGTACAGATGGGCGCCCACCGCGCTTTCCACGATGCGCCCCCAGTACGTCCGGTCTGCCTGCGCCTCGGCGAAGGAGTAACCGGAGTCCGCCGTCATCAGGGCCGTGTTGAGCACGTTGAGCTTGGGGCTGGAGGCGCGACGCGTCACGGCGCTCCCCGCGTACTTCTGCAGGCCGACGATCAGACCGGCGCTGCCCAGCAGGTCGAGGTAGCGTGCCAACGTGGTCGTATTGCCGGCGTCCCAGAGATGGCCCAGCATCTTCGTGTAGGAGAGCACTTGCCCCGAATGCGCCGCGGCCAATTCGACAAGCCGTTGCAGCAGCACCGGCTTGTCGACCCTGGTCAGTGCGAGAAGGTCGCGCTCGACGGTCGGCTCGATGACTGCGCCAAGTACGTAGTTGCGCCAGCGCGCCTCGTCACGTGCCAGGCCGGCGGCGCCCGGGTAACCCCCGAAGTAGAGATAGGCGGGAAGGTCGAAACCGAATGCCGTCGCCATCTCCGCGAACGACCAGTGGGGAACAGCGATCGGCTCGAAACGCCCGGTGAGGCTCTCACTCAGCCCCGACTGCATGCGCAACGGCGCGGAACCCAGGATCACGACGTGCAGTGGGCAGCCCCTGGTACGGTCGGCATCCCAGAGTCCCTTGACGGTTTCTGACCACCCCGGGATCTTGTGAACCTCGTCTATCGCCAGGACGCAGCCATCGGGCTGACGTTCCGCGTCGAGCCGTGCCGCTTCCCAATTCCGCACCAACCACCGCGTGTCGCGTTTCTCCTGGACCTCCACCGTCAGGCTGTCCTCTGCCGACGCCAGGAGGCCGAGCCCAGCGGGGTCGGGTTCGTCGACGGGAAGATAGTGGTCGGTCGGACGCAGTACGGTGTCGACGATCGTGGTCTTTCCGGTCTGCCGGGGACCGAACAGTGCGATGATCCGTTCCAGAGGCTCGCGCAAGCGCTCGGTCAGGGTCGCCACCTGAGCGCGTTGGAACGCCGCCATGGCGGCAATGTACGCTATTGAGTAATTTTACTCAATAGATGAATCAGATCCCGTGCCGAGGTGCTTGCGCAGCTCGCGGAGGTACCACTCCCGGCCCCGGAGCGGTTTCTTGTGATGCAGGCGCGACCGTTTCGGGAGCAGCCGGAGGCTCCGGTCGGCCAGCGGCAGGCGCACCGGCGCATGCCCCCGCCGGTGCGATTCGCGGATGGCGATTGCCATCTCCAGCACCGCGCGGCCGTTGATGCCGTCGCTCAGAGGGGCGTCGCCCGCGTCGAGCGCGGTCACGAGCTCCTGCACGGTCGCCGCCTGGCGGTTGGCGGGGATCACCCAGCCGTCGCGGCTGCCCTTGTCCGAGTTGCGGATCGACCCTGTGGGGAACACGCCGTCGACCGGCTGCAGCCGCTGCCACGAGTCGGGCTCGGCTGCCGGGGCGCCGGGATCCTCGTCCGGGCGGCGCCACATTCGCACCACGTTGTCGCTGACGCGGATCACCCCGCGGCTGCCGGCCGCCTCGATGCCCATGCCGCGGGCGTCGGCGCTGCGGTGCAGGATCGCCTCCGTACCGGTGACGAAGCGGAAGTAGCCGGCGCCTCCCTGGTCGTGGTCGCTGGCCGCATCGTTCGCCATCCAGCCGATCGCCCAGGCGACGTCGGCGTCGCCGGCGAACAGCCGCACCAGGCTCAGCACCTGGCAGCCGCCGCCTGACAGCTCGGTGCCGCTGCCGCCGGTCGCGGTGATCGAGATCACCTCGCCGATCTCGCCCGATTCGATGAGCGCCACCGCGGTGCCGTACTCCGGCAGGTTGCGGTCCAGGTCGCCCACCGCCAGGGAGACGCCGTTCGCCCGGCACGCCTCCACCATGCGGTCGGCGTCCGCCAGGGTGGCCGCCATCGGCTTCTCGCACTGCACCGCACGGACGCCGGCCTGCGCGCAAGCCACGACGACATCGGGGTTGGGAGCCACCGGCAGGATCGCGGCGGCGACGTCGAGCCGCTCCCGCGCGAGCATCTCGCGATAGTCGGCGTAACCCGGCACCCCGAAGCGGTCGCAGAACAGGCCCAGCGTCTCCGCGTCGGGGTCGGCCGCCGCGACCACCTCGGTCTGCGGATGGAAGCGGTAGGCGACCGCGTATTCCACCCCCTTGTGACCGGGGCCGATGATGCCGACGCGATAGCTGGCCACCGGCAGATCCTACCTCAACAGGCCAGTCCGTACAGCCGGGCGTCGCCCCGCAGGCGTACCCGGATCTGCAGTCCTCGGCCCACCCGCGGCTGGCGCCGGGCGGTGCCGACGATCGCCGACAGGTCGCTCCGCCCGCCCCAGCTCACCGCTTGGTCCAGGCCGTCGGCGCGGATCGGGTCGCAGTCGGCGAAGGTGAAGCCCGGAACGGCGTCCCCGCTCTGGCAGTCCACCAGCTCTACCGAGATCTCGCCGCCGCCCGCATCGGCGTTGATCCGCAGCTCGGGACGGGCGAAGGCGATCAGCGAAGTGGTCAGCGTGCCCTCCGCTCCGTCGGCAGGAGCCAGCGCCACCCACCGGTCGCGCCGCAGCGTCACCAGCCCGAAGGCCGAGCGGGTGATGCGCGTGCCGTCGGTGGTGGGCTCGCCCCAGATGTGGCCGGCGTTCTTGCCGTAGTAGAAGAGGAACACATCGTCGCCGACGACCTGCGGATTGAAGGGGATGATGCAGCCGTCGTCCCAGGCCAGCGGCTGTCGCGGGCGGATGAACGGTTCCCGGTCGATTCTCGTCCATCGCCGTGCGTCACGGGAATACACGAGTTGCGGAACCACCGACATGACACCGCGGTCCTGCCGCAGCGCAGCCGAGGCGCCGAGCAGTCCCACGAAGGCGCCGTCGGATGCGGCGACCGTGGAGAGCTGGTCGAACTGCGTGCCGGGCGGGTCGTCGTCGTCCGGAGCCAGGACGCACTCGGGGAAAGTCCAGTCGTCGAAGTCGGCCGAGAAGCTGACGCCGATGACCCGGTGCTTGGGCATGATGCGCGGCCGCTGCCAGAGCACCCAGCGCCGGGTCGCAGGATCCCAGCCATGCAGGATCGTGTTGTCCGTGATCAGGGCGCCGGATCCGGCCCAGCCCGGCCGCTGGTGCCACGTCAGCCCGTCGGCCGAACAGGCGACGTACACCCCGCATGCCAGGTGGCAGCCGTGAGTACGGTACCACTCGTCTTCTCCCTCCGGGCCGGTCCAGGTCAGCTCGCCGGGCCGCAGGGGATGGCGGTCCAGGCCGATCGCCTTGTAGCGCCGAGCCGGGTCGGGATCGCTCGGGTCCTTGGCGACGCTCCACAGCACCGCCGCCGACTCGCCGACGCCCTCCAGGCGCAGCAGGTTGTTGGCAGTCGATCCGGCGAACTCGCTGAGGCCCAGATTGGGCCGTTCCCAGGACAGGCCGTCACGGCTCTCGGCATACGCCCAGCGGCGCCTGGCGCCCACGGGCGCGTCGGGCAGCGCGGGATCGTAGGCGGGATACCAGCACTTGAACCGCGACTCCTCCGCGTCCCAGAGCACGCAGTTGCGGCCTATGAGCCCGAGTCCCTCCCACGGCTCCTCCGGTTCCAGCACCGGGCCGTCGGCCACGTGCTCGACGGTGCCCGTGACGCGGCGCAGCCCGTCCATCCGGCCGACGTGCAGGTCGTCCAGGAACAGATAGGTGCGAGCCGGGTAGACGCCCGTGTCGTGGGAGGACGGGACCGGCGGGGAGGATGAGCTCACTGCCAAGGGCACGAACGGTACCATGCCGACACGTCCCGCCGCGTCCGAGGGTGGCCCTGCATGGCTCACGTCGGGACCCGTCGTCCGAATGTTCCGGCGCACTTCCGTGGCGGCCCCGGTATGATGACTGGAGGAGGGCTGCTGATGGCACAGGGCGACGTTCTTCCTTCGGAGAAGCGGGAGTACCGCGAACCGGCGACCGGCGTGAAGGTGGTGCAGCTTACCGATGGGCCCTGCTACAACGTCCACCCCTACTACAACCAGGAGGGGTTCATCGGCGGCTCGGAGCGGTTCGTGTTTGCTTCCAACCGCTCCGGAAAAGGTCAGATCTACGCGGTGGAGACCGGCTCCGGCAAGATCGTGCAACTCACCGATTCCGAGGAACCGCCGGTGATGGCAGGTCTGGACCCGCACACCGGGACCGGCGGCTCGGCCGGCCTGACCTGCGATCCGGAACGCGGACGCGTCTACTACGGCCGCGACCGGCGCTACTACTGCCTGGATATCGAGACCCTGCGTGAGGAGATCGTGGCCGAGTCGCCGCCGGGGTGCGAACCGCTGGGCGGCTCGGATCTGTCGAGCTGTGGACGCTACCTGGCGTTGATGACCCGGCCCGACGACGCATCAACGTGGCCGTGGCGGGACGAGAACCGCTACCGGCACGGCAGCGAGACGCTGGTGATCCTGTGCGATCTGGAGGAGCGGCGTCAGGCAATCGTCTACCATGGCCCGAGCGCCGAGAACCGCGCCGCGGCCGACAGCCACCTGTTCGTCTGCCGGGGCGATCCCTCCTACCTGTTCTTCGGCAGCTACACCCGCACGCAGCCGACCGGGCTGAAGACCATGTGGTTCATGCGGGTCGACCTGGAGCGGCTGGTGCCCCTGCAGGATCCGTTGCCGATCTTCCCGCAGCAGCCGCACGAGATGGTCAACCACTACTACCCGGCGCCGGACAACCACGTCGAGTCGCTGTTGTTCACGCTGACCGAACGCGACCGTGACGGCATACCGGTGAGCCCGGTGCGCCGCTCGGAGATGATCGACGTCGACCTGATCAACCGGGTGGAGCGCCGCTGGGTCTTCCCGGGCCGCGAGCCCATCCATTTCAAGTGCAACTCCAAGCCCGACCTGTGGGTGGGCGACGCGGCCGACCCGGGTCTGCACTGGTTCGAGGGTCGCGGCGATCTCGACCGGTACGTGGACTCAGGGGAAGGCGAGGCCGCCGAGGGTCCCGACTCGTCGGCGCGCCGCGATCCCGAGGCGATCGGACTGACCGGCTATCGGTGGCCCGAAGCGCACCGCTGGATCGGCATGTTCCGCAAGCGCGGTCCGTTCATCGAGATGCGGCCACTGGTGCGCCACGACACGGTCTGGCGGTGCACCCATCCGCACCCGGTGTTCTCGCCGGACGACCGCTGGGTGGCCTATGGATCCGGCGACCGCCGGCAGGCGCATCTCTTCCTGGCGGAGGCGGTCTGGCCGCGCTGGATGTCGTGAGCGCTGGCATGACAGGAGAGCTTGACAGGGCCGTGGAGTAGGGGCAGGCTCGGGAGAACGTATCCGATCCGGTCACGCGTCGGTCGAGGAGGTGCTTACGCTGGCTTGCGCCCGCACGTTTCCTTCCAGCCCCGTCCGCCACAGGGACGAACGACGTCGGTCCGCGTGCGCACCGATGACGCACGGCTCCACGCGCCGATGAGCGTCGCCGATACGCGGCAACGGCTCGCCGGCCGTCGCGACTACGTCACCAAGCACGTCCGCCGTCACTGGTTCATCTACCTGCTGATGTTGCCGGGCATCGTCTTCATGGTCGTATTCCGCTACGTGCCCATGTACGGCATGCTGGTCGCGTTCAAGGACCTGAACATGCGGATCGGCATCCTGGCCAGTCCATGGGTCGGCCTGGACAACTTCGCCGTGCTGTTTCAGCAGGAATACTTCTACAAGGTCATCGCCAATACCGTTCTCATCAACGTCTACAATATCGCCGTCGGCTTTCCGTTCGTCATCCTGCTTGCGCTGATACTGAACGAACTGCATGCAGGATGGTACAAGCGCGCCGTGCAGACCCTCGTCTACATCCCGCACTTCGTATCGTGGGTGGTGTTCGCGGCCATCGTCGCCAAGATGCTGGATCCGGAACCGACCGGCGCGTTCAACGCGTTCGTGGGGCTGTTCGGCGTCGCGCCCCAGCACTGGTTGGCCGTACCCGAGTACTTTCGGTTCATCCTGGTGGTCTCGGGCATCATCAAGACGGCCGGCTTCGGCACCATCATCTACCTGGCCGCTCTGTCGAGCGTGAATCCCTCGCTCATGGAGAGCGCCATCTGCGACGGAGCACACCGCGGACACCTCATGTGGTACATCTATCTTCCTCGCATCAGTCCGACGATCGCGGTACTGCTCATCCTCAACGTGGCCAACCTGTTCGCTTCGAACTTCGACCAGGTGTTCAATCTGTACAATCCGGCGGTCTGGGAGACCGGCGACGTCCTGTCCACCTACCTGTATCGGTCGGGCCTCCTGCAAGGGAAGTTCGAGATGGCAACGGCTCTGGGGTTGGTGTTCAACGTGCTCGGTCTGATCGCCGTGATCGTCACCAACAAGCTCATTTCAAGGATGAACGTCATGGGCATCTTCTGAGTCAACCGACATGCTGAAGCGAGCGCTCGGATTCAATCTGCTGGACGTGTCGTCCGTCCTCTTCGCGGGTTTCTTTGCGTTCATATGCTTCTATCCCATGTGGTACGTCTTCGTCGTGTCGATCACGCCATACGAGGAGTACATCATGAAGGACTTCGTGTTCGCGCCGCCGCGCAGCCCGTCCTTCCTGTACTACTACTCGATCATCGTCGGCGGGCGGGACATCTTCATTCAGACCATGTCGGTCTCGTTCCTGAAGACCTTCGTGGGCTCGACGGTGAGCGTGCTGGTCACGGCGATGTTCGCGTACGGCGTGTCGAAGCGATACGTGTTGGGGACCAGGACGCTGAACGTGCTGATGGTGTTCACCCTGTTCTTCTCAGGCGGACTGATCCCTACCTACATCCTGATGATCCAGTTGCGGCTCATCGACACGTTCTGGGTGATGGTGTTGCCGTGGATCGTCAATACCGGGCACTTCATCATCATGCGCAACTATTTCTCGTACACCGTGCCGACGGAGCTGGAGGATGCGGCCCTGATCGACGGCTCGAGTGAGTTCAGGACCTTCTTCACCATCATCTTCCCCATATCGAAAGCCATGTTCGCGGCGATTTTCCTGTTCGAAGCGGTGTGGCACTGGAACGACTACTACAGTTTTCTCATCTTCGTGAAGGACACCTCGCTGATGCCGTTCGTATACCTGTTGCGCCGCGTGCTGGAGTTCTCGTACTACGTGATGTCGACGGCGAGCGGACAGCGATTCGTCGAGGATATAGGTGTCTTTCTCCCGCCCAAGCAGTTGGTCATGACGACGATCGTGCTCGCGATGGTGCCGGTGATGATACTGTATCCGTTCCTGCAGCGGCACTTTGCGAAGGGCATTCTCATCGGCGCGGTAAAGGAGTGAGGGGGGATAGGCATATGCCTGTATTTTGGACTCGATGACGCATCGTGAGCGATAGGACATTACAGGAGGACTAAATGTCTAGGAATATCATGGTTATCGCGGCCGGTATCGTGCTCGTGGTGATCGGCGCGGCACCGGCGTTCGCGGCCGGCACGACGGAAGAGGGCACGGCGAGTGCCGACGAGCAGCCGCTTGTCACCATCACGCGCAACTACCGCGGTTGGGATACAACGCGGATCGACTGGGACTATGTCGCGGAGAACGATGTCATACTCCAGCACATCGAGGAGACGTTCAACGTCAAGATCGAGATGCCGTTCACGGCGGGGGACTACCAGGTGGTCATCGCGGGGATGGCGTCCGGCGACATCGGTGACATCATCGATACCTGGGTCGGCCATCCGACGACTCCGGTCGCGCAGTGGCGCGATTGGATCAAGGACGGGCTGATCGTCGATCTGAAGGAGATCGTGGACGCGAACCCGGGGCGCTACCCGGTGCTGGAGATCCTGTTTGCCGATCCGGTGTACCGACTCTACAACCTCAAGCAGAACGGCGACCTTGACGCCAACTACCTGATCCATCCGGGCTGGGCGACCAAGAGGCCGGGGGGGTCGATCGCCTTCAACGGGTATCTGCTCGACGAGCTCGGGCTGGACGTTCCGGAGACCTATGACGAGCTGGTGCACGCGATGCGGCGTGCGAAGCAGGAACTGGGTGTGTCGGGATACGGCTGGCCGACGTACGGTGGAACGCAGTTTTCGTATATGGCCCGTCACTTTTTCCAGCCGCATGGAGCGGAGATCGACGGCTTCTGGACGGACGCCGACGGCAACTGGTTCGACGCCGCCATCGCACCTGGCAACCAGGCGATCTGGGAAGAGGTGCAGACGTTGGCCGAGGAGGGTCTGTTCCATGCGCGGTGGTTGACCGGGGAGCTGTGGGATTACATGGATGACCTGGTCGCGGGAAAGCACCTTGCCGGATCGTTCAAGGGCCCCAGTCCATCTCAGTACCTCTACTTCTGGGACAGGTTCAAGCAGGCGCATCCGGAAGCGATCATGGAGCAGCACATGCCGCAGATGCTGCATCCGCTGCGCGGTCCCGGTGGCAAAACGACGACCCACGAGGTCCCGTTCTTCGTGCGCCGCGGCAACTTCATACCGGTCTACAGCGAGAACCCGGAACGGGCGCTCGACGTGCTGCACTACACGCTTACCGAAGAGTTCCAGTACATGCGGTGGTTCGGCGTCAAGGGCGTCCATTACACCATGGACGATCGCAGCGACTTCGACCTGGGCAAGCTGTTCGATACGATGAAGGGCTACTTCTACATGGGCAAGACGGTCGACGATGTCGATCCGATGCGGGTGATGTACGAACCGTTCTACAACACCACCCACTACAACGCCGGCATCGTGCCGTATGAGACGTACGGCAGCTACTATGAGGCGCATCTCAATTACATCGACGTGCGCTGGGAGCGATCGCGGGACTTCTATGCGGCACAGGGAAACGCGGTCGAGGTCTGGGAGAACTTCGTGGCCGAAGGCTGGGAAGCCCTGCCGCAGTGGATGGACTTCATCTCGCTGTCCGATGAGGCCGCTCAGATCCAGGGTGCGCTGAGCGACGTCAAGACCAAGTGGTTTGTCGACTTCCTGCTCGGCAACAAGGACGTAGCCACCGAATGGGAGGCGTTCGTACAGGAGTACAAGGAGCGGGGCGGCGACCAGCTCCTTGCCGAGTGGGCGCACAAGGCCGATGAGGCACGCGCCCAGTGGGAGGCGGTCGTCGGCGGGTAGTCGACGTTATCGGCGGGGGAGGGGAGGCTGCTCTCCTCCCCGCCTTTTGCGCAGGCTCTCAGCTCGCTTTCTGCAGCTCGGTCATTCCCTCGACGTGCGCTCGTACGGAGTGGTTGGGTGTGGCAGAGGTCGTCGCCGGCACGAGGGCACAGGCGCTGCAGATGCGATCCGGGCCGTAGTTGGCTTCAACCCCGCGCGGGGTCGTCAGGGCGCGTCCGCAGTGCGGGCATCGCGCCGGCCTTCGGGTGACGTTCGCTTGGTCAGTCAGCATCGATCACTACCTCCACCGTTAGCATACGCATGCCGGCGGCCGACACCCAAATCCGACGGGCGAGGCGGGACGCCGCGCCGGGCCGCGTCCACGGTATGATGAGGGAGGGGTTCTGCGAATGGCACAGGGTGACGTTCTTCGGTCGGAGAAACGGGAGTACCGCGAAGCGGCGACCGGCGTGAAGGTGGTGCAGCTCACCGACGCGCCGTGCCACAACGTGCACCCGTACTACAACCAGGAAGGGTTCGTCGGCGGTTCGGAACGGTACGTGTTCTCCTCCAACCGGTCGGGGAAGGGGCAGATCTACTCGGTGGAGCCCGGCTCCGGCAGGATCGTGCAGCTCACCGACTCGGAGGAGCCTCCGGTACTGGCCGGCATCGAGCATCGACCCGGAGGGGGAGCGGGCTCGGGCGGCCTCACCTGCGACCCGGTGCGCGGGCGCGTCTACTACAGCCGCGGGCAACGCGTCTGCTGCCTGGACATCGAGACCCTGCGCGAGGAGGTCGTGGCCGAATCGCCGCCGGGGTGCGGCGCCCTGGGCGGCCCCGACCTGTCGAGCTGCGGGCGCTACCTGGTGCTGGGCTGCCGGCCGGAGGGCGCGTCGACGTGGCCGTCGCGGGGCGAGAACCGCTACCGGCACGGCAGCGAGACGCTGGTGGTGTTGTGCGACCTGCAGGAGGGGCGGCAGGCGGTCGTCTACCACGGCCCCAGCGCCGAGAATCGCGCCGCGCCCGACAGCCACCAGTTCATCTGCCGGGGCGATCCGTCCTACCTGTTCTTCGGCAGCTACACGCGCACTCAGCCGACCGGGCTGAAGACCATGTGGTTCATGCGCGTCGACCTGGAGCGGCTGGTGCCGTTGCAGGATCCGCTGCCGATCTTCGACCAGCAGCCGTTCGAGATGGTCAACCATTACTACCCGGCGCCGAACAACCACGTCGAGTCGCAGTTGTTCACCTACACCCAGCACGACCGCGACGGCGTCCCGGTGAGCCCCGTGCGGCGCGCGGAGATGATCGACGTCGACCTGGTCAACCGCGTGGATCGCCGCTGGGTCTTCCCCGGTCGCGAGCCCATACACTTCAAGTGCAACTCGAAGGCCGACCTCTGGGTGGGTGACGCCGCCGACCCCGGCCCACTGTGGTTCGAGGGACGGGGCGACCTGGAGCGTTTCGCGGATGCAGGGGAAGGAGAGGCCGCCGAGGGGCCTCTCTCGTCGGCGCGCCGCGATCCACAGGCGATCGGGCCGGAAGGCTACCGGTGGCCGCAAGCGCACCGCTGGATCGGCATGTTCCGCAAGCGGGGACCGTTCATCGAGATGCGGCCGCTGGCGCGCCACGACACGGTGTGGCGCTGCATCCATCCGCACCCGGTGTTCTCGCCCGACGACCGCTGGACGGCCTGGGGCGCGGGCGGCGCCCGGCAGTCTCAGCTCTTCCTGGCAGAGGCGGTCTGGCCGCGTTGGCTGACGTGAATCCCGCGGGCACCGCCGCCGGCGACGTGCGGCTGGCCAAGTTCGATCCGCTGCCGCGGGTGCTGTTCTTCGACGACTTCGACGAGGGCATCAACGGCTGGTGCGAGCTCTGCGGCAACCACGACAACAACCTCGACAACATCCGCCCGCTGGTGCGCGACCTGCGGCCGGCGCAGCTTTCCACCTGCACCTTCTTCGACATCGGCACGCACGGCAGCTTCGACGGAGTCTACTCGCTGAAGCTGGCCACCCGGCCTCGCGTCAACCACATGAACCAGCTCATCAAGCGCGTCAGCTACGTCAGGCGCGGGCTGGTGCGGCTGGAGACGTGGTTCACCTACAAGGCGGAGACCGTGTTCGACCCGTCGCTCACCGGGCCGAAGCAGTGGGACGGCAACTACCACCCGGTGGAGGCGATGTTCGGCGACTTCTGCTTCAGCAACGACGTCAACGACGGCCCGGACGGCAGGCGCCACCACTGCGCCCTGCGCTACGTCAACACCGATTTCGAGGGCAACTTCGTGCGCACGTGGATGTACAAGACCTCGCTGCAGGTGACCACCAAGATGCAGCTCGCCGGCATGCCGACGCCGACCGATTACCACACCGTGCACCCCGACGACTGGGAGGAGGTGCCCGGCGGCGCGTTCTCCCTCTGCCACAACGAGGTGCCCACCAAGATCAACTGGAACTACCTGAGCTGGACCTTCGACACCGGCGCGCGCCGCAACGTCGAGCTGCGCGTGAACGACCGGGTGATGGATCTGCGCGATCTGCCCGTGCCCGTATACGACCACGAGTACCACGGCTGCGACCGGCTGCTGAACTTCTGCATCGACGTGCGCACGCACCTGCCGGTGCGCAACTTCCTGTTCCTGGACTCGGTCCTGGTCAGCGTGGACTGGTGAGATGCTGCGCCGATTTCACACCGCGGTCCTGGAGAAGAACGAGACCTACGGGGAGGCGTTCGACACCGAGCCCATGGAGTGCGGCTGGGCGAGCGAGGCGACCTGGTTCCTGCGGGTGGCGGAGCTGGATGCCGGCACCACGTTCCGGGTGCAGGCGCAGGTGTCCCCGGACGGCCTCGGCTGGTGCGACAAGGACGGGGTGGCGCTGGCGGTCCCCGGCATCGGGCTCCACCAGTTGGAGGTCCGCCACTTCGGCGGCTGGCTGCGGCTGCGCTGCGACGTGCGCGGCGACGCGCCGCGCGTGAAGCTCACGGTCTACCTGGCGCTCAAGGAGTAGTTCGCGTGAGGCCGCCGGCGGGTTGACGCTGCACGCAGCCCAGCAACACACTCCGAATTCGTTCGTCCTGGATTCGTGGCGCTGTCGCATTCCCCTGAACTCGGAGGCAACGGAAATGTCCGATGCAACATGCACGAGCGACTGGCAGGAACTGCATGTGGAGACCGGATTCTATCCGCCGGTGACCTATCTTCTGATCGACGACCTGCACATTCGCAGGATGGAGGGCGTGCAGCGCGCGCTGTGCGAGCCGCAGAAGCATCCAGAGCCTGTCGTCCAGGCCCAGAAGCCTTGGGAAGGAGAGGGCGTGTGGATGCACAACGGGTGGCTCTACGACCGCGATGAAAAGGTATTCAAGCTGTGGTACCACTGTCACGACCCCAGCTTCTACGACGAATACCCGGACCTGGCGTGGAACTATCGCCGCGCCTACGCGGTTTCGACAGACGCGCGGACCTGGGAAAAGCCGGAGCTGGGTGTTGTACCGTGGCAGGGAAGCACCCGCAACAACCTGGTGGACTTTCCTCCGGCTGGCGGTGACGGCCCGAACGCCAACGTGTTCAAGAATCCGGGGGACGGCGATCCCAGCCGCCGCTACATGTCCTTGAGTTCGGAACGCCACCCCCGAGAACCGGGTGAAAAAGCCATCACGTGGCCGGGCGGTCCGGATCCGAAGGACGATCCCAACGGGCGCGGCTTTTACCTCTGCGACTCGCCGGACGGCTTTACCTGGACCCGGCGGCCGCGACCCATCATGAGCCACGCGCTGTGCATGGACGGGCCTACCGTTCACGGGTTCGACGAAGACCTGAACGCGTGGATACTGTGGTGGCGTCCGCGCATTGGCCCGAAATTCCGAACCATGGGCATCAGCATCGCACGCGATCTTGAGAGAATCCCGTACCCGCAGATGGCGCTGGTACCCGACGACGGGGATGCGCCCGGCACCGAGTTTGACCGTTGCGCATCGATCAAGGTTTCGGGCGGATACGTCGCGCTGGTGCGCACTCTGTTTCCCGAGTACAATCGCCGCGAATCGAGGGATTTTCGGCACATTCACTGCCAACTGGCTTTCAGCCGGGATGCACGCACATGGAGTCGGCCGGCCGGTCGCCAGTCCATGTTGACCGTCGGCGAACCGGGCACCTGGGACGAACTGCTCATCACACCGGCAAACCCGATCCAGGTCGGCGACGACATCTACATTCTGTATCAAGCGGGTCGCGGCGAGACGCAGCGTGGGATCGGATTGGCCACACTCAAACGCGATCGCTGGGCAGCGATCGAACCGGTCCACATCCATGGGGTGTTGAAAACCCACCCGATCAGTTGGGCCAATCGTCAGCTTCGTATCAACGCCGACGCCACTGGCGGTTCGATCCGTGCCGAGCTTCTGGATGTTGCAGACAAACCCGTTCCAGGCTTCACGATGGGCGATTGCGATCCGGTTAGCGGCGACAGCCTCGACCACACCATGAGCTGGAGAGGAAAATCTCAGCTTCCGGACGATATGATTGGCGCCGCGTACTTGGAAGGGACGCCGGGTCGAGTCATGTCGATTCGGTTCGACATCGATCGTGCCAGGTTGTTCTCGTTTTCGTGCTGAAACACTGTTGTCAATCAGCAACACTGGGACACTTTGGGTCCCCGGCGCCGGATCGAGCCGCTGGATGACGTCCAGCGACCAGGTGCCGCTCCGCACATCCAGGAGCTGGCTGGTGCTGGCCAGCGTGCGCTCCGCGACCGCGCGGCCGCTGCCGGCGCCCGGATCGAAGGCCAAGTGGGTGCTTGCCATCGGAGACCCTGGCGTGGAGGGTACCGTGCAGGCGAGTATCCCGACATGGCGACCGACAGCAACAGACGGCGCGCCGCGGCCGTCACCGGGGGCGCGGCCGGCATCGGCTTGGCGACCTGCAGGGAGTTCCTGTGTCGAGGCATGGCCGTGGCGATCGTGGACCGCGACGCGGAGGCGGCACGGAAGACGGCGGAGGAGTTGCGGTCCTCGATGGCCGACGCAACGCAGAAGGTGGTCCCGGCGCCCGCCGACGTGCGCGACAGCGCGGCGGTGGACGCCGCCATCGGCGCTGCCGTCGATGAGCTGGGCGGCCTGGACGTCCTGGTCAACTGCGCCGGCATCACCGACCGGGCGCCGGCCGCCGAGATGACCGACGAGTCATGGACCCGGATGCTGGACGTCCATCTGTCCGGGACCTTTCGCTGCTGCCGGGCCGCGTTCGAAGCGTTGCGCGGCTCCGATACCGCGGCGATCGTCAACGTCTCGTCGGTGGCCGCCTACCTGGGCTTCCCGCTGCGCGCCTCCTACTGCGCGGCCAAGAGCGGCATCGAGGCGGTGACGCGCTCGCTTGCGGTGGAGTGGGCGGCGCACGGCATCCGCGTCAACGCGGTGGCGCCGACCTGGGTGCGCACCTTCATCCTGGAGGACGCGGTGGCCAGGGGCGTGCTGGACGAGGCCACGATCGAGGCGATCACGCCGCTCGGCGGCGTCGTCGAACCGTTCGAGGTGGCCAAGGCCATCGCCTTCCTGGCTTCACCTGACGCTCGCATGATCACGGGACAGTCGTTGTTGATCGACGGCGGCTTCGTGATCAACCCGCACGTCTGAGCCGCCTGGCACGGCGTATCGTGAAGCTGGCGCGGCCGACGCTCCACCATTGAGGGTTCGCCGCCGAAGCGATAGAGTGGCGTACAGGCGCCGGCAGTGGCCACCGTACCCGATTATCCCCGCATCCCCTACGGCGAGGCCGATTTCCAGCGCATCCGCCTGAACCACTGGCTCTACGTCGACAAGACGCGTTTCGTGCGCCGCCTGGAGCAGGAGCGCTACGCCTTCCTGATCCGCCCGCGGCGGTTCGGCAAGTCGCTGTGGATATCGCTGCTGGAGAACTACTACGACCGCTTCTGGGCCGAGCGCTTCGAGGCCACGTTCGCCGGCACCGACGTAGGCCGCCGACCGACCGGGGAACAGAGCCGCTACGTCACCCTGCGCTTCAACTTCTCGATGGTCGACGACAAGCTGGAGACGTTGGAGCGGGAGTTCGAGGCCTACTGTCACATTGCGCTGCGGGGAACGCTGCGGCGCCATCCCGATCTGTTTCCCGAAGCGGCGCTGCGCGACATCCTGGCGCCGCCGTCCATCGCCACCAGGCTCTCCGAGCTGTTCTGGTACGCGGGCGATCATGACATCCCGCTGTACGTGCTGATCGACGAGTACGACAACTTCGCCAACACGGTGCTGGCGCACCACGGAGCGCAGGCGTACCACGACTTCACGCACGGCGGCGGCTTCTTCCGCAACTTCTTCGCCACCCTCAAGGGCGGCGCGGACCGCAGCGGCGGCGGCATCGATCGGCTGTTCATCACCGGGGTGTCGCCGGTGACCATGGACGACGTGACCAGCGGCTTCAACATCGGCAAGAACATCAGCCTGAACCCGGACTTCAACGAGATGGTCGGCTTCACGGAGGCGGAGGTGCGGAATCTGGTCGAGACGTACCGGGACCACGGCGTGTTCGCTCAGGACGTCGATACCGCCATGGGCATCATGGGCCAGTGGTACAACGGCTACCGGTTCGCTGAGGAGGCCGAGGCCGATCTGTACAACAGCGACATGGTGCTCTACTACCTGGACGAGTCCATTCCGAACCGGTCGGTGCCGAGGTACCTAATCGACACCAACGTGCGTATCGATTACGGCAAGTTGCGCCACCTGCTGGTGGTGGGCCGGCAACTCAACGGCAACTTCGACCTGCTGCGCGACGTCATCGGCGAGGAGCAGGCGGACACCCGCATCCAGCCGAGCTTTCCGCTGAAGCAGCTCACCGACGAGGAGAACTTCCTCTCCCTGCTGCACTACTTCGGGCTGCTGAGCATCCGTGACGCGCGCGGGGTGATGCCGACGCTGGCGATCCCGAACCAGACCGTGAAGCGACTGATGTACGGCTACCTGCGCGACGCCTATCGCGACGTGGGGGTGTTCTCGGTCAGCCTGTTCCGGTTCGAGCAGTTGATGCAGCGGATGGCCACCGAAGGGGAGTGGCGGCCGGTGCTGGAGTTCCTGAGCGAAGCGATCGCGCGGCAGACGGGGATCCGCGACTACATCGCTGGCGAGAAGGTCATTCAGGGATTCCTGGCGGCTTATCTGAGCGTGGCTGATTACTACGTGTTCCGCTCGGAGGCGGAGTTGGGGCAGGCCACGTCGTGGCCCGGACACGCGGACATCGCGCTGGAGCCGCTGGTGGCGCGCTATCCGCATCTGCGGCGCGGCTGGCTGGTCGAGCTGAAATATCTGCCGCGGAACGCCGGGGCTACCGGTTCGGCGGACGACGAGCGCGTGGCTGCGGCGGCGGGCGCGGCCACGGCGCAGTTGCGGCGCTACCTGGCGGACGAACGGCTGGCACGCCAGTACCCGGCGGTGCGGTTCGTGGGTCTGATCGTGGTCTTCCGCGGCTGGGAGATGGTGTCCTGCGAAGCGGTAACCGCGTAGCGCGGCGCTCTTTTCGGATAGGTCGCCCGAGTCACCTTCCCCGCCGAACGAACTGCCAACATGCCGACTGCGCCAAGCGCCGTCCCCACGTATCCCGGTATCGGCTTGATGGCTGCCATGATCCTTGCACGCGGGCCCTCGCGACGAATATGCTCGGCTGCGTTGCGGATCCTCGTCTCGCGGTTCACCTCATCTCATCCAGGACCAGGTACGTCTTCCTGTACGAGCAGGACAGATGGTCTGCACGTCGGCGTGATGCCGGTGCGCAGCATGTCCACGATCGCGGAGGCATCGACGGTGATCATCCGATCGCTGATCACCGTTCGTCGCGCGCCCGCTGCAGCGCTTCGACGACATCCTCTTTCGGCGTGATCGGCTCCAGTCGCTCGAGCCGTGCCGTCAGCTCCTGCGGCGTGGGCACTGACGCCTGTGCCGTGATCTGTTCGAGCAGGTAGGCGGAGAGCGACGTACCGGCCATGGCCGCGCGTGCCTTGAGCTTGCGATGGAGAGGTTCCGGCACGTTGCGGATCTGGATCATCTTGTGCATGTGAGAGGCATGTCCGCATGTGTATCACATGTCAAGCGACGGAACGGCAGATCTGTGGGCGCACGGCGCGGATCGGCGATCCCTGGCGGTGCGCGGGGCGGTCGCGTACAGTCAACCCCATGAGGGTCATCTCGAAAGAGGTGTTCGTCCCGTCCCCCGGACCCGGCGTCGGGGTGGCCGGCGGCGCCTACTACACGCGCGCCACAGGCCATGAGCTGGTGAGCATCCACACGCATCACTCCCGCTCCGATACCGCGGACATCGCCCTGTTTCGACGCTCCGCCGACGGCGGCGCCACCTGGGGACCCGTGGCCGAGGTGGCGACCGGCGATCGGCGCGCCGACGGCATGTGGCGGCGCTATCCGCGCGCGGGCCACGTCGACCCCTCCACCGGCTGGTACGTCACCGTGCGCGTCGAGGGAGTGCTGCCCACCGACGAGCCGCTGGAGGGGATGCGGCAGTGGCGACTCCACTACGCGGTGTCGGAGGACGGCGGAGTCACCGACCTGGTCGACGAGCCGGTGGTGCATGCCGGCAGCGACGGGGACGGCGTGCCGTTCGATGCCGACCACCCGCTGCCCGGCGTCTGGCGCGGCCGCAACGGGGTGATGCTGGGCGACCTGACGTGCCTGCCGCTCACGCTGCGGAGCGGCAGCGATGCCGGCGACATCCTGGTGCCGTGCCAGATCTGCCCGGTGGGACCCGACGGCACCTACCACAACAAGGGGGGCGACTACACCTTCCACGACTCGGCGGTGCTGCACGGACGCTGGGTGGATGGCGGGCCTCGCCTGAGGTGGCGGCTGTCGGAGCGCGTCATCGGCGACCCGGAGCGCTCCACGCGCGGGTTCCTGGAGGCGACCATCGCAGAGCTGGCTCCCGGCCGCGTGCTGATGGTGATGCGCGGCTCCAACGAAGTGCGGCCGGAGCTGCCGGGCTACCGCTGGTACGCGATCTCCGAGGACTGCGGCTGGACCTTCACCGACGCGCAGCCGTGGACCGACACGGCAGGCCGGCCGCTGCACTCGCCCAGTTCCTGCTCGCAACTGCTCGACCACTCGGACGGGCGGCTGTTCTGGATCGGCAACCGGTGCGACGGCAACCCGCGCGGCAACAGCCCGCGCTACCCGATCGTGATCGCGGAGGTGGAGCGCGACACGGGCCTGGTCGTGCGCGACACGGTCACGACCATCGACGACCGTCAGCCGGGCGAGCTGGAACGGCTGACGCTGTCCAACTTCTACGCGCGCGAGGAGCGGGGCTCGGGCGACGTCCTGCTCTACCTGCCGCGCTATTTTGCGCGTGAACGTGCCTTCACGGCCGACAACATGGTGTACCGGATCGCGGTGGCTTGAGCCGATGGATGGCGAATCGATGAACGCCGAGCACCCGCGGCTGCACGTGACGGCCGGCTCGTACCCCGGACTGCTGTCGCTCGACGAGTTGCGGCAGGGCGTGACCGCAGGGCCGGGGCGTGAGCTCTGGTGTACGCTGCAGGGCGAGGTCGAGCGCCGGGCCGCGCTGCCGCCATACGATCCGGGCACACCCCTGCCGGGCCGGCAGGCCGGGGCCGCCGAGCGGCATGAGAACGACTACCCGCTGTCCGAAGCCGCCCTCCAGCGGGTGACCGACGCGGCGCTTGCCTGGCTGATCGCCGAGCGCTCCGAGTACCGCGACGACGCGCTGCGGCAGCTCGAATGGATGTTCGATCCGGATCCCTGGCCGGAGTGGCGCCACCCGGTGAATGCCGAGCGCGGCGTGTTCGCCGACCACCGCATCGGCTCGCACCTGCGCCAGCTCTCGATCGCCTACGACTGGCTCTTTCCGGCGCTGCGGCCCGATCAGCGCGGCTGGCTGCTCGCCGGCGTCCGCGAGCGGGCGCTGCAGCCGGTGTTGGAAAGCCGCACGCGCGACGCGCACTGGGGCAACTACAACAACTGGACCGGCGTGATCGCGGCCGGCATGGGCACCGCCGGCCTTGCCATGGAAGGCGAGATCGACGAGGCCGGCGAGTTGATCGAGGCCGCCATCGCCTACCAGCGCACCTACCTGAACACCCTCGGACCGGACGGCGAGTTCAACGAATCGCCGGGATACGCCGCGTCGGTGCTCACGGCGATCCGCTTCTTTGAGGCGCTGCGCTACCACCGGGGACGGGATGCTGCCGGCGGCGAAGCGGGCCTGGACGCGGAGCTGCGCGAACGGGTCGGCCGGTTCGGCCGCTGGTACGCCTACCACGTGATACTGCCGCGCGGCATCGTGCCGTTCGGGGACTGCAATCCCGACGCGCGGCCGAACGCGGTGCAGATCGGGGTGATCGCCGGGCTGTGCGACGACCCGGTGCTGCGCTGGTTCTACCGCCGCCTGCAGCCGGTCAACGGCTATCCGAACCTGGCGCTGGAGCTCCTGACCCTGACCGGCTCCGGCGAGGTGCGGGAGCCGGCCGGGCGCTGGCCGCTGGCGATGGCCTGGGACGCCTACGGCAAGAGCGTGATCAGCCGCTCTGACTGGGATCCCGCCGGGGCCGCCTGCCTGGTGTCCGCCAAGGCCGCCCACGGCTGGGAGCCGATGCGGGCGCGCGGCGACACCTCCTCGTACCACATGGATTACGACGCCGGCCAGGTCTGCATCGCCTCGGCGAGCGAGCACCTGATCGTCGACCTGGGCTCCAGCGGCGGCTACTCCTGGGGCGAGCGCGGGCGGTACTACGGCAAGGGGACCGCCGGCCACAACGTGCTGATGCTCGACGGCGCTACCACGCGCGAGCTGGGCGATCCGGTGCCGGAGATGACCGCGGCCGACTGCGATCCGGCGCGCGGCGCCTGGTGCCGGTTCGACCTGACCGGCATCTACGAGGGCGCCGTCAGCGTCGCCCGCACGCTCGTGCACCTGCGGCCCGGCACCGTGGTCGTGCTGGACGAAGCGGTGCTTGACGAACAACGCGACGTATCGCTTCGCTGGCACACGGCCCATCCGTGCGCGCCGGATGCGGACGGGAGCTTCGTCGTCAACGGCCGGAAGGCGAGTGCGACCTGCCGGGTGGTGAGCCTGGCAGGCGAGGCCGCCGTGGCCGCGGCGCGCCATCGGTACCACCCGCCGCACGACCGCGACTACTACGGCACGAAGTTCGAGGACGGCCATCCCTACGTCGAGGCGTCCCTGCACGCCGATCGCGTGGTGCTGCTGACGCTGTTCTCCGTAGTCGCCGGCCGTCCGGGAGGCGCGCTCCGTTGGCGGCAGGAAGCCGAGGGATGGTCGATCGGCGCGGGACCGGACCGGGTCAGCGTGGTGATCGGCCAGGAGACGCTCGACGTCACCGGCGGCGCCGGCTCCCGCTGGCGCGTACCGCGCACCGCCCGCGCGTCCTGAACGGATGAGCCCCGAGCACCCGCGGCTGCACGTGACGGCCCGCTCGTACCCCGGACTGCTGTCCCTTGACGAGCTGCGGCGCGGCGTGACCGAGGGACCCGGCCGCGAGCTCTGGCGTGCACTCCAGGGCGAGGTCGAGCGCCGGGCGGCGCAGCCGCCGTACGATCCCGGCACGCCCATGCCGGGACGGTCGGCCGGGGTGATCGAGCGCCACGAGAACGACTACGTGCTCTCGGAGGCGGCGCTGCAGCGGGTGACCGACGCGGCGCTTGCCTGGCTGATCGCCGAGCGCCCCGAGTACCGCGACGACGCCGTGCGGCAGCTCGAATGGATGTTCGACCCCGAGCCGTGGCCGGAGTGGCGGCACCCGGTGAACGCCGAGCGCGGGGTGGTCGCCGACCATCGCATCGGGTCGCACCTCGGGCACCTGTCGATCGCCTACGACTGGCTGCACCCGGCGCTGCGGCCTGACCAGCGCGCCTGGCTGCTGGCCGGGATCGAGGAGCGCGCGCTGCAGCGCGTGCGGGACAGCCGAACCCGCGATTCGCACTGGGGCAACTACAACAACTGGACCGGAGACCTCGTCGGCGGCATGGGCGCCGCCGGCATGGCGCTCGCGGGCGAGATCGAGGATGCCGACGAGTTGGTCGCGGCCGCGACCGCGTACCAGCGCACCTACCTGCAGAAGCTCGGGCCGGACGGGGAGTTCAACGAATCACCGTTCTACGCGTCGTCGGTGCTCACCGCCATCCGCTTCTTCGAGGCGCTTCGCTACCACCGCCGGGGTGCGGCCGGCGGCGAGGCGGTCCTGGAGCCGGAGTTCCGCGAGCGGCTGGGGCGCTTCGGACGCTGGTACGCCTACCACGTGGTGCTGCCGCGGGACATCGTGCCGTTCGGCGACTGCGGTCGGGAGGCGCGGCCCAACGCGGTGCAGATCGGGATGATCGCGGAGCTGTGCGACGACCCGGTGCTGCGCTGGTTCTACCGGCGCCTGCAGCCGGTCAACGGCTACCCGAACCTGGCGCTGGAGCTCCTGACCCTGGCGGTCTCCGGGGAGGTGCGCGAGCCGGCCGGGCGGTGGCCGCTGGCGATGTCCTGGGACGCCTACGGCAAGAGCGTGATCAGCCGCTCCGACTGGGACCCCACGGGGTCGGGCTGCCTGGTGTCCGCCAAGGCCGCGCACGGCTGGGAGGTGATGCGGGCGCGCGGCGAGACCTCCTCGTATCACATGGACTACGACGCCGGGCAGGTGTGCATCGCCTCCGGGAGCGAGCACCTGATCGTCGACCTGGGCTCCAGCGGCGGCTACGCCTCCTGGGGCGAGCGCGGTCTGTATTACGGCAAGGGGACGGCCGGCCACAACGTGCTGATGCTCGACGGCGCCACCACGCGGGAGCTGGGCGATCCCGTGCCGGAGATGACCGCCGCCGACTGCGATCCGGCGCGCGGCGCGTGGTGCCGCTTCGACCTGACCGGCGTCTACGAGGGCGCCGTCAGCGTCGTGCGCACGCTCGTACACCTGTTGCCCGGCACGGTGGTGGTGTTGGACGAGGCGGTGCTCGCCGAGTCCCGGGACATATCGCTCCGCTGGCACACCGCCCATCCGTGCGCGCCGGAGGCGGACGGCAGCTTCGTCGTCAACGGGCGGAAGGCGAGTGCAACCTGCCGGGTGGTGAGCCTGGCAGGCGAGGCGACCGTAGCCGCGGCGCGCCACCGGTACCACCCGCCGTACGACCGCGACTGCTACGGCGCGAAGTTCGAAGACGGCCACCCCTACGTCGAGGCGTCGCTGCACGCCGGCCGCGTGGTGCTGCTGACGCTGTTCTCCGTGGTGGCCGGCCGTCCGGCCGCGCCCGTCCGCTGGAAGGACCGCGATGGCGGATGGTCGATCGGCACCGGGGCTGCGCGAGTCACCGTCGCGTACGACCTGGGGTCGCTGCGCGTGACCCGCGCGGACGGGGCTGGCTGGCGCGTGCCGCCTGGCGGAGCGTAGCGCCCGCAACCGTCGTCGGTTCAGTCGACGTCGAGCAGGTATCGCATCGCGGGGGTCAGGCGCGCGGCCGTTGCGGGCCGCAGATAGGCGCGCTGGTCGGTCTGTTGTGGCCGCTCGCGCGCGTCGAAGAAGCAGTGCATGGCGCGCCGATGGGTGTCGCGCGTGCGGTTGAGCGTGCCGCCGTGCCAGGTGAGCGAGTTGAACACCGCGACGCTGCCGGCCGGCGCCTCGACCAGCTCCTGCTCCGGGTGCGGTGCTGATGGATCGTCCAGCAGGTCCTGCGGCCGGCCCAGGCGGTGGGAGCCGGGGACCAGGCGCGTGCAGCCGTTGTCGGCGGTGAAGTCGTCGAGCATCCAGATCGAGTTGCAGCCCGTCACCGGGAGGGTGCGGCAATCCGTGTCCTGGTGCAGTGCCTGCCGGCCCTCGCCCGGCAGAGCGTCGCGGGCGTTGAGGGAGGAGAGCCGAAACGGCGCGCCGATCACGTGGCGCACCGCCGCCAGCACCACGGGATGCGACCAGACGCGGTCGAACGCCCGCCCCTTGTTCACCAGGTCGGCCAGCCGCCGCGTGCCCGCTTCCTGGTGCACCTCCAGACCGGCGCGCTCGCCCTCCGCGGCGGTGAGCTCCTCGAACCTGGTGCGGAGCAGCTCCAGCCAGGTGGCGTCGATGATGCCCGTGAAGAGGGCGAAGCCCTTGCCGGAGAGCTCCTCCCGCCGGCGCTCGTCGAGCACGCCGGGATCGGCCCCCAGCTCCGACAGGCAGCGCTCCATCGTCATCGCGGCCGCCATCACGTCGCGAGCGGCACCCGCACGCTGCCGCCGGCCGCCGAGGCGGTCAGGTCCGCCGCGGACACGGTGACCGTGGCGCCGGCGCCGGCATGCGGCATCCGCCAGGTGTCGCCGTCGCGCGCGGTCGGCCACGCCGGCAGGGTGCCGCCGGGGCGGACGACCAGGAACAGGGTCAGAAGCCGGCAGCGGCTGGCGTTCGTCTCGGCCGCCACGAAGCTCTCCCTGCGCTGCTCCAGCGGCTCGTCCAGCCGGGTGCGATCGTAGGGCGCGTGATATTGATGCTCGTCGCGCCGAAACGTGGCCGTGCAGCCTGAGAGCGCGCAGATCTGGCCGAGCAGATGGACCGGGCCGCGCGGACCGGCCGCCTGCACCCGGAAGCAGCCGGCGGCGTCGACCAACGCACGGTCGGCGGTGTGCCACCGCAGCGTGACCGCCTCTGCGCGCGTCATCTCGCACTCGTCCAGCACCGCGACCAGGTCCGGGAGCAGGTGGATCACGTGCCGGTGCACCCGCACCACGTCGCGGTGGGCGCCGGTGAGGTCGATCGACCACGCGGCGCCGTGCTCGCCGAAGGCGGTGTGCAGGAAGGTGCCTTCGATCGGTTTCTCGAACCGCATCTCCCGCCCGCCGACCTGTAGCAGGTTGTGACCTCTGACGCTGGCGTTGTAGTAGCGGGCGCGATTGTCGCCGAAGAAGTCGGCGGGGTAGGACGAGGGAGAGCCGAGATCGATGATCAGCGGCGCCTCTCCAGCGTGGATGATGAGCTGCCCGTCGTCCTGGTGCTCGTGAATGGGCTCGCGGCCGGCCTTGCCGTGCACGACCACGGCGTCCGGATCGGCCCAGCTCGAGCGGCTGGCGACCAGACCTCCCCAGCCGGGAAAGGCGGCGCCGAGCGGGAGGTCACTGTCGTCCGCCGCATCGCCGACCGGCGGCGTGGCGGCCAGCGTGGGGTCGTACCACAGGAGGTCCACCACGTCGACCTGGGTCAGGTCGGCCGCGGGATCGTGCAGGAGCCCATGGGTCTCCATGAACCACTGCAGCAGCCCGTCGCGCGTCGCCGACGCGATCGGCCCGAAATAACCGATCAGCAGCGGTCCCTGCGCGTGGGAGTCCCCGAACGGGATCGTGTGGCCAGGCGGCACCGTCACGTGCATCAGCCAGCGGCAGAACTGCGGAAACGGATGGCCGGCCAGCCGGTCGTCCTGTCCGCCGGTCACCGAGTGGCGCGCCGCGAAGTACCTGACCGGGTACTGCATGGAGCCCGAGTAGCCCACCGACTCGTTGAACTCGCCCTTCGGGCCCAGGACGGTCAGGTACTGCTCCATGCGCGGCTGCGCCATCTCCACCAGCAGATCGGACCGGTCGTGCTCGCTCCCCAGCACCATGCCGACGATGCCCAGCCCGCCGACCACGACGGTCATCCAGTTGCTGGGCCGGGTCAGCCAGTGCGGATCGGTCGGCACGGTGGCCAGATACGGCCGGATGGCGCAACGGTCGAGCCCTTCGACGATCATCGCCCGCTCGGCGGCGCTCAAGTGCTCGTACAGCCAGTCGTACGTCAGCGCCACGGCGGCGCCGAGCTGCCCGGTGCGCAGGTCGGCCTGGAACATCTCGTGGGCGAAGTCCAGCCATTGCGGCCAGCGTTTCGGGTCGAACAGCGCCTCGATCTGTGTCAAGGCATCCTGCCGATAGCGCTCCTCGCCGGTGACCAGGTACACCAGGGAGTCGCGCAGCAGCCGCCGCACCACTGCCTGGCAGATGGTGTTGTCCGCGTTGGCGTGCTGGATCTGTTCGGCGGGGCGGCCGGGAAGCGCCGTGCCGGGCAGCAGCGGATCGGTCCCGGCGGACTCCTTGGCGCCCTGCCGGACCGTGTCCCAGAGGCGCGCTCCGTACGGGCTGGCGATCGTGTCGCGAAGCTGGTCCAGGGAGCGCCGGCTGGGTCCGGGCTCGGCACCGAGAAAGATCGAGGGGTGATTGGGAGCCATCAGGACGATCATGCGCCGATCGGCCGGAGGTGTGAAGCGCGGCGAGAGTGCCGGTCCCGCCCGGAGACCGCCCTGCTGCGGCTCAGACTCGCGCGCGTCCCTGGCGATGCGCTGGAGATAACCCGAGTACGCGACCAGCTCGCCGCGTACCGGATCGCGGCACGCCAAGTACTTGGAGCGAACCAGCTCCAGCCGATCCCAGTCGTAGTCGAACGAGAAGTAGTAGCGCTTGAAGTGGCGGAACCGGCGCAACTCCGAGAGTGCTGCGAAGGTCGCGTCGGAGATGACCCGCTCACGCACCTCCGGAACGGTCCAGGTCATCGCCCGCAGCAGTTGCTCGTGCCAGCGAGCGTCGTCGAGCGCGTTCTCGAAGAACTGACTGATCCGCAGAAACGCGGTCTCCAGGCAGGTGTAGAACGACACCATCACGTCGCTGACGATGATCGCGTTCTCTACGGTCCGGCCGGCGCCGGCCTGTTTCCGCTGGAACCGATCGTAGAACGAGTTGATGCGGTCGAGCACCGGCAGCGCGGCGTCGAGCTCGGCGGCCAACGCCGCGATGCGGTCAGGGGACGCCATGCACCAGCCGACCCGAGGTGCGGATAAGGCACGCGTACTCCGGCTCGATGCGCTCCAACTCCACGATGTGAAGCGGGAACGCGGTCAGCGCCTCGGCGCGCGCATGGAGCTCGAACAGCCGCTCGGCACGCCCCAGTCCCTCCACGCCGACGTCGATGTCGGAACGCAGGGAGAAATGGCGGCGGTGAAGCAGCGAACCCCATTGCCAGATGCGAGCGGGCGCGAACTCGCGCACGATCATCTCCACGATGCGGTCGAAGTCCGCCCACGCCGCGTCGAAGCGCGCGTCCAACTCGCGCTGGCGTGTAGCCTCGCGCGTCCGCAGGAAGGCAACCGTGTCCGCCGGATCGACACCCATGGTCCGTGGCTCCGCTGCCCAGTATAGCGCGTGAGACCGCGCTGCTTACTGCTTGAGGGAGCCGATCATGATGCCCTTGACGAAGTAGCGCTGGATGAAGGGGTAGATGCACATGATCGGCAGCACCATGACGATGATCGACGCGGCGCGGAACGCCTGGATCGGCACCGGGTCGCGCTCCACCTCCAGGAGCAGGTCTTGCAGGCTGCGGTCGCGGCTGACGTCCGTGATCTCCAGCGTGATCAGCAGGCGGCGCATGAGCACGGTAAGCGGCTGCAGCCGGTCGTCGTTCATGTAGATGAACGGCGTGAAGAAGTCATTCCAGATTTCCACGATGCGGAACAGCGCAAAGGTGGCCAGGATCGGCTTGGAGAGCGGCAGGATGACCCGGAACAGCACCCGGAAGTCGCCGGCCCCGTCCATGTAGGCGGCTTCGCGCAGCTCGTTGCTGACGCTCCGAAACTGGGTCCGGAACACGATGACGCCGAACACGGTCACTGCCCCGGGAATCACCATGACCCACATCGTGTCGATCAAGCCGAGCGCTCGGTACAGCAGATACGTGGGAACCAGACCGCCCGAGACGAACATCGTGAGCACGTACACCATCGTGGCTGGCTTGTTCAGCCAGAAGCCGCGGACGGAAAGCGGGTAGGCCACCAGCGACGTCGCCAGCAGATAGATTATCGTGCCCACGACCGCGTATCGCACCGAATTGTAGTAGGAGGTGAGCAGTTCGTGATGTTCGACTACCATGCGGTACGCATCGAGGTTGAAGCCGACTGGGATGTAGTTGGCGTGCCCACTGGCCAACCCGGGACCGCTGCTGGTAGAGAGCGCGACCACGTGGTAGAAGGGAAACAGCATCAACAGCGCGAACGCGAACAGCAGGATCACGTTCAGTACGTCGAACCAGTTGGCCTTTCCGGTCATCTTCCCGTCTTCACCTACCAGAGGGTGTAGGTCGTGGTCCTGCGGCTGACGTAGTTCACCGCGATCATGAAGATGAACGAAACCGCCGAGTTGAGCAGTCCCACCGCGCTGCCGTAACCGATCTGTCCGCCGGCCAGTCCCACGCGGTACACGTACGTCTGAATGACGTCGGAGGTCTCGTAGATGCCCGGGTTCTGCATCAGAAACACTTTCTCGAAACCGACGTTGACGATACCGGTGGTGTTGAGAATCAGCAGGATCATGATGGTCGGCAGCAGCGCCGGCAGCGTGATGTGCCAAGCGAGCTGCAGGCGGTTGGCGCCTTCGCAGGTGGCGTTCTCGTAGAGCTCGGGATTGATGCCGGCCAGCATCGCCAGGTAGATGATCGATCCGAAGCCGATGCCCTGCCAGACCGCCGATCCGAGGTACAGCGGCCGGAACCAGCCCGGCTCCATGAAGAAGTTGGTCTGCTCGCCGCCCAGGTTTCCCACGACGCGATTGACGAGGCCGTCGTAGGAGAAGAACTCCTTCATCATGCCGATGATGACCACCAGGGCGATGAAGTGCGGGAGGTAGCTGATCGTCTGCACCACCCGCTTGTAGCTGGACAGGCGCAGCTCGTTGAGCAGCAACGCCAGCACGATCGGCGGCCAGAACCCCCAGACGATCGACAGGAACCCCAGCCACATGGTGTTCCGGATCAGGCGCACGGCGTACGGCCCGGTCAGGAACGCTTCGAAGTTGTCCAGGCCGATCCAGGGGCTTCCCCAGATGCCCTGCACCGGGCTGAAGCGCTTGAAGGCGACCTGCATGCCGTAGATCGGCAGGTACTGGAACAGCACGACCATCCCCAGGCCGATGGCGGTCATGAGGTACAGGCTCTTCTGGCGCGGCAGGTCGTGCAGGATCTGTGCCAGCCGGCCACGGCCCGCCGTGCCGGTCGCGACCGGGCTGTCAGTCCCCACGGAGCCGCTCCGTCCCGCTACGGAGGTTCTCCGTCACTGCGACACTCCCATGCCGCTGTGGTACACTGGCAGGACAGTTCAGTCAACGGGAGCGCGCTGGCGCTCCCCACAGGAGGACGATCACGATGAAGAGAATCACGCGCACGTTTGCTGCGCTCGGCGTTTTGCTGCTGGCGGCGTCATTCGCCTGGGGCGCCGGCCAGGAGGAGGGGAGCGCTGCCGGTGGCATCCCGGACCAGGTCACGCTGCCACTTCCCGAGAAGATAACCGTCGACTACACGATTGCGGAGCACACCACGATCGGGCACTACGCCTTCGCCGATGACGGCCATCCCGGCTTCATCTGGCTGGAGGAACAGACCAATATCGAGATCAACGACATCCAGATACCTCCTGGTGAGATCGACGCCAAGTACCAGGTCATGCTGGCCACCGGCGACCTGCCGGACATCTTCAATCCCGGCGCCTCGACGCTCACGAAGGCGGATCTTGACGCGTTCGGCGACAAGGGGCTGTTCGTCAACATCCTGGATTACGCGCACCTGATCCCGGGCTACGTGAAGCTGATGGAAGAGGTCGAGCCGCTGCGGAACATGACCACCAAGGACGGCAAGAAGTACGGCTTCGCCAGCTACAACGCCGATCCGATTCCGTTCTCGCTGACGCTGGCCTACCGCGAAGATCTGTGGGAAAAAATGGACCTGCCGCGTGACACGTGGGAGGATCTCTACGAGGCGTTCAAGATGTTGAAGGCGGAGTTCCCGGACTCCTATCCGGTCAACGCCTGGCAGACCGGCGACCGCTCGGTGCTGCTGTTCATGGCCGGGGCGAACTTCAATACCGATGAGAGCATCTACTTCAACCACACCAACCGTGAGTGGCAGTACGGCCCGCTGGATGCCGAGTACGAGTACTTCATGGAGTACTTCTCGCGCCTGTGGGCGGAGGGACTGCTGCATCCTGACACCTTCACCATGAGCTACGATCAGTGGAGCCAGTCGCTGGCCAACCACGAATCGTTCTTCACCTGGTGGTGGTCGGCGTCGGGCAACTGGTTCAGCCCGGTCACGCAGTTCAAGCTTCCTGATTACGGTCCCGGCAAGGAGTGGACGTTCAGCGCCCTGCGCATCCCCAGCCTGGTGGAAGGCGGCCCGCGGGCGCGCTCCCGCAATACCATGCCCTACGGCAACTACCGCTACGTCAAGCTCATCTCGTCGCAGTCCGAGCACATCCCGGAGATCATGGCGTTCATGGACTTCCTGACCGTGGAGAAAAACAGCTACAGCGTCTTCTTCGGACCGCCCGGCGAGTACTGGGACATCGTCGACGGCAAGTACCGGTGGCTCACGCCGGAGATCAAGACCCCGTACAACCCCGAGGGTACGCTGGCCGACCACGAGTGGTTCCTGCAGAAGTTCGGCGTGCGCACCAGCCTGGCCAACGTCGCGGTCGTCGGCATCGACAACCCGCGCATGGAAGCGAACATGACGATCGAGAACGACCCGGACTACACGCAGTTCGAGGTGGAGGCGCGCCAGTACGTGGCCGACGGCTCGACCCCGCAGCGGCCGGAGCCGATCACGAACTTCACGGCGGAGCAGGCCGACCGCGAGGCGCAGTTGAAGACCGCCCTGGACACGTACGCTCAGGAGCAGTCGATCCTGTTCATCACCGGCAAGCGCCCGCTGAGTGAGTTCGCGGCGTTCCAGGACGAGGTCAGGAACCTCGGAGCCGAGGAGCTCATCGAGTTGTACAAGACCGCCTCCAGTTAGCAGGCGCCGGGAGCCGAGCCGGCGGCATCACGCCGCCGGTCCGGCGTCCGAACGCAACCGCACGGGCCGCCCGCTGTCTTCCGGACAGCAGGCGGCCCTTTGTTTGTTCGCCCGGCCGGTCATCCCGGCGTCAGTGGTCGAGGGTCAGTCCCTCGCCGGTGATGCGCAGGCGGGCGATCCGGCTGTCCGCCTGGCCGTGCTCCATGATGTGCCCCATGTAGGTCACCAGCACGACGTCGGGCTCGATTTCCACCGCGTGCTGGTTGCCCCAGATCGCGTAGTCGACGATGACCGGCGGCGACCAGGTGCGTCCGCCGTCCCGGCTGAGGTGCGCGGCGAAGTGCGGATAGCGGGTCGTTGCGACCAGGGCGCCGGACCGCGTCGCGGTCAGCGACGGGCAGAACCCGGGGAAGTGACCAATGGCGGCCGGCTGCCACGTGCGCCCGCCGTCCTGGCTGCGAAGCTGCCACATGTACGGGTCGCGGTCGGGGCGTCCGATCCCGACCAGGACGCCCGGAGAAGCCTCGTCAATGGCTACCTCGTAGTAACGCGCGGCGTAGCGGAGCATCGCGGGCGGCAAGTGCGGCTGGCGCGCATCCGCGTCGCAGAGCACCGGCGCCGACCAGGTGCGGCCGTCGTCCTCGCTGCGCAGGGCCATGGCCGCCACGTATTGGCATTGCGTCGGCAGGATCGGCTCATCGGGAGGGTTCACCATCATCGGCATGACCAGGGATCCGTCCTGCATGCGTATCGGCGGCCACGGCCCGCCGGCCTTCCACTCAGCGGGCCAGCCGCCGGTCACCGCGGGCGTCGTCGGTCCCTGCCACGTGCGTCCTTCGTCGACCGACTCGTAGGCGCGCAGCGGCGCCGCCGCGTCGTCGCGGTCCACGCGCAGGCTGACCCAGGTGCCGTCGCGGCGGACGAACGCGCCGGCGAATCCCCCGTCGCGGGGAGCCGGCTCCGGCTCGCCCCACGTCCGGCCGCCATCCTCGGTACGGATCAGGACCGCCCGCCTGGTTTCCCCGACGTTCGGATTGCCGAAGGTCAGGTAGAGCGTCGCGCGGCCCGGGCCGCTCTTGAGCAGGGTCGCGTAGCTCTGGTAGGTGTCGGGGTCGGTCTCCGGGCACGGGGTGATCCAGTGCTGGGCGGCCGGCTTCAGTCCATCCCAGGCGCCGGGCGGGACCGGAGCTCCCTGGATCCGCAGCGCGTCGAATCGAGCCGCTTCGGGGTAGGGGGTCTGCAGGGAGCCCAAGCCGATCCGGCCGGCCCGGTAGGTGTCGTCCTGCACGTCGGCGGCCGGGATGTCGTTGATCCATGCCTGCAGGCGACTTCCGGCTGCACGCACGCGGACCTCGTACCAACTTCCCAGGACCGCGCACAGGCCGGGCACCATGCCGAAGCAGAGGTAGCGCTGCAGCGGCGTGCCGTCCGCGATTACCATGCCCGCCCAGCACGCCCGCGAACGGAACTGCTGGCCTCCCACCGGCACGTCGAAGGCGTAGAAGCGGCGGCTGTCCTGCACTCGGAACAGGAACCGGACCGGATTGCTGACGCGCAGGCGGAAGCGGAAGGTCGCCTCGAAGTCACCGTACGCGGCGCCGTCGCGAACCGCCAGGTACTCCACGTCGGTGCCGTCGGGCGGGCACAGCGCGCCGTCCCCGTCCTCCGTCCACCTGCCGCCCAGAAACGTCCATCCCGCGCCGTCCGCAAGGCGGAGAGGCGTCCCCGTGTCCGAGTCCATCTTTGCTACTCCTTCCCCGTGCCGGAGGCGCCGTCAGTCGATTTCGTCGCGCCGCACCGGCGTCAGCGTGCCGTCCGCGACACTCAGGTACTGGGCGCGCATCCGGGACTCGAAGCTGTCGTAGTACACGTACAGCACCAGGTCGGGACGCACCTCGAGCATCGATCCCATGACCCAGATCGAGCTGTCGATGATCGTCCCCCGCCAGGTTGCGCCAGCGTCGAAGCTGGCGTGCACGGTCATCATCGGCAGCCGGTGGGCGACCAGCAGGACCCCGGAGCTGGTCCGGAGCATGTTGGGCGTGGCGTAGCCCGGAAACGGGCCGCGCATGCACGGGGTCCAGGTGAGGCCGCCGTCATGGGACCACGTCTCCCACATCCACGGCGAGTAGACCGGCCGGATCAGCGCGACCATCGTCCCGCCGGCCGTCTCCGCGCCGCACACCTCGGTGAGGTCCAGAGAGCCGGGGACCGGCTCGCCCTTGCCGTTGACCGCGTGGTCGATGTTCACGAGTGGCGACCAGGTGGCGCCGTTGTCGGTCGAGCGGCAGGCGAAGGCGCGGCAGTGGACGGCACCCCAAGTGTGGATGATGTCGTGACCGGGTCCGGACTCGTGGCCGCCGTACAGGAACATGACGACGGTGCCGTCGTCGAGATTGGCGAACACCTGGGGACCCATGTGCAGGCCGGTCATGCCGTCCGGCACGGGACCCAGATCGAGCGCACGCGGCGCGCCGATGGTGCGGATGTCTTCGGACACGTCGGCCAGGGCGAACGTGCCGTCAGCGTCCGTGGACAGCCGGCGTACCCGGCCGTCGGGGAATCGGTGCAGCGTGCCGCGCACCGTCCACGGATCGCCGTCCGCGGTGCCGGTGACCTCCGGTGCGCTCCAGGTCCTGCCGTCGTCGGCCGAGCGGGTCATCAGGTGACTGGTGGTGCCGGAAGGTCCGGGACGGCTGGCGTTGTAGGTGAGTACCAGCTCGCCGTCACCGGCTCGCAGCAGGGTCTGCGGCTTCTGCCAGACGCCGTGTGCGGCGTCTTCGACCGGGTAGAACCAGTTGGCCGGCTGCTCGACCGAGTCGTCCCAGCCAGCGCCCGGCGCCTGCTTGCCGTCGACGCGCACGGCGCGGGCGCGTGCGCGCCCGAAGATGAACAGCCCCACGCAACCCGCCCCGTCGGGCAGGCCGCGGTGCTCGAAGACGCCGCGGCCGTCGATCCGGGCGCGCAGCTCGCCGCCGCGTATCTCCACCTCCACGTCGTGCCAGATGCGGGTGCTGGAGGCGACCCGGTTCACCATGGCGAGCTGGTCGACGCGCAGGACGCCGCTCGCGTCCATGCGCGACAGCGCCGACCAGAAGTGCTGTGCGCGGTATCCCTGGCCGCAGCACGGGAAGTGCAGGAGGGTGAAGTCGCAGCGGTTGCGGGCGCGGAAGATCAGGCCGACGTCGCTGTGCGCCATGTCATGGCGTGCCTGGAAGGTGGCCCGGAAGTCCCGGTACGACGTGTCGGCCGCGAAGGCGAACCGGCACCCCTGCATGCCGTGTTCGGTGTTATCGTCAAAAGCGTCGACCGGCGCCATGCCCCCGTCGTCGGCCCGCCATGCGCCGCCGGCGAAAGACCACGTACGGGCGTCGCTCAGGTCAAGACTCATCGTCCTGATCCACGATCCGAATCGGTAGTGATCAGGACACCTCGACCAATTCTGTGGATGTCTTCGGCTCCGGAATTGGTAACCCGTCTTCCCGCATGCCGTCGAGGTGGAAAGCGATCGCCTCGTGGATCTGACGAGCCACCTCGTCTCTCGTTCGCCCGGTAGCCACGCAACCGGGCAAATCCGGCACGTAGGCGGAGTAGTTGTTGGGTGTCTTCTCGATGACCACCGCGTATTTCATCGGTCGGGTCGCTCCTTCAGGCCAGCCTGCTTGAGGATACTGTTCCATGTTCCTGGTGCCAAGTCGTCACCCTCGTGGCCGGGAATCGTTACGCGCCCTTCCTTCTCGGGATGTTTGTACTGGCGGTGGCTGCCCCGAGTTCGTTCCAGTTGCCAGCCCTCCCTTGCGATCAGTCGTATGGCATCCCGAACCTTCGGCATCCGATCGCGCCGGCCGTGAACCTGTTCGGCGTGTGCTCGGCTTACAGCACCGTGCGCTGCAGCGACTGGATGAAGTGGACGCCGGGCACCCTCGTATGGTTGAGCCGGTCGTCATTGGTGACGAACAGGTCGCAGTTCGCCACGGAGGCACAGGCGAGCTGAATGGCATCGGACGCGGAGATCGGCCACGCCGCGCGGATCTCCGCGAACAGCCGGGCCGCGCGCGCGTCGAACGGCAGCACGGTGGCGCCGGAGGGAATCGCGCGCTCGATGTCGTCGCGGACGGGTCCGTTCTTGTGCTCGATGGGGTGGACGAGCACCTCACCGAGCGTGAGCGCCGAGGTGAGCAGTTCGTCGCCTCGGTCGAGCATGCGTTTGCGGAGATCCGCCGCCCGCCGGGAGGGTTCGCCGAAGCTCTGCAGCAGGTACAGGAACAGGTTGGTGTCCCAGAAGATACGGCTCATCGGCCCGACTCGCGGAGGCGCCGCACCAGCGTGTCGGCCGCTTCGGTCGAGCGGAGTGACTTGCCGACGTCGAGCAGGGACAGGATCGGGTCGACCGGAATCGGGATGGTGGCGGGCCCCACGTACTCGGCGTTGTACCAGTCGACCAGGTTGCGGTATCCCCAGGGGAGCTCTTCGGTGCGCGGGACGCTCTTTCCGCCCCGGCGGTCGGGGTGGTAGGGGTCGCCCGGCCGGAACAGCCGGCGGCGTCCGCGCTCGGTTTCGATCAACATCCGGTAGCGGCCGGGATTGGGCGCCTTGCTGGCGACGCAGTGCTGGGAGGCATGTACCACGAAGCCCGGGCGCAGCGGCCCCGAGCCGTTCGCCTCCGCGGCCGCGCGCCGGCTGATCTCGGAGACCGTGAAGTCATCGCGGTCGGGATGCTGTTTGTGCAGGAGCGCCGTGGCCACCCACACCTCGTCTGCAACACGTATTCTCTCTTTTGCCATGTATACCTGGTATATCGGAGCGAAGATTCGTTCTCTTTAGCCGAATTCTCACGGTGTGACAGCCGGGACCCGTCCAGGAGCCGGCGCGACTCAGGGCGTCGAGGGGACCTCCGCCTCGGCGCGCGCCAGCAGTGCCTTCATGTACCCGATCGTGTAGGCGGTTTCGGCGCGGCCGTCCTCGCT
The DNA here is from genome assembly GCA_965202935.1 of Spirochaetia bacterium. Classification (GTDB taxonomy): domain Bacteria; phylum Spirochaetota; class Spirochaetia; order SZUA-6; family Bin103; genus CATQHW01. Next base: position 6,631,321 of record OZ241879.1, read on the forward strand.
CATGATCGGGATATGGTCCGGGATCAGCACGCCGCGGAAGCCCACGGCCTGCAGCTCGCGCATCACCGGGTACATGTCGGCGTAGCCGTCGTCCACGAAGGTCTCCACGAAGTGCGGCAGCGGGGCGTTCACGTTGCGGAAGTGGACCTTGTGAATCTTGCCCTGCGCGCCGAAGTGGCGGATCGACTCGATCGCCCCCTTGCCCATCAGGTCGCCGCCCTCCAGCCAGCAGCCCACGCAGAAGCAGATGCCGACGTTGGGGCTGTCGGCGATCTCCATGGCGCGCTGGTAGCCGTCGAAGCTGGAGAAGATGCAGCGCGGCACGCCGGCCAGCATCGGCAGCGGCGGATCGTCGGGATGGATGCCGATCAGGACGCCCGCGTCCTCGGCGACCGGCGCCACCTCGCGGATGAAGTGGCTGAAGTTGTCCCAGATCTCCTGTTCCGAGTACTCGCGTCCGTGTGAGAGCGGCAGGTGGTAGCGCCGGTCCTGCCACCTGCCCCACGGGTCGTCCTCCATGTCCAGGGCACGCGCCGAGGCGCCGCCGCGCGTCTCCTCGCGGCCGCTGGTCCAGATGCCGTTGGCCATGTGGGCGTAGGTGGTGTAGGGGATGCCGGCCTTGCCGAGCGCCCGCAGGTGGCGCTGGTACTCCGCGATCTTGGCGTCGCGGTCGGCCAGGTTGAGGACGATCGCGTCCTGGTTGTGGACCCCGGAGTTGCCGAAGCCGTAGATCGTCAGGCCGTGGCTCTCAAACAGCTCGCGGCGGCTCGCGTAGTAGTCGTAGCCGGCGTGCTCGGGGCCCGTCCACGCCACCGCGTACTCGATGCCCATCTGCCGTACGAAACGGAAGTCGGACTCGGTGGGCTCCGCGCTCATCTGCGCCGTGATCTTCATTCCCGGCGGGATCGGTTCGCTCATGCCGTCGTCTCCTCCCGGACCAGGGCTCCGCTTCGGTGCTCCCGGAGCGACACCCGCAGATCCGTGCCGGCCTCCAGGCCGGTGATCTCAATACTATGCACCCGTCCGTCAGCGAGCGAGACCTCGACGCGGTCCGGTCCCGGCGAGCGTACCTCGCGTATGGCGGGCGAGGTCCGGAACGGCTCCAGCACGGTCAGGAAGCGGGCTTCGGTCCCATGCTGGCGCAGCAGCAGTGTCCGGCGCATGGTCGCCATGTCCCGGATCCGGCCATCGACCATGAGGTCCGTGACGAACCTCGCCGAGTCGAGCGATGTCGTGTCGAAGGTGACGGCCACGCGATGCCCGGCCGGCGTCAGGTCGATCTGCCGGTCATGCGCTCCGGGAGTGAATCGAGTCGGCTCGAAGCCCGGTGCCGGTCCGCCGGCACCCGCGATCGTGACGGGCAGATCGGGCGGACGAACCGTGCCGCCGTCGGTCGTCACGAAACGCGGGTCGCCGAGCGTGTGCGCCCGCAGGGCGATCCCGGCCCTCGCGTCGATGGAGATGGTGAGACGCAGCTCGCTCACGCCGGTCACGTCGACGTCTATCGCATGCCTGTCGAAGGCGTTGGCCACGAAGCCGCCATCGGCCAGGTGCCGGCCGTCGCCGTCGATTCGGTAGGACACGTCGGCCATGGGGAACGGGAAGGTGCCCAGCGCTCCGTGCAGGCTGGCGGGCCAGACCGAGTGGACGGCGAGCCGGGTCGACCCGTCCCGAAAGGAGTGCACCAACGGCGTGCGAGCCTCGAACCACTCGCACTCGGTGACGTGGTAGTAGCTGCCGGCGGGATCGTCGAGCAGACGGTCGCTGTGTCCGGCCATCCGTATCGCCGCAGCGTGCGTTTCCTCGAGTCCTACCGGATGGATGAGCCAGTCGTAGGTGCGAGCCACCGGCGCCTGCAGGTGATCGGCGATCACGACGTAGTCGTCCGTGACCGCGACCAGGCGGCGCTGGGTCACGGGGGCGGCGTCGCCGTAGTCGACCATCTTCTCCAGGTTGTGCGGGTCCAGGTCCCCGGGATTGCGTACGTCCCAGGGCTTCTTCTGCGCCCAGCGGGCACGTGTCTCAACGACACCCGCCTGCAACGCCTGCCCCGCGTGGAACAGGAGTTGCCTTGAGGGCACCGGCTCCTGCTGCAGGCCGTCCACCACCACCATGTTGTGGCTGATCGACGGCTGTACCCATGCCTTGTAGAGCGGGCTCTCGTAGCCGAACCAGCTCGCCAGGGGCGAGAAGAACTCCGTGCCGTAGCGCGACAGGGCGAGCAGCGCGGTGCGGTCGAAGTGGCCGTGCCAGCCCCCGTGGATGCCCCACTTGACGTAGGCCTGGATCTGTTCCCCGGCATCGCGGCCCGGCGTCCGCGAGCGCAGCGCGGTGATGCCGGCGTTGTCGGCGTGGGCGGAATCAGCCCGCGGATCGGCTGCGTCAGGGAGCTCCGGCACGCCCCAGACCAGCGATTGCCACGTCATCCGATCGGTGCGCGCCAGGATCCACGCGTACGCCGGATCGCGGTACCGGTAGTAGGCCAGCTCGTACAGGTCGCCCGGGGCCAGCTTGTGCGAGTCGCTGTTGGCCACGACGCAGCCGTGCTGGTCCATCATCGGGATCGGGCCGTCGAGGAGGTCCTTCAGCCCCCGGTCCGCGCCTCCCGGCGGTCCCCATCCGTCGAAGTTCATCCCCATCCACCCGTTCGGCCAGTCGTCGTGGCTCAGGTGGCCGGGGCGGGCCGGGACTCGCAGGTGGTAGAGATCCACGCCCCGGTTGTGACAGGCCTCGGCGGCGTACCCGAAATAGCGGGCGACGAGATAGCCGTAGTTCGATGCCCCTTCCAGCCACCAGCCGTCTCCCATGACACCCTTCGAGAGCTGATCGACGAAGCCGCTGCGAGTGGTGACGAAACGCTCCAGCATCGCCATGTCGCGAAGCGCCAGGCTCGACAGGATCGCGCCGGTGTTGGCGGTCACCGACCAGTTGCCGGTTCCACCGTCGTGCCACGCCTCGCAGGTACGCAGGTACAGCCGCAGGGTCCCGGTGATGGCCGCGTGGTCGTCCTCGCCCAGGTCGTCGTGCATGAGGTCGTAGACGGCGGGGTAGAAGGTGAAGAACTCTCCCTCATGCACGTACGCGGTGGAGTCGGTGGCCCAGCGGGTCGTCGGATAGCCGTGGTCGGGATCGGCGATGCGACGCAGGTACGTCAGCACCTTGTCGCGCAATTCGCGGTTGTCGGTCAGCTTACATGCCAGCGCCGTCTGCCAGAGCTCTTCGATCGTTTGCCTGCGGGTCAGGCCGTACCACGTGAACCCCTTGCGCTCGATCTTGAAGCGTCCCAGTTCCGGCGGCTGCCATCGGTGCGCCAGCCGCTCCATGGACCGCAGGTTCTCCTCGGCCCACCGGTGTCGCCGGCACTTGTCGGCGATGGCGCCGAGCAGGTCGGCGGTCACCAGCAGGCAGGGATGCTCCGGCTGCCGCGCTCGGGTCAGGTCGCCGATCGCGACGTCGGAGCGAACGTCACTCCTTATGTCCGACACGCCGTCGCGGGGGACGGCGTCGGGGCGGGGATCATAGGGAGTGACGTTCGGCGCATGCTTCATGCGCGCGTCGAATCGGGTTCCGCGCGTACCCCTACGAAGCCCTCCAGGCGTCGATCTGGCTCTGCAAGGCCTCCCGTACTCGATCGACTCCGGCGGCGTGCAGCTTCTCGATGAACGTTTCGTAGGTAGCTTCCCAATCCGGCAAGGCGCCGGACAGGAGCGAGTCCACCATCTCCCGCTCCACGGCCTGTATCTGAGCGATCTCGGTCGTCAGCCCGGAGACGTCCTTGGGAAAGCCGACCAGCGGCGAGGTGCGGGCGTCGGCCGTGATGGCGTACTGGCGCTCCTTCCACGCCTTGCCGTCGGTGCCGGGAGGCCACAGGATGAGGTCCTGGAAGTTCCCGACCGCCCACGGATACAGCCCGTACGGGCTGTCCTCCGAGCCCTGGATGCCGGTGTAGCCGATCGGCTCGAAGTCGTGCTCAGTGCGGTTCTGGTAGTGCTTGTCCTCGATCCCGTAGGTCAGGCGGAAGTAGACCTCCGGTTCGGTGAACAGCAGGTTGATGACCTGCATCGCCTGTTCGGGATGCTTCGCGGTGGTCGGGATCGCCAGGTTGTTCGGCCCGGGGTTGTGGCCGACGAACGCCTGCCTGGCTCCCGAGTACACGACGATGGGGATCCCGTATCGGGCCGTCTCCTCCTCGGACTTGGTGGGATCGTAGAGGTGCACCCACACGACCGCCCCCTCGCCCAGCGGCTTGCCGTCGTCCTTGCGGAGCTCCTGGATGTCGGTGCCGAGGTAGTCCTTTCTGATGTAGCCCTTGGCGAACCAGTCCGCCGCCACCTCGATCACCGTGCGGAAGCTGTCGGTCTCGTAGATGTTGACCAGCTCGAAGTCGCTGCCGTCCTGCCTGATCGAGACGCCGCGCGCGACGCCTTCGTATCCCTTGCCCCACACCCAGCTCAACAGGGTGGGGCTGATCCCGGTGCCGAGCACCCCGTCCTCCTGTGCCTGCTGCAGGTACGTCTCCAGCAGGTCGTAGACCTCCTGGGTGCCGAACTCGGAGTCGGCGATGCTGCGGCTCTTCTCCTCCATGCCGGTCTTGTCGGCGAGCTCCTGGTGGAACCGGAACCCCGGCCTCCAGTCGGCGGCCCAGCTTGTCGGGATGTTGTAGATGTTGCCGTCGAACGTGACCGTGTCGATGGCGAACCGGGGAACGGCATCGAGGATTCCCTGACCGTATTCTTCCAGCAGATCGTTCAGGGGCATCAGTGCGCCGCGGTCGATCTCCTGGAAGAAGTTCATCATCCACATGCGGTTGGCGACGTCGATCTGTTCGTTGGCGGCCATCGCCAGCTTGAACCGGTCAGCGTATTCGTACGGGGGATGCAGCTCGAACTCCACGGTCACGCCGGGCAGATGGCTCTGCAGCTCCTCGTTCCAGAGCGCCCACACCTCCTCCGCGTCGCGCTGAATGCCGGGCCCGATGCCCAGCCACTTGAGCGTCACCTCCTCGGCCTGGGCGGCTTCGTCCGTCGGCGCTGCGAATGCGGTGCCGGACATCATGGTGCCGGTCATCACGATGAGAGTGGCGAAGAGCGCGATCAGCTTGCGCAGGTTCATGGGAACCCTCCTGTGGGGCGCGGTTTGCCTGGACGCTACCCCTTCAACGAACCGACGGTCAAACCTCGCACGAAATACCGCTGGAAGAACGGGAATATCAGGAGGATGGGCCCGGCGGCCACGATCGCCATCGCATAGCGCATGGACTCCAGCGGCATCTCTTCGGTCTGCAGATAGAACTCCATCTCCGGCGACTGCGCGGCGATCTCGCGCACGTAGTCGAACTCCAGCAGGATGCGCTGCAGCAGGTACTGCAGCGTATAGAGTTCCTTGTCACGGATGTAGAGCAGCGTGTTGTACCATTCGTCCCACCTGCCCTGGAAGAACAGGAAGGCGATGGCCGCCAGGGCGGGCGTGGACAGCGGCAGCGCGATCCTGAGGCAGATCGTGATCTCGCGGGCACCGTCGATGCGCGCGGACTCGAACACCTCCTCCGGCAACTGCGCGAAGAACGTGCGCATGATGATGACGAAGAACGCGTTGACCAGAACGGGAAAGATGTAGACCCAGAGCGTGTTCCCCAGGTGGTACCAGCGCGTGACGATGATGTAGGTCGGCACCAGGCCGCCCGAGAACACCATCGTGAAGAAGACGATGAAGACGACGATGCGGCGCCAGGCATAGTCCGTTCTGGACAGGACGTAGCCGGCCAGCGCCATCGCCAGGACGCCCAGCGTCGTGCCGGCGACGGCCTGGAACGCGGTGACGCCGTAGGCGCGCAGCACCGTGGAGAGATCGCGGAACACCCAGGTGTAGGCCGAAACGTCGATGCGGGCCGGTATCAATCGATAGCCGAAGTCGGCGATGTCCTGGTCGTTGGAAAGCGACACCGAGACGATCAGCAGGAACGGCACCACGAACAGCAGTGACATCGAGATGAACAGCAGGTGCAGGAACGGCTGGCGCATCGTCGGAGCCGCTCCGCTCAGAACAGGGCCTTGTCGGGGGCGAGGCGCCTGACGACCAGGTTGGCGGCGACGATCAGAAAGAAGCCGGCCGCCGATTGGAACAGCCCGACGGCGGCGGCGATGTTCATGTCGCCGGAGACGACGCCGCGGAACACGTAGGTCTCGATCACGTCGGTCACGGGAAACAGGTAGCCGACCTGTCGCGGGATCTGCCAGAACAGGCCGAAGTCGCCCTTGATGAGATTGCCCAGCGACAGGATGACCAGGATGGTGATCAGGGGGGTCAGGTGGGGCAGGGAGATGGCCGTCATCTTGCGCAGGCGGCCGGCGCCGTCCATGTCGGCCGCCTCGTACAGGCCGCGGTCGATGCCGGTGAGCGCGGCGTAGTAGAACAGCATGGTGACGCCGATCCACTTCCAGAGGTTCACCAGGATCAGGATGGACGGCCAATAGCGGCGTTCCGTGTACCAGCTCACCGGCTCCAGGCCGGCGGCGGCGAGCAGCTTGTTGAAGACGCCGATCACGGGGTTGAGCAGCAGCCACGTGAAGAAGCCGACGATGACCCAGGACAGGAAGCGCGGCAGGAACATCGTCGTCTGGTAGTACTTGACCGCGGAACGGTTGGAGACCTCGTAGAGGAGCACCGCCGTGAGCACGCCGAACACCGTGGTCGTGACCACGAACGCGACGCTGTAGCCGATCGTGTTGCGCATGAGCAGCGTGAAGTCCTGGGACGTGAACAGATAGTCGAAATTCCGGAATCCGACCCACGGGCTGCCGAAGATGCCGCGGTTGAACTTGTAGTTCTTGAACGCCATGACCACGCCGCCCATCGGCAGGTAGTGAAAGAGCAGCAGGTAGATGAGAGCGGGAGCTGCGAGGGCCGTGTACTCCAGCGATGAGCGCAGTCGTCTTCGGCGTGACGCGGTCAACGGTCCGCCGGCCGGGGCTACGGGGCCAGGTCGGCCGCTTCGCGGGGGACGAACGGGTAGGGGCTGCCGGTGTCGTGCAGGTGCTGGATCAGGTGCTGGTACTTGAGCATCTCGGCGAGCTTGCTGCGCCACTGCGCAGCGTAGAAGGCGGTGTACTCGGAGAAATGGCGCCGCGTCGTGGGCACGGTGCCGTCCAGGTAGTCAGGCGCCAGGAACCAGGGCTGATCGCTGTACTGGTCCAGCCCGCGCCGGGCCAGCGTGGCCTCGGTCACGCGCCGCTTGCGGAAGCTGATCATGAACGTGCGGCGCGGCGGCTCCCGGTGGTAGCGGCCGCGATGGATGACGATCTGGTTGAACAGCACGGCGTCGCCCGGTTGCAGGGCGAGGCGGACCGCGCCCGGCATGTCGTTGGAGCGCCGGTTGGCGCCGCCGTCGTCGACGCAGATGTGCCGCTCCGCGTCGGTGAAGTCGCGCACGTGGGAGCCGGGCACCACCTGCAGGTCCTCGCTCGGCACCAGCGCGACCTGCACCTGCAGGCCGCTGCCGGTGGCGTGGTCGCGCGGATCGTCGGCCTCCGGGCCGATCGCGTCCTTGTGCCAGAAGCCGTCGAGCGGCTCTCCGATCGGGTTGAAGTACATGCTGGTGCTGGTGAACAGGAACGGCTCGCCCAGCGCCTGGTCGACGGCGTCCAGCACCGCCGGCGCAGCCGCGGCGTCCAGGACGGCGGCCAGGTCCTCGGGCCGGCCGCGGTGGTAGGCGGGGTTGTTCAGGTGGCGCATGTAGTTGGCGAGCGAATCGACCGGCGGGTTGTCGCTCAACGGGCGCTCCCGCCACTGGGCGAGCACGCGCTCGCAGATCGGCAGCAGCCGCGCGACCCGGTCGGCGTCGAAGATTCCGCGCACGACCGCGTAGCCGTTGCGGCGGTACCCCTCGCCGGGGTCGGTGTTGATGGCGTCGTTCGGCGTCTCGGTCATGGTGTCAGTCATCGTTCGAGCTCCTTTCAGGCATACAGCCACTCGATGTCGAAGATGGCGCCCTTGAGCGACATGGCCGACCGCCCGAGCTTGCCGGGATGGCCCGGGTCCGCCATCCGAGAGGTCAGGTAGGTGACGATCGCCTTCCCCTCACGGGTATAGGAGCAGGCGACGTTCGTGAATTCGATGCCGGGATCGTCTTCCAGGTCCCTGGGTGGGCCCCAGGTGGTTCCGCCATCGGTGGACACCGCGCAGGTCAGCGGCGTGCGCGTGCCGGAGTGGTCGTAGGTGGGGTCGAACTCGGAGTGGTTCCAGATCAGCAGCACGTCGCCGGTCGTGGGGATGCGCGTCAGGCTGGGCATCGACTCGCAGCAGGACAGCCCCGAGGTCTGCGGCAGGCTCCAGGTCTCGCCGCGGTCCGTCGAGCGGCTCAGGAACACGGAGCCGAGCTGGTTGCGCATGCACATCAGCAAGTGACCCTGCGCCGTCTCCACGATGTGGTTCTCCATGGTCCCGCGCAGCGGCAATTGCACGAGGCTTGCCGGCGGCCGCCACGTCCGGCCGTCGTCATCGCTGGCGAAACAGCCCGACCGGGAGGTCATCGCGGGATAGGAGCCCCACACCGGCAGGTACTCGACCGACTTCAGCAGCCGACCGTCGGCCAGCCGCGTGAAGGTGTGGTTGGCGCAGCCGTAGCCTTCGTGGTCCCAGATGCGGGTCTCTTCGCTCCACGTGCGCCCGCCGTCGGCGGAGCGCCGCAGGCAGCCCGATGCCTGCAGCGGCTCGTTCCACACCAGTCGGTTGTAGTGCAGGTAGAAGAACAGCAGCTCGCCGTCGGGCAGGACGATCAGGCTGGGGTTGTAGACGCTGTGGACGTCGCCGCCGGGCGACTGCTCGATGCGGTGCTCGCCCCAGGTGAGGCCGCCGTCGGCCGAGCGCATGGAGGCGATGCTGGACGGCGCCTCGTCGTGCCCGCCGAGCTCGCTGGCATGCATCTCGATCCAGACCATGAACAGGCTGCCGTCGTCGAGCTGGACGATAGACGCCGAGTCGTTGCGCGGATGGGCGTCGGTCGCCGGCGCGATCTCGACGTAGGTGACCCTGCCTCCGGTGACCGGGTCGTCGCTGCGGCGGCCCTCCATCAGATCTTCCCCGCCTTGCGGAGGTCGTCGGCGAGCTCGCGCTGGTAGGCCTCGTGCTCCTCGGTGCGCTCGCGGGCGCTCATGCCGTAGTAGATCATGCCGACCGCGCGGCGCCGGCGGTCGGCCGCCCGATTGGCGCCGGCGTGGTGGATGGTCAGGGCGTGGTGGGCGATCAGGTCGCCGGCCGCGGCGGGACAGGCCACCTCGTCAGCCAGATCCTTCCGGTTGCCGAAGTCGGGGACCCCCTGCGAGAAGCCAAGGGTGTTGGTTCGTTGGTGCTCGCGCACGCCGCGCAGGTGCGAGCCGCGCACGAAGTGCAGGCAGCCGTTCTCCTCGTCCACGTCGTCGAGCGCCAGCCACAGGGTCAGCGCGGAGCAGGGCTCCAGGTGGAAGTAGAACCCGTCCTGGTGCGGCGGAGTCGCCTTGCTCAGGCCGCCGGGCGGCTTGATGAAGATCTGCTGGTTGATGGGCCGGGACTCCTCGCCGAGCAGCAGCGCCGCCATCTGCGGCATGGCGCCGCGGTGCAGCAGGTCATGGAAGTACCGGTCGTGATCGGCCAGGCGGACGAGCTGCTTGAGGGTCTCCGGCCGGCTCTTGTCCTCGTAGAAGGCGTCGGTGTCGGGAATGGCCGGCACCACCTCGGCGACGTAGCGGTCGAGCTCGGCCAGCACCTCCGCCACCTGGGCAGGCGAGTAGAAGCGCTCGATGCGGACGAAGCCGTCCTCCGCAAAGCGTTCCTCGGGCGAATCAGCGTTCCTCATCGCACGCGACGGTAGGAGCGGGCCGCCCGTCCGTCAACCTGCTACGCTGATGGGCGCGTTCGGGGCGCGCGGCACGCTGCCGGGCGGCGGCTTCGAGTTGGCCGCCGAGGCGGACGGCCTCCCGGTGGCCGGCAGGTTGTGACGACTCCGCTAACGTTGCATCTTTCCGCTGAGCTGGGGAGTGTCACTTTCCATTGGGTCCGCGTATAATGGCTGCCGTCGGCTGGGATCCTACCGTGTCCGTTGGATGCGGTCGTGGTGCTCGCGCCTTGACTCCGGGACGCTCAGGGTTGGGTTGCCGCTTCGGTACGGACAACGGGTATCGTGGCCGGAGGTGGAATATCGCCGCCTGTTGAAGCGGCTCGGCTGAAGATGTTGATCGGCAACCGCAACGACCTGGCCATCGAGATCGTTCCGCTGACACCGACCTGGGAGCGCCGCTATCTCCCCGAACGGTCGGCGTGGGCGCAACTGGCAATCTGGGTACGCGGCAAGAACCTGTGTGAGAACCTTCTGGACGGGTCGCAGTCCGTTCGAGCGGGCATCAACGTACCGCTGGCTCCCATCGTCGACTGGCTGGTGCGGACCTGGACGTTCATCGAGTTCGAGGAGGGGCCCGGGTGCTTTCCGCTTCGTAGCTCACTGCGCGATACCCTCCGCGACTGGGGGGATGCCGCTGCGCGGATCGGATTCACGGAAGACCAATGGTTCGATGCCCGCGAGCTGTGGTGGACGCGACACTTCCTGTCCGCCGGAGCGGACGGCGCCCGGTTGCCAAACGTCTCCCTGATCCGGACCGGCGATCGGCTGGTCATCGAATGGGGGCCGGCCGAGTTCCCCGGCGACCATGCTCCCCGATTCGTTTCAGAGCCCGGCCAGGCAGTGATCGGTTGGCTCGTCGGTGAAGAGATCTTCGCCGAGTTCGTGGCGTTCGTAGCCGGGTGGCTCCGGGAAGAGGGTCTGGTTGCCGTCTATCCGTGGGTACGCCTGCAGGACCCGCTGCGCGAGCGGGAATCCAGCTTCGAAGAGAAACTGCGGGCCTACACCGGGATCGACCCGGGTATTCTGTACGAGTGGACGGCTGTGAACACGGAAGCCGGCCTCCGTGAGCAACTCGGAATCCCTGCGTGCTGCGAGGACCCCGGTAGCAGCGTCATTACCCAGGTGCTGCGGGATCTGCCACCGGACGCCTCTGAGTCGGTGCGTGATCAGGTGTGGCGGCTGGATCAGGCGACGCAGAGGGTGACGAACTTCGACGATAAGTTGCGTGCGATAGCAGGTGATGCAGCAGAGAGCGGGGATCATGCGGAGTCGGCAGGGCATCAGGCAGCCCACGCGGTGCGATGTCATCTCGGTCTGGATGGGAAGCCGATCGCCGACCTCGACGAGCAGCTCAAGGAACTCGGAGCCGAAGTAATCGATTCCGGCGTGGAGTGCCTGCAGGAGAGGATGCTGGTTGGCTCCCGACAGGAGCGCGGCGCGGCTGTCGTAATCAACCGCACACCGCGCACCGAGACGGCGTGGGGCCGACGATTCGAGTCGGCCCGAGGCTTGGGCCACCTGCTGATGGATCCATATCGTGAAGAGGCGCTCGGCGCCGCCTCGACCACCTTCGCGCAGCCGTGGGCCAGGCGACGTTCGGGGGCGTTCGCGGCCGAGTTGCTTCTGCCGAGGAATGCGTTGCTCGAAGACGCCGGACAGCTCGACTCGGCCGCCGCGCCGGCGGCTTTCGAGCGGATCATGCGAAGGTATCGAGTCGGGGCGAGAACTGCCGCCTTTCAGCTCTGGAATCACGGGTTGCTCTCCAGCAGCCAGGTCCGCGACGAGTTGATCGATTGTTTCTCCGGCGATGTGGCAGGATAAGCGCCCTGTAGGCTTGGAGTGCGCGGTGGAGTTGCTATCGCGATAGACAAGGCGAGGCCAGCGGATTGTTGTTGGAGAACTGACCGCTGGGCGAACAGGCGGTTGACAAGGTCGCTCAGCACGTCGCACGGTCCCCTATTGAATGATGCTACACTGCGCGGTCGACTCGATCGATCTTTGGCTGGCTGAATCACCCAATACCGTTCCGTCCGGCCGAGTCTTGGGACGCGCCGCGGTGGTCAAGATGAGTATCGGGAGTCTACCCAGCGTGCGCGACACGGTAGGGCGGAGGACGGACCTTCTCCACATGAAAAAAGGGTAGCCGCATGTTCAAGGCCGCCTGCGAGACGCTGGCGAAGCAAGTTCGGCCAATTGTCGTGGCGACGAAACATGGGCCGCGCCCACCGCAGCTCGCCGTCGGCGCCAGCGTCATGGTCAACGGCGATGGCTGGATACTGACGGCAGCCCACATCGTGCGGGCCGCGGTCCAGGCTCTGGCTGCGTATCGTGAATTCGACGGTCTCTCGAATCACGACCAGCGAAAGCGTCTGAAGCAGAGTCCGGATACGACGATTACACACGCGGGCGTCCAGTGGGGAACTTGGGACAGCCCTACGGTGACGGGTGAGTTCATACTCCATGGAACCGCAGACTTGGCGCTGTTTCGACTCGCGGAATTCCGTAATCCGGATGGGTATCAACCGCCCGAGTTCAGAGTTGACGTCGCGCCGGGCGAGTCGCTTTGCCGCGTAGGCTACGCGCTGTTGGACGACATTTCCGTGGCCTTGGAAGGCGACTCGTTTACCATTGACCAGGCTCCACCGTTGTTCGTCAATGACGGTATCGTCTCGAGATATGCACTGGATTCCGGCGTCGACCATATTGAGATAACTTCGCCTGGCCTGATAGGACAGAGCGGCGGTCCCGTTGCAGATGCGCAGGCCCGCGTCTGCGGCCTACAGGTTCGTACCAGACACTACAGGCTTGGCTTCGGTACAGAGAGATCCATGCACCACATCGGGCAAGCGGTGAACGCAAGCGTCGTTTGCGACTTCCTTCGCAGCAACAATATCAGTTTCCACGGAGGTACGACATGACTGACACATTCTCCTGGCTTTCTGTTGAGGACGAAGCCCGCGGCGAACTTCATGAAACCGTTGACTTCGCCGACATCCTCAAGGCTGTCAGCTTGGCCAGACCCGACACCGACGACTCGGGCCATGCTGGGTCAACTGATAGCTCAACCAATCTCCGTGACGTAATGTCAGCGAGCGACCTTGACACAAGTGACGGCACGCTTGCCCAGGAACGCTTGCGGGGAGCGGAGTGGGTCGACTGGCCAGATGTAAGACGTGAATTACAGCGTTCGAGTTGAGAGGAGAGCTGAGAAGGACTTGCATCGCACGCCAGCAGGGACTCGCAAGCGACTGATCGACGCGATCGATGGCTTGGCAAGCAATCCATTCACGGGCAAACTGTTACATGGCCATTGGAGAGGGTTCCGCCGCGTTCGCGTCGGCGAATACCGCATCGTATACCGGGTCGTCAGCGACGATTCCCAGGTGCAAATCCTTCACGTCAGCCACCGCCGCGATGTCTACACACACCCTCCTGAGTCTTGATGGCTTTGATCGAGAGTGCGGCGGAGTCGCCTTGCTCAGGCCGCCGGGCGGCTTGATGAAGATCTGCTGGTTGATGGGCCGGGACTCCTCGCCGAGCAGCAGCGCCGCCATCTGCGGCAGGGTGCCGCGAGACTACGGGGCGAGCACGCGGGCGACGCGGAAGCCGTTGTGGGTGGTGCGGAGGGTGGGCGGGCAGTAGCTGCGATAGGCGGAGCGCAGGCCCGGCCACGCGTCGATCCACGAGCCGCCGCGCACCACGCGGCGTGCGCAGCCGTTCCCGTTCGCGCTGCCGGCGTCATGGCAGTCCGCCACCAGCTCGGCGGCGTTGCCGTGGGCGTCGTGCAGCCCGAAGGCGTTCGGAGGATGGGAGCCTGCCGCTTGCGTGCGCGTGGCGCCGTAGGTGGCCTGATCGGCGGTGATCGCCGCGCCGGTGTGAAACGGCGTGGTGGTCCCCGCGCGCGCGGCGTACTCCCATTCGGCCTCGGTCAGCAGGCGGTAGGTCCTGCCGGTCGTGCGCGACAGCCAGGCGACGTACGCCTGCGCGTCGTCCCAGCTCACGTCGATCACGGGCCGGCCGCCGCGCCCCCAGCCGCGGTCGTCGGGCCGATGGCCGCAACCGCCGGCGGCGACGCAGGCGTCCCACTGCGCGAAGGTCGCCTCGAAGACGGCCACCGCGAACGCGGCCGGAATCGTCACCCGGTGCGGCAGCGGCTCGTCGTCGTCGTCGCGTCCCGCTTCATCCGCCGGCGAGCCCATCAGGAAGCTCCCCGCCGGCACCACCACCAGCAGTGGGCAGGCGGCCTCGGCGCCGGCGCAGGCGTCGCGGAACAGGCTGCCGGCCGCCGTCGGGTCGTCGCCGTCGCCGGCTTCGCTGACGATGGTGCCGGTGGCCGTGGCCGCGCCGTCGGTGAGCGTGGCCGGAACGCCGAGGGTCACGGTGAAGGTCTCGTCGATCTCGTTGACGGTGTCGCCGTACACGGTCACGGTGATCGTGTGCGTGGTGGCGCCGGGCGCGAACGTCAGGGTGCCGCCGGCGCCGCGGTAGTCGGCGCCGGCGCGGGCTGCGGCGCGCGGCTGCGGGTGGTCGGCGCCGGTGCGGGGCGCGCCGTCGGCGGTGCGCCAGGACACGGTCACGGGCCGGCTGGCGGCGGGCCGGAGCGTGACCCGGAACACGGCGTTGCGCGTGCCGCTGTCGCCTTCGTCGACACGCACGTCCGCGATGGACAGCGTCGGCGGATCCGGCCGACCGGGCGGGCCGGGCTGGGCCGGCGGTGCGCCGGGCACGCCGTCGCAGCCGGTCAGGAGGGCGCCGGCGGCGAGCAGGGCGACCAGGCCGATACGGACCAGGCCGATACGGACCAGGCCGATACGGACCAGGCCGAAGCGGGCCATGACGAACGCGGACGGGTGGTGCATCGTCAATACTCCAGGGAGCCTTCGAGGCCGAAGCGGTAGGCGGCCGGCTGCGACGCCTGGAGACCGACCTCCGCGTACGGCGTCAGGCGCCCGGCGGCGGCCAGGTCCAGGCCGTAGCCGAAGCGCAGCGCCACCGAGTCGGGCAGCCAGGCCGGCCGGCCGCCTACCGGCGGGTCAGCGCCGCGCGGGCGGGCCGGCGCCACCTGCCGCTGCTGCCACAGAGCGGCGACGCCGCCGGCCGGCGCACCCCATGCCGGGGCCACCGACAGCGCCGGCCCGGCGCCCGCGCCCCCCGGCTGCCAGCGCAGCGCCGCGCCGGCGCCCCAGTCGCGCACGCCCTGCTCGTGCGCCAGCAGCAGCCGCCCGCGGCCGGAGACGCCCAGGCCGCTGCCGGTGTGGGTGTAGCTCACCTGCGCGCCCCCTTCGACGCCCAGGCCGTGCTCGGCGTCGCCGCCGTCCAGGCGGCCGCCCACCTCGACGAGCGCGGCCAGCCGGCCGTCCGGCGGGCGCCACTCCAGGCCGCCCTCCAGCAGCAGCCGCGCCCGCCAGGCGTGCGAATCCACCGGCGGCAGCCCGCCGCGCGCGGTGAGTCCGGTGACGAAGCCGTCGGCCTTGGCCGCCAGCGACAGCCCGCCGACGGAGGCCAGCTCGACCCGCTGGCCGGCGGCGCCCAGCCAGGCGCGCAGGTCGCCGGTCGTGCCGGCGCCGCCGTCCTTGGGCGTCAGGGTGGCGTTGCCGGTGCCGAGGCCGGCGATGGCCCAGAATCCCAGCCACGGCTCGGGCATCCACAACCCGTACGGGTAGGCGTGCGCCAGCCAGCCGGTGAGCGTGGCGTTGCCCTCGGTGTGGGCCGCACTGGTCGAGTCGAGGCGCAGGGAGCCGTAGGAGGCGGCCAGGCCGGCCAGCGCGTTGGCCGCGAACCGGTAGTCGGCGCCCAGCCAGCCGGAGAGCACGCTGCCGGCCTGCGTGAAGCCGTCCACGGCGCCGTCGAAGCGGCGGTAGTCGCCGCTGCCCCAGACCCCCCAGCGCCCGGCGCCGTGGCCCTGCTGCGCGCTGAACGCGCTGCCGGCCAGCAGCTCGGCGCCGGAGGCCGGGGCGTAGCTCACGCCGTCCGGCGTGACGCGCACGCCGAGCGCCTCGGTCAGGTTGCGCGCCAGCCTGCCGCGGGCGGCCGCGTCGCCCGCCTCGGGCACATGCAGGGCGCGCCGGTTCAGGGTCAGGTCGACGCCGGGCACGTCCGGCGCGAAACGCTGCCCGATCACGTCCGTGGCGGCGGCCGCGGCGGTGCGCCCGAGCCCGGCCAGGCCCGCCTGCAGCATGCGCGCGCGGGAAGTCAGCGCCACCGCTTCGGTCGCCGCGCTCACCGCCTGCTGCGCGCCGTGCGCGTCGGCGTAGGTCACCTGCGCCCGCAGGACGTTGCCGGCGTCCCCGGCCACCGGCGTGTAGCGGTCGGCCGTGGCCCCGGCGATCGCCGTCCACGCGCCGTCCGGGGTCCGGCGCCGCCACTGCCAGCGTGCGTCCCGCACGCCGGCGTCCTCGTCGGCGAGGGTTGCGGTCACCACCTCGCCGACCCGCGGCTGCCGCGTGGACAGGGGCACCACGCCGGCGTCGTCCGCGTCGGTGATCTCGACCAGCACGCCGACCAGCGCCGCCGGGCCGGCGCCGGTCGCGGCGGCGACGGTCAGCAGGCGCCGCGGCGTGCGTTCGTGGTTCTCGCCTGCGCCGAGGTAGCGCAGCATGCCCTCGCGGTCGACCGCGAACCGGTCCTGCTCGTCGCCGGCGGTGATCGCGTAGCGGTCGTAGGGTTGCCCGGCGGCGGTCAGCGCCACGCAGCCGACCGGCACCGGCCGCGCGCGGCCGTCCTGGTTCTCGGCCAGCGGCAGCGCCAGCTCCAGGGCGAAGGGCCGGCCCGAGCCGCCGCCGCCCGCTGCCGCCGCGTCGAGCGTGCCGCCCGCCAGCGTGCCGGCCGCCAGCACGCGCGCGTCCCGCACGCCGGCGCCGGGCACGCCCGGCCTCGGCTTGCAGCCGAGCTGCGGGCCGCTTCCGCCACCGGCCGTCAGCGTGCCGGACAGCGTGGCAGTCGCCGCGCCGGCGTCCAGCCGGTAGTTGCCCGCCTTGAAGCCGCCGCGGTCCTCCAGCGAGTAGGTCACGTCGACGTCGTGCGAGCCGGCGTCGGCCGCCGGGAAGGCGCCCGTCACCACCAGCCCGCCATCCCGGAAGTCGGCGACCTCGGCGGGCAGCACGCCGGCACCGACGGCGCGGCTGGTGTCGAATGCGGCGGCGGTGGTGCCGTCGGCGGCGCGGGAGACGACGGTGACCCCGCTGATCGCCGTGATCGCCCGCGGGGTGATGGTGTAGACGACGCCCGGGGCGAGCACGAAGGCGTAGTGCTCCTTGCCGGCGGCGTAGGGCAGCGGGTCGGCGAGCACGAAGGCGTAGGTCCCGGCGTCGTGGTTGCCGCTGTCTTCGCGTGACAGCGGATTGGTCGTGAAGAACGCGGTGGCGGCGTCGTCGCCGTCCGCGAAGGGGCCGGACACCGTGTAGGCGAACACCGCCGGCTCCGCCTCGCCGTACGTCCGCGTGACCGTGGTCGGCGTGATCGTCAGCGTCGGCCGGGCGGTCAGCGTACCGGCCAGCGTGGCGGTCTCCACGCCGGCGGCCAGCGCGTAGTTGCCGGCCGTGAAGCTGCCCGATTTCGCCAGCGAGTAGGTCACGTCGACGGCGTGCGTGCCGGCATCGGCCGCCGGGAAGGCGCCGCTCACCACCAGCCCGCCGTCCCGGAAATCGGCGACCTCGGCGTCCAGCACGCCGGCGCCGGCGGCGCGGCTGGTGTCGAACTGAGCGTCCGTGGTGCCGTCGGCGGCGCGGGAGACGACCGTGACGCCGCTGATCGCGGTGATCGCCCGCGGGGTGATCTCGTAGACGACGCCCGGGGCGAGCACGAAGGCGTAGTGCTCCTTGCCGGCGGCGTAGGGCAGCGGGTCGGCGAGCACGAAGGCATAGGTTCCGGCGTCGTGATTGCTGCTGTCGGCGCGTGACAGCGGATTGGTCGTGAAGAACGCCGTGTCGGCGCTGTCGCCGTCCGCGAAGTCGCCGGACACCGTGTAGGCGAACAGCGCCGGCTCCGGCTCGCCGTACCCGCGCGTGACCGTGGCCGGCGTGATCGTCAGCGTCGCCAGGGCCGCCAGCGTGCCGGCCAGCGTGGCGGTCTCCACGCCGGCGGCCAGCGCGTAGTTGCCGGCCTTGAAGCCGCCGCGGTCCTCCAGCGAGTAGGTCACGTCGACGTCGTGCGTGCCGGCATCCGGCGCCGGGAAGGCGCCGCGCACCACCAGCCCGCCGGCCCGGAAGTCGGCGGCTTCGGCGGGCAGCACGCCGGCGCCGACCGCGCGGCTGGTGTCGAATGTGGCGGCGGTGGTGCCGTCGGCGGTGCGGGAGACGACGGTGACCCGGCTGATCGCGGTGATCGCCCGCGGCGTGATGGTGTAGACGACCCCCGGCGCCAGGATGAAGGCGTAGTGCTCCTTGCCGGCGGCGTAGGGCAGCGGGTCGGCGAGCACGAAGCCGTACGTGCCGGCGTCGTGGGTGCCGTCGTCTTCGCGCGACAGCGGGTTGGCCGTGAAGAACGTGGTGGCGGCGTCGTCGCCGTCCGCGAAGGGGCCGGACACCGTGTAGGCGAACACCTCCGGCTCCGCCTCGCCGTACGTCCGCGTGACCGTGGTCGGCGTGATCGTCAGCGTCGCCAGGGGCTGCCGCGTCACGGTGGCGGTATAGGTCCTGGTGGTGGCGCCGTCCTCGGCGGTGACCGCGACCGCGATCGCCGTGGGGGCGCCGGCCGCGAGTGCGATGGCGCCGCTGGGCTGGCCGCTGGTGACCGCGGCGCCGTCGACGGTGACGGTGGCGGCGGCGTGGTTGGCGGTGGGCGTGACCGTGACGCTCGCGACGCTGGTGGCCACGGTCGCGGCATAGGTCAGCGTGGCGGCGTCGAACGGGGGCGTGAGGGTGCCCGCCGACAGCGTCAGGCCGCGCAACGTCGCGTCGGAGGACGTCGCGGGTGACGGCGGTGGCGACGGTGGCGTCCCGCCGGCCCGCCGCGTCACGGTGGCGGTATAGGTCCTGGTGGTGGCGCCGTCCTCGGCGGAGACCACGACCGCGATCGCCGTGGGGGCGCCGGCGGCGAGTGCGATGGCGCCGCTGGGCTGGCCGCTGGTGACCGCGGCGCCGTCGACGGTGACGGTGGCGGCGGCGTGGTTGGCGGTGGGCGTGACCGTGACGCTCGCGACGCTGTTGGCCACGGTGGCGGCATAGGTCAGCGTGGCGGCGTCGAACGGGGGCGTGAGCGTGCCCGCCGACAGGGTCAGGCCGCGCAGGGCGGCGTCGGTCGAGGTCTCGTCGTCGTCCACCAGCACGGCGATGCTGGTCGCCGCCAGCGCGCCGTAGGCGGTGTCGGTGGTCTGGATCGGGTGCTCGATGGCGCCGGTCTCGTCGTCGGCGTCGGCGTCCTGCGCGCCGCTGACGGTGACGGTCTGCGCCGTGCTCCAGGTGCCCAGGGCGCCGCCGGTGAAGGTCAGCGTCGCCGGGCTGATGGTGACCTCGCCGTTGGCGATGCCGCCGGCGGCGGTCGGCGTGATGACCACGTCGGCGGTGGGACTGGTGCGCAGCGCCACCGTGTACTGGGCGGTGCCGCCCTCGGCGACGGTGAGGCGGCGCGTGCTGGTCACCACCCTCCGCCCGTCGTCGTCCTCGATGGTGACGGTCGTGCCGTTGACGGTGAGACCGGCCGGGACGGTGGCGGTCAGGACGATGGTCTCGTCCGACTCCTCGGTGGTGTCGTTCACGATGGTGACGGTGGCGGTGCCGGCGGTCTGCCCGGAGGCGATGGTGAAGAAGGTCGGCAGCGTGTAGTCGGAGCCGCCGCCGGAGGCGGTGCTGGCCGCGGCGGCGACCAGCCGGACCGTGACCCCGAGCGACCCGGCCGCGCGGTCCAGGGTGGCGGTGACCGCGACGCCGCCGGCGGCCTCGCTGACCGTCGCGGACGCGACGGTCAGGGTCACGGTGGAAGGGCCCGCCGGCGTGCCGCTGCCGGTGGCCCACGGGCCGGAGTCCGCCCGCACCCGCACGTCGTAGGGCGTGCCGTTGGTCAGGCCGGTGATCGCATGCGTGGTGCCGAGACCGGTGTGGGTGCGGGCCACCCAGCCGGTGGACGGGTCGTCCGCGGTCGTGGCGGTCTGATCGGCCGCCGCCGTCTCCTTGTACTGCACCTCGTAGCCGGTGAACGTGACGGTGGGCGCGGTCCACGACAGGTCGAGCTTCTCGGCGCCCGCGGTCACCATCAGCCCGGTGGTGGAAGGGCCCGCCGGCGTGCCGCTGCCGGTGGCCCACGGGCCGGAGTCCGCCCGCACCCGCACGTCGTAGGGCGTGCCGTTGGTCAGGCCGGTGATCGCATGCGTGGTGCCGAGGCCGGTGTGGGTGCGGGCGACCCAGCCGGTGGACGGGTCGTCCGCGGTCGTGGCGGTCTGATCGGCCGCCGCCGTCTCCTTGTACTGCACCTCGTAGCCGGTGAACGTGACGGTAGGCGCGGTCCACGACAGGTCGAGCTGCGCGGCGCCCGCGGTCACCATCAGCCCGGTGACGGCGGCTGACGGGGGCGTGCCGCCGCCGGTGCAGTACGCCCCGAGGCTCAGGGAAATCTTGTCGCCGGCGGCCCACTGCAGGTTGACGTTGTCCTGGTTGAGTAGCGCCGTCCTTCGTCCCCACATCGGAAACGCGGTCGCGCCGACGCAGAAGTTCAAGGACCGGTACGCATCGTTGATATTTTGACCGGAGGCATGCGAGAAGCTAAAAGCGCCATCGTCGGCGTCCCAGATCTCTCTGAACGTGTACGTTCTGCCGCCGAGGTCGAAGCTGTTGTCCGTCAGTTTCGCATCGCAGTCCGCCTGGCTCGCGCAACCGAATCCGGCGCCCCAGGCAGCAGTGGTCCCCGCCCCGACGGTCAGCGTGGCCGACCACACCGTGCCCGCGCGCGTCACCCCCACGAGGTACTCGCGGCTGGTGGTGCCGTCCTCGGCCGTCACCTTCACCTTGATCCTGGTCGTGCCCACCCAGAGCGGGATGGCGGCGCTCGCCGTGCCGTCGGCGACCGACGCGAAGGTGGTGCCGGCGTTAATGCTGGTCCTGGCCACCTGCACCGTCGCATAACCGGTGTCGGCCACCCTCGGCGTCAGCTTCACGTGCGTCACGCCGTTGGCCACCGAGGCCGTGTAGGCGAACGTGCCGGTCGCCGGGGACACGGAGACCGGCGTGAAGGTCGAACCGTCGGTGCTGCCGGCCGCCGTCAGCGCGCTCAGGTTCGCGTCCGAGGAGGGGACCGCCGCCAGGCTCAGCGACACCGTACCGCCCGCGGTCCAGCTCAGGCCGGTGTTTCTCCACCTCGCCTGGTCATTGTTCCGAGTGACCCCGGTGAAACGAGCGTTCCGCAGAGGGAAGCTGGCGCTGCCCACCTGCAGAGTCAGCCTCTTCAACGCGGCGGAGAACGCCCGGTTGAGCTGGAAGAAGAGCGTGCCGGAGTGGAGCCAGACGGTTTCGACCTCGTAGGTCGTGCCGCCGTGCGTGAAGTCGTCATCCGTGAGCCTCGTGCTGCACTCGGCCCCGCTCAGGCCGTTCTCGCAGCCCAGAGTCTGGCCCAGGACGTCGCGCACCGTCAGCGTGGCGGACCAGACGGGGGTGTTCTGCGCCGCGACGGGCGTGGCGCAGAGCAGGGCGAGGGCGCCCAGCAGCAGCGCGGCGGGGAGCGGGGCGCGGCGGCGCCACGGGGAGGAGGTCCGAGATGCCGAGATGCCGCGAGCTGCTCCCTTCATCCGGATTGAGCGGCGGCCGCGCAGCCGCACCGGCTCTCCGGCTCTCCGGCTCTCCGGCTCTCCGGCTCTCCGGCTCTCCGGCTCTCCGGCTCTCCGGCTCTCCGGCTCTCCGGCTCTCCGGCTCTCCGGCTGATTCTGGGGCCGCATCGGATTTGTCAAGGTCCCGTCTTCGCCAACCGCTGGTACACGTGCACCGCCGGGGTGCTTATGTGCATTCGCGAACCCACGTGTCGCGTCCATGCATCCTCCGAAACAGGACCCTTGGGGAGAATCCCGCGGTGGTTCGCCATGATGTCGGTACGACATGAGCACTCGGTAACTCGTAACTGTCGCACTCGCGAACGAGTCGCGTCAACAATTCGAGAAATAGCGAAAGTAGCGGACTGCGCCTATTCGCCAAAGACTTCGCCAGAACGCGCGTGGGTCGCGGGGTGGTCGGGAGGGCGTCGGCTGGAGCGCGAGGCGTGTGCAGGGTTCCGTGAGCGGTGTCAGCGGGCCCGTGGGGGAACGAGCAGAGCGCCTGAACGTCGATGCGGGCGAGTCGTCGAGTCCCTGCTACCCTGTCGCCATGGTGAACGTGACCTTCGATTGGGCGAGCAGCCGCTGGCAGGACTCCTGGACCGGAACCGACGTGGTGCGCCTGGTACCCGAGGAGGGGCTCCACGTGCGCATCAGCTACTTCCGGTCCACCGAGGTCACGCGCGACGGCGCCATGCTGGTGCTGCGCGGCGACGACCCCGAGGGCCGGCGGCCGTCGTGCCTCTGGGCCATCGACCTGGACGACGGCACGAAGACCCGTATCGAGCCCGACCGCCCGCTGCCGGCCATCACGTTCGTCGAGTGCACGGCCGACGACCGCCACACGTTCGCCTACGAGGCGCTGAAGGCCGCGAGTTGCCCCGGCCCGGCGTCAGGGCGCCGCGACTACTTGCGTGCGCGTGGCGCCGTAGGTGGCCTGATCGGCGGTGATCGCCGCGCCGGTGTGAAACGGCGTGGTGGTCCCGGCGCGCGCGGCGTACTCCCATTCGGCCTCGGTCAGCAGGCGGTAGGTCCTGCCGGTCGTGCGCGACAGCCAGGCGACGTACGCCTGCGCGTCGTCCCAGCTCACGTCGATCACGGGCCGGCCGCGGCGCCCCCAGCCGCGGTCGTCGGGCCGATGGCCACCGCAACCGCCGGCGGCGACGCAGGCGTCCCACTGCGCGAAGGTCGCCTCGAAGACGGCCACCGCGAACGCGGCCGGAATCGTCACCCGGTGCGGCAGCGGCTCGTCGTCGTCGGCGTCCTGTTTGCCGCGCACGGTGACGGTCTGCGGCGTGGCCCAGTTCCCCGAGGCGCCGCCGGTGAAGTCCAGCCGCAACGGATCGAGGCCCACCCGGGCGTCGTCGGCGTTGGTCCGCGTCAGAGGGAATGCGGCGGACGGTGGTAGCTGCCGCTCATGGGGCATTCGCCAACCGCTGGTACACGTGCACCGCCGGGGTGCTTATGTGCATTCGCGACCCCACGTGTCGCGTCGCAGCGCCTGGAAGACCCACTTCTGCGCCTTGTTCAGTACGGCGCGGACCTCCGTCCACTGCGTCACCCGGTCGGTGAGCACCAGGGTGAAGGCATGCTCGCCGCCGGTGAACCCCCCGTCGTGGCCGACCAGGTCGGCACCGAGTTCGCCCGGCTGTGCCTCCTGCCACTCGGTGAAGGTGCGGATCGGGATCTGGTTCATCAAGCGCGTGGTCGGCTTGGTATGGGAGCGACCTCGTATGCGCAGGGCGCGTTTCTCGGTGCGCAGCAGCCGGTCGATGGTAGCGGCGCTGATGCGGGTGAGCTTCCGGCGCGTATCGGGGTCCACGGCGAGTTCGCCGAACTTCTCCAGCACCGGCAGTTGCGTGCGCAGCACCGCCACCAGCCGTTTGCCGCACAGGCAGCCGAACAGGTACCAGATCTTCCTCAGCGCGGCGAGGACCTGCTCGTCGTAGATGCGGCGGCTCTGGCGCCGCGGCCGGCGCTGGCCGACCACGATCTTGACCAGCTCGCCGTCGCGGCGCTCGAACACCGTCTTGCCCCACATGCGCAGCAGCCATCCGGCGTGGTGGCGGGTGCAGCCGTGCAACTCGACGAACTCGTCGAGCATCGCCGCCTTCTGACGCTTGCTGGCGCGCCGGTACCGGTTGGCCATCTCTCTGGTGACCGCCTTTCGTTGACCCATGGTAAGCCCCATCTCCTCCGACCTCCGCCCTCATGGTGGGCTGGCCGTTCGTGTGGATGTTTCGATGAGGCACCGGTTTCCGTTCGTGTGGATTTTTGATGAGGCAATCGCGCGGTTGCATCGGGCCGGTGGCGTGCCGTACGTTGTCGTCATGGCTTCGGTGCGCACGCTCGGTCCGCAGGTCGAGGCGCCGGGAACGGCTCAGCCCGTGGACACGGCGCCCGGCGTCCAGCCGCCCACGGCGGCGGACTTCCCCGGCTGCAAGCCGGTTCGCCTGCCGCGCGAGGAGCTCGAAGACTGCGAGACGCGCCTCGAATACTGGGACTCCGTCACCGAGACCGCCTGGATCTGCGATCCGGTCAGCTCCTACCACGAAGGCCCCACGCAGCGCGTGGGGAGATTGGCCGGGCTCGTCGCCGCGGTGCGGGGTGGGCCGGTGGAGTGCTTCGGCAGCACCGACCTGACCGAGCGCGACGCGCACGGCGAGCCGCGCCTGATCATGCAGGCGGACCAGTCGGTGTACCTGCACCCGAAACGCGCCCGGCTGCCGCGCCCGGTGCTGACGATCGGCGAGCATGATTTCCCGGACGTGGTGCTGGAGGTGGACCACACCACCGACGCGCGCCGGCGCAAGCTGCCGCAGTACGAGGCGTGGGGGTTCCCGGAGGTGTGGATCGAGGTGCCGGAGGCGCCCTCGCCGAGCCGGCCGCGCAGCCGGCGCTCGGGGCTGACCATCCACCTGCTGGAGGACGGGGCGTATCGGCAGGCGGCGCAGAGCCGGGCGTTTCCCGGCTGGACGGCGGTCGAGATCCACGCGGCGCTGAACGAGGAGACGCTTTCGGCTCAGACCAGCGCGGTGCTGGAGCGGGTGGGCGCGGTGCTCGGGGAGCGGGAGGGCACCGGCCCGGACGACGACCCGCTGCTGGGCGCGCAGCGCCGCCGCAGCCGCGCAGAGGGTCACGCCGAAGGCCGGGTGGAGGGCCACGCCGAAGGCCGGGTGGAGGGCCACGCGGAAGGTCGGGTGGAAGGTCATGCGGAAGGTCGGGTGGAAGGTCATGCGGAGGGGCGCACCGGATTGGCGCGGGCGCTGCTGGCAGCGCGCGGCATTGAGGTCTCGGCCGGATTCCCCGGCGTGCCCGGCTTCGCCGAGTTGCCCGACCACCTCATCGTCGCGGCCGCCACCGCCTGCGTCAGCGAGGCCGATTTCCAGAAGCGTCTGCGCAGCCGGTAGGAGTCTGTCGGATTGGCGCGTGAGCGGCAGATCCGACAAGACTCCGTACGGGTAGGCGGGGCTGGGCCGAAAGCGTCGCCGACAGGCGGCGGTTCGGGGCGGTAGCTGGCCGGAGCCGCTGCCGCCTCCCCGTCGCGCGCCATCGAGGCCATCGCACGGTCAACCCGACAGCACGTCCCCAAATCCGCGCCTAACGCTCCTCCGGTCCTCCAACCCCTCCCCAGACGGGCACTTGTAGAAGAGCTCTCATATAGGGATGCATCGGATTCCACGAATGCCAGATCAGCGCACCGGGGTCCTAAGTGATTGTTGTAATGAGACTTCCGTGCATCGCTGCGCTCCGAACGGCAAACCTGCTTAGGCGTGCTAAGGCGAGGATTTGGGACGTCCTGCTTCAGATTGCGACTGGCTGCCCCGAGAGAGAAGCTCAGTTCCTGTGGGACTCGCCGTCGTCAGCGGAATCGAACTGATGCTTGAGCCGGTCGAAGGTTTCCTCGTCGATGCCGGTCGCGGCTTCGATGGTCGACCACGCGACGCCGGTGCTCACCAGCTTCTCGATGGTCGCCAACTGGCCTTCCTGGCGGCCTTCCTGACGGCCTTCGTGCTCCCTCATCTCGCCGTAGATCTCGACCATCTCGTCGGCCTTGTTCACCAGCTCTCCACCTCCCGGAACCTGCCGCCGTACCGCCTCCGCAAATCGGTCCCAGTGCTCCCGGTTCCGCGTCGTGGTCGCAATGTACACCACGATATGCCCTACGTCTTCGATTCCCGCCGCCTGCGCCAGCTCCGCCAGCAGCGGCACCAAGTCCCGCAGCACCGGCCAGTCCGCACGGTACGCCGCCATCATCGCCAGTTGCGCGATCCGACCGTACAACGCCCCGTGCACCTCGTCCGGCCCCATCCGCGTCTGGTCGATCAACAGGTGCGCGTAGTGCGGCACTCCCGGCCAGTCCCGCACCCCCGCGGCGAACAGCTCCGAGAACTCGCGCGCGTGGCGCCAGCCGCGCTCGCCCTGGTACCACACCACGGGCACGATCGGGCGCAGGTGCTCCTCGTCCGGGTACCGCCGGCGATCCCGTTCCCAGATCCGGATGCTGTACTTCAGCAGCCGCAGCCGCAACCACGGGTCCGGCGTCGACTGGTGCTCCAGCAGCACGTACAGCCACGCCGGTGCGCCGCCGGCCGGTTGCCACTTCAGGCTCGACCAGCGCAGCTCGCGGCTGATCGCCTCCGGCAGGTATGCCTGCAGCAGGCCGGCCGCCTCGGCTTCCCGGTCCTCTCCGAACACGGATCGGAACAGATGGTCGTGAGGCTTGGCAATCTCACCCGCCATGCGCGGCGGCCACGCTATGGTGAGGCGGAATCGATGTCAACGTACACGGGAGGCGACGGCACGCGCCGCGGCGGTCGCCTCGGCATTCCTGCCCCAGGCCATGCAGGCGGCGGATCGCCTGCGCGAGCAGCAGGTCCCTCGCCCTGCATCGTGCGCCTCACCTCCTCCTCCGCCATCGCCTCCCGCAACTGACGCAGCACGAAGCCGACCCGCGGTCCGCGCGGCCGGTCAATCGCCGTCGTCGTCGAACCGGGCCAGACGGCGCTCCAGGTCCGCGATGCGCTCCTCGGCGGCCCGTTGCCGCTCCAGCGCCGCGTCCTTCTCGGCGCGTTCTCGCTCCAGCGCCGCGTCCTTCTCGGCGCTCTCGCGCTTCATCCGCCCCCACGTCTCGGTGACCTCGTCCTCCAGCGCCATCGAGTCGGACACCTCCTCGCTCGCCGCAGCTCCCTCCAGCCGCCTCAGCACCGGCGCGTAGCGCCGCGGTATCTCGCGCTCGTCGACCTCCAGCACGTGCCGCTCGCCCGGCGCCTGCAACTCCTGGTCGAACACGCTCAGCAACCGCTCCAGGTCCGTGCGCCGCCGCGACGCCAGCAGCGGCACCTGCACCACCCAGCAGTCGTGGCTCAGCGCCTCCACGAACTCCTCCCGCTCGCCGAGCCGCTGCCCGGTCACGCCGTCCAGGTACTCCCGCGCCACCCGCAGCACCGTCGCCTCCGTGCGCGGCAGGCATTCGCCCAGGATGTAGATCGCCCGCAACGGCCGGTGACGCCGCCGCCCGTCCGCCCCCTTGTCGTAGTTCTCCCGGTCCGCGTAGTGGCGGCCCAGGTACTCCCGGAACCGCATCACTTCGTCGGTGAAGCGCGCCTTCTGCACCTCCACCAGCACCCGCAGCCGCTCGCCGCCGGCCGTGCGCACCGTCGCCGCGAAGTCCACGCGGCGCACCGTCAGCATCTCCCCCGGCGGAGCCGGCGACGGGCGCGCCGAGCGCTCCTGCGGCAGCGCCTGCAGGCTCTCGACCTCCTCGCCCAGCACCGCCCCGACCAGCAAGCGGGCGGCCGCCTGATCGTCCATCAGGTACTTGAAGGCAGCGTCGTACATCGGGTTGGCGATCCGCATCGCCTTCAGATTAATTCGCTGCCCGTGGGCCGGCAACACGGGAGGTCGTGTGGGCCAACTGGAACACCGCCCGAGCGGTCAGAGCAGCAGCTTGACGACTGCGGCGGTGGCGCCGACTGCGGCGATGGTCGTGCCGATGGTCCACTTCACGAGGCGCGTCTCCATCTGCCCGAGGGCGTTCGCCACGTCTTCCCTGGTAGCGAGGTGTTCGAGGGGTTCCTCGATCCGCGCCACCCGCACTGCCAAGTCGGCGTCGCGCGCGTAGGCCTTCGCCATATCGGGAGTGTCCGAGGTACCGGAGCGGCCCGGCAGCACGCGCACGCGCCGCACCTCGTCCGCATCCACTGCCAGCGCCGCGGCGATCGCCTCGGCATTCCTGCCCCAGGCCATGCAGGCGGCGGATCGCCTGCGCGAGCAGCAGGCGCCGCTCCTGTGTTAGAAGGCGGTCGCGATGCTCCACCTGCCGCGCCAGCAGCATCGAGTCCCGCAGCAGCAGGTCCTCGCCCTGCATCGTGCGCCGCACCTCCTCCTCCGCCATCGCCTCCCGCAACTGACGCAGCACGAAGCCGACCCGCGGTCCGCGCGGCCGGTCAATCGCCGTCGTCGTCGAACCGGGCCAGACGGCGCTCCAGGTTCGCGATGCGCTCCTCGGCGGCCCGTTGCCGCTCCAGCGCCGCGTCCTTCTCGGCGACCGCCGCGTCCTTTTCGTCGCGTCCATCGCATCCTCCGAAACAGGACCTTGGGGAGAATCCCGCGGTGGTTCGCCATGATGTCGGTACGACATGAGCACTCGGTAACTCGTAACTGTCGCACTCGCGAACGCTCCCGCGCAGGTAGTGCGTCAGTTTGAAACGCGGCGCTTGTAGGTTTTCGGCCGGTTCGGCTTCGGCGCGCGCGCGTCGATCATATCGACCAGTTGCTCCAGCGTGGCCGGCCGATCAGCGAGCCCGGCAGCCATCGCGGGAGTGATCCGGTTGTTCCACTTGGTCCGCACGGCCGAGTGCGGACGGCACCAGTTGTACCAGTAGAAGTACAGGCACAGAGACCGGCAGTGATTCTCCAGCCGCTTGCTGAATGCGTTCGTCTGTCGGGCGTATCGCCGGAGGCCCATGCGAATCGTCAGATTGCACCGCTCGACGTATGACGTGCTCACCCGCTGGATGTTCGGCGCTCCGCGAACCGTCACCTTCTCGCTACCGATGCACGACCCGTCAGAACCGTACAGCTTCACGAGCTGGGCGAAATGCGCTGTCGAGCCGAACGCATCGTCCACGGCCTCGGTGTACGCGGCGAGCCCGTCGGTGGAGATCTGCGGCCGACCGAGCACGCGGCCGCGAAGGTCTTCCATGAAGTCCCGCGCCGCCACGCCGTCTCGAGGTCCCACGAGGTAGCTCAGAATCAACTTGCTGGCCGCGTCCAGCGCCGTGAACGTCCACACGTCCCCGGCCGCCTCCGGCGCTGCCTTCGCACGCTCGACGTTCGCCGCCTTCGAGTAGACGAAGCTCCAGAGTTCGTCGCACTCGACATGCGCCGCTCGCACGTCCCGGAGGTTCTCGTGATGGTGCGCGTCCGCAGCCTCTCCGCCGTCGCGCAGTAGCTTCGCCACCGTGTTGAGGCTCGCGCCGGTGATCCGGGTGATGGACCGCATGCTCATCCCCTCGACCATCAGCCCGAGAATCTGCACCCGCCTCTCAGTCGGTAGCCGATTCACCCCGCCAGGGTAGCACGCAAAGAGTTATCTTTTCAAAAGCGGTGAGAAGAAACCGGGGAGAGGTGGCAGAGCGGTAATGCGCTGGAGTGACATTCCAAGGCAGCCGGGCTCATACCCCGGCTCGCGGGTTCGATTCCCGCTCTCTCCGTCGTGTGGGCCGGAGTTCCGCGAAGGGACCACCAACCCCGGTCATTCGTTCTCCTTCGACCATCGCGCCTCCGCAGCCTTCCGGGCAAGCTCGCGGCGCCGCTCAGGGGTGAGGGACTCGGCACGGGCGAAGCCGCCGCGGCGCCGATCCTCGTCGATGTACTCCTCTTCACGCTCGCGCGTCAGGACCTTCGCGACATGGACCGCGTTGGCGATCGGGTCGGCCGGCCGCTTCTCTCCGTGTGGTCCGATCATGGCCCTACCTCCGCGCGCAGTATGCGCGATGTGATAGTGTGATTGCAAGCACGAACCGCTGACCCCGGACCTCAGGACCGGCCAGGACGATCCCACGCTCGGGTCGTAGCCCGCTATGTCGCCGCCGGGTAGTTCCTGCAATACGGGCTCGACGGATCGTCCGTGTTGCCCTCGCCTACCGCGATGCGCCGCTGGCGGCAGTCCAGCGTCGCCCACCACGCGGCGACGCTCGCATGGTCGCCGTCGCCGTAGATCTCGGCCGCCGCCGCGTTTGCCGCCTTCTTGGTGGCGGCGTCCAGGTTGGCGTACCTCGCCAGCCCGCCAGCGCCGACGCCATGGAGCGCTGCTCCTCTCTGCTCGGGGGTCAGCACGTTCCACCACCGCTGCGCATACGGAACGTCCGGGGGTTGTCGAGGTGGGTCGACGACCCCAGTGCAGCCCGCAAGGGCCAGCAGCGTCAACGGTACCAGCAAAACCAATCTCATCACTCTGCTCCCAAGCCCAGAAGGGCGGACCCAACCTTGTCGACGTGCGCCTTCTCGGCAGCACCGAGCACCGGCGGGGTGACCGGCGTGTCGTCGTCCTCGATCGTGACTTCGACCGAGCTCGGGCGGCCGGCCGCCACCTCCGGGGGCAACGCGCCCAGCGCCACCGTGAAGGTCTCGTCGTCGGCGTCGTCGTCCTGCGCCGTGGTGACCGCGGCCGTGCCGGTGGTGGCCCCGCTCGGGATCCTTATGCTCGACAGCGCGCCGTAGTCCCCCGGTTCGGCGGTGCCCGCGGTCAGCGTCACGGGGATGTCCACGGCGGTCTGCACGGTCGCCGACAGCGTGGCCGTCACCGTCACGTCCGAGCCCTCGGTCACGGGGTTCGGAGCGGCCGAGAGCGAGACCGTGGGCGTGTCGTCGTCAGGCGTGTCGTCGTCCGTGATGGTCACCGTCACGGAGTCGGGGCGCCCCGCGGTCACCTCCGGGGGCAGCGTGCCCAGGGCCACCGTGAACGTCTCGTCGTCGGCGTCGTCGTCCTGCGCCGTGGTGATCGTGGCCGTGCCGGTGGCGGACCCGCTCGGGATCCTTATGTCCGACAGCGCGCCATAGTCCCCCGTTTCGGCGGTGACCGCGGTCAGCGTCACGGGGATGTCCACGGCAGTCTGCACGGCCGCCGACAGTGTAGCCGTCACCGTCACCGATGATCCCTCGGTCACGGGGTTCGGAGCGGCCGAGAGCGAGACCGTGGGCGTGTCGTCGTCCGTGATGATCACCGTCACGGAGTCGGGGGCGCCGGCGGTCACCTCCGGGGGCAGCGCGCCCAGGGCCACCGTGAACGTCTCGTCGTCGGTGTCGGGGTCCTGCGCCGTGGTGATCGTGGCCGTGCCGGTGGTGGACCCGCTCGGGATCCTTATGTCCGACAGCGCGCCATAGTCCCCCGTTTCGGCGGTGACCGCGGTCAGCGTCACGGGGATGTCCACGGCAGTCTGCACGGCCGCCGACAGTGTAGCCGTCACCGTCACCGATGATCCCTCGGTCACGGGGTTCGGAGCGGCCGAGAGCGAGACCGTGGGCGTGTCGTCGTCCGTGATGATCACCGTCACGGAGTCGGGGGCGCCGGCGGTCACCTCCGGGGGCAGCGCGCCCAGGGCCACCGTGAACGTCTCGTCGTCGGTGTCGGGGTCCTGCGCCGTGGTGATCGTGGCCGTGCCGGTGGTGGACCCGCTCGGGATCCTTATGTCCGACAGCGCGCCATAGTCCCCCGTTTCGGCGGTGACCGCGGTCAGCGTCACGGGGATGTCCACGGCAGTCTGCACGGTCGCCGACAGCCTGGCCGTCACCGTCACCGATGATCCCTCGGTCACGGGGTTCGGAGCGGCCGAGAGCGAGACCGTGGGCGTGTCGTCGTCCGTGATGATCACCGTCACGGAGTCGGGGGCGCCGGCGGTCACCTCCGGGGGCAGCGCGCCCAGGGCCACCGTGAACGTCTCGTCGTCGGTGTCGGGGTCCTGCGCCGTGGTGATCGTGGCCGTGCCGGTGGTGGACCCGCTCGGGATCCTTATGTCCGACAGCGCGCCATAGTCCCCCGTTTCGGCGGTGACCGCGGTCAGCGTCACGGGGATGTCCACGGCAGTCTGCACGGTCGCCGACAGCCTGGCCGTCACCGTCACCGATGATCCCTCGGTCACGGGGTTCGGAGCGGCCGAGAGCGAGACCGTGGGCGTGTCGTCGTCCGTGATGGTCACCGTCACGGAGTCGGGGCGCCCCGCGGTCACCTCCGAGGGCAGCGCGCCCAGGGCCACCGTGAAGGTCTCGTCGTCGGTGTCGTCGTCCTGGTTGGTAGCGATCGTGCCCGCACCGCTAACCTGGCCACTGCCGATGGCAATGGACGCGAGCGTTCCGTGGTCGTCCGACTCCGCCGTGCCCGCGCCCAGCGTCACCGGGATGACCGCGTCGCGCGACAGCGCCGCCGACAGTGTGGCCGTCACCGTCACGTCCGAGCCCTCGGTCACGGGGTTCGGAGCGGCCGAGAGCGAGACCGTGGGCGTGTCGTCGTCCGTGATGGTCACCGTCACGGAGTCGGGGCGCCCCGCGGTCACCTCCGAGGGCAGCGCGCCCAGGGCCACCGTGAAGGTCTCGTCGTCGGTGTCGTCGTCCTGGTTGGTAGCGATCGTGCCCGCACCGCTAACCTGGCCACTGCCGATGGCAATGGACGCGAGCGTTCCGTGGTCGTCCGACTCCGCCGTGCCCGCGCCCAGCGTCACCGGGATGACCGCGTCGCGCGACAGCGCCGCCGACAGTGTGGCCGTCACCGTCACGTCCGAGCCCTCGGTCACGGGGTTCGGAGCGGCCGAGAGCGAGACCGTGGGCGTGTCGTCGTCCGTGATGGTCACCGTCACGGAGTCGGGGCGCCCCGCGGTCACCTCCGAGGGCAGCGCGCCCAGGGCCACCGTGAAGGTCTCGTCGTCGGTGTCGTCGTCCTGGTTGGTAGCGATCGTGCCCGCACCGCTAACCTGGCCACTGCCGATGGCAATGGACGCGAGCGTTCCGTGGTCGTCCGACTCCGCCGTGCCCGCGCCCAGCGTCACCGGGATGACCGCGTCGCGCGACAGCGCCGCCGACAGTGTGGCCGTCACCGTCACGTCCGAGCCCTCGGTCACGGGGTTCGGAGCGGCCGAGAGCGAGACCGTGGGCTTGTCGTCGTCCGTGATGGTCACCGTCACGGAGTCGGGGCGCCCCGCGGTCACCTCCGGGGGCAGCGCGCCCAGGGCCACCGTGAACGTCTCGTCGTCGGCGTCGTGGTCCTGCGCCGTGGTGACCGCGGCCGTGCCGGTGGTGGACCCGCTCGGGATCCTTATGCTCGACAGCGCGCCGTAGTCCCCCGGTTCGGCGGTGCCCGCGGTCAGCGTCACGGGGATGTCCACGGCAGTCTGCACGGTCGCCGACAGCCTGGCCGTCACCGTCACCGACGATCCCTCGGTCACGGGGTTCGGAGCGGCCGAGAGCGAGACCGCGGGCTCGTCGTCGTCCGTGATGGTCACCGTCACGGAGTCGTCGGCGCCGGCGGTCACCTCCGGGGGCAGCGCGCCCAGGGCCACCGTGAACGTCTCGTCGTCGGCGTCGGGGTCCTGCGCCGTGGTGATCGTGGCCGTGCCGGTGGTGGACCCGCTCGGGATCCTTATGCTCGACAGCGCGCCGTAGTCCCCCGGTTCGGCGGTGCCGGCGGTCAGCGTCACGGGGATGTCCACGGCAGTCTGCACGGCCGCCGACAGCGTGGCCGTCACCGTCACGTCCGACCCCTCGGTCACGGGGTTCGGAGCGGCCGAGAGCGAAACCGCGGGCTCGTCGTCGTCCGTGATGGTCACCGTCACCGAGCCGGGGGTGCCCGCCCTGTAAAATGGATGATTGTCCTCGGCGAGCGACACCGTGAACGTCTCGTCGTCGGTGTCGTCGTCCTGGTTCGTCGTGATCGTGCCGGTGCCGGAGGTCCGGCCGGTGAGGATCTCAATAGCCTCCAGCGTGCCGTAGTCCTCGGTCTCGGCGGTGTCCGCCGTCAGGCCCAAGAAGAAGGCGGTCCCGATGCGTAGTGCCCGCGACGCCGTCGCCGTGATCGTCACGTCCGACCCCTCGGTCACGGGGTTCGGAGCGGCCGAGAGCGAGATCCAGACGAAGTCGTTGATGGTCACCGTCACCGAGTTGGGGGCCCCCGCGGTCACCCCCGAGGGCAGCGTGCCCAGGGCCACCGTGAACGTCTCCTTGTCGGTGTCGTCGTCCCGCGTCGTGGTGATCGTGGCCGTGCCGGTGGTGGACCCCCTTGGGATCCTTATGCTCGACAGCGCGCCGTAGTCCCCCGGTTCGGCGGTGCCCGCGGTCAGCGTCACGGGGATGTCCAAGGCAGTCTGCGCGGCCGCCGTCAGCGTCGCCGTCACGGTCACGCTCGAACCCTCCGTCACCGGGTTCGGAGCGGCCGAGAGCGAGACGGCGGGGACGTCCGTGATGCGCACGACGACGCCGGTTTTCGTGGTGATGCTCGAAACCGTAGTGAACGTGGTAGCGAAGGTGGCCTTTTCGATGACGCTGCCGAGGCTGATGGCGAGGGTCTCTTCCGGCTCGGCCCGCGTGTCGGACAGGATCTCCGCGGTCAGCGTGCCCGTCGTCTCGCCCTGCGCGATGTCGATACGCCCATCGTTCGGAAGACGGAAGTCCAGCTCATTCGACTGGTTGGAGGCGGTGGTGGAGACGCCGCCCACCGCCACGGTGGTCCTTGTGAAAACCCGGTAGTCGACGTGCGCCGCCCCGTCGAGCGTGGCGGTGATCGTCACCGACGAGCCCTCCGTCACCGGGTTCGGAGCAGCCGACAGGGTCACGCTGGTGGGGTTCTGCGCCGCGACGGGCGTGGCGCAGAGCAGGGCGAGGGCGCCCAGCAGCAGCGCGGCGGGGAGCAGGGCGCGGCGGCGCCACGGGGAGGAGGCCCGAGATGCCGAGATGCCGCGAGCTTCTCCCTTCATCCGGATTGAGCGGCTTCCGGCTTCCGGCTTCCGGCTTCCGGCTTCCGGCTTCCGGCTTCCGGCTTCCGGCTTCCGGCTTCCGGCTTCCGGCTTCCGGCTTCCGGCTTCCGGCTTCCGGCTGATTCTGGGGCCGCATCGGATTTGTCAAGGTCCCGTCTTCGCCAACCGCTGGTACACGTGCACCGCCGGGGTGCTTGTGCGCATTCGCGAATCTACGTGTCGCGTCCATCGCATCCTCCGAAACAGGACCTTGGGGAGAGTCCCGCGTAACTGTCGCACTCGCGAACGAGTCGTGTCAACACGGCGAAGTAGCGCGACCGCGCCTCTTCGCCAAAGACTTCGCCAAATACTTCGCCAGAACGCGCGTGGGTCGCGGGGTGGCCGTCGGCCGGAGCCGGTCACCGGCGCCCGCCGGGCCGTCACCTTCATCGACGACCGCCTGCGCGACAGCGAGTCGGCCCCCCGGGTCAATCACACCCCGTCCACACCCCGTCGAGTCGTCGAGTCCCTGCTACCCTGTCGCCATGGTGAACGTGACCTTCGATTGGGCGAGCAGCCGCTGGCAGGACCCCTGGACCGGAACCGACGTGGTGCGCCTGGTACCCGAGGAGGGGCAGCACGTGCGCATCAGCTACTTCCGGTCCACCGCGATCACGCGCGACGGCGCCATGCTGGTGCTGCGCGGCGACGACCCGGAGGGCCGGCGGCCGTCGTGCCTCTGGGCCATCGACCTGCAGAGCGGCCACGCCGAGCGGGTCCACGAGTACCGGGTCTTCGACGATGGCAGCGAAGGCTTGGCCGGCTGGGCGGTCTCGCCGCAGTCCCACCTGCTGCACGTGGCGGAGCGCACCGGAGACCGCTCGGAGATCGTGCGCATCGACCTGGACGACGGGAAGAAGACCCGTATCGAGCCCGACCGCCCGCTGCCGCTCGTCGTGTTCGCCGAGTGCACGGCCGACGACCGCTACGCGTTCGCCTACGAGGCGCTGAAGGACCGCGACCTGCCCGCCGGCACGACGCCGCTGGAGCGGACGGCGATCCTGGGCTCGGAGCCCGGCCCCAACCTGATGTACCGGGTGGACCTGGAGACGGGGGCGGTCGACACCATCGTCGAGACGGACGAGTTCTGGGTCGGCCATCCCAACCCCAATCCGGTCGATCCGGCGCTGTTCATGTGCTGCCAGGAGGGCTACTACTTCACCGAGCGCTACCGGCGCCCGGTCGACATGCAGCGCCAGCGCATCGTCGACCTGTCAACCGGCCGCTGGCTCGACCTGCAGGGCCGGCTGCGCTCGCGCGGCACGCACGAGCACTGGAGCGCCGGCGGCACGCGGGTCTACTCGCACGGCTGGCCGTTCGCGTGCCACGCCATCTACGTGAACGACCTGCAGCGGGAGCGCGCGACCCGCTACATCGGCCGCCCCAACGTGGGCAATTCCATCCACATGACCCCGGCCCCGGACGAGTCGTTCATGACCGGCGACGGGCGCAGCTTCAGCATCGTCGACGTCGGCCTCGTCGAGAGCCTGGGTCAGGACGCGAGTCCCACCTCGACCCACCCGTGGGACGGGCTGCACAACAGCGCTTCCGCCACCGAGGTCATCTGGAAGTTCGAGCTGCCCGAGCGGACGCTGTGGCCGGAGGTGCGCGAGTTCCAGACCGAGGCGGAGGCGCACCAGGCGATCGCCGAGAACCCCGAGCACGTGGTTCGGACCACCCCGGTGTGCCGCTTCCGCAGCATGCCGCGGCTGAAGATGCGGGCCGGCCGCTTCGAGACCAACGTGCACGTCACCCGCGACAGCCGCTGGGCGGTGTTTCAGTCCGTGAGCGAGCAGGGGCTGTACGAGGTGTGGGCCGCGCGCGTGAAGTGAGCAGCGCGACCGGGGTCGTCAACGTCACATGCCCCATACCGTGACCGGCGCGCCGACGTCGGGCGGCGCTTTGCGCCGGAAGATCTTCTCCTCCCAGGTGCGGGTCGGCGACCGGTCGAACACGATCAGGTGGCCGGTCTCCGCGGCGCAGCGGTCGATGTACGCGCGTGTCTGTTCGATTCCCTCGGCGATGGTGCGCTCCAGGTCCCCGTGCCGCACCTTGCACTCCACGACCCAGCGCCGCTCGCGCCCGCCCTGCGGCCACGCGATCAGCAGGTCGGTGCGCCCGCGCCCCAGCGCATACTCCCGCTCGATCCGCCCGCCGCCGTTGACGACCCGCTGCAGGTGTGCCTGCAGCAGCAACTGCGGCCCTGCCTCGTGGTACTGCTCGAAGCGCTGCACCCAGTGCTCGGAGTGCTCCCGGAAGAACGCCTGGAAATCCGCGATCAGCCCTGCCACGTCCAGACTGCCGGCGGCGTCGACGTACCACGCCATCTCGTGTGGCAGCCCCGCCTGCACGGCGTAGCTCAGTTGGCGCGGCACCACCTCCGCGTAAATCGGGTTGGCGATGCGGGGCCGGCCGCCCACGTCCTGCGCGACCAGGCCCAGATCGCGGACGTAGGCGAGGTCTTCGTCCAACCACGCCTGCCGGCCGGCGCCGGCCAGGATCGGCTCGATCACGCGCCTCACGCGCTCTTCGCGCAGCTTGTTCGCCAGGTCGTCGACGTGCGTGTCGCGGCGCAGGATCAGCCGCTCCTGCGCCTGCAGGATGGCTTCCGCCGTGATCGGGCGCGAGCGGTCGCGGCCCGGCTTGTGGCGGAAACACGCGTCGTAGCACAGCGCGTTCACCAGCCACGGCTGGCCGGCGGTGCGGGTCACGATCGACTCCAGCGCACCTGCCGTGAACGCCTGTCCGGTCTGCGCCGTGTGCTGCGCGGTGAGCGCGTGGATCTCCTGCTCGGAGAAGTCGCCGAGCCGCAACGACTCGGACTTGATGTTGAAGGCGCTGCCGCCGAGCACCAGCCGGTCCTCGGCGGTGGAGTGGATGCGGTAGTCGCGCACGTCGCGCAGTCCGCACAGGATGATGCTGTGAGGGAAGCCGTCCGGGCGCTGGTCGTAGCCGGCGCGAAGCTGCCGCAGCACCGACAGCAGGGTGTCGCCGATCAGTGCGTCGATCTCGTCGATCAGCAGCACGAGCGGCGTGGCGTCGGCCTCCGCCCAGCGGACGAGGACTTCGAGCAGTGCGCCGTCCGCCCCCTCCTGTTCGAGCGCGGCGTGCCGTACGAGATTCGGGGTCTCGTCACCCAGGGCCCGGCGCGCCCGGCGCGCGATCTCGCCCAGCATGGCGCGCATCGCCCGCGCCGTGTCCTCGCGTCCAGCCTGGCCGACCTCGAAGTTGGCGTACACGCAGCGCCAGTCGCCGGCCTCGCCGGAGTTCAGGAGATCGCGGAGCGCCAGCAGCGCTGACGTCTTGCCGGTCTGGCGCGGTGCGTGCAGCACGAAGTACCGCTCGTCGCGAATCAGGCCGAGGACTTCGTCGAGGTCGATCCGCGACAGCGGTGCGATCTGGTAGTGCCGGCCAACTCGGACCGGACCGGCGGTGTTGAACGTGCGCATGGGCACGGCCCATTGTTTCACGGCGCCGTGCGGCTGTCACCGCGCTGCATGACTCCGGCTCCCGACGAGTCGTACGCAGTCGGAGCGCCAGACCGACGGCCGGGGTAGGATGGGCCGATGACCGGGCGCCGGCTGCCGATCGGCATCCAGACCTTCCGCAAGCTGCGGGAGCAGGACTGCTACTACGTGGACAAGACCGCCTACGTCCAACGGCTGCTCCACGAGGACACGCACTATTTCCTGTCACGGCCGCGGCGGTTCGGCAAGAGCCTGTTCCTGGACACGCTGAAGGAGGTGTTCGAGGGCAACGAGGCGCTGTTCGCGGGGCTGTACATCCACGAGCGGCACGACTGGTCGAAGCGGCACCCCGTGGTGAGGCTGAGCTTCGGCGGCGGCAGCTTCGTGGAGCGCGGGACGCTGGAAGCGAACGTCATGGAGCAGATCGCGGCCGCCGAGCGGCGCGCCGGGTTGGTATCGGAGTACCTGACGGCGCCGGGCCGCTTCGCGAATCTGCTGGAGGCTCTGCACGGGCAGACGGGGCAGCGGGTGGCAGTGCTGGTGGACGAGTACGACAAGCCGATCCTGGACGCGCTGGTGGACGCGCCGGAGGTGGCGCGCGCCAACCGCGACTACCTGCGCGGGCTGTACGGGGTGATCAAGGACTCGGACGCGCACGTGCGGTTCACCTTCCTGACCGGCATCAGCAAGTTCTCGAAGGTCAATCTCTTCTCGCAGTTGAACAATCTCACGGACCTCACCCTGGATCCGGTCTATTCGTCGATCTGCGGCTACACGGAAGATGACCTGGACACGGTGTTCGCGCCGGAGCTGGCCGGCCTGGACCGGGAGCGGGTGCGCGAGTGGTACGACGGCTATAGCTGGCGCGGCGCGGAGAAGGTGTACAACCCGTACGACGTCCTGTTGCTGCTGCGCCGGCGTGAGTTCGCGGCGCACTGGTTCGAGACCGGTACGCCGGCGTTTCTGATCGACAAGCTGTTCGAGCGGCGAGTCTCGTCGGTGTCGCTGGACCGGACGGTGAGCACCACCGAGCTGCTGTCGGCGTTCGACGTGGACCATATCGGCACCGAGGCACTGCTGTTCCAGACCGGCTACCTGACGATCACGGGGGAAGAGCGGCTGGGCGGCAAGGCGCTGTACCGCCTGGGCTATCCGAACCGGGAGGTACGGCAGAGCCTGAACGAGCACGTGCTGTGTCACTTGGTGCAGGACGTGGCGCGCCAGACGGGGAACAGCATGCGCCTGGCGCGCCTGCTTGCGGCGCACGACTGCGCCGCGCTGCAGGAGTTGTTCCAAGCGTTCTTCGCCAGCATCCCGTACGAATGGCACACCAGCAACGACATCGCGAACTACGAGGGCTACTACGCGAGCGTGTTCTACTCCTACTTCGCGGCGCTGGGCTACGAGATCGCGGTCGAGGAGTCGAGCAGCCACGGCAGGCTGGACATGGCGGTGCGCGCCGGCGGGCATGTGTACCTGTTCGAGTTCAAGGTGGTGGAGATGGCGCCGCCGGGGTCCGCGCTGGCGCAGTTGCAGGAGCGCGACTACGCCGCGAAGTACCGCGGCGGAGGCGAGCCGATCCACCTGATCGGCGTGGAGTTCAGCCGCCGGACGCGCAACGTCACCGCCTTCGAGGTAGCCGACGGCTGACCCGTGAGCACGACGTCCGAAGACAACTGATCGACCCGGCAGAACGCCGCGGTGAAGCTCCTATTCCTCCGGAGCCCAATCCTCGGCTCGGCTCTTGCCTTCCTCGATTACTGACGGAACTCGTCGAACAGGCGCGGCAGGTCGACGGCCGCGGCGTCGCCGTCATGCACGACGACCCGGTAGCGGAACAGGAGCCGCTCGCCCGCCTGCAACCGGTGATCGGTGGCGAAGAACGGGCTCGGCCCGAAGAACCCGTAGGCGCGCGCCCGAAACAGGGTCGGGAGGTTGGCCGGGTGGTTCATGACCGCGATGCCCAGTGCGTGCGCGCCGAGGGAGCCGGAGTAGTCGACCCAGTCGGCGACCTGTTCGTTGATGGCGTCGCACCCGGAGCGGCCGGCGGAGTCGGTGACCAGCCCGCCGTCCTCCTCGTCGATCGCATCGGCGACGCGGACGCCGAGGTAGCTGTGCCCGTCCTGCCCGAAGTACAGCTCGCCGTCGGTGGCCTCGAACTCCGAGTCGACGTCGATGGTGTAGCAGCCGCGTGCCAGGGCGAAGCGCACGGTGCGATGCTCCGTGCTCACGCGTTCCGGCTCGCTCCCGTCCGTGCCCTCGGCCGCCGCGAAGAACTGCCGCAGCGGTGCCGGCACGTCCACCTTCGGCACCCACTCGTTGCGCGCCGCCAGCACGACGGCATCCCCTTCGCTCCG
The DNA here is from genome assembly GCA_965202935.1 of Spirochaetia bacterium. GTDB lineage: Bacteria > Spirochaetota > Spirochaetia > SZUA-6 > Bin103 > CATQHW01. The sequence continues at coordinate 6,671,751 of OZ241879.1, forward strand.
GAGCGCCGCGTCCACCTGGACGATGTCCCCGGACGGGAACGGCCGGTACGCCGCAAACGGCGGATAGCAGTCGTGGTAGAAATTGTGCCCGTTCAGCCGGCCCAGCCCCAGGAAGACCGACTTGTGGTGGTTGAAGTTGGCCGCTCCGGAGGCGGTCACCGGCAGGCCGGCCAGGGTGTGGACCGGCTCGATGTTCGGGAACGCCTTGAAGAAGTCCCCGTACTGCGGATTCCCCTTGTTGTAGGCAGTCAGCAAGCGTCCCTCGTGAAGCACCTTGAAGCGATGCGGTTCATCCACCCAGTCCAGGGCGCCGTCCATGTCCGCCATCGTTCCGTCCGGTACGATTGGAGCACGGCAGGGCCGCCCTGACAACGCGACGAAAGGAAGGAGTCCACATGGACGTACCCATCGCACCCGAGCTCACCTTCGAGTGGGCGGAGAAGAGTTGGCAGGACCCGCTCACCGGCACGCGGGTGGTCCGCCTCTCGCCCGACCGGAAGATGCACTTCCGCAACAACTACTTCTACAACAACCTGATGACCTTCGACGGCCGGTACGCCGTCTTCATGGGTTTCGAGGAGATCCGGGACGGGATCGCCGCGGGCACGCGGTCGCTGTGGGCGCGCGACATGATCACCGGAGAGGTCCGCGACCTCGGTCCCATCCCGGCGGTGCCGGAGTCGCTGATCGCATACTTTCAGCACCACGGCGGCTGCTGCGTGCACTTCGCGGCGGCGCGCTACTCCCATCGGGTGAACGTGCTGGACCCCTCGGACCCCGATGCGTGGGCGATCATCCAGGTGGACATCGACACCGGCGAGCGGCGCCGCATCGTGCCGTCGGAGCCGATCCGCTACCCCTATTTCGCGAGCTTTGACGCTTCCGAGCGGTATTACTACTGCCCGCGCAAGGAACACGTCGAGCTGATGCGGACGATGACGCCGAACCAGTTCCAGGATCTCAACAACGAAGGCCCGGGTCACCAGGAGATGCTGCGGGTCGACCTGGAGACCGGCGAGGTCTCCGTCGCCCATGAGAACGTCCTCGCGGACGGCAGGCGCTTCAATCTCGAGCACAGCAACCCGCATCCGGTGCTGCCGAACATGTTCCTGTCGGGGGCGCACATCATCGACCTGGATACCGGCGAGTGGCTCGATCACTGCGACGACGGCGTCAGCGCGCGCTGGCACGGCCAGGGGTATTACCACTGGGCGCTCGACGGCAAGCGAATCTACACCAAGCAGCTCGCCTCACCGCACGTACAGTGCCTGTCGCGCATCGACCTGGAGACGGGAGAGAACCGCTGGTTCGCGTGCCCTCCACACACCGGTCTGTCCGTTCACGCCCACGTCGCTCCGAACGAGCAGTTCGTCGTCGGCGAGGGATACGACTTCGACGTGAACAGCTTTCCGCTCGAGCTCCAGGCGCTGCTGCAGAAACGGTTGGACGAGGGGGTGGAGCCGCGCTGGTCGGCCTTCTATCTGAGGGGTCTGCCCGTGCTGTCCGGCACCGTGCCGCCGGCGCCGATCTCGAACGGCGCCGAGACCATCTGGAAGTACGTCCTGCCCTCAGAAAGCGTGCTGGACGACGAGAAGTACTGGCAGGACTACGACCAGATGTATCGAAGCTATCATCTGGACCCCGAAGCGCTGGACGCCGACCTGCTGCGCGAGCCCGACAAGACGGTCACGACCACGCCGATCTGCAAATATCGGACGTTGATGCGCTCGCCCAAGGTGCTCGGCCACCGGCTCGAAGCCAACGCCAGTGTCACCCCGGACAGCCGCTGGGTGGTGTTTCAGTCCTCGAGCGAAGACGACCGGTTCGAGGTGTGGGCCGCACGCGTCCCGGACTGACGCGGCGATTGACGACGGACCGCTTCAGGCCCTGAGCCAGCGGTCGAACCAAGCGAACGCCTCGTCCTGCATCGGCAGATCGAACTGGTGGGGACCGTCGTGGAAGGAGCAGCGATAGCGCTCGGGCGCCTCTGCCTTGCGGTAGACGGCACTCAGCATCCGGTCGGCCGCCTGCATCTCGGGCAGGGTGTACAACTCGTCCTGTCGCGTGCTGAGCACGATGGTCGGCAGCGGTGCGCGCAGCGACAGGATGTCGGGGAAGTCCAGCTCGCGCGGGAGCAGCGGCACGTAGGCCATCCAGGTGTGCACGAAGCACTTGTTGAGCAGGAAGTCCCGCCAGGTGTCGGCTCACACGCGCGTGCGGACGGCCGCCGCAGTGAGGCTGCGCGATCCGGTCCATGAGCCGGGTGCGGGCCGCCGCCCGCCACTCGTCGACATCCGTCCACCGGTCGGACCGAAACGAGTGCGTGGGGGGACCGGGGCCCATCAAGCCAGCCGCCCACGTCCCGTAGGCGCCGATCATGGTCCGTGGCGTCGCGGTCGTGCGACCTTCGTTCATCCGGTCTCAGCCTTCAGCCATGGAGTTGCCGCACCATCCACGGGATCGACTCGCCGCCGTGGAACAGGTGCCCTCCGGCGTACCGGTGGATTCCCAGGCGCTCGCGCGCGCCGAGCAGCGTGTACGCCTCCGCGACCATGTCGAAGGCGGGCTGATACGGATAGCCGGTGTCCGACTCGCCCGACTCGACGAACTGCGGCCGCGGGGCGATCAGGGCCGAGAGGTCCGGCATGTCGCACAGGCGGCCGATGCCGAAGGGGTGGTGGCAGATGCAGTGGCTGTGCCAGACGGTCTGCACGAAGGTGGTGAAGAAGCCGGAGAGCACCACTGCCCGCACGCGGCGGTCGAGCGCGGTGAGCACCTGCGACAGCCAGCAGCCTCCCGACAGGCCCGCGCAGCCGATCCGCCGGGCGTCCACGTCGGGACGCGCCGCCAGCAGGCTGAGCGCCGCCATCAGGTCGAACACGCGCAGGCCGGTGAGGTCCAGTCCCACGTGGTTGAGCCGGAACCACAGCGCGTGGCAGGGGCCGGGGCTCTTCGCCGGGTCGTGCTCGGGTCCGCCGCCGCGCTCCCCCATGCCGGCGTGCTCGGGCGCCAGGGCGACCAGGCCGCGCACCGCGAACTCGTGCGCGTAGGGGACGCCGACGTTGGCGACGGCCGCCTGCTCCGGGTCCGCCACCGCGCGGCTCTGCCCGTTCACGTGTCCATGCGGACACAGGACCGCCGCCCGCGGGACGGCCGGTTCGTCGTCACCATCGGGTACCAGCAGGTAGGCGCGCGCCCAGTTGCCGGGCAGGGTCTGGTACGCCAGCTTGTGGCGCCGGTAGCCGTCGCACTCGACGGTCTCCAGGACCAGCGGCTGCGGGCACGGCACCGGGCCGAGCCGCGGCAGTGTCAGCGTGCGGCGCAGCGCGCGGCGCAGGCGGCCCCGCCAGGAGCGCCACGCCGCGCGGTCGCCGGTTCGTGGGTACGGCAGCGCACGCTCGAAGTCGTAGTAGCGGTCGTTCAGGTAGCGGAGCGTGCTCGGCAGCTCGTGTGGCCCGAGCGGCTGGCGCGGTTCTATGAGCGGCTGGCCGCTATGGGTGACCCGTCTCATGCGGAGTCGAGGGTGTGGTCGATGCCCAGCTTGATCGAGCGCTCGGGGTGCCGGTTCAGCTCCAGGTAGGCCTCGGCGGCGCGCGCCATCGGCACGACCGGGTCGACCAGGTCCTCGGCCTGCAGCCTGCCTTCCTCCAGCAGCGCCACCACCTCGGGCTTGATCCGTTCGTCCCAACTGTACTCGCGCGGCGGCGGAGCCGCGGCGCGGCTGGAGATGAGCGTGAGCTGGTTGCGGTGCCACTCGCCTGACAGCAGCAGGCCCTCCGCCGGGCCGGTGTAGTAGGCGGTCGAGGCAACGCGGCCCTGAAAGCGCGTCGAGCGGAGGGCGTCGTACAGGGCGGCGTGCGAGCTGGAGGTCTCGATCGAGACGTCGACCCCGACGCTGCCGGTCATCTGCTTGATCTCAAGGCCGACGTCGACCACCGCGGGGTCGAACACGACGTCGGCGCCGTGGCGGGCCGCGGCGGCACGGCGCCGCTCGATCGGGTCGCTGGCCGCCACCCAGCGCGCTCCGGACAGCTTCGCCATCTGCACCGCCATCTGGCCGATCGCGCCGAGCCCGAAGACGGCCACCCGCTCGCCCAGCCGTACCTGACCGTCGCGGATGCCGCCCAGGGCGTACATTGCCGCCTCGTCGTAGACCAGGTTCTGGTTGGGAACCTCTGCCGGCACGGTCCGCAGGGAGAAGTGCTCCGCCGCGATGACGTGAGTGTCGGCCACGCTGCCGTGCGCGTAGACCCGGTCGCCCACCCGCACGGTGCGAACCGCCTCGCCGACCTCCGTGACGATGCCGACGAATCCCTCGCCGAGCTTCTTCGGGAAGCGCGGCGCCGCCGGCTCTCCGCGCCGGTGCAGCCTGAGATCCGGATCCCAGCGGTCGGTCGCGTCGGCGGAGTCGAACCGGAAGTCGCGGAACTCCGTGCCGTGCTTCACGGCGCTGAACTGCGTGGCGACCCGTACCTCGCCGGCCGCGAGCGGCGGGTCCTCGTACTCGCGCAGGACGGCGTGACCGGGGCGGTCGGCGATCAGTTCAAGCGGCATCCGGCGTCAACCTGCTACCAGGCCGTTTCCCGGCAGAAGTAGACGCGGTTCTGAAAGCCGGGATCCTCGCGAGCGCCCGGCACCAGGCGCGAGGTGCGGTCGAAGGAGAGGATGCCGCGGCCCCCCGGCCAAGGAACGCCCGAAACCGGAAGCTCGTACTTGGGCGATCGCGCCTCCGCGGAGGCTGGAAAGGCTTCCTGGACGGTGAAGGTGGCGCCGCGATCGCGGGAGATCAGCCACGCAACCGGGTTGTCGGCGTCCGGGTCGCGCGCCGGCACCCGGCCGCCGGCAATGCCGCGCAGTCCCGGACGGGTGGGAAGGTGACCGTCCCACCCGGAATGACCGGCCGGTACCAGCGTGACGAGCGCGCGAAAGACGCCGTCCGCGTCGATGGTGAAGGTGCCGCGGCAGAACATGGCGCGGTGCTCGGGGTAGGCCGACCGAAGAGCAGCGTCGATCGATCGCTGGCGCCAGATGCCCGAATCGTCCGGCGAGGCCAGGATCAGCTCACCAGCCCGGTTCAGGTGGTAGAGGTAGAGGACGTGGGGCGTGCCCGACGGGTCCAGCGCGATGTTGCCCTGCGCGGTCATGACCGGCGGAGGGATCGGTTCGTGGCGCAGGCCGGTGCTCTGACACAGCACGTCCATGCCGGACGGGCGAGCCGGAATCGGCGCCGGCGCGCCGCGGCAGGTGCGCCACGTCCGTCCGCCGTCCGGTGACTGCAGGTAGACGGTCGCCTGGTGGATGCCCCGCTGCTCGTGAGTGCCTTCGTAGATGTCGCACACCAGGTGCAGCACGCCGTCGCCGTCGAAGCCGAGGCCGCAGGCAAAACAGGCGTATCCCGTGTATTCGGCCGGCCGGTCGATGACCTTGCCGACATGGTGCCACGGCCCGCCGGGAGGCCGGCGATAGAGCTCCAAGCCGTTCTGAGCGCCGTTGCGCATGCCGAGGTAGAGGTTCCCGTCGGGCCCGCAGACCAGGCAGGGATAGGTGCCGTCGGCGATCTCCACCGGATCGGTCCATGCCGATGCATCGTTGGCCGCGAGTGAGCGCCGGTAGGTGCAGGCCGTGTTGTGGCCGCTCAGGACCACGTGCAGGAATCCGCCGGCGTCGGCGACCATCACCGCGCGGGCATGGTCGTCGTAGGCGCTGCCCAGGGTGTAGGTGGGAGACCACTCGCCGGTGTCGAGATCCAGCGTGCGCGCGCGGTTGAAGTATCCCTCCGGGGTCACGTCCTGCCACGTCACGTGCGTGCGGCGGCCCACGGTGACGATCTTGTTGCCGCCCTCGTTGGTGGCCGACTGGCTGCCGGCGGTGGACAGCAGATCGCCGTTGCGCATGCGGCATCATCGTACGGTCACCCGCCGGCGTCGACCCGGTGCGATGGCCGTCCGCCTGCTACCATGGCCCCATGCTGAAGTTCGGGTACGCAACACGGGACATCACGCCGGATCGGCCGGTCTGGATGGGCGGCTACGCCAACCGCGACGGGCCGTCGACGGGGGTGAGCGAGCCGATCCTGGCCGGCTGCATCGCCCTGCAGGCTGCCGGAGGCGAGCCGGCGCTCCTGGTGACCCTGGACCTGGTCGGCGTGCACGACGCCGGAGCTCGCGCGCTGGCGGGTCGCATCGCCGAGCAGACGGGCGTGCCGGCGGAGCGCATCATGCTTGCCTGCTCGCACACCCACTACGCGCCGGCGGCGGGACTGCAGCGGATCTATCGCCCGCACGTGGGATGGAACGGCATCAACGATGCGGACGACGTCTACGTGGACGAGATGACCACCAACGTGGTCTCCGCATGCACAGAAGCGGCGGGCCGCCTGGCGCCGGGCACGGTCGAGGTGCTGCGCACCCGCGTCCCGCAGGTCCACTACAACCGCCGCATCCGCCAGCGGGACGGCTCGGTGGCCACGACCTTCCGCTACCCGGACGGCTCCGATCCGGCTCCCGAGCTGTCGCCCACCGACGACCGCCTGACGGCGCTACGCTTCCGCGCCGCCGGCTCCGGCGACGTGGGCGCCGTGCTCGTTCACTTCGGCTGCCACACGGTCACCGGCGACCGGCACGGCGACGGGACGTCATCGCTCGTATCGTCCGACTTCGTGCACTACCTGAGGAACGCGCTGTCCGAGGAATACGGCTGCCCGGTGTTCTTCGCCCAGGCCGCGGCCGGCGACGTCGTGCCGATGCGCCGCCTGGGCGAGTCGCGGCGCTGGATCGGCCAGACCCTCGCGCACGCGGTGCTGCTGGGCGAACGGGCGTTTCGTCCCGTGGCCGCCGAGCGGGTGGACGTGACCTGGGACGAGCTCCAGGCACGGGTGCGCCACGACCTGACCGGCGACCCGGGGGCTCGGCTGCAAGCCGCCGCGGACCAGCTCCGGGCCGCTCCCGGGGGACAGGACGAGGCGGTGCGTGACGAGTACCTGGAAGCGCTGCACCTGGCCTACGCGGCGCGCCGGTGGCCGGTGGGTTCGTTCACCGTCCGCATCCAGCAGGTGCGGATCGGCGATCTGCCGCTGGTGGCCCTGCCCTTCGAGGTCCTGGCCGAGCTCGGGTTGCGCGTGGCCGAGCGCTTCCCGGACGCCATGGTCATCTCCTACGCGAACGGTTACGAGGGCTACCTGCCGTTCCGGCACGATCTCGCCGCCGGTGGCTACGAGTCTCAGACCGGCTCGGCCCACTTCGAGCCCGGCACCGCCGAGCGGATTCTCGACGCGGTGCTGCGCATCGTGGAGCGGCCGACGTAATGGAGTGGCCGCACGTGCGCGAGCGCATCGAGACGGGCGAGGGCCGGAACGTCGAGTTCAAGCGCGGTCCCGGTGATCTGCGCGACATCGGCAAGGCGATCTGCGCGTTCGCGAATACCGATGGCGGACTGATCATCGTCGGCGTCGACGACGGCGGAACAATCGTCGGCGTCAAGGAGCATCCGGAGACGATGCAGGAGCGCCTCACGAGCTTCCTGCAGACCGCGTGCAGTACGCCGGTTTCTGCGCGCTGTGGGAGACAGGAAACCTGCGACGGATGGGTGCACTGGATCGAAGTACTCCGCCAGCGTGGCTTCGAGCCGCTTCGCTATCGCCAACGGGTCTGGGTTCGGAGGGAGCGCAGCAGCGTGCAGCCGTCGCCGAGCGAGCTTCAGGAACTGTTCAAAGCGTTCGGATTCGTGATGACCGAGGAGCAGGTGATCCTCGCAGCAGGCGCACATGACATCGACCGGGAAGTGGTTCACTCCTTTCTCCGAGCTCAGGGTCTCGACATGGAGCAGTGGCCGCAGCCGGACTTCACCGACGATCTGCGCAGCCTGGACGTGCTGGATGAAGTCGACGGAGCGTTGCATGCCACGCTCTTCGGGCTGATGGCGTTCGGCAAGGAGCCGCAGGCGTATCCTCAGACACGGAGTTTCTTCGTGGAAGGTACGGCGTACGCCGGTGCGGATCGCGGCTCGGACGTGCTCCTGGTCGGCGAAGGGAAGGGACGACTCGACGAGCAGGTTCGCCGGACCATGGGATGGACACGAAGCCTCGGACGGCGAGAGATGTATGGAGGCGTCGTCCGGAAGGACCTGCCGCTCCTGCCGACGCGAGCGCTCCGCGAGGCGATCGTCAACGCCGTCATCCATCGCGACTACACCATCACCGGATCCAAGATCATGGTGGATGTCTTCTGCGACCGGATCGAAGTAACGAGCCCCGGTGCCCTGCCGAATCGGATGACGATCGACAAGGTACGCCGAGGCGGCCGCCCTCGTTCCCGGAACGAGTCAATGGCGCACTACGCCGTCGTAGCGGGCATGATGGAACAGCGCGGTCGCGGGTGGCTGGTAATGCGCCACGCAATGCAGGAGTTCAACGGAACCGAGCCGGAGATCGAGCACGACGCCGACAGCAGATGGGTATGCGTGACGCTCCGGCTGAATCCTCACTCGAGTCACACATGAGCCGTCGACCAAGCCCATATGCGTACGGCGATATCAGCTAACTGAGCGGATCGTTTCTCGATAGCTCCAAAGTTCCAAGGCCCGGCACGATCGGCGATGTCGAGAGCCAGGCGACTGGGAGACTGACGGAGAAGCTCCTGTTTCTTGACGAACGGCAGTCGTCCCATCTCCGAGTTTCTTTCACGCTTGCGCAAACAAAGATTTCCTGCCGTGTTGACGACTCTTGTATAGTCTTCGCTGATTGCGTCTTCACCCACCTCGATCTTCCAATCGTCGCTGCTGTCGATGTTCTGCGGCGCAACGTGCTCCACGGTATCGAGAGTGGAGTAGTCCGGGAGCTCGCCGCCGTGTTCTCCGGCGAGATGACGATCGATCTCTTCGAGAATCAGGCGCGTAAAGCCGACTTCTCGTGAGCGATAAACGGGTCGTCTGACAAAGGCTTCTTTGAAGTCGGTGTCTCCTACCCAGAGCTGCTCTTTCCTTATCGTCTCATGCAGGATGGCTGTGCTTGTGGTAGCTCGGCCGGCGTCCATTACTCTCTCGACGAGTGACGGAAAAAACGAGTCGTATCGCGTCACGGGCAACTCGGCGACCTTCCGCCGGACCAGCAGGACATACACCTCCCTGAACAAAGTCTCTACCTCATCCGCAGTTATCGCGAGATCTCGTTTTCGCCTCAGTATTGCCAAAAGGAACGGACGACAGGAGGTCATGTTCGTCTCTCCTATCTTCTTCAATAACTCGTCGATAGGCGTCAAGCCGCCTGTTGACTCGCCTAGTATGCGTCTATACAGCGGCGCTGATCGAGCGATGTTGTCCAGATGCCGGCTCGCGGTGTCCACATCCAGGTTCTTGTTGTGCTGCTTGAAGAATACGTACAGTCGCCGTCCCTTGCCGACGATCTTGCTGTGCCCGATCGAAAACAGATGGCGGAGATATTCCTCAAAGTCAAATGCTTCGGCAACCGGTGACGACCGGTCGATCCGCTGCACGTCCAGCCATTTGGTTCGATGCAGCGATTCATAGTCGGTCTCGGCCGCAATGAGGGGCTTGAACAGGTAGTTGCACATGAGCTCGGCGGCCGTAAGAGGTATTCCCTTGTCGTTCAAGCTCTCGAATATAGCCTGAGGGTCGTCTCGGCGGCCTAGTGGTATCCATACGACCTTGAGACATTCGGTCAGTGCGCGGACCCAATGCCATATGTCTTCGTCTCCGATTTCACCGAAATTGCGACCCATCCAGCGTTCGAACTTACCGGAAATGTTGCCGCTCGGAAGATACAGGAACAGATCGTCCTGAAGGGCGGGGGTCTTCGGGTTCTGATGTCCAAATACGGAGTAGTATGTGGCGAGTCGGTCGCCCTTCACGCTGAACAACTTGATGCGCCAGTAATCGTCGAGAGTCGGTCCGTGATCGGTTCGATTGATCAACCACTTGCCGATTTCCTCGTGGTGATCGCGCGCCTTGGGCGCCTTCGTCATCAGCATTTCGAGGCGTCGCCGAAAATAGGCAAGCATGAGGTATACTGTCGTGAATCTCTGCTGACCGTCGATGATGTCGAATACCTTGAAGCGAGGATGATGTCCGGGCTTCTCCGCAACCACAACAGGGCCGAAGAAGTGTTCCTGGTCGGCGAGGTCCCCGTTTTCGGCAGGATCGAGAATCTGTTCTTCGATGTCCTGCTTGAGCTGATTCCAGTTTCTCGATCCCCATACGTAGCCCCGCTGAAAAAAGGGAATCACGTAACGCATTTCCCCTGAGAATATGTCGGCGAAGTTCCGATTTATTATCTCACCGGTTCTATCTGACATTAGCTTCTCCACAAGTCTGAGTGGTCATCGCTGCTCATTCGGAATCGGAATACGTCCAGACCTCTCGACGATCGGGAGCATAGGAGTCCGGCGCGTGACAGTCAACAACGACGATCGGAAGTTCTCGGCGAAAGCGTGACCGAAGGAGGTCCATGCACGGCGGAGTCGGTGCTTGAAGAGACACATAAGGCGAGTAGATCAGCGACTTGTGTCCGCCGACAGCGACGCGACGTCATCCGGCAGGTTGCCGCCGGCGTCGAAGGGGAGGGGCCGCGGGTCGGTGAGCACGTCCAGGTCGTCGCGGGCGCGCGCCTCGTCCCAGTAGGCGGCGGCGCACTCGACCTCGCCCAGAGCCAGGGTGTTGTGGATCCAGATCAGCCGGGCGTCCGGCGGCTCGGTCAGGCCGATCTCGGTCAGCACCACCTGCAACAGCTCGGCGTCCGTCTCGAAGTCGATCGGCAGCATCGCGCCGGTGTAGTGGCCGCTGGTCAGGGCGTTGATGCGGGTGATGCGGAGGTCCGCCTGGTCGAGCAGGCGCGTGCGGCAGAACTCGGCCAGGCCCATGCCCTCGGCGTTGCCGCCGCTCAGGTCGGTCAGGCCGCGCAGCGCGACGATCCGCACTTTCGGGTACTCGTCCGGGGCCGGCTCGTGGTCGAGGTACTTGCGGCCCGCGACGCTGACGTCGAAGCCGGTGCCGGAGATGTTCTTGCCGATCTCGTCGATCAGCAGCACGTCGGCCCGGTCGAACGGCAGCCGTGCCGCCCACCGCTTCGACTGCACCAGCAGCTCCTCGTCGAGGTCTGCGAGGCGAGGTCCCATGGCGGCCGCGACGCGGGCCGTGCGGCCGTAGGCGTTCTCGACGATGCCGACGCCGATAACCGAGCAGTGGGCGGTGACCACCGCGGTGACGCTGCGCAGGATGCGGTCGAAGCTGTAGTCCTGGATCGCCCGGTGGTAGATGCGGGCGCCGGCGTGCTTGCCCAGCCCGATCAGGAGCATCTTCGACAGTCCACTCTCCACCCGGCCCGAGAACTGGGTGTGGGTCTTGATGCGGTTGCACACCACCACGTGATCGGCGGCGTACGCGTGCTGGTCGACGTGAATGGGAAAGCCCTCGGCCGATTCGCCGATGACGACGGTGACCATGGAGGCGCGGATGGGACAGCCGCAGAACCGCTCGGTGATGCCGTAGGACTCGAGGATCGCCCGCTGGCCGTCGGCGGTGCCGCCGCCGTGGCTGCCCATGGCGGGCACCAGGAACGGCTTTGCGCCGAGCCGGCGGATCGCGGTCACGATCGCGCGGAGGATGGTGGCGATGTCGGCGATGCCGCGGCTGCCGGCGGCGACCGCCACGGTCTGCCCCGGCCGGACCACTTCGTCCAGCGACAGATCCGCGAGTTGCCGCTCGACCGCGCTCGCGACGTCGTCGACCCGTGGCGCGTCGAACCGCTGGCGGACGCGGAACACGCGTGGGTAGTCGATGACGTCCTCCCGGCCCTTACGAGGCCGTGCCCACCGGCGTGGGCCGGACCGGCATCGCGGCGGCTCCCCCGGCCTGCGAGGAGCGCTCCGCGGCGTCCAGGATGGCGATCACCTCCACCGCGTCTTCCAGCGGCACGGGCGAGGCGCCGCCGGCCAGGAACGGCACCAGCTCGGTGAGCAGGGCCGGATAGATCCCGGCATGGTCGACGGTGTACGGCACGACGTCATGCCCGCTGCGCAGCACGCCGCCGTAGCCGCCGCCGGTGAACAGCTCGACCACGCCGGTGCGGCCGTCCGTGTACTCGACGACCAGGACCGCGTCCTCGCCCCATCGGTGGGTCGAGACGGTGCACGCCCCGCGGCCGATGGCGCGGACCAGCATCTCCACGGCGTGCACGCCGTACCATACGATCGAACTGCCGGCGGCCGCCCGGTTGATGGGTCCGAAGGTGGTCACGTGCCGTGGCGCCGGCAGCGCGGCGCACGCGTCCTGGAGCCCGGCCGCGAAGCGCAGGGACGAGGCCGAGCACACCCGCAGGTCGTGCTCGGCCGCGATGCGCGCGATCTCCAGCCCGGCGGCCAGGTCTTGAGCCAGCGGCTTGTCGAGAAACAGCGGGACGCCCAGGCCGGCGCAGCGCCGCACGTACTCCACGTGGAGGCCCGGGTCGTTGATCTCGATCAGCACCGCGTCGGCGCCCGCGACCGCGGTGTCGAAGTCCTCGGTCACCTCCACGCCCCAGCCCTCCAGCTCCTGCTGCCGGTTGTCCAGCCCGGCGCGGTCCTGAAAGGGGGTCTCGAAGCGCATGCAGCGGGTCACCGTGACGCCGGCGACGCGCTGGTCCGGGGGACAGTCGGGAGCCTGGAAGCGCCGTGTGAACTCGACCGTGTGGCTGGAGTCCAGCCCGATGATGCCTATGCGAAGGTCGCGTGCCATGACGGTACGCAGTCTACACCGTGACGGCTCGCTGTCGGGTCACCACTTGCGGATCCGTCGCACGACGTCGCCGAGCGTGTCCGGAGTTTGCGCCGTCAGATGTCGGTCGAGCGCGACGAGCAATTCTCGCCGGAGAGCCTTGATGCTGGTGAACACCGCAGCCGCCGGAGTGCCGTAATCGCTCGCGAACCCACACGCTGCCTGCTCCAGGCCGGCACTGCCGATGCTGTAGAGCAGCGCCTCTCCGTTGACGCCGCCGTCGAATTCGTGACCGAGCTCGATGAGATCGGCGAAGCGCCGATCAGGAAACGCGCCGAACAGCCACAGCAGGTCATAGAGGTCCTTCTCACTGCACCTCGAAACCAGGGTCGCGGCCTTCATCGAGAGCAGCGTCGGCAGGTCGGCCACCATGACGTCGCCCGCCAGGTTGGTCCCGCCGACGTCGAGGGCATGCGGGTCGAGGACGACGTCGACGGTGAAATGCAGCCCCTTCCAGGAGCAGACAGCCCGGTAGAACTGGTTGCTGTGACTCCGCTCCTGCATCTCGGTTCCCAGCATGGCCAGACTGCGCACGGCCAGCACGGCCTGCCGGAACGCGGTCGCCGTGCCGGTGAACAGGTCCAGGTCGTCGGATCGCCGATGACCTGCGTAGAACCCGGCGAGCGCAGTCCCGCCCACCAGCATGCAATCGTCGATCCTCTGCGCGAAGACGTGACGCAGTGCGTCCAGGAGCGCTTGCGGCAGAACACGGTCCGCTAACTCCGGGTCAAATCTCGATGAATCCGCCATACCGTATCGAGCTCCGCACGTCTGACCGGTGGCAGGAGCGGCCTGAGGCCGGCGTAGTCATCCCAAATCCGTTGGCCGAGCACTGACGCCGCCGCATAGATCCCTCGGCTCTCGATGAACCGTGCCGTCGCGCGCGGCTCGGCATCCGCCAGCGCCGCCAGAAACCGATATATGTCCGGGTAGGCACGGTCCCAGCAGAACTCGGTGGCGAGCCGGCGCACCGCCGCCGGATCGTCCATGCCGGGAAGCGGCTCCAGGAACTCGGCGGGATCGATTTCCAGCGAATCGCTCAGCTTCATCAGTGTGGCAACGTGGACATTCTGAAAGTCGCCGTCCGACGAGAACCAGAGCGACACCGCCTGACGGCTTACCCCCGAGGCTCGCGCAATGTCTGCCTGATTGAGGTCTCGCTTGGCCATAACCGCTTTCAGAACGGTGAGATACATGTCTGAACAAGATGATGGTGCAGCCACTATATGTCAAGTGAGATTGACACAGGGGGCGACTGCTCATGGCCACGCGCGTAGTACCATCCGAGTATGGTCAAGGACACGATCCGGGACGTGATCCGCGGTGCTCGCGCTCAAACGGTTCTCACGGTACTGATGCTCACGGCCGTGCTCGGCACGGCGCAGACCACGCAAGGCGGCGCGGAAGAGCCCGAGCCGCCGCCGTCACCGACGCTGATCCAACTGGTCGAGCCGCTGGACGAGCCGCAGTTCTACTGCGTGGACGTGCCGGGGTTCGGAGCGAACCTCAACCTGGACGGCGCGCTGACGGCTCACACCTGCAAGCCGCGCGCGGACGACGAGCTGTTCACCGTCGGCCATCCGGAGGAAGGGCATCTGTACATGCCGGCCTACGACCGATGCGTCCAGGCCGGCGGCGCCACCGCGGGGGCGGAACTGCATCTCGAAGCCTGTGCGGACGAGCCGCTGCAGCGGTTCATCCTCACCGCCGACGGGCAGCTTCGGCTCGAAGCCGCAGAGGGAAGTGCGGCCGAAACGGCGTACTGCCTGGCGGTCGAGCCCGGCGAGGGCCAACCGACCGGAGGCCCCAGCCATCTGCGCCGCGGTCTGCTCCTCGCGCCGTGCGAAGAGGCCGACCCGACTCTGACTCAGTGGATGTTTCCCGGGAGTTCGCCCCGAGCCGCAGCAGTAGCGTTCAGCAGTGATCCCGGGGGCCGGCGACTTCATCGGCATCGATCCGGGCTCCGTGTCGCCGCAACAGGTCGATGATGGCGGCGGATCGAGTGGCGTGGCTCGGCTCGAGTGCGCAGTGGACGACGGTCCTGCCCTTGTCATCGCGAGCCTCCATGTCGGCTCCGCGTGCGAGGAGCAGCGCCACCATCTCGTCCAGGCCCTCGTTGACGGCCACGTGCAGCAGGGTGCCGGACTCGCCGTTGAAGTGGCCCAGGTCGATGCGTTCGTGCAGCCGCTCGGGCTCGCGGTCGAGCAGGCGGTTGAGCCGCTCCTTCAGGCCGCACTGCAGCAGGTGGCGCGGCTCGTAGCGGGCGCCGGCGGCGATCATCGCCTCGACGATGGCGGTCTTGCGGTGATCGGCAGCCGTCCCCAGGGCGTCGAAGCCGCGCTCGGTGACGTGATTGGGATCTGCGCCGTGCTCCAGGAGCAGCCGGCACATGCGCAGATTGCCGGCCCAGGCCGCCGCGCCCAGCGGCGTCTCTCCTACCGTGTTGCCGGACCCGCCCATCGCGTCGACCGGCGCCCCATGCCGGATCAGGAGGCGGGCGACTTCCAGGTGAGCGTCCGTCGTGCCGTCCTCGAGCGACCAGCCGCGATCGTCGCGCGGAAGCTCGATGCCGGCATCGGCGCGGTGCAGCAGGGTGTCGCCATCCTCGTTCTCGGCGTAGAGACGGGCGCGGGCAAGGTGAGGGTGCCGGGACAGGGTTTCTCGCACTGTCCGAGGGTCCGGTTTTTCCACGGCGCGCAGGAGGGTCGACAGCGCGCCGTTCGGCGGGAGTCGTTCACCCACGGGGAAACGAGCAGACATCGCGTCACCTCTGTGCGAGAGCATTGCACACTGGAGAGATGGAAAGGCGCATTCCGGGGACCAGCCGGAGCCAAAGACCGGTTGCCCGTCGTCGGCCGCAGTCATACGATCGCCGCGGAGGTTCCGATGCCTGACGTGCGTCATCCCGCGCACACCTATACCGCCGTCGTCGAGCGCTGTCCCGACACCGGTTTCTACGTCGGCTATGTTCCCGGTTTCCCGGGCGCACACAGTCAGGGGGAGACGATCGAAGAGCTGTCCGAGAACCTCAAGGAAGTGATCGCCATGCTCCTCGACGACGGCGAGCCCGAGATGGAGGCTGAGTACATCGGCACCAGGACCATCGTCGTAACCTGAGCGCCCCGTGCCGCCCGTACTCAAGCCGCGTGAGGTGATCGAGATCCTCGTAGACCTTGGGTTCGCGGAGGCGCGCCAACGCGGCTCGCACAAACAGTTCCGTCATCCTGACGGCCGTGCGACGACCCTGCCTGTTCACCGCGGCCGAGATGTCTCACCTGTTCTCCTCCGTCGCATCGCGCGCGACATCGGCATGACGGTCCAGCAGTTCGTCGAGGGGCGCCGATAGGCGGCCCTCGGTCCGGCCGGTTGCCCGTCGTCGGCCGCAGTCATACGATCGCCGCGGAGGTTCCGATGCCCACTACAGCCGTTGATACCGATACCGTCGTGGAGCAGCGTCCGGCGCTGCTCGGCGGTCCGCCTGCACTCGACCCCGCGACGGTCCCGGACGACCTGTTCACCTGGCCGATCATCACCGAGGAGGACGAGCAGGCCGTCCTGGAAGTGCTGAACTCCGGGCGGATGTCCGGGTTCGACGTCACCAACCAGTTCGAGGCGGAGTTCGCCGAGTGGCAGGGCGTGGACTACGTGCTGGCCCACAACACCGGTACCGGCTCCATCCAGGCAGCGCTGTACGCCCTGGGCGTGCGCGCCGGCGACGAGGTGGTGTGCCAGAGCACGACCTACTGGGCATCGTGCGGGCCGGCGCTGTCGCTCGGCGCCACGGTCCGCTTCGCCGACATCGACCCCGACACGCTGTGCATCGACCCGGCGGACCTGGAACGGCGCCTGACGCCGCGCACCAAGGTCGTGGTCGTCGTCCACTACTGCGGCCACCCCGCCGACATGGACGCGGTGCTGGCCATCACCGAGCCGCGCGGCATCGCCGTCATGGAGGATGTCTCGCACGCGCACGGCGCGCTCTACCGCGGCCGCAAGGTAGGCACCTTCGGCGCCGTCGCGGCGATGTCGGTGATGAGCGGCAAGGCGCTGCCGGCCGGAGAAGGCGGCGTCATGGTGACTTCGGACCGCGGCATGTACGAGCGTGCCCTCGCCTGGGGCCACTACTCGCGCGGGCAGCGCGAGCTCACCGATCCGGAGCTGGTCCGCAGCTCCGGTATCGCCCTGGGCGGCTACAAGTACCGGATGCAGCAGCTCAACGCCGCGATCGGGCGCGGGCAACTCCGCCACTACGACGATCGCGAGCGCGAGATCAGGTCGGCCATGAACCGGTTCTGGGACCTGCTCGACGACTGTCCGGGCATCCGCGGCCACCGGGTCGACGAGGCGACCGGCAGCACCATGGGCGGCTGGTACAACCCGCACGGCCTGTACGCGGCCGAGGAGCTGGGCGGACTCTCCCTGACGCGCTTCCTGGATGCCTTGGCAGCGGAGGGGGTGGGGCGCCTCGGGGCCGGGATCAACATGCCGCTGCACCTGCACCCGCTGTTCCGGGACGTGGACGTATACGGCCGGGGAGCTCCCACCAACGCGGCGGCCACCGACGACCTGCCCGTGGCCGAGGGCATCCACGCGTGCACCTTCCACGTGCCGTGGTTCAAGCATGACCGCGTGGAGGTGATCGAGCGCTACGCCATGGCGTTCCGCAAGGTAATCGCGCACGCGGACGAGTTGCACGCCGGAGACACGGGCAACCCGCCCGGCTTCGGCATGTGGCCCGGGCTGAAGCCGCCGGAGGGCACGTGACCTCCGCGTTTCGCGCCGAGCGCGAGGCTCTCAAGCGGCGCCGGCGTCGCATCATCCTCAACAACGACGGCAACGAGCCGGTCTACCTGATCGAGGCGCCGACCGAGGAGGAGCTGCTCAAGTACCGCACCGGCCCGCTGGCCGGGTCGCAGGTGGACACCGTGTTCTATGCGACGTGGTGCTCGGGGTTCACGATGTTCACGCACCTGACCAAGGTCGGACAGCTCTTCACCGTCGAAGGCGAGTGGTACAACCGCAACATGATGGGGGCGCTGGCGGAGGCCGGAGTCGACCCGCTGCGCGTGATGAACGACTTCATCCGCGCCCAGGGCAGGGAGTTCTTCTGGTCGCTGCGCATGAACGACACGCACGACAGCCAGGGCGCCGACTACTCCGCCGAGATGTTCGCGGCCAACGACTTCAAGCAGGCCCATCCCGAGTACCTGCTGGCCACCCCGGAGACGCGCCCGCGCTACGGCGGCTGGTCGGCGGTCGACTTCGCGGAGCCCGAGGTGCGCGACCTGACCTTCCGCTTCGTGGAGGAGGTCTGCCTCAACTACGACGTGGACGGGATCGAGCTCGACTTCTATCGGCATCCAGTGTTCTTCCACGAGCCGGCCCGCGGCTTTCCCGCGAGCGGCGTGGAGCGCGACCTGATGACCGACCTGGTGCGCCGCATCCGCCGCATGACCGAGGAGGTGGGCCAGCGCCGCGGCCGCCCGATCCTGGTGGCGACCCGCCTGCCGGACTCCGTGCCCTACTGCCGGGCGATCGGCCTGGACCTGGAGCGGTGGCTGGCCGACGACCTGCTGGACCTGCTGATCCCCGCCGGCTACCTGCAGCTCAACCCGTGGGAGACCTCGGTCGAGCTGGGCCACCGCTACGGCGCCATGGTCTACCCGGCGCTGGACGAGTCGCGCGTGAAGGAGCCGGGCACGGCCGACGTCAAGACCGGCACCTTCCGCACGCCGCGCGGCGGCGACGCCTCCTACCGAGCGCGCGCGGCCAACGTCTGGCGCGCGGGCGCCGACGGCGTGTACCTGTACAACTTCTTCAACCCGTCCAGCCCCATCCTGCGCCAGCTCGGCGAGATGGAGACGATCCGGAGCGCCGAGCGCCGCTACTTCGTGAGCGTGCGCGGCGTGGCGCGGGTGGCCGGCGACGGCTTCCCGCACGAGAGCTTCCTGCGCGTCCCGACCCTCACGCCGCAGCACCCGCGGCAGCTCTTTCCCGGACGGCCGGTCGCGGAGTACCTGACCGTGGGCGAGGACCCGCGCGCGGAGCCGCCGGTGCGCTCGGCCGCGGTGGAGCTGCGCATCTGGAACGCCGACGCGGGCCAGGTCAGCGCCGCGATCAACGGTCAGGCGCTTGCGCTGCAGGCGGGCGAGGGCGACTTGGTGACGGCGGCCGTCGAACCCGAGGGGATCGTCCCGGGAGCCAACCGGATCGAGGTGACCCTTGACGCCGCCGCGCCCCGACCGGCGCTGCTGGCCGACGCCCGGATCCTGCTGGTATAGAGCACCGCTCGGCTGGCGCGCTCAGGCTATCGCGGTCCGTGCTGGCCTGTAAGCGGGTTTCGCCAGCGAACGTCGCGCAGACGGCTGAAGTCGGTGTCGTCCGACTGCAACGCTCGCTGAGTGACGCGGAGGAGCCGCTCCTCCTCCGCGTCCTGATCGCGCTCATGCATACGCGCCGAGTCGATGCCGGTGCGCAACCGGAGGGGGCGAGCGCGCACCTGGAAGCCTCCGGTGTCCTCTGGGACTCGCCTCAAGCCGTTGCGGACCGCGTCATTCAGAGTCACCTCAAAGCTGCGCTGGGTGCGACGCATTTCTTCGCGGATCATCTGCCATGCATCGTCATCGAGCGTGACGGTGATCCTCATGGGCGAGCATCGTGATGCGATGTTGGCGTGCTGGCAAGGCAGCAACGTGCCTGCGAGCTGCACGGAACGCGAACGAAAAGAAAGGGGAGCGGCCCTTGCGGCCACTCCCCTCGTCTCATCCGATGAGGATGAGTCCGGACGTTGATCCGGCTGGGTCTCAGTAGACCCACCGTCCCTGGCGAAACTCGTCGACGATCGGCGCCTTGCCGAGCTCGGCGACGATGTCGGCGCCGCCGGCATCGCTCCACGCCTGGACGTAGGCGTCCCACTCGGCGTCGACGTCGATCTGGCCGGTGATCCCCTTGTAGAAGAACTCGCTCCACATCGTGTTCAGCGTGGACATGAAGCGCTGGCGCAGGTCCTCGAACTCGGTCTCGGTGCGGAAGTCGGCGCGGTGCGACCGGGTGGTGTACACGTTGACGCCGCCGTCCACCAGCGCGTAGGTGCTCTGGAAGTCGGCCAGCGGCCTGGGAGCGATGATCTTCAACCGGTCCAGGGTGTAGAACACCGGGTAGACCGACAGTCGGCCGTGGCCCGCGCCCTCAGGGAGCTCGCTCTCCGTCCGTTCGCGCGCGAACGACTCGAAGGGTTCGCCGTCCCAGTCGAAGTGGACGCCTTCCTTGCCATTGCGGAAGATGATCCAGCCCTCCATGGTGCCCATGTAGAAGTCGAGCATCTCCAGCATCTTGATCAGCTTGGCGTCGGACACCGAATCGCTGGCATAGAACTTGTAGTTGCCGACGCCGGCGATCGCGGAATAGGCGCGCCCGCCGCGCTCGCCGCCGGGACCGATGATCGGCGGGATGCCGACGACTTCGGCGCCGGGCTGCCCCAGATCCTCGTCAGGCACCATGTTGTTGGGTGTGCGGTACATGGCATAGGTCTGGCCCGCGTTGGTATACGGCTCCGACTGCACGCCGTACAGGCCGGCTTGGCCCTTCTCCCAGTACTTGTCGCGGTTCAGGGTGGGCAACTCGCGATCGATCAACCCCTCGCCGAACCACGCGCCGAACGCCTTGATGAACTCCTTCATCCCCGGGTCGGTATGGAAATAGTAGAGCTGGCCGTCCACCTCCCGGTTGGTGCCGTCGCCGCGGATTCCGAACGCGCCGAGCCACTGGTTGAGGCACCAGTGGGTGAGGTTGCACGCGCCGAGGGGGATCTCGACGGTGCCGGGCTGGACGTCGCGGAAGCCGCGCAGCAGGTCGCCCATCTCGTCCCAGGTCATGTCGTGCTCATAGTAGTAGACTCTGCCGTACACGTCCAGGGAGACCTTGCCCTCGTCGTAGCCTGGCAACTCCAGCCCAGCCTCGGTGGCGTGGTCGTAGCGGAAGAACGGCAGCATCAGGTTGCCGTCCGTGTTCAGGGAGATGCCGTTGATCGCCAGCAGCTCGTCCGGGTTGTCGGGATTCTCCCACGTGTTCCACGCCAGCGGATAGTTGTCGTACATCTGGGAGATGTTGGGCGCATACTCGCGGATCCACTCCTTGGGTATGGCGCGCGTCACCCCGTCCTGATAGAACTCTACGGGATTGCCCCAGAAGTTGCCGAAGTCCGGCTGCTCGCCGGCAGCCAGCATGGCCTGGCGCTTCTCACCGTCGTTCTCGAAGATCTCGTTGCTGGTGACCGTCACGCCGAAGCGTTCCTGCATGTCCTTGTAGGCGTAGGAGTCGGCGTACTGACTCATCCACGTCATTTCGGTGACGTCGGCCGCCGCCTCGTCCTGGCCTTCGGCCCACAGGGCCATCGGCGCCAGCAGCAGCGCTGCGGCGCATGTCGCGAACAGTACTCGTTTCATTCGTACCACCTTGTGAAGAGTTTGGGCGCCGTCCGGCGCCTCCGGCGACAACGCGCCGGGATTCGGAACCAATACTAACCCTTGAGCCCGCCCACGAAAATGCCCTTGACGAAATGGCGCTGCAGGAACGGGTAGGCCAGCACGATCGGGCCGATGGTCAACAGCATCACGGCGGCGCGCACGGCCTTGGTGGGCACGATGATGCCCATCAGGTCCTGCCAGTCCAACTTGTCGAAGAGGTCGTCCGAGGTAAGCAGGAACATCATGCGGCGCAGGATGAGCTGCAGGACCAGCTTGGATTCGCTGTTGATGAACAGCAGCGCGTGGAACCACTCGTTCCAGTGGAACACCGCCGCCCACAGGGCGATCACCGCCAGCACCGGCTTGGACAGCGGCAGCACCACGCGCGTCAGGATCTGCAGGTAGTTGGCGCCGTCCATGAACGCCGCCTCCTCGTACGCGTCGTCGACGGTCATCAGGAAGTTGCGCATGATCAGGATGAAGAAGCCGTTGGCCATGCTGGGCAGGATCAGCGCCCATCGCGAATTGAGCAGCCCCACGCCGCGCACCACCAGGTACAAGGTGATGAAGCCGCCGGAGAAGACCATCGTGATCAGGATCACGACGGTCATGAAAGTCCTGCCGGGCAATCGTTTCTTGGACAGCGGATAGGCGGCGGCCACCGTGGCGACCAGGATCGCGGCAGTGCCGACCACGGTGCGGAGGATCGAGTTGCCGTACGCCTGCACCACGTCGCCGTAGCTGGACAGGGCGAACCGGTAGGTCGCGATGCTCCACTCGCGGGTCCAGAGCTTCAACCCCAGGTGGTTGGCCCACTCGTTGGGGGTGAACGACAACACCAGCATGATCCAGAACGGCAGCAGGATCGACAGCGCGAACAGCGCCATGAGCAGCGTGTTGACGAGGTCGAAGGCGACGCCACCCGCGCTCCGCCGCCGCAGTGCATGCGCTTCGGCCATCTACCAGACTCCCTGGCCGGTGAGGCGGCGGGCGACCTTGTGGGCGCCGAGCAGCAACAGGACTGCCATTACGCTCTTGAACAGGCCCACCGCGGCGGCGAAGTCGTATTGGTGCAGGCCGCCTTCACCTCCCAAGCCGCGGCGGTAGACGAAGGTGTCGATGATGTCGGAAACCTCGTAGACCAGGGGGTTGTACAAGTTGAATATCTGGTCGAAGCCGGCGTTGAGGAGGTTGCCGATGCGCAGGATCGCCAGGATGGTGATGACCGGCAGCAGCGACGGCAGGGTGATGTGGACCGACCGCTGCACGCGGTTGGCGCCGTCCACGGTGGCCGACTCGTAGAGCTCCGGATCGATCGAAGCCAGGGCGGCCAGGTAGATCACCGACTGCCAGCCCATCTCCTTCCAGATTTCCGTGACGATGAGCATGGGGCGGAACAAGGCGCCCGTCGTGAGCACCTCCGGGGGTGGTTGCCCAAGCCAGACGGCGATCTGGGCGAGCGGGCCGCTCTGCGGCGACAGGATCTCGCGCAGGATCGTGGCCAGAATGACCCAGGACATGAAGTGCGGGAGGTAGGAGATGGTCTGTACCGTCTTCTTGAACGGCTGGCTGGTCAGCTCGTTGACCAGGAGCGCCAGCAGGATCGGCGCCGGGAAGCCCCACAGCAGCTTCAGTCCGCTGATGATCACGGTGTTGCGGATGATCCGCCACGCGTACGGGTTGCGGAAGAAGTCCTCGAAGTGCTGCAGGCCGATCCAGCGGCTGCCCCAGTAGCCGCGGCCGAGACGGAAGTCCTTGAAGGCGATGATGTTCCCGTACATCGGCAGGTAGTGGAAGATGAAGAAGATCGCCAGCGGCAGCAGGAACAGCAGGTACAGCAGCCGCATCTGCTTGGCGCGCTGCCAAGTCTCGGCTCGCAGGCGGCGCCCCAGATCGGCCGGCAGTGCCGTGGATGCGGAGGGGACACTCCCCTGTTCCTGTGCGACCTGTTTCACGTCGAGCTCAGCCATCGTTCGGTACTACTTGAGCTTGAGCAGCGGGTAGTCCGGCGACTCCGGCCGCGGGGTCAGGGTGCCCTTGGCGCAGTCGGCGATCAGATCGAGCGCTTCCATGATGATCTGGCCGATCAGCGGCTCTGAGAGCGGGGGACCGACGATGCAGTCGGTGCTCATGAAACGATTGCCGATGCGTACGGTCACCGGACCTGCGACCGGCCGTTCCTCCTTACGCTCGTCGGCATAGGTCACGATCACGGTTCGCCGGACGCCTACGCCGAGCCGTTCGACGACGTTCTGCGGCAGCACCAGCATAACCGCCCCGGTGTCGACGACCGCTTCCACGCCCGTACGGCGGATGTCGGACTCCATGCCGTGTCCCCGCTCGAAGTACGCCCGATCCGCCGGATTCTCCAGCTCTGCGCTAACGGTGATCTCTCCCATGCCGTATCCACCCGGACATTCCGTCTGTGCTGGGTGGTGCCCGCCAGTTTATCGCAAGGGTGGCGGCTTTGCATCCGACCGACGCGCCCTGTTGCTCCCTTCCCGCCTCACTCCTCGCCCAGCTTGAGCGCCTCGTGCACGCGCAGTCGGCGCACCAGGGATTGGAACAGCACGGCGCCGGCGGCCATGATGACGAGCGCCAGGACGTAGAAGCGCAGGTAGTCGCTGCGCAGGGCGACCACCCGGAAGGGCAGGATCTGCTCGGCGGCGGGGCCGGCAAGCTGCAGCAGCGGCACGTACAGCAGCGCCGCGATCTGCCCGATCGCCAGTCCGCTCAGAATCGCGAAGCCGCCGGTGAGAAGCTGCTCCAGCACCAGCATGCCGACCACCTGCCGGCGGTGGACGCCCAGGGCGCGCAGCAACCCGAACTGCAGGGTGCGCTCGCGCAGCGCGAACACCAGGAACAGCACGTAGCCGGTCACGCTCACCAGCACGGCGGTGAGGAATCCGAAGGTGAGCACGCCGTTGGTGCCCTGCAGGAGCGGGTCGTTCTTGGCCTCGATGGTGATCTGAGCGGTGTCCCGGATCTCCAGGACGCGCAGCTCCTGCTCCTCTACCGCGGCGTAGAGCGGGCCGCTCTGCGCGCCCGGCTCCAGGTCCAGCCACAGCTCGTACGGCTCCGTCGCCATCTTCGCGAACACGTAGTCGAAGTTTGCCACCGCGAACGTGGGCGAGCGGCCCCTGCCGGCGGCGTTCGGGTCGAATGACGGCCAGTAGTCGACGAAGCCCAGCACGAGCGCCTGGATCGGCAGTTGCCGTTTCCAGGTGAGCCGCACCAGGTCGCCGAGCCGCACGCCGCGGTCGCGGACGTCGGCCGACAGCAGGATGCCGGTCGGGTGGTCGGCGATGAGGTTCAGGTGGTGGTTGATGTGGGCCGGCAGCAGGTCGTTGCGGAACCAGGTGATGCGCCCGAACTCGTGCGGGACCACGGCCATCACCTGCAGGGCGACGCGATTGCTGCCCGGGATCACCATGCTGGCGGACGGGGCGCGGAACACCGTCGTGAGGCGCGCCACGCCCGGCAGCGCGCGGAACGGCCCCAGCGGCGGCGCCCGGTACTGGACCGCCGGTGGGGAGCCGGTGGGCGCAGCCGGGGCCGCAAGCGGATCCAGCAGATCCACGTTCTCCGGCGGCGCGTCGCTCTGGAACTCCGGCAGCAGGGCGAGGTCGGCGCCGACCTGGTAGGAGATGTCGTCTTCCGCGCTACGATTGATCGTGCGGGCGGTGGTGCTGGAGGCCAGCCCCACGCCCAGGGTCAGGATCAGGAAGAGCATGGCGAAGTACTCGCGGCCGCGCGAGCGGCTCACCTGCACCAGGCCGGCGTACACGGCCGGCGACCACAGGCGCCGCCCCAAGCGGAACGCCAGCCGCACCGCGACCGGAAACAGGCGCAGGGTCAGGAGGCCGGCGCCCAGGATGAAGGCGGTCGACGCCAGGAACAGCAGCGGGTCGAGCGGCGCCGACTCGGCGGGGATCAACTCCTGGATCGTGCGGCGCTGGCGGAACGACACGAACGCGTAGCCGGCCACGCCCAGCAGCACGAAGTCGAGCAGGTAGCGCTGCCACGGCAGCGAGCGCGGCGCGCGCGCGTGGCGGCTCTTCAGGCCCACGATCGACACGCCGGTGGTCCGCACCAGCGGCACCACCAGCGAGCCGACGAAGATCGCCACGCCCAGCAGCGCGAAGCCCAGCATGCGCCAGCTCAGCAGCAGCGGCAGCGCCGGGCGGGCCACGAAGTCCAGAAAACCGTTGGAAGCGCCGATCACCCGCACGATGAAGACCGCCAGCGGCAGTCCCAGCACCAGCCCGACCGCGCCGAGCAGCAGCGCCTCGATCAGGTAGGCGGAGAGGATCTGGCGGCCGGCGGCGCCGCGGCTCTTGAGCACGGCGATCTCGTTGCGGTCGCCGTCGATGACCAGTTGCGACAGCATCGCCACGAACAGCAGCAGCAGCAGCGCCGACGGGATCTGCAGGAACGACAGGGTGCGTTCCAGCGTGGCCGCGCGCAGCAGGTAGGATTCCAGGAGCGGCGCGATGGCGAAGTTGAAGCTCACGCCGGCGGGCGCCGCCAGGCGCACGTAGTCCTGGTAGCGGCGCATCACGTGGGGCACGTCGCGGATCGTCAGTTCGTGGTAGTCGACGGCGTAGTGCCAGTAGGCGCGCGTCAGGTTGCGCGCCTCGTTCTCCAGGAAGTGGCGCTCGAACGTGGCGAAGTCGATGAGGTAGCTGGTGGACAGCCGGGAGAAGCGGCCGAACCAGAACAGGTCGCGCGGATCGCTCTTGGTGAACACGCCCACGACCTTGATCCTGAGCCGCGGCACGTGGCCGAGCAGATCGTGGAGCTGATAGGTGCGCCCGAGCTGCAGCTCCAGCTCCCGGAACGCCTCCGCGGTCACCACCGCCTCGTAGGCGTCGGCGCCGTCTCCGGCGGGCGTGCCCGCGGACGGCTCGAACATGCGGCCGTGGGTGATCGTGACGTGCTCGCCCAGGTCCCCGATCGCCTCGACGCGTGCGAACACCTTGGTCTCGCCGCCGTCTCCGGTCGGCCGGATGTCGTACAGGTAGTCCATGCGCACCTGCCGCATCTCGGCGATCGTCGGCACCCGCAACCCCGGCACCAAGCGCTCGGTGAGCTCGCGGTCGATCTCGCGGACGTAGGGCGCGCGCTCGGCCTTGCGGCGCAGCGCGTACAGGTCGACCTCCAGGACGGCGGTGCCCGGATAGCGCCCGGTGCGCGCCTGCTGGCGTTCCAGGTCGCGGGTGAGCAACCGCTGCAGCACCCCGTCGGCGTACATGGGCGTGGAGGCCAGCAGCGCCACGCTGAGCGTGGCGGCTGCCGCCAACGCGATGGCCAGCCAGCCGCGCCCGCGGATGCGCCGGGCGATCAGGGGCGCGCTCAGCGGA
Organism: Spirochaetia bacterium; assembly: GCA_965202935.1. Classification (GTDB taxonomy): domain Bacteria; phylum Spirochaetota; class Spirochaetia; order SZUA-6; family Bin103; genus CATQHW01. The sequence goes on from OZ241879.1 coordinate 6,698,341, forward strand.
GCACCACCTGCTCGCCCACCGACAGGCCCTCGACGATCTCAACCTGCGTCGACGTGGACAGGCCGACCTCCACGGTGCGTTCGACGCGCAGATCGTCCTCCAGCACGAACACGAACCGGCGGTTGACGTAGGTCTGCACGGCGTCCGACGGGAGCACGATCACGTTCTCGCGCCGGTCGGTCACCATCGACGCGCTGCCGGTCTGGCCGCGCGTGAGCGCCTCGGGCGGGGCGTCCACGCGGACCAGCACCACGTCGCGCATCTCATCCGGCGCGTCGAGCGGCGCGTTGCGCGGGGTCATGACGACCTCGCCGGGATAGGTGTCCCCGCGCAGGTTGATGGTGACCTCCCGGCCGAGCGAGAACTCGTCGTCGCGCTGCCCGCGGTAGGCGAACAGCAGGTCGCGCGGGTCGGCCACCTGCACCACGGTCTGCCGGGCGCCGATCGGCTCGCCCGGAAATACTCGGGTGACGAACACCACCTCCCCGTCGATCGGCGAGCGCAGCGTGGACTTCGCAAGCTCGGTCTCAAGCTGCTCCAGCGCCAAACGCTCCAACTGCACGTCGAGCTTGCTCATCTCCTGCTGGAAACGATCTGCGCCGAGCGCCGCGGTCCGTTCCAGCCCGAGCTCCGCGCGGCGCACGCGGATGCGCTGGCGTTCGACGTCGAGCCGCAGCGTGTCGGTGTCGAGCGTCGCCAGCACCTGCCCCGCCGTCACGTCGTCGCCCAGCCGCACCAGCACCTCCTTCAGCCGCCCGGAGCGTTCCCCGAACTGCAGCGCGATCTGGGTCGGATAGACGATGGCGCCGCCGACCACCACGCGGCGCTCGATGGTGTCCAGCTCCACGATCTGGGTCCGGTAGGAAATCTCCGGCGGCTCGACCAGCGGCGGCGCCAGGATCGCCTCCTCCCTGGGCAGCAGGAAGCAGCCGGCGGTCAGCGCTGTAGCCAGCAGCAGCGCGGTCGCGGGGCGTCGGCGCTGCAGGGATCGAAGGAGTCTGGCGGGCATCGGCCGGCATTATGCACCGGGCGGCGGCGACGTGGCGTGACTTGCGCGTACAGCAGCAGGTTGGCGTCGACCAGGATCACGGATGGGCTTCTCCCTCGGCGATCGCCAGTACCCGCGCGACGTCGTCGATGCTGTCGAGCCTGCAGCGTCCGAGCGACACCGGTCGGGTCCGGTACGGGCGGCGGGGCCGGCCGGGTGCGGCCGCGTGCGCGAGGCCGGCGCGGAGCGTGTCGTTGACGACTCTCTTGAAGCTCTCACCGCGTTGGCTGCGGATTCGGGCGAGCTCCACTGCTACGTCCTCATCGATCGTGATGGTCGTACGCATGGCATCATTTCATGGTTCGTTGGATGAGACGATGTCAGATCTTTGGTTTTCCGAGAACCGAGTGGGTGGACTCGCATGACCGCAGCCGAGATCGCGCGCCACCTCTACGCTCCGCGACGTGCCTTGGCCGCCGGTGTCCGCGGCGCCGAGTATGCGGAGCTCGGCGGCGGTTTCCTGACGATCGATCGGTCGTCGGACACGGAATACCCCTCGACCAACCGCAACCGGGCCGACTTCGTCGGCGTGGCGCGGCCGACAGGCCGGAGCGAGATTCGGGAGATCGCCGAACGGTTTGCCGCGGCCGACGTGAAGCGCTGGTTCTTCTGGCTGAGCCCGTGCCCGCAGGCGGAAGAGATCCGGCAGTGGCTGCGCGAGCTGGGACTGCGGCCGTTCGAGGGCCCGCGATACATCACGCTGGCGCGCTCCGCCGAAGCGGTGGCCCCGCATCGGACGGCGTTGCGCGTGCGCGCCCTGTCGGCGCCGGAGCTGCGCGCCCACACGGGGTTCCTGACAACGCTCTACGGCGACTTTGCCGGCGCCTTCCTGGGAACGATCGGCCGCGACGGCTGCTCGCACTACCTGGCCTTCGACGGCGATCGTCCCGTCGCCGCGGCCGGCCTCTGCGTCGCCGGCGCGGCCGGGTACCTGTACCTGGCCGCAACGCGCGAGCCGGACCGGTCGCGAGGAGCGCAGAACGCGCTGATCGCGGCCCGAATCCGCGCCGCGCACGCCCGCGGCTGCCGGCTCGTGATGGCGGAGACCCTGAGCATCCTGCGGCCGTCGCTCGCCAACCTGGTCCGCCAGGGGTTCCGCGAGTGCTACGACACGCAGGTCTACGTATGCGCCCGCTAAGATAGGCGGATGCTCGCGGTCGACGTCCGGCAGCTCACCAAGACGTACCTCGTACCCGAGCGGGGGGCCGGGCTCGGCGCGGCCGTGCACAGCGTGTTCCGCCGCAAAACCCGCGCTGTCGAGGCGGTGGCCCAGGTCTCGTTCGCCCTGCAGCCGGGCGAGTTCGTCGGCTTCGTCGGCCCCAACGGCGCCGGCAAGACCACCACGCTCAAGATGCTCGCCGGGCTGTTGCACCCCACGGCGGGCCGGGCACAGGTGCTCGGCCACGTGCCGGCCCGGCGCGAACGCGCCTTCCTGCGCCGCATCACGCTGGTGATGGGGCAGCGCAACCAGCTCCTCTGGGACATCCCCGTGATCGACTCCTTCGAGCGCAACCGGGTCGTCTACCGGGTGCCGGCCGCCGACTACCGCCGGACCCTGGACGAGCTCACCGGCCTGCTCGACCTGGGGCCGCTGCTGGAGCGTCCGGTGCGCAACCTGTCGCTGGGCGAGCGGATGAAGTGCGAGATCGCGGTGGCGCTCCTGCACCGGCCGCGGGTGCTGTTCCTGGACGAGCCCACCATCGGCCTGGACGTGACCATGCAGCGCCGCATCCGCGCCTTCCTGGCGGAGTACAACCGCGCGCACGACACCACCGTGCTGCTGACCAGCCACTACATGGCGGACGTCGAGGCGCTCTGCAGCCGCATCATCATGATCGACCACGGACGGATCCTGTTCGACGGCGCGCTGCAGGAGCTGATCCGCCGCTTCTCCCCGCACAAGACCATCGTGGTGGAGCTGGACCGCGACACCGCCGACCTGTCGAGCTATGGCGAGGTGGTCGCGTCGGAGGGCAGCCGCCACACGCTGCTGGTGCCCAAGGCCGACACGCCGCAGGTCACGGCGCGGCTGCTGGGAGACCTGCCGGTCAGCGACCTGACGGTCGAGGATCCGCCGATCGAGGACGTGATCGAGCAGGTGTTCGCCGGCGCCCTGGCCGGCCCGGAAGGGCCGCCCCGCGACCGCGACTGAGAGGATGCTCCGCGTCTACTGGGTCTACCTGAAGACGACGCTGGCGCTGCAGCTCCAGTACCGCGTCGAGCTGGCGATCTGGATGCTGAACCGGATCGTCGAGCCCACGGTCTACCTGGTGGTGTGGCGGACCGTGGCGGCGGCGCGCGGCGGGGTCGGCGGCTACGACGCCGCGGATTTCGCCGCCTACTTCATCACCCTGATGGTCGTGAACCAACTCACCTTCACGTGGATCATCCACGAGTTCGAGTGGCGGGTGCGCTCGGGCGAGCTGTCGGCGATGCTGCTCAAGCCGATCCATCCCATCCACGGCGACATCGCCGACAACCTCGCCTACAAGGTGCTCACCCTGGTGATCCTGGTGCCGGCGGCCGTCCTGCTGTCGGTGCTGTTCGAGCCGGCCTTCCGGTTCCGCGCCGCGACGCTCGCCCCGGCGGCGGCGGCCCTGGTGGTCGCCTACCTCATCCGTTTCTTCATCGACTGGGCGTTCGCCCTCAGCGCGTTCTGGACGACGCGCACCGCGGCGATCAACCAGATCTATTTCCTGCTGCTGTTGTTCTGCTCCGGGCGGCTGGCGCCGCTGGAGCTGTTTCCTGGCTGGCTGGAGCGCATCACCTGGTACCTGCCGTTCCGATGGGCGGTGTGGTTCCCGGTGGAGCTGGCGCTGGGACGGCTGAGCCCCTACGTGATCGCCGCCGGCTTCCGCATGCAGGCGCTGTGGCTGGTGCTGGGGCTGCTGCTGCTCCGCATCATGTGGCGGCTCGGAGTCCGCAAGTACGCCGCGGTGGGGTCCTGAGCGTGCACCGGCTGCGGGTGGCCTGGACCTTCCTCAGGATCGGCCTGCTGAACGAGCTGGCGTATCGCGCGAACCTGTACCTCCAGGTCCTGCAGTCCGGCGTGGCGGTGGCCGGGGCGATCGGCGGCCTGATGGTGGTGTTCGGCCATACCGACACGCTGCGCGGCTGGGGCCCGGACGAGGTGCTGGCCGTGCTGGGCGTGTATCTGCTGATGGGCGCGGCGATGGGCGGCGTGATCGAGCCGAGCATGCAGAAGCTGATGGAGGACGTGCGCCAAGGCACCCTGGACTACACCCTGACCAAGCCGGAGGAGGCGCAGTTCCTGGTCAGCGTGGCCGAGATCCGGGTGTGGAAGCTGGTCGACGTGGCGCTGGGGCTGGCCGTGCTGGGGGTGGCGCTGGCGCGCCGCGGCGCGTCGGTCGGGCCGGCCGACCTGGCGCTGTTCGCGCTGATGCTGCTGGCCGGCGGCGCGATCGTGTACAGCTTCCTGCTGGCGATGGCGGCGGCGTCGTTCTGGTTCGTGCGCATCGGCAACATCCTGGTGATCTTCAGCGACCTGTATCAGGCGGCGCGCTGGCCGATCGGCATCTACCCGGGGTGGCTGCGCACGTTGCTTACCTTCGTGGTGCCGGTGGCGATCGCCATCACGGTGCCGGCCGAGGCGCTGGTCGGCCGGCTGACCGGCAGCCGGGTCCTGCTGGCCTGGGGCGTGGCGGCCGGCGCCCTGGCCGCGGCGCGGTTCGTCTGGATGCGCGGGCTGCGGCACTACTCGGGAGCATCGGCATGAGCCGCTAGTTCCGACGTGCGACCGTGATGATCTCCGGGCTCGCGTCCAGGTCCGGGCTCCGGTCCCAGTCGCCAAACTGATCCTCGATCACGAAGCCGGCCTCGTGGAGAAACGCCGAGAGCTTGTCCCTATCGAGGAACCGCAGGGTCCCGTGGCTCTGTTCCTGCTGGTCCCAGCCGGCACTCGTATACGTGGTTGTGAAACGAACGACATCGCCTGAGACCGGTATTTCGACCTCTTTCTCGAGACGCACGGCTTCGCCATCAGCGCCTACGAAGTCGACACCGTGCTCCGGAGTCCACTGCTCCCAAGCCCGAGATAGAGGGTTGCGGGTCTCGAACGCGAAGACACCATCGACGGCGAGCGCGGCATGGATTGAGGCGAGCGAGGCACGGATCAGGTCATCCTCGACCAACTGCTGAAACGCATGCCCGGTCATCACGGCCAGGTCGAACTCCCGCTCCCATGCGACCGTCGTCAGGTCGCCGGAGATCCACTCGATATCGGAGCGCGTCCGCGCCACTTCGAGCATCCCCTGGCCGGGGTCGAGTCCGACCAACCGCCCCGTGTGCCCCTTCTCACGCGCCCAATGCAGCAACGCACCCGTACCGCAGCCGACGTCGAGCACGGCATTCGCGGACATCACCAGCGGCAGGTAGAAGCGAAAGTCGGCCCGACCCTCCCGCCCGCAGTACGGGTCGTACAGACCAGCCAGATGCGGCTCGGAGAACTTGCGCTCGACCACCGCGCCATTCTACGCGTCCCGCGGCGCTGGGCGCAGGCGTCCGCCGCGTGGACGGCAGCGGGCGCGCCGCGAAAAAAGATCGAGGATTCTTGCCGCTGGGTCTTGACGGGGTTTCGCGCCTGCGAGGTGGCACGCCACCGCACGTATCCGCCCCTTCCGGCCTCCCGGAAGCTCGGATGCCCGTTCGGCCGCCCAGTACCCCTTTCAGCTCCCGCTGCGCGCCAATCGTCCGCCTGTCCCGGACTTGACAATGACGTCTATCTGAAAACCGGTATTACATTTACTGCATGAAAACCGCGACTCTTGCGACCGCCGTCCGCCCCGGCATCAACTCCACCGTCGGCGCCCTCTCCGACCGCGAACTGCTGCGTCAGACCAGCACCCTGGTCCGCCACGAACGCCACCTGCAGGGCGCCGTCATCGACCACCTCGCCGAGATCGAAGCCCGCCGTCTCTTTCTGCAGCGTGGCTGCTCCAGCCTGTTCGACTACGCGGTGCGCGAGCTCGGTTACAGTGACCCTGCCGCCGCCCGGCGCATCGGCGCCGTGCGGCTGTGCGCCGACCAGCCCGACGCGCGCGAGCGGCTGCGCGACGGGTCGCTGACGCTGAGCGCCGCAGCCGAGTTGCAGTGGGCCTTCGACCGGCAGCGGCGGCGCGGGTCCATCTGCGGCACCGCGTCGCGTGCGCCGGCGGGCTCAGCGCCGGAGAACGCTGCTGCCGCGGCTTCCTCGTCGGCCGTATCGGCGGGCTTGGCGCCGTCCGGGGCCGCGGCGCCGGACGGTCCTGCGGCCGACGGCACGCCGCCCCGGACCTCGGTTCCTCCCGCTTCGCCACCGCTGGTGCTCGATGCGGCAGGAAGGCAGAAACTCATGGAGGACGCGGCCGGCAAGAGCGCGCGTCAGGTCCGCCGCATGCTGGCCGACCTGGACCCGGAGCTGGCGACGCCGGCCGACCGGATGCGCCCGCTCGGCGACGGCCGCTACGAGTTGAAGGCGGTCATCGACGCCGACTGCCACCAGGGGCTGGAGCAGCTTCGTGGGCTGCTCTCCCACGTGGACCCGCGCATGACGGTGGGGCAGCTCGTGGGCCGGATCGTTCAGGAGGCGCTCGACCGCCACGACCCGAGCCGGCCGCCGCGACGAGCGCGCTCCGGCAGCCGGCCGGCGGAGCGCGACGCCAAGCCGGCTCCGGCAGCGAAGCACCAAGCCGGCCCGGAGCCCGGTCACGCCCGGACGGTGCCGGATGCGGCGACTCCCGCCGGCACCACTCCGACGTCGGAGCGAGCGAGACAATCGACACCGATCTCCGCACGCTCGCCGAGTCGGCAGAAAGCGACGGACCGCCAGGCCGCTGGCCGGCGAAAGCCGACCGGCGCCGCCACTCCGGCGTCGAAGCCGTGCGCTTCGGGCCGCGCGATTCCGGCGGCGGTGAAACGACAGGTCTGGAAGCGCGACGGCGGCCGCTGCAGCTACGTCGATCGAGAGACTGGACGCCGCTGCAACTCACGATATATGATCGAGATAGACCACATCCTCCCCTATGCGCTGGGCGGCGGCGCCGATCCCGGGAATCTCCGATTGTTATGTGAAGTCCACCACCGTCATCGGCACGCGCCGCACGGCTGAACGGTGCCTCCGGAGGATCGGGCCCGAGGCCACCGCGGTCGCACCTCCCTCGGCCTTGCTCACACGAAATCCTGAGACCCACAAGATAGTTGGATGCTCGCGGTCGGCGTCCGATGAGTTGCACAAGCTGATCGAGGACGTGCGCCAGGGCACCCTGAACTACACTGACCAAGCCGGAGGAGGCACGATTTCTGGACAGCGTGGCCGAGATTCGGGTAGGGAAGCTGGTCGACTTGGTGTTGGGGCTGGCGGTGCTCGGGGTGGCGCCGGCGAAGCGCAACGCGGTGGCAGGGCCGGCCAACGTGGCCTGTTCGCGTTGATGCTGGTGGCCGGCTCCTCGGGGGCGTCGGCATGAGCCGCGCGACCATGCGGGCGATGATCCTGGAACGGACCGGATCGCTCGCCGACGACGGCGGGGGCCCGCCGGTCCTTGAGCTGCGCCGGCTCCCGGTGCCCGAGCCCGGACCGGGCGAGGTGCTGGTGCGGGTCCAGGCCTGCGGCGTCTGCCACACCGACCTGGATCAGGCGGAGGGCCGGATCGCGCCGCCGCGTCTGCCGGTCGTCCTGGGGCACCAGGCGGTCGGGCGGGTGGCCGCGCTCGGCGGCGGGGTCACGGAGCATCGGCTCGGCGACAGGGTCGGGGTGGGGTGGATTCATGCTTCGACGGGGGAGGCGGATGAGAACCTCAGCCCCGCGTTTCGGGCGACCGGCCGTGACGCGGACGGCGGCTACGCTGAGTACCTGGCCGTCGGGGAGCGGTACGCCCATCCGATCCCTGACGCGTACGCCGACGCGGAGGCGGCGCCGCTGCTGTGCGCGGGAGCGGTCGGCTACCGCGCCCTGGCGCTGGCGGGGCTGCGCGACGGCGAACCGCTCGGCCTGACCGGCTTCGGCGGCTCCGCACACCTGGTGCTGCAGATCGCCCGCCACCGTTATCCGTCGAGCCCGGTGTATGTGTTCGCGCGCCGGCCGCGGGCGCGTGAGACCGCGCTCGAACTCGGGGCGGCATGGGCTGGCGCGATCGAGGACGACCCGCCTCGTCCGCCGCGGGCGGTCATCGACACCACGCCGGCATGGCGCCCGGTGATCGCCGCGCTGGCCGCGCTGCAGCCCGGCGGCCGGCTGGTCATCAACGCCATCCGCAAGGAGGACCGCGACCGGGCAGTGCTCGGCGAGCTACGCTACCATGAGCACCTGTGGCTGGAGCGCGAGGTGAAGTCGGTCGCCAACGTGACCGGACGCGACATCCGCGAGTTCCTGGCGCTGGCCCCGGACGTGCCGATCCGGCCGGCAGTGGCGACCTATCCGCTGGAGCAGGCGGGGCGCGCGCTCGCGGACCTGAGGAGGGGTAACGTCACCGGTTCCAGGGTTCTCCTGATCGGCTGAGCGCGCCCTTCTCAGAAGATACGGGCATTTTTGGCGGGTGCAAAAATAATGTGCGATATTTTTTGGCAATGGCTAGAAATGGCCGTATTCTTCCATCGTGGAACGGTACGTGGACGCGATCGTGCGGGAGGACCTGAAGGAGAAGATGGTCTTCGTGGCTGGCCCCCGGCAGGTCGGCAAGACCACGCTGGCGAAGGGTGTGTTGACCGACCCCGCGGGGTACCTCAACTGGGATATCGCCGAGCACCGCGAGTCCATCCTCAATCGAGAGTTGCCGCCCGTCCGCGTCATCGCATTCGACGAGCTTCACAAGTACCGGTCCTGGCGGGACTACCTGAAGGGCCTGTACGACGGCGCCGGCCGAGAGTTCAGCATTCTGGTTACCGGAAGCGCCCGGCTCGACGCCTATCGGCGCGGAGGGGACTCGCTGCAGGGCCGCTACCATCTGCATCGGCTGCATCCGCTGTCGCTCGCGGAACTCGGTGACCCCGCGTCGTTGCATGACCTGTTGCGCCTCGGCGGCTTCCCCGAGCCGTTTTTCTCCGGCTCGGAACGCAGCGCGCGCCGATGGTCGCGCGAGTACCGGACGTTGCTGGTCCACGAAGAAATCGGATCGCTGGAGCAGATCGTCGACTTGGGCAACCTGGAGTTGCTCTCGCTCAGGCTGCCGGAGCTGGTCGGCGCGCCGCTGTCGCTCAACGCGCTTCGGGAGGATCTCGGCGTCAGCCACGACGCGGTGCGGCGCTGGGTTGCCGCATTGGAGCGCCTGTACGCGCTGATCCGCGTGAGTCCGTTCGGATCGCCGGCGATTCGCGCCATCAAGAAGGCGCAAAAGCACTACCTGTTCGACTGGACGCAGGTCCCTGCGTTGCCGCAGCGTTTCGAGAACTTGGTCGCGATGGCCCTGTTGAAGTGGGTCCACCAGCAGCAGGATGCCGAAGGGCGGGATCTGGAACTGCGCTACTTCCGCGACGTCGACGGCCGTGAAGTCGACTTCGTGGTGACCGACCGCACCGTCCCCGTCCTGCTGGTGGAGACGAAGTGGTCGGATACGGGCGTGGACCGCAGCCTTCGCTACCTGAAACGGCGCTTTCCCGATGCCGAGGCGTGGCAGCTCAGCGCCTCCGGCACCAAGGACGCGCGGACTCCGGAGGGCATTCGTCTGGCTCCCGCTACGGCTCTGCTCAGCCGACTGGCATAGGCGCGATGACGGATGAGCCGCACGACGTTATCGGCCGCGGAGCTCCTTGCGGATCACCAGCTTGAGCCCGGACCAGACCCCGTCGACCGCGCAGACCTTGACGTCGACCAGGCCAAGCGGGAGGGCGTGGCGGCGGACGTCGTCCTCACTGATCTCGCTTGGCACCCCGGAGGCGCGCTTCGGCCACGACACCCAGATCATCCCGTTCGAGGCGATCTGCCTCATCGCCACCGGCAGCGTGTCGGACAGCTCACGTTCGGATCGGGTGAACAGGTGCCAGAGATCGACGTTCGAGCGGATTCGAGAGGAGATCGCAACGTCGGCGGAGTCGTCGATCCCGACCAACTCCCGGTACGGGCACGGCTCGTTCTTGGGGCGGATACGGAAGCCTGGCTTGATGCCGAGCTTCCTCGCCAGCGGAGTTCCCGAGTAGCCGGCCACCAGTTGATCTCCAGCCGATCTTCGCACGGTTCCGGCGCCTCCAGGACGAAAAGGAGGCGGGCCTCGCCGTGAGACCCGCCTCCGCCATCGCCGGCCTACGGCCGTCGCCTTCGCACGGCCGTGGCGCGGGGATCGGTCGCTATGCCAGGTCCAGCCTGACCTCGAGCAGCTCCGCGGCGCGGGCCAGGAGCGCCGACAGCGTCGTGGCAAGCTCCTGCGCCTCGGTGCCGAACAGGTCCGCCTCGGCCGCCGTGAACTGGCGTCCGGCCCGCTCCTCCTCGTAGAGATCGCTGACGTAGCCGACGAGCTGCGTGAACCCCTCCTCGATGCGGGAGTTCAGGTCGGCATCGGCACCGGCGACCAGCGGTGAGACGTGGTCGTAGGCAAGGTCCAGCCCGGTCAGGATGCCGTTGATGTCGAACAGGCGGCTGACCGCCACGAAGCTGATCTCCGTGGAGGCGCCGCCGGCGACGTAGCGCGATTCCTTCCACTGCTCGAAGTACTCGTTCATGGTCGGCACCATCACCACCAGCGCCGTGAACACGTCCGGGAGGGTGGGAGCCCAGGCGGTCACCGCCTCCGCCATCTCCGCGGCGGCGCCGTCGATCGCGCCCGAGACCGCCATGAGGATGGCCGTTTCGGGAAGGGCGTCGGCCACGGCGGCGATCTGCCCGTCTCCGTCGAGGTCCACGCGGGCGCCCGTCCACGCGTCGACCGTCCCCCACAGCACGGGCTCGGTCAGGTGGTGGAACAGATTCCCTGGCTTGTCGAGGACGCGGCCGTCCGCGACCTCCAGGGTCCAGTCGATCGCCTCTGCCGGGTCTTCGGCGCCCGACGGGCCGGCGTCGATCCACGTGTCGTAGAAGGCCAGCGAGGGCACTCCGGCGATGATTCCCTCGCTCAACTCGTAGAAGGTGCTGGCATCCACCCATGCCGCCCGCCCGGCGACGAGCAGGTTGCGCAGGGCAGCGGGCTCCGCCTTCCAGGCCGCCTGGTAGTTGCCGCCGTGCCGGCCCAGCAGCGCTTCGTAGTCGGCCGCCATCTGGTTCAGCCGCTCGGTCGCCGTCTGCATCAGTCGCGCCTGGTTCAGCGTGTAGTCCTTGATCGGCTGCAGGTCGGGGGCCGACTGATCGGCCTGCGGGCTCGCGAAGGCGATCGCGGAGCTCAGCGCTGCCAGCAGCGCGGCCCACAACCATCGGGTGCCGCGACGCCGCGGCACCATGTCGAGATGGGACATGAAACGTACTCCTCGGGAAGTTCCCGGTAATTAAGTTTGATTAACACATTGAAGGGTTCTTGATCACTGTCAACCCCCTTGCACACCGATTCGTGCCGTGTTACATCTGTCTTAACGCCCTTAATGCCTGTCAATCACGTTAATCGCGTTAAACGAACGATTTGCCTGCTCGGATCGGCCATGCTCGCCACGGTGGTCGGGCCGGCGGCTGTCTGGCCGGAGCGTGACGCGCCCGACATGTGGCGTCCTGCGCAGGCGGTTCGGAGCGAATTGCTGGCCATGCTGGCGGATGCCGAGCGCGGGGACGCGGGCGCGTCCTCGAAGCACGCCGGCAACGCCGCGGCCGCCTACGACCACATCGGCACCTTCGTGGCCTCCACGGCGCCGGGCGCCGACGGGCGCATTCGCGCGGAGCTCGACCTCCTGACCGGGCTTCGGGCCGCCGACCTGGCGCGGCAGGCGCTCGCAAGGGGCCGCGTGCTCGGCGAGCTGGCCGCCGCCGCCCGGCTCGGCGCGATCGCCGCTGCCCGCGCCCAGGATCCGGACCACGCGGTCGCCTGGCTTGCCCTGCGCGAGTACCGCCGGGCCACGCGCGTGACGCTGGTCCATTCGCTGGCGTCCCGTGCTGTCGAGGATCTGGCGGCAGGATCCCTCGGGGCGGAGGCCGCGGCGGCCATCGTCCGCGACGACCTGGACGACACCTATCACGCGCGGGTGGGGTACGCCGCCGGCAGCGCCTTGAAGGCAGCGGACCGCGGGCTGGTGATACGAGCCGCCGAGAGCGCCGGCCTGATCGGCTCCTACCTGTCGATGTTCGGCGACGACTTCGTGGCGAAGCAGGGGCAGGCGGCGTGGACGGAGCTGCAGGACACCTCCGCGGCGCTCACCTCCGCCGCCCTGGCGGCCGACCCCGACGGCGTACGCGCCGCCGCCACGGGGCTGATGCGGCAGTGGCGCGGGTACCAGGCGGTGGAGCTGCCGGCGGAGGAGCTGGCCCGGCGTGCCGACCTGATGCAGCTCTTTCTCGAGCTGGTGGCCATCGAGTACCGCGACGGCGTGCGGAACGGCCGTATCAGCATCGAGGCGGAGTACGCGGAGGCCGTGGCGTTTCTCGAACAGGCCATCCACTCGGCCTCGGAGCTGTCCCCGCGCATCGCTGCGGTGGACGCGGCGGAGGCTGCCCGGCTGCAGGTGCTGCTCGAGGATCTCAGGACGCAGGTGGCGGACTTGGGGCCGACACGGGACGTCGCCGAGAAGACGGTCGAAGCGCGTGCCATCGTCACGGCGACTCTGGGCGCGATGGGCGGCATCGACGGGGACTCGGTGTTCACCGTGATCGCTCAGATGTTCGACAGCCTGGACGGGCTGGTCCGCAAGGGGGACTGGACCGGCGCCGAGCGGATGCGGATTCAGGTGTACGGCCTGTTCGACGCGGGACCGGAGCTGTCGCTGCTGGGGATCAACCCCTCGCTCGCGCACCGGATCGACGCGCTGTTCTGGTCCGGTACCCCGGGCACGCCCGGGCTGGCGACCGTGATCGCCGGACGCGAGGCGTTCCACGTCTATCTTGCCACCGCCGCCAGGCTGCGCACGTCGCTCGGCGATGCCCAAGCGGTGCTTGCCGACGACGCCGCGCCGGCCGCCGCGGTGGTGAACGCCGCCGTCATCGTGTTCCGCGAGGGACTGGAGGCGGTCGTCATCCTGGCCGCGCTGGTGGCGGGCATGGTCGGCGCGGCCGCCGCGTTCCGCAGGCCGCTGTACTTGGGAGCGGTGGTGGCGCTGGCGGCGTCCGCGGCAACCTGGTTCGCCGCCCATCGCCTGGTCCACCTGTTCCGGATGTACGGGGAACGGCTGGAGGCGATCGTCTCCCTGGTCGCGGTCGGGATGCTGCTGATCATCACCAACTGGTTCTTCCACAAGGTGTACTGGAGCGGCTGGATCGCGAAGTTCCATGGCCGCAAGCGCGTGTTGCTGGCCGGCGCCGCCGGCCAGGCGGTGGGCTTCGGGCTCCTGGGCTTCGCGAGCGTCTATCGCGAAGGATTCGAGACCGCGCTGTTCCTGCAGGCGCTGATCTTCCGCGCGCCCGTCGAAACCGTGCTCGCCGGCGTCGCCCTGGGTCTGGCCGGGGTCGCGGTGGTGGGGATCCTCACGTTCCGGCTGGAGAAGAAGCTGCCCTACAAGAAGATGCTGGTAGTGACCGGCGTGCTCATCGGCGCGGTGCTGGTGACCCTGACCGGCACCACCGTGCACATCATGCAGGCCGTCGGCTGGGTCCGGCTGTCGCCGATCTTCGGGCTTGCGCTGCCCTACTGGATCGGCAACTGGTTCGGCGTCTATCCCACGTGGCAGACCTTGGGCGGTCAGGTGGCGGCCGCCGGCTTCGTGATCGGCAGCTACTTCGTGGCGCGCGCGCGCCTGCGAGGCGGCGCCTCACGGGTGCCGGAACGGTTGGCATCGTGGCGCCGGGTGGCGAGGCTGCCGGCGAAGACGCGCTCGATACTCCAGCCCGAGTGATAGCGCGTACCTCGAGAACCCATGATTTGCGCCTGGCTATTGGATTACCGCCCCCTCGTGCCGTCAGTCGCGAGCGAGGCGGCGGCCGCCGCGGCGACGCTGCCCGATCGGCTGGGTACGGCGATGGCGCGTGTCGAGGGCGAGGACCCGGAGTGGGCGGCCCTGTCGACCTGCCACCGGTGCGAGGTGTACAGCCGGGGGGTGAGCGCCCAGTGGCTGCTCGGCGTGTTTCGCGAACACTTTCCGCCGGCCGCCCGGGCAGGGCTGACCGCGGTCGGTGACGGATGCGCGGCTCGTCACCTGATGCGTGTGGCAGCCGGGCTCGATGCGATGGCGTTGGGCGAGACCGATGTCCAGCGCCAAGTGGCCGCTACGCTGGCCCGGGCGACGGAGACGGGCAGCGCGGGGCCGGTGCTGCACGCGTTGTTCGGAGCCGCGCTGCATGCCGGCAAGCGCGTGCGCACGGAGACCGGCATCGGCCGACACGGCGCCTCGCTGGCGTCGGCTGCGGTCGAGTTGGCGGTCGCGCACGTCGACGCGGTAGGACGGGCACAGGCGCTGGTCTTTGGCGCCGGGACCATGGCGCGGCGGGCCTGCGAGCGCCTGCACGCGTGCGGCATCGGCCGCCTCATCGTGGTCAACCGGACGCTGGAGCGGGCCGAGCGCCTCGCCGCCCTGCACGGCGGCGTCGCGGTTCCGTGGGCCGGCGGTCCTCAGGCCCTGCGCGGGGCCGACGTGGTTATCGCAGCGACCGCGGCACCGGAGCCGTTCATCGACCCGCCCCTGTTGCGGGAGGCGATGGCCGCGCGGTGCGGGCGCCCGCTGCACGTGGTCGACCTGGCGCTGCCGCAGAATGTGCAGGCGGGCGCGGACGGCATCGGCGGCGTGCGGTGCTACGACTTCGAGGACCTGGACGCGGCCACCCGCGCCGGCCGCGCGGCGCGCGCCGCCGAGGTGCCGAGAGCCGAGGCGATCATCGACCAGGAGGTGGCGCGCTTCGTGTCGTGGCTGCGCGAGCACGAGGTGGCACCCGCCCTGCGCCTGCTCGGCGAGCTGTCCACGGCGGCCCGCGACGCCGAGCTGGAACGTGCCTTGCGGCGCTTGCCGGAGCTCACCGACCGGCAGCGTCGGGTCATGCAGTCGCTGGCGCACAACCTGGCGCGGCGGCTGGTGCGGCGGCCCATGCTGCGCCTGCGCGCGGCGGCCGGCAGCGGTCAGTCGGGCCGGTACCGGGACGCGCTGGAGTATCTGTTCACCGACCCAGACGAAGAACCGACGGGGCGCGATGGCCGGCCCCATTCCACACTCGACAGACAGGAGCGACCATGACCGAACCCGATTCGCCGCGACGAACGCCGCGAACCCTCAGCCACTTCACCCTCCTGAGGTTCACGCAGGCCTATTGGATGCTCGGTCCGGAGGAACGCGGCCAGCGGCTCAGGTCGCTGTGGGAGGGACTGTCCGGCGTGGCTGACGCCCGCCACGTCTACCAGGTGTTCCCGCTGCACGACAGCGCCGACCTGCTGGTATGGACCGCGCTGCGCTCGGCCGAGCCCGATCGCGTGCACGCCTTCTTCCATGGCTACGCGCAGATGCTGGCTCCGCTGCGGCCGGTGCTGGAGGTGCAGCAGCCGCTGTGGGGCTTCACGCGTCCGTCCACGTATACCAAGGCGCGCTCCACGCAGGAGGTCGATCCGTTCATGGCCGAACGCAAGCGCTTCCTGGTCGTGTACCCGTTCGTCAAGACCAGCGCCTGGTACGCGCTCAGCCGCGACACCCGGCAGGGGATGATGAACGGGCACATCCGCGTGGGCAAGGAGTACCCGGACATCACCCAGCTCCTGCTTTACTCGGTGGGCGTGCAGGATCAGGAATTCGTGGTCGTGTACGAGACCGACGACCTGCCCCGCTTCTCCGACCTGGTGAACCGGTTGCGGAGCACCGAGGCGCGCGCCTATACGGAGCGCGACACGCCGCTGACCACCGCCCTCCACCATCCCGGGGGAGATGCCCTGGGGTTGTTCGGATGAGCTGTCCCGCCGGTGGCTCGGCGTGAATGCCGCGCCGCTGCTGGCCGCGTGCCGGCGCCAGCCTGCGACCCGCGTCCCGATCTGGCTGATGCGCCAGGCGGGACGCTACCTGCCCGAGTACCGGGCGCTGCGCACGCGGTACGGCATGCTCGACATCATCGGCAACCCGGAGCTCGCGGCCACGGTCACGCTGCAGCCGCTACGGCGTTTCGATCTGGACGCCGCCATCATCTTCGCGGACATCCTGCCGCCGCTGACGGGCATGGGGCTGGAACTGTCGTTCGGCAACGGGACCAGTCCGAGGATACACAATCCCGTCCGCTCGCCGGCGGATGTCGAGGCGTTGCGGGTGGCGGAGCCACGCGATCATCTGGCGGCGACGCTGCGCGCGCTGGAACTGGTGCGGAGCGAGCTGTCCCCGGCAGTGGCGTTGATCGGCTTCGCGGGCGCCCCGTTCACGCTGGCCACCTACGCGGTCGAGGCGACCACGTCACGCCAGTTCACCCTCACCAAGCGGATGATGTTCGAGCAGCCCGCGGCGTGGCGTGCGCTGATGGCGAAGCTGGCACGCCTGGTCACCGACTATCTGATCGCCCAGGCCGAGTCCGGCGCGCAGGTGCTGCAGATCTTCGACAGTTGGGTCGGGACGCTGGCCGCCGATGACTACCGCGAGCACGTCCTGCCGTACGTGCGCGAAGTCTGCGAGGAACTGCAGCCGACCGGGGTGCCGCTGATCTACTTCAGCACCGGCACGGGCGGCATGCTGGACCTGCTGGGCAGCCTGCCGTGTGCGGTTCTGAGCCTGGACTGGCGCGTCGACCTGCCCCGCGCGCGGCGGGCGCTGCCGGATCGCCTGGCGCTGCAGGGGAATCTGGAGCCGGCGCTGCTGTTCGCGCCGCCGGAGGTGCTGGAGCAGCGCGTCCGCGGCATCCTGGCGGGATCGGCCGCCGATCCGGGGTTCATCTTCAACCTCGGTCACGGGATCCTTCCGCAGACGCCGCCGGAGTCGGTCGCCCGGCTGGTCGAGGTCGTGCACGGATACCAGCCACCGGCCGGGGCTGCCGCCGTCGCAGGCGCATGAAGGTGCTCGGGTTGCTGGTGATGGCCTACGGCGGGCCGGAATCCCTGGATGACGTGGCCGAGTACCTGCAGGACATCCGCGGCGGACGGCCGACGCCGCCGGCACTGGTGGAGGAGGTCCGTGACCGCTACCGGCGGATCGGCGGCAGGTCGCCGCTGCGCGCGGCGACCGAGGCACAAGCGGCCGCGCTGGGACGAGAGCTCGACCGGCGCGGCGTGCCGGTCACGGTGGTGGTGGGCATGCGCCACTGGCACCCCCGTATCGCCCCCGCGGTCGAGCGCCTGTCGGCACAGGGGGTGACCTCCGCCGTCGGCCTGGCGCTGGCCCCGCACTACTCGCGCCGCAGCGTCGGCGCGTACCACGAACAGGTGCGCGCCGCGGTTGCCGCGCAGGGCGGATCCGTCCGCTTCGGCTTCGTCTCCCACTTCGGCGACCACCGGCGTTTCACCGCGGCGGTCGCGCGCGACCTGGTGAGGGTGCGGGAGTCGCTGCACGCTCCCGCGGCGGCCCGCGTGCTGTTCTCGGCGCACAGCCTGCCGGCCGAGTGGGTGAGCGACGGCGACCCCTATCCGGGGCAGCTTCGCGCATCGGCCGAGGCGGTTGCCGCCGCCGCGGGCCTGCCGCCCTCCAGGTGGCGGCTGTGCTACCAGTCGGCGGGAGCGCGGCCGGGAACGTGGCTGGGACCTTCGCTGGAGGACGAGGTGCGGCGGGCCGCCGCCGAAGGCGTGCGCGAGGTGACGGTCGTGCCGTTCGGGTTCGTGGCCGACCACGTGGAGATCCTGTTCGACATCGACATCGAGCTCCGTGAGCTCGGCGACTCGCTCGGCGTCGCGGTCACCCGCACGCCCTCCCTGGGCACTGACCCGGAGTTGATCGCGGCACTGGCGGACCGCGTGCAGGATGCGGCGGCCGTGATCTGATGTCCCTGCTCTGATGCGGCTGCCGCGCGTCGTAGTGGTGGTGGGGGGCGGCATCACCGGCCTGGCCACCGCCTGGTACCTGCGGCGCATGGCGCAGGAGGGGGGCTCCTTCGAGGTGATGCTGCTGGAGGCGGCGCCGCGCGCCGGCGGCAAGCTGCGCACCGAGCACCGCGACGGCTTCCTTGTCGAGGCGGGGCCTGACTCTTTCCTGACCGGCAAGCCCGCTGCCGTCGACCTGTGCCGCGAGCTGGGTCTTGCCGACGCGCTGATTCCCCAGCGGGAGCCGCGCGGCGCCTACGTGGCGCGCCGCGGCCGGCTGGTGCCGATCCCGCCCGGCATGCGGCTGGTGCATCCCGGGCGGCCGTGGGCGTTTCTCCGTTCGCCGCTGCTGTCGCTGCCCGGCCGGCTTCGCGCTCTGGCGCATCCCATGGTGCCCGAGCGCGACGGAGGCGGCGACGAGAGCGTCGGCGCGTTCGTGCAGCGGCGCTATGGAGCGGAGCTGCTCCGGGTCCTGGGGGAGCCGCTGCTTGCCGGCATTCACCTGGCCGACCCGTGGCGACTCAGCCTGGGGTCCACCTTTCCGGCCTTGCGCGCGCCGATGCGTCGAAGCAGGCCTGCGGCTACCGCGCAGACGGAGCCGGCTCACGTGCGGGGCAGCCCGTTCGCAAGCCTGAAGGGCGGGATGGAACAGCTCGTCGACGCGTTGCGCGCGCGGCTGGCCGGTTGCCTGCAGCTCGGAGCCGTGGTGACCTCGGTCGTTCCGGCGGCGGGCGGCTATCGCGTGCATCTGAGAAACGGGCCCGATGTTCCGGCGGCAGCCGCCGTGGTGGTGACCACGCCGGCTGCCGCCGCTGCGGAACTCGTGAATGCTGCGAATCGCCCGCTGTCGACACTTCTTGCTGGTGCGGAGGCTGCCTCGTCGGCGATCGTGACGCTGGGCTACCGCGAGCCGGGCGCCGCGCTTCCGCTGCCGGGATCCGGCTTTCTGGTGCCGCGTGACGAGGACAGCAGGCTGCTGGCCTGTACCTGGAGCTCTGCCAAGTGGGAGGGGCGGGCGCCGGCCGGCGGCATCCTGCTCCGCGGATTCGTGGGCGGCTGGCGTGACCCGGACCTGTTGGATCTCCGCGACGAGGAGCTGATCGCGCTGGTGCAGGACGAACTCTCCGTCACCTTGGGTCGCTCATTCTCGCGCTCGCACGCGCCGGCCGTGAGCCGCGTGCACCGTTGGCCGGCCGGCACACCGCTCTATCGCGTCGGGCACGCGGAGTGGCTGG
The DNA here is from genome assembly GCA_965202935.1 of Spirochaetia bacterium. Taxonomy (GTDB): domain Bacteria; phylum Spirochaetota; class Spirochaetia; order SZUA-6; family Bin103; genus CATQHW01. The sequence continues at coordinate 6,717,579 of OZ241879.1, forward strand.
CCGAGGTCCGCTCCGCGTGCGCGGCAAGCCCCGGCCTCTGGCTGGCCGGCGCCCCCTATGACGGTGTCGGCATTCCGGACTGCATCCGCCAAGCGCAAGAAACCGCGGCCGCCGTCGCCGCGAACCTGACCGGCAGACGCACGTGAGGCCCTGCGCGCGCCGTCAGTGCCCCTTTGCCGCGTCTTCGTGCTGGACGAATCCTTCGCAGCCTTCGAACTCGACTCCGTACTCCGACAGCCGCTTCGCCATGACCTGAATCGCCTGCGGGCTGTTGTCGATCAGGAGGAAGTCGCGGCCGAGGCGCGCAGCAGCCTCTCCCAGAGTTCCGCTGCCGGCGAAGAAGTCGATCACCAGGTCGCCGGGATGGGTGTGCACGCGGACGATGCGCTCGATGATGCCGAGCGGTTTCTGCGTCGCGTAGCCGGTTTTCTCCTTGCCGTTCGGACTGACGATCGTATGCCACCAGACATCGGTGGGAGTCTTGCCGCGAGCCGCTTTCTCGGGACCCACGAGGCCAGGGGCCATGTACGGAATCCTGTCGATCTCTTCGTATTGGAAAACGTAGTTCCGCGGGTCCTTTGCATACCAGAGGAGGTTGTCGTGCTTGGCCGGCCACCTCGACTTGGAGCGCGCGCCATAGTCGTATGCCCAGATGATCTCGTTGATGAACGACTCCCGACCGAACAGATGGTCCAGCAGTACCTTGCAGTAGTGGACCTCCCGGTAATCCACATGCAGGAAGAACGATCCGTTCGGCTTGAGCACGCGCCACGCTTCCCGAAATCGAGGCTCCAGGAAACCCAGGTAGTCGTCGAACGTGTCGGAATAGCCGCTGGAGCCAAGCTTGATCGTCCGATACCGCTTGCCCTGGAAGCCGGTGCGGTCGCCGGCCACTTCGTCGCGAATCGTTCGCAGGGTCTTCCTCGACTGAGTCCGCCCCGTGTTGAACGGAGGGTCGATGTAGATGAGCGCGGCTGCCTCGTCCGGAATCGCTGCGAGGGCCTGGAGATTGTCGGCGTGGATGACTCTGCGCATCGGCGCAGAGTTTACGGCAGCAGGGAGACGAACACGCGGTCGCCGGCGTTGAAGCGGGTTGCCGCGGCGGCATGGGCGGTGACCTCCAGCGGGCCGCGCTCGCCGTTCAGCGCGATGGTGAGCTCCCGGACTTCGCCCAGGAAGCGCGCGGTGACCACCGTGCCGTAGCGGCTCGTGCCGTTTGCCGCCTTGGCCGATACGCACACTTGGCTGGGGCGGATCGACACCACCCGCTGTCCGGCCGCGTCGATGGGCTGCGCCGTGCCGACCGGCCCCAGGTCGGAGACCCAGCCGGTGCCGTTGCGGCGGACCCGGATCAGGTTGGTCTTGCCCAGCAGCGACGCGACGAAGCCGTTGGCCGGCGACCAGTAGAGCTCCTCCGGCGTGCCGGTCTGCTGCAGCCGGCCGCCGCGCAGCACCGCCACGCGGTCGGCTATGTTGAACGCCTCGTCGCGGTCGTGGGTCACGAAGATGGCCGTGGTGGTCCGCAGGGCAAGAATTGCGTGCAGCTCTTCGATGAGCTGTGCGCGCAGCGGCCCGTCGAGGTTGTTGAGCGGTTCGTCCAGCAGCAGCACGCGCGGCCGCGGGGCCAGCGCGCGGGCGATGGCGGCGCGCTGCGCCTGGCCGCCGGAGACCTGGTGCGGGAACCGTTCCTGGGCGTCGCCCACGCGCACCAGCTCCACCACCTCGTCGATCCGCCGCGCTCGTGCCCGTTCCGGCAGGCGGTGCAGGCCGAACGCGATGTTCTGCCGCAGCGTCAGGTGGGGCAGGAGCGCCGTGTCCTGGAAGACGACGCCGACGCTGCGCTCTTCCGGCGGCAGCGAGTGCCTGCTGTCGGCGACCCGGATCTCGCCGATGTCGATCGTCCCGGAGTCGGGCTCCTCGAAGCCGGCCACCAGGCGCAGCAGCGTGGTCTTGCCGCTGCCGCTTTCGCCCAGCACGGCGGTCGTACCGCCTTCCTCCACGGTGAGGGAGACCCGGTCCAGAGCCGGCGCCGGGCTTCCCTTGAAGCGCTTGCCGACCGCGCCGAGTGTCAGGTCGCCGCCGGAGCGTGGCGGAGGGTTACGCTTGCGCCGGAGCCGGAGCATTGACGGGCGTCGAGCGCGACCGTGAAAGCTTGCCGCCCGTCGCAATCAGGCGGTTGAGGATCAGGACCGGACCGAGCCCGGCGGCGATGATCACCAGCGCGTACGGTGCCGCTTCGATGATCTGCTCGTTGCCGGCCAGCCGGAACACGTTGGTGGCCAGCGTCTCCAGGCGGAACGGGCGCAGGATCAGCGTCAGCGGCAACTCCTTCAGCATCTCGACGACCATCAGGATCGACGCCGTCATCAGGGCGGGACGCAGGTTCGGCAGCGCGACGTGCAGCAGGCCGCGTCCCGGCCGAAACCCCAGCGCACGTCCCACCTCGTCGAAGCGCGGCGGTATGCGGCCGAAGCCGGAGTCGATCGCGTGGTACCCCAGGGCGAAGAAGCGCACCACGTACGCGGCGATCAGCGCCAGTCCGGAACCGGTCAGCAGCAGTCCCGGCGAGAAGCCGAGCATGGCACTCACGGCGTCGTTCAACCGGTGGTCGACCCAAGTGTAGGCGGTGGCGATGCCGACCGCCAGCACGGCCGCCGGCACCGCGTAGCCGGCCGTGGACCAGCGGGCCAGCGCCCCCACCAGCCGGTCCTTGCGGACCCGCGCCGCGTACGCGACCAGCAGGGCCAGCACCACGGTGGCGGCGGTGGCCGCCAGCGCCAGGCCGATGCTGGTGCCGGTCAAGCGGACGAGATCCACGTCGAAGCCCGGCAGGCGGCGGGAGGCCCACCACAGGAGTTGGCCGACCGGCAGCCCGAATCCGGTGATCACCGGCAGGGAGCAGGCGGCCGAGGCGCACAGAGCCGGCGCGCCCTGCAGCCGCCGCCGGACCAAGGGGCGGTCGTGCAGCGTCGCATCGCCGAACCGCGCCGCGCCGCGCCGGCGGTGCTCCAGCGCCTGCAGCAACGCGACGATGACCAGCATCAGCGCTCCCAGAGCCAGGGCGACCTTCACGCTGCCGAGGCCGAACCAGCCGCGGAAGATGCCGATCGTGAGGGTGTCGACGCCGAGATAGTGCGACGCACCGAACTCGCCGAGCGTCTCCATCACCACCAGCATCACCCCGGCGACCAGTGCCGGCCGGGTTGCCGGCAGGACCGCGCGGGCAAACGCCTCGACGCCGGAGCTGCCCAGGCTGCGGGTCACCTCCAGCAGGGTCGCTCCCTGCTGGGCGAAGGCCGCGCGCGCGGTGAGATAGACGTAGGGATAGAGCAGCGTGGTGAGCACGAACGCCAGCCCGCCGAAGCCCCGCACCCGCAGGATGGGGTACGCGCCGGCCGGGATGCCCAGCACTTCCCGGAACAGCAACTGTGCCGGCCCCGTGTAGTCGAAGATGCCGGCGTACGCCAGGGCGCCGATGTAGGTCGGGAGGGCCAGCGGCAGCACCAGCAGCCAGCCCAGCGCGCGGCGGCCGGGGAAGTCGTACACGGTCACCAGCCACGCGGCGGCCACGCCGACCAGTGCGCACAGCCCGGCGACCAGGACGACCAGGGCGATGGTGGTGCCGACGTAGCGAGGCAGGACCGTCCGCATCAGGTGGCCCATCTCCTCGGACAGGAACCCGTCCAGGTTCGCGACCACGACCAGGAGCGGCGCGCCGATCAGGATGGCGACCGCGACCGGCGCCGCCAGCCAGCCGCGGGACACCGGGGTTCGCGACCGGGGACCGCCCCGCGTCCGCTGCGTGGCAACACCGGTGCGGACGGTCCTGGGCAGCCGCGCCGTCAGCAGGTCAGCCATTTCGTGCCTGAACCGGTACCATATAAATCAAGCTACGTTAAGTCCATATAGACGGATTGAGCGAAGAGCGCAAGAGGCGTGGTGAGGATGGGGGGACCCCGCGGGCCGGCGCAGCGGTGAGCCGCACCGGCCCGCGCGGGTGGGCTGATGCGGCCGGCGCTCATCCGGCGCCGGCCGCATGGCGGTACGTCAACGCCAGCCGGCGTGGTCGAAGACGCGCACCGCGTCGGCGTTGAGTTCGCCCAGCCGGTGCAACGGAAGGTCGTCGGCCGTGAAGTCGCCCCACGACTGGAGCAGCGGCGACGGGCTCACCGCCGGGTTGACCGGGTACTCGTGGTTGGCGGCCGAGAACAGCTCCTGCGCCTCGGTTCCGGTCAGGAACTCCAGCAGCTTGACCGCGTTGTCGAGGTTCCCGGCGCTCATCGTGACCCCTGCGCCGCTGACGTTGACGTGGGCGCCGCGCCCATCCTGGCCGTCACCGGCCTGGTTCGGGAAGAAGACCCGCACCTGCGCGCCGACCTCGCGCTCGTACTCGTCGCTGGAATTGATCAGCAGACCGACGTAGTAGGTGTTGACGACCGCCAGGTCGCCCTCGCCGGCGGCGACCGCCTTCATCTGGTCGCGGTCGTTGCCCTGCGGGGTGCGCGCCATGTTGGCGACCATGCCGGCCGCCCACGCGGCGGCCTCGGCCTCGCCCTCGTTGGCGATGATCGAAGCCAGCAGCGACTGGTTGTAGATGTTCGACGACGACCGGATCAGGATGCGGCCCTGCCACATGGGGTGGGTGAGCTCGGCGTAGGTGGACAGCTCGTCCGGCGACACGCGGTCCGGGTGGTAGACGATCACGCGGGCCCGCTGCGTGAGGCCGTACCAGTGGCCCTCCGGGTCGCGCAGATGCGCCGGCACGTTTGCCTGCAGCACATCCGACGTGGCGGGCTGCAACAGGCCCATCGACTGGGCGCGCACCAGGCGGCCTGCATCGACGGTCATCAGGATGTCCGCCGGCGATGCCGTGCCTTCGCGTGACAGGCGTTCGATGAGCTCGTCCGCTTTGCCCTGAATGACGTTGACCTTGATCCCGGTCTGCTCCTCGAAGCGGTCGTAGAGCGCCTGATCGGTGTCGTAGTGACGGTGCGAGTAGACGTTGACCTCACCGTCGGCGAGCGCGGTGCCGCCGGCCGCCAGGATGAAGGCGAGCGACACCAGCAAAAGGAATGTGCGTCTCATGCAGAGACCTCCTGTAAGGAAAGTGATCGCGGGTAGTGAAGTAAGTTGAATTAGTCTTGTCAAGTGACCTTAAGTGTGTGAATATGAATTAATCGAATCGGGCCAAGGGAGGAGATCATGGACGAGATCGACGGGCGGCCGCATGCCGGGCAATCAGATATGGATCAGGCAGATATGGATCAGGCAGATATGGATCAGGCAGACGCGGGCCAGGACGCGGCGCACGCCGTCCCCTGCGGGTGCGCGCGGGCGTTGCGGGCGGGGCCGGAAGCGGCTCTGTCGTGCGCCTGCGCACGGGGCACCCAGGATCGTCAGTTTTCGAGTGAGCATGTTCCGGCGGCCGAGGTGACTGGCGCTCCGACGGCACGGCGGGATAGAAATGCCGCAGAGCATGCCGGGTGAGTCGAGCTGACGGACACGGGGGTGGTGGCGGCGGTCCGCCGATCGCCGGCAATCCCGAGTCGTTCCCCTCCGACGCGGAGCTGGCGCGCACGCTCGCGGCGATGCGCGATCGCGCGAGCTTGTGCACGCTGACCGCGGACGGCTATCCCTACGGGAGTGTCGTTTCCTACGTGGCGGACGATACCGGCGCGCCCGTCGTGCTGATCTCGGAGATGGCCGAGCACACCGTCAATGCACGCGGGGACGACCGCGCAAGCGTGCTGATGACGGCTCCGACGCGGGAGCACACGGACCCGCTCAGCACCGCCCGCCTGACCCTGGTCGGCCGCCTGCGGCTGCTGGAGCACCCCGGCGAGAGGCGTGACGCCTACCTGGAACGCCACCCGTACGCCGCCTACTACGCGGACTTCAGCGACTTCGGCTTCTGGCGCCTCGACGTGGAGCGATGCCGGTTCGTGGGCGGCTTCGGTCACATGAGCTGGGTCACCGCCGACGGCTACCGGGACGCCACGGTCGATCCGCTGGCGGCGGCGGCGGACGGGATCGTCGACCACATGAACGAGGACCACGCCGACGCCAACCTGCTCTACGTTCAGGCACTGGCCGGGCTGGCGGATGCCACGGAAGCGTCGCTGACGGGCATCGACCGCTACGGGATGACGTTGCGCGCCCGGACGCCCGCGGGTCCGCGCCTGGCGCGCGTCGCCTTTCCCGAGGCGCTCCGCCGCGCCGATCAGGCCCGTCCGGCGGTGATCGAGCGGCTGGACGCGGCCCGGCAGGCCGCCGGCCGGCCGCGCTGAGTCGGCTTCACGGTCCGGAGGCGGTGTACCGGTAGGCGAACCGGTAGGCGAACAGGGTCGCGTAGGTGATCCGGAAGTTCAGCCGCACGCGGCGTCCCGCCAGCGGGGCGAGGTCGCGGCCGCCCCAGCTCACCGGCACGTCCACGCCGGACTCGACGCGGCGGTCCCAGTCGTCGTGGCCGAAGCCGGGAATCGGCGCCGTCTCGCCCAGGACCGCGACCGACACCGGGCCGGCCGCCGCGCCGACCGACCATCCGGCACTTGACCCGCGCGATGGCGGGCCCCTATCTTCTCCGACTCATTTTCGAGGAGGTGAAACATGAGTGAGTGTCCGGTTTGCGAAGCGGACGTGACGTTCGAAGGCGAGGTGGTTCCGCACGAACTCATCTCTTGCCCCGAGTGCGCCGGGGACCTGGAGGTAACCTCGGTCGACCCAGTGGTGCTGTCCGAAGCTCCCGATGAAGAGGAGGACTGGGGCGAGTGACCGTCCTGTAAGCGCACCAGGGGAGGCGTCACCGGGCCACAGGGTGGAACGAGATGTTGCCCACCCTGTGGCCTCCCATAGAAACATCCATCACTCGATTCCTGTAGAATCCGACGTTACGGGTCACGACCCGCAAAGAGGAGGACATGCGCCATGGCCGCGTGCCCCGTGTGCGAAGCCGACGTGCCGCTCGAGGACGACGTCGTCATGGGAGAGTTGATGGAGTGCCCGGAGTGCGGCTCGGAGCTGGAGGTGATCTCCCTCGATCCCCTGGAGCTGGACGAGGCGCCCGATGAAGAGGAGGACTGGGGCGAGTGAAGCTCACTCCAACAGTGAGAGTGGGCGTCCTGCACTCCTTGATTCGCAAGGAGGAGAAGCTCCTGCTCGCCGCGTTCCGCAACCGGGGCGCGGAGGTGACGCTGATCGATGACCGCAAGCTGGTGTTCGACCTGCAGCGCCGGCCGGAGGTCGACGTGGTCCTGGAGCGCTGCATCAACCATTCGCGCGCGCTGCACGCCCTGCGCCTGCTGGAGAGCCTGGGCGTCCGCTGCGTGAACAGCTACCAAGTCGCCGAAGTGTGCGGCGACAAGATCCTCACCGCCGTCGCACTGCAGGAGCACGGCGTGCCGCAGCCGGAGGTGCGGGTGGCCTTCACCGACGAGTCCGCGCTGCAGGCGATCGAGGAGATCGGCTACCCGGTGGTGCTGAAGCCGGCCGTCGGCTCCTGGGGCCGCCTGATCGCCAAGGTGAACGACCGCGAGGCGGCCGAATCGATCCTGGAGCACAAGCGCATCCTGGGCTCCTACCACCACTCGATCTTCTTCGTGCAGAAGTACATCGACAAACCCGGCCGCGACATCCGCTGCTTCGTGATCGGCGACCGCTGCATCGCCGCCATCTACCGCTCCTCAGCGCACTGGAAGACCAATACCGCGCTCGGCGGCACAGCCGAGGGTGCGCCGGTCACACAGGAACTGGGCGAGCTTGCCCTGAGCGCGGCGCGGGCCGTGGGCGGCGGGATGGTCGGCGTCGACATCCTGGAAAGCGACCACGGCCTGCTCGTGAACGAGGTCAACTACACGATGGAGTTCAGCAACAGCATCCACACGACCGGCGTCGACATCCCCGCCCACATCGTCGACTACACCATCGGCCAGGCCGCCCGATGATCCGCGCCTCCATCGTCGGCGCCTCCGGCTACACCGGAGGGGAGTTGCTGCGGCTGCTGCTCTTCCATCCGGGCGTATCGGTGGAACAGGCCACCTCCGAGCGGCTGGCCGGCAAGTACGTCCGCCACACCCATCCCAACCTGCGCGGCGTCACGGATCTGAAATTCGTGTCGGCCGCCGAGCTGGCTCCGTGCGACGTGCTGTTCCTGTGCCTCCCGCACGGGCGCGCGATGGACCGGATCGACCGGTTCCGCGCTCTGGCCGAGCGCATCGTCGATCTCAGCGCCGACTTTCGCCTGCGCGAACCTGCGGCCTACGTCCGCTGGTACGGAGGCCCGCACCCGCGGCCGGAACTGCTGGCCGACGCCGTGTACGGGATGCCCGAGCTGCACCGCGATCGGTTGCCGCAAGCGGCGCTGGTCGCCGGCTGCGGCTGCAACGCGACGGCGACCATCCTGGCGCTGCGCCCGCTGGTGGCCGCGGGCGTGGTCGAGCAGGCCGTCGTGGAGGTGAAGGCGGGCTCCAGCGAGGGCGGCAACGAGGCGAGCGCCGCAAGCCACCACCCGGAACGATCGGGCAGCGTGCGCTCCTACAAGCCCACCGGCCACCGGCACCAGGCCGAGATGCTGCAGGAGCTCGGCGGCGGGCTGCGCCTGAGCTTCTCGGCGACGGCGGTGGAGATGGTGCGCGGCATCCTGGCCACCGCGCACGTGTTCCTCTCCGAGTCGATGGATGAGAAGGCGGTGTGGCGGATCTTCCGCCGCGCCTACGCGGATGAGCCGTTCGTACGCATCGTCAAGGAGCGCCAGGGCATCTACCGGTTTCCCGAGCCCAAGATCCTCACCGGCAGCAATTACTGCGACGTCGGCTTCGAGCTCGACGCCGACGCCCGCCGGCTGGTGGTGATGAGCGCGCTGGACAACCTGATGAAGGGCGCCGCCGGCCAGGCCGTGCAGGCGTTCAACGTCATGTACGGGCTGGACGAGCGCGCCGGGCTGGAGTTTCCCGGCCTGCATCCCGTCTGAGCGGCCGAGCGCCAAGCCGATGTGCCGCCTGCTTGCGGTCTCGTCCCCGCAGCCGTTCGAATTGCAGCGCTACCTGGAGCCGTTCGCCGAGATCGCCCGCACCAGCAGCGAATACCAGGGCCACGGCTGGGGCTGCGGCTGGATGACCCCGGACGGGTGGCGCCTCTACCACGATATCGCCCCGGTCTGGGAGGACCCGTCGCCGCCGCGCGGGCGCACGCGGCTGCTGGTCGCGCATGCGCGCAGCGCGTTCCGGGACGAGGGCATCGAGGTGGGCAACAACATGCCGTTCACCGACGGGCGCTCGCTGTTCCTGTTCAACGGCGAGCTGCGCGGCGTGCGGATGAAGGAGCAGGGGCGCATCGGCGCCGAGAAGGTGTTCAACTTCATCCGCCGCTTCGACCGCGGCGACATGGCGGAAGCGATGCGCAAGGGGCTGGCGATCATCGAGCGGCGTACCCGCTACGTGCGAGCGATGAACATCATCATCGCCGACGCGGATGCCATCCGCGTGACCAACCGCTTCAACGACTCGCCCGACTACTTCCAGATGCATGTTTCGGCACACCCGGAGCGACTGGTACTCTGTTCCGACCCGCTCCCCGGGAGCGGCGCATCCGGCACTTCCGGGATGGACGAGTGGCAGCCGCTCGCCACCGGCGAAGTGCACACCTACCGTACCGATTGGCCGGACCGATTGGCCGGACCGACAAGGCAGGACGGACAAGGCAGGATCTGAACGCTGAATATCATCAAAGTGGGCGGCGGCAGCGCCATCAATCTGCCGGGAATCGCCGCCGACCTGGCCGAGCTGGGCGAGCCGGCAGTGGTCGTCCACGGCGCCAACGCGCTGCGCGACGAGCTGGCCGAGCGCCTGGGCGCACCGAAGCGGGTGCTGACCTCGGTGTCCGGCTACTCCAGCGTGTACTCCGACGACCGCGCGCTGGACATGATCATGCTGGCCTACGCGGGGTTGCGGAACACGCAGCTCGTCGAGCTCTGCCAGCGGGCCGGGGTCAACGCGGTCGGCTTGACCGGCCTGGACGGCCGCCTGATCCAGGGCCGGCGCAACAAGGGCATTCGCGTGCGGCGCGAGGGCCGCACCGTGATCGAGCGCGACCGTTCCGGCAAGCCGGCCGCCGTCAACGGCGCGCTGCTGCGCACCCTGCTCGACGGCGGCTACACGCCGGTGGTGAGCATCCCGATCGCCGACCAGGACGGCATCGCCATCAATTCCGAGAACGACGACATCGTCGTGGCGCTGCATGCCGAGCTGCGCGTGCGGCGGGTGATCCAGCTCATCGAAGCGCCGGGGTTCCTGGAGCACGCCGGTGACGAGGGGTCGGTGCTGCGCGAGCTGGACGCCGCGGCGCTCGACCGGTTCGAGGCGCAGGCCGACGGGCGCATCAAGCGCAAGCTGCGCGCGCTCCGGGACTTGATTGCCGAAGGCGACGTCGAGGTCATACTGTGCGACGGCCGCACCGAACACCCGCTGCGCGACGGCCTTGCGGGGCATGGAACCAGGATCGGATGAACACTCAAGAGACCGAGCAACGCTATGCATTCGAGGTATACCCGAAACGGGACCTGACCCTGGTGCGGGGTGAAGGCGCCCTGGTCTGGGACGACGCGGGACGCAGCTACATCGACTGCGCGGCCGGCACCGGCGTGGCCTGCCTGGGGCACGCCCACCCGGTCGTCGCCGATGCGCTCGCCCGGCAGGCGCGGACGCTGATCACCTGCGGCGGCGTGTTCTACAACGACCGGCGCGCGGAGCTGCTGGCCCGCCTGGTGTCGGTGGCGCCGGACAGCCTGACGCGCGCCTTCCTGTGCAACTCCGGCACCGAGGCGATCGAGACCGCCTTCAAGTTCGCCCGGCTGGCGACCGGACGCACCGACATCGTCGCCGCCGCGCGCGGCTTCCACGGCCGCACCATGGGCGCGCTGAGCGCGACCCACAACAAGAAGTACCGGGAGCCGTTCGCCCCGCTGGTCCCGGGCGTGACGCACGTGCCGTACAACAACCTCGACAAGCTGGCGGCGGCGGTCACCGACCGCACCGCGGCGGTGGTGCTGGAACCGGTCCAGGGCGAAGGCGGGGTGCACCGCGGCGCCGACGACTACCTGACCGGCGCGCGCGAGATGTGTGACGAGCGCGGCGCGCTGCTGATCGCCGACGAGATCCAGACCGGCTTCTGCCGCACCGGCCGCATGTTCGCGGTCGAGCACGCCGGCGTGCAGCCCGACGTCATGTGTGTGGCCAAGGGCATCGCCGGCGGCGTGCCGATGGGGGCGGCGCTGTTCAGCGACCGGATCAAGCCGGCGGTCGGCATGCACGGCTCCACGTTCGGCGGCAACCCGCTCGCCTGCGCCGTGGCGGACGCGACCATCCGCTACCTGGTCGACCAGGACCTGGCCGCGCGGGCGGCCGAGTCCGGGGCCTACTTCGCGGAACTGTTCGAGCGATCGCGTCCGGCCTGCGTGCGGCAGCTCCGGCAGTTCGGGCTGATGATCGGCATCGAGCTCAAGGAGCGGTCGCAGCCGCACCTGGTGTCGCTGATGGAGGAGGGGGTGCTGGCGCTGCCGGCGGGCAGGACCGTGATCCGGCTGCTCCCGCCGCTGGTCATCGAGCGCGCGCAGATCGAGGCCGTGGTGGCCGCGCTTTGCAAAGTGCTGGCGCGGTGAATACGTTATCGGCATGAGAATCGTGTATCGCCTCGCATTCGCGCTGACCCTCGTCGGGCTCGTCGCGGCGCCGGGTCTCGGCCAGACCGCGGAGGACAAGTCCGCGGTGGTCGGGCTCAACGTCCTCGGTCCGGTGACCGGCACCTACAGCGCGTCCTTCGAGCAGGCGATCGACGACGACCTGAGCATCTTCGTCCGCCCCGTCTACTTCAACCCGAAGATCGGCATTTTCGACGCTTTGGCGAGCCACCACTGCTTGACCCCGCCGAAGGCGGGTTGCATCGATCGCGAAGACTGGGATCTCTGGGTGCTGTCGGTTGCCGCCGGCGCGAACTATTTCCTGGACAGCTTGTCCCCCATGGGAGTGTTCGCCGGGGCTTGGCTCCAGCCCGGCTACGGCTGGTCGTCGTTCAAGGGTACGGCGCTCGATCCGACGGGCGAAGGAAAGCACGTCGAGGTTCCGACGGTGATCCTGGGGGCGGGGGCGCACGTCGGCTATCGGCTCATCTGGGGGCCGGTAGCGGTCACTCCACGGGTGGGCATCAGCTATCAGTTCGCGCTGGGTGAAGTGTCGGGATTCGACCCGAGGATGAAGAACCTCGTGGACAGCGTGAACACCGGCCTGCGTTTCCCATGGGGAATCGACGTCGGGATCGCGTTCTGAGTAGCTTCACTGGTCGCATCTTTCCGAAAAGAACTTTATGATGTAAAGCATCCTCGGGCCGAGTTGAGGGAAGGCAGGGCTTCATGGATGCACATGACGGATCCAACGGTCTGATCGAACGCGTGGAGCGCATCCTGCGCTCACCATTCGTGCGGCTGCTGGCAATCGGTGGGCTGACGCTGGTGCTGCAGGTTCCGGTGCTCCTCATCGGCGATCTGGTGCGCGAGCGCCGGAGCACCCGCGACGCCGCGGTGGAGGAGATGGGATCCACCTGGGGCGGAGCGCAGCGCCTTGCCGGTCCGTTCCTGGTCGTGCCGTACCGGGCTCCGTCCGCAGACGCCGATCGCGCGCCGGCGGAGGCCGTGGCCACGTTCCTGGCCGCCGAGCTGAGAGTGGCTGCCGACCTCGGGACCGAGCGCCTGCGTCGCGGGCTGTTCGAGGCGCCGGTGTATCGGGCGGCCATCGTGCTGTCCGGCACGTTCGAGCCGCCGGACTTCGCGCAGTGGGCGGTGCCTTCGGGCGAGGTGCTGTGGGAGCGGGCAGAGCTGGTCTTCGACGTGTCCGGCGTACGGTCCATCCGGACCGGTGCGCGGCTGCGGTGGGGGGAGACGGATCTCGACTTCGAGCCGGGGGCCGGACTGCGCGCTGGCGGCACCGGCATCCACGCGCGGGTCGGCGGTTCGTGGCAGGGTGGCGGCGCCCGGACGTTCCAGGCGACGCTGGATCTGGCCGGCAGCGCGAGCCTGCGGGTGGCGCCGGCGGGCCAGGAAACCACGGTGGAGGTCACCGGCGACTGGCCGCACCCGAGCTTTCGGGGAGCGTGGCTGCCGGCGGAGCGCGAGCTCCGCGACGACGGATTCAGCGCGGCGTGGCGCATATCCCACCTCGGACGCGGCTATCCGCAGAGCTGGCGCGGGACGGCGTACGTCATGGAGATCGAGACCGCCACAGTCGGCGTGGATCTGCTGACACCGGTCGATCCGTACCGGCAGTCGGAGCGCAGCCTGAAGTACTCGCTGCTGTTCCTGGCGCTGACGTTCGGGGTCGCGTGGCTGTTCGAGGTGCTCGGCGGTGCGCGGCTGCACCTCATCCACTATGCGCTGATCGGCGCGGCCCTGTGCCTGTTCTACCTGCTGGAACTGGCGCTCGGCGAGCACATCGGCTTTCCTGCGGCCTACGCGCTGGCGGCTGCGCTCGTGGTGGTCACCAACGGAGCGTACGCCCGGTCGCTGCTCGCGCCGCGCCGCGCCGCGCTGCTGGCCGGCGTCCTCTGTGTCCTGTATGCCGGCATCTACGTGCTGCTGCAGCTCGACGACCACGCCCTGCTGGCCGGGGCCGGCGCGCTTTTTCTCATCCTGGCCGCGATCATGTACGCTACCCGCGCCGTGGACTGGCATGCCGCCGGCTCGAAGCCGGAACGGGCAGGAGGAGGAACGTGATGAAGACCGCGCAGCAGGCGCGCAGCGAGGGGCGCGGCCCCGCGATCTGGCTGGCAGGCGATCCCGCCGACCTGGGCGAGTGGATGGAGCGCGGCGCTGCCGGCATCGTCACCAACACCGTCGTGCAGAACCAGTTGGTCAAGAAATACGGGACGCTCAAGGATGTCACCCAGCGCTACCTGGACATGACCGACAAGCCCGTCGTCGTGGAGATCGATGGGCACAGCACGGCCGAGTTGGTCGACGTCGGGCACGTCTTCACGGCGATGTCGGAGCAGATCATCATCAAGGTGCCGTGCACGTCCTACGGCCTCGGTGCGTTTCGGGCGTTTGCGGCGGAGGGCGTGGAGACCTTCTGCACCACGGTATTCTCGCTGACCCAGGCGGCGGCGGTCGCACAGGCGGGCGCCACGCACGTGCTGCCGTTCTGCGAACCGGTCAAGCAGCTCAACGACGATCCGGCCCGCCTGGTGCGCGAGTGCCGGTGCATGTTCGACGGCTGGGCACAGCGTCCCTTCGTGACCGCGGCGCTGGTGCGGTCGCTGGACGTGGCCTACGCGGCGCTGCGCGCGGGAGCGGACGGCATCATCATCTTCTGGACCACCCTCAAGGAGATGATGGATCACCCGCTCACCGACGAGTGGAACAAGACCTTCCTCGACGAGTGGAACGCCATGCACGCCGACGGCAAGCTCGACGGCGTGCCGGTGGCCGACTGAGGCCTCTGTGGCGGAAGGATTCGACACCGGCGTGCTGGATCGGACGCTGGCGCGCCAGCGTCGGGAACGAGAACGACTGCGCTGCGCGGTTCAGGCGCGCGCTCTCCGTCTGCTCGATGAGTCACCGGTAGAGATAGAAGAGGCGATCCTGTTCGGATCCGTGGTGCGCCCCGGGCGTTTCGACGCCCGCTCAGACGTCGATATCGCCATTCCTGCCGTCGAACCGCGCTCCTACTTTACGCTCGCGGGCCACTTCGAAGACGGGCTCGAGCGTGACGTCGACCTGGTAACGATCGATACCTGCCACTTCGCCGATACGATCCGGCAGACGGGACTGCGATGGACCGCGACTCGCACGTAGCGCTCGCCGTTCAGGTTCGCGCGCAGCTTGCCGAGGTCGCGGCGATCTACGATCGAGTCGATGAACGGGAACGCGTTCCCGGCCCCGCCGGGCTCGACAGCGTGGCCCTTCAGTTGCATAATCTCTACAGCGCCGTCGAGGGTTTGCTCGAAATCATCGCGAAGACGTTCGACAATCACATCGGCGCCGAATCCGGCTACCACACGGCGTTGCTCAGGCGCATGCGCGTGGCCGTACCCGGCGTTCGCCCCGCAGCCATCACGGCGGAGACGACGACCCTGCTCGATACGCTTCGCAGATTTCGGCACGTGGTTCGACACGCATACAGCGCCGCCGTCGATGAGCGCCAGTTGCGCATCGTCCTGGAGGATGCCCGTGCGGTCCGGCCGCTGCTGTGGCGCGACGCGGAGGCGTTTCTGACCGAGCTGGATCCGGGGAGCGAGTGATGCACGACGGGACGCTGTACGACCGGCTCGAACCGGCTTCGCGCGCGTTCGTGGACGACGTCACCGTACGCTACCGCTGCACGGCGCAGGAGGTGCGGGAGCTCTGCGAAGCGGCCCGCGATCTGGCTATGTGGGGCGAGCCGGACATCGCCGCGTGGTGGTCGGCCGCTGAGGCAGCGGGCTCGGAGGCGGCGGTCCCCCTGCGGCTGAACCCCCGCGAGCGCAAGAAGCGGCTGATCAGCGCGCTCCGGGAGCACCTGCAGCGGCTGCGGCGCGAACCGACCCGCTACGACCGGTCGTCGGCGAAACCCGATCGGGACCCGCTCCGCTTCGTCGACGCGCCCGCGGAGGCGTCGGTGTTCGGTGACTGCCCGGTGCGCTCCGATCGCACCCTGTGCTGCAACCTGAAGACGATCGACGCGGTGCAGAACTGCTCGTTCGGCTGCAGCTACTGCACGATCCAGACCTTCTACGGCGACCGGGTGGCCGTGGACCGCGACCTGGGCCGCAAGCTGCGCGAGATCGAGCTGGACGACCGGCGTTTCTACCACATCGGAACCGGCCAGTCTTCCGATTCGCTGGTCTGGGGCAACCGCGCCGGCATGCTGGACGAGCTGTGCCGCTTCGCGGCCGAGCACCCCAACGTGCTGCTGGAGCTCAAGACCAAGTCGGCCAACGTCAGCTACTTCCTGGACCGACCGGTGCCGGCGAACCTGGTGTGTAGCTGGTCGCTGAACACCGCTGCGGTGATCGAGCACGAGGAGCACTTCACCGCTTCGCTGGAGCGCCGCCTGGCCGCCGCGCGCCGTTTCGCCGACGGCGGGAGCATGGTGGCCTTCCACTTCCATCCGATGGTCCACCACGACGGCTGGGACGCCGAGTATCCGGCGCTCGCGGACCGGTTGCTGGACGAGTTCGCACCGGAGGAGGTCGCGTTTCTTTCCATGGGATCGGTGACCTTCATCAAGCCGGTAATGAAGCAGATCCGCCGTCGAGGGGAGCCGACGCGCATCCTCCAGGCCGAGCTGGTCGCCGACCCGCACGGGAAGCTGACCTATCCGGACGAGCTCAAGGTGCGGATGTTCCGCACGATGTACCGGGCGTTCGCGCCGTGGCACGGCCGCGTGTTCATGTACCTGTGCATGGAGAAGGCGACGATCTGGGACCAGGCGTTCGGGTGGCGCTACGCGTCCAACGACGAGTTCGAGCGCGCGTTCGGGGCGGCGACCCTGGGATGGCCGCCCGGTGAACGGCAGTCCGCCTGAGCGGAGTCCGATGGGGGAATGAACCGCCTGCTCGCGTGGCGCAAGGAGCCCGGCGTGCGCGTGGCCGGCAGCCGCGGACTGGACCGCTTCAAGGTGCAGGCGCCGGGCGTCGTGGCTCTGCCGGGCGGCGGCTACCGGCTGTTCTACACGGCGGTCGGTCCCGACAAGCCGTTCGCCGACTGTCAGGGCTGCATCCTCAGCGCCGTCTCCGACGACGGACTGACCTTCGAGGTGGAGCCGGACATCCGCGTGGCGCCCGACCCCGGCCGGCCGGAGCTGTCGCTGCGTGCGCTGGCGCCCAGCGTCACGCCGATCGACGGCGGGTGGCGCATGTACTTCGAGGGCCGTGGGCCGGCCGATCGGCCGACGGTGATCGCCAGCGCCGTGTCGGCCGACCTGCTGCGGTGGCAGATCGAGCCGGGCCTGCGGGTCGCCGGTTCCGAGCGCTGCGGAGCGCCGCGCTTTCTGCCCCTGGGCAGTGGCTCGGGCCGGCTGTTCCATTTCCGCACCGACGACGGTCCGCCGCGCCGGAGTGCGGTGTACTCGGCGATCACCGAGGACGGTCTGTCGTTCACGCGGGAAGAAGGGGTGCGCATGTCGAGCCGCACCGGTGATCTGGACTCCTCCGGTATCACCGCGGCGGAGGTGACCGCTCCTGAGGAAACCGGTGCTCCCTGGGTGATGATCTACTCGGCCTGGCAGGACGTGCCGCCCGGCACCGAGGTGCCGCTGCATCCCAGCCACGATCCGGATGCGGTCTCCAGCGGCCGCAGCGCCGACTTCGCGGCCGCCTCCATCGCCGTCGACCTCTGCGGCTACCGTTCGCGCATCCTGGCGGCGACCTCGGCCGACGGCGTGCGCTTCGGGCCGGGCAGCGTCGTCGTCGAAGGCGGCGGCCACGACAGCGGCGACGTCGACGCCGTACATGCCGAGGACATGGCGCTGGTGCGCCTTGCCGGCGGCCGCTGGCGCATGTACTACGCGGCCTGTGACGCCGCCGGCACCTGGCAGATCGCGAGCGCGATCAGCGCCTGACGCGCCGCTTCCCGAGGGGCATCGTCGGCCGCAGCCCCTACCAGTTCGTGAACGACCCGCCGTGTCGTCCACGGGCACCGGCAGCCGCACGCACGGCCAGCTCGCGGCCGGTCAGGCCCGACTCGCCGAGCCCCACCTGGCCGTCGCTCGACTCGATCCTGACGATGCAGAGGTTGCGGATGCCGCCGGGGACGATGTGGGTCTCGATGCGCGCGATCTTCATGCCGCGAATGTCCTCGGGTGTGCGCCTGCCGGCAAGCCGCCCCGCGGACCGGACGCGCAGGGCCGCCGCGTCGTCGAGCGCGACGAAAGCGCGACGGAAAACGCGTCGGTCATTGTGTCATCAAGGAACGGTTTACCTGTTCGTCTTCGGTGTAGTCGTCGTCGTGGTGATGGTCATGGCAATGTTGAGCGCGACCGGGCCGAGCGCGACCGGGCCGAGCGCGACCGGGCCGAGCGCGACCGGGCCGAGCGCGACCGGGAAGGTCGCTGACGCAGTGTTCGCGGCAGCGTCGCGGATAGCGTCCGCCGGCGCAGCGGCCGCTTCGATACTCATGGCGATGGAGGGTCTCATGATGGGAGCGACGAAGGTGTTCTTCGAGCGAGCGAAGGAGCGAGCCCGACAGGAAGGCAAGCAGGAAGGCCGACTGGAGGGCAAGCAGGAGGGCAAGCAGGAAGGTCGGCAGGAGATGCGCCGGCAGTGGGAAGCGTGGCGGGAGGAGAACGTCAAGGCCGGCCGGGACGTGCCCGACTTGCCGAAGGAGCCGTGACCACCCGCCGAGGGTGACGGCTGCGGCGATGATGGTGATACCCGGCATCGAGCTTCCCGGCACGCGGTTCGACAGTTCGCAGTCGGCGGATAAGATTCGGAACAATGACTCATCTCCAAATACAGTCTGTCCGGAGTCCATTCAATGTTCCGGCGATCACTCATGAGGCGACGGCGGCGTTGAGTCGTGGCGACGCCATGGGTCTGCTCTCCGAGGACGTCACCTGCCTGGACCGGTCCGCTCTCGTGGGCTTGACGAAGGGTATGGCACAAGCCGGTATCGGAGTCGACTTCGCCGCCGAGGCCGATGGGCCGTTGGCCGACGATCCGGCGTGGCTGTATGCCTTTCTCAAGAAGGTCAACGAAGCCCTGGTCGAGTCACCTGTCCCGGCCCGTGAGTGGCAGGCGCTGCAGCACGCACTCGGACTGGACCTTCTGGGACGGTTGCTGCGAATCTCCATGTCGAGCGCGCGCCGGTACTGTTCCGGCGTCCGCGCTACGCCCGACGACGTGGCCATCCGTCTCCATTTCCTGGCATTCGTCGTGGGCGCTCTTGCCGGCGCCTATAACGACATCGGCGTGCGGCGCTGGTTCGACCGCCCGCGCACGCTGCTGGGCGGAGTCACTCCCGCCCGCCTGCTCGGAGAAGGCTGGTCTCCCGACGACGATGGGCCTCGCCGGGTGGGAGCGCTGGCCAACGCGCTTGGTGCGTCGGTGGCGACGTGATCGCCTTTCGACATACGGACCCGCGTTTTCCGTTCCTGTGGGACTTCGCGTCTCAGCCACCGGGGCGATGGAACCTCCGTGGGGAGTTGACTCACTACTTCAGCGATACCCCCGATGGCGCATGGGCAGAGTTCCTGCGCCATGAGGAAATCCACGAACCGGAAGATCTGGCCACCGTCAGACGCGCGCTATGGGCCGTCGACATCGGCGATGAACCGTTGGAGCGGCCTGGCCTGCCCGGTCGCATTCTTCACGGCGGCATCGACAGTTGGGCGGATTGTCAGCAGTGGGCAGGAGCGCTCCGAGCGCGCGGCGCCGAGGGACTTGCGGCGCCCTCGGCGGCGTTACGACGTGGCGGGGCGCACGGCTGGCGCGTGCAAGGCGGCGTGCAGCCCGGATTCGCTCGGGACGGCACGGTGTTCGCGCTGTTCGGACCGCGTCCGGATCTGGTCGGGTGGGCTGCGACCGTCAGCGGACGGCCTGCCGAGGACCTTCTGCGTGACGTGCAGCACTTCTGATCGGATGCTCACCAGTTGGTGAACGACCCGTCGGGTCGGCGCAGGTGCGGGGCCTCCCAGAGCTTCAGCGGGGTCTTGGCCACGGGCGCTTCCGGATCGAACTCGACGCCGAGGCCCGGCCCCTCCGGCACCGCGTAGGTCACGCCGTCCAGCACCGGCATCACCGGGAACATCTCCCGGTCGAACAGGGCGATCTTCTCGGGGCTGCGTTCCTCCAGCCACGCGTACTGCGCGGTGGCGGCGGCCAGGTGCAGGTTGGCCGCGGTGCTCACCGGGCCGAGCGGGTTGTGCGGCATCAGGTCGATGTAGTGCGCCTCGCACCAGCCGACCACCTTCATCGCCTCGGTGAAGCCGCCCACGTTGCAGATGTCCAGCCGCGCGAACGCCGGGATGCCGGCTTCCAGGTACGGCAGGAACTGCCACTTGCTCGCGAACTCCTCGCCGATCGCCATCGGTACCTGCGTCATGCGCTGCAGCGCCTCGTAGGCGCCCGGCGCTTCGTCCCGGATCGGTTCCTCCAGGAAGTCGATCGTGCCCGGCGGCATGGCTTGGCAGAAGCTCGCCGCCTCCGCCACCGAGAGGCGGTGGTGGTAATCGATGCCGAGCGCCGCGCGGCGGCCGATCGCCTGCCGTGCCGCGATCAGGGTGTCGGCGGCCGCGCCGATCGACGGGCGCGGATCGAAGATCCCCGCCGTGTCGTCCACGGGCACCGGCAGCCGCACGCACGGCCAGCCGTCGTCGACCAGCCGCACCACGTCGGCTACCGCTTCCTCGCCGAAGCCGTGCGTGGTGGTGGCGAAGCAGGGGACGCGGTCGCGGTGCGTACCTCCCAGGAGCTGGTACACGGGCACCCCCAGCGAGCGGGCGACCAGGTCGTGCAGGGCGATGTCGATGGCCGAAAGCGCCGCCGTGAGCACGCGTCCGCCCTCGAAGTACTGGCTGCGGTAGACCTCTTGCCAGATGGCGCCGATGCGCCGCGGGTCGCGGCCGACCAGGAACTCGCTGAAATGACTGACCGCGCCGCGCACGGCCAGCTCGCGGCCGGTCACGCCCGATTCGCCGAGCCCCACGTGGCCGTCGCTCGACTCGATCCTGACGATGCAGAGGTTGCGGATGCCGCCGGGGACGATGTGCGTCTCGATGTGCGCGATCTTCATGGGGCGAGTGTCCCCCGGTGTGCGCCTGCCGGCAAGCCGGTCCGAGAACGTCGCCTCCGGCTTCGCGTCCTGGCTCCCCGCCGTTCGCTACGGGTTGTTGGCTGCCGCTCGCCAGTCCGACAGAACTCCGCAGCGTGAGGTGTTGACACTCGCCCGGACCTCTTACGACGATTCGCGAGTGAGCTTCGTGGTTTCGCGAAATCGGTGGGTTCGCCACGATGAGAACATGATGGACATGATACGTGGTTCGCGGGTGCGCGGGCGGACGGCGGGCTCCGCGGTCGTATCTGCCGTGGCGGGAATCATGCTTGGGATACCGCTGTTGTTGAGCGGCTGCGGCAACGTGAGACCACCGGTGCAGGACTTCAAGCCCACGCTCCTGGTCATCTCACCGGATGCCGCTGCCGGCCCCGATTACGTCGCCCGGGGCAGCATCGACCGCGCAGGCGAGGAGGATTACTTCGAACTGGTGCTCGGCATTGACTTCAATACCGTGGTGGTGATGACCTCCGGCGACACGGACACCGCGGGGCGGGTCGAGACGGAGCAACGTACGCCGATTACGACGGAATGCGCCGGGGAACGGCACACGGCTGTTCCGCCGTGCGTTTGGGGGTACGACGACGACATCGACACGCCCAATCCCGACCGCACGTCGAAGTTCAACACCATGCCGGCGTCGAAGGACTTCCTCTGGGAAGGGAGCCTCGATGCGGGTACCTGGTACATCCGCGTAACGGGACAGAACGGCGCGACCGGCCCCTACGAACTGGCCGTCGAAACCACCAACATGCAGTGTCCGCCCAAGCCGGGTGATCCGTTCGGGTACTACTGTCTCGACGAGTGACCGTGTGGAGGATGTTGTTGTGGACCGGCGACACGCCGCCGGTCAGCGCCGCTGTCTGGCAGCACTCTGCGCCGTGCTCGCCTCCACGATTCTCGTCGGTTGTCAGTTCTCGGGCGGCGCAAAGGTCCCTGCCACCCAGGCGCGGCTGAGCGCGCTGCAGGTGGCCGGCGGCGACGGCTTCTATCCCGAGTTCGATCCCGCCGTGTACCACTACGCGGTCCGCTGCGAGGACGGAACCACGCTGCAGGTCGCCGCACAGGCGCAGGACAGCGCGGATCGCCTCAAGCTGTTGCACAACGGCCGGACCGCGACCGGAGCGGTCGAAGACTCGGTCACCGTGAACGGCGATCACGACGTCGCGATCGAGGTCACCGGCGGGCGGGCCGCGGCGACCTACTACGTGCACTGCATTCCGCCGGAGTTCCCGGAGATCACGATCGAGAAGCGCACCGCCGCGGTGGCCGACGGCCTGCTGTTGATGACCCCGAGCGTACGCCGGTCGGACCGGTCCTGGCTGGCCATCGTCGACAACCACGGCGTGCCGCGCTGGGTGCGCAAGCCGAACGTGCGCGCGCGCAACTTCCGGCGCTACCCCGACGGCCGCTACTCCTTCTCCGAGCGCGGCGCCGACGGCGCCGAACACGCGGTCATCCTGGACGCCGGCTTCAACCGGATCGACACGGCAACCCTCGCCGGCTCCTTGCTGCCCGAGTACACGGGCGGCCATGACTTTCTGATCACCGAGGCGGGCACCTACCTGCTGATGGCCTACTATCCGGCCGAGCGCGATCTGAGCGCGTTCGAGTGCCGGGACGCGGATGGCTCCACCCGGCAATGCTCGACGGCGGAGCCGGCCGACGACTCCGTGATCCAGGAAGTGACCCCGGACGGGAGCGAGGTGTTCCGCTGGAACTCCTGGGATCACGTGAAGATCGCCGACTGCGCCGTTCACCGTTTCCCGAACGACTACGCCCACCTCAATTCGCTGCACGAACTGGACGGGGACATCGTGATGTCGTTGCGCGGCTGCGCGCAGGTGCTGCGGATCGAGCGCGCGACCGGAGCCGTGGTCTGGCAGCTCGGCGGCTCGCGGCCGACGCGCGCCGACCGGCCGATGCCTTCGAGCGGCGCCGCCGCGTACCTGGAGATCGTCGGCGACCCGGCCGGAGAGTTCTGCGGCCAGCACCACGTGACCGCCACGCGGGCCGGGGCGCTGCTGATGTTCGACAACGGCACCCACTGCCTGGGACCGCGCAAGAACGCCCCGCCGTTCACGCGTATCGTGGAGTACGACGTTTCTTCGGGCGCCGAAGCGCGCTTCGTACGGGAATACCGGCTGGCGGACGGCGTTGCGGCCTCCGGGGGAGGGGTGACCGCGCTGGCCAACGGCAACTGGTTGATCACGTGGGGCAACAATTGGGGCAGCGAAGAGCCGAAGTTCGCGGTGAGCGAAGTGGACACCGCCGGCAACGAGGTCTTTCGCATGCGCATGGCGAAGGACGGCGAAATCTACGGAACCGGCCGCGTATACCGCGAGCGGGAGTCCGACATCCGTATCGAACCGAACCTGCCGTAACGGTGTTCATGCAAACATTCTCTAAACGCAATCCAGGTAATAAGATAAATCATGAGTGCCCTTGACTTGACGACGGTATTGTGCTATTGTTTCAGGCGTCAGGCGTCAGGCGTCAGGCGTCAGGCGTCAGGCGTCAGGCGTCAGGCGTCAGGCGTCCTCCTTGACGACACTCCGCGTCGCGGTGCTGACGGTTGCCGCGTTGGCGGTGACAGCCTGCGACTTGCTTGGGATACAGCCTCCCGAAGAACCGCCTCCGGCGAACCGCGGTCCTGAAAGCAAGGGCACGATCCCCGTCGTGCCGCTGGTGGTGGGCGGTGCCGCCCATACGGTCGACGTGGCCGGCTACTTCACCGACCCGGACGGCGACCTGCTGACCTACCGTGCGACTACCTCGAACGAGAAGGCGGCCACGGTGCGCGCCGCCGGGAGCCGGGCGACGATCACCCCGGTGGCGGCAGGCACGGCGGAGATCACGGTGACCGCGACCGATCCGGGCGCTTTGGCGGCTACGCAGCGGTTTCAGGTGACGGTGAGCAACCGCAACCGCGCACCGACGGCGAAGGGCACGATCCCGGAACTGCCGCTGGTGGTGGGCGGGTCGCCCGGAACGGTGGATGTCGCCGGCTACTTCCGCGACCCGAACGGCGACACGCTGAGCTACGCGGCGGAATCGTCGAAGGAGGAAGTGGCCACGGTACGGAGTGCCGCGAGCACGGTGACGGTCACGCCGCTGAAACCGGGCAGGGCGAGGATCACGGTGACCGCGACCGATCCCGGCGGCTTGAGCGTGGAGCAGACGTTCGACGTGCAGGTCCAGGCCGCATCGCAAGGAGGAACGGCGGCGCAAGGGCAGCTCCCGGACGTGTCGCTGGTGATGCTGAGCGATCCCTACGCGATTCCGGTCCAATCCTACTTCAGCGGCCCGGAGGGCGAGGCGTTGAGCTACGCGGCGGAATCGTCGAACGAGCAGGTGGCCACGGTGAGCACCGCCGGGAGCACGGTGACGATCACGGCGAAGAAGACCGGCAGCGCGACGGTGACGGTCACGGCGACCGGTTCGGACAAGGTGACCGCTGAGCAGCGGTTCGAGGTGACGGTGACCAACCGTGCGCCGAGTGCGCAGGGCACGATCGCGGTGGCGCCGCTGGTGGTGGGCGGGTCGCCCGGAACGGTGGACGTCGCCGGCTACTTCACCGATCCGGACGGCCACGCGCTGAGCTATGCGGCGGAGTCGTCGAACGAGCAGGTGGCCACGGTACGGAGTGCCGGGAGCACGGTGACGATCACGCCGCTGAAACCGGGCAGCGCGAGGATCACGGTGACCGCGACCGATCCCGGCGAGTTGACCGGGACGCAGCGGTTCGAGGTGACGGTGAGAAACCGTGCGCCGACGAAGCAGGGCACGATCTCCCTGTCGCCGCTGGTGGTGGGCGGGTCGCCCGGAACGGTGGACGCCGCCGCCTACTTCACCGACCCGGACGGCGACACGCTGAGCTACGCGGCGCAATCGTCGGACACGAAAGTGGCCACGGCAGGCATCGGCGGGAGCACGCTGACGGTCACGGCGGTGGCGGCAGGCACGGCGAAGGTCACGGTGACCGCGAGCGATCCCGGCGAGTTGCGAGCGACGCAGGGGTTCCCGGTGACGGTGCAGGAGCCGGTGCAGTCGCCCCCGGTAACCGACCCGTCCGTACCGCTCGAGCTGCAATCCCTGACGGTCACCGGCGGCAGCGGCTCCCCGTATCCGGCGTTCGCCGCCGGCGTGCTGCACTACGCCGTCCGCTGCGGGGCCTCCACGACGTTGCGGGTGCAGGCGCAGTCGCGCCGCGCCGGCGCCGGCGTGACCCTGCTGCGCGCCGACTCGACCGCCAACCAGTCAGCGACCGGCAGCCTGGACGCGTCGGTCACCGTCAGCGGCGCTCATGACGTCGCCGTCCAGCTCAGCGACGGCGGCGCCACGAAGACCTACGTCGTGCACTGCATCCCCGACGACTTTCCCGACGTCACGATCCTGAAGAAGACCGCCTCCGTCACGGACGGCCTGCTGCTCATGGCTGCGGCGTATGACCGTGGCGCTGTCAACTATTGGACGATCCTCGACAACAACGGCGTGCCGAGGTTCCACCGCAAGGACACGGGGCGCGACTTCCGGCGTCATCCCGATGGCCGGTATTCGGTCATCAAGGGCGATGGCGTCGTGCTGTTCGACCGGCTCGACCAGAGGCTCGGCAACCTTACGAAAGTGAGCGTCGTCGCTCCGCTGACCAACTTCGACAATCACGATTTCAGAATCGACAGCGACGGCAACTACGTGTTCATCTCCTATCACGCGACTACCCGCGACCTGTGCGAAGCACCACAGGAGCCCTGCCCGAGAGAGTTCAGAGATTCCGTCATCCAGAAAGTCACGCCGGGAGGTCAGGAAGTTTTCAGGTGGAACTCCTGGGATCACATGAAACTGAGCGACTGCTCGCCTGACAGGGAATACGCGCATCTCAACTCAGTGCAGCCGCTCGACGACGGCGACATCATCGCTTCGTTTTCCAAGTGCAGTCAGGTGTTGCGGATCGACGGAGCGACCGGCGCCGTAGAGTGGAAGCTCGGCGGAACCACTCCGACGCGAGACCCGAGTACGGTATTCCTGCCTATCACCGGGGATCCGGCGGGCGAGTTCTGCTCACAGCACCAACCGACGCTCACCGCTGCCGGTACCGTGGTGCTGTTCGACAATGGCGCGTACTGCAAGGGGTCGCGGAAGAACACGCAGCCATTCACACGCGTGGTCGAGTACGACGTTTCCTCCGGACGCGCAGCCGTATTCAAGCGTGAAGTCCGGCTACCGCGGAGTCATGGCGTCGTCGAGTCGGCCGGAGGCGTGACCGTGCTGGACAACGGACGCTGGCTGATCGCTTGGGGAGGCATCCGGCTGCGGGTAACCGCGCCGCTGCGCGAGCTGATGGCGGTGAGCGAAGTCGATCCGGCTACGGACACGGCGTTGCTGCACGTGAATCTTGCCGCAGGCGGTCGGAGAGCCGAAACCTACCGAGTGTACCGCGAGCCGGAGGCCGACGTGCGGATACCGCTGAACCTGCCGTGACGGCGACCTGGCGAGGTCCTGCGACGAGGTTCGGCGTCGAATCACAGTTCCGGCTCGACCTGTAGCGGCGGTCAGAAGCTCACGCTGCCGCGCAACACGGCGCCGTAGTCCAGCGCGCGGGCCTGAGCTTCGCGGCGCTCGCCCTCCAGGCTCACGCTGAACGACGGGCCGACCTCGAAGCGCCCGCCCAGGCGGTAGCGCCGCGCTTCCTCGCCGGCCAGCGACAGGTCGGCATAGGGCGTCACCAGCCCGAACCCGCCGGGCGCCGTCCCGGTCACGCCGTGCTCCCCACCGGCGCCAGCCGCATGCGGTACGCGTTCACGTCGAGCGGGTCGATCAGGCCCTTGCCCAGGACGGCGAGCCGCGTATACGACGCGTCCGAGTTCACCTGCACGCTCGCCTGCCCGCCGGCGAACGGGGCGCGGTCGAGCAGCCCGCCGCTCGCCCCGCCGGCCACGCTCCACGCGGCGGCGTCGCTTGCGTGCGTGTCGTTCCGCTCCGCGATCTCGACGCCGCCCCGGCCGTAGCTCCCGGTGCCCGGAACCGCAGGCGCTCGACAGGGGCCGCCCCGTCGTCGAGCGCGACGAAAAGCGCGACGGAAAACGCGTCGGTTGTTATGTCATCAAGGAACGAGTCGGCTCGGCTCCAGAGAGCCGAGGACGACGGGAGAGGTGTCCATGGACCTGGAGCTGATCGGGATGACGATTTCCGTCGGGAGGTACCCGTGAACGATGCAGGGCGCGAGGCGCTCTGGAGCGTGTCTGCGACGCGCCTGCCGGTGTACCTGTTCGTCTTCGGCGCAGTCGTCGTCGTGGTGATGGTCATGGCACTATTGAGCGCGACCGGGCCGAGCGCGACCGGGAAGGTCGCTGATGCAGTGTTCGCGGCAGCGTCGCGGATAGCGTCCGCCGGCGCAGCGGCGGCCACGATACTCATAGCGATGGAGGGTCTCATGATGGGAGCGACGAAGGTGTTCTTCGAGCGAGCGAAGGAGCGATCCCGACAGGAAGGCCGACTGGAGGGCAAGCAGGAAGGTCGAGAGGAGGTGCGCCGTCAGTGGGAAGCGTGGCGGGAAGAGAACGTCAAGGCCGGCCGGGACGTGCCCGACTTGCCGAAGGAGCCGTGATACGAGACGGAGGGTAGTGTCGCCGGCGGCAGGTAGCGGCGCGAGGGCTTGCCGTGCAAGCCGGGAATGGCGCACCGTCGGCCCCGAACCGTGCCCCACCGACTCCTCCGGTTCGCCCTGCAGCGGACCTACCGCGAACCGCGGATGTTCCGCGCGCCCTCCCGCCTCAAGCGCCGCTACGACGCGGTCGTCATCGGCGGCGGCGGGCACGGGCTGGCCTGCGCCTACTACCTGGCGCGCGACCACGGGCTGCGCGACGTGGCGGTGCTGGAACGCAGTTACATCGGCGCGGGCGGCACCGGCCGCAACACCGCCATCGTCCGTTCCAACTACCTGACTCCGGAGGGGGTGAGCTTCTACGAGGAGAGCGTGCAGCTCTTCCGGCGCCTGTCCGCCGACCTCGACTACAACCTGTTCTACAGCGAGCGCGGCCACTTCACGCTCGCCCACACCGACTCGGCCGTGCGCACGATGCGGTGGCGGGCGGAGGTCAACAAGCACCTGGGCGTGGACAGCGAGCTGGTCGACCGGGACTTCATCGCCCGCACCTGCCCGCTGCTCGACCTGGATTGCGGGCATGACATGCCGGTGATGGGCGCGCTCTGGCATCCGCCGGGAGCGATCGCCCGGCACGACGCGGTCGCCTGGGCCTACGCGCGCGGAGCCGACCGGCTCGGGGTGGAGATCCACCAGCACACGCCCGTGAGCGGCCTGCGGCTCGAAGGCAATCGGGTCACCGGCGTGGAAACCGACCGGGGCGTGATCGAGACGGACCGGGTGGTCAGCGCCGTCGCCGGGTACACGCCGGCGATCACGGAGATGGCCGGGATCAGGACCCCGCTGGTCATCCATCCGCTGCAGGCCTGCGTGACCGAGCCGCTGAAGCCGTGGCTGGACGTGATCGTCGTCTCCGGGTCGTTCCACATCTACGTCAGCCAGTCCTCGCGCGGCGAGCTGGTGATGGGGGCGTCGCTGGACCCGTACGAGGTGCACTCGACGCGCTCGACGCTGGAGTTCGCGGAGGGGCTGTCCGCCCACGTGCTGGCGGTGTTTCCGCACCTCGGCGGGGTCAAGGTGCTGCGGCAGTGGGCGGGCCTGGCCGACATGACCCCGGACTTCTCGCCGATCATGGGACTGACCCCGGTGGAGGGCTTCTTCCTGGACGCCGGCTGGGGGACCTGGGGGTTCAAGGCGACGCCGGTCAGCGGCAAGACCATGGCCTGGACCGTGGCGCACGGGAAGCCCCACCCGCTGATCGAGCCGTTCCGGCTGTCGCGTTTCGCGGAGTACGAGCTGGTGGGAGAGAAGGGGGCGGCCTCCGTCGGCCACTGACATGAAGGGCTTGGCATGAAGGGCTTGGGATGAAGCTGCTGCGCTGTCCGGTGAACGGCGAACGGCCGTTGCAGGAATTCGACTACGGGGGCGAGTACCGCCCGCAGCCCGACCCGGATGCGGTCTCCGACGAACGCTGGGCGTCGTACGTCTTCGACCGGGCCGGCGCCGCCGGCGTGCGGCGCGAGTGGTGGTACCACGTGCCCAGCGGCACGTGGTTCATCGCCGAGCGCGACACCGGCACCGACCGCGTCATGCAGACCTACCTGCCGGACCGCCTGGCGTGAGCTCGCCGACGGACCGGCGTCTGCCGCCACAACCAGGCGAGTGGATCGACCGGTCGCGCCCCATCTCCTTCCGCTTCGAGGGCCGCCGCTACCGCGGCCTGCGCGGCGACACGGTCAGCTCGGCGCTGCTCGCGGCCGGCGTGCCGGTGCTCGGCCGCAGCTTCAAGTACCACCGGCCGCGCGGCGTGTACAGCCTGACCGGCGCGGATGCCAACGTGATGCTGCAGGGATCGGCCGGCACCAACCTGCGCGGCGACCAGACGCCGCTGACCGACGGTCTGGATGTGCGTGCGGTGAACACGCTCGGCGGCGTTCGACGGGACCTGCTGTCGGTGCTGGGCCGGCTGTCCGCCTTCACGCCGGTCGGTTTCTACTACAAGGCCCTGCACACGCCGCGGGCGCTGTTCCCGTTCTGGGAGGGGATGCTGCGCAGGCTGGCCGGGTTGGGGCGGATCCGCGCCGACCACCGGGCGGCGCCGTCGCCCAAGGACTACGCCTTCTGTGACGTGCTGGTCGTGGGCGCCGGGCCGGCCGGGGTGGCAGCCGCCAACGCCGCGGCGGCATGCGGGGCGGAGGTGGTGCTTGCGGAGTCGAGCGAGCGCCTGGACGGCTGCGTCGGCGAGTCGGTACGCAGCGGTGTCGACTGCCGTTTCGGCACCACCTGCGCCGGGGTGTACGACGACCTGTGGGTGGCGCTGGTCGACGACCTGAGGCTCACCAAGGTGCGCGCCCGTTCGCTGGTGGTCGCGGCCGGCTGTGAGGATCAGCCGGCCGTGTTCGGCAACAACGACCTGCCGGGCGTGATGCTCGGCGAAGCCGCGCGCCGGCTGGTGGAGCGCTATGCGGTTCGCCCGGCGGAACAGCCTCTGGTGCTGACCGCCGGCAGCGGCGGCTACCGGCTGGCGGACGACCTGCGCGGTCGCGGCATCGGCATCGCCGCGGTGGTGGATCTCCGCGAGGAGGCCGCGGGGCGCCCGCCGCGAGGCGAGCTGGAAGCTGCCGGCATCCCGGTCTTCCAGGGCCACGCGGTGGTGGAAGCCGTGCCGGCGCGGGGCGGCGCCGGCGTGCGCGCGGCGCTCATCCGCCCCCTCGACGCAGGCGGCCGTCCGACCGGCGCGGCGCGAACGGTCGCCTGCGGCGGCATCATCGTCTGCGTGGGCCGTTCCCCGCGTGACGGGCTGCTGCGGCAGGCCGGCGGCGCGATGGCGTACGATGAGCGGCTGCACCGGCACGTGCCGGACTCGCTGCCGGACGGCGTGTTCGCCGCGGGCAGCGTGGCCGGAGTGGATGGAGAGACCGCGGCGGCCGACGGGCGCCGCGCCGGCCATGCGGCGGCGGCCTGGCTCGGCCTGGCGCCGCACGCGGCGCCGGAGGTGCCTGCCGATCGGGACGCGTCCGAGTCCGGCCACCCGTATCCGGTGTTCGCGGAGCCGCACGCCAAGGCGTTCGTGGACCTCGACGAGGACCTGACCGTCGACGACCTGGCGCACGCGGTGCAGGAGGGCTACGACGACGCGGAGCTGCTCAAGCGGTACGCAACGGTGGGCATGGGACCGAGCCAGGGCAAGCACGCCAGCGTCAACGCGCTGCGCGTGCTGGCGCGCCTGACCGGCCGCTCGCTCGGCGACTCCCGGCTCACGACCGCGCGGCCGTTCACCAGCCCCGTGCCCATGGCGCACCTGGCCGGCCGCGGCTTCACGCCGGTTCAGCGCACGCCCACCCACGACCGCCACGAGCGGCTGGGAGCGGAGATGATGTACGCCGGGACCTGGCTGCGGCCGGCCCGATATCCGCGTTCGGGCCTGGACCGGGAGGGCTGCATCGACGCCGAGGCGCGCGACGTGCGGTCGCGCGTCGGGCTGATCGACGTGGGCACGCTGGGCAAGCTGGAGATCTCGGGCGCGGATGCCGTGCGTTTCCTGGAGCGCATCTACACCGGACGCTTCGCGAAGCTGCGGGTCGGCATGACCCGCTACGCGGTCATGTGCGACGAAACCGGCGTGGTGGTGGACGACGGCGTCATCGGCCGGCTCGGTGCGGAGCGATTCTACGTGTCGACCACCTCGTCGGGCGCCGATCAGGTGTATCGGGAGATGCAGCGGTGGGCCGCGGTCTGGCGGCTCGACGTCACGCTGGTGAACGCGACCAGCACCTACGGCGCCTTCAACATCGCCGGGCCGTACGTGCGGCAGGTGCTGGCCGGGCTCACCGACGTCGACCTGTCGGCCGAGGCGTTTCCCTATCTGGGCATCCGCGAAGGGGTGGTGGCCGGGGCGCCGGCGCGCCTGTCGCGGGTGGGCTTCGTCGGCGAGCTGGGCTACGAGGTGCACGTGCCGGCCGGCTTCGCCGCGGGCGTCTGGGACGAGCTGCTGCGCGCCGGAGCACCGCACGGGATCGTCCCGTTCGGGGTGGAGGCGCAGCGGCTGCTGCGGCTGGAGAAGGGGCACCTGATCGTCAGCCAGGATACCGACGGCCTCACCGACCCGTTCGAGGCGCATCTGGGCTGGGCGGTGAAGCTCGACAAGCCGTTTTTCGTGGGCAAGCGGAGCCTGGAGATCATCGCCGGGAAGGAGCCGTGCCGGCGGCTGGTCGGCTTCGAGCTGCCGCCCGATGCGCCGGTGCCGCTGGAGAACCACCTGATCGTCGATGATGGCCGCGAGATCGTCGGCCGGGTCACCAGCGTCGGCCGCAGCGGCGCGGTGGGGCGCACGATCGGCCTTGCCTACGTGCCCGAGCCCGCGGCGGAAATCGGGTCCGCGCTGCAGATCAAGGGCGAAGGCGGTGAGATCATTGCGGCGCGGGTTGCCGCAACGCCGTTCTTCGACCCGGAAGGCGTGAGGTTGAGGTCATGAGGCCGCCGCCGGTGCGCCGCAGCGCGCGCGTGAGCGCCGTGCAGGCGCGTCTGGAGCGCCTCGGCGCGGTCTGGGAGGAGCGCGAGGGCGCGGTGCGCGAGGGCGCCGTGCGCCCAGTGCACTTCGGGGATCCGGAGGCGGAGGCCGCGATCGCGCCGATGCTCGCCCTGGCGGATCGCGGTACGATTCCGCGCATCGGCCTGAAAGGACCGGATGCCATCGATTGGGCGCGCGCGCAGCAGATACCGGTGCCGGACGAGATCTACGGCTGGACACGGGCGGCCGGCGGCGGACTGAGCGTGCGTGTGGGAAGCGGCGAGCTGTTCCTGGAGGGTCCGCACGCCGCCGCGGCCGAGGCAGGGCTGGCGAGCGACGCTCGCGCTGCCTGCTGGCCGGTGCGGCGCGAGGACGCGGCGTTCCTGCTGTGCGGCGAGCGTGCGCTCGAGGTGCTGGCGCAGGCGTGCTCGTATGACTTCCGCGGCGCCACCGGCACGTTCGTGATGACGCGGGTGGCGATGGTCTCCTGCTCGATCGTGGTCGAGGGAGGCTTGGTCGAGGGAGACGCGGGCGGCGCGCCGGTTTACCATCTGTGGGCCGCCGCCAGCTACGGCCCCTACCTGTGGGACGAGTTGCTCGCGATCGTGCGGGACTGCGGCGGCGGCCCGGTGGGCGACGCGGCCCTGGTGGCGGTGCTGCCGGCCCGGTGAACGGTTGACCAAGTCAACGACGACAGAGGACATGGTGGGGACATGACGCGAGAGGACGCACAGCAACTGCTCCGGCGGCACGACGTGAAGTTCGTGCTCGCCCAGTTCGTGGACATGCACGGCGTCGCCAAGACCAAGGCGGTGCCCGTATCGCACTTCGACGACGTGCTTGCAGACGGCGCCGGCTTCGCCGGCTTCGCCGTGTGGGGCATGGGTCAGCAGCCGCACGACCCCGACTTCATGGCGGTGGGCGATCTGTCCACCCTGTCGCTGGTGCCGTGGCAGCCGGGCTACGCGCGCATCGTCTGCGACGGGCGCGTGGACGGGCAGCCTTGGCCGTACGACACCCGCCACGTGCTCAAGGAGCAGCTCCGGGGGCTCGGCGAGCGCGGGTGGACGCTGAACACGGGACTGGAGCCGGAGTTCATGCTGCTGCGCCGGGACGAGGACGGCCGCGTCCATCCCGCCGACGGCACCGACCTGCTCGACAAGCCCTGCTACGACTACAAGGGGCTGTCGCGCAGCCGGCACTTCATCGAGAAGTTGGTCGCCTCCCTGCAGGAGGTGGGCTTCGACGTCTACCAGGTCGACCACGAAGACGCCAACGGCCAGTTCGAGATCAACTTCACCTACACGGATGCGCTCACCTCGGCCGATCGCTACGTGTTCTTCCGCATGGCCGCGGGTGAGATCGCCCGCGAGCTGGGCATGATCTGCACGTTCATGCCCAAGCCGATGTCCACCCGCACGGGCAGCGGCATGCACATCCACCTCTCGATCGCGGACGGCAACGGGACGTCGCTGTTCGAGGATGAATCCGACCGGCACGGGTTGGGGCTCTCGGAGCTGGCCTACCATTTCCTTGGCGGCCTGCTGTACCACGGACCGGCGCTGGCCGCCCTGGTGGCGCCGTCGGTCAATTCCTACAAGCGGCTGGTGGTCGGCCGAGCGCTGTCCGGCGCCACCTGGGCGCCCGCGCACATCGCCTACGGCGACAACAACCGGACCGCCATGGTGCGGGTCCCGCACGGCCACCTGGAGCTGCGTCTCAGCGACTCGGCCTGCAACCCCTACCTGGCCACCGCCGCGGTGCTGGCCGCGGGGATGGACGGCGTCGACCGCATGCTCGATCCCGGCGACCCGCACAACCTCAACCTGTACGATTTCACGCTGGAGCAGCTCCGGGAGATGGGCATCGGCACGCTGCCGCAGTCGCTGCGGGAGGCGCTGGACGCCCTGGACGCCGACCCGCTGTTCCGCGATCGGCTGGGCGCCGACGTGATCAGGGAGTTCATCGCCATCAAGGAGATGGAGTGGGTCGAGTACCAGCGTCACGTCTCCGACTGGGAGATCGACCGCTACCTCGAGTACTACTAGCGCGGATCGAGAGAGGATTCAGGACATGTGTGGCATCGTCGGCTTCGCGGCCAAGCGGCCCGCGGATCGCCAGCGGCTCGGCGCGCTCGTCGCGCCCATGCTCTCCTGCATGGGCGACCGCGGGCCGGATTCGGCCGGACTGGCGGTGTTCTCCGAGGACGGCGACCCGGAGCTCTACCGGTACAGCCTGTTCTCCGGGGCCGAGGTCGATTGGGACGACCTGGCCGGCCGCTTCCGGGGAGCGCGGGTCGATGCGATCGGTCGCTGCGCCACGCTGTCCACGGCCGCGGCGCCTGACGCCGTACAGTCCGAGATCGCCGCACGGCCCGAGCGGATCGACACCTTCGGCTACGGCCGCCGCATGCGGGTCTACAAGGACGCCGGCCATCCGCGCGACCTGATCGCGACCTACCGCCTGGATCAGGTCTCCGGCTCCCACTGCGTCGGCCACACCCGCATGGCCACCGAGTCGGCGGTCACGCCCGCCCACTCGCATCCGTTCACGGCCGGGGCCGACTTCTGCTTGGTGCACAACGGCTCCATCTCCAACCCGTGGCAGATCCGCCGCCGCCTGCGCCGTTTCGGCATCGAGTTCGAGACCGACAACGACACCGAAGCCGCGTGCCGCTACCTGCAGTGGCGGATGAGCGAGGGCGCGACGATCGAGGCGGCGATCGACGAGGCATTCGGCGACCTCGACGGGTTCTTCACGCTGCTGATCGGCACCGCCGACCGGCTGGTCCTGGTGCGGGACGCGTTCGCGTGCAAGCCGGCGGTGGCCGCCGAGACCGACGACTACGTCGCCATCGGCTCGGAGTTCCGGACGCTCGCGCACCTGCCGGGGATCGAGCACGCCAACCTGTTCGAGCCGGCGCCGGAGGAGATCTATTCGTGGAGCGTGTAGCTGCGTCCCTGACGTTCGACCTGGGGGAATGTTCGGTCACGGAGGCGAACCGCCGGCTGCATGCGCTCAGCGAGCCCGCGACGGTGGAGATCCTGCACCCGCTCGGCCGCCACAACATCGCCTGCGGCCTGAACGCGCCGCTCGACGTGCACGTGCGCGGTCACTCCGGCTACTTCACCGCCGGGATGAACCAGCACGCGTCGGTCACCGTCCACGGCAACGTGGGCTGGAGCGTGGGGGAGAACATGATGTCGGGGACGGTGCGGGTCGAAGGGTTCGCCTCCGAGTGCGCCGGCGCGTCCGCGCACGGCGGGTTGCTGGTGATCGACGGCGACGCGTCCTCCCGCTGCGGGATCTCCCTGAAGGGCGGTGACATCGTCGTCGGCGGCAGCGTCGGCCACATGAGCGCCTTCATGGCGCAGGCGGGCCGGATCGTCGTCTGCGGGGACGCCGGCGCGGGGCTCGGCGACTCGCTGTACGAGGCGGTGATCTACGTGGGCGGCCGCATCCACGGACTGGGCGCCGACGCCCGGGTGGAGCCGTTGGGCGAGGAGGACCGGCAGGCGCTCGCCGAGTTGCTCGGCCGCGCCGGCCGTGGCGAGGCCCCCGAGTCGTTCACCCGGGTCGCCTCGGCCAAACAGCTCTACCACTGGAGCCCGGACTCGGAGCGCCTTGCCGGTGCGGCTCATGGCGATGGCTGAAGCACGCGGCCCGGAGCCGCAGTGGCCCGGCGAGGTGAGCCACCACTACGATCAGGCCACCCTCGACTACATCCAGCGCGCCGCCGAGACCGGCGTCTACGACATCCGCGGGCTCGGCGCCAAGCGGCGCGTGCCCAGCTTCGACGACCTCACCTTCCTGACCGCGTCGATGTCGCGCTACCCACTGGAGGGGTACCGCGAGCGCTGCTCCACCCGGACCGTGCTGGGCACGCGGCGCGCGGAGCGTCCGCTGACCCTTGACACGCCGATCACGATCGCCGGCATGAGCTTCGGCTCTCTGTCCGCCAACGTGAAGGAGGCGCTGGGGCGCGCCGCCACCGCGGCCGGCACCTCGACGACCACCGGCGACGGCGGCATGACTCCGGAAGAGCGCCGTTCCTCCAAGACGCTGGTCTACCAGTGCCTGCCGTCGCGGTACGGCTTCAACCCGGACGACCTGCGCCGCGCCGACGCGGTGGAGATCGTCATCGGCCAGGGCGCCAAGCCGGGCGGCGGCGGCATGCTGCTAGGGCTCAAGGTCTCCGAACGGGTCGCCAGGATGCGCACGCTGCCGGCCGGCATCGACCAGCGCTCCGCCTGCCGGCACCCCGACTGGGTGGGGCCGGACGACCTGGCGATCAAGATCGAGGAGCTGCGCGAGGTCACGGACAACCGCATCCCGGTCTTCATCAAGATCGGCGCCACCCGCGTGCCGGACGACGTGAAGCTGTGCGTGAAGTCCGGAGCCGACGTGATCGTCCTGGACGGCATGCAGGGCGGCACGGCCGCCACCCAGCAGGTGTTCATCGAGCATGCCGGCATCCCGACCCTGCCGGCGGTGCGGCAGGCGGTGGAGGCCCTGGAGGAGGTCGATCCGGCGCGCGAGGTGCAGCTCGTGGTCTCCGGCGGCATCCGGTCGGGGGCTGACGTGGCCAAGGCGCTGGCCCTGGGTGCGGACGCGGTGTCGATCGGCCAGGCGGTGCTGATGGCGCTGGGCTGCAACAGCCCGAGCTACGTCCGCGACGGCGCACGGGTGGACGCTACCGCCGACTACCATCGCCTGGGTACCGCGCCCGGCCACTGTCACCAGTGCCAGACGGGGCTGTGCCCGGTGGGCGTGACCACGCAGGACCCGGAGTTGGAGCAGCGCCTGGACCCGGAGTGGGGCGCCCGGCGGGTGAGGAACTACCTGGCGACCCTGACCATGGAGCTGGCCACGCTGGCGCGCGCCTGCGGCAAGTCGGACGTCCACCACCTGGAGCGTGAGGACCTGGTGGCGCTGACCGTGGAGGCGGCCGCGATGGCCGGAGTGCCGCTCGCGGGCACCCGCTGGATCCCGGGGTCGGACGGAACGGCTCCGCGGCGATAGTCAGAGGCTCAGAGCTCAGCGCGGTACGCAAGGTCGATCCGCGCCAGCTCCAGCAGTCCGCGTGCCTGGTCGGGTTCCACCCATCCGCCGTGCGTGCTCGCGGCGGGGGTATCGGTGATGACGACGGGATCGTGCAGGCCGTGGGTGGCCGGTGCCAGTGCCGCGCGGCTCAATCGCAGGTGCCAGAGGCCCAGATCGAGCGGGTCGGCGCGATTGAGGCGCGGGCGGTGGTGCCGGATGAGGGAGCTCTCCAGTACGGCCGCTTCGTACGAGGAGCGGGTGAGGATGACTTCGACGCTCGCGGCTCCGGCCGCAACCGCCTGGCGACCGTGGCTGTCGAAGTGAGAGCGGACGCGGCGGCGAAGGTCGGCAGCCTTGCCGACGTAGATGACCTTGGCCGCCGCGTCCCGGAACAGGTAGCAACCGCTGGTGCGCGGTATGCCTCCGAGATCTACTCCTGGGGCGACTCGGCCTGAGACGGCTCGGCCTGCTCCTCGGACGAGTCGGAGGGCTGCGGCGCCTCCGGAGCCGGCGCGGCTGCCTCGGCAGTGGCCCTGGGCTTGGGGCCCGGCTTGCGTCCGCGTCTCTTTGTCGTGGTCTTTGCTCCGGCCTTCGCCATCTTGTTGGCCTTGTCGAAGTCGGCCTTGCTGCAACGCTGCAACTGCAGGGTGCGGTCCTGGCCGCGCGCCTTGCGGATCTTGACGTACTTCTTGGACTTGGCGGCCGCCTCCAGAAGCGCCTCGCGCCCCTGGTTGATGTCCTCTTTGGCGGAGAACTTCAGGAAGCCTACCTGCTTCTCGGGCAGGCGGTCGATGAAGCGGCGGTACTGCGCGACGACTTTCGGCGGGATTCCGGCTGCCTCCTTGGCATCACCGGGGATGATCAGCTTCGGCACGGTTTCACCTCGTATTGTAGGGGATGTAGGACTCTACAAAGAGAGCCTGGAGGCAGTATAGCACTTTCCTATCGCCGTGAACACCGGCGCCGAGGTGGCGCCGTCACCCTTCGAGCAGAGTTTCGCTCCGCTCACTCCACGGTGACGCTCTTGGCCAGGTTGCGCGGCCGGTCCACGTCATGGCCGCGCTGCAGAGCCGCGTGGTAGGCGATCAGTTGCAGCGGAACCGTGGTCACGAGCGGCGACAAGGGCGAGAGAACCTTCGGGACGAAGACGACGTCATCGGCGACAGCCGCCAGTTCGCTATCGCCCTCGGTGGCGATGGCGATCACGTGGCCGCCACGCACGCGAACCTCTTCGATGTTGGCGATGACCTTGTCGGTGGTGCCGTCGCGCGGCGCGACGAAAACCACCGGCATGCCGCGATCGATGAGCGCCAGCGGCCCATGTTTCATTTCCGCCGCCGGCATGCCCTCCGCATGAATGTAGCTCAGCTCCTTCAGCTTCAGGGCACCCTCGAGCGCCACCGGGAAGTTGACACCCCTGCCCAGATAGAGCCAGTTCTGACGGTCGATGTGGCGTGCCACGAGCTCGCGGATTGCATCGTCGGACCGCAGGACCGCTTCGATCGCCGGAGGGCATGCGCGCAGGCCTTCCAGGATCTCCGTGCAGCGCTCCGCCGACAGATGGCGCTGGCGGCCGAGCAGGACGGAAAACAGGGTCAGGACCGCTACCTGGGACGTGAACGCCTTGGTGGAGGCCACGCCGATCTCGGGTCCGGCGTGCAGATACATGCCGGCCTGGGTCTCGCGCGCGAGTGTCGATCCGACGACGTTGATCACCCCCAGCACGGTCGCGCCCTTGGCGCGCATCTCGCCCATGGCGGCGATGGTGTCCGCGGTCTCGCCCGACTGGCTGATGAACAGCGCGATCGTGCCGGCTTCGACGATCGCGTTGCGGTAGCGCAGCTCGCTGGAGTACTCGACGTCCGTCGGCACGCGCGCGATCTCCTCGATCAGGTATTTCCCGACCAGACCGGCGTGCCAGGCGGTGCCGCAGCCGGCGATTACGATGCGCCGCAGATGGGAAGGAGAGCAGTCCACGCTTCCCAGGCCCCCGAGGTTCACGCCGCTTCCACGTGGGGCGATACGTCCGCGCAGCGTGTTCCGCAGCGCCTCCGGCTGCTCGTGTATCTCCTTCAGCATGAAGTGTGGAAAGCCGCCCCGCTCGATCTGCTCGAGCGACAGCTCCAGGCGTTCGATTTTCTTGCGCAGCGGAACGGCGTCGATCGTGCTGGCATCGAGGGTGTGGCCATCGACGGTCACGACCTCGTTGTCATGCAGGTAGACCACGCGGCTGGTGTGCTCGACGATCGCCGCGCCGTCGGAGGAGATGAGGTGCTCGCCCTCGCCGATGCCGATCAGCAGCGGACTGCCGCGGCGAGCGGCGATCAGCAATTCCGGAAACTCGACGCAGGAGACCGCGATGCCGAAGGTTCCCTGCACTTCGCGCAAGGCCCCGCAGACGGCGGTCAACAGGCCCTCGGGGCCGGAGCCGTTTCCATCTTCGTACAGGAAGCCGATGAGCTGCACCAGCGCCTCGGTATCGGTGTCGCTTGCGAACGCGATTCCCTGCCCGGTCAGGTATTGGCGGATCGAGGCATGGTTCTCGATGATGCCGTTGTGCACCAGCGCGATCCGTCCGGAAGCGTCCAGGTGCGGATGCGCGTTGCGCTCGCTGGGCGCTCCGTGGGTTGCCCAGCGGGTGTGGGCGATGCCGCAGGTGGCCGGGACGCGGTCGTGCGCGGCCGAGGCGACCTGGCTCCGGAGCTCACGGACCGGTCCGACGGCCCGTGAAACGTACAGCTCGCCCGGCGAGACGAGCGCCACTCCCGCCGAGTCGTAGCCGCGATACTCCAGCCTTGCCAGGCCGGTGAGGAGCGGCTCGAGCGCACGCCTTGGCCCGGTATATCCGACGATCCCGCACATCGCCGCCGGCTCAGATCGACGCGATCAGGCCACCGTCGACGAGCAGGGTGGCGCCCGTCACCCATTCCGCCTCGTCGGAGGCCAGGAAGACCGCGGCGTGCGCGATGTCTTCCGGCTTTCCGAGCCGTGGCATGGCGGTCTTCTCACGGACCGCCTGGATCTGCTGCGGGGTGAGGTAGTCCTGGATGGGCGTCTCGATGTAACCGGGGCAGATCGCGTTGACGGTGATCCCATCCGCCCCGAGCGTCAAACAGGCGTCGCGCGTCATGTTCACGAGAGCCGCCTTGGATGAGGCGTAGGCGGGCCCGGAACTGCCGCCGAAGGCGTGCACGGAGGCGATGTTGATCACGCGGCCGTGTGCGGACGCGCGCAGATGGGGAACCGCGCACCGGGTGGCCAGGAACGGGGCGCGGAGGTTGACGTTGATGACGCTCTCCCACTCTTCGTCGGTCTGCCGGTCCGCGGTGCCGACGATGCCGACGCCGGCGTTGTTGACCAGGATATCCACCCCGCCGAAGCGGTCCGCGGCGAAGGATACCATTTCGCCTATCTGCTCCGGTGACGATACGTCCGTCGCGATGAACGCGGCAGCACCGCCCTCGGCGGCGATCGATTCGGCGGTCGGCGGGCGCGGCTCGGTCTCGTGGTACTTTCCGCGCCGCGGCTCCTCCTGCACGTCGGCCACTACCACGCGGGCGCCTTCTCGGGCGAAGGCCAACGCTATTCCGCGGCCGATGCCGGTGCTGGCTCCCGTCACGATGGCGACGCGGTCGTCAAGTCTGCCCATGGGTCCCCTCCTCGAACAGTTCCAGGTTCACGTTCGTGCCCGTCGGCGGCGCGGGCGCCGGAAGAACGCACGCCGGCCCCTCGGCCTCTGCGTGGTTGACGGTGCGTGCGACCGGCCGCATGATCATCTTCGCCGCGGGATAGGGACTCAGCAAGGCGCGCAGCTCGTCGGTGCTCCGTGAAGGATCCAGCCACCGACCGTAGCGGTCCGGCGCGATGATGACCGGCATGCGGTCGTGCAACGTGCCCACCAGCTCGTTCGGCTCGGTGGTAACGATGGTAAAGGTCGCGGGTACGGCGCCGTCTTCCCCGGCTCCCGAACCCTGCTCGTACAGACCGGCGTAGGCGAACGGGGCGCCGTCACGCAGCCGGATCCAGTGCGGTGTGCGCTCGCGTCCGCCCCATTCGTAGAACCCGTCGCTGGGGATCAGGCACCGGCGTCCGGCGAACGCATCGCGGAATGCCGAACGCCGCTCCAGCGTCTCGGCGCGCGCATTGATGAGCCGGCCGGCGATGCTGCGGTCGCGGGCCCAGGCCGGCGTCAACCCCCACCGCAACGCATCCAGTACGCGCCGGCCGCGTTCCAACCGGACTGCGACGGCCGGCTGCGTCGGAGCGATGTTGTAGCGTGGCCGAAGCTCGCGAACCCGCGACTGCGCGCCGAACAGCGCGGCCAGGGCAACCGCATCGAGGTCGGTGGTCAGCGTAAAGCGCCCGCACACTCCGGCTACAGCTCCGTTACCAGCTCGCGCTCTTTCTGCAGTATGTCGTGCATTCCGCCTTCGCGCAGGCTGGTGGCGGAGACCACGGTCAAGCGAGCCCGGCGGCGAAGCTCGGGGACATCCAGCGCCCCGCAATTGCACATCGTCGCCTTGATCTTGGCGAGCGTCTGCTTGAGATTGGAGGCGAGCGAGCCGGCGTACGGCACGTAGCCGTCGACCCCTTCCTCGAATGCCAACTGACCGTTGACCGCGTCATAGCGTGCCCAGTTCTGGGCGCGGTTGGTGCCTTCGCCCCAGTACTCCTTGACGACGTTGGTGCCGAGGCGAATCTGCCGCCCCGGGCTCTCGTCGAATCGGGCGAAGTAGCGGCCCATCATCACGAAGTCGGCGCCCATCGCGAGGGCGAGGACGATGTGGTAGTCGAAGACGATGCCGCCGTCCGAGCAGATGGGAACGTAGCGTCCGGTCTCCTCGGCGTAGCGGTCCCGAACCGCGGCCACGTCCAGCACCGCGGTTGCCTGTCCGCGGCCGATGCCCTTCTGCTCCCGCGTGATGCAGATCGAGCCGCCGCCGATGCCCACCTTCACGAAGTCGGCGCCCGCGTCGGCAAGGTAGCGAAAGCCGTCCGGCTCGACCACGTTGCCGGCGCCGACCTTCACGGCCCCGCCGTACCGTTCGCGTACGAATGCCAGACAGTCCGCCTGCCACTCGTTGAATCCGTCGGAGGAGTCGATGCACAGCACCGAGGCTCCCGCCTCGACCAGGGGCGGCACCCGCTCGCGGTAATCGTGCGACGAGACGCCGGCGCCCACCACCAGCCGCTTCTCGTCGTCGACCAGCTCATCCGGATTCTCGCGGTGGTCGTCGTAGTCCCTGCGAAACACCAGATGCCGAAGGTGCCGCCCGCCGTCGATGATCGGCAGGCAGCTCAGGCCGTGCTCCCAGATCAGGTCGTTGGCGGCGTTGAGGGTGATGCCGTCATGGCCGACCACCAGGCGGTCGAACGGGGTCATGAGGGTGTCGACGCGGGTGTCCGGGTCCTGCCGGTGCACGCGGTAGTCGCGGCTGGTCAGGATGCCGAGCAGCGCGCCGTCGGGCCGCCCGTCCGCGGTCACCGCCATCGTGGTGTGGCCGGTGCGGCCGGCCAGGTCGATCACGTCGCGCAGCGTGGCGTCCGGCGTGAGGTTGGAGTCGGAGACGACGAAACCGGCCTTGAACT
This sequence comes from Spirochaetia bacterium, assembly GCA_965202935.1. Taxonomy (GTDB): domain Bacteria; phylum Spirochaetota; class Spirochaetia; order SZUA-6; family Bin103; genus CATQHW01. The sequence continues at coordinate 6,760,113 of OZ241879.1, forward strand.
TCTTGACCCGCTGCACCATCTCCACCTGATGGTCGATCGGCTGGGAGCCGTAGATGAACGCGATGCCGCCAAAGCGCGCGAGCGCCACCGCCATGCGGTCGTCGGAGACGGTCTGCATGACCGCGGAGGCGAGCGGGATGTTCAGGGAGATCGCTGCCGGCTCGCCGACCGCGTGGCTGACCAGCGGCGTCTGCAGCCGCACGTTGGCGGGTACGTTCTCCTTGCGGGTCAGGTTCGGCAGCAGCAGGTACTCGCTGAACGTCCGAGAGATCTCGTCGATGACGACTGCCAATCGATCCTCCCGGTTCAGGCCGGCGGAAGCCGATCGGTCCCCGTCGGCACGCGATCCGTGCCGGTCGGCACACGATCCGTGCCGAGCGCCGGCCGCAGGGGCTCGGGCACCGTCAGGGTACCGTCGGCGTTCTGATGGGTCTCCAGCAGCGCCGGCAGCAGCCGGCTGGTCGCCAGGCCCGACGCGTTCAGCGTATGCACGAAGCGGGTGCCGCCGGAGCCGCGCACCCGGGTGTTGGCCCGCCGCGTCTGGTAGTCGCGGGCGTTCGACGCGGAGCTCACTTCCTCGTAGCTGCCCGTGCTGGGCAGGTAGACCTCCAGGTCCAGGGTGCGCGCCATCGCCGACGAGGCGTCGCCGGCGGCCAGCCTGGTAACCCGGTAGTGCAGCCCCAGCCTCTGCACCAGCCGCTCCGCGCGGCCGATCATGTCTTCCAGCGCTTCCTCGGAGCGGTCCGGCATCACGAACTGGAACAGCTCGACCTTGTTGAACTGGTGCCCTCGCAGGGTGCCGCGGTCGTGGGTGCGGTAGGAGCCTGCCTCGCGCCGGTAGCACGGCGTGTAGGCGACGTATCGCTTGGGCATCTCCGACTCCTTCAGGATCTCGTCGGCGTGCAGGCTGGCCAGCGCGGTCTCCGAGGTCGGCAGCAGAAACGGCGCCTCGCCGCGCTCGGCGCCTTCCTGCAGGAAGTAGACGTCATCGACGCCGAACCGGGGGAATTGCCCGGCGTTGAAGCCGCAGCCATAGCTCAGCAGGTGCGGCGGCAGGATCAACTCGAAACCGTCGGCCACGTGCGTGTCGATGAAGTAGTTCAGCAATGCCCACTCCAGCCGCGCTCCCCAGCCGCGGTAGACCCAGAACCCGTGTCCGGCCAGCTTGGCGCCACGCTCGTAGTCGACCAGTCCGAGCGCCTCGGCGAATGCCACGTGGTCCATCCCGGCCGCGCATGCGGCGGGCCGCTCGCCCCACTCGCGGAGGGTCTGGTTGGCTTCCTTGCCGCCCGGCGGGACGTCGGGATCCGGGAGGTTGGGCAGGCCGGCCAGCAGTTCGTCCAGCTCCTGCGTGACGGTGCCGAGCCGGGTCTCCAGCTCCTTGATCCGGTCGCCCACGGCGCGCATCTCGGCGATGAGCTCCGTCGCGTCGCCGCCCGCGCGCTTGATGCGCGGCACCTCTCGGGACGCGTCGTTGCGCCGCGCCTTGAGCTGCTCCACGGATGTGATCAGCTCACGCCGGGCAGCGTCGAGGTTCTGGATCGGTTGCAGGTCAACGGTGTCCATCCGCTTGCGGAGCGCCGCGCGGACCGCGTCCGGCTCATTCCGAATCAGGGAGATGTCTATCACGTGGGGCCTGTCATACGTGGTCGGAACGTATCATGCGGAACCGCTGTCGCACATCGGCCAGCCGTTCGCGCCAGCCCCCCGGCGTCCGGATCGTACCCGTCACCGTCAGCCCGGCTGCCGCCTGTCGGAGGAGCGCGCGGCGCGTGTCGCCGTCGGCGACGCGATCACGCAGTTCCCGGCGCAGTTCGCCCAGCTCGTCGAGGAATGGAACCAGGTCGGAAGCGTCGATCACCCGCTCCAGCTCCCGGCGCAGAATCCCGGCGACGGAAGGGCTGGCGTTGCTGGTGGCTATGGCGATGCGGAGGTGGCCGCGGCTGACCACCGCTGGCATCCCCAGATCCGACCGGTCGGGCTGGTCATACGTGGACAGCAGCACCCGCTCCCGCCGCGCCCAGGCAGCGACGGCCGGATGGGCGGGGTTGCCGTCGGTCAGCGTGCTGACCACCAGCCGGCGCCCGCGCAGATCGGCCGGCCGCACGGTCCTGCGCAGCCAGACGAGCCGGCCGCTCGCTGCCCATGACCGGATCTGCGGCTCCGCCGCCGGGCTGACCACGGTGACCAGGGCCTCGGCGTCGAGCAGCCGCGCCGCCTTGTCTCGCGCCTCGTCCTCTCCGCCGATGACGAGCACCGGCTGACCTACCAGGTCCAGCCCGATCGGGAACAGTGGTCTCAGGGTGGCAGACATGCCGTGAGGGTGGCCCCGGGGACCGCGCGGTACAAGGCCCGCTATGCCCGGCTCGCTGTGATATTCTGCGCCCGTGATCGAACTGCCCGCAGCCGACCGGTGCCGCTACGACCTCGTTTCCTTGGGCGAGGTGCTGTGGCGGCTTGACCCGCGCGACGTTCCGCTGGCCCGCGTGCGCGATTCGATGCGGGTCTTTCAGGGCGGCGGTGAGACCAACGTCGCCTGTGGCGTTTCGGCGACGTTCGGTCTGCGTACCGCCATCCTCACCGCGCTGGTGGCCGACGACATCGGCCGCAACATCGGCAACCAGCTTGCAGAGGCGGGGGTCGATACGGGCCGGATCATCTGGTGGGACACCGCGCGCTCCGAAGACAGCCACAGCACGGACGCCAAGGGCACGGTGCACAACGGCATCTCGGTCACGTTCGCCGGCAAGGGCGTGCTGCCGTCGGAGACGCTCTACTACCGCGCCCACACCGCCGCCTCGCTGCTTGCGCCCGGAGACTTCGATCTGCGGGGACTGTTCGCCCGCGAGGGGGTGCGGGTGTTCAACACGGGCGGCATTTTCACGCTGATCGGCGACCGCACGGCGCAGACCGCCATCGCAGCCGCGGAGGCCGCTCGGGCCGCCGGCACCTTCGTCGCCGCGGACCTCAACTACCGCTCCAAGGTAGAGCCCGACCGGGAACGGGCGCGCCGGATCAACCGGCGCCTGATCTCGAGCATCGACTTTCTTGTCGGCAACGACTCGGATCTCGCCGACGCCCTGGGCTACGACACACCCGATGGCGACGATCGGTTCGAGCCGTGGCTGGAGCGCTACCGGGCCACCATCGAACGGGTGGCCGCGGACTTTCCGCGCCTGCGCCTGATCGGTACGCAGTGGCGCGGCGCGCACGACGCCGACCTGGTGAGTTGGGGCGCGGTGCTGTATGAGACCGCGACTCGCCGCTGGTACGCCGCCCCGGTGCGCGAGCGGGTGCACATAGCCGATCGCACCGGCGGGGGAGATTCCTTCACCGCCGGCGTCGTCAGCGCGCTCCTGCAGGGACAGGACCTGCAGCAGGCGGTCGAGTGGGGGGCCGCGCACGGCATCCTGGTGCAGTCGACGCCCGGCGACACGACCATGGTCCGCCAGGAACAGGTGATCGCCGAGGCGGAACGTGTCCGCCGGGGCGGCGGCGTGAAGGCCGCCCGATGAATCGGCCGGTGGGCCGCCCGATGAATCGGCCGGTGGGCCGCCCGATGACGGCGGGCAGTCACGCGACGGTTTGTCCGGATTCCGGCACATTCGTTAAGATAGGGTCGTCAGGACAGGGTCGTTAGGATAGTGGTGATGAACGAGCAGGTGAGCCGCCGGCGACGGTTCGCATGCGGCGGCGTGCCGGATGACGCGGAGCATGGCAGTGCCTGAGAAGCCCGATCAAGCTGGTCCGGAGAGGCCGACGGCCTACATCTTTCACGTCCTGCTGAAGGACGGCGAGTCGCTGCTGCTCGATCCGTTCCGGGGCGTGGAGCGGCTGGAGAGCACCCTTGCGGAGCGCACCGTGGAAGGTCGCTTCGGGACCGAGCCGCGGGTCGAAGCCCTCACGCTGTATCGCAATGAGCTGTACCGGGCGGTGGACGCCGCCGTTCGCCGCTGGTTGTCGGAGAAGCGGTTCATTCCCCGTTTTCTGGCGTCCGCCGGCGTGTTCGTGCTGGCGATGTTCGTGATGGCCTATGTGTTCCGCGGCGGGCTGCCGATCCCGGTGATCGACGAGTTGGCGATCGCGCTGGGCGCCAGCGTCGTCGCGTACCTCGCGATCGGCAGGAAGGAACTGGCTTCGGAGATGGCGACCAGGAAGCGCGTTGCGCTGAAGAACGCGATCGACCGCATCACCTTCGTCCCCAGCCAGTTCCTGGTCCGGGTCGAAGAGACGCTGCGCCGCTACGAGGCGGAGAATCTGGAAGGGCTGGTCTCGGAGATCCTGGATCCGGCCGACGAGCCGCTGGACGAGCCCGAGCGGTCGGAGGCGACGGAGTTCGTGCGACTGCTGGAGGACCAGTTCAACTACGCCCGCCTGCGCAAGGGAGAGCGGGAGTTGAAGAACTTCCTGGCAGAACGGGGCGCCGAGCGCGGCACCAACCTGCGGAAGTGGGCGGAATCGCAGCGCCTCAACTTCCCGCTGTACGCGGTGTACAAGAGATTCAAGCGCACGGTCGAGCGGGTGCGCTGACACACCGCCATCGTCGCGTCGCCGTGCGTGCGGCAACGATCGTCGCCACCGTTCTCCTGCTTGGCGCCGGCCGCGCCGTCGCGCTTCAGCCGCTTGACCTGACGCTCGCCCTGGCGGGTTCGGCTCTCACGGGCGGCGGCCTCCTGGTCGCCAACCGGGTGCCTCCGGTGACGGAGGAGCAGCGCCTTCAACTCCGCATCGAGGATCTGCCCCCGATGGACCGTGCGCTGGTGTTTCCGGACCAGCCACTCATCGGCGGCATCAGCGACATGGTCGCCTACAGCCAGGTCCTGGTGCCGGTCGGCGCCGCGGCGTTCGGCCTGGAGCGCCGGGACGCACAGGATGTGCTGGCCCGCCACTACCAGGTGCTGGCCATCACCTATGGCAGCTCATACCTGATCAAGGCCGCCGTCTGGCGTGCGCGTCCGTTCCTGTACGACCCGAACGTCTCTCCCGAGCGCGCCGCCGACCGGACGGGAGGCAACTCGTTTCCGTCCAGCCACGTCGCCGTCGCCTTTGCGAGCGCCACGTTCATCAGCACCATCGCCGACCAGTACTGGGACGAGCGCTACACGACGATCCTCACGGTCGGCTCCTACGCAACGGCTTCCATGGCGGCGATTCTTCGGATCGCCGCCGGCCGTCACTTCGTGAGCGACGTCCTGGCCGGCGCACTCCTCGGAATCGCGGTCGGGTGGGCCGTGCCGACGGCGCACCTGCTGTCCGCCCGCTGACGTGAACGGCCCGCTGACGTGAACGGCCCGCTGACGTGAACGGCCCGCGGACGTGACTGCAGCCCGGACGTGCGCGTGCGCGGCACTGGCAGGCCTGCTGGCCGTCGCGCTGGTCGCCTGTCGGGGCGAGGCAGCGGAGACCGTCAGGCTCCGGGTCGGGGAGGAGCGGTTCACCGCCTGGGTGGCACGCACCCCGGAGCAACGGGCGCGCGGGCTGATGTATCGCACCGACCTGGGGCCTCGGCAGGGCATGCTGTTCGTGTTCGACAACGAACAGGTGCTGTCGTTCTGGATGAAGAACACGCCGCTGCCGCTGTCGATCGCGTTCCTGTCCGCCGACGGTGAGATCCTGCAGATCGAGCCGCTGACGCCGTTCTCGGAACTGATCGTGCGCTCCTGGCGACCCGCGCGCTATGCGCTGGAGGTCAACGCCGGCGCCTTCGCGGAGGCAGGCGCCCAGGTCGGAGATCTGATCGGCTTTCCGCGGAACTGGCGTTAGCGCCCCGAAACCGTCGCCTATGCGGCTCCGCTTTCGGCCCATCCCCACCTTCGCTACGGAGTCTGTTGGCTTTCCCGCTTGCGCGGCAAATCCGACAGACTCCTATGTGTCCTCGGCCTCGTCCACGAACGGCTCCAATTGAGGCTCGCCGTCTGCCATCTCCGGCTCGTTGATCATGATCTCGATGCGCCGCTCGATCTTGGCGAGCTCCGCGCCGAGAGCGCGGGCCAACTTCATGCCGGCCTCGAACAGGTCGACCGCCTCCGCCAGGGGCACGTCGCCGTCCTTCAGCCGTTCCGCGAGCACTTCCAGCTCGTGAAGGCGTTCCTCGAAGCTGGACTCGCCCGTCGCGGGAGAGCGCGTCTCCGGTTCAGTCATCGCCGCCTCCGGCAGCGGCCGGTTCCGTGCCGGTGACGGAGGCCGCCAGCCGGCCGCGGTGGAGCCGTACGCGTATCGGGTCGCCAGGGGCCACCTGCGATGCGTCGGTGACCGCGGCGCCGTCGGCGGCGGTCACCAGCGCGTAACCCCGGGCAAGGATGTCGAGCGGCGACCGGGAGCGGATCGCCTCGGCGGCAAGCACCACGCGGTGCCGGCTGTCGAGCACGCGTGCCTGCAGGGCACGCGTGGCGGCCGCCACGGCGTCATCCAGGCGCTGCGTGGCCGGTGCCAGAGCCAGGCGCAGGCTGCGCTCCAGCCCGGCGGGCTGAAACCGCTCCAGGGCGAAACGGACGCGCTCGCGCCGCTGGTCCAGGCTGCTGCGCATCGAGCCGGCCGCGGCGTGCAGGCGGCGCAGCAGATCGGAGCGTTCGCTGGACACCAGCTCGGCGGCGGCCGACGGGGTAGGGGCGCGAACGTCGGCCGCCAGATCGGCGAGCGAGGTGTCGGTCTGGTGGCCGACCGCGCTCACCACCGGCAATTCGCAGCGAACGATCGCTTCGACCACCGCTTCGTCCGAGAACGGCAACAGGTCCTCCAGGGAGCCGCCGCCCCGGGCCAGGATGACCACGTCGCCCATGCGGTGGCGGCTGGCGGTCCGCAGCCGCGAAGCGATGATGCCGGCGGCTCCGGCTCCCTGCACCTGTGCCGGCAAGACCACCAGGTCGATGCCGGCATGCCGCCTCCGCAGCACGTCCAGGATGTCTCGCAGCGCCGCGCCGGCTGGAGAGGTGATCACCACCACGCGCCGCGGCACGCGTGGGATCGGCCGCTTGCGCTCCAGATCGAAGCAGCCGCGCGCCGCCAGCCGGCGCTTGCGCTCCTCCAGCAGGGCCAGCAGATCGCCGGTGCCGGCCCGTTGCACCGTTTCGACCACCAACTGGTAGGTGCCGCGCTGTTCATAGACGTCGATCGCGCCGCGCGCGCGGATCAACATGCCGTCGTGCGGGACGAAGTCCGCGCGGGCGAGCTGCGTGCGAAACATCGCCGCCTGCAGCACGGCGCGGCGGTCCTTCAGGCTGAAGTACAGATGGCCGCTGGCCGCCCGGCGCGCGTTGGACACCTCTCCCTCGACGGTGATGTCCGGAAATGCGCCTCCCAGCATGCCCCTGACTCTCCGTGTGACGTCCGACACGGAGTAGACCTGGCGCTGAGGCATCCGACCTCGCCCGAGCACGCGGCAGATCGTAGTGGCGGCCGGTCCCCTTGGCAACGCGGCGCGGCGCCGAGCGGACAGCCGGCCTGCACCCGGCGTGCGGTACTGCCGATACATGAAGCGAGGTATGCTCTGTTCACGGGTTGCGTGTGTCCTGGCGCTGGCGGCCGTGCTCCTCGCCGCGGCGTCAGGGGCTTGGTGTGACACCGATCTCATGGATCTGCGCAACCGAACCGGCTCCACCCTGGAGTGGGATCCTTGGTCTCAGCGGGGCCTGCTGGTGAACCGCGGCACCACGGTCGCGTTCCGGGTGGGCCTGCCGTGGGTGGTGGTCGACTACGAGGATCGCCTGGACATCGGGCCGGTCACGCGGAACGGCGCCTCGATCCGCTTCACCGACGAGGGCGCCGAGCTCATCGCCGCGATCCTGGATCCGCCGCCTCCCGAGCGCCTTGGGCCGCAGGTGGCGGCCATCGTGATCGATCCCGGTCACGGCGGCAAAGACCCCGGCGCGGTCAGGGAGCACCGATTCGACGGTCGACGGGTCGTCATCCACGAAAAGGACATCGCACTTGCCGTCGGCCTGCGGCTGTCTGCAATGCTTGCCCAGGAGTTGCCGTACACGCGGATCCTGATGACGCGCGACGAGGATGTCTTCGTCGAGCTCGAGGACCGCCCGGCGATGGCCAACGAAGCCCTCGACGCGCTCCCGGAGGACGGCGACATCGTCTTGTTCGTTTCCGTCCACGCGAACACGGTCGCATTCCGGACGGAACCCACCGGATTCGAGGTCTGGGTGCTGCCCAAGGAACACGAACGAACGGTTCTTCCCTCCGGCTCGACGCCGAGCGGTGACAGCGCCGCACAGCCGATCTTCAACGCCATGCTGGACGAGCAGATCAACCGCGAGAGCGTCGTGCTGGCGAACGAGATCCTGGACGGCCTCGAGGCCCACGTGGGAGACCGGTCGCCGAACCGGGGCTTGCGGGAGGAGAAATGGGCCGTGGTGCGCCGCGCGCGCATGCCGGCGGTGCTGGTGGAGGTCGGCTACATGTCCAATCCGGTGGAGGCGCGCCGCATGCTGCAGCCGGATTACTTGAACGACCTCGCGCGTGGCATCTACGATGGGATCCGCGGATTCATCGAGTGGTTCGAGGCGACGCCGGAAGTGGCTCGGTAGGCGGAGAAGGGGAGCCGGCGGCCGGGCGAACACCGGCACGATCGGCGGCACCGAACGGGCTCCATCGATGGATTGCGCTGGGTGGCTTGGCCGTCACGTTCGCGATTTCCATCCTGCTCTTCGTCGGTCGGGAGCCTCCGGTCGCTCACGTGCTGTTCTTCGCCGGCCCGGGTGACGATCTGGTGGCGGAGACCCGGCTGGTCGGCGAGACCCGATACCTGCCGCGGCGTACCGGCCGTCCGGAACGGCTCCGGCTACTGGTGGACGAGGTGATTCTTGGCCCGCGCGCCCGCGAGCACGGGTCAGTGCTGCCGCGCTCGACCGAGGTGAGGTTCCTGACGCTCGGGAGCGACACGCTGTACTTGGACCTGAGCGCCGCGGCGCTGCTCGACGAGTCCGGCGCCGAGTTGCAGGGCGCCGATCGCCTGCAGGCGTTGGCGTCGACGCTGCTGTTCAATACGCCGTGGCTGCGCCGGGTCTGGCTGTTCGTGGACGGACAGATCCCGGACTACGAGGCCGCGCGCGACGGTTGGGTGCGGGCGTGCTGCTGAGCAGCGGGCAGCCGGGCGAGTACATCGTCCATCATGAGCCCGAGCTGACAGCCGCGGTGCGGGAACGCGCCGTGGGCCGCGCGCGGCTGCGATGCTCGAAGCCGGTGACGGCCGGAGCGCCGATCACGGCGGTGTTCGAGGTCACGGTCGGCGAGCGCGGGTTGCCGGAGGGTGGCCGGCTCGCGATCGCGTGGCGCTGGCCGCTCGATTTCGGCGATCTCCAGGTAACGGATTCCGAGGGCCCCGAGTACCTGAGCGCACGCGCCGAGCCGTCTGCCGCGGAGGTCGAAGCCCGCTATCACTGCGTGAGCAGCTTCAACCCCTGGAATCACGCTATCGAGGTGTCGGTCACCGGCGGCGCGCTGCCCGCGGACGGAACGGTGGTGGTGACCTGTTCCCGTTGGCAGGCTCCGACGTGCTCGACGTTGGCCGCTCGCTTTCTGGTCGTGGCGCAGGACGAGGCCGGCACCGACTGGCGCCAGATGGTCGACCCGGCGCCGATCGCCGTGCGTCCGGGCGCGCCCGCCATGCTCGGCGTGGTCGTCCCGTCCGACGCGGTCGTCGGCCGGGAGACGCTGGCCGTCGTTCGGGCCACCGACCGCTTCGGCAACCCGGCCGCGCTTCCGGAGCCACCGCGGCTCGGCGTGCGCGACGGAGGGCCTGCGGCGCGCATCGGTCCGGCCTGGCCGACTGCGCTCGCCGGGGCGTGGCGCGTGCCCGTCCGCTTCGGCGAAGCCGGCCGGGCCGTGCTGCGCGCGCGTGCAGGCGGGCTCGGCGCGGTGGCCAATCCGATACTCGTGCACGCCGCCGCGCCGCCGCAGCGGCTGCTGTGGGGGGACCTGCACGCCGGCCAGGGCGACACCGGCTGCGGTCTCGACTCCCTCGACCACCACTTCGCGTTCGCCCGCGACGTGGCCGGTCTGCAGTTCGCTTCTCAGCAGGCAAACGACCACTACGTGACCGCCGAGCGCTGGCAGGAGGTGCAGCGGATCACGCGACGCTGGCACGACGATGGCCGCTTCGTGGCGTTCCTGGGCTGCGAGTGGAGCGCCCTGACCGCCGACGGCGGCGACCGCAACCTGGTCTTCCGCGGCGGGAGCGCCGCGCTGCCGCGATCGGGGCGGTTCTTCAGCGACCGGCCGGCCGACCCGACTCCGGATGCCGTGCAGGCTGGGGATCTGCATCGGCGGCTCGCCGGCAACGAGGTGCTCCTCAACCTCCACGCCGGCGGCCGGCCGACCGACCTGTCGCGGCACGCGCCGGAGCTGGAGCCGCTGTTCGAGGTCCACTCGACGCACGGGACCTCCGACTGGTTCGTGCTGGAGGCGATCCGGCGGGGGTACCGGGTCGGCGTGACCGCCGGCACGGACGGGGTGATGGGCCGCCCCGGTGCCTGTCACCCCGGGCGGCGATTGGCGCGCAACTGCCGTGGCGGCGTGACCGGGCTGTACGCCGCGGAAGCGACGCGCCCGGCGATCTGGGAGGCGTTCCAGGCCCGGCGCTGCTACGGCACCACCGGTGAGCGGCTCCGGCTGTGGGTCGAGATCGGCCGCGTCCCGATGGGCGGCGAGTGTGAGCTCCCGGCCGGGGAACCGGTGGTCGTCACGGTGGAGGTCGACGGAACGGCTGCGATCGAGATGATCGAATTGCTGCGCGGCACGGAGGTCGTGGCGGCGGCCCGCGTGGCCGCGTTCGATTACGGGCGGCTGCGCCTCCTCTGGGGAGGGACCCGGAACTACGGCACCGCGCGCGATCAGCGCGTCGTCTGGGACGGCGGGCTGATCGTGGAGGGAGCTGACGTCGACGGAGCCGAGCCGGTTCGTTTCGAGAGCCCGTATGATCGCCTGGAGCAGGAAGGCGGCTCTCTGCGCTGGTGCTCCGCGACCGCCGGCGGGCACGCCGGCGTGGTCCTGTCGCTGCGTGGCGGACCTGCCCGGTGCCGCTTCGAGAGCGCTCCGGCGACCTTCGGCTTCTCTGTCGATGCGGCGCTGGCAAGCCCGGCGCGGGTGCCCGCGGGGGGCGTCGGGTGCCAGGTCGAAGTGGGGCCGTCGCCGGTCGCCGACGGCCCGGCGGCGGCGCAGGTCGCGCTGACCGATGACGGCCCGGCGCCGACGGCGGCGCCGGTGCCGTACTGGGTGCGCGTCACGCAGGTGGACCGCTCGCGCGCCTGGAGCAGCCCGATCACGGTAACCCGCACGGCGTAGCGCCCCGAAACCGTCGCCTGCGGCTCCGCTTTCGGCCCATCCCCACCTACCGCTTCGGAGTCTGTCAGACTTGCCGCTGACGCGGTAAGTCCGACAGACTCCTCGCGCGCTACCTGAGAGGGACCTGCCTGCCGAGCTCCGCCACCCACCGCGACGTGCGCACGAAGCGCTGCGCGAACGCCCCGAGCAGCGCCGAAGAGACCGTGCCGATGGCGAAGAAGGCGGGCGCGATCAGCCACGCGGTCGGCCCGAAGGCCACGTAGCGGGCGGCGGCGACCTGCGCCGCGTTGCTGGCCAGCCCGCCAAGCACGCTGACCCCGATCAGCGACAGCGGCCCGCCCAGCGCCCGCCAGGCGATCAGCATGACGGTCGCGCTGGCGATCGAGCCGGCCGCGGAGAACAGCACCACGTAGGAAAACAGCGTCCCCTGCACGAAGCCTTGTCCGACGACCTTCAGCGCCACCACCAGCGCTACCGACCGCGTGTCCAGGCGCGCGATGGCGATCAGGACCGGCAGGTTGGCCAGGCCGAGCCGCACGAACGGGACCGGCTTGGGGATCGCGAACTCGACGGACGCCAGGAACAGCGCCGTCGCCGCAAGCAGGGCGACCGTGTCGCGGTCCGCCCGGTGGCGGGGCAGGCTGGATTGGGACAGATCAGTAGCTGCGCGCATCGACGTCGGTCCGGCTTCCGGACTCGATCGACACGAACACGCGATTGGGCAGGCACGCGATCCAGCGCCCCGCGCGTTCGACATGGCCGGTGAGGACGCAGATCTGGTTGTCGCACGGCGATGAGATCACGCGGGCGCCGCCGTCGGCGATCTCGACGACGGTCTGTCCGATCGGTCCGCTGACGGCGATCGTCTCCTCCACCGAGGAGGCGAACAGGTACTCGGCGTCCGGAGCGGTGATCAGCACCGTGGTCCGTCCGCCGGCGCCGCCGTAGACCGCCGTCGAGATCGCGACCACGAGCGCCGCGGCGAACAGCAGCGTCACGTAGTCGAGCGGCTTCACCGGCCGACCCGCACCGCCGCCGGGGGCGCGTTCAGTCGACGCAGGCGGCCAGCCGGTCCGCGGCGTCGGTCCGTTCCCACGAGAAGCCGTCCCGGCCGAAGTGGCCGTACGCGGCGGTCTGCCGGAAGATCGGGCGGCGGAGATCAAGGCGGCGAATGATGCCGGCAGGCGTGAGGTCGAAGGTGTCGCGGATCGCCGACTCGATGCGCTGTTCCGGCACCTTGGCCGTGCCGAACCCCTGCACCAGCAGCGACACCGGCTCGGCGACACCGATCGCGTACGCCAACTGCACCTCGCAACGGCTGCACAGGCCGGCCGCCACCACGTTCTTGGCCACGTACCGCGCCATGTAGGCGGCGGACCGGTCGACCTTGCTCGGGTCCTTGCCCGAAAACGCGCCGCCGCCGTGGCGGGCCGTGCCGCCGTAGGTGTCGACGATGATCTTGCGGCCCGTCAGGCCGGTGTCGCCGTGAGGCCCGCCGACCACGAAGCGGCCGGTCGGGTTGATGAGGTAGCGCACGGTGCCGTTCAGCAGCTCGCCCGGAAGGGCTTTCCCGATCACCTGCTCGATCAGTGCTTCGCGCAGCGTGTCGTGGTCCACGTCCGGATCGTGCTGGTGGGACAGCACCACGGTCGGGATCGCCACCGGGATGCCGTCGCGGTAGCGGACCGAGACCTGGCACTTGCCGTCCGGCCTCAGAAAGGGGAGCTGCCCGGCCTTCCTGACCTCGGCGGCGCGGCGCATGATGCGGTGCGCGAAGTCGATCGGCGCGGGCATGAGCCGGTCGGTCTCCCTGCAGGCGTAGCCGAACATCAGGCCCTGGTCGCCGGCGCCCTGCACCCGGTCGTCGTCCGCGTCCACCCCGCGGGCGATGTCCGGCGACTGTTCGTGGACGGTGTTGAGCACGGCGCAGGCATCGGCGTCGATCCCGTAGGCGGGATCGTCATAACCGGCGTCGCGGAGCACGTCGCGGGCGATCGCGGGAATGTTCAGGCCGGCACGCGTGGTGATCTCGCCGCCGACCAGCACCAGGCCGGTGGTGGCGAACACCTCGCACGCCACGCGGGCGTCGGGATCGTCGCCGAGCGCGGCGTCGAGCACCGCGTCCGAGATCTGGTCGCAGAGCTTGTCGGGGTGGCCCTCGCCGACGCTCTCGGAGGTGAAGGTGTACTCGGCAGCGGTCATCTCGGAACCGCGCCGGAACGTACCAGAGCCAGGACCGACGGTCAAACACGCCAAGGATCTGGACGCGGGAGCCGCATTCGCCGCACAGTCCCGTCCCGGTCATGAGCGATCCCCTGCGCACGGCGCTGGCGGCGGTCACCTCGTGCGCGGCCCGGATGGAGCCCGTACGGGAGTTGCTGCGTTCCCACGCCGACGGCGACCTGCCGGTCACGATCCAGGGGCCGCAGGGCTCGTTCCTGTCGGTGCTGACTGCCCTGTTGGCCGACGCGCGGGACGCTCCCGGCGGGTCGATTCTGGTGGTCACCCCCACCGAGCAGGAGGCCGAGCTGGTCGCGGACGACCTGCGCCTGTTCGCCGGCCGACCGGTGATCGAGCTGCCGTGGTGGGGGACGCTGCCGTACGCCCGGCAGGCCCCGTTGCCGGCCGTGTTCGGCCGCCGCGCGGATGCGCTGGTCCGCCTGGCCGGCGGCGAGCGGTGCCTGGCCGTGGCGCCGCTGCGGGCGCTGCTGACGCCGACGCCCGAGCCTTCGCACCTGCTCGCGCATACCATCCGGTTCCGGACCGGCCAGGAGGTCGACCCGGTCGGCACCGCGGAGACACTGGCGGCCGTCGGCTACCTGCGCGTGCCGCGCGTGACCGTGCATGGCGAGTTCTCCGTCAAGGGCGAGGTGATCGACGTCTTCCCCTTCGCGCTCGATGCCGCCGTGCGCGTGGTGCTGGACTTCGACCACGTCGCCGAGATCCGGCACTTCGATCCGCTGACCCAGGGCTCCATCGGCCACGCGGATCGCGTGGACGTCGCTCCGGCCCGCGAGGTGACGCTGCAACCCGATCGGCTCGAGCAGCTCCGCGACACGCTCGCCGGCGAGCAGCTCCCCGATCCGTTCCGCGAGGAGCTGCTCGACACGCTGCAGCGCGACCCGCAGCACGCCGGCGTGGAGCAGTACTACCCGCTGTGCTTTCCCGAGCGCCATTCCGTGGTGGATCTGCTCGGCGACGGCGGCACCCTGGTGCTGGCCGACGGCGAGCGGCTGCGGGCCGGTTTCCAGGCGCTGCGCCGGGAGGTGCATGAGCTGTACCGGCGGGCGCAACGCGACGGCGCCTTCGGCCCGCGCCCCAAGTCCGTGCTGCTCGACTACGCCCGCGTCGCCGAGCGGCACGCGCGGCGCGTCACCGTCGCGTCGCTGCAGCGCACCGCTCCGTCCGAGCGCGCCCGTCTGAGCGGAGCGCAGGCGCTGGAAGCGCCGGATCCGGAGCCGCTCCTCAACCTTCCGTGCGACCCGCCGCGTTCCTTCTTCGGCAACATTCCCTACTTCCGCGAGCAGCTCGCGGCGCTCATGGACGCCGGCTACCGGGTGTTCGTCTTCGCGGTGTACGACTTCCAGGCGGCGCGCATCCGCGCGATGGTCGACCCCGCCGACGGCAGCTCCGCCAACGGCAACGGCGGAGAGATCACCATCCTCCCGTACAGCATCTCGGCCGGCTTCGCCCTGCCCGACTGCCGGGTGATCTTCATCCAGGAGAACGAGATCTTCGGCCGCAAGCGCCGGCTGCCGCAGACCGTGGCGCGCAGCACGCAGAGCGCCGCGATCGACTCGTTCGTCGACCTCAGTCCGGGCGATCACGTCGTGCACGTCAACTACGGAATCGGCCTGTACCACGGCATCTCGCGCATGACCGCGGCCGGCAATGAGCGCGACTACATGGAGGTCGAGTACGCCGGCGAGGAACGCATCTACGTGCCGATCGAGCAGGTCAACCTCGTGCAGCGCTACATCGGCCGCGACGGCTTCAAGCCCAGGCTGGACAAGATCGGCGGACGCGCCTGGGAGAACCGCAAGCAGCGGGTGCGCCAGTCGGTCGAGGAGATGGCCGAACGGCTGGTGCGTCTCTACTCGCGGCGGCGCGCCCAGCAGGGGTTCGCGTTTCCGGCTGACTCGGACTGGCACGACCGCTTCGACGCCGCCTTTGAATACCAGGAGACCGAGGACCAGGTCCGCTGCATCGAGGAAGTCAAGGCGGACATGGAGGACGCGGCCCCGATGGACCGCCTGGTGTGCGGGGACGTCGGCTTCGGCAAGACGGAGGTCGGCCTGCGCGCCGCGTTCAAGGCGGTCATGGGCGGCAAGCAGGTGGCGCTGCTGGCGCCCACCACCATCCTGGCCGAGCAGCACTACGACACCTTCACCGACCGCTTCTCGCCGTTTCCGGTGGGGGTGGAGATGCTGTCGCGGTTCCGCAGCAAGGCGGATCAGAAGCGGGTGATCGACGGCCTGCAGGCGGGGCAGGTGGACATCGTCGTCGGCACGCACCGGCTGGTGCAGCGTGACGTGAGCTTCAAGAACCTCGGCCTGCTGATCGTCGACGAGGAGCAGCGCTTCGGGGTCAAGCACAAGGAGCGGCTCAAGGAGCTGAAGACCTCCGTGGACTGCCTGACGCTCACGGCGACGCCGATCCCGCGCACGCTGCACATGTCGCTGGCCAGAATCCGCGACATGTCGATCATCAACACGGCGCCACAGAACCGGCTGCCCGTGGAGACCTACATCGAGGAGTTCGACGAGTTGCTGGTCGCGGAGGCGATCCGCAAGGAGGTCGCCCGCGGCGGGCAGGTCTTCTACCTGCACAACCGGGTGCGCACCATCCGCGAGGTGCTGGTCTACCTGCAGCGGCTGCTGCCGGGCGTGTCCTTCGCCCACGCGCACGGGCAGATGGACGAGGACGAGCTGGAGCGGGTGATGCGCCGCTTCATCGGCCACGAGTTCGACGTGCTGGTGTCCACCTCGATCATCGAGAACGGCCTGGACATTCCCAACGTGAACACGATCGTCATCGACCGTGCCGACATGTTCGGCATCGCCCAGCTCTACCAGTTGCGCGGGCGGGTAGGGAGGTCCGACCGCCCCGCGTACGCCTATCTGTTCTATCCGCGCGACCGCGCGCTGTCGGAGCTGGCGATGAAGCGGCTCAAGGTGATCTCGGACTTCACCGACCTGGGATCCGGCTTCAAGGTGGCGCTGAAGGACATGGAGGTGCGCGGCGCCGGCAACCTGCTCGGCGCCGAGCAGTCGGGCGAGATCCTGGCGGTCGGCTACGACATGTACGTGCGCCTGCTCGACGACGCGATCGCGACGGTGCGCGGCGATGACGAGGCCGAGGTGCCGGACGTCTACCTGGAGCTCGAATACGCAGGCTTCATTCCCGACGACTACGTCAGCGAGCCGATGGAGAAGATGGAGATCTACAAGAAGGTGGCGGCCGTCGGCGGCGAGACCGAGCTGGCGCGGCTGCACGCCGAGATCGAGGACCGCTTCGGCCCGGCCCCGGACGCGGTGCTGAGCCTGCTGGCGATCGCGGAGATCCGCGTGGCGTGCCGGCGGCTTGCCATCTCGTCGCTGAAGGAGCGCCAGGGCGTGGTCACGATCGAGTTCGCCCGCATCGGCCACGTCTCCGCGGAGCGGGTGGTGCGCCTGATCGGCGAGAGCGGTGGCGCCGTGATGCTGGACAAGGACCGTCCCAACTGCCTGCTGCTGAAGACCGGCGGCATCGACCTGCGCGAAAAGTCGGAGTTCATCAGCGAGAAGCTGAACGCCCTCGCCTGATCCTCCGGCCGGCTGTTATGCTCGGAGCCGATGCCGACCCGAGTGTCTGCCGCCGCCGACGTTGCCGGTACGGCTCCTGTTCGCGCGCTCCTTCCGCCCGTGGAGGCGGCGCCGAACGACCGGCCGCCGTCGGCGGCGGAGTTTCCCGGCTGCAAGCCGGTCCGCGTGCCGGCGCACGAACTCGGTCGCTGCGAGGTGAGATTGGAATACTGGGACGCCGCCACCGAGACCGCCTGGGTCTGCGATCCGGTCAGTTCCTATCACGAAGGCCCCACGCAGCGCTTGACCGGGTTGGTCAGGCTCATCGCCGCGGTGCGCGGGGCGCCGGTCGAGTGCTTCGGCCGCACCGATCTGACCGAACGCGACGAGCACGGCGAGCCGCGCCTCATCATGCAGGCGGACGAGTCAGTGTACCTGCATCCTGCGCGCGCCACGCTGCCGCGGCCGGTGCTGACGGTCGGCGAACACGACGTCCCGGACGTGGTGCTGGAAGTGGACCACACCACTGACGCGCGGCGGCTCAAGCTGGGGCAGTACGAGGCGTGGGGGTTCCCGGAGGTGTGGGTGGAGGTGCCGGAGGCGAGCACGCCGAGCCGCCCGCGCAGCCTGCGGCCGGGGCTGACGATTCACCTGCTGGAGGATGGGCGGTATCGGGAATCGGCGGAGAGCCGAGCGTTTCCCGGTTGGACGGCGGTGGAGACCCACGCGGCGTTGAACGAGCCGGCGCTCTCCGCGCAGACGAGCGCGGTGCTGGAGCGGGTGGGGACGGTGCTCGGGCAACGGGAAGGCACCGGGCCGGACGACGACCCGTTACTGGGCTCGCAACGCCGCCGGAGCCATGCGGAAGGCCATGCCGAGGGGCGGACCGCATTGGCGCGGGCGCTGTTGGCCGCGCGCGGCATCGAGGTCTCGGCCGGATTCCCGGGCGTGCCCGGCTTCGCCGAGTTGCCCGACCACGCCATCGCCGAGGCTGCCGCCGCCTGCGTGAGCGAGGCCGACTTCCGCAAGCGCCTGCGCAGCCGGTAGCCGGCGAGTCCCGGACCCGCAACGCTCGCTCATCACTTCTCCGTCGTGACGGGGAGTTGCTGGTCGAGCACGCCGAGAGACTCGATCGCTGCGGCACGTTCCGGTGTCGTCGCGTGCCATAGATCCCAGTCCTGCTGCAAGCCGAGCCAGAAGTCGGCGCTCATGCCGGTGACCCGTGCCAGACGACGTGCCGTATCCGGCGTGACGCTCCGCTTGCCTCGGACGATGCCATTGAGTCGCGCATACGAGACGTCGATGCGTCGGGCAAATGCAGATTGCGACACCCCGAGAGGCTTCAGGAACTCTTCAAGCAGCATCTCGCCAGGATGGGTGGGCGGCTGAAACCGCGGCAGGCGCCGGCCGCCTGTTCCCGGCTCTGCGCGTCTCCTCGTCGGCAAGTCAGTGGTAATCTTCGATTGCGACGTTGTCGGCATAACCTTGCTCCCACGAAAAGCAGATACGGTATTGGTCGTTGACCCGGATACTGTAGTGCCGGGCACGATCGCCCCGCAACCGCTCAAGTCGATTGCCGGGCGGCACGGCAAGCTCGCGCAGATCGCCTGCTCGGTTGATCTGGGTGAGCTTTCGCCGGGCCACCGGCCACGCCTCGACCGGCAGTCTGGCGCGAGCGCGCCGCGTCGCTGATCCATCGAAGACATCCTCCGTTGCCTGGTCAGCGAACGACCGGATCACGGGGTCGAGGGTACGAGATCAGTCCCTTGCCTCGCAATCCGATTCCCGCCGCGTGGCCGATGAGGTATATCTCTATTTATCAAATGATAAGTCACGCCTTGACAGACATGCAAAGCAGATTCATCATCTGACGGCGTGATTGAGGTCGCACGCAACGTCCAGCGTATCCGGCGGACTCTAGGCTTGACACAAGGCCAATTCGCTGAGCGGTTGGGGGTAACCCTCCTCACAGTGCATCGCTGGGAGTCGGGCAAGTCACGGCCACAGCGGATAGCTCGGGAGCGCCTGCGGGAGTTGGAGGAAACCCTGGCGACTCACAACTCCGGACGACGATCAGACCCTGCGACGGCCTCTCACGCCAGCACGACGCAACTCGACTTCGCCGGCAACCCGGCCGCCGTGGCGGCGGTCGCCGAGGCGTGGCGGCTGGCCTACGGCCACCAGTTCAACCCCGCCTTCGCCAGCGAAACGGCGCGCATCCATCCCCTGCCGCACCAGCGCGTCGCGGTCTACGAGCGGATGCTTCGGCAGGAGCCGTTGCGCTTCCTGCTGGCCGACGACGCGGGCGCCGGCAAGACCATCATGACCGGGCTCTACGTCCGCGAGATGCTGTCGCGCGGCCGCCTCCGGCGCGTGCTCGTCATCCCGCCGGCCGGCCTTGTCGGCAACTGGGAACGGGAGCTGCGCACGCTGTTCCGCCTGCGCTTCCGCATCGCCGCTGCCACCGGGAACCCGTTCCGGGGAGCGGATGGCGACCTCGTGATCGTGTCCCTGGACACGCTGACCGGCGAACGCGCGTTCGGCGCGCTGCGCGATCCCGGCGTAGATCCGTACGACCTCGTGGTGTTCGACGAGGCACACAAGCTGAGCGCCACCACCGAGAACCACCGGGTGCGCAAGCGGCGCCGCTACGAGCTGGCGGAAGCCATCGCCGGCGGCGCCCCGGCGGAGGGCCGCTTCGCCGGCCTCGGCTGGGCGGCCCGGCACCTGCTGCTGCTTACCGCGACGCCGCACATGGGCAAGGACTCGCCCTACCACCACCTGTGGCGGCTGCTCGACCCGCAGGTGTTTCCGACCGGCGAAGCGGTCCGTCGGTTTCCGCCCGAGCACCGTCACCGCCACTTCATCCGCCGTACCAAGGAGGAGATGATCGGCCTTGACGGCCGGCCGCTCTACCGGAAGCGCACCTGTGCCACCTTCAGCTACGCCCTGAGCCCCGGTCCGGACGGAGAGCAGGCGCTCTACGACCGCACCACCGAATACCTGCGCCGCACCTACGGCCGTGCCCTGAGCAACCACCCGTCGGTCCGGTTGGCGATGAGCGTGTTTCAGCGGCGGCTCGCCAGCTCCACCTGGGCGCTGCTGCGCTCCTTCGAACGCCGGATCGAGAAACTGGGGCAGTGCGCCGATGACCTGCGGTCCGGGAAGATCAGCGCGCCCGCGTTGCAGCGCCGCCAGCGCGGCCTCGACCGCGAGCTTCGCGACGACTTCTTCGACACCCACGGCGCCGACGAAGACGCCCGCGCCGACGGCCTCGGTGAACGGAGCGAGGATTACGAGGACGCGGTGCTCGGCGCGGTGACCGCGGTTACCCTTGAGGAACTGCAACGGGAGATCGCCCAGATCCGGGACCTGAGCGCCCGGGCCGGGCGGCTCTTCGAGGCCGGCGCCGAATCCAAGTTCGAGAAGCTGCGCGAGGTCCTCGAAGACTCCCGCTACGCGGGCGAGAAGTGGCTGATCTTCAGCGAGCACCGCGACACGGTGGACTACCTGGTCCGGCGCCTGGAGGGACTCGGCTTCTCGGGCCGGATCGCGCAGGTCCACGGCGCCATGCCGTGGCCGGAGCGCGAGGTGCAGGTGGCGCGCTTTCGCCGTCTGGACGGCGCCCGCTACCTGGTGGCAACGGACGCCGCCGGCGAGGGCATCAACCTGCAGTTCTGCCGGCTGATGGTGAACTACGACATTCCCTGGAACCCGGCGCGGCTGGAGCAGCGTATGGGCCGCATCCACCGCTACGGGCAGGAACACGACGTGCGGATCGTCAATCTGGTGGCGGGCGACACTCACGAGGGGCGGGTGCTGCGGCTCCTGCTCGACAAGCTCGACGCGATCCGGCGCCAGATGGACTCCGACAAGGTGTTCGACGTCATCGGGCGGCTGTTCGAGAACGTGTCGCTACGAGAATTCATGGTCGGCGCGCTGACCGGCGAGCGCGATGTTGCCGGGCGGATCGACAACGCGCTCAACGAGGACCGGGTGCGCGCCATCGACGACCGGGAGCGGCGCGTCTACGGCGCCCCGGAGCACGCACCCGATCACCCAGGCGCCCTGCGGGACGAGTTTGAGCGCGAACGCTATCTGCATCTCCTGCCGGGCTACGTGCGGCGCTTCGTGGCGCAGGCGTCTGCGCTGCTCGACCTGGACGTCCACGGCGACCTCGACGGCTACTTCTGGCTGCATCCGCGCAGTCAGGGCGCGCTCGACGCATTGCTTCCCGCCCTGGAAGGCTACCCGGCCGCGGCGCGTACGCACCTGTGCGTGCGCCGCCCCGAAGCGGAGGCTTCGTGTATCTGGCTGCATCCCGGCGAACCGGTGTTCGACGCGCTGTCCGACCTGGTCCGCACGAGGTTCGGCGCAGATGCCGAACGCGGCGCGATCTTCACCGATCCGCGCGCGGACGCCCCCTACTTCTTCCACCTCGTCCTGGCGTCGGTCGAGCAGGAGTTGCAGGAGCCAGCACGGCAACGGCGGGAGGTTCTCGAACGCCGCCTACTGGGGCTGCGCCATGCCGCCGGCGCGGCGCCCGCCGAGTCTGACGTGGAGCCGCTGCTCCTGCTGCACGGTGCTCCCGCGGTGCCGCCCGGCGCGGTCCCACTGGCCGGGCGCGGAGTGAGCATGCGGGTTGAGGCGGCCCGCTACGCCGAGCGGGTGCTGGAGAGCCTCGTGGGCGACCGCCGAGCCGTCGCGCGCGCCGAACTTCCCGAGCGCCGGCGCCGAACCAGCGTCGGCTTCTCCCTCCGCGCCGCGGAACTGGCCGCGCGCCGTTCGCAGCTCTCCGCGCGCCGCACCAGTACCGAAGCCGACGACACGCTCGCCGAGGTCAAGCGGGCGCAGCGAGCCATCGCCGCGGAGAAGGAGCGCGCCCTGACCCGGCTCGACACGGAGGCCGAGCGGATCGTCGCCGGTGGCGTCCGCTTCCTGGCGTGCGCCCTTGCCATACCCACCGGAGACTCGGAGGAGATCGAACGCTACGACGAGCGAGTCGAGGAGATCGCCGTGCGCATTGCCGCTGCGTGGGAGCGGGACCGCGGCGCGACGGTGACCGACGTGTCGAAGCCCGACCGCGCACGTCTTGCCGGTCTGTCCGACTGGCCGGGCTTCGACCTGCTCTCCCTGCACACGGGCGAAGAAGCGCGTACCATAGAGGTCAAGGGCCGCGCCGGACAGGATGCGATCCAGATGGAGGCGAACGAGTGGAAGCAGGCATGCCACCTGGGCGAACGCTACTGGCTCTACGTGGTCTTCGACTGCGCCACGCCAAGCCCGCGCCTGCTGCGCGTGCGCGACCCGTTCGCAAAGCTCCTCGCCCGCAGTCGCGAGTCCGCCGCCTACACCATCACCGCCAAGTCGCTGATCGAGGTGGCGGAGCAGACGTGATGGGAAACGAAGCCTTCAGCAAGCGGGGCCAGAGATGGATGACGTGAACGACTCATCCATATTGGAACGAACGGACGGTGCCCCGATTCCCGTTGAAGACGAAATTGTAGATCAAGGTATTGAACACGAGAACCTGGAAGGAACCGCCGACACGGATGCCGACATCAAGGATCCCTTCGACCCGACTACGATCAAAATCGACACCAAACCCATTACCGTCGATCTGATCATCAGAAGGATCGAACAAGACGAGATCGACTTGAATCCGGATTTTCAACGGAACTCCGGCATCTGGGACCGAACCCGACAGAGCCGATTGATCGAATCATTGCTCCTGCGCATACCGATACCGGTGTTCTACATGGCTGCGGACAGCCGGGACAATTGGCAGGTCGTGGATGGCCTGCAGCGGCTCGATACGCTGAAGAGCTTCGTGCTCGATCGACATCTGAAGCTACAGCGCCTGGAGTATCTCACGTTTGACGACTGTTCGTATGACGACCTGCCGCGCCCCATGCAGCGCCGCATCGAAGAGACGCAACTCTATTGTCACATCATTCAACCCGGGACGCCTCCCGAGGTGATGTTCAACGTGTTCAATCGTATCAATACCGGTGGGAAACCGCTGTTGCCTCAAGAGATCCGCCATGCCCTCAATCCGGGTACGGCACGCGATTTCATCAACGCGTTGGCGCAGGAGCCGGGGTTCCTGGAGGCAACCAATCGGAGCGTAAGCCCCAAGCGCATGGCTGACCGCGAGTGCGCGTTGCGGTTCGTCGCGTTCTATCGCAGCTTGCCCGAGTACAAGGGAGATCTTGATGGGTTTCTGGTCACCGCGATGAAGTCCTTGAATCGCGCTGCTGATGGTGAGCTTGCGCTACTGCGGGAGCGATTTGGCAGAGCGATGAAGCTGGCGTTCGTGCTGTTCGGGAACGACGCTTTCCGCCGACCGTCGCAAGCGGACACGGCGACGCGAAAGCCGATCAACAAACCGCTGTTCGAGAGCTGGGCGGTAAACTTGGCTCGGGTCGCGGACTCACGCTTGGAACGCCGTCTGATCGAGCGGCGCGAGCGGCTTCGAGCGGCGTTCGTCGAGTTGATGAGCGACGATGAGTTCGTGCAGAGCATCAGTATCGGCACTCAGTGGGCGACCCGCGTACGTATTCGGTTCGGACGCATCGAGGAGCTGGTTCGGAGGGTAGTCGCATGATCGAGCATGTACGTATGAGGAACTTCAAATGCTTCGACGATGCATCGATTCCCCTCAACCGACTTACGGTTCTAGCCGGATTGAACGGAACGGGGAAGAGCAGCGTCATCCAAGCGTTGTTGCTGCTGCGCCAATCCGGGTTGCAGCAGGACGGCAGACCGGCGACGTTACGATGGCAGGGCGCCCTTGTGGACGTGGGTTCATTTGCGGACGTACTCTACGAAGATGCCCCGGAAGATGTCATCGCCTTGGAAAGTACGTTCCGATGCGGCGGATCGGTCAGGGTTGAAGTGAGTCGCACCGCCGGCGGCGATCCGCGCCTCAGCGAGAGCACGGGGTTCCTTGACGCTCATCAAAGCGCGCTGTATCGGCCGGCCATGTACTATCTCGGCGCCGAACGTCTCGGACCTCGGAAGACGCTTCCCTTTCTCGATCAGCCTGAATCAGGTACGCCGCTCGGAACGAAGGGCGAACACGTTCTCTGGTTTCTTGAGCAATACGGCAACAAGGTGGTGCGTGACTCCCTCCGTTTCGTCGACACGGCGAAGGATACTCTTCCCGCTCAGACCACCGCGTGGCTCGGCGTCGTGAGTCCAGGAGTCGAGCTCAATGTCGACCCGGTCCCGGACGCCGATATGGCACTCGCGAGCTATGCCTATTCCCAGGAAAACTCGCCGCCGACGAGAGCGTTCAGAGCCACCAACGTGGGGTTTGGCCTGAGTTACGCATTGCCGTTGATCGTCGCTCTGCTGGCCGTCGATCAGGATGATTTGGTAATTATCGAGAACCCGGAGGCGCACCTTCATCCGGCCGGGCAGACAAGGCTGGCCGAACTGGCAGCGAGGGCCGCAGCGACCGGGGCGCAGGTCATCCTGGAGACCCACAGCGATCACATCCTCGATGGCATACGTCTGGCAGTCCGCAACGTCGTTGTCAAACCGGAACAGACCACGTTCCACTATTTCCAACGGGAAGACGTGGTAGTCGAGGTCAAGACACCGGTCATTCGTGAGGATGGCCGACTAGACTCCTGGCCCGATGGGTTCTTTGATCAGCATGAACGAAACTTGGCAGATCTAATCGCGCCGCGGGTCACCTAGGCTCTGGTCGCGACATGACCCTTGTCTTCAACGAGCTCTCGGCGGACGAACGGGCTCGGACGCGGGGCGACGCCATGGTGCGTATGGCCCACATGGTCAGGGCGATAGCCGCTTTGGTCGGCGACCGCGCCCCGAAACTGATGGCGATCTCTGACTTTGATCTCTATGGTACCGTGTTGGCCGACGGTTACTGCCTCGCGGAGTGGTTGCACGACCCCGCTGCAGATCGCGATCTGCGGCTGTTTCTGGTCAAGATCTCAGCCAAGGTTGCCTTTGACGACGAAGTGTCGCAGGCAGCGAAGGACCGTTTTATGTTGTCCGAGTTTCAGGTCGAGGATCGCGAGGCACGCGGGCTGGGACTGTCTTACTTGCTTGGGACGGTCGCGGTCAGCCTGCGTTCTGAATCGTACTGGATGCGCGTGCGCGTCCCATTACTCCACACTTGGCTTGAGGATGACGGGTCCGTACAGCGTCAGGACGTCGAGGCGCTCAACATCGCAGATCACGAGCAGGCGAGGCAGGTGAACGACGAACTCGTGGCGCTTGCTCAGACGGGATTGGTCGGCAGTCCGTCCAGGTTGACGGAAAGCAAACACAAGTGTTTCCCGCATCTGCAGTTTGGCCTCGACGTGGACGAGCAGATTGCCCGGCTGCCGACCGACGTCGTCGAGCAGGTCATCACCAAGCTGATCGTCCTGGATGGCGCCGTACGAGACGGGCGACTCACCGGCGCCGCTCCCGCGCTGCCGATGATCCATTCCGAGAGTGAGCGTACGATGCAACAATACGGTGACCGTCGAATCTTCAGGGGCGCCGATGGCGTACCGAAACTGTTTGAGCCTCATGCGATGGTGGGGAGTTCGTATCGCATCCATCTCCGAGTCGATCGACCGGCGACGGTTCTGGAGATCGGCTACATCGGCAAGCATCTGCCCACGGCACGGTTCCCGCACTAGAATGAAACAAGAGGAGTGTCCGATGCCAACATGTTTCGTGATTCAGCCACGCCGAACCCGCGCCTGCTGCGCGTGCGTGACCCGTTCGCCAAGCTCCTCGCCCGCAGCCGCGAGTCCGCCGTGTACACCATCACGGCTAAGTCGCTGATCGAGGCGGCGGAGCAGACGTAACGGAAAAGACGGTGGTGGGGCCGATACCGTCAGCAAGCGGGGTCAGAGATGCATGACTGGAACGACTCATCCACATTGGAACCAACGGCCCGTACCCCGGTTCCGGTGAAGATGGAAATTGTGGAGCAAGCTATCGAATTCGTTTCGGACGCATCGAGGACTCCGGAACGGCTGAATCGGTTGCCATGTAGCATCGGCACCGCTCTGAGAATCAATATGAGGATTATCCCATGCCGACCTGTTTCGTAATACAGCCATTCGACTCCGGTACCTTCGACAAGAGGTTCAATGAAATATACCGGCCCGCATTGGAGCAAGCAGGCCTTGATCCTTATCGTGTAGATCGGGATCCATCGGTGCAGGTTCCAATTGAGTCTATTCACGACGGCATTCGTTCTGCGGCCATTTGTCTGGCGGATATAACGACCGACAATCCGAACGTGTGGTATGAGCTGGGCTTCGCTCTTGCGCTAGACCGTGACGTGGTTCTCATTTGTTCCAACGAGCGAAGGAGCAATTATCCGTTCGACATTCATCACCGCACGGTAATTCAGTACAAAACGGAGTCAGTGAGCGACTACAATCGGTTGCAGAAGAATGTCACGGAAAAAGCCAAGAAACTGCTAAAGAAGGGAGCAGCTCGGCGCATTTTAGAAACTGAGCAAGTGGCCCCTCAAGAAGGTCTTAGCCAGATAGAAATTATGGTTCTTGCCGTCGCGGCAGGCAGTGCGTCTATTCCTGGAACTCCGACACACGCTGACTCACTGAAACATGACGTCGAGAATTCGGGGTTGACGGGAGCGGGCTACGGAGTGGCTATCTCCAGACTGAAGAACAAGGTATTTGTTGAGTTCGGGGAGGATCAGGGAGACTATGGAGACCCGTATCCTACGGTTGCTCTCAGTGATAGGGCGTGGTCTTGGATGTCAGACAATGAGCGGCTATTCACACTAATAAAGGGCGGTAATCTTGATAGGGATTTCGCCGATGACATTCCGTTCTAAGTCGATTGAAGAACATTGAACGCCGAAAGACTCATTGAGGTTGTGTTTCCGTTACGGCAGGTGTCGCTGGATTCGGTGCACGAGAAGAACGTGCGGCACGGGCACGTGTCGACGCTGCACATCTGGCCGGCCCGGCGGCCGTTGGCGGCGAGCCGGGCAGCGTTGCTGGCGACGCTATTGCCGGACCCGGGCAGCCGCGATGCGCGTCTTGCCGTGCTGGAACGGATGGCAGGGCACGTGGTCAGGGTGCCGAGCGCTACGGGCGACCGGATGCGGGAGGAGACGCGTGACGGGATCTTGCACTGGGGGCGCGGTGACAAGGGCGAGCTTGAATTGTTCCGTGCCGAGATCAGGCAGGCGTTCGGGCGGGCGCCACGCGTGCTCGATCCGTTCGCCGGCGGCGGAGCAATCCCGCTGGAGGCGATGCGCCTCGGCTGCGAGGCGGTGGCGGCGGACCTCAACCCGGTAGCGTGGTTCGTTCTGCGCTGCACCCTGCACTATCCGCGGTTGCTGGCCGGCGAGACTCAGCCGCTGCCGGCGTTCGCGTTGGAGGAGCGGGACTTTCTCGAAGCGTTTCTGAAGGCGCAGGGGATGACGAACGCGACCGCGCTACGTGAGGAACTCGCCCGATGTGGGCATGACGACGGCGAGGCGGTGCAGGTCACGGCGCTTCCGGTGGAGGTGCGGCCGGTCGAGCGTGCGGACTTCGCATGGCATCTGCGCGCGTGGGGGCGACGGTTGCTGGTCGCGTCGAGGGCCGCGCTTGCGGCACGCTACCCGACCTACGCGGAGTTCGAGCCGGTGCGACGCAAGGGTCGGCGCCGCGCGACGCCGCAGATCGCGGTGCGCTATCGGCCCCGCCCCCCGACGCTGCTTCAGCCGGACGCGGACGGGCAGGTGTCGGTGGCGGCGCTCAACGCGGAGTTCGATTCGCTCTATCTGGAGGACGAAGCGAACCCGCGCTGGGTGGCGAAGCCGGCGGTGGCGTATCTGTGGGCGCGTACGGTCCGGTGCGGCGACTGCCGGTCGGAGATTCCGCTGCTCAAGACGTGCTGGCTGTGCAGGAAACAGAAGAAACGGGTCCTGCTTGCGCTGGAGCCCCGACAGGACGGGGCCGGCATCGACCTCGATATCGTGCAGGACGTTCCGGAAGGGAAGGGAAGCGGCGCGCAGAAGCGCGAACACGACCGCAAGCTGGGCACTGGTACCATGAGTGCGAGCGGCGCCACCTGTCCGTGTTGCGGGGTGATCGCGACCACGAAGGACATTCGCACTGAGGGCTGCGCCGGACGACTTGGTGTGCGCATGACCGCCGTCATCGTCGAGGGACAGCGGGGCAAGGAGTACCGCTCGCCGACCGAAGTGGAGGTCGAAGCGGCCCGCGTGACAGACGACGAACTCGGCAGCATATACGAGGAGATTCCGTTCGGGCTCCCGGAGGAGCCGATCAGTCCGCATCGGCCATCGCCCAACTCACGCGGCGCGTCAGGCCTTCCACGCTACGGATTCGACACCTGGAGGAGCGTATTCACGAACCGACAGTTGCTGGCCCTCGGCACGTTGATTCGAGAGGCTCGCCTCAGTCGCGACTCTATGGCCGCCTACCCGGACGAGTGGCGCGAAGCGCTGACGGCGTACCTCGCGCCATCGATAAGCCGGTTGGCCGATCGCGGCTGTGCTTTGGCGACCTGGACCAGCGGCCCGGAGCAGGTCAGCCACGCTTTTGCCCGTTTTGCATTGCCCATGGTGTGGGACTTCGCCGAATCCTGTCCCTTGGCGGATACCACCGGAGGCTTCATTCAGGCGGTGGAGTGGATCGCCCGTGTGTTCGAGCATACCGCGGAGGCCACCAGCGACGCTCCCGCTCCGTGCGTCGCACAGACGTCGGCCACAGAGCCTCGCCCCGACCGATTCGACGTGATCTGCACCGATCCGCCCTACTACGACGCCATTCCCTATTCCGACCTGATGGACTTCTTCCACGTCTGGTTGCGCCGCACGCTGCACGGGCTGTCACCGGAAACCGACGCTGCGTTCTCGGAACCACTCGGTCCGAAGTGGGATGCCGACCGAAACGACGGCGAGCTGGTCGATCAGCCGAGCCGGTTCGACGCCGACGGCGCGCAGTCCAGGAGAGTCTACGAAGAAGGCATGCTGCGTGCGTTTCGGAACTGCGGCAAGGCGTTGCGGGATGACGGGCGCGTGGTGGTGGTGTTCGCCAACAAACAGCCGGAGGCGTGGGAGACTCTTGTGTCCGCGCTGATTCAGGCCGGCTTCGTGGTAACCGCCTCGTGGCCAATTCAGACTGAACGGGCGAGCAAGGTGGCCGGCGGGGCGAGACTCTCCGCCTCCATCTGGCTGGTGTGCCGGAAGCGTCCGACAGAGGCGCGGCCTGGCTGGGATGGGACGGTACTCGCCGAGATGCGGGAGAACGTCACCGAGCGGTTGCGCGACTTCTGGGACGCCGGCATCCGCGGGCCGGACTTCGTGTGGGCCGCGACCGGCCCGGCGCTGGAGGCGTTCAGCCGCTACCCGGTGGTGCGCAAGGCGGACGTGGAGGGCGGACGGCTGACAGTCGCCGAGTTCCTGCGTCACGTGCGGCGGATGGTGGTCGGCTTCGTGGTGAGCCGGCTGCTGCAGGGAGACGGCGGGGCGAGCGGCGAGCTGGACGAACCGACCACCTACTACCTGCTGCACCGCAACGACTTCGGTCTCGGCTCGGCTCCCGCCGGCGCCTGCATCCTCTACGCGCTGTCGTGCAACCTGTCGGACGCCGACCTCGCCGGGCGTCTTGATCTGCTGGTACGTGGCCGGCTCGCAACACCGGAAGACGATGACGAGGTCGAAGAAGGCACAACCTCGGGCGGCGAGGCGCGGCTCAAGCCGTGGTACCAGCGCCGGAGTCGCGACCTGGGCGAGCTTGGCGCGGCCGGCGACCCCCCGCCGCTGATCGACTGCGTCCACAAGTTGATGCAGCTCTGGAAGACCGGTGAGCAGAGCCGGGTAGACGGCTACCTTGGGGGACGCGGCCTCTGGCACCATGAACTGTTCGCGCGCGTCGTGCAGGCGCTGATCGAGCTGGCCGACGGCGGCTCGGAGGAACGTGCCACCCTGGAGTCGATCCAGAACCACGTGCGCACCCGAGGCGGCGAAGCCGCGCCACGGCAGGGCAGCTTATTGTAGAATCCACTCCGTGATCCGTCGCATACAGGCGCTCAACTACCGCTGCCTCCGTTACGTTGATGTCGAGCTTGACCGGTTTCACGTCCTTGTCGGCCCGAACGCCAGCGGAAAGAGCACCCTGTTCGACGCCATCGGGTTCCTGGGTGATCTGGTATCGAACGGCCTCGACGCGGCGGTCGAGAGGCGGACCAGCAACTTCCAGGACTTGGTGTGGGGTCGCCCGAGGGACCGCCTGGGTTTCGAGCTCGCCGTGGAATTCGACATCCCCGAGGTCCTCCGGAAGCGGTTGCCGGAGGAAAGAAACTATCGTGTGTTCCGCTATGAGGTGTCGATCCGGGAGACCGACGGAGACGTCCAAATCGATTCGGAACGTGGACTACTCGCTCCCGCGAAGCCATCGCGTCCGCTGACCTGGCCTGAGTCGTTTCCCGATCCGGTCCAGCCGCCGCGTACCATACTCGTCGGAGGAAACCGTCGGGGATCGCGCACTATCCTGAGCAAGTCGAACCAATCGAAGGACAGCTTCAGTGTGGAAACGGTCTCCAGGTCCGGGAACGCATGGGTGACGAGTATGACGTTTGGATCTCACCGTTCGACTCTCGGCAACCTTCCGGAGTCCTCGACGAACTTTCCTGTTTCGACCTACGTCAAGAGAGTTCTCGCGGGTTCGATACGGTCGCTGTTTCTGGATAGCTCTCGCATGCGCGCGGCAAGCTCACCGCGGACACGCAAAGATGGCATCGCCCACGATGGATCGAATCTTCCGTGGGTGGTCAAGAGACTCAAAGAGCAGCACCCCGAGTCCTACGGAAAGTGGCTGTCGCACGTTCGGACGACGCTCTCTGAGTTGGAATACGTGGGCGTCGTCGAGCGCGAGGACGATCGTCATGCGTATCTGAGACTCCGGTACAGCAACGGAGTCGAGGTGCCGGCGTGGATGGCATCGGACGGCACCCTCAGGTTGCTGACTCTGACGCTCCCGGCCTATCTTCCCGGATCGGATGAGATCTACGTACTGGAGGAGCCGGAGAACGGGATCCATCCACTCGCGGTCGAGTGCGTGTTCCAGTCACTCAGCTCGGTCTACGGATCTCAGGTGCTGATCGCCACCCACTCCTTCAGTGTTCTGAGGATGGCTGATCTTGAAGATGCGCTCTGCTTCGCCAAGGATTCCTGCGGAGCCACCGATATTGTACGAGGCAACGTGCATCCGCGCGCACGCGACTGGAAAGGGCCGTTCACCATGGATGTTCTTTTCGCATCGGGCGTCTTTGGATGAATGGCTCGGCAGGCCGGGGATGACCAGGAACACCCGCTCGAAGCCATGGCACGAAGTCGTCCGCCTGAAGGAGGAACTGCGCAGCGGCGAGCTTGCGCTGGCGGAGTTTGCCGCCGACCTGCACGAGGTCACGCAGGCGCAGGGCCGGCGTCCGATCTACGAAGAGCCGGAGCAGTTCTTCACGCTTACCTATCCGACGCACGCGTTGCGCGAGTTGGTGAAGGACGTCGCCGGGCGCTTGGCCGGGCACAGCGACAAGGCGGTGCGGCAGCTCGAATTGACCTATGGCGGCGGCAAGACGCACACGCTGATCGCGCTCTATCACCTGTTCCGCGACCCGGCGGCACTGCCGGATCTGGCGGCGGTACAGGAGTTCCGGGAGCATGTCGGCGGCGACCTGCCGCGCGCGTTTCCGGTGGCGCTCTGCTTCGACCAGATCGACGTGGAGCGCGGCATCGACGGGGTGCGTGCGCCGGACGGCGAGACCCGGAGGCTGCGCCATCCGTGGAGCGTGCTGGCGTTCCAGCTCGCCGGGGGGGCAGGGCTGCGCGCCATCCATGCTGACGGTCGCGACGAGGAGCGGGAGACGCCGCCAGCGGAGCCGCTCCTGGTGGACCTGATCGCACGTCCGCAACGGCAGGACCTTGCCACGCTGATCCTGGTCGACGAGGTGCTCATGTATGCCCGCGAGAAGGCGGGCATGGATCCGGTGTGGCGCGACCGCATCACCGACTTCTTCCAGTACCTGACGCAGGCGGTGGCCAAGGTGGACCGGGCGGCGATGGTGGCTTCGCTGCTGGCCACCGACCCCAGCAAGCAGCGAGGAGAGATAGGCCAACTGCTGCTTACCGGACTGTTCGACGTATTCCGCCGGCAGCGCGAGGAAGGCGTTCTGCCGGTCGGTAAGGAAGACGTGACCGAGGTGCTGTGCCGGCGCTTCTTCGAACCGGACAGCGTCCGTGATCGCAGTGCGTTCCGCTCCCACGTGATCGGCGTGGTGCGCGGACTGGCCAAGCTCGACGACGCCATCGCCAGAGAGGGGGCGGCCGCCGAGCAGCGGTTCTGCGACAGCTTCCCGTTTCACCCCGACCTGACCGACGTGTTCTACAGCCGCTGGACGCAGCTCCCCGGGTTCCAGCGCACGCGCGGCATTCTACGGACGCTCGCGACGGCGCTGCGCGAAGCCGAACAGTGGGACGTCAGCCCCTTGGTCGGTCCGGCAGCCCTGCTGGCGGCGCCCGGTGCGCCACCGGTTTCAGATGCGGTGCGCGAACTGACCAACGTGGCCACCGCGGAGGCCGGCGCCGGTGAAGGCAACCGCACCGACTGGGCGCCGTTGCTGGAGACCGAGTTGGAGCGGGCGCGGCAGATTCAGGACGAGTTGCCGGCACTGCGGGACGGCCGCGAGGCCGAGCAGGCGGTGATCGCCGTATTCCTGCACTCGCAGCCGATCGGTCACAAGGCGTACACGCCGGAGCTCGTTCGACTGGCGGGAAGTCGCGCACCAGACGCCATCGAGCTGGAGAAGGGGCTGCGCCGCTGGCGGGAGATCTCCTGGTTCCTGGACGACGCGGACGCCGGGGGCGACGACGCGGCGGGGGCACAGTCGCTGCCGCAGTCGTGGCGGCTCGGCAACCGGCCCAACCTGCGCCAGATGCATGACGAGGCGTGCGCGCAGCGGGTCGGCGCGGAGGCGGTCGAGGCGCGCCTGGAGGAGGCGATTCGCGGTACGAAGTCGCTGATCGAAGACGCTACGGCTCTGGATGTGGGCGTACACCTGTTGCCCGCGGCGCCGCGCGACGTGCGTGACGACGGCAGCTTCCGGTACGCGGTGCTGGGACCGGACGCGGTTTCGGACTCCGGCAAGCCGAGCCCGGTCGCGAAGCGGTTCCTCGACGAAACCACCGGGCCGGATCGGCCGCGTGTTCATCGCAACGCCGTGGTGCTGGCGGTCCCGTCGCGCGATGGGCTGG
Organism: Spirochaetia bacterium; assembly: GCA_965202935.1. Classification (GTDB taxonomy): domain Bacteria; phylum Spirochaetota; class Spirochaetia; order SZUA-6; family Bin103; genus CATQHW01. The sequence goes on from OZ241879.1 coordinate 6,793,458, forward strand.
AAGCGGCGCGCGCCGCCGTACGCGCACTGCTCGGCTGGGAGGAGGTGCAGGCACAACTGGGGGGCCACGAAGTGGACGCCGTGCAGGCCGAGCGCCTGCGGCGCCGGCTGCAGGAGGCGCGCGGGCGTGTTCCCGAAGCCGTCCGCCACGCCTACGCGGTTGTGGTCACGGTGAACGAGCGCAACGCCGTGCACGCCTTCAGACTGGCCGCGAGCGGCAGGCCGCTGTTCACGGAGATCAAGAACGACGACCGCTCCCGCATCAAGGAGACGCCGGTGGACGCGGGAGCCTTGTTGCCGGGTGGACCCTACGACCTGTGGAGCGAGGACGAGGATGCCCGGTTCGTGAAGGACCTCGCGGGGGCATTCGCGCGCTACCCGCGGTTGCCGAAGGTGCTGAATCCGAAGGTGCTGCTCGATACCGTCCTGCAAGGCGTGCAGCGCGGCCTCCTGGTCGCACGGCTCGGGCGGCCCGACGGCAGTCTGCGCACGTGGTGGCGCGAGGCGGTCGATGCGGCGGCGCGCGACGATCCGCAGCTCGAGGTGGTGCTGCCCGAACACGCCGAGCTGAGCGTCCTGTCCGATGCGCTCCTGAAGCCCGGCACACTCCCCGAACTGTGGACAGGACCCGGGGCTGTCCCGGCGGCGACGCTGTCTGACGTTGAGGCATACTTTGGCGGAGATCGCGTCGTGCACGTTCCGAAAGACGGGTACGACGAGCCGTACGCGATTCCGCGCTGCGCCAGGCAGGCCGTGCGCGACGCCGTGGAGCGCGCCGTTCAGCAGGGGACGGTGTGGCTTACCAGCGGCCCGGCCTCGGTGTGGAAGGAGCCGGTCCCGTACGGGGCGCTTGACGCGAACGCCATCCTCCATCCGCCGCCGGAGCCGATCGCTCCGCAGGAGTTGGTCGAAGATGCCGTGCCCGGCGCGTGGAAGGACGGCGTGACGAACGGCATCGCGCTGGCGCAGGCGCTGTCCCAGAAGCGCGGCACGACGCTGCCCTGGGGGCTCGTCCGCGACGCCATCGCGGCATCCACGGCCAGTCGCTGGCTGCGACTGGCGGCCGGCGGCAGCTCGATCGACTGCGCCTACGAAGCCGCCGGAAGCCTGGTGCTGGAACGCCCCGACGAATCGGAACGGTACTCGGTCAAGCCTGCCGCCGGCGGCGCCGTGCTCGAGGTTGATCAGCTCCAGGACCTCGCCGAGCTGACTTCGCGCCTGCTGGAGGCCAGCGCGGGCGCCGATCTGCGCTTCCATGTCCGCGTGGCGCTGGATGGCGATCTATCCCCGGCCGACCGAACTGCCGTCGACGAGCTCCTCGCGGACGTGTCGGATGATCTGAGGCTCGCGCCGGCCCCGGAGGCTCACGGCGGAGGTTCACGCCCGGACTCCGACTGATGCCATTGCGGCGGCCGGCGGGCTCAGCCGGCGTCGGCGAAGCGGAAGCCGCACACCTCCTCGCACGCCACCATCTCCCATCCGTGGAACACGATCGCCAGCCCGACGTGCCGCACCGCCGGATAGCGGCGGCGAAACCCTTCGTCGGCCAGGTAGCCTTGCACCTGACGAACTGCGTTCGCCATCGTCTCCGTCACCTTCTGCGCCCGCCCGGATTCGTTCCCGCGTTCACTCCGCTTCAGGTACTTGATCTCGATCACGTAGCCATACGCGACGTCCGGGTACTGGGCCAGGAACGGCTCCAGGTAGAGGTCGGCATAGCCCTTGTTCAGCTCATACTCCGTATGCAGCAGAAAGTGGCTCACCAGGCTGAAGTAGGCGGCCATGAATGCGTGCACGACCTTCTCGCCGTCGATGTAGTCGCGAATCCGCGTCTGCTCGCGGATGGCGGTGCGCAGGAACTCCATGGCCGGCTGCCACGCGCCGTCGTAGGCCATGTCGCGCACCAGGCGCGAGAAGTCGTACACGTCGACCGAGAACACGCCCACGTCCTGGTAGGCGTCGCGCAGGTAGCCGTACATCAGCCGCCTGACCGTCTGGTTGGGAACGCCCAGCCGGGGCACGCCACGGGAGGCGCCGCGGATGCTGAGCAGCCCGAAGTAGTGCAGCAGGGACAGGAAGTTCTCGCGCTGGACTAGGCGGTCCAGCGGAAAGCCGGGTTGCAGATCGGTGTCCACCTGTCCCTCGCCGATGATGCGCCGGAGCAGGTGGAAGTTGCCGTTGAGTTGCCGGTCGACCGTCAGCAGATGGCGCAGCTTGCCGTAGTCGATGCGCACGTTCATGTCGATCAGGTGCTCCGGCATGGGTTTGTTGGGAATGGAGTGTTTCAGGTAATAGAGGACCATGTCGGTGTTGTAGAGATCGCGCTCGGCGCCCGTGGCGAAGCGATAGCCGTCGTACCACTCGCCCATGACCTCCAGGGCGGCGTCCACCTCCTGCCGCAACACCCCGTGCTCCCGGTACCTCTCCAGGAGGCCCCGCACCTCTTCCTTGGTGAAGCCGAGCATCTCGTTGAACTCCGGCGACAGGCTGAGGTTGGTGCCGATGTTGAAGCCTGAGGTCACGTCGTCCATGGTGATCGGCGATACGCCGGTGATGAACAGCCGCTCCAGGCCGCCGCCGCTTTGCTCGGTCCCGGCCTTCAGCGTGGCGAAGAAATTGCGATAGAAGCCGCCGCCGTGGGTGAAAGCCTGGTACGCCTGCTCGCCGTGGTGGGCCAGCACGGTGTTGGCGAAGTTGTCGTACTCGTCGATCAGCACGTACAGCGGGATGCCGTGATCGCCGGCGTACTGGAACAGCCGGTTGAGCTTGCCGCTGGCGGAAGGGGGCGCCAGGATGGGCCGAGTCGTCTCTTCCGGAAACAGGTCCGTATGCCGCCGCAGCGCACGCTCGATCTGCAGCTCGCAATACTCTTCGAAGTTCCGTTCCAGGGTTTCCAGCGCGTCATTGAACGCCGAGAAATTGAAGCGCACGATGACGTAGCGATGGCGGTCCGCGGTGGGCTGGCGGCCGATGTCCGTGCCGGCGAAGACGGTATCGAACTCGTGCGCCCAGTAGCAGTCGTAGTAGTTCTCCAGCAGTGACACCCAGCAGGACTTGCCGAAGCGGCGAGGCCGGATCAGGAACGTGTAGCGTTCCTCCTCCAGCCGGCGCAGGAAGCGGGTCTTGTCCACGTAGAGCCAGCCGTTCAAGCGGATGCGCCGGAAGTCGGCCTCTCCGTAGGGTATGCGGGGGTAGGGAGCCGGCATTCGGGTGACCGTTATGGTAGCCGCTGTCCTCGCATGCCGTCAGCTACCGGGCGGAGATGCATTGTGGCAGCCTAACTGATATATTGCGACCCATTATGGCAATGGTGCCGCGATTCTTCGAGTATTCCGGTGGAAGCTGTTTCCTGTTCGGGCCGCGCGGCACCGGCAAGTCCACGTGGCTGCGGGCCAGGTATCCGCATGCCGGCTGGATCGACCTGCTCGACGCCGAAGTCGAACGCACCTACTCCGCCCGGCCGGAACGGCTGAAGGAGTTCGTCAGCGCCAACGCCGGCCGGCAGACCATCGTCATCGACGAGATCCAGCGCGTGCCCCAGCTCCTGCCGCTGGTCCATCAGCAGATGGAGCTCGACCCGTCGATCCGGTTCGTGCTGACCGGCTCCAGCGCGCGGGAGCTGCGGCGCTCGGGTGTCGACCTGCTGGCCGGTAGGGCGGTGCTGTGCACGATGCATCCGTTCATGGCCGCCGAGCTGGGCGAACGGTTCGACCTCGATCGGAACCTGGAGTCGGGCATGGTGCCGCTCGTCCTGATGGCGGACGCTCCCGACAGAACGCTTCGGGGCTACGTCGACCTGTACCTGCAGCAGGAGGTGAAGGCGGAAGGGCTGGTCCGCCGGCTGGACGACTTCAGCCGTTTTCTGGAGGTCGCGTCGTTCTCGCACGCGCAGATCCTGAACGTCGCGGAGATCGCGCGGGAGTGCGTGGCCACGCGCAACACCGTGGAGGCATATCTCGGCATTCTCGAGGACCTGCTGATCGCGATGCGGCTTCCGGTGTTCCGGCGGCGGGCCAGGCGCGCCCTCGTCGCGCACGCGAAGCTCTACTTCTTCGATTGCGGCGTGTTCCGCTCGTTGCGGCCCGCCGGACCCCTCGACGTGCGGGAGGAGATCGCCGGCCCGGCGCTCGAAGGGCTGGTCCTGCAGCATCTGCGCGCCTGGATCGACTACGGTGCGGCCGACTACCGGATCTCCTTCTGGCGCACCAGGGGCGGCTCGGAAGTCGACTTCGTGCTCTATGGCGCCGCCGGGTTCCACGCCATCGAGGTCAAGAACAGCCGCTCGCTGCGCCCCCGTGACCTCCGGGGCATCAAGACGTTCGGCCAGGACTACCCGGAAGCATCGCTGCTCCTCCTGTACCGGGGCGAGGAGACCCTGGAGCGCGACGGTGTCCGCTGCATGCCGGTCGACCGCTTCCTGCGCGGCTTGGTTCCGGGCCGGGAGCTGCCCCGCTGACGATTCGGTGACCGCACTCCGGCGACCGGCGCCTTTGTCAGCGCTCGCACGATAGGGTAACGTCCGTAGGGGGGAGGGGAAACAGTGGGGGTAGTGTCGTCCCCGGCGTCAGCCGAGTCGCTGGACTCGGTGCTGGCCGAGTTGCGCGGCGACCGGTCCTTCATGCGCAACGTCGCCCACTGGGAGGTGGTGCCGGCGCGCGCGGGCGAGGTGGCGCCGTTCCCGGAAGAGCTGGACGACGGCCTGCGGCGCGTCCTGCGCGCGCGCGGCATCGAGCGGCTGTACGGCCACCAGGCGGACGCGTACCGGCACGTGCGCGCCGGCGACAACGTGGTGCTGGTGACGCCTACCGCCTCGGGCAAGACCCTGGCGTACAACCTGCCGATCCTGTCGCACTTCCTGCGCGACGCTCTGGCGACCGCGCTCTACCTGTTCCCGACCAAGGCGCTGTCCCAAGACCAGCAGGCCGAGCTGGACGGCCTGGTGCAGGGCGGAGGACTGCCGGTGCCGGCCTTCACCTACGATGGCGACACGCCGTCATCCATCCGTGGCCGGGTGCGCGAGCAGGGGCGCATCGTCGTCACCAACCCCGACATGCTGCACATGGGCATCCTGCCGCACCACACGAAGTGGGGGCACTTCTTCGGTGGCTTGCGCTTCGTCGTGATCGACGAGCTGCACATCTACCGCGGCGTGTTCGGCTCCCACCTGGCCAACGTCATCCGCCGGCTGAAACGGATCGCGGCCTTCTACGGCGCGCGCCCGCGCTTCATCTGCTGCTCGGCGACCATCGGCAATCCGCTGGAGCTGGCCCGCCGCATCATCGAGGAGGACGCGGTCCTGATCGACCGCAACGGCGCGCCCGCCGGCGAGCGCCACTTCCTGCTCTACAACCCGCCGCTGCTGGACGCGGAGCAGGGCATCCGCCGCAGCGTCGTCAACGAGGCGCACGAGATCGCCACGCGCCTGCTGCGCCGCCGCGTGAAGACCATCGTGTTCGCGCGTTCGCGCACGCGCACGGAGTTGATCTCCGCCTACGTCAGGGAGTCGCTGGGCGGCCGGGCCATGCCGGACAAGGCCATGCCGGACGGCGCCGATGCCATCGCCTCGTACCGCGGCGGCTACCTCCCGAACGAGCGGCGCCGCATCGAGCGCGGGCTGCGCGACGGGTCGCTGCGCGGCGTGGTGTCGACCAACGCGCTGGAGCTGGGCATCGACATCGGCGGGCTGGACGCGTCGGTGATGGCAGGCTTCCCCGGCACCATCGCCTCCTGCCGGCAGCAGGCGGGCCGTTCCGGCCGCACGACCGACATGGCGCTGTCGATCCTGATCGCCTCGCCGGCGCCGATCGACCAGTTCGTCATCCGCCATCCCGAGTACCTGTTCGGTACCTCCCCGGAGTCCGGCCACGTCGACCCGGACAACATCCACATCCTGCTGGACCAGCTCAAGTGCGCCGTCTTCGAGCTGCCGTATCGCGACGGCGACGCGGAGACGCCGCACGTGGCCGAGCTCCTCCGGTACCTGGGGGAGCAGGGCGTGCTCCACCACGCCGACGGCTCGTGGTACTGGACCGACCGCGCCTATCCGGCGGAGCAGGTGTCGCTGCGCACCTCCACGGCGCAGAACGTCGTCATCGTCGACGCCGCCGGGGGCGGGCGCCGCCTGATCGGGGAGATGGACCAAGTTTCCGCCAAGATGCTGTTGCACGACGGCGCCATCTACCTGCACGGAGGCGAGCAGTACCGCGTCGAACGCCTGGACCTGGAGGAGCAGACCTGCACGGTGGCACGCGTGTCGGCCGACTACTTCACCGAGTCGGTCGTCCGTACCGACATCAGGCTGCTGCACCGGGACGACGACACCGGCTCGGCGCACGGACTGGTGCTCGGCGACATCCTGGTGCGCACCCAGCCGACCGGCTTCCGGAAGATCAGGTATCACACGCACGAACGGGTGGGCCGCGGCGATATCCACCTGCCCGCCGACGAGATGCACACGCGGGCGGTCGCCGTCGTGCTCGGCGCCGACACGGCGGGCGGGCGCCGCTTCGCATCGCTCGCCGACTGGCAGCGGCGCACGGTGATGGGCCGGCTGGGCTACCTGATCCGCAACGTGGCGCCGGTGTTCCTGCTCTGCGACGTGCGCGACCTCGGCGTCGCCGAACGCACGCGCGATCCCGACCTGGGAGCGCCGGCGCTCTATCTGTACGACGCCTGTCCGGGCGGCTCCGGGCTGGCCGAGGGGTTTAGCGACGACGCCGGGCGCATCCTGCGGGGATGCCGCGACCTGGTGGCCGGCTGCGCCTGCGAGCGGGGGTGCCCCTCCTGCATCGGCCCGTTCGAAAGCCGCGGGGGCCACGATCCCAAGGAGCTGATGGTCGACTTCCTGGACGCCTGGCTCGGCGCAGATCAGGCGGACGATGGCGCGGCGCCGGTTCCGGACGGCGCCATGGCCGCGCCCGAACCGGAGACGGCTGCGATCGGAGCGGGACGATGACCACGGGATCGATAACCACGGGATCGCCTGCCGGATCGCTGCGCGACTCGATCCGCCGGCGGCTGGACTACCTGCGCGCGGGCGGCGAAGAGCTCCCGCCCTTCGCGCCCGACGACCACGACGACGGCTGCCTCCCCGAACGCCTGGGCGCCGACTGGCAGCGGCTGGCGCCGTACGTGCATCGCCGCGTGGCGATCGTCCCCTCGCCGCTCACGGACAGGCCCCGGCTGCTGCCGGAGTCGGTGCCGATCGAGCGCTGCGCCTTCTTCGACACGGAGACCACGGGGCTGGCCGGCGCCGGGGCGGTCATCTTCCTGTTCGGGATCGCCACGGTGCGGGGCGACCGCATGGTGGTGGAGCAGGTGTTCCTGGAGGACTTTCCGGGGGAGACCGCATTCCTGGAGCACGTCGAACGCCTGCTGGCCGAGCACCGGCTGTTCGTGTCGTTCAACGGCAAGGCGTTCGACAAGACCATCCTGACGACGAGGTTCCTGATGGACGGGCGCAGCCTGAACATGCCGGAGCACCTGGACCTGCTCTACCCGTCGCGCCGCCTGTGGGCGTCGATCACCGTCGATTGCCGCCTCAAGACTCTGGAGGAGGAGATCCTGGGCATCGACCGGGGCGAGGACATCGACGGGTTCGAAGTGCCCGACATCTATTTCGAGTTCCTCAGAACCGGCGAGCTGGGACGGCTGCCGGTCGTGTTCGAACACAACCACAGCGATGTCGTGACCCTCGCGCAGCTTCTGGCGACGATCGATCAGGCGCTGACCGGGGACGACACGGTCCCGGTGGACCCGCGCGGTGTCGGCCACCTGCTGCTGGCCCTGGGAGATCCGTGCGGACTTGACCACCTGCGCCGCGGATACGTGGACGGGCAGCTTCCCTGCGGCACCGCGCTGGGCGGGGAGCTGAAGCGCGCCGGCGCCTGGACCGAGGCTGTCGAGCTGTGGCGCGACATGGCCGAGCGGCACCGCGACCGCGAGGCGGCAGTCGAGCTGGCCAAGTACTACGAGCACCGCGCGAAGGACTACGATGCCGCGCTCGACTGCGTGCGGCCGTTCTTCGGCGGCGTCAGGAACGGGGCGAGCGGGCTCCACGACGACATGCTGCGCCGGGTGGCCCGCCTGCGCCGCAAGCGGGCGTCTCAGCGGTAATAGCTGATACGGTAGCCGCCGCGCGCCGAGAAGCCGAGCCGCTCGTACAGGCGCAGCGCGGCCACGTTGTCGGTCTTGACGAACAGGCACGCCTGATTCTTGTGGTGGAAGATGTCGCGCAGCAGCGCGAGCATCACGGCCGTGCCCAGGCCGGTGCGGCGGCGGTCCGGGATGGTGAAGACACCGCCGATCTGGTCCACCTGGAAGCCGCGCGTGTTGGTGGCGGCGGTGGCGACCGGACGTCCGCGCTGCTCCGCCACGTAAACCAGTTCGCCGCGCAGCGCCCGGCGCAGCCGCCTGCGGCAGTCGTCGCGGTTGAACCGTGCCGGATCGAGGACGACTTCCTCCAGCTCGTATGCTTCCCGCAGTGCCAGCAGGCGCTCGGTGTCGCGGACCGTCGCGCGGCGCAGGTCGAGACCGTCGCCGCCGGTGCGCCCGGCCGGCAGCGTGCTCGCCGCGCCGCGGTCCAGGGTCATGAGCACGTGGTCCACGCACACGCGGGGATGCAGCCCCAGCAGCCGCTCCGCGCGCAGCACGTCGGCAGTCATGCCCATGCAGGAGTGCGGCGTGCCGGAGGCGCGGATCCTGCCGCGCAGCGCACGGATGTTCCGCTCGTTCCACGGGGGGATGCCGTCCACGCACGGCGAATCCTGCTCGTCCTCGAATGCCGCCAGCAGCAGCCCGTCGCGGGCGCGCAGCACGACGTCTGCGATCACTCCGTCCCGGCGCGTCGCGTACAGGCTGAACGGCCTGCCCCGCAGGAGGGATGCGGACTCGCGCAGGCAGGCGGTGAGCGGCACGTACGCCCATTCGCGGTCGAGAAGACGGTCGAGCACCGCGCGGCGGTGGCGGTGTCCGGCCTCGAACCAGCCCGTGGCCGCCGTCCGCCGTGCCGTGCCGTCCGCATCGTACCGCATCACGGCGACCCGTCCGCCAGTCCGAAGTCGATGGGGAGCCGGCCCTCCGCGGGGTAGTCGCCGGCCAGGACGGCCAGTCCCGCGCGGTAGGAGTCGCGGCTCGCGCCGTACACCGCCACCGCCGTCCGTACCCACGGCAGGTCGGCCAGGTAGACGGGCGTGAGCGCCGACACCACCAGGACGCGGTCCGCATACGGTGACAGCTCGGCCAGCACCTCGCCGCTGTTGTAGTTCATCAGCAGGAAGATGACCGCATCGTAGGCGCCGGCGAGGGTGCGCACCGCCTCGCGGTCGCGCGGGCGCGAGGCATGGAATGGGCTGTACGGGAACCGGTAGGTGTCGGCCTGCGGGAAACGCAGCAGGCCCTCCTGCAGGAACTCGTCGCTCTGGCCGACCAGCAACAGCCGCCGGGCCGGATCCGGCCGGAACGGGATGTGCGCGCCGCGGATCGCCGTGACGCTGCGCGCCGCGCTGTCCAGGAAGAACTCGGCGGCTCCGGGCGCCGGTACGGCGAACTCCGCGTCGCCGGCCGGGAACAGCGGTACGGCGCCGGGCGAACGGAGTGCGCGCAGCTTCACCGCCAGCACGCGTGCCGCGGCCTCCCGTACGCGCACGCGGAATACCGGATCGCTCATTCCTTGCCGCAGTACCTGCCAGGTCCGCTCCTGCAGCTCCGGGGTGTGGGAGACCAGGAGCAGGTCGTTGCCCGCCAGCATGGCCTGCTCGGCGGCCGCCGCCGTGTCGAATGTGGTGTTGAGAGCGCCGCGCATCTCCAGATCATCGCTGATCACCAGGCCGTCGAAGCCGAGCCGGTCGCGCAGCAGCTCACGCAGGAAGAACGGGGACAGGGAGGCCGGCACGGCCGGATCGATGATGCGCGGATAGCCGACGTGGGCGTTCATGACCGCCTGCAGGCCTTCGCGGACCAGCAGGCGGTACGGCACCAGATCGCGGTCCCAGAGGGTTGCGAGGTCGGCGTCCGCGCTCGGGAAGACTCCGTGCGAGTCGCCGGCGGCGCCTCCGTGCCCGGGGTAGTGCTTGGCGGTGGCGATCACGCCGGCCGAGGCCAGGCCGCGATAGAACGCGACCGCCAGCAGCCCGGTCTGCACCGGGTCCGCGGCGAACGCGCGCGGGCCGATGACCGCGGCACCGGCGTCGGCATACACGTCGACGGTCGGCGCCAGGTTCATGTTGATGCCGAGCGCGCGCAACTCCAGGCCGATGAACCGGCCCGTCCGATACGCGTCGTCGGGAAGCCCGCCGGCGCCGAGCGCGAGGTTGCCCGGCGTCTGCGACGTGGCGTCCTTGACGTGGCGGACCCAGCCGCCCTCCTGGTCGGTGATGACGAGCAGGGGCACCTGCAGGCGGGTGGATCGCGCCGCTTCCTGCATGGCGCCGACGCCGGCCGCCAGCTCCGCCAGCCCGTCCACGTTGCGGCTGAAGATCTTCACGCTGCCCAGGTGGCGCTTCTCGATCCACGCGCGCAACTCGTCCGGAAAACCCGTTCCCCGGTAGCCGAGCGCCAGGGTCTGGCCGAGCAGCTCCGAGTCGCTCATCGCTTCGACCAGGTAGGCGACCTGCTCTTCGACCGGAGCGTCGCGCCAGAACCCGGCGGATCCCACGCACGGCGGCGACTCCTCCGGGCGGCAGACGACCGCGGGGTCGGGCGGCGCCGCGCAGAGGGAGAGCGCAGCCGTCAGCAGCGCCCCGAGGACGGCCGGCGTGCGCGGCGCCGTCACGCAACGCCCGACAGCGTCCAGGACGGCCCGGAGAATTTCGCCAGCAGAGCCGTGGCGCGCTCGGTCTCCGCGGCGTCCAGGCGCGACGCTTCCACCGGCGCCAGCACGGCCGCAAGGCTCCGCCGAAGCCCGTCCACCACCTCCGCGAAGTCGGCGGAGCGACCGGTCTCCTTCGCAAGCCAGGACGCGTCGGCCGAGCCCGCGGCGGGCGCGGCCGTCAGGTAGCGCGCAACCCGCCGGAAGGTGTCGTCCAGCGGGATGGAGCCGTGCTGGAGCACCCCGTGACGGGTGACCATCTGCGCGCTGCCGACCAGCTTGCCGAACCGGCCCACCACCTCGTATTCGCCCACCGCGCCGAAGCAGTCGGGATCGGCCACGTCACCGATCTGCGCCGGGTTGCGCCGGCAGGCAACTCCGAGCTCGGTCAGGGCGGCGAGCAACAGGTCGCCGACGAAGCGGTACACGGTACGTTTGCCGAACGGGCGCAGGTGGGCCGTGCCGAGCGCCACCGCGTAGGTCACCTCCGCGGCATGCAGGACGGCGCGTCCACCGGTGGGCCGGCGGACCAGGCCGACATCCTCCTCCCGAAGCCGCTCCCGCAGCACGTCGGAGACCGGCTGAAAGCGCCCGATCGACAGGGTCGGCCGACGGAATCCGTACAGCCGGATCGTTGCCCGCCCGCCGGGTGCGGCGGCGGAAGCGGACAGCGCCTCGTCGACGGCCATGTTCCAGGGACCGTCCCCCGGTTCATGGCAGATCAGGCGGACCGGACCGCCGTGGAGAACGTCCACGTCCTGCTACAGTACACTGCCTATGGACGACCCGAAGCGGCGATATGCCCTGGTCGGGGCAGGCGGGCGGGGCCGCTTCTTCTACGAAGCGCTGGCGCGTGACTTCGCCGACCGCGCGCAGGTGGTGGCGCTCTGTGATCTCAACCGCACCCGGATGCAGTACGCCAACCGGGTGATGGGACGCCAGGCCGGAGGCGGCGAGGCGGCACTGTACGGGCCGGACCGCTTCGAGGCGATGCTCGCCGAGCAGCGTCCCGACACGGTGATCGTCAGCACGATCGACCGCACCCATCACCGCTACATCATCGGCGCGCTCGACCGCGGCTGCGACGTCATCAGCGAAAAGCCGCTGACCATCGACCAGCACCGGCTGCAGGCCATCCTGGACGCGGTCAGACGGTCCGGACGTTCGTTGCGGGTCGCCTACAACTACCGCTACTCGCCGCTTGCCACCGCCGTGCGCAGGATCATCGCGGAGGGGACCGTGGGCAGAGTCACCTCCGTGCACTTCGAGTGGCTGCTCGACACCCGGCACGGGGCCGACTACTTCCGTCGCTGGCACCGCGACAAGCGCAACAGCGGCGGGTTGCTCGTGCACCTGGCATCGCACCACTTCGACCTGGTCAACTTCTGGCTGGCGAGCGCGCCGGAGACGGTGTCGGCCTGCGGCGACCTGGCGTTCTACGGCCGCGCCAACGCGGAAGAGCGGGGAGAGACGCGCTTCTACGCCCGCGCGCATGGCAGCGACGCGGCCGCGGACGATCCTTTCGCCCTGGATCTGGCCGGGAACGATGCGCTGCGCGAGATGTACCTGCAGGCCGAGCACGAGGACGGCTACCTGCGCGACCAGAGCGTGTTCGGTGACGGCATCAGCATCGAGGACACGCTGGGGCTGCTGGTGCGGATGCGCAGCGGGGCGATACTGACCTATTCGCTGACCGCCTACGCGCCGTGGGAGGGATTCCGGCTCTCCGTGACCGGCACCGCCGGCCGGATCGAGGCACACCAGGAGGAGACGTCCTATGTGTCCGCCGGCGGCGACCAGGCCCACGAAGCGGCCGCGGCGAGCCGCCGGCTGCGCGTGCTGCCGATGTTCCGAGACGCCCGCGAAGTCGATCTGGAGGACGCGCCCGGCGCCCACGGCGGCGCCGATCCACGCATGCTGCACGACCTGTTCGGCGAGCAGGCGGACGATCCGCTGTCGCGCGCGGCGTCGCACGTGGACGGCGCCAACGCGATCCTGACGGGCATCGCCGGCAATGTGTCGATGCGCACCGGGAGGGTCGTGCGCGTCGAGGACCTCATCACGCCGCCCCAATAGTCGTCGCCTCCGGCTCCGGCTATTGGCCCAGCCCCGCCTTTCGCTCCGGGGTCGAGCGAGGCGGCGCTGACGCGCCGCCCCGCTCAACACCGGAGCAGGCTGGAATTCCCGTCGCCTTCGGCTCCGGCTTTGGGCAGCCCGCGCACGGCCGGCGCCGGCGGTCCCGGGCGGCCGAGCTCCGCTTCGCTGGGGCGCAGGTAGGCGGGACGCGGAATCACGCGGCGGACCGCCTGCCGGGAGAAGCGCTGGACGCCGATGTCGAGCAGCGCGGTAGCGTCGGCCTGCCCGGCGCCGGGATCGAGGGCGATGCCGCCGTCGGCATCCCATGCCGCATGCAGCCCCGGCGCCGCCGGACCGGTCAGCAGCACGGCCGGATACGCGCGCAGGCGTTCCCGGATCCGGTCCGGGCTCTCGTCCAGGAAGCCGGTCAGACGCCGGCCGGAGCGGTACAGTGCCGCGTACAGCCGGCCCTTGCGGGCATCGACCAGGGGCACGACCACACCCGGGAAAAAGCGCAGGCGGTGGCCGGCGGCATCCAGACCTGACACGCCGATCAGGCCGCGTCCGCCGGCGGTCAGCCCCAACGCGGTGGCGATGCCGATGCGGGTGCCGGTGAACGATCCGGGCCCGATGCCGCACACCACCAGGTCCACTGCGTCAGCGCCGACGCCGGCCTGTTCCAGGGCGCCGGCGATCAGCGGAGCCAGGCGCGTGCCGTGCTCCAGGCCGACGGAGAGCGAGGACACGACGGTGGCCTGCGGCGTCGAGACGCACACTCCCATCACCGGCGTGGCGCTGTCGAAGGCGACGGCGGTCACGCCGGGCCTCTCACGCAGATGCTCCGGCCTCCGCCGCCGGTCACCGAGAACTCCACCTGGATGGCATCCGTGATCGGCGGCTGCGCGTGCTCCGGCCACTCGACGACGGTGATCCAGGGACCGTGCAGCATCTCATCCATGGCAAGCGATGCGTACTGGCCGGCCGTGGAGATCCGGTACAGGTCCACGTGGTACAGCGTCAGACGGCCGCGATACTCGCTGACCAGCGCGTACGTGGGGCTGGTCACGTCGTCCGCGATGTCGAGGCCGCGGGCGAGGCCCTTGGCAAAGGTGGTCTTGCCGCTGCCGAGCGGCCCGGAAAGGGTCACCACGTCGCCGGCGCCGAGCGAGCGGCCCAGCCGCTCGCCGAGAGCTTCGGTCTCCGCGGCCTCCACCGTGTGATGGCGACCCGGTTCAGGGGCGGGCGGCAGCGAGTCGTTCACAAGCCGGTTACCGGTCGTGACCGTAGACGAAGCGGTGAATCCGGTTGCGGTGTGCGCGGGACAAGCGGGTGAACTGCAGATGAACGACCATGCCGGCCGGCCACTGAGGCCGTACGTGGCGTGCCCGGCACGTCGCGACGACCCGCGCTCCGGGACCCAGATCGAACTCGATGCGCGTCACGCTGTCGACCTGCAGGGGGGCGAGCCGCCAGACCGCGCAGCCGCCCGTCGACACGTCCAGGATCGTGGCCATGGTGCGTCGTTCCGGAGCCGGGGCGGGAGCCCGCGGCGGCGACCCGCGGAGGTGACCGGGTGCCGCGGCGAACGGGGTGACGATGCACGGCCGCTCCACCTGCCGCCGAAGCTGCCGGCGCCGCGGGTCGCCGGCGGCGTGGCGCTCCAGCCGCTCTTCGAGCCGGAAGTAGCGCGCCAGCCGGCGTTGACGCTCGGGGTCCGTCAGGTCGGCCCGTCGTTCCGCCGTGTCGACGGCACGCGCCAGCACGGCGGCAAGGATCTCGCGGTCGCCGATCAGTCGGGCCGGGTCCCGAGTGCCGTTGCGGCGCGCCAGCCGGTCGAGCACCGCCGCATCGGCGGCGTCGATGCCGCCCGCGGCGGCGATGCGGCGCAGCCGGCGCCGCCGTGACCGTTCGCCGGGAGCGCGCGACCACCCGGGAACCGTGCGCGTCCTCAACCGGCGATGGCGGCCAGGTAGCGGGCCGCGACCGGATCGTCGGGATCGATTTCCTGTACCGTCCGGAAGTAGCCCAGTGCGCCTTCGGTGTCTCCGCGCCGCAACTGCAGGACGCCCAGGTTGGAGATCACGCGCGTATCCTCGGGGGCAAGCTCCAGGGCCAGGTGCAGGCAGCGTTCGGATCCCGCCAGATCGCCGAGCTCCAGGTTGCAGATCGACAGCTCGTTGAGCGTGTCCACCTGCGGCTCGCCGAGCTGCAGCGCCTTCTCGAAGGCGACGCGAGCCTGCGCGTAGTCGCCGGCGCGGCGCAAGCCCCAGCCCAGCACGAACCAGCCGTTCCAGGTCTCGGGATGGTCGCGGACGAAGCGGCGCGCGTGCTCGATGCCTTCCTGCTCGCGGCCGTCCCGGATTGCCGTCACCGCCTTCCGGAAGAGGGCGTCGCCGAGCCCGGCGGCGTGAATCTCCTCGCGAAGAGAGCGCGCCTGCTCGAGCTTCTCCTCGTCCGTGCCGTATTTCAGGTACAGCTCCAGGTGCCGGCGGCAACTGTCGTGGTCGGCCATCTCGGAGTGGAAGAAGGCCAGGTTGAAGTGCGCGTCCGGGAACAGCGGATCGATGTCCAGTGCCCGGCGGTACGCGGTCAGCACTTCGCGGTGCCGACGCCCGGCTTCGTCGCGGTCGTCGGCCTGCAGGGCAGACCGCACCCGTTCCTCGTAGGTCAGCGCCAGGTTCACGGCGGGCTGCGGGTTCTCCGGGAACAGGCCCGTCAGCGCCAGGAACAACTCCTCGGCCAGGTCCAGGTCGCCGTTGCGTGCCTTGAAGATCGCCGCTTCGGTGAGCTCCTCGTTGATGCCGGGGCGCGCAGCGCACACGAACCGCCGGAAGTACGCCGCGTCGCGGTGCCCCGGACGGTAGGCCAGGACCTTGAGCATCCCGGCGATGATCGACTCCCAGGTGATCTCTTCCGGGTCGACCTCATCGGTATCGGCGTCCATCTCCAGCGGCAGCGGGATGCCCGGATCGATCGGGAAGTCACCGACCCGCAGGTCGGGAACGTGGGGGAGATCGATGAAGACGATTCGTTCCAGGGGGTCGTTCCGGGGCATCCTTGGACGGGTTCCTGTGCGCGGCCCGGTGGTGGCGTACAATGGCCGCTCGAAGAGCGTATCAGGAGAGGACGGTGGCGAACTACTCGGTGTTCGGGGTGGGCAATCCCCTCATGGACGTGATCGGCCACATATCCCACGAACATCTGGAGCGCGTCGGGGCGCAGCCGGGGACGATGAACCTGGTGGACGGCGGACGTGCCGCGCGGATCAGCGCCGGCCTCGCACAGCCCGGACGCCGGCCCGGCGGAAGCTGCGCCAACACCTTGCGCGGGCTCGCCTGGCTGTCCCGGCTGGCCCGGATGGCAGGCGAGGCCGCTGTCCCGCCGCCGGTGATGACCGGCGTCATCGGCGACGACGCGATTGGCCGCGACCTCTCCCGGCGGCTCGAGGAGGCCGGGGTCGTCAGCCGGCTGAGCGCGCATCCACACCAGCCGACCGGTACCTCCGTGGTGCTGGTTACCCCCGATGGTCAGCGCACGATGTTCACGTCCCTCGGGGCATGCCTGGAACTCTCGATGGATCATCTCGACCGGGCGGCGATCGCCGGCAGCGACTGCTTCTATGCGACCGCCTACCTGTGGGGGCCACCCGGCGCGCAGCGGGCGCTGACCGCCGCGACGGCCGCGGCGCGGGCCGGCGGCGCCACGGTCGCCTTCGACGTGGCGGACATGGGGGTGGTGGGCGACTGCGGCCATGAGCTGTTGGAGTGGATTTCCGGGTCGGTCGATCTGCTGTTCGCCAACGAGCAGGAAGCGCGCACGCTCGCCGGCATCGTGACCGGCTCACCGGCCGCCGGGGAGATCGAGCCGGCCTGCGCCGCCCTGGGTGAGCTGGCGCCTGTGGTGGTGGTCAAGCTCGGAGCGGCAGGATCCCTGGTGTGGGAGCGTGGAGCGATCGCGGCGCGCGCGCCGGGCTTGCAGGCGCAGGCCGTCGATACGACCGGCGCCGGCGACTCGTTTGCCGCCGGTTACCTGTACGCGACGCTCCGCGGATGTGGCGCCGGGGAAGCGGCGACGCTGGGCAACCGCGTGGCGGCTGCGATCGTGGAAGTGGAAGGATGCGACTACCGGGCGGTCGGCGGGCTTTCGTTCTGAGGATGGCGTGCCGCGGTCGGCGGCCCGGCAGGATCGGGGGCGGGTGAGCGCTCGGGTGCCGTTGCGCCATGGCCGGGCACGTCGCCGTCGATCAGGGTCTGATCGATCATCCCGATCAGGCGCGTGGCGATCTGCGCGGCGGCGTGCGAGTCGCGCTGTGTGTCGGACGCCGCCCGCTGCGCCTTGAACAGTTCGTCGGTGATGTTGAGACCGGACACGATGGCCACGCGCAGAGAATCCGCCTGCGGCATGGCCCGCCGCGCCTCGGCCACGCGGCTGGAGAAGTGCTCGATGAGCTGCGCGAGGTGCTCGGTGGACTCGTCCGACTTTATCGTGAACGAGGAGCCCAGGATGTCTACTTCGGCAAGGTGCTTGGCCACCGGTTACTGCCTCACCGCGGTGCCGGGTGCCTCAGTCTGCCCGACTATGGTGCACCGGCTCCGAGTGAGCCCTGGCCTCCAAGTGAGCCCTCGCCGCCTGGTGGACCCTGGCCCGTGCCGGCGACTGTGGAGCCGGGCGGGCTCGGTGGAGGATCGGGAGGATCCGCCGCCTCCCGGGCCGGCGCATCGTCCTTCTGCATCTCCGCCCAGGCGTCCTCCAGACCGTCGAGCTTGTTCAGCGTGCGCTGGATGATCTCCTCGACGTTCTGCTGGTCGCCGCGGACGGTCTCCAGCATCCCCTCCAGCTCCTGCGTGCGCGCTTCGGCCGACTCGAGCGACGCGCTGAGCGTGCGGTTCTGCGCGCGCAGGCGTTCGATCAGATCGATGGCGCGCAGCACGCGGGCCTCGAGGTCGGCGATCTGCTGCACGCGGATCATGAGTCGACGGCGGTGAGTTCCGCCCGCGCCCGCTTGACGATCGCCTCGAACGCGGCGGGATCCTCGATCGCGAGGTTGGAGAGCGCCTTGCGGTTCAGCGTGATCCCGGCTCGCGACAGGCCGTGCATGAACTGCGAATAGCGCAGGTCATGCTGGCGGCAGGCGGCCGAGATGCGCGCGATCCAGAGGCGGCGGAACTCTCCCTTGCGCCGCCGCCGGTCGCGGTAGGCGTACATGCCCGCCTTGGCCAGCGCATCCTTCGCTGTCCGATACAGCTTGCTGCGCCGTCCCCAGTACCCCTTGGCCTGCTTGAGGATCTTGCGGCGCTTGGCGTGATGCTTGTGACTGTCGATCGCTCGTGCCATATGCCTCTATCCGTTCGGCAGCAGGCGGCGGATGCGCTTGTGCTCGGTGGGACTGAGCAGGCCCGAACGCCGCAGCCGCCGCTTTCGCTTGCTGCCTTTCTTGGTGAGTATGTGCCGCAGCCCCTGCTTCTTGTACTTCACCTTTCCCTTTGCGGTAACACTGAAGCGCTTGGCGGTACTGCGGTGAGTCTTTGCCTTGGTACCCATCGTCTATTTCCTGGTCGCCTTATTTCCTGGTCGCCTTATCTCCTGGTCGCCTACTTTCTGGACTTCGGACTCAGCACCATCGACATGAACCGTCCCTCCATCTGCGCCGATCGGGCGAGCACCGCGTACTCACGCGTGAGCTCCACCACGCGATCCAGCACCGCGCGGCCGATTTCCGTGTGCGCCAACTCGCGCCCGCGGAACCGGACGGTCACCTTCACCTTGTTCCCCTGGTCCAGAAACGACTTGATGTGCCGGGACTTGAAGTCCAGGTCATGCGAGTCGATCTTGGGCTGCATCCGGATTTCCTTGAGCTTGGTGAGCCGCTGCCGCTTCTTGGACTCGCGAATGCGCTTCTCCTGCTCGAACTTGTACTTGCCGTAGTCGAGCAGCTTGCAGACGGGCGGGCGAGCCGTCGGGGAAACCTCCACCAAGTCCAACCCGTTCTGCCGCGCGGAACTGAGCGCCTCTTCTGTCGGGACGACACCGAGCTGGGAGCCGTCTGCGCCGATCAGGCGCACCTCCCGGACCCGTATCATGTCGTTTACCCTGAGATCCTTGACCAATAAGCCTCCTTAGGCGGGAATCGCCTCCTTTGCCGTGACCATACTACAGTTCTTGGGCCGTGACTACTCCCGGCGCCGATCGCGCGGCTCCTTCCGATTCGAGGGAGCCGGTCCCGCGTCACCTCTGAGGATGAAGAGCACCTGGGTGCTGCGCAGATTGGCGGCCACGGGGCCGATGCGGCGGCCGTGCCTGATGTCGATGACAGAGGTCACCGCCACGCGGTTCGCCCGGCAGTAGTCCAGGAAGTCGCTGCGGGTGCACAGGTGGATGTTCGGCGTGTCGTGCCATGCGTACGGGAGATCCCGCGAGGCCGGCATCCTGCCGCGCAGCAGGAGCGCCAGCCGGATCCCCAGGGAGCCGAAGTTCGGGAAGGAGACGATCACCTGCCTGCCGACGCGGAGCATCTCGGCCAGCAGCTCGAGGGGGCGGTCGATCTGCTGCAGCGTCTGGTTCAGAACCACGTAGTCGTAGCTGCCGGAGGCGTGGTCGCGCAGGCCGTCGTTCAGGTTGCCCTGGAAGACGGTGATGCCGCGCGCCAGGCAGCGGAAGATCATCGCCTCCTCGATCTCCACGCCCAGTCCGTGCACGGACTTGTAGTCCCGCAGGCGGAGCAGCAACTCGCCGTCGCCGCATCCCAGGTCCAGCACGGAGCTGCCCCGCGCGACCAGATCGACGATCAGGTCATAGTCCAGGTGTTGCCGGCGTTCGCCTGCGGCCATGCTCAGCGGGCGGGGGAGGCGACGTTTTCCAGGAACGAGCGGACGATCTGGCAGAGGCGGGCGCTCTCCAGCAGAAAGGCGTCATGGCCGTAGACGCTCTCCAGCTCCACGTAGGACACCTCGCGCCCGACCTGCATGAGCGCGCTGACGATCTCCCGCGACTGGCCAGACGGGTACAGCCAGTCGGAGGTGAAGGAGGCCACCAGGTACGTGGCGCGGGTCCGTCCCAGCGCCTCCGGCAGCGATCCGTACGCTTCCGAGAGGTCGTAGTAGTCCATGGCCTTGGTGATGTACAGGTAGGAGTTGGCGTCGAAGCTCTCCACGAAGCGGGTGCCCAGGTGCGCGAGGTACGACTCGACCTGGAACTCGCCCGACATCTCGTACGTGAACGCCGCGCGGTCCTGCAGGGTGCGTCCGAACTTGCGGCCCAGCGATATCTCCGACAGGTAGGTGATGTGGCCGATCATGCGGGCAATCGACAGTCCGTTGGCCGGAGCGGGGCCGTGGTAGTAGTCGCCGCCGTTCCAGTCGGGATCCGACATGATCGCGTTGCGGCCGACGGCGTGAAAGGCGATCCCCTGCGCGGAAACGGTGGCGGTGGAGGCGAGCACCACGACGGAGCGCACCCGGTCCGGGTAACGGATCGCCCATTCCAGGGCCTGCATGCCGCCCATCGACCCGCCGGCAACGCTGTACAGCCGTTCGATGCCGAGGTGGTCGATGAGGTGGCGCTGCGCTTCGACCATGTCGCCGATGGTGATGAGGGGGAAGTCCAGCCCGTACGGCCGGCCGCCGTCATCGGCGCGGGGCGACGACGGGCCGGTGGAGCCGTTGCACCCGCCGATGAAGTTGGAACAGATGACGAAGAACTTGCGCGTATCGAAGCCCTTGCCGGGCCCGATCATGTCGTCCCACCAGCCCGGCCGCTTGTCGTCGAGGGAGTGGTAGCCGGCGGCGTGGTGGCTGCCCGAGAGCGCGTGGAAGACCAGGATCGCGTTGGAGCGATCGGCGTTGAGGGTTCCGTACGTCTCGTACCGGAGCGTGATCGGCCCCAGGAACCGGCCGCTGTCGAGCTTCAGCGGGTTGGGCGGATGGGCGAACGTGTGGTCGCGCGGGCTCACCAAGCCCACGGAATCGGGCGCGGACGCCTTCGCCTTCGTCGTGTTCTCCACCATCTCGTTATCGGTGTACGGTGTCCCCGCCCGGAGCGATGCCCTGCACCACCGCGACCTGCACCACCGCAACCTGTACCACCGCACATTGTACCAGCGCATAGTCAGGCGGCGCACCGCTACGCGGCGCATCGCCGCCCGGCTCCGGTCCCGGTTCGAGTGGGCCCGGTCGTTCACGGCGATCGGCACGGCCATCGGCGTGGCGGTCATGGCCGCCGCCTGCGCCAGCACGCCGTCCCTTGAGCGGGCGAGCCTGGGCGCGATGCCGGCCGACGTCGACGTGGCGGTGGCGGCGCACGTGGCTGCGCTGCGCGCCCCGCTTGCCGCGGTCGTCGAGGAAGCGGGGGTGCCGGTGCCGGGGTGGCTGCTCGAGCGCCTGGCCGTCGTGGTCGCCGGCGTCTACGTGGGCCCGGAGCCGGGCTACCTGATCTGGATGCGCGGCGTGGACCTGGACCGGGGCATGACGGCGCGCCTGCTGCTCAGTCCCGACTGGTTCTACGTGGCTGCACCGTTTCCGCACTACCGGTCTGCCGATGCGGCGGCGTGGCTGCCCGGCGGCAACGTGCTGGTGATGACCAACCTGCCGTTGGACCGCGTGCGGCGCGCCTTCGACGCCGCGGCGTTCTCGCTGCCCGCCGACGTGACGATCGAGGAAGGGGACGTCGACCTTCTGCTGGTGGTGCCCGATCTCACCGAAGCGATCGACCGGCTGGTGCCCGATTCCGGACTGGACCTGGTCACCGAGGTGTTCCCGACCGAAGACGTCTGGCTGGCGGGTACCGCGTCGGCCGAAGGGCTCGTCATCGCCGGCGCGATGCGTACCGTCGATCGCAACCTGGCGCGGCTGCTGGCGGCGTTCGCAAGCGGCCAACTGACACTGGCGGACGTCCGGTTGCAGGCCGACGGAACGTGGGTCAGGCTTGCCGGCCTCATGCGACACGACGAGTTGATGGCCGCGGCGCGGGCGATGCTGAACCTGGAAGAGCTGGGTCCCGCCGGCGGGTCGGAGCGCGGGCCGTGAGCGTCGCCATCGTCGACTACGCGGCCGGCAACCGCACCAGCGTTCAGAACGCGCTGCGCTTCCTGGGCGCCGACTTCACCGTGGCGTCGGAGCCCGCGGCGCTGCTCGACGCGGAACGGGTGATCTTCCCCGGCGTGGGCGAGGCGCGCGCGGCGATGGACGACCTGGCCCGCCGCGGCATGGACGAAGCGCTGCGCACGGTGAGTGCACAAGGGCGTCCGCTGCTCGGCATCTGCATCGGCGCGCAGGTGCTGCTGCAGTACTCGGCGGAGCGCGACACGACGTGCCTGGGGCTGGTCCGCGGCAGGGCGGTCGGGTTCCCGGAGCCCAGCCCGGGAGATGGGATGAAGGTCCCGCACATGGGGTGGAACCAGGTGCGGCAGGATCGCGTCCACCCGCTGTTCGACGGCATCCGGGACGGCGGTTCGTTCTACTTCGTGCACTCGTTCTACCCGCGCCCGGACGACGACTCGCTCGTGCTGGGCTCCACGGAGTACGGGGTTCGGTTCGCGTCCGTGTACGCCGCCGGCAACCTGGCCGCGGTGCAGTTCCACGCCGAGAAGTCGGGGCGGAACGGGCTCAGGCTGCTCGCCAACTTCCTGGATTGGGACGGTGCTTGAGCGCCGGGTGATCGTCTGCCTGGACGTGCGCGACGGGCGTACCACCAAGGGCGTGCGCTTCGTGGACAACGAGGACGTGGGCGATCCGGTGGCCATGGCGCGGACGTACTACGAGCAGGGCGTGGACGAGCTGGTCTTCTACGACATCACCGCGTCGGCGGAACGGCGCGGCATCATGCTGGAGGTCGTGCGCGCGGTCGCCGCGCAGGTGTTCATTCCGTTCGCCGTGGGCGGCGGCATCGGGTCGCTGGAGCAGATGCAGGCGGTGCTCCTGGCCGGGGCGGAGAAGGTCAGCGTGAACTCGCCCGCCGTCCGCAACCCGCGCCTCATCGCCGAAGGGGCGGCGGCGTTCGGCCGGCAGTGCATGGTCCTGGGCATGGACGCGAAGCGCGACCCGGCGATGCCGAGCGGGTACCGCGTCTACATCGACGGGTTGCGCACCGCCACCGACCTGGACGCCCTGGAGTGGGGACAGCGGGCCGTCGAGCTCGGTGCGGGCGAGGTGGTGCTCAACGCGATCGATACCGACGGCACGCAGGCCGGCTACGAGCTGACGGTGACGCGCATGCTCGCCGACAAGCTGCCGGTGCCGGTGGTGGCCTCGGGCGGGGCGGGATCGGTCGAGCACGTGGCGGAGGTGCTCACGGACGGTCACGCCGACGCCGCGCTGGTGGCTTCCATCGTCCACTACGGGACGTGCACCGTGGGCGACATCAAGGAGCACCTGGCCGCGCGCGGCGTGCCGGTCCGCAGGGAGTGATACGGCTCCCGGCTCCTTGCCGGTGCTCGCGGAGCGGCGCTATAATGAGTCCCGAACAGTAACTATGCCTACCTACGAGTACGAATGCGGCACCTGTGGGACCTTCGAGCAGTTCCAGCGGATCACCGAGGATCCGCTCTCCGACTGTCCGCGCTGCGGAAGCGCGGTGCGGCGGCTGATATCGAGCGGGACCGGCATCATCTTCAAGGGATCCGGGTTCTACTCGACCGACTCGCGCAATGCTGGCAAGGGCGACCAGGCCGGCAAGAGCGAAGAGGCCGGCAACGGCAAGGAGACGTCCAAGGCGGACGGCGACAGCGCCGGCAAGGACAGCTCCGCCGGCGAGAGCAAGAGCGACTCGAAGGGCGAAACGAAGTCCGACACCGGTACGAAGACGAAGAAGAAGGAGCCGGCCGCCGCTACGGCGGCAAAGGACTGAGCCGCTCCGCGCCCGGCGCGGTACCCTCGGCAGCGGCGGCGATCAGCTCGTCGGCCTCCAGCGCCCGCAGGGCGCCGTGCATCTGCGTCAACCTCGGGCGGAGCACGGGGTGCTTGGCCGCGAACAGCGTGCAGCAGTCCGGATAGGGCAGCGTCGAGGTCTCGAAGGTGCCGATCGCGCGCGCGGTGCGCACGATCTCTTCCTTGTCCATGCCGATCAGCGGCCGCAGCACCGGCAGCTCGCTGGTGGAGTCGGTGAAGGCGATCGCCTCGCCGGTCTGGCTCGCCACCTGGCCCAGGCTCTCCCCGGTGACCAGCGCCACGGCACCGGTGCGCTGCGCGAGCCGGGTTGCGGCGCGCATCATGCACGCGCGCAACAGCAGCGTGGAAAACCGTTGGGGAGCGCGCTGCTTGATGCGTTCCAGGACGGATGTGAATGAAATAGTGCACATTCTGGCATCGGGCACGTAGCGGGCCAGGTGCTCGGCCAGCCGCTCCACCTTGGCCAGTGCGTCGTCCGACGTGTACGGGTAGGAGTGGAAGTAGACGTGGTCGAGGGGCATGCCGCGCTTGCCCATCAGGTAGCCGGCGACCGGGGAGTCGATCCCGCCGGACAGCAGCAGGAGTCCGCGGGCGGACGCGCCCACCGGCAGGCCGCCGCGGCCCGGCGACGGCGGGCCGTACAGGTAGATCCGGTCGCGCACCTCCACGGACAGGACGAACCCCGGGTCGTGTACGTCGACGCCGAGCGCCGGCATGGCGGCGCGCACCCGATCGCCCAGGCGGCAGGCGATCCGGTATGACGTGTCCGGGTAGTCCTTGTCGCTGCGCCGCGCTTCGATCTTGAAGGTGGGAGCGGGCGCGGCGGCGGCCAGACGCCGGGCCAGCGCCACGGCGGCCTGATCCAGCAGCTCCGGGTCACGCGCGACCATCTCCGCCTCCGCGTACGAGACGATCCCGAACGTGTCGCCCAAGGCGCGTGCCACGGCCGCCGAATCGGTGTATTCCTCCACGTACAGCCGTCCCCAGGCGCGCCGCACCCGGTGGGGGGTGCCTGCGAGCTGCCGGTGGATCTGCTGGATCAGCCGCTCTTCGAATTGCCGGCGATTGGCTCCCTTGAGCGAGATCTCCCCGTACTTGACCAGGAACACCCGCGTGTCCGGGCTCATGTCCGGACGGCTTCCCGGGTCGGCGGGGCGGTGATCCGGGCGGTGACGTCGCGGAGCTCGGCGTCCAGCGCCGAGGCGAACGCATCCACCTCGTCCGGCGAGGTCCGTGGTCCGATCGATACGCGTACCGCCCCCGCGGCCTGTTCCGGCGGCACGCGCATCGCCTCCAGCACGCGCAGCCGCTTGCGCGATCCGGTGGCGCAGGCGGAGCCCGGCGACACGCAGACGCCTCGGTCGCCGAGCAGCCGCACGGTCACCTCGGACGGCAGCGCCGGCACCGCCAGCTTGAGGATGAAGGGCGAGAACCGGGAGTCGCGCGTCGTGCGGTCGGCCGGGATCAGCGTCACCGCAGGCATCGACCGGAGCCGTTCGATCAGGAGTGCCATGAGTTCCGCCGCGGCTGCGGCGTTTCGCTCCAGCGCGGACGCGGCGGCGCCCGCCGCGGCGGCGAAGCCGGCGGCCCCGGCCACGTTCTCGGTGCCGGCGCGTCGTCCGCCTTCCTGCTCGCCGCCGGCCTGCATGAACCGGATCGATGTGCCGGCGCGGACCCAGAGGGCTCCGACGCCGCGCGGACCGCCGATCTTGTGGGCGCTGAAGGAGGCGGCATGCACGTGCGGGCCGAGCGGCAGCGGCACCTTGCCGAGCGCCTGCACCGCGTCGGTGTGGAACAGCATGCGCGTGCCGGAGCGCCGCGCCGCATCCGCGACCGCGGCCGCAGCCTCGTCGACCGGCTGGATGGTGCCGGTCTCGTTGTTGACAGTCTGCACCGAGACCAGGTAGGTGCGCTCGTCGAGCAGTTCGTGCAGGCGGTCGACGTCGACGGCCCCATCGCCGCCCACCGGCGCGCGCAGGACCCGGAACCCGATCCGCCGAAGCAGCGTCGCCGCTCCCTCGATGGAGTCGTGCTCGACCGCGCCGATCACCAGCGTGTCGCGGCGCGGCAGCCCGCGCTCAGGATGCAAGAGCGTCAGAACCGACTGCAGCACCAGGTTGTTGGACTCCGTCGCGCCGGACGTCAGCACCATTTCTGCCGGCTCCACCCCGAGCGCCCCGGCAAGCCGCGCACGCGCCGAGGCCAGCTCGGCCGCCGCCTGACGCCCGCGCGGATGCGGAGAAGACGGGTTGGCGTGCCAGTCGCCGGCGGCCGCCAACGATTCCGGCAGCGTCGGTGCGGTCGCCGCCCAGTCCAGGTAGATCACCGCGCTATGGTAGCCGACCGTTCGTCCGTCCGCGCCGGCGGATTGATCGCGGGTGGTCCGGCGTAGTACGTTCGTGACAGCCATGCTGTTCTTCGGCTGGGGACCGTTCGGTTTTCTCACGCTGTTGGTGCCGGTGCTCCTGGCATTCGCGTTCCTGCGGCTCGGCACGACCATCTTCCGCCGCATGCAGGATGAGTCCGACGACGACCGCTACCTTCGCGGCCGAAGCGGCGTTCATCGTTACGCTGCCGACGAAGAGGTGGCGACCGAGCGGCGCGCTCCGTTTGGCGTACAGAACCCCTTCGGGCGACGATCGCTCGACAGCCGGGTGTTCCGGCTGGCCCATCGCAACGGCGGCCGGGTGACCGTCTCGCAGGTGGTGATGGAGACCGGCATGTCGCTGGAGCAGACCGAGGCGTACATGGACCAGCTCTGCGACGGCGTCCGCGTGCGCATGGAGGTCTCCGACGGCGGGCTGGTCACCTACGAGTTCCCGGAGCTCACCGACCGCCTCGGCAGCGCCGGCCCGGCCTGATCCCCGGGGCCTTCGGCTCGCTACGGAGTTTGCCGGATCGGCGCGGCAGCGGCGATCCGGGCAGACAACGGAGCGTCCAAGGTGGGGATGGGCCGAAAGCGGAGCCGTAGGCGACGATTTCGGGGCTACGGCCGGATATCGCCCAACCGAGCGAACAGGGCCTCGGCCCCGATGTCGATCAGCGACATGTCGCCGCCGCACTGCAGCCACTGCGCGCCCCAGCCGGCGAGGCGCTGCGCCATCTCCGGGTCCGCGCCCAGTCCCGAGCCGGCGTAAATCCCGGCGTCGCGGGCGGTGCCGATGATCCTCTTCATCGCCTCCACCACCTCCGGGTGGCCGATCTCGCCCATGTGGCCGAGCGCGCCGGACAGGTCGTTCGGCCCCAGCACGATCGACGCCAGTCCGTCGATGCGCACGATCTCGTCGATCGCGGCCAGCGCCTCCGCGGTCTCGATCTGGGCGACCGGAAACACGTCCGCGTCCGACTGCTCGATGAAGGCCGGACCGGTGTCGCGGCCGTAGCGCGACTGCCGGCGGGGGCCGAACCCGCGCGTGCCGCGCGGCGGGTACAGGCATGCGTCGACGAAGGCGCGGATCTCCGCGACCGAGTAGGAACGGGGCAGGATGACGCCGCCGGCGCCGGTGTCCAGGCACTTCTTCACCCAGGCGACGTCGCTCGACGGCACGCGCACGATCGCCGGCGTGGTGGTGGCGCGCGCCGCGATCAGGTGCGACTGCATGGACTCGAAGGTGAGCGCGGTGTGCTCCAGGTCGACCCACAGGAAGTCGTAGAGCTCGGCGATCGCTTCGGTCACCGAGGGATCGGTGGTCGATATGCCGCAGCCGACGCATACCTTGCCGGAGTCGAGCTGCGATCGGAACGTGCGCATGGCGCTGAGCATGTGTGTTCTCCTCTTGCGACGCGGGATGCTACTCGACGGGAAGGTGCGCGACGACCCCCGCGTGATCGGACGGCCACAGGCCGGAGGGCAGCCGGTCGTCCGGTTTGTCGCCGACGGTCAGCGTCCGGATAGCACCCGCAGGGTGCAGCGCCACGCCCTTCACGAAGATCTGGTCGATCCGCTTGCTCAGCTCGCTCGCCTCGTTCCCCAGGTCGTCCGCTTGGCAGCATGTGGCCCCGCTTCCCTCGGACTCGGCCTGCCAGACATCGATGTAGCCGGCATCCAGGAGAAGCTGGTAGGCGGTCCCATCTGGGGCGGGCGTATTGAAGTCCCCCAGGAGGATGACCGGGAGCTCTTCACCCGTCAGGGCCTCCACCAGCTCCTGAGCCTGCGCCACGCGCGGGCCGGGATCGACGGCTTCCAGGTGCGTGTTCACGATCCGGTAGGTGACGTCGTCGATGGTGGCGTCGATGGCGACGTAGCCGCGCGTGACGTGCAGCCCGAGCGGGGCGATCGGGAGCCCGGCCGCGTAGTTCGCGGTCGTGGGCCGCGAAACGACGACGTCGCCGCGGGCCAGGATCACGTCGAAGTCGGTCAGGCGCACGTCCGTGACCTTGCCGTCGCGGAGCATCGGCATCTCCAGGTCCAGGTTCTGGACCTTCGCGGCTACCTGGTAGTCCAGACCCTCCGCCTGGAGCGCGTTCATGAGGAGCTCGAGGTAATCGAGATCGATCTCCTCGGCGTTCGGCTCCCGGTTGGTGAGGAAGTCGCCCGGGTCCTGCCGCCGGATCAGCTCGACCTCCTGCAGGCCGATGACGTGCGGATGCGATTCCTTGACGATGGCGGCGACCGCCGCGGCGCGCGCCGGGAAGTCGGAGGCGATCACGTTGCCGTACAGCTCGCCGACGACCATCGGAATCTGGAACAGGTTCGTCGTTTCCAGCGCCGGCTCCGCGCTGCTGCCGACGTACACGTTGTACGTCATCACCGTCAGTGGGACCTCCGGGGGCCGGTCGATCGTGCTGCATCCCGCCACCAGGACGAGCAGAAGCGCGAACAGCGATGGAGCGACGACGATCCTGAGCCTTGGCATGCGGTTCCTCCGGGCGAGCCCAATCTTGACCGTACATTGTCATCCCGACGACGATGGCGCCATGGTTGCCCACCTGCATCCGCGAGGAGAGAGCGGATGAACGTGTTCGAACTCCGGGATCAGCTTGTCGACGACTACCGGGACTACACGCGGAGCTTCATCAAGATCCGGGATCCGCGGATCAGGGAGTTCGTCGACGGCCACCTGGGCGCCGAGGGCTTCTGGCCGGAGCCGCTGCTGCAACTGAACCCGGCGTTCCAGCCGGGTGGCACCATTGACGACTTGGTCGGGGAGGGAGTTCTCGCGAACGAATGCGCGCGTATATTCCGCTACCGCGAGTCGCCCGAGGACCGCGACAGCCGTCAGCTTCTCCTGCACCGGCACCAGCGTGACGCGATTCTCAAGGCGCACCGGGGTCAGCACTACGTCCTCACGACAGGCACCGGCTCCGGCAAGAGCCTTGCCTACATCGTGCCGATCGTGGACCGCGTGCTGCGGAACGGCTCCGGTCGCGGCATCCAGGCGATCATCGTCTACCCGATGAACGCCCTCGCCAACAGCCAGCAGGAAGAGCTCGCGAAGTTCATAGGCGCGGCCTATCCGCACGGTGAGGCGCCGGTTCGTTTCGCCCGCTACACGGGACAGGAGGCAGGGCAAGCGCGAGAAGCCCTCCGCGGCGCGCCACCGGACGTGCTGCTGACCAATTACATGATGCTGGAGCTGATGCTCACCCGGCGCGAGGACCGCGAGTTGGTGAGAGCGGCGCAGGGGCTCCGCTTCCTGGTGTTCGACGAGCTGCACACGTACCGCGGCCGCCAAGGGGCCGACGTGGCGATGCTGATGCGGCGCTGCCGCCACGCCTTCGGCAACAACGCGATCTGTGTCGGCACCTCAGCCACCATGGCCAGCGACGGGACGACCGACGACCGGCGCCGTGCGGTAGCGGAGGTATCGCAGGCGCTGTTCGGTGTGGAGTTCGCGCCCGACCAAGTCATCGGGGAAACGCTGCAGCGCGCGACGCCTGAAGTCGATCCCGGAGACGCCACCGTCCGCTCCGTCATCCGCAGTGCCGCCGCCGGGGATGAGCACCCACCGGAGGACTACGATCGGTTCCGGCGCCATCCGCTTACTTCCTGGATCGAGTCGACCTTCGGTATTCGCGAAGAGGCAGGCACCGGAGAACTGCTTCGCCAAGCGCCGCGGAGAGTTCAGGGCGCTGAATTCGACGGCCTCCTGAGCGCGGCGGCGGAACTTGCGCAACTCACCGGAGCCGAGCCGGCGCAATGCGCGGCGACACTACGCGGCTGGCTCCTGAAGGGCTCGACGCTACGCAAGGATGCCTCCAGTCGCTTCCCGATCTTCGCGTTCCGCCTGCACCAGTTCCTGACCCGTGGGGACACGGTGTGGGCATCCCTGGAGTCGGAGCGGCGGCGTCATCTGGAGATCTCCAAGAAGGCGGCCAAACCGGACGAGCCCGACAAACCACTGTATCCGCTGCGGTTCTGCCGTCGCTGTGGCGCCGCCTACTACCGCGTTCGGATCGAACAGGATGAGCACGGCAGGATCGCGCTTCCCCGCGACGACGCTGGCGAACACGATGGCGACCGCGGGCAGGACGGATACCTGTACGTTTCCGAGGAGTCGCCATGGCCGCGCTCGGGCGATCCGACGCTCCTCGACCGACTGCCGGACTCGCTCAAGGAAACGACGGCGCGTCACGGCGAACGAGTCCGTCCCGACGCGCGGCGGGATGAGCCGGATCCCGTGTTCGTGAGCCCCGCCGGACGTATCGTGGCGGAGGGCGGCGGCATCCCGGCCGCACTGATCCGCGACCCGTTTCCGTTCTGCCTGGAACCGTCGTGCGGAGTCGCATACACCAGGAGTCAGCGATCGGAGCGGTTCAAGCTGGCGACGCTCGGCGTCGACAACCGGAGCACCGCCACCACGATTCTGGCGGTCAGGTCGCTCATCCAGTTGCAGACCGACCGGCGTCTGGATGCCGAAGCGCGCAAGCTGCTGAGCTTCACCGACAACCGGCAGGACGCCTCCCTGCAGGCTGGGCACTTCAATGACTTCGTGCAGGTTGCCCTCCTGCGGTCGGCGCTCCATCGGGCGTGCGCGCGGGGTCCGTCATCGGGGCTCCGTCACGGCGACCTGTCGCGTTGCGTCCTCGATGCGATGGAGTTGCCGTTCAAGGACTACGCCGCCGACCCGGAGGTGCGCGGACCTGCGCGCCAGAGTACCCGCGACGCGTTGCGCCGCGTGCTCGAGTACCTTCTCTACCGCGACCTCGAACGGGGCTGGCGTGTAACGGCGCCCAACCTGGAGGACTGCGGCTTGCTCCAGTTCGATTACGAAGGGCTCGCCGGGGAGGAAGGGCTGCTCGGCGATGCCGAGTTGTGGGAGACCGGGTTTTCCGACAACGAGGTCCCGTCGGCGCTGCGCGCCGCGCCTGCCGCGTTGCGGGAACAGTTCGTCCGCACGCTGCTCGACCTGCTCCGGCGTCAGCTTGCCGTGAAGGTCGACGTGCTCGAACCGGGCAAGCAGCACGATCTGGTTCAGCAAACGCGACCGCGTCTCCTTGAAGGCACAGCCTGGTATCTCGACGACGAGAGGGAATTGACCAAGGCCGTCGTGGCTTGGCCGCGCTCCCGAAGGAAAGGGGAGCGATTCGGCCTGTTCGTTTCCTCGTACAGTGCCTACGGGCACTATCTGAGGCGCGAACTTGCGCCGTATCTGGCGCCGGATCAACGAGTTGGACGCCCCGAAACCGATCGGATCATCCGCTATCTGCTTCTGGTCCTCAGGCTCTACGGCATCGTCGAGCAGGTTCGGGTCGGGAGCGGCAACGAGGACGCCGGTTACCAGCTCAACGCCGACGCGCTGCGCTGGCTGCCGGGCGCCGGCGAGGACCGTCCACTCGATCGCATCCGGCTCGCCGACGAAGGGGAGTCGCCGCCGGAGGTGAACCGCTACTTCGTGGATTGCTATCGCCATTTCGTCGACCTCAAGTGCGTCCTCGAAGCACGCGAACATACGGCGCAGGTGACGACCGAGGACCGCCAGGAGCGAGAACAACGCTTCCGGGAAGGGGCACTGCCGCTCCTGTTCTGCTCGCCGACGATGGAGTTGGGCGTCGACATCAAGCAACTGAACCTGGTCAATCTTCGCAACGTGCCGCCCACTCCGGCCAACTACGCCCAGCGCAGCGGACGCGCCGGGCGTAGCGGACAGCCCGCGCTGGTGTTCACCTACTGCGCCGGCCGCAGCCCGCACGATCAGTACTTCTACCGCGAGCCTGCCAGGATGGTGGCCGGCACGGTGACGCCGCCGCGCGTTGACCTCCGCAACCGTGACCTGATTCGCGCGCACATACACGCGCTCTGGATGGAGACCGCGAAACCCGACCTCGGAAAAACCCTCACCTCGGTTCTCGATCTGACCCCGGACAACGGCAGGCTGCCGCTGCCCGTCACGGCCGCAGTCCGCGAGGAGCTGCGCAATCCGTATCGGCGTGAGGAGGCACGGCGAAGGGCGGCCCCGGTGCTTGCCGAGATCCGCTCGGAGCTTGCCCTGGCGACGTGGTTCCACGATGGGTGGGTGGACGACGTGCTTGCTCAGGTCGAGCTCAACTTCGACAAGGCGTGCGAGCGCTGGCGCACCCTCTATCGCGCTGCCGTGCGTCAGCGCAAGCTTCACCACGACATCATCGGCGACCACTCCCGGCCTGAGGCGGAGCGCAACCACTCGCGCAGACTGCGCGCGCAGGCGGAGGCGCAGATTCGTCTGCTCACGGAAGCCGAGGGGATCTACGAGGGCGACTTCTACTCCTATCGCTACTTCGCGACCGAGGGATTCCTGCCCGGCTACAACTTCCCCCGGCTGCCGGTCTCCGCGTTCGTGCCGGGCCGGCGCGGCAGCAAGGGCCGCGACGAATTCATTTCGCGCCCGCGCTTCCTGGCCGTTTCCGAGTTCGGCCCGCGCGCGCTGATCTATCACGAGGGCGCACGCTTCCGCGTCTACAAGGCTAACCTCGATTTCGGCTCGGACGAGGTCGAAGACGCTCGCGACCTCACCACCGACACGATGAAGCGGTGCCCGGCATGCGGCTACGCGCATCTTGAAGCGGGCGCCGCCAACCTCAGCGAAGTGTGCGACTGGTGCGGTACCGCGCTCGATGTGCGCATCGACGGCCTCGTCGGCATGCAGAACGTGACCGTCAAGGAGGCTCAGCGCATAACCTGTGACGAGGAAGAACGGCAACGGTTCGGCTATCGGCTGCTCACCGCCTACCGGTTCCCGGAGGTCAACGGCCAGCTCGATCGCAAGGACGCCGAGGTGTACCGCGAAGACGCCCGGATACTCAAGCTCAGCTACGGCGACGCCGCCGATCTGTACCGCGTCAATCTCGGCTGGGCCAAGCAGGACGCCTCCCAACCGCCCGGCTTCAGACTCGATCTGGAGCGCGGCTACTGGGCGCGCAACCAGGCCGACGCCGGCGACCAGGACGATGCGGAGACCTTGGCGCGGGTGCGGCGGGTGGTGCCCTACGTACGCGACACCAAGAACGTGCTGGTCATGCGATTCGAGCAGCCGCCCTCCGGCCCGGAGATAGCGGGGTTGCAGGCGGCCTTCAAGCAGGCGATCCAGTTGCAGTTCCAGATCGAGCCGCGCGAACTCGCCTGCGAAGCGCTGCCGGAGGCGGACGACCGGCGCGAGATCCTGTTCTACGAGGCCGCTGAGGGAGGCGCCGGGGTACTGCGCCGGCTTGCCGAAGATGCGACCGTGCTGCCGGCGCTGGCGCGACGCGCGCTGGAGATCTGTCACTTTGACCCTGATTCGCTCGAAGATCAGGCTGCCGCCCAATGCGGCAAGGCGTGCTATCAATGCCTGCTCGACTACGGCAACCAGCCGGACCACAAGGACCTGGATCGCGCGCTGATCCGTGATCTGCTCGCGGAGCTGGCCGGCGCGGAGTGCCGGCCAGCGGGCGGCGCCGGCTCTCGCGCCGAACGTCTGCACGCGCTACGACACCGCTGCGACAGCCAACTCGAACAGCGCTGGCTGGACTGCGCCGATCGGCTCGGCGTTCGGCTGCCCAGCGACGTTCAGTACGAAGTCCCCGGCTACTTCACACGGCCCGACTTCTTTTACCGGGATGCCAACGCCGCGATCTACGTCGACGGCCCGCCGCACGACGCCGCGCACCAGCTACGGGACGACGACGGCACGACTCAGGCTCTGATCGAGCGCGGGTACATCGTGATCCGCTTCCATCATGCCGACGACTGGGAAGCGACATTCCGCCGCCATTCCGATGTCTTTGGAGAGCCCGGCGCATGACCCTGGCCGAGATCGAGGCGCTGGCCGCCTCCGGTGAGTCGGAGACCCTGGAGTTGAAGGCCTCGACCGGCGAACGGGTCGCAGGTGCGATGACGGTATGCGCAATGCTGAACCACCGCGGCGGTACGGTCCTCTTCGGCGTACAGCAGAACCGCCAAGTGGTCGGCCAGAAGGTCGGCGACCGCACGATCGAACAGCTCAGCTCAGCGCTGAGCGAAATCGATCCACCGGCGTTTCCCACCATCGATCAGGTGCCCGTTCGGGATGAGCTGCGAGTCGTTGTCGTAACCGTGTCGGTGGGACAGCATCAACCGTACAGTCATCGCGGGAGGGCTCTCCGTCGGGTGGGCGATACCAACCGGACGATGTCGCGGGACGAATACCACCGCGTGTTGCTGGAGCGCCTGCACGGGCAACACCGATGGGAGAACGAGCCTGTCCCGGACTGGACGGTCGACGACCTCGACGCGAGCGAGATCACTCGCACCATCGACGAAGCGATTCGCCGACGACGGGCGGAGGATCCCGGAACACGTGATTCAGCGGAACTACTGCGCGGATTCGGCTTGATCCACGGCGACCGGCTGCTCCGCGCCGCAGTCGTGTTGTTTGGCAGATCCGAACGTTTGGGTGGCGAGTATCCGCAGTGTTTGCTGCGTGTGGCGAGATTCCGCGGCACCGCCCGCACCGACGAGTTTCTGGACAACCGGCAATTTCGCGGTAACGCGTTCGAGATATTGAGGAATGCCGAGCGTTTCTTCCGGGAGAACCTGCCCATCGCGGCGCGTATCGAGCCGGATCGGTTCGAACGCGTGGATGATCCCCTCTATCCACCGGAAGCGTTGCGCGAGGCCCTTGCGAATGCCATCTGCCACCGGGACTACTCGATTGGGGGAGGGTCGGTGGGGGCGGCGATCTACGACGACCGTCTCGAAGTGACCTCATCGGGCACCCTTCACTTCGGGCTTACCGCGGAAGCGTTGTTCGAGCCCCATGAGTCCATGCCCTGGAATCCGCTGATCGCGCACGTGTTCTACCGCCGCGGGATCATCGAGCAGTGGGGCCGGGGAACCATCAAGATGCGGGAACTGACTACCAGCGCCGGATTGCCGGCGCCGGAGATCAAGGACGCCGGCGGATGCGTGACGGTGCGCTTCAGACCGGGGACCTACGTGCCGAGTCGTGTCGAGCGGGAGGTGACCGAACGCCAGAGGGCCATTCTGTCCCTGCTTTCCGGTACGCGCAACGGCCTTCCCTTTCGCGAGATCATGCGGCGACTGGATACTTCGGCTGAGTGGTGGCAGGTACGAGATGACTTGCAGACCCTGCGAACACTGGGATTGGTGACATCCCGCGGCCGCGGCCGCGGTTCGCGATGGCATCGCGCATAGGTTCACAGCGTCTTTTCATTGAATGTTCATTTCTTTCCATTCATTCTTGGCGGAGATGGTAATTGTCTACAGTAGAAGTAATTGAATCGTTTTCTTATTAATGAGTATCATTCCTTCGCATTCCTCCTCG
Organism: Spirochaetia bacterium; assembly: GCA_965202935.1. Taxonomy (GTDB): domain Bacteria; phylum Spirochaetota; class Spirochaetia; order SZUA-6; family Bin103; genus CATQHW01. The sequence continues at coordinate 6,828,940 of OZ241879.1, forward strand.
CAATATCATGTAAACGTATTGATGTAAGATATTTATCGACGAACTGACCATTGACTTACCATTCTGTGCTATTGCCGAGCGGCGCGACCGAGGACTCGCTCATAGCCATCGTCAGTCTGCCAAGCGGTCGGGCCGATACTTGGAAGGTGAGCCCATCCACCCTATCCGAGTCCGGCACCCTCGTCCGAGCGCGCGGCCGCGAGTGGGTGGTGCTGCCCGACTCCACGGACGAACTGCTGATGCTCCGCCCGGTAGGCGGGCTCGACGAAGAGATTACCGGGGTGCTGCCGGCGGTGGAACCGGTCGAGTCGGCGACGTTCCGTCTGCCCAGCCGGGAGGACCTCGGCGACTTCACCTCCGGCCGCCTGCTGCGCGACGCGGCCCGCCTCTCGACTCGCGCAGCCGCCGGGCCGTTTCGCAGCTTCGGGCGCATCGCTGTCGAGCCCCGGCCCTACCAGCTCGTGCCGCTGATGATGGCGCTGCAGCTCGACCCGGTGCGCATGCTGATCGCCGACGACGTCGGCATCGGCAAGACGATCGAAGCGTGTCTCATCGCCCGCGAACTGCTCGACCGTGGCGAGATCCGCCGCCTGACGGTGCTCTGTCCGCCGCCCTTGGCCGAGCAGTGGCAGCGGGAGCTGGCGGAGAAGTTCCACGTCGAGGCGGAGCTGGTGCTGTCGAGCACCGTCCAGCGCCTGGAACGCGACCTGCTGGTCGGCGAATCGGTGTTCGACCGCCACGCCTTCACCGTCGTCTCGACCGATTTCATCAAGAAGCCGCAACGCGCCGAGGACTTCGCGCATCGCTGCCCGGAGTTCGTGATCGTGGACGAGGCGCACGGCTGCACGCTGGCGGCCGGCGCCGGGCGGGGCCGCCAGCAGCGCCACGATCTGCTGCGTCGCGTGACCGCCGATCCCGCCCGTCACGTCCTGCTGGTCACGGCGACCCCGCACAGCGGCAACGAGGACGCGTTCCGCTCGCTCCTGAGCCTGCTCGACGGGGACTTCGCCGATCTGCCGGCAGACCTGGACCGCGCCGGGCGCGAAGACGCACGCCGCCGGCTTGCGCGTCACCTCGTACAGCGCCGCCGCGGAGACATCCATCGCTACCTCGAGACCGACACGGCATTCCCGCAACGCAAGGACAAGGAAGCCAGCTACGGGCTCAGTCCTACGTACCGCGAGCTTTTCGACGACATCCTGGCGTTCGCGCGCGAATACGTCACCGTCGACGGCGAACAGCGCCGGCGGCGGGTGCGCTACTGGTCGGCGCTGGCGCTGCTCCGGTGCGTCTCATCCAGTCCTGCCGCCGCCGCGGCGACGCTGCGCAGTCGGACGGCTGCCGACACGGCCGAAGAAGCAGAGGTGGATGAGATTGGCCGCCGCACGGTGCTGGACCAGTCCGACGACGATGATGCGGTGGCGCTGGACTTCAGTCCGGGCTCCGACACCGAAGACAGCCCGCAGGCCATACGCCGCCGCCTGTTGGCCTTCGCACGCCGCGCGGAGGCCATCGACCATACCGAGGACCGCAAGCTGCAAGGCGTCGTCCATGAGATCGAGGCGCTGCTCAAGGATGGGTTTCATCCCGTGATCTTCTGCCGGTTCATCGACACGGCGGAGTACGTCGCCCGCCACCTGCGCACCCTGCTGCGCGCCACGACGGTGGAAGCGGTAACCGGCCGGCTTCCATCCGCCGAGCGCGAGACCCGCATCCAGTCGCTCGTCGAGACGGGAGGGCGGTTCGTGCTGGTCTGCACCGACTGCCTTTCCGAGGGCATCAACCTGCAGGAACACTTCGATGCCGTGCTTCACTACGACCTCGCGTGGAACCCTACGCGCCACGAGCAGCGGGAAGGCCGGGTGGACCGGTTCGGACAGGTCGCTCCCGAGGTGCGGGTGGTCACCTACTTCGGCACCGACAACCCGATCGACGGCGTGATCCTGGACGTGCTGATCCGCAAGCACAAGAGCATCAAGAGCACTCTCGGCGTCACCGTGGCGGTGCCCGGCTCCAGCGAGCAGATCGCCGAGGCGCTGTTCGAGGGGGCGCTGTTCCGCGATCAGGAGGGCGCGCAGCAGCTCGCGCTGGACTTCATCGACGAGTTCGACTCAGAGAAGCGGAAGCTGCACGCCGAGTGGGAGAACGCGCGCGACCGCGAACGGGAAAGCCGCTCCCGGTTTGCGCAGCACTCGATCAAGCCGGAGGCAGTCGCCACGGAGCTGGCCAACGTGCGCTCGGCCATCGGCGGCAGCGCGGACGTTGCCCGGTTCGTACTCGACGTTCTGCGTAGCGTGCACGTGCCGGTCCAACTCAACGGTACGGCAGCGGTCCACATCAGCGAAGAAACGCCGCGTACGCTGCGCCAGGCGATCGGGAGGGACGAGCCTTTCGCCGGGCGCTTCGAGCTGCCGTTACGGAAGGACGAAATCTACCTGGGACGGACCGGACCGGTGGTCGAAGGCTTGGCGAGCTGGACGATCGATCAGGCGCTCGATTCGGAGTCGCGCGACACCGGGCCGGTGGCCGCGCGCTGCGGCGCGATCTTCACCTCGGCTGTGGCCACGCGAACCACGCTGCTGGTCACGCGCTTCCGCTACCACCTGAGAATCGGTGAAGCCGGGGGCGAAACCATTTTGTGCGAAGAGATCGTACCCCATGCGTGCATCGGTCCGGCGGCGGCGCCCGATTGGCTGTCGCCGGATGAGAGCGAGCGACTGCTGGCCGCCCCGCCCGAGCAGAACCTCCTCCCGACGGCACGGGAACAGCAACTCAGCGTGCTGCTACCGGCGTTGTCGACCTTTCAGGCAAGCCTGGAGCCGGTTGCAAACGAACGCGCCGTCGCGCAACTCGAAGCGCATCGTCGCGTGCGCGCCGCGACCCGCACCAGAGGGCGCATCGCGGTCGAGCCGGTCCTCCCGGTGGACATCCTCGGCGCCTACATCCTGTTGCCGAACCTGAACTGACGTGGCGCGGGGCAACCGGGACTTCCAGACGATCCGCTCCGAGGGCGGTCTGCTGCCGCTGGATCTGTTGCGGCGGGTGCTCGATCCGCGTACGGACTTGCCCGGTACCTCACCGGAAGACTACGGACTGCCAGCCGGCGAGCGCCTGAACGAGGTCATCACCCAGTCCTGGAATCGCTTGGGCAAGCACTGGGCCGAGTTCCGCGCGGCGGCGGCGAATCTGCCCGAAGCCGCGGCAGGCACTGGCCTCACCAACGACCGGTGGAGCCTGCCGTTGCTGCGTGAACTGGGATTCGGTTTTCTGCCGGTGACCGCCGGCCCCGAACTCGACGGCCGTACCTATCCCATCGGCCGCTTCTTCGGTCCCGCGCCGATCCATCTGGTCGGCTGCGGCCTTTCGCTCGACCGGCGTGCTGCGGGACAGCGCGGCGCCGCCTCCACCAACCCGCACGGAATGGTGCAGGAGTTCCTCAACCGCAGCGGCGCACACCTCTGGGCGATCGCGTCCAACGGCCTCCGCCTGCGCGTGTTGCGCGACAGTCAGGCGCTGTCGCGGCAGTCGTTCCTGGAGTTCGACCTCGAAACCATGTTTGCAGGGGAGGTGTACTCCGACTTCGTGCTGCTGTGGTTGACCGTGCATGCGACGCGCTTCCTGCCGCGCGACCGCGAACGGCCGGAGACCTGCCGGCTGGAGGAGTGGACGCAGGAAGCCGAACGCCTGGGTACCCGTGCACTCGGTGACCTGCGCGGCGGCGTCGAGCGCGCCCTGGCGATCCTCGGCAGCGGCTTCACCGGCCATCCCAGGAATGCGGCACTGCGAGAGGCGCTCCGATCCGACGCGATCACTGCCACCGATCTGCACGAGCAACTCCTGCGGGTGGTGTACCGGCTGATCTTCCTGTTCGTCGCCGAGGATCGGACGCTCGACGGACGTTCGTTGCTCCATCCTCCGGATGATTCCGCAGCCGCACGCACGGCCCGCGAGCGCTATGCGGAACACTACGGCACCGCCCGGCTGCGGCGGCTCGCCGGCAGCATCAAGGGGTCCCGCCACGGCGACCTGTGGCGCCAGTTCCGGTCCCTCGTCCGACCGCTTTCCGGTGATCCGGGAGGGAAGTCAGCGCACCTTCACTTGGCGCTCCCCGCGCTCGGCAGCTTTCTCTGGGATCCCGCGTCGACCGCCGCGTTGAACGACACGGAGCTGACCAACTACGACTTCCTCGAGACGCTGCGCCATCTGGCCTATACGCGCCAGGACAAGATGCTCCGGCCCGTGGACTACCAGAACCTCGGCGCCGAGGAGTTGGGCGGCGTGTACGAGAGTCTGCTTGCCCTGACACCGCAGGTGAACGGCGGCGGCGGGCACTTCTCCTTCGCCGAGTTCACCGGCAACCGCCGCAAGACATCGGGCTCCTACTATACGCCCGATGCACTGGTCCAGCGCCTGCTCGACTCCGCTCTCGATCCCGTGGTCAAGGCTGCCGTGAAGGACAAGACCGGCCCCGCAGCGGAACGGGCGATCCGAGACCTCAAAGTGTGCGACCCCGCGGTCGGGTCCGGTCACTTCCTGGTCGGCGCCGCGCACCGCCTTGCCCGTCACCTGGCGCGCATCCGCGCCTATGCTGCAGGGGAGATCGAGCCGTCGCCGCTGCTCTACCAGACCGCCCTCCGCGACGTGATCGGCGACTGCCTCTACGGCGTGGACGTCAATCCCATGGCCGCCGAACTGTGCCGCGTGGGTCTGTGGCTGGAAGCGTTGGTACCGGGCAGGCCGCTCACTTTTCTGGATCGCCGCATCCGCGTCGGCAACAGCCTGCTCGGCGCCACGCCCGAGTTGATCGACGCGGGACTTCCCGACGGGGCGTTCAAGCCGCTCCCCGGCGACGACAAGCACACGTGCTCCGCGCTCAGAAAGCGAAACGTGACCGAGCGCGACGAGGGGCAGCAGGACATCGGGTTGATCGCCGAGTCGCACCCGGAGTACGACTCGCTGGCATCCCGCAGCCGGGACATCGACCGCATGCCCGACGACACGTTTGACGGCGTGCGAAGGAAGGACGCGGAGTTCCGCAGCCAGCAGGAGTCCCCGCAGTACCGACACCCACGCCAGATCGCAAATGCGTGGTGCGCCGCCTTCGTCTGGCCCAAGCGATCAGGAGTCGCCGACGCGCTGACCACCGATGCGGTTCGGCGACTGGTTGAGGATTCTGGAGCGCTGTCTCCGGCGCAACGCGCCGAAACCGAATACCTTTCACACCGATACCGGTTCTTCCACTGGCATCTGGAGTTCGCGGAGGTGTTTGCGGAGACGGAGAACTCCGGCTTCGACTGCGTGCTCGCCAATCCGCCGTGGGAGCTGGTGAAGCTCCAGGAGAAGGAGTGGTTTGCCGAGCGCAGCCCCGCGATCGCTACAGCCCCGAACGCCGCAGCGCGCAAGCGTATGATCGCCGCGCTCGCCAAGGATGACCCGGAACTGCATCGCGCGTTCGGAGCTGCCTTGCGCAAGGCTGCAGGAGAGAGCCACCTGCTGCGCGACAGCGGCCGTTACCGCTTGTGCGCCCGCGGTACGATCAATCTCTACGCCGTCTTCGCCGAGTCGATGCGGACACTGCTCAATCCGTACGGTCGAGCCGGCTGCGTGCTGCCGACCGGCATCGCCACCGATGATTCGACCAAGCACTTCTTCCACAACGTGGTCGAAACGAAGTCGCTGGTCAGCCTGTACGACTTCGAAAACCGAAGCGGCCTCTTTCCTGACGTCGACAGCCGTATGAAGTTCTGCCTCTTCACTGCCGGGAACGGCGTGCGGCCCGTCGCCGAACGGGCCGAGTTCGTCTTCTTCGCCCACGTCGTCGACGACCTGAACGACCCCGAACGCCGATTCGAGTTGTCGCCGGAGGACATCGCACTCCTGAACCCCAATACTCATACCTGTCCGGTATTCCGTTCACGCAAGGACGCGGAATTGGCGAAGGCGATCTACCGCCGCGTACCGATATTGGCACGGAATTTGCCAGAGAGAGAGAGAGAGAGAGAGAGAGAGAGAGAGAGAGAGAGAGAGAGAGAGAGAGAGAGAGAGAGAGAGAGAGAGAGAGAGAGAGAATGGGCCGTTCGCTTCATCCGAATGTTCGACATGTCGAACGACTCGTACCGATTCCGAACACAGGACCAGTTGGAGGAGCTTGGGTACCGGCTGGACGGCAACGTCTACCGAGCACCGACCGGCTCGAAGACAACCCCTGGGGCGTCAGGTTCCTGACCATGTTTCACATGTCGAACGACTCGCATCGCTTCCGCACGCGGGAGGAACTGGAAGCGCTCGGATACCAACTGGACGGCAACATCTTCCGCGCCCCAGCCGGTTCTCAGGAAGCTCCTGGGGCATAAGGTTCCGCCAGGGATTGTTCAACATGTCGAGCGACTCACACTTGTTCCGAACCCGCGAGCAGTTGGAGGACCAGGGCTACACACAGGACGGAAACCGCTATCGCAAGCCCGGTGCGGAGGATTATCTGCCCCTGTACGAAGCCAAGATGGTCCACCACTTCGACCACCGCTGGGCGACCTACGACGGCGGCCGGACCCGCGACCTGACGCTTGCCGAGAAGCAGGACCCCGATGCCGTCGTCCTCGGGCGATACTGGGTGCGCTACGGCGACGTGCAGGCGGTGCTGGACAAGATCGGCTGGGAGCGTGGTTGGCTAATAGGGTATCGGGATATCGCAAGGAGTACGGACATACGGACGATAGTGGGCGGAGCGACTCCGTTGACGGCCGTGGGAAACAAACTCCCGCTTTGGATGACAACAGCGGGCTCTGCCGAGGTGCTGCCATCGATCCTGTCGAGCTTCGCCTGTGACTTCGCTGCCCGATTCAAGGTAGGCGGTGCGAATCTCAACTTCTTCATCGCCAAGCAGATTCCTGTTCTGTCGCCATCTGCCATTGGCCATTCCACGCCATGGGGCCCAACCGACTCCTCAATCTGCGACTGGTTGCTGCCGCGCGTTCTCGAACTCACCTACACCGCGTGGGACCTACAGCCTTTCGCGCGCGACTGCGACTACGACGGCCCGCCGTTCCGCTGGGACGAGGAGCGCCGGTTCCTGCTGCGCTGCGAACTCGACGCGGCCTGCTTCCACCTGTACCTGCCGGCGGACCCGCATGGGCGCTGGATGCCGGCGCGGCGATCCGCCGGTTGCCCCCGCGACGAAACCTCGGAGGAATTCGCGACGCTGAACGCCCACTTTGCTACTCCGCGTGACGCCATCGCCTACATCATGGATACGTTCCCCATCGTCCGTGCGAAAGATGAGGACCGGTATGGCGAGTACCGCACCAAGCGTGTGATACTCGGGATCTACGACGCGATGCAGCACGCCATCGGTGCCGACGAACCCTACCGCACAGTCCTCGATCCACAACCCGCCGATCCAAGTTGCCGCCATCCGCGCTCGTGCCCCTGATAGTCACGATCGCTGTTGACGGTCGGCCGGTGTTCCTCACACCATAGGGACGTGCCGATGAACATAGAGGCGCCGCCAACGACAAGCGCACCTCCGGGACCAGGCGACCTGTTGCTCTCCGCCCTGCAAGAGCGTCGGCCGTTGGTTCTGGTTCTGGGCCAAGACGCTTGGGCGGAGTCCGAGAACGGACATACGGTTCTGGCGAAGGCGCTCGATCGCCTTGGCCGTGCCGGCAAGATGCAACGCGGATGGTCCGCGCTGTTGGGCGCAGATCCTGTGCCGGACGAGTTCGACGATTGGCTGGCCGAGCGGTTTGCTCGACGAGTTCATCCACATGCGCTGGAAGTCGTTAGCGAGTTGCCTTGGAGCGCGGTGTTCACGTCGTCCTTAGATCCAACGCTGAGCAAACTGCTCACAGGTTCAGGCCGCGAGCCGGCAGTGATCCTCACGGCGCAAGAGACGCCGCTGACGGTGCGTAGTAGGGCGCGTCCGCCACTTTACTATCTCTTCAGTCATGCCGGCGTACACGATCCGCAGGCGCGGCTGCCGAGGACTCGGAGCGAGTGCAGCGCGCGCCGAGTTCGACATGCGGTACCGTTGTTGGACCGGGTCCTGGAGACGGCTACGGCGCTGGGCCTCATCGTCGTCGAGGGATTCTCGTCCGGCAACGACTGGTTCAGGATAGAAGACCTCCTGGGAATCGTCGGCAACGCGGTTTCCAACCAGGTCCTTTGGTTCGGCGGTCGACCACGCCTCGGGAACGACGTCGATGACCAGTTCGATGAAGCGGTGGAGTCGGACCGCATCCTGGTCGAACCTCGCCGACTCGGCACGGTGGTCGCCGAGTTGCGCGCGCTGGACCGGCTCTCCGACATCGCGCCGCCCGAATCGGAAGACGCTGGGACGATCAGCCTGCGTGACGGTCGCCGCATGGAGACGACCGCGGAGCAGAGACTGCGCATCGAAGCAGTCGCATCCATTGTCGATGACTCCTGGACGGCGTTTCTGCCTCCCTTGGGAGAGGAGGCAGAGTATGCAACGTTCAGACGCTTCCATGGCAACCCCGAAGGTCCTCGCCTGCTCGTCGAAGGAGTGCGGCGGGGCTTTGCCATCGAGCGGAGCTTCGAGAGCGAGCTGCGAAAACGGATATCCGACGCGGTAGCGAAGCCGGCACGCAGCGACATGCCCATAGTCGTCGAGGGGCAGTCCGGGAGCGGGAAGTCGGTCGCGCTGGCACGTGCGGTAGCCTGTGTTCGCGCGGACGCGAAGGTGCCCGTCCTGTACGCGATCGGGCGTGTACCCGGCTCCCGCGACGTATCCGAATTCTGCCAAGCCGCCGAACGTGCCGGCGCCGCCGCCACCCTGATCGTATGTGATGCGAATGCCGACTTTGATCGGTATTTCGACCTGCTCATGGGCTTGCGGAGCCTCGGTCGACGCACGGTAGTCGTCGGCTCCCAGTATCGCAACGACGTGAGCGCGGAAGGTCAGAGCAAGGTCAGCATCGAAGCGCCCAGTAGACTGTCGCGTGAGGAGGAGAGCACGCTTGCCGCACTCATCGGCAAGTACGTCGGCGGATCGGATCGCACCATGTCCGAACCGGGTCACATGCTGGCATTCCTCTATCGCTTTCTGCCGGCGAGCAGGCCGCGCATCGGCGCGGGGCTCAGTACCGAGGCGCAATCAGCGGTACACGCGTTGCGTTCACGAGGTCGCCAGCCCCGGCAGGTCAAGCCGATGACGTTGCTCCATCAGAGGATGATGGAGGCAGGCATCGTAACCGCATATCGTCCGTTGTTGGACGGGGGGGGAGACGATGTGTCGGAGGACGCCGGTGACTCCGCGCATCTCCTTATCGACTACGTCATGCTGACCGGAAGCCTCAACTGTCTGCTGCCGGTCAATCTTCTGATGCGAGCCGTTACTGGACGCTCTCAGGACTCCGATCTGTCCACGATCGTCCATCTTTTCCGCAACCTCGATCTGTTGCGTTGGAGGGCCGCAGATGACGAAGCGACCGAGCTCTACGTAGGTCCGCGCTTGACGTTGGAGGCGGAGGTGTTGTGCCGGTATCGTTTCGGTGGCGCGGCGAGCGAGGCTCAGCGTCTGCTCGAGATTATCAGCGCCGTGCGCGATGGCGGACACGACGACCATCGGAGTGAGGTACGGTTCCTGATCGGCCTGATGCGACAGATCGGACCGGAAGGTCGGCGGGAGGATCGCTACAAGGATTCCTACGCCGATATCGCCCGCGCATTGACCAGATTACGCGCGCATTACGGGACCGTCGATGCCGGACTGATACTGCAGGAGTCCGCGTTCAGGCGACACGCGGTTCGCTATAATGCGGTGGAGGAACGCGCCGGTCTTTCATTGTTGGAGGAAGCACGTGACGTCGTCCAGTACGCACTGGACGGCATTGCCGAGCGCAGTATCCATGCGGCGAAAAGGACTAAGGACAGCCTTCTGGTGGAACGCGCCGCCATATATGGATTCCTGGCTCGGAATCAGGCGGATAACGGCGCTGACGTCGCAGATATATGGCGATCCTATGGCGCTGCCCGTGCCGCGATCGAGAAAGCCGTGAGCGCTTCTGACAACTACTACCCTTACGACATAGGGTTGTGGACGCCGTCTGATCTGCTCGGATGCGAGCTGTTGACAGAGTCGCAGCGGGCAGAATTGACCGCCGACCTGTACTCCACATTGGACCAAGTGGACGCATCGGATCTGTCGCCAACGCAACGGGACAGGTTTCTTGAGCGGCAGATGAGAGTCGGCAATAATCTGCGTGATCAGCGCCTCACGGACCGCGCTTACACGGAGCTGGAAGCGGGCGGCTCCACGGCCGGGTACTTCATGAGAGCACGCGAGTTCATTGGCGATGTAGAGCGTAACGCGGCTGCCATCGACGATCCACGAATCAGGCGCGGAGCACGATGCGCAGCCGAGTTCCTCCGCGATCGATTCGACAGGATAGTGGGAGACCAACGTTGTCTGCGTCTGTTGCTCGAAGCTCGATGGATCGTCGAGGTGGGAAGATGGCCGTTACGCGGAGAGCGTCAACCACTGCCGTTCGGCGATGGCGTGAGGAGTGAGCTGCTGGACATCGTGCGCGCTCTGAACCAAGCAGCCGGTGGCGCGGCGGGACACGTCCACCGTTACCTGGAGGCCGTGCTCGCTTGGCTTACCGGTGACGCGCGATTCGCGGTCGAGGTCTTTCGCGAGGTGGCGCAAGAGACCGATCACGAGTTTCCGGGCCGTGTGGTACGGCGCCACGTGATCACTGACGCCGACGGAGCGCCCTGTCGCTTCGAAGGCCGAGTAGAGCTTGATCGCGGCGAAGGACACTGGAGCATTCGCGTAGACGGCCTCGATCGACGGGTAGACCTCTTGAGCCGCGACTTCCCGAAGGAGGACATCGCCTACGGCCGCAGCGTCAGTGGCTTCAGCATAGCGTTCAACTTCATAGGACCGATAGCCGACCCGGTTCGGTAAGGCCAGAAATGCGGTTCGCGGAACTGGACGCCGCGGTCGTGGAGTTGCGTCGTTCGCTCCGTAGCTTCGTAGGCGAGACCGCGCTCGGCGAGATCCACATCAGACCGCCTGCCCGAGAGAACGACGAAGCGTCGTTCATGCGTTTGGTAAACTGGAGCTACGTTCTACTGTTCGAGGTAGGGAGAATCACGGTACCCTACCTGATGAAGTTGCCCGGCGAAACCGGTCACCCGGTGGAGCGATTGCATGCGGGCCGTGGCGTCGTTCATGACTTGAGAACGTGGGGCGCCCACAATATCGGACTCTCCAGCGAACGAGACGCTGCCATATCGAAGCGAGTGGGCCTGTGGTTCCTCGCGCAGTGCAAGGCCATCGAACCACAGGATGACGACGCTTGGCGCTCATGTTTCGAGAGACTCTGTGCTGAGGTCGGCATGGTCGTGGAGCACTGTCGGACCGCTTTGGCGTCCATTGCCGGCAACGTGGACGAACAGGGAGCCATTGAGGAGCTGCGCCACAGGCTGGACCGGTCTTGGCCGGCGGATAGATTCGATGAGATTGTCGGCGATACCTGTGTTCGCCTGGGCGCGAGCCTCAATGTACCCGGATTCCGCGATCAGAGGCTCGCGAAGTGGCGGGAATTCCTGGCTACCGTTCCCGACGTTGATGATCCGCGACGCGCGATCACGCGACTCATCGAGCGCGACATCGTCGATCACACCAACGACGTGCTTCCAATCGGTGGCGAAGAAGTGATGGCGTCTCTGGGCCTGCCTCCGGGGCCTCGTGTCGGTGACGCTCTACGCCGTGCGCGTGAACTATTCCGGTCCGGCATCCGCGATCGGCAGCGACTGCTGGACCAACTCAAGCTCGACGAAGACGCACGACTTGAGGATGACGGCGACCATGCAGCGGAGACGTAAGGTAGACCGATAGGTCCGTTCTCGGTTGTTGATGAAGGCGCGGGGCTGGCGGAGTCTGCACGTGGTGATGACAGCCACAACGCTCAGCGCGACAATGGTGGCCGTGCGCACGTTCAACACCGCCGGCCCGGTGCGGGCGGGCCGGCACTACCAGATCGCGCCGCTGTCGCGGATCGACCTTGACGAGGTGCTCGGCCTGATCCGCGACGAGAAGTACTTCGTACTGCACGCGCCGCGGCAGACCGGCAAGACCTCGGCGCTGCTGGCGTTGCGCGACCTGCTGAACGACGGCAAGGCGGGGGACTTCCGGTGCGTGTACGCAAACGTCGAGGCCGGCCAGGCGGCCCGCGAGAATGTCGCGGAGGGCATGCGCACCGTGCTTGCCGAACTGGCGCTGCAGGCAAGCGTGACGCTGGACGACGAGACGCTGGAGAACATCTGGCCCGCCCTGCTGGATCGTGTCGGGCCGAGGCAGGCGCTACGCCAAGCGTTGCTGCGTTGGAGCATGGCCGACCCGCGGCCGCTGGTGTTGCTGATCGACGAGATCGACGCGCTGGTGGGCGACACGCTGCTGTCGGTGCTGCGGCAACTGCGCACCGGGTACGTCGACCGACCGGAGCGCTTTCCACACAGCATCATCCTCTGCGGGTTGCGCGACGTGCGCGACTATCGCATCCACTCGGCGGCGGAGAATCGCCTGGTGCTCGGCGGCAGCGCGTTCAACATCAAGTCGGAGTCGCTGCGGCTGGGCGACTTCTCCGATCGGGAGATTCGGGCACTGCTGGCGCAGCATACGGAACAGACCGGGCAGCCGTTCACGGAGGAGGCGCTGGCGCTGATCGGCACGCGTACCGCCGGCCAGCCATGGCTGGTGAACGCGCTGTGCTACGACGCGTGCTTCCGCCACAAACCCGGGCGCGACCGCGCGCTCGCGATCACGGCGGACGCCGTCGTCGCGGCGCAGGAGCGGCTGATCCTGCGCCGCGACACGCACATCGACGACCTGGCGAACAAGCTGCGCGAGGAGCGTGTGCGACGCGTGATCGAGCCGATCCTGGCCGGTGCGGACGAGATCAGGTGCTCGGAGGAAGACCTCGCCTACGCCCGCGACCTGGGTCTGGTGGCACGGGACGCCGACGGGCCGCCCCGCATCGCCAATCCGATTTACGCCGAGGTGGTGCCGCGCCACCTGAACTACGTGGTGCAGGAGACGCTGCCGCAACGGATGGCGTGGTACGTGGACGCTCGCGGCGCCCTGGACGTGGACGGGCTGATCGCGGCGTTCCAGGCGTTCTTCCGTGAGCACTCCGAGCACTGGGTACAGCGCTTCGATCAGTACCATGAAGCGGGGCCGCAGTTGCTGTTGCAGGCGCACCTGCAGCGGGTCGTGAACGGCGGCGGGCGGATCGAACGGGAGTATGCGCTGGGGCGAGGCAGGACCGACCTGCTGATCGTGTGGCCTCAGGGCGGGCGCGAGCGGCGCTACGTAGTGGAGTGCAAGGTGCGGCACGGGGATCTGGACCGGACCATCGCGGAGGGGATGGCGCAGACGCGCGCCTACCTGGACCGGTGCGGCGCCGATGCAGGCCACCTGGTCGTGTTCGACCGCGCTCCGGAGCGGACCTGGGAGCAGAAGATCTTCCGCCGTGCAGCGCCGCGCGACGGAGGTGCGCCGGTCACGGTCTGGGGTATGTGAGGCCGCCCATATCCGGCACCGGACGGCCTGGATCGAGATGGGCGATTGGGGCATCCTGCGCGCCATGCTGATAGACGCCCACAACCATCCGAACTGGCACGGCCACGACGCCGACCGGCTCCTCGCCAACATGGAGGAGCACGGCATCGATCAGATGTGGCTGTTCTCCTGGGAGGTGCCGGCCACCGACTACAGCCCCAGCTACCATGCACACCTGCCGCCCGGCGGCGTGGGCATCCCGCTGGCGGATGTCCTGAACGTCGGCCGGGCGGCCCCTGACCGCTTCGTGCTGGGCTACATGCCGGACGTGAAGCGTCCCGACGCCATCGACCGGCTCAAGGCCGCGGTGGAGATCCACGGCATCCGCGTCGCGTCCGAGCTCAAGCAGCGGGTGCTGTTCGACGACCCCGACGCCCTGGACATCTACCACTTCTGCGGCGAGCAGAGGCTGCCGATCACCATCCACCTCGACTACCCGATCCCCACGGGACAGCGCTATCCGCGCCCCAACTGGTGGTACGGCGGCTCCCTGGACAGCTTCGAGCGCGCCGTCGCCGCGTGTCCGGAAACCGTCTTCGTCGGCCACGCGCCCGGATTCTGGGGTCACATCTCGGGAGACGACCGCTGCATGACCGAGTCGTACCCGAAGGGGCCGGTCAAGCCCGGCGGGCGCGTGCTCCACCTGCTGGACACCTATCCCAACCTGTACGCCGACCTGTCGGCCGGTTCCGGCCTGACGGCCATCTCCCGCGATCCCGAGTTCGGCAAGCAGTTCCTGATCCGCTATCAGGACCGCCTGCTGTTCGCCCGCGACTACGTCGACGGCCGCCTGATGGAGTTCCTCAAGAGCCTGAACCTGGAGCCGGACGTGTTCGACAAGATCGCGTACCGCAACGCCCAGCGCCTGCTGGGGGAGGCGGAGTAGCGCTCGGGGCTATGGCGTCCGGGCGCGGGCCGTCAGCCTCGCGTCGTAGCGGAAGTCGGAGACCGGTCCCGTCTCGATGTCGTCGAAATCCTCGTGCTCGGGGTTGACGATGAAGTTGCCCTCGCCGCGGACCGTCGCGCTGGGCACCCGCAGCACCGCTGACTCCCCGCTGTCGATCCATCGATCGCCGATCGCCCGGGTCACCGCGTGCAGCGTCGGCTTCGCCCAGCCCGGTGGCAACTCGTCCTCGTCGATGTGCGCAATCAGCCGCTCGGGAATGAACACCGGCATCTTCCGGTAGACCTTCAGCACATCCTCCGCCTTCAGGCGGACCAGCAACTCCATCGCCGCCAGCGCCAGGCTGTCGCCAAGGTAGACTGCCGAACGTCCGGGCTGTTCCAGCGTCCGCCGTATCGACGCGCCCCCTCTCCTGACATCAACTCCTCGGCCGTCCGTGCAAACTCCGGCGCCGCGAGGCGCCAGGCCGTGATCAACTGATCAACTGAATACGCCGTGCCGCAGCCTGCCGATGAGCTGCTCCACTTCGCGGCCGCCCGTTTCCGTTGAGGCGCGATGCAGCGGCGTTTCGTCGTCGAAGATGTCCTGGGGAGTGTTCAGCCACCGGCGCGTGGCTGCAGCGTCGCCGCGCATCAGATCCATGACCATGTCCGTCAAGCGGACGATGCGCACGAGTCGATCGGATTCGGCCGGCGTCAACTTGCCCGCCCGTCTCCTGCGGCTCAGGGTCGTCGCGGGAATCCCCACGACCCGTGCCAGCTCCTTTTGTGACCCTCCGATCGCGACCGTCAACTCCTCCAGCATCGAGTACGGTAGCCCTTCGCGGACCAGGTCCAGCACCCCGCCGTCGTTCGACAGGCGAGACAGATCGCCTCCGAGCGCCTGGAGTCCGGCCTGATCGACGACGTACGGCGCCGCGGGCTCCGCGATCGTGTCGGCATTGGACGCCGACACCTCAGGGTTCGCCGGCTTCATCCCGCGATGCGGCTGGGGCAGTCCTTCCATCGGCCTATTGTCCATTTGGAATCTTATCTGCAACCGTTTGGTGACACTAGTCCATTGAATCTCATCCGGCAACCCTCGAGCCGCTCGCCGTCGGTGGGGATGATGGCGGTC
This sequence comes from Spirochaetia bacterium, assembly GCA_965202935.1. Classification (GTDB taxonomy): domain Bacteria; phylum Spirochaetota; class Spirochaetia; order SZUA-6; family Bin103; genus CATQHW01. The sequence continues at coordinate 6,844,545 of OZ241879.1, forward strand.
ACGGTGGTACGCTGACCCCGCAGGTGTATCCCTGCGAGAGAACGGAGGTGACGCGCGACATGGAGTACCGCCTCTTCGGCGAGCACGAGATATCGGCCCTGGTGCTGGGGACGGTGCAGTTCGGCCTGGACTACGGCGTGGCCAACACCACCGGAAGGCCGTCCCAGGAGACGGTGAACCGCATGCTGGCCACCGCGTTCGATGCGGGCGTCAACACACTGGACACCGCCTCAATGTACAACCAAGCCGAGAGCGTGCTCGGCCGCGCCCTCGGCGACCTGGGGATGCGCGACCGGATCTTCATCTGCAGCAAGGCGCGCCCCCACGAGGAAGCGTCAGGGACGCCGGAGGAGCAGATCACCGCCGCCGTGGAACGGTCGTTGCGCGTGCTGGGCGTGGAGCGGATCGGACTATACCTGCTGCACGGCTTCCACGCGATGCCCTATGTGGGCGCGCTTCACCGCAAGCGCGAGGCGGGCGACATCGGCGCGGTCGGCGTCTCCGTCTACTCGGTGGAGGAGGCGCTCGGGGCGATCGCCACGCCCGGCATCGACGCCGTCCAACACCCGGTCAGCGTCCTGGACCAGCGGTTCCTGCGCGCTGGCGTGCTGAAGCGGGCGGCCGAGTCCGGGGTCGCTATCTTCGCGCGAAGCGTCTACCTGCAGGGCGTGGTGACCATGGCCATCCCCGAGTTGCCGGCACCGATGGCGGAGATCGGCTGGATACTCACCCGGCTGCGGGAACTGGCTGGCGACCTCACGATCGAGGAGCTGGCGCTCCGCTACGTCGCCTCGCTCTCGGGCGTCACCGGCGTGGTGGTCGGCATGGAGACCCACGAGCAGATGGAGCGCAACCTGGCCGCCGCCCTGGCCGGTCCCCTGGACGGTCCGCTCGTGGAGGCGATCGGCGAGGACGTGCCGGAGCTCTCGGACGACATCATCAACCCCGGGCACTGGCGGTGGATCCGCGACTACGACTGGGGTAAGAGGTGATGGGCCGCTGGACCACGGCACCATGTCAGGGTGCGATACTCACTCGCCAGCCGAAACAGATCGCGCATGCCGCAGTCTGGCGAATATCGCCTGCTGTTCGACCAGTCCGGACGTCGTCCGCACCGGACCGGCGAGCGTCGCCTCGAATGCACCGTCCAGGGATTCGATAGCGGCGGCGACATCGACGTTGCGGAGCTCCTCGCGTCGCAGATGATCGAGCCGGGCGCCCGCGATTCGCCATCGTTCGACGAACGCGCGCAGTCCGGCCTCAGCGTCGCGGGGCATGCCTGTCGACGGGGCGTTCGAGCACGGAGGCCCATCAGGGCGGCGGTCATCCATCCGTTGCTGCCGCCTTCACCAGGGGATCGCGCACGGCATCGGCCACCGCATCGACCAGTTCGTCGATCATCTGCGGCGTGGTAGGAACCGAGATCGAGCACATCCCCAGGGTGTGGCCGAGGAAGAAACCCCGTTCGAGCAGGGCAAGGAACAGCGGTGACATCCAGCGCTTGTCGGCGTCGAGCGACGAGCGGTAGTCGCGCGGCGGCTCCGCGCGGAAGTGGATGGCGAACGCGGATCCGTTGTTGTGCGCCGACGCCGGCACCGGGCAGGCGGTGAGCGCCTTGCCGAGCCCGCGCGTCAGGCGGTCGCCCAGGGCCGCCAAGTGGTCGAAGGCCGCCGGAGTCAGCTCGCGCAGCATGGCCAGGCCCGCGGCCAGGGTCACCGGATGGCTGGCGAAGGTGCCGCTCTGGCCAATGCCCGGCCCCCTGACCGGGTCGTAGCAGTCCATGATGTCGGCGCGTCCGCCGAACGCGCCCACCGGGAAGCCGCCGCCGACGATCTTGCCGAACGTGGTCAGGTCGGGCGTGATGCCGTAGTACTCCTGGGCGCCGCCGCGCGCCAGCCGGAAGCCGACGATCTCGTCGAAGACCATCAGCACGCCGTGCCGGGCGGTGATCTCGCGCACGCCCCGGATGAAGTCCGTGGGCAGATCCAGGACTCCGCTCTTGGGGTCCAGCATGACGCACGCCAGCTCGTCGGCATGCTCGGCGATCAGCCGTTCGGCCGCCTCCAGGTTGCCCAGGGGCAGCACCATCGTGTCGGCCACCGCCCCGGCCGACATGCCGATCGCCTGCGCGTAGGGCAGCGGCCGGTCGGCCGGGCCGGCCGCCTCCAGCGGCGGCGCGACCGAGACCTCCACCGCGTCGTGGCTGCCGTGGTAGCAGCCCTCGAACTTGGCGATCAGGTTCCTGCCGGTGAACGCGCGCGCCAGGCGGACCGCGTGCAGGCTCGCCTCGGTCCCGGAGTTGGTGAAGCGCGCCCGTTCCAGGCTGGCCACGCGGTTGCACAGCTCCGCGCACGCCTCGGTCTCGTGCCCCATGGGCGCGCCCAGTGCGATGCCGCGCTGCAACTGCGCCCGCACCGCCGCCATCACCGCAGGGTGGTTGTGGCCCAGGATCTGGCCGGTGTGGTGGTTGGCGAAGTCGGCGTACCGGTTGCCGTCCACGTCGAACAGGTACGCGCCGTCGCCGCGCTCCATGGTCAGCGGGTAGGGGCGGTAGAAGTAGGCGCCCTTGGCAACGCCGCCCGGGGTGGCGTCGGCATGGGCCGTAAAGCGCTCCAGGGAGCGGGGAGTGGCGGCGAAGAAGCGCGCCTCGAGGTCGTTTGCCGGTTTCATGGGGAGTCCGGGCCTGACTATACCAGCCTGTGCCTCGGAGCTGTGTCGATGCGCGCCGCGAACCATGAGCTACCATCGCTCCCATGTCGAACATGAACGTCGTCTGCATCTGCCTGGACACCTTTCGCGCGGACATCGTGGGGGAGGGGAAGAAATACAGCCACGCGCGGACCCCCAACCTCGATGCCCTGGCCGCAGAGAGCATCCGCTTCACGCGCGCCTTCGGGGAGTGCCAGCCGACGCTGCAGATCCGGCGCGGGCTGTTCACCGGCCGGCGCAGCTTCCCGTTCCGCTACAACTTCGACCGCCGCGGCCACTGGCACCACGCGCCGGGGTGGCACAAGATCCCGCCCGACCAGGACACCATCGCCGAGGTGCTGCTGGCGCGCGGCTACCTCACCGCCCTGATCGCCGACACCTACCACATGTTCAAGCCGACCATGAACTACTCCCGCGGCTTCGCCCACCTCGACTTCGTCCGCGGGCAGGAGTCGGACAACTGGAAGAGCGGCGACCCGCGCTCGATCGAGCATCAGCTCCGCAACCACGTGCGCGAGCCGATCGACTGGCCGCGGCATGCCACGCTGGTCAACTACCTGCTCAACCAGCGCCACCGGCAGTCCGAGGACGACTACAGTTGCGCCCGCGTGTTCCGCGCGGCGTGCGACTGGCTGCACGACAACCACGCGATGAAGCCGTTCTTCCTGTGGATCGACAGCTTCGACCCGCACGAGCCGTGGGATCCGCCCAGGGCGTACGCCGATCTCTACTGTCCCGACTACGCGGGCAAGGACTTCATCATGCCGGGCGCTGCGCACGAAGACGCGACGGAGGAGGAGCTTCGCCGCATCGAAGCGCTCTACCTGGGCGAGGTCACGTTCGTGGACAAGTGGATCGGCGTGTTGCTGGACACGCTGGAGGAGCTGAAGCTGTTCGACGACACGCTGGTGGTCTTCGTGTCCGACCACGGCACGCAGCTCCGCGACCAGGGCCGCTTCGGCAAGTCGGGCCGGGAGCTGCATCCGTTCAACACGCAGTTGAACCTGTGCCTGCGCCATCCGGGCGGGCCGGCCGATCGCGACGTCACGGCGTTGGTGCAGAACCACGACCTGATGCCCACGATTCTTGCCCGGCTGGGCGTCCCGTGCGGCTGGACCGACGGCCGGGATCTCTGGCCGCTGGTGACCGGGGCGAAGACGGCGATCCGCGAGCGGATCGTCACCGGCTGGGCGGACTCCTTGCCCGGCAATGCGCGGGCGCGAGTCAGCGTCCGCGACGACCGCTGGAACTACTGCACGGCGGTCGGCTACGAGGACGAGGATGGGGACGAGTTGTTCGACCTCGGCGTCGACCAGGAAGAGCGCCGGAACGTCGTGGGCGACCATCCGCGGGTGGTGGCCGAGTGCCGCGCCGAGGTGGAGGCGCTGATCGGCCAGCCGCTTCCCGGGACGATGGTGGAGGTGTCCGACCCGGCCGCGGGGCCGATGATCGAATGGCTGGACCGCAAGCTGCGCGAGCTGTAGCGATGAACGATCTCACTCCAACGGCGGCGGAACGCGCCGCGGAACGGTTCGGCGACGCCGCGCTACAGCGGGCGGTCACCGCGCTGCAGGCGGACGGCTACGTGGTGATCGACGACGTGATCGATCACTCCCACCTCGATCGGCTGCAGGAGCGGATGAGCGAGGACCTGGAGAAGATCCGCGCCCTGCCGGCGGTGCCGCACAATTTCGTGTGGGGCAACATCCAGCAGACCCCGCCCCCTGATGCCGGCCTGGTGTTCCGCGACGTGATGGCCAACCCGTTCGTGTGCCAGGTGACCCGCGCGGTGCTGGGACGCGGCGCGTTCAACAACACCCTGACCGGCAACACCAACGTCCCCGGCAGCGGGTTGCAGCCCGTGCACGTCGACGACGGTCAGCTCTGGCCGAACCTGAGCGTGGCGCATCCGCCGGCGCGGCTGGTGGTGAACGTCCCGCTGAGCGGGACCACGGAGGAGAACGGCGCCATCGAGCTGTGGCCCGGCACGCACGTCGACACGCGCATGGTGATCGGCAACAACATCCGGGTGCCGGTAGAGCACGTCGCCGCGCGGCGAGCCGTGCGCGGGCCGCTCCGGGGGTGTACCCGCAAGGGGGCGGTGCTGATTCGGGACATGCGGCTGTGGCACCGCGGCACGCCCAACCGCAGCGCCGCGCCCCGATTCATGATCGCCATGATCCACACCGTCGCGTGGTATCGGCGGGGCTCCCGCGTCGAGCTGGCGCAGGAGTGCGCGCCGGTGTTCGCCGGCTGCCCGATCGAGAACGTCATCCCCCTGGTGCCCGCGCCGAAGGACCACCTGACCGGCAACAGGCCGTACGACTACTCCGGTCCCAACTGACCGCGCTACAGGCCCCACCGCTTGCGGGCTTCAGCCATCGGGACGGCCGCGGTCGCGTAGTGGCCGGTGGGGGAGTCTCCGCCCCAGCGCTCGTCCATCGGCTCGGACGCCGGCTGATAGCGGACATCGCAGCTGATGCGGAACCGGTTGGTGGTGTTGTTCGTGGAGCCGTGCAGGATGTACAGCCCGAAGGTGATGATGTCGCCGGCCCGGACGTCCGCCGTGAGCCAGCGACCGCCGAATCGCTCGCGGATCTCTTCCGGATCCTCGCTGAACCAGCCCTGGGTGCGGTCGCGATCCACGTCGCTCCTGCCGTACGTCTCCCGCACCCGGGCGAAGCTGTTCAGGCGGTGCGACGCCTGGCACACGGCCAGCGTGCCCTGCGCGATCGGGATGTCGCCGAACGGGATCCAGACGGTGTTCACGCGCTCGCTGCCGCGGCCCATGTACACCACGTCCATGTGCGAGCCGGTGAACTTCTCGTTGCCTACCGCTCGCAGCCATTTGTGGGCGAAGGTCGCCGGCTTCTCGCCATAGAGACGGCGATAGAACGAGTGCAATTCCGGTCCTTCGAGCACGCGCAGCACCTCCGGCCGGTAGGCGATCCGTTTCATGCCGACGCTCCGGCCGTCGCGCGGCATCACGCCCTCCATGAGCGGGGTGCCTTCGACCAGCGCGTCCTGCTCCTGCAGATGCTCCATCACCACGCGGCGCGCCTCGAGGACCGCTCCGCGGTCGATCAGCCCGCGGATGAACAGGTAGCCGTCGGCGGCGATGCGCCGGCGCAACTCGGCGATGTCGGCCAGCGCGCCGGTACTGTCGCGCAAGTAGCCGAAATCCGCACTCGGGAACTCCATCTGCCTGGTTTGGAACTCGACGACTTGCATGGGCAGCGGGAACACTGTCACCGGACCGGGCTGGCCATCAACCAGTGGAGGCGGCGCCTCGTTCACACGGATGGATTGAGTCGGCAAGCGCCTGTCGGACATCCTCGCTGGTGATGGGGGCTGCATCGGCAGCGACCCGAAAGGTCGGGACAGCGCCCGTGTCGTCGGCTTCCGTGAGCCTGAAACCACGACGCGCGAGGACGGACAGCGCGCTTCCCACGCTGCCGCCGCGTCTCTGCGCGAGCGCACGAGCAACAGCAAGTACGTCGTCAATCGTCAGAGTCGTACGCATGGACGCATCATAGCATCATGACATCAAGCGCCAGCGAAAGTGATCAGCAGGGTCGCCGCGCCCGACGCACGGTCGGCACTGTGTGGGTTAGGCTCCTCGGGCATGACGACATTAGTGTCATCATGTATCTCGGAAGATACTCCGAGCTCGGGGTGCCGTCTCGTTTTCCTCGAGAGCTGGCCACGCTTGCTGCTCTCGCCACGAACATCGGAGCCGTCCCGGTGCTGTTGCCCGGAACCGAGGATGCGTTCCTGCAGCCTGACGTGATGGCCAGCGTGCGGGACTGCGGGGTGGTCACTGGTCAGGCCAGGTCGCGGATGACTTCGCGAGCGGCGTTGTGTCCGGGAATCCCGGAGATCTCGCCTCCGGGGTGCTGGCCGGCTCCGCACAGATAGAGGCCGGGGAACGGCGCGCGATAGCGGGATAGCTCGGGCAGCGGGCGGTTCCAGAAGAGCTGGTCGCCACCGTGCTGAATGTGCCAGATGCACCCGTCGGTGAGCCCGTTGTCGCGCTCCAGGTCGGCCGGCGTCCGCAGCTTCAGATGGAGGATCGATCGGCGGAAATTCGGCGCGTAGCGGGTGATCTGATCCACCAGCCGTTCCGCCACCCGGTCGCGCACCGCGTCCCAGTCCGTGCCCTGTAACCGGGCCGGCGCCGGGTAGATCCATGCCGAAGCCGTGTGCCGGCCCTCCGGTGCCAGGGTCGGATCGAGCGCCGACGGCACCGAGAAGTTGATGATCGGCGCGGCCGGAGGGCGGCCGGCGGCGCAGTCGGCGTACGCGGCATCGACGGCCGCTTCGCTGCGGCCCAGTCCGACCACGCCGGCGCTCGGCAGCGTTGGATCGCCGTCCCAGCCCTGCCAGTGTGGGAGCTCGTCCACGGCCGCCAGCAGCTTGTAGCAGCTCACGTCCGTGACCAGCGCGCTGACGCGGCGCCGAAGCTGCGCCGTCGTCAGTTCCGGCGGGACGAGCCGCAGGAAGGTCCGCTTTGGGTCCAGGTTGGACAGCACGCAGCGCGCCGTCACCGCCGTGCCGTCCGCGAGCCGCACGCCGGTGGCGGCACCGCCTTCATGGAGCAGGGAGATCGCTTCTGCACTCGTCTGGATGCCGACGCCGGCCTCCTCGACCGCCTGGCGCATGAGGGACGTGATGACGCCGATCCCGCCCTCGATGTAGCCGTTGTGCGGGGTACTCCCGCCATCGGTGCCGGCAAGGTCGATCGACCCGTAGGCCAGTGCCAGCGCACCCGGGTCTTGGCCGATGGCGGCCGCCTCCGCCGCTTGGCGGTCACGCAGCCTGCGGGTCGGGAGGTAACGGTGGCGGAGTTGTCTCACCGTCAGGGTCAGAGCGTCTTCCAGAACCCGGCTGTCGCCGCGGGAGGCTGCGTCGGCGCGGACTTCGGATAGGGTCGGTGGCGGCCGCAGGCGGTACGGAGCAAACAGTTCGCACAGCCGCCGCTTCATGTCCGCGTAGCGGCGCTCCGCCTCGATCTCCTCCTGGGTCAGTTGAAGCGACAGATTCCGCGGGGACTCGTGATCGGCCGGCCCCCAGTAGTCGCCGTCAGTCATCGGCACGAGCGACCCGGTGCGGGGTATCGCTACCATGCCGCGCTCTTCGAGCCGCAGGTCCGCCTGGATCCCGGGATCCAGCGCGTGCACCATGTGGGCGCAGGTCGAGAATCGGTATCCCGGCCACAGCTCTTCCGTGATGGCCGCCCCGCCCACGAAGGACCGCCGCTCGAAGATTCCGACCCGAAGACCGGCGCGGGCCAGGTACCACGCGGCGGTCAGGCCGTTGTGGCCGCCGCCCACGACCGCGGCGTCCAGGTCAGGCGGCATCTCTTGGAAACACCCGGCAGCTCTGCCGGAGTGACGGCGCCGGGCTACTTCTTGACGCCGGCGGCGTCGACGGTCCGGCGGGAGCCCGGGCCTACGGCGGCGCGCACCTCGTTCAGGTCCTCCCGCGACAGGACCGTGTCGGCCGCGCCGAGCGCCTCCTCGATCTGTGCCACGGTCTTGATGCCGCAGACCGCGGTGTGGATCGACGGATGCTGCACGGTCGCTGCCAGCGCGAGCTGGTAGATCGACAGGCCGTAACCCTCCGCGATCGGACCAAGGCTCTGCACGTTCTCGCACAGCTCGGCGAATCGCTCGCCCTGAAAGTCGGGATGGTGCGCACGGAAGTCGGTGAAGGTCTCGGTTCCTTGGTACTTGCCGGAGAGCAGGCCCTTGTGCAGCGGCGAGTAGGCCATCACGCCGATGTCCTCGGCCTGGCAGTACGGCAGCAGGTCGTCCTCGCCCGCCGGGTCGATCATGCTGTAGGGCGCCTGCACGACGGAGTAGTTGCCGAAGCGCCGCTGCGCGCGGAGCTGCTCGACGCCGTGGTTGCTCACGCCGTAGGCGCGGATCTTGCCCTGCGCGCGCAGGCGGTCGAGCTGTCCGGCGGTCTCCTCGATGGGCGTGAGCGGGTCGAAGCCGTGCAGCAGGTACAGGTCGATGGTGTCGAGCTGCAGGCGCTTGAGAGACACCTCGCAACGGGCGGCGACGTTCTCCGCCGACAGGTCCGGCACCCGCGAGCCGTCGGGCTTGAAGCGGTTCAGCACCTTGGTGGTGATCACCAGCTCGTCGCGGGGCAGGTCGGCGATCGTTTCGCCCAGCACCGTCTCCGCGTGGCCGTCGCCGTAGGCGTCGGCGGTGTCGAACAGGTTGATGCCGCCGTCGAAGGCGCGCCGGATCGCCCGCGCGATCTCCTCGCTGGACTGCTCGCCCCAGAATCGCGGGCTGAGCTGCCAGGTACCGAACGAGATCGGCGAGACCCGCAGGCCGCTCCGCCCGAGTTGCACGCGCTCCATGTCTTGTTCCTCCGCGCCGCCAGTATAGGTCAAGCGGCTTCGCCTTGATCGCAGGACCGGCAGGCCTCTAACCTCGGCAGTCAGTGGACACCGACATCCGGGCGGTCGACGCACGAGTGTACCTGCTGCCGGTTACGACGCGCGTACCGCTGAAGTTCGGCGCCGAAGCGCTGACCTCGGTGACCTGCGTGCGCGTGTCGCTGCAGGTGGAGGACGCAACGGGCCGCCGGGCGATGGGGTGGGGCGAGACGCCGCTGAGCGTGCAGTGGGCGTGGCCGGGCGAGCTGCCCTATCAGGAGCGGCACGATTTGATGCGCGACCTCTGCGTGCTGATCGCGGCCGACTGGAGTGATGCCGGGCTCTCCGGGCACCCGCTGGAGGTCGGGCACGCGTTCCTGCAAGGGCGTCTGCCGGCCTTGGTCGAGCGGGTCAACCGAGGCCGGGAGCCGGCGGAGCGCATGCCGCGGCTCGCCGCGCTGGTGTGCGCTTCCGCGTTCGACCTGGCCCTGCACGACGCGTTCGGCGTGTTGCACGGCGTGCCGGCGTACGCGACCTACAACCGGCGCTACCTGAACCACGACCTGAGCCGCTACCTCACGCCGGCGGTCGGCAGCGGCGTGTCGTTCGCCGGCATCTATCCCGAGGACTTTCTGCGGCCGCGCCATGACGAGCTGCCGGCGTGGCACCTGGTCGGGGGGCTGGATCCGGTCGAGCCGGCCGAGTTGGACGGGAGCGAGCCGGACGACGGCTACCCGGTGCTGCTGCGCGACTGGGTGCGGCGCGACGGGCTCACCTGCCTGAAGGTGAAGCTGCGCGGCACGGACGAGGCGTGGGACTACGGACGGCTCCTGCAGGTAGGCTTGCTGGCCGCCGAGGAGGGAGTGGCGTGGCTGTCGGCCGACTTCAACTGCACGGTCACCGACCCCGCCTACGTGACCGCCATCCTCGACCGGTTGCTGCGCGAGCAGCCGCGGATCTACGGCATGCTCCTGTACGTGGAGCAGCCCTTCCCGTACGACCTGGAACGCGACCGGTTGGAGGTGCGCAGCGTGGCGGCGCGCAAGCCGCTGTTCATGGACGAGAGCGCCCACGACTGGGAGATGGTGCGCCTGGGCCGCGAGCTCGGCTGGTCCGGGGTGGCGCTGAAGACCTGCAAGACGCAGACCGGCGCGCTGCTCAGCCTGTGCTGGGCGCACGCGCACGGCATGACCCTGATGGTGCAGGACCTGACCAACCCGATGCTGGCGCAGATCCCGCACGTGCTGCTGGCGGCGCACGCGCCGACCATCATGGGCGTCGAGACGAACGCGATGCAGTTCTATCCCGACGCCTCCGCTCCCGAAGCCGCCGTTCACCCGGGGCTGTACCGCCGGGCACGGGGGCGGCTGGACCTGTCCACCGTGACCGGCCCCGGCTTCGGCTATCGCCTCGACGAGATCGATCGCCGCCTCCCCAAGGCGGAGACCCTCGGCGTCGGCGGCAGACGGTCCGGGTGACGGCGTGCGTGCCGGATACCCTCTTTAGTACCCTTACTCAGGCGTCGCTACCCTCTTTCGTCAACACCCGCCAACGAGCGCCGGGGCCACGACCGCTGCACGTGACCTCGCCGGACTTCCTTAGATCGGCCAGGAGGCGACGAATCCACTCACGTCCGACGCCCGGACAGGCGCGTTCCAGGTCCTGCAGGCGGAAGTCTCCCGGCTGTGCGCGAATCGCGGCCAGAACCAGCGCCGCCTTTGCGCCACGCGGGGCCTGAACCTGTCCAACGCGTTCTTCCAGTTCGCGATAGCCGCGACGAACGATCGTAAGCGCGAAGTCAAGCCATGGCGTCAGTTCGTGCCTGCCCTCGTGCCAGTCTTGGGAACTGCGATGCAGGCATTCGTAGTACCGATCGCGAACCTCCTCGACCAAGCGTTCGAGGCTCAGGTATCGGCCGACCCGGTAGTCGTGTTGGTAGAGCGCCAGGAGGGTGATCAGGCGGGACACGCGCCCGTTGCCGTCCCGAAAGGGATGGATGCAGAGAAAGTCCAGCACGAGGGCGGCGATAGCGAGCAGCGGAGGGATGTGGTCCTGGTCGAGTGCGTGCCGGTAGCGGTGGCAGAGCTCCTTCACCGCGGCCGGTGTCTCCTTCGCTGTCACGCAACGGAACCGCACGACTGGAGCGCGTCCGGATTGTATCTCGACGATGTCGTTGTCGATACGCTTGAACTGCCCGGCGTCGCCGCTGGCGGACTGGCAGAGGGCATGCAGGCGAAGCACGGTGTCCAGAGTGATGGGAAGGTCGGCGTAGCCGGAGTGGATCTCATCCAGTGCCCGGCGATAGCCCTGCACCTCCTGTTCGGAACGATCGCGCGGATTCGACCGGCCCAGGACCAGGGCGTGCAGGCGCTCGCGACCGACCGTCACGCCTTCGATGCGATTGGAGGACTCGGCGCTCTGAATGACGGCAGCGTCACGGAGGGCCTTGAGGACCTGCGGCGATTGGCGGGAGAACAGATCCTGTCTTCCCTTGGACTCCGCGATGTCGTTGAGCAGCCACGCGGTGCTCATGGGCAACTGGTGATCGCGCAGCCGGTTGCCCCGAAACGAATTCATTGATGAGCGATGCGTTCGCCCGGTTGCGCGACTCTGTCCATACCGTGCTCCGGTCGGCGCGTGATGAGCTTGTTCCCACCGTACCACAGGGGCCAGAGACGACACTGCGGACACCGGCCCAGGCTAGTATGGATATATCCAAGTGAATATACTGATGGGATGAACTTGGTTGCCCGTCTGCGGCGCCGCACCGGTCTGACGCAGGCCAGGTTTGGCCGAGCTGGCCGGCACATCGCAGCCAACGATTGCAGCGTATGAGACCGGAACCAAGCGTCCGAGTCTGAGCACGCTCCGACGCTTGGCCTCTGCCGCCGGTCTCGACGTCCATGTTGCGCTCGTTCCTCACCTGACGCGGGAGGACCGCCGGAGCCTGGCCTTGCACGAACGGATCGCCGTTCGGCTTCGCGCTGCTCCTGCCGAAGCTCTGGCCCGAGCGGAGGCGAACCTCCTGCGCATGCGTGCTCTCCACCCGCGCGCTTCCGAGCTTCTCGACGAGTGCGAACGCTTGCTGCACGGCTCCTTGGATGCACTCGAGGACGCGCTGGTCAACCCTGGTCTGCCCTATCGCGACCTTCGTCACGTTACTCCGTTCGCCGGCGTGCTGAGTGCATCGGAGCGCACCGCCGTGTATCGGGAGTTCCGCCGCGACGAGGCGCAGCGATGAACCGCGCGCAGTTCGAGCATGCGGTCCGGGCGGCCGCCGCCGTCGCCGCTGAGCATGAGGTGATCGTCATCGGATCTCAGGCGATTCATGCCTGGATCAAGGAGGAGATTCCCGAAGCGGCGATGCGCTCGGTGGAGGCGGACATCGCGCTGCGTCGGGATGTCGACGGCCGCAAGGCCGATCTCATCGACGGATCGATCGGCGAGGCATCGCTGTTTCAGGAGACCTTCGGCTTCTACGCGCATGGCGTATCGGTGACGACGGCCCTCCTGCCGTGCGGATGGGAACAGCGACTCGTTCGGTTCGCGACACCGGCGACCGCCGGTGTGGTTGCCTGGTGTCTATCGCCCGAGGATCTGTGGGTGTCCAAGGCGCTTGCCGTGCGGGAGGCCGAAGGACTTCGAACTGTGCCGGGATCTCCTCCGCAGGGGCGTGGTACGGCGGGACACGCTGGCGGAGCTGATCGGGGAAACCGAAGCGCACACTGCTCGGAAGCGCGCAGCCCGGGAGCTGCTGGGCGAGTAGCTCGCCAAGAAGCCGGGTTGGCAGTCGGTACCGCCGGCAGAGTACGGTGCACCTCCGATGGCTGACGTTGCCTTCTCGGTGTTCACCAAAGCGTGGAAGACGGTGCCGCTCGGCCGGCTCGGCGAGCTGGTACGGGGCATGGGATTCGAGGGAGTCGAGCTGCCGGTGCGGCCCGGCTTTCAGGTGGTACCCGAGCGCGCGGGCGGCGAACTGCCGGCGGCGGTTCGGCAACTCGCGGACGCGGGCGTGACGGTCTCCAGCGTGGCGGCGGCAGCCGACGAGCCGATGATCATGGCCTGTGCCGACGCCGACGTGCCGGTGATCCGCATCATGGCGCCGATCCGGGCGGACGAGAGCTATGCCGAGGCCGAGGAGCGGTATCGGCGCGAGTTCGACGCGTTGCTGCCGGCGCTGGATCGCGCGGGCGTGACCTTGGGCGTGCAGAACCACGCGGGCAGGCAGGTGGCGAACGCGATCGGCCTGCGCAGCCTGATCGGCCGCTACGATCCCCGCCATGTCGCCGCGGTCTGGGATGCCGGGCACGAGGCGGTGGCGGGGACCGAGCCGGAACTGGCGATCGACACCATCTGGTCGCACCTGCGCGTCGTGAACCTCAAGAACGCGATCTGGCTGCAGACCGGCGAGGCCGGCGCCGCGAGCGCCGAGTGGTCTCCGTACTGGACGGCCGGCCGGCTGGGCTTGAGCCCGTGGCCGCGCGTGGCCGCCGAGCTGAAGCGGCGGGGCTACGCCGGCACGGTGTGCCTGACCGCCGAGTACAGCGGCGCGGTATCCGTCGAGCGGCAGGCCACCGAGGACCTGGCGTTCGCGCGGACGCTCTTCGCGTAGCCGGCGCGCGTTGACGCTGTGCGCCGACGTGCCCATGCTCGATAGCGGGGGTGACATGAGCCAGAGCGACAGCACGGTATTGCGCGTGGCGGTGGCCGGCTGCCATCGCCAGGTCACGCGGCGGCCCGGGTCCCACAACTGGGCGACGGCGTTTGCCCAGGTGCCGGAGACGCGGGTAGTCGCGGTGTACGACCGGGGAGCTGAAACGCGCGCCGAGTTCCGCTCCGCTTGGCAGGCGACGTGGGGGGACATCGCCGCCTACGACGACTACGGGCGGATGCTCGCGGAGGTGCGTCCCGACATCGTCTGCATCGCCACCCGGCAGACCCACCACGCAACCCAGATCCAGCAGGCGGCGGACGCCGGCGTGCGCGGGATCCTGTGCGACAAGCCCTTCGTCACCGCGCTCGCCGAGGCGGACGCCGCGCTGGAGGCATGCCGGCGGTCCGGCGTGGCCATCGCCTGCGGCACCGAGATGCGCTGGGACGCGGCCTACGGGCTGCTGGCTCAGCGGCTGCGCGACGGGCTCGTCGGCGAGGTGCATGCCATCGTCGGCTACGGCGCGCCCAACCTGATCTTCCACGGCTGCCACTGGTACGACACCGCGCTGCTGCTGGCCGGCGATCCGGAACCGCTGTGGGTGAGCGGCCGGGTGGACGAGGCGGCGGCCGACGAGCCTGACGAAGGGCGACGCCTGGACCCGCCGGGCCGTGCCTGGGTGGGGCTGGACAACGGGATGCTGCTGACGCTCCTGCCGGAGGGCGACGGCCGCAGCTTCTCGGTGATCGGCAGCGGCGGCCGCCTGGAGATCGTCAACGACGCCCACCAGGCGTATCTGTGGGAGGCCACGTCCGGCGGCCGCGGCGCGGACCGCCTCGCCGCCGCACCGGCGTCGCTCGAGGTGCCGCAGCCGGGTGCGACGTGGCCGCGCGGCGCCACGCTGGTGCGTGATCTGGCGCACGCGGTGCGCACCCGCGGCGCCACGAAGGGCGACGTGCCGCACATCCGCCGCGCCACCGAGATCGGCTTCGCCATCCACGAGTCGCATGCCTCAGGGGACGGCGCCGTCAGCTTGCCGGTGAAGAATCGCACCCGGCGGATCGATCCCCGTCCCTGGGGCAACGATTGAGCGGCTTGTCTGGCTTGGGGCGCGCCGATCCGGGCGACGGTATCGGCCGCGATCCAGCATCTCAGCGAGCACGGGGAAGTCCGCCAGCGTCGCGTAGCATGACATTCGATAGATGAGAGTTTTCGGAGTTGAATCTGACGGCAGGTTCACGGAGTACGATCAGTTGCCGTTCGAGGTCGATCATGAGGAGTCCATCCTGGAGGCGTGGCTGGAGTGCAATCCTGATGGGATTCTCGAAGACGGGCGTATTCTGATTATCGGACGACAAGTCAGAACCGACATCGGTGGGGCTATTGATCTGCTTGGCGTGGATCGTGAGGGGAACGGTGTTGTCGTCGAATTGAAACGGGATCGCACGCCTCGGGACGTCGTAGCGCAAGCGCTTGAATACGCTGCGTTCGCCGCGCGGCTCGACGCCGACGCGCTCGAGGGCATTCTACGCGCGTACCACGATGACGACTCCGCGACTCTCGCCGACCATCACCGGCAGTGTTTCGGAATCGATGAGTCCGAGGCCGTCGCCTTCAACAAGGATCAGCGTATCGCGATCATCGGCCAGCGTGTGACGCCGGAGATCAGACAGACGGCGTCCTTCCTGGGAGCCAAGGGAATCCGCATCACTTGCGTCGAGTTCACGTTCTTCCAGGCCACAGGTGGCAGGCGTTTGTTGTCTCAAGAGATCGTGGTGGGACGCGAACACGCGAAGCCGCACGGAGTGACTTCCGAACGTCTGCCAGTGGTGTCGGAAGATGACTTCCTGGCGTCCTGTGACGACTACGGAAAGGCTGTTTTTTCGCGGATTCTCGACTTGGCGCGCCGCAAATCCATGTCCATTCGATGGGGAACCAGGGGTTTCTCTGTCGGTGTCGATACTGATGGTGGTCGGGTGGTCATCTGCTACGTCTACCCGCCGCGCAGTATGTTCAAACAGACGCTCTATACGGCCTTACGCGACCGAGCGGGCATCCTGAAGAAGGCCGGCGCGCCGGGGGAGGTCGTAGACCGCCTCCGGAAGTCGGCGGAGGCGACAGGGCTATTCACGCCGTCGGGCCGAGACCTGAAGTGTGCCATCGACAGGGAATTCGCGGCTGAGGAAGTCGATGCGCTGGTTTCTTGGTGCGAGTCCGTGGAGCGAGCGATCGCGGCGCACGGGGTGAAACCGGCGCCGGAGCAGTAGCGATGGCGTCCGGGTAGACCGTACGCCGTTGGTTCGGTTGATGCGAGCCAACTGGCAGGAGGTCTTGTACGTGCAGAGTTGCGCCCCCGGATGACCAGGGGCCCTGTCCACAGGGCGACTTTCGCGTAGCCCCTACCAGCACCCCAGCAGGCGGCGCAGCAGCACGATTTGCCCCACGTGGTAGGCGTTGTGGTCGGCCAGCACCAGCGCCTCGCGCAGCAGGGTCTGTCCGGTGCCGTGCGGGATGCGCAGGTACAGGTCTGCCGCGGGGTCCCTGATCAGCGCGACCATCGCGTCGCGGTCGGCCAGGAACGCGTCGACGCTCCGCTGCCAGGCGCCGGCGGGCGGCGCCACGGTGGCGGGCCAGTAGCCGTCCGGGAACTCCGGCGACTCGTGGCCGGGATCGCGGCTGAACTCCAGGATGTCCCACTGCGCGATGCGCAGGTGCTCGAGTTGCTGCCACAGGGAGGAGGCGGCGCTCTCCGGCACGACACCCCGCAGGCCCTCGGGCACGTCCGCGATCGCCCGCTCGAACGGCAGGTGGGCGCCGTGACCGGACAGCAGGGCCACCGCGTGCTCGCGCACGGCCTCGTCACTCTTCCAGTGCGGTTCGCTGCGCTCACTCATCGCCGTCCTCCCTGGACGCCACCACTGCGTCCACCTCGATCTCCACCAGGTGCTCGGGCAACATGAGCCCGGACACCTCGGCCATGGTCATGGCCGGCCGCACGCCGCCGAGCAGCTCGGCGTGGGCGCGGCCGACCGGGTCGGCATCGCCGATGTCGGTCACGTAGTAGCGGGCTCGCACCACGTCGGCGAGCGAGGCGCCCACGTCGGCGAGCGCACGCTCGATCTTGCGCAGGATGAACAGCGTCTGGCCGTGCGCGTCGCCGGCCGCCACCGGCGTGCCGTCGCTGCCGGTGGCGCTGGTGCCGGCCACGAAGACCTGGTCGCCGACGCGCAGGGCGCGCGAGTAGCCGTAGCGCTCCTCCCAGGGAGCGCCGGATGAGGTTCGTTGCCGGTTCACGTGATTCCTCCTCGCCGGCGGTTGACGCCGGTCGCGCGCAGCCGCTCGACGGCCGGCCGCATGCGCGCCGCCAGCCGCTCGCCCATCTCCAGCATGCCGTGGTCGCCGGGATGGATCATGTCGACGCACAGGCCGCCGACGTCGGTCAGCACGGACGGGCCGGGCACCAGCTCGATGCGGGCCCCCGGGCCGTCCTGGCGGAGCCGTTCGACCACGCGCTCCAGGGCGAGCCGGAACTCCTCCGGTGGCGCCGTGGCGTCAGCCATCACGTTCGACCAGTCACCGAAGTAGGGGTAGATGGTGATGCAGAAGACCGGCCGGACCGGCTTTTCTCGCACAACCTGTTTTACCAGGTAATACGTCCGATCGGTGAAATCCTCGACCGTGAAGCCGCGGGCGATCATGTTCACCGACAATGCGAGCGTCGCCACGTCCCAGTCGCTGCGCGCGCCGATGTGCTCCCCGAAGGCCGGCTCGCACAGGCACGCGCCGCCGACGCCCAGGTTGATCAGGTCCATGCCAAGCCGCCACGCGGTCTGCGCGACGTAGGTCAAGTGGAAGGCGGTGGCCACCGAGCCGTGCGTGATCGAGGTGCCGTAGGAGAGCATGGTGAGGTCCGGCAACTCCGCCGCGTCCGGCGGACTCATCTCGCCCTGGATGTCGTGCAGGCGAAAGATGCCGCGGAAGAGCACGACCCGTACCACGCGCGGATGGAACGGCATCGCGGCCGCCAGGTCGTCCGGGATCGAGTCGTAGGCCCGCCGCTGATCGTCGCCGATGCCGAGGTCGATGGCGGTCGGCTCCGTGCCGATCGGGAAGACGTGCGGCCTGCCGGCCAGCGGGCCGAAGAACACGCGCGCGGTGGGCTGAAACTCCTGCAGGCCCTCGGCGGACAGGGTGAGCCGCGCACTCGGCCCGCGCAGCACGAAACGGATCTCGGCCCCGGCCGCCAGCAGCGTCTTCTCCTGGGCCGGCTCCTCCAGGCGGGCGCGCACCTCCTCGGGGACGCGCTGCAGCCGCACCGAGCCGTCGGGTTGCGGCACGGCCTCCTCGATGCCGTGCAGGGTGACGTCGTGGTATCTCATGGTGCCGCGCAGTATGAGGCTTGGGCACCCGGCACAGCGACACGCGCCATGCGGCACGATTGGATCCGCAGGCCCCGGATCGAGTCGAAGATGGATCGATTTGGCACACAAAGGTCCTCATTGGGCTTTCATGTGTCATAATGACACTTGTTACCGGAGGGAATGAGACCGATCTGCTTACGGGTATGGACTCCTTCGATACGATTTAATTCAATTCATTGAAATGATTTGAGATCCATTTAGCGATCTTTCGGGAATAGTTGGCACGGGGTGTGCTATATGGTTGGTATGAGAAACAACCTCAACCACAGGAGGAACACCATGAGGAATCTCGTACCGTATCGACCCGGCCGCGTGAGCATCTTCGACGGTCTCGACCAGATCTTCGACTCGGTCTTCACCGAGCCGGTCTGGCGCACCGCCGCCCCGGCCGTCGACATCCGCGAACAGGATGACGGCTACCTGGTGCAGGCGGAGCTGCCCGGCGTCGCCGAGAAGGACCTGAAGGTCAGCGTCGACGACAACGTGCTGACCATCTCGGCCAAGACCGGCAAGGACGCCGAGCGCAAGGCCGACGGCTACCTGGTCCGCGAGCGCCGCCAGGCGGCGTACACGCGCAGCTTCGTGCTGCCGCGCGACACGGACCACGAGGCCCTGACCGCCTCGTTCGAGGACGGACTGCTGACGCTGACCGTCCCCAAGAACGAGGCGAGCAAGGCCCGCCAGATCCCGGTCAACGCCGCGTAGCGCCGCTGATCGGACCCGCGAAAGCCCCACCGGCTCCGGCCGGCCGGGGCTTTCGTATTTTCAGGGCGCGGAGGCGCCACGTCCGACGGACTGCTACGCTGTCGGCATGACGGATTATCAGCCGGTCGAACTGGAGCGCCTCTGCAACGCGGGCGTCGACGCGCTGCCGCAACTCGATCACGAGCCGCCGGTCGGCAGGCAGCTCTTTCAGGGCCTGCCGTTCGAGGTCGGCGGGCGGCAGCCGGCGACGGAGCGGTGCCTGATCCGCTGCGGACCGGACTCGGGGCCGGTGACGATCCCGATCGGCCGCGCCTGCCACACGGTCGTGGTCGCCCACGCCCTGACCGAGAGCAGGCTCATGGAGGGCGGCCCGCTCGGCCGGCCGGTCGCCACCTACACGTTCCGCGCCGCCGGCGGCGCGCCGGATGCGGCCGACGCCGTGGCGGTCCGCGAGCGGTTCGAGATCGCCGCGCCGTTTCGCGACCGCCCGTTCACGGCGGTCGAGCACCAGGGCGAGTTCCTGCATCCGCGCCACGAAGGGCCCTGGGAAGAGGCCGGCCGCCGCCAGACCGAGGCGTCGCGCGGGCCGGCCACCTACTTCCTGTGGGCGTGGCGCAACCCCGATCCCGAGCGCGTCGTCGAGGCGCTCCTCATCGAGCCGGCGGCCGGCGGCCCGGCACTCGTCATCGCCGGCGTCACCACCGGACACGTCGACGAGCACCCGTTCACGCGCCAGGGCCGGCGCGACGTCAAGGTCACGCTGACCGACCCGGAGGCGGCGCGGCGGCCGTTCGACCTGGACGTGACCGTCGACCGCGGCATCGCCACCTACGTCCACGCGCTGCCCGCGGCGGACGCCGACGCGTTCGTCGCCGACGGCCGCGCCGGCTGGGGAGAGCCGCAGAACCCGGCGTCCAGCCCCGCCTACACGGAGATAGCGGCCACCCCGTCGGCCACCGTCGACGTCACCCAGGGCGGCAGCTCCCTTGGCAGGGTCCGCTGGGGCAAGGTGCAGGAGCGCGGCAGCGCCGAGGACGGCAGCGTGCGGGTCGAGCTGCTGGACGGCGGCCGCAACTGGGTGCACGTGACCGTGCTCGACGAGGGCACCGGCAAGCCGGTGCCGTGCCGGGTGCACTTCCGCTCGCCGGCCGGCGTTCCCTTCCAGCCGCACGGCCACCACAACCAGGTCAACTCCAACAACGGCAGTTGGCACATCGACGTGGGCGGCGACGTGCGCATGGGCCAGGCCACCTACGCCTACATCGACGGCCGCTGCCAGGGCTGGCTGCCGCGCGGCGACGTGATCGTCGACGTGGCGCGCGGCTTCGAGTACGAGCCGCTGCGCACCCGCGTGCGCATCGAGCCCGGCCAGCGGGAGCTGACGCTGCGGCTCAAGCGCTGGACGGACATGAACGCGCAGGGCTGGTACTCCGGCGACTCGCACGTCCACTTCCTGTCCGCGCAGGGCAGCCACACCGAGTCGCAGGGCGAGGACCTGAACGTGGTCAACCTGCTGCAGTCGCAGTGGGGAAGCCTGTTCACCAACACCGAGGAGTTCACCGGCGGCGCGAGCGTCCATCAGCAGGGCAACAACATCGTCTACGTCAGCCAGGAGAACCGGCAGCACTTCCTGGGGCACCTGATCCTCTGGGGTCTCACGGAGCCGGTGATGCCGTGGTGCTCGGACGGCCCGGGCGAGGCGGAGCCGGGCGGCAGCCTGGACGTGACCATGAGCGACTGGGCCGACCAGACCCACGCGCAGGGCGGCCACGTCATCATCCCGCACCTGCCCAATCCGAACGGCGAGCCGGCAGCGCTGATCGCCACCGGCCGCGCGGACGGCGTGGAGATGCTGCGCCAGGGCGAGTTCAACCACCTGGAGTACTACCGCTACCTCAACTGCGGCTACCGGCTGCCGCTGGTGGGCGGCACCGACAAGATGTCCAGCGACGTGCCGATCGGCCTCTACCGGACCTACGCGCGGGTGGGCGACCAGCAGGAGTTCACCTACCGCGCCTGGTGCGACACCGTGAAGGAGGGGCGCACGTTCCTGAGCGGCGGTCCGCTGATCGGCATCACCGTGGACGGCGCCGGCATCGGCGACACGCTGCGGCTGTCGGCCTCGGGCACCGTCGAGGTGCACGCCTGGGCGGAGAGCATCCTGCCCATCCACACGCTGCAGATCGTGCAGGAGGGCAGGGTGGTGGCGCAGGCCGACGCCGCCGCAGGTGGCGCCGGGCGAAGGCGGCTCGAGCTGAAGGAGAAGGTCCGGGTCGACGGCCATAGCTGGCTGGCGGCCCGCGTGGGCGGCCCCGGCTACGGCCAGGTCGACCATCACGACGGCTGGCAGCGCGGCATCTTCGCGCACACCTCGCCGGTCTACGTGGCGGTCGGCGGCGACTGGTGGATGTTCGACCGCGACGCGGCCGAGTACATGCTCACCCTGATCGACGGCTGCCTGAACTACGTGCGCCACACCGCGCCGTTGCGGCCCGACGCCGAGACCACCTTCCACCACGGCGAACCCGACCACCTGGCCTACCTGGAGCGGCCCTTCCACCAGGCGCGCGAGGCGATCCATCGCCGCATGCACCAGCTCGGCATCCCGCACTGAGCCGTGGGCCCGATGCGATGGAGGAGGTGACGGCGGCGGCCCGGGCCGCGGACTTCGACCCGGGACAGACGCCGCGCGGCGGCAGGAGCCGCACCACCCTGGTGGTCGATCACCTGCCGGACGGCCAGCCGCTGGCCTTTCCCGCGCTGGTCGTGCGCGGCGCCGAGCCGGGCCGGACGCTCCTGGCCACCGGCGTCGTCCACGGCGACGAATACGAGGGGGCCCTGGCGATCCAGGACCTGTACGCGGAGCTGCGGCCGGAGCGGATGTCAGGCACCTTCGTAGGCATCCCGGTGGTGAACGGCCCGGCGTTCACCGCCGGCACGCGCACCGGCAGCCACGACCACAAGGACCTGGCGCGCACCTTCCCCGGCAACCCCGACGGCTCGCCGACCGAGCGCATCGCGCACGCGCTCGCCGAATACGTCATCCCGCGCGCCGACCTGTACGCGGACCTGCACTCGGCCGGCAACGACGCCAGGATCAAGCAGTTCGCGGGGTATCAGATCCGGCCGGAGCTCGGTGCTGCCCAGCGCGAGGCCGCGATCGCCTTCGGCCTGGACCTGGTGTGGGGAACGGTCGTCCTGCCGGGCCGCAGCCTGACCGCGGCCGGCGAGAAGCGGGTGCCTGCGATCTACGCGGAGCTGGAAGGCGAGGGGCGCGGCCGGCCGGAGAGCTGCGCGGCGGCCCTGCAGGGGCTGCGCAACCTGCTTGCCTACCTGGGCATCACGGCCGGGGACTACCCGAGCGGCCCGCCGCCGTTCCTGGTCGAGGACGACCGTGCCGGGTCCGGGGATATGGGGCTGGATGCCCACGCGCCCACCTCCGGGCTGTTCCTGCCCGACGTGGCGGTCTGGGACCGGGTAGCCGCCGGCGACCGGCTGGGAGTGGTGCGCCGCGCGGACGGCCGCGTGGCCGCCGAGGTGCGCTCGACGAAGGCCGGGCGCGTGCTGCTGCTGCGCACCCGCCCGCGCGTGATCGCCGGCGACACGGTCACCTACGTCCTGGAGACGAGCCTCCTGCCAGCCGGTCCGTGACTCCGCGGGCTCACCTCGACGTTTCGCTACGGCAGGGCCAGCTCACCGCAGAAGGTCCAGAACGGCAGCACACGCGTGTCGGTGTCGGCGTCGCCGAAGTCGGCGGTGCCCAGGTGCACTTGGTAGAATCGAGGAATCTCCGTGCGCTCGCGGAAATAGCGACATGCCGGGGCGGCGCTTCGATCTCCGCTCTTGCATTCGACGGCGAACTCGGGGTGGCCGTCGCGGAGCACGACGAAGTCGATCTCGCGACCGTCGGTGTCGCGCACGAAGCGCAGCTCCATCTCATACCCTTCCGTGTCCTCGACCAGGTGGCAGTACTTCAGCAGATGTCCGGCCACCAGGTTCTCGAAGCGGGGTCCGGGATCATCCACGCGCGACCAGTCCCAGAAGTAGAGCTTCCGCTCCTTGCGGACGGCCCGGATCCTGGCTGACCCGAACGGCGCCAGCCGGTAGCAGAGGTAGAGCCGCTCGAACGCGGCGATCCAGCGCTCGACGCTCTCGTGCGACGCCTGCAGGAGCTTGCGGAGACGGTTGACCGACAGCGGCGATCCGACGCAGGACGGCAGATGGGCGAGCAGCAGGTCCAGTCGTGTTACCTCCCGGACCTGCTCCAGGTCACGCAGGTCCTCATGGACCACTCTCTCCGAGTGCTCGCGCAGCCAGCGGCGGTGAAAGCGCTCCTCGCCGCGCAGGAACGGCTCGGGAAAGCCCCCGAACCGGAGCAGGTGGGCGATCGACTGCGCGTCCGGACGGCGGCCGCACTCCGCGAGGGAAAAAGGATGCAGGCGGTAGTAGTGGTACCGGCCCTGCAGCGAATCGCCGCCCTTGCGGTAGTAGTCCAGGCGGGCGGAGCCGGTCACCAGGAAGGAGAGCGATGACCGGTGCTTGTCGTAGAGCCCCTTGATCAGCCCGCGCCATCCTGCGTACTTGTGCAGCTCGTCGAAGATGATCAGGCGCTGGCGCGGCGGGAGCCGGGCAGCCAGGATCGCCTCCCGGTCGGCAAGGTAGTCCCAGTTCAGGTACGCGGGCGAGGACTCGTCGCTCCCGCGCGGCAGCAGCGACAGGGCGAAGATGGTCTTGCCGACTTGGCGCGGACCGCCGACGAACACCATGCGGTCGGCAAGGTCCGAGGTCACGGGCTCGGCGATGTAGCGATCCGTCATCCCGGCGGCGGCGCGAACATGAGTGTTTTCAGGTGTGCCAGAATACACTCATGAGTGTTTTCTGGTCAATCTGAAAACACTCACGGAGTCTGTGACTCGCCGGAGTGCGGCCGACGCGGTCGTTCAACCTGCCAGCGACAGCAGCAGCGGCTCCTCCACGGCGTCGATGATCCAGCGGAGGAACCGCATCCCGTCCGTGCCGTCGAGCACTCGGCAGTCGTAGGTCAGGGCGAGCGGCAGCCGCAGGCGGTGCACGACGGTGCCGGTGTTCTCGTCGAGCACCGGCTCGCGCTGCGTCGGGGACACGCCCAGGATCGCCGCTTCGGGCGGGTTGAGGATCGGGGTGAAGTGGCCGATGCCGGCTCCCGCGGGTGCGCCGGGCTCGTAAATCGAGATGCAGCCACCCTGTGTCTCGGCGGGCTCCAGGGTGCCGGCGAGCGCCCGCTCCGCCAGGACGGCGACCTCCACCGAGATCTGCAGCATGTTCTTGCGGTCGGCGTCCCGGACCACCGGAAACGACGTCCCGTGCTCGCTGTCCACCGCGATGCCGACGTGGCAGCAGCCCCGGCGCACCAGTTGGCCGGCGGCGAGGTCGATGCTGGCGTTGCACTGCGGGTACACCTTCAGCGCGGAGGCGGCCACCTTTGCCAGCATGGCCGCCATGGTCAGCGTGCCGCCGGCCTCCTGTGCGCGGGATGCGTAGCGATCGCGCAGCGCCTCAAGGCGGGTGACATCGGCCGTCCCGAGTTGCGTGGCCATCGGCACGGTCTGCGCCACGGTGTCCAGCCTCTCGGCAGCCATGCGCTGCGCGGCGGTCAACGGCACCATCTCGACTGGACCCCACGCGCCCAGGTCGGGCAGCGGAGCGGTGGCTGCCGGCGCGAAGCCATCGCCCCGGCGTGCCGCGAGCGCGCGGACGTCCCGCTCGCGGATGCGGCCCCCCTTGCCGGAGCCGGAGGCCAGCCGCCAGTCGACACCCAGCTCGCGGGCGACCCGTCTGGCCCGGGGACTCGATGCTGGCCGCCCGTCCGCCCGTTCGCCGCGGGACACGGTCTCCGCCACCAGGGCAACGGCGGCGGGCGGCTCCTCTGCCGGCGGCGCAGCGCCGGGATCCGTTTCCGGTTTCGGCGCCGAACCGTCGCCCGCCTTGGCACGCGCCTTGGCGCCCGGATCGGGGGGAGCCTCGGGAACCTCTTCCCCCTCGGCGAGGAGCCAGCCGATCACGGTGCCGACGGTCAGCTCCACGCCGGTCTCGGCGACGCCGGGCCGGATGTGCAGGAGGCCGGCGTCCAGGGATTCCACCTCCTCGGTGGCCTTCTCCCCCTCGATCGTGAAGACGGGCTCGCCCGCGGCGACGGCATCGCCGTCCTGTTTCAGCCACTCCCCGAAGACGCCCGACTCCATCGACCAGCCGAGCCGCGGGACCAGGACCTCGAACGCCATTCGCCGTGCTCTATTCGTCCCGCAGGTCCAGGACCGCCTGTACGATGGCGTCCGTGTCGATGGTGAGCTCGTTCTCCAGGACCGGGCTGTAGGGCGCCGGCGCGAAGCCGCAGTGCAGGCGCTTGATCGGCGCGTCGAGGTCGTCGAAGGACTCGTCGCCGACGCGGGCGGCGATGTCGGCGGCCACGCTGCACGGCGCGTAGTCCTCCTCCACCACCAGCAGCCGGCCCGTCTTGTGCACGGACTCCGCGATGGTCTCCAGGTCGAGCGGCGCCACGGTGAGCGGGTCGACCACCTCCACCGAGACGCCCTGCCGTTCCAGGAGCGCGGCGGCCTCGACCGACTTCGGCACCATCCCCGAGATGGCCACGATCGTGATCTCGCTGCCCTCGCGGACCACCTCGGCCCGGCCGAACGGGATGGCGAAGTCGCCGTCCGGCACCTCCTCCTTCAGCACGAGCAGTGCCCGGTGCTCCAGGAACGCGACCGGATCGTGCGAGCGCAGCGCGGTGGTCAGCAGGCCCTTCGCGGTCCGCGGACCGGAAGGCAGCGCCACGACAAAGCCCGGCTGATGGGTCAGGAACGAGTAGAAGCTGCCCGAGTGGTGTGACGACCCGGACTTGTAGAGCCCGATGCAGGCGCGGATCACCATCGGCACGCTGATGCGCCCCGAGCTCATCCAGCGCATGCGCGACGCCTGGTTGATCAGGTCGCCGAACGCGTCCAGCGCGAAGTCCACGAACATGAAGTCGACCACGGGGCGCGCGCCGGCGATGGCCGCGCCCACGCACATGGTGGAGAACCCCCGCTCGCAGATCGGCGTGTCGCGCAGCCGCTCCGGGCCGTGCAGGTCATACAGGCCGGTGGTCGTGTTGAAGTTGCCGCCGCGCTCGCCGATCCCCTCGCCGACCACGAAGATGGTCGCGTCGCGCTCCATCTCCTGCGCCAGCGCCGCGCGCGCCGCCTCGACGTAGTTGGTCTCCGCCATGCCGCGTTCCTACTTCGGGTCCCCGACCCGGCCGTCGAGGACCTGGCCGTCGAGGACCTGGCCGCCGATGACATGGTCGAGGACGGTGGCCGGATCGGGTTCGCCTGAGGCGAGCGCCGCCTCGTTGGCCGAGTCGACCGCCGCGGCGACCTCGGCCTCCAGCCCGTCCAGCTCCTCGGCGGAGGCGGTCCCGTCATCGGTGAGGCGGGTCCGCAACGCCAGGATCGGGTCGCTGGCCTTCCACTCTTCGACCTCTTCGCGGGTCCGGTAGCCCGAGTCCCGCATCCCTTCCGCGTGCGCCCGCTGCCGGTAGGTCCGGCACTCCAGCAGGGTGGGACCGCCGCCGTCCCGCGCCCGCGCGATCGCCTGAGCGGCCTTCCGGTACACCTCGCGTACGTCGTTGCCGTCAACCACGGCGTGCGGCAGCGCGTACGCCTCCGCCTTCCTGGCGACGCTCTGCTCCCTGGTCACGGTCGCGAACGGCACCTCGGTCGCGTACAGGTTGTTCTCGCACACGAACAGCACGGGCAACTCCCAGACGGTCGCCATGTTGCACCCCTCGTGGAAGGCGCCGTTGTTGACCGCGCCGTCGCCGAAGTAGGCCACGCTCACCCGGTCGCTGCCGGCCAGCCTGAAGCGGTAGGCGGCGCCGGCGGCCAGCAGGATGCTCGGCCCGACGATGCCGCTGGTGCCCATCAGCCCGATCTCGGGCTTGAACAGGTGCATGCTGCCGCCACGGCCGCCGGACGCGCCGCCTGCCAGGCCGTACAGCTCCGCGAACAGCTCGACCGGGGCCAGCCCCTTGGCCAGGGCATGGCCGTGGCCGCGGTGGGTGCCGAACACCAGGTCGTCGTCGCGCAGGTCGATGCTGACGCCGGTCGCGACCGCCTCCTCGCCGATGTAGGTGTGGCAGCCGCCGTAGATCAGCCCGGCCTGGAACGACCGCACCAGCCGCTCCTCGCACTTCCTGATCGTGACCATGATCCGGTAGCAGCGGATCAGTAGCTCCCTGTCCGGCGTGCTGCCTGCCGCGCGCTTGTTCTCCGTCGCCGACTGTGTCTTCACGTTCGCACCACCTCTGCTCTCCGGGTCACTGGACAGTATACTTTTATGCTCATGCGTGATTGCTGTTCGCCACGGCGGCGCGACCGTGAGGACGGATTCCTTATAGCAGGATGCGGGTTCCGGTGAAAGCGCGGCGTGGGTGGTTGACGGCTGCTACCGAATCCGATAAACGCAGGAAGAAGTCGATCCATGCCGAAAGCCGTCATCACCGATCACTCGTTCGAGACGCCCGACATCGAGAAGTGCGTCCTTGAGTCGCTCGGGTGCTCGCTGATCTCCCAGAGAGCGTTCACAAATCAGGAGGCTCTCATCGACCTGGTGCGCGACGCAGACTACGTCATCACCCAGTTCGCGCCGCTGAACGCGGACGTGATCGAATGTATGCAAAAGTGCACGATCATCGTCCGCTACGGCATCGGCGTGGACAACGTGGACCTCTCGGCCGCCGAACGGAAGGGGATTCCGGTCTGCAACGTGCCCGACTACTGCATCGACGAGGTCGCCGACCACGCGATCGCGATGATCCTGGACCTGACGCGCAGGATCACCCAGAACGCCCTCACCGTGCGCAGCGGAGGCTGGGGGCTGGCGGTGGAGCCCGCCGCCATGTGCGCCCTGAAGGGACGCACCGTCGGTGTCGTGGCCTACGGCAGGATCGGGCGCGAGGTGGCTCTGCGGCTCAAGCCGTTCAAGTGCCGGGTCATCGCCTGCGACCCTGCGGTCGATCCGGCCCGGATGGAGGCCGACGGGGTGGAGCCGGTGAGCCTCCAGCGGCTCTACGCGGAGAGCGACATCGTCACCCTGCACTGCCCGAGCACCGAAGCGACCCGCTCCATGGTCGCCGCGGAATCCATCGCGGCCATGAAGGACGGCGCGCTGCTGATCAACGTAGCGCGCGGCACGCTGGTGGACACCGCCGACTTGGTGGCCGCACTACGGAGCGGCAAGCTCGCGGGGGCGGCCCTGGACGTGACCGATCCGGAGCCGATCGGTCCCGGCCACCCACTCGTGGCGATGGAGAACGTGCTGATCACCTCCCACGTCGCGTCGGTCAGCGAGCCGGCCGGCCGCACGCTGCGCACGAGCGTCGCCAACACCGTGGCCGCCGCGATCAGGGGTGAGAAGCTCCCGAACGTCGTCAACGGCGTGAGCGCCTGAGGACACGGTCCCGATGCCTGCGCTCGTCAAGCAGTCCGAGCTCGACCGGGCGCGTGCTTGGCTCGACGCGTCGTTCGTGTCCGTCGGCGCGGGCGCGGCGGCCACGTTGCCGTTCTCGTACCGGTGCGGGGAGCGCCCCGTGTCGTCGGTGCTCGGCGACTGGTCGGTGCAAAGCGACGGCCCGAGCACGGATGCGGGGGTGACCCGGCAGGCCGTCACCTTCACCGAGCCGTGCACCGCGCTGTCGTGCCGGATCGAGATCGCCACGTACGACGAATATCCGGCGGTCGAGTGGGTGGTCCGGTTCGAGAATGACGGCACGCAGGACTCGCCGATCCTGTCGCAGATCATGCCGCTCGACGCCTTCTTCCCGGCCGACCGCGCGGCGGAGTGCCGCGTGCACCACGCGCGCGGCGGGCTCACCCAGACCGACGACTTCGAGCCGCTCTGCACGCCGCTCACCTTCCGCCAGGGCGGACGCAGGCTCGACCTTGCGGCCCGCACCGGCAAGTCCTCGACGCTGCACCTGCCGTTCTTCAACCTGGAGATCGGGTCCGGCGGCGTCATCGGCGCCATCGGCTGGTCGGGCGGCTGGGCGGCGTCCTTCGAGCGCGGCGACGAGGGCGTGCGCGTGGCCGCCGGCATGGAACGCACGCACCTGACGCTGGGCCCGGGAGAGCGGATCAGGACGCCGCGCATCCTGCTGCTCTTCTGGGACGCGGACGGAGACGGCGAGCCGGGGGTCTCGACAGGGCGGATCCGTGGACACAACGTGCTGCGCCGCCTGATCCTGTCCCACTACACGCCGCGCCCGAACGGCAGGCCGCTGCGGCCGCCGTTCTGCGAGGGCGCATGGGGCGCTCGGCCGGAGTCCGTTCACTTGGCGAAGATCGCCTGGCTGGCCGAGCACCGCATCCCGACCGAGTGCTACTGGATCGACGCCGGCTGGTACGGGCCGCGTCCCATCGCGGAGGCGGCCGACGGGTTGAGCGGCGGCTGGATGAAGCAGGTGGGAAGCTGGACCCCGAACGCGAAGGCGTACCCGCGTGGCTTGCGGCCGATCGGCGACGCCGCGGCGCGGGCGGGGCTGGGCCTGGTGCTGTGGGTCGAGCCGGAGCGCGCGTTTCATGGCTCCGAAATGGCGCGGGAGCATCCCGAGTGGCTCATCGGGCCGGTGCGGTCGGGATACGTGGACGGCGACAACTACTTGGTCAACCTCGGTATCCCGGAGGCGCGGCGCCACGTCACCGAGATGCTCTCCAGCCTCATCGCCGACGGAGGGGTGACCTGCTACCGCCAGGACTTCAACGACCTCAGGGTCCCGGAGCTGTGCGCGATGGCCGACGCGCCGGACCGGATCGGCATGACCGAGATCGGCCACATCACCGGCTTGTACGCGATGTGGGACGAGCTGCTCGCCCGCCACCCGGGCCTGATCATCGACAACTGCGCCGGCGGCGGGCAGCGCATCGACCTGGAGACCATCTCGCGCAGTGTGCCGCTGTGGCGAAGCGACCTGCAGTGCTCTCCGTTCGACCCCATGGCCATGCAGACGCAGTCGCAGGGACTCGCGCCGTGGGTGCCGCTGAGCGCGGCGGTCGCCAAGGACACGACCGCCTACGCAATGCGCAGCGCGGCGGGTCCAGCGATCATCACGCACTTCAGCTCGCGCGCGGTCGAGGGCAGGGAAGCGGTGCCCGCCGAGCGGCTGCGCGAGCGGCTGGCGGAGGCGCGCGAGATCCGCGGCTACTTCTCCGGCGATTTCTACCCGCTGTTGACCTTCAGTCTGGCGTCGGACGCGTGGGCGGCGTGGCAGTACGACTGCCCCGAGCGGGGCGACGGGCTGGTGCTGGCATTCCGGCGTCATGAGTCGCCGTTCCGGGAGTGGCAGGCGACGCTTCGCGCGCTCGACCCGGCCGCGATGTACGAGGT
This sequence comes from Spirochaetia bacterium, assembly GCA_965202935.1. Taxonomy (GTDB): domain Bacteria; phylum Spirochaetota; class Spirochaetia; order SZUA-6; family Bin103; genus CATQHW01. The sequence continues at coordinate 6,874,825 of OZ241879.1, forward strand.
CCGCTCGCGGGATGACGGCGGCACGTGGAGCGCGCGGGGCGGCGCGCTGATGGACGACGGGTTCGCCGTCCGTATCGATGCTCGGCCGGGTAGTGCGCTCTACACCTACCGGTTGGTGTGAGCGCCGCGGTGACCGACCGACGCCCGAACATCGTCGTCGTCACTGCTCACGACTTGGGCCGGCACCTGCGCTGCTATGGGATCCCGACCGTGCGGTCGCCTCACCTCGACGCGCTGGCGCGGGGCGGCGTGCGCTTCTCCGACGCGTTCGCCGTGACCTCGGAGTGCGCGCCGTCGTGGGCGGCGCTGTTCACCGGCCGCTACCCACATTCCACCGGCGTGATGGGGCGCTCGGCGCCCCACTTCGCCTGGCAACTGGGCGCTGCCGAGCGACACGTGGCAGACCTGCTCCGCTCGGCCGGCTATGCGACGGCGCTGGCCGGCGCCAACGACGTGGGTGCCGTCCCCGTGACGCGCACCGGCTCCTTCGTCGCGCCGGGCTCCGAGGCGGCGCACGACCCCGCCGGCGCCCGGCGCTGCGGGTTCGAGGAGGCGATGCCGGCCGGGCGCGGCCAGGCGGTCGCCGAGCACGCCGTGCGGTGGCTGGAGCGCAGCGCTCGCTTCGCGCGGCCGTTCTACCTGCAGGTGGGCTTCCCGGAGGTCCGCCGCCAGTACTCCGGGTCGGCGGGGTCCGGCGACGGTGGGCACGACCGCAACGGATTCCTCGGCGCCTATCTCGCGGCCGACGATTCGCTGGGCGTGACGGTGCCTCCGTACGTACGCGACACGCCGGCGGCGCGCGAGGAGCTGGCCGAGTTGCAGGGGGCGATCGGCTACCTGGACGAGCAGGTCGGCGCGGTGCTGGACGCGCTGCGGCGGCTCGATCTGGAAGAGGACACGCTGATGGTCTTCACCACCGACCACGGGCCGGCCGTGCCGCGGGCCAAGGCGTCCCTGCTGGACAGCGGCCTGGGCGTCGCCCTGATCGTCCGCTGGCCAGCCCGCGGATGGGACGGAGGCCGCGTCGCGCGTGAGCTCGTCGCGAACATCGATGTGGTGCCGACGGTGCTGCAGGCGGCCGGCGCGCCCGTCCACGACGACGCGCAGGGGGTGAGCCTGTGCGGGCTGCTGGACGGCGAGCCCGGCGCGCCGCGCGATCGCCTGTTCGCACAGATGAACTACCACGACTATTATGACCCGATCCGCTGCGTGCGCACCGCCACGCACAAGATGATCGTCTACTTCAGCAATGCCGGCTCCTACGGCGACCCGTGCGCGTCGTGGAAACCGCGTATGACCGCAGCGCGGGAACCCGAACCGCCGCGGGAGCCGTTCCACCCGGTCTACGAGCTCTACGAACTGACCGCCGACCCGGGGGAGTGGCGGAACGTCGTGGACGATCCGGCTGAACGGAGCGTCCGCGACGAGCTGCTCGCCACGCTGCACGAGCAGATGCGGGCGACCGGCGACCCGCTGCTGGCCGGAGCGGTGACCTCGCCGCTGCATCGCTGGGCAGTCGAGGCACTGGCCGCGGCCGGCGGAGCGGAGTAGCGGCGGTGGCATCGGCCAGCGGCAGCTTCCGGCCGAACATCGTCCTCGTGCACTGCCACGACCTGGGCAGGCACCTGCACTGCTACGGGGTGCCTACCGTGCACTCCCCGAACCTGGATGCGCTGGCCGCATCGGGCGTTCGGTTCGAGCACGCGTTCTCGACGGCGCCGCAGTGCAGTCCGTCGCGGGCCAGCATGGTGACGGGCCGCTTCCCGCACTCGCACGGCGTCATGGGGCTTTCGCAGTCCAACTTCGCCTGGGATCTCCATGGCGGGGAGCGGCACGTGGCGGAGCTGCTCCGCGACGCCGGCTACCGTACCGGGATCGTCGGCCTCCATCACGCGGGCCGCTGCGGAGCGGTGCTGCCGGCGGCCTTCTCGACACAGCAGGCGTTCGCGACCGAAAAGGAAATCGCCGTCCGCTGCGGATTCGATCACGCCGAGCTGTTCGGCAGGGGGGAGGAGGTCGCCGATCGCGTGATCGCGGAGCTGCGCCGCGCGTCGCGGAGCGATCGGCCGTTCTTTCTGGAGATCGGCTACGGAGAGCCGCATCGACGCAAGTCGCTGCTCGCGCCCGACCCGAACTACGAGGGGTTCGTCGGCGACTACATCGAGCCGGACGACTCGCTCGGCGTCACGGTGCCCCCCTATCTCCGCGACGAAGCGTTCGCGCGGCGCGACTTCACGGAGTTCCAGGGCGCGGTGCGCTACCTGGACACCCACGCCGGCCGGATCCTCCGGGAGATCGAGCGGCTCGGCCTGGACGAGCACACCCTGGTGGTCTTCACCACCGACCACGGCATCGCCATGACACGGGCCAAGAGCACGCTGTACGACGCGGGCATCGGCATCGCGCTGATCGTCCGGTTCCCGGCCCGCGGTTGGGTCGGCGGGCGCGTGCAGCGCGAGCTTGCCAGCAACATAGATCTCGTCCCGACGTTGCTGGAAGCCGCCGACGTGCCGGCGCCGCCGGCCATCCAGGGCCACAGCCTGGCCGGCCTGCTCGACGGCAGGCCCGGGCCCGTTCGCGACAGCGTCTTCGCCGAGATGAGCTATCAGAACTACTACGATCCGCGGCGGTGCATCCGCACCGACCGTCACAAGCTGATCGTCTATTTCACCGAGTCGGTGACCCTCATTCAGCAGACCGGCGCGGCGGCCCTGCACACGACCCCGGTGACGCCCGAGCGGATCTCCGGCACGTTCCATCCTCTGGCCGAGCTGTTCGATCTGCGCGAGGATCCCGAGGAGCTTGACAACGTGATCGACCGCCCGGCGTACCGGCAGGTGCGCGACGAGCTTCTCGGCCGCCTGTACCGGTGGATGCGCGATACGGGCGACCCGCTCCTGGACGGAGCGATCGCCGCGCCGATGCACGGCTGGGCGCTGCGCGTGCTGCACGAGGCGAGCGCGGCGGTCGCCGCAAAGGAGGCCTGACATGGCTGGCAATCTGTTCGACCTGACCGATCGCGTCGCCGTGGTGTCGGGCGCGGCCCGCGGCATGGGCCGGGCGATGTCGATCGGTTTCGCCGAGTACGGCGCCGATCTGCTCCTCGCCGACATCGACGCGGAAGGGATGGAGGACACGGCCGCGACCATCGAAGCGCTGGGCCGGAGGGCCGTTCCGGCGGTGTGCGACGTCTCGGACACGGAGCAGATCGACGCGCTTTACGCCACGCTGGACCGGGAGTTCGGCCGCATCGACGTCCTGAGCAACGTGGCCGGGGAGGGTGGCCACGGAGACCCCGCCGAGCTCCCCGCCGACGAGATCCAACGCTCCATGCAGGGGCTCGTGGTCGGGCGCTTCCACTGCACCCAGCATGCCGGCCGGCGCATGATCGCGGCCGGCAAGGGCAGCATCATGAGCATCGTCTCCATCGCCGGTTTCACCGCACTCGGCCGGCACCACATCCCCTACAGCATGGCGATGGGCGCCGTGGCGCAGATGACCCGCGAGCTGAGCTCCGAGTGGGCGCCGCTGGGCGTGCGCGTGAACGCCATCGTCTGTGCCCAGGTGGAGAACCAGGGCCTGCGGGACCGGATGGAGGCCGATCCCGTCCTGCGCAGCAACTTCCTGCGCGGCCTGCCCATCGGTCGCCTGGGCCGGCCGGAGGAGATCAAGGGCCTGGCGATCCTGCTTGCCTCGGACGCATCGTCGTTCATGACCGGCGCGCTCGTGCCCTTCGACGGCGGTAATCTCGCCAGGAACGCGGGCGGCTCGCACCCCGGCATGCCGCCGCTCGGGCCATCGTAGCGCTTCACGACCGTCGCCTGCGGCGCCGCGATGCTACGTGAGTAACGGACGGCGAGTCATGCGGGGCGCGAACCACGTCGGACTCCGACTACTGTGCCTGGTCGCGCTGGCGGCAGCGGTCGGCTGCTCGCTGGGGGGAGCCGCGTCCGACGCGCCTACGTTTCCGCGGGCGAGCTCCGGGGAGGTGACGGGAGGGACCGCGGAAGCAGCCGAGGAGGCGAAGGAGATCGAGATGGCGGGATTCGACGCTTGGTTGGAAGCGCACGTGAGCGGGCCGGATCCACGCCCGCCGGTTTCATTCATGTATGGCGAGACGGCGTCCGCGGAGTTGCTGCGGGCGTGGACCTTCTCGCGCGAATCGGCGGAGCCCGACGAGCACCGCACCGAGTGGACGCACCGCTACGCCGATCCCGAAACGGGGCTTGTGCTGACGTTCGTCGCCACCGTGTACCGGAACTACCCCGCGGTCGAGTGGGTGGTCTGGCTGGAGAACACGGGAGCGGCGGACACTCCCGTGCTCTCCGAGGTGTTCGCGGGCGATCTGGTCGTCACGGCCGGAGAGTCGCAGTCGGCGCGCGCATCCGGGCCGTGGACGCTGCATCACGCCCGTGGCAGCACCGCGAAGGTGGACGACTTCGAGCCGCTCACGACCGAGATCAAGCGCAACGAGACGGTCAGCCTCGCCCCGGTCGGCGGCCGGTCGTCGGACACGACGCTGCCCTTCTTCAACCTCGCCTTTCCCGGCAACCACGGCGTGGTCGTTGGCGTGGGCTGGACCGGCCAGTGGGCGGCGTCCGTGGAGCGCACCGGCGCGGCGTCCGCCCGCCTGCGGACGGGACTGGAGGTGATGAACACCTACCTGGCGCCTGGCGAGCGGATCAGGCTGCCCGCGACGCTCCTGCTGTTCTGGGCCGGGACCGATCGGTTGCGCGGCAACAACGTGCTGCGCCGCCTCATCGTCGACCACTACACGCCTGCGGTGGACGGCAGGCCGACAGAGCCCATGGTCTATGCGAGCGTGCACGGCACGGTCGGGTTCCACGACTCCACCGAGCGGGTGGTGACCTCGGTGGCGGAAGCGATCGCGCGGCGGGATCTGGCCGTGGATTACGTGCAGGTCGACGCGGGGTGGTACCGCCTGCTGCCGGACAGGCTCGGCACGGACGCCTGGGCGTGGTCGTGCGGCAACTGGACCCCGGATCCCGAGCGGTACCCGAACGGCATGCGGGCCGCGGCCGACGCCGTGCACGCCAACGGTCTCAAGTACATCCTGTGGTTCGAACCCGAGCGGGCGATGGTGGGCACCGAGACCCACCGGGAACACCGGGAATTCCTGATCCCGCCGCCGCCGGCCTACGCGCTGCCGCCCGAGCACCGCTACATGCACCGCGACGGCTTTCATCTCCTCGACCTGGGGAATCCCGAGGCGCTCGCCTGGGCCATCGCCACCTTCTCGGCGAAGATCGGCGAGTGGGACCTCGACGTCTACCGCCACGACTTCAACCTTCATCCCGTGCAGTACTGGCGGCACGGCGAGGCGGACGACCGGCAGGGCATGAACGAGATCCGCTACGTCATGGGGCTGTACGAGTACTTCGACGCGCTACGGCGCAAGCACCCGCACCTGGTCATCGACAGCTCGGCCTCCGGCGGGCGGCGCATCGACTTCGAGATGCTCAGGAGGACGATCACGTTCTGGCGCAGCGACCTGACCTGGGTTCCCGAGCCACAGCAGGACATGACGGCCGGCCTGTCGTACTGGATCCCCTTCCACGGCGTCGGCGCGATCAGTCGCACCCCGTACGATGTCCGCAGCGGCATGGGTGCCGTCTTCGGCCTGGCCATCAACGTACGGGAGCTGACGAGCTCGGCGGTCAGGCGGCAGGTCGCGGAGCTCCGGGATCTCGGGGACCTCTTCCTGGGCGACTACTACCCGCTCACCGCGTACAGCCGTGAGAACGACGTCTGGGTGGCGTGGCAGTTCGACCGTCCGGACCAGGGCAGGGGACTGGTACAGGCCTTCCGGCGGAGCGAGGCGGAACAGGGGACGCTGGAGCTCCGGCTCAGAAACCTCGAGCCGGAGGCGGCGTACGTGGTGACCGACCTGGACGCACCCGACAGGGCCGTCACGGTGAGCGGCGCGGCGCTCATGGGCGAGGGACTGTCGGCTTCCGTCGGGGCGTTCGAATCGGCGCTGTTCGTCTACGAGCGTGCCACCGTGGCTACCGGATCCGTTCGGCCAGCAGCAGCTCGCTGGTGAGCGCCCGGCCGAGGCGCACGGTCAGGCCGTCCATGGTGACGGTGCGCCCGTCAGCCTCGAAGCACTCGCCGCCGGTGTCCAGCGTCACCCGGTAGGCCCCCGACGCGTCGAGCCCGCGGAAGCGCACGCGCCGCTCCTCGTGGTCGGGATCGGAGAGCTGGAAGATGCCCATCATCGCCCGGTCACGCTCGAGCGAGGCGACTTCCAGGATCCCCGTCCCCTTGGGGTCGGGGCCGGTCACCTCGGGCGTGTGATGGAAGATCCTGGAGCTCGGCAACATCGGCCGCACAAACTCCTTGTAGAGTTCCACCGCGTGCCTGATGCGCGCGATCTGCACGCTGTTGGGCGTGAAGCCGAGCTGCGTGGCCGATCCGATCGTCGGCCGCACGAACAGCAGCAGCCGGACCTGGAAGTCGAGGCTGGCGGTGGTGAAACCGTCCTGCCCGTTGAGCAGGCGGTCGACGTGCTCCGGCGGCAGGCACATGGTCATGCCGTTGGTGATCGCGAAGCTGCGCGGCGCCCGCTGCCAGTCGGTGACCCAAGTGTGGCAGAAGGCGCGCGCCGTGCCCAGATCGGTGCGGCCGCCGCCGCTCGCGCACGCCTCGAAGATCACCTTCGGGAACCGTGCACGCAGCCGCTCCATAATCGCGTAGAACGCCTCGTGGTAGCGCCAATCGCTGTTCTCCAGGTAGCCGTCGCGCTCGTTGCAGGAGAACGGGCTGGCCGTCGTGGCGTTGAAGTCGAGGCGGAAGAAGTCGAGCTGGTAGCGCTCGATGACGCCTGCCATCTGCGCTTCCACCCAGGCGGCGGCGTCGGGCTTGGCCAGATCCACCATCCCGCCGCCGCCGGCGACCTCGCCCCGGACCCTGCCGTCGTAGCCGACCGTGCACCAATCCCTGTGCTCGGCGAAGGCGCCGGAGTCCACGCCGAAGCGCTCCGGCTCCATCCACAATCCGAACAGCATGCCCTTCGCGTGCACGTGGTCACGGATTCCGTCGATGCCCATCGGGTACCGCTCTGCGTTCGCCTGCCAGTCGCCGACGCGGGCGAACCACCGCTCGGTCTCGTCCGGCGGCGAGTACCACGAGGCGTCGATGAAGAAGACCTCCGCGCCGATTCCCGCGGCGGCATCGGCGTGGTGCAGCACGGCCTCCTGGCTCATCACTTCCTCGGGCCCGATGCCGGACTCGATCCACAGGCCGCGCCCGCGCGCCTGCGGCTGCATGACGCTCCGCCGGACATGCTCGTGCATGGCGTTCACGCAGTCGTCCAGGTCACCGAACAGCATGCCGATGTGGACCTCGGTGGAGCTCACCGTCTCCGCCGGCGCCACCACGCGCAGGGGCGCGGGCGCGTCCATCAGCGCCTGGAACCAGAGGTGGGCGTCCGTCCCCTCGCTGTTCAGGTCGAAGACGAACCGGTAACCACCCGACCAGGCGAGCTGACACACGAAGTGCGCCCCGGTGGCCCGGTCCTCCAGGACGAACATCGGGTGGCGGTGCCGCTTGCGCAGGAAACGCGACCCGACGTAGTAGCCGGCGTTGGGCAGATCGTGCCAGCGGAAGCCGCCTTCGTGCAGGATCGCGCTGTATTCCGGGTAGCCCAGGCGGTAGGGGGTGCCTCCGTGCACGTGATCGCGCCAGCGCGGCACCACGTGCAGTCCGCCGGAGAGCGGCGCGACCCGGCCAAGCGCCAGCGGCCTGTCTCCCGTGTTGGTGACCGAGATCCACCGCGTGAGGATCGCCGTGCCGTCGAGCAGCGTGTGGACCTGGACCTCCGCCGCCCGCACCGCGTGCCGGAGGGTCACCACCGCGTGCAGCCCCTTCTCCTCTTCGTGCTTGTCGAAGCCGGCGAGTTGCCAGTGGGAGCAGAGCGACTGCCCATCGACCTCCAGGGCGAACGCCTGCGGCTCGGCGAACTCGGCGGTGGCCAGCACCGCCGGCCCCGGCAGGTTGCGGGTCCACGCAGAGTAGCCTGATCCGTTCCAGCCGAGCGCCGCGTAGATGCCGTCGGCAAGGCCTTCCTCGTAGCCGGTCATCGCGGAGCGGTAGCTGACCGAGAGACCGGCGGCCGCGCCGAAGTGCACGTCGCGAAACGGGTCCGTCATGCGTTCCATGGATCGCGGCTCCATTGGCGAGCAGGAGGCCGGGGCCTTGCCCGGCCTCCTGCCGCGATTCGTCGGTATGGTCGGTCTAGTTGCCGACGTACCGGTTGTAGGCGGCGGTTACTACCTCGACGAATTGGTCGAAGTTCCCGGACTTGACCTTTGCAACGTGGTCATCCCACTCGCTGAAGGGCACCTGGCCGGCCATGAACTGCGCCTCCATCTCGTTGACGTACTGGCCGGTCTCCGTCATGTAGTCGGCGACCACCTGCGCCTCCGCCTCCGTGAACGAGAGACCGCGCAGTATCTCCTCCGGGAAATACGGCTCGTAGATGGCGAGACTCTGGGCGTTGAGAAGGACGTTCGGATTGTTCGCGATCGGCGACTTGATCCAGATGTCCTGGAACGTCTCGTTCGACCAGAGAATGGGGATCCGGCCACCGTGGAACGGAGTCCACACGCCGCGGGGCCCCTTGTTCGGCCAGTCGGAGTTGGCGTCCGGCGCCCAGATGGCCTTGCCCTGGTCATCCCGAATGAAGTCCCAGATGCCGTTCTCGTCCACCTGGTAGGTCACGCCCTCGACACCCCAGTCCAGCAGGACGTAGCCGTCCTCGCTGAAGAAGTAGTCGACCCAGCGCATGGTCGCCTCGGGGTGCGGGTTGGCCGACGTGATCGCGAACGTGTGCGGCTGCACGACGGTCGGATTGACCGCCGAGAAGAGCTGGTCGCCGTACGGTCCGATCAGCGGACCGGCGATGGCGAAGTCCACGTCATGCGGATGCATGAAGGCCGGGGAGGTCTGCGGATGCGAGCCGAGCCGATCGGTGGCTCCCAGCGCCTGCCAGTCCGCGACCGAGTGGGCGAAGTGATCGGGATCGATCAGGTTCTCCTCCCACATCAGGTTCAGATACTCCAGGATCTCCCGGTACCCGTCGCTGATGGGGATGTAACGGAGGTTGCCGTCAGGCCCGACGTCCATGCCCGTCTGGCCGCGCAGGCCGTTCCCTCTGGTGCCGAGACCCCAGGCGCCCAGGAACTGTTCCACGAAGCGGCCGGTGCCGGTGCTGAAGTCGGCCAGCCCCACTTCGTCCTGTCGTCCGTTGCCGTTGGGATCCCCATCCCGGAAGGCGAGCAGCGTGTCCAGGTACCCGTCGGTGGTGGTCGGCATCGGCAGGCTCAGGTTGTCCAGGAACTTCTGGTTCACCCACATCCGGTGGACCCGGTTGAGCGCCACCTCCTGGATGTTGCCCAGGGTGTACTTGCCTCCGTCCGCGGATTCCAGCTTCCACTCGGGGTGCCGGGCGAAGATCACGTTGAGGTTGGGGGAGTAGTCGGTGAGCGTGTTCATGTCGACGAACACGCCGGCCGCCCCGTACTTCAGCACGTCCAGGTCACCCAGGTCCAACCGATAGAAGAAATCCGGGAGGTCGCCGGTCGCCAGCTTCAGTGCCTGCCGCTCGCCGTACCCGGCATCCGGCACGATCTCCCACTCGATCTGGATGTTGGTGCGCTTCTCCATCTCCTGGAACACCAGCATCTCGTCGAACGGGCCCTGCTGCGGATGGTAGCCGCCAAAACCGCGCAGCGTGATCGGCTCGTCCACGATCGGCAGGCCGGTCATCCGGGCACCGCTCTCGGTGGTCGCCGCCTCTTCGACACCCGTCGCCCACGCCGCTCCGCTCACGAAGCAGAGGGCGACGATCAGGGCCACTACGGACCACTGTCTCTTGTGCATGTGCACTTCTCCTCTAGGGAACTGTTCGAGTGCGATTGAACCCGCCAGCCGGCTCGACGAGCCCGCCGCGCGTCCAACTTCATACGACTATTCGCAAAGGCGCTTCCTTCGTCACCTCCTTGATCCGTGGATATGCTTCATCCCTTGATCGCTCCGATCATCACGCCCTTCACGAAATATCTCTGCAGGAACGGGTAGAGCAGCAGGACCGGCACGCTCGCGAAGATGATCACGGCGTACTTGAGGATTTCGGCCAGCATTGCCTGCTCGAAATACGCCTCGTCGGCGATGTCGACCATCTCGTCGATGCGCTCCTGCACCAGGATCTCCCGCAGGATGAGCTGCAGGGTGAACCGCTCGCGGTCGCTCAGGTAGATGAGCGCGTTGAAGTACGAGTTCCAGTGCCCCACCCCGTAGAACAGGATCATGACCGCCAGCACGGGACCGGAAACCGGCAGCACGACCCGGACCAGCGTATGCACGTGGCTGCTGCCGTCGATCGCGGCCGCATCGTACAGCTCGTCCGGAATCGTCCGCAGAAAGAACGTCCGCATGATGAAGATCAGGAACACCGACACGGCGTTGGGGATGATCATGACCCAGAATGTGTTGACCAGCCCCAGCCCGTCCACCACCAGGTACGTGGGGATCAGGCCGCCGTTGAAGAACATGGTGAAGGTCAGATAGATGAGGATGATCTTCCTGCCGAAGAACCGCTTGCGCGACAGCGGATACGCCGCCAGCACGGTCATGGTGACGTTCACGGCAACGCCGGCGATGGTGTAGAAGATCGTGTTGCGGTAGCCCATGAGGATGTCGTCGTTGGTGAGCACCCGCCGGTACGCTTCTATCGTGGTGCCGCGTGGCACGATCCACACGTTGCCCTGCGAGATCTCCACCGGCGTGGAGAGCGACGCGATGGCCACGAACCAGAGCGGGTAGGAGTACAGGAGCAGGATGCCGATCAGGAACGCGGTGTTGGCGACGTGGAACACCTTGTCCGCGCCGGTGTCCTTGACGACGGGGGGCATCGCTGCGCGTTCCTAGTCGCCTTCGGGCCTCACCACAGGCTGGACCCGGTGAGACGCCGCGATGCCGCGTTGACGATGATCAGGACGATGAAGTTGACGACCGAATTGAACAGCCCCACGGCTGCACCGAAGCTGAACTGCGCGCCGAGGAGACCCACGCGGTAGACATAGGTCGATATGACGTCGGACGTCGGCAGATTGAGCTGATTCTGCATCAGGTAGATCTTCTCGAAGCCGACCGCCAGAATGCCGGCCGCCGACAGGATCAGCAGCACGATCGCGGTGGACATGATGCCAGGGATCATCACGTGACGGATGCGCTGCAGACGGCTCGTCCCATCGATGATCGACGCCTCCACCACTTCGTGGTCGATGCCGGCCAGCGCCGCCATGTAGATCACGGAGCCCCAGCCGGCGTGCTGCCAGACGCCGGACCATACGTAGACGTGCTTGAACCACCCGGGCTCCGTCATGAAGGACACCGGCTCGAAGCCGACCAGCCCGATCACCGCGTTGATGACGCCTCTGCTCGGCGACAGGAACAGGATGATCATGCCGACCATGACCACCGGGGACAGGAAGTACGGGGCATAGGTGATGTTCTGAACCACCTTCTTGAACCCCAGGAGCCGCAGCTCGTTCATGGAGAGCGCCAGGATGATCGGGATCGGAAATCCGACCAGCAGCTCGTAGAGGCTGATGGTCAAGGTGTTCCTGATGACGCGGACGAAGTGGAACGAGCTGAAGAAGCGGACGAAATGCTTGAATCCCACCCACGGGCTGCCCAGGATGCCGAGCGGGCCGAGATACTCCTTGAAGGCGATCTGCACGCCATACATCGGCCAGTAGTGGAATATGGCGAAGAAGACGAGCACCGGCAGGATGAGCGCGTAGAGCTGCCAGTCCTGCCGGACGTAGCGCAGCTTGCCCTTCGCGGTGAGCCTGCCGTCGATCTGCAGGGCGCCGGCTGGTCGTCGCCGCGTGCGGATGTCGCTCATGGCTGAGTTCGGCTGTGCAGGGGGCTGGGTGTCAAGGTGAAGCCCGAACGATACGCTGCGACGCCACGGTAACGTCAAGGCGAAGGTGTTGCCGACAGGGCCGACGAACCGGGGAGTTGGGGCGGCGACGGGACTTCAACCGCATACGGCAACGAAGCACAGGCGGCGGAAGGGGCAGCCTCGGACGCAGGACTCGGACCGTCCAGAGGACTTCACTGCCACGGGAGATCTGCGAGCACCAGGGTAGTACTCGGTAGTACCGCGGTCAACGGCCTGGATTCGTTCCGGACCACGCGCGTTCGGGCGGAGGCGGACGCTCACCTCATTGACAGTCACGGAACCGGGGGCGTACGCTGCTCGACTGGAGTGTTATGCAACGTTCTACAGGGTTGAGGGCTCGCAAGAAGGACGCTCTCCTCCGCAACGTTTCGCTGATTCCACAACTGAGAAAGCACGCCGCCCTCTATCTGCTGCTGCTTCCTGCCATTCTCGGTTTGCTGATCTTCAAGTACGTTCCCAGCATCGGAGCGATTACGATTCCCTTTACGCGATACAGTATCGTAGACGGCTTTTTCGGCAGTGAGTGGGTGGGTCTCAAGTGGTTCATCCAGTTCATGCAGAGTCCGTTCTTTCCTCGGCTTCTCAAGAACACCTTTCTTCTCGGCCTCTACAGTCTCGTCTTTGGCTTCCCTGCTCCCATCCTGCTCGCTCTCCTGCTGAATGAGATCCACAATCGCCCGTTCAAGACGATCGCCCAGAGCATTACATACTTGCCGCACTTCGTGTCTGTCGTGATCATCGTCGGCATGCTGTACAGCTTTTTCGGCCACGACGGATATGTAAATCGGATCCTGGGCGCTCTCGGCATCGGGGCCGCGGACTTTGTCAACGATCCGCAGTGGTTCAGACCGCTCTATGTCGTTTCCGGCGTGTGGCAGAGCATGGGCTGGGGCTCCATCGTTTTCCTTGCCTCCCTGGCGAGCATCAATCCGGAGCTCTATGAAGCTTCCTATCTGGATGGGGCGAACAGGGTGCAACGGGCCATCCATATCACGCTTCCCGGCTTGGCGCCGACGATCACCATCCTGCTCATTCTGAATGTCGGTCAGCTCATCAACGTGGGTTTCGAAAAGGTCTTTCTCATGTCCAACCCGGGCATCTACAGCGTGGCTGACGTGTTTTCCACCTACGTCTACAGGAGAGGCATCCTCGGATTGGACTACTCCTTCGCGGCTGCCGTCGGCCTGTTCAATGCGGTGCTGGCGCTGGCGCTCGTAGTCGCGACCAATTACATAAGTCGGAAAGTGAGCGAGAACAGCTTGTGGTAGGTGACCGAAGATGAGATACAGGCACAGCCCGGGCTCGATGGCCTTTGATGTTGCCAATCACCTCCTCTTTCTTCTCCTCATCGTTTCTTTCATATTTCCCTTCGTCTACATATTCTCGGTATCGATAAGCGGATACGCGGAGATCACGCTGAATGCCGTGAAGCTCTTTCCGAAAGGCGAGCTCCATCTGAACTCGTACCGTATCCTCTTGATGGCCACCGATATCGGAGTCGCTTACGTCAACAGCGTTCTATACGCGGTCCTCACCGTGATCCTGACCCTGCTTGTCACCAGCGCGGCTGCCTTTGCCCTCGAGCGGCAGTCGCTGCCGTTCCGAAAGGTCATACTCGTCTTCATCGTGCTGACCATGTTCGTTCCGACCAACATGATCCCGAGCTTCCTGGTCATGATGGGAATCGGACTCTATAATACGAGATTGGCAATCATCCTCCCTGCGTGCTTCAGCGCGTGGTATATCTTTATCATGAGAGCGAACATCAGGTCGACGATAGGCTCGGACCTGAGAGAAGCAGCCTACATGGACGGTGCGGGGGATCTGTATGTCTATCTGCGTATCGTCCTGCCTCTCATCAAACCCATTCTGGCGACCATCGGGCTGTTTGCCGCGGTGGAGAGCTGGAACAACTATGCGGGCCCGCTGATATACTTGACCGACGCCGCGAAGTTTCCGTTGCCGCTGATACTGCAGAGGATCCTCCTGGAAGGACGGGTGGGCAGATACACCGGGTCTTTTCAGAGCATACTGCAGTCGGGTCCTTTGCGGGATGTCTCTCTCGAAGGATGGGTCGGTCCGGGCTTCTTCAAGTCCTTCAAGTTTGCGGCTATCATTCTGACCATATGGCCCATCATCGTGGTCTATCCGTTCATCCAGAAGTACTTCGTGAAAGGAGTCCTGGTGGGTTCGGTCAAAGATTGAGAACCGGCAAGGTGACGCTTCACCCTGTGGCGATGCGCTGCACCTCCGCTTCGAGGAGAAAGATCTGGCTGCGCTCATCGGATTCCGCCGGCACCGGCTTCCAGCCGTAGGGTGTGCGATCGTACACCAGGTAGATGCGATTCGGTGAAACCTCGACGATCGCGGTATATGAGGTTGTCTGGCCCTTGGCGCTCGCCGGCTCAGGCCCCAGGATCCGATCCCTTTCGATGTGCAATGGTCTGTCCAGGGCCGTGTTGTGCCAGTCCAATACGTCGATGGGGTGCCACCCGGCGGCTCTCTCATCGGTCGAGAGCCAGAGAACGATTCCCGGTCGCCCGGTAGAGAGCACGAGCACGTCGTTGTGCAGTCGACAGATCTGCGGCGCCACGCTCCACGCGGGAAGAACGTCGATTGCGGTCCAGCTACGGCCACCGTCTCTACTGTAGGTGCGAGTGAGCCACTGGTCCGGCTGCTTGTGGTGTTGCCCGACCCGCATGACGCTCATCAGGTCGCCGTTTGGAAGTCTGACGAGACAGGGCTCGCCAAAACCCTCCAGGCCGTGTGGCGCATCGTCCGGGACGGCGACGGTAGACAGATACTGCCAGTGATGGCCCTCATCGCTGGAAGCCACGGCCACGACGGTCCACCGTTCGTCGCCACGGTATTTGAGACTCATCAAGCTCAGCCATGCACCGCCGTCGACGATCAGGATGTCGCTGAACCAGTTGATCGTGGTCCATGATGTCCGGCTCGAGAGTCTCCAACGATCCACCTCTCTGGGGAATCCCTCCACGACTACGCTCCAGGGCTCGACCGCATAGCGCCTGCCGCCCTGGTCGTAGCACCAGTGGTGCGCGAGGAAGCTCTGCCCCTGTGGCGACGGACCTGGCCTCAGGAAGGACGACGCACCGACGATGCGACCGTCGGGCAGACTGATTCTCGGCTCGCCGCCGCCGTTGTGAAATCCATTCACGTCGTAGGCGAAATCGAACGTGCGGCCTTCGTCAATGGACAGGTAGACGGCCTGTGAATTGTGCTCGTTGTCGTGACGGTCCGCATTCAGACTGTGGTTCAGCATGAGCTCGCCGGTAGAGAACTTCAGCAAGTCCGGGTACCAGCAACGGCCTCTGGACGTCTCAGCCACGACGCGCGGCGTGCTCAGGATGACGCGCAGACCGTATAGGGTGAGTTCCTGCCTTTCCATCGTGAATGTCCGTGATTCCGGATACCGACTGTGCGCGTCAAGTAATGTCAAAGCCTCTCTGCTGTGATGCGCCGGCCGTATTTCTGTCGAACCTTGCGGGGCATCCTGTTGCCCTGAGCATCGAACTCATCATCCGCGTAGGCGCAGTACAACGTATCCGAACCCGTAACGGCAAACTCGATGTGATCGTTGCCGTAGCAATCGGCCGCGACGACCGTATGCGACCAGGCCAGGCCGGAACCGGTGAGATCGAAACTGATACGGTTGTTGGGGCGGCCGTAGGAGCATGCCAATACGCCGTTGGGCATCTGACGGATCTGGGGGGCATTGCCGGTGGGCGTCGTGCGCACCGGGTACGACCACGTGCGGCCGTCGTCCCACGAGCGGCACACCCACAGGGGACCGTCGACGCTGCCTCCGTTGCGCAGCAGGGCTATGAGCGAGCCGTCATGCAGAGTCGTTACGCTCGGTTCGCAGAAACCCTCGTCGCCGAGCTCGGGAAGTGCGGCTATCGTGCTGTAGTAATGCCAGTTGAGCCCTCCATCTTCGCTCCGCAGCAGCCAGGAGCGGTACTTGAACTGCCTGGGCCATTGCTGGGGATACTTCAAATAGCCTCCGAATGTTCGATAGTCGAACCATACGACGTCCTGCTTCAAGCTGCCGTACATCGGCACGACGAGGGTGCCGTCGGACAGTCCGACGATGTTGAGGCCCCTGATGCTGCCAGGGCCGATCTCGTGGTTTCCCTCGTCCACCAGGTTCGTGCCGTCGTCCAGGTGTACGGTGACATCCAGAACCTCCCGGGATTGCCAACCATCCAGGCTCCGGCACAGCCGCCCGCTGTAGAGACCGGGCCGGATCTCCCGGCAGTTGGTGGCCATCACCAGTGTGGCTGGATCCTGCTCTTCGGACCAGGCCGACGGGTCAGCCGGTGTGGATGACTCCCACGATCCGCCTGCACCCCCCTGAAGGTTTGGACAGGGCGTCCAGGTGTTGCCATCATCCGTGCTTCGGAATTCGGAGCAAACAAGGGTGCCGTCCGGGAAACGCCGCAGGCGGGCGGTCGATCCTGTGCCGATGGGAATCGGCTCGGAAACGGTGATGCGAAGCTGCCGCTCAGGCGCGAAGTTGCGCTTCGCGTAGTTCCGTACGGTCACCGGTCGGTTGTCGGGCATGACCATCCGTGCCAGGAACGCGCTCCGCACCTCTTTCCGTGAATGGTAGAACCGGCGATCATCGCTGATTGTGTCATGGGCCAGCTTGACGAGCAGCAGGTTCCAACCTTCCTTCAGTACGGCGGCATATTCGTCCAGATCCCATTGAGGATACCGATGTGGACCGGCATACACGCCGACCTCCCGGCCGTTCAGGAAGAGCTTGTAGCGGCCCTCGCAGCTTGCCCTCAGTGTCATCTGGCGCATCTCGCCGGGTGCATGTACGTATGCGGCGATGAAGTAGAACGAGTAGTCGTCCGGCAGAGCAGGCTGCCATGAGTCCTTCCGTGGCCAGCCTATCGCACTGTATCCCGCGTATCCGCCCATGCGCTGTCCGCACCGGGCGCAGCTCTTCGCTTCCATCTCCACCTTTGCATCGCACCGCGGGCAATGCGGCTCACGGGGGTTGCCGTCTTCGGTTTGCGATGGGTCCAGATTCACCCAGTACGGCATGAGCGTGTCATCCCGTGTGTATGCTTCGATGGGCAGGTGAGCGTAACCCGGAGGCAAGACCGCCTTGGGAAAGTCCGGGTGCCGCGGCAGGTACCATTCGTGCAGCAGCGCGCACGGCACGATCCTCTCGGGGTAGCGCCAGTGGGTCCGGAGACAATAGGTTTCCCACCGCATCCATGCGCCGTTCCTGACCATGTCGCGGGGATCGGACACCGGCTTGACGTCCGGCTTCAGGTTCGCCTCGTCCGGGACGGCTTCCTCATTCAGAACGATGTCCCAGTCACCGGACTCCGCGGCGGCTCGCGTTCCGGGAGCCATGGGGAACGGTCCATGAACATACCATTGACGCAGGAAATTCTTCGATTGAACATACCCGGATTCATTCGGGTCCCCGGACGACAGGAAGTTCTCACAGAGAAACTCGTTCAACTCGGTAACCGTCCGGTCTCTTAACTTGACAGGGGTGCCCGATCACACGATCGGACACCCCCGGAGTGATGCGAAGCCCTATTGGACCAATTTCGCATAGCGGTCGTAGGCGGCGGAATAGATCTCGAGAACCTCTTCGACACCCAGCTTCTTCAGTTCGTTCACATAGTCATTCCATTCGCTGAGGGGCCGTTGCCCCGTGACGAACTGGATGACGTTCTCACTCGCATAGGTCTCGATATCAGTCTGCAGCTGCTTGATACTGTCGAACTCATCGTCGGCGAACGTGAGAATCGGATGAGCCAATCTGACCGTACCGCTGCCCTCCACATAGTCGATGTCCGCCTCCCACAAGTCCAGGGCGAGCAGGTTCCCTCCGGCCTGCTTTATCCTTGCCCGGTTGAAGAAGACGGCCCTGGTCTGGAGAGCGCCCCGGAAGACGACCATGCCCTGTTCCTGTGCCCAGGTGCCCGCGTCGACCCCGTCCGGGATATCGAGGTAGCGCACGCCGTCATCCGTTCGTTCAGCCGTCTCTCCGATGTTCCCGAACATGGTCCACACGGAACCTTCTTCGGTGTACTGCCAATCGACAAACGGCAGAATTCGGTCGACATGCTCGGTGTCGGCGCTGAGTTTCCAGATGCTCTCATTGACGTGGGTATAGTCATCGGTGGTGTAGTAGCGGGTGCCATGGAATTTCGGAACGATGAACGAGATCCACCAACTGGACTCGTCTTCAGGAGTCCCGCCCAGCGATGTCTTCTGCCTGAATTGATCCACGGTGAAGAGGGCCTTGCCCGCTGCCATATTCTCGCGCCACGGGTCCTCATTCATGGTGAACCAATCAGGATGCATGAGGCCTTCGGCATAGTTCTTCGCCATGAATTCCACCATGAGGCGGTAGGTTTCCTCCATGGGTCCGAATACGTACCTGTCGTCAAAACGATTCAGGTAGAAGGATCGGTCGGTGCCGAAAATATAGAGATGCGAGCGCAGACCCCTGCGCGTCACCCAGGGATAGCTGTCGGGATTGTCGTTCTTGAACATCTTGAATATCTCATAGAGGTCATCGAAGGTCTCTATGTCCGTCCGCGGATCTATCCCGTAGTCCCTCACCGTGGGTGATATCAGGGGTGCATAGAAGAAGTAGGGGAACTCCGAAACCCACGGCGTGACGTACTGATGTCCGTCATTGGCCGTCATGGCCGCGTCCCACTCCTTGTACTCCGTTCGCAATCGACTGATGTTCGGCATCATGTCGAATTTCGTATCGAGCGGAAACAGCACTCCTTGAGGTCCGTAGTCGAGTGCCTCCAGCCTCGACATGATCGCGTTGCCATACATCAGATCCGGAACCTGGCGCGATGCGATCAGGGTTTGCAGCATCTTCTTGTCGCCATTGATCGGTTCGATAGTGGCATTCATCCGTTTACCGATGTCCTGGATGATGTATGTGTCCGCGGCCAGCGGGATTCGGGTCGGGCCGACCATCAACTGGATGACGGGCTTCTCTCCTTCCGCCATTTCGGTGGAAGCACTCGCGAACAGTGGTTGAGTGGTTGCCAGGAGCAACAAGAGGACGACGCCCAGACTGAAAGCGGCGTTTCTGCGCAGCGGCTGCTGCATAATTGTACCCTCCAGTCAAGGACCCTACCGCCGAGGTCCGGTGCTGTCAACAGGCGGAAGCAGCAATCTCGGTGAACTTCAGCCGCGCACGGCGGCGAAGAACAGGCGTCGGAAGGGGTAGAGAGTGGTGCCGTCGGGACGCGAAGGGTAGGCGTACCTCAGGCGCTCGCGGTACCGGTTTAGGAACGTTGCCCGGTCCGCATCGCCGAGGCCGGCCAGGATCGGGCGCAGGCTGGTGGCGGTGACCCACTCCAGCACGGCGTTCGTGCCGGTGAGGGCGTGCAGGTACTCGGTGGTCCACACGTCGAGATGGGCGGCGTCGGCGGCCAGCAGGTCGTAGTAGAAGGCGGGCTCGTGCAGCGAGCGGCTCGCCATCGCCCGCCGCAACCCGGTGTCGCCAAGCGGAGCGCCGCCTGCGCCGCCGCCGGCAAGGGTCTCGCGCATCAGGCGGTGCGAGGACAGGTCCCAGCTCATCGGGGCCTGCACCGCCAGGCAGCCGCCCGCGGGCAGCAGGGACCAGAGGCGGGTGATCAGCGACCGATGGTCGGGCAGCCAGTGAATCACCGCGTTGGAGAACAGCAGCGAGGGCGTCTCCTCCGGTTGCCAGTCCGCGAGGTCGCCGTGTTGCCAGCGCACCGGTGACGGGGTCGCGCGCGCCTGCTTCAGCATCTGCGGCGAGTGGTCGATTCCGACGACGTCGGCGGCCGGCCAGCGGTCGGCCAGCATGCGGGTGACGTTGCCGGTGCCGCATCCGAGGTCGTAGATGCGCCGCGGGGCCGCCAGCGGGATTCGGCCCATCAGGTCGACGGCGGGCCGTACGCGGTGGTCGGCGAACTTCAGGTACTGCCCGGGATCCCACGATGCTCCGGCGATGTCGCGTGCGTGCGCCTCATGGGACTGGTTGCGGCCCATGGGTCAGTCCCAGTCGAACAGGATGCTCATCCAGCCCGCGGTACCCTCCAGCACCTGCCGGTAGAGGCGTGGCGCCTGCTCCGGCCGGGCGACGTGACTGATGAGGGGATCCACCACCAGCGTTCCTTGCGCGATCAGGCGCATGATCGCGCGGCGGTTGCGGCGCCGGGTCCAGGGGAACTTCGGATGGGCGGAGTCCTCCAGCCCGCGACCGTAGACGCCGCGGATGTCCAGCTCGCGGCGCAGCAGCTCGGTCTGCAGGCCGAGCTCGACCGTGCCCGGCGGACTGCCGACCAGGATGACCTTGCCGCGGTCGCCCGCGGCCTGCATGGCCGGGACCAGCACGGCCGGATCGCGGGCCGCATGGAACACGCATTGCGCGCCGCCCCCGGTCAGGTCGCGGATCGCCGCGACCGGATCGTCCGCGGACGCGTCGACGGTGTGCGTGGCGCCGCTGCCGCGCGCCAGCTCCAGCCGCCGCGTGTCGAGATCGACGGCGATGATGGGGTGCGCGCCCGAGATTCGGCACAGCGCGGTGGTGAGCTGGCCGACCACGCCCTGGCCGAAGACGGCGACCGACTCGTCGATCTGCAGCTCGGCGCGCCGGATGCCGAGCAGCGCCACGTCGCCGAGCACGGCGAAGGTGGCCTGCTCGTCGCTGAGCTCCGCCGCGTCGTGCTCGATGGGCTGCACCGATGCGCGCAGCTCGGACAGCCCCGACTGCGCGGTGAGCCAGTGGCTGCCGTGGTTGCCGAACGCCAGCACGCGGTCCTCCACGCGGAACGCGTCCACGCCGGGGCCGCAGGCCTGCACGGTGCCGACCAGCGTGTATCCCAGGGGCCGGCGCGCGCCGCGCGCCGCCAGCAGGGCGGTCTTTTCGCTCCCGGCGCTTACCTGGCTCCGCGAGACGCGCACCAGCACCTGGCCGGGACCCGGCTCCGGCACCTCGAACGACTCGGTCTCGACGTGGCCGGCAACGGCCACCAAGCGGTGTCCTTGCATCAGCCGAACAGCCGGTTGGGGCGGTGCCAGCGCACGCGGGCCAGCAGCGTCTCTCCCTGGTAGCCAGAGGACGGCAGGCACTCTCCGACGGTGACGATCGACTCGTCGGCGGACACGGCCGTGGTGTGGAAGTTGCCCATGCGCGGCACGCCGTCCGGGTCGTTCACGCCGTCGCCCTTCATGGGCAGGACGACCCGCTCGGTGTCGCGACGCAGGCACAGCCGGTCGCGGTCGACCTCCGCGACCCAGAGCGGAGCGCGCCAGCGGAACACGTTGCGGTTCGCCCCCGTGCGGCGCGTGTAGACCAGGAAGAGCGTGTCGCCGTGCGGCAGCCAGCGCTGCTGCGTGGTGGACATGACCAGCGGCTCGCCGTCCTCCCAGCACCACGGTCGCAGCGGCTCCCACTGCAGGCCGTCGGGCGAGCTGGACACGTAGCCGCGGTCGTCCTCGGCCCGCACGGTGAGGAAGAAGGTGTCGCCGAGGCGCGTGACGCTCGGCTCCAGCAGGCCGCGCCGGACCGGCAGCTCGTGGTGCGATCCCTGCTCGGCCACGCGCAGCTCGACGCCGTCGAACGCGCAGCGCACCGTGCACACGTCGCGGTGGGTCCGTCCCACGGGGCCGAAGGTCAGCGGCACGATCACGTCGCCGGCCCGCTCCCCTTCCCGGTGGTCCAGGGTCACCCGCTGCGAGCAGTTGCTGGTGTACATCGCGGAGGCTCCAGGCTCGTCCCACGGCATCCGCTTGCGCCCGCTCCAGCGGCCGGTCGCCGGATTCAGGACCGAGTAGACGACGTGGCGCTCCCGGTCGGCCATCGTCAGCACGTCGTCGCGGTAGTAGACGTTGAACGCCAGCAGCAGCACCGTGCCGGTGGGCGCGTGGTACTCGGGCACCGCGTCGCAGACGCCGTCCTCGATACCGTCGTCGCGCAACCGGCGGCCGAGCTCCGGAATGGGCTCCGGGTCGCTCCAGGAGCGGCCGCCGTCCGCGGACGTCATCCAGTGGACGTGGCCGAACACGTCCGACCCGGAGATGCTCTGCCCGGTCATCACGAGTCGCGTGCCGCCGGCGTGCGGCACCGCGCACGCGCGCGGATGAAACCACAGCCGACCGCTGTCGTACGTGCTGGAGATGACCTCGGTGGAGATGGAATCGATCACGCCGGCCTCGCGCGGGGACGGATGACGTTGAGCAGCGGCTCGCCGGCGCCGAAGCGGCGCAGGTTCTCGGCGACCATGTTGCGGATATCCGCCTGGAAGAACGGCGACTCGGGCGAGCAGTGCGGAGACAGCAGCAGGTTCGGAGCGTCGCGCAGCGGGTCGCCGGCCGGCAGCGGCTCCGTCGCGAACACGTCGAGCGCGGCGCCGCCGATGTCGCCGGCGGACAGGGCGGCGGCCAGCGCCGCTTCGTCCACCAAGCCGCCGCGGGCCATGTTGATCAGCACCGAGTCCGGCTTGCAGCGCTGCAGGAATCCGGCGTCGACCAGGCGATCCGTCTGGGCGTCCAGCCGCAGAGCCAGCACGATGAAGTCCATCTCGCCCAGCGCGTCGGGGAGGGCATCCCAGCCGACCCAGCGGGCCGGAAACTCGCCCTCCGGGTCGCCGGTGCCGGGCGTCCGGTAGGTGAGCTGCTGCCGCGTGCCCGCGCGGCCGAGCGTCGCCACGACCCGCATGCCGAGCAGGTGGCAGAGCCGTCCCACCTGCCGGCCGATCGCCCCGTAGCCCAGGATGCCGGCCGTCCTTCCGTGCAGGACCGACGCGGACATCTCGGCCGCCCGGTCGCGGTGCCAGGTGCGGGCCGACTCGTGCGCCAGGATGCGCCGGAACCGGTGCGCGAAGAACAGCATCGCGCCCAGCGTCCATTCCGCGATCGGCACCGCGGCCGGACCGCTGCCGTGACAGACCTCCACGCCGGGGGCCGACACCAGCGCGTCGGGCAGGTTCTCGTGCCCGGCGTTGAGCGTCTGCACCCAGCGCAGGCGCGGCGCCTGCTCCGGCTCGGGCAGCCACGAGTTGCTGATCAGCCCTTCGATGTCGGGCAGCAGCCCGTCCGGCGGCGCGTCGCCGAAGGTGCGCAGCTCGACGCCGGCCGGGATGCCGCCGAGTGCGTCGCGCAGAGCCTCCGCGGTGATCTGGTTGTGCGGGTCGACCAGGGCGACCAGGCGAGGAGAGTGGTGGGGTTCGGACACGGCCCCGGTTATCCCCTCACCGGCGGCGTGCTGTAAAGTCGGCGCGATGGCACAGGCTCGGGACGCGATTCAGCGCCTCCAGGTGGACGCGCTCGAAGGGGGCGAGATCCTCATCCGCCTGCACACCGGCGGCGGCGTGACCGGCATCGGCGCCTTCCGCGCCCATCCGGGCATCGGCGTGGCTGTGGTCCGCGACCTGCTGGCGCCGGACGTCGTGGGCATGAGCGTGCACGCGCCGGCCGTGGTGTGGGACCGGCTGTTCTACCGCCACGGCCGCACCGGCCAGCACATCCAGGCGATCGCCGCCGTGGACATCGCCTGCTGGGACGCGCTGGGCAAGACCCTCGGCCGGCCGGTGTACGACCTGTGGGGCGGCGCCGCGCGCACCACGCTGCCGCTCTACTGGAGCCAGGGCCTCGGCAGCCGCAAGACCCCGCAGGAGATGCTGGCCGACGTGCGGCGCGGCCACGAAATGGGTTTCCGCGCGTACAAGATCCGCATGGACTGGGGCCCGACCGTGCTGGACGCCGATCCGGCCGCGGACATGGAGCGCTACCGCGTGTGCCGGGACTTCCTGCCGGACGACTGCACGCTCAGCTTCGACTGCAACTGGGGCTACACCGTCAGCACCGCGATCCGCCAGGGGGAGATCCTGCAGGAGCTGGGAGCGTTCCACTACGAGGAGCCGCTCCCGCACGTCAATCTGCCGGGCTACCGGCAGGTGGCGGACGCGCTGTCCATCCCGGTGTCGTGCGGCGAGCTGGAGGCGACCCGCTGGCGCTTCCGCGACCTGATCCTGCTGGCCAATCCCGACATCCTGCAGCCCGACATCCTCAACGCTGGCGGCCCAACCGAGGTGCGCCGCATCTACGACCTGGCCGACGCGCACGGCAAGCCGCTCATGCCGCACAGCCCGGCGATCGGCATCCGCTCGTTCGCCAGCCTGCACCTGTTCGCGACCGGACTGGGCAACACGCTGCCGCACGAGTTCTCGGACGAGGAGCTGGCCGACCGCAACCTGGAGCGCGCCCAGGAGCTCTATAACGAGCCGGTCCTGCCCGTGGGCGGCGCCATCACCCTCAGCGACGCCCCCGGCTTCGGACTGACCCTCAACGAATCGGTGCTGCAGAAACGAATCACCAAAGGTGGATGAGATGAAGATCACGGACATCAAGCTGATCACTTTGGAGCTTCCGGATGGAGCAAGCCCGGAGCGCATTCCGCAGCTCGTGCAGGTCCCCGGCCTGCACCGCATCCAGTACCGGGCGGGGGTGAACGCGGAGCGGGAGCCGATCATGACGGCGCCCGCGAAGCCGTGCGAGCACGTCGTGGAGGTGCGCACGGACGAAGGCATCACCGGCCGCGTACCGGCTTCGACCATGGAGGCGTTCCAGGTCGACCTGGTGCGCTCGATGGCCATCGGCGAGGACCCGCTGCACCGGGAGCGGCTCTACCAGATGTTCCACAAGGGGACCCGCTGGGTGTACCAGAAGCCGGGCTGGTTCGGGGACTTCGACAACTGCCTGTGGGACATTGCCGGCAAGGCGGCCGGATTGCCCGTGCACGCCCTGATCGGGCGGGTGCGCGACCGCTTCCCCTGCTATCTGACCGGCGGCGACATGGACCGTAACGGCTACTTCGAGCACATCGACGCCGCCCGCGAGATGGGGATCGGCGCCTACAAGTTCCACACCTACAAGGGTGGCGAGGCCGACATCCCGCTGTTCGAGGAGGTGCGCGAGGCGGTCGGGCCGGACTTCGACCTGATCAACGATCCGGTCTGCTCATACGACCTGCGCGAGGCGATCGAGGTGGGTCGCGTGATGGAGGAGCTGGGGTTCGTCTGGCTGGAGGAGCCGTTCCACGAGCAGAAGATGCACCGTTACCAGGAGCTGTGCAGCGCGCTCGACATGCCGGTAATGGCCAACGAGATGCTCATGCACGACATCGGCATCTCCACCCAGTGGCTGATGCACGGCGCCACGGACCTGCTGCGCGCCAATGCCCGCCACGGCACCACGCTGGTGCTGAAGATGGCCCACTTCGCCGAGCTGTACGACACCACCATCGAGATGAACGCGGCCGGCGGCGTCTACGGCCACATCCACGCCACGCTCGGCTGCTGCATCGACAACACCAGCTACTACGAGTACATGAGCTACGCCCCGGACACGCTGCGCAAGCAGGGCGAGCCGTGGGGAATGGTGAACGCCCCCGTCATCGAGGACGGCCACCTGGCTCCCACCGACCTGCCCGGCTGGGGCGCCGAGTGGGACGAGGATCGCTTTCAGTCGCTGGTGGTGGACGAGCGGTGAGCGGGAGTCACATTGTTCCGATTGGACTGGCCAGTATGGGCGTTTGATGCACTGGTACGGGGTATAGTCGTGGGGTAGGCCTGAAGGACAAGGACATGATTACCGAGCTCAGTATCGAGGGGTTCAAGAGCTTCGGCTCCCCGGCGGAGACGATCGAGTTGGGGCCACTCAACTTCGTGGTTGGCGCAAATGCATCAGGAAAGACCAATCTGCTCAGCGCGCTGAGATTCCTGCAGAACGCGGTGGCTCACGACGTCTCCTACGCCACGAGCGAGATGGGCGGTAATGCCGAGGTGAGAAGCAAGCGACTGCGTCAGCGCAATACGCTGAAGCCGGTTCGACTGTCGCTAAAACTCAGGAAGGCATTCGAGATCGCCCTGACGGACAATCCGGAACCGGATAACACCGAGACCGTGAGGTCTATGGAATATGACTTGGTGATCGACTTGAGGAGCGGAGACGACACTGTCGAAATCGACAGAGAGGTGCTTAGGGCGGAGCGCGTTTGGCATGGAGATACGAACGAGGTTGGCTTCAACCGGTACGGTAGAAGGATAGACGTCGTCCCCGGCGATGGACCGCCCGTCCGGATCCCCGAGGACGAGTCGACTCGTCTTGGCTTGGTTGGCGTGGGGTTTGTCTCCCTGCCGGCTACGTTTCTCAGAGAGGAAATCAGGCGCTGGAGATTCCATAACATCGTACCAGACATTGCTCGACAGCCATGCCGCGACGAGCGCGCTGCTGCTCTCGGGCCGGCTGGTGAGAAGCTCGCGTCAATACTCCGTAGAATGAGCAACGACGACCTGGATGCAATTTCCCGTGGATTGAGAGCGATCGTACCTGGCCTCAAGGAGGTACAGCCGCGGCTCTCGATGGACGGCACACTCACTTTCCGGATCTTGGAGGACAAACTGAAGACCGGCATCAACCCTGCATCCGCGTCCGACGGTACAGTGCGACTGCTTGCGTTGCTAGTCGCCACCACGTGGAGCGTACGCAACTCCACGCTCATCACGATCGAGGAACCGGAAAACGGCGTGCATCCCCACTTGGCGGAATACCTTGTGGAAATCTTGAGGTCTGCATCTCAGCAGTGTCAGATTGTCGTTACCACTCACGCCCCCGATCTTCTCGATCATCTGGAGCCGCAAGAGGTGATCCTCTGCGACAAGGAGGACGGGTTCACGAAGCTCAGGAAGGCATCAGGCGTCAGAGATATTGAGCAGTTTCGCAAGCACTTCAGTCTTGGTGAGTTGTGGTCACAAGGGGCAATCGGAGCTATGCCGTGACCATAGGCGTTGGGGTCGAGGGTTCATCCGAGTGGGAGTTCTGGAAAAAGGTATTGCATAGGAGTTTTCGTGGCGTCCGCTTTGATGTCCGCAACATGAAGACCAAGGAGAAGCTCATACGTGCAACCCCGCAGCTAGTGGATACGTTCCGAAGTCTCCACTATAGTGCAGGTTTCATCCTGGTCGACCGCCATCGAGATCCTTGCACCACGGCAGTGCTCCAGCGCTTTGACGATAGAAGCCATGGGGAGGCTCGGCTACCCACGGATGAACGCTACCTGTTCATTTGCGTTGCGACTCTCGGTCTTGAGTCGTGGTATCTGGCGGACGCTTCCGCCATCAACCAGTTGTTCCCCATGGCCGACTACGCAGCTCCGGAGGAAACTGCGACACTCAACCCCAAGCGGAAGCTCACGCAGCTGTGGAAGGAGCACCACGGACAGATCTCCGCCTTGAACAAGATCGATTTCGCACAGACGATGGCACCGCTGTTCGATCCGGAACAAGGTAGGCAAAGGTCTGCCTCGTTCGACTATTTCTGGACACGTTTGAAAACGAAACTTCAATCGCCCTGACAGGAAGTGGTGATCAGCCGGAGCAGGTTGCCGGCGCGGAAGTGCAGCCAAGATGTTGTCGTTACCTCATCGTGAGGCAACGGCTGCACTCGCTGACTGCCCCCGTCTTGGCGAAGCCGTGCGCTCCATCAAGCCGCATACCGAAGAACCTCCAATTCCGCTGTTCTGTCGGTTTGCCCAAGCAGCGCTTCAATCCGCGCCATGACAGCGTCCTCGATCAGATACTCGCGGCACGACGTGCACTGAAGGACCGGCAGTTGCTTGATGATGACGATACGCTGTTCGGCGAGTTTGAACGGAAGATCGGTCGTCATCGCACACATTCGAGCTCCGCATACGGCGCATTTCATGGAGTCCTCCTGGTCTTCAGGTCCTGCTCCCACTCTTCAAGATTGGGATAATACGCGGTTACAACTCGCACGTTACCTCCTTCCAGATCGGCCCCGAAGAGAACGTGAAACGATGTATCGTCGAGCCGTCCCAAGAGAAGGTAACTCGGCAGGTACTTGTCATCCGGATATGCCTCGATAACCTCATAGTCTTCTGCAGCGAGGATCGTGTTCCGGGAAATGAAACGTTGTCCCAAGCGCATGTTGACATGGTACGTCCAGAAGACCTGACCGCGACGTAGACACTCTCGTATGAACGCTACCGGATCATCGGGAAGCGCTCGTCGAGCCATGGAACGAGTTTAGCGGGGCAGCTCGGACCATCCAACAAAGGTGTGCCTCGGGGAGGTCGCGCGACCATCAGGTTCCCGCGACCGTCTCTGAGGCCAGCCAGTCGACGACCGAGCGCAGCGCGGCGGCCGAGTCGGCGCCGGCGGCTTGGGCTTGCTTCCAGATCGCCAGTTGGCGGTGGGCGCTGGTCCCCTCGGCCAGGATGGCGCGGGCGCGCTCCACGTCGGCCGTGCACCCGAAGTGGTCGGCGTCTTCGGCGATCAGGTCGAGCAGTTCCGAGAGCAGCTTCTCGAACGGGACGACCTCGCCTATGCCGAAGTCGACCAGGCCGCGATCGCTGCCGTAGCGCTGCGCCCGCCACCGGTTCTCGTTGACCAGCAGGCGCGAGTGGATGCGCCAGCTCTGGTTGTTGCGCCGCAGCCGGTAGAGCAGGCGGCACAGGCAGCGGAACAGGGCGGCCAGGCACAACGCGTCCTCCAACCGCGTGCACAGGTCGGTGACGCGCATCTCCAGCGTCGGAAAGCGCGCGCTGGGGCGGATGTCCCACCACAGCTTGGATGCGTCCTCGATCAGGCCGGCGCTCACCAGCGTTGCGACCGTCCGGTCGTACTCGCCGGCGCTCTGGAAGGGGTCGGGGAGCCCGGCGCGCGGCAGCTCGTCCAGGACCGAGAGCCGGTAGGACATCAGGCCCGAGTCCGCCCCGTCCCAGAAGGGGGAAGAGGTCGACAGCGCCAGCAGGTGGGGGAGGAAGTAGACCGCCTGGTTCATCAGGTCGATGCGCAGCTCCGGGTCCTCGATGGCGACGTGCACGTGCATGCCGCAGGTCAGCAGGCGCTGCGCGACCAGCCGCAGGTCCTCGGCGATCTGCGAATAGCGGGCGGCGGCCGTGTGCTTCTGGTCCTGCCATCGCCCGAACGGGTGGGTGGAGGCGGCGATGAGCGCGCAGTCGAAGCGGCCGACGATGCGCTCGACGGTGCCGCGCAGGTCGGCGAGTTGCGTGCGTGCCTCGCCCGGGTCGTGGCAGATCCCGGTGGCGACCTCGATCTGGGAGCGCAGGAACTCGGGCCCGACCGAGCTGCCGAGGGCCGAGTGGCACTCCTCCATCATCTCGGGCCGCGGGTCGATGGCGAGATCGCGGGTGGTGCGGTCGATCAGGAGGTACTCCTCCTCGATGCCGAACGTGAAGCTGGGCTCGGAGAAATTCATCTGGGTCGGGGGGCCTTTGATAGAATCATGCCGTGAGCGGACACCCGTGGTCGATCGAGGCGCCGTTGCGGGCCGAGCCGCCCACCGGGCCGGGCGGCACGCGGACGTGGGTGAGCCCGTGGCACCGCTGGCCGGGGACCGTCGAGCGCGCCGAGCTGCGCGTGGACGCCGCGATCGATCTGTTCGACAACAAGACGATCGAGACGGTCGTCGACGGTTCGGCGCGTCCGTTCACCGACGCCGACGGGGTCCCGCACACCTGGTACGGGCGCTGCATGATCGCCATCGTCGACGAGCGGCGCTGGATCATGGCGCTGCGCTCCGGCGTCTCCCACATCAGTTGGGGTCAGCGGGACGCGATCCATCTCATCACCTCCACCGACGAGGGGCGGACCTGGAGCGCGCTGGACCGCTGGTTCGATGGATCGCCGATCCGGGGCATGCCGTTCGAGGACGGCCACACGCACTCGGAACCGGGGTTGTACGTGACGCCGAACGGAGACCTGATCCTGCAGTTCTGGCGGACCGGCTACACGTCCGGCACCCGGCAGCTTCGCTCCAGCGACGACGGCCGCACGTGGCGGATGGACGCGGACCGCCTCTGCGTGCAGGGCGTCGACGGGGCCGACGGCGACCTGGCGCTCGGCACCGAGGACTGGTTTGTCGATCCGGACCACCCGGCCGACCTGTACCTGGCCTTCCAGTACTTCCACTACCGGTCCACCTCCGGCACGCTGCTGGCCCGATCGCGGGATGACGGGCGGAGCTTCCGGTTCGTGGGCTGGATCGTGCCGCCGGGGCCGGAGCTCGATCCGGCCGGCCGGGCGACGTTCGAGCCGGCGGTCGAGTACGTGGGCGACCGCACGATCGTGGCCGTGCTGCGCGATGCCGCGAAGCGCGGCCGCGGTGAGCCCGGCGTCACGTGGCAGACGGTCAGCACCGACATGGGAGCGTCGTTCGCGCCGCCGGTCGACATCACCGGCCGGATCGACGGCGGCGTGGCCGGCGGGATGTGGCAGCGCGCGCGCCTGTACCTGGAGAGCAATCCGCGCTTCCAGCACGGCAACCGGCTCGACTTCAGCGCGGGAGAGGGAACGCTCTGGGGCTTCGGCCTGCACAGCATCGGCGGCGGCTACACGCGCAAGCCGGTCGTCTACCGCTCGCATGACCGCGGCCGTTCCTGGCACGGACCCGAGTTGCTGCACGGCCCGATGCACCCGGGGACGGATACCGGCTACGGCGACCTCAAGCGGCGGGTCGATGGTACGTTCGTGGCCGCCACCTACTATGCGAACCGGGAATCCACTGTCGCGGACGTCGAGCAGTACACGTTCGGCGGCGAGCGCGCACAGGTGATGGTGGAAGCTGGCCCCGATGGCGACGGCGCGCCACGGTGGGATTCCGGCTGGCGCGAGCTCCACGACGGCGAGAACCGGGTGACGGTGTCCGGGCTGCCGGCCGAGCGGTGGCGGCTGCGGCTGGCCCTGCACGCCACCGAAACCTCCGGCTGGCCGGCGATCGGCCGCGCTACGGTGACCCCGGCGTAGCCATGGCACGCGAGCTGACCGGCATCGACCGCAACCTCACCACCTACGGCGATCCCACCTTCAGCCGTTTCATCCGCCGCGCGTTCCTGGCCTCGCAGGGGTTCGACGGCACCGACCTGGAGCGGCCGGTCGTCGGCATCGCCGACACGTCGAGCGACTACAACACCTGCCACGCGCACATGCCGGCGCTGGTGGACGCGGTGAAGCGGGGCGTGCTGCAGGCCGGCGGGCTGCCGCTGGTATTCCCGACGATCTCCCTGAACGAGATCCTGTTCTCGCCCACGACCATGTTCTACCGGAACCTCCTGGCCATGGAGACCGAGGAGATGATCCGGGCGCAGCCGATGGACGCCGTGGTGCTGCTGGGCGGCTGCGACAAGACGGTGCCGGCGCAGCTCATGGCGGCGGCCTCCGCGAACGTGCCGGCCGTGGTGTGCGTGACCGGCGCCATGCGCACCGGCGCGTGGCGGGGCGAGCGGGTCGGCGCCTGCACCGACTGCCGCCGCTACTACGCGGGCTTCCGCGAGGGGAGGATAGGCGAGGAGGAGCTCCGCGAGGTGCAGCAGCAGCTCTGCTCCACCCCCGGCACCTGCATGGTGATGGGCTCCGCCTCCACCATCGCCTGCGTGGCCGAGACGGTCGGGCTGATGCTGCCCGGCGGGGCGTCACCGACATCGGGCAGCGCCGACCGGCTGCGCAACGCGGTCGCCTCCGGCCGGCGCGCGGCCCTGCTTGCGCGCGAGCCGATCACGCCCGATCGGCTCCTGACCAGGGAGGCGTTCGAGAACGCGCTCACGGTCCTGATCGCCCTGGGCGGCTCGACCAACACGATCATCCACCTGACGGCCATCGCGCGGCGCGCCGGCGTCGCGCTGTCGATGGCCGACCTGCAGGCCGCGTCCGCGCGGGTGCCGTTGCTGGTGGACTGCAAGCCGTCCGGCACCCGCTACATGGAGGACTTCCACGAAGCCGGCGGGCTCCCCGCCGTGCTGAAGGCGCTGGAGCCGCTGCTGCACCCGGAGCCGATCGACGTCGCGGGTCGGACGCTGCGCGACCGGCTGGCGGACGTGCCGCCGCCGGGAGCGTGGCAGTCGGTGATCCGCACCCTGGACGAGCCGCTCGGCGGCACCGGGTCGCTCACCGTGCTGCGCGGCTCGCTCGCCCCGGACGGCGCGATCATCAAGAGCGCCGCGGCCGGCCCCGAGCTGTGCGAGCACGAAGGGCCGGCGGTCGTGTTCGATTCGCCTGCCGACGTGGCGGAGCGGATCGATGATCCGGACCTGGCGGTCGGCCCCGGGCACGTGCTGGTGCTGCGCAACGCCGGCCCGGTGGCGGCCGGCATGCCGGAGGCAGGTTCCCTGCCCATCCCCCGCAAGCTCTCCGAGCAGGGGGTCAAGGACATGGTGCGCGTGTCGGACGCCCGCATGAGCGGCACCGCGTACGGCACGGTCGTCCTGCACTGCGCGCCGGAAGCAGCGGTGGGCGGTCCGCTGGCGCTGGTCCGCGACGGCGACCCGATCCGGCTGTCGGTCGCGCGCGGCACGATCGACCTGCGGGTGGCTTCGGACGAGCTGGCGCGCCGCCGCCGCGAGTGGCGGCCGGCCCCCCTGCCGGAGCGTGGCTGGGCGCGCATCCACGCCCGCCACGTCCTGCAGGCCGACCAGGGCGCCGACCTCGACCTGATGGTGGGGGAGCGGGACGCGTCCGACGAACCCCGATAGACTGCGGGCCGCCATGCCCACCATAGCCCTGATCGGCGCCGGCAGCGTCGTGTTCGCCCAGAAGCTCATCAGCGACATCCTGCAGCGCGACGGCATCGGGACGCCGGAGTTCCGCCTGATGGACATCGACGCCGAACGCCTGCGCGTCGCCGGCATCGCCGCCGAGAAGACCGCCAGCGCGCTGGACAAGCCGGCCGTCATCCGCACCACCCTGGATCAGCGCGAGGCGATCCGGGACGCCAACTACGTGATCTGCTGCGTGCAGATCGGTGACAGCGAGACCATCAACCAGGACTTCGAGATCCCGGCCCGCTACGGGCTGCGCCAGACCATCGCCGACACCCTCGGCATCGGCGGCATCTTCCGCGCGTTGCGCACCTACCCGGTGATGATGGAGCTGGTCGAGAACATCACCACGGTCGGCGCGCCGCGCTGCCTGCTGCTCAACTACACCAACCCGATGGCCATGAACATGCTGGCCCTGCTTCGCGCCGCCGACATCCCCGCGGTCGGTCTCTGCCACAGCGTGCAGGGCACGGCCGCCAAGCTGGCCGGCATCGCCGGCGTCGCCGAGGAAGAGGTGCGCTTCCGCTGCGCCGGGGTCAACCACATGGCCTTCTACACCGAGTTCCGCACCGCCGACCGCGACCTGTACCCGGTGCTGTTCGAGCGCCTCGCCTCCGATCCGGACGGACTGGGCCGCACCGTGCGCTTCGAGATACTGAAGCGCACCGGCTACTTCGTCACCGAGAGCTCCGAGCACCAGGCCGAGTACACGCCGTACTTCATCCACCACGGCGGCGGGATGATCGACCGCTACCGGGTGCCGCTGGACGAGCTGATCCGCCGCCGCACCATCCAGGTGGCCGAGTGGGAGCAGCAGCAGCGGGAGTTCTCCGACCCCGATCACGAGGTGGACACCAAGCCGCTCAGCCACGAGTACGGTTCGGCCATCATCGAGGCGATCGAGACCGGCGTGCCGGCCACCATCCACGGCAACGTGCTGAACCACGGCCTGATCGACAACCTGCCGGCGGACGCCTGCGTGGAGGTAGCCTGCCACGTGGACGGCGCCGGCCTGGCGCCGGTGGCGTTCGGCCGCCTGCCGACCGTGCTGGCCGGCATCGTCGGCAGCAACATCGCCGTGCAACTCGCCACCGTGGAGGCGGCCGAGTCACGCCGGCGCGAGGCGGTCTACCACGCCGCCATGCTCGACCCGCACACCGCGGCCACCCTCACCCTGGACCAGATCTGGCAGGTCTGCGACGACATGTTCGAGGCGCAGGCGCCGCTCCTGCCGGCCTTCGACTGAGCCATGGATCAACAGGGGTTCGACCGGCGGCTGCACGCGCTGGTAGCCCGCTATCGAACGCAGTGCCTGTGGGATCTCAAGCCCGACCTCGATCTGCAGCAACGGGACGCCGCGACGATGGTGCTGCGCCGGATCGCGTCGTGCGCTGACACCAGTGGATTCGTCGAAGCCAGAGGACTGCTGGATTGGCTCTCACGGACTTCCAACGCGGGATCTGCCGTCTCGTAGCCGACCAGCGCAAGGAGGCCGGCGTCAGCTACGTGGCCGGCGGAGTGGCGCTCAACCTGCTCCTGGACAGCGGGCGCGTCTCCCGCGACATCGACGTGTTTCACGACGCGGACGCGGCGGTTCACACCTCGTTCGCTGCCGACCGGCGGCTCCTGGAGCTGCATGGCTACACGATCGAGACGATCCGCGAGCTGCCGGGCTTCATCGAGGCGGTCATACGCAAGGCCCGCGACGAGGTGCGCATGGAATGGGCTCGCGACAGCGCCTTCCGGTTCTTTCCGCTCATGGAGCATGACGACCTGGGACTCACGCTCCACCCGTTCGACCTGGCGTCGAACAAGGTGCTGGCCCTGGTCGGCAGGCTGGAGGTGCGCGACTGGGTCGACGCGATCAGCTCCCACCAGCGGCTGCAGCCGCTGGGCTACCTGCTGTGGGCGGCATGCGGCAAGGACCCGGGATTCGGTCCCGGCTCCCTCCTGGAACATGCGCGCCGGACGACGCACTATTCGGCGCCGGAGATCGCGCAATTGGCGTTCGCGGGGAGTCCTCCCGACGCCCATGCGCTGGCGGTGACGTGGCGGATGGCGCTGGATCAGGCGGCGGCCATCATCGACGAGCTGCCGTACCAGCAGGCCGGGACCTGCGTCCTGGATGCCCGCGCCTGCCTGTTTCGTGGCGATCCGCTGGCGCTCCAGCGTGCGCTCGCGGAGGACGATATCCGCTTCCATGCAGGATCGCTCGGCGGCGCGTATCCACGTCTGTTGAGTTGAGTAGCCCGGAAGGGCAAGTGGGTTTCCGGGGTTCATGTAGGCGAGACCGAGGGAGGTGCGCCCGGCGGCGGCTTCAGGGCTCATCCTTCAGGAAGGCACCGTCAGTCATGCGGCGCGTGCCGATGGCGGTGATGGGCTCTGAAGCACGGGGCAGCGCTGGTCACGGACCGGTTGAGCGGACCAGCGCTGTTTGGGATACACGAGGGTTCTGCTACGTCTGGTTGGCCGGCGGCGCAAGATCGACCGCCCAGTCCCTGAGTTGAGCGGTATCGAGAATAGATCGATCCAGCAGCGTGAGTAGCTCTTCCTGGCGGGGCTGACCGAAGACGACGCGGTAGGCGGCGAGTTGCCGCTTGAGGCGGTCGAACGCCTCGACTTCGGTCGTGTACGGAAGCTGCGGAACATGGCGCTCTACCTTGTGCTTGCCCGGGGCGATCCAGTGCGGCACGAGGTCGCTGGCATCGGCGTCGCGGGCGGCCTGTTCTGCGAGGCCAAGATCAGGCGCCAGATGTCATCGCCGACACGCCAGGACCGAAACGCGTCCAAACCGTGGGAAGCGCCGACGTTACGGCGAACGGCGTGGCCCTTGTAGCGATGGACGCGGCCCTCTCGCTGCTCAAGGTCCACAGGATTGCCTGGCAGGTTCCAGTGGATCAGGCGGTGGCACCAGGGGTGGAAGTCGAGTCCTTCCTGTCCGATCGACGTGCTGGCCAGCACGAAGGGGCGGAACGGACTGTTGAATGCGGTTCTGACGACATCCTGGCTGATGGACTCGCCGTCGTCACTCTGGATGTGGCCGAAGCGTAGGGCGAACACCGTGCGTACACGGATGGCGTCGCGTTCGAGGAATCTTCCGTGTTGAGCCCGGAAGAACTCGGCATGGACCCGAGCACGTAGCGGGTTCACTATCTTGACGAGCTCTCTGGCGCATCTTCCGGCGATCTCGTCGGCGCTGGCGTCTTCGGACCACGACTCCTGGTCCCAGAGCATGTGCCACTGTTCGTCGAGGACCGCCTGCAGGTTGCCCTGCTGACAGTAGCGGAGCACCAGCCGCCAATAGGCGTCCTCATCGCTGCGGACCGCAGGATCAGCGGCGAGCTGGCGAAGCAGCGCGATTACGGCGGGCCGGTTGAACAGATGCCAGAAGGCTACGGCGATCCTCACCGCGAGCCGGCGTCGTCCGTCGTCGCTGGTTTCCGACGGCGATCTGAGACAGCGTGACGCGAGAATCGCCGGCGAGCCGAGCGCGACCTCTGTCAGCAGATCAGCGAGCCCCGGTGGGCGCCGGCCGAGCGCTCGTGGCTCGACAGCAAGCATTTCGTCAACGTACGCATGGAAGACTTCCGGATTTGGCTGCGGCAAAGGCTCGTCGCCGGACGACGACTGCGGTTCGCCGTCACCGTCACGCCAGGAACGCAGGAAAGTTCGCAGTTCCGGATCCAGCAGGAGCGGGGCCACCCACTCCCAACGGTCGTCGATGGATCCGTCTTGCGGTGCTGGGAGGCGTGGGTCCGACAGGAGTTCTTCGACTCGGGCCCGTACCCAGGCTCGCCGATCCCGTCCGGCCGGCGCCTTAAGAGGATGCACCCCG
The DNA here is from genome assembly GCA_965202935.1 of Spirochaetia bacterium. Classification (GTDB taxonomy): domain Bacteria; phylum Spirochaetota; class Spirochaetia; order SZUA-6; family Bin103; genus CATQHW01. The sequence goes on from OZ241879.1 coordinate 6,911,281, forward strand.
TCCGCCAACGGCAGGCAGGGCAGCATCAAGAGGAAGAGCCGGTAACGGGACAGAGCGCCGGACTTCGACCGCGTGAGCCTCAACAATGGCGACTGTTCATCCGCCTTTTTGTAGGAAGCGATCCGGCCTCCCATCATGCGTCGTTCCGCCTCGTAGCTCAGGATTGCGCTCACGACATCGGGCACGACGTTCCAGGCAGAGAACAACAGGCGTTTCGTCGTTCCTTCCTTACCCTTGAACGGTCCTTCGAGCGGCCAGTACGGCAGCGTCGGCGGCATCCACAGCAGGCGCCAGAGTCCCCCGTCGAGCAGCTCGCCCGCGAGGTCCCGCAGCTTGGCGTGCCCGGGGTCGACCTGAGACCACGATCGCAACGTACTGGCGGCCAGAAAAGACGATTCTTGTTGCTTGAGCGCTTCGATAATCTTGTCCGGCGCGCTGATGGCCTCGTCGAGCAGCTCGTTGAACTTGTAGCCGCGCATGAAGTGCGCCAAGTAGGGAGCCGACTTCCAGAACGGCATCGGATCGCGGTCGCCAACGGCGCGGAATAGCGCGTTGGCTGCGATGTACTGGCGCACGTCCGTCGCGGTGATCCTGGCCTGGAACCGGTTCTCCGTCACCATCGCGTCCCGGTCTTCGCTCGCCGCGACGCGCTCCGTGCGCGCCATCACGTTGCGCAGGGAAGCCTCCACGTCGAGCTTCGCCTCCTCGACTTCCTCTGCCTGTTCCGGTTCGCCGGCGGCGCGCTTCAGCGCCGCGCCAAAGCGAAAGAGCTGACTCTTGACCGCGTCGACGCGAGTGTCATCTTCGCCGAGGAGGAACCGCGTCGTGGCTACGAAGTCCTCGTAGTGCTCTTCGTGATCGATCTCCGCATCGGCAGTATAGAGCTTGTACGGCGTTGCGGAGAGCAGCAGTGTGCGCACGCGCTTGCCGTCGGGGGCCCTGGCTCGGAACAGCGCCTGCGCCAGCTCCACCGCGGAATCACGATCCGCGTTACGCGGATCGAGCAACGACTTGAAGCGCTGAAACTCGTCCAGGATGACGAGGTCGGGCTCGAGCGCTCTGACACACACGTCGGCCAGCAGGTGGCGTAGCTTTTTGATCACCTGATCGCGCCGCGACCGCGCCGGGGCGGGCCAGTCCTCCCGGTAGCGGCGGAACCACCTGTCCAGGACTTCGCACAGTTCGTCCTGGAGATCAGCGCGCTCGTTGAACCTGGCGTCAAACCGTTTGCGGATATCCTCATCTATGGGACGGCTTTCGCCCGCCAGCCCCTGCCGCCAGTCATTCTTGTTGGCGATCCTTCCCTGCAAGAGGTTCATAAGCGCCGTGCGGGGACCGATCAGCGGTGCGAGCAGGGCGAACAGCACCTCACGTTCCTGTCGCTGGCCGCTGGAGTTGCCCATGTTGAACGACGTGCCGGGCGTGAAGCTGACGAAGTTCAGCCTGCGGTCAGCGAGGCCGGGCTCGCCTTCGCGGGGCACCAGGTGCGTTGCCAGCATCGTGAGGCGGGTCGCGAGTGCGAAGGATTGTTCGTCGGCGCCGCCAACTTGGAGCTTGGGCAGGTTGGCGCGGGCTATACTCCCGTTGCTGCAGATGTAGATGATGGCGATCCGCGGGACGTCGTTCCACAGGTGATCGACGGCTCGGGCAATGATGCCGCGGGCGATCAGCGTCTTGCCGAGACCGACCTCGTCGGCCACCAGAAAGCGGCCGGTGCTGTCCTGTGCCTCGAACAGTCGGTGGAACGCGTGATCCACCGTGCGCCGTTGAAACGGCTTGAGCCGCTCGAGATTCGCGTCGACGGATGGTCGCTTCATCGACTTGGTTCCGCGAGTGCTTCTTCAATGGCCGTCCAGATCTCGAACAGATCGTCCGGCACGATCCTCCGTCCCTCATCGGATTTTCGAAGATCGTCGATCAACCTGCGAACCGGCTTGAGCCGGTCAGGATGCCGGGCCGCGGTGCGGACTAGGTCGTCGAGCAGCGTGTCGCCACCAGTTCCGATACCCCAGTCGGCGCGAGATGGATCGTCTCCTTCACCCGTCGCCCAGTCGGCCGTGGCGTCGAGACCGCCGAGCAGTGCGCGCAGGAACCGCAGGAACTTCCCAGGGCTGTCCAGCAGCGAGCGGAGCACTATGTGCAAGCGGTCGGCAGGCATTCCTTCCGCGGGAAGTCTCAGCGTCAGGCGGATGTCGTCCACTCCGCGCACCGGCACGCACAGGCGGAAGGCGATGAATGCCGTCAGCCACGCCACCGGCACCCTCCAGCTTAGTGGTGCGTCGATTGGGAAGGCATCTCCCTCGGGAATGGAGATGGGCCAGGCGGCGGCCTCGACGTCGTCGGGCAGTGTTGCGGAACCTGCGATTGTCAGCCGCCAGAGATCGCCTTCGGGTGCGCAGGTCACGCGCAGATCGGCGTTCACGAGGGCGTCGCGAGCCGCCTCGAGGCGCGCCTGCCCGCTGGTCACGGCGGCGTCCAGCGGCTGCGGTTCGGTTCGTTCATACGGGACGCACAGCTTCAGGAATCCGTCGAGGAAACGATCGATTCCGTGACCGCTGGCGCCGCCCTTGCGGCCCTTGCGTCCCGTCATCGACGCCATCACTTCGACGTTACGGCCGGCGAACGCCGCTACGGTCAGGTTCGCCGAACCCAGGTACCAGGTGACGTCGAAACCGTGCTCCACGGCGAACATCTTCGCGTGCAGTCCGGCCGGGCGCGCGCCGACCACCGGCTCTGGACCATCCTGGCCGGCCTCGTCCTCCGACTCGCCCTGCGCGGTGTCGGCCAGGACGAGTCTCTCGTTCCAGTCGGTCAGTGCGTCTTCCGACAGCTTGTCGAGTTCCTCCCGCCGGCTCACGAGTATCCGCTCACCGTGGCTCAGCCTGCTTACCGCGTCCAATCCAGTGGGATTCACAAACGGCGCTATGGCGAGGGTGCGGTATCCGCTGGACGGTGGCTGCCAAGTCCGGCGGTTTCGTGACAGTCCGAGCGCGCGGAACACAATCGGCGAATCGAAGCCATCAGGGGCAGGGAACGCGACGCGCGCAACTTGGTCGGCCAGCGCCTGGACACGCTCGGCGACATCCTGATCCATCCGGGTCGTGGCTAGATGAGGCAGCGCTGACAGGAAGTCGCCCAGCGGCCGGCTCGCCGCGACGCGCCGCTTGCCACCGCGGGGCGACGCCTCGCTCGCCAACGCGACGTCCCAAGAGCGGTCGAATGTCAGGTTTCGCGACAGGATGGCCACCCGCAACAGGTCTGGTAATGCTGCATCCTCCGCATCACTCGCGTCGGCAGTGAACCGCGCGGCCCACACTTTGGGATGGAAGCGGCCCCCGTTCGGGGCGCGCACGGCATGCACGCTCGGCTCCAGCATCGAGTACAACGGCCGCGCCCCCCGCGGAATGCCGATCCCCGTCTCGTCGACGAAGGCATGCACGCGATCGCCGGCTTCCCGTATCGCCTGGTGCAGCCGCAATGGGTCGGCCAGCAGTTCTTCCAACCCGCCGTCCGGGTGGGATAGCAGCGAGACGGGCAAAGCGAGCAACGCTTCAAGGTCGAGGGTGTAAGTGGTCAGCACTGCGAAGTCGAGACGGTAGCCGCTTGGGGGCCGGATCAGCTCATAGGCGACGGTGCGCGAGTCGGGAAGGAGCATCAGGTGGAAAGTCCCTGGTGTAGGTCCATCATGAACTGCCGAACGCGAACCCAGCGGAAGTCCATGCGACCGACGCCGACGCCCGGAGCCCAGTCCCGCAGGCGGTTCAGATTCACGAGCCGCGCCCGTGGACCCTTGATGCCTATCTCGCGCTGGGTAACCAGCGTCCGCAATTCACGGTCATCCGCGACCACTCCAGGATCCAGCTCCAGGATCCGGCGCGACCAGTTCTCGATGAAGCGGCATTGCGGATGGCGGAGGTTTCTACCGCCCCTGACGACCAGTTCCCAGAGCGCTTCGGGTTTGTATTGCTGGTCCTCGGCGGCCTCCCGTGCGGCCCACTCCGTGAGTTTCGCGCGATAGGTATCGATCAAGTCGTCCTCGTCCGTCTCCAGCTCGTCACGGCGGCGTTCCGCGACGAGCAGATTGTAGAGCAGCGGCATTCCCTCGACGTGGAGCGAGAAGCGTCGCGCCAACTCCACTATGTGGGTAATGCAGCTTGGCGCGCGACGCGCATTCGGATCGTCCCAGAAGTCTTCGGCAGGCGCCGCGGACCCGTATCGGGCCAGCCATGATAGGAGGGTGCCGGCGCACCGTTCCTCCAGGCGGCCGCGGAGGAAGTCCGCCTCTTTGGCCGTCAGCGCGAACGACGCCTCCCAGGGAAACCCGGGCGGGGCCGCGGGCAGCCTGGGATGCCAGTTCGGCTCACGGCTCCAGACGACGCCCGGATCGTCGGCGCGCCCGTCGCCGGTGCGACGGTCCGCCAGCGACGCGAAGCGCGAGTGGTACCAGCCCTGGCTCTGCGGATGTCTGAAAATGCCCCACCGCGTCAGCGCGCTCCAGTAGAGCGTGCTCGGCAGCCGAACCAGCGCACCGCGCGCGACGATGCCGATGATGCCCTCATTGTTGTCGCCGCGTTCCAGCGGTCGGATCAGGTCGATCTCCTTGCTGCGCGCGACCTGTTCCACCTCGGTGGAGTTGACCCGCTTCTCCTCCAGCTTCTGGTAAATCCACGGAATGAACAGCACGTACCGAAGCCGCGTCTGTATGTACGACGTTCCAGGAAACAGCGCGTCCGAGACCGTGTCGCGCAGGCTCCCAAGACCCATCTCGTCGAGTGTGCCCTGCTCACTGAACAGGTCCAGCACCCGCCGCATCTTGTCGCGGTCGCTCGCCGTCAGATCGATCCAGGTCAACGTCGGTTGCATGCAGTTATCGCATTCTTCGGGCGCATGGCCTCAAGCGAATTACGCACGACATTTTACAATGGGCAGCGGATGGGCGCCGGGGTGGCTGCGCGCGGAGTGGGCAGTGTGAGACCTCGAGAATCGGTACTAAATGATTACAAAAAAACAAATTATGAACGAATCAAGTCGATGACAGACATCTGTCGACGTCGAGCGATGGACGATTGGGCGGCGTCCTATCGTTCCGGGATGCTGCCGTGCCCGACAGGGCGCAGTCCCAGCCGCCGCACCTCTTCCCACCCGCCCGGCACCAGGCCGTCGGCGAACGCCGTGCCGCACGGGCCGCCGCCGCTCGCGTCGGCGAAGTCGTACTCGCGCCCGTCGAAGCGAAGCGTCGGGCGGTAGTGCCGGGACAGTTCGCGGGCGCTGGCTGGCAGGTAGTGGCAGATGAAGCTGCGCCGCCACTCGTGGTCGGAGGCGTTGGGCCGCGAGCCGTGCACGATGCTGCCGCCGAAGAACAGGACGTCGCCCGGGTCGAGCCGGACCGGCACCGGCTCCACTCCGGCGGGAGGGCGCACGAAGTGGGTGGTGAAGCTCTCCTCCGGGTCGGCCACCTCCGGGCACGCCACTTCCATCGTGTGCGTGCCCGGGCAGACGTACAGGCCGCCGTTCTCCGGGACGGAGCGGTCCACGGCGGTCCAGGCCGCGATGCAGGTCTGCGGCCGTACGCGCAGGTAGTAGTTGTCCTGGTGCAGCGCCTGGCCCTTGGAGCCGGGCGGCTTGAAGTAGAACATCGACTGCGCGGCGATCGGCTCCTCGCCCATCAGCGCGGTCAGCATCGCCTCAATCCGCGCGTCGAGCAGCATCCGCAGCGCGAGCTCGTCGAACCGGTGCGGGTGCATGATGCGCGGCCAGCACAGGAGCGGATCGTCGCTGTCGGGGTCGGGGTCCCAGTGACCGGGGATCGGTTGCCCGTCCGCGGTGACCTCCGCGAACCGCTCGGCGCAGGCGGCTACCTCGCTGCGCTCCCACAGCCCGCGCACCACCAGAAAGCCATCGGCCCGCCACCGGGCCGGTTCCTTGGCGCTCACGGATGCCGCCATGGTCATCGCCCGATTACTCTGGCACAGCCTCAGGCGACCTCCAAGGGCAATCGTGGGTGACCGGGACATTCACCATTCGAGGACTGAGGGCTGTCGGCCCGGCATGCCATCATGGCGTGATGCCATGGAGCCACGTCAATGAATCAGTTCTCTCTTCGTAGGGTCCCGCTCGAAGTGGAGCGCCGCCTTCGCGCCGTTGCGCAGGAGAACGGCGAGAGCCTGAACGCGGCAATCAACAGGATCCTGGCAGAGTCGCTCGGCGTCGTTCCCGAAGGATCCAGGAAGCGTGATCTGTCGGATCTCGCCGGAACATGGAGCCAGGAGGAAGCGGTCGAGTTCGAACGGGCGACCGAGCACTTCGGCCAGATCGACGACGAGATGTGGGAAGAGGGGTGGGCTTACTCCTCGCCGGTACCGGCCGGGGCCATGACCAGGATTCCCTCCGGGCCGACCGGCACGCCGTCGTTCTGACCCGCGAGCAGCGTCCGCAGTTCGGGCGGCGCGGTGCGGACGACCTCGTCCGGCCACTCCTCGACCGGCGAGAGCGGGGCGGCCCAGGCGGGGCGATAGGACAGGAACGCGCTCGGCCGCGGCCGCCGGGAGCCCATGACGCCGCCCGCGTGGATGGTCCGGCAGTGGAACAGCACCGCGTCGCCGGCCTTGGCCAGCACCATGCGCGCCTCGGCGGCGTGCTCCTCCAGGGTGTTGCGGTTGCGCAGGTCGGCGAAGCGGTGGCTGCCGGGAACGACCCACAGCGGGCCCTCGCCGACTTCCAGGTCGATGAAGTAGAAGCCGACGTTGCACCACGACGCCTGCGTGTTGCGCGGGTCCTCCGGCGGCTCGAAGCCGGTGTAGTCGCGGTGCAGGATCTGCCGCCCGCGCACCAGGTTGTCCTCGCTCTGCTGTACCCAGGTGGCGAACACCCCCTTGAAGAAGCGGACGTCGTCGCCGTAGCAGGCACGCAACGGGCCCAGCACCGCGGGGCAGGGGATGATCTTGGCGAGGGTGCCTCCCGGCCAGTGCTCGTCGAACTCCAGCCGGTTGGGCGCCTCGGCGCCGCCCATCTCCTCGACGATGCGCGCCACCTGCTCGGGCGTCACCGCGTCCGGGATCCACAGGAAGCCGTGCTCGGCGAAGAAGGCGTGCTGCTCGCGGACGGTCAGGCCGGCGAAGTCCTCGCGCCCGATCACCTGGACAGCTCGACGGTTCGCCCCTCCGCGGCCGATTGGTAGGCGGCGTGGATGATGCGCAGCGCGGCCAGCCCGTCGCGGGCGGTGACCGGCGGCTCCGCCTCGCCCATGCACGCTGCAAGCGCGGATCTCACCCAGGGCGTGTAGCCCCCGCCCCGGCCGCCGTAGCTCACCACGCGGGTGGGCTGACCGGTGGCGGTCCACTCCAGCCGCCCCTGCTCGGCGACGTTGATGCGCAGCCAGCCGGCATCTCCGTACACGGTGATGGTGGCGTGTCCCGCCCTCTCCTCCATCAGGTAGCCGGAGAACAGCGACCCGTGCGCGCCGCCGGCGAAGCGGAGGTTGACCAGGGCCAGGTCCTCCACGTCGATCGGCTGGCCGCCGACCACGGGCGCCATCGCCTGCACCGCCTCGATCTCCCCGCCGGTCAGCCAGCGGATCAGGTCCAGGGCGTGGATGCCGAGCCAGGTCAGGTGGCCGCCGCCGGCCAGCGCCTTGCGGAAGGTCCAGTCGCTGGTGGCCACCTTGCCCGGGATGCGCGACTGGTCGCTCACCTGCGACGCCTGCACCGCGTACAGCGATCCGATGCCGCCCTCGGCGATGATCCGCTGCGCGTCGACCTTCACGGGGTCGCGGCGCTGCGCGAACGCCATCATCAGGTGCACGCCGCGCCGCTCGGCGACCTGCACCAGGCGCTCGAACTGGTCGGGATGCACGCAGGAGGGCTTCTCCGCCATCACGTGCACGCCGGCCTCCAGCAGGGGCTCGATCACCGCCGGCGCGTGGGCGCCGATCATGGTCACGATCGCCATGTCCGGGGCGCCGTGGCCGAGCAGCGCCTCCACCGACATCTCGGCGGCCTGCACCTTGGCTCCGCAGGCGCGCCGGGACTCCTCCAGCGTCGTGCCGTCCGGATCCATCAGCAGCGCCCGGTCGATGGCGGCGATGCTGTCGATCGCCTCGCGATACGGCGCCTGGTGGGCGGCGCCCTCCTCGGTCACGAACGCGACGGTTGCCATGTCTCTGCCGTTCTCCTTGCGATGCGGTACTATAGCCGAGCGACCTCATGGTGAAGTTCATCGTCCGGCGGGTGCTTCTCATGATCCCGACGCTGATCGCCGTGTCGATCCTGTCGTTCCTGATCATCCAGGCGCCGGCCGGGGACTTCGTCGACACCTACGTGGCGGGGCTCCGGCAGTTCGGGCAGATCGTCGAGCAGGGACAGATCGACGCGTTGCGCGACCGCTACGGGCTGAACCAGCCGGTGTACGTCCAGTACTGGAAGTGGGTGTCCAGCATGGCCCGCGGCGACCTGGGGCGATCGTTCGCGTGGAACCAGTCGGTGAAGAGCCTGCTGTACGAGCGGCTGCCCTGGACGATCCTGATCGCCTTCAGCTCGCTGCTGGTCGTCTACCTCATCGCCATTCCGGTCGGCAACACGTCGGCAATCCACCAGTATTCCGTGCGGGACTACGTGTTCACGAGCGTCGGCTTCATCGGCCTGGCGGTGCCCAATTTCCTGTTCGCCCTGATCTTCCTGTGGCTGTTCTTCCTGTGGACGGGGAAGGCGGCGGTGGGACTGTTTTCCAAGGAATACCTCACCGCTTCGTGGAGCATGGGCAAGTTCGTCGATCTGCTCTCGCACCTGTGGATCCCGGCGCTGATCGTCGGCACCGCCGGGACCGCCAGCCTGATCCGCATCATGCGCGCCAACATGCTCGACGAGCTGCACCGGCCGTACGTGATGGTGGCGCGCGCCAAGGGGCTGACCGAGCGCCGGCTGCTCTACAAGTACCCGTTCCGCGCCGCGCTCAACCCGGTGGTCAGCACCATCGGCTACACCCTGCCGGAGATGGTCAACGGCGCGCTCTTGACCTCGATCGTGCTGGGCCTGCCGACGATCGCGCCGGTGCTGCTGTCGGCGCTGCTCACCCAGGACATGTTCCTGGCCGGCAGCATCATCTTCGTCCTCAGCGTCCTGACCGTGATCGGCACGCTGCTGTCAGATGTGCTGCTGGCGTGGCTCGACCCGCGCATCCGCGAGGCTGTCTGATGAGGGAGGTCTGACGTGGCGCAACCGGCGGTTCCGGCCGCGACGGCCGCACCTTCCGAAGAGCGGCTGTTCGTCGCTTCGCAGTGGCAGCTCATCCGCTGGAAGTTCCTCCGGCACCGGGTGGCCGTGGCCGCCCTGGGCGTGCTGGGGCTCTTCTACCTCGGCGCGTTCTTCGCCGAGTTCATCGCCCCCTACGACGGCCGGCTGTACGATCAGGACCGCGTGCTGCAGCCGCCGCAGCGCCTGCGGTTCGTGGACGTGGACGGGCGGTTTCACCTGCGCCCGTTCGTGTACGGCCTCGCGCAGACCATCAACGAGGTCACCTACGGCAAGGAGTACGCGATCGACCCGGAACAGCGCCACCCGCTGGCGCTGTTCGTGCGCGGCGACGCGTACGAGTTCTGGGGGCTGTTCGAGACCGACGTGCACCTGTTCGGCTTCGCCGGCGGGCGCGGCTACCTGTTCGGCGCGGACGCGCTCGGCCGCGACCTGCTTTCGCGGATCATCTACGGCAGCCGGATCTCGCTGACCGTGGGACTGCTCGGGATCGCGCTGAGCTTCGTGCTGGGCATCGTCCTGGGGGGCGTCTCGGGCTACCTGGGCGGCGCGCCCGACGTGATCATCCAGCGGCTGATCGAGTTCCTGCGCTCGATTCCGACCCTGCCGCTGTGGATGGGCCTGAGCGCGGCGCTTCCTCCCCACTGGAGCGTGACGAAGGTCTACTTCGCCATCGTGGTGATCCTGTCGTTCGTCGGCTGGACGTCGCTGGCGCGGGTCGTGCGCGGCAAGTTCCTGTCGGTGCGCGAGGAGGAGTTCGTGGTGGCGGCGCAGATCCACGTGGCGGGCCGCGGCTACATCATCATGCGCCACCTGCTGCCGTCGCTGTACAGCTACATCATCGCCTCGCTCACCCTGTCGGTTCCCGGCATGATCCTGGGTGAGACCGCGCTGAGCTTCATCGGCCTGGGGCTGCAGACGCCGGCCATAAGCTGGGGGGTGCTGCTGAAGGATGCCCAGGCCATCCGGGTCCTGGCCGATGCGCCGTGGCTGTTGATCCCGGCACTGTTCGTGATCGTCTCCATCCTGGCGTTCAACTTCCTGGGTGACGGCATGCGTGACGCCGCCGACCCGTACGCCACCGTCTGATGGCGGACCGCGCCTCCCGCCCCAAGACCGGCGCCTGCGGCTCCGCTCTTGGCCCATCCCCACCGTCTTCCGAGGAGTCCGGCGGGCATTCCGCTGGCGCGGAACGCCGGCCGGATTCCTCGGGGACTGCGCTCCTCAGCGTGCGCGAGCTCAGGACGCACTTCTTCTCGCGGCAGGGCACGGTCAAGGCCGTGGACGGTCTGAGCTTCGAGCTCGCGCCCGGCGAGACCCTGGGCATCGCCGGCGAGAGCGGCTGCGGCAAGAGCGTCACCACCCAGTCGATCCTGCGCATCGTGCCCAAGAACGGCGCGATCGTGGACGGCAGCATCGTGTTCGATTCTCCCAGCCAGGGCCGGGTCGACCTGGTGACCCTGGATCCCCAGGGCAGCGCCATACGCGAGATCCGCGGCGCCGAGATCGCGATGGTGTTCCAGGAGCCGATGACCTCGTTCTCGGCCATGCACACCATCGGCAACCAGATCATGGAAGCGATCATGCTGCACCAGCAGGTCACCAAGGCGCAGGCGCGCGCCGAGGCGATCGAGATGCTGGACCGGGTGGGCATGCCGCAGCCGGCGGCGACCATCGACTCCTACTCGTTCAATCTCTCCGGCGGCATGCGCCAGCGCGCCATGATCGCCATGGCGCTGTCGTGCCGGCCGCGGCTGCTGATCGCCGACGAGCCGACCACCGCCGTGGACGTGACGATCCAGGCGCAGGTGCTGGACCTGATCAAGGACCTGCAGCAGGAGCTGGGGATGGCGCTGATCATCATCACCCACGACCTGGCGGTGATCGCCGAGCTGGCGGACACGGTGCTGATCATGTACCTGGGCCAGGAGGTGGAGTCGGCCCCCGTGGACGACATCTTCTACCAGCCCCGGCACCCGTACACGCGCGGGCTGCTCGGCTCGGTGCCGAAGCTCGGCGAGGGGGCGGCGCAGAAGATCACGCCGATCCGGGGGTCGGTGCCCACGCACGTCGAGCGCGTGCACGGCTGCCTGTTCCATCCGCGCTGTCCCGACTGCATGCCCGGCGTGTGCGACGGCGATGCGCCTCCCTTGCTGGAGGTCGGGGCCGGACACTCGGCGGCGTGCTACCTGTACGGTGGAGCGGACGACGCGGCGGGCACCGCCGGAGGCGGAGCTTGATGGGCGACCGGCAGCCGCTGCTGGAGGTCCGCAACCTCGTCAAGCACTTCCAGCGCACCCGCGGGCTGCGCCGGCAGGTGACCGGCGTCGTCAAGGCGGTCGACGACGTGAGCTTCACCGTGCACGCCGGGGAGACGCTGGCGCTGGTGGGCGAGAGCGGGTGCGGGAAGACGACCACCGGACGCTGCATCCAGCGGGCGGTCGAGCCCACCTCCGGCCAGGTGCTCTTCCATCCGGACGGCGGCGATGCCGCGGTCAACGTCCCCGAGCTGGGCCGGAGCGAGCTCAAGGAGGTCATGACCCAGATGGGCATGATCTTCCAGGACCCCTATTCGTCGCTCAATCCGCGCATGACCATCGCGCAGACGATCGCCGAGCCGTTCGTCATCCACGGGACGCTCGGCAGCCGGCGCGAGATGGAGGAGCGCGTGGCGGAGCTGCTGCGCATGGTGCGCCTGGACCCGGTCTACATGACGCGCTATCCGCACGCGTTCTCCGGCGGGCAGCGCCAGCGCATCGCCATCGCGCGGTCCCTGGCGCTGATGCCGAAGTTCATCGTCGCCGACGAGCCGGTATCCGCCCTGGACGTGTCGGTGCAGGCGCAGATCCTGGAGCTGCTGCAGGAGCTGCAGCAGGACCACCACTTCGCCTACCTGTTCATCGCCCACAACCTGGCCGTCGTCGAGTATTTCAGCGAGCGGATCGCGGTCATGTACGTGGGCAAGATCGTCGAGCTGACCAGCACGCGCCGGCTGTTCGCGATGCCCAGGCATCCCTACACGGAGGCGCTGTTCTCGGCGGTTCCGAAGCCCGATCCCCGCTCCCGCGGCACGCGCATCCTGCTCGGCGGCGACATCGCCGACCCCGCGAATCCGCCGTCGGGCTGCTACTTCCATCCGCGCTGCCGATTCGCGCAGCCGATCTGCCGGGAGCAGGAGCCGCCGCTGGTGGAGGTCGGCGCGGACTCAAGCGATCCGCACCTGGCCGCCTGCCACTTCGCCGAGGAGCTCGAGCTGGCCGGCGTTTCCCTGTCGACTCCGGTGCAGTGACCGGGGGCTGTAGCCGAGCGGCCTGGCCCTTCTACAGGGTCCGCTTGGCTGGTTCCCTATTTCGTAACCATTCAGGGGGGCGGGCCGGTTTTGAGGAAGGGTGGGACCCTCGGGCGGTCCGGGTCGTCGGGCGCGCGGTGCACGGCGGGTCATCCGAATACGCGCGGGGTGAAGTCCTGCCGGTTGGTGATGCTGGCGCTGCTGCCGGTGGCGCGAATCACGAACAGGCCCTGCCGCTCGGCGTGGACGTCGGACTCCTGGTATGCCTTCAGATACGCCGCGGCCCCGTAGATGCGGTGCCCGGCGTACTCGGGCATCAGTTCCGGGAACTCGCGCAACCGCCCGATGAAGCGATCGACGTCCGGGACCCTGAGGGTGGTCTTGACTTCCACCACTACCACCTCGGCGCCGTTGACGGCGACGACGTCGAACTCCCAGCGCCGCTCACCGTAGTTCTGCCGGGGATTGGTGATCGTGTACCGCACGGCGATGCCGCGCTGCCGCAGCAGCTCGACCAGGTCGCCTTCGACCAGGGACTCCATCAGCTTGCCCCACTGACCGGTGAACAGGTCGTTCAACTCGCGCACGCGCTTGGCGTTCTCGCGCACGACGCGGTCGGTTTCCTGCATGCGGCGGTCGGTCTCCTGCATGCGGCGGTCGGTCTCCCGCTGGTTTTCGGAGACTTCGCGCAGTATGGCCCGGATCTCCTGGAAGGTGGCGGGTTCGCGTTCCTCGGTGACTGCCATCGGCTGCCCTGAACGCTAACGCCGTCGGCACCCGTCGTCAACGGCGACCCTGTCCGGCCTGGCGCTGTCGGTGGGAACGCTGCAGACCGGACGGTGGGCCAGTGGTACGTCATCGCCGTCACCCGCTCCGCGACGCCTCCCTCGGTCGGCGACCCTGTCCCAGCCTGAGGTGTCTCGGCTCCTGCGCCCGCCTCCGGCTCGGAGCGCAACGCCCGACGGCTCGGCAGGCGCCGCTGACGCGAGCCGGGCACTCACCTCAGTCGGCGGTCTCCAACAGGCGCTGAAATGCCGCAAGGTTGGACGCCCGTATCGCCTCGCGGCGTAACCGCCTGAGACGCTGCACGCCGCCGCCGGCGGCCTCCAGGCGCGCCGCCAAGGGGATTGCGGCGTCGGCGCCGAAGCGCAGCTCCAGCACTTCCCGGATACTCTCCAGGAGTCCGCGCTCGATACCTTCCTCGCGGCCCTGCTCGCGGCCCTGCTCGCGGCCTTCCTCACGGCCTTCCTCGCGGCCCTGCTCCAGGATCTCCACTCCCCAGCGATCGATCTTCTCCGCCAACACTGCGCTTGCCTCCTCGTACTCCCGGATCGATGGCAACTTCACGCCCCACTTCCGTCCCAGCGCGCCCAGCCACAGGTCGAAGCTCCGGGTCAGCCCCGGCTCCCCGGCCGCCGCCAGCCACTCGCCCAACTCCCGCACCCGTTCCGGCAACGTCCCGGCATGGGCGCTCTGCTCGACGTCCGCTATCCACGATAGCAGATTCGGACGCGGCAGGGCAGCCCGCTGCGCCGCCGCCAGATCGATCAACTCGTAACTCAGCGCCACGCTCGGCTTGAGGAAACCGGCACCGGGCGCCGATTCCGCGGACTCCGCTGCGGCCGGCGTAGCGCGCGATCGGCCGGCCGCCCGGCGCCGCATCTGCGCGGATCCGCCGCCGGGTTGCCGGTGTCCTGAAACCGATTCGCGCAACGCGAATCACGAATCCGGCCCCACCTGCGACGCCCACGCCGGTTCCGGGGCGCATTTCGCGAGTTCGGGAAGATGACGTTTCGCACGAGCGCGTTTCAGGCTAATATTCGCTAATTCGCGAGTCGTTCGACGATTTCGCGAGATGAAACGGCGGACGGTTGAAGATGGTGGAACGCGACCCGCAGTTCGCGGACGCGCAGGCGCATGACTCACCTGGATGGGACGCCGGAGCCGCCACGGAGTTGGGGTGGGCGCCCACGCCGCAGAGCCGGCCGCCATGAAAGGGATCGAAGGGCTCGACCGCCCCTTGACGTCGCCGCTGAGTTCCGGTGATGAATTAAAGCGCCGAGCGCCGAGCGCCGAGCGCCGAGCGCCGAGCGCCGAGCGCCGAGCGCCGAGCGCCGAGCGCCGAGCGCCGAGCGCCGAGCGCCGAGCGCCGAGCGCCGAGCGCCGAGCGCCGAGCGCCGAGCGCCGAGCGCCGAGCGCCGAGCGCCGGCTTGAGGTGTGCCCGGCGGGAGGCCGGCCCGCCTGAACCGTCCCACGGCGCGCCTTGCGGGCGCGCCGGCGGGCACCGTTGCCGCGTCCTTGCCGCTGCCCTGCCCGCGCTCGTCGCGCAGCGCGGCCACCGGCGCGCATGCGCAGACGCCGGCAACGCTCCGATCCGGCGTGCGCCGCGGCGGCCGGCGCCGCTCGCCGCGCTGGCGGGCGTGCTGGTGCTGTTGGCCGCCGTGGCGGCGGAGGGGCAGACGCCGCCCGGCCGGTTGACGCTGAGCACCGCGCGCGACCGGGTGAGCGAGGGCGAGGGCTCGTTCACGGTGACCGCGACGCTGGACCGGCCGGCGCCGGCGGGCGGGGTGGGGGTGACGCTGAGCGCGGCGGCGGAGAGCACCGCCACCAACGCCGACTACACGCTGCCGGGCGCCTTGCGCATCGCCGCCGGCCGGCGCAGCGCCGGCGCCACCGTGACCATCGCCGGCGACCGGATCGACGAAGAGGACGAGACGATCGTGCTGTCGGCGACCACGACCGCCGCCGGCGTCACCGTGGCCGGCGCGACCGTCACCATCGTCGACGACGACGACGCCGGCGTGCGGGTCGACCCGACCACCGTCGCCGTGGACGAACGCCAGCACCAACGCGCGCGCCACGGCGCCACCGCCCGCTACGCCGTGGCGCTGACCAGCGAGCCGACGCACCCGGTGACCGTCACGCCTGTCAGCGGCGACCCGGGCGCGGCGCGGGTGGCCCCGGCCACGCTGACCTTCAACGCGCGCACCTGGCAGACGGCGCAGACGGTTGCCGTAACCGGCGTACGGGACGCCGACCTGATCGACGAGACCGTGACCATCACCCACCGTGTCACCAGCAGCGACGCCAGGTACGCCTCCCTGACGCCCGCCTCCCTGACGCCCGCGACGGTGACGGCCTCGGTGGTCGACGCCGACGGGGGAGGGACCTTCAGAGTCGCCTTCGGCCGCGACGGGCAGGACACCGCCTGGACCGCCACGGTGGCCGAGGGGGACGGCACGCTGGTGATTCCCGTCACCACCGGCTTCCAGGCCTTCGAGCGCGTCAGCTTCGAGGTGGAGGCGGTCGCCGCCGAGACCACCGCCGGCGCCGGCGACTACCGCCTCGGCGCCACCTCGGTGACCTTCGGGCCGACGGACGTCTCGCGGACCCGGAGTCTGACCATCGCCATCGCCGACGACGCCCTGGTGGAGTCGACCGAGACCGTCACCCTGCGTTTCACCGGCCTCGGCGAGGGTCAACTGTTGCTCTTTTCCCGGTACGGCCCGGCGGCCACGGTCACCATCACCGACGACGACGCAGCGGCGGCCCGGATCGCCTTCGGCGACGACGCGCAGGCCGGCGCCGCCTGGAACGGGTCGGTGACCGAGGGAGGCGGTACGCTGGCGGTGCCGGTCACGGTCAGCCATCTGCCGAGCGCGCCCACCACCTTCCCCGTGACGTTGGCGGCCGGGACCAGCACCGGCATCTCCGACTTCGAGCTCGGCTCGGTGACCTTCGGGCCGGCGACCGCCAGGACGCGGACGCTGACCGTCACCGCCACCGACGACGCCCTGGTGGAATCGGCCGAGACCCTGGCCCTGCGCATCGCCCCCCCGGCCAATCCCGCACGGGGCCTGGGCGACCACTACGCCCGCGGCGGCGCCGGCGCCACGGTCACCCTCGTCGACAACGACGCGGCGGCGGCCCGGATCGCCTTCGGCAACGACGCACAGGCCACCGCCGCCTACGCCGCCACGGTGGCCGAGGGAGCCGGCACGCTGACCGTGCCGGTCACCGTCAGCCACCTGCCCGACGAGGCCACCACCTTCAGCGTGACGATCGACCAGGACGCGACCACCGCGCAATTCCTTCGCGACTACGCATTCACCTGGTCGATGACCTTCGGGCCGACGAGCCCCACGACCCAGCCCCTGTCCATAGTCATCGGCGACGACGCCGACTACGAGGGCGCCGAGACCATCGCCCTGCGCATCGCCGCGCCGGCCGCCCCGTTCGACCTGGGCGACCACTACGCGCGCGACGCGGCCGGCGCCACCGCCGCGGTCACCATCATCGACGACGACGTGCCGGCGGGCGCCCGGATCGCGTTCGGGCGCGACGCGCAGGCCACCGGCGCCTACGTCGCGTCGGTGGCCGAGCGGGACGGCGAGGTCCTGCTGCGGGTGCCGGTCACGGTCAGCCACCTGCCGCCGGTCGCCGCCACCTTCGCGGTGGAGGTGGTCGCCGAAAAGAGCACGGCGCAGCACCTGCGCGACTACGTGCACGACGCGGCGGTGACCTTCGGGCCGGCGGACCGCTCCCCGACCAAGCACGTGGAGGTCGTCATCCGCGGTGACGAACTGGTCGAGCAGCCGGAGACCATCGCCCTGCGCATCGCCGCGGCCGACGCGACGCCGGACGACGTGGGCGACCGCTACGCGCGCGACGTGGCCGGCGCCACCGCCACGGTCACCATCACCGACGACGACGCGGCGGCGGCCTGGATCGCGTTCGGCAACGACGCGCTGGCCGCCACTCCCTACACCGTGAGGGTGACCGAGGAAGACCGCACGCTGGCGCTGCCGGTCACCGTCAGCCACCTGCCGGACGCCGCCACCACGTTCGCCGTGGAGGTGGTCGCCGGCGGCACCAGCGCCGGCAGCGGCGACTACCGCCTCGGCGCCACCGTGGTGACCTTCGGGCCGGAAAGCGCCAAGACCCGCAACCTGACCGTCACCGTCGCCGACGACGCCCTCGTCGAGGGCGCCGAGACCATCGCCCTGCGCATCGCCGCCAGCCCGGCGGACGGCCTGGGCCGCCGTTACTCCCGCACCGCCGGCGCCAGCGCCACCGTCACCATCGCCGACGACGACCGCGCGGTCGCCTTCGGCGACGACGCGACGGCCGCCACCGCCTGGGCCGCCACGGTGGCCGAGGAGGACGGCGGCGTGCTCACCGTGCCGGTCACCGTCAGCCACCTGCCGGACGCCGCCACCACGTTCGCCGTGGAGGTGATCGCCGGCAGGACCAGCGCCGGCAGCGGCGAGTACCGCCTCGGCGCGTCCTCGGTGACCTTCGGGCCGGCGACCGCCGCGACCCGCACGCTGACCGTCCACGTCGTCGACGACGCCCTGTTCGAGGGCGCCGAGACCATCGCCCTGCGCATCGCCGCCAGCCCGGCGGACGATCCCGGCGCCGGCTACGCCCGCCACCCCGCCGGCGCCACGGCGACCGTGACCATCGCCGACGACGAGGCGAAGGTGGCCAGGGCCGCCTTCGGCGACGACGCTCAGGCTACCGCCGCCTGGACCGGCTCGGTGGTCGAGGGACAGACGCTGACGGTGCCGATCACCGTCAGCCACCTGCCCGGCTCACCCCTCACCATCGCAGTGGTCGCGCACACCCCGTTCACCATCGACCCGCACCACGTCACCGGCGACCTCATCTTCGGGATACGGGATTTCACCGTCGTCGGGCGGGCGACCTTCCGGCCGACGGACCGGTCCCGGACGAAGACCATCGTGACGGCGACCGCCACGGACGACGACGTTGCCGAGCCCTCGGAATACATCACCCTGTACATCGGCCGCACCAGCCCCTACCGCCAAGGCCCCGCCGCGACCATCACCGTCATCGACAACGATGGGGTCGTGGCCAAGCCGGTGCTGGTGGTGACGCCGACCACGCTCACGCGGGTCTACGGCGAGCCGGAGCCGCGCGCGTTCGCGTACACGGTGGCGCCGCAGACCGGCAGCAGCTTCGTGCACGGCGACGACGCCGGCAGCGAGTTCTTCACCCTCAGTCCGCTGATCCGCACGCCCGGCGACGACGCCGGCGAGTACGCGTTCGCACTGGCGGACGAGCCGTACTACGGCCGGGGCATGGCGGCGAAGTACGACTTCGTGATCGCGCCGGGGGCGGCCTACACGATCACGCCCAAGGCGCTGACGATTGCCGCACCGGTGCTGACCAGGCAGTACGACGGGACCACCGGGTTCGGGGCGACGGTGCTGGCCGCCGGCGGGGAGGTGAGCGGCGCGGTCGGCGCGGACCGCCTCACGCTGACGCCGACCGGCGGCAGCTACCCGCGGAGCGCAGTGGGCGCGGGCCTCACGATCGACGCGCCGACCTTCACGCTGACCGCGGCCGGCGCGGCCAGGGTGGCCAACTACCGCTTCACGCTGCCGACCGCGGCGACCGGGAGCATCACGCAGCGACAGGTGACCTACACGGCGACGGACGTGGACAAGGAGTACGACAGCTCCGTCGCCGTGTTGGCCGACGATCTCGGCGGCAGCTTCGCCGCCGGCGACGTCATCGTCCGATCGGTCAGCACGAACGTCGGAACGGTCAGGGTATCTGACGAGGTGCGGGCGAGCGGCGGGACGTACGCGCAGGCGGACGTGGGCGCGGGCATCGCGATCACGGGCCTCACGTTGACCGGAGCGGACGCCGGCAACTACGCGGCCACCTTCGACGTCAGCGGCGCGATCACGCCGAGGCAGGTGACGGTCTCCACGCCGGTGACGCTGACCAGGGCGTACGACGGCACGACGGCGGCGGCAGGGGCCGGCATCGCCGGCGGCGGTGCGGTGAGCGGCGAGGTGGACACGGAGAGCTTCACGCTACAGGTGACCGGCGGCAGCTACCCGCAGAGCGACGTGGGCGCGGGCCTCACGATCGTCGCCCCGGCGTTCGCGCTGCGCGGCGGCGACGCCGCGAGCAAGCCGGCGAACTACCGCTTCACGGCGCCGGCCACGGCGACCGGCGCGATCACGAGGGCGCGGGTCACCGCGGTCACCGGCGTGACGGTCATCCCCAGGACCGTCGACGGCAGCACGGCGATCAGCTTCGACACCAGCCGGGCGCGGGCGGCGGCGGTGGTGGCCGGCGAGCTGGCCGACTTCCGCGCCGGCGGCCTGCAGGTGAGCGGCGCCTACCCGACGGCCGTGGTGGGCACGCACGACGTGACGGTGAGCTACGCACTCGCGACCCACGGCAGCTTCAAGGCGACCAACTACGAGCTGGCGGCCGGCGCGCGCAGCGCCACCCTGAGGGGCAAGATCACCGCGGTCACGCGGTCCGCCGACGCCGCGCTGAGCGGCCTGACGCTGACCGACGCCGCCGATGACGCCGTCGCACTCACCCCGGCGTTCGCCGCCGCCACGTACACCTACGCGGCGGAAGTGGCGGCGGCGACGCAGGTGAAGGTGACGCCGGCGGTCCGCCACGCCAACGCGGACGTCACGGTAGCGGGAGAGACGGTGGCCGGCGGCGCGGCCGGCACGGTCGACCTGGACTACGGCGCCAACGCCGTCGCGGTGGTGGTGACCGCCGAGGACGGGACCACGACGCGCACCTACGCGCTGACGGTGACGCGCAAGGGGCATCCGCTGCGCATCCGGGTGCTCACGCCGCGCCGCGAGTACGGCGGCAGTGACGACCTGAGGTTCGTCGCCCAGTACTTCCGGCCCGGCGACGCGCAGACGGCGGTGCTGTCCGGCGCGGTGACGCGCGCGCCCGGCGAGGACGCGGGCCGGTACGCGTTCGACATCAGCGGCCTGACGCTGCAGGCGGGCTACGAGCGCACGTACGAGCTGGTGGGGGTGACGCCCTCCCACTACACCATCACGCCGAAGCCGGTGACGGCGGCGCCGGTGGTGCTGACCAAGGCATACGACGGCTCGACGGACCGCGCCGGCGCGGCGCCGAGCGGCGGCGCGGTGAGCGGCGCGGTGGCCGGTGAGAGCCTGACCGTGCAGGTCTCGGGCGGCGTCTTCGCGGACCCGAACGCCGGCGCCGGGATCGCCGTCAGCGGCCATGCGGTGACGCTGGAGGCGGGCGCCGCCACGACCGCGGCCAACTACCGGCTGGCGCGGCCGGTCGCCGTGAGCGGGACGATCACGAAGAAGCCGGTGACCTACGCCGCGGCCGCGGCGGACAAGGAGTACGACGGCACGACGGCGGCGCCGGCGCGTCTCGGCGGCAGCTTCGCGTCCGGTGACGTGGTCGTACGCCGGACGGAAGAAAGAGGCGATGGCGGTACCGTCATCATGAACGTACGGGACCGCGTGCAGGTGGTCGGGGGGAGCTACGCCGCGGCGGACGTGGGCGCCGGGATCGCGATCACCGGCCTCACGCTGAGCGGAGAGCACGCCGGCAACTACGCGGCCACCTTCGACGTCAGCGGCGCGATCACGCCGAGGCCGGTGACGATCGCCGCGCCGGTGACGCTGACCAGGGCCTACGACGGCACGACGGCGGCGGCGGGGGCCGGCATCGCCGGCGGCGGGACGGTGAGCGGCGCGGTGAGCGGGCAGCGCTTCACGCTGCAGGTGACCGGCGGCAGCTACCCGCGGCGCGAGGTGGGCTCGAGCCTCGCGATCGGCGCTCCGACGTTCGCGCTGCGCGGCGTCGACGCCGCGAGCAAGCCGGCGAACTACCGCTTCACGCCGCCGGTCGCGGTGAGCGGGGCGATCACGAAGAAGGCGGTGACGTTCAGCGGCGCCGCCGCCACCCGCGTCTACGACGGCAGCGCCGCGGTGAGCACGGTGCTGCTCGGCGCCTTCGCTCCGCCGCTGATCGACGGCGACGCGGTGACCCTGAGCGGCGGGACCTACGACAGCGCCGACGCCGGGACGGCGCGGAAGGTCAGCGCCGCGACCGTCGGCGGCGCGCAGGCCGGCAACTACGAGTTGGCGCTGGGCAGGGTGACCGGAACGATCCTGCGGCGGCCGATCAGCGCCGTCGGCGGGGTGACGGTCGCCCGCAAGATCGCCGACGGCACCACCACGGTCCGCTTCGACACCAGCGCGGCGACCGGCGCCGGGGTGGTGTCGGCGGAGCTGGCCGACTTCCGCGCCGGCGGCCTGCAGGTGAGCGGCGCCTACCCGACGGCCGCGGTGGGCACGCACGACGTGACGGTGAGCTACGCGCTCGCGACCCACGGCAGCTTCAAGGCGACCAACTACGAGCTGGCGGCCGGCGCGCGCAGCGCCACCCTGGCCGGCGGGATCGTGGCCAACTCCGGTGACGCCACGCTGCGCGCGCTGTCGCTGTCGGCGGGAACCGTCTCGCCGGCGTTCGCCGCCGCCCGGACCGGGTACGTGCTGCGCGTGGCCAACCGCGTGACCGCCACCACGGTGACGGCGACGCCCAGCGACGGCAACGCGACGCTGCGGGTGGGCCGCACGGGCGCGCTGGCGCGGGTCACCGGCGGCGCGCCGAGCGCCGCCATCGCGCTGGACGAGGGCGACACCGTCATCAAGGTCGAGGTGACGGCGGTGGACGGGACCACGCGGACCTACACGGTCACGGTGACGCGCTGGATCGTGCAGGCGCTGGTGCTGACGCCGACGACGAGCGGGCGCGTGTACGGGGAGCGGGAGCCGGCGCAGTTCGCGTACACGGTGGCGCCGAAGAGCGGCAACGCCTTCGCCCCCGGCGACGACGCGAGCACGACGTTCTTCCGCAGCAGCCCGCTGACCCGCGCCCCCGGCGACGACGCCGGCGCGTACGCCGTGCGGCTGGTGAGCTCGCCGGACTACGCGCCGGGCATGGCGGCGAAGTACACGTTCGAGCTGGCGGCGGGGGCAACGTACACGATCAGCAGAAGGCCGCTGACGATCTCGGGCCCGGTGGTGCTGAGCAAGGCGTACGACGGGACCACGAGCGCGGCCGGCGCCGGGTTCGGCAGCGGCGGCGTGGTGAGCGGGGCGGCGAGCGGCGAGCGCTTCACGCTGGCGGTGACCGGTTGGAGCTACCCGCAGAGCGACGTGGGCGCGGGACTGACGATCGCGAGCCCGACGTTCACGCTGACGCCGGGCAACGAGGCGAGCAGGACGAGCAACTACTCCTACACGCTGCCGAGCGCGGCGACCGGCGTCATCGAGGCGCGGGCGATCACGGAGATCGGCGGGGTGACGGTGGCCGACAAGCCGATCGACGGCAGCACCGACGCCACCTTCGACACCAGCGCGGCGACCGGCGCCGGGGTGGTGGCGGCGGAGCTGGCCGACTTCCGCGGCGGCGGGCTGCGGGTGAGCGGGGCGTTTCCGGCGGCGACCGCGGGCACGCACACGCTGGCGGTGACCTACGCGCTGGCCGACCGCGGCAGCTTCAAGAAGGGCAACTACACGCTGGACGGCGCGGCGGCGAGCGGCAGCCTGACGGGGCGCATCCTGCCGTCGAACGACGCCACGCTGAGCGCGCTGAGCATCTCGACCGGCACGCTGGACCCGGTCTTCAAGACCACCGTGACCGCCTACGCCGTGGGGGTGACCGGCAGCGTGACGAGCGTGACGCTGACGCCGACGGTGAACGAGCGCCACGCCACGGTCACCGTGAACGGCGCGGCGGTGAGCAGCGGCCAGGCCAGCGGCGCGGTGGCGCTGGACGTGGGGTCCAATGCGATCAAGGTCGAGGTCACCGCGCAGGACGGGACGAAGAAGACCTACACGGTCACGGTGACGCGGGCGGCGGCGTCCTCGGACGCGACGCTGAGCGCCTTGTGGGCGGCGGGGAGCATGGATGGGAGCACCTACGTGATGATGCTGAGCCCGGCGTTCGCGGCGTCCACCCTGACCTACGCGGCGACGGTGCCGAACGCGGTCACGCACGTGAAGCTGTCGCCGGAGGTCAACTTTTGGAGCGCGACGGTGAAGGTGGGCAAGCCCGGGAGCCTGAAGGCGGTGAGAAGCGGCGTGTTCAGCGGCGGGATCGCGCTGGACGTGGGGTCCAATGCGATCAAGGTCGAAGTCACGGCCGAGGACACGACCACCTCGAAGACCTACACGGTCACGGTGACGCGGGCGGCGGCGATCAGCATCACGGCGGTGGTGCCCGGGGACCGGCAGCTCACGCTGACGATCGCGCGGGCCGCCGGCGTGAACACGGGTGCGATCCGCTGGCGGGAGAAGGACCGCGACCCGGTCACCTCGGGCGATCAGCCGGGGCCCTGGTTCCCGGGCGACAGCGGGTTCGGTGTCGCCGGGACGGCGACGACGTACGTGCTGGAGGGCAGCGCCATCCATCCCCTGGTCAACGGCCGCACCTACGAGGTGCAGGTGCGCGGGTGGCGGCCGGGGCCGGTTCGCACCGCGTGGAGCGCGTCCGCGGAGGGCACGCCGACGGCGGGCGGGGCGCCCCCGACCACGCCGCAGGTCGGCTTCGAGAGCGGGGCCTACCGGGGCAAGGAGGGCGGGTCGGTCACGGTCGGAGTGTCGATCGCGCCGCAGTTGCCGCAGGCGAGCACGGTCACGCTCGGGGTGCATGCGAGCACCATGGACCCGGGCGAGTACGTCATCCCGGCGCGCGTCACGCTGCCGGCGAACACGGGCCGCGCGACGTTCACGGTGAGCTTCCACGACGACGTGCATGAGGAGCTTACCGAGGATCTCGTCCTGACCCTGACGGCGATCCCCGGCGCCCCGTACGCGGTCAACGCCGGGCTGACCGTGGTCGGAGCGGTCGACGACGACCTTGCGCCGCCGTCGAACCTCGTGGTGACGGCGGGCAACGCGAAGCTGGATCTGTCGTGGACGGCGACGCTCACGTCGCACCTCGACGGCTACGCGGTGCAGCACAAGGAGTCCGGAGCGGCCGACCGGGCGGCGACGACCGCGAACGACCCGTCCACCGGGTGGGTGGAGACGGACCTGGCGAAGACGGCCACGACGCATGCGCTGACGGGTCTGGCCAACGGCACGGCCTACGACGTGCGGGTACGGGCGAAGAACAGCGCGGGCAAGACCAGCGTCTGGATCACCGGCAGCGGCACGCCGGCCCTGCTGAGCGCGCTGACGGCGGCGGGGAGCACGGACGGGAGCGACTTCTCCACCACGGTGACGCTGAGCCCGGCGTTCGCGACGGCCACCCTGACCTACACCGCGACGGTGGCGCGCGGCGTCACGCACGTGAAGCTGACGCCGACGGTGACCGAGTCGAGCGCGACGGTGAAGGTGGGCAAGACCGGGAGCCTGACGGCGGTGAGAAGCGGCGAGGCCAGCGGCGCGATCGCGCTGGACGTGGGCGCCAATGAGATCAAGGTCGAGGTCACCAGGCAGGACGGGACGACGAAGACCTACACGGTCACGGTAACGCGGAAGATGCAGGAGCGTGTGCTGGTGCTGAGTCCGACGGCGACGGGGCGGGAGTACGGGCAGACCGATCCGGCGCAGTGGGAATACACGGTGGCGGCGAAGAGCGGCAGCACGTTTGCGACCGGGCACGACGCGAGCACGACGTTCTTCACCAGCAACCCGTTGACGCGGGATGCGGGCAACGACGTGGGTCAATACACGTTCAAGCTGGTGTCCTCGCCGCAGTACGCGACCGGGATGGAGGCGCTGTACGCGTTCGAGGTAGCGGCGGGAGCGAAGTACACGATCACGAAGAAGGCGCTGAGCATCTCCACGCCGGTGGTGCTGACGAAGGCGTACGACGGCGGCGCGGCGGCGAGCGGAGCGAGCGTGAAGAGCGGCGGAGCGGTGACCGGCGAGGTGGGAGCGGAGAGCTTCGCGCTGACGGTGAGCGGAGGAACGTACCCGCAGAGCGCCGTGGGCGCGGGGCTGACGATCTCCAGCCCGACGTTCACGCTGAGCGCGAGCGGCGGAGCGAAGACGGGCAACTACCAGTACACGCTGCCGGACGCGGCGACCGGGGAGATCACGGCGGCCGAGATCACGGACATCGACGGGGTGACGGTGGTGAGTCGGCTGGTGGACGGCACGACCGATGCGACCTTCGACACCACGGCGGCGACCGGGGCCGGGGTGGTGAGCGGCGAGGAAGCCGGATTCCGTGCGGGGCTGACGGTGAGCGGGAGGTTCCCGGACGGGGCCAAGACGACGGCGAACACCTACGACGTGGCGGTGACCTACGCGCTCGGCGACTCGGGCGGGTTCGACGCGTCGAACTACACGCTGGGCGACAGCGGCGACACGCTGCGGGGGACGGTGACGGCGTACGCGACGTGGGAGCATCTGAACTTCAGGGTGGTCGCCGGCGACCGGCAGGTCACCGTGTCCTGGGACCAACCCGCGGGCGCGGAGCAGATCTTCATTCGCTGGACCGCAACGCCCGGCGTGTGGCAGAGCCGGCTCATGAGCCGCGGCGGCTTGTTAAACTGTATAACTACGGATTTCCCAAACGGCTACCGGGTCGCGGCGACGGCCGGCAGCTATGTCATCACGAAGACCTACGGCCCCCCGATAAACGTGGGAGAGGCGACCGGAACAGCCCTGGAGAACGATACGCAGGTCACGGTCCAGGTGGGAGAGGGGCCCGGGTGTTTCCCGCGCCGCCGGGCGGGGTCGGACCGGGAAGGCACATGGAAGCTGTTCAGGGTCACGCCCGCGTCCACGGACGCGAGGCTGAGCGCGCTGACGGCGGCGGGGAGCACGGACGGGAGCGACTTCTCCACCACGGTGACGCTGAGCCCGGCGTTCGCGGCGTCCACCCTGACCTACACCGCGACGGTGGCGCGCGGCGTCACGCACGTGAAGCTGACGCCGACGGTGACCGAGTCGAGCGCGACGGTGAAGGTGGGCAAGACCGGGAGCCTGACGGCGGTGAGAAGCGGCGAGGCCAGCGACGCGATCGCGCTGGACGTGGGCGCCAATGAGATCAAGGTCGAGGTCACGCAGGACGGGACGACGAAGACCTACACGGTCACGGTAACGCGAAAGAAGCCGGTGCTGGTGCTGAGTCCGACGGCGACGGGGCGGGAGTACGGGCAGACCGATCCGGCGCAGTGGGAGTACACGGTGGCGGCGAAGAGCGGCAGCGCGTTTGCGAGCGGGCACGACGCGAGCACGACGTTCTTCACCAGCAGCCCGCTGACGCGGGATGCGGGCAACGACGTGGGTCAATACACGTTCAAGCTGGTGGGTTCACCACAGTACGCGACGGGGATGGAGGCGTTGTACGCGTTCGAGGTGGCGTCCGGGGCGAAGTACACGATCACGAAGAAGGCGCTGACGATCGGCGGCTCGGTGGTGCTGACGAAGGCGTACGACGGCGGCGCGGCGGCAAGCGGAGCGAGCGTGAAGAGCGGCGGAGCGGTGAGCGGCGAGGCGGGGGAGGAGAGCTTCGCGCTGGCGGTGAGCGGGGGCACGTACCCGCAGAGCGACGTGGGCACGGGCTGACGATCAGCAGCCCGACGTTCACGCTGAGCGCGAGCGGCGGAGCGAAGACGGGCAACTACAGCTACACGCTGCCGGATGCAGCGACCGGCGACATCACGAAGGCGGAGATCACGGACGTGGCCGGGGTGACGGTGGCGAGTCGTCCGGTGGACGGGACGACGACGGCGACCTTCGTGACGACGGCGGCCACCGGAACCGGAGTGGTGAGCGCGGAGCTGGCCGGGTTCCGAGCGGGACTGACGGTGAGCGGGACGTTCCCGGACGGTGCGAAGACGACGCCGGGCGCCTACAGCGTGGCGGTGACGTACTCCGTGGGCGACTCGGGAGCGTTCAAGAAGAGCAACTACACGCTGAGCGACACGGGGGACACGCTGAGCGGGACGGTGACGAGCAAGCGGGTGCTGGTGCTGAGTCCGACGGCGACGGGGCGGGAGTACGGGCAGACCGATCCGGCGCAGTGGGAGTACACGGTGGCGGCCAAGAGCGGCAGCGCGTTTGCGTCGGGGCACAGCGCGAGCACGACGTTCTTCACCAGCAGCCCGCTGACGCGAGCGAGCGGCGACGACGCCGGGGATTACACGTTCAGCCTGGTGGGTTCACCGGCCTACGCGACGGGGATGGAGGCGCTGTACGCGTTCGAGGTAGCGGCGGGAGCGAAGTACACGATCACGAAGAAGGCGCTGACGATCGGCGACGCGGTGGTGCTGACGAAGGCGTACGACGGCGGCGCGGCGGCAAGCGGCGCGAGCGTGAAGAGCGGCGGCGCGGTGAGCGGCGAGGCGGGTGCGGAGAGCTTCGCGCTGGCGGTGAGCGGAGGCACGTACCCGCAGAGCGCCGTGGGCAGCGGGCTGACGATCACGAGCCCGACGTTCACGCTGAGCGCGAGCGGCGGAGCGAAGACGGGCAACTACAGCTACACGCTGCCGAGTGAGGCGACCGGCGACATCACGAAGGCGGAGATCACGGACGTGGCCGGGGTGACGGTGGTGAGTCGTCCGGTGGACGGGACGACGACGGCGACCTTCGACAAGACGGCGGCCACGGGAACCGGGGTGGTGGCGGCGGAGCTGGCGGGGTTCCGCGCCGGGCTGACGGTGAGCGGGACGTTCCCGGACGGTGCGAAGACCACGGCGGGCGCCTACAGCGTGGCGGTGACGTATTCCCTGGGCGACTCGGGAGCGTTCAAGACGAGCAACTACACGCTGAGCGACACGGGCGACACGCTGAGCGGGACGGTGACGGCGAAGCCGGTGCTGGTGCTGACGCCGACGACGACCACGCGGGAGTACGGGGCGACGGAGCCGAGCGCGTACGAGTACACGGTGGCGGCGAAGAGCGGCAGCGCGTTTGCGTCGGGGCACGACGCGAGCACGACGTTCTTCACCAGCAACCCGCTGAGGCGGGATGCTGGCAACGACGTGGGTCAATACACGTTCAGCCTGGTGTCCTCGCCGCAGTACGCGACCGGGATGGAGGCGCTGTACGCGTTCGAGGTGGCGGCGGGAGCGAAGTACACGATCACGAAGAAGGCGCTGAGCATCTCCACCCCGGTGGTGCTGACGAAGGCCTACGACGGCGGCGCGGCGGCGAGCGGAGCGAGCGTGAAGAGCGGCGGAGCGGTGACCGGCGAGGTGGGAGCGGAGAGCTTCACGCTGGCGGTGAGCGGGGGGACGTACCCGCAGAGCGACGTGGGCGCGGGGCTGACGATCACGAGCCCGACGTTCACGCTGAGCGCGAGCGGCGGAGCGAAGACGGGCAACTACAGCTACACGCTGCCGAGCGCGGCGACCGGGGAGATCACGAAGAAGGCGACGACGTACACGGGGACGGCGGGGTCACGGGTGTACGACGGGACGACGACGGTGAGCACGACGATCAGCGGCAGCTTCAGTCCGGCGCTGGTGAGCGGGGACACGGTGACGGTGAGCGGGGGGAGCTACGCGCAGGCGGACGCGGGGACGAACGTGGCGATCAGCGGCTCGACGGTGGCCGGGACCGACGCGGGCAACTACGACGTGACGGTCAGCATCACGGGGACGATCACGAAGCAGGCGCTGACGATCGGCGACTCGGTGGTGCTGACGAAGGCGTACGACGGCGGCGCGGCGGCGAGCGGCGCGAGCGTGAAGAGCGGCGGGGCGGTGAGCGGCGAGGCGGGTTCGGAGAGCTTCGCGCTGGCGGTGAGCGGAGGCACGTACCCGCAGAGCGACGTGGGTAGCGGGCTGACGATCACGAGCCCGACGTTCACGCTGAGCGCGAGCGGCGGAGCGAAGACGGGCAACTACAGCTACACGCTGCCGAGCGCGGCGACCGGCGACATCACGAAGGCGGAGATCACGGACGTGGCCGGGGTGACGGTGGCGAGTCGTCCGGTGGACGGGACGACGACGGCGACGTTCGACAAGACGGCGGCCACCGGAACCGGGGTGGTGTCCGCGGAGCTGACCGGGTTCCGAGCGGGACTGACGGTGAGCGGGACGTTCCCGGACGGTGCGAAGACGACGGCGGACACCTACAACGTGGCGGTGACGTACGAGCTGGGGGACGGGACCGGGTTCAAGAAGAGCAACTACACGCTGGGCGACACGGGGGACACGCTGAGCGGGACGGTGACGGACAAGCGTGTGCTGGTGCTGAGTCCGACGGCGACGGGGCGGGAGTACGGGCAGACCGATCCGGCGCAGTGGGAGTACACGGTGGCGGCGAAGAGCGGCAGCGCGTTTGCGAGCGGGCACGACGCGAGCACGACGTTCTTCACCAGCAGCCCGCTGACGCGAGCGAGCGGCAACGACGTTGGGGATTACACGTTCAGCCTGGTGTCCTCGCCGCAGTACGCGACCGGGATGGAGGTGCTGTACGCGTTCGAGGTGGCGGCGGGAGCGAAGTACACGATCACGAAGAAGGCGCTGAGCATCTCCACGCCGGTGGTGCTGACGAAGGCGTACGACGGCGGCGCGGCGGCGAGCGGGGCGAGCGTGAAGAGCGGCGGCGCGGTGACCGGCGAGGTGGGAGCGGAGAGCTTCGCGCTGGCGGTGAGCGGAGGAACGTACCCGCAGAGCGACGTGGGTAGCGGGCTGACGATCTCCAGCCCGACGTTCACGCTGAGCGCGAGCGGGGGAGCGAAGACGGGCAACTACCGCTACACGCTGCCGAGTGAGGCGACCGGCGACATCACGAAGGCGGAGATCACGGACGTGGCCGGGGTGACGGTGGCGAGTCGTCCGGTGGACGGGACGACGACGGCGACGTTCGACAAGACGGCGGCCACGGGAACCGGCGTGGTGTCCGCGGAGCTGGCGGGGTTCCGCGCCGGGCTGACGGTGAGCGGGACGTTCCCGGACGGTGCGAAGACCACGGCGGGCGCCTACAGCGTGGCGGTGACGTATTCCCTGGGCGACTCGGGAGCGTTCAAGACGAGCAACTACACGCTGAGCGACACGGGGGACACGCTGAGCGGGACGGTGACGAGCAAGCGTGTGCTGGTGCTGAGTCCGACGGCGACGGGGCGGGAGTACGGGCAGACCGATCCGGCGCAGTGGGAGTACACGGTGGCGGCCAAGAGCGGCAGCGCGTTTGCGAGCGGGCACGACGCGAGCACGACGTTCTTCACCAGCAGCCCGCTGACGCGATCGAGCGGCGACGACGTTGGGGATTACATGTTCAGCCTGGTGTCCTCGCCGCAGTACGCGACGGGGATGGAGGCGTTGTACGCGTTCGAGGTGGCGTCCGGGGCGAAGTACACGATCACGAAGAAGGCGCTGAGCATCTCCACGCCGGTGGTGCTGACGAAGGCATACGACGGCGGCGCGGCGGCGAGCGGCGCGAGCGTGAAGAGCGGCGGCGCGGTGAGCGGCGAGGTGGATTCGGAGAGCTTCACGCTGGCGGTGAGCGGGGGCACGTACCCGCAGAGCGACGTGGGCGCGGGGCTGACGATCAGCAGCCCGACGTTCACGCTGAGCGCGAGCGGCGGAGCGAAGACGGGCAACTACCGCTACACGCTGCCGAGTGAGGCGACCGGCGAGATCACGAAGGCCGAGATCACGGACGTGGCCGGTGTGACGGTGGCGAGTCGTCCGGTGGACGGGACGACGACGGCGACGTTCGACAAGACGGCGGCCACGGGAACCGGGGTGGTGTCCGCGGAGCTGGCCGGGTTCCGAGCGGGGCTGACGGTGAGCGGGGCGTTCCCGGACGGTGCGAAGACCACCGCCGGCACCTACAACGTGGCGGTGAGGTATTCCCTAGGCGACTCGGGAGCGTTCAAGACGAGCAACTACACGCTGAGCGACACGGGCGACACGCTGAGCGGGACGGTGACGAGCAAGCGGGTGCTGGTGCTGACGCCCACCACAACCACGCGGGAGTACGGGGCGACGGAGCCGAGCGCGTACGAGTACACGGTGGCGGCGAAGAGCGGCAGCGCGTTTGCGAGCGGGCACGACGCGAGCACGACGTTCTTCACCAGCAACCCGCTGACGCGAGCGAGCGGCGACGACGCCGGGGATTACACGTTCAGCCTGGTGTCCTCGCCGCAGTACGCGACCGGGATGGAGGCGTTGTACGCGTTCGAGGTGAAGACAGGAGCGAAGTACACGATCACGAAGAAGGCGCTGAGCATCTCCACGCCGGTGGTGCTGACGAAGGCGTACGACGGCGGCGCGGCGGCAAGCGGAGCGAGCGTGAAGAGCGGCGGCGCGGTGAGCGGCGAGGTGGGAGCGGAGAGCTTCGCGCTGGCGGTGAGCGGGGGCACGTACCCGCAGAGCGACGTGGGCGCGGGGCTGACGATCAGCAGCCCGACGTTCACGCTGAGCGCGAGCGGCGGAGCGAAGACGGGCAACTACAGCTACACGCTGCCGAGTGAGGCGACCGGCGAGATCACGAAGGCCGAGATCACGGACGTGGCCGGGGTGACGGTGGCGAGTCGTCCGGTGGACGGGACGACGACGGCGACGTTCGACAAGACGGCGGCCACGGGAACCGGGGTGGTGTCCGCGGAGCTGGCGGGGTTCCGAGCGGGGCTGACGGTGAGCGGGGCGTTCCCGGACGGTGCGAAGACCACCGCCGGCACCTACAACGTGGCGATGAGGTATTCCCTGGGCGACTCGGGAGCGTTCAAGACGAGCAACTACACGCTGAGCGACACGGGCGACACGCTGAGCGGGACGGTGACGAGCAAGCGGGTGCTGGTGCTGACGCCCACCACAACCACGCGGGAGTACGGGGCGACGGAGCCGAGCGCGTACGAGTACACGGTGGCGGCGAAGAGCGGCAGCGCGTTTGCGAGCGGGCACGACGCGAGCACGACGTTCTTCACCAGCAACCCGCTGACGCGAGCGAGCGGCGACGACGCCGGGGATTACACGTTCAGCCTGGTGTCCTCGCCGCAGTACGCGACGGGGATGGAGGCGCTGTACGCGTTCGAGGTGGCGCCCGGGGCAAAGTACACGATCACGAAGAAGGCGCTGAGCATCTCCACGCCGGTGGTGCTGACGAAGGCGTACGACGGTGGCGCGGCGGCGAGCGGGGCGAGCGTGAAGAGCGGCGGCGCGGTGACCGGCGAGGCGGGTTCGGAGAGCTTCGCGCTGGCGGTGAGCGGGGGCACGTACCCGCAGAGCGACGTGGGCGCGGGGCTGACGATCAGCAGCCCGACGTTCACGCTGAGCGCGAGCGGCGGAGCGAAGACGGGCAACTACCAGTACACGCTGCCGAGTGAGGCGACCGGCGAGATCACGAAGGCCGAGATCACGGACGTGGCCGGGGTGACGGTGGCGAGTCGTCCGGTGGACGGGACGACGACGGCGACGTTCGACAAGACGGCGGCCACGGGAACCGGGGTGGTGTCCGCGGAGCTGGCCGGGTTCCGAGCGGGGCTGACGGTGAGCGGGGCGTTCCCGGACGGTGCGAAGACCACCGCCGGCACCTACAACGTGGCGGTGACCTACACGCTGAGCGACTCGGGAGCGTTCAAGACGAGCAACTACACGCTGGGCGACACGGGGGACACGCTGAGCGGGACGGTGACGGACAAGCCGGTGCTGGTGCTGACGCCGACGACGACGACGCGGGAGTACGGGGCGACGGAGCCGAGCGCGTACGAGTACACGGTGGCGGCGAAGAGCGGCAGCGCGTTTGCGAGCGGGCACGACGCGAGCACGACGTTCTTCACCAGCAACCCGCTGAGGCGGGATGCGGGCAACGACGTGGGTCAATACACGTTCAAGCTGGTGGGTTCACCGCAGTACGCGACGGGGATGGAGGCGCTGTACGCGTTCGAGGTGGCGAGTGGGGCGAAGTACACGATCACGAAGAAGGCGCTGACGATCGGCGACTCGGTGGTGCTGACGAAGGCCTACGACGGCGGCGCGGCGGCGAGCGGCGCGAGCGTGAAGAGCGGCGGCGCGGTGAGCGGCGAGGCGGGTTCGGAGAGCTTCGCGCTGGCGGTGAGCGGAGGCACGTACCCGCAGAGCGACGTGGGTAGCGGGCTGACGATCACGAGCCCGACGTTCACGCTGAGCGCGAGCGGCGGAGCGAAGACGGGCAACTACAGCTACACGCTGCCGAGCGCGGCGACCGGCGACATCACGAAGGCGGAGATCACGGACGTGGCCGGGGTGACGGTGGCGAGTCGTCCGGTGGACGGGACGACGACGGCGACGTTCGACAAGACGGCGGCCACCGGAACCGGGGTGGTGTCCGCGGAGCTGACCGGGTTCCGAGCGGGACTGACGGTGAGCGGGACGTTCCCGGACGGTGCGAAGACGACGGCGGACACCTACAACGTGGCGGTGACGTACGAGCTGGGGGACGGGACCGGGTTCAAGAAGAGCAACTACACGCTGAGCGACACGGGGGACACGCTGAGCGGGACGGTGACGAGCAAGCGGGTGCTGGTGCTGAGTCCGACGGCGACGGGGCGGGAGTACGGGCAGACCGATCCGGCGCAGTGGGAGTACACGGTGGCGGCGAAGAGCGGCAGCGCGTTTGCGTCGGGGCACACGGCGAGCACGACGTTCTTCACCAGCAACCCGCTGACGCGGGCGAGCGGCGACGACGCCGGGGATTACGCGTTCAGCCTGGTGAGCTCACCGGACTACGCGACCGGGATGGAGGCGTTGTACGCGTTCGAGGTGGCGGCGGGAGCGAAGTACACGATCACGAAGAAGGCGCTGACGATCGGCGACGCGGTGGTGCTGACGAAGGCGTACGACGGCGGCACGGCGGCGAGCGGCGCGAGCGTGAAGAGCGGCGGGGCGGTGACCGGCGAGGCGGGTTCGGAGAGCTTCGCGCTGGGGGTGAGCGGAGGCACGTACCCGCAGAGCGACGTGGGTAGCGGGCTGACGATCACGAGCCCGACGTTCACGCTGAGCGCGAGCGGCGGAGCGAAGACGGGCAACTACAGCTACACGCTGCCGGATGCAGCGACCGGCGACATCACGAAGGCGGAGATCACGGACGTGGCCGGGGTGACGGTGGCGAGTCGTCCGGTGGACGGGACGACGACGGCGACCTTCGACAAGACGGCGGTAACGGGAACCGGCGTGGTGGCGGCGGAGCTGGCCGGGTTCCGCGCCGGGCTGACGGTGAGCGGGACGTTCCCGGACGGTGCGAAGACCACGGCGGGCGCCTACAGCGTGGCGGTGACCTACACGCTGGGCGACTCGGGAGCGTTCAAGAAGAGCAACTACACGCTGGGCGACACGGGGGACACGCTGAGCGGGACGGTGACGGACAAGCCGGTGCTGGTGCTGACGCCGACGACGACGACGCGGGAGTACGGGGCGACGGAGCCGAGCGCGTACGAGTACACGGTGGCGGCCAAGAGCGGCAGCACGTTTGCGACCGGGCACGACGCGAGCACGACGTTCTTCACCAGCAACCCGCTGACGCGGGCGAGCGGCAACGACGCCGGGGAGTACGCGTTCAGCCTGGTGACCTCGCCGGCCTACGTGACCGGGATGGAGGCGTCGTACGCGTTCGAGGTGACGAGTGGGGCGAAGTACACGATCACGAAGAAGGCGCTGACGATCGGCGGCTCGGTGGTGCTGACGAAGGCGTACGACGGCGGCACGGGTACGAGCGGAGCGAGCGTGAAGAGCGGCGGCGCGGTGAGCGGCGAGGCGGGTTCGGAGAGCTTCGCGCTGGCGGTGAGCGGAGGTACGTACGCGGGGACGAACGCGAAGGACGTGGGCGCGGGCAAGACCATCACGAGCCCGACGTTCACGCTGAGCGCGAGCGGCGGAGCGAAGACGGGCAACTACCAGTACACGCTGCCGAGTGAGGCGACCGGCGAGATCACGAAGGCGGAGATCACGGACGTGACCGGTGTGACGGTGGTGACGCGGCGGTTGGAGGGGACGACGGCGGCGACCTTCGACACCACGGCGGCCACCGGCGCGGGCGTGGTGGCGGCGGAGCTGGCGGGGTTCCGCGCCGGGCTGACGGTGAGCGGGACGTTCCCGGACGCGGCCAGGACGACGGCCGGCGCCTACAGCGTGGCGGTGACCTACGCGCTGGGCGACTCGGGAGCGTTCCACGCGAGCAACTACACGCTGAGCGACTCGGGCGACACGCTGAGCGGCACGATCAGCGCGCTGCCGGTGGCCGCGCTGGTGCTGACGCCGTCCTCGATTGCGGAGAACGGCGGCACGAGCACGGTGACGGCGACGCTGACGGGTACGGTGAGCGCGGCGCTGACGCTGACGGTGGCGGCGCAGGCGGTGACGCCGGCGGTGGCGGGAGACTTCACGCTGAGCGCGGCGCGCACGCTGACGATCGCCGCGGGAGCGACGAGCAGCACGGGCACGGTAACGATCACCGCGGTCGACAACGACGAGGACGCGGCGGACAAGCAGGTGACCGTGTCGGCGGCGGTGAGCGGCGGCAGCGGGGTGGCGGCGCCGGCGGCGCGCACGCTGACCATCGTCGACGACGATGCGGCGCCGAGCGGGATCACGCTGCGGGTGACCCCGGCGCAGGTGGCGGAGAACGCGTCGAGCGCGGTGACGGTCACGGCGGCGGTGACCGGGGCGACGCGCTACGCGGAGGCGAAGACGGTGACGGTGGCGGTGGGCGCGGCGGCGGACACGGCCACGGAGGGGACCGACTACGCGGCGGTAGCGGACCTGAGCATCGGCATCGCGGCCGGTGCGGCGAGCGGGACCGCGCGCTTCACGCTGACGCCGACCAACGACGCGGTGCGCGAGGGGAACGAGACGATCAGCGTGACCGGAACGACGCCGGGCGTGACGGTGACCGGGACGACGCTGACGATCACCGACGACGACAAGGCGGCCTCGCCTCCGCCGCCTCCGCCCCCGCCGCCTCCGCCGCCTCCGCCACCTCCGCCCGCCATGACGACGCTGGGGATCACGGTAACCACGCCGGCGCGGGAGTACGGCGGGGTCGATGATCTGAGCTTCACGGTGAGCGGCCTGGCCGACGGCGACACGGCCGCGCAGGTGCTCGGCGGCAGCCTGGCGCGCGCGGCCGGGGAGGACGCAGGCGTCTACGCCATCACCCTCGGCACGCTGGCGGTCGCCGGCGCGTTCGCCGACGCCTACGAGCTGCCGGACGCCTCGACGCTCGGCAGCTACGCCATCACGGCCAGAGAGGTGACGGTGGCGCCGGCGGTGCTGACCAAGGCGTACGACGGCAGCACGTCGATCAGCGGCGCGACGCTCAGCGGCGGTGAGGTGAGCGGCGCGGTACGCGGAGAGAGCCTCACGCTGCGGGTCACCGGCGGCGCGTACGCCGGCGCGGAGGTGGGCACGGGCATTGCGATCGACAACCCGGTGTTCGCGCTGGCGGCGGGTGCCGACACGAACGCGGCCAACTACCGCCTGCCGTCGGTAATCACCCTCACCGGCACGATCACGGCGAAGCGGGAGCTGGTGCTGACGCCGACGACGACCACGCGGGTGTACGGGCAGAGCGAACCGAGCGAGTACGCCTACGCGGTGGCGGTGAAGGCGGGCAGCGCGTTTGCGCCGGGACACAGCGCGAGCACGACGTTCTTCACCAGCAACCCGCTGACGCGGGAGAGCGGCAACGACGCGGGCGAATACGCGTTCAGCCTGGTGGCCTCGCCGTCGTACGCCGCCGGCATGGAGGCGAAGTACACGTTCGAGGTGGCCTCGGGGGCGACGTACACGATCACGAAGGCGGCGGTCACGGACATCGACGGGGTGACGGTGCAGACGCGACCGGTGGACGGGACGACGACTGCGGAGTTCGACACCACGCAGGCGACCGGTACCGGAGTGGTGAGCGGGGAGCTGGACGACTTCCGGGCCGGGCTGACGGTGCGCGGGACGTTTCCGGAGGCGGCCAGGACCACCGTCGGCGACTACCGCGTGGCGGTGACCTACGCGCTGGGCAGCTCGGGCGCGTTCAAGACGAGCAACTACACGCTGGGCGACTCGGGCGATACGCTGACCGGCACGATCACGCCCGTGCCGTCGTCGGACGCGACGCTGAGCTCGCTGACGGTGAGCGACGACACGGGCGGGGCGATGACGTTCGCGCCGGCGACCGGCGCCGTCACGCTGGGCGTGGCGCACGATGTGACGAGCGTCACGATCACGGCGACCGCCAACCACGCCGCCGCGACCGTCGCCGTGGCGGGCGCGCCGGAGGCGGGCGGTACGGTCAGCGCCGCGCAGCGGCTGGCGGTCGGTACGAACGTCTTCACGATCGTGGTGACCGCCGAGGACGGGACGACGCGGACCTACACGGTGACGGTGGTCCGCCGGGCGGCGAACCGGGCGCCGGCCGCGCAGGGCGAGATGCCGGCGCTGACGCTGGCCGCCGGAGACCCGGCGCACGAGGTGGACGCGGCGGGGTACTTCAGCGACCCGGACGGCGACCGGCTGAGGTACGCGGCGGCCTCCTCGCAGGAGAACGTGGCGACGGTGCGGACCGCCGGGAGCGTGGTGCGGGTCACGCCGCGGGCGGCCGGCGCAGCGGCGATCACGGTGACGGCGACCGACGGCGGCGGCCTGAGCGCGCGGCAGCGGTTCACGGTGACGGTGCAGGCGTCGGCGACCGAGGCGATCGAGCGGGTGAACGAGGCGGTGGCGCCGGAACTGGCGCGGGCGATGACCGGCAACGCGCTGGCGGCGGTGAGCGAACGCGCGGCGGCGGCGGCGTCCGCGGGAGTTGCCGGCAGACGGACCAGTCTGAGCCTGGGCGGGCAGCCGGACCTGTACGGTTTCCTGAAGGCGCACGCGCAGGAGATCGACGACGAGCGCCTGGACGTGGCGCGGGTGATCGGCGCCTCGTCGTTCGAGTTGCCGCTGAGCGAGACGGGCGCCGTGGTGCCGAGCGGTGACGCCGCGGGAGACGCCGCGGGAGACGGTGAGCCGGCGACCGGCCTGGCGTCGCTGGCGGTGTGGGGCGGCGGGGCGTACCACTCGCTGGCCGGCGGCGCGGCGGGCGCGGTGCGCTGGAGCGGCCCGGTGCTGAGCGCGCACGTGGGCGCCGACGTGCTGCTGAGCGAGGACCTGCTGGCCGGACTGGGGCTGTCGTGGTCGCGGGGCGATTTCGCCTACGCCGACGAGACCGACGGCGCGGCGCGGGCGGGCCGCTTCGAGACCTGGATGGTGAGCGTGCATCCGTACGCGAGCTATGAGGCCAACGAGCGCATGCGCGTGTGGGCGACGGCCGGCTACGGCCTGGGCGCGGTGGAGATCGACGACGAACGGACCGGCCGGCACACCAGCGACGCGCGCGCCTGGAGCGTGGGCGGCGGGGCGAGCGGCGGTCTGCTGGCCGGCGCCCCGTTGGCGGGCGGGCAGGCGAGCCTGCGGCTGAGCGCGGAGGCGTCGTTCACGCAGTTCGACATTCTGGGCAGGGAGCCGATCGCCGCGCAGAGCGTGCGGGCGCAGCGGCTGCGGTTGACGCTGGAGGGGAGCAACGCCTGGGAGCTGGGCGCCGGATCGGTGACGCCGTCGGTGGACGTGGGCATGCGCCACGACGGCGGCGACGGGGTGACGGGGACCGGCGTGGAGGTCGGCGGCGGGCTGCGCTACGCGCTCTCCGCGGTGGGGCTGACGGTGGAGGGCCGCGGGCGGGTGCTGCTGACGCATGACGGCGGCTACCGGGACTGGGGCGTGAGCGGGCTGCTGCGCCTGGACCCGGGGCAGGGCGGCCGCGGGCTGTCGCTGAGCGTGGCGCCGTCGTGGGGCGACTCGGCGAGCGGGACGGCGCGTCTGTGGGAGCAGGGGACGGCGGGGCTGACCGGCGGCGGCGCCGAGCCGCGCTCGCGCCTGGAAGCGACGCTGGCCTACGGCCTGGCGGCGCCCGGCGGTCCGGGAGTGGTGACGCCCTACACCGGCGTGTCGCTGGCCGGCGAGGGGGCGCGGCAGTACCGGCTGGGCGGCCGCTTCGAGGTCGGCAGCGCGCTGCGCCTGAGCATCGAAGGCGAACGCCGCGAGGCGCCGCCCGCCGCCCCGGAGCACGGCGTCGCGCACGCGGGACGATGAGCTTCTGACGTCGAGAGCAGCCGCCGAT
Source organism: Spirochaetia bacterium (assembly GCA_965202935.1). GTDB lineage: Bacteria > Spirochaetota > Spirochaetia > SZUA-6 > Bin103 > CATQHW01. The sequence continues at coordinate 6,950,694 of OZ241879.1, forward strand.
CCGACCAGGCACCGCACGCCTCTGGCGTTACGGTCGGACGGTTTGACACCGTACCGGCCGCCTCCCCACGATGGGGCAACGAACGGGGCAGTCGGCTCGTGCGACCGTTCGGGGCCCTCATGCTCCGCAATTCAAGGAGAAGAGTATGAGGAAGATGACTGCCCTCGCCCTGGCGCTGACCCTGGTCCTGATTGCGGCCGTGGACCAGGCCACCGGCCAGACGGAAGCAGGGGCCACGCCCGTGCGCAGCGGCCAGTACGGGGAGGCGCCGATGCTGGCCGCCCTGGTCGCGAGCGGAGAGCTGCCTCCGGTCGAGGAACGCCTGCCCGAGACGCCGCGCGTGCTGGAGGTCGCCGAGATCGGCACCTACGGCGGGGCGCTGCAGCAGGTCCGCAACCTGGATGCGTCCGACTGGCTGGCCTGGGTCATGACCAAGGAGCCGCTGACGATCATCTCCCCCGATCTGCTCAGCACGCTGCCGAACGCCGCCCGCGAGTTCGAGGTGTCCGAGGACGGCACCACCATCACCTTCACGCTGCGGCCCGGCATGCGCTGGAGCGACGGCGCGCCGTTCGGGGTCGACGACCTCATGTTCTGGTACGAGGACCTGATCAGCAACAAGGAGCTGACTCCGGAGCCGATCAGCTACTTCACCCGCAACAACGAGCTGCTGGTCGTCAGCAAGGTGGACGACAACACGGTGACATTCTCGTTCAGCCTGCCCAACAGCCCGTTCGTGAACATGATCGGGACGTGGTGGATGTACTTCGTGCCGCAGTACTCGCCGAAGCACTACATGAGCCAGTTCCACCCCACCTACACCGACCGCGAGAAGCTGGACGACCTGGTGAAGTCGGAGGGGTTCTCGAGCTGGCCTGAGCTGTATCACAGCAAGGACTGCGTCGGTCACCCGTCGCAGGGCGTCAGCGACCCGGCCTGTCCCACGCTGGCTCCCTGGCTGTTCCAGGATCCCAAGACCGCGCCGGTGCAGACGGCGGTGCGCAACCCGTACTACTTCAAGATCGATCCCGAAGGCAATCAGCTTCCCTACATCGACCGCGTCGAGCGTCCGCTGATCTCCGACACGGAGGCGTGGCTGCTCAAGGTGGTCGCGGGCGAGGAGGACGTCGTCCTGGGCTCGTTCCTGGATCCCGGCAAGAACTTCACCTTCCTGAAGCAGAACGAATCGCGCGGCGGCTACAAGGTCAAGACCTTCACCTGGTGGCGCAACCACTCCACGCTGTACTTCAACCACACCACGGCTGACGAGGTGAAGGCAGAGCTCTACGCGAACAAGGACTTCCGCATCGCGCTGTCGCACGCCATCAACCGGGACGAGATCAACGGCCTGCTGTTCGGCGGGCGGTATACTCCCAGCCAGCTCGCCCCGAACTCCGGTCCGCCCTTCCACGGCGAGCGCGACATGTTCAAGCAGTTCATCGAGTATGACCCGGACAAGGCCAACGCGATGTTGGACGAGATCGGCCTGGCGGCCCGCGACCGCGACGGCTTCCGCATCGCCCCCAACGGCGACGCGTTGCAGTTCATCCTGTACCACCCGTCGTGGCCACCGGAGAACCCCGAGCTCGGCGAGCTCATCCGGGGCTATTGGGCCGAGGCCGGCATCAACCTGGCGGTCAAGGCGCTGGACGGAGCGGCCTATACGGCGATCAACGATGCGGACGAGGCGGACATGCGCCTGCGCGTCGGCTACTACGTCGGCCCGCCGATGGTGCCGATCATGAGCCCGAACCTGTTCGCCACCAACTTCGAGACCGAGCCCGAGTGGTCGAGCTGGCTCAACACCGCAGGGGCGTCGGGGGTCGAGCCGCCGGACGACGTGAAGCGGCTGCGGGAGATCCAGAACGAGATCTACGCGGAGCCGGATCCGCAGAAGCAGCTCGCGCTGTACGACGAGGCGTTCACGATCCACACGAACAACCTCTGGCAGTTGGGCATCCTGGAGTGGGACGCGGAGACGTCGTTCAGCTACATCCAGAACAACCGGCTCGGCAACGTGCCCGAGCCGATGCCGGGCGAGATCATCCCCTCGCAGCGGAGCTCCTGGTTCATAAGGAATTAGAGCCCCAAGGTTGCGGCGCCGCGGGCGCCGCAACCTTGGCCCAGCCCCTCCTTTGGCTCGGATCGCATCGGTTTCCGATGCGTTCCAAGCCGGGATACGGGTTGGCCCGGCGCCTTCGGCGCCGCGTTCGAGACCTCAAGGGAGGCGTACCGGGACTCACCCGGTAGCGGGCCCTTCGTTCCTCCACCAGCGAAGCTCGTTGCTGCCGCGCTCGGCGCAGGCGGCCACGTCCAGCCGTCCATCGCCGTCCAGGTCGGCCACGATGATCATGTTGGCGTGGGCCCAGTGGTCCTTGAGGATCTGCGTGTCCCACGGTCCTCTGGGGTCGCCCCGGTGCTTGAAGAGCGCGACGCGCCCGGGTTCTCCCCATGCGGTGGCCACCACCTCGACTTGGCCGTCGCCGTCGAGGTCCGCGGCCGTCGCCTCGAATGCCCCGGGAAAGTGCTCGGCAATGACGTGTTTCGGCCACGGGCCGATGCGCGGGCTGCCGTCGTTCTCGTACCACACGATCTGCTGGGTGCCCGCCGGATACGCGCCCTTGGGATGGTCGAAACCGAGGGCCAGCACCAAGTCGACGTCCCCGTCGCCGTCCATGTCGGCGGGGTGACCGTGGATGGGCCGGGGCGCGGTGTCGATGACGTGCTTGGTCCAGGGCGAGTCGAGGGCGGGGCCGGGGTTCCGGTACCAGGCTACCTCGCCGCGCTTCGACGCGGCGCCCACCAGGTCGATGAGTCCGTTGCCGTCGACGTCGGCGGCGCACACGGCCCGCGCCTCCGGCGCGTCGTCGTCGATCATGTGCTTGACCCAGGCACCGTCGCGGTTCTCGAACCAGGCGATCTGGTTGCTGATGCGCCATCCGGAGGCGGCCACGTCCAGGTCGCCGTCGCCGTCGAGATCGGCGATGGCCACGTCGTAGGCGCCGGGGATGCCGCCCTCCGTGAGGTAGCCCTGGCGCCATGAGCGGGGGTCCCTCGGGTCGCCGTCGAAGCCGAACGACAGCAGGCAGCCGTTGAGGTTGTCGACGCACACGATCTCCGGCTTCCCGTCGCCGTCGACGTCGGCAACGGCGTGCCGCTCCAGCAGCTCGTTGGTCCGCAGGTGGACGACGTGACGGGTGAAGGTGCCGGCGCCGTCGTTCTCGAACCAGTAGAGGCCCCGATCGGCGTCGGTGGCGACCAGGTCCAGGCTGCCGCTGCCGGTCAGGTCGGCGGCGGAGAGGGCGAAGGCGTATCTGAACTCCGCCGAAACGAGCCGCTCGGTGAAACGTATGAGCTCGGCCACTGCGCTTCGACTACGGCTGCATGTAACGGTTGTTGCCTTGGGCGAAGTAGCGCTTCATGGGCTCGAAGTAGCTCTCGGACCAGCCCTTCCTGTACGAATCACCCTGTCCGTCGGGCACGTTGGAGTGCTTGATGGTGGCGGTGATGCCGGCACGCTGGTCTCGTGTGCGGACGAGCTCGACCTCCAGGCGGGAATCGGGGACGCCCTCGGGAAACCGGGAGGAGCGCCACGACTGAACGATGCGGCGGTACGGTTCCAGCTCCAGGTTGACCCCGGTGATGGAGCCGTCCCAGGCGGTGAATGAGGCGCCCGGCTCGGCCGAAACCTCGGCTTTCCCGCCGGTCATGTTCGTGTGCTCCTCGCTGTCCAGCCAGGCCTCGTAGATGCGCTTCGGGGTGGCCAGTATGACGTCTGACGTCTCGAAGGACTCGGGCATTGCCATCCTCCCGGCCCTAGTTTAGCGGCCGTTGCTGGAAGGCGACCAGGTCCGCGTACACACCCCCCGCGGCGAGGAGGGAGTCATGGGGGCCGGCCTCCACGGTGCGCCCCTTGTCCAGGACGACGATGCGGTCGGCGCTGCGGATGGTGGACAGCCGGTGCGCGATGACGAGCGAGGTACGGCCGGCGCGGACGCGGGCCATCGCCTCCCGGAGCAAACGCTCGTTCTCGGCATCCAGGTTGGAGACGGCCTCGTCCGTCACCAGGATGGGGGCGTCCTTGAGGACCGCCCGCGCGATGGCGATACGCTGCCGCTGGCCCCCGGACATCCGGACCCCGCGCTCACCGGCGTTGGTCTCATACCCCTGGGGCATCCGCAGAATGAAGTCATGCGCCAGAGCGACCCGTGCGGCCTCTTCCACCTCCGCGTCCGGGGCATCCGGGCGCGCCAGGCGGATGTTCTCGCGGATGGTCATGTTGAACAGGTAGATGTCCTGCGGTACCCAGGCGATGAGCTCGCGCAGGGCGCTTTGTGGGAACGCCCGGACGTCATGCCCGCCGATCGTGATGGCGCCGTCCGTGACATCCCAGAACCGCATGAGCAGATGGATGCAGGTGGACTTCCCCGCGCCGGAGTGCCCCACGAGGGCCACGCTCTCGCCCGGCGCCACGGAGAAGCTCGCGGCGTCCAGCGCCGGAGGCAGATCCGTGGCGTAGTGGAAGCTCACGGCCCTGAACTCGATGCGGGGCTCCACCGGGCCCGGGGGCGGCGCCGCCTCCGTGTCCGGCACGGGAGCGGGCGCGTTCAGCACGGCGAACACCCGGTCGGCCGCCGCGAAGACCACGCCGAGGCTCTCCGCGATGCCGGTGATGTCGGTCACCGGCCTGAAGATGAAGATGGCCAGGATGATGACGACCGGATAGAGCGCGGGCGACAGGGAGCCGGAGGACACCAGGTACGCTGCGGCGACGACGATGCTCACCATCCCCAGCGTGATGAGCACGGACGTGACCGCCTGCTCTCCACCTGCTCTGCGCCCGTGGGCGACCTGTGCGCCCACCAGGCTCCGGCTGCTCCGGCGCAGCCCTTCCAGGAAGCGCTGTCCCTGCCCGAAGGCCACGACCTCGCGGAGTCCCTGAACGCCGTCCACCACCTCCGCGTTCAGCGAACCCAGGGTCGCTCGCAGTCTCCGGCCCTGGGCTGCCGCCCGCGTGCGCAACCAGAAGGGAACGGTCGCCACCGCCAGGGTCGCGGGGAGCAGCGCCAGCGGGAGCAGCCAGTGCAGCGCCGCGAGGGTGAGGAGCGCCCCCAGCGGCACCACGACCGCCACGATGAACGTCCCCACCGTGTGAGCGTAGAACCACTCGATGGTATCCACGTCGGCCATCGCCGCGGTGGAGAGGTCGCCGGAGCGCCGGTCCAGAAGAGAGCCCGGCGCCAGCCGGTCCAGCGCCTGGTAGAGCCAGGTGCGGAGCTCCGCCAGGATGCGGTAGGCCAGGTCGTGCGCCAGCCACATCTCCGCCCAGGCCGCCACCGCCCTGCCGGCCACGACGCCGCCGAGCACGACGGCGCTGAACCGGAGCGCTTCAGCCGCCGCCCCGGTCGCCACTCTTCCCACCATGAGCGCGCCGATCCCGGCGGCGGCGATCATGAAGCCGTGGTTCAGGATGCCCGTGAGCACGGTGACTCCCATGAGCCAGTAATACGGGCGCAGGATGCGGAGGAGCTGCCAGAACCCGGACCCCCGTCTGCCGCTGCGTGGAGCGAGCTCCCATTCGCCGGGGCGACTGCTCGACAGGGTGCTCACAGGGCCTGCTGCTGCGCCAGGACCAGGCCGGCATACGCGCCGCGCCGCTCCATCAGCTCCCGGTGGCGTCCGGCCTCGACCACCCGCCCCTCGTCCAGGACCACGATGCGATCGGCGTGGACGACGGAGGAGAACCGGTGGGCGATGGTGATGGTCGTCCGTCCGCGGGCCAGCCGCTTCAGGGCGTCACGGATGGCGCTCTCGTTCACGCCGTCCAGGCTGGAAGTCGCCTCGTCCAGGATGAGGATCGGGGCATCCTTCAGCAGCGCCCGCGCGATGGCGATGCGCTGGCGCTCACCCCCGGAGAGCTTCGATCCCCGTTCTCCGACCACGGTCCGATACCCTTGGGGGAGTGCGGTGATGAACCCGTGAGCGTTGGCCGCCCGCGCCGCCGCTTCCAGCTCCTCCCGGGAGGCTCCGGGCTTCCCGAGCCTGAGGTTGTCCTCGGCCGTCCCGTGAAAGAGGTAGGCGTCCTGGGACACCACGGCGATGAGGCCGCGCAGCATCTCCAGGGGGTAGTCGCGGATGTCCACGCCCGCAATCTCCACGCGCCCCTGCTGGGGGTCGAAGAACCGCAGCAGCAGCGCAGCCACGGTGCTCTTGCCCGCCCCCGACTGGCCGACGAGGCCGATGCTCTGGCCTGCCTCCACGCTGAACGACAGGCCGTCGAGCGCCGGCACGTGATCCGGGTGGTAGGCGAAGGTGACGTTCACGAAGGCGAGGGACTTCGGCGTGCTCGAAGGCTCGGGGTGCGCCGGCGTGGCCTCGCGGTCAGCCACCTCGGGCGTTGCGTCCAGGAGCTCGAAGATGCCCGTGGAGGCGGACACGCCCAGGTAGCCCTTGTGCCAGTAGGCGTCCAACTCCGCCAGGGGACGGAAGCACTCCCCCGTGAGGAACAGCACCACGAGGAGTCCCGCCAGGTTGAGCGCTCCGTCCGCCACCTGGAACGCGCCCACGGCGACGGCCATCGCCACGCCTGCGCTCATCGCCAGCCCCACGACGCCGTTGCGGATCATGGAGACGGCGAGCTGCGCCATCGTCGCCCGGTAGAGCGCGAGCGCGGCGTTCTGGAGGACCCGCCCCCGGCGCTCGCTGGCGTTGAGCGCCTTCAGCGTGACCATTCCCTGCATGCTGTCCACGAACTGGGCGTTGAGGTCCGTGTACGCCCGCCAGTGCCGCCGGCCGTACTCGCCCAGCAGGCCGTCCCACAGGCGCGGCACCAGGGGCACCGCCAGCACGCACACCAGCACGAGCACGCCCACCAGGGGGCTGAGGACGCAGATGTACGCCACCACGGCCAGGGGCACGGCCACCGCGACGATGGACTGCGGCAGGTAGTGGCCCAGGTAGGACTCCAGGGCTTCCACGCCGTCCACGAGGGTGGACTGCACCGTTCCCGTCCGCGTCCGTTCCAGGTACCCGGGGCCGAGGGCAAGAAGCGCGCGGTAGAGCCGCTGGCGCAGGGCCACCTTCACCTCCGCGGCGGTGAGCATGGAGCTCATCTCCCGCCACCGGAGCAGCAGCGCGCGAAGCGCTGCCAGCAGAGCGACGACGCCCACCAGGGCGAGCGCTCCCGTCCACGGCTGGCCGGCCAGGATGCGGCTGACCACGAGGGCCACGGCCACGCCCTGCGCGACGAATGTGCCGGAGATCGCCAACCCCCAGCGCCACGGTGAGGGCGATGCGAGCACGCGCGCCCGCCGCCAGCGCCAGCATCTTCCGATGGACCATCATCCCGGGCGTCGTCCTCCCGCAACGTGCAGCGACGAGTTACTGATACGACAGTATCACTAACGGGAGCTTGCTTGGCGAGACCGGCCGTGTTCTCTATGCCGCGCGTTCCGGCCACGGGCTCCGTGGCGCGATGTCGTTACGCCGGCGTCACGTAGCGGCAGTCCCAGTCACCGAGGATCTCCAGGTCGATCACCGGCGCCTCCAGCGGCGGCTCCCCGGCGCGCTGCCAGGCTGCGATCTCATCGAGGTGCCCGAGATCCCGTGCCGCGGTCCACGCTGGGCCGTAGTGGATCAGGGGCTCGACCATGCCGTTCCAGAAGAACAGCGCGTCCGCACCCTGTCCGGCCAGGCCGGCGGCGGTGCGGCGCAGCACCGCGGGATCCATGCCGCCGTGGTCGATGCAGGGGGCCAGCCGGCAGCCGCTCCCCGCGGTGAGACGGGCGTATGGCGCCAGGGCGCGCGGGTCGCGCCAGGGGTGGGCGGTCATGTTGAGCTCCGGCAGGTCCGTGAACGGCACCAGGGTGTCCACAACGCCTGCGGCCAGCCACGCGGCCGGGTCGAGTCCGTTGGCCAAGTTCTCGGCCTCGCCGCTCATGACGATGGCCGTGATCGGCAGGTCCAGCGCCGCGCGCAGCTCGCGCAGGAAGCCGGTGAGCACGCCGGCGCGGTAGCGCAGCCAGGCCGGATCGTCCGGCGCCAGGTCGCGTGGGTCGGTGCCGTGCTGCTCGCGGAAGCCGTCGATCAGCGGCGGCTCGTACTCCACGATCGGATGGCGCCGGTTGAACAGCAGGCAGATGCCGTCGATCCCGTAGGCGGTCATCTCGCGGAACATCTCCACCACGTGGCCGCGCACCTCCGGGTAGGAGAACGACAGCACCGGGCTCGGGCTGCCGGCGCGGTCGCGCCCGCGCCACTCCTGGTGGCGGGCGTAGAGGCTGTCGCCGTGATCGTAGTAGTCGTGCGGCGGCGGCAGGTGGAAGCCGCCCAGCCGGTGGCAGGCGTGGAACTCCAGGCCAAGGTCGTGGGTCTGCTGGGCGGCGACGCGCATGGGGTCGTGGCCGGCCGCGCGCCAGCGCCGGTAGCACGCCGCCTCGTCGCGTCCCGAGGCGTGCAGGAAGTCCTCCCGGCCGGGCGCCTCGGGCGTGCGGTAGCGGGTCCGGAAGTAGTAGGCCAGGTCGCCCATCGCCCCCTCCCAGTAGATGCGCGTGAAGTCGGTGTCGGCGTAGCCGATGATGTGCCGGCGCAGCTCCTCCGGCGTGCTGGAGCGGGCCATGACCACGTCGTCGTGGCCGTACAGCGGCAGCGCCGGCGCCGCGCGCTCGGCCGTGAAGCGGCGCACCTCGGCCTCGGTGAGCGGCACCAGCTTCACGTAGGCCACGCTGGCCATGGCGCAGCGGGTGTGCTCCTCCCCGCCGTAGGTGGTCTCCAGCCACTGCGCCTGAGCGAACTCCAGGTCGGCGCCGTTCAGCTCGGCCACCTGCCAGAAGCACTCGGACAGCTCCTCGCCGCCGGTGTGCTTGTGCCAGTCGGCGATCGGATCGCGGGGGAACGGCTGCGTCGGCAGGTGCAGGATGGAGAAGGTCGGATCGCCGGTGAAGCGCACCAGGAGTTGCGCGGCGCCGGCGTCGTCGTGCAGCCCGAAGTACCAGCACTTCAGGCGCCACGCGCCGATGGAGACGGCGTACCAGCCGCGCGCGTTCACCGCCAGCCGCACCGGCGGCGCCTCCGTCTCCTGGCCGGCGACGATCGCCGTGCCGGACAGCGGCGCGCTGCGGTAGGGGAGCAGCCGCCAGCGCCCGTGGGCGGAGTCGGGTGAGAGCGCCGACGCCGGAGTGCAACGCTCCATGGCGCTCAGGTAGGTGGGGCTGCCGCTCAGCCAGCGGTCGCCGTAGAGGTCGACGGATGCGGCCATCACCTCGACTCTATCGGCAGCGGCCACGGTAGTCACGCCGGCTCATAGCGCTGCACTCCTATTTCACTCGCACGGGCGCGCATCTGTGAGGCATCGTGCCATGCCTGCATGCGCAGCAGCATGTCCATGCCGATGCCGAAAGCCTTCTCGATGCGCAGTGCCATCTCCGGAGACAGAGAAGCGCCACCGTTCAACAGGTCCGAGAGCGTCGCCCGACGAACCCCGAGAATCCCGGCCGCCTTTGTTATGGTCAGGCCCCATTCCTCAATTACCTCCGTGCGGATGAAGTCGCCCGGGTGCGGCGGCGTCATGTTCACGTTGATTCCGTTGTCAGCCATCAGTGATAGTCCTCCAAGTTCAAGCGGTCTATGTATCCTGCTTCCTCTACAAAGGTGATCCGCCAATTGCCTGATACGGATACGCTCCATTCGCCTTGCCGGTCGCCGATGAGCCGATGGACACGCCATCCGGGCGGAGCATCGGCAATGAACCCGTCCACGTGTTCGGCCAGGATCAGTGCCGTCAAGACGTTACGCACGCGGTTGACCAGATCCTGCCGCAGGAACCGAGGGTTGTCGTCCTCAAGCAGTCGGCGCAAGCCGCGGTGGCGGACAGAGCGAACGATCACGACGCGAGTGTACGGTAATACCGTTCACTCCGGCAAGCTGCTTCCTGCTTCGGTTAGCGTTGCTCCTTGTACCGGCAACGCTCTACAGCCTTGCAGGCGTTGCTAGCCGACATCTCAGTACCGGCAGCTTCAGATATGCACGCGCATCAGCGGAGCGTAAGATCGCGGCACATGGCTCGCACCCACCGGCCGGTCCCGGACCTGCTCTACATCCACACCGACCAGCACAATCCGTTCGTCACCGGCTGTTACGGCGACGCCGTGGTCGACACGCCCCACCTGGACGGCCTGGCGGCGGCGGGCACCGTGTTCGACGCGGCGTACTGCACGTCGCCGATCTGCGTGCCGTCGCGGATGTCGATGCTCACCGGCCGCCATCCGCACCAGAACGGGGTGTGGACGAACGACCACATGCTGCCATCGGACACGCCGACGATCGCCCACGCCATGGGGGCGGCGGGGCACCGTCCGGTGCTGATCGGCCGCATGCACAGCGTCGGGCCCGACCAGTTGCACGGCTACGCCGAGCGGCTGGTCGGCGATCACGCCGCCAACTACATCGGCGGAGCCGCGCACGACATGGGAGCGCTGGCCGGCACCGCCGGGCCGGAGCGGATCAGCCTGCGCCACGCCGGGGCCGGACAGTCGCCGTACCAAGTGCACGATGAGTACGTGGCCGCGGCCACGGTCGATTGTCTCAACCGGATCGGGGTCCGGCGCCGTGCCGGCGAGGAGGCGCTGTTCTGCCTGAGCGCCGGCCTGATGCTGCCGCATCCGCCGTACGTGGCGCGGCGGCAGGACTTCGACCGCTACGCGGGGCGCGTGCCGCCGCCGCACCATCAGGAGCCGTTCTCGGAGCGGCTCCATCCGTACATCCGGGCGTGGCGCTCGGCCACCGGCATCGAGGCGGTCGGCACCGCCGAGCGGGAGCGCGCCCGCGCGGCCTACTGGGGACTGGTCGCGCGTGTCGACGAGCTGGTCGGCCAGATGCTTGCGGCGCTCGACGCCAACGGCCTCCGGGAGCGCTGCCTGGTGGTCTACACCTCCGACCACGGCGACATGCTCGGCGAGCACGGCCTGTGGTGGAAACACGTGTTCTACGAGGAGTCGATCCGGGTACCGCTCATCGTGTCCTGGCCTGGGGTGGTGGCGGCCGGGCAGCGCTGCGGGAACGTCGTCAGCGCCGTCGACGTGGCCGCCACGCTGGTGGACGCGATGGGCGGTCCGCCGCTGCCCGGTTCGCCGGGGCGCAGCCTGCTCCCGTTGATCCGGAACGAGGACGCCGGGGCGCCGTCCGCCGAGGCGTGGGCCGACGAAGCATTCGCCGAGTACTGCGCGGACCGCTACGTGCCGTCCGAGCCGGTCTTCCAGCGCATGGTGCGCAGCGGGCGGTGGAAGCTCGTGCACTACCACGGTGAGTGCCCGCAGCTCTTCGACCTGCACGACGATCCGCACGAGCTGCGCGACCGCGCCGGCGACCCTACGTGCGCGGACATTCGCGCCGCCCTGACGCAGCGCGTCCTGGACGGCTGGGACCCGGAGGCGATCGCCGGCCGGCTCCGGGACAAGGAGGCCGACAACCGCCTCATCGAAGCGTGGGCGCGCTCGACGCGGCCCGCCGACACCCATCGCTGGCCGCTTCTGCCGTCGATGGCCAGACTCGACGAACCGAACCCAGGAGATTGACCATGCAACGATTCACCGTCTCGCGCGACGACCGCTACCACGAGGCGTGGCCGAGTGTCTGCATCGCCGCCAACGGCACGCTGGTGTGCTCCTACGCGGAGGCCGACCGGCACGGCGGCGGCGCCGTGCCCAGCGCCGTGGTGCGTCTGAGCCAGGACGAGGGCGCCACCTGGTCTGAGCCCGTCGTGGTGGACACGCTGATGGACCGACCCGAAGCCGGATACATGATGTGCCGGTCGGTCATCCGCCTGCAGGACGACTCGCTGCTGCTGGGCTGTGACTGGAACAAGACCGACACGCTGCGCGGCGCGTCCGAGCGGTGGTACGCCCACCGCGGCATGCCGTGGGACTGGAGCTTCGACCCGGCCAACGGCCTGCTCCGGGAGGCGTGGCTGTACCGCAGCACCGATCACGGGCTGACCTGGACCGGCCCCGAGCGCACCGGCTGCATGACCGCCAGCCTCAACCTCAAGCAGGTGAGCGACGGCACGGTGTTCCTTTCGGGTACCCATTTCCACGTAGCGGGCTTGATAGAGGCGCAGGTGCTGTACCGGTCCGAGGACGGCGGCCATACGTGGTCGGACGCGATCCCGGTGATCGCCGACCGGCGGCTCCTCGCCGCCGAGGGGGACATCGTGGAGATGCCCGGCGGCGAGCTGGTCATGTATATCCGCAGCGACGACAACCCGGCGCGCACCGGCATGAAGGCCGTCTCCCGCGACGGGGGCAGAACCTGGGAGGGCCCGTACGCGGCCGGCTACTGGCCGATCGCCGGCCGCGTCAACGCCGGCGTGCTGTCCAGCGGCGAGGCGGTGGTCGTGCATCGCGTCGGAGGATTCGAGCCCCAGCACTGGTTCGGCTTCTTCGTCGAATCGCCCGACACGGCCCTGGCTCCCACGCCCAACCGGCCGGAGGCGAGGATGAACCCGCCCGCGGATGCCTGGGGGATGGTCGACAACGACACCAGCCCCCACGCCGACCACGGCTACGGCGACTGGGTCGAGCTGCCGGGGGGCGACGTCTACGCGGTCAACTACATCGTGGACACGGCGGCCGAGGACCGGCCGCAGATTCGCGGCTACCGCCTGGGCCGCGACGAGCTGCTCGCGCCGTCGCGGAGTCTCACCATCGACTTCGTGCCGCCCGAGTACCGCCGCGGCAAGCTGGCCGGCCAGGCCGGCTGGGTGCGGCAGATCCCGGAGCTGTGGCGCACCACCGAGTGGCTGGAGCGGGTCGACTACGGGCCGCTCGGCAACAACGTCGTGGTCGACGGCGAGCGCATGACCGGATCGCGCAACGTCGGCGGCCTGGAGGAGGTGGTGCGGCGCGACATCGGGCCCTACGACCTGGAGCGCGAGGTCGTGGAGCTGACCGTCACGCATCGGGGCCGGCAGCGCGTGGCCATCCTGCGCCTGGACGACCAGGACGCCGACACGATCGTCGAGCTGCGCAGCGACTCCGTCTACGAGGAGCTGTGGGTACGGGACAACCGCAGCGTGCCCTACCTGTCGGGTATCGAGGTCGGCGACGAGTGGTGGCGCACCACCATCCGCCTGGCCGCCGGTCGGGTCGAGGTCACGACGCGGCGCAGGGACGCGGACGACGACGCAGGCGGCGAACCTTGGGCCACGGTAGTGCCCGACGAAACCTACCGGCACCACTCCGCGCTGGCCGCGATCGTCGTGGCGCTCGGCGACGCCGGCGGCTTCCACGTCGACGACATCACGATCGACGTGATCACGACGCGGGGGAATGCTCCATGAGGCCATCAGGAGGGCACACCGTGGAAGACCACACGGGATCGAAGGTCATCGTCACCGGCGCCTGCGGCGGCATCGGCGAGGCGATCGCACGCCGCTTCGCCGCCGCCGGAGCGGCGGTCGCGCTGGCCGACGTCCGCGCCGCGGAACTGGCCGACCTGGCCGCGGCCCTGGCGGGCGAGGGCGCGACAGTCTACCACGAGGTGGTCGACGTGACCGACGACGCGGCGGTGCAGGCATTCTGCGCGTCGGCCGCGAGCGCTCTCGGCGCCGTCAGTCAGCTCGTCAACACCGTGGGCAGCGTCGACAACATGGGCGACGTGGTGGACCTGGCGCCGGAGGTCTGGGAGCGGACGCTGAGCCTCAACCTCACGTCTGCCTTCCTGCTGGCACGGCACGCCGTGCCGTTCATGATCGACGCGGGCGGGGGCTCGATCGTCAACATCTCGTCCGTCTCCGGCCTGGCCAACCAGGCGGGCTGCATGGCCTACTCGGTGACCAAGGCGGGCATGCTCGCGCTCACCCGGAGCGAGGCCATAGACCTTGCCCGGCACCGCATCCGGGCGAACGCGATCTGTCCCGGCTCCGTGGAGACGTCCCTGGTCGAGCAGGCCATTCACCTGATGGCCGCCGACACGGACCGCTCGTACGACGAGACCCGCCGCGACTGGGAGTCGCAGTATCCGACCGGGCGCTTCTCACGGCCCGACGAGGTGGCCGAGCTCACGCTCTTCCTGTGCTCCGCCCGCGCCGCCAACATCACCGGCGCCAGCTACGTGATCGACGGCGGCCTGACGGCGCTCCTGCCCGAGCGCTGACCCGCGCGGCGCGGTGAGCCACGGCGGGGCAGGCGAGGCCGAGCGGCGGGAAGCCGAGCGGCGCTCGCTGCGCGGCCAGGTGGCGGTCGTCACCGGCGCTGCCGGCGCGATCGGGCGGGCCGTCGCCGTGCTCTTCGCCGGCGCCGGGGCGCGCGTGGTGCTGGGTGACCGGCGAGGCGAGGCGCTGCACGAGCTCGCGGCGGACCTGGGGACGTGCGCGGCCGCGGTCGAGTGCGACGTCACGCAGCCGGAGGAGGTGGCGCGGCTGGTGGGAGCCGCCCACGACCGGTGGCAGCGGTTGGACGTCCTGGTCAACGTGGCCGGCGTGACCCACTTGGACGACGTGCTCGACGTCCCGCTGGAGACGTGGCGGTCCGTCTTCGCCGTGAACGTCGAGGCGGTGCTGATGGCATCGCAGCAGGCGGCGGCGATCATGGCGGCGCAGGCCGTGCGGCCGGAGACGGGCCGGCGGGGCACCATCGTCAACATCGGCTCGCAGGGCGCGGAGTTCCCCATGCCCTCCTCGCCTGCCTATGGAGCCAGCAAGGCTGCCCTCGATTACCTGTCCCGTACCCTTGCGGCTGCCCTCGAGCGGCGGGCGATCTCCTCCACGGTGGTGGTTCCGGGCATGGTCTACGAGGGCCTGTGGAAGGAGATCGTGTCGCGGCGCGCGGCGGCGGACGGGCAGTCCCTGCAGGAAGCGGCCGACGCGCACCTGGCCGAAACGCCGACCGGCCGGTTCCAGGAGCCGGCGGACCTGGCTAAGATCGTGCTCTACGTCGCCACCGGCAGGGGCATGGCGCTGAGCGGCCGGACGGTCTGGTCCGAGGCCCACCAGGAGTGGCGCTGATCAGGAGACAAGCCATGCGCATCGAGTCCGTCGAGCCCTTCCTCTTTCACCACTGGCTGGTGGTGCGGATCGACACCGACGCCGGCATCACCGGCTACGGCCCCAGCGCCTACTGGGGTACCCGGACGCCGCCGAGCGCATCGTCAGCGCGTTCCGCCAGCAGCTTCTGGGCACCGATCCCCTGCGGGTCGAGCAGCACTGGAACCGGCTGTTCCACTGGAAGCCGTTCCGCGACGGGGCGATCACCGGCGCCCTGGCGGCCGTCGACATCGCGCTCTGGGACATCGCCGGCCGCCACTTCGGCGTGCCCGCGTATCAGCTCCTGGGCGGGAAACAGCGCGAGACGGCCCGGCTGCACCTGCTCATCGACAGCCCGGACATCGACACGCTGGTCGCGGAAGCGGAAAGTGCCGTCGCCGCCGGCTTCACCGCCGTGAAGTTCGACGCCCTGCCTGACGGCGCCGTGGAGGCCACGGAGACCTACGCCGCGGCCATGCAGACGATCGTCGAGCGCGTCGCGGCCGCGCGCGATGCGGTGGGATGGGAGATCGATCTGATCCTGGAGCTCCACCGCGACTTCAACCCCGGCGAGGTCATCGCCCTGGCCGGCGAGCTGGAGCGCTTCCGGCTCTACTTCATCGAGGATCCGATCCCCCCGCACAGCGCGGACGCGCACGCCGACGTGCTGCGCCACAGCCGCATCCCGGTCGCCGTGGGCGAGCGCCAGACCACGATCTACGAGTTCCAGGAGATGCTGGCGCGCGGCGCGCGCTTCCTGCGTCCCGACGTCGGCATGTCCGGCGGCCTGACCCACTGCAAGAAGATCGCCACGCTGGCCGAGGCGCACCATGCCCAAATGGTCACGCACAACTTCTTCAATCCGCTGGTCACCGCGGCCACGCTGCAGCTCTACGGCGCGATCCCCAACGCGGGCACCCTGGAGTACCTGCTCTGGGAGGAGGAGCCCCCGCGCAGCGAGATGCTGAAGGCCCCGCTCCGGCGCGAAGGCGGCTACCTGCCGATCCCGGACGGCCCGGGCCTGGGGGTCGACTTCGATCCCGCCATCGTCGACCGTTACCCCTATCAGCCGTGGGAGTACCCGCCGCAGATCCGCATGCGCGGCGACGGCTCGGTGTTCCTCAAGTAGCCGGAAGGTCGAGGAGAAAGAGATTGCCCGAACCAAACGTGTCGAAGGAGACGCTCACCGCGGGGCTCGACGAAATTCGCCGGTCGCCCGCGACGGCCGGTGTGCTGGAACTGATCGTCCGCCGGCCGCGGACGGATGTGCGCGAAGTCGTGGAGGTCGCCGAGCTCGACGTGGCCGAAGGCCTGGTTGGCGACGGTTGGAAGGCCCGTGGCAGCACGAACACCGACGATGGTTCTGCCGAGATCGAACGCCAGCTCACCCTGACCAACGCTCGCCTGATGGCCCTGATCGCACGGGAGAAGCGCCACTGGCCGCCGGCCGGAGACCAGCTCTACGTCGACTTCGATCTGAGCGAGGACAACGCGCCTCCGGGGACCCGCCTGGCGATCGGTGATGCGGTGGTCGAGGTTACGGCAACTCCTCACACCGGCTGCAGGAAGTTCGCGGCCCGCTACGGGCTGGATGCCTTGAAGTTCATCAGCACGCCGGTGGGCAAACACCTGCGGCTCCGTGGGATGTACGCCAAGGTCGTCCGTTCCGGAACGATCCGGGCTGGGGATGTCGTACAGAAGTTGTAGGATGGGCCGGATCACGCGCCTGGCGATGAACTCACTCGTATCAGGGTCCGTTCAAGGATTGCTCCTCACCGGATCTCTCAGGTCTCAGCAGGACCGGACCCAGGCGCGGGCGCGGCGTACATGCTCGAAAGGGCGAACCATCGAGGAGAAGATGCCTCGCACCAGACCGTGCTCGTCGATGAGGTAGGTGACTCGTCCGGCCACTCCAAGCAGCGGTGACGAGCTTGCGCGGTAGCGGCGGCGCACGGCGCCGCCGGGGTCGCTCAGGAGCGGGAACGGCAGTGCCCTGTGAGCGGCGAACCTGCGGTGAGACTCGGGCGAATCGCTGCTGACCCCGATCACCTCGGCTCCAGCCGATATCAGGTCTTTGTAGGCGTCGCGGAACGCGCACGCCTGGACGGTACAGACGGGGGAATCGTCGCGCGGATAGAAGAACAGCACTACCTTGCGTCCGCGCAGGGCGCTGAGCTGGAATGGCGTACCGTCGTACTGGGAGAGAACGAAATCAGGGGCGACCTCGTTCAACGCTACGCGCACGACGGCACAGCTTACCGACCTCGGACCAATCCGTAACCCCACAAGCCTCGCCGTTCGGTGTTCCGGGACATCGTCGACGCCTGACGAATCATCGATCTCATGGACGTTCACGAGCAGACGTGCAGCAGGATGACGGCGAGGCTGACGCAGCTTCGCTTGACAGGCCGGAGTCGGGCAGACGAGGCAGCGCGCCGATCGTGCCGGCGTCAGCAGATTCCCGGACGACAGATTCCCGGATGCCCTCGACGACGTTCCTGAATTGCGCATCAATTCCTGAATCGCACGACTCTGGTCGAGCTCCCGGCGACACGCGAGCTGCCATGGCGACCGATCGCATGGAGGAGGCGATCGACTGCGACCGTCACGGCAGGCGCCAGTCAGCCACCCCGGCCGCCATATTCTCCCTACGCTTGTTACCCCTTGAGCGGTAGCGGCTGCCGTGGCAGACTACAGCCCGTACCAATGCCGTCGGTCCATGTCGGGCCATCTGCGGAATACAACAGCGGAGGACCGCCAGGGAGTAGCTACCCGGGCGCCGCGAATACGTAGGACTCGCTTCTCTTCTGACGGCGTTGGTACAAACGACCCGGCACCTTCGCGTGCCGGGCGGGAGGGAAGGATGCGCCGAGTTGGAGTGGTCGTGTTCGTGGACCGGCGCAGTTGACGGGTTGAGCATTATGGCGAATAGTGAGCAGCACTCACAGAACTCGTGATCCACCGAATCCGGCGTTCACCCCAATGACGCTCGTGCGTACTCTCCCTGCGACCTGCCCGTATTCCTGAATTGCTCGCTCAAGGTGCCCGATGACCCATGCTGTCGCCTGAATGACCATGAAACCCCGTGTGGAGATGCGCTACGCGTATCAGGAGCTGTCTACCTTGGGAATGGTCCCTCTTGGGCTCTCCATCATGGTGTTGCTCACAGCGTTGTTCACGTTGTGGGACCCTCTGGATCTTGCTCACACGCTAAGTGGGGCCGAGCGCATGGCATTCTCGGCTTTCGTCGCGTCTTCTGATCTCCTGATATGCTATCCTTGTGGTGTGCTGGTCCTCTACCTGTCGAGGTTTCGCCCGATGCACCATGCCGTTGTCGTCCTTGGCGTTACGGCTCTGATTGTGGCTGCACCGTGCGCCGCGATCATGTACGCCGGGTACTCACTGTTCCACGGGGGCCGCGCCCCTGGTAACGGAATACTGGAGCTCTATGCCGTGAACGCCATAAACCTGCTCTGGACCGCGGGGCTGACTTTCTACGTGCTCATGCTCCGTATCTGCTGTCGGGACTTCCTCGCTTCCAAGGACAACACCACGGCTTCCGCTCAGCCTGTCTCTGACGAGAAGCCTGCTGATACGTCCTCTGATCGGAGGACTACCGAGCGTAACGTGATCCCTTCTCCTCCGTCCATTCAGGGACTCGGCGATGAAGCTGAAGAGCTGCCCGGGAACGAACCTCTCGCAGCCGTGGACGACTCGGATGATCCAGCGGTCGTACATGACCCGGTAGCTGACGCGAACCGTGAGGACGCAACTGATCGCAAGAACCGGCAACCGCCCGTGCACATACGCCCTGTCGATGCGAAGCGGCTTCTCGAGAGCCTTCCTGAGCCGGTGGGTCAGGATGTCGTGTACGTACATGTGTCCGGGCATTACCTTGATGTGGTTACCACCTCCGGTTCCGCCATCGTTTTGATGCGCCTTGCGGACGTGGTTCCAGCGCTCGGAAGTCGCGGGATGCAGGTGCATCGATCGTATTGGGTCGCGTATCGCCACATACGGAAACTGGTGAGACGCGATTACCGGATGCTGCTGTGCCTCGCCGACGGCTATGAAGTCCCGGTGAGTCGTCCCTTTCTCCCTTCCGTTCGTGACTTCGTCGCCAGTATGTCAAGTCCCGAAAGGAATCAACGCGTGACGGGCGTGAGTGGCAGGCCGGTGGGTTGACCGAAGTTCTCCAGCGCTCCTGGACTCGCAAGACAGTTCCCGAAACGCACGGAAGTGACCTGGATAGCGTTGTCGCTACAGGAATCCGGGAAACGGGAACGCAGGGAACAACCCGCAGGCCCGGAATGCTCAGGAATTGCCTAGGTAGCACAGCTCGATATTTTTCCTGTACAGCGTTCCAATGAGGTTGACAGTCGTGCGCGCCGTCTCGGATCGTATTCGGAGAACGCTACGTCGGCAATGGGGAAGGGGTGCGGAATGGATCGTAATGTTGCGTGTGTCGTGGAGAAAATGCGGGCTTTCCATACGGTGGACGGAACGGATCTCCGGATCGCATTGGATCTCCTGATCACATTGGATCTCCTGATCACATCCACTGCGATCGCCCATAGTCAGAGGGTTGGCGCCGGACGTGCGTTCCGTGGAGTTTCGTGATGTCGATCTCGATGGGGATCGGGGACATCGCTCTCCACATTCCTCGGCCGCTGATGCCGCTCGATACGATCATCGCGCGGCACCGGCGGTGCGACCCGCAACGGGCGCTCGCGATGGAGCGATCCAAGGGTCGGACGGGCCAAGTGTCGATTCGCTTTCCGCAATGCTGGGAGGACACTGCGACCATGGCCGCGCAGGCAGCATCTCGGCTCCTTGCGCGGCTGTCGGCGGACGAGGTGGCCTCGTTGCGGTATCTCGTGGTAGGAACGGAGACGGGCGTCGACCAGGCCAAGCCCATAGCCGCGTACGTTCACGGAATGCTGCAGCGGGCGGGCTTCCCCATTGCGCAAGCCATCTCCACCTACGATATCCAGCACGCCTGCGCCAGCGGGGCAATCGGCGTGGTAAACATCGGCGCCATGCTCGGCGCGAGTCGGGAGGGTGGGGAGCGAGGAATGATCATCTGCACCGACGAGGCGCGCTATGCGCCAGGCACCAGTGCGGAGATCACGCAAGGCGCCGCGTCGGTCGCCGTCCTGGTCGAACCCGATCCCCGCCTGGTTGAACTCGACTTGGGAGGCATCGGCTACTCCTCTCGCGACGTAGACGATTTCTTCCGGCCGCTCGGATCCGTTGCCGCCCAGGTAAGGGGCCGCTACTCCATCGAATGCTACCGGAACGCGGTGGAAGATGCGCTGCTTGATCTGTGTGCCCGCAATGAACGCAGCATGGCCGAGCTATTGGTTGAGACGGAATTATTCGCGTTCCACGTGCCGTTTCGTTCGCTTCCTGAAGAAACCATGGCGCGTCTGGTGGAGCGCTATCTGCGCACCGACTCCGCGGCCACCAAGGCCTTTCTCGATCGTCGGCGATTCAGCGCCGGCACGGAACCTGCGGCGGTGGTCGGAAACGTGTATACGGGATCCGTGTTCCTGAGCCTGGCGGCGCTGCTGGCCGCACGTTGTGGAGAACTGAAAAGCGCCCTGGTCGGCAAGCGTGTCATGCTTGCGGCGTACGGTTCCGGCAACACGGCCCTGGCGTTGTGCGGACGCGTGAGCCGGCAGGCTCCGTCGGTCATCAGCGACTGGTCCCTTGACGACCTGTTGAATCACGGACAGGAAGCGTCGGTCGACGAGTACGACGACTGGGTCGCCGATCGGCGCCGTGCTGCGTGCGGTCATGGCGGGCCGCTGGAAACCGAGATCCCCGAGCGAAGCTTCTACTTGCGGGAGGTTCGCGCGGACGGGTACCGCGTGTACGGACTTCGCAGCGGGTGAGCTGAGCTGATGGCTGCACAGGGCACCCGAGACACCGAAATCGCGATCCGCAAGGAGCATCATCTCGACATCTGCCTGGATGATCAGCGTTGTCCCGACCCGGCGCTGATGGGGACCAGCCTCGATCAGGTGCGGTTCGTGCATCAGGCACTGCCGGAGTTGGACAGCGCAGGAGTGGACACGCAACAGGTGTTTCTGCATGGGACGCTGCGCCTGCCGCTGATGATCTCCTGCATGACCGGGGGTTCGGGCCGGGGGCGGACCGCCAACCGCGCGCTGGCCGTCGCGGCACAACGGGCCGGAATCGCGGTCGGGCTGGGGTCGATCCGCCCGCTGCTGCACGACGAGGCTGCCTTCGAGGACTTCCATGTCAAGCCGCTGGCGCCGGACGTGCCGGTGCTCGCCAACCTCGGGGCGGTGCAGATCCGGGATCTGGACGCCGGGACATTGCGCCAGATGCTGCAACGGCTGGAGGTGCAGGGGTTGGTGGTGCATCTCAACCCCGGACAGGAGCTCTTCCAGCCCGACGGCGACCGCGACTTCTGTGGCCTGCTGGACGCCATCGAGCGCGCCATAGAGGAGTGTGGCGTGCCGGTGATCGTCAAGGAGACCGGTTTCGGCATCCGGCCCGGGCTGGTCCGGTATCTGCTCGATTGCGGCGGCGTTCAGTACGTGGATCTGGCAGGCGCTGACGGAACGAACTGGGTCATGGTTGAGGGACGGCGGCTCCCGCACGGCGGACAGGCGAGCGCCGAGACATTCGCGGAGTGGGGCCTGACCACCGGGGTGCTGCTGGCGCTTCTCCGAGACGTGGGCGCTGGCGTGATCGCCTCGGGCGGCCTCCGTCATGGAGTGCACCTGGCCAAGGCGGTAGCGATGGGCGCGGCCTGTGGTGCCATGGCGCTGCCCTTCATCCGTGCCGTCATGGCCGACGGTACCGACGGCGTTCTTGCTCTGATCAAGCGGATCGAGCATGAGTTGCGGACCGCCATGACGCTGTGCGGTGCGACCTCGTTGCCGGGACTGCGCCGTGTGCCCCTGCTCCAATCGGCATCCTTGCGTCACCAGGTAGCGGAACTCGAACGCGCCGATTCAGCGTGCTCCATCCGCCACCGGGCGACGCCGCCACCGTCGCGGGATCGGACTCCGAACAAGAAGGCGCCGACGGCGCCGGGGCAGGTGAACGGTGACATCGCGTATCAGTCAGGAATCCTGCCGGGCGTCTCCCGGACCTTCGCACTGACCATTCCGCAGCTCCCTGAACGGCTGCGCGACGCGGTCTGCAACAACTACCTCCTCTGTCGGATCGCGGACACGGTCGAAGACGAGCCGGAGCTGACAGTGCTGCAGAAGCAGGAGTTCCTGGCGCGCTTTGTCCACGTCGTGGCCGGTCACGAAGAGGCGGACTCGTTCGCGCGGGCGCTGCATCCTCTCCTGTCGTCCGCGACGCTGCCAAGCGAAAGAGACCTGGTCGCGAACACCGGTAGGGTCGTCCGCGTGACCCGCGCCCTGCATCCGGTCCAGCGCAGCGCCCTCGAACGGTGCGTGTCCATCATGGCGCATGGCATGGCGGAGTTTCAACTCATGGAAACACTCGGCGGATTGACCGACCGGGCTCACTTCGACCGCTACTGCTATTGCGTCGCCGGCGTCGTGGGGGAGACGCTCAGCGAGCTGTTCTGTGACTACTCCGAAGAAATCAACCGGCATAGGGGCGAACTGCTCCGGTTGTCGGTCGCGTTCGGTCAGGGACTGCAGATGACCAACATCCTCAAGGACGTCTGGAATGATCGTCGTGTCGGCCGCTGTTGGCTCCCGCAGGACGTCTTTCGTTCGACCGGATTCGAGCTTCGGTCCTTGCCCGGCGGACGGACGGATCCCAGATTCGCCGCGGGGATGCTCGAGCTCGTGGCCGTCGCCACGGACTATCTGGCTGACGCTCTGCAATTCACGCTACTCATACCAGCACGCGAGGCGGGCATCCGCCGATTCTGCCTCTGGGCGCTGGGTATGGCCGTATTGAGTCTTCGCCGCATATACGCCCAGCCGGCGTTCGCCGATGGGCGCCAGGTGAAGATCTCGCGACGGAGCGTGCGCGCGACCATGGTCGCCGGCAGTGCACTCGCCGGCTCGGACCGGGCACTGAGGGTTCTCTTCCGATCGCTCACTCGAAAGATCTCGAAGGCGTCCGCTGACCCGAGAGCCGCGCTACCCCTGTCCAGCGGAGATGAGTGCCGAGGAGGTGACCTTGATGGAGATGCCGTCTGAGGAGATGCCGTCTGACTATATCCCGGGTTTCGAGCACGCATGCACAATGGACCGCAAGATGGCATCCAACTACATCGCGCATACCGTGGTAGGCGATCCTCCTGCGGACGAGGTGGTTGCGAGCTTGTCCTCCCTTCCACCGGAAGAATCGGCACGGCTCATTCGTACCGCCATGAACGATCCCGACGATGGCGCGTTACGCGGAGCGCCGTCCACTCTCCGGGAGTTCTTCAAAGCGATCGAAGCTGTCCCTTCCTGGGTCGATCATGCGGCGTTCATGCCGGGCATTCGCATGTTTCACCGAAACTCAAGATTGGTGCTGGCCGGAATGGTGGGCGGCTCGCTCGTCGAAGGCTTCACGACGAACATCAGCAAATCATTCTTCATCACGGGCCGGCTGCGCAGTCAGGGCCTCAGGCGTTTGCAGCAGAACAACCGTCACATGATGGAGATCTTCCTCCCGGGAGGGCTGAAGCGATACGGGGATGGATGGAAACTCTCCGTGCGCATTCGCTTGGTACACGCGCAAGTCAGGCTGCTGCTGCGGGACGCGACCGACTGGGATACTGCGGCATGGGGTGTGCCGATCAGCGCTGCGCACCTGGGACTCGCGATCAGTGCATTCTCGGCGAGGCTGCTCAAGCACTTGAAGTCCCTCGGCGGTGCTTTCGACGACCACGAGCGCAGAAGCTTCATGCAGGTTTGGCGTTATTCCGGTTTCTTGATGGGTATTCCCGATACCATTCTGTTCAGAGACGAAGCCGAGGCCCTGAAGCTGTACGATATCGGCTCCACCTGCGAGCCGCCGACCGACCTTGAATCGATTGCCATGTCCAACTGTCTGGTCAATTCCGCCCCGATATTCGTGGGCAAGACGGAGCCGGCGGCGCGCAAGAAGCTGGCAAAATACGTCTATCTCGTTTCTCGCTCGCTCATCGGTAACTGCCTGGCCGACCAGCTCAGATATCCACGGGCGTCTACCCTTGGGGTTCTGCTGTGGTTTCGCACACAGACTCGCTACCATCGTTTCATGGCCAGGTGGTTTCCGCGCTTCGCCGTACACACCGGTTTCACGGACTTCATGGGACTGCTCCAGGTGTGTGCGTTCGATGAGGGAGGGATCGACTACACCATGCCCCGTCACGTCTATGCGGAGGAGTCCGGCACGTGGTGAGGCGTCGGTCACCTTCGTGTCAAAGGAGTTAGCCGTGTCCCGTTTTCTGGCCCGAATCGGTGCGCGGCGTCCGTGGACGACGGTAGGCGTCTGGATGGTGCTGGTGGGAATCGGCGCTGTTCTCGTCCAGACCATGCTCGCAGGCGCCACGACGACGGAGATGGGACTGTCCCGCAGGGCGGAGTCCGAGGTAGCCGCCCGACTCCTGAGGGACGAACTTCGCGGCCCCAAGCCGTTGCTCGAACTGATCGTGATTCAGTCGGACAATCTGACGGTAGAGTCCGCGGCGTTCCGCGAGAAGGTCGAGTCCGTTTCGCGTGCGATTCTCTCGCTGGGCAGCGGCGTCGTCGCCGCCGGGAAGCACTATTACCAAGCGCTTGACGAAACCATGGTGTCCGGGGACCGAAAGACTACACTGATGCAGATAGTGCTGGCCGGGGACTTCGACGAGGCTGCCTCGAACGTCGGGAGCGTCCTGGATGTCGTCGCCGAGGCGGACGCTGAAGAGGGATTCCGGGTGCTCGTCGGGGGAGCCGCAAGCATCGCGTTCGAGACCAACGAGCTCAGCAGGCATGATCTGGAACAGGGGGAGCGTTTCGGCCTTCCGGTGGCGCTCATCATTCTGCTGGTGCTGTTCGGCAGTGTCGTGGCCGCGCTCTTGCCGATCGGGCTTGCGATTGTGGCGATCATCGTGGCGTTGGGATTGGTAGCGGTGATCGGTCAGGCATTTCAGTTGGTGTTCTTCGTGACGATGATGGTGAGCATGATCGGCATGGCGGTCGGGATCGACTATTCGCTTCTCATGGCATCGCGATTCCGAGAGGAGATGAGTCGTGGCCTGGGCAGGCTGGATGCCGTGATCCGAGCTGGAGAAACGGCGGGCCGGACGGTGATGTTCAGCGGCATCACCACGGTCGTTTCCCTGTGCGGGATGTTGATCGTACCGGCGGAGTTCTTCCGGTCGCTTGGCATCGGGGCCATACTGGTCGTCATGGTCGCGCTAGGAGCGACTCTGACACTCTTGCCGGCTGTGCTTGTCATCCTTGGACCGAACATCGATCGGCTCAGGATCCCTTTCGCGCGCAGGCGGACCGATCTTGGGGCGCACGGTTCGCCAGACGGTTTCTGGGGGAGGATGACACGCGTCGTAACGAAGTTCCCGACCGTCAGCATCCTCGCCATCGGCGGTCCGATGGTCGCCTGCACGCTTTTCTATTTTCAGATAGAAACGGGAATAAACGGATTGGAGACCTTTCCGGAAGGGGCTCGAACCAAGGAAGCGTTCTTCGTTCTGGAAGAGGAGTTTTCTTTCGGACTGGTCAACCCCGCCGAGATTGTCATTCGGGGAGACCTCGGAAGTCCGCAGGCGCAGGCGTCGATCGCAAGCCTGGGGACGTCGTTGGTCGAGGATGGCAGGTTCCCCATACCCCCGGTGACGGTATACGGGCCGGCGGGCGACTTGGCCTTGATGACCGTGCCGCTTCCCGGAGATCCGCGGAGTCACGCGACGGTCGACGCCGTCTCTGCGCTTCGCGACCGGTACATTCCGTCCGCGTTCGATGGCGTCTCGGTGGAGGTGTTCGTCGGAGGTGAGACCGCCGTCACCGCGGATCTGTTCGCGGTGGTCAGGAGGTACACGCCGATCGTGTTCGGGTTTGTGCTCGGTCTCAGCTTCTTGGTACTGCTGGTGGTCTTTCGGTCGATCGTGGTGCCGATAAAGGCGGTGTTCATGAACCTGCTCTCCGTCGGTACCGCGTATGGCCTTCTGGTGCTCGTGTTCCAGAAAGGGGTGGCTACGGACTTGCTGGGTTTTCAGCACGCCGAGGTGATCGACGTGTGGATACCGCTCTTCCTGTTCGCGATCGTGTTCGGGCTCTCCATGGACTACCACGTATTCCTGCTGAGTCGCATCCGTGAACGCTATGACGAGACGGGGAACAACACCGACGCGGTAGCGTACGGATTGCGATCGACCGCCGGGATAATCACCGGTGCCGCTCTCATCATGGTCGCGGTGTTCGGCGCCTTCGCGTCGGGCAAGACCATCATCAATCAGCAGGTGGGATTCGGCCTTGCCGTTGCGGTGCTTCTCGATGCCACGCTGGTCCGTTCCGTGCTGGTGCCGGCCACGATGGAGATCCTGGGGAAAGGGAACTGGTATCTGCCGGCGTGGCTCGGGTGGCTTCCTGCCGTACGAGTAGAGCCGTCGGGGGATCGAAGGTGACGTGAAGGGCCGACCATAGCCGCGACAGCGCAGTCGGCGCGCGGTATGCTCGGACCACCTGGTGGAGCACCGCCAGGCGGGAGGTATGCAGCGTGGCCGACGTCGCCATCGTAACCGGAGCCAGCCGCGGGATCGGCGCCGCGACCGCGCGCCTGCTGGGCACGCGCGGCTACCGCGTGTGCGTCAACTATCGCACCGAGCCGGAACCGGCTCGCGAGTTGTGCGCGGAGATCGAGGCCGCCGGCGGACGGGCCATCGCCGTGTACGCCGACGTCGGCCGGGCCGACGAGGTCGCGGAGATGTTCGCCACCGTGGATCGGGAGATCGGACCGGTCACGGCGCTGGTCAACAACGCCGCCATGATAGGGCCGAGCACGCGGGTGGCGGACCTTGACCCCGCCGACATGGAGCGGCTGCTGGAGGTCAACGTGATGGGGGTCGTCCACTGCACCCAGCAGGCGCTGCGGCGCATGTCGACCGCGCACGGCGGCTCAGGCGGCGCGATCGTGAACGTCTCCTCGGGAGCGTCGTACGTGGGAGAGCCGGGGGTCGCCGTTCACTACGCGGCCACCAAGGACGCAGTGACCAAAGGACATGAATCATGAGTGAGCGGGTGACGGTAACGCTGCCTGAGGAACTCGTACGGGAAATCGATCGTCACGAGCTCAATCGAAGCAGGTTCGTCTTGCACTCGGTTCGACGCGAACTGGACCGGCGCCGGCGAGAGGAGCTTCGCCGCTCTTTGCGATGTCCCCATGCAGAAAGCGAATCACTGGCCGAAGCTGGTGAGCGTGACTGGTTAGCTGGGCTGCCTGACGGCGACGAGCACTTGGTTGACCCACAGGAAGGCCAGGCTGTTCGCTGGATACCTGGACAGGGCTGGGTCGAAGAGTAGTGCGGCTGGGTCGCGGAACCATCGTTCTGGTGAAGCTCGATCCGACCGTTGGCCACGAGCAACAGGGCGTGCGGCCGTGCGTGGTCGTAACTGACCCGGAGGTGACCGAGGACCAGCGCTTTCCGATGGTCTGTGTCGTTCCGATCACCAAGACCCGTGGGGAGGGCGCCCTCTATCCGTCACTCGCGGCGGGAAAGAGCGGGCTGCGAGCTTCCTCATACGCACTGGTGGACCAGGTTCGTTCCGTCGACAAGCGACGCATCACGACGGTCTTCGGTCGGATCCGCGCCGCAGAACTCACGGAGATCGATGAAGGTCTACGATTGCTGCTTGGCCTGGAATGAGCGAAGCGAAGCCGACGCCTGGCGAGGCACTTGGAACACGACACCGTAATCGGCGCGCGCTATGCTCGGAGCACTCGGTGGAGCACCACCGGGCGGGAGGTTTGCAGCGTGGCTGAAGTCGCCATCGTCACCGGAGCCAGCCGCGGGATCGGCGCCGCGACCGCGCGCCTGCTGGGCGCGCGCGGCTACCGCGTGTGCGTCAACTATCGCACCGAGCCCGAACCGGCCCGCGAGTTGTGCGCGGAGATCGAGGCCGCCGGCGGCCGGGCCGTCGCCGTGTACGCCGACGTCGGCCGGGCCGACGAGGTCGCGGAGATGTTCGCCACCGTGGACCGCGAGCTCGGACCGGTCACGGCGCTGGTCAACAACGCCGCCATGATAGGGCCGAGCACGCGGGTGGCGGACCTCGACCCGGCCGACATGGAGCGGCTGCTGGAGGTCAACGTGATGGGTGTCGTCCACTGCACCCAGCAGGCGCTGCGGCGCATGTCGACCGCGCATGGCGGCTCAGGCGGCGCGATCGTGAACGTCTCCTCGGGAGCGTCGTACGTGGGAGAGCCGGGGGTCGCCGTTCACTACGCGGCCACCAAGGGCGCGGTGACCAGCTTCACCATCGGCCTGGCCCAGGAGGTGATGGCCGAAGGCGTGCGCGTCAACGCGGTGAGCCCCGGACCCATCCGCACGGCCATGCCGCATCCGGGCGCCCTGGAGCGGGGGGCGAAGGTCGTGCCGGCCGGCCGAGCGGGCGAGCCGGAGGAGGTGGCCGAGGCGATCGTCTGGCTGCTGTCGCCGGCAGCCAGCTACGTCGCCTGTGCGAACATCCGCGTGGCCGGGGGCAAGCCATGAGCGAGCGCCAGGGCGGGCGGCCCAACATCCTGGTTCTCATGACCGACGAGCACGCGGCGCAGTTCGCCGGCACGTATGGCCATCCGTTCATCGCCACGCCGGGCATGGACCGGCTCGCACGCGAAGGGGTCACCTTCGACGCCGCCTACTGCAACAATCCGCTGTGCGTGCCGTCGCGGCTGTCGTTCATGACCGGGCGCTACACCCACCGGTGCGGCGGCTGGGACAACTCCACGGCGCTGCCCGTGGACGCGGTCACCTGGCCCTACGCGCTGCGCTCGCAGGGCTACGAGGTAGTGCTGTCCGGCAAGATGCACCTCATCGGTCCGGACCGGCTGCACGGCTTCGAGCGTCAGCTCGCCATGGACCTGCATGCGGACCTCGTTCACCCGGTGTACCGCTGGGCGGAGGGCGTCCCGGAGGCGGCCGAGCCCTGGCCCGGAGTGACTCGCACCGGGTCACGGGTGCCCGAGCACGGCCGCGACTTCGGCAAGGAGGCCGGCGCCGACGCCCCGATGGAGCAGCCCGTGGAGACCGGCCCCGGCACGACGCCGGAGATCGAGGCCGACGACCTGGCCGTGGAGCGGGCGATCGAGTTCCTGCGCTCGCGCGAGGGCGCCGATGCGCCGTTCGCCCTCTGCGTCGGCCTGATCGCCCCGCACTACCCGTTCGTGGTGCCGGAACCGTTCTTCTCGCAGTATTTCCCCGAGCACGCCGACCTCCCGGACCTGCCGCCGGGCCATCTGGACGCGCTGTCGCCGGCGTCGAAACGGCTCCGGCGCGCGTTCGGGTTCCACGGCCACACGGACGACGAAGTGCGCCGTGCGCGCGCGGCCTACTACGGGCTGGTGAGCTACGCCGACAGCAAGCTCGACGCCTTGCTCGACGCCCTGGATCGGAGCGGGCTGGCCCAGAACACCATCGTCGTGCACACCAGTGACCACGGCGAGCTGCTCGGCGAGCACGGCCTCTGGCGCAAGATGTCGTTCTACGAGCAGTCCGCCCGCGTGCCGCTGCAGATCCGCTGGCCGGGGCGCGGCGTGGCAGGCGAGAGGATCGCCGCGTGCACGTCGCTGGTCGACGTCACCGCCACACTGGTGGACGCCGCCGGGGCGGACGCGCAGGGGCTGGAGCTGGACGGCCGCAGCCTCGCCGGCCTGATCGACGGCTCGGCCGAGGCGATCCGCACCTGGCCGGACGAGGCCTTCGCCGAGCACACCTCGCACGGCACCGACCGGCCACGCGCGATGCTGCGGCGCGGCACTTGGAAGCTGTGCCTGTCCGGCGGGGACGACCCGGAGGCGGAACTGTACGACCTGCTCCGCGACCCGGGCGAGTTCCACAACCGCGCCGGCGACCCGGACGTTGAGGAAATCGAGGCGGAGTTGCGCGACGCCCTGCTCGCCCGCTGGGACCCGGCCGCGGTGGACGAGCAGGTGCGCGCCCACCAGGACCGGGTCGCCCTCATCCGCTCCGCCAGCCGGCCGGGAGAACGCCCGCTGTTCTGAACCCTGTCCGATCGTTCGAAGAGGAGGGACCCGTGAGTCGATCCGACGCAACGATCCGTATCGGATTCCTTGGCGTGCTGATGGCGCTCCTGACCCTTCCGGTTTCGGGTGCCAGCGCGGAAGGGACGCCCGAGGTCGATCTGTTGCGCGCGTCTCTCTCCGTCGAGATGGCGCCGGAATCCAAGCCCGGCCGCGACGAGTCCGCGGGGCTCGAATGGCGGTTGGTGCGGCAGGGAGGCGGCTTCGTGTCCGCGTCCGGGACCACCGGGGAGACGCTCATGGCCGTCGCCTGGGGCGCAGGCCGCTTCGTCGCTGTCGGCTATGACGGCACGATCGTCCACAGCAGCGACGGCGATCGGTGGCGGGAGGCAAGCCGCCTGCCCACGTCGGAGCCGCTCTTCGGCGTGACGTGGGGCGGGGATCGCTTCGTTGCGGTGGGATCTGGCACCATTCTGCACAGCACTGACGGCGATCGGTGGGAAGCGACGGGTCTGGACACGTCCGCCAGCCTCTACGACGTGGCCTGGAACGGTGAACGCTTCGTTGCCGTCGGTCGGGGCGGCGCCATCGTGCACAGCACTGACGGGATGCACTGGCGCGACGCGCGCAACACTCTCGGGGAGTCTCTCCACGGGATCGGGTGGGGTGGAGACCGGTTCGTGGCCGTCGGGAACCACGGCACGATCCTCCACAGCAGCGACGGCGACCGCTGGGCGTTGGCCAGCGACAGCGGGTCGCCAGCGCACTTCGAAGACGTCACCTGGGGCAACGGGCGCTTCGTGGCCGTCGGCAGGGACGACGGAATCTTTCACAGCACCGACGGGGACCGCTGGCAGGCGGTCGACAGCCCGTGGCAGTCGTGGCTCAGCAGCGTCGTCTGGACGGGTGCGCGCTTCGTCTCGGTCATAGGAGGGGCGTGGAACGGCAATGTCGCGGTCTACAGCAGCGACGGGGAGCACTGGAAGGCGGCGCCGGAACACCACTCCCTGCACGCGTTCAAGGGCGTTGCCTGGAACGGCGCCCGCCTGGTCGCGGTCGGGTGGCAGGGCGCGATCTTCCACAGCAGCGACGGACTTGAGTGGCGGGAGGCCGCCGACAGCGGTGAGGAGGAGGTGCTGGCGACGCTCCATGCAACAGCCTGGAACGGCGATCGGCACGTTGCGGTCGGCGAGGCTGCACTCCTGCACAGCAGTGATGGCGAGCATTGGGAGCCGGCGCACGGGGCGGGCACGTACGATGGGCTCCGCGATGTTCTCTGGAATGGGGAGCGGTTCGTCGCCGTCGGCGAATGGGGCAGTACCATCGTGCACAGCAGCGACGGCGTGGACTGGCGGGAAGCGAGCGACAACGCCGGGTCGGAGTGGCCGGAGTCCCGGGAGGAAGGGCTCCGCGCCGTGGCCTGGGGTGGCGGTCGGTTCGTCGCGGTCGGGGCTCACGGCAGGATCGTCCACAGCGCCGACGGCGACCGTTGGTCCCTGGCGGCCGACAGCGCGACGGCGTACACGCTGAACGGCGTGGCCTGGAGCGGCGAGCGGTTCGCGGCGGTCGGAGATGACGGCGTCATCGTGTACTCCACCGACGGCGATCGATGGGAATCGGCAGAAAGCCAGTCGCACAACCTCCGTGACGTCACATGGGCCGGGGACCGCTTCGTGGCGGTCGGAGACCTCGGTACGGTCGTCTCTAGCCACGACGGCATTCAATGGCAGGGGTTGGAAGGCCACGCCGGCAGGAGTCAGCTCGCAAGCGTCGCGTGGAGCGGTGACTGGCTCGTGGCGGTCGGGAAATACCACAGCACAATCGCGCAGAGCAGGGACGGCGAGCGCTGGGAGGTGGTCCGCCGGCGCCCGACCGCGGACGCGCTGGAGGCGATCGATTGGGTCGGCGGTCGCTTCATCGCGGTCGGATGGAACGGCACGATCGTCGCTTGGAAGCCGCCGCCGGCAACGAACGATGCGGGCGGCCTGCACGCCTCGCCGAGTGAGCCGTCACGCGGAAACGACGACCATGTGGAGAGCGCCGAGACGAACGAGGGAACGACGGCGGCCGCCGGCCCCGGCACTGACGGGGAGGATTGGCGCCTGGTGCGCCGCGGCGGAGGCTTTACGGCGCCCACCGGCAGGACCGGAGGCGCCCTTCACGCGGTCACGTGGGGTGATGACCGCTTTGTGGCGGTCGGCGAGGACGGCGTCATCGTGCACAGCAGTGACGGAGATCGGTGGGCGCCGTCGAGCCGCGGCGCCGCGTCGACGAGTCTTTCCGGCTTGGCTTGGGGCGGCGGACGCTTCGTGGCGGTGGCGTATCGCGACATCTATTTCAGCAGTGACGGCGATCGCTGGGAGACGGCGCAGCACGTCCCCGGAGCCAACTTCAAGGCCGTCACATGGAACGGTGAACGCTTCGTCGCGGTCGGCTCGGGCGGCGCGATCGCGCACAGCACGGACGGCGCGAGCTGGAGCGAAGCGTCACGAACTCCCACGAAGGAGGGACTCCTCGGTGTAGGCTGGGGTCAGGGCCGGTGGGTCGCGGTCGGGGAACGCGGCGTGATCCTGCACAGCCGCGACGGCGACCGCTGGGAGCAGGCGGCCCACAGCGCAACTCCGGAACAGCTCAACGACGTCATCTGGGGCGACGGACGTTTCGTGGCCGTTGGGACAGGCGGGATCGTGCACAGCAGGGACGGCGACCGCTGGGAGCGGGCGACCGACATCGCGGTGTGGTCTGGATTCAGCAGCGTCGCGTGGACGGGCACGCGCTTCGTCGCCGTCATGTCGTACTACTCATCCAGCATTGCGGTGTACAGCACCGACGGTGACCGGTGGGAGGAGGCTGTCGCCGACCGTGCTTGGCATGCGTTCCGCGGGGTGGCATGGAGCGGCGCCCGCCTCGTCGCGGTCGGGTGGGATGGCGCAATCTTCCACAGCGGTACCGGAGAGCGATGGGAAGAGGCGACCGACAGCGACGTACTGCCGACGCTCCTTGCCGTTGCCTGGAACGGCGTTCGCCATGTCGCGGTCGGGAGGGGACGGATCGTGTACAGCGATGACGGAGAGCGTTGGGAGGAGGCGCCCGGCATCCGCGCCGACGACGAACTCCGCGACGTCGTCTGGAACGGCGAGCGCTTCGTGGCCGTGGGTCACTACGGCAGGGCAATCGTACACAGCAGCGATGGCGTGCGCTGGCAGGAGGCAGGCGATGCGAAGGCACGAAGCCTCGACGGAGTCGCCTGGGGCAACGGTCACTTCGTCGCGGTGGGGCACGACGTCATCGTGCACAGTCGTGACGGAGATCGTTGGGAGAAGGCAAGCGACATCAACGATGGAGGCCTTCTCTTGGCCGTCGTCTGGGGCGCCGGGCGGTTCGTGGCGGTCGGGACCGGGGGCATCCTCTGGAGCCGCGATGGTGATCATTGGGAAGCAGCGCAGCATGTCCCGTCGGCCGGCTTCTACGATGTCGCCTGGAACGGGGAACGATTTGTCGCCGTCGGATGGAGCGGCACTGTGCACAGTGAGGACGGCACGAGGTGGCGCGAAGCGACCCACGTTCCCGAAGGGGAGATGCACGAGTTCCTCCGGGGAGTAGCCTCGGGCGCCGACCGGTTCGTGGCGGTCGGTGACTCCGGCACGATTCTGTACAGCAGGGATGGGGACGACTGGCAGGAGGTGAGCGACCGCACCACCGTGGACATCCTCTGGGGCGTCGACTGGGCAGGAGGCCGCTTCTTCGCGGTCGGCCACAACGGCACGATCGTGGTGAGCCGGCCCGAGCCGGTCGGCGACGCTGCACCGGAGTCCGTGGAGTCCTCCGGGGAGACGAGTCGCGCAGCCACGACGGGCGCCGCGCAGGACGCCGTGACGGCCGTCGCCGGCGCCATGGAGTGGGGACTGGTGCGGCAGGGCGGCGGCTTCGTTTCCGCGGCGGGCACCACCGGACAGGTCCTGGTCGACGTCGCCTGGGGTAACGGGCGCTTCGTCGCGGTCGGACACGACGGCACGATCGTGCACAGCGGCGACGGCGACCGGTGGCAGGGGGCGAGCCGGGGCGCCACGCGGGAGGGACTCCAGGGCGTCGTCTGGGGCGGCGGCCGCTTCGTGGCAGTGGGATGGAACGCCATCGCGTACAGCAGCGACGGCGTTCGGTGGGAGACGGCGGGGCAGGTCCCGGGTGGCAGCTTCTACGACGTCGCCTGGAACGGTGAACGCTACGTTGCCGTCGGATGGGGCGGCACCATCGTGCACAGCGCGGACGGCACGAGGTGGCGCCAAGGGTCACGGATCCCGACGGAGGAGTCCCTCGAAGGCGTCGCTTGGGGCAACGGCCGGTTCGTGGCGGTCGGGGACGAAGGCACGATCGTGCATAGCGCCGACGGCGACCGGTGGGAGCCTGCGAGCGACAGCGCGACCTCGGAACGGCTCGACCACGTCACCTGGGGCAATGGGCGCTTTGTGGCAGTCGGCGAGGACGAGGGCACGATCGTGCACAGCACTGACGGCGACCGGTGGGAGGTGGCAGCCGACAGCACGGTATGGCCTCAGCTCAGCAGCGTTGTCTGGACGGGCACGCGCTTCGTCGCGGTCATGCCGTACTGGACCAGCAACGTCGCGGTCTACAGCGCCGACGGGGATACCTGGGAAGAGGCGCCCGAAGAGCATTCCCTGCACGCGTTCAACGCGGTGGCCTGGAACGGCACCCGCCTGGTGGCGGTCGGTTGGGGCGGCGCGATCTTCTACAGCGATGCCGGCGATCGGTGGGAGGAGGCGGCCGACAGCGGTCAGGACGACCTGCTGTCGACGCTTGATGCCGTTGCCTGGAACGGCGATCGCTACGTCGCGGTCGGCGAGGGCAGGACCATCCTGAATAGCCGCGACGGGGCGCGTTGGGAGCCGGCGCCGGGGAGCGGCACCGGTTTCGGTCTCGTCGATGTCGTCTGGAACGGTGAACGGTTCGTGGCGGTTAGCGAATGGGGCAGCACCATCCTGCACAGCAGCAACGGCCTGCGCTGGCAGGAGGCGAGCGTCGGGGTGCAGGGGCTCCTCGCCGTGGCCTGGGGAGGCACGCGCTTCGTGGCGGTCGGAAAGGACGGCACGATCGTGCACAGCGCCGACGGCTACCGCTGGATGGAGGCGAGCGACAGCGCTACGTCGAGCACGCTCGACGGCGTCGCGTGGAACGGCGAGCGGTTCGCGGCGGTAGGGGATGACGGCGTCATCGTGTACAGCGCCGATGGGGATCGATGGGAACGTGCCCGAAACAGCTCGTACGGACTCCGCGACGTCATCTGGGCCGGGCGTCGCTTCGTCGCGGTCGGCGACGCCGGGACGGTCGTGCAGAGCAGCGACGGCGCGCGCTGGGAGGGTTCGGACGGGCACGCCGACGGGAGTCAGCTCACGAGCATCGCGTGGAGCGGCGATCGGTTCGTGGCGGTCGGCGGGTATGACAACACGATGGTGCAGAGCAGCGATGGACGGCGGTGGGAAGTGGTCCGAAATCCCGCCACCGCCGACAGGCTGGAGTCGGTCGCTTGGCTCGGCGATCGGTTCATCGCGGTCGGCTGGAACGGCACGATCGTGACGAGTCCGCCCGTCACCGCGATCCACCCGGAGCCCGAACCGGCTCCAGCGCCGGCCGAGACACAGAGCGCCCCGGTGGCGGCGGAGGACCCCGTCCCGGATCGGACGAAACCGGTTGCCGGCTGGCGGCCGGTGCGCAGCGGAGGCACCTTCACGACGTCCCGGTCATCCGACTCCGTGACGCTCAACGACGTCGCCTGGAACGGCGAGCGGTACGTCGCGGTGGGCGATGAGGGGACGGTCCTGCATGGCACCGATGGAGAGCTGTGGCGCGAGGCGCGTGCAAGCTCCGCGCGGGACGCGCTCAGGAGCGTGGCGTGGAACGGCGAGCGCTTCGTGGCGGTGGGCGGCGCCGCGATCGTGCACAGCTCCAACGGACACCGATGGCAGCAGGCCAGCAGTACCGTCGAAGCCTACGAGCTGAACGCGGTCACGGCCGGCGACGGCCGGTTCGTGGCGGTCGGCGGACGCGGAGCGGTGCTGTACAGCAGCGACGGGCACCGCTGGACGGAGGCGAGCGACAGCGCCACGTCGGACACGCTCGCCGACGTGGCGTGGAGCGGCGGGCGCTACGTGGCCGTCGCCTGGGACGGCGCGATC
The DNA here is from genome assembly GCA_965202935.1 of Spirochaetia bacterium. Classification (GTDB taxonomy): domain Bacteria; phylum Spirochaetota; class Spirochaetia; order SZUA-6; family Bin103; genus CATQHW01. The sequence continues at coordinate 6,987,036 of OZ241879.1, forward strand.
GTGCACAGCGCTGACGGCGACCGATGGACCGGCGCCTCCGCCACCGCGACCGCGAGCGTCAGCGGACTGGAGGCGATCGCCTGGAACGGCGAGCGCTTCGTGGCGGTCGGCTTCGAGACTCTCCTGCACAGCGCCGACGGCGATCGCTGGGAAGAGGCGAGCGATCGTGCCGTCGCGGCCGGGTTGTACCTCTCCGACATCGCATGGGGCGGGGAACGTTTCGTCGCCGTCGGGACGGGAGGAGCGACCCTGTTCAGCAGCGACGGCGACCGTTGGGAACGCCTTGAACACGGCGAGGCCGGGTATGCCTTCCTCGGTGTCGCCTGGGCCGGTGACCGCTTCCTTGCCGTGGGTGAGAACGCGACGATCGCGGTGGGACCCTACGAAGCGGAAGACCTGCCCGAGGACGCGCCGCCGAAGCTGGATCAGGCAGAGGCCGATACCTTTGCCGATGACCCCGAGGCCGCGAGCGCCGACGGAACCGAGTGGAAGCTCGTGCGAAGAGGCGGCGGATTCACGTCGCCCAGGGGCAGCACGGGTGTCGGGCTCGCCGCCGTCTCCTGGAGCGGAACGCGCGCCGTCGCCGTCGGTCGCGACGGCATCATCGTGCACAGCGACGACGGCGACCGCTGGGAGTCGGCGAGCGACACGGCCACGATCCGTCAGCTCTCCAGCGTCACGTGGAGCGGCGGCCGGTTCGTCGCCGTCGGGAACTTCGGCACGATCGTGCACAGCCGCGACGGGGACCGCTGGGATCAGGCGAGCGAGAGCGCTACCTCTGAGTGGCTGCGTGGCGTCGCTTGGGGCGATGGGCGCTTTGTGGCCGTCGGCTGGAACGGGGCGATCGTGCGCAGCCGCGACGGCGATCGATGGGACCCGGCGCGCGAGAGGGCCACGTCGGAGTGGCTCTATGGCGTCGCCGCGGGCGGAGGGCGGTTCGTCGCGGTCGGCCAGGACGGCACGATCGTGCACAGCATCGACGGCGATCGCTGGGGGAGCGCCAGCGACAGCGGCACGACGAATACACTCGTGGCTGTCGCGTGGAACGGCGACAGGTTCGTGGCGATCGGCGTCCTCGGTACGATCGTGCACAGCCGCGACGGGGACCGCTGGGAGCGGGCCGGCGACAGCCGCGCCTGGTACGACGCCGCGTTCCGCATCGTCGCCGGTCTCACCTGGAGCGGCGATCGATTTGTCGCGGTTGGTGCCGACGGCACGATCGTGTCGAGCGACGACGGTGACCGCTGGCGGAACGTCGGCAGCGGCGCCACTTCGGAGGGATTGTCCGGAGTCGTCTGGACGGGCACCCGCTACGTCGCGGTCGGAGACCACGGCGCGGTCGTGCACAGCCGCGACGGGGATCGCTGGGAAGCGGCGCCCGGCAGCGCCGCGGATGACATTCTGCCGGCCCTCGACGGCGTGGTGTGGGGCGGCGATCGATTCGTCGCGGTCGGACACGAGGGCACGATCGTGCACAGTCGCGACGGCGAGCTCTGGAGGGATGCGCGCAGAATAGCGACCTCGGAAGCGCTCTCGGACGTCGCATGGAGCGGCCGGAGATTCGTCGCGGTCGGGTGGACGGGGACGATCGTGGACAGCGTCGACGGGGACCGCTGGCTGGAGGCGCCGTACTGTGCCGGCGACGCCCTCCGGCGCGGTCTGGCCGACGTCGCATGGGGTGGCGATCGCTTCGTCGCCGTCGGCCCCGGAGGCGTCATCGTGCACAGCGGCGGCGATGACTGCTGGGAAGAAGCGCGCGACAGCGCCACCAGCGAAGATCTCACCGGCGTCGCATGGGACGGGGAACGCTTCCTCGCGGTCGGCTGGCATGGGGCGATCGTGCACAGCCGTGACGGGGATCTCTGGGAACCGGCGGGAGCCGCCGACGCCTGGGGCTCGGAGACGTTCTATGACATCGCATGGGGCGACGGACGCTTCGTCGCGGTCGGATGGTCCACGGCGCACAGCCGCGACGGGGACCACTGGGACCTGGCGAGAGACGACGACAGGTGGATCGGGTCCCTGGCGATTGCGTGGAGCGGCACGCGCTTCGTCGCGGTCGGAGGCGACGGCGAGATCATGCTCTCAAGCGATGGCGACCGTTGGGAGCAGGCGAGTCACCAGGCAACCGTGGACTATCTGCAGGACGTCGCGTCCAACAGGACGCGCACCGTCGCGGTCGGCTGGAACGGCACGATCGTAACGAGTCGGCACACGGCAGAGACTCCTCCGGACGCGGCGATGGATAGGGTCGCGGACGAGCAGTCGCTGGTGGCGTCCACGGCTGAATTGGAGTGGGAGCTGGTGCGCTCGGGAGGCGGCCATCGGGGACCGTCCGGTACCACAGGGGCGTCGCTGCAGGAGGTCGCCTGGGGAGGAGATCGCTTCGTGGCGGTCGGGGACGATGGCCTGATCGTGCACAGCATCGACGGTGATCGCTGGCAGGAGGCGGACGGGAGCGTTCCCGTCGGTTCGGAACCACTGTTCAGCGTCGTCTGGGGCGCTGGGCGTTTCGTCGCCGTCGGAGGATCGGGAACGATCCTGTACAGCGATGACGGAGGTCGCTGGACCAAGGCGATCGATTCCTTCGCCGGACTCCTGGGTGTCACGTGGGGCGACCATCGCTTCGTCGCCGTTGGAACCAGCATTCTGTACAGCGACGACGGGGAACGCTGGGAAGAAGCGACCGACAGCGTCATAGGGGAATCAGAGTGGCTTTCCGGTGCGACATGGAGCGGCCAGCGGTTCGTGGCCGTGGGCCGCAACGGGGCGATCGTGTACAGCGATGACGGCGACCGCTGGTTACGAGCAAGCGACACCGCTGCGTCGGCCTACCTGCACTCCGTCTCCTGGAACGGCGTTCGGTTCGTCGCGGTCGGGGATGACGGCACGATCGTGCACAGCCGCGACGGCGACCGATGGGTGCCGGCGAGTGAGCGTGGTGCCGTTGGTTGGTCGCAGCTCTTGAGCGTCGTCTGGAGCAGCGAACGATTCGTGGCGGTGGGCTCCAACGGGGCGATCGCGCACAGCGCGGACGGTGACCGCTGGCATCGGGCAAGCGCCCCTGCGAACCTCCACCTCGGGAGCGTCGCCTGGGACGGAGTTCGATTCGTCGCCGTCGGGGACGACGGGGCTGTCGTTTACAGCCGTGACGGGGAGCGCTGGGAGCAGGCGACCGGCAGCCAGGTGGATGAGGTGTTGCCGCAGCTTGCGGCGGTTGCCGGAAGCCCTGACCGACTCGTCGCGGTCGGACGGCGCGGCACGATCGTGCATAGCGTCGCCGGGAACGGCTGGGAGGCGGCAAGCCACACCGCCATCGACGCGCCGGTGCCGCTCTCTGACGTCGCCTGGAACGGTACGCGCTTCGTGGTGGTCGGGGATCTCGGCTCGATCGCTCACAGCAGCGACGGGGAGCGCTGGGAACGAGCGATGGACAGCGCCACATCCTCAGATCTCCATGGCGTCGCGTGGAGCGGCGAGCGGTTCGTGGCGATCGGCGCGAACGGGGCGATCGTGCACAGCTGCACCGGTGACCACTGGATAGGGGCGGACGACAGCGCCACGTCGGCGGACCTGCGCGGCGTGGCATGGAGCGGTGAGCGCTTCGTGGCGGTCGGGTCGGACGGAGTGATCGTGCACAGTCGCGACGGGAAGCAGTGGCAGGAGGCGGGCGGCGGCGCCACGGCGGAAGACCTCCGTGGCGTGGCATGGAGCGGTGAGCGCTTCGTGGCGGTCGGCGCGAACGGAGCGATCGTGCACAGCGGCGACGGGGATCACTGGGAATGGGCGCTCGACAGCGCGACATCGCACCAGCTCTCCGGCGTCGCCTGGGATGGTCAGCGGTTCGTGGCCGTCGGTTCGGGCGGAACGATCGTGCACAGTCGCGACGGCGACCGCTGGAAGGCCGTGGTCCACACCGGTACCGACGATGAGCTCTACGGCGTGGCCTGGGTCGGCACGCGCTTCATCGCCGTCGGGCACAACGGCACGATCGTGGTGAGTCGGCCCCAGGGGGTGCGCACGGGAGTTCCGAAAGCCGGCGAATCCGCGACGCGTGTCGATACACAGGCGGAAACCGGTCCGGCTCTGGACATCGCGGCGGTGAGCGACGCGGGAACGGAGTGGCGCCTCGTCCGGCAAGGGGGCGGCTTCGTTTCCGCGGCAGGCACGACCGGAAGGCCGCTCACCGACGTCGCCTGGGGTGACGGGCGGTTCGTCGCCGTCGGGTTCGACGGCACGATCGTCCGCAGCGGCGACGGCGACCGCTGGCAGGAGGCGAGCGAGAGCGCCGCGTCGGGCTGGCTCTCGGGCGTGGTGTGGGGCGGGGACCGATTCGTGGCCGTGGGATCGAACACCGTCGTGCACAGCACCGACGGCGACAGGTGGGAAGCGCCGGGGCAGATGCCGCCCGGCAGGTTCCGCGACATCGCCTGGAACGGTGAACGCTTCGTGGCCGTCGGAAGGGGCGGGGCCATCGCGCACAGCGCCGACGGCGTGAGATGGAGCGAGGCGGCACAGGTTCCTACCGAGGAGTCCCTCAGCGGCGTCGCCTGGGCCGACGGCCGGTTCATCGCGGTCGGGTACGGTGGCACGGTCGTGCACAGCGCCGACGGCGACCGCTGGGAGGAGGCAAGCGACAGCAAGTCAGAGCGCTGGCTCAGCAGCGTCGCATGGTCGGGAACATACTTCGTCGCCGTGCGCGCGGCGTGGACCGATCACGTCGCGATCTACAGCGCCGACGGGGATCGGTGGGAAACAGCGCCCGAAGAGCACTCCCTGCACGCACTCAACGCGGTGACCTGGAGCGGCAGCCGTCTGGTGGCGGTCGGCTGGGGCGGCGCGATCTTCCACAGCGATGTCGGCGACCGGTGGGAGGAGGCGACCGACAGCGGTCAGGACGACCTGCTGGACACGCTCCATGCCGTAGCCTGGAGCGGCGATCGCTACGTCGCGGTCGGTGAGGCTGCTGTTGTTCACAGCCGCGATGGAGAGCACTGGGAACCGGTCCGCGGCGACCACGTCGACAGCGGATTCCGCGACGTCGTCTGGAACGGCGAGCGTTTCGTCGCCGTTGCGGACTGGGGCAGCACCATCATGCACAGCGACGACGGCGTGCGCTGGCGCGATGCCCGCGACAACGCCGGTGGGGAGTGGCCGTACGCCCACGACGAAGGGCTCACCGCGGTTACCTGGGGAGACGGACGGTTCGTGGCGGTCGGGGAGAAGGGCAGGATCGTGCACAGCGTCGACGGTGACCGGTGGGCGAAGGCGATCGACAGCGCCACCTCCCACACGCTCAACGGCGTCGCATGGAGCGGGGAGCGGTTCGTGGCGGTGGGCGATGACGGCGTCATCGTGTACAGCGAGGACGGGGATCGATGGGAATCGGTGGGGAACCGTTCGCCCAGACTCCTCGACGTCACGTGGGCAGGGGATCGCTTCGTGGCGGTCGGCAACAACGGGACGGTCCTGCACAGCCGCGATGGCATCCGCTGGGAGGGGTCGGAGGGCAACGCGGACGGGAGCCAGCTCAAGAGCGTCGCGTGGAATGGCGAACGGCTCGTCGCGGCGGGCGGGTACGACCCCACGATCGCGCACAGCACCGATGGTGAGCGCTGGACGGTCGTCCGGGACCCGGCGACCGCGGACACGCTGGAGGCCGTCGACTGGGCCGGCGGACGCTTCCTGGCGGTCGGCTGGAACGGGACGATCGTGGCGGGTCCGCCCGGGCTCGCGGTAGCGCAGGCGCTGGATTCACCATCTGCGTCCAGCGAATCGGAGCCGGAGTCCGCACCACAGGCGGGCACGGACGACGCACGCCGAACGCACACCGCGAGTGTCACGCAGGAGACCGACCTGTGCTCGGCGGGATCAGCAGGATCCGACTGGACCCTCGTGCGAACGGGCGGCGGCTTCGTTTCGCCCGCCGGCACTGCAGGGAAAACGCTCACTGATGTCGCCTGGGGTGCCGGGCGCTTCGTGGCAGTGGGTGAGGACGGCACGATCGTGCACAGCAGCGACGGCGACCGTTGGAACGTGGCGAGCGGGGCAGTGAATCGTGGTCAGCGCTCATACGGAGGAGTCGCCTGGAGCGGTACGCGGTTCGTGGCGGTCGGTGACGGTGGGATCATGCACAGCCGGGACGGGAACGTCTGGGAACACGTCGGCACGTCGGAGTTCCTCCACGACGTCGTCTGGGGAGGCGAACGGTTCGTGGCAGTGGGTGAGGACGGCGCGATCGTCCACAGCAGCGACGGCGAGCGGTGGGACAAGGCGAGCGAGACCGCGACATCGGTGAGTCTCAGTTCGGTCGCGTGGAGCGGCGCACGTTTCGTCGCCATCGGCGACCGCGGCGCGATCGTCCACAGCAGCGACGGAGACCGCTGGCAGGAGGCTAGCCATGGTCCTTCGGAGGAGCGCTTGTTCGACGTGGTATGGGGCGGCGAGCGCTTCGTGGCAGTCGGACACAAGTCGATCATGCACAGTGCCGACGGCGATGTCTGGGAGAGGGCGGACGATCGCTCCATCTCGGCTCTCTCGGACTGGTATTGGCTGCTCAGCGTCGCTTGGGACGGCACGCGCCACGTAGCGGTCGGGTCAGATGGCCTAATCGTGCACAGCGCGGACGGGATTCGCTGGCACCCGGCGAACGAGAGTCCCGAGCTTCCGCGGAGTTGGAGCATTCTGCGCGGCGTCGTCTCCGACGGCGAGCGTTTCGTTGCGGTCGGAGACCTCGGGTGGATTGCGCACAGCGTGGACGGGGATCGCTGGAACGCAGCACGCGACAGCACTGCGACCGACGTCCTGCAGGATCTCTTCGACATTGCGTGGAACGGCGAGCGCTTCGTCGCGGTGGGGCGGAACGGCATGATCGTATACAGCACCGACGGCGAGCGGTGGATGGAAGCGCGCGACAGCGAAGCCCTTGCTGCGCTGTCGGCCGGCTACTTCAGCCGCCTTGGAGGCGTCGTCTGGGGAGACGGGCGCTTCGTCGCGGTCGGGGATGACGGCACGATCGCGTACAGCAGCGACGGGGACCGCTGGGAAGAGGCAGTCGACAGCGCCACCAAAAGTCCGCTCCATCGCATCGCGTGGAACGGCGAACGCTTCGTAGCCGTCGGCTATCCCGGAACGATCGTGTACAGCAGCGACGGCGATCGCTGGGAGCCGGCGAAGGACAGCGATGCTTCCGACTGGCTCTACGACGTCGCCTGGAACGGTAGACGATTCGTCGTAGTCGGAAGCGACGGCACGATCGTGCAGAGCCTCGACGGCGAGCACTGGGACCTGGCCGAAGGCACGGCGACGTCGATCTGGCTGAGCGGCGTTGCGTCGAGCGGCAAACGTTTCGTTGCGGTTGGCGGCAGGATCGTGCACAGCGAAGACGGACTCCGATGGACGGAGGCGCAGGACGGTGAGACCGGGCTGTCGTTTACGGACGTCGCTGCCGGCGGTGGGCGCTTCGTCGCCGTGTCATGGACAGGCGGCAGGATCATGTGCAGCACGGACGGCGAGCGCTGGACGGAGGCCATCGCGCACGCATCCTCCGAGAGTATTCATGGCGTTACGTGGGGCGGGGGACGCTTCGTCGCCGTCGGGGACAACGGAACGATCGTCGCATCGACGCCGCTGCCGGGAACGACCAATGGCGGAGACCCACGCGACTCGCCGAGTGAGGCGTCCCGCGGATACGACGTCCACGTGGAGAGCGCCGAGGAGACGGAGATGGCAACCGTCTCCTCAGCCCCGAGCACTGCCGGCGTCGAGTGGAAGGTGGTACGGCGGGGAGGCGGTTTCACCGCACCGACGGGAACGACGGGCGTATCGCTCGAGGCCGTGGCCTGGGGCCGCGATCGGTTCGTGGCCGTCGGGGACCAAGGCGTCATTGTGCACAGCACCGACGGCGACGGCTGGAAACAGGCGACCGGCGCCGCCGACCTGGGCCTGGGAACATATCGTGCCCTTGGTGACGTGGCCTGGGGCGCCGGCCGTTTCGTTGCGGTCGGGTTCGAGACGATCATGCACAGCAGCGACGGCGACCGCTGGGAGGAGGCACGCGGGAGCGACACGTGGGGGGCGTTGGAGAGCGTCGCATGGAACGGCGATCGCTTCGTCGCCGTCGGCTGGATCGGCGCGATCGCGCACAGCCGGGACGGAGAGCGCTGGGAGGTGGTCAGCGACAGCGCTGCCGAGCACAGCCTGCTGAGCGTGACCTGGACCGGGGAACGGTTTGTGGCGTTCGGCGTTGGCGGAGTGGTCGTGTACAGCGTCGACGGGGAGCGCTGGGAGACGGTCACTGACAACGCCGACAGCGCTACCACGCACAGTCCGTCGAGCGTTGCCTGGAATGGAGAGTGGTTCGTGGGAGTTGGCGACCACGGAAGGATCCTGCGCAGCCGGGACGGGGAGCGCTGGGAGGCGGTGAGCCACAGCGCTGCTTCTGACACTCTGCTGAGCGTGGCTTGGGGCGGCGATCGGTTCGTGGCGGTTGGCGATGGCGGGGCGATCGTGCACAGCGCCGATGGGGAGCGCTGGGAGCCGGGGACGGCCAGCGGGCCGGCGTTGCGGGGCGTGCCGCTGAACGACGTCGTCTGGGGCGGAGAACGGTTCGTGGCGGTGGGAAGGAGCGGAACGATCCTGTACAGCGGCGACGGCAAGCGCTGGACAGAGGCGGCCGGCAGCGCCGCTCCCAACGTGTTGCCCGATCTGCGGGCAGTCGACTGGCACGACGGCCGCTTCATAGCGGTCGGCGATCACGGGGCGATCGCGCGCAGCAGCGACGGGCAACACTGGCAGCAGTCCAGCGACACCGCTACGTCGGCATCGCTGCACGGCGTTGCCGCGGCCGGGAGCCGGCTCGTGGCGGTCGGCGGTGGCGTGAGCCAGTTTGTAACGTACCTCGGGGAAGGAAGGATCCTGTACAGCGACGACGGCGACCGTTGGGCGGGGGCGAGCGACCTGCCTGAGAGCTGGCCAGTGCACGACGTGGCCTGGAACGGCGAGCGCTTCGTAGCGGTCGGGTACGACACGATCCTGTACAGCATCGACGGGGATGCATGGCAGGGATCCGCGGACAGCGGCGGTGTGGGCAGGCTGCGGGCCGTCGTATGGAACGGCGACCGTTTCGTGGCCGTGGGAGCCGAGAACACGATCGTCCACAGCACCGATGGCGAACGGTGGGAAGAGGCGAGCGGTACCGTCCGCTGGGCCGACTTTCACGGCGTCGCGTGGAGTGGCGAGCGACTCGTGGCGGTCGGCAGCGGCCCGACCGCGCACAGCAGCGATGGCGAACGCTGGCAGCAGGCGAGTGTCAGGGGTACTGCGCGTCAACTCCGGAGCGTGGTCTGGAACGGCGAGCGGTTCGTGGCCGTCGGGGAATTCGGGACGATCGTGCACAGCACCGATGGGGATGTCTGGGACGAGGTGAGCCACGGCGCTACCGTGGACCATCTCTTTGGCGTTGCCGGTGGAGCGGGGCGGTTCGTCGCCGTCGGCGCCAACGGCACAATCCTGGTCAGCCCGCCTCCCAACGCCGCGGCACCGTAGCCCATGCCGTGACGGGGAGTTGGCAAGCCAGTAGGAGTCCGGTCCGCGAGCACGTCCTCGCGGTCGCGGCGAGCCGGACTCACGTCGTGGCCGTCGGCCGCAACGGAACGATCCTGGCGAGTCATCGCGGACATGACTCACCGGATGATCACCTGACGAAAGGATGAGGCGTATGAGCAAGGTCGCTGAGACCGAATGGACAGTGCGATGCAGCGGGTGAGTCTCAGGTTCGGTTCGGTCCGCTGTCTGGTTGCGGTATCCATCCTGCTTCTCTCGTCTCTTTCGCTCGGAGTGGCACAGCAGTCCGATCCCGGTCGCCATCAAGCGGCTGGGCTCGAGTGGAGTCTCGTGCACGGGGGTGGTGGCTTCGCTTCCCCCAAGGGCACCACGGCCAATTCACTCTTGTCCGTCGCGTTCGGCTCAGGGACGTACGTCGCCGTCGGCACCGACGGCACCATCGTGCGGAGCACGGACGGGGAGCGCTGGCAGGAGGCGGTCGACAACCCGGCGTCAAGCACGCTCTGGGATGTGGCGTGGGGCGGCGGCTGGTTCGTTGCGGTCGGATTCGACACGATCGTGCGCTCCGTCGACGGCGACCGATGGGTGGAGGCGAGCGACGCTTGGGCCTCCGACCTCCCGAAGCTCTTCGGCGTCGCATCGGACGGGAACAGATTCGTAGCCGTCGGGCTGAGCGGGGAGATCGTCTTCAGCGCCGACGGGGATCGCTGGAGTCATGTCGGCGACAGCGCCACCGAAGCCTATCTGTCAGGAGTCGCGTGGGGTGGCGGCTACTTCGTCGCGGTCGGAGCTCAGGGAACCGTCTTGCGTAGCAGCGACGGCGATCGGTGGGAGCGGGCGAGTGACACCGCGACATCCGCAGGGCTCCAGGCTGTTGTCTGGGGCGGCGATCGGTTCGTCGCGGTCGGAGCCCAGGGAACCATCGTACAGAGCAGCGACGGCGATCGCTGGGAGGCGGCGGGTGGCGACGATGCTTCCGGTCCGTTGGAGGCTGTCGCTTGGAACGGCGAGCGGTTCGTCGTGGTCGGATTCGACACGATCCTGCACAGCGACGACGGCCAGGACTGGAATCAGGTGAATCCGGAGCCCGAGGGCTTTCTGAAGGGCGTCGCCTGGAGCGGCGAGCGGTTCGTCACCGTCGGGATCTTTGGGGCGATCCTGCACAGCGGCGACGGCGTCGTGTGGGAGGAGGCGCTTGACAGCGCTGCGGCGGATCGCCGGCCCGAGCTCCTTGGGGTCGCGTCGGGCGACGACCGCCTGGTCGCGGTCGGAGAATCGGGCACGATCCGGCACAGCAGCGACGGTGAACTCTGGCGGGAGGCGCGGGAGCGCACGACCACGGCGACGCTCGGCGACGTCGCTTGGGGCGGGGGTCGATTTGTTGCGGTCGGGCCGCGTGCGCCCATACTGCACAGCGCCGACGGCAGCCGCTGGAAGCCGGCCAGCGATGACGCCGATGCGCGCGGGTTGAACGCCGTCACGTGGGGCGGCCAACGCTTCGTCGCGGTCGGGGACCGCGGCACGATCGCGCACAGCAGGGACGGAAACCGTTGGGCTCGGGCCGGCGACAGTGCTACCGGGGCCACGCTGCGCGGCGTTGCGTGGAACGGCCAACGCTTCGTTGCCGTAGGAGACGGCGGTGCGGTCGTGCATAGCCCCGCCGGGGACGTGTGGGAGCATGCCAGCGGCATCGCCATGCTCCCCTCGGACGGGCTCGAGGATGTTGCCTGGAACGGCGAGCGGTACGTCGCGGTCGGATACGGCGCGATCGTGCACTCTGCCGACGGCGATCGATGGGTGGAGGCGAGTGACGCTCGTGCCGCCGATTCTCTGCTCCTCCTTGGCGTCGCCTGGGACGGCACGAGATTCGTGGCCGTCGGAGGTGACCGCGCGATCCTGCTCGGAGCTCAAGGCGAAAAACCCCGTTACGTCCCGCACGGAGGAGGTGACGCGATACTGTACAGCGCCGACGGCGATCGATGGCGCCGCGTGCGCGACAGCGCCACCGGTGACCCACTTCGTAACGTCGCGTCGGGAGAGGATGCCGTCTATGCCGTGGGTACCAACGGCACGATCGTTGTCGGCCGGCCGAGCGACGCGGCGCAGCCCGCCGTCAGCGACGCCGTCGAGCTGCCATGGCGAGTGGTGCGGCAGGGCCGCGGCTTCACGTCGCCGGCCGGAACGGCCGCCGTAGCCCTCGAATCCGTCGCGTGGGGAGATGGGACGTTCGTGGCCGTCGGAGAGGACGGGGCGATCGTGCACAGCCCGGACGGCGAGCGTTGGCAAGAGGCGAGCGCAACCGCCACCACGGACCGGCTTCATGACGTCGCCTGGGGCGACGGGATCTTCGTGGCGGTCGCCAACGAATCGATCGTGCGCAGCCCGGACGGTGGACGGTGGGAGCGGGCACAGGTCAAGGCGCTGGCCGGGTGGCTTACCGGCGTCGCCTGGGGCGGCGGGCGGTTCGTCGCGGTGTCCTTGGACTTCGGGCAGGGAATCATCCACAGCATGGACGGCGACCGGTGGGAAGCGGCGAATGACACCGGCACCTCGGAGTCCCTCCGCGACGTGACCTGGGGCGGCGGAACCTTCGTCGCGGTCGGAGACGACGGCGCGATCGTCCGGAGCAGCGACGGCACCCGCTGGAAACCGGCGAGCGACAGCGCAACCGAGGCGTGGCTCGACGGGGTGGCCTGGAACGGCGAGACCTTCGTGGCCGTGGGCTCCGACGGCGTGATCGTGCGCAGCAGCGATGGCGATCGCTGGCAGGAGGCGGCTCAGGGCGCTACCAGGGAGCGGCTTTCCAGCGTGGCCTGGAACGGCGAGGTCTTCGCGGCCGTCCGGCCCCAAGGGCGTGATCCTGCACAGCACGGACGGGGACCGCTGGGAGCAGACTGGGGAGGTGCCCGATGGTCCCGAGACGGGCCATGCCCTGCTGGGTGTGGCCTCCGACGGCGAACGGTTCGTGGGAGTGGGGGCAGGAGGCTGGATCATACGCAGCCTCGACGGAACCCGATGGGAGGAGTCTGAGGACAGCGCTGCGACCGAGGTTCTGCACGATCTGAATGGCGTCGCCTGGGGCGGGGAGCGTTTCGTTGCGGTCGGTTCAGGCGGCACGGTCCTGCACAACTCCGGCGGCGACCATTGGGAGGACGTTTCGGACGCGACCGTCGCGTTGCGCTGGCGAGCGCCGCTCACCGACGTGACGTGGGGCCGCCGCCGGTACGTTGCGGTCAGCGGTTTCGGAGAGATCATGTACAGCGCGGACGGCGACCGGTGGCAGGAGGCTCGTACCGACCGTTCGTCCAGCCGCATTCTGTTTCCTCAGGCCGTGACCTGGGGAGGCGGTCGCTTCGTCGCTGTCGGAAGGAGCGTCACGTTCCTGCACAGTGCAAACGGCAGGCTATGGCGGGAAGCGAGCGGGTTCGTCCGAGGAGCGAATCTCCGTGGCGTCACCTGGGGCGGCGATCGCTTCGTGGCGGCAGGACTTGCCGCGGGGTGGGGGGCCACCATCGTGCACAGCGCCGACGGCGACCGCTGGACGGAGGCGCTCTCGTTCGTTTCCGCACCACCGTGGGAGCGAGGCAACGTTCCGGGCGCCGTGGCATGGAGCGGCGAGCGCTTCGTGGCCGTGGGAGAGCGCGGCGCCATCATGCACAGTGCCGACAGCGACCGTTGGGTCGAGGCGCTCGACAGCGGCGTCGCCGCAGACTACCGGGACCTGCAGGGTGTCACCTGGACCGGAGAGCGCTTCGTGGCAGTCGGCGAATCCGGCACGATCGTGCACAGCCGCGATGGGGACCGCTGGCAGGCGAGCGCAAGTCCCGTCCGCGAGCATCTCGTCGCGGTCGCCGCCAGCGAGAGCCGCATCGTCGCCGTCGGGCGGAACGGCACGATCGTCGTGAGTCCGTAGCCTCCGTCAGGCGGCCGTGCGTCCGGGCAGGATCTTCGCCTGCTCGAACAGCTTGCGGCCTCGCTCGGAGAGCTGCTCGAGCTCCCTCGCGCCCACCCAGATCGGGCGGCGGCCGGTCAGGAGTGGGGCGGCCCAGCGCAGCGAATAGCAGATCACCAGCTCCGGGCGCGGACCGTCGGCGCGGTTGGGAGTGCCGCGGTGCAGCGCGCGCGGGTCCTGCACCCACAGGGTGCCGCGCTTCATGTTGAGCCGCATGCGGTGCGGGTAGGTGCCGCTCTGGAGGATGTCGTCGTAGTCGCCTTCCACGCGCGGGTCGGACAAGTACTGGGTCGACGGCAGGACCTCGAAGCTGCCGTTCTCGACGCTGGTGTCGACGAGCGGGAACTTGACCCCCAAGTGGGGCACCCGCGCCATCGCCCCGTGCGGGGCCATGAGCGCGATGTCGCGGTGCCAGTTCTGGTGGACGGAGCCGGGGTACGGGGTGTTGGAGTGCAGACAGGACACCAGGAAGTCGTCGGTCTCCCAGTACGCCTCCAGCAGCGCGAGCAGGGTGGGGTGCTCGGCGATCTCCGGGCAGGCCAGTCCGCCCTCCCACGGCCAGTGCAGGGTGTAGCGGTTGGGGTGCTGCAGGTGCCCGCAGCCGACGCGGATGTCGCCTCGTTCCTCGAGGCCGAGCTCGTGGTCGCGGTCCCGCACGTGCTCCAGCAGCGGCAGGAACGAGGCGCTGATGCGCTCGATGGTGGGGATCGGGATGGCGTTCTCCATCACCGCGAACCCGTTGATGTACAGCTCGTTGCGCAGGTGCGTGACTGCGCCCACGGCGCGCTCCATCAGGCGGCCGCGCGCTCGGGCAGGATGGTCGCCCGCTCGAACAGCGTGCGACCGCGCTCGGAGAGCTCCTCGAACTCGCGGGCGCCCACCCAGAGCGGGCGCGTCATGAGCGGGGCGCACCAGCGCAGCGAGTAGCAGATCACCAGCTCCGGGCGCGGGCCGTCGGAGCGGTTGGGGGTGCCGCGGTGCAGCGCGCGCGGGTCCTGCACCCACAGGGTGCCGCGTTTCATGTTGACGCGGGTGCGGTGCGGGTAGGAGCCGCTCTCGACGATGTCGTTGTAGTCGCCTTCCAGGTCCGGGTCGGCCAGGAACTGGGTCGACGGCAGGACCTCGAAGCTGCCGTTCTCGACGGTCGTGTCGACCAGCGGAAACTTGACGCCGAAGTGGGGCACCCGCTCCATGGCCACGTGCGGGGCCATCAGACTGATGTCCCGGTGCCAGGCCTGGTGGATGGAGCCGGGGTAGGGGTTGTTTGAGTGCAGGCAGGTCACCAGGAAGTCGTCGGTCTCCCAGTACGCCTCCAGCAGCGCCAGCAGGGTGGGGTGCTCGGCGATCTCCGGGCAGGCCAGCCCTCCTTCCCACGGCCACTGCAGCGTGTAGCGGCTGGGGTCCTGCAGGCGCCCGCAGCCGACGCGGATGTCGCCCCGCTCGTCGTGGCCGAGCTCATGCTCGCGGTGGCGGACGTGCTCCAGCATCGGCAGGAACTCCGCGTGGATGCGCTCGATGGTGGGGATGGGGATGGCGTCCTCCATCACCGCGAATCCGTTGATGTACAGCTCGTTGAGCAGTTGTCTGACCCTGTCCATGGCGCGCTCCGTCAGGCGGCCGTGCGCTCGGGCAGGATGGTCGCCCGCTCGAACAACCGGCGGCCGCGCTCGGAGAGCTCTTCGAACTCGCGCGCCCCCACCCAGAACGGGCGGTTCATGAGTGAAGCGACCCGGCGCAGCGTGTAGCAGATCACCAGCTCCGGGCGCGGGCCGTGGGAGCGGTTGGGGGTGCCGCGGTGCAGCGCGCGCGGGTCCTGCACCCACAGGGTGCCGCGCTTCATGTTGACGCGGGTGCGGTGCGGGTAGGAGCCGCTCTCCAGGATGTCGTTGTAGGTGTCTTCCCGCTGGGGGTCGGCCAGGAGCTGGGTCGACGGCAGGACCTCGAAGCTGCCGTTCTCGACGGTCGTGTCGACCAGCGGGAACTTGACCCCGAAGTGCGGCACCCGCTCCATGGCCACGTGCGCGGCCATGGCCTTGGCGTCGCGGTGCCAGTTCTGGTGGATCGACCCAGGATACGGGGTGTTGGAGTGCAGGCAGGTCACCAGGAAGTCGTCGGTCTCCCAGTACGCCTCCAGCAGGGCCAGCAGGGTGGGGTGCTCGGCGATCTCAGGACAGGCCAGTCCGCCCTCCCACGGCCATTGCATGGTGTAACGGTTGGGATGCTGCAGGCGCCCGCAGCCGACGCGGATGTCGCCCCGCTCGTCGTGGCCGAGCTCATGCTCGCGGTGGCGGACGTGCTCCAGCATCGGCAGGAACTCCGCGTGGATGCGCTCGATGGTGGG
This sequence comes from Spirochaetia bacterium, assembly GCA_965202935.1. Taxonomy (GTDB): domain Bacteria; phylum Spirochaetota; class Spirochaetia; order SZUA-6; family Bin103; genus CATQHW01. The sequence goes on from OZ241879.1 coordinate 7,002,893, forward strand.
GATGGGGATGGCGTCCTCCATCACCGCGAATCCGTTGATGTACAGCTCGTCGAGCAGTTGCGTGACTCGGTCCATGGCTCACTCCCGCGCGGAGGGTATCACGCGGGTTCGGTCGGTGCGGGCGGCGGACTCTCCGTCGGTGGCGAGGGTGTATCCGGGGTGGGCTCGAACGGGTGGACGCCGCGATCATGGCGTCCTCGATCAACGTGTCCGACTGCCGGTGCTTGAGGCGTGCCCATGCCCTGAACGCGGTCGCGTTCGTCCCTAATCGAACTCGGGAGACGCGCGGTGGCGATGATCCGGGCGCAGCGGTGTCAGCGCATCCGTGCGCGCTTCCGGGGTCAGGAGCAGCTCCTTGATGTCGGGCTTCGCCCGTTGCTCCAGTCGCCGCCACTGGTCGATCGGCACCAACACGGCGGTCTCCACGCCCCGCCTGGTCACGATCTGCGGTCCTTCGGCGAGGCTCCGTTCCAGCAACTCACTGAAGCGTGCCTTGGCGGCCTGAACCTGCCAGGTTCTGCTCACATGCTCCTCACGCAGCCATGATGACCAGTTGTCTGACTAGTTGCGAATCGCTCGTGTAGAGGCCCTCTCCGTGGGGTGGCACGTGCTGCGCTATCATCCTCGATCATGCACGTGGTGCTGGTTGGCTACCGGGCTGCCGGCAAGACCACCGCCGGACGGCTGGTGGCCGAGCGGCTCGGGTGGGAGTACCTGGACGTCGACCGCGGGATCGAGGCGCACTGCGGGCTCACCATCGCGGAGATCTTCGGGCGGCACGGGGAGCCCTACTACCGCGACGTGGAGAGCGCGGTGGTGGCTGAGATGTGCTCGCACGATGACGCGGTCATCACCTTCGGTGGCGGCACCCTGATGCGCCCGGTCAACCAGGAGCACGCCCGCCGCGACGGGCTGGTGGTCTACCTGGAGGCGGAGCCTGGGGAGCTGTGGCGGCGGATCGCGGCCGACCCCGCCAGCGCCGCCACCCGCCCGAACCTGGCCGGCGGCGGCCTGCAGGAGGTCGTGACCATGCTGGCGCAGCGTGCGCCGGTGTACCGCGCCAACGCCGACCTTACGCTGGACGCCACCCTGCCGCCCGAGGAGCTGGCCGACCGCATCGTCGCCGCCGTGCGCGACCGGCAGCGCGCCGGGGGGCGCCGAGGCGAACTCGCTTAGACCAGGTCGGCCTCGTACGCTTCGACCTCGGCGAAGCGGGTGGTGCCGCGCAGCAGCCGGCCCAGGCGGGGCACGCCGCCGTTGTAGACCTCCACCGCGTCCGCGTCCGCGAAGCGCAGGAACAGGATGCGGCGGTGGGTGGCTGAGCGGTTGCCTTCCGACTTGTGCAGCATCCAGCAGTGGAAGCAGATCGCCTCGCCCGCCTTCATCGGCACGGGCACGGCGCGGCTGTCGTCCGCCTCCAGCCTGATCGGCAGCAGCGCCGCCTTCTCCTCCGGGGCCTGCGGGTCGGCCTGTCCCTGGCGGTGGCTGCCGGGGATCAGCCACAGGCAGCCGTTCTCGACGTCCGCGTCGTCGAGGGCGGTCAGGCAGGTCACCGCCGTGTAGGGGTCCAGCTCGCCGTAGGCGTTGTCCTGGTGCCAGTGGAACGGCATGGTGTTGCCGCGCATCTTGAAGGTGAGCTGCGAGGTGGCGCCCTTCACGTTCGGGCCGATGATCTGGCCGGCCATGTCCACCGGGGGACCGTGGAAGTAGTAGCGGCGGACCGTCTCCGAGCGGTGGTGGATGTCGCTCAGAAGTGAATTCTTCAGCCACGTGGCGTCCGGGTCGAACGGCCCCTTCTCGGCCTCCCAGGCGGTCATCGCCTCGGCCCGCATCCGCTCCAGCCCGTGGTCTGTCAGGGTGCGGCCCAGGCGCAGGAACCCGTCCCGGGCGAAGGTGTCGAGCTCCTCGCCGGTGAGCGTTCGATAGTTGAACAGATCGGGGTGCCGCTCGGGCGTCAGCGCCGCCATGTCTCGTGCCTCCGGTGCGCGCAGTATACCCTCGACCGTCATGGAAACGGTGGAGATCGGGATCGAGTCGCCGCGGGAGCTCGCCGGGCAGCGCATCACCGGGGAGCGGGTGCCGGTGGGGGTGCCGGGCGACTACAAGCCGTGCATCGCGCGGCTGCCGGACGGGAGGCTGCTGGTGGTGGCGTTCGCCCCGTACCAGCTCGAGGAGGGCAGGAAGCGGGAAGAGATCCTGCTGTTCCGTTCCGAGGACGGCGGCGCCACGTGGAGCGACGCGGAGAACCTGACCACCGGCCACGGGCTGCTCGGCCGCGAGCCGTACTTAACGGTGCTGCGCGATGGCACGGTGCTGATGACCGTCCACTTCCTGGCGGGCGACGTGCGCAATCCGGCCGGCTACACGCGCAGCTTCGTGCATCGCTCGGCCGACGGCGGGGGCACCTGGAGCACCACCGTGGCCGAACCTGCGGGCATGGCGCCCGGCGGTTCGAGCTGTACGACGCGGACCGTGCTGGAGCTGGACGACGGCTCGCTCCTGCTGGGCGTGGGATCCACCGGCACCCCGTATCTCTGGCGCAGCCGCGACGGCGGAGCGACCTGGCCGGAGCGGCACCCGACCGTGATCGAGGAGCTCGGCGACGACTACCCGTTCCCGTTCCTGGGCGAGGCGGTCTGGTGGCAGGCGCCGTCGGGCCGCATCCTGGTCCTGGCCCGGCTCGATTCTCTGCATGCAGGGCGGTTCGCGGTCGAGGTCGACGACCCTGAGTTCGGCCGCTCGGACAACGTGGACCGGCTGATCCTCTACGCTTCGGACGACCGGGGGCGCTCGTTCCGGCCGGTCGAGGCCTTCGGCCGGCCGGGCGAGATGTACCCGGCCATCCTCAGGCTGCACGACGGGCGGCTGCTGCTCACCTTCACCGTGCGCGCGCTGCACCGGCCGCTGGGGGTGCGGGCCGTGGTCGGCCACGAGACGGCCGACGGCTTCGCGTTCGACCTGACCCGCGATCGCCTGGTGCTCGATGCGCGCACGCCGCCGGGCGTCTACTCCGGCGGCGGCTTCGGCCGTACCGTGCAGTTGGACGACGGCACGCTGGTCACCAGCTACTCGTGGCGCGACGCGCGGTTCGTCGTGCACAGCGAGGTCGTCCGCTGGCGGCTGCCGCGGGCCGGCTGAGGCGAGCGGGTCAGGCCAGCAGGTCGTCGATCACCGCGCCCACGACGCCCACCGCTTCTTCCAGCGCATCGGCGTCGATCACCAGCGGCGGCGCGATCCGGTAGAAGCCGCCGCCGGTGATGAAGCTCATCAGACCGCGCCGCACGCACTCCATGGCGACCCGGTCGCCCAGTTCCATCGCCGGCTCGCCCGAGTCGGGGTCGCGGAAGTGGATGGCGTGCCACAGGCCGCGGCCGTCGATCTTCCTGATGCGGTCGGGGTGCCGCTCGGCGATCGGCCGCAGCCACGCCGCCAGCCGCTCGCCCAGCTCGGCCGAACGCCGCACCAGGTCCTCGTCCTCGAACACGTCCAGGTTGGCCAGGGCGGCGGCCATGCAGACCGGGTTGCCGCCGTGGGTGCTGGACATCTCGCCGGGCGGGGCCAGGTCCAGGATGTGCGCACGCCCCTTGACCACCGACACCGGCAGGCTGGAGCTCACCCCCTTGCCCATGGCGATCAGGTCGGGGGTGATGCCGTAGTGCTCGTGGGCGAACAGCCGCCCGGTCCGCCCCCAGCCGACCTGGATCTCGTCGACCGCCACCAGCACCGAGTGCGTGTGCGCCCACGCCATCAGGTCGTCGACGTAGTCCTGGGGATAGGGGGTGGTGGTCATGCTCGCGATCGACTCGAAGATGATGCCGGCGGTCTTGGCCGGGTCCACCTCGTGCTCGGCCAAGTCGGAGTGGAATCCTTGCGACGCCGGGCTTCCGGGCATGGGAAGCTGGGTCTGGTAGACTCGCTCGCGCCCGATCGCGTCGATCGCGCCCGGCTGCCCGCCGGCGAAACGGGACCCCAGCGTGCGGCCGAAGAAGGTGCCGCTGAACGACAGGATGCCGACCTTGTCGGGCGAGATCGACAGCCCGTGCCGGCGCATCAGGGTCAGCGCGCACTCGTTGGCCTCGGTCCCGGAGCAGAAGGCGATCGCCTTGTCGAGCTCGCGCGGCGGCAGGGCGGCCACCCGCTCGATGAGGCGTGAGCGGACATCCGAAGGAAATGCGTAGGTGAAGAGGAGCTCTCGGTCGAGCTGCTCGTGCACGGCCTTGACGATGCGCGGGTGGGCGTGGCCGGCGTTGGCCGCGGCCGCGCCCGAGGTCAGGTCGATGAAGCGGTTGCCGTACGGGTCTTCGACCTGGAAGCCGCGCGCCCGCTGCCAGATGACCGGCGGCAGCCCGGCCATCGACCGCGGCTCCGCGGTGCGCAGCCGCTCGATCGCCGGGATCGAGTCCGGAACGGGAATCGGCGTCGCGATCCGCCGGAATCGGGTGTCGACCGGCTCGGTGGGAACCGGGGTGAGCTCGCTTACCTGCATTGCCATCGTTGTCTATTCACGTCGCTGCAGAATTAGGATGCATATACATATCTGCAACTGTCGGCATATCAAGCGATCGATAGGAACAGCGGATCGAAATCGTCAACCTGTGGAACAGTTGGTTGCCACACCAAATGTGGAGAGTCGTAAGCCTTTCAGCCAAGTCAGTCGTTTCCATTTGAATCCGGAGTCGGTTCAGTCGAATCAGGGTGAGGTTCATTCGAATCCGGAATACGGCCTCCATGAGCTTCGTTGACAAAGCGCGCGGCATTGCTCTCTATCGCCAAGCCAGCAGAAAAAACTGGTAGCATAGAAGAAACAAAGACAATAATGTCTTGGCTTGCTCTAAATGCAGCGGCAGAAACCAATGATAGTGGTAAGCAAGTCATAAAAAGCACGACTATAAAGCTCCCGATGACTCGAGGCTTGAGCAGATATCGTATTGACCCCTTTATTAACGATGTCGCTACGACGGCGAGCAATAAGACGCCGCCATATGTCAGAAAAGGAAGCACCAAGTCTTGGATAAGGAGTTGGTCCCTTGCGGCGGCGGTTGGGACTCCCAGCGAGACTATGGGCATGTGCTGCTTATCTTTCCAAAACAATATTAGGAGGTATCAAGTTCGCGGGATCTGCGGACCTATCATTGCCCTGAAATACCCAACAATCCTGCGTCACGCATGGGTTGTTAGGCGAGCCTCCGACAGGGCTGATCTGAAGGTAATAACGATCGCCGGAAAGAAGGGATGAGAGGATGGCCCTCTCGACCACCGTGTAAGTATTGCCCACAGAAAGAGTCGCTATTTCTTCGCCCTTGTCTAGGAAGAATCCACTAGGATAGCTCTCCCATGCGACTACAGGCGCTCTAGCAATAAGCACATCTTCTGGGTTGGGGTTGAAATAGCCCATGTTCCCGGACTCTTTTATCACTATTTCGTCGATATACGGAAGTTGCTTGTTCTCTTTGTCTATGGCCCAAAAATAGGGATTTCTCTTAGCTAGGATTTGATCGTCATGTACCTCATCGATCACCCACGGAGCGAGTGTGGGTGTCCCGACATCTGTACTACTGTCGGCGTCGGAGTCCCAGTTATACGACCGCCAATCGGACAGGTACTCTTGTACGGAGTCGAACCCGGCGGCCTTGGCCGCATTCCGCATACGTGTGCCAAACGATTCCCTGTTGAACGAGTCTCCTTCTCCCTTGATGAAATGGGAAGGCAGATAGTACGGCAACTGCTCAGGATCGCGCATAAACTGGTCATGTATCCCATAAGTGACGAAGAAGTCTGGCTTTGGTTCGGCGAAGCTAAGTTCAAAATTGAGAGGTTCGTTTTCGTCAATAGTTAGCTGGCTCCCTTTCCAGAATGAAGGTGTTTGGGGAAGGAGCGTCGAGTTCATAATTACGTTGTTGTAAGCAAATTCAACGTCCTCTACTGTAAATGGGGCGCCGTCTGACCACTTGGTGCCGGCTCTCAGGCGAAAGCGAATAGTGGTGTAATTGTCGCTGAATTCGACGGACTCGAAGAGTTCCTGTGACGGTATTATCACTTCTTGAGGCACTGAGTAGAGTTCGCCCTGATCTTGGTTATACGTCCACAAATGGCCTTGAAGAATAAAGTGATTGACCGTCAGTTTGCCACCGTATTCCCCCGTGGTGTCCAAAGGAATCTGGTAAGGGTGCTGAGGAAGACGTTCGCCGATCGGGGTCAGCTCACCGGATTCAACCTGTTGCATAAGCATCGGCGGTTCCGTGAATATAGAGCTATTTGGGATCGGTTGAACTGGGCGTGACAGTAACGATATAGCGGAGAGTGATGTAAGGATTGGTTGTCCGGAAGCGGCCGTTATGGCTAGGGTGGACGGATCAATGTTTAGGGCATGTGGTCCTTCAGACGGGATGGAACCAAGGGTGTCGTCGATAGCGCCGGATGCGGATGTGATCGAGGGGAGGAGACAGACCAGGACTGTAATCATCGTTGAGAACAAGCGACTGTGAGGCATGGCTCGCTCCTCCGCAGGTTGATTGGGTAGAGGATATAGGGATCTCTGTGATGCGTCAACAGGCCAGGAGACAACTATGGAATAGGAATAGATGAGTGGAGTCTGGAAATGCCTTGGAGTGGTTTGTAATTGCTTATGGGACAAAAAAATCGTGACTGTGTCGATGTGGAGGTGGCGTGGTTTGACAGGGCCGCCCGCAGCCTCAATGATGGGGCAGGGGGGGCGGCGATGGCGCAGCGCGAGTGGGTGACCGAGGGATTCGAGGCCTTCCGCGCCGGCACGTTCGGCTCCGGCGGGCAGAACCTGTACGTGTCGCGCGCGGGCGTGCTGCAGCGCATCCACCAGTTCGACGTGGACGGCGACGGTCACCTGGACCTGCTGTTCTGCAACAGCCAGGACCACTGGGAGCGGCCTCCGGCCTCCGTGTTCGACGGGCGTGACGGCTACGCCCGAACCGAGCTGCCGGCCGAGGGCGCCATGGGCGGCGCGGTCGCCGACCTGAATGGCGACGGCACCGACGACCTGGTCGTCGCCAACCACTACAACGGCATGAACTCCAGCGGCGTGAACTCCACGGTCTACTACGGGTCGCCGGCCGGCTGGAGCCTGCGCCGCCACCAGTTGCTGCCGACGCCGTTCGCGCTGTCGGTGGCGGCCGGCGACTTCGACGGCGACGGCCGCCTGGACCTGGCGTTCGCGTGCACGACGGAGCAGGGCGCCGCGTGCGTGCGTGTCTTCCACCAGACCGAGCTCGGGTTCGAGCCGAAGCGGTTCGCCGACACCGGCATCCGGGCCGTGCAGCTCTGCGCCGCCGATCTGGACGGCGACGGCTGCGACGACCTGGTGGTCCTGGACGGTGGCGGCCGCGCGGCGATCCATTGGGGCGGCGCCGGCGGGCTGTCGCGCGGCGAGCGCGCGGAGATTCCGGGCGAGGCGGCAGGGGCCGGCTGGGAGGAGGCCGCCCGGGGCGAGTACGTGCGGGACGCGCCACCGGGCGTGCGCGTGGTGAAGCTCCCGGAGATGCACGTGGCCGTGCCGAGTCCCTCCGGGATGCGGCTGGTCGCGCTGCGCGGGCGGCAGGTCGAGGTGCGGGCGCTGCTGCCGTGCGCCGGCGCGCAGGCGGCTGCCGCGGCCGACCTGGACGGCGACGGCGCGGTCGACGTGGTGGTGGCGTGCAAGGGCGAGACGCAGGAGGCATCGCTGGTGTTCTGGGGGCGCCCCGGCGGCGGGTTCGAGCCGGAGCCGGCCGTGCTTGCCTCAAGCGGGGCGTGCGACGTGGCGATCGCGGATCTGGACGGCGACGGGCGGGACGAGGTGGTGATCTGCCAGCACAAGAGCGACGCGTCCTTCACCACAGAGTCGCTGGTGTACGCGTACGGTCCGGACCGGCGCTTCGGCCCGGCGCGGCGCCTGGTCAGCCACGATGCGCGCCGCTGCCTGGTGGGGCGTCCCGACGGCGGGCATCCTCGCCTGGTCCTGGTCAACCACTTCGCGCGCACCAGCCGGGACGACGTGCCGATCTTCGTGTACCGGGGCGGAGAAGGGGGCTATGCGCCCGAGAGGCGCCTGGAAGTCGTGGCGTCGGGGGCCGTCGACGCGGTGAGCTCCGACCTGTTCGACCGGGGCACCGCCGATCTGGTGATCTGCAACGCTTCCGAGTACTCGAAGGCGAGCGATGACGCGGGCTCCTTCATCCTGCGCCGCGGTCCGTCAGGCTTCCCGGCCGCGCCCGACGTGCGCCTGGCCACCACCCACGCGCACGGCATGGTGTGCGCGGACCTGGACCGCGACGGCTGGCTGGACCTGGCCTTCGGCGGCTTCGGCGAGCCGGACCTGCTGTTCTTCCACGGCGGGCCGGACGGCTTCGACGCCGCCAACCCGCGCCGCCTGCGCATGGAGCACGACGGGGTGGTCTACGACGAGCCGCGCTTCCTGTGCGCGGCCGACCTGAACGGCGACGGCTGGCTGGACCTCGTCGTGCCGCAGATCGCCGCCGACCGCAGCTTCATCCTGTGGGGCGGCCCGGACGGGTACTCGATGGAGCGCTGCCGGCCGCTCAGCGTCTTCCACGCCGTCGCCGCCCGCGCCGCCGACCTGGACGGCGACGGCCGGCTGGACCTGGTGGTGGCCGGCCACACGCAGAGCGAGAACGGGCCCGACGACGCGTTCCTGTACGTGTACTGGAACGGACCCGACGGGCTGCGCGAGGACCGGCGCACGCTGCTGCCGGCCCGCGCCGGCAACTCGGTGTCGATCGCAGACTTCGACAACGACGGCCTGCTCGATCTCTTCGTCTCCTCGTACACCACGCCGCGCGAGCGCGACCTTGACTCCTTCATCTACTGGAACCGCCCGGGCCGCGGCTTCTCCCCGGACGACTGCACGCGTCTGTTCACGCACTCCGCATCCGGATCGCTGGCGGTCGACCTGAACGGCAACGGCTGGACAGACCTCGTGGTGGCCAACCACAAGGTGTGGGGCGACCACCGCGGCTACTCGGAGATCTGGTGGAACGGACCCGACGGATTCGACCGCCGCCGCACCACGCGGCTGCCCACCATGGGGCCGCACGGCATGCGCTCGGTGGAGCCGGGAAACCAGTACGACCGGGGGCCGGAGGAGTTCTACACCTCACCCGTGCGGCGGCTGGCGGACGGGTCACGGTTGATCGGCCTGCGCTGGGAGGCCGAGGTGCCGCCCGACACCTGGGTGCGCGGCCGCGTGCGGGCGGGGGCGAGTGAGGTCGAGGTACGGTCGGCCGGGTGGTCGCCATGGGTGGGCTGCGGCGAGCGGCTGGTGGTCGACGGTGAACCGTGGGTCGACGGCGGACCGTGGGTGCAATATCAGCTCGCGCTCGGCGCCGTACTCGGCAAGACCACGCCGCGCATCCACCGCGTCACGCTCCGCTACGACGACGCCGGCTGACGCTGGCGTCTGCGGCGCGGCCTCAGCGGGGAGCGGCCACGGCCGGACCTACAGGGGCGTGTCTCCCACCTCGGCGATCCACTGCCGGGTCCACTCGACGGCCGGCAGCCCCATGTCGCAGATGCAGCTCGCCAGGAAGACCATCCCCTCGATGCGGCCCTGGCGGAGCCACTCCAGCCCCCGCACGCACTGCTGCTCCATGAGGTCCTCCGGCATGGGCTTCCGGTCGCCGTAGTCCCACATATAGCAGCCCAGCACCTTGCGGGAGCCGGGCGCCAGCTCCTCCAGCCGGCCGAAGCTCTCCTCCTGCGCGGCCAGGTCGCGGGCGTTCCAGGTCCAGAAGTTGACGACGTCGCACTGCTCCAGGTGCTCCCGCACCGGGCGCTGCAACTGGTGCTGGTAGAGGACGACCCACAGGTCCAGCGGGCGGTCCCCTGAGCGGAGGCGTTCGCGCAGCCCGCGCAACTCGTCCGGGGTGTGCACGGCCGTCTCCGGACCGCGCTTGTCGTTCCGGTCGTAGAAGAAGTCGTCCATCATCGCCCCGCAGAGGTTCGGGTTGGAGCGGGCAAGATCGACGACGCGCCCCACCTCCTCCGGCTCGGTGACCCCCGCCTCGTGCACGCAGCTCCACACCACGCGGCGCAGCGGCCGGAACGCCAGCGCGTACTGGTCGTACGGCGGCAACGGCAGGGGCGTGCCGGACGGATCCCGGTAGCGGACCATGATCAGGTTCGGGACCCCCAGGTAGAAGGCCCCCTCCGCCGGGGTCATGCGCGACGTCCACCGCAGCCCGCCGCCGTGGTCGTGGCTGCCGGCCTCGTGCCCCCAGATCCAGAACCGGTCCCGTACCGTCACCGTGCTCATCGCTTCACCCCCGCCCTATCCGGCGCGACGGCAGTGTTGCACCGGCCCCGGAAACGTGACAAGGTCACGCGGCGTCGCTCTGCCGAGGCCGAGCGTTGCGGCAGGACGCCGGTCACCCACATGCAGAGGTCCCCCGCCGCTTCGTCCGCCCTCGCCCCCGGCATGCCCGCACGCCGGACGGGCGGCTTCCTGGACGGCCTCAAGGCGGACCGCTACCTCTATGCGCTGGTGGCCCCTGCGGTGGTGGTCGTCGTCCTCTTCAACTACCTGCCGATGATCGGCGTGGTGATGGCGTTCCAGGACTACTCGCCGTTCCTGGGTTTCTTCCGGAGCCCGTGGGTGGGACTGGAGAATTTCGTCGATTTCTTCTCCGCCCCCTCGGCCGTCCGGGTCATTCGCAACTCCGTGCTCCTGAGCCTCTATCAACTGCTCTGGAGCTTCCCCGTTCCGATCCTGTTCGCCCTGCTCCTCAACGAGGTGGTGAACCGCTCCTACAAGAAACTGGTGCAGACCGTCAGCATGCTGCCCTATTTCCTGTCCAACGCGATCGTGATCGGCATGGCAATGCTGCTGCTGACGCCGGACGAGAGCGGCGCCGTGAACGCGGTCCGCGCGCTGCTGTTCGGGGCGGAGCCGGAGTACTTCATGATCGACCCGGACTGGTTCCGTCCCATCTACATCATCACTCAGATCTGGCAGACGGCCGGCTTCGTGGCGGTCTTCTACATCGCCACGATCGCCGGCATCAATCCGGAGCTGTACGAGGCGGCGACGATCGACGGCGCCGGCAGGCTGGGCTGCATGTGGCACGTCACGCTGCCGTCGCTGCTGCCGGCGATCGCCGTGCTGCTGATCTTCAACGTCGGGTCGCTGATGAACGGCACCAGCACGGAAAAGGTGCTGCTGCTGCAGAACCCGCTCACGTACGAAGTGTCGATGACGATCGAGACCTATACCTATCGGCGGGGTCTGGCGATCGACGGCGGCATACCCCAGTACAGCTACGGCGCGGCCGTGGGCTTCTGGCAGACGATCGTCAACGTCCTGCTCCTGTTGGGTGCGAATGCGGCGTCGGGCCGGTTCTTCGGCCGGAGGATCTTCTGATGGCGGCCGTCGGCACCGGCGGGCGCCGGAGAGGGTGCGGGAGTGGCTGACGCGGCGATTGGAGCGCCCTCCGCCGGCCGCCCGGGAAGGCGTGGCGTCTTCGACATCTCGCTCAACGCCGTCCTGTTGCTGCTGGTGTATGTCACGGCGTACCCGTTCCTGATGATCGTGTTCATGTCCATCAGCGACCCGCAGGAGGTGCTGCGCAATCCGCTGTTTCTCTACCCGCGGTCCGTCACCCTGGTGACCTACAAGGCCGTGATCGAGTACGACGAGGTGATACGAGGATTCAGGAACTCCGTCGTCTATACGTCGGTCTACACGGCGCTGCTCCTGGCGGTCACGGTCCCTGCTGCGTACGCGCTTTCGCGGCGGCGCTTCAGGGCGCGCAGGGTGCTGCTGATCCTGTTCCTTCTCCCAATGTTCTTCTCGGGATACATCATCCCCACGTACATCGTCGTCAGGAGGATGGGCCTGATCGACACGATGTGGGCGTTCATCTTCCCCGGGCTGGTGAGCTTCTTCTACCTGATCATGCTGCGCACCTCGATAGAGCAGGTCGCCGAGGAGCTGATCGAGTCGGCGGTCATCGACGGCGCCAACGACGTGCAGATCTTCGCCAACGTGGTGGTCCCCCTGTCGAAGGCGATCATCGCGACCGTGGCGCTGTGGGCCGCGGTCACCCAGTGGAACCACTACTTCGGCCCGGTCCTGTACCTCTCCGACGTCAAGAAATATCCCCTTCAGGTGGTGCTGCGCAACCTGATCGCCACCACGCAGCTCCAGGAGATGGCCGAGACGCAGGCCGCCATGATGGAGACGGTGGAGGACCTGAAACGCCTGCGCGCGCGCATGAAGACGGAGTCGCTGAAGGCGGCGGTGATCGTGATCTCGGCCCTGCCGATCCTGATCGTCTACCCGTTCATCCAGCGGTACTTCGTCAAGGGGGCGATGATCGGCGCGATCAAGGGATGATCAAGAAAACGAAAACAAAGGAGGTCATTGCTGCCTATGGGAGTGTGAGGGTTTCTGACTTTCAAGGACTCTGGCCGTCGTTCGGCTGTCAGCCGCGGACGGCAGAGCAAACAGTATCCGATCGATATGAGGAGAGAAACGTGCGAAAGAGTCGAATCATTATCACCATGCTGGTCATGCTGACCGTGACCTTCGGGGCATGGGCGGACGACCCCGTGCCGGTGTCCGTGTTTGTCGTCCAGCACCCGGACGACCTGTTTTCCAACGACGACAACTGGACGCAGGCCGTCAACGAGATGCTGGGCATCGTCATCGACTGGATCCCGGCCCCGCAGGACGTCCGTGACGAGCGCATCGCGACGATGATGGCGAGCGGCGACCTGCCGGACGTCGTCAACATCTTCGACCCGGGTGTGGCCAACATCTACGGCGCGCAGGGCGCGTTCCTGAAGATGGATCCGCTCATCGAGCAGTACGGCCCCGACATGACCGAGCTGCTCGACAAGTCGCTCACCGCCGCCTATCGCGATGCCGCAGGCGACCTGTACGGCGCCATCGGCATGCACTACGGCGGGGGGGCGCCCGGCTGCGGCCAGTCGCTCAACTACCGGACCGACACCATGGCGGAGCTGGGGCTCACCGAGCCCGATACGCCCGATGGATGGATGGAAGCGTGGCGCGCGTTCAAGGCCCAGAATACGGGCCCGGGCGTCGCCCTGAGCGGCAGGTCGAGTTACCGGACGCTCATGCAGGCGTTCACCTCGGCGTTCGGCCTCACGACCAAGACCGGCAGTCTGCGCGAGCTGGTGACCTACACGGACCTGGAGAACTTCACGGAGTTCGAGTTTCTGCCGACCACCGACGAGTACCGCGACCTGCTCATGTTCGCGCACCAGATCTATGCGGAAGGGTTGACCAACGTCGACATCTTCACCCGCGACCACTCGCAGTGGTGGCCGGACGTGGTCGCCGGCCACGACTTCACCTGGGCCGACTGCTTCTCGCGCAGCTCGTACGCCCGCATCAACGCGGCCGAGGGCGGCGTGACGATCGCCGTGGAGGGAGCCACCACGCCGATGGACGCCAACGGCAACCGTACCTGGTACAAGACGACGCCGCTGATGGTCAAGCAGCAGACCTACTCGATCGCCTCGACCTCCAAGGTGGTGCCGGCCGCCATGAAGTTCCTGAACTTCTGGTTCAGCAAGCCGGGCGTCGCGACCCGGACCTTCGGTCTGGAGTGCCCGGACGCCGCGGCCTGCAAACAGGCAGTGGAGGACGGCAAGAAGGCGCTGGAAGCCGGGGAGGAGGTTCCCCTGTCGCCGGGCAACTGGTGGCGTGAGGGCGGCGAGTACTTCGTGGTGCTCGACGAGCAGATCGCCAGGGTCTGGACGGAAGTGGACCAGGGCAAGCCCAACTATCTGCCGACCAAGGTCTTCCGCGACTATCCCGACGTATGGAAGGCCATCTCTCCCAGTTGGTGGGAGACGCACGATGCCGTCGAAAAGAACTGGCCGCACGTCGTGGTGCTGCCGCTGTTCAACATCCGCGACACCGATGCCAGCGAGGAAGCCGCCAACCTGGCGGTCGAGCTGAACCTGTACAAGGAAGAATGGAGCACCAAGTTCATCATCGGTGACGCTTCGTTCGACCAGTGGGACGAGTACGTGGCCGGGTATGAGGCGCTGGGCGCCGACCGGTACGTCGAGATCCAGCAGAGCGCGCTCGACGACTTCCTGATGATGGTCGGAGGCTGACCGGCTGACGCCTTTCGTGAACGGAAACCCCGGGGTTTTCCTCGATCCGCAGGGGAGGATTCGTCCTCCCTTGTGGGTTTCTTTTTTTGGGGACTCCGGGTTTCGTGTGGGCGATACCGGGTGAAGTGCGCCCCGCGGCGGCTGCAGGGCTCATCCTTCAGGAATGCGCCGTGAGCCATGCGGCGCGTGCCGATGGCGGTGGTGGGCTCGGCAGACCAATCTTTATGTGAAGCTTCGCATAAAGATTGTTATGTGAAGTCCGGGATTATGCGAAGCGACTGGCAGGGATGGAGTCGTCTGATGGGTTTCATGCGGCTGTAGCCGGTAGCGGCAGTAGCCAAGACTTCACATAATCGCGCTCCTTCAAGCAAGGAGGCATCCATGCTTGAAGACCACCTCACGTTGGCGAACCCTTGTCGCCGACTCCGTTCGGGACCCGCGGGAGCCTACATCGACGACTTTGCAGAGTGGCTGCGGGAACGCGGCCATCCGGCGAGCTCGCGGAGTTTCATGCTGCGCAGCTTGGCGTCATGGACCGACTGGCTGACCGAGAAGTCGTTCACTGCCCAAGACTTCGTGGCCGGATACGAGGCGTGCCGCAGGGAACTGTCTGAGCACGGTCGCGTTCGCTATCAGCGGGGACCCAACCGGAACTCACTGGCGGCTGCTGCGGCGCTGATCCGGTTCCTGAGGGAGCGGGGCGTCCTGGCGGCTGCTCAGCCATCCCTGTCGCCGCACGAGCGCTGGCCACTGCTGAAGCAGTTTCGGCAGTGGACGCGGCAACACCGAGGCGTGACGAACGGCACCATGGACCGCTACGAGTGCTACGTAGCCGATTTCATCAAGGCTCTGGGAGTTGTCCCGGCGAACTACAGCGCCGCTACGGTTCGCGGCTTCGTGATCACGCGCTCGGATGGCCATAAGGTGGCCACGGCGCAGATGATCGCTACGGCCGTGCGGGCCTTCCTGCGGTTCCTCGCCGCCACCGGGGAGTGCTCCGACGGCCTGCAGCACGCGGTGCCACGCGTGGCGGCCTACCAACTCGCCGCCACGCCTCGGTTCCTTGAGCCTGAGGATCTGGAGAAGGTAATCGCCGCTTGCAGCGATCAGGATGCAGTGGGGGCCAGGGATCGGGCGGTCGTCCTGCTGCTCGCTCGGCTGGGCCTGCGCGCCAGCGAGGTCGCTGAGCTGACCTTCGATGCCATCGACTGGCAGAACGGCCGCATCGCCGTGTGCGGCAAGACTCGGCGCCAAGACTGGCTGCCGCTGCCGCAGGAGGTCGGCGACGCCATCGTCACCTATCTGCGCCGCGGACGACCGTCGTTGCCGGTGCCGCAGGTGTTCATCTCGGCTCTGGCGCCGCGCCGCCCGATGACTCGGAGCGCCGTTTCCGGCGTGGTGTGCCAAGCTCTTCGCCAGGCGGGAGTCAAGGCGCCTCACCACGGTGCCCATCTGCTGCGCCATTCGGCGGCCACCGCCATGCTGCGCAACGGGGTGTCGTTGGCCGGCATCGGCAGCGTTCTCAGGCACCGTTCCCCGAAGACGACCGCCCACTACGCCAAGATCGACTTCGACCTGCTGGGCGAGATCTCCCAGCCGTGGCCGGGGGTGCGCTCATGCTGAGCGCCCACGTAGATCGCTATCTGGCACTGCGACGAACCCTCGGCTACCAGCTCCACAACACAGGGCGCAATCTGCAGGCATTCGCAGCGTTCGCCAGCGACCAGGGTGACACCCATATCCGCGCCGCCACCGCCGTGCAGTGGGCGGCGCAGGCGCCCTCACCGCACGCGCGCTCTGTTCGACTTCGCGATGTCGTCCTGTTGGCTCGCTTCCTGCACGCCGAGGACACCACCCACGAGCTGCCTCCAGCCGATTACTTCCAGGTCCGTGTGGTCCGCCAGCCACCCTACATCTACACGCCTGCCGAGATCGGCCAACTGCTGGCGGCGGCGCATCGCCTGCCATGCACCTACCCGTTGCGACGATCCGTCTATGCGACGCTGATCGGACTCATCGCCGCCACCGGCCTGCGGGTCTCGGAGGCGCTCGACCTGCGTTTCGACGATCTGCTGCCCAACGCTGTCTTGCGCATCCGCCGAACCAAGTTCGCCAAGAGCCGGCTGGTGCCGTTGCATGCGACAGCGGTCGAGGCGCTGACGGCGTACCTGCAGGAGCGACAGAGCGTCGCCATCGCCGACGATCATCTGTTCGTGTCGGCGCACCACCGGCGCATCCCGACACCGCGGGCCAGCACCACCTTCCAGCGAGTGGTCCGGCTCGCAGGCATCGCTGTTGGCCGCCAGCGCCGCCCGCGGCTGGCGGACCTGCGCCACACCTTTGCCACCAGATCCCTGCAACGCTGCGCGGTGCGGCGCGAGTCGGTGGCGCGCCACCTGGTCGCGCTGTCCACCTATCTCGGGCACACCAGCGTCGTGCACACCTACTGGTATCTGGAGGCCACCCCGGACTTGATGGCCGACATCGCCACGGCGGGCGAGAACCTGGTTGCCGGGAGGCTGGCATGACTCCCATCGCACCCCTGATCTGCGACTTCCTGCGCGACTACCTTCCCGTCGAGCGCGGCTACAGCCCGCATACCTGCGAGAGCTACGCCTATGCGTTTCGCCTGTTGTTCACCTTCGCCGCCGAACGGCTCGGCATCAGACCGTCGGAGCTTCACCTCGAACACATCGACGCCCAGCTCATCGTGGCTTTCCTGGGCCACATCGAGATGCAGCGAGGCGCCGGCGCCGCTACCCGCAACGCCCGCCTGGCGGCAGTGAAAGCCTTCATGCGCTACGTCGAGTTCCGCCATCCGGCTGCGCTGGAGCAAGCCAGGCAGATCCTCGCCATCCCCGCCAAGCGCCATGACCAGCCGCTCGTCCGCCACCTGAGCATGGAGGAGATCAACGCGATTCTGGACGCTCCGGATATCACCACCCGAGCAGGCATCCGCGACCGCGCCATGCTCCATCTGTGCTTCGCTGCTGCTTTGCGCGTGTCCGAACTGGTGACGGCGCAGGTGGCAGACCTGTCGCTGCGCGGAACCGCAAGCCTGCGTGTCCAGGGCAAGGGCCGCCGTGAGCGCTGTCTGCCGCTGTGGAAACAAACCGCCGCCGACCTCCGGGCTTGGCTGGCCGTCCGCGGCGAGAACCCAGCGCCGGAGCTGTTCCTGAACGCCACCGACACGCCGATGGGGCGTGCCGGGTTCAAGTACCTCCTGGGCAAGCACGTGCGCGCTGCCGCCACGGATTGTCTCTCGCTGGCCGGACGCGCGATCTCGCCTCACCAGCTACGCCATAGCTGCGCCCTCATCATGCTCCAGGCTACCGGCGATATCCGCAAAGTGGCCCTGTGGCTGGGCCACGCCGACGTGCGCACCACCGAGGCCTACCTGCGCGTGGACTCCACCGAAAAGCTCCAGGCCGTCGAAGCCGTCCTACCGCCGGAACTCCGCCGCGGTCGTTTCAAGGCCCCTGACGCCCTTATCGCCATGCTCCTGGACTCGGGATGATGTGAAGTGTTCTTGGACTCAATTTCCTCTTCTGCCATGACTTGCGTTGCGCTGCTTCGCATAATCCCGGACTTCACATAACAATCTTTATGTGAAGCTTCGCATAACGCTTACTCTGTCATGCCCATCATCGGCATCGCCATACGGGACCGTCGTTTCCGCGACCGGGGCCAATTTGATCGTCGGCCACTCTTTACCAAGTATTCAAGGTAAGTAAGAAAAGAGGCGGCTGGAGAGGCTCCGGCCGCCACGGCCGGTCTATGCAGCGGATCGAGCCGCCGCCGGTAGCGCGTGACGACGGCTCGCTGTCCGGCTGGCACGGTTGGCGAGCGGGCGACTCCGACCTACTATTTGAGTGCGATGGCTCCGCGAGCGTCCGCGGCCGAGCGAAGCAACGCGGAGTGGCTGGCGGCGCTCGCTCCCGAGTCGCCGGAACGGTCGGCCGCGATCGCCGATCTTCGCCAGATATTGGTGGCCGGGTTGCGGCGCGGACTGCTCGGCAGCCGCGGCATGCGGCGGCGCGAATTCGCCGAGCAGGCGGAGGACTTCGCCCAGGAGGCGCTGGTCAAGATCCTGGCCAGCCTGGACTCCTTCCGCGAGGAGAGCCGTTTCGTCACCTGGGCGCACAAGATCGCCATCCGCGTTGCCCTTACCGAGCTGCGCCGCAAGCGCTGGAACGACGTGTCGCTCGACACGCTGCTGGTCTCCTCGGAAGGTGAGTCGATCCCGCGGGCACTGGCGGACCCGTCGGTCGATCCCGAGACGGCAGCGCAACGCGCGGCCAGCCTGGAACGGGTGCTGCGCTACATCCGCGAAGACCTCACCGACAAGCAGCGTACCGCCATGACCGCTGCCATTCTCCGGGGGATGCCGCTGGAGGAGGTCGCGCGGCGCATGTCCATGAATCGCAACGCCCTCTACAAGCTCCTGCACGACGCACGTAAGCGTTTGCGGCGCCGCATGCTCCAAGACGGTATCAGCCCGGACGACATACTGGCGGCATTCTGACGGACCGATGACAAGGGAGGAGGACAGGAATGCCCGCGCGTAGCGGCGATCCGTACCGCGAGCTCAAGGCGGCCCACGGCCGTCCGGCGCGCCGGCCGCGCCGGGCCGTAACGATGCACGACGAGATGACGCGCCTGGCTCGCGTTGCACTCCGCGCCGCGCTGGACATCACGCGTGAGGAGGAGCTGGACTGCGACGAGTGCCACGAGCTGCTCGACGTGTTCGCCGAGATGCATGCCGCCGGCAAGGACGTGCGAGCGTTGCTGCCGTTGGTGTACCTGCACCTGCAGGCATGCGGCGACTGTTTCGAGGAGTTCGAGGCGCTGCGCCGCATCGTGGCCGCCGCGCGATGACCGCACCCGAGCGGCACGTCCGGCTGGTATTGGCAGGCCCCCGCGACGGCCGCAACGTCGGTTCGGTGTGCCGGGCGATGAAGACCATGGGCCTGGGCGACCTCTCCATCGTCGCCGGTGACTTCGATCCTTCAGACGCCCGCGCGGCCGCCGTGCACGCCGCCGACGTGTTCGATGCGGCGCGGCGACCGGACACGCTGCAGGAGGCGATCGCGGACTGCGACGAGGCGATCGCGATCAGCCGGCGCCGCGGCAAGCGCCGCAAACAGGCGCCCATGCCGCTCTCCCAGCTTTCCGAGCACCTGGCCGCCCGCGGTCCGGGCACCACGGCGCTGGTCTTCGGCACCGAGGCGACCGGGTTGCGCGACGAGGAGATCGCCTGTTGCACCGGCATGCTGTCGATCCCCACCCATCCCGACTTCCCGTCCCTGAACCTTTCCCACGCCGTCCAGATCGTCACCTACGAGCTGTTCCGCGCCCGCGGGCGGCACCTCCCGGCCCGCTACTACGAACCGGTCGCGCTTCCGGAGATCGATGCCGCCCTGGACCCCTTGCTCGATCTGCTGGTCGGGATAGACTTCTTCCGCCAGGCCGGTCCGGAGGAGTTGCGCGTGTTCCTCCGCGACATCCTGGCGCGGGCGGCGCTGGCCGCGCCCGAGTGTGAGCGGTTGCAGACTCTCTTTCACAGCATGCGCGGCATCGTCCTGCACCGCGATGCCTGAACCGGTAGCCCAGGTTGGAGGTTGACCACGCAGTACCGACTCCACGACGCGAGCGAACTGCCCAGCCCGGCGCTGCTGATCGACCTGGACCGGTTCGACCGCAACGCCGACCGGGTGATCGCCATCGCGGGATCGCCGGACCGGGTCTGGCCGCACATGAAGACGCAGAAGTCGGCCGACCTGGCGCGCCGCCTCATGCGGCGCGGGTTCCGGCGCTTCAAGTGCACGACCATCGCCGAGGCGGAGATGCTGGCCGGCGTGGAGGCCCCGGAGGTGCTGGTCGCCTATCAGCTCCTGGGACCGCACCCCGGCCGGCTGGCGGAGCTGGCGCGGCGCCACCCCGGCACCCGGTTCTCGACGCTGGTGGACGACCCCGGCCCGCTGCATGCGGTGTCGGCGGCGGCCTCCCGCGCGGGGGTCACGATCGGCGTCATGCTCGACGTGGACCTGGGCATGCACCGCACCGGCATCGCGCCCGGCGGCGAAGGGGCGATCGCCCTCTACCGGCTCATCGCCGAGTTGCCGGGGGTCGAGCCCGCCGGCCTGCACGGCTACGACGGCCACAACCACCAGCGGAGCCGCGACGAACGCATCGCCGCCTGCGACCGCGGGACCGCCGAGATCAAGGCCCTGCGGGCGGCGATCGAGGCGGCCGGCCTGCCGGTGCCGCGCCGCGTCATGGGCGGCACGCCCACCTTCCCCTGCCACGCCCGCCACGCGGACGCGGAGCTGTCCCCGGGCACCTGCTTCCTGCACGACCTGGGCTACGCCGACATGCTCCCGGACCTGACGTTCGAGTTCGCCGGGCTGCTGTTCACGCGGGTGCTGAGCGCCTCCACCCCCGGGTACGTGACCTTCGACCTGGGCAACAAGGCGATCGCCGCCGACCCGCCTGGTGAGCGCGGCCGCTTCCTGGGGATCGACGGCACGCGCACGCTCATCCACAACGAGGAGCATTGGCTGCTGGCCGTCTCCCCCGACCTGCGCTTCCGGGTAGGCGAGGAGCACTACGTGATTCCCAGGCACGTCTGCCCGTGCGTGGCCCTGCACCGTCAGTTCTACGCCGTCCAGGACGGCCGCGTGCAGGCGACGTACGAGGTGACCGCGCGGGACCGCGCGCTGACCGTCTGACACCGGTACGGACCCACCCCGTATCCATATGGTCTTGCCATATCCGCTGATATGGGTAATATGGGCGCAGGATGAAGACGACGATCGAGATCCAGGACGAACTGATGGTTCGGGCCAAGCGACACGCCAGGCGATCAGGGCAGTCGTTGCGGACCGTGGTGGAGGACGGTCTGCGACTCGCGCTGGATCGATCCCAACGCGCCGAGCCGTACCGCCTTCCCGACCGCAGCGTCGGCGACCCGGACGCGGCCGATCCGCTGGAGGCACTGACGTGGCAGGACCTGCGTGGCCACGTCTACGGCGAGCCGTAGTCAGCTTGTGACCGCGGTCGACACGAACCTGCTGGTCTACGCGCACCGTCGCGAGCCCGAGCAGCATGCCGGCTCCGCCGAGTTGATGCGGACGTTGGCCGAAGGGACACGTCCCTGGGCGATTCCGTGGCCCTGCGTGTACGAGTTCTTCGGCATCGTGACCCATCCCCGTATCTGGAAGGATGCGGCAAGCTCGCCCGATCAGGCGTGGAGCCAGATCGAGTCGTGGACGCAATCACCGTCCAGCTCGTTGCTGCATGAGACCGGCGACTTCGTTTCCACCCTGCAGCGCTTCGTCGCCCGGCCCCGCGTCCGCGGCCCGATCGTCCACGACGCCCGGGTGGCCGCCATCTGCGTCGCCCATGGCGTGGACGAGTTGCTGAGCGCGGATCGCGACTTCGCGCTCTTTCCCGAGCTCCGCACGCGCAACCCGCTGTCACCCTGATCCCGAAGCAGTATCCCGAAGTAGAATAGCGCCGTGTACGGAATGTCTGGCGGGGGCGGGGGCCGCGGCGGCATGGGTTACCTGTTCCGCGACGCGGACGAGCAGGCACGCCCGCAGATCAGCCGCGCGCTGCTGCGCCGCGTGCTCGCCTACGCGCGCCCGTACGCCGGCAGGATCATCCTGCTGTTCACGAGCATCTGCGCGACCATCGGCCTCGGCCTGCTGACGCCGCTGATCGTGCGCGACCTGATCGACACCGCGCTGCCACAGAAGGACGCGGCGCGGCTCAACCTGCTGGCCGCCGGCCTGATCGCCATCCCCGTGGCCGGCGCCGTGATCCGCATCTGGCAGCGCAAGCTGGATGCCACGGTCGGCTCCGGGATCATCCTGGACCTGCGCACGGCGCTGTACTCGCACCTGCAGCGCATGTCGATGCGCTTCTTCACCAGCAACAAGACCGGCGAGCTGATGAGCCGGCTCAACAGCGACGTCATCGGCGCCCAGAGCGCGGTCACCAACACCCTGGTCGACGTGACCACCAACCTGATCCAGGTGGCCGGCACGCTGGCGATCATGCTGGCCCTGGAGTGGCGCCTGACCGTGCTGGGGCTGGCCGTGCTGCCAATCTTCCTGCTGCTCGGACGCCGCTTCGGCAAGGCGCTGCGCGAAGTGTCCCGGCAGTCGATGGAGCGCAACGCGCGCATGAACGCGATCATGAGCGAGACGCTGAACATCAGCGGCCTGGTCCTGGTGAAGCTGTTCGGGCGCCGCACGGAGGAGCAGCGGCGCTTCGGGGAGCAGGCCGAGGGGGTACGCCACCTGGCCATCCGGCAGGCCGTGATCGGCAGCCGCTTCTTCGTGCTTATGGGGATCGCCACCGCGGTCGGGACGGCGGGGATCTACCTGGTCGGCGGTCACCTGCACATCCGCGGCGGGCTGACCATCGGCACGGTGGTCGCCTTCAGCACCTACCTCGCCCAGCTCTACGGGCCGCTGCGCTCGCTGAGCAACGTCGTGGTCGTGGTGGCGCAGTCGCTGGTGAGCTTCGAGCGCGTGTTCGAGGTGCTGGACCTGCCGGTCGACATCGAGGAGTCCCCGCACGCGCAGCGGTTGGACCGGGCCGAGGGCCGGCTGGAGTTCCGGGAGGTCAACTTCCGCTACGAGCGCGACGAGCAGCTCCTGCTCACCGAGGCGCGGCGCGCGGCACGGGTCGAGGACATGGCGTTCACGGCGAGCGGCGGCGAGTCGGCCTCCGGGGGTCAGTCGGCGCACGGAGGCCGGCCCGCCGGCATGGGGCCGGCCGGCAACGGCCCCGGTGCCGGCTGGCAGGGGCCGAGAGGCGCGCGCCCGGGTCGCCCCCGCGGGCGCGGGACGCGACCGGAACGGCCGGGCGCGGCGGCCGTTCCGTCTTCGCCAACGCCACAGCACCAGGCGCGCGAGTGGGCGCTGGACGACGTGAGCTTTGCCGTCGAGCCGGGGCAGAGCGCGGCGGTGGTAGGACCGAGCGGCGCCGGCAAGACCACGCTCACCTACCTAATCCCGCGCCTGTACGACCCGACACGCGGGCAGATCCTGCTGGACGGCCACGATACGCGGGAGCTGACCATGGAGTCGCTGGCGGCGCAGATCGGCATGGTGACCCAGGAGCCCTACCTGTTCCACGACTCGGTGCGGGCCAACCTGCTCTACGCCGCCCCGGACGCTGAGGAGACGCGCATCGCCGACGCCTGCCGGGCCGCCAACATCCACGACTTCATCGCCGCGCTGCCGGCCGGCTACGACACCGTGGTGGGCGAGCGCGGCTACCGCCTGTCCGGAGGAGAGAAGCAGCGGCTCGCCATCGCCCGCGTGATCCTCAAGGACCCGCGGGTGCTGATCCTGGACGAGGCGACCAGCCACCTGGACACCCGCTCGGAAGCGTTGATCCAGGAGGCCCTGAGCCGGGTCGTGACCGGCCGCACCTCGATCATCATCGCCCACCGGCTGAGCACCATCCTGGCTGCCGACACGATCCTGGTGCTCGACCGCGGCCGGGTAGTGGAGCGCGGCACGCATGACGAGCTCAACGAAGCCGGCGGGCTGTATCAGCGGCTGTACGAGACGCAGTTCCGCGAGTAAGATGCGCCGGCACGGGCCACTCGACCTCCGTACGCGTGGGGCCCGACAGAGAAGAACAGAGGCAAAGAGGAACAGACCCTTGAGTACGAGTTCACAGTTCGCCGCACCGCGAACCATCGAAGAGGCGACGGCCCTGCTGGCCGAGCACGGCTCGGCCGCGCGCGTCGTGGCCGGAGCCACCGACTTGATGGTGCAGGTGCGCATCACCGGCTCCTACCCGGAGCACTACGTCGACATCAAGCACATTCCGGACGTCAACGTCATCGACCTGCAGTCCGACCACCTGCAGCTCGGCGCCGCCGTCCCCTGCGCGGCGCTCGCGGAACGGGAAGACGTCAGCAAAGCGTTTCCCGGCCTGGTCGAGTCGGCGGAGCTGATCGGCTCCACGCAGATCCAGAGCCGCGCGACGCTTGGCGGCAACCTGTGCAACGCCAGCCCCGCCGCCGACACGGTCCCGGCGCTCATGGCGCTCGGCGCCCAGGCGGTAATCGCCGGACCGAACGGTACCCGCACGATCGACGTGACCGAGGTGCCGACCGGCCCCGGCGCCACGTCGCTCGCGACCGGCGAGCTGCTGGTCGCATTCCGCATCCCGGTGCCTCGGGCAGGCTCGTCCGACGCCTACCAGCGATTCATCCCGCGCACGGAGATGGACATCGCCGTGGTCGGCGTGGGGGTGAGCGTGACCGTGGACGCATCGGGCGCCTGCACGGCGGCGCGCGTCGCGCTCGGCGCCGTCGCTCCCACCGCGTTCGTCTCGGAGGAAGCGGGGGCGGCCCTGGTCGGCACGGACCTGGACGACGACGCCCTGGCCGAGGCCGGCCGGCGTGCTTCGGCTGCGGCACGCCCCATCAGCGACCGGCGCGGCACCGCCGAGTTCCGGCACGACGTCACCGAGGTGCTGACCCGGCGGACCGCGGCCGTTGCGCGCGACCGCGCGCGGGCGCGAACCTGATACGAGAAGAGGAATCAGAAGAACATGGCCAAGATCCACGTAGAGACCACCATCAACGGCGACCCGACCGAGTTCCTGTGTGAGGCCCACCAGAGCCTCTCGGAGGTGCTGCGGGAGGACTTGCACCTGTTCGGCACCAAGGAAGGCTGCACCACCGGCGACTGCGGGGCGTGCACGGTCGTTCTGGACGGCCGCATCGCGTGCTCCTGCCTGGTGCTCGCCGCCGAGGCGCAGGGCAAGGCCGTCGACACGATCGAGGGAGTCGCCGACGGCGAGAAGCTGCATCCGCTGCAGGAGGCGTTCCTGGAGAACGCGGCGTTGCAGTGCGGGGTATGCACCCCCGGCTTCATCGTCGCCGCCAAGAACCTGCTGGAACGCAATCCGAATCCGTCCGAGCAGGAGATACGCTATTGGCTGGCCGGCAACCTGTGCCGCTGTACCGGCTACGACAAGATCATCCGCGCGGTGCAGCAGGCCGCCGCGGCAACCGGATAGGAGGGAAGGACCATGGCAGACACGAACGGGGCGAACACGAACGGCAAGAACGGCTCCGAGGGCAACGGGACGTACAAGGTCCTGGGAACGAGGCCGGTCCGCCACGACGGACTCGACAAGGTCACCGGCCACGCCAACTACGGCGCCGACCTGTCGCTGCCCGGCATGCTGCACGCGAAGTACGTGCGCAGCCCGCATGCACACGCCCGCATCCTCTCCATCGACACCTCGAAGGCGGAGGCGATGCCCGGCGTGAAGGCCGTGGTCACCGGCGCCGACTTCCCGCCGCCGCCTGTCGGCATCGCCGAGTCCGGCGAGACGCCCGCCGACTTCTCCGACCTGGCGCGCAACGTGATGGCGCAGGACAAGGCGCTCTATCACGGCCACGCGATCGCGGCGGTGGCGGCGACCACCGTCCGGCAGGCCGAAGAGGCCGCCAAGGCAGTCGTGGTCGAGTACGACGTGCTCCCGCCGGTCCTCGATGTCCGTGACGCCATGCGCGACGATGCACCCGTGCTGCACGAGTCGATGCGCACCAAGGGACTGGCCGACGCTCCCGACCGGCCGACCAACGTCGCCAGCTACTCCACCTTCGAGCTCGGCGACATCGATGCCGGGTTCGCCGAGGCCGACGTGGTGATCGAGCGCGAGCACACCGTGGAGACCGTCCACCAGGGCTACATCGAGCCGCACGCCGCGGTGGTGCGCACCAGCGAGGACGGCCAGGTGACGATCTGGGCCTCCAGCCAGGGCCACTTCATGATCCGCGAGCTGTCCGCGCAGCTCCTGCACATGGACATCTCCCAGATCAAGGTGCTGCCCGCCGAGATCGGCGGCGGCTTCGGCGGCAAGACCACCGTCTACCTGGAGCCGGTCGGCATCCTGCTGTCGCGCAAGTCCGACCGGCCGGTGAAGCTGGTCATGACCCGCGACGAGGTGTTCCGCGCCTCCGGCCCGGCGCCTGCCTCCTACATCCGCTGCAAGCTCGGCGCCACCACGGACGGCAAGCTGACCGCCGGCTATGCCTACATGGCCTACGAAGCCGGCGCGTTCCCGGGCTCCGCCGTCGGCGCGGGCATGATGGGCATCTTCGCGCCGTACGACCTGGCGAACCTCAAGATCGAAGGCTACGACGTCTGCGTGAACAAGCCTCGTTCGACGGCCTACCGCGCCCCCGGGGCGCCCAACGCCACCTTCTCGGCAGAGACCATCCTGGAGGAGATCGCCGAGGAGCTCGGCATCGAGTCGATGGAGATCCGGCTCCGCAACGCGGCGGTCGAAGGGGTCACCAACGCCACCGGCGTGCAGTGGCCCCGTATCGGCCTTGTGGAGACGCTGGAGGCGGCGCAGGCGCACGAGCACTACAGCGCTCCGCTCGGCCCCAACCAGGGACGCGGCGTTGCCGCCGGCTGGTGGATGAACGCGGGCGGCCTCTCCTCCGCGACGCTGCAGATCAACGAGGACGGCACCGCCGCCGTCGGCGAGGGCAGCCCGGACATCGGCGGCTCCCGCGCGGTGATGGCCATGATCGTCTCCGAGGAGCTGGGCATCCCGGTCGACAAGGTGCGCCCGCAGGTGGCCGATACTGAATCGGTCGGCTACACCGGCGTGACCGGCGGCAGCCGCGTCGCCTATGCGACTGGCTGGGCGGTCACCAACGCCTGCCGTGACGCGATCAAGCAGATGCGCGAGTGCGCGGCCAGGATCTGGGAGGTGGACGCCGACCAGGTCGAATGGTCCGACGGCAAGGCGGTCCTCACCGGCGGGGGCAAGGAGCTGACGCTGAAGGAGATCGTCGCCGAGGCGCACGCCACCGGTGGCATGATCACCGCCGCCAGCTCGCTCAACGCGCCCGGCGCGGCGGCCGCGTTCGGCACGCACATCGCCGACGTCGAGGTCGACCCCGAAACGGGCCGCGTGCTGGTTACCCGCTACACGGTATGCCAGGACGCCGGCAAGGCGTTGCACCCCTCCTACGTGGAAGGCCAGATGCAGGGCGGCGCCGCGCAGGGCATCGGCTGGGCGATCAACGAGGAATACCTCTTCGACGCCGACGGCGTGATGGAGAACGCCGGCTTCCTGGACTACCGCATGCCGGTGGCCCTGGACCTGCCGATGATCGACACCGTGATCGTGGAAGTGCCCAACCCCCGCCATCCCTACGGAGTGCGCGGCGTGGGCGAGGTGCCGATCGTGCCGCCCATCGCCGCGATCGCCAACGCCGTCTACGCGGCGGCCGGCGTGCGCATGACCGCCTGCCCGATGTCCCCGCCGCGCGTGCTGGCGGAGCTCAAGGCGAAGGCCCGCTCACCGCAGGCGGCAGCGGCCGGGTAGGGCCGGGGATCGGCGTAGCGGCGTGCGGGTCGAGATTCCGGCTCGCTTCCGGACCTTTACCGGCGGCGTCGGCGAAGTGGAGAGCGCGGCACCGACGGTGCGCGCCCTCATCGAGGAGCTGGACGCGCAGTTTCCCGGCCTCGGCCGGGAGCTGCGGCTGACGTCGGCGGTGGCCGTGGACGGCGACATCGTCGCCGACAACATTCGCTCGGCGTCACTGAGACGGATCGACCAGGCCGAAACGATCCTGTTCGTGCCGGCCGTAAGCGGAGGCTGACCGCATGCGAAAGATCCTGCTTGCCCTGCTCGTCACCCTCACTCCGGTCGGCATCGCCGCGGGCGAGCCGTTCGCGGTCGTGGAGTTGTTCACCTCCCAGGGGTGCAACTCGTGCCCCGGCGCGGAGGCGGTGCTGCGCGACCTGAGCGCCCACGCGCGTGAGTCCGGCCTGCGCATCTTCCCGGTCGAGTGGCACGTCGACTACTGGGACCGGCTGGGCTGGCCCGACCCGTTCGGGGCGCCCGAGCACTCACAGCGCCAACGGAGCTACGCCCGCGCGCTGGGCCAGCGCGGTCCCTATACGCCGCAGATCATCATCAACGGCACCACCATCGTGCGGCCCGCGCAGCGCCGTCAGCTCGTGTTCGACCAGGCGGAGCTGGCGCTGGAGGAACCGGCCAGGGCGGTTGTGACCCTGAGCGCCGACCTCGCCGAGCGAGCCCTGGACGTCACCTTCTCGGTCAGCGACGCGCCGCGGCGGGCGGCCGTGATGCTGATCGTCGTCGAACGCGACCTCGGCAACCACGTGCCGCGCGGCGAGAACCGCGGCAAGACGCTGCGCCATGACGAGGTCGTCCGCGCGCACCACGACCTGGGACGGCTCGGGCGGGAGACGAGCGGGACGACAACGCTGCAGATACCGGAGGAAGTCGACCCGGCGAAGGCGTCGGTGATCTGCATCGTCCACGACCCGGTCACCATGGAGATCGTGGGCGCCGCGAGCGTCGACCTCATCTGAGCTCCGAGCCAAACCAACCAGCAGTACCACGTTTGACCCGGATCCGGTCTCTGAGCGCTCGGACCGCCGAGGCGGGCGGCACGCGCTTCGTCCTGCTGATCGGCGCGTTCGCGCTGTTCTCGGCGGGCTTGACCCTGTTCGAGATCAACTTCCCGCACTACCTGCGCGGGCAGTTCCAGATGGGCGCAGGCTTCCGCAGCTTCCTGGAGTTTCCGCGGGAGTCGCAGGGCTTTGCCGTGGTGTTCTACGCGGTGCTGCTCGGCGCGGCCACCGAGCGGCGCCTGTTCGCGCTGGCGGCGACGGTGACCGCGGTCGGCATGACGGCGCTGGCGCTGCTGCCCGCGCGCGTCATCCCGGACTCGATCGCCGGACTGGCTCCCTCACTGCCGCTGCTGGGCCTGGTGATGGTGCACTCGGCCGGCATGCACCTGGCGATGGTGATGGAGCAGTCGATCGTCATCGAGTCCGGAGGACTGGAGGGCGCCGGGCGGCGCCTGGGCTGGGTCGCCTTCTGGCGGACCATCGCCGCGCTGGTCGCGGCGCTCGCGATCCTGGGAATCGGCAGGCTGTTCGACGTCGGCAACCGGCCGTACTTCGTCGCCGGGGCGGCGCTGTCGCTGGCGGCCGCCGTGCTCATCACGGTCGCCACCCGCGGGCAGCCGAGAGCGCGCGGCACGCGCCGGCGCCTGCGGTTCGAGCGCCGGTTCAACCGCTACTACCTGCTGTGCGCGCTGTTCGGGGTGCGCAAGCAGGTGTTCATCACGTTCGCGCTGTGGACGCTGGTGACGGTGTACGAGCAGCCGCTCGGCACGGTGGCGCTGCTCTGGTTCCTGTTCTCCGGGGCGGGGCTGATCACGCAGCCGCTGATCGGCGCGGTCATCGATCGCGTGGGTCCGCGGCTGACCCTGACCGTCGACGCGCTGATCCTGCTGCTGGTCTGCCTGCTGTACGGATTCGCCGAGCACCTGTTCTCCGCGGGCGTGGCGCTCATCGTGGTCGGCGCCACCTACGTGCTCGACCACCTGCTGTTCTTCGCCGGCTCCGCACGCGCGGTGTACGCCGGCAGCGTCGCCTCCGACCGCTCCGACTTGTCGCCGACCCTGTCGATGGGCGTG